>NZ_CP030037.1:4800000-8407500 GCF_015291565.1 Bradyrhizobium sp. CCBAU 51753 | reverse complement strand
GTGTCCATAGGGCCGCAAGGCCCGTGACCAGAATGTATGAGTGGCGTCAGTCACAAGACAGACAGCCAAGATCGCTTGCTTCGTTTTCCTTTGTCCTTCGCCGGCCTGGTGGTTCTAGCGAGGAGCATGAACCCGATCCCATCCCGAACTCGGCCGTTAAACTCCTCAGCGCCAATGGTACTATGGCTCAAGCCCTGGGAGAGTAGGTCGCTGCCAGGCCTGCCAAGGACAATGGAATTCCTCTTTACGTGTCATGATCAAAGCAAAACGCCGTCTCCGATTGGAGGCGGCGTTTTTGTTTGTGGCGAGTACGTCCGCCGTTCGCCGCCGACGATTGCCGTCGCTCCGCGGGATCCCAGCCACACAACCGATTTCGCGACGAAGCCGCTGCGAGCTGCCTGAACGGATGTGCGTGATTGCGATCACGGAACGCAACACCGGCGGCATCATTACGTCTGCGTCGACCTGAACGGTTTGTGATTATTCGGCCACGATTGGCCGTCATCGTCTACGACGAAAGTTCATGGGCCATTCATTTCAATTTCCGTACCCCTTGCCCGCAAGAAGCCCGGCAACCGAACCCTGCCCAACAAGGAGACTTCCATGCGTGAGATCGTCCGTCCCGTATTTGCTGCGTTTGGTGTCGCGTGCCTTGCTGTCGCGATGACCGCGGCATCGAACAGCGGCGCGTTCGCGCAGGCCAAGCAGCAGCAGATGGCGCCGCCGGCCAAGCAGCCGGCGCAGGCCGCGCCCGCGGCGCAGGATCAGGCGCCGCCGATCAAGCAGATCGCGCTGACCGACAAGCAGGTCGACGGCGCGCTCGCTGCGGCCAAGGAAATGGATCCGATCACCGCCAAGCTGGCCGAGAATGCCAAGCCGGATCCGAAGATCATCGCGCAGCTCGAGGGCATCGCCAAGAAGAACGGCTTTGCCAGCTATGACGAGTACAACAGCGTCGTCGACAACATCTCGCTGGTGCTCGGCGGCTTCGATCCGCAGACCAAGAAGTATGTCGGTCCCGAAGCGGTGCTGAAGGCGCAGATCGCGCAGGTCCAGGCCGACAAGCAGATGTCGGCCAAGGACAAGAAGGAAGCGCTCGCCGACCTCAACGAAGCCCTGAAGTCGCCGCCGCCCGCGCTCGAGAACAAGGGCAATATCGACCTCGTCACCAAGAGCTACGACAAGCTGATGGAAGAATTCGGCGGCAGCGACGAGAACTGATCGCTTCACCTCGCCCCGCGTGAGGGGGAGCCACCGCGAAATCCAACTATCGCAATGTATGCGGAAGCGGCCCCTCACCCCAACCCTCTCCCCGTAAGAACGGGGAGAGGGAGCGCACCGAAACTGATGCGGCTATGTTCGCTCGAACAAATAGCCCCGGAGAAATTTCTCCGGGGCCTTTTTGCGTCTGGTGTCGCGTTGCGGCTCAGGTCCGCGTCCGCATCCGCATCATGAAGGTGTCGAACGAGAGCTCGGCGACCTGCATCCAGGCCAGCGATTCGTTGCGATAGGCCGACAGGCTCGAATACATCTTGCCGAAATGCGGGTTGCTCTTGGCGAGATCGGCATAGATCTCGTTGGCGGCGTTGTAGCAGGCCTCCAGCACTTCCTGCGGGAACGGCCGCAGCTGCGCGCCGGCGACGATCAATCGCTTCAGCGCCGGCGGATTGACCGCGTCGTATTTGCCGGTCACCCAGGTGAAGGTGTCCTCGGACGCCGCCTGGATCGCCGCCTGATAGTGTTTCGGCAGCGCGCTCCACTTGTCCATGTTCACCACATTGTGGCCCTGGCCGGTGCCTTCCCACCAACCCGGATAGTAGTAGAACTTGGCGACCTTCACGAAGCCGAGCTTCTCGTCGTCATACGGCCCGACCCACTCGGCGGCGTCGATGGTGCCTTTTTCCAGCGCCGGATAGATGTCGCCGCCCGCGATCTGCTGCGGCACGCCGCCGACCTTGGAGATGATGGTGCCGGCGAAGCCGCCGACGCGGAATTTCAGGCCCTGGAAATCTGCCATCGACTTGATTTCTTTCCGGAACCAGCCGCCCATCTGGGCGCCGGTCGAGCCGGTCGGAATGCCGATGCATTTGTATTCCTTGAGCAGATCGTTGAGCAGGTCGGTGCCGCCGCCCCATTGCAGCCAGGAAATATGCTGGCGCGTGTTGAGTCCGAACGGCAGCGACGTGCCGAAGGTGAACGCTGGGTTCTTGCCCCAGTAGTAGTAGAGCGCGGTGTTGCCGATCTCGACCGTGCCGTTGGAGACGGCGTCGAGCACCTGCAGGCCGGGGACGATCTCGCCGGCGGCGAAGGGCTGGATCTGGAACCGGTTGTCGGTGATCTCTGCGACGCGCTTGCAGAAAAACTCGCAGCCGCCATACAGCGTATCGAGCGCTTTCGGCCAGCTTGCCGCCAGCCGCCATCTCACTTCCGGCATCGACTGTGCGACTGCGGGCGCGGCCACTGCACTCGCGGCCAGGCCGACGCCGCCTACCTTCAAGAATTCACGACGCTTCATGCGATTCCCTCCAATGTTGCCGATGCTTCGACAAGGGAACGATCTTGATGTCGTCTTCTTCGCCGATGAATCGACGTTGATATGTGAACGTGTCCGGTGGCCCTCGACGGGCTCTTGTTGGCGGAATTCCGAGTTGTCCGGTTCCGCGGGCAGGATGACGGTTTGCCGAAGGAAATCAAGCGCTGCGTTCGCCATAGACGCGAATGAATGCCGGCACCGGTAGACTACGGCCCGCGCGGCAGCCAAGGTTACGACCAAGGCGGGCGGACCGCCACGGTCTGCCGGGCAGGGCAGGCCAGCATGATGGGAGCTCAAGGACATGGCCAACAAGAAAGTTGTGGTTGCCGGGGCAACCGGCCTCGTGGGCAGTGCCGCTCTGCGACACTTCGGCCTAGACGAAAGTAGCGAGCGGATCGCGCTGTCGCGGCGCAAGCCGCGCGATCTCTACGGCGCGCGCCACGTGCCGATCGACCTCACCAGCGCCGAGGATTGCCGCCGTGTGGCGGCCGAGCTCCGCGGCGCCACCCATCTGGTCTATGCGGCGCTCTATGAAGCGCCGAACCTGGTCGACGGCTGGCGCGACGCGCGGCAGATCGAAACCAACGATCTGATGCTGCGCAATCTGATGGGCGCGCTCGAGCCCGTCGCGCCGGAGCTGAAGCACGTCGCCTTGCTGCAGGGCACCAAGGCCTACGGCGTGCACGTCCGGCCGCTCACGGTGCCGGCGCGCGAGGGCCGCTCGGAAATGTACGAGCAGCCGAACTTTTACTGGGCGCAGGAGAATTTTCTGCGTGCCCTGCAGCAGGGCAAGTCCTGGCACTGGAGCATTCTGCGCCCGGTGCTGATCATCGGCGAAGCCATGGGCGGCGCGATGGACCTGATCCCGCCGCTCGGTGTCTATGCAGCAATGCTGCGCGAGCAGGGCCGGCCGCTCGACTATCCCGGCGGCGCCGCCCGCGTCGCGCAGGCGGTCGACGTCGATCTGCTGGCACGCGCGATCGCCTGGTCCGGCGAGGCCGCGGCCGCGCGCAACGAAGCCTTCAACGTCACCAATGGCGACGTCTTCACCTGGGAAAACATCTGGCCCGCGATCGCGGACGCGCTGGAGATGAAACCGGGACGGCACGTGCCGCTGTCGCTGGCGCGAGAGTATCCAAAATGGATCGCACCGTGGGACGAGCTGCGCAGGAAGCATGACCTGATCGCGCCCGGCCTCGAGGAGTTCGTTGGCCTGTCGTTCCAGTACGCCGACTACAGCATGCGCCACGGCCAGACCGAGTCCGGGCCGCCCTCGATCGTCTCGACGGTCAAGATCAACCAGGCCGGCTTTACCGAGATGATGGATACCGAAGCGATGTTCCGCAAATGGTTCAAGCTGGCGAAGGCAAGCCGGCTGCTGCCGTAGCGATTGGAACGCTCGCTCTCTCGTCTCCCTCTCCCCGTTCTTCACGGGGAGAGGGCGGGGTGAGGGGCCTCCATCCGGCGAGCAGTTTGCCGATTGTCGAGCAGCGTGCCTCGCCCCTCACCCGGATCGCATCTGCGATGCGCTCCGACCTCTCCCCGCAAAGAGCGGGGAGAGGTGAAACCTCTTTCGTCTCCCTCTCCCCGTTCTTCACGGGGAGAGGGAGGGGTGAGGGGCTTCTATCCGGCGAGCAGTTTGCGATTTGTTGAGCAGCGTGCCTCGCCCCTCACCCGGATCGCATCTGCGATGCGCTCCGACCTCTCCCCGCAAAGAGCGGGGAGAGGGTTGGGGTGAGGGGCTTCCATCCGGCGAGTAGTTTGCGATTTGTTGGGCAGAGTGCCTCGCCCCTCACCCGGATCGCATCTTGCGATGCGATCCGACCTCTCCCCGCAAAGGGCGGGGAGAGGTGAAAGGTCTCTCGTCTCCCTCTCCCCGTTCTTCACGGGGAGAGGGCGGGGTGAGGGGCCTCCATCCGGCGAGCATTTGCCGATTGTTGAGCAGCGTGCCTCGCCCCTCACCCGGATCGCATCTGCGATGCGATCCGACCTCTCCCCGCAGAGAGCGGGGAGAGGTGAAGAGAGCCGGCAACGCGAGAGCGTTACCGCGAAAACGCCGCCTCCATCGCCTTCCTTGTCTTGATCGTGTCGTTGCTCTCATCGACCTCGACATCGCTCCAGCGCACCACGGCGCCGTGGGCGATGTCGTTCTTCAGCTTGACGCGATGGGCGAGCCCGATCGGCAGCGCGCCGGCGGCGAGGCTGGCGGTGGCCGGCATCAACTTGCCCCACACCGTGTAGCCGCCTTCGCCGTCGAGCATTTCGCCGGCGCGCAGATTGCGTTTTGCCACCGCCGCGACGTCGCCGCGAAAGCCGCGCGGCTGGCCGGTCGGCTCGTTGCGCAGCGCCGCCGACAGGATCGAGATGTTCAGTTCGAGCCCGATCAGATGATAGGGCTTGTACATCGCCGCATAGCGGCCGGACGAATCGGTCTTGAGGCCGTATTGCTTGAAGCAGTCAGCGGCATAGTCGTTCGGCGCCTCCAGCACCACATAGACGCCCCAGCGCAGATCGCGAAACACCGGCCGGCCGTCGCGCTCCAGCGAGGACACCACCTCGACGATGCCGGATTTTTCCAGCACGCCGCCAGCCTCGCGCGGCCGCATCACATGCGGCAGATCGTCGACGCCGCACGGCGGAAACAATAGCCCCTCGGAAGGCACGTCGAGCGTGCAGGCATTGGCAATCGCCGCCATCTCGATCGCGGACTTGGTGCCGTCGAGGAAGGAGTTGAACATCTGCGGATTCATGCCGGCGGACTGCGCTTCGCCGGCGGTGAGCCCGTAATGCTGCCAGACGCCCTCCGGCGTCACGTCGTGATAGGCCGGAAGATATTTCGTGCCCTTGCCGGCGGCGACGACGCGAAAGCCGGTGGCGCGCGCCCAGTCGACCATCTCCGCGGTCAGCGCCGGCTGGTCGCCATAGGCGAGCGAATAAACCACGCCGGCCTTGCGCGCCTCCTCGGCGAGCAGGGGACCTGCCAGCACATCTGCCTCGACATTGACCATCACGACATGCTTGCCGGCCGCGATCGCGGCGCGGGCATGGCGAATGCCGACCGCGGGATTGCCGGTCGCTTCCACCACCACATCGAAGGCGCCGCCGGCAATGGCGCGCGCGCCGTCGTCGGTGAACGCGGTCGCCTTGATCCGCTCGTCGTCCCAGCCGACTGTGCGGCAGGCCTCGCGCGCGCGATCGCGGTCGAGGTCGACGATGACGCTCACCTCGAGGCCCGGCGTGTGCGGCACCTGCGACAGGAACATCGAGCCGAATTTTCCGGCGCCGATCAGCGCGACGCGGACCGGCTTGCCGGCGGCCGCGCGGGTTTGCAGGAGGTGATGCAGGTTCATGATGATTTCCAATCGGGAGTCGTTCCGGGGCGGTCCGCAGGACCGAACCCGGAACCTCGAGATTCCGGGCTCGCGCTACGCGCGCCCCGGAATGACAGAAGTGACTACTCCGCCGCCTGGCGCGGCGCACGGGCGAGCCGCAGCAGCGCGTCGTCGGCGACCGTCTGGATCGGCGTGAAGTCGCGGTGCGCGATGTAGTCCGGCCGCGTCGGGGTGCGGATGTAGTTCGAGACCGCGTTCAAGGTCAGATAGACGATCTTGCGCGGGTAGGGCGTGATGTTGCCGCTCGAGCCATGCACCAGATTGCCGTGGAACATCAGCATGCCGCCGGGCTTGCCGGTCGGCGCGACGATGCCGCCCTGCTTGACGAGGCGCGTGACCGTCTCCTCGTCGAGCGTCCACAGCGGGTAGGATGTGGTCTCCAGATCGTGCGAAGCCTTGAGGTCGCCGGCGGTCTGGCTCTGCGGCACCAGCATCAGCGGGCCGTTGATCGGCATCACCTCGTCGAGGAAGATCGCGATGTTCATCGCGCGCGGCTCCGGCATGCCGTCGTCGCGCTTCCAGGTGCCGTAATCCTGGTGCCACTGCCAGACGTCGCCGGTGAACGCCGCCTTCGCATTGATCTTGAACTGATGCATGTAGACCTTCTCGCCGAACAGCTGTTCGATCGGGTCGATCATGCGCGGATGGGCGCCGAGGACGCCGAACGCCTCGTTGTAGAGATGCGCGGCAAACGCCGTGCGCGGCGCGCCGCTCTTCTCGCGCCACACCTCGGGACGGTCCGCGTCGTAGATCGCGACCGCCTCGCGGGCGAGGAAATCGACCTCTTCCTGACTGAACAGCTCGGGCAGGAACAGCCAGCCTTCGCGATGGAAAAATTCAACCTGCTCCGGGGTCAGTTTCATGGTGCTTTCCTCCTGTTGTTTGTTGTTGTCTCCGTCATTCCGGGGCGCGCAGCGAACCCGGAATCTCGAGGTTCCGGGTCTGGTCCTTCGGACCATCCCGGAACGACGCAACTACGCCGCCACGTCGACGGCCCTCAATTTCTCCTCGGTCATCCGTCCCGCGGTCTGCGCATGCGCCAGCGCCGCAGCCTCGGCGGCGGTGGCATTGCCCGCAAAAATATGCGCTCCGATGGTTTCGTGTTCGGTCCAGGCGCTGCCGCGATAGTCGAGCTCGGCGAGCACGGTCGCCATCGAGCGGCGCATATGCGGCCATTGCGGCGCGATCATCTCCTCGATCGCGGAATTGCCGGCGAGGCGATAGATCGCGCTGTGGAAGTCGACGTCGAGTGCGATCAGGCGCGCCAGCGGCGTGCGGCCATCGATGCCGCGGCCGGCGTCGAGCGCGGCCTCGAGCGCCGCGCGTCCCGCGGAGTCGTCCTGCACGCGCCCGGCCGCCAGCCGCGCCGCTAGCGCATCGATCGCGCCGCGCACCTCATAGAGCTCGCGGATGCGCCGCGGATCGAGCTGCGTCACCTCGAAGCCGCGCCGGCCGCTTTCGGCGACGAGGCCCTGCCGGTGCAGCAGATGCAGCGCGTGCGACACCGGCTGCCGCGAGACGCCGAGTTTTTCCGCGAGTTCGTTCTGGGTGATGCGCTGGCCCGGCGGCAGCGTGCGGTCGATGATCGCCTCGAGCAACCGCCCATAGACCTGGTCGATCAGGTTCGGAAGCGGGTCCAACGGGATCATGTCGGTCATCCAAATTTGGAATACGGAATTCCGTGTTCAGATATGGAAACTACTGCCGGCGCGACGAGCCGTCAAGGCTTCGGTTGGTGGGTGACTTAATTGTTTGAAAATACGGGAGATTTTAGCTACGGCACGTCCGACATAACCTCAGCCGCGGTCAAGACATCAATTGCGAGCGGAGCAAGCGGCACCGCTCTCGCCAACCTGCAAGGGCGGAGTGAGCCTGAACGGCGTGCTCACCTCACGCGAGTCCCGAGCAAAACCGTCCGAACAGTTTGAGCTCGTAAGGGACGCTCATGCGGATGGGCTCCCTCCCCCCTTGCGGGGGAGGGCTGGGGAGAGGGGTGGCCCCGGGTGCCGGTGCCAGACGTCGATCGCCGCAGCATCAGCGCCCGCACAATGGGAAGGACGAGCCGTTACTTCTGCTTGCCGAGATCCACCAGCATCCGTGTCATCAGATAGAGCCGCGGCACGATCGAGTTGGTGTCGATGTATTCGTCGCGGGCGTGATAGCCCCAGCCGGCGAGGCCAAAGCTTTCGACCACGATCGCCTTGCCGCTGCGGCCGGCATAGCCGGCGTCGGTGGCGCCGCCGGTCATCTCGGCGATGTCGAGCGTGCGATCGAGCTCGCGGTAGATCGCCTGCCCGTCTTTGGCGAGCGCGCGGCCGCGATCACTCGCCACGAAGGGCGGGCGGCCCGCCACCACCTTCACCGTCACCTCGGTGTCCGGGATCAGCTTGGTCTTGATCTTCTCGTCGAGCGCGGCCTGCAGCTTCTGCACGCCGTCGGGAACGGTGAGACGGATGTCGGCGCCGGCGGTCGCCTGGTCGGGGATCTGGTTGCGCACGGTGCCGGCCTTCGCAGTGGTCCAGTTCAGCTGCGTGCCCGGGATCGATTTCGCGACGTCCTGGGTCTGCAGCAATTGATGCGCGAGCTCGAGCAGCGCGTTGCGGCCGAGCTGCGGCGCGGCGCCGGCATGCGAGGCCTTGCCCTTCACGTCCATCGTGCCGGTCGCGGTGCCGCTCGCGCCGAGCAGCAGGCTCTCGTTCTTGGCGACCGGCGGCGCCACCGTCGGCTCGCAGGACAGCACCACATCGTGCTGGTCGGCGAGCTCGGCGATGATCTCGCCGGAGCCGATCGAGCCGACCTCTTCATCCGGGTTGAACGACACCGTGAGCTTTGCGTAGTCGCGCCAGCCGGAATCGTTCAGGATCTTCAGCGAATGCAGGATCACCGCGATGCCGCCCTTGTCGTCAGCGATGCCGGGTCCGTAGATCCTGTTGCCGTCGACCTTGTAGGGCTGCGAGGCCAGAATGCCGTGCTCGTAGACGGTGTCCATATGCGCGATCAGCATCAGCTTCCTGGTGCCGGTGCCTTCGAAGCTACCGATCACCATGTCGGCGCCGGCGCCGCGCGTGGTCTTGCGCCGCTCGGTCTTGGCGCCGAGCGCCTTCAGCCGCGCCTCGGTGTAGTCGGCCATCTTCTTCAGGCCCTCGATGTCGCTGGAGCCGGATTCGATCATCACCATGTCGCGCAGGCTCTCGATCACCGCAGGCTGGGCCTGCTCGGCGGCGGCGCGCAGTTTTTCATCCGCCGCGGCAAGAGCGGAGGACGAGGCGAGGGTGAACGAAAACAGGCTGACCGACGCGAGCCGTCTGACGGAATATTTCATGGTGTGTCCTCCCCGGAATATGCGCGGGAAAGACACTAGCATTGCGCCCTACCCGCCTCCAGCCGCATCGAGCACTTCGACATCGAGCGTCTCGATGTCCGAGACATTGGCGATCGCGTCGATCGCAGCAATCCGGTCGCCGTCGGTGGTGACGCGCAGCACGATGCGCAACCGGCCGCCGAAGATGACGGCAACGCCCAGTTCGCCGTCGACCAGCGCAGGCCGCGCCGCCTGCGCGCGGCCCTGGAAGGCTTCCGCAATCGCCGCGGCGCCGCGAATTTCCGTCAGCGAGCCGAGCCGCTGCGCGGCCTCGTCCGCGCGCACCACCGCGTCCGGCGCGAGCACCGCAAGCAGTCCCTCGAAATCGCCGTTGCGCGAGGCCGCCAGGAAGGCTTCGACGATCGCGCGCTTCTCGCCGAAATCGGCGTCCGGCGCCGGCGGCGCCCCTTGCACGCGGCGCCGCGCCCGGCTCGCAAGCTGCCGCGCAGCGGCCGGCGTGCGTCCGACGATCGGCGCAATCTCCTCGAACGGCACCGCGAACATGTCGTGCAGCACGAACGCCAGCCGCTCGGCCGGCGCCAGCGTTTCCAGCACCACCAATAGCGCGGCCCCGACCGAGTCTGCCATCTCGGTCTCGCGCTCTGCGGAACTGTCTGCCGCTGGCTCCGGCACATCAGGGCTCATCGGCTCCTCGCGGCGCGACTTGCGCGAGCGCAGCATGTCGAGGCAGATGCGGGCGATCACCGTGGTCAGCCAGCCGCCGAGATTGTCGACCGCGGCGGCTTCAGTGCGGCTCAGCCGCAGCCAGGTTTCTTGCACGGCGTCGTCGACCTCGGCGGTCGAGCCCAGCATGCGATAGGCCACCGCCCGCAGGCGCGGCCGGTTGGCCTCGAACTGCTCTGCCAGAAACTTTTTCTCGTCCATCGGTCACATTCCCTCGGGTCGCTCCGTCATGGCCATGACGAACGAAAGCCGGCCGATGTGACAACAGATCGGCGCGGTTGCGTCAAAGAGCAAGATCAGGAGATCGATGATGCAAGCCCGAATGAAACACCCGGTGATGGTTGTTCCCGACGCCATGACGGCGCTGCAGGCGCTCAGCGAAACCACCAAGCAGGCGCTGCCGGAAAAGCTGCTGGAACTGGTGCATCTGCGCGCCAGCCAGATCAACGGCTGCAGCGTCTGCGTCGACATGCACCCAAAGCTCGCCCGGCGCGCCGGCGAGACCGACGAGCGGCTGTTCGCGGTCGCCGCCTGGCGTGACGCGCCTTATTTCACCGCCGCCGAGCGCGCCGCGCTGGCGCTGACCGAGGCAGTGACCCGGCTCAGCGACCGCGAGGATCCGGTGAGCGATGCGGTGTGGAACGAGGCTGCAAAGCATTACAACGAGCAGCAGCTCGCGTCGCTGGTGCTGGGCATCGCGGCGATCAACGTCTGGAACCGGCTCAACGTCGCGGTGCGCCAGCCGGTCGGCGCGTGGAAGGTGTGAGGGTTCTCACCCGCACGCACGCTGCACCCTCTCCCCTTGTGGGAGAGGGTGGCGCGATCGAGCGCAGCGACATCGCGCCGGGTGAGGGGTTCTCTCCGCGAGTGATGGACGTGGATGGTCCTGCACCCCTCACCCGGATCGCATCTGGCGATGCGATCCGACCTCTCCGACAAGGGGAGAGGTGCACCGCCTACGCGGCGAGAAACTCCAGCACGATCTCGCAATATCGGCGCGGGGCCTGCTCGAACATCGGGTGTGTGGTGCCCGGGATCATCTCGACGCGCGCGCCCTTCACGTTGCTGGCGAGTGCGTGCAGCACCTTCGGCAGCACGCCCTTGGTGTTGGCGCCGCCGATGAACAGCGCCGGCGTTTTGATCGCTTCGGCATCCGCTTTGGAGAACGGCGGACGCTTGTCGCGGGTCTGGCCGACCAGCGTGATGGCGTTGTCGAGCAGGGCCTGCTTCGGCGCGGCCGGCAGCCGCTTCCAGGCGCCGGGGCCCTCCAGCGCGTCGATGAACAGCTGCATGCCGCCGTCGATGTCGCCCTTGGCGATCAGATCGGCGGAGGCGGCAATGCGTGCCGCCAGCGGCGAGGGGCCCGGCTGGTAATCCGGATCGAGCGTCGCGTCGAGTTCGCCGCCGGGCTCGGCGAGGATCAGCTTGCGCAGCAGGTCCGGCCGGCGCTGAGCGACGCGGAACGCGATGTGGCCGCCACGCGAATGCCCCATCAGGTCGACCGGCCTGGTGTCGAATGTCTCGATGAACGCAATCACGTCGTCGACATGCTGGGCGATCGAATAGGTGTCACCGACGCCGTCCCAATGTGCCGGAAAGAAGTGCCGCAAGCTGACCGCGATCACGCGATGCTTTTGCGTCAGCGGGCCGAGCACGGCGGACCAGATCCGGAAATCGCAGACCGAGCCGTGGACGCAGACCAGGGGCGGCCCTTCACCCACGTCGAGATAGGGCATGTCGAAACCGTTGACGTGAAGGCTATGCATTTGGGGCTCGCAGAGGGGCGGGAGATGTTGTTGATTTGGCCCAGGTTCCCACGGAATTCGGGTGGATAGCAACATTCTCCAAGCCTAGATTCCGCATCAACAGCAGGCTTTGAGTGTAGCCAGAACGAGTTCAGGGAATATCTGGAGCGAGCCATGACCGGCCAGCATTATGCAATCTTCGACACCGCGATCGGCGCCTGCGGCGTCGTCTGGGGCGAGCACGGCATCACCGGCACCCAGCTGCCGATGGGCAATGAGGAAAAGACCCGCAAGCGGATCCTGCAGCGCAATGGCGAGGTCACCGAGGCGGTCCCGCCGGCCGAGGTGCGGCACGCGATCGACGGCATGATCGAGCTGCTCGCGGGCAAGCCGAACGACCTCGCCGACATTTCGCTCGATCTCGACGGCGTGCCGGACTTCAACCGCAGCGTCTACGACATTGCGCGCAAGGTGCCGCCGGGCAAGACCATCACCTATGGCGACATTGCCAAGCAGCTCGGCGGCGTCGAGCTGTCGCGCGACGTCGGCCAGGCGCTCGGCCGCAATCCGTGCCCGATCGTCGTGCCCTGCCACCGCGTGCTCGCGGCCGGCAACAAGCCCGGCGGCTTCTCCGCCAATGGCGGCGTGGTGACCAAGCTGAAGATGCTTGAGATCGAAGGCGCGGTGGTGAACCACACGCCGAGTCTGTTCGATTGAGCGAACGATCTCTCCACTCCCTCTCCCCGTTCTTCACGGGGAGAGGGTTGGGGTGAGGGGCTCTCTCCGCGAGGCGGTGCAAGTTGAGAGACCTGTACCCCCTCACCCGGATCGCATTGCGCTTCGCTCCGTGCGATCCGACCTCTCCCCGCAGGCGGGGAGAGGTGAAGGGACGCGGGCGGTCTCTCTTCTTCCTCTCCCCGTTCTTCACGGGGTGAGGGGCTCTATCCGGCGAGCAATTCGCGACTTGTTGAGCAGCGTGCCTCGCCCCTCACCCGGATCGCATCTGGCGATGCGATCCGACCTCTCCCCGCAAAGCGCGGGGAGAGGTGAAGCGCCTACCGCGCCATCTCGCATACGAAGCCATTGCCCTTGCGCTTGATCCTGCCCGATGACGGCGAGGGGAAATGCGCGGTGCAGCACAGCGTGTCGGTGTCGCAATAACGCTCCAGGAAGCTGCGCCGCGTCTTCGCGGCCTGCGCCTGGTCGACGTCGAACTTCGGCGACAGCTCCGGATAGAGCGTCTGGATCGGCGAATGCATCAGGTCGCCCGAAAACACCGCATCGTCCTTGCCGCGGCCGAAGGTGAAGGCGGCGTGGCCCGGCGTGTGGCCGGGCGTCGGCAGGATGCGCGTGTGATCGCCGATCGCGAAATCGTTGCGCACGATCTCGCTCTTGCCGGCCTCGACCACCGGCAGCACGCTGTCGCGGAACGGCGGCACTTCCGTCTTGCCGCTGGTTTCGGTCCAGTAGTCGAATTCGGTCTTGTCGAACACGTAGCGCGCATTCGGGAAGGTCGGCACCCAGCGGCCGTTCTCCAGCCGGGTGTTCCAGCCGACATGATCGACATGCAGATGCGTGCACATCACATAGTCGATGTCGCCGACCGAGAAGCCGGCCGCCGCAAGACCGCGCATGTAGGTGTCGTCGGTCTTCATGTTCCAGTTCGGCCGGTTCGGTCGCGGCTTGTCGTTGCCGATGCAGCTGTCGATCAGGATGGTGTGGTGCGGCGTCTTCACGATGTAGGACTGGAACGCCAGGATCAGCGTGTCGTTGTCGTCGAGCGCGCCCGCTTGCTTCATCCACATCCGGTGCTCCGCGAGCACGTCCGGCGCCAGGCCGGGGAACATGTCGAGCGCGGGCAGGAACGTCGTCTCCTGCTCGATGATGCGATGGATGGTGAGGTCGCCGACGGAAAATTTCAGGCTCATGGTTGGTCCTCGAGAAATCAATGCGCGTCGCGCACGGCGGCAATGACGATGTTGGCAAGGATATCCATCGCTGCAAGGCCTTCCTTGGGTTGGCCGTACTGGGCTGCCGTCGTCATCATCACAAGGTCGAGATCGGGAACGATGATGATGCGCTGGCCGCCCCAGCCGAAGGCGCCGACCCAGCGCACTTCCTTGCCCTCGGACAGCGAGCGCCCGACCCACCATTGATAGCCGTAGAACAGCGTGCCGCCGAAATAGCCGACCGCCTGGAACCGCGGCGCGATCGATTGTGCGATCCAGTCCTCGGAGACGATCTGCCGCCCGTTCCACGTCCCGCGATTGAGCACGAGCTGGCCGAGCTTGGCGGCGTCGCGCGGGCGCAAGCGCAGACCGGCGGCCGCTGCGATCTTGCCGTTCTTGTAGCTCTTCCATTCGAGATCGGTGATCCCGAGCGGCTCGAACAGCACTTCGCGCGCGAATGCCTCGAGCGGCTTGCCGGAGACGCGTTCGACGATGTTGCCGAGCAGATCCGTGCCGCCGCCACTATAGGTCCACAGCGCGTCCGGCGGCGCTGCGATCGGCTTGCCCAGGACGTAGCCGATCGGGTCGGCATCGAACGCGAGATGCGGCTCGTCATTGTTCGGGTCGCTCCAGGGCAGCGTCTCATCCCATTTGAAGCCGGAGGACATCGTCAGCAGATGGCGCAGCGTGATCGCATCCCATCCGGCTGATTTCACCGATTGATATTCGGGGAAGAATTTCACCACTGATGCATCGACGCCGGCGATCAGCTTGCGATCGATCGCGATCCCGACCAGCAGCGATGTCACGCTCTTCGACGCCGAGCGCATGTCGTGCTTGGTGGTCGCAGTGAAGTCGATGCGGGCTTCCGGCTGTCCCCAGGGCTGGTCGATCCCCGGGAAATATTGCTCGAACACCAGTCTGCCGTGGCGCACGACCACGACCGAATGGACCGCACTGCTGCGCAGCGCGAGCCGCTCGGCGATGCCACAGAGCCGCGCACCATCCATGCCGACGCTCTCGGGTGACGCGACCGCCCAGCCGTCGTCGAGCGAGGAGGGCGATCCGCAGGCGAGGTTTCGTTGTTCTGACGCCATGCTGTCGGCCTGCACTTCGGTGGCAGAGACGGTCAGCGCGAGCCCGAGGCTCGCGCTGAGAAGACGGAGGCGGGGGAAGCGATTGCGCATCGTCATTCTCCCCGCATTCCGCGTTTACGCCGCCGGCGGCGCCGAGATCTTCACCGACGGCCGCTCCAGCATCTTCTGATAGAAGGCGTCGAGCTTCGGATAGGCCTTGCGCCAGCCGCAATCGGCGAAGCGGAAGTCGGCATAGCCGAGCACGCAGGTGAGGCCGATCTGCGCAATGTCGAACGGCCCGTCGAGCACGTCCGGCCGGTCCTCGAACCGCGCCATGCCGGTCCATGCCCGGTTCCAGTGGTCGTCATACCAGGCCTGCCAAAGTGTGCCCTGCGGCCGCACCATCTTCTCGTAGCGGCACAGCAGCATGGAATCGAGCATGCCGTTGATAAGCGAGTGGTCGGTCTTCACCTTCCAGCGCCGCGGACCATAGCCCGGGATCAACCGGCCGCCGCCGAGCTCGTTGAGATATTCGACGATGACGTAGGAATCGAGAATGACGTCGCCATGGTCGAGGAGCAGCACCGGCAGCTTCTTCAGCGGCGTGATCTTGGAATATTCGTCATTGGCCTGACCCGGCGCGACGGTTGCCGGCACCAGCTCGATCTTGTCGATCAGGCCAAGCTCGATCGCGGCGATGCGCACCTTGCGGGCGAAGGGGGAGGCGGGAGAGAAGGTGAGTTTCATTGGGGGCCCTCAGCAATACGGTTGGAATAGTCCGTCATTGCGAGGAGCGAAGCGACGAAGCAATCCATGCTTCCGCGTATGTGGAGTGATGGATTGCTTCGCTTCGCTCGCAATGACGTGGTTGGGCCGGAGCCTCACCTCACGCCGCGATGATTTCCTGGCGCTGCTCGCCGAGGCCCTCGATGCCGAGCGTCACGACGTCGCCGACGTTGAGGAACTGCGGCGGCTTCATGCCGAGGCCGACGCCGGGCGGGGTGCCTGTCGTGACGATGTCGCCGGGCAGCAAGGTCATGAACTGCGAAAGGTACGAGATGCACTGCGCCATCGAGAAGATCATAGTCTTGGTGTTGCCGGTCTGGCGGCGCTGGCCGTTGACGTCGAGCCACATCGACAGGTTCTGCACGTCGGCGATCTCGTCCTTGGTGGCGAGCCAGGGGCCGACCGGGCCGAAGGTGTCGTGCGACTTGCCCTTGGTCCACTGCCCGAGGCGCTCGGCCTGGAAGTGACGCTCCGAGACGTCGTTGCAGACGCAATAGCCGGCAACGTAGTTCAACGCGTCGGCTTCCGAGACGTATTTGGCGCGGGTGCCGATGATCGCGGCGATCTCGACCTCCCAGTCCAGCTTGGTCGAGCCGCGCGGCTTCTCAACCGCATCGTTCGGGCCGCACAGCGAGGTCGACGCCTTCATGAAGATGATCGGTTCGGTCGGGATCGCCGCGCCGGTCTCTTTCGCATGATCCGAATAGTTGAGCCCGATCGCGACGAATTTGGAGATGCCGGTGACGGGGGCGCCGAAGCGCGGCTTGCCGGAGACGGCGGGGAGGGAGGCAGCATCGAGGCCAGCGAGCTTCTTCAGCGATTCCGGCGTGTAGGCATCGCCGGTCAGGTCCTTGATGTGGGCCGACAAGTCGCGGAGCTGGCCGGATTTGTCGATCAGACCGGGCTTTTCCGCACCCTTTTCGCCATAACGAACAAGCTTCATGTGATCACTCCCTACGATGTCCCTGAGGATTGTTTATCGGTCATACCTCGTCCCGCTTCATGGAACAGCGGGCGGGGAAATTCAACCGCCATAAGCGCGCTGCATTGCTGCCAGCCCATATTTCAAGGCTGTTTCGGTCCGATCCGGGCAGCGTGCAGCTGGCGTAGCCCGCATGAGCGCGGCGATATGCGGGACCTCCGCCCCCGGATGTCGCTTCGCTCATCCGGGCTACATTTCTCGATCAGGGCAGCGCGACGAACCGGAATGCGTCGCCGTCGCGCTTGATGTGGCCGGCGCCGAAATGTCCGCCGATCACCAGCGTCGGCGTGTCGGCGAAGCGCGAGAACAGCGCGCGCCGGGTGGCCGCCGATTGCTGCGGATCGCTGTCCACCGTCGCCGACCAGTCGAGATGGTACATCTGGCAGGGATGATGGGCGGCATCGCCGGTCAGCAGCGCGTCCTCGCCGCCCGACCTGATATGGACGCTCATGTGTCCCGGGCTGTGGCCGGGCGTCGGGATCAGCGTGATCTCCTCGGTCAAGCGGTGATCGCTCGGCACCAGTTCGGCCTTGCCGGCATCCGCGATCGGCTTCACCGAGTCGGCGAACACGGCGGCATGCGCGGGATCGTCAGAGTGATCGCGCCAGTAATCGAATTCGGTCTTGCCGAACACATAGCGCGCATTGGCGAAGGTCGGTAGCCATTTGCCGTCGACCAGCCTGGTGTTCCAGCCGACATGGTCGACATGCAGATGGGTGCACAGCACGGTGTCGATGCTGTCGGGGGCGAAACCCGCCGCGGTCAACCGCTCCAGGAACGGCTCCTTGCGGTCGTTCCAGGTCGGCACGTTGCGGCCCTGCTTGTCGTTGCCGAGCCCGGTGTCGACGATGATGCGATGCTCCGGCGTTTCCACCAGCAGCGAATGGATCGACATTTTCAGCCGGCCCTCGTCATTGGCGAATTGCGGGATCAGCCAGGGCAAAGCGAGGATCTCTTCCCGCCCGGCGAGCGGCAGGATGAAGCGGGTGCTGCCGACCGTCTCGACCTCGACGATTTTGGTGATCCTGACCTTGCCCACGGTCCAGCGCATGCGGCGTGCCCTCGGTTTCTTGTTGCTCTGTTGCCGGACCATGCGGGTTTCTGCGCGCGAGCGCAATGGATCAAGTCGGCGCCTCCTGCGTTACCGCGTCGTTGGCAGAAGGAGTGTGCAATGCCGGAACTCACGATCTCCGCTGAAAAGGTCGGCTTCTTGATCGAGAAGGCGCGAGAATTTGACGTCAAGGAGGGGCTGGTCGATCCCGATTCCGGCTCGAACGGCGCCGATGACGACATGATCGACGTGCTGGAGGACGATGGCAGGGATCCGGTGGCGCGCGAGATCACCGGTTTCATTGACGCGCTCAGCGAGGACGAGCAGGTCGATCTCGTTGCGCTGATGCGGCTCGGCCGCGGCGACGGCACCATCGAGGAATGGGCCGACCTCCGCCGTGAGGCCGCGCGCGGCCGCACCGGCCGCGTCGCCAGCTATCTGTTGGGAGAGCCGATGCTCGGCGATCTCCTCGCCGAAGGGCTCGACGAATTCGGGCTGCAGCCGGGCGACGAGCGCACCACGCCGATGCAGTAACTGTGGCCGGCGGTGCCCTTCACCTCGCCCCGCTTGCGGGGAGAGGTCGGATCGCATGCAGCGCAGCGGAATGCGATCCGGGTGAGGGGGAGCCTCCGCAAACTCAACTCTTAGCCATCTCGCGGACGGAAGCCCCTCCCCCAACCCGCTCCCCGCATCCGCCTTCGCCCGAAGGCGGGCTTCGGCGGACAAGAGAGCGGGGAGAGGGAGAAGAACGCCGCCCGCTTCACCTCTCCCCGTCCTTTACGGCGAGAGGTCGGATCGCGTCAGCGATCCGGGTGAGGGGCAGGGCACGCTGTTCAACAATCGCGAAGTGCTCGCCGGATGGAAGCCCCTCACCCCAACCCTCTCCCCGCATCCGCCTTCGCCCGAAGGCGGGCTTCGGCGGACAAGAGAACGGGGAGAGGGTTGAAGAAAGGAAGAGCGGGGAGAGGGCGAGCGATCACCGCGCGCAGTCGACGATCACCGTGCCCATCTTGTCACCCTTCTCGACGGCGAGATGGGCCTCGGCAGTCTCGGCCAGCGCGAACTGTCCGGCGATGTTGTGCACGCGGGTGCCGGCCGCCAGCCATTTGCTGATATCGGCCTGCGCCGCGGCGAGCAGCGGCGGCGGCAGCGCGAACAGCACCAGCGAACGCAGCGTGATGCACTTCTCCATCAATTCGCGCATCGGCACGACAGGCGCGCGGTTGCCGTTGGTGGCGTAGACCGCAATCGTCGAGTTCATCGCCATCAGCTTCAGTGTGGTCGCGATGTTGCCGCCGAAATCGACGTCGACCACGCGGTCGACGCCGCGGTTCCCGGTGAAGTCCATCACCTTGGCGACAACGTCCTCGGTCCGATAGTTGACCACCATGTCGGCGCCGGCCAGCCGCGCCTCGACGTCCTTGACCTGCGAGCTCACCGTCGCGATGACGCGCGCGCCGCCCCATTTCGCCAGTTGCACCGCGTAGTGGCCGACAGCGCCGGCACCGCCGGTGACGAGCACGGTCTGTCCGGCGACTGGACCATCCGCGAACAGCGCGCACCACGCCGTCATGCAGGGAATGCCGAGCGTGGCGCCGGCGGCGAACGACACCTCGTCCGGCAGCGGCGTCACCAGATAGTCCGCGAGTGCGATATATTCGGCCGCAGTGCCGAAGGCGCGGCCGTTGCGCTGGCCGTTGAACAGCCAGACCCGGTCGCCGACCGCAAAGCGCGTCACGCCGTCGCCGAGCTGATCGATGATCCCGGCGCCGTCACTGTTCGGAATCACGCGCGGAAATTCCATCGCGCGATAGTTGCCGCTGCGGCGGCCGACATCGGCCGGATTGACCCCTGACGCTTCGAGGCGGATGCGAACTTCGCCCGGCCCCGCCTCGGGCGTCGGCATCTCGCCGACGGTGAGCACCGTCGGCGCCGCGCCGGTTCGTTCGTACCAGACTGCTCTCACAGCGTTCCCGGGAACGCGCCGCCATCGAGCAAAATGTTCTGGCCGGTGATGAAGCCGGCCTTGGCGCCGCACAGGAATGCGCAGGCGTAACCGAACTCATCGGGATGGCCGAAGCGGCCGGCCGGGTTCAGCTTGGCGCGCTCCGCCATCACCTGCTCGACCGGAATGCCGCGCTTCTCGGCTTCCGCCTTGCCGGTGCCGAGCAGACGGTCGGTTTCGAACGGGCCCGGCAGCAGCCCGTTGATGGTGACGTTGTTGATCACGGTCTTGCGCGACAGGCCGGCGACGAAGCCGGTGAGGCCGGCGCGGGCGCCGTTGGACAGGCCCAGAATCTCGATCGGCGCCTTCACTGCGGCCGAGGTGATGTTGACGATGCGGCCGAACTTGCGCGCCATCATGCCGTCGACGGTGGCCTTGATCAGTTCGATCGGCGTCAGCATGTTGGCGTCGATCGCCTTGATCCAGTCGTCGCGGGTCCAGTTGCGGAAATCGCCGGGCGGCGGACCGCCGGCATTGTTGATCAGGATGTCCGGATCGGGGCAGGCCTTCAGCACCGCCTCGCGTCCGGCCGGCGTCGTGATGTCGCCGACGATCTCGGTGACGGTGACGGACGGATGCGCCTTGCGGATCTCGTCGGCGGTTTTCTTTAGCGCCTCGGCGCCGCGCGCCGTCAGCGTCACATGCACACCCGCATCGGCGAGCGCGATGGCGCAGGCGCGGCCCAGTCCCTTGCTCGATGCGCAGACGATGGCCCGGCGGCCTTTGATTCCAAGATCCACGGTTCACTCCCTGAGATGTCGGGTGGTTTCTGACGTTCGATTGTCGCATTGTAGCCAAGCGCGGCGCCGCCGATAAGGGACGTGCAATGCATAAGTGCATGCCGGGCAGGAACACCGGGGGCGGCGGCCACGATTTCGGAATTTTGGAAAAATAATGCTGACTTGCCCGACGTGTCAAGTCGCCTCGGCGGGCCGGCAGCCGCCGGGCTACTTTGCATGGGGTTGTTTTTCGGCATTTGACGACGCACCCCTGCGACGGGGAGTTCCGCCGCCTCCAACCATGCCGGCGAGGCTCTGCGCTAGATGCGCCGCTCGCGCCGCAGCCGCTCGATCGCCATGGTGGCCTCCGGCGGCAGTGACCGGATGCCGCTTTGCCCGACCGCCGAGAACAGCGGCCGCAATTGCGATCCGTTGAGGAACTGCGGCTGATTGGCCAGCGGCACCAGCTGATCGAACACCAGCACGAGGGTGGTCACGACCAGCCCGACCCTGATTGCGCCGAGCAGCGCGCCGCCGAGCCGGTCGCCGATCCCGATCTCCGAGCCGATCGTGTCGTTGAGCATGGTTCGCGCCATTTTGCCGAGCACGACGCCGATCACCAGAAACAGGCCGAACAGTAACACGCCGTTTTGCGGAAACGGCGACGACGGCAGGCTCGCCACATGCGGCCCCGCCATCGACATCACGGCAACCGCCAGCGGCATTGCGACCAGATAGGCCAGGATCGTCACCGCGCTGCGCAACAGGCCGGTGTTGAAGCCGGTCACGACCGCAAACAGCAATCCGAGGTAAACGGCAGCGTCGAAGCTGTTCATGGCGGGACTTCCGAGGAACCGTGTCCGGCCTAGTCGATGTCGGTAAAGAAATCATCCTCATTGAACAACCGATGCTCGTCATTGCGAGCCAACGGGCCGCGCGGACGCGCGCCCGATGACAGGCTCCGCGAAGCAATCATGCCTCCGCTTGCGGCGCCATGGATTGCTTCGTCGCTTCGCTCCTCGCAATGACGACGTGGCGAGAGCGCTTACCCCGCCCGCGTCTCGGCCTTGATCATATCCGCGGCCTTCTCGCCGATCATGATGGTCGGCGCATTGGTGTTGCCGCCGATCAGGGTCGGCATGATCGAGGCGTCGACCACGCGCAGCGCCTCCAGCCCATGCACACGCAGTTTCGGATCGACCACTGCGAGCGGATCGCTCACCCCCATCCTGCAGGTGCCGACCGGGTGATAGACGGTGTCGACCCGCTCGCGCAGGATGGCGCGGATGTCGTCGTCGGTGCGCACGTGTGCGGTGAACACGTCCTTCTGCTGCAGGGCGCGCAGCGCGGGCGTCTCCATCAGCCGCCGCGTGGTCTTGTAGCCCGCGACCATCGCCTCCAGATCGTCATCCTCGCCGAGGAAGTTTGGATCGATCAGCGGCGCCTGCATCGCATCATTGCTGGCGAGCGCGACGCTGCCGCGGCTCTTCGGCCGCAGCAGGCAGACATGACAGGAGAAGCCGGTGCCGCCATGGCGCTTGCGGCCGTGGTCGTCGACCATCGCCATGCCGAAATGCAGCTGAATGTCGGGAATGTCGAGATCGGGCCGCGTCTTCAGGAAGCCGCCGCATTCGGCGAAGTTCGAGGTGAGGGGACCGCGGCGCTCGCGCCGATATTGCAGGATGGCGCGGACGAGCCGCGGCGTGCCCTTCAGCGAGATGCCGGCGAAGTTCGGGTTGTCGGACATGTAGCCGAAGATGAAGTCCGGATGATCCTGCAGATTCCGGCCGACGCCGGGCAGATGGTGCACGCCAGCGATGCCATGCTTGCCGAGGTCAGCCGCATCGCCGACGCCCGAGAGCATCAGCAGTTGCGGCGACTGGAAGGCGCCGGCGGCCAGGATCACCTCGCGCCGCGCGCGGATCTGCTTCAGCTCCTTGCCCTGGCGATATTCGACGCCGACGGCGCGCTTGCCCTCGAACAGGATGCGCGTCGCGTGCGCGGCGGTCTCGACGCGCAGATTGCTGCGCAACTTCATATGCGGATGCACATAGGCGCGTGCCGCGCTCCAGCGCTCGCCGTTGCGCTGCGTCACCTGATAGATGCCGAGGCCCTCATGGTCCTCGGCATTGAAATCCTCGCGGATGCGGAATTGCGCTTCCTGCGCGGCCTGCAAAAAGGTCTGCTGGATCGGATTGCCGGAACGCAATTTGTTGACCGCGAGCGGGCCGCCCTTGCCGTGATACTCGCCGTCGAAATCGGAATTGTCCTCGGCGCGCTTGAAGTAGGGCAGCACGTCGGCGAACGCCCAGCCGGTGTTGCCGAGCGCGGCCCAGTGGTCGTAGTCGGCGCGGTGGCCGCGGATGTAGACCATGGCGTTGATCGCCGAGGAGCCGCCGAGCCCCTTGCCGCGCGGCTGGTAGCCGATGCGGCCGTTGAGCCCCTTCTGCGGCACGGTGTTGAAGGCCCAGTTGTTGATGGTGCCGGCGACCATCAGCACCAGCGCGCCCGGCGTGGTGACGACCCAATTGTCGTTCTTGCCGCCGGCATCGAGCAGCGCCACCGAGGTCGCCGCATCCTCCGACAACCGCCCCGCCACCGCGCAGCCGCCTGAGCCGGCGCCCACCACCACGAAATCGAATGTGTCAGTCACGTTTCCCCCTTGCCGCCCCGGAACATCATCGAATGACGTTTCCTTGACGGATTTGTTGGGCGGCAAGCTCCGCTTTTGCACAGCTTCTGGCAAGGGCCGGTTCCCGGAGCCGATTTTGTCAGGAAATCGGTGGTTTCGGCGTCACAAAATCCTCAAAAACCCGCTCGCGGGGCTTTCCAAACCCGGCTTGCGTTGATACATACGCCCCGCACCCGACGGCCTCGGCCCGGGTTGCCTTCTCAGGAAGCCCTCCGGACGGATCGATCGGCGCCGTTAGACGCGTTGGCCGACCGCCTCAGGCTCCCCTTCTGCAAGGCATGCAACGGTTTAACGCGGGGTGGAGCAGCCCGGTAGCTCGTCAGGCTCATAACCTGAAGGTCATAGGTTCAAATCCTATCCCCGCAACCAACTCAAATTGCGAAACCCCAGCCCCGGCCCCAGTGGCTGGGGTCGACGGCGACGGTACCGATCGCAACCGCGTCGGCGCCAGGCGCAGGTGCCTTGGCGACGTCGGCGCCGGATTTCACCACCAGTGCTGTGTCGTTGTAAGGGCGGCTGGCGCCGACCTTTACGTAGATCGGGCTTTCGCCAGTTCGTAATCTCCCGGATTTCTTCGATCTTGATCTCCAGATCATCCGGCCCTGTCCAGTCCGGATGCCGTGAGGCGGAGCGCTGGTCGATGCCCGCCGGCGTGGTGCGCATTTCGGCAACGCGTTCGGATATCTTCTGGCCTAGCTAGCTACGTGCCGCCGCCTAGATCGAGGTCCAGCCTCATGTCTCGCGATTGAGGCGACGGTTGCGGCCGCGGTGCTGGTCTGACCTTCTCCCGAAGAGCTCGGCTCTACACCATCCCCTTTCCCGCGTCCGAGCCGTGACGTCTTTGCCGGGCCTGAAGCACAAGAATGACGACCAGCGCCAGGAAAATGACGAGAAAGGAAACCGCACTCGTCAGCGTTCCGAGCGCATAGATGTCCGGCTTTGTGACGGTGGTCGTCAGTCCCTGCAAATCAAGGGGCAGTGTGTTGACGGAGCCGATGGTCTGGCTCGAGCGTGCGAGTTCATCCCAGGACAAGGTAAATCCAAACAGGCCGATACCGACGACCGACGGCAATATGATCGGCAGCACGACGTGCCGAAATGTCTGCCACGGTGTTGCGCCGAGGTCGCGTGCAGCCTCTTCGAGACGGCTGTCGAACCGGTTGAAGATCGCAAACATGATCAGAAGGCCGAATGGCAAGGTCCAGGTCAGATGCGCGCCTAGGCCGGACGTAAACAGCCCCATCGCCGTCGTCCAATCTCCAACCCCGCTCTTGATGATGAAATCGTCGAGCAGGTGGAATTCAAGCGCGATGCCGAGCGAGGTGATGATCGACGGCATGATCAGGCTTGCGATGGCAACATAGAACAGCAAGGTCGCGCCGCGGAACGATCGGCGGAAGGCCATGCCAGCTGACACGGAGAGAACGACCGTAAGCGCCATGACCACGAGGCCGAGCTGGAGCGATCGCTTGAAGGATGCCCCGATGTCGATGATGCCCGAACCGGAGAACACCTTGCCGAACCACACGAGGGACACGCCATTCATGGGAAAGGTCAGGCCACCATCGGGTCCCTGAAACGACAGGATGTAGATCGCGAACATCGGTCCATAGAGGAACAGGACGTAGGCGGTGAAAAACGCAGCGAGCAGATAAAAGGATCGCGGTCGCTTCTCGCCCATTTCATAGTTCCTTGCGAACGTCGACGATCCGGGTCAGCGCCGAAATGATCAGGATCGTGATGCCGAGCAGGATGACCGCATTGGCCGCGGCCGCCGGGAATTGCAGCGCGTTCAGGCGGGCCTCGATGATCTTGCCTGCAGATGCAATCTGTTGGCCGCCCATCACCCCTATCGTGACAAAATCACCCATCACGATCGTGATCACGAAGATCGAGCCGATCACGATTCCGGGTTTTGCCAGGGGAATAACGATGTTCACCAGGGTCTGCCACCCGGTCGCGCCGGCATCATAGGCGGCTTCGATCAACCGCTTGTCGATGCGGATCATCGAGTTGAAGATCGGCACCACCATGAAGAATGTGAAGAGGTGCACGAGGGCAAGCACGACGGAAAACTCCGAGAACAGCAGCCACTCCAGCGGTTGGTGGATCAATCCTGCGCCCTCGAGGCCCCTGTTGACCAAACCGTTCCGGCCAAGAAGCGGAATCCAGGCAATCATGCGGATGACGTTCGATGTCCAGAACGGGATGGTGCAAAGCAGGGTGAGGACGATCTGCCAGGTTTTCGACCGGACATGGAACGCAAGAAAATAGGCGACGGTAAACCCGATCAGAAGGGTCAGCACCCAGGTCAGCAGACATAGTTTCAGAGTCTTCAGGTAGGTCTTCAGGATGGTGCAGAGATTGGGCAGATCGGCAATGCATCCCTCGAACGTATCGCTGTAGCCTCGCAGGCTGAACGCCGGAATCATCTCATATTCATTGTAATCCCACGCGCTGACGACAGTCACGAACAGCAACGGCAGCAGAAAGAACAGCGCGAAAACGAGCATCATCGGTGTGGCCTGAAGCCACGGAACGAAGGTCTTGCGGTCTTGCATCATTGAACGGCCGATCGCAGTGATGGCGAGGGAGGACTTGCCGCGCGCTTCGCCCGGCAAGTCCTCTGGATTGCATCAAGCGGCAATGAATTCATTCCACTTGCGCACCATGTAGTCGTTCTCGTCCATCACGGCATTCCAGCAGGCGACGGCGCCCATGCGGTCATCGTAGGATCCGCCGTCGCGCGTGGCGCCGGCCTTCTCGAGGATCGTGCCGTCGGGCGCCTTGATGTCGCCGACAGCGGCCTTGCCTTCCATCCAGTAGCCCCACTCGTCCGCCGTCATGTTGGCCTTGGCGGTGGACAGCACGGCGGAATAATAGCCCTGACGATTGAGATAGGCACCTGCCCAGCCCGACAGGTACCAGTTCACGAATTCATAGGCCCAGTCGAGCTTTGGTCCCGAGACCGCCTTCGATACGCAGAACCCTGACGCCCAGGAGCGATAGCCCTCCTTGAGCGGCTGGAACGTGCAGGCGATTCCCATCGAGCGCACCTTGGTGACCGCGGGCGACCACATCGACTGGATGACGGTTTCGCCCGATGCCATCAGGTTGACGGATTCGTTGAAATCCTTCCAGAATGCGCGGAACTGGCCGGCCTTCTTGGCTTCCGTCATGATCTTCATGGTGAGATCAATCTCGGCCTTCGTCATGTTGCCCTTGTCGGCATATTTGTGCTGACCGCTGGCTTCGACCACCATCGCGGCATCCATGATTCCGATCGACGGAATGTTGAGAATCGAGGCCTTGCCCTTGAACTCGGGATTGAGCAGTTCGGTCCACGATGAAATCGGCCGCTTGATCAGATCGGGCCGGATGCCGAGCGTGTCGGCGTTGTAGACCGTCGGGATCAGCGTCACGAATTCGGTTGGCGTCTTTGAGAACGTCTTGGAGTTCGCTCCATCGAGATAGAGCACCTTCCATGGCGCAGTGCCCTGGTCACCGATCTTCTTGCCGTTCGGCAATTGACCCTTGGTGAACACCGGCGTGATGTTGTCGAATTCCTTGATCTTCTTGGCGTCGAGGGCAAAGATGTTGCCCGACGGCACAAGCTTCTTCAGCGAGAAATACTCCGTATCCAGTACATCGAACGAGTTCGGCTGGGTGATCACGCGTTTGGTCACGTCGTCGGTGGTTGCCGTGATGTACTCGATCTTGATCCCGGTATCTGCCAGACATTTTTTCGAGATCTCGTCACCTTCGTTCACGGCTGTTCCGAGATAGCGCAGCACTTTCGCATCGGCGGAACGGACATAGGGAAATCCGGTAATCGCGCCCGAGCCTGCCGCGAGGCCGACGGCTCCGGCCGCGCCCTTCAGCACGGCGCGACGGCTGACGCGACTATTCGATTTCAAAGATTTGCTCATGTTGATCTTCCTCTGATATCACGCCGCCTTTTCAGGCGAGCGCGCGGTTACTGAACTGGTGGTCGTGAGCAGGTGCGCATGCGTCGCGTCCCATGTGGCGAGAACGCGCTCACCGACGGCGTAGTTGGCTGCATCGAACTGGGTTTCCGTGATCTGGGCCGAGATCTCGGATCCATCCTCGATGGCGACGACGACGCGGACATAGGTTCCCTGGTATTCGACCTCGCTGATGGTGCCTGCAATCGATGGACCGCCGATCGCTTCGTTCGGCCGTTTCAGCATCAGCCGGTCAACCCGAACGGCGAAGGTCTCGGGGCCCACGGCAATGACGTTGTGGCCACCGATGAATCTCGCCGTGAACTCGGTTCGCGGGTGGTTGAAGATGTCGCGCGGCGAACCCTGCTGCTCGATCCGGCCGCCATTCATCAGAACCACGATATCGGCGAGCGCCATCGCCTCGTCCTGGCCATGCGTCACATGGATGAAGGTCAGCCCGAGCTCGCGCTGCAGCTTCTTCAATTCTGCCCGCATCCGCAGCCGCAGGAACGGATCGAGCGCCGAAAGCGGCTCGTCCAGCAGCAGGATCTGGGGTGAGGTGATCAGCGCGCGCGCGAGCGCGACGCGCTGCTGCTGGCCTCCGGAAAGCTGGGCCGGCAGCCTCGCTGCATAGGGCTGCATATCGACGAGCTCCAGCAACTTGTTGGCTTCGGCATGGCGTGCAGCCTTGGCGACGCCTTTCATTTTCAAGGCGAACGCCACGTTATCGATGACGGAGAGATGCGGGAACAGCGCGTAAGACTGGAACATCATCGCCGTGCTTCGATCGGCGGGGGGCAGGTTAGTCACATTCTTCGGACCGACCAGGATGTCGCCCGAAGTCGCCGATTCATGGCCGGCCACCATGCGCAGCGTGGATGTCTTGCCGCAGCCGGACGGCCCGAGCAGGCAACAATAGGACCCGGCGGGAATCTTGAGGTTGATGGCGTCAACGGCGGTGACGCTGCCGTACATCTTCGTCAATTGCACCAGTTCGAGCGCCGCCGTTGTCGTCATCCAGCACCATTCCGCATCGTTGACCGAGGATCCAGGGCGACCTCGTCGCCCTGGGGACGTCATCCGCAATTGGATGCAACAGATGTGCCAAAAATTGCGACAGCTGAGACAAAAAGTGGGCAATCCCGCCGTTCGACGAGGTCGACTGCGCCGTTCCGGGCAAAATGGCAGTTGGGTTGTCCCCGTTGCCAGCTTGCTCAGCCTTACCGCTGAACGGAAGTGATCAGGCCGTGTTAAAAAGTGTCCCACCGCCAGGGCGATCTGATGCAATCAAAGTCTGTCCGCGCCCGGAGAGGAGAACATGCGCACAAAATCGGTCAATGTCGTTCGCATTTCCACCAAAGGGCCCGGTGACGTCTCCGGTCTGCTGAGCCTGATCCAGCAAGGCAAAATCGATCCAGGATCGATCGTCGCGATATTGGGCAAGACCGAAGGCAATGGTGGCGTCAACGATTTCACGCGAGAATATGCCGTTTCAGCGCTCAGTGCTGCCCTGGCGCCCTATGTCGATCTGCCACCGCCGCGCGTTGAGCAACGGATCGCGTTCGTGATGTCGGGTGGTACCGAGGGTGTGCTCAGTCCGCATATCACCGTCTTCACGCGTGACGATGTCGCCAATCGCGGGTCCGAAGACATTTCCGAGAAGCGTCTTAGCATCGGGATGGCACACACCCGGGATTTTCTGCCCGAGGAGATCGGGCGCGGTGTGCAGATCAGTGAGACGGCAAGGGCGGTGGCCGCCGCCATGGCCCAAGCTGCGATAGCCGATCCGCAGGACGTTCATTTTGTACAGATCAAGTGCCCGCTTCTGACGAGCGACCGCATCGAGGCAGCGATGGCGCGGGGCAACGAGGCCGTGACCAACAGCGCATACGGCTCGATGGCGTATTCGCGTGGCGCATCGGCATTGGGCGTAGCGGTCGCGCTTGGCGAGATTGAAGGCACGATCGAGGACAAAGACGTTCTTCGGCGGTTCGATCTGTTCTCGTCGGTTGCGTCCACGTCGGCAGGTATCGAGCTCATGCATAATGTGGTCATTGTGCTCGGAAACTCGGCGTCGTCAGCCGCTCCATTCACGATCGGACACGCCGTGATGCGCGACGCAATCGATGCCGCGGCTGTGATCGATGCCTTGAAGAGCGTGGGACTGTACGGCGAACAGGGCTCCAAGACGCCGACGGCAGCCCGCGAGCTCGTCAACATCTTCGCCAAGGCGGAAGCCTCACCAAGCGGGAGCATCCGCGGATTTCGTCACATCATGCTCGAAGACACCGACATCAGCTCGACCCGGCACGCCCGCGCTGCCGTCGGCGGATTGATCGGGGGCTTGTCGGGGACCGGCGCCGTCTATGTTTCCGGCGGAGCTGAACATCAGGGGCCGTCGGGCGGCGGGCCCGTCGCCGTGATCGCCCGGCTGCTGGACGATCGATCCGACTGAGGATTCTCTTGCCGCTACGGAGATCAACTTCGCCCTATGGTCGCTTCAGCACGAAGGCGATTCCCACGCTTACCTGGTGCCGAACATCCTGTCTCCGGCATCGCCCAGGCCCGGCACGATATAGCCGTGATCATTCAGTCTCTCGTCGATAGCAGCAGTCCAGATCGGCACGTCGGGACACTCATCCTGAAACCGGGCAATCCCCTCGGGGGCCGCGAGCAGGCAAACGAACCTGATATCCCGGGCACCTCGCGATTTGAGCAGGCTGACTGCGGCGCAGGCTGAATTTCCTGTCGCCAGCATTGGGTCCAGCAGGATCACGATGCGTTCCAAGACATCCTGCGGCGCCTTGAAGAAATACTCCACGGCTTGAAGCGTTTCCGGATCGCGGTAAAGCCCGATATGCGCAACGCGCGCTGACGGAACGAGCGCCAGCATTCCGTCGAGGAAGCCGACACCCGCCCGCAAGATCGGAGCGAGCGTCAGCTTCTTGCCGGCGATCTTTGGCGCCTTCATTGCAGCGACCGGCGTCTCGATGTCGACCATCTCCAAAGGCAGGTCGCGGGTGACCTCGTAGCAGAGCAGCATCCCGATCTCGTTCAGCAGCTCGCGAAACCCCTTGGTAGAGCGATCCTTGTCGCGCATCAGCGAGAGCTTGTGCTGGACCAGGGGATGGTTGACGAGGTTCACGCTTTGCTTGGTCATGAGATCGCCTCTTCCGGGGTGGCACGTGCGATGCTGCAAGGAGCATGCCCCATGCCGCGACCGCCACTTCGTTCACCGGCGCGCAAATAGGGGGCCGGCACGGCTCCACGGGTCATGATCGCGTCGTAAACCCTACGGTTAATGCCCCCACGACCGTTCGAAACGGCCGTTGTGTTCAGCCGCAATTCGGCCATACTGAAGAATCCTTCGATTGCCGGCAACCGGGCTTGTCCGCCCGGCCGGCCGTCGACATCTCGTGGTGTGTGATGACTCGTTCTAATCGAACTGATCATATTCGGATTACGTCGCATCCGGCGCCGGGTGCGAAGGTCGAATTCCCGATTCATTGGGGAGCGGCGACGGCACGTGAACGCGGGCCGGTGATCGGGACGGTTTCGCGCCCCCAGCAGCGCAATGTCATCGGCACCCATAGCGGCTCCTATTCGATCTATCGCGCGCTGGCGGTCTCGTCGGGCGCGCTCGATCCGATCCGGCGGCCGGACCTGACCAACACGCAGCCTGCCGCCACGATCGGGCCATTCCCGGAATGGACGGATCCGAACCGGATCGTCTCGCTCGATCCGTGGGGACACCTGGCTGCAGAGGCGTTCTCGAAAGAGATCGCCGAGGGCGTCGATATCCGTCCGAGCATCGCGGTCACCCGCGCCCGCCTCGATTTGCCCGAATTGCAGGCCGCGATATCGGCCGGCCGGCTCAAGCGCGACGGCGCCGTTGTTCACGAGGGGGGAAGCGTCTCCGTCGTCAAGATCGCGATCGATCCGGTCTGGTATCTCCCGGGAATTGCCGCGCGCTTCGCCACGACGGAAAACAATCTGCGCCGACAGCTGTTCGAGCAGACGGCCGGCATGTTTCCGGAACTGGTGACACGGCCCGACCTCCATGTGTTCCTGCCGCCGATCGGCGGTACCACGGCCTATCTGTTCGGCGATGTCGCCAAACTGCCGGACCATCGCACCAGCATCACCTGCCGCGTGCATGACGAGTGCAACGGCTCCGACGTGTTCGGCTCGGACATCTGCACATGCCGCCCATATCTGCTGCACGGCATCGAGGAGTGCGTGCGCGCCGGGCAGACCGGCGGGCTCGGCATCATCATCTACAACCGCAAGGAAGGCCGCGCCCTCGGCGAGGTCACCAAATTCCTGGTTTACAATGCGCGCAAACGGCAGGAAGGTGGCGATGCCGCCGCGCAGTATTTTGAGCGCACCGAATGCGTCGCAGGCGTACAGGATGCGCGATTCCAGCAGCTGATGCCTGATGTCGTGCACTGGCTCGGACTGAAACGCATCGACCGCTTCGTCTCCATGAGCGACATGAAGTATGACGCGCTGGTGAGTCAGGGCATCGACATCGTCGAACGCGTACCGCTCCCCGACGATCTGGTGCCGGCGGACGCCCAGGTCGAAATCGTTGCGAAGAAGGCTGCCGGCTACTACTCGCCGGAGGAACCCACCCAGCGCGACTTCGTCGGCCGGTCGCTCGATAAATATTGAGCGCGGCCATGTCCTCCGTGATGTCCGAGACGGCGGCGGCCTTGTCATTGCTCAATGCCGCGGCGGTGCGGGAGCGCGCGCACCGGCTGCTTGCCATCGGCCTTGAAGACCAACTCCCGAACTTCCGCGTCCACCTCGACCGCATGGATTCGACGGCCGAACTGGTGGTGCAGACCACGCGAGCGGCGTATCCCTCGCTGGCGGTGCCGTTTCATTCGCGCTGGCGGCATTTCTCCATCAATGGCGTCGATCGCTGGGCGGCCCTGGCCAACCAGGTCGAATGGCCGGATCGCGCGGCACGGGCTCGTGCCGAATTCGATCTGGCGATGGTCAGCGTGTTTCTGGACGCCGGTGCCGGGCCGTCATGGCGGTACTGCGACCCGGTGACCGGATCGGCCATTGGCCGTTCGGAGGGATTGGGACTGGCCAGCCTTGCGATGTTCGCCGCGGGCGCGTTCTCGTCGGATCCGCGACGGCCGCTTCGAGCCGATGCCGACGCGGTGGCGAATTTATCCGTGACAGACCTCGCGCGCGGCATGCAGGTGTCCGATGCCAATCCGCTGGTCGGCATCGAAGGCCGGGTGAATTTGTTGCGCAGCCTTGGTCGGCTGGTGGCCTCCAAACCGGCAGTCTTCGGACGCTTCGATACGCCGCGGCCCGGCGGGCTGTTCGACCACCTGGCATCGCTGGCCGACGATCGCAGGCTCCCGGCCGCCACGATATTGTCGGAACTGCTCAGGGAGTTCGGGCCGATCTGGCCGTCGCGGCTGAAGCTCGGCGGCATCGCACTCGGTGATTGCTGGAAGCATCCGATGCTGACGACGGGGGATGCGACCAGCCATCTGATGCCGTTGCACAAGCTCTCGCAATGGCTCGCATACTCGCTGATCGAGCCGCTGCAGAATGCCGGCATTGCCGTGACCGACATCGACGGGCTGACCGGCCTTGCCGAGTATCGCAACGGCGGTCTCTTCGTCGACAATGGCGTGCTGACATTCCGCGACGATGGTGCAGCGCTCAGGGAGCATGACGTCGCTTCACCGCTTGTCGTGGAGTGGCGGGGGCTGACGGTGGCATTGCTCGACTGCGTCGCGGATCATGTGCGCCGGCGCCTCGGGCTCGACGCAGCCGCTCTGCCGCTGGCGAAAATCCTCGAAGGTGGAACCTGGGCCGCGGGCCGACGGCTGGCGCGTCAACGCCGCGCCGACGCGTCGCCTCCAATCAAGGTTATCAGCGACGGCACGGTATTTTAGGGCGGAGACTCGGCATGGAAGGCGTCACGATCGTTAGCCATCCGCTGGTGCAGCACAAGCTGACACTGTTGCGCAAGAAGGACACCTCGACCAAGTCGTTTCGCGAACTCCTCAAGGAGATCGGGATGCTGCTATGTTACGAGGTGACCCGCGATCTGCCGCTGGCCGATGTCGATATCGAGACGCCGCTGGCGAAAATGAAATCGCCGGAGATCTCGGGCAAAAAGCTCGTGTTTGCGCCGGTGCTGCGTGCCGGCGTGACGTTTGCGGAGGGCATGCTCGACCTCGTGCCGACTGCGCGCGTCGCCCATATCGGCCTTTATCGCGAACCCGAGACATTCGTGGCCGTGGAGTATTTCTTCAAAGCCCCGAGCGATCTGCACGAGAGATTAGTGATCGTGATTTCCCCGGTGCTGGCGACAGCCAATCTGTCTGTCGCGGCGGTGGATCGGCTCAAGGAGCGCGGCGCCAATGAAGTCCGGCTGGTCAGTCTGATCGCCGCTCCCGAAGGGGTCGAGCGCATGCGCGGCATCCACCCGGATGTTCCGATCTGGCTCGCGGCGATCGACGAAGGGTTGGACGAAAACGCGTTCATCCTGCCGGGCCTCGGCGATGCCGGTGACCGTGCCTACGGTACGCGATAGTCGAGTCTGGCGAGCTGATCGGAAGGCTGCGCGATCAATCGTCTTCTTCGGATACATCCGGAAGCTCTGCGAGCCTTGGTATGAACCGTACCACGACGTTTGCTTCCTTCAGCATCGTGGCGGCGATCGCAAAATCCTGAGCCCAATTCGAATTGGGTTGGTCAGGTTCATAACCAACCACCTCCGATATGCCCGATTGAATAATCGCCTTCGTGCATTCCACGCAGGGAAACCAGGGCACGTAGATCGTGCAGCCCTTGAGCGCTATCCCAATGCGTGCCGCATTGAAAATAGCATTCTGCTCGGCATGGCAGCTCCAGATGTATTTTGCGCCCGTGATGCGGGAGTGTCGCTCGTCCACCGCATCGTTGACCCCGCGAGGCAAGCCGTTATACCCAGTCGAGCGTATTTCGTTGTCGGGTCCGACCACGACGGCGCCCACGCGGCGTCCCTTTTCAATGCTCCAACACGCCAGATGATGCGCCAGAAGCATGAACCGCTCATCCCATTTTCTATCTCGCAATTCGTCCAACCTCGTTATCGTGTACCCAGCATCAAATAGGTGCGAAAAGCAGTCAATAGCCGGATTTCCAGGGCGCCTTCAAGCGAAGTGGCGGCCGCTTCGCTTGAAGAAAATGCGTCAAACAAAGCGCAGGAGCCTCCGGCATCATGCCGAACTTGCGTACGGGCTGGTCGGACCGAGAACACGGCTTGCCTTTCGCACTTCGTCCAGGAACGCCTTGGCCAGGCGCGACAGAGGTTCTGCCTCCGACCAAAGCATGTGGGCTACGGCCGGTGTTCTGGGCGTGAAGGGCCTGACAACGAGGTCGTGGCTGCCGCCCTGGCGCGGCGAGAATGGATCGACGACGGCAGCGCCGACGCCGGCGGCCGCGAGCACACAGGCCGTGTTGCAGTATCGCACCTCCACCGTCGGCTGAAACGGCGCACCGGCCCGGGCAAAGCTCTCGCGTACGGCTTCGCCCAGTCGCGTTCCGCGCTCCAGCCCGATGAAGGGCAGGCCGACAAGGTCGGGGGCGGATATGACGGGATGTTCAGCCAGTGGATGCTTCGGCGGCAGGACACAGACCATTTCGCCGGTGTGGACCACCTCATGCGCGATGCCGGGATGATGCGACAGGCCGAGCACGAAGCCCAGTTCGGCGACCCGGCTCGTCACGCCTTCGATGATTCCTTCATAGCGACGCACGTCAAAGAAGACCCGCGTCTGCCGCCGCTGTTGCAGGAAGTCCGAAAGCGCGGGAGGAATGATGCTATAGGCCAAGGGGGGCGTCGCCACGATCGACAACAGCCCCGAACGACTTTCCCGCAAATCGCGCACGCGGTTTTCAAGCTTGGCGTGAAGCGCAAAGATCGCTTCGCTCTCCTTGTAAAGCGCCATCGCCTCTGATGTCGGGAATAGCCGGTTGTTGACACGTTCGAACAGGGCAAAGCCGGCCTGCGCTTCCATTGCCTTGAGCGCATTGCTGATCGCCGGTTGAGACAGCGCCAGCTCGTCCGCCGCCGCGACCGTGGTCCGGTGCCGGATGACCGCTCGCAAAATCTCCAACTGGCGAAGGTTCATATAACTGCCGGTTATTGTCTTGCCCGAAATATCATAGCACGGGTGATTGCAATTAGCAGGCCGTTTTCACGTAATGGGCGGCGCGGCGGAATGCTGGTGGAGCGGAGCATCGCCTCGTGCATTGGCAATCCGCACAGTTTGGAGGCAATATTGGTCCGTATACTTCGCGCCGCTGCCGCCCAGATGGGGCCGACGCAAAAGGCGGATTCGCGAGAGCATACGCTTGGCCGGATGCTGGAGCTTCTGGAGACGGCCGCCGCCCGCGGCGCGAGCCTGGTCGTGTTTCCCGAACTCGCCTTCACGACGTTTTTCCCGCGATGGTACCTCGAAGGCGATGCGCTGGATCAGTATTTCGAGCGCAGCATGCCCAATCCGGCCGTGCAGCGCCTGTTCGATCGCGCTCGTGCGCTCCGCGTCGGATTTTATATCGGTTACGCCGAACAGACTGCCGACCGCCAACGCTACAACTGCTCGATACTGGTTGATCGCGACGGCGCGATCCTCGGCCGCTATCGCAAGGTGCACCTCCCGGGTTCGGTCGAGCCGCGTGCCGGCGCACGCTTCCAGCAGCTTGAAAAGCGCTATTTCTCGTATGGCGACCTGGGATTTCCCGCCTTTCGCGCAGGACCGGATTGGTGTCACGCGATCATGGGCATGATGATCTGCAACGATCGCCGCTGGCCCGAATCCTGGCGCGTCCTTGGCTTGCAGGGGGTTGAACTGGTTTGCGTCGGCTACAATTCGGCAGCCTATGACCCCAATGGCGGCGTCACGGAAGATGCCGCGCTGCGCACCTTTCATTCAACGCTGGTGACGCAGGCCAACGCCTACATGAACACGACCTGGGCGATCGCCGTCGCCAAGGCGGGCGACGAGGACGGCTCCGGACTGATCGGCGGCTCCTGCATCGTCGATCCGAACGGCCGCATCGTCGCCGAAGCGGCGACGTTGGGAGATGAGGTCGTCGTCGCCGACCTTGATCTCGACCTCTGCCGGCAGGGCAAGGACAAGATGTTCAACTTTGCCGCCCATCGGCGGCCCGAGCAGTACGCCGTCATCACCGAGCGTGCCGGTGTTGTCGAGCCGGCCGGGCTCGATGCGGTGGCAACGAATCTTCGAAACCAGGAGGCCGAGCGCCGATCCCGATGAGTAGCTCCGTCAGTGCCGACGTGGCGATTGCGCCCGATCTGATCGAAGTGGTGACCGCAACCACCGCTGCGCTGATCAGGCGGCCGGACCTCGGAGCGATCGCGCCGGGGGCGACCGCCGACCTCACCGTGGTCGACCTGACGCATCCGCATCTGCAGCCGCCGTTCGATCCGCGTCGCGGCCTGATCGCGTTGGCGAACCGCGCCAATATCGACCAGGTCGTCGTTGATGGACGCGTGCTGATCGATGCCGGCCGCTATGTCGCCGGCGACGAGGCGACAATCATTTCGGCCGGGACCGCGGCGCTCGGCAGGATCTGGGATCTGCCGGAAGCGCAGGCGGCCTTCGATGGATGACGGATCGACAATGCTCCAACGCAACACCAGGTAAGGCAATCGGGGAAAACTCATGCGTGTCATCAATGTTGCCGCTGCCCAGATGGGACCGATCCAGAAGGCAGACAGCCGCGAGGCGGTCGTCGGGCGCATGGTCGCGCTGATGGATCAAGCCAAGGCTCGGGGCGCCGATCTGATCGTCTATCCGGAGCTGGCTCTCACTACGTTCTTTCCGCGCTGGTACATGACGGACCAATCCGAAGTCGACCGCTGGTTTGAGCGCGAGATGCCCAATGCGGCGACCAGGCTGCTGTTCGAGCGCGCGGCAAAGCACCAGATCGCGATGAACTTCGGCTACGCCGAGTTGACGCCGGACGGCCACCATTTCAACACCAGCATCCTGACCGACAAATCCGCCCGCATCGTCGGCAAGTACCGCAAGGTTCATCTGCCCGGTCATTCGGAATTCGAGACCGAACGCGCATTCCAGCATCTTGAGAAACGCTACTTCGAACCGGGGGATCTTGGCTTCAATGTCTGGCGTGCGCTTGGCGGCATCCTTGGCATGGCGATCTGCAACGACCGGCGCTGGCCGGAGACCTACCGCGTGATGGGCCTGCAAGGCGTCGAGATGGTGATGATCGGCTACAACACGCCCTCGGTGAACGCCGAGAAGAGCGAGGAGGGGCCGGCGAAGCGGTTGTTCCACAACCGGCTCTCGGTGCAGGCCGGTGCCTACCAGAACTCGACATGGGTCGTGTGCGTCGCCAAGGCCGGCGTCGAGGATGGTCATCCTCTGATCGGCGGCACCCTGATCGTCAATCCCGACGGCGAGATTGTGGCCGAAGCCGGCACCGAAGAGGACGAATTGCTGGTTCACCCCTGCGATCTGGACGCCACCGCTTTCGGCAAGGACACGATCTTCAACTTCGCGCAGCATCGTCGCATCGAGCATTACGGCCTGATCACCAGCCGTACCGGCGCACAACCGCCTCCGGAAAACTGATGTCCGAAACCCGGACGCCGTGGCTCGCACGTGTCAAGAACGATTGGAATCAGTGATGGGCGAACTGCACAGTGCCCAACGCCATCGTCACGGCGGCCTGTGTCGGATCGATCACGGGAATCCCGAGGGCCTGTTCCAGCGCTCGGCGGTGGCGCGCCATGCCGGCGCAGCCCATCACGATGGCGCCGGCGCCATCTTCGTCCTTCAGAGCGCGACCGACCTCGATCATCCTCGCCAGCGTTCCTTCGCCCGATGCGGTCTCCGCCACGCTCATGTTGAGCGGTCGTTCCCCCGACAGGCGATCCATCAGGCCCATCTGCCGGAGATAGCGCATATGACGGTGGATCGAGCGCTGCGCGATCGCGATGACGCCGAACGAATCGGCGCGCGCCAGCGCCGTCAGCACGCCGCACTCGGCGATGCCGAAGACGGGGCGGTCGGTTGCTTCACGGCAGACATGCAGACCAGGATCGCTGTAGCAGGCAATGACGAAGGCCGCCGAGCTGTTGTCGCTCTCCACCAGCCGGCGCAGCGGCATCGTGACACTGTCGGCATCGGCCTGGCTCTCGATTCCGTAAGGACCTTCGGCCAGCGTCGTGCAGATGATTTCGGGACCGCCCTCAAAGCCAAGCGGCTTCAAGGCGTCCTCGAGGCCCTGGGTGACGCGTTGGTTGGAATTGGGATTGATCACGAGGATGCGTGGCCGGGACATCGTGGTTTCCTGCGGAATGATGCTTCGCGCGGCAATGTGAGGCAGCGCCATGGCGAGATTACAGCAGAGGCAATCGACGTGCCATCAGCGATGCGCGGCCCGCGCGATCTGTGCGTTCTTCGAAGGGCGTAAGAGCCAGGATCCGGGAGTTTGTGATGACTGAATTCACGTATGATCTCGTCATTCGCGGCGGACGCGTCGCGACTGCGAGCGATGTGTTCGAGGCCGATGTCGCGATTTCCGGTGAAACGATTGCTGCGATCGGTCACCGGCTGGCGGGCGGGCGGCGCGAGATCGACGCGCGCGGCAAGCTGGTTCTGCCGGGCGGTGTCGACAGCCACGCCCACATCGAGCAGCTTTCGGCCGCGGGCATCGTCAACGCCGACACGTTCGAGAGCGCGACCGTCTCGGCGGCCTTCGGGGGCACCACCACCGTGATCCCGTTCGCGGCCCAGCACGTTGGCATGAAGCTGCCCCAGGTGCTCGAGGAGTATCACGCGCTCGCCAGAAAGGGCGCCGTCATCGATTATGCCTTTCACATGATCATTGCCGATCCGACCAGGGAGACGCTGGAAACGGATTTGCCTCGTCTGATCAGGCAGGGGCATGGTTCGATCAAGATCTTCATGACCTACGACCGGCTGAAGATCGAGGATGAACCGCTGCTGGATATCCTGCTGGCGGCGCGTGAGGGCGGCGCGATGTTGTGCGCTCATGCCGAGAATCACGGGATTATCTCCTGGATGGTGAAACGGCTGCTCGCGCGCGGCTACACTGATCCGAAATACCACGCCATCAGCCATGCGCGCGTCTCTGAAGCGGAGGCGTTCAATCGCCTGATCGGCATGGCGGCCCTGATCGACCAGCCGATCATGATCTTTCACGTGTCGACGGCGGAAGGCGCCAGGGTGATCCGCGATGCGCGCGGCCGAGGGCTGAAAGTATTCGCGGAAACCTGCCCGCAATATCTCTTTCTTACCGCCGACGATCTCGACAGGCCAGGCGTGGAAGGCGCGAAGTGGATGTGCAGCCCTCCACCGCGTCGCGCGGCTGATCAAGAGGCGTTGTGGCAGGCGCTCGCGCTCGGAGATTTGCAGACGGTTTCGTCCGACCACGCACCGTATCGGTTCGACGAAACCGGCAAGCTGCGCGCCGGCCCCAATCCCAACTTCAAGCAGATCGCGAACGGCTTGCCGGGACTGGAAGTGCGTTTGCCATTGCTGTTCGACGCGATGGTCTCCCAAGGCCGCCTGGGGCTTGAAAAATTCGTCGAATTGACCGCGACTGCACCGGCCAAGATCTACAATCTGCATCCGCGGAAGGGCTCGATTGCAGTCGGGGCCGATGCGGATATCGGGATCTGGGATCCGCAGCGTGAGGTCACGCTGAGCGACGCCATGATGCATGATCTCGCCGGCTACACGCCCTTCGCCGGCCGCAAGCTGCGCGGCTGGCCGGTCATCGTGCTTTCGCGCGGGCGCGTGATCGTGTCCGACGGCAAGCGTTCGGTCGAAGCGGGCTCCGGCCGTTTCCTTGCGCGTGGCGGCGGCGAGGCAGCGAAGCCAACCGGACGGCTGGTGCCGGACATGGATCCGGAACTGAATTTCGGTGCAAGGCTTCTGTAAAGGCTTCTTAGCCACTTGCGGCGACGTGTCCGGGGTGAGCGTCAGCCCGTCCGGACAACGTCATGATCGACAGCATAACGTTGTCAAGGGTGTCGGTGGGCACCTGATCGAGGATCGCAAATCCGCGTGATCGCATTGAAAAATGCGCCCGCCCGAAAGGTGCCGCTGCCCCGGCGCCGCCGGACCATGCTGGCATACCATTTGCACGCAAATTGATCAGCATCACCGGTTCGACCGCCGGGATCACCTCACCTTGTGCCAAATCTCCGCCGATGAAACCGGCGGAGTGGCCACGACAACCCGATGTTTGGGAGAGTTTCATGGATCGCAGGACTCTGTTGAAAGGATTGGCCGGGGCAGGCAGCCTCGCGGCGACAGGCGGCCTTTCGATGCCGGCCCTTTCCCAAGGCGCAGCGGCGCGCACCCTGCGCTTCGTGCCGCAGGCCAATCTTGCGAATTTCGATCCGATCTGGGGGACCCAGTATGTGGTGCGCAACGCCGCCGCGCTGGTGTGGGACACCCTCTATGGCGTCGACGCGACGTTGCAGCCGCAGCGTCAGATGGTCGAGTCCGAGGAAGTCACCGATGATGGCTTGACCTGGACCTTTCGTCTGCGGTCGGGGCTCAAGTTCCACGACGGCGAGCCTGTGCGAAGCAAGGACGTGATCGCAAGCCTCACGCGGTGGTCGGCCCGCGATCCGATGGGACTGATGATCAAGGCGCTCCAGCAGGAGTTGACTGCCGTCGACGACAAGACTTTCAAATTGGTGCTGAAGCAGCCCTATCCGAAGCTGCTCTACGCGCTGGGCAAGAACAATACGCCGATTGCCTTCATCATGCCTGAGCGCATTGCGCAAACCGACCCGTTCAAGCAGATCACCGACTATGTCGGTTCGGGGCCGATGAAGTTCGCGAAGGCCGAGTGGGTCCCCGGCGCCAAGGCGGTGTTCGAGAAATTCACCGACTATGTGCCGCGGCAGGAGAAATCGTCCTGGCTCGCCGGCGGCAAGCAGATTCTGATCGACCGCCTGGAATGGGTGGTGATCCCGGATCCCGCCACGGCAGCAGCCGCATTGCAGAACGGCGAGGTCGATTGGTGGGAAAGCCCGATCACCGATCTCGTGCCGGTGCTCAAGAGCAACCGCAACATCAACGTCGACATCGCTGATCCGCTCGGCAACGTCGGTTCTTTCAGGATGAACCACCTTTACCCGCCGTTCAACGACGTCAGGGCGCGGCGTGCGGTACTGATGGCAATGAGCCAGGAAGACTACATGCGGGCGCTGGTTGGAGATGACACCTCGCTCTGGAAGCCGCTGCCCGGCTTCTTCACGCCGGGCACGCCGCTTTATTCGGAGGCGGGCGGCGAGATCCTCAAAGGCAAGCGCGATTTCGACGCGGCCAAGAAGCTGCTGGCGGAGAGCGGCTATTCGGGCCAGCCGGTCACCTGCCTCGTGGCACAGGACCAACCGATCACCAAGGCGCAGGGCGACGTCACCGCCGATTTGCTGAAGAAGCTCGGCATGAATGTCGATTTCGTCGCGACCGACTGGGGCACGGTCGGATCGCGCCGAGCCCAGAAGACGCCTCCGGGGCAGGGTGGCTGGCAGATGTTCCACACCTGGCACGCCGGTGCCGACTGCATCAATCCCGCGCCCTACAACGCCATTCGCGCCAATGGCGACAAGGCGTGGTTCGGCTGGCCTTCGAGCGATGCCGTGGAGAAGGATGTCGTGGCGTGGTTCGAGGCCAAGAATCTCGATGAAGAGAAGGCGGCGATCAATCACCTCAACAAGGCGGCACTCGAGGACGTGGTCTATGCGCCGACTGGCTTCTTCCTGGGTTACACGGCATGGCGCAAGACCATCTCCGGCATCGCGAAGGGGCCGCTGCCGTTCTTCTGGGGCGTGTCGAAGACCGCATGACGACGGCACGGTGAACCGACATGGTCTCGTATATCCTGCGGCGCATTGTCGCGACGTTGCCGGTGATGGCAATCGTCGCGCTGTTCGTCTTCAGTCTGCTCTACATTGCGCCGGGCGATCCGGCAGTCGTGATCGCCGGCGATCAGGCCAGCCCCGCCGACGTTGAACGGATACGACAGAGCCTCGGCCTCGACCGGCCGTTTCTGGTGCAGTTCGGGTCATGGCTCTGGCACATCCTGCACGGCGATCTCGGCACCTCGATCTTCACCAGCCTGCCGGTCTCGACGCTGATCGCGCAGCGTATCGAGCCGACACTCTCTCTGATGGCGATTGCCCTCTCTCTGACCGTTCTGATCGCCGTGCCACTCGGCGTCGTGGCGGCGTGGAAGGCGGGAAGCTGGATCGACCGCAGCATCATGGCATTCGCCGTGTTCGCCTTTTCGCTTCCTGTTTTCGTGATCGGATACGTCCTGGCCTACGTGTTCGCGCTCAAGCTCGAATGGCTCCCGGTGCAGGGCTATACGCCGATCGCCGAAGGCGTCTGGCCGTGGCTGCAGAACCTGATCCTGCCGGCGGTTGCGCTCGGCGACGTCTACATCGCGCTGATCGCACGCATCACGCGCGCTTCCATGCTCGAAGTGTTGCAGCAGGATTATATCCGCACGGCTCGCGCCAAGGGTCTTGGGATGCGCGACATCCTGTTCGTTCATGCGCTGAAGAACGCCGCAGTTCCGATCGTGACGGTGATTGGTATTGGCATTGCCCTGCTGATCGGCGGCGCTGTGGTGACCGAAAGCGTGTTCGCGATCCCGGGCCTTGGCCGACTGACGATCGACGCGATCCTGCGCCGCGACTACCCGGTCATCCAGGGCATCGTGTTGCTGTTCAGCTTCCTCTATGTGCTGATCAACCTAATGGTCGACGTCATCTACACCCTGGTCGACCCGAGGATCCGCTATTGACCGTATCCACCACCCGCACTGTAACCCTGCCTCCGGGCCTCGTCATCGCGCCGCAACTGCCCGATCTGCTGCGGCCGGTGAAAATCCGGCGCGGCGTGCTCGGCTTCCTTCGCAGTCATCCGACGGTTGCGATCGGCGGCGCATTGCTGCTCTGCCTGGTCCTGGTTGCGGTCTTCGCGCCTTATCTCGGGACCGTCGACCCGACCGCGCTCGCACCCGCCAAGCGTACACGCGCGCCATCGGCCGACTTCTGGTTCGGCACCGACATGCTGGGCCGCGATATCTATTCACGCGTGCTCTACGGGACGCGGGTCTCGCTCACCGTCGGACTTTCCGTGGCGGTGCTGGCCTCGCTTGCCGGTCTTGCGGTCGGCCTCGTCTCGGGCTTCGTGCGTTGGGCGGATGGGATCTTGATGCGGTTCATCGACGGGTTGATGTCGATACCGCCGATCCTGCTCGCGGTTGCGTTGATGGCGTTGACACGTGGCAGCGTCGGCAACGTCATCCTGGCGATCACGGTTGCCGAGATCCCGCGCGTGACGCGGCTCGTGCGCGGCGTCGTGCTGTCGTTGCGCGAGCAGCCTTACGTGGACGCTGCCACGGCCTCCGGCACGCGAACGCCGATGATCATCATGCGTCACATCCTGCCCAACACGCTGGCGCCGATGTTGGTCCAGGCCACCTATATCTGCGCCAGCGCCATGATCGTGGAGTCGATCCTCTCCTTCATCGGCGCAGGTACGCCGCCGACCATTCCCTCCTGGGGCAATATCATGGCCGAGGGCAGGGCGCTGTGGCAGGTCAAGCCTTTCATCGTATTCTTTCCTGCCGCGTTCCTGTCCGTCACCGTGCTCGCCGTCAACCTGCTCGGCGACGGCCTGCGTGACGCGCTTGATCCGCGCATGGCGAAAAGCCTGTAGGAAGTCGAGGTTTGATCCGATGGCATTGCTCGAAGTCGAGAATCTGCAGATCCATTTCCGGACGCCCGATGGGATCAACCGGGCGGTCGACGGTGTGTCCTTCCAGGTCGACGAAGGTGAGACACTGGCGATCGTCGGCGAATCCGGCTGTGGCAAGTCGGTCACCTCGATGTCGCTGATGCGGCTGATCCCCGAGCCGCCGGGCAGGATCGCGGGCGCGGTCCGTTTCCAGGGCAGGGACTTGCTGCAACTCTCCGAACGCGAGATGCGCGCCGTCCGCGGCAACGACGTCTCGATGATCTTCCAGGAACCGATGTCGAGCCTCAATCCGGTGCTGACCGTCGGTCGCCAGATCGGCGAGACATTGCGGATGCATCAGGGCCTGGACAAGCAGGCTGCAGAGGTGCGCGCCGTCGAGATGTTGAATCTGGTCGGCATCCCGGAGCCGGCGCGGCGTGTGCGCGAATATCCGCATCAACTGTCCGGGGGCATGCGCCAGCGCGTGATGATCGCGATGGCACTGGCCTGTAATCCAAAGCTCCTGATCGCCGATGAGCCGACCACAGCGCTGGACGTCACGATCCAGGCGCAGATCCTGCAGTTGATGCTGGACCTCAAGCGCCGGGTCGGGGCGGCGATCGTCCTGATCACTCATGATCTCGGCGTGGTTGCCGAGATCGCCGAACGCGTCATGGTGATGTATGCCGGCCGCAAGGTCGAGGAAGCGCCGGTGGCCAGGCTGTTCCGCTCCCCCCGCCATCCGTATACGCAGGGCCTGCTCGGCGCGGTACCCAAGCTCGGCTCTTCCCTGACCGGCGCGGCGCGACGGCTCACCGAGATTCCCGGGCAGGTCCCCAGCCTCAAGAAGGCCATCGAGGGCTGCGCCTTTGCCGGGCGGTGTGCGCTCGCGACCGATCTTTGCCGGCAGGTCGCGCCGGGTCTCGAAGTAAAAGGCCCCGGCCATATCGTCGCGTGCCATTACGCTGCCAAGGAAGCTGCTGCGGCATGAGCGCCCCGCTGCTCCAGGTCAACGACCTCAAGAAGCACTTCCCGGTTCGTAGCGGCCTGTTCGGCCGCAGGTCCGGCTCGGTCTATGCCGTCGATGGCGTGTCCTTCGAGGTCGACCGTGGCGAGACCCTGTCGCTCGTCGGCGAATCCGGCTGCGGAAAATCGACGGTCGGCCGGGCGATCCTGCGACTGTTCGACATCACCTCGGGCCAGGTGGTGCTCGATGGCCAGCGCATCGACGATCTTTCACCCGGCGGGCTGCGCGCCATGCGCCGCCGTGTTCAGGTGGTGTTCCAGGATCCGTTCTCCAGTCTCAATCCGCGGATGCGCGTGCGCGATATCCTGGCCGAGCCGATCCGCAATTTCGGTCTCGCCAAGTCTGCCGCCGACCTCGAGATGCGCGTTGCGGCGCTGATGGACACCGTGCGCCTGCCGCGCGACGCGCTGAACAGGCGGCCCCACGAATTCTCGGGCGGTCAGCGCCAGCGTATCGGGATCGCCCGCGCGCTTGCGGCGGAGCCCGACCTGATCGTCTGCGACGAGGCGGTGTCGGCGCTCGACGTCTCCGTCAAGGCCCAGATCGTCAATCTGCTGCAGGATCTGCAGCAGCAATTCGGTCTTGCGCTGCTCTTCATCAGCCACGATCTGGCGATCGTCGAGCACATGACGCACCGTGTCGCTGTGATGTATCTCGGCAGGATCGTCGAGATGGCGCCAAGGCAGAAGATCTTTACCGCACCGGGGCATCCCTACACCAAGGCCTTGCTCTCGGCGGTGCCGGTGCCGGAGCCTGGCGCCGCGCGAAACCCGATCATCCTGAAGGGCGACGTGCCGAGTCCGATCAATCCGCCGAAGGGTTGTCGCTTCAACACCAGGTGCCCGTTCGTCTTCGACCGCTGCAAGGCAGAGGAGCCGCAGCTTCGGTCGGCCGGAGACGGTCAGTGGGTGGCATGCCATCTCGAAGCGCTTCCGGAGGCGCCAGGCTCCGCCGGATGAACGATATGGGCGCCGCGATGCAACGGTCGGCCTGGCGGACAATGCATGCGCATGCCACTATCAGCGAGCATCGGAGGAGATGTTTGGCGCCTCCCCGATTCAACCCCGCGAGGCCCCAGGGCGAACGAAGCCCGGTATTGGTCTAATGTCCGGCCGGCGCCGAATACCCGCCGGTGTAGTAGGACGGAGCGGGACTGATCACCCTGGAGGGTTGCCATGCTGCATAGGCGTCGGTGGGGCGTGCCTGCGATTGATGTGTCGGTGCAGCCTGGGGCTTGCGGTGGCGCTCTGCGGCCGTAGCGCTCTGCACGGTCAGTGCAAGCAATAGACCTGTCGCGACAGCGTAAACGTTCTTGCTCATTGGGCATCTCCCTCGCGCTTTCGAGCCGGCGTTATCGCCGGCTCGTTCCTCAGCAAATAGTGCTTGCAAGGGCGTTCCTTAGGGTGGCTACAATCACGAAGCAGTGCGCAAAATAATTGGGCGCGACTAAATTTTTGGCAGGGTCTATCGTCTGCCGGCACCAGTCAGTACCGGCTTGGACGCACCATCCGAAGGTACCCGATGAGAACGAAAATCCTTCTGGTCATGCTGCTGGCCGTTTCGCCGGCATCGGCAGAGACGCGGCCGACGCCCAAGGCCCTTCCAAGAGCCGCGGCCGGGTCGGCCGACGTTTGTGCTCCGATCGGCAAGACCGCAAAAGGCGAATTGGTCTACTCGATGAAATGCGAGGACGTGCCGCAGCCACCACCGGCCGCCGCGCCGGCGGCCGAGGCCAAGCAAGCCGCGCCGCCGCCCGAGCCGGAAACGCAGCGGACCGGATTGTTCGGCTGGTCCTACGACCGGCGGTAGCAGGGGGCACGCTACCGCGGTGCGCATTCCCACGGATGACGACCCAGCGCATTCCAGGTCGAAGTGTCATCCATCGAATGGACAATCGGACGGCCCATGACGACATTGCCTGATCTCAACAACGCCAGCCGAGATGATTTTGTCGCGGCTCTCGCCAATGTCTTCGAACACTCGCCCTGGGTTGCCGAGCAAGTTTCGATGCAGCGGCCGTATGCCGGCATCACGCAATTGTTCATGGCGATGAAGGCCGCCGTCGAGCGGGCGCCGGCAGAACTGCGGCTGGCATTGATCAAGGCGCATCCCGACCTTGCCGACAAGACGCAGCGTGCGGCGGGCCTCACCAGCGAGTCCAATGCCGAGCAAAACAGCGTGGGGCTCGATCGGCTGTCCGATGCGGAGTACGACGCGTTTCAACGCGTCAATAGCGCCTATCGCGCCAAGTTCGGCTTCCCCTACATCGTCTGCGTGCGCCGTCACACCAAGGATTCCATTCTGCGTGACTTCGCGCGCCGATTGCCGAACGACGCCGCTGCCGAGATGAAGAACTCCGTGGAGGAGATCTGCCGCATCGCAGCGCTAAGGCTCGACCAGACCGTGACGGCCGACGACAGGCTTGCCGTGCATGGGCGTCTTTCAACCCATGTGCTGGATACTCACAGCGGCAAGCCCGCGGCGGGGATTACGGTTGAACTGATCGAACTTGCAGAACTCGGCGCGAGCCGTACGGTGACGCGGACCTCGACGAACGCCGACGGACGCACCGATCGCCCCTTGATCGGTGGACGTCCCGTTCCCGCGGGGCAATACGAGCTGCTGTTCGAGGTCGGCGACTACTTCGCCAAGCGTGGCGTGCCCTTGTCCAGTCCGCCGTTCCTGGACAAGATACCGTTGCGCTTCTCGGTCAGCGAACCCGAAGGCCATTTGCATGTCCCGCTGCTCGTGACGCCATGGAGTTACGCGACCTATCGCGGAAGCTAGCTACGGAATCGGAGGCGGCAGATGACTGCTGAAAGGCGCGGCAGGGATGGTGAAGATCCCGGCAGGGCGGCCATGCCGTGGGGCCACGATCCAGTGATCGAGCCTGGTCTATCCATGGCGCGGTGGGTGGCGCGAGCTTGCCGATGGCACAAACGTTGCTCAATATCGGCCACGACGGGCGGCGGGCGATGCCGGCCGCGGGGCCATAGCTGGAGGCTTTGACGTGCCGCTGATCAAGAACCGATATGGAAAGGGCCGCGTTCGCGTGATGCGGATTCATCGCGACGGGGAGCGGCAGGAGGTCAGTCAGCTCAACATCAAGGCGATGGTCGAAGGCGACTTTGCCCGCACCTATACCGATGCCGACAACAGCATGACGGTGTCGACCGATACCATCAAGAACATCGTCAATGTCGTTGCGCGTGAAAACACCGGGCTTTGTGCCGAGGAGTTCTGCCAGGTGCTGGCGAGGAAATATCTCGACACCTATCCGCAGATTTCATCCGTCGCCCTCACCTCACACGAGACCAGATGGACCCGCCTGAGTTTCGAGGGCAAGCCGCATCCGCACAGCTTTGTGCTCGACGGCAACGGCCGTCCCACGGTCGAGGTTGCGATGGCGCGGGGCGGAGCGCCGACGCTGGCGTCAGGCGTCGACGGGTTCGCATTCATGAAATCGACCCAGTCGGGCTGGGAAAGCTATGTCAAGGATCGCTACACCACGATCCCGGAGACCGCGGATCGCATCTGCGCGACCAGCATGGTGGCGTCGTGGGCGTGGTCCGCAAAGCCGGCGAGCTATCCGGCGGCGAATGCAAGGATCCTCGACTCCATGCTGAAGGTCTTTTCGACCACCTACAGCAAGAGCGTGCAGGACAGTCTCTACCGCATGGGCGAGGCAGCGCTTGCCGCGGTCCCCGAGATATCAGAGATCAGCATGGCCTGCCCGAACATGCACTTCATCCCGATCAATCTGGCGGCCTTTGGACTGGACAACAACAACGACGTGTTCCTGCCGACCGACGAGCCCCACGGGCAGATCGAGTGTACGGTGGGACGCGGCTAGCCCGATTGTGCTTCCGCCGGTGCAGGATCGATCCATTCTATCGCCGCCTGCCGGCATCAGACGCTAGCCAAATTTGTTCAGCAGCGCCGGAAACAGCCGGTCGGGCTTGAAGGGAACGTCGGTGAAGCGAATGCCCGTCGCGTTGGCGATGGCGTTGCCGAGCGCAGCAGCGACGGGGTTGTAGGGGCTCTCGCTCATCGATTTCACCCCCATCGGGCCGACGCTGTCTGATGTGTCGGCAAAATAGACCTCGGTGCGCGGCACGTCTGCGAAAGAAGGTACGTGATAGTCCCGGAATTTTGGATTGATCACGCGGCCGTCGTCGCCGACCACCAGTTCTTCGTAGAGCGCCGCACCGAGCGATTGTGCGACGCCGCCCTCGACCTGACCGCGGCACTGCATCGGGTTGGCGACACGGCCGGCGTCCGCGGCCTGTACACTCTTCAGGATCTTCAGCGCGCCGGTGCCCTTGTTCACGGCAACGCGAAACCCCTGCACGTTGAAGGCAACCGAACGCGGCGTTCCGCTCGACGTACCGCTTGCCTGCAGGGGCTGACCACCGGCACGCGCCGATCGCGCAAGCTCGGCGTAGGGCAGTCGGTGCTTGCCGCAAACCGCATGATCGGCCTCCAGCAGGCAGATGCTCGGATCAGTTCCAGTGATCTGGCAGGCCAAAGCCTTCAGATCGCGCGCCAGGTTTTCGGCAGCCGCTTGCGTCGCACCGCCGGCGACGAAAATCCCGGCACTTCCATAGGCGCCGGTGTCGTGGCCGCCATGCGCGGTGTCGGACTGTCGCAGGAGGATGCGGTCGACTGAAGTCGCCAGCGCGGTCGCTGCGATCTGACGATGGACCGTGCTCGTGCCGTTGCCGAATTCGGCGGTGCCGACGGTCAGCTCGAAGCGTCCGTCGTCGCATAGCCTGATCGCGCAGTCCGCGATGTGGCCGGCCGGTGGCACGGTGTCGATCATGGTCAGGGCGATGCCATCGCCGATTAGCCAGTCGGCGGAGAGCTGTGGTCGGGGGGCATCCTCCGTCATCGCGCGCTCGACCAGATCAAGACATTGGTCGAGGCCGTAGGAGCCGTACTCCACGTCGTGATATTCGGAGCCGGGCGGCGAGAGCATGGGATCGCCCGGCCTGACCACATTGCGACGGCGCATATCGAACGGCGAGATGCCGAGTTGCTTGGCCAACTCGTCGATCGCGGCCTCGACGGCGATCAGCGTCTGGGGCAGGCCATAGCCGCGGAAGGCGCCTGCCGGCAGCGTGTTGGTATAGCAGGCGACGGCGTCGACCTTCTTGTTGGGGCAGTTGTAGACGCTGATGCATTCGCTGACCGCATGGAATAGCACCGGCCCCGCATGATTGCCGTAGGCGCCGGTGTCTGAGAGCACGCCGAGTTGCAGCGCGGTCAACCGGCCGTCCTTGTCTGCCCCGGCCTTTACGGTGACGCGCATCGGGTGCCGCGTCGAGGTCGCGATGAATTGCTCCTCGCGTGTGAGCTCGAGCTTGACCGGCCGGCCGGTGCGAAGCGCGGCGAGCGCGAGCACGTCCTCGACAAGCATCTCCTGCTTGCCGCCGAAGCCGCCGCCGACACGCTCGCAGAACACCCGGACCTTGTCGGGCGGCAGCTGGAAAATGCCCGCCAGCGCCCGGCGGGTGAGGAACGGGACCTGCGTGCTGGAGCGGACGTTGAGCACGCCCGAGGCATCAAGCCATGCCAGCCCGCCATGGGTCTCCAGCGCCGCATGCTGGACGCGCTGGGTGGTGAAGGTGCCTTCATAGGTGACGGCCGCCTCTGCGAGTCCGCGCGCGACATTGCCAAATTCACCATGTGTTTCGGCGACGATGTTGCGCGCGGCATTGGCGACGCGGTGCGTGGTCGTCTTGTCGGGATGAATCGGCGGGGCGCCGTCGGCGATCGCCGCGACTGGATCGAACACCGCGGGAAGGATTTCGTAGTCGACTTTGAGGCGGCGGCATGCGTCCTCTGCGGCAGCTTCGCTGTCCGCAACCACCGCGGCGACTTTCTGACCGACGAAGCGAACGATCGTGTCGAACACCCTGGTGTCATCGGGATCCATCCAGTCGCGCTCGTGGCGCGCCGTCGAGAACAGGCAGTCGGGCGCATCCTCATGCGTCAGCACCGCGTGGACGCCTGCGACCTTCAATGCATCCGTCTTGTCGATTGCGACGATACGTGCGTGAGCGTGAGGTGAGCGCAGGAGCTTGATGTGGAGCAAGCCGTCGATCGCCGTATCGAAGGTGTAGGGCGCGGCACCGCGTACGATGAGCGGGCCCGCGGGGGCGGGAAGGCTGCGGCCAAAAGCCGGGCCGGCCACAGCATCCTCGATGTTGGTCTTGCCGTCGAGCGCGTCCTGGATCGAACGATAGCCGGTGCAGCGGCAGATATTGCCCTTCAGCGCAGCGTCCAGGTCCTGTCGCTGCGCCTGATTCAGCGAGGCGCAGGTGAGGATCATGCCGGCGGTGCAGAAGCCGCACTGAAATCCTTGCGCATCGAGGAACGCGCGCTGCAGCGGATGCGTGCCGCCGATACCGCCCAAGCCCTCGATCGTGGTCACCGCATGGCCATCGGCGCGGAAGGCCGGGATCAGGCAGCTATGGACCGGCTCGCCGTCGAGCAGCACCGTGCAGGCGCCGCAGTCGCCGGCGTCGCAACCCTTCTTGACGCCGAGATGACCGAGCTCGCGCAGGAACGTGCGCAGGCATTGTCCGGGACGCGGCAGAGTCGAGAACGTGTTGCCGTTGATCTCGAACGTCATGGGCGCGCCTGCAATTCGTCGCGGATCTCCTCGGCAAGCCGCAGCGTCATGTGCTTGCGCCACAGCGGTCTGCCGTGGACGTCGGTGTGGTAGAGGCCGTCCGCAATGTTCCGCAGGATCGTGTCACGCAGTTCGTCGGCACGAGGAATGGCTGGAAACGACAATTGCACAGGGCGGACCGTCGAGGCGGTGACGGTCAGTGTGAAGATGCCGTTATTGTCGAGGCTGCCGATCAGCAGTGCGGCTGAGCGGCCGACCGGCGTCAGCGAAATCTGGCGGAACGCCGAACGCCGCCTCAGGGCGGCGATCGGGATATCGATTTGCCGCAGCAGGTCACCGGGGGCCAGCACGTTTGCATGATCCCCGGTCACGAAGTCCACGACCGGGATGGTCCGCTCGCCGCCGCCAGCCATCCAGATCCTGCACACGCCATCGAGTGCCGAGGTCAGTGAAATCATCGGTCCCGCCGGGAGCGACATGCAGATGTTGCCGCCGACGGTCGCGGTCTTCCAGATCTTGAACGAAGCGAGAAAAGCACGACAGCACTGGCTGATCAGCGGCGCGGCCATCCAGTCCGGCGGGCAGGCGAGGGCATCGAGCTGCGCGACCGTACAGGTCGCCGCGATGCTCAGTTGCGCGTCACCGATCGTGAGTGCCGGCCAATTCAGGTCGGCGAGATCGATCAGCCGGGTGAGATGCACCTGGGGCTCCGAGAACAGCCAGGTGCCGCCCGCGAGCCATGCATCGCCTGCCGTCCAAACGGGCAGTTGCGCCCGCGAGAGCGGATGGACGACCTCGGTGACGGTGTTCAAGTCCATGGATACGCCAACGCTTTCAACGAGATGCATCATTGACTATGAAGGCCTGCAAGAGCAACGCCAAGTCTCGCGGGACGTGGGATGTTCCTTGCAGGCGGGATGGGCGTTCGCCGGCCCGGGAGACGAAATGATGGATCAAATGCAGGCAATCTGGATCAAGGATCCACTGTCGATTCTGGCCGAGGGAGCCGAACGCGGCGTTGTGGTCCATGGCGGCAAGGTCGTCGAGTGCGTGGGGGCCGGGCATCAGCCGTCGACGGCAAATGTTGCGGTCTACGACGCGAGCGCCCATGTCGTGCTGCCCGGGCTGATCAATACCCACCATCACTTCTATCAGACGCTGACGCGGGCGCTGCCCGCCGCGATGGATCGCGAGCTGTTTCCCTGGCTGCAGGCGCTGTATCCGGTGTGGGCGCGACTGACTCCGCAATCGCTCGAGCTCGGCGTCAGCGTCGCGATGTCCGAGTTGCTGCTGTCTGGTTGTACCACGACCACCGATCACCACTACGTCTTTCCGGCGGGCCTCGAAGAGGCGATCGACATCGAGGTCGAGGTGGCAAAGCGGCTGGGTATCCGTGTGCTGCTCACACGCGGCTCGATGAACCTCTCGCAGCGTGACGGCGGGCTGCCGCCGGACAGCGTGGTGCAGGACGAGGATGCGATCCTGGCCGACAGCGCGCGGCTGGTGTCGAAACATCATCAGCGTCGTGAGGACGCGATGGTGCAGATCGCGCTGGCACCATGTTCGCCGTTCTCGGTGACAACGTCGCTGATGCGCTCGACCGCCGATCTCGCCCGCAAGCTCGACGTCCGGCTGCACACGCATCTTGCCGAGACTGAAGACGAGAACAGGTTCTGCCAGCAGATGTATGGCTGCCGCCCGCTCGATTACCTCGAGCAATGCGGCTGGTTGAATGCCCGGACCTGGCTGGCCCACGGCATCTTCTTCGAGACGGAGGAGATGAAACGGCTGGCCGCGGCCGGAACGACGGTCAGCCATTGTGCCTGCAGCAACCAGATCCTGGCCTCAGGTTGTTGTCCGGTCTGCGAGATGGAGGAGGCCGGCGTCGCGATCGGGCTCGGCGTCGACGGCTCGGCGTCGAACGACGGGTCCAACCTGATGCAGGAAGTCCGTGCCGCGTTCCTGCTGCAGCGCACCCGCTATGGCGTCACGAAGGTCAGCCACAGGGATGCGCTGCGATGGGCAACCAAGGGCTCGGCCGCCTGCGTCGGCCGTCCCGAACTCGGCGAGATCGCCGTCGGCAAGGCCGCGGACCTTGCGCTGTTCAAGCTTGATGAGTTGCGGTTTTCCGGTTCCGGCGACCCGCTCGCCGCGCTGGTGCTCTGCGGCGCGCACCGGGCCGATCGTGTGATGGTCGGCGGCAGATGGGCCGTGATCGACGGCGCCATTCCCGGGCTCGATGTCGCTGACCTGATCCGCCGCCACAGCGCGGCCGCCGCTGCGATGCGCGCGGGATAGAGCACGAGGCGGGAGGCTCGGGCGGAATTGCCCGAGCCGAAGCCTTCTCAGACCTACTTCCCGGGAATCTTGTCGTCGATCCCCTTGATGTAGAAGTTCATGCCGAGGATCTGGGTATCCTCGAGATGATCGCCGCCCTTGCATTCGACGTCCTTGCCGTCCTGCGCGACGACGGGACATTTGAATGGATGCAGCTTGCCGGCCGTGATGGCGGCCTGGGTGTCCTCCGCCATCTTCTTCACGTCGTCAGGCATGTTGGTGTAGGGAGCCATCTCGAACATCTTGCTTTCGAGGCCGCCCCAGGTGTCTTCGGACTTCCAGGTGCCGGCGAGCTCGGCCTTGACGCGCTCGATGTAGTACGGCGCCCAGGTGTCGAGGATCGAGGTGAGCTGCGCCTTGGGACCAAACTTGATCATTTCGGAATCCTGGCCGAACGCGAGCTTGCCGCGTTCGCCCGACACCTGCATTGCGGCCGGGCTGTCGGTGTGCTGCATGATGATATCGGCGCCCTGGTCGAGCAGCGCCTTGGCCGCATCGGCTTCCTTGCCGGGATCGAACCAGGAGTTCACCCAGATGATCTTGACCTTGATGTTCGGGTTGATGGTCTGGGCGCCCAGCATCGTCGCGTTGATGCCCGACACGACCTCCGGAATTGGGAAGGAGCCGATGTAGCCGAGCACGCCGGCCTTCGACATCTTGGCCGCGATCTGACCCTGGATGTAGCGGCCCTGGTACCAGCGCGCCGAATAGGTCGACATGTTCTTGTCACGCTTGTATCCCGAACAATGCTCGAAATGCACGTTGGGATATTTCTTCGCGACCTTCAGTGTCGGATCCATATAGCCGAACGAGGTGGTGAAGATCAGCTTGTTACCGGCGCGCACGAGTTGCTCGATCGCGCGTTCGGCATCCGGTCCTTCCGGCACGTTCTCGAGGAACGTCGTTTCGATCTTGTCGCCGAGTTCCTTCACAAGGGCTTGCCGAGCCTGTTCGTGCTGATAGGTCCAGCCGAGGTCGCCGACCGGTCCGAGATAGATAAAGCCGACCTTCAACTTGTCGGCGGCCCAGGCGCCGCTATTGATGCATCCGGCCAGGAGAACCGCTGCGGCCGCTGCAAATAACGTTCTCTTCATCTCAATCTCCAAACGGGGAAACCATAGTTCGGAACGTGAGCGCCCCATCGCGGCACGCACCGACTTCAAGCTAGCGGTCCGGCACGAATACGGTTCCGAGCGCGGCGGGCGCCGTCGAGCCGCCGGTGCGCGCGCGAGAGAGCAGAACCAGAACGATAATTGTCGCGAGATAGGGCAGCGACGACATGAACTGTGAGGGAATTCCGATGCCGGCGCCCTGTGCGTGGAGCTGAAGAATAGTAACGGCGCCAAACAGGTAGGCTCCGACGACCAGCCGGGTCGGCCGCCAACTCGCGAAAACGGTCAGCGCAAGCGCGATCCACCCGCGTCCTGCGGTCATGCCGGGAATGAAGAAAGGGGTGTAGGCGAGCGGCAGATAGGCTCCGGCAAGCCCGGCGCAGGCACCTCCGAACATCACCGCGTAGAGCCGGATCCGCAGAACCGGATAGCCGAGCGCATGGGCGGAGATGTGGTTGTCGCCGCAGGCGCGCAAGATCAGCCCGGCACGCGTCCGATACAGGAACCACCAGACGCCGACCACCAGGGCGATCGAAAGATAGATAAATCCGTCCTCCCCGAACAGGATGCGCCCAGCCAACGGAATATCGCTGAGGCCCGGAATGTAGAGGTGCGGTGCAGGCGTGATGCGTTCGCCGACGAAGCCCGCGCCGATCAGGCCGGACAGCCCGATCCCGAGGATGGTCAGCGCGAGGCCGGTCGCGACCTGATTGACCGCGAGCCCGAGCGCCATCAGCGCAAAGATCAGCGACATCAGGATGCCGGCAACCATGCCGCAGAGTGCGCCGACGATGATCGAACCGGAGAGCCAGGCGCCGCCGAAGCCGCAGGCGGCACCGACGATCATCATGCCTTCGACGCCGAGGTTGAGCACACCCGAGCGCTCGGTCACGAGCTCGCCGGTAGCGGCGAGCAGCAGCGGCGTGGAGGCCGCCAGCACCGACAGGATGATGGCCTCAATGAGCCCCACTTTGCACCTTTGGCGAAGTGGAAATAAGCCGAAAGCGGTAGAGGATCAGGGAATCGCAGGCGAGCACGTAGAACAGCAGGATGCCCTGGAACACCTTGGTGACGTCCAACGGGATTTTCATCGCGATCTGGGCCTGCTCGCCGCCGATAAAGGTCAATGCGAGGAATAATCCTGCAATTAATATTCCAATTGGGTTCAGCCGCCCGAGAAAGGCGACGATGATCGCCGTGAAGCCATAGCCCGGCGAAATGCCTGGCTGCAGATGGCCGACCGGGCCGGCCACCTCGATGATGCCGGCGACCCCGGCCAGCGCGCCGGAGATTGCAAAGGTCAGCAGCACCAGCTGGTTGGCGTTGAACCCGCCGAACCGCGCAGCCCGCGGCGCGGCGCCGACGACCCGGATCTCGAAGCCCTTGATGGTCCTGCCGAGCAGCACCGCGCCGGCGGCCACCACGAGCAGTGCGATGATCGAGCCAAGATGCAGCCGGCCGCCTTCGATCAGGGTCGGCACGGTCGCCACCGGATCGAACTCGGCCGTGGTCGGGAAGTTGAAGCCCTGCGGGTCGCGCCAGGGACCGCGCACGAGATAGTCCAGCAGGAGGTCGGCGACATAGACCAGCATCAGCGAGGTCAGGATCTCGCTGGCGCCGAACCGCACCTTGCAGATCGCCGGAATCAGCGCGTAGAGCGCGCCTGCGACCGCACCGAGCACCAGCATCGCCGGCAACACCCAGTGGCCGGCGTCGGTGCCCTGGGTCTTCACCGCGAGCCAGCTTCCGGCGACCGCGCCGATCAGGAATTGGCCCTCGGCGCCGATATTCCAGGCGTTGGCGAGATAGCACAACGACAGGCCGATCGCGATCATGACCAGCGGCGTCGCCTTGACCGCGATTTCCTGCAGCGAGTAGCCGTCGGTGAGCGGATCGATGAAGTAGACGGCGAGCGCGGCAATCGGATTCTTGCCGAGCACCATGAACACGATGCACAGGGTGACGATCGTCAGCCCGATCGCGATCAGCGGTGAGACCAGCGCGATCGTGGTCGAGCGCTCGGCGCGCTTCTCAAGCACGAGTTGCATGAGCTGTCTCCGCCGCTTCAATGCTGCTGCCGCCCATCAGCAGGCCAAGCGTCTCGCGGCTGGCCTCGCGGGTTGGCACGGGGACCGACAAGCGGCCATGGAACATCACGGCGATGCGGTCGGTGATTTCGGCGAGTTCATCGAGGTCCTGGCTCGTCACCAGCACCGCGGCGCCGCCCGCGGCAAGGTCGAGCAGGGCCTGCCGGATCACGGCGGCCGCACCCGCGTCGACGCCCCAGGTCGGCTGGTTGACGATGAGCACGACGGGATCGCGGAGGATTTCGCGGCCGACGATAAATTTCTGCAGGTTGCCGCCCGACAGGCTCGCCGCTTCCGGGTCGCGCTTGGCCTTGCGCACGTCGAAGGTCTCGGTGGTCCGGTCGACGGTCTTCAGGGTAGCTGCGGTGTTCACGAAGCCATGAAGCACCATGTTGCCGATGGCATGGCCGGTGAGGAGGGCGTTTTCCGAGAGCCGCATGCGCGGTGCCGTACCGTGGCCGAGCCTTTCCTCCGGGATGAAGGCGGCTCCCAGCCGGCGGCGCTTGGTGATCGACAGATGTCCCGCCGCGTGTCCGTCGATCACGATGGTGCCCGGGTCTTTCGCCAGCCGTTCGCCTGAGAGGGCTGCGAACAGTTCGTCCTGTCCGTTACCGGCTACACCGGCGATACCCAGTATTTCGCCACCGCGGAGCTCGAACGAGATGTGCTCGAGCCGCACACCATGCGGATCGTCGGGCGCGAGGCTGAGATCGTTGACCAGCAGGCGGGGCACGGTGATCTGCCGGCTCGCTGCCGCCTTCACCTCCTTGATCTCGCCGCCGACCATCATGCGTGCGAGCGATGCCGCCGTCTCGGCCTTCGGGTTGCAGGTCTCAACCTTCCGCCCGCCGCGCAGGATCGTTGCGGTGTCGCAGAGCCGCTTCACCTCTTCGAGCTTGTGGCTGATGTAGAGAATCGCTCGACCTTCGGCCTTGAGCCGGTCCAGCACGGTGAAAAGCTGGTCGGCCTCCTGCGGCGTCAGCACGGCGGTCGGCTCGTCGAGGATCAGGAACTGCGGATTCTGCATCAGTGCGCGCACGATCTCGATACGCTGCCGCTCTCCGACCGAGAGCTGCCAGACTTCTCGCTTCGGATCGAGTGGAAGCCCGTAGGTGCGGGACACCTGCTCGAGCCGCGCCGAGATGTCCCTGAAGGCCTCCTTGCCGTCGAGGCCGAGCGCGACATTCTCTGCGACCGTCAGGTTGTCGAACAGCGAGAAATGCTGGAACACCATGCCGATGCCGTGTGCGCGTGCATCCGAAGGACCCGACAGCACGATGGTCCGGCCCTGCCAGCGAATCTCGCCCTCGCTCGGCTGGATCAGGCCGTAGATCGCTTTGACCAGCGTCGATTTTCCGGCGCCGTTCTCGCCGAGCAGTGCATGGATCTGCTGTGGCCGGATTTCGAGATCGATCTTGTCGTTGGCGAGAAACGTACCGTAGCGCTTGGTCAGGCCGACCGTCTGCAGAAGCGGCGTTGCACCTGTGTGCTGCGCGGCAGATGTCGTGTCTAGCATCCCGGGATGTCGCATACGTGAGGAGAGCAGGCAGCAATAGTGGGCCAGTTTTGGCGCACGCGTAAGTAGGGAAAAAGCGCCATTGCTTGCTTAAGCCTTCGGCACGATTGAGCCTTTTCCGTAGATTTGCGGGGGCGTTGGTCGTTCGGGCCACCATTCAGTGCGGTATGCGTTGTTGCAGAACTGCAACTGTCGATTCCAATTCGAACGGGGGGTAGTCAGCGATGACGCGAAGTTGAGCAGGGCGCAATTGCGCGATTCCTGCGGATTTTACGCACGCCAGGCAGCGCCCTCCGCGGTGCGCGGAAATGTCGCGGAAATCGAGCAATGATGGGCATAATTCGAAAATTTCTGAATTTCATCGAAACCGAATTTCGCAACGATCGACGCTGACAAAACCGGTCGGGCTCGGCCGATCTCGCGGAGGCTGTTGATCAAACGCGCGTCAGCACGTGGAAAAACTTCAGGCTTCCCGTTCGCCCCGAAGCTGCGCAACGCTGTTGCGGAAGCAACGAACTCCTTGCGCTTCACTCTGGGGGTCTTTCACGATGTTCAACATTCGCCGAACCTTGTCGGCCGCTGTCTTGTCATTGGGGTTGGTACCGGCCGCCAATCTCGCGAGCGCCGCTGATCTGCCGGTCAAGGCGCCCAAGCCGGCCGCCGACCTGCCCTTTTTCTTGGTCGTCGACAATCGAGTGACCTACTCCTACATTTTCTCCGGCACCGATCCGGGCGTATTTTCCGTCCGTCCCGACGGCAGCATCGATGGAAAGACCGCCAAGCAGGTCTATTCGTTCACGCACTTCGACATCTGGGCCTACGGCCAGAACTTCTTCACGATCTCGATGTACAAGTCGGACCACAACGACCCGGCATCGCCGTGTTCGAATGTCGGTGTGACCATCACCGGAGCTCCAGCAACCTGCGCCGGCGCCACCGAAATTTATGGCCTGTTCCGATCCACCTTCGGCTGGAACCAGATCTTCAACACGAAGGCGTTCAGCATGGGACCGCTGAACAATATCTCGTTCGAAGTCGGCATGGACGCCAACACGGAGAACAACTTCCTCGCGCCCGCCAAGCGTGACGTCGTCGCCGGTCTCCAGTTCGAATTCAACCTTCCCTACAAGGGTTACATCAACGTGGCGCCGTTGATGTATTACGAGTTCGCCAATCACAACGCGTTCGACCAGTGCGGTCTGTTCGGGCCAGGTGTGCCTGGCGTGACCTGCCTCAGCGACGGCAATACCAAATTCAAGCCGACCTGGGCCGTCGAAGTGAACTACTACATGGATCTCGGCTTCCTGCCCGAGAACATGCAGTATTTCTCGATCAGTGGCCGCGCCGGCTGGTACGGCAAGAAGGGCACCGAGAACGAACCGATGGCGTTCAATCCGGTCACCAACATCAGCACCGCGGTGGAGCTCAACTCCGAGCCGATCCGTTTGACCTTCGACGCGAGCAAGGCGTTCTGGGGACCGAAGTACTCGCACTTCGTGGACGTCTGGGTCGCCTATCGCTATTGGCAGAACAAGTTCGGCCTCGACCACGCCAAGAGCGTTGTCTGTAATGTCGCGCCGGGCGTCAGCAATAATTCCTGCACCGAGGAATCGCTCTATTCCGGTATCTCCGTGAAGTTCTGATCCACCTGACCCGTTCCATCGGTGGATCCCCTGTGGCGCCGCGACACACCGCGGCGCCACTTTCACGTTCCTGCACGGGGGAATTCTGGCCGCCGGAGCCGCTGCGCGACTATCGGGTCCAGGCGCCCTCGTGCACGATCGCGGCTTCGTCTTCAAGCAACGGGCCGACAACCTCGGTCTTGCGTTGACCGCTGTCGAACACGTTGCGACACGGCAGGTCGAGCGTCGGATTGTCGGGATGATTGCCGGTCAGTTCGCGCAGCCGCTGCTCGCCCAGTCCGTAGACCACGCGGCCGATGCCTGCCCAATAGATTGCGCCGGCGCACATTGCGCAGGGCTCGGCGGATGAATAGAGCGTGGCAGCCGCCAGCACTTCCGCGGACAGCGTCGTACATGCCATGGTCGCCAGCAGTCGCTCGGCATGGGCCGTGCCGTTGCGCGACGGCATGAAGCCGTTCTCGGTCTCGAGCAGGACGCTGCCGTTCCGATCGACGAGAACGGCCCCGAACGGATGATTGCCATGGCTTACCGCCCGGCGCGCGATCGTGAACGAATGTCTGAGAAAGCGCTCGTCGTCACGCGCTTGATTGGAGTGGTTCGTCCCAGTCATGAAACATCTCCTTGCCGCCGCAATCCGAGCGCCAAGCCAGGGTCTGTGAGCAGGCCTGTTCTCCGGCGCAGAGCGCTACGATGCCATCATCGTCAGCGATGCCAAGTCCGCTGACCGATCCCCTTTGCAAATCTCCACAATTGGTGGAGCAGGAAGGCAAGACCGTCGATTGGCTGCGCGGTCTCGCGTCTGGTCGTGCCTGAAACCTGTTGCTCCAGATTGCGAGCAAAGTCCGCGGTCAGGCGGGCCGCGAGGTCCCGTACCAGTCCGTCGCGCGCGATCTGGGCCAGGATGCCTCGCAGGCTGTAGCCGATCGATAGTTCGACGCGGGTTGCGGCGCCGGCGTCGATGGACGCGAGGCGGTAGCGGATTTCGCCTGAGGTCGAGGACCGGCTGCGCTGGTCGTCTCCGGTTCCGACGATCCGGCCCGACATCGTATCGGGATCGCGCGCGATCCTGGCGGCGCCGCGGAAGGTCGCGGAAATCGGACCGAGCTTGACGCGAATCTGGCCCTCGACATGCTCCGCCGTCGGGGTACCGGTCAGCGAAACGCCGGGAAGGCAGGCTGCAACCTGCTTGACGTCGCCGAACATCGCAAACACTTCCCCGATCGGGGCGGCGATGGTGAAACTCTCTTCAAGAGTCCTGTCAGGCACGGACTCCGGAATTGCTACCTTGCGGCTCGGGCCTTCTTTCGGCTCGACAGCGGCCGCCGGTCGGATCGTCGCCGGACCTCCAATGGCTGCTCCGTTGCCGGATCCCACAGGTCCAAGTTGCTCGCGGCCCGCGCCCGGCACAGGCTGGATGCCGCGCTTGCGTCTGTCCTCAATGACCGAGTGCACGGCGCGGACGATCCCGACATAGCCGGTGCAGCGGCAGAGATTGCCGCTCAAGCCAACGCGGATTGCGTGGTCGTCGGCGGCTTCGAGGCGCAGCACGAGATCGCGCGCCGAGATCAGCATCCCCGGCGTACAATAGCCGCATTGCAAAGCGTGCTCGCGGGTGAATGCAGCGCGAAGTTCGGCTGCGATCTCATCCCTGTCGAGGCCTTCGATTGTGGTGATGTGCGCGCCGGCGCAGGCGGCTACAAAGGTGATGCAGGACCGCGCCGGCATGTCGTCGATCAGCAGCGTACAGGCCCCGCACACACCATGCTCGCAGCCGAGATGCGTGCCGGTGAGGTCGAGATGGTCACGCAGGAAGTCGGCGAGATGCGTGCGCGGTGCGACGGATGCCTTCACGGTACGCGCATTGACGTTGATGTCGATTGTCGTCACGCCGCCGCCTCGTCGATCGCCCGGCGCAGCACCGTGACATGGATGTGGCGGTCGGCAGGGCTCGTCATCCCGGCCTGAGCCAGGAGTGCATCTGCGGCGTGGGCATCGAACTGTTGCCTGAAATTGTGGGTGATGCGGCCGCCGAACAGCTCTGCTGCGTCGACAAGGAAGATCGGTGCGGCCTCGATGGCGCCGATCACTACACGCGTACTACCCAGCTCCGGATCGATCATCACGGCGGCAATCGCATGCGCAAACTCGCCCGGCTTGCGGCAGGCCTTGACGTAACCCCAGCGGGCCGAAGCGCGCATCACAGGCACGCGCACGGCCTCGACGATCTCGCCCGCCTGCAGCACCGATTCCAGCGCGCCGGCGATGAAATCCTCGACGGCAAGGTCGCGGACCCCGTGTGCGCTGCGCAGCGTTACCTTTGCGCCAAGAGCGGGAAGGGCCGAAACCCAGTCCGCGGCCGGATCGGCATGGCTGAGCGAGCCGCCGATCGTGCCGCGGTTGCGCACGGCGCGGTAGGCGATGGCGCTGGCCACTCGCTGCATGGCGCCGCGCGTGACGTCGGGGATGCGCCCGTCCTCGATGTCGCTGTGGGTCACGCAGGCGCCGATCACGAGTTCGTCGCCGCGGCGCTCCGCCTGTTTCAACTCGGCAAGCCCCGAGATGTCGATGATCAACTCGGGCTGGACAAGGCGGAGGTTCAGCATCGGGCCGAGCGACTGGCCGCCCGCCATGATTTTCGTCGATTCGCCTGCCTCCGCCATGAGCGCGATTGCTGCCCTCAGGTCGGCAGGACGTTCGTAGGCAAAGGGAGCTGCCTTCATGCGGCCGGTCTTTCCGCCTCGCGTGCCGCGAGAACGGCTTCCACGATCCGCCGCGGCGAGATCGGCGAGTGCAGAAGCTCGACGCCGAGCGGCCGCAACGCATCGTTGACGGCGTTGGCGATCGCAGCCGGCGGCGCGATGGCGCCGCCTTCACCGATGCCCTTGACGCCGAACATGGTGTAAGGCGAGGGGGTCTCCATGTGATCGAGCCGCGGCGCCGGGACTTCCGTCGGCCCAGGGAGCAGGTAATCCGCAAGCGTTGTCGCAAGCGGCTGGCCTGCACCGTCGAACGGCATTTCCTCGTAGAGCGCAGTGCCGATGCCTTGTGCGAGGCCGCCAAAGATCTGGCCGTCGACGATCATCGGATTGACCAGCACGCCGCCGTCCTCGACGATGACGTAGTCGAGCAACTCGACTTCGCCGAGATCGGGGTCTACCGCAACGGCGACGGCATGCACGGCATAGCTGAACGTGCCGCTGTCGCGGCGCGGCTTGTAGCCGCTGGTGGACTCCAGGCCTGCAGGATCGACATCGGGCGGCAAGTCTTGCGGCCGCCGGTACCAGGTATGCGCGATCTCGGAAAGCGCGATGCTGCTGTTCGGTCCGCACACGCGGCCGTTGCGCAGCGAGACTGAGGCGGGATCAAGCTGCAGGAGCTTGGCGCCGATGTGCTTCGCACGCTCGGCGATTTCCGCGCAGGCCGTTCCGACCGCGCCGCCTGCCATCACCATCGCGCGCGAGCCCCACGTCCCGGTCGAATAGGGGGTCAGTGCGGTGTCGCCGTGGATCACCCGCACCTTGGCGGTGTCGATACCGAGAATTTCGTGCGCGACCTGCGCCAGAGTGGTCTCGAGGCCCTGGCCGTGCGAATGCAGGCCGACCCGGATCTCCAGCCCGCCATCCGGCGTCATGCGCGCGGTGGCCTGTTCATGGCCCGGCACCATCGGAATGCCCCAACCGGCATAGACGGAGGTGCCGTGCGCGGCCTGCTCGCAATAGACCGAAAGACCCAGGCCGATCAGCCGCCCGTCGACCTCCTTGAGACGCTGGCGCTCGCGCCACGAGGCGACGTCGATCGTCGCAACGGCGCGCCTGATGGCTTGGGGATAATCGCCGCTGTCGAAGTGCTTCCTGGTGATGTTGTCGAACGGCATTTGCTCGGGCCGGACCAGATTACGCAGCCGCACTTCCGCGGGCTCGAGCCCTGCTTCTCTTGCCACCGCGTCGAGCATCAACTCCAGCGCGAAGCAGACCCCGGTTCGGGCCACACCGCGATAAGGCAGGATCGGGCACTTGTTGGTTGCGACCGAATATGTCCGGCAGCGATAGGCAGGCATGCGATAAGGCCCGGGCAGGATACTCGCGACTTGCGCAGCTTCGAGACAGGCCGAGAAGGGATAGGAGGAATAGGCCCCGGAATCGACGATCGCCTCGCAATCGATGCCGCGCAAGGTGCCGTCGCGGTCGGCATAGACGGTGATGTTGTAGTGGTGTTCGCGGCAGTTGGCGCTGGCGGTCAAGTGCTCGCGTCGATCCTCGATCCAGCGGACGGCAAGGCCCTGTTGCATCGCAAGCCATGCCAGGCATACTTCCTCGGGCAGCAGGATTCCCTTGTGCCCGAATCCGCCACCGATATCGGGTGAAACGATGCGGATGCGTCCTTGCTCGATGCCGAGACAATCCGACAGGCCGTTGCGCACGATATGCGGCATCTGCGCGCTGGTGTAGAGCGTGAGCTGGTCGAGGCGGTGATCGAAGCTTGCGACCACGCCGCGTCCCTCGAGCGGGGACATGCATTGCCGTGCCGTCGATATTTCACGCGTCATCTTGATGGGGGCGTCGAGCGCAGGGGCGATGTCGACCTCGAACAGGGTTTCGAGGAAGACATTGTCGCCCCAATGCTCGTGAACCAGTGCGGTTCCGGCCTCGCGCGCCTTGCACATGTCGTGCACGGCGGGCAGCGGTTCGAGCTCGAGCCCGACGCAGGCCGCGATATCTTCAGCTTCCGCCCTTGTCGGCGCCACGCACATGGCGACGAGCTCACCAACATGCCGAACTTTTCCGGTCGCGAGCACCGGCTGTTCCGAGATCTTGAATCCCGGCAGCCCGGACACGGCGCGGATCGGTGCGACGCCGGTGAGATCGGCTGCCGTGAACACGACATCGGAAAACCGCTCCGGCACGTGAATGGCCTTGATGCGCGCATGCGCCAGCGGACTGCGAACGAACGCGACGTCCTTCAGCCCGGCAATGCGGATATCGGCCACATACTGGCCGCGCCCGCGCAGGAAGCGGTCGTCCTCCTTGCGCGGCAATCGCGCACCGACGCCCTGACCGCCGCCAGCGGTCACGCCCGAAGCGGAAACGCATTCGACGTCAGACATTCGCGCTCGCCCCTGCTTGAGCCCGCATGAAGCGGTCAGGCCGCCACGGCCTGCGGAAGGATCGGCGCGACAGCATCGTGGCGGACGCCGGCGCGCAGGCAGAACACCGGCTGCAACAGCCGGTCGGCGACCACTTCGGTCTTCTCATTGTCGCGCAGGACATGGCGGCCCGGCTTCTCGGTGAGCACGCTCACATCGGCATCCATGCCGGGCTTGAGCGCACCAATCCGATCGGAAAGACCGAGCATCTCGGCCGGATTCGAAGTCACCATCGGGACCACCTGCTCCAAGGTGAGGCCGAGCGCCATCATCGAACTCATCGCCTGCACCAGGCTGAATTTCGCCTGACCCGCGAAAGGATGGTTCTCGTCGTCGGCGTGCTCTTCGGGTGTGCCGACCGGCGCCGGCACATGGGTGTTGTAGCCGTGAATGTCGGCACCAAGCGTGGTCGGCACGATCCCGGAGGCAATCGCCTTGCGCGCGAGGCGGTAGGAGAAGTGGCTGCCGTGGCCGACATCGACGCGCAGCCCGCGGTCGAGTGCAGCCTGGATCACCGGATGCACCTCGCCCTCTCGATTGACGAAGCCGCCCGGGTGCCGCGTGAAGGGATGCGCCAGAATGTCGCCGGAACGCAGCAGCGGGATCACGCGCTCCAGGATAGTGTCGACATCCTCGCCGTTGGTGCCGCTCTCCGGCAGGCCCCACAATTGTCCGAAATGTACATAGACCGGGAGATCGGCGCGGCGCCCGATCTCCGCCGCCATCTCGATGACGCGGATGCCCCAACGCGCGAAGCCGCCGATCTCGGCATGGGCTTTGATGCCGCGGACGAGGTCGCGGTTCGCGGTCGCGGCCTTCACGGTGGCGTCGATATCGACGCAGTCGGGCCGGTAGAGGTTCGGATAATAATGTCCTTCCAGTCCACCGACGAGATAGGCCGAGAGGAAGGCGTAGGTGCGCGATGACGATTTCTCGGCAATGAAGTGACGAAAGCCGGGAAGGGTCATGCAGGAGGGGCCGCCCTGGTCGACCAGCGTGGTGACGCCGGACTGCACGCCGACCATGTCGGCATTCATGCCGAAACGGCCGGTGACATACTGATAGACATGGGCGTGGGTGTCGATCAGTCCCGGTAGCACGATCATGCCGCTCACGTCGACGATTTCCCGCGCGCTGCTCGGCAGGATATCCGATTGCACCGCGGCGATCTTGCCGTCGCGGATGGCGACGTCCTTCACGCCATCGAGGCCGGAGGCGGGATCGATGACGCGGCCGCCGCGCAGAAGCAGGTCGAAGCTGGTGCTCACCGACATCGCCGATCTCCTCTCCCGCCAGCGGCGTCGGCCGCCATGCAATTGCGAAGTATACTTCGTATTTTCTTACACTAGTTTCCGTGGCATAGACAGCTTCAAATTCATGCAGGCGGCACAGCGCCGCGCCGAGGAACGAACCGGATGGCAGCAAGAAGCGGAAAGACCAAAGGCCTGTGGCCGCTCGAGGAGCGGCCGGGTTACCTGATCCGGCGGCTGCATCAGATCCACGTCGCCTTGTTCCAGGAAAGGTGTGCAGCGTTCGAGATCACGCCGCTGCAGTACAGCCTCCTCACCGCGCTCGCGAAGCGCGGAACCGCCGATCAGACGACCTTGGCTGCTGACATCGCGCTGGATCGCACGACGACCACGGGAGCGCTTAAGCGGCTGCAATCGCGTGGCTTTGTTGATCGCGCAACCGCACGCCATGATCGTCGGTCGCAGCTCTGCCGCTTGACCCCAGCCGGCGCCGCGTTGCTGCGCAAGATGGAAAGATCGGCGCGAGCGGCCCATCTGGAAACCGTGGCCGGTCTCGGCAAGGCGGACCAGAAGCGCTTCGTCGTCATGATGCAGAGGATCGTGGCGGCGCACTCGGGAACTGCCGGTGCTTCAGATGCAGTTGATTGATCCGATCTCCGTCGTGGTCGCGCGGCTATTATCTGTGCAATCTGCCTCAAAAGCGGCAGTGCGGACCTTGGCGAGGCCGCGCCGACGAGACGGCATGCGGATAATTGCGAAGCATGCTTCGCATTCCTGATTGGTCAAAATCGACCGCTGCGAGCGATTCATCTTATTGTCCCTGTGTTTCGCAGGACGATTTGGCTGGAAAGCCCGCGCACGCTGTCGCCGGACGCGCAGGGACCCATCTGGCATGTCCCTTGCTCCAATTCTCAGACGTTGAGTTGGTTGGACGAAATCCCGGGACAGCCAGACGTGGCAACTCCGGTCGATACCAATTCCGGGGTTTTGGAAGGCCAGTGTGGAGTTGGCGATGAACTGTCTCGAACCACAACCGGCAACACTGGCCGTCACCGCATCGCGGCCGCGCCCAGCGATCATCCGCAGATCTACCGGGAGGACCAGCTGATGTCGGCCTGTTCGGAGGCGGTTGCGCGGCGTTTTGGTGATGGTGGCCCTTCGGGTGCGGGAGCCGAAGAGAGTGATCTGATTTGCCGCGTCCTGTCGCGGAAAACCGTGCGGCGCTACAGCGACAGGATGCCGGCCGAGGCGCTGCTTGACCTGCTCGTCGCCTGCGCCCTCAGTGCCTCGGCGAAATCCGATTTCCAGCAGGCCTCGATCCTGCGCGTGCGCGATCCTGAGAAGCGCGCCGCCGTCGGCAAGCTGTTTCCTGCGATGCCGTGGATCGGGATCGCGCCCGTCTTCTTCGTCTTCTTAGGCGACGCCAGGCGCTTGCAACGCATCGGCGAGATGCGCGGCAAGCCGGTCGAGAACGGAACGCTGGAAGGCTTCTTCAACGCCAGCATCGACGCAGCGCTCGCCATGCAGACCATGATCCTGTCGGCTGAATCAGTCGGCCTCGGGGTCTGCCCAATCAGCGTGCTCCGCAACGAGATCGACGGCGTCGCCGGCATCCTCGGCCTGCCCAACCTCGTCTTTCCCGTCGCCGGGCTCTGTCTCGGCTATCCGCAAGCTGAGGGCCATGTGAGCCTGCGGTTGCCGCGTGGCGTGACGGCGCATCGCGACAGCTACGACGATAGCGGGCTCGCGGCCGCTATTGACGATTACGACCGGAGACGAGACGCGCTGCACGCGATCCCGAAGGAGCAGCAGCGCGCCAACGCCGAGTTCGGCGAAGCTGCCTTCTACGGCTGGTCGGAAGACAAGGCGCGCCAGGTAGCAAAGGCTGAAGGTGCGGCGTTTCCGCCCTATCTGCGTGCCCACGGATTTAGCTTGGACTGATCTTTGAATGATAAGCCAACGAAAGGGAGACTCATGATGACGACCTGTTCGCTTGCTCGCGTCAATTCGATCTCGGGACGCCTGACGCTGAGCCTCCTGGCCGCGCTCACTGTCATACCCCTGCTTGCCGGGAGTGCCCAGGCCGGCAGCCTCGACGAGATCAAGAAGCGCGGATTGATCGTCGCGACCGAGGATGATTTCCGTCCCTTCGAGTTTGTAAAGGACGGCAAGCCGACCGGCTTCGACAACGAACTGATCGAGGACCTGCGCAAGTCCGCCCCATTCGAGATCAAGCAGCAAATCCTGCCCTGGACCGGCATCCTCGCCGGCGTGAGCACCGGCAAATACGATGTGGCCATCACCGCCGCGATCATCACCAAGGAGCGCAAGCAATCGCTCGATTTCACGAGCCCGATCGCCGACGCCACGCACTATTATGTCAAGCGCAAGGACGACAAGAGCATCGCTGCGATCAAGGACCTCAACGGCAAGACGGTGGGTGTCCAGGCGGGCAGCGCCCTGCTGGCGCGGTTGCCTGAACTCGGAACGATGCTGGAGAAGGAGGGCGGCAAGCTCGGCAAGGTCGTCGAATATACGTCATATCCGGAAGCTTATCAGGATCTGGCGCTCGGCCGCGTCGACTATGTCGTCAACACGATCATCAATCTGCAGACCCTGGTCACCGAGAAGCCAGGCGTCTTCGAACTGGGACAGGCCGTGTCCGGAAAATCGTTCCCGGCTTGGGCGGTGGCCAAGGGCAACACCGAGCTGCTCGAATTCCTGAACGGCTTCATCGCCAAGGAGAAGGAGAACGGCCGGTTCGCCGAACTGCAGAAGAAGTGGTTCGGACAATCGTTCCCCGATCTGCCGGTTTCGTTTCAGCCCGAGTTCTGACGTTTCGGGCGCGGTTGATCGGTCATGACCGGTGGCGACATATTGGCCATGCTTGGGGGTGCCGTGGTGACAGTGACATTGTCGCTCGTCGGCATCCTGATCGGTCTGCCGATCGGGCTGGGCCTCGCGGTGCTGCGCTGGGCCGACGTGCCGGTTGTTGCACGCATCGTCGCCGTCTATGTCAGCATCTTGCGCGCAACCCCGCTTGTCACCTTGTTGCTCCTCCTGTTCTTTGCGTTACCCAATATCGGCATCGCCATCGGCCCGATCTCGGCCGCAATCCTTGCGCTGGTGATGAATACGGCGGCGTTCAACTGCGAGGTCTGGCGCGCGTCGCTGATGAATTTCCCGAGGGATCAATATGAGGCCGCGCAGTCGGTCGGCATGACCGCTGCACTGCGCTTTCGCCGCATCGTGTTGCCGCAGATCGCGCGCGCGAGCCTGCCCGGCCTCGTCAACGAGATGTCGCTCTTGATCAAGGTGACGCCGGTGCTGGCGGTGGTGGGCGTCGTCGACATCACACGGGCGGCGGTGCGGATCGGCGCCGAGACCTACGATCCGTTGCCGCCGTTCCTGGTCGCGGTGGCGCTCTATGCGCCGATCGTGTTTGCGCTTGTCTCGCTGCAGCGCTGGATCGAGCGGCGCCAGCTGATGGCCGAGGCGGCCGCATGATCCACGATTTCGGCGTTGTATGGAGCGAGCGCGCCCTGCTGCTGAGCGGGCTCGGCAACACCACGGTCCTGTCGGTTCTGTCGGCTGCGGCCGCGCTCCTGATCGGATTCGTCCTGACGCTGGCCTTGATGTCGAAGCAGCGCTGGCTTGCCGGCGTCGCGCACGGCTTTGTCGACGGCATGCGCTGCGTCCCGTTCCTGCTGTTCGCCTATATCGTGTATTACGGGCTGCCGTCGCTCGGGATCAGGCTGGACAACTGGACCTCCGGTCTCGTCGCCCTGACGATCTACAACGCCGCCTATATGGCCGAGATATTGCGCGGTGCCTGGATGGCACAGCCGCGCGAGCCGATCGAGGCCGGGGTCGCATTCGGCTTTACCAACGTCGCGCTGTTCCGCCGCATCGTGCTTCCGCCGCTGCTGCTTGCCGCCGGGCCCGTGATCGGCAACCAGATGATCCAGATCATCAAGGACAGCGCATTCCTGACCATCATCGCCCTGCCGGAGCTGACCCACGCCGCAAGCTCGATCCAGTCTCGGCATTATGTGCCGTTCGCGGCCTTCATCACCGCGGTGTTTCTCTATTGGGGCCTGTGCCTTGTGATCGAGGCGGGCGTCGGCTCCATCGACCGCCTGGCCGCGGCGAGACGCTAGGTATCCGAGATGACAGTGGCGAGCAGGGTTCTCGACGTGGCCGGGGTATCGAAGCGCTTTGGCGCGCTCGAGGTGCTCTCGGACATCAGCTTTCAGGTCGCGAAAGGCGAGACGGTCTGCGTGCTCGGTCCGTCCGGCTCGGGGAAATCGACGCTGCTCCGCTGCATCAATTGGCTCGAGCGGCCCGACGCCGGCCAGATCTATCTGAACGGCGCGCAAATCGGCGTCAACGGAGCCGGGCTGGTCATGAGTGACCGCGAGCTGTCGCGGATCAGGACCCGGATCGGCATGGTGTTTCAGCATTTTGCGCTCTGGCCCCACCTCACGGTGCTGCAAAACCTGATGGAGGCGCCGGTGCAGGTGCAGAAGCGGCCAAGGGCCGAGGTGCGGGACGAGGCGCTGGAACTGCTCGCGAAGGTCGGACTCGCCGACAAGCGCGATTCGTTTCCGGCAAAATTGTCCGGAGGACAGAAGCAGCGCGTCGGAATCGCACGTGCGCTCGCGATGCGGCCCGACCTTCTCCTGTTCGACGAGCCGACCAGCGCGCTCGATCCCGAGCTTGTCGGCGAGGTGCTTGTGGTGATGCGCGAGCTCGCCCGTGAGGGCAGGACGATGGTGGTGGTGACCCACGAGATGGGATTTGCGCGCGATGCGGCGACGCGGATCCTGTTCCTCGACCGCGGGCGGGTGGTCGAGACGGCCGCGCCCGAGCCGTTCTTCTCCAGTCCCGAAACCGAGCGCGCGCGCCAATTCATCCAGCGCTACGCAGGACACGCCGCGAACGGCGGACGCTGAAGCTTGATCAAGGAGGAATGCCATGGATCCGATTTTCCATCTTTTGCCCGATGCGCCGAAGCCGGTTGCGCCCTATAGCCACGCCGTCGAGGCCGGACCGTTTGTGTTCGTGACGGGACAGCTTGCCACCGATCCCGATGATGACGCCCTTCCGATTCCGCCGGGCATCGAGGCGCAGACCCGCAAGGTGATGGACAATCTGGCGCGCGTGCTCAAGGGCTGTGGGCTGACTTTCGCCAACGTCGTCTTCGTCCGCATCTACCTGACGGATTTCAAGCGTGACTACGCCGCCATGAACGCGATCTTCTCGACTTACTTTGACGAAGATCGCCGGCCCGGACGGACCACGGTCGGTGTGACCGACCTGGCGCGCGGAGGGATCATCGAGATCGACTTGATCGCCCTCAAGGCGTGAGGACCGGTGTCATGGAGACGCGCATCGAAATTCCGGCGCGCAGCGGCAAGGCTGCCTTCGTCGCCGCCGGGCAGACCATCACCGTCATCAACACCCATGGCGAGCAGGTCGTCGACACCTGGGCCTTCAACCGCGGCGATCTCGCCGAATTCATGTCGAACGAGCACACCCGGGCTCATACGCTTCATCTGGTGCCGAAACCCGGCGACATCCTGCGCACCAACAAGCGCCGGCCGATCCTGACCATGACTGAAGACACATCGGGCGGCGTGCATGACACGCTGATCGCGGCCTGCGATCGCTATCGTTACAGCTTCCTCGGTGTCGAAGGCCACCACGACAATTGCACCGACAATCTGTTTGCCGGAATGGCGGAGCTCGGCCTCATGCCGCCGGAGGTCCCAAGCCCTCTCAATCTCTTCATGAATATTCCCTGGAGCGCGGAGGGGACACTCGGCTTTGCGGCGCCGCCACGGCCCGTGCCCGGCGGCTATGTATGCCTGCGCGCCGAGATGGATCTGGTAATCGCCTTCTCAGCCTGTCCGCAGGACATCCTGCCGATCAACGGCAAGGCCGGAAGACCGGTCGAAGCACATTTCACGGTGACACGAATTTAGCGAGTGGGTAGGAAAAGCTATCCAGATAGCTACCTGCCATTTGCGGGCAATGGCGGTGAATGAGATGCCGCGTTTGGGAATCTCACCTAGCCAGATTGCTCTCTCCGGCTCAGTTGCACCAAGCCTGCGTGGTAGCCGTGTTGCGATGTTCGCGCGAAGCTTAGTGAAGCGGCTTCTCGCGCTTGAGAGCGTCCTTGTTACCGGTCGGAAATTTTCTGTTGTGATACAGCTCGATCGTGCGGAGCGTCTCGTATGCCAGTACTTGGACCTCTCCCGTGTGAAGGTCAACCAGTCCGTGCTTCAGGCCGTTGCCTCAAGTAGTAATTTGAGATGGTTGCGCCTCCCCGCAACCAAATCTCAGGACCGGTGAGATGAGAAAGCCCGCCTCTCGGTGGGCTTTTTCGTATGCGCCGCGCGGCTCGATCTACGCCTGGCTGACGACGCGGAGGCGCTCGGGCTGTTCGTCGATCTTCGGACGGTCGCGGGTGCGCTCGAAGCTGGTGCATAGGAGTTCGGTCTCTTCGAGCGCGATCGGGGCGCGGTAGAGCCGGCAGACGAATTCGGCGGTGCGGCCCTTGCCGGGTGCCGGGCCGCGTTCGGCGAGGAACATGCAGTCGCGGCAGGTGCTGGCATTGAGACGCTGATGGGCCGCGTCGAGATGATTGAGCACCCGCGTGAGGGAATCGTGCAGCCTGACGCAATCGTCATTGCCGAGCGCCGTCACTGCATTCAGCACATGATTGATCGGATCATGCTGGCTCAGGCATTTTTCGCCCTGCGGCGTCACGCAGAGCACCACCGAGCGCTTGTCTTCGTGTGATGGCTTTCTGACCAGATAGGATTTGTTCTCGAGCGTCTTCACGATCTGCGAGGCGGTGGCCTTGGTCGCGCCGATGAAGCCTGCCAGCGCGGTTGGCGTCCGCGAAAATCGATTGGCGCGGCCGAGGAAGCGCAGCGCCATCCATTCCCGATCGCGCAGCCCGTGCTGATCGCCTTCGAAGTACCAGGCTCTCGCGGCCTGAACCAGCAGTTCGACTGCTTCGCGCGTCAAGGCCATGACCTACCTCGCCGCAATCTGCTGCGCGGCGTCCCGATGCCGCGACAGGCCACGGTTGGCGCACAGCTCGAGGTAAGCGCGACTGTCGGCGAAACCTTGCGAGCGGCGCAAAGAGCTTTGCCGCTGACCGCGCGCCGATCGCAAGGGTATTGAATGGGAGCCGCAGTGATCCTCACCGCCGGACGATGGATCCGAACTCTTCAACTGAAGCCCCTAAGTCCAAGTCTCAAGTAAACGTTTTCTGAGTTACGCCGAACGATGAATCAGCTTCCCAAGAAAAGCAAGTAAAGACGCACCTGGAAAGGTTTGAACGCAAGAGTAGTACACAGCGTTCAAGTCGATCGACCTGCTCTTGTCACAAAACTCTTCGTCAAACGACTATACCGAAGTATGTGACAGTTCTAATGCACGCAAGTCGCTGCCTATCATTGATGCAGCGCGCTGACGGAAAACGTGCGTCAACGAAGTTGGCAACCAGCGCGATTGACTATCGAAATGGAGAATTTTGTAGGAATGCGCGGACAAGGTGTATTGCGCCGGCGCTGACCAACCCAGCTGCTGGTCCGGAAAAGTGATTCGCCGGATCGCCGCGTCAGTCGGCCTTCATCGCGTCGCGCAGCTCGCGGAATGGGTCGGTGCTGGGCGGAGCCGAGGCGTCCTGCCTCATCGCGGCGTAGATCTTCGGCACAATCTCGACCGACTGGTCGAGCGCCGAATTGCGCCCGGACTGATAGCCGCCCATCAGACGAAGGTCGCTGGTGTCTTCATATTTGGCGATCATGGCGCGCAGCTTGCTCACCAGCTCGCGTTCCTCGGGATCCCAGACGCAATGCGCCAAGCGTGAGACCGAGGCGAGAACGTCGACCGCCGGATAGCGCGCCTGGTCGGCAATGTGCCGGCTGAGCACGATATGCCCGTCGAGCGTGCTGCGAATCGTGTCGGCGACCGGATCATTGTGGTCATCGCCATCGACCAGCACGGAAAAAATGCCGGTGATCGTCCCCGATCCTTCCTCGCCGGGCCCGGCCCGCTCGAGCAGGCGCGGCAGGTCAGTGAACACGGTCGGGGCGTAGCCGCGCGCGACCGCGGGCTCGCCGGCGGCCAATGCCACCTCACGGGAGGCATGAGCGAATCGGGTGATCGAGTCGACCACCAGCAGCACTGATTCGCCGCGGTCGCGAAAATATTCGGCGACCGCCATCGCGGTCTTCGGCGCCAGCCGCCGCATCATCGGGCTTTCGTCGCCGGTCGAGACGATGGTGACGGCGCGGGCGCGGTTATGGCCGAGCACGTCCTCGATGAACTCCCGCACCTCGCGGCCGCGTTCGCCGACCAGCGCCAGCACCACGGTGTCGAAACCTTGGCTCTTGGCGAGCATCGCCAGCAAGGTCGACTTTCCGACGCCGGAGCCCGCAAACACGCCGACGCGCTGGCCGGCGCAAATCGGCGCGAACAGATCGATGACGCGGACGCCGCTGCGCAGCGGCTTGTGGACGCGCGCCCGCTTCATCGCCGGCGGCGGCTCCGCCTCGGCCGAGACCGCGCGCGCCCCCGGCATCAGCGGGCCCTGGCCGTCCAGCGGCGCGCCGAGCGCGTTGATGACGCGGCCTTTCCAGCTCGGGTCCGGCGCGAAGGTCAGCGGCGGCATACGGAAAGCGACCGAGCCCAGTCCGCCGGCAAATTGCCGGTCGAACGGCTTTGCGACGACGCCGTCGCTGTCGATGCGGACCACTTCGCCGATCTGGGTGCGATCAGCCGAATTGACGCCGATCAACTCGCCGAGGCGCACGAAGCGCGACAGGCCCGAGATCCGGAAATGCGTCGGCGCGATCTCCGAAATGGCGCCGCTGACGCTTGCCAGCGCCGTGTTCTGCTGCAGTTCCTGCAGCGCCCATTCCAGTTGCCGTAGCGCGTTCAAGAAAATTCCCCGCGTTCGCAGCGAGTTTTATTTCGCAGGCTCACCCAGCGTGCGGATCGCATCCTGCAGCGAGCTCTCGGTGCCCTCGACCATCGAATTGGTGCCGTCGAAGGCGCGCGACGCCGAGATCAGCCGGGTCAGTTCGAGCATCGGATTGGCGCCCGATCCTTCCACGTAGCTCTGCCGAAAACCGTCGCGGGTGAAATCGGTGACGGCGGTGGCGGCGCGATCGGGCACCACGCCGGAATTGCCGTAGCGCTCGAGATTGGCGTCGGCGGGTATCGTGAACAGGCCGATCGTGCCGACCTCGGCGCGATCCTGGGTGATCGCGCCGTTGCGCGCGATCGAGATCGGCCCGCCGTTGGGGTCGAGCGTGATCTGGGCGCCGCCGGAATCGACGACGGGAAAGCCGGTCACGGTTTGCAGGTCGCCATTGGGCGCGATCTGCAGCCGGCCGTCGCGGGTATAGACCGTTCCGTTGGGGCCGGCGAAGGCGAGCCAGCCCTGGCCGGCCACCGCGACATCGAGCGGGTTTCCGGTCTGGGTCACCGTGCCGGCCTCGCGCGAGATGATGTTGTCGCCCGGCGAGGAGAACGCCACCGGGTTGACACCGGCGCGCGACAGCACGGTCTCGAATTTCACCACGTCGGTGCGGAAGGCGGCCGTGTTGACGTTGGCGACGTTGTTGGCGATCGTCTGCAGCCGCTTTTCCAGCGCGACCTGGGCCGACAGACCGACATAGAGGGCCGATTGCATGGTGCTATCTTCCGAACCGGAGGGTTTGCAGCTTTGACAATAGGTCGGTGTCCATCCCCGACGTCGTCTGGCCGCCGATGAGGATCAACGCGGAGCTGTACGGGTTGTTGCCGGTGCCGTCGGCGGCCTGGCTCGCGTCCCACATCGCGGCAAAACGCTGCGCGAACTTGGCGACCTTGGCCGGGTCCTTGAAGTCGGCGATGTTGATCATCTTGGAGAGCATCGCGGCCTGCTTGTCGATATCGGCCGCGCTGACGTTCGGCGACAGGCCGAGCGCGGTCTGCACCACCTGGGTCAGCGCCTTGTCCGCGAGGATCTGGTAGGGACTGGTGATCGAGGACGCCTTGCGCGTAAAATAGAGTGCGAGGCGCACGCCCTCGTTCTGGTCGCCGGCGTCCTGCTCCATCACCTGCTGGACATAGTTGGTCGCGGTGCCGGTCTGCGCCGCGGTGGTCTGGGTGGCTTTGGGGCCGAGCGCGGCAAAATTGAATGCCTTGGCGAATTCCCGGTAGCGCGGGTCCGACAGCTTGTTGGCGAAGCTGTTGGTGTTCGAGATGCCCTCGGTCAGCACCTTGCGCATGAACGCCTTGGCGTAGGTCATGTCGCTCAGCCCGTAGGCCTTCATCGCGTAAGAGAAGAGGCGGTAGTTGTTCAGGAAGTCGTCGATGCTGGTGACCTTGCCGATGTTGGCCAGGTAGTAGGTGGTCTCGCGGCTGACATCCGGCTTCTTCGCGGTGAGCGAGAGCGACCGGGTCATGTTGTTCGATATTCTGGTGTAATCCGCGATCGTGGACAGCATGGGAACCCTCGCCGGCTATTGCGACGTGGCGCCAAGCTGCGCCCGATAGCTTGCGCGGGGCTGTTGCTGTGTGAAGCCAGCTTCGCGCAAGCGTCGCCGAATAGACATCGTCGATGGGATCGGCGATGGAGCGGCGCGTTGGGCAGTTTCGTGGGCATCTTGATCACGGTTGCGGCGTTGCTCGGCGGCTTTGCCGCCATGGGCGGACACCTTGGCGTGCTGATGCAGCCCTGGGAGTTCGTGATCATCCTGGGGACCGCGGTGGGCACCTTCATCGTGGCCAACCCCTGGAAAGTGGTGATGGATACCGGGCTCGCGTCGGTGCAGGCGGTGACCGGCGCGGTCCCCGGCGAGCGCTATTACCTCGATCTGCTCGGGGCGCTGCATGCCCTGATGCGCGAGTTGCGCGGCAAGGGCCGCAACGAGGTCGAAGCGCATATCGACGATCCCTCGAACTCGGAAATCTTCAAGAGCTTTCCCAGCGTGCTGGCGGACCCCGCTCTGCTGCATTTCATCTGCGACTATGTCCGCCTGATCATCATGGGCAACGCCCGCACCCATGAGATCGAGGCGCTGATGGATGAGGAAATCCACACCATCGTGAAGAGTAAGCTCGCGCCCTATCATGCCCTGGTGATCGTGGCGGAGGCGCTGCCGGCGCTCGGCATCGTCGCCGCGGTGCTCGGCGTCATCAAGGCGATGGGCGCGCTCGATCAGTCGCCCAAGCTGCTCGGCGGCTTCATCGGTGCGGCGCTGGTCGGCACCTTTGCCGGCATCTTCCTGTCCTACGGCATCATCTCGCCGTTCGCGATCAAGATAAAGATGACGCGCGAGAAGCGCTGCCGGCCCTACATCATCGTCAAGCAAACCCTGCTGGCGTTCATGAATGGCGCGATGCCGCAGATCGCGGTCGAGCACGGCCGCAAGATGATTGCCGGCACCGAGCGGCCCTCGATCGACGTCGTCGAGAACGAGACCATCGCCGGACCGGGCAAGGCTGCCGTCGCCGAGGTCGAACCGAAGGTTGCACGGGCATGATGATGGACGAGCTCGGCACCGAGCCGCAGCAGAAGCGCCTGCCGAACTACCTGCTCGACGCGGCGGGTATCTCGATCGAACGCATGCCGATGCTCAATGTGATCTTCGATCGCATGGCGGCGTCGTGCACCGACAGCCTGCAGCCGATGGCGGGCACGCCGTGCTACTTTTCGGTCAGCGGCATCAGCAACGGCCGCGTCGGCGATATCATTAAAGAGTATGAGGGCAATGCGCTGGCGGCGGTGCTCTATGCGGAGCGGTGGGACGCCCGGGTCCTCATCATGCTCGACCGCGACTTCGTGTTCACGATGGTCGAGGCGCTGTTCGGCTCCGACGGCGCGGAGCCGCCGATCGACGTCGAGCGGGCGTTCTCCAACATCGAGCTGCGTCTGGTGCACGTGTTGTTCGAGCGCTTCGCCAAGGCGCTGCAATCCGCCTTCGCCGCGACCGCCGACGTCACCTTCCGGCTCGAGCGGGTCGAGACCGCGATGGCCTCGCTGGCGATCGGCCGCAGCGGCAACATGTCGATCTGCGCCAACATCATGCTGCAGGCGCTGTACCGCGGCGGCCAGATGTTCCTGATCATCCCGCATTCGGTGCTCAATCCGCTCCGCCAGAAGCTCGCCCATGTCGTGGTCAGCGACGGCCGGGCGGCCGATCCGAACTGGCGCGAGCAGATGGAGAGCGAGGTTCAGCGCACCGAGGTGACGCTGAACGCGGTGCTCGACGAGCGGATGATCACCCTCGACGACGTCGCGAAATTCCACGTCGGACAGGTGCTCGAGCTCGACGCCACGCCGCGCACGCTGGCGCGGCTCGAGAGCAACAACCAGGTGCTGTTCTGGTGCCAGATCGGCCAGCTTGATGGCTACTACGCCATGCAGGTGGCGGATCCCGTCGATCAGAAGCGGGAGTTTGTCGATGATATCCTATCTCGTTGATGCGGTGCTGCTGATCGCGCTCGCCTTCACCAGCCTGCGGGTGACCAGGATGCACCGCGAGCTGGCGCGGCTGCGCAGCTATCACGGCGAGTTCTCGACCGTCGTCAACGAGACGGCGGGGGCCTTCGACACCGTCATCACGGCGGCGCGCGATTCCACCGCCAATCTCGGGCGGCTCGCCAATGTGCTGGGCGCCAAGATCGACCAGGCTCACGAAGCGATCGCGGCGCTCGATGCGCGGCGGCCGCAGCCGCTGCCGGCGACCGGCGGCACCGATACGGAAAGGCCGTAAGGCCGGAGGCTTGCGCCTGTCTCGAGCCGTCATCCGACGGTAGCGCACGGGCACGGAGATGATCCAGGGCCGTGCCCCTGGAAGGGGAATGACCAAGAGGCAACATTGAGATGACGCAACCTTTCGACTACGAGCCCTCTGCCAGCCGGGCAGGCGTGACCGGCGAGCCGCATATCGATACGTCGCCGCTGGAGCGGCTGGCGGAGATCGCGGCCCGAACCGCCGAAGAGACCGGCAAGTTTGCCAATGTCGATGCCATCATGCGGATTCCCGTCACCATGCAGGTGGTGCTGGGTTCTGCGACCATCCCGGTGGCCAATCTGATGAAGCTCGGCCGCGGCGCCGTGGTCCCGCTCGATCATCGGGTCGGCGAACCCGTTGACGTCGTGGTCAACGGCCGGATCGTCGCGCGCGGCGAGGTCGTCGTGGTCGAAGAGGACAATTCCCGGTTCGGCGTCTCCCTGACGGAAATCGTCGGGCCGCTCGGTCAAGGTGAAGTCTGACCGTGGCGGCAGCTCAAGGCATCGCTCCGGCCAAGCCGCGCGGCATCGCGCCGCTGGGCGGCACGGAGAAGGTCGCGGCGCTGCTGCTGGCCATGGGCCGGCAGGCGGCCGCGAGCGTGCTGGCGCAATTCGAGCCGCAGGAAATCCGCATCGTCACCAAGGCCGCGGCCGAGCTGCGGCCGATCACGGCACAGGAGCTCGAGGCGATCGTCGAGGAATTCGCCCAGCAATTCTCGATGGGTGCCAACATTCTCGGCTCCCTCGGCGGGCTCGAGGCGGTGCTCGGCGACGTGCTGCCGCCCGAGCAGGTCTCGCAGATCATGTCGGACCTGCTCGGCAATTCCAGCCGCTCGGTTTGGGACCGCGTCTCGTCGGTGTCGGAAAACTCGCTGGCGAGCTATCTCTCCAAGGAACACCCGCAGACCGCGGCGCTGATCCTCTCCAAGGTGAAGCCGGCCTGCGCCGCCAAGGTGATGAGCCAGCTGCCCTCCAGCCTGCGCAACGAACTGATGCGGCGCGTGCTCAGCCTGAAGCCGATCGTCGACGATGCGATGCGGATCGTCGAGAAGACGCTGCACGAGGACCTGACGCTGAATTTCGCCCGCAATCTCGGCGCCGACACCTATGCGCGCGTCGCCGACATCATCAACAAGATGGAGCGCGGCCATATCGAGGACATCCTCAAGAGCCTGTCGGAGAAGCGGCCGAAGTCAGCGGAAGTGCTGAAGGAGCTGCTGTTCACCTTCGACGACGTCGTCAACCTGACGCCGAAGGCGCGCACCATGATCTTCGACCAGGTGCCGACCGACCGCATCGTCGTGGCGCTGAAGGGCACCGACAAGGCCTTCCGCGAGCTGATCCTGTCCTCGGTGGCGTCGCGCGTCAGGCGTGTCGTCGATCACGAGCTGGCGGTCGGCGAGCCCTCGAACCAGCGCGACGTGCTGGAGGCGCGACGCGTGATTACCGATCTCGCGCTCGAGCTCGCGGAGCGCGGCGAAATCGAGCTCAATCCCGAGCAGGAGGATGAGCTGGTCTTTCGCTGACCGCTGACCCCGCATGGCAGAAGCATCCGATCAGGAGAGCAAGACAGAAGAGCCGACCGAGAAGAAGATCCGCGATGCGCTCGAACAGGGCAAGATTCCGGTCTCTCGGGAGGCGTCCACCTTCGCCTCGATGGCGGCGTTGATGGTGATCCTGTCGTTCCTGATCGGCCAGGGCGCGCAGCGGCTGGTGCCGAGCTTGAGGAGCCTGCTCGACGATCCCGACGGCTTTCGCTTGAGCACGGCGGCGGACGCGCAGAATCTGCTGACGGTGATCGGGCTTGAAGCGGGGCGGTTCATGGTTCCGCTGCTCGTGGTCCTGATCGCGTTCGGGCTTGCGGCATCGCTGCTGCAGAACGCGCCGCGGCTGGTGCTCGACCGCATCCAGCCGAATTTCTCGCGGATCTCGCCGGCGCAGGGCTGGAGCCGGATCTTCGGCGCCCAGGGGCTCGTCGAGTTCGCCAAATCGGTGTTCAAGCTGGTCTCGGTCAGCCTCGTGGTCGGCTTCGTGCTGCATTCCTCCGAGGCGCGGGCGTTCGAGGCGATGTTCACCGATCCGGTGGCGCTGCCGGAGATGATCCTGACGATTGCGATGCGGGTCGTCTCCGCGATCTGCATCACGACGATCGTGCTGGTTGCGGTCGACCTCGCCTGGGCGCGCTTCCACTGGCGGCGCGAGCTGCGCATGACCAAGCAGGAGATCAAGGACGAGCATAAGCAGGCCGAAGGCGATCCGTTGATCAAGGCGCGGTTGCGCTCCCTGGCGCGCGACCGCTCGCGCCGGCGCATGATCGCCGCCGCCTCGAAGGCGTCGCTGGTGATCGCGAACCCGACCCACTTTGCGGTGGCACTGCGTTACCAGCGCGACGAAAATCCGGCGCCGCTGGTGCTTGCCAAGGGCATGGACGCCATCGCGCTGAAGATCCGCGCCGTTGCCGAAGAGAACAACATCCCGATCATCGAGAACAAGGCGCTGGCGCGCGCACTTTATGAGGCGGTGCAGGTCGACCAGGTGATCCCGAGCGAGTTCTTCCGGCCCGTCGCCGAAATCATCTACTTCCTGCAGTCGCGGCAATCGCCGCGTGCCGAGCGGGTTCAGTAGATCAGGTTGACGGTCTTGGCGGCGTCATGTCGCGAGAAATGCACAGCTGCGTCCTCACCCGCACCTGTCATCGCCCGACCGGGCGACCCAGTACGCCGAGGCCTCTCGGTTCAAGCACTGCCGTCTCTGGAATACTGGATCACCCGCATGCGCGGGTGATGACACCGAGCTAGCTGTTTGACACGTGAACCAGCCTCTGACCGTCAGTCATACATTCTCTTAGGACAACGTTCGACGCGCCAGCCTGGGAAAAGCTTGCCTACCTATGGTCGTCCCGAATAGCCGGATTGGGGCCGCCGTGGGACCGCTTTATCTCTTCGACCTTGCTTCGTCACAGGCGCGCTGGCTCGAGCTGCGTCAGTCGACGATCGCAACCAATGTCGCCAATGCCAACACGCCCGGCTTCAAGGCGCGCGACGTCGAGCCGTTCAATAAGGTGCTCGACGGCATGCCGGTGAGGCTGGCGATGACGTCGCCGGCGCACATGCAGCTCAGCGCGACCGAGACCGATACGCGCGCCACCGCCAAGAAGGACAGCTGGGAGGTGGTGCATTCCGGCAACTCCGTGAGCATCGAGCAGGAAATGCTCAAGGGCGGCGAGGTCAATCGCGACTACTCGATGAATGCTGCGATCGTGCGGTCGTTTCACCGCATGTTGATGACCGGCGCGAAGTGAGGTGACTTGAAATGGTGGATTCCCTGCAGGCGTCGATGATGGTTGCGAGCTCCGGGCTCGAGGCGCAGTCGACCCGGATGCGGATCGTCTCGGAAAACCTCGCCAACGCCAACGCCACCGGCCGCGCCGCCGGCGCCGATCCCTACCAGCGCAAGACCGTGACGTTCGATGCGGCGATGGACCGCGCCGCGGGCGCGCAGCTGGTCAAGGTCAAGGATGTCGGCGTCGACAGCTCGCCGTTCCGTGTCGAGTACGATCCCGGCCATCCCGCCGCCGACAAATCCGGCTACGTCAAGCTGCCCAACGTCAACATGATGATCGAAATGGCCGACATGCGCGAGGTCAATCGATCCTATGAGGCCAATCTCCAGGTCGTGAAGCAGGTCAGGTCGATGCTCGGCATGACCATCGATCTCTTGAGGAGCTGACAATGTTGGAAGCGATTTCGTCGACCGCGATCTCCGCCGGCAAGGTTGCGTCGCGTGGCATTGAGACGGAGATGACGGCGCCGGCGGCGAGCGCCGTGCAGTCGAGCAACGATGTCGGGTTCGACTCCGTGATGAAGCAGGTGACGTCGGATGCGATCGGGACGCTGAAGGCCGGCGAGGCGGCGTCGATCTCGGCGATCCAGGGCAAGGAATCGACCCGGCGCGTGGTCGAGGCGCTGATGTCGGCGGAGCAGGCGCTGCAGACCGCGGTCGCGGTTCGTGACAAGGTCGTGCAGGCCTACCAGGAAGTCGTTCGGATGTCGATTTGATTGAAGGAATCACGCTGTGAAATCACTCGCCATCGCGGCCACCGGAATGAACGCGCAGCAGACCAATATCGAGGTCATCGCGAACAACATCGCCAACATCAACACCACCTCGTTCAAGCGGGCGCGCGCTGAGTTCACCGACCTGTTCTATCAGATGGATCGTATGCAGGGCGTTCCCAATGTGCAGGGCTCGTCGCCGATCCCGGAAGGCGCCAATCTCGGCCTCGGCGTCCGCTCGGCCGCGATCCGCAAGCTGCATATCCAGGGCACGCTGACGCAGACCGGCAACACCTACGACATGGCGATCAACGGGCGCGGCTGGTTCCAGATCCTCGGCCCGAACAACGAGGTGCTCTATACCCGCGCCGGCTCGTTCAACACCAATGCCGACGGCCAGCTGGTCACGCTGGACGGCTACCAGATCGATCCCTCGATCACGGTGCCGCAAGGCACGGTCGAGGTCACGGTCAACCAGACCGGCCAGGTCTTTGCAAAACTCGACACCGAGGTGAATCCGCGCCAGATCGGCCAGCTCAACCTCGCCAACTTCGCCAATGAGGCGGGTCTCGAACCGCTGGGCGGCAATCTGTATCGCGAGACCACGGCGTCGGGCACGCCGGTCGTCGGCCTGCCCGGCGATGCCGGCTACGGCAAGATCAACCAGCATTACCTGGAGTCCTCGAACGTCGATCCGGTCAAGGAAATCACCGAGCTGATTTCCGCGCAGCGCGCCTATGAGATGAATGCCAAGGTCATCCAGGCGTCGGATGAGATGGCGTCGACGGTGTCGAAGGGTCTTCGCTAGTTCCGGTGCGGGCATGTTGAACTCGATCATGCGAGGCGTCGTCGCTGCGCTGCTGGGGCTGGCGTTGGCCGGCCCGGCGGCTGCCGACGAGCGCCGGCTGCCGGTGCCTGCGGTGACGATCCGCGCCGGCGAGGTGATCAGGGACGACATGATCACCGAACGCGCCTTCGCGTCGAATCTGCTGGGCGTCGCTCTGTTCATCGACGGCCGTCCGACGCTGGTCGGACGGATGGCGCGGCGGACGCTGCTGCCGGGCCAGCCGATTCCGACCAACGCCGTCGAGGATCCCTGGGCCGTCGCACGGGGCGCTACCGTCAAGGTGATCGTCGAAGACAGCGGCCTGTCGATCGTGACCTACGGCTCCGCCATGCAGTCGGGTGCGGTCGGCGCGCTGATTCCGGTGCGCAATACCGACACCGGCGTCGTGATCAGGGGCATCGTCCAGCCGGACGGCACCATCAAGGTTGTTGACGGATGATGACCCGGCTTTTGCTTACGCTGTTCCTCGTCTGCTGCACGGCCAGTGCGCAGGCCGCCGTCCGCATCAAGGACATCGCGGACATCAGGGGATTGCGCGAAAACCAGATCGTCGGCTACGGCCTTGTCATCGGCCTCAACGGCACCGGCGATACGCTGCGCAACGCGCCGTTCACCGAGCAATCGCTGCAGTCGATGCTCGACAACATGGGCATCAACGTCAGGAACGACAATACGGGCGGCACCACGCCGACGCGGCCGACCACGCTGCGCACGCGCAACGTCGCGGCGGTGATGGTGACGGCGGACCTACCGCCCTCGATCGCGCCGGGTGAGCGCATGGACATCACGGTGTCGTCGCTCGGCGACGCCACCTCGCTGCTCGGCGGCACGCTGGTGATGACGCCGCTGCGCGGCGCCGACGGCGCGGTCTATGCGGTGGGGCAGGGCGCCGTTACGGTGGCCGGCTACAGCGTGCAGGGCCAGGCTCAGAGCGTCAGCCAGGGCACGCCGACCACTGGCCGCATTCCGAACGGCGCATTGGTCGAGCGCGAGGTACAGGGGCGTCTCCATGACATGGAATTCCTGGTGCTCGAGCTGAAGAACCCCGATTTCGTCACGGCGACGCGGATCCTCGATGCCATCAACCGTTTTGCCGGCGGCCGCTACCGGTCGCAGATCGCGTTCGAGCGCGACTACCGCACCATCGTGCTGTCGAAGCCGCGCTACATCGGCCCGGTGCGTTTCCTCGCCGAAATCGGCGAGCTGACCGTCGAGCCCGACACGCCCGCGCGGGTGGTGATCAACGAGCGCACCGGCACGGTGGTGATCGGACGCGACGTCCGGATCTCGACCGTCGCGGTGACGCACGGCAATCTGACGGTCCGCGTCACCGAGCTTCCCGTGGTGTCGCAGCCGGCGCCGTTCTCGCGCGGCGGACAGACCGTGGTGGTCCCGCAGACCGCGATCGAGGCCAACGAGGCCGGGTCGCAGGTGGCGATCCTCAGCGGCGTCGACCTGCAGCGCCTGGTCCGCGGGTTGAACCAGATCGGCCTGAAACCGTCCGGCATCATCGCGATCCTGCAGGCGATCAAGACCGCCGGTGCGCTGCAGGCGGACGTCATCGTTCAATGAAGCATAAGCGTCGTGCAAGCTTGGTCGCGCATTGCTGTGTTCTCGACCGAGAATCGCACGCCGCCCGATGCTGAAGCTGGATCACAAATCGCAAGTTCTCGTCCTGGTCGCGGCGTTTGCATTGGTGAGCGCCGCGCCGGTGCGGGCGCTGGACGCGGCCAAGCCGCTCGACCTCAAGTCTTTTGCGCGACCGCGTAGCGTCGGTGCACAGAAGCCGGTTGCGCCGGCTTCGCCGTCCGCCGCCGACAACGGGTCGGCCAGGGCGACGGCCTGGGCTCCCGAGGACACCGGCCCGCTGATGACCGGCGCGGTGCCGGCGCCCGAGAATCCGCCTGCTGCCGCGCGTCCCGCCAAGACCGGCAACAGCGCTGCGCCGCCGAAGCCGGCCCCGGTCGCCGCGACCCCGCCGCCGGAGAACGAGGTCGCCCAGTTCTGCAGCAATGTCGCCGATCCTGCCGTCGATGCCCGCCTGGCCTGGCAGCTGAAGGAACTGGAGAAGGCCGAGGCCAAGTTGCGCGAGCGGATCGCGGAGGTCGAAGCCAAGCGCGTCGAATACGAGCAGTGGATGGCGCTGCGCGACGAATTTCTGAAGAAAGCCGAAGCCTCGATGGTCGAGATCTATTCGCGCATGCGCCCCGAGGCCGCCGCCACCCAGATCGCCGGCATGGCGGACGAGACCGCGGCCGCGGTGCTGGCGAAGCTGAGCCCGCGCAACGCCAGCGCGATCTTCAACGAGATGGAATCGGCGCGCGCGGCGCATCTCGCCGATCTGCTCGGCGGAATGCGGCGCGTCGACGACGGAAAGACCAACAGATGAAAAAGCCGATGCTGATCCTCTCGCTGCTGCTGCTCGGCGGCTGCGCCCAGGAGGTGGCCGACACGCTGAAGGGGCCGCAGCTGTCCCCGGTCGGTGACGGCTTGCGGACGCAGGCCTTGCCGATCCCGGTGACGCCGCGGGTCCACACCCCGGTCAGCTATCGCTCGACCTGGGACGACGGCACTGACCTGTATCGCGATCCGCGCGCCAAGCGCGTCGGCGACGTCGTGACGGTGGTGATCTCCATGCAGGACAAGGCCAAGCTCGACAACAAGACCGATCGCTCACGCGACTCGCAGATCAAGTTCGGCCTGGACTGGCTGATGAATGCCGCCGGCTGGCAGAACACCGGCCAGACCAACGCCAATTTGAGCTCGAGCACGTCGACCAAGGGCGCCGGCCAGATCGACCGCACCGAGGACATCAAGCTGTCGGTCGCCGCGATCGTCACCGACGTGCTGCCGAACGGCAACATGATGATCAGCGGCTCGCAGGAATTTCGCGTCAATGCGGAAATGCGCGTGCTCAATGTCGGGGGCATCGTTCGTCCCCGCGACATCTCGCGCGGCAACACCATTTCCTATGAGAAGATCGCCGAGGCACGTGTCTCCTATGGCGGCCGCGGCCGCCTGACCGACATGCAGCAGCCGGCATGGGGACAACGGGTCTATGACGTCGCGGCGCCATTCTGATCGCGCGGCGGAGCAGGCCGCGTCACCGGGACGAGGGACGCCATGCGCCTGATCGCCGCGATCGTTGTCCTGACGCTGATCGCGATCGGCGCCGGCGCGCTCGCGGGCCTGCAACTCATCGCGGCGGCGGAGCGCGTCGCCGACGCCCGCAAGAACGTCACCCAGCCGCCGGTCGCGGCCAGCTACGCCGGCAGCGCGCGGCTGCGCAAATTGTCTCCGGTCGTGACCAATCTGGCGGCGCCGCCGAACAACTGGGCGCGGGTCGAGGCCTCGATGGTGACCGAAACCATGAACGACGAGGAGGCCGGCATCCTTGCCGCCCATATCAGCGAGGACATCGTCGCCTATCTCAGGTCGGCCACGGTTGCCCAGTTCGAGGGCGCCCGCGGGCTGCAGCATCTGCGCGACGATCTGACCGAACGCGCCAATGTCAGGTCGTCGGGCAAGGTGCGCGAATTGATCATTGAGACGCTGGTGATCCAATGAGAGTGCTTTTCCTCGTCGTGGCGGTGGTGCTGGTCTTGCTGCCCGAGGCGGCGTCGGCCCAGATTCCGGATCTCAACTCGCTGCTGCCGCCGGGCAACGGCAGCACCAGCGGGCGCATCGTCCAGCTGATGGCGCTGATCACGGTGCTGTCGGTGGCGCCGGGGTTGCTGATCATGGTGACGAGTTTTACGCGATTTGCCGTCGCGCTGTCGTTTCTGCGCGCCGGGCTCGGCCTGCAGACGACACCGGCAAACCTCGTCCTGATCAGCCTCGCGCTGTTCATGACCTTCTATGTGATGGCGCCGACCTTCGACCGCGCCTGGGAGACCGGCGTTCAGCCGCTGATGAAGAACGAGATCTCGGAGGAGGACGCCTATCTGAAGATCACCGATCCATTCCGCGAATTCATGCTGGCCCATGTCCGCGAGAAGGACCTGCAGACCTTCGAGGCGCTGGCCGCCGAAAGCTTTCGCAAGAAATTCGACGACAAGCGCATCGACATGCGGGTGATCATCCCGGCCTTCATGATCTCGGAGCTTCGTCGCTCGTTCGAGATCGGATTCTTGATCATCCTGCCGTTCCTGGTGATCGACATGATCGTGGCGACGCTCACCATGTCGATGGGCATGATGATGATGCCGCCGACGGTGATCGCGCTGCCGTTCAAGATGCTGTTCTTCGTCTTGATCGACGGCTGGAATCTGCTCGCCTCCGGCCTGGTCCGGTCATTCTCGTAGCGAGCGCCCGGCAGGGAACGCGGCGCGACCTGTGCCATCCTGGGGCGGTCGTGGCCTCGTCATCGTTACCGGATCGCAAACTGGCGGCCGCGCTATTGCGGCGAAATAAAATCCCGTCTTAAGCCACGGCTAACGTTCGGCTGCTACGACAGCGGCTACGGAAGGTTGGACCTTAACCCACACACGTCCAAAGGCATGATGCCGCCCTGCCGTACCGGTGCAAGTCCGGTATGTCCCCTCATGAAAAAGTTAACGCGTACATAAAGGGACATGCTTCATGTCAAGCCTGCTTACGAATACGTCCGCCATGACCGCGCTGCAGACCCTCCGGTCGGTCAGCGCCAGCATGGCCACCACGCAGAACCGGATCTCGACCGGCCAGCGCGTGGCGTCTGCCTCGGACAACTCCGCCTACTGGTCGATCGCGACCTCGATGCGCGCCGACAACTCCGCGCTCTCCGCCGTCTCCGACTCGCTCGGTCTGTCGGCCGCGACCGTTGACACGCAGTACACCGCGCTGTCCACGGTTCTCGGCAGCGACGGCAACAGCGGTCTCACCAAGATGCAGTCGCTGCTGGTCGAAGCCAAGACCGCCGGTATCGACCGCAAGAAGATCCAGACCGAAATCACCCAGATCCAGCAGGACATGAAGAACACCGCCAACGCGGCGACCTTCAACGGGGTGAACTGGCTGAGCGCCACCGCGACCACGCCGACCAGCGTCGACCTGGTGTCGTCGTTCTCGCGCGTCGGCGCCGTGCCGACCACCGGCAAGATCACGCTGACCGTTGCCAACTACTCGCTCTATACCGCCACCTCGAGCGGCTTCCTCGACTCGGCCGGCGGCGGCAGCTCGATCGACACCATCAACATCGGTGCGCTGACCGATTCGGCCGCCGACCAGACCACGCTCGATGGCTACATTGCGCAGGTCACTGGCGCGATCAACTCGGTCAGCCAGGCGGCTGCAGACCTCGGTGCCGTCAAGAACCGTATCGACAACAACTCCAACTTCGTGAAGTCGCTGATGGACTCGGTGAGCCGCGGTATCGGCCAGCTGGTCGACGCCGACATGAACGCGGAATCGACCCGCCTGCAGGCGCTCCAGGTCCAGCAGCAGCTCGGCGTTCAGGCGCTCTCGATCGCCAACCAGAACAGCCAGAGCCTGCTCTCGCTGTTCCGCTAAGTCCTATACATCGGGTGAAAGGCCGCGCTCCTCGGGCGCGGCCTTTCATTTTTTGGCCCGCTGCGACGCAAGCCTCGCACAAGCCTCAGTCCCTAGCTTCGTCGCCACGACAGGTTGGGCCCTTGCTGCGATAGCCGGCCCAAAGGCATGACGCCGCTCTGCCGTACCGGTGCAAGTCCGGTATGTCCCCCCGCACAACTCACCTCAAGGGACATCCAAGATGGCTTCCAGCTTGCTCACCAACTCGGCGGCGATGACCGCGCTGCAGACCCTGCGCTCGGTCAGCACCAACATGCAGACGACCGAGAACCGGATCTCGACCGGCCAGCGCGTCGCGACCGCCTCCGACAATTCCGCCTACTGGTCGATCGCGACCTCGATGCGCGCCGACAACGCCGCGCTTTCCGCTGTCTCCGACTCGCTCGGCCTGTCGGCTGCGACCGTCGACACCGAATACACCGCGCTGACCTCGGTGCTCGGCAGCGACGGCAACAGCGGCCTCACCAAGCTGCAGTCGCTGCTGGTCGAAGCCAAGACCGCCGGCATCGACCGCAAGAAGATCCAGACCGAAATCACCCAGATCCAGCAGGACATGAAGAACACCGCCAACTCGGCGACCTTCAACGGGGTGAACTGGCTCAGCACCAACGCGACCACGCCGACCACCGTCAACCTGGTGTCGTCGTTCTCGCGCGTCGGCGGCGTACCGACCATCAACACGATCTCGGTGACCGTCGCCAACTACTCGCTCTACACTGCCACCGCGACCGGCTTCCTCGACACCGTCGGTGGCGGCGGCAGCTCGATCGACAACCTCAACATCGGCGCGCTGACCGATTCGGCTGCCGACCAGACCACGCTCGACGGCCTGATCGCGCAGGTCACCGGCGCGATCAACACGGTCAGCCAGGCCGCCGCCGACCTCGGCGCCATCAAGAACCGTATCGGCAACAACACCGATTTCGTCAAATCGCTGATGGACTCGGTGACCCGCGGTATCGGCCAGCTCGTCGACGCCGACATGAACGCGGAATCGACCCGCCTGCAGGCCCTCCAGGTCCAGCAGCAGCTCGGTGTCCAGGCGCTCTCGATCGCCAACCAGAACAGCCAGAGCATCCTGTCGCTGTTCAAGTAAGCTAACGGCTTCGCAACCGACCGTGCTCCTCGCGGAGCACGGTCCTAGTCGCAAGATATCGGCCGTGAAAGACGGCCATGACGCCGGCATCGGCGCGGCCCCGGGCGGGGGGCGATCATCCGCTCCCAATCCTTTGCCAAATTGCCACGCCTGCAGCGCGAACTGATGCGCCGGCGCACCCGCGCAACCTTCAGACAAGGTTGGCAGCGGAGTGTTCTGGCCATTCGCATCGATACGAGGTCATATGCTCAGTCGCGCGCAGATCCAGCAGCTGCTCAACAATCTGCTGCAGCTTGGGCCGCGACGCCTGATGGCCCTCGGCCTGATCGGCTTTGCCGTTCTGGTCACGGTGGTTGGCGGCGCCTATTACCTGAGCCGGCCCGAATTCGAGGTGCTTTACAACGGCCTCGCCCGCGAGGACGTGACGCGGATCGGGGCAGCGCTGCGCGAGCAGAACATCGCCTTCGACGTCAACGCCGCCGGCGACGCGGTCTCGGTTCGCCCGAGCCAGACCATGCAGGCGCGCATGCTGCTGGCCGAGAAGGGCCTGCCGACCAGCGCCAATTCCGGTTACGAGCTGTTCGACAAGATCGGCTCGCTTGGCCTCACCTCGTTCATGCAGGAGGTCACCAAGCTCAGGGCGCTCGAAGGCGAGATCGCCCGCACCGTTCAGCTGATGAAGGGCGTGAAGGCGGCGCGGGTTCATATCGTGCTGCCGGTGCGCGGCTCGTTCCGGGCGACCCAGCAGCCGCCATCGGCGTCGGTCGTGCTGCGCACCGACGGCGCGATCGAGGCCCGCACCGCGCAGTCGATCCGCCACCTCGTCGCGGCGGCGATCCCCGGCATGTCGCGGGACAAGGTGACGGTGCTGGACGCCGACGGCTCGATGCTACTGGCCGAGGAGGACGAGGCCAGCGCCGCGCCGACCAAGATGGCGAGCCTGCAGAAGATGGTCGGCCAGATGGTGCAGGAGAATATCCGCAAGGCGCTGACGCCCTATCTCGGGCTCGACAATTTCGAGGTCAGCGTCGCGCCGCAGCTCTCGACCGACAAGCGGCAGACCAACGAGACCGTCTACGATCCGGAAAGCCGCGCCGAGCGCTCGGTGCGCAACGTCCGCGAAAAGGAGACCTCGCAGAACGCCGACCGGCAGACGCCGACCACGGTGCAGCAGAATCTCCCGGACCAGCAGGTCAATGCCGGCGGCACCAAGAACTCCAACGAGGAGAAGCAGCGCCGCGAGGACATCACCAATTTCGAGGTGTCGTCCAAGACCACGACCACCGTGAGCGACGGCTATGCCGTCAAGAAGCTGTTCATCGCCGTCCTGATCAACCGCACCCGGCTGATCGCCGACCTCGGCGACAAGACCAACCAGGCCATCGTCGACAGCAAGATCGCCGAGATCAGCCAGCTCGCGGCGACCGCCGGCGGCATCGACAAGCAGCGCGGCGACCAGATCCAGGTGACGGCGGTCGACTTCGTCGAGGGCTCGCGTGAGCTGGCGCCGGTGCCGCCGATCGGATTTGTCGAGATGCTCAACCGTCAGATGGGCAGCTTCATCAATGCGGCGACCATCCTTGCCGTCGCCGCGATGCTGGTCTGGTTCGGCCTGCGGCCCGCGGTCAACGGCATCCTGACCCACCGTGCGGAGCAGGAGCAGGTCGAAGCGGCGGAAACCGCCGCCGAGTTCGAGGCCGCCGCGCTGTCTCTGCCGGAGCAGGACGAGTTGAACCTGGTGGAAGATCTCGAGGGCAAGCTGCAGCGCACGCCGCAGAAGCGGCTTGAACAGATCGTGCGTCTCGACCAGACGCAGGCGGCGGCGATCCTGAAAGATTGGATGCGTCGGGAGGAGGCGGCATGAACGCGGCGATCGGAAAACTCCTCACCCAGTTCGACGCCAGCGGCCGCGTCAGGCCGCCGGCTGAGCGGCCGAAACCCGCGGAGCAATTTGCGAGGCCAATGGAAGCCAGGCGAGAGCCGGCGCCGGCACCGCAGCCTGTACCCATGCCCGCTCCGCAGGCCGAAGCGTCGCCGGTCAATCTTTTGGACGAAGCCTATCGTCGCGGCTATTCCACCGGCGTCTCGGAAGGCAACGCCAGCCTCGCGGAGGAGCGCGTTCGCAGCGCGATCCGGCTTGGCGAAGAGCGCGCCAAATGGTCGGATCAGCAGGCGGCCGTCATCGTCAATGGTTTTGCCGCGGCCTGCCGCGAGCTCGAATCGAACATCGCAAGCTCGGTTGCCCGCATCCTGCAGCCGTTCCTTGCCGACGCGGTCCGCGACAAGGCGGTCGCGGCGCTGGTCGAGCAGATCGCGGCGCTGACCTCAAGCTCACCCGTACCCGTGTTCAAGATCAGCGGCCCCGGCGATCTGCTCGAGCGGGTCAAGGCGCAGCTCGATGCGGCGCAGCGCACCGGAATCGACTATCAGGCCACTGACACTGTGGAGATCCGCGTCGTCGCCGACCAGACCGTGATCGAGACGCAGCTGTCGGCGTGGATCGAGCGTCTCAATGAAGCGCGCCGGTAGTTCTTCATGAACGAGGTCAAGCAAGAGCTCGTCATCATCCGGCGGCGCAGCGCGTTCGAGGACGCGCCGCACAAGGGAGGCGTCTGGAAGATTGCTTACGCGGACTTCATGACCGCCATGATGGCGTTCTTCCTGGTGATGTGGCTGCTCACCGCGCTCAACCAGGACCAGCGTCAGATCGTGGCGAGCTACTTCAACCCGATCAAGCTTGCCGAGAATTCACCTGCCCCGAAGGGCCTCCGGGATTTCCCCAAGAAGGATTCCCCGGTGTCCGAAGGCCAGGACGGCAAGCGCCAGCCTGCGGGCCCCAATGAAGAGCGCCGCGGCGATTCGCCGACGGCGGAGCAGCCGCCTTTCTATGAAGAGAAGGTGCTGTTTCGCGATCCCTACGCGACGCTGACCGAGATCATGGCGAGCTCGAGCCAGGCGTCGGGCCAACGGCGCGCCGGCGCCCTGACCTCCGCGGAAGAGGACGGCTTGAAGGGCGGCGAGGCCTACCGCGATCCGTTCGACCCCGGCTACTGGAAGCTCGAGCCCCAGGCCGGTAAGGACGCCGAGCGGGTGATCGAGAGCGAGCCCGCACCAAAGTCCGCGCGTGAAATGCCGCAAGCGTCTAGTCAAGGCGCGCCATCGCCCGCACGCCGCAGCAAGTTGGACGATCCCGGCGGCAGCGCTGCAGCAAGCACGGAGGCGCAGTCCGCCAGCGGAACGCCGCTGCTGCCACCCGGGGCGGCACCGTCGCAGCCCGGTCGCGACGGCAACGCCCAAGGCAATGTCCAGGCTAACGTCCAAGCCAACAATCAATCCAACGCTCAGTCCAATGCAGCGGCCCAGCCGCGTCCGGGCGAGGCTGCGAAGGATGCCGCGCCGCGCGACGCGCAGGCGCAGCCGACCGTCAAGCAGCTGCAGGCGGCGATCAGCGATGCGCTGTCGGGCACCAGGGCGGGCACCGGGCCGGTCGCGGAAGTCCGCCAGGTCGAGGAGGGCCTGCTGATCAGCCTCACCGACGATGCCAGTTTCGGCATGTTCGCGGTCGGCTCCGCCGAACCGCGTCCCGAGCTGATCCGCGTCATCGACAAGATCGGCCCGCTGCTGACCAAGCGGTCCGGTGTGATCATCGTGCGCGGCCACACCGACAATCGGCCGTATCGCTCGGACACCTACGACAATTGGCGGCTGTCGACCGCGCGGGCGCAGATGGCGTATTACATGCTGGTTCGATCCGGCGTCGATGCGCAGCGCATCGAACATGTCGAGGGTTATGCGGACCGGCGTCCCAAGCTTCCGAACGATCCGGCGGCGGCGCAGAATCGCCGGATCGAAATCCTGATCAGGGACAAGCGCCCATGATCAGGTTGCGATCTCTGGCCACGCTGTTGCTTGCATTGTCCTCGGCGTCGGCGCTCGCCGCCGCGCCGGATCCGGTGTCCCTGTCCGGCGAGCCGTACGAAATGGTTCGGAGGTTGCAGGAGGTGCAGGACGGGATCGCGAAGGGCGACAGCGCCGCACAAAACGGCCACCTCGTGCTGGTCCGGCAGGTCGGCGAAAAATTTCTCGCCGCCGATCCCGCTGTATGGGGCAATCCGCAGAACGGCCAGGCCGTCGTCGTCTATCTCTTGAGCGGCGGCGCGCCGCAGCTCGTGCGTAAGCTGCCGCGCGACAAGCTGAAGGTCGACGAGCGGCTGTTCAATGCCGCGCTGGCCTATGTCGAGGGCCGCCAGGACGAAGCCCGCGAGCTGTTGAAGGACGTCAAGCCGCGCGCCGTGCCATCGAGCATGAGCGGACATATCGCCCTGGTGCAGGGCGCGCTGCTCGCGAACTCGGACGTGCCGGCTGCGATCGAGCGGCTCGACGAAGCGCGCCTGCTGCTGCCGGGCACGCTGGTGGAAGAGGCCGCCCTGCGCCGCGAGATTTTGCTGGTCGAGCAGGCCGAGGATTTCGACAAGTTCGAGTTTCTCACCGAGTCCTATGTCCGGCACTACCGCAACTCGATCTATGCCGGCGATTTTTGGCAGCGGTTTTCCTCGGCGCTGACGCGCTCAAGCCTTGCGCTCGACGAGCACCGCTTTGCGCGGGTCGCGGCCATGCTGGAACGGCTCGACCGTGCGAGCCGCCTCAAGCTCTACGTGGTGATCGCGCGAAGTGCGCTGATCCGCGGCCGGCTGGCCGTGGTGCGGCTCGCCGGCGAGCAGGCGCTGTCGCTCAGCGCCGACGGCAGCCCCGATCGCGAGCGCGCGCATCTGTTCCGCGGCGCCGCGCGTGCGCTCGGCGATGACTATGACGGCGGCGTTGCCGAGCTCAGGGCGGTCGACCGCGCCAAGGTCGGGGAGCGCGACGTCGCGCTTCTGAATGCAGGCCTGCAGCTCGCGCTCGACATTCGCAAGCCGACCACGGGATCATCGAGTGTGCTCGCCGCTGACAAGCCGCCGCCAACGCCGGCGCGTCTCGATCTCGCCCGCTCGGCGACCCTGCTGGCACGCGCGCAGAAGCAACTCAGCGAACTGGAGCTCCTCACCAGGGATCGCCGCCCATGACTACTCATATGACCAGGCTCACATGACCAAGCTCAGCGGAACGTCCGGTCAGCTTTTCTCGGGCATCGCCGAAACTTTTTCGCGCGGCAGCCGCGCTGGAACCGGCGCGGCCAAGCAGGCGACCGGCGACAAATCATTCCAGGATCTGATTCACACCGTGTCGAACCAGGCGAAGCGGGCCCCGGACGATCAGGACAAGGCCGTGTCGCTGAAGCCGGTCGCGCTGCGCACGCGCATCGCAGAGCTGGTGGAACGCGATGAGCCCCACGACGAGCCGGTGCGCGAGCAGCCGGAGACGGCCGAGGAGCGGCACACGTCGCAGGCCTCGCCAATGCGCGATCACGCGGCCACGCTGGATGTCCCGAGCCGAGTGACCCAACCATCGATCGTTGGCCAGGAACTCGCCGCTGCGCCGCTCGTGAAGCCGCAGACGCAACCGCAACCCCCTGCGCGGGACAAGGCCGCGCATGACCGCGCCGAGCGGTCCTCGACCGCACGCGATCTTCCGGCGACGCGCGCTCCGACTGCGGCAAACGCCGATGTTGTGGACGCCGGCAGCCGCCCGCCGGTCGATGCCCCGCGCCCAGCGGCGCCCCCGCAGGCCGACGCAACGCCGAAGGCTGCACCGGCCGCGTCCGGCTTCGAGACCGTCGCCGCCAACGTTGGGCGCGCGGCAAAAGTCGCGGCGCGCGAGGCGCTGCCGGAAGCGACTAAAGTCACCGTGGTGCAGCAGGAGACCCATTTGCCGCCGCTGCAGCAATTCACCGCGCCCCAGCAGGTTGCGAATGCCGTGGTGGCCGAGCTGGAGGGCGCCGCGCAGCCCGCGCCAGCGGCGGCGCCCGATCTCGCATCATCGCAAAGCAATGCACCCGATCAGCCGCTCAAGATCCTGACCATCAGTCTCGAGCCACCTGATCTCGGCAACGTCACGGTGCGCCTGCGTCTGGTCGGCGAAGCGGTCTCGATCCATCTCGCGGCGGACCGCAAGGACACCAGCCAGATGCTGGACCAGCAGCGCGACTCGATCCGCGAGCTGATGCAGTCGGCGGGTTACGTCGCCGATGTCGCGCCGGTCCGCCATGGATCGCTGGACGGATTTCAGACAGGCTCGAACCAGCCGCAGGCTTCATTCGCCGGGCAGCAGCAATCGTCACAGCCGCAGGGCGGGCCCGGCGGCTCCGGGACATCGTCCGGCCAGCCGCAGGACGGCGCGAAGCAGCCGCGGCAGGAGCATCAGAACCACCGGGAGACACGTCATGATCAGGACGTGGCGCTGCGCGATCGTCGCGGCGCTGTCTATCTGTAGCGTCACCGCCGGCGCGGCGAGGGCGGACAGCGCGCGTCCCTGCGAGCGCGAGATGGCGCGCGCCGCAAGGGTTCACGGAATTCCGCTCGGCATTCTCTATGCCGTCGGCCTGACCGAGACCGGGCGCCGCGGCGCGCTGCATCCTTATGCGCTCGGCGCCGACGGCCAGACGGTGTTTGCCAAGGACATCGACGACGCCATCGCCAATTTCGAGGCGATGAGGCGCCGCCGCACCAAGCTGATCGACCTCGGCTGCATGCAGATCAATCACTACTATCACGGCGACAAGTTCGCCTCGGTCAAGGCGATGTTCGATCCCGCCAGGAATGTCGACTACGCCGCGCGCTTTCTCAAGGAGTTGAAGCAACGCGAGGGCAGCTGGACCATGGCGGTCGCCCGCTACAATGCCGGTCCCAACAACCAGCCCGCGCAGAAGCGTTACGTCTGCCACATCGTCGCGCACCTCGTCTCCAGCGGCTTCGGCGCCTGGACCGACAAGGCGCGTTCGCTGTGCCAGCCGCGAACGATTTGAGGTTGCGCCGCACCAGCGACCGTCAGCCCCGCGCAAGCAAGAGCCGCCATTGTAGCGGCAAACTACCAAAGGAGCCCAATCCATGAGCCTGTATGGTGTGATGCGCACCGGCGTTTCCGGGATGTCTGCGCAGTCTAACAAGCTGTCGACGGTCTCGGACAACATCGCGAACGTCAACACGACCGGCTACAAGCGGGCTTCGACCGAGTTCTCGTCGCTGATCCTGAAGAGCGGCTCGGGCAAATACGATTCGGGCGCCGTCGAAACCAACGTCCGCTACGCCATCACCGATGCCGGCAATCTGCAATTCACGACCTCGACGACCGATCTCGCCGTGCAGGGCAACGGCTTCTTCGTGGTGCAGGATTCATCGGGCAACAACTTCCTGACCCGCGCCGGCTCGTTCGTGCCCGACAGCCAGGGCAATCTGGTCAACGCCGCCGGCTTCCAGCTGATGGGTTACGACGTCCGCAACGGCGCGGCACCGGCGGTCGCCGCCAACGGCTTCGCCGGCCTTCAGGTCATCAATGTCAACCAGTCGGCGCTGCAGGCGCAGCCCTCGACCAAGGCGACCGTCGCCGCCAATCTCGATCCCAGCGCCGCCATCAGCGGCGGCCCGCCGGCCTACACCTCGAAGACCTCGGTCGTCACCTACGACAACATCGGCAACGCGGTCACGCTCGACGTCTACGCGTTCAAGACCGGTGCGAACACCTGGCTGGTGCAGACCTACGACGCCTCGACCTCGACGTCGGGGACCGGCGGCTTCCCCTATTCGGGCGGCCCGCTCGCCTCCAACACTTTCACCTTCGACGTCAGCGCCACCGGCAAGGGCGCGCTTGCCGCGGCGAGTCCGAAGTCGCTGACCATGACCATTCCGGGCGGTTCGGCGTTCACGATGGACCTCTCGGCGATGACGCAGGTCGCCTCCGGCTTCGACTTCAAGGCCACCGTCGACGGCAACGCGCCGTCCGCGGTCGAGAAGGTCGATATCGACGAGACCGGCCTTGTCACCGCGATCCTCCAGAACGGCACCAAGATCCCGAGCTACCGGATCGCGCTCGCCGACGTGCCGAGCCCCGACAATCTGACCCCCGAGGTCGGCAACGTCTATTCGCCGAACCTGAAGTCCGGCAACGTCCAGGTCGGCCTTGCCGGCCAGGGTGGGATGGGTGCGATCCAGTCCGGCGCGCTGGAGGAATCCAACGTCGACCTCGCGGACGAACTGACCTCGATGATCGAGGCGCAGCGCGGCTTCACCGCCAATTCAAAATCCTTCCAGACCGGCGCGGACCTGCTGGACGTCGTCGTCAACCTGAAGCGCTGATTATATCGGCGCTTCCCCAGGCCAAGAGCACGCAATGTCCCTGACCGCCGCTCTCGATTCCGCCCGCAACTCTCTGATTGCGTCGGGCGTTCAGTCGTCGGCGATCTCGCGCAATATCGCCGGCGCCGGCCAGGTCGGCTATTCGCGCAAGATCGCGGTGCTGGACACGCTTCCCGGTGCCGGCGTCTATGTCGCGGCGATCCAGCGCGCCGCCAGCACCGGCCTGTTCACCAATGTGCTGACAGCGACCTCCGCGTCCGCCAAGCAGAGCGCGATCTATGACGGCCTGCAGCAGATCGCCGCTACCACGGTGGACGATCCGGAGCAGGACCAGTCGCCGACCGCGATGCTCAACAAGCTGAAGCAGGCGCTGCACCAATATGCGACCGCGCCCGACAACGCGACGCTGGCGCAGGCCGCGGTCTCCGCCGCCAAGGACATGGCGTCGACGCTGAACCAGGCCACCCAGACCGTGCAGTCGGTCCGCGAGGGCGCCGACGCCGACATCGCGACCTCGGTCGCCAACATCAACCAGTTGCTCGCCCAGTTCGACACCGTCAACACCGCGGTGGTGAAGGGCACCATCGCCGGCGACGACGTCACCGACTATCTCGACCAGCGCGACAGCATCATCTCAAAACTGTCGCAGGAGATCGGCATCTCGGTCTCGATTCGCCCCAATGGCGATGCGGCGCTCTATGCCGACAGCGGCGCCGCGCTGTACGACAAGAAGGCGCGCACCGTCAGCTTCACGCCGACCAACACCTATACGCCGGGTACCACGGGCAATGCGGTCTATATCGACGGCGTGCCGGTGACCGGCGCCTCGTCGGTGATGCCGCTGAAATCCGGCAAGATTGCGGGCCTTGCCGAGCTCCGCGACAAGGCCACCGTCACCTATCAGAGCCAGCTCGACGAAGTCGCGCGCGGCCTGATCTCCGCCTTTGCCGAGAGCGATCAGTCCGGCGCCGCGCTGCCCGACGTGCCCGGCCTCTTCACCTATCCCGGCGCGCCGGGAATGCCCGCGAGCGCCACCGTGTCGGTCGGCCTCGCCGGAACCATCCGGGTTGCCGCCTCGGTCGATCCGGCCGTCGGCGGCAATCCCAATTTGCTGCGCGACGGCGCCATCAGCGGCAACGCCGCCTACAACTACAATACCGCCGGCAATGCCGGCTACTCGACGCGCTTGCAGCAGCTGATCGACAAGATGGACACACCGCAGCCGTTCGATCCGTCGGCCGGCGGCAAGCCGAGCGGCGGCGTGATCGACTTCGCCTCGTCGTCCGCGAGCTGGATCGAAACCCAGCGCAAGAGCGCCGACGACGGCATGCAATACCAGAACACGCTGCTGGACCGCAGCAACGCGGCGCTTTCCAACGTCAATGGCGTGAACATGGACGACGAGATGTCGCTGATGCTGCAGGTCGAGCGCACCTATTCGGCGTCGTCGAAGCTGATCTCGACCGTCGACGACATGCTGAACAGTCTGCTTGCCGCCGTGGGGGCCTCGACATGAGCGCGAACTACATCTCCTCCTACATGCTCACCTCGGCGCTGAGGTTCTCGATCACCAACAACCAGAGCCTGTTGAGCAAGGCCAGCAAGGAAGCGACCACCGGCCGCTTCGCCGATGTCGGGCTGCAGCTCGGCGCTGCCACGGGGCGCGACGTGTCGCTGCGGGCGGACATGAGCTACATCGACCAGATCGTCGACACCAACGAGCTCGTCTCCGGCCGCCTCGACGTGATCCAGAACCGGGTCACCCAGCTCGGCACCACCGCGCAGGATTTCCTCAAGAACCTGATCGCCGCGCGCGATGCCGACGGCGGCGCGCGGGTGATCCTGCCGAGTGCGACCGCCAATTTGCAGGACCTGACGGGCGCGCTCAACGTCTCCTACAACGGCTCGTATTTGTTCGCCGGCATCGATACCACCAACGCGCCGGTGCAGAATTACACGGCGGGCTCGACCAGCAAGAACGCGGTCGATGCCGACTTCCTGGCGGCTTTCGGCTTCTCGCAATCCGCGGCCGGCGTCAGCGGCATCACGCCGGCGCAGATGCAGAGCTTCCTCAACGGCAGCTTCGACGCCGAGTTCGCCAGCCCGGCCTGGAACACCAACTGGTCCTCGGCCACCGACCAGGTGCTGAGCAGCCGCATCTCCACCACCGAGGTCGTCGACACCTCGGTCAGCGCCAACCAGCCCGGCTTCCGCAAGCTCGCGGAGGCCTACACCATGCTCAGCGATCTCGGCAACACCAACCTGAGCAAGGCGACCTTCCAGGTCGTGGTCGACAAGGCGATCAGCCTCGTCAGCGGCGCCATCAACGATCTCGCGGTGCTTGGCGGCAGCGTCGGCGCGATCCAGCAGCGGGTCAGCAGCGCGACCGACAAGCTGAAGCTGCAGCATGACATCCTCAACAATCAGGTCGTCGGCATGGAGAATGTCGACCCGACCGAGGCGTCGGTGCGCGTCAACACCCTGCAGACCCAGATCAACACGGCGCTCGCGCTCACCGCGCAGCTGCAGAAGATGAGCCTCATCAATTATCTCTGAGCCGGGAATGCCGCCTTTGTCCTCCTCTACTGTGCAGAGTGGTCTCGATGACCTTTGAAGCTTACGAGACGATTGCCGAGGACAGCAGCCTCGAGGCGCGCTCGCGTGAGCGGCAGGCCTTGACGATCGGCATCGACCGGCTGGAGCGGCTGCAGGACGGCGTCTTCAGCAATGCGGACCTGGTCGAAAGCCTGCTCTACATCAGGAAGCTGTGGACCCTGCTGATCGAGGATCTCGCGCATCCGGACAACGGGCTGCCCGCCAAGCTGCGCGCCGACATCATCTCGATCGGCCTGTGGGTGATCCGGGAAGCCGACCGCCTGCGCGAGACCAAGTCGAACGACGTGGTGCGGCTGGTCGAAATCAACCGCCTGATCCGAGACGCGCTGCAATGAAGGTATCGCTGCGGGCGGGCGAGCTGATCTACATCAACGGGGCGGTGCTGCGCGTCGACCGCAAGGTCGCGATCGAGCTCGTCAACGATGTGATGTTCCTGCTGGAAAATCAGGTCATGCAGGCCGCCGACGCCACCACGGCGCTGCGCCAGCTCTATTTCATGGTCCAGCTCATGCTAATGAACCCGACCGATCACCAGGATGCCGCCGTGCTCTACAAGCAGCATCATGCCGCGCTGAAGGCGGTGTGCGAGAACCGGCAGATGCTCGACGGCCTCGATCAGGTCGGCGAGCTGGTGGCCGCGACCCGTTACTACGAGGCGCTGAAGCGGATACGGGCGCTGTTCCCGGTGGAGCAGGCGATCCTGTCCGGCACGGCGATCGAACTCCCCATCGAGGCTGCCTGACAGCGGAGAGAGACATGAACGTCACCAGCGCGACCGACAAGACCGGCACGGAATCCTCCGCGAGTTCGTCCACCAAGAGCACCAGCACGGTCGACTACAACACCTTCCTGCAGCTCCTGATCGCCGAGATGAAGAACCAGGATCCGACCAATCCGATGGACACCTCGCAATATATGAGCCAGTTCGCGCAGCTGTCCTCGGTCGAGCAGGCGATGCAGACCAATTCGAAGCTCGACGCGCTATTGTCGTCCTCGGCGCTGTCGCAGGCCGACGGGCTGATCGGCCGCACCGTGAGCTTCACCGACACCACCGGCGCCAGCGTCACCGGCAAGATCGCGTCGGTCTCGATCAACACCGACGGCGCCGTCGCCACGCTCGAGAACGGCACCAAGGTCATGGTCGGGCCGGGATTGACCTTGAGCTAAACCATGAACGAGAGAGACGCCCTCGATATCGTCCAGGCGGCGATCTGGACCATCATCGTCGCCTCCGGCCCCGCGGTCGGCGCGGCGATGCTGGTCGGCACGGTCATCGCGCTGATCCAGGCCCTGACCCAGGTCCAGGAGATGACGTTGACCTTCGTGCCGAAGATCATCGTCATCCTGGTCGTCGTCGCCGTCTCCGGCTCGTTCATCGGCGCCCACATCTCGACCTTCACCGAGATGATCTATTCCCGGATCGAACACGGATTCTGATCCGCAGCGCGCGAAGCCGCCACCCTCGCGTAAGCTTTGCACGGCAGATTGCCTGACTGAATCTGCTGCCGGTGACCCATGGCCGAGACGTTGACTGCTGGTCTGCCAACCCCGCGACGCCTCGGCGCGGACGCCTTCTTTGCGGGCGGCATCGTGGTCATGCTCACGATCCTGTTCCTGCCGATCCCGCCGGTGCTGATCGACCTTGGCCTGGCGTTCTCGATCGCGCTGTCGGCGCTGATCCTGATGGTCGCGCTGTGGATCCAGCGGCCGCTCGATTTCTCGGCGTTTCCGACCGTGCTCTTGATCGCGACCATCCTGCGGCTCGCGCTCAACATCGCCACCACCCGCCTGATCCTGTCGCGCGGCGGCGAGGGCGAGCACGCCGCCGGCTATGTGGTGGCGGGCTTCTCCAAATTCGTGATGGGCGGTGATTTCGTCATCGGCCTGATCATCTTCGCGATCCTGGTCACGGTGAATTTCGTCGTGATCACCAAGGGCGCCACCCGTATCGCCGAGGTCGGTGCCCGCTTCACGCTGGATGCCATCCCCGGCAAGCAGATGGCGATCGACGCCGACCTCTCCGCCGGCCTGATCGACGATAAGGAAGCCCAGCGCCGCCGCCGCGAGCTCGAGGAAGAGAGCGCGTTCTTCGGCGCGATGGACGGCGCCTCGAAATTCGTCCGCGGCGACGCCATCGCCGGCTTGCTGATCACCGCGATCAACATCTTCGGCGGCATCGTGATCGGCGTGACGCATCACGGCCTGAGCCTGGCGCGCGCCGCCGACGTCTATACAAAACTGTCGGTCGGCGACGGCCTGGTGTCGCAGATGCCGGCGCTGATCGTGTCGCTGTCGGCGGGCCTCCTGGTCTCCAAGGGCGGCACCCGCGGATCGGCCGAGCAGGCGGTGCTGCGTCAGCTCGGCGGCTATCCGCGCGCGGTGTCGGCCGCGGCGCTGATGATGTTCGTGCTGGCGCTGATGCCCGGGCTACCGATGCTGCCCTTCGTGCTGCTCGGCGCCGTGATGGGATTTGTCGGCTACTCGCTGCCGAAGCGGCAGGCCGCCGAGCTTCAGAAGGAAGAGGCGCGCAAGGCCGACGAGCGGGCCCAGACCGAGGCCAAGGACTCGGTCAAGGAATCGCTGAAGACCGCCGAGATCGAGCTGTCGCTGGGCAGCCAGCTTGCGGTGCACCTGCTCGGCTCGCGCACCGAGCTCGCGCATCGCGTCAGCAAGATCCGCAAGAAATTCGCCAAGCAGTATGGTTTCGTGATTCCGGAGATCAAGCTCACCGACAACCTGTCGATCGATCCGAAGGGATACCAGATCCGGATTCACGACACGCGGGTGGCGCATGGCGAGCTCCGGCTCGGCGAGGTGCTGGTGCTGGTCGACCAGGACGGCAAGCCCGACGTGCCCGGCGACGAGGTGATCGAGCCGGCGTTCGGCATGAAGGCGCTCTGGGTCACCGAAGCGTTCACCGAGGAAGTGAAGCGGCAGGGCTGCAAGCCGGTCGACAATCTGTCGGTGCTGCTCACCCATCTCAGCGAAGTGATCCGGGCCAACCTCGCCCAGCTGCTCTCCTACAAGGACATGCGCGGCTTGCTGGACCGGCTCGATCCCGAGTACAAACGCCTGCTCGACGACCTCTGCCCGTCGCAGATTTCCTATTCGGGCCTGCTGGCGATCCTCAAGATCCTGCTGGCCGAGCGCGTGTCGATCCGCAACCTGCATCTGATCCTCGAGGCGATCGCCGAGATCGCGCCGCATGTGCGGCGCTCCGAGCAGGTCGCCGAGCATGTCCGGGTCCGCCTCGCACAGCAGATCTGCGGCGATCTCGCCGACAACGGGGTGCTCAACGTGGTCCGGCTCGGCAACCGCTGGGACCTCGCGTTCCACAAGAGCCTGAAGCGCGATGCCAAGGGCGACGTCGTCGAGTTCGACGCCGATCCGCGCCTGATCGAGCAGTTCGCCACCGAAGCCAGCGCCGCGGTCCGCAAGTTCACCGAGAAGGGCACCAGCGTCGTGCTGGCGGTGACGCCGGAAGCGCGGCCCTATGTCCGGATGATTTTGGAGCGGGTGTTCCCGACCCTGCCGATCCTGTCGCATGTCGAGGTCGCGCGCAGCGCCGAGATCAGGGCGCTCGGAGCCGTGTCGTGATCGCTGGCCTGACTGATACCGTGCTCGCGACCTTCATCGTATTCTGCCGGATCGGCGCCTGCCTGATGCTGGTGCCGGGGTTCTCCAGCGTCAACGTTCCGCCGCAGGTCCGTCTGTTCGTCGCCGTCGTCACCACCTTCGCGCTGACCCCTCTGCTGGTCACCATGCTGCGGCCGCTGCTGGCGGACGCCTCGCCGTTCCGGCTTGCGTTCCTGATCGGCTCGGAGCTGCTGGTTGGCAGCGTCATCGGCCTCGCCGGACGCGTATTCTTCCTGGCGCTGCAGACCATGGCGACGGTGATGGCGGGCGCGATCGGGATGAGCAACATCCCGGGAACGCCGGTCGGCGATACCGATCCGGCGCCCGCGCTGGTGCCGCTGATCATGGCGGCCGTCACGACGCTGTTCTTCATGACCGACCAGCACTGGCAGGTGCTGCGCGGCCTGATGAATTCCTACGACGTCTGGCACCCCGGCAACCGGCTCGAGGGCAACATGGCGCTGATGCAGCTCGTCAATCGCCTCGCCGAGGCGTTTGTGCTGACGCTGCGGATCACCAGTCCCTTCATCGTCTATTCGGTGATCGTCAATCTCGCGGTCGGCCTCATCAACAAGCTGACGCCGACGATCCCGGTCTATTTCATCTCGATACCCTTCGTCATGTTCGGCGGGTTCCTGCTGCTTTATCTCACCAGCGACGAGCTGCTCACCCAGTTCATGCTCGGCCTGTCGTCATGGCTGGCGGAGTGACGGGCGATGGCGTCACGCGCGGAAAAGCTTGCTCGCCTGGTCTCGCTGATGAAGCTGCAGCTGCGGCTGTCCGAATGGCAGCTCGCGCAATTGCGCCAGCAGGAGCAGGCCTTGCAGGATGAGGAAGCCTGGCTGATCGGCGCGCTCAACGCGCTGCGGCCCCCGGCGGGATCGTCGAGCGCATCGATCGCGCGGCGGCTGACCACGACCAGCGTCGGGGCGCGCGCGGTTCAGGCCGAGGCCTCGCGGCAACTCGACCAGGTGCGGACCGAGAACCGCCGCGTCAAGCAGGTCGAGCAGGTCGCCCGGGCCGCGGCTGCCGACCGGCGTCGCGAGGCGGAGAAGCGCTCGCTCGAGGAGATCGCAGGCAGGCCCGTGCGCCGGCATGATTGGCTGGCTGCGACCAAGGGAGCCGGGTCCAGGCAATGATCGTGACACCCACAACCGACGTCGTGCTCGACGTTCTGCAGGCCGCCGACCCGGTGGCGCAGCGCGCCGCGACCGCAAAGCTCGACGCGCTGAAATCCGCCGCGGCGGATTTCTCCACGATGCAGTCCGAAGTCGGCAAGGCCGCTGCAGCCGATGGTCAAGCCGCGGCAGATGCCGAACTGGGCGCGTCGAACATGAACGCGCCAGGAACCTTCAAGGCGGCCGCCTCGGGCGATGTGTATCGCAAGTTCGAGGCCTTCGTGCTGCAGGTGTTCGTCGAGACGATGCTGCCGCAGCAGACGCAGGAGCTGTTTGGGAAAGGCACCGCAGGCAATGTCTGGCGGTCGATGCTGGCCGAGCAACTCGGCAACCAGCTGGCGCAGGGCAAGGGGATCGGCATCGCGAAACAACTCGCCGCCACGCATCCGGCAGCGCGCAACGATTCAGGAAAGGCAGAATGATGCAATTGGGATGGCTGAGCAAAGCCGCGGGGGGAACTTCAATGCAGGCAAGTGACGGCGCAGTGGCCATGGCGGCCGAACAATTCGGTGCGGAGACCGAAGGCCGGAAGGGCACCACGTTGCCGGTGCTGGTGCCCGACGTGAGCAGAGAGACCGTCGAGACCGACGGCGTGAGGTCGGACGAGGTGCGCGGCCTGCTGGCGTCGATCCAGCGCCTAGAGGCCGTCATCGAGGAGGAAACCAGCGCGCTCGAGACCGGCAAGAAGATCGACTTCGACGATTTCAGCGCGCGCAAGAGCCGCAGCATGCTGGAATTCGTCCGCCTGATGCGGGCGCGGGTGTATCTCGGCAGCGAGGCCGAGATCGCCGAGGAGATCCGCCAGCTGCGCGACAAGCTCGAGCGCAACCGCGCGATTCTGGAGCGGCACTACGACGCCGTGCGTGAGGTCGCGACCATCATCGTCAGGGCGATCCGCGAGGCCGAGTCGGACGGCACCTACGCCCGCCGGGCACAGGACAGCAAATGATCAGGCTGGTGCTGGCCGGGCTCTGGGTGTGCATCCTCACGGCGGGGACGAGCTATGCCGTCGCCTACTGGAAGGAAAACGGCAGCCTGCTGCCGGCAAAGGACGACTATCTCGAGGGCCTGCAGTCGCAGAAGACGCGGGCGCTGAGCGTGCCGATGGTCGAGAACGGCAATGTGCAGGGCTACATCATCGCGCGCTTCGCCTACACCGTCGACGCGAAGACCATGCACCAGCTCAACGTTCCGCCCGAGCCGTTCATCATCGACGAAGCCTTCCGCAAGATCTATGCCGACGAGCGGCTGGATTTCAGGAAGCTCGCCCGCTACGACCTGTCGATCCTCACCGCCGCCATCAAGCAGCGCGTCAACGCGCGGATGCAGGCCGACGTCGTCCAGGACGTCCTGATCGAGGATTTCAACTACGTCTCCAAGGACGAATTCCAGCGCAAGCCATAACGCCGGCTGCGGCTCTGTTTCACCTCTCCCCGCGTGCGGGGAGAGGTCGGAACGCATCGTAAGATGCGTTCCGGGTGAGGGGGAGCTTCCGCATATCCATCTGCTGCTGCGTATGCGGAGCAGCCCCTCACCCCAGCCCTCTCCCCGTAAGGACGGGGAGAGGGAGAGCAGCGCCGTTCGCCGCTAGTTGCCGGCGGAGTACATCGCCGGACCCGCCGGGGTCCTGTTCATGCGCATGCTGACATTGCCGAAATCCGCCACCTGCAGCTCGATCGGATCGTTGGCCGGGATGTCGAGCCGGTAGCCGACATAGCGCCGCGCCACGATGGCGTCGAAGCCGAGACGGTCGCGCAGCTTCTTGCGCAGCTTGCTGACATGGCTCTCGATCACGCTCTCGTCGAATGTCGACTCGAAGATGCCGTAGACCGCGTTGAAGATCTGCGTCTTGGTGATCCACTTCCCGTGGTTGCTGACCATGTATTCGAGAATCCGCAGCTCGCGGCGCGGCAGCGTGAGGGCGCGGCCGCCGATCTCCGGATCGCGCCCGTTGAAGAACACCTGGATGCGGGTCTCGCACGGCCGCGGCGCGTCGCCGAGCCGGCGGCGCGCGATCGCCGCGGTCCTCGCCAGAATCTCGCGCAGATGAATCGGCACGTGCACGACGTCGTCGACGCCGGACTCGAACAGCTCCAGCGTGCTCTTCAGCATCTTCTGGCTGCTCATGGCGATGATCGGCGCCGACGATCGCCGGCGCACCGCCCGCGGCAGGCTGCCGCGCGCGTCGAATTCCCCGACCAGGAAGGCGTCGACCGCCGCCAGGTCCGGTTCACTTGCAGTTCGCAGCCAGTCCCAGAATTCGTTGGAAGAGAAGCCGATCGATGAAACGCCTTCACGAACCAGGCCTCCAACATAGCTGTTCGTGACGCTCTCGCGGTCATCAACGATGATATACATTTAGTTCTTCGCCCCTGTTTCGCACTCGCTGAGACCCGGCCGGTTGGTTTGTTGTGATGCCCGGCGCGGGCAGCCATGCTGTTTGACGACATTCCCCTGCGAACGGTTGTTCTGGTTGAGTTGTTCGCAGGCAGCCCTACGCATTCAGCGCCTGCGCTTGCAGGCCTGTTACTTCGACGCCGATACCGAACGCTACGACATGATGCCTGGCGGGTGTCTTACGGATCACCGCGCGAAGCTGTTGAGAAACGACCTAGAACGGTTGCGCCAACTGGCTGATCGTGTCCAATCAGCGCTGTGATCTGTGTCAGTTTCTCCTCGCCAACTGGCGAGAATCACTTAGGCAAACCGTAACAACTGGCAATTTCTGATCAAGCGCACGAAACGAATCTGTTGGTAAACTTGCTTTATGTTATTGTTGTTTACTGATCGTTTCTTGGTGTTTCGATGAATACCAATTGGTTTTGAAATCGAACTATATGTATTCGCACATCGTTTGATCTTGTTAAGTGGCGGTGAAATCCGAGCAGTTTGAACGGGTTCGTCCTCGTGCTCGTTGAGCGGTTTGCAATCCCGGATTGACGCCTGAACGCCCGCCTGGTGCCGCGAAGCTTCGCCGAGGTGTCGCGGTGCAATAGACTTTCTTAAATCTTGCGGCGGCGGTGTGTCTTTTCAGACTCATCTTTGCCTTGGATGTGTCGAACTGAATTGAGCTGGCAACGTCGCATCGACGTCTTGCCGTGCACTGGCTTCGGGCAAGCTTTGGCAACTAGCGTCGCTCAGCAGAATCAAATCGAGGCGGAGCATTTCAGATGTCGTCCGGCGGCAAAGCTCGTCCCAATGACACCGTGAATACGCTGGGGGCGGCGAAGCAGGCCACCGAGCCGCGCGACCCGAAGCAGGCTTCGATGCAGACCGCTAGCCCTGCGACAGGTGCGAAGGCCTCGACCGCGACGGCTGACGAGGTGCTGGCCAGGCAGGCGCTCGAGGGTCTCAAGCGCATTCGCGCCAAGGCGCGCATGGACAAGATGGCGATCCCGACACCCGCGCCGGCGGTGGTGCGGCCGGCCGTGATCGTGGCCAAGCCGCCGCCGCCGCGTCCGCCCTGGGTGGTGCCGCTCGCAAGCCTGGCGGTTGCCGTCGGCGTCGTGGTCAGCGTCTGCACGGGCGTGATGGCCTACCTCATCACCATGCAGCCGGCCCCGACCAACACCGCGGCCAATGCCGAGATCAGGAGCCTGCGCGATACGGTGGCGCAGCTGCGCAAGCAGATGTCGGGCGTCACCGAAAACCTCGACGGCTTGCGCACGGCGGTCGATCAATCGAGCAAGGCGACCAACGATCGCTTCGGCCGGTTCGCCGAGAATCTGGACCGCATCGAGCGGGTCAGCTCGTCCCCGACGGTGAAGCTCGACAGGCTGGCCCAGGCGCAGGCCCAGGCGGCCGCGCCGGTCGCGCCGCAATCGCAGCCAGCGGCGCAGGCGATGCCGATGCTGGCGTCGGCCGCCGCGGCTGCCGACATCAGCGTCACCGGTTCGGTATCGCCGCCCGAGCACGCACAGGCGCCGCGCAAGGTGGTCAAGGGCTGGACGGTTCGCCAAGCATATGAAGGCATTGCCATCCTGCAGGGACCGAACGGCGTGGTCGAGGCCATGCTCGGCCAGCAGGTTCCCGGGCTCGGCCGCATCGAGGACATCAGAAACGAGAACGGACGCCTGGTCGTGCTGTGCGGCAGCGGGGCGATCTACTCGGCGCGCAAGCCGGCGCCGTGATCGCGAGGCTTGCGTTGGCCACCGCGACTAGAAGCGCGATGACGATTCAACCCAATCTCATCGTGCTTTAGGGCCGGTGATGCTCGAAGCTCGTGCACAGCAGATCGGTCTCCGCCTCGGCGATCCCGGCGCGAAACAGCCGGCAGGTGAATTCCACCACTGTCTTGCCGGCGATGGTCGTGCGATCCTCCCTGAGGAAAATGCAGCGCTTGCAGACATCGGCATGGTGCTTGCGATCGGCCTCGTCGGATTGATCGAGCACATGGCGGAGCGCGTCGCGAAAATGCAGCTTGCTGTCGTCGTCGAGCGCGCCGAGTGCGCCTTCCAGCGCCTTGACGGGATCGCGCGCCAGGAACTTCCTGCCCGGCTGTGTGACATTGAGCATCACAGAGCGCTTGTCCTCGGCGGAGGGCTTGCGCTCCAGATACCCCAGCCGTTCAAGCTCGTTGATGATGAAGGACGCGGTGCCTCGGGTGGTGCCGACATAGCTCGCCAGCGCCGACGGCGTTCTGGAGAAGCGGTTGGCGCGGGAGAGGAAGCGCAGCGCCATCCATTCGCGGTCGCGCAGTCCGTGCCTGGTGCCTTCAAACCACAGGATCCGCGCCAGCTGGCCCAGTAACTCGATCGACTCGCGTGCTACGCTCATTTCCATTCCAGGCCGAATAAAGCTTTGTTTTATTGAGCCGCCCGCAGCGCAAATGAGGTCGATGCGACCGAAATGCTCGCGTAGTCCGTAACCCGTAACCGGCAGGGAGAATGACCGCTGAAGGGGCGCCGCTCCGTTCTGGAGATGGGAACTTTCGGCGCTGCAGCTAGAGGGCCGCGACGGAAATTCGAGTAAAAGGCGGCACCAAAATCTTCAGAAAATTTCAGTCGAAAGTGCTGGCGTTTTCCGCCGACGAGGTCTCTCCACTGATATGATAAGGCGAATGAGCAGGGGTAAACCTGCAATTTGGGGGCCGACCCTTTGTCTTGGGCCGGCGAGCTTCAGATGATGCCGTGCTGTTGCAGGACGGCCTGCTCGTCGCCCGATACCCAGCCGAAGATCTTCGCCTGCGTGCCGAGTTGCTGCACCAGGTAATGCACGTCGAAGTCGATCGTCACGTCGGGCAGGTCCTTGCGCGCATAGCGTGCCCGCCAGGCGACGTGGGCGACGCAATGCTGCTCGTCGATCGGCGAGATCCGCAGATGTCGGATCTGCATGGCCTTGGTTCCGATCGACCGGTAGCGGGCATAGCCTTCGGCCATCAGCTGCCTCAGTCGCGCATCGTTCTTTCCGGTCATGACTCCGTTCGGCGACGCCGCAATGAATTCGGCGGCATAGAACGATTCCGCCTCACCCATCGCGGCCTCGCCGGCAAGCGCGCGGCCGAAGAAGCGCTCGTAGGCGTCAAACAGGTCTTTGATATTGCTCTCCACGGCGTTCTCCCATCGTGGTCGATCCGGCAGCGCGAGGCGTCTGCTACCGCAACGAGGCTCAATCCACCTTGTTCCCCGCTAATTGCGCAACGGATGTGTCGTCGTGCAGGCCAATGACGGGAGCGGGGATCCGACGCGTGCGGCAATCTGTCGTCGGACGATGCGCATCGCTTTGCAAAATCTCGCGATGGCCGGCGCGGGGCGCGGAGCCAAGACGTGATGAGATCAAGCTGAGCAGCAGCCGCAGACGACACTGCGCTCCCTCGCCCCGTTCTTACGGGGAGAGGGTTGGGGTGAGGGGCTATCTCCTCGAACTCGCTGACAGGTGGATTTGCGGAGGCTCCCCCTCACCCGGATCGCATCTTGGATGCGATCCGGCCTCTCCTCGCAGATGGGGAGAGGCGAAGGGCAGGGATCTACTCCGCCAGCTTCACCGCTGCCGGTGTCTTTGCCGGCGCCTTGTCGACCTTCTTCGACCATGAGCGGTAATAGGCGAGTATCGTCATCAGCACGATGCCGATCACGCTGACCAGGATCTGCATCCACAGACTGCCGGAAACCTCGACCAGGATCACGTGGGCGACGACGGCAAGGAACACGCCGGAGCAGAACACCTCGAGCGACTGCTGGCCACACTTGATGATGGGCTGGAAGATCGGCCATTCGTAGCCGGGCCACTCGCGCGGCAAATAGCGGGTGACGAAGAAGGCGAGCACCACGAAGTGCAGCACGCGATAGGGCGCGAGGTTGGTCTTGTCGTTCGGATTGAACGCATCGTAGAGCCAGGCCGGCATCGCCTGCCCGAGCTCGGGGAAGCGTCCTGCCAGCGTCATGACAAGCGCGAACAGCAGATAGGCCGCGCCCAGCACCAGGAAGGCGCGCGAGCGGATGAACTTGATCGACTCGCTGGCGCCGCCGAGCGCGAACCAGCCGCCGAACACGAACAGGAATTGCCAGCAGAACGGATTGAAGTACCACGAGCCGCTCGGATAGGCCGGCACGTTCCAGCCGAAATGGCGTGCGGCGAGATAGAGCAGGAACGACAGCAGAAGCGTCAGATTGAGCCGCCGCAACATCATTGCGAGCACCAGCGGATATACCAGCATCAGCGCGATATAGAGCGGCAGCACGTCCATGTTGACCGGCTTGAACGCCAGCAGCAGGCCCTGATAGAGCGTCTCGGCCGGGTTGTGCATGAAGCCCGCGACGTTGAATTCGTTCTCCAGGTTCGGGTCGTGGTAGTGCTGCGCGAGATAGCCGATCTCGGCGATGTAGATCACGAACAGCAGGACATGCGCGACATAGATCTGCCAGGCCCGCTTGACCAGGCGGGTGGCGCCGATCACGAAGCCGCGCTCCATCATGATCCGCGCATAGACGAACGAGGCGGTGTAGCCGGAGATGAACACGAACAGGTCGGCGGCGTCGCTGAAGCCGAAATTCTTCTGCGTGATCCAGTTGACCGCGTTGTTCGGGATGTGATCGAGATAGATCGCCCAGTTGGCGAACCCGCGCAGCAGATCCAGGCGATAGTCGCGTCCGCGCGGCGGCAGGACAGCCCTCACGTCCATCGGTTCATTCCCCTTGCCCGCCCCTTGCCCGATCGCCGCGACATCAGGTTCGCGCGGTCTCCGCCAGTCATACTAGAGCATGATCGAGACAGCTGTGTAGGGGGTGCGAAGACTATCTTCTCAACCACGCTGTCGTCCCATGCTTCGCATGGACGACGGCCAGACACTGGGAGGTGTTAACGCTGCACGAAGCCGTTATGCAGTGTCGTGAACAGCGACTTGCCCTTCTTCACCAGATCGTATTTGCGGCCGTACAGCAGCCAGACCGCGGTGAGGTGGCACATCCCGCCCATCATCAGCGACATCGCGGTGTAGGGATCGAGATTTTTGCGATAGGTGCCGGCGCGGATCGCCTGCTTGATCAGCTGCACGTAGCGCAGCGCGTATTTGTCGACCGCCTTCTTGACCCGCGGCTCCGAGGCGAGGACGCTCGGCCAGATCTCGAGGAAGAACACGCGGCCCCAGCTCGGATTCTCCCTGATGTATTCGAAGTTGGTCATGAAGATGATGCGCAGCTGCTCGACGGCGTCGCCGCCCTTCACCAGCAGCGGCTCGGTCTTCTGATACAGCGCTTCGAAATTGCCCTCGGGCACCTCCAGCACCAGCGCCCGCTTGTCCTCGAAGTAATCGTAGAGGCTGGAGAGCGGCACCTTGGCCGCCGCGGCGATGTCGGTGAGCGAGGTGCCGTCGATGCCCCGCTCGCCGAACAGTTTTGTCGCCGCGGCAAGGATCTGCTCGCGCCGCTCACGGCTGCGCTGCTGCTTGAGCTTGAGTGTCGTCCCCGAAGCCACCGGCGTCTCCTCGCGTCCCCCGAAAAAGAGTAAGGCAGGGACCGGAGAACACCAAGCGCTATTGCCATCGGATACAGCGCGGGTCTGCCATCAGGGCGGCGCATTGCGCCGTTCATGGGCCCGGAACGCGTTGCGGGCGATGATCTGGCGCATGATCTCGGATGTGCCATCCAGGATGCGGACCACCCGGGTTTCCCGCCAGATCCGTTCAATCGGCAGGTCTCTGGAATAACCGGCACCACCGAACAGCTGCATGGTGGTGTCGGCAACGCGCTGCACCATGTCGGCGCCGGTGTATTTCGACAGCGCCGCCGCCGCGGTTCGCGCCGCCGCGTCGCCCTGGTCGTAGCGCCAGGCCGCCTCATAGGCGACGAGGCGCGCGGCGTGCAGCGCGCTCGCCATGTCGGCGATCTGCCATTCGATGCCCTGGTGGTCGCGCAGCTTGCGTCCGAACGCCTCGCGCGCGGAGACATGGTCGAGCGCATAGTCCAACAGCTGGCTCGCCGCGCCGACGCAATAGGCGCCCCAATGCGTGCGCCCCGCATCCAGGCACCGCATCGCGATGGCAAAGCCTTCGCCCTCCTGGCCCAGCAGGTTCTCGCGCGGCACGCGGCAGTTCTCGAAGATCATCTCCGCATGCGCCGAGCCGCGCCCGGCGGCCATCTCGACCACGCGGCCGATGCCGAGGCCGGGGGTTTTGGCGTCGACGGCGAACGCCGCGATGCCCCTGGTGCCGGCGGATGGATCGAGCGTGGCGAACACGGTGAAGACGCCGGCGACCGGCGCGTTGGTGATGTAGGTCTTGGTGCCGTCGAGGACGTAATGGTCGCCGTCGCGCCGCGCCGTGGTCTGGATCCGCGCCGCGTCGGAGCCGGCATTCGGCTCGGTCAGCGCGAAGGCGCCGATCACCCGCCCGCTGGCGAGCTCGGGCAGCCAGCGGTCGCGAACCTCGGGCGTGGCGAAGAACTCGATCGCCTTCGAGCCGATGTGAACGTTGACGCCGCTCAGATAGTAGAAGGCGGTATGGGCCTTCGCCAGTTCCTCGATCGCGATGCAACTGCCCAGCATCGTGAGTCCAAGGCCGCCGAATAGCTTCGGCGTGTTGGTGCCGAACAATCCCATTTTGCGCAGACCGGCCATCCCGCTTTCCGGCACCTCGCCGGTCTCCTCGATCGCCCGGTCGTGCGGCTTGAGCTCGCGGCGCACGAATTCGCGGATCCGGCCCTGCAGGACGAGGAGGTCGTCGGGAAGCTGGAAATCCATGGTTTACCGAAATTCGAATAATATTCGAAAAATGTGCGACGCGGCCCCCGCGATGTCAAGGTTTAACCCTGCAGGAATCCTGCAAGGCTGGATTGAGGCTGAGCATTCCGCCGGTCACATGGTCTGCCGCAAGTTTGTCCATTTGTTGCGCGACAAAACCACGAGTTGTGGCAGGCCAATGTGTCGCTGGGGGAAAGCAATGACGCCTCACTCGCTTCGATCGACCCGTTTTGCGCTGACGACCATCGGCGCCGCTTTTGCCCTCATGATCGGGCTGCTGGTGTCGCCCGCCGCCGCACAGCGCGCCTCGGACACCGCCTTGGCGCGGGTGCTCGTGCTCGGCACCGGCGGCACCATTGCCGGGCAGGCCAGCGCGCGCGCCGGCAACGCCTATGACTCGGGCAAGGTGAACTCGGCGGACCTGGTCGCCGCTATCCCGGGGATCGACAAGCTCGCCCGGATCTCGGCCGAGCAGATCGCCTCGATCGGCTCGCAGGACATGAACGACAAGGTCTGGTTCGACCTCGTCAAGCGCATCCGCGCGGCGATCGAGGGCAAGGAGGTCGACGGTGTCGTCATCACGCACGGCACCGACACGATGGAGGAGACCGCGTTCTTCCTGCAAAACGTGCTCGACACCGACGTGCCGGTGGTGCTGGTCGGCTCGATGCGGCCCTCGACCGCGATCGGCGCCGACGGTCCGGCCAATCTTTACGAGGCGATGCGGGTCGCCTCTGCGCCGGAATCGCGCGGCCGCGGCGTGCTGGTGGTGCTCAACGACACCATCCATGGCGCGCGCTGGGTGCAGAAGACCAACACCACCAGCGTCCAGACTTTCGTTTCGCCCGATGCCGGGCCGGTCGGCTATGTCGACACCGGCGCGCTGCGCTATTTGCATCCGGCGGTCCCGGCCGAGCGTGCAAAGCTGAAGCTGCCGGAGGCGCCGCCGCTGCCGCGGGTCGACATCATCTACTCGCATGCCAATATGGACGCCGCGCCGATCGAGGACGCGGTCAAGCGCGGCGCCAAGGGCATCGTGCTGGCGGGGGTCGGCGACGGCAATTCGTCCAAGGCCGCGATCGATGCGCTGGCCGCGGCGGCGAAGCAGGGCGTCGTGGTGGTCCGCTCGAGCCGCGTCGGCTCCGGCTTCGTCAACCGCAACGTCGAGGTCGAGGACGACAAGCTCGGCTTTGCGGTCGCGCTCGACCTCAACCCGCAGAAGGCGCGCGTCCTGCTGCAGCTCCTGATCGCGGGTGGCATCACCGAGCCGAAGGCGGTTCAGCAGGCCTACACGGCGACGCAATGATCGGAAAGCGATGGTGACATTCGATGCCCCTGTGGACCTGCGAACAATGCGGCGCGCAATTCCCTGAAACCGCGACACCGCCGGCGTCCTGCCCGATCTGCGAGGACGAGCGGCAATATGTCAACTGGAAGGGCCAGACCTGGCTGACCCGCGAACAACTGGCGGCGCGGCATCACCTGGTGTGGCGCGACGATCTCGGCCTGACCGGGATCGCGCTCGAGCCGTCATTTGCCATCGGCCAGCGCGCGCTGCTGGTGCCGGGCCGCGGCGGCTGCGTGATGTGGGACTGCGTGCCGCTGGCGACGCCGGAGGCGATCGCCGATGTCGCCTCGCTCGGTGGCCTCAAGGCGATCGCGATCTCGCATCCGCATTATTATGGCGCGGTCGCCGACTGGAGCGCGGCGTTTGGCAACGCGCCGGTCTATCTGCACGGCGACGACGCGCAATGGGTGACGCGGCCGTATCCATCGATCGTGCCGTGGCAGGGCGACAGCCATCGCATCTCCGACGACATCTTGCTGATCCGGGCCGGCGGGCACTTTGCCGGCGCCACCATGCTGCACTGGCGCGGAGGCGCCGACGGCCGCGGCGCGCTGCTCACCGGCGACATCGCAATGGTCAATATGGACCGCCGCTCGGTGAGCTTCATGTACAGCTATCCGAACTACATTCCGCTCAACGCCGCCGCGGTCCGCACGATCGCGGGCAGAGTGGCGCCGCTGGCGTTCGACCGCATCTACGGCGCCTGGTGGGGCAAGAACATCGCCTCGGACGCCAAGGCGGCGTTCGAGCGCTCGGCGCGCCGCTACATCTCGGCGATTTCCGAGCGGAACTAAGGCGCGGCCCGCAGTGGAGTACCGGCTGAGCGCCGGGCCGGAAGCCTTCGCCAATCTTGCCAGCCGGCGTGGCGGCGCTATATCAGGGCTTTCCCGCCACTTCCGGATTGCCCCGAGATCCCCATGACCACCACTGCCGCTGCCGAATCCCAGCCGTTCCAGGCCGAGGTCGCCGAACTGCTGCACCTGATGGTGCATTCGGTCTATTCCGAGACCGACATCTTCCTGCGCGAATTGATCTCGAACGCGTCGGATGCCTGCGACAAGCTGCGTTACGAGGCGATTGCCCATCCCGAGCTGATCGCCGACGGCGCGCCGCCCGCGATCAGGATCGCGCCCGACAAGGCCGCCAACACGCTCGCCGTCGCCGATACCGGCATCGGCATGGACCGCCAGGAGCTGATCGACAATCTCGGCACCATCGCGCGCTCCGGCACGAAATCGTTCCTGGCAAAGCTGACCGAGGCCAAGGACGGCGCCAATCTGATCGGCCAGTTCGGCGTCGGCTTCTATGCCGCCTTCATGGTCGCCGAGAAGATCGTCGTCACCAGCCGCCGCGCCGGCTCCGACGAGGTCTGGGTGTGGACCTCCGCCGGCGGCAGCGGCTTCGAGATCGCGCCCGCGAGCGAGGAAGATGCCAGGCGCGTCGCGCGCGGCACCGAGATCGTGCTGCATCTGAAGCCGGACGCCGCAAAATATCTCGAGGCTTACGAGATCGAGCGCATCGTCCGCGAATATTCCGACAACATCCAGTTCCCGATCCTTTTGGCGGCGGCGGAGGGCGAGCCGCGCCAGATCAATTCGGCGAGCGCGCTGTGGCAGCGCTCGAAATCCGAGCTGAAGCCGGAAGACTATGCGCAGGCCTACAAGCAGATCGCCGGCGCGTTCGACGAGCCGGCGATGACGCTGCATTACCGCGCCGAGGGCCGGCAGTCCTACGCCGTGCTGCTGTTCGCGCCGTCGCAAAAGCCGTTCGACCTGTTCCAGGTCGAGCGCAAGGGCAAGGTCAAGCTCTATGTCCGCCGCGTCTTCATCGCCGACGACGCTGAGCTGCTGCCGGCGTACCTCCGCTTCATCCGCGGCGTGATCGACAGCGAGGACCTGCCGCTCAACATCTCGCGCGAGATGCTGCAGAACAACCCGCAGCTGGCGCAGATCCGGAAGGCCGTCACCGGCCGCGTCATCGGCGAGCTCGAGACGATCGGCGAGAAGGAGCCCGAGACCTTTGCAAAGATCTGGGACGCGTTCGGTCCGGTGATCAAGGAAGGCCTGTGGGAAGACTTTGAGCGCCGCGAAAAGCTGCTGGCGCTGTCGCGTTTCACCACGACATCGGGCGAGAACCGCTCGCTGAAGCACTATGTCGACGATCTCAAGCCGAACCAGACCGAAATCTACTATCTGGTCGGCGACAGCATCGAGCGGCTGAAGTCGAACCCGAAGCTGGAATCGGCGCGCGCCCGCGGCATCGAGGTGCTGCTGCTGACCGATCCGGTCGATGCGTTCTGGACCTCGGCGCCGCTCGATTTCGGCGGCAAGCCGCTGAAGTCGCTGAGCCAGGGCGACGTCGATTTCGGCCTGATCCCGCTCACCGACGCCGACGAGAAAAAGGACGAGCCGGAAGCGGACGCCGCGACCACGATCGCGCTGATCAAGGATGCGCTCGGCGAGCGCGTCTCTGATGTGCGCGCCTCGCAGCGCCTGACCGCGAGCGCCTCCTGCCTGGTCGCCGGCGGCGATGCGCGCGACCGCGCGCTGGAGCGGCTGCTCGCCCAGCAGAACCGCGGCGCGGTGACAAAACCGATCCTCGAGGTCAACCTGCGCCACCCGCTGGTGGCAGCCCTCGCCGGCGACACCGCGCAGGCCAAGGATCTGTCGCTGCTGCTGTTCGAGCAGGCCCAGATCCTCGACGGCGAAATGCCCGACGACCCCGCCGCCTTCGCCAGCCGCCTCAACCAGCTCGTGCTGCGCGGGATGGGGAAGTAGTCGCGCCGCATCCGGGCTACGGCCACTCCATCCCCGTCATCCTGAGGTGCGAGCCTCTTGGCGAGCCTCGAAGGATCGACGGCCACCGGCCGGGCCGATTCATCCTTCGAGGCTCGCAAGCGCTCGCACCTCAGGATGACGGGGCAATAAATTCGCTCGTGGCGAATCCGGGGCTCTTGCAAAACCGGATCGCAAACTGCTGCGTATCTGCTACAGATTCTCTCGGGTAGAACGGCGCGGCGGTGCGATGGCTGGCGGCAGCGAAAATTTTTACGGCGGCATTCCGGTGTTTCGCGGCTTCGCGCGGCTGATGGACCCGGCGCTGTATGCGCCGTTGCCCGACGACTGGAGCGTCGGCGTCGCCGATATCGTCGAATCGACCAAGGCGATCGCCGCGCAGCGCTACAAGGCGGTCAACATGGCCGGCGCCGCGGTGGTCGCCGCCGTCACCAATGCGCTGGAGGGGCGCGAATTTCCCTTCGTGTTCGGCGGCGACGGCGCCAGCTTTGCGATCGCGCCGGCCGATTTCGACAAGGCGCGCGAGGCGCTGGCGGCGACCGCGCGCTGGGTCCGCGACGACCTCGATCTGGTGCTGCGGGTGGCGCTGGTGCCGGTCAAGGCGATCCGCGCCGCCGGCCTCGACGTGCGCGTCGCGCGGTTCGGGCCGTCGGCCAATCTGTCCTATGCGATGTTCTCCGGTGGCGGGCTGGCATTTGCCGATGCCGCGATGAAGCGCGGCGAGTTTGCCATCGATCCGGCGCCCGCCGGCACGCAGCCCGATCTGTCCGGCCTGTCGTGCCGCTTCGAGGTGATGCCCTCGGCGCGCGGCACCATCCTGTCGGTGCTGGTGCTGCCGGCCAAGGGCGCCGATCCGGCGGCGTTCCGCAAGGTGATCGAGGACATCGTCGCGCGGGTGGAGAAGACCCCGGAAGCCGGGCGGCCGGTGCCGGCCGGCGGCCCGCCGCTGCGCTGGCCGCCGCAGGGGGTCGAGTATGAGGCGCGCGCGCGGCGTGGCGGCTCGCTGGCGCTGCGGCGCGCCGTCGTGCTCAGCTTCACGCTATGGGCCTATACCTTGATGCGGTTCAACATTCCGATCGGCAAGTTCGTGCCGAAGACCTATGTGCGGCAGGTGGTCGAAAACTCCGACTTCCGCAAATTCGACGACGGTCTGCGCATGATCCTCGACTGCACGGTCGAACTCGCCGCCGAGCTCGAGCAGCGCCTCGCGGCCGCCGCCGCACAGGGCATCGTGCGCTACGGCCTGCACCAGCAGGACGCCGCGATGATGACCTGCTTCACGCCGTCGGTGATGCGCGCCGACCACGTCCATTTCATCGACGGCGCCAGCGGCGGCTACGCCGCCGCCGCCACGCTGCTGAAGACCCGCGCGATGTAGTTGGTTTCTTTTCACCTCTCCCCGCCCTTTGCGGGGAGAGGTCGGATCGCCCCGGCAATGCGTAGCATTGTCCGGTGCGATCCGGGTGAGGGGCAGGGCACACTGCTCAACGATCGGCGAATTGCTCGCCGGATGGAAGCCCCTCACCCCAACCCTCTCAGAGCGAGCTTCGCTCGTCTCGGCCCCGCAAGAGCGGGGCGAGGGAGCGCACTGAGCAAGCGGGGAGAAGGAGAAGAGTCTACCGTCCGACCCGCGTCCAGGTCTCGCCGCCGCAGAGTGCGCCGACGCAGCCTTCGACGCGCAGCGTGCTTTCGCCGGTCACGGTGACGCTGCTGGCATAGGTGCCGCCGTCGTCGGCATTGTAGATTTGGCCCTGCCATTTGCCCGCCGCGACCGGATGCATGCCGGAGAACAGCGGCAGTCCGATGATCGGGCGGGTGGCCAGCGACGGGTTGGGGTTCTTGTTGTCGACCTGCGGCTTGCCGGTCATCGGATCGATCGGCTCGCGCAGGCTGACGACCACGCCGCAGATGCCGCCGCCGCATTTGCTGACCTTGACGTGGGCATCGCCGGCCTGGGTCTGCCAGACGCCGGTCGGCTCCGGCGAGGTGCCTTGCGCATGCGCGGCGGGCGCGGCGAGCGCCGCCGCAACGAGTGCGATCACGTATCCGAATCGGCTGGCCATGATTGTTCCCCCAGAAAGGCGGGCCTGCATAGCAAGTCGAACAACTTCTGCAATGTCATAATCTCGCGATCAGGCGAGCGTCGTCGGAAAAATTATGCAGCGCGTCGCCGACGAGGTCATGCTCAGGCAACGATCGGATGCAGGGCGACAGTTGGTCGCGCTTCAGCCCCAGCGCGTCAGCCGGATCGATACGATCGTGGCAAGGCCGAACGCCACCATCGCGCCGCCGACCAGCGCAAACAGCGTCCAGGCCGGCGCGCTCACCGTCGCGAGCCACCAGCCGCCGATGCCGACCACCAGGAGGCGGATCGTCCCCGCCAGCACCGGGCCGCCGACCTTGGCCGCGCCCTGCGAGGAGAAGTAGAGGCAGACGCCGACGCCGAAGAAGCCGAAGCCGGGGCCGGCCAGCGCGAAATAGGACGCGGCGGCCGCGGTCACGCCGGGATCGCTGGTGAACAGCGAGATCCACAGCGTCGGCTTGAGCGCGACGATCAGTCCGACCAGCCCGACCACCAGCCCTGCGACGGTGCCGGCGGTCCACGCCACCTTGCGCGCCCGCGCCACAAGCCCCGCACCGATGGCCATGCCGACCATCGGCACCGAGGCGACGCCGACCGCGAACGCGATCGGGATCAGCAAGAATTCCAGCCGCGAGCCCATGCCGTAGCCGGCCAGCGTCTCGGTGCCGAAGCCGGCGAGAATCTTTGTGAAGATCAAAATGGTCAGCACGCTCTGCAGCGGCGACAGGCAGGAGATCGCGCCGACTTTGAGGATGTCGAGAAACATCGCGCGCTGGAAGCTGAAGGCCTTGAAATCGAGCGTCAGCTGGCTGCGGCCGCTGACCAGATACCAGGCCAGGAACACCGCGCCGAGCGTGAAGGCGGTGAGCTGGCCCGCGGCGACGCCGCGCATGCCAAAGCTCGGCACGCCGAACAGTCCGAGTCCCAGCACGCCGCCGACCGCGATCTGCACCAAGGAGACCGCGATCAGCGTCATCGACGGGATCCGCATGTCGCCGGTGCCGCGCACCACCGCGGCCAGCGTGTTGACCAGCCAGATCGAAACAGCGCCGGAGAACAACACCTGCGAATAATGCATGGATTGCTCGAGCACGCCGCCGCGGCCGCCGAGCAGCGCATAGAAGTCGCGGCCGAAGGTCAGCATCAGCACGGTGAAGAACAGCCCGGCGCCGGCGCCGATCATCGCGGCATGCAGCGCGAGGTCGGCGGCGCGGTCGCGCTCGCCGGCGCCGATCGCGCGGCTGATCGCCGATGAGACGCCGCCGCCCATCGCGCCCGCCGACATCATCTGCGTCAGCATCGCGAACGGAAACACCAGCGCGATCCCGGCGAGCGGCTCGGTGCCGAGCCGGCCGATATAGGAGGTCTCGGCCACCGCGACCAGCGTCGAGCCGAACATCGCGATGGTGTTGGGAATCGCCAGACGCAGCAGCGTCGGCAGGATCGGCGCGGTCAGTAGCGCGTTCACGGGCACCGCGGGTGCCGCCGCGGCGGGAAGCACGGTGTCCATTGAGGCTTCAATGGTCATGCAGCGAGCTCGCTTCGCCTCTCCCGCTTGCGGGGGAGGCCGACACGCGCGCAGCGCGGGGCGGGTGGGGGCTATCTCCACGTGTCGCATCGTGGAGATAGCCCCCACCCCAACCCTCCCCCGCAAGCGGGAGAGGGGGCGCACTGCCGATGCGGCTGAAATTCGACGCCAATTGGGTCAAGCTCGCGGTCAATAAATGATGCATGACATATTACGAGCCGCACTACGCCCCGGCCACCTCCACCTGCGCAGGGGTCACCACGGCAGGCCGCATAGGTCGAGCTTGCCCTGGCGCGGCGCGCGGACGATGTCGTAGACGAACGGCGCCATCGCCTCGAACACGATTGGCCCGGAGGGCTGCTGGCAACGCACCTCGCCGGTGAAAGCATGCCAGCCGCGGGCCTGGTAGAAGGCGAAATTATGCGGCTCGCACACCAGCAGAGCAAATTTTACCGCGTCATTGGCGCGCATGGTGTGCACGGCGGCGTCGAGCGCGAGGCTGGCATAGCCGCGCCGCCGGCAATCCTCGCGCGTCGATACCCCGCCGATGCCGCCGATATGCACCTTGTGGCCGTTCCAGATGACGGTCCGGAAGTAGATACCGACATGGCAGGCGAGCCCGCCATCGTCGGGCGCGTCGACCAGCACGCGCAGATCCGCATGCGCCCATTCGATGTGCGCCCAGGGCTGTTTTTCAACGACATCGCGGCGCCACACCGCCTCGAGCAGCGGCTTGGCCCGCGGCCATGACGCGTCCCCGTTGAGAATGTCGATTTCGATGCTCATCGTCCTGATCCTCGACGCTTGTCCTTGAGCCCTGCCGATCCGTATATGCGATCTGAAAATGCGGTGTTTCTCCGCCCTGGAACCTTCTATAAGGGGGACCCGTTAAGTGTAGTCTCCCACCCTCTGTTGGACATTACCCCATGACCTTCACGCTACCCGATCTGCCCTACGCCCACGACGCCCTTGCGCCCTACATGTCCAAGGAAACGCTGGAGTTTCACCACGACAAGCATCATCAGGCCTACGTCACCAACGGCAACAACGCGATCAAGGGGACCGAATTCGAAGGCAAGTCCCTCGAGGAGATCGTGAAGGGCTCGTTCGGTAAGAACGCGGCCGTCTTCAACAATGCCGGTCAGCATTACAACCACATCCATTTCTGGAAGTGGATGAAGCCGAATGGCGGCGGCAGCAAGCTGCCGGGCCGGCTCGAGAAGAAGATCAACGAGGACCTCGGCGGCTTCGAGAAGTTCAAGACCGACTTCGCCGCCGCCGGCGCCGGCCAGTTCGGCTCGGGCTGGGCCTGGCTGCAGGTCAAGGGCGGCAAGCTCGAGATCGCAAAGACCCCGAACGGCGAGAACCCGCTGGTCCATGGCGCGGTGCCGATCCTCGGCGTCGACGTCTGGGAACACTCCTACTACATCGACTACCGCAACCGCCGTCCGGACTATCTGAAGGCGTTCGTCGAAAATCTCATCAACTGGGATTACGTCGACGAGCTGTTCGGCAAGGCAGGCTGATCGCGCGCGGCCGCCATCCACGGGCGGCTTTCGCCCTCCCCTGAAAGGGGAGGGTCGGTTCGCATGAAGCGAAGCGCAATGCGAACCGGGGAGGGGTCAACTCTCTCAACGAGCGGTCTCTCGACGGAGAGACTGTGACCCCGCCCCGCCGCTCATTTCATTCGCGTCGACCCTCCCCTTTCAGGGGAGGGTGATGTCGCGGCAGGCATCACGCTCTTCCACCACACCAGCGGGGCAATGGTGGGTAACGCAGTAAGTTATCTCCTCGTCTTCTTCGGCGGCGGTCTCGGCGCGACGCTGCGGCATCTGATCAACCTCACCTGCGCGCGCTGCATCGGCACCGCGTTTCCGTGGGGCACCTTCATCATCAACATCACGGGCTCGACGGTGATGGGCCTGATCGCCGGCTATCTCGCCTTCAAGGGCCAGGCCGCGCAGCCGTGGCGGCTGTTCCTGATGACCGGCATCCTCGGCGGCTACACCACCTTCTCCGCCTTCTCGCTCGACACCGCGCTGCTCTACGAGCGCGGCGAGCTCGGCCTGGCCGCGCTCTACGTGCTGGGTTCGGTCGCGCTGTCGATCGCCGGCCTGTTCGCGGGCCTCGCGATCGTGCGGCACCTGACGTGAACTGCGGCGCGGTTGCGTAGGATGGGTAGAGCGAAGCGAAACCCATCACCTCACAGCGCAGGTGCTATTGATGGGTTTCGCTTCGCTCTACCCATCCTACGAACCGTCTTCACGTAAGAGACGCGCCGGCGGAAGGGCTCCCTCCCCCCCTCTTGTCCGCCGAAGCCTTGGCGAAGGCGGATGCGGGGGAGGGTTGGGGAGAGGGGCGCCACACGACGCGCTCTCTCGACCAAGCGCCGATGGCGCGCGCTCAAGATTACAAGAGCAACGCCTCCACCAATCATCTCGCCCGGGGCCACCCCTCTCCCCACCCTCTCCCGCAAGGGGAGAGGGAGCACCTGGCCGGTGTGCTCACCTCACCGCAATGACGGATGTGACGGTTCTGTGACTGCCCGACGGGCAAGTCACCGCAAAAACCTGTCAATCCCCGCGCGCAAAAATATTTCGCTTTTTCGGAAACGTAACTTGGAGTATGGTTCGCCCCGTCTCACCCGATCGAGGGGCGCTGCGAATCGTCATTAGCGTCGCGGTGAGATGCGGTGGACGCCGCGCATGCCAGTGACGACAGCATGCGAGGCGGACGGTGAAGTCGTGCAGGCCTGACGCCCTAGTGGCAGGTGTCCCTCGCAAGGCGCGTAGCGTCTTGTCGAGCGCGGTGACAAAAAAGCCCAGTCTCGCCGGGGAGAGCACGTATAAGCCGTAACCCATCGCGCAGGGAAAGCCGGGTTGTTTCCGGTTACACCTGTGGTCCTACCCCGGTGCTTTTTTGTTGCACCGGGCCCATGGGTGCAATCGGCACCCGGCTTTCCCTGCGCCCTCTGATCAAGGAGAGGGCGGAACGAGAAGCAAAGCTCGGACAAATCATGTCGCGAGAATGCGAAGCTGCGTCCCCCTCCACGCTGTCATCGCCCGGCTCGACCGGGCGATCCAGTACGCCGCGGCTTCTCCGTTCTATCGCTGGCGTCTCTGGAATACTGGATCACCCGCCTGCGCGGGCGATGACACCGCGATGTTTGATGAACCGAGAACCACCCCCAACGTCGACCCGGCGTTCGATCCGGTGCCCGGCGCGCCCACGCACCGCGACCACCCTTCGGGAACCCGCCAACCACCTCACCGGCCGGCATTTCCCGCCGCAGAATTTCCCTTTGGTAACCTCGCCTTAACCATGATTAGCGTTTGGTTAGGGTCGGAATGCCGCGAGAAAAGCCCTCGTTTTGACATGTTGGCAGGGGAAGCAGGTGCCGGCTTTGGACGGGCCCCCCATGCGACAGATGTAAGAAGGCCTTCGCGCAGCTTTGCCGCGCCGGGTGCCGATGCGCGGCCAGCCTGTTGGGACCATTCGTTGAGAGGATATTGCCGATGAATCCCGCCGATGTGGCTCAGTCTACGCTGCCACTGGCATCGAGCGATGTGTCGCTGATCGCGTTGTTTTGGCAGGCCCATTGGGTCGTCAAATGCGTCATGCTGGGACTATTGTCCTGCTCGGTCTGGGTCTGGGCGATCGCGATCGACAAGATCCTGCTGTACGGGCGCACCAAGCGGGCGATGGACCGCTTCGAGCAGGCATTCTGGTCCGGCCAGTCGATCGAGGAGCTCTACCGGGCGCTGTCGGCCAAGCCGACCCAGTCGATGGCGGCCTGTTTCGTCGCTGCGATGCGGGAATGGAAACGCTCGTTCGAGAGCCAGTCGCGCTCCTTTGCCGGCCTGCAGGCCCGGATCGACAAGGTCATGAACGTCTCGATCGCCCGCGAGGTGGAACGGCTGGAGCGGCGCCTGCTGGTGCTGGCCACCGTCGGCTCGGCCGGCCCCTTTGTCGGCCTGTTCGGCACCGTCTGGGGCATCATGTCGAGCTTCCAGTCGATCGCGGCCTCCAAAAATACCTCCCTGGCGGTGGTGGCCCCCGGCATCGCCGAGGCCCTGTTTGCCACCGCAATCGGCCTGATCGCCGCAATTCCGGCGACAATTTTCTACAATAAGTTCACCTCGGAGGTGAACCGGCAGGCCCAGCGCCTGGAGGGGTTCGCCGACGAGTTCTCCGCCATCCTGTCGCGTCAGATCGACGAACGGGGCTAAGAGGCGTGATGACGATAACTGTGAGCGCGCGATCATGGCGATGAGCATGGCAGGGTCCGGCGGTGGTGGCGGACGCCGCCGCGGCGGACGCAAGCCGGTGATGGCCGAGATCAACGTCACGCCGATGGTCGACGTGATGCTGGTGCTGCTCATCATTTTCATGGTGGCGGCGCCGCTGATGACGTCGAACATCGACATCGACCTGCCGATCGCCTCTGGCGGCAAGTCGATATCGTCGAACCAGCCGCCGCTGACGCTGTCGGTGAAGCGGACCAATGGCAGCTGCAATTCGAACGTCGAGCTCTATCTCGGCGACGCGCCGATCGCGGCCGCCGACCTGCTGCCGAAGATCAAGGCGATCAAGGAGACCCGCTCGGACGCCGAAAGCGTGGTCTATCTGCGTGGCGACAAGGACGTCTGTTACACGGATATGATGAAACTGCTCGGCCAGATCAGGACCGCGGGGTTCAAGGCGAATATCGTGATCATCCCGGAGGGGGGATCGTAAGAGCAAGCATGGCGGAAGGCACGGGGAAGCCTGACTTGAAGGTCAAGGTCGACAAGACACTGGCGGCATCGATTGTCCTGCACGTCCTCGTGATCGGGTGGGGCCTCGTGTCGTTTTCGACCAAGGCGTTCGTGATGCCCGAGGAAGACACGGTCGCCGTCGACGTGATCTCCTCCGACCAGCTCTCCCGTGCCATGGCCGGCCAGAAGGACGGCAAGAAGGAAAATCCCAAGCCGCTGGTCGAGAAGGTCGCTGAAGCCAAGCCGGCCGACGACGCCGTCGGCAAGATCGACGACAAGAAGCCGCCGGTGGTGACCGACACCGCGCCCGCGCCGGCGCCGAAGGTCGAGAAGCCGGAAGACAAGAAGCCGGATCCGCCGAAGAAGGTCGAGAACAAGCCGAAGGAGGAGCCGAAGCCGGTCGAGAAAAAGCCCGATCCGGTGAAGCCCGACCCGATCGCCGAAGCGATCAAGAAGGAAGAGAAGAAGCCGCCGAAGCCGGTTGCGCAGGCCGCTAAGCCGCCGCCGGAGCAGAAGCCGAAGGACCGCGTGTTCGATAAGAGCAAGATCGCCGAGCTGCTCGACAAGCGCGATCCGACGCGCGCCTCGATGACCGGCGATACGCTGAACGCCAACGCCGCGCTCGGTACGTCAAAGGGCAAGGCCGCCGACAATTCGGCGACGTGGGGCGCGATGTTCAGACAGCAGGTCGAGGTGTGCTGGAAGAACAAACCTTATGGCGGGCTCGATGCTCAGAGGCCGGAGGTTGCGATTGATATTCGCCTGAAGCGCGACGGGGGTCTGGAGGGCATGCCGGTGCTGGATGGCACGCCGTCCACGCCTTACGCCCGCGCCTACGCGGAGAGCGCGATGCGGGCGATCATTCAGTGCCAGCCGTATCGCTTGCCAGCGGCATTCTTCGAAGAATGGAAGTCCTTCACGCCGGTCTTCCAGGAAAAACCACTTTGAGCCCGGTGCAACCATTATCCAAGCCAAAAGCGTCCGATGAGCAGTTCAGATAAGTTGCGAGAAAAGTTGTTTCGTCCCGACCGCCGCGAGATGATGTCCGGAATGGCGGCTCTTGTGGCGGCGTCGACGTTCGGCGCACGCGGAGCGTTGGCGCAGAAGCGCATCACCATCACCGAAGGCGAGTTCGCCCCGGTGCCGATCGCGATCCCGAATTTTTCCGCCGGCACGCCCGGCGATGCCGAGGTCGGCGTCGGCGTCGCGCAGGTGATCACCAACAATCTGAAGCGCAGCGGGCTGTTCGCGCCGATCGACCAGGCGGCCTATCTCGAGAAGCAGGTCAACATCGACGCGCCGCCGAATCTCAACAACTGGAAGAGCATCAACGCGCAGGCGCTGGTGGTCGGGCGCATGACGCGCCAGGCCAACGGCCGCGTGAAGGCGGAATTCCGGCTCTGGGACGTCAACACCGGCCAGCAGCTCGCCGGCAATGCGTTCGAGACCTCGGCCGAATACTGGCGGCGCATCGCCCACATCATCTCCGACCAGATCTATGAGCGGATGACCGGCGAGAAGGGTTATTTCGACACCCGCGTCGTGTTCGTCGACGAGAGCGGCGCCGCGCAGCGCCGCGTCAAGCGGCTGGCGCTGATGGACCAGGACGGCGCCAATGTGCGCTATTTGACCCGCGGCTCCGACCTCGTGCTGACGCCGCGCTTCTCGCCGACCACGCAGGAGATCACCTACATGGAGTTCGGGCAGGGCGACCCGCGGGTCTACCTGCTCAACATCGAGACCGGCCAGCGCGAGATCGTCGGCAATTTTCCGGGCATGTCGTTCTCGCCGCGCTTCTCGCCCGACGGCCAGCGCATCATCATGAGCCTGCAGCAGGGCGGCAACTCCAACCTGTTCGTGATGGATCTGCGCTCCAAGGCGATGACGCGACTGACCGACACGCCGGCGATCGACACCTCGCCGTCCTACGCGCCCGACGGCTCGCGGCTTTGCTTCGAATCCGATCGCGGCGGCAAGCCGCAGATCTACGTGATGCCGGGAACCGGCGGCGCGGCGCAGCGCATCTCGTTCGGCGACGGCAGCTACTCGACCCCGGTGTGGTCGCCGCGCGGCGACTACATCGCCTTCACCAAGCAGGGCGGCGGGCAGTTCGCGATCGGCATCATGAAGACCGACGGTTCGGGCGAGCGCATCCTGACCTCGGGCTTCCACAATGAGGGCCCGACCTTTGCGCCGAACGGCCGCGTCGTGATGTTCTTCCGCGACCCCGGCGGCAACAGCGGGCCGTCGCTGTTCACCGTCGACGTCTCCGGCCGCAACGAGCTCCGGGTGCCGACGCCGGGTTTTGCCTCCGATCCCGCCTGGTCGCCGCTGCTGTCGTGAGGGGGTGTGCACAGTGCCGCAGGGAACGGGCGCGGGCCGGCAGTTCTCACCTAGCGCACTGAAACTGATGGTATATTTCTGATCTGAAATGTCCGCGACAACGACTCGCTAACGATATTCGCTCAGAAAGACTTCATCTGCGGTGGGTAAGAGTTGCGCCTGAGTAGGACGCGCGCCCCAACAATGCAGTTTGCAAGTCAGAGCGGACAGCCGGACCAGCGGCAAGTGTCGCCGTCGATTTCGGCGGCGCTGATCGATTCGCTGTTCGAGACGCCCGGTCCGCTGATGGCCGGGATCGTGTTCGTCGCGCTGTCGGCGGCGCTGACTGCGGTGCGAACCGGTCAGAACGTGATCTGGGGCTGCGTCGCCTGCCTCATCCTGGCCGGCGCGGCCCGCGCCATCGACCTGTACCGCTACCAGGCGCGGGTCCGCAAATCGGCGCTGACGGCCGGCGAGGCCGCGCGGTGGCAGAAGCGCTATCAGATCGGCGCGATGATCCAGGCGGCGGCGATCGGCGCCTGGTGCTCCATCACGCTCCTGGTCACCGACGACGCGGTGGCCCACATGATCTGCCTTGCGGTGACCACCGGGATCGCCGCCGGCGGCGCCGGCAGGGCCTACGGCCGGCAGTGGATCTTCCAGCTCCAGGTGACGCTGGTGTTCGGTCCGACCGTGCTCGCGCTGGCCTGGCATGGCACGCCCTATTATCTGGCGATGTCGATCATCAGCACCGCGTTCCTGCTGGCCCTGATGGGCATCTCGGCGAACCTGCACAAGATCTTCATGCGCGCGATCATCGCCCGCGAGCGCGAGGCGGCGCTCGCCGCGCAGTTCGACAGCGCGCTGAACAACATGCCGCACGGCCTGTGCATGTTCAACCATGCTGCCCAGCTCGCGGTGATGAATCATCGCTTCAGCGAGATGATGGGCCTGCCGCCCGATCTCGTGACCAGCGGCGGCAGCGCCGCCGACATCATCGGCGCCTGCGTCAAGTTCGGCTCGATCTCGGTGGACAGCGGCCGGGTCATCCTCGACGAGATCGAGGATCCGCAGGCGCGGGACATCGTCACCTCCGATCCGCATCCGACCCGGAACCGGGCGCTGTCCTGGACCTTCCAGCCGATGGCCGACGGCGGCGCGGTGGTGCTGGTCGAGGACATCACCGAACGCCGCTCGGCCGAGGCCAAGATCAGCCATCTCGCGCGCTACGACGACCTGACCCAGCTGCCGAACCGCGTCAATTTCCGCGACGAGATCGGCCGCCTGCTGGCCCACGGCCGCAATCAATTGTCGGCGCTGCTGTTCGTCGACCTCGACCAGTTCAAGCAGGTCAACGACACGCTCGGCCATCCCTGCGGCGACCAGCTGCTGTGCGCGGTCGCCGGCCGGTTGCGCGAGATGCTGCGGCCCGAGGATTTCGTCGCGCGCTTCGGCGGCGACGAGTTCGTCGTGTTCCAGCAGAACATCCATTCGCACGAGGACGCCGCCGGGCTCGCCCGCCGCATCGTCGCGCGGCTTAGCGAGCGCTACAAGATCGACAATCATCTGGTCGAGATCGGCGCCAGCGTCGGCATCGCGATGACCGCGCCGGGCGTCAGCGCCGACACTCTGCTGAAGAACGCCGACATGGCGCTGTACCGCGCCAAGGCCGACGGCCGCGGCACCTTCTGCTTCTTCCGCGACGAGATGGCGCAGACCGTCGAGGCGCGGCGCATCCTCGAGCTCGACCTGCGCAAGGCGCTCGCCAACGAGGAGTTCGAGCTGTTCTATCAGCCGCTGATCAATTTGAAGTCCGGCAAGGTCTCGACCTGCGAGGCGCTGCTGCGCTGGAACCATCCGGTGCGCGGCACGGTGTCGCCGGTCGACATCATTCCGGTCGCCGAGGACATGGGCCTGATCGTCGATCTCGGCCGCTGGATCCTGCGCAAGGCCTGCGTCGAGTGCATGAAGTGGCCCGGCGCGGTCAGCGTCGCGGTCAACTTCTCGCCGCAGCAGTTCCACCAGCGCGACGTGCTCAGCGAGGTGCGCTATGCGCTCGAGGTCTCTGGCCTGCCGGCGCACCGGCTCGAGATCGAGATCACCGAATCCTCGCTGCTGCACAACACCCAGCTGACCCACGACGTGCTGTCGCAGCTGCGCACCCTCGGGGTGCGGATCTCGCTCGACGATTTCGGCACGGGATATTCGTCATTGAGCTATCTGCACAATTTCCCGTTGCAGAAGGTCAAGATCGACCGGTCGTTCCTCGAAGGCATCGACAGCGACCGCCCGCTGACGCTGCTGCGCGGCGTCGCGCGGCTGTCCGCCGATCTCGGCATGTCGGTTGTGGTCGAGGGCATCGAGACCAACGAGCAGCTCGAATTGATCAGCGCCGATGGCGCGGTGACGGAGGCCCAGGGCTATCTGTTCAGCAGGCCGGTTCCCGCCACGCGCATTCGTCAGTTGCTGAACGCCTCGCACGGCCACCGCAGGCCCGACGATCACGTCGTCGCCATCGCTTCCAGATAGACAACATGGGCGTCCGTCGCAGCTTCGTCGCGACGCAGCCGGCGGGGTTAACCCTAACAATTCTAAGGCTTTGCAATTTCGTTAAGGAGCCGTTAATCTTTGCACTCGTTGTAGTTGCTCGGAACTGAGTAAGGGTAGCAAATGGCAAAAGCCGAGCGCACTTCGCCAACGATACGCGGCGCGGGGCTATTTGATCGCATCGACTACCGGCTCATCGAAACTCCCGAGGACAAAGATCAACTCTACCTGATGCGCTATCGCGCGTATCTGCACGGCGGGCTGATCGTGCCGTCGGAGTCGCAGCGCGTCAGCGATCGCTATGATGACGCGCCGAACGCCTGGATCTTCGGCATCTATGTCGATGGCGAACTCTGCAGCTCGCTGCGCCTGCATGTCCTGACCTCGGAATGGCGGATGTCCTACGCCACCGAATTGTTCGGCGACGTGCTGCACGGCCGTCTCGACAAGGGCGAGGTGTTCATCGACCCGGCGCGCTTCGTTGCCGACCCCGACAAGGCCCAGCGCTTTCCCGAGCTGCCCTATCTGTCGCTGCGGCTGGCCTATCTGGCCTGCGAGCACTTCAACGCCGACACCGGGCTCGCGGTGGTTCGCGCCGAGCATCAGGCCTTTTACCGCCGGGTGTTCCTGCACCAGACCATCGCCGAGCCGCGCGCGTTTCCGAACGTGTTGAAGAAGGTCGCACTGATGGCGTCCGGGTTCCGCGACCTTCGGGAGCAGGTGCTGAACCGGTTTCCGATCATGCGCTCGAGTGCCTTCGAGCGGCGGATGCTGTTCGAGCGCCGGGCCGGCCGCCAGATCTATCCGGCTCCGGTCGTGACGCCGGTCGAACGGCCGTCGATCGTGCCGAGCAATTAAAGGCCGCGCGTTCGCGATATCGGTCCCGGGGCCGGATTTCCCAGCAAGACCCGCTTGTTCCGGCAAACCTTGCCATCTCTTCACCATCGCGCCACATTTGCCACCCATTAACCATCGGGGGCGCTTTTCGCCGTTCGCCGGCATTTGATGGGGTCCGGCAAGGTCTCATCAAGGTTGACGGAACGTTCGCTTAACCATCGCCCTGTAGACCGGTTGGGTAGTACGAAGAGCGTGAGCGTGGAGGCTCCGGGAATGAATTATCTCCAGGGTTTGAAGCTGGTTGCGGTTCTGGCGGTGGCGCTGTCGATGGGCGCCTGCGCCAACAAGAATCCGTTGGACGCCAATGGCGCGATTGGGGGCGCCGCGGCCCCGGGCAGCCAGCAGGATTTCGTGGTCAATGTCGGCGACCGCGTGTTCTTCGAGAGCGACCAGACCGATCTCAGCCCGCAGGCGACCGCGACCCTCGACAAGCAGGCGCAGTGGCTGCAGACCTACAACCGCTACTCCTTCACCATCGAAGGCCATGCCGACGAGCGCGGCACCCGCGAATACAACATCGCGCTCGGCGCCCGCCGTGCCCAGTCGGTCCGCGCCTATCTCGCCTCGCGCGGCATCGACCCGAGCCGCATGCGCACCATCTCCTACGGCAAGGAGCGCCCGGTCGCGGTCTGCAACGACATCTCCTGCTGGTCGCAGAACCGCCGCGCCGTCACCGTGCTCAACGCGAGCTCCTGACGCGATCGTTGCGAGACCATTGGATGACAGTTTCCGGCCGGCGCCTTCGGGCGCCGGTTTTGTTTTGGCCGGCTGGAATAAGGCTTGGGCTCCGTCATCTTGATGAACGGGGCCGCGCGCAATTGGCTGCTTGCTTGTTTCGGCGCCGCGACTAAACCATGTCGTGAAGTCACGCCGGATTTGAAGCGCCAGTCACAATTCCGGCGTACTCCGTCCCTCAATGTGACCGGCTTTTCACGTCGATATCGTCGTCAGGGCAAAATGTCATCGAGACTTCAATTCCTTACCTCCGCCGCGGCGATCGCGGCGCTGTTCGCCGTTTCCGTTCCGGCCTTTGCGCAATCCGACGATGGCGGCGACTACGAAATGCGGATCCAGCGGCTTGAGAATCAGCTGCGCCAGCTGACCGGGCAAAACGAGGAGCTGCAGTACCGCAACCGCCAGCTCGAGGAACGGCTGCGCCAGCTCGGCGGCCAGCCGCCCGGTCCCGCCGGCCAGCCGCCCGTAGGTCCGTCCAATGTCGCGGTGGCGCCGCCGGCGCAGCAACCGCAGGGTTATCCGCAGCAGCAGCCCGGTTACCCGCAGCAAGGCTACGGCCAGTCGCAGCAGGGATATGGACGGCCGCAGGGCGGTTACGACCAGCAGCAGATCGCCGCTCCCGCGCCGATCGTGCAGGAGGCTGCGCCTCCGGCCGCAGCCGGCGGCCGCCGCGGCGGCCGTGGCGATGCCTTCGATCCGAACCAGAACCCGAACGCGCCCGGCGCGCCGCGCGCGCTCGGCGGCGGCCAGCTGCCGATCTCCAATGATGCCGCGGTCGGCGCGCCCGGCGGCCGTGGCGCGGGCGAGCCGCTCGACCTCGGCAATGCCAGCCCGCAGCGTCCGCCCGGCGCCAGCGCGGCGCTGACCACATTGCCGCCGTCGGCGACGCCGAAGGACGAGTTCGACCTCGGCATCGGCTACATGCAGCGCAAGGATTACGCGCTCGCCGAAGAGACGATGAAGAACTTCGCCCAGAAGTACCCGAGCGATCCGCTCGCCGCCGACGCGCAATACTGGCTCGGCGAGAGCTATTTCCAACGCCAGCAATATCGCGACGCCGCGGAAACTTTCCTCGGCGTGACCACCAAGTTCGACAAATCCGCGAAGGCGCCCGACTCGCTGCTGCGGCTTGGCCAGTCGCTGGCGGCGCTGAAGGAAAAGGAAGCCGCCTGCGCCGCGTTCGGCGAAGTGACGCGGAAATATCCGCGCGCCTCCGGCGGCGTCAAAGCCGCGGTTGACCGCGAGCAGAAGCGCGTGAAGTGCTAAACCAGTAGCGGGGAGGCCGCGTCCGGCCTCCCGCGATACGCTGGTTCTGCGATGCCCGACGCTCCATCCGCCATCCCGGCCAGGGACGCCAAGCGCCTGTTCACAGGCCTCGCGTCCGCGCCGGCGGTCGTGCTCGCGGTATCGGGCGGCCCGGATTCGGTGGCGCTGATGTGGCTGGCGGCGCGCTGGCGGCGCGCCCTGTCGCGCGGGCCGCGGCTGATTGCCGTGACCATCGATCATGGCCTGCGCCCCGAGGCCGCCCGCGAGGCGCGCGACGTCAAGCGGCTGGCGCAAAGCCTCGATCTGCAGCATCACACGCTGCGCTGGACCGGGCCCAAACCGAAGACCGGAGTCCCGGCGGCCGCTCGCGAGGCCCGCTACCGCCTGCTGACGCAAGCCGCGCGCAAGCACGGCGCGACCCACATCCTCACCGCGCATACCCGCGACGACCAGGCCGAGACGCTGTTGATGCGGATGCTGCGCGGCAGCGGCATCGCGGGCCTCGCGGCGATGGCGCGCGAGACCGAGCGCGACGGCGTGCGGCTGGCGCGGCCGCTGCTCGGTGTTTCCAAGGCGCAGCTGATCGCGACGCTGCAAAGGGCGCGCATCGGCTTTGCCGACGATCCGACCAATCGCGATCCCGCCTTCACCCGTCCGCGGCTGCGTGCGCTGATGCCAGCGCTGGCGGAGGAGGGCGGCGACGCGCGGAACCTGGCGCGGCTCGCCGCGCGGCTGGCGCGGGCCAATGCGGCCGTCGAGGTGCTTGTCGACGGCGCCGAGCGCTACCTCGCGTTGAAAGACGGCGACGGCGCCGGTTTCGACGCCTCCCTGTTCGCGGCGATGCCGGAGGAGATCCGTCTTCGTCTTCTGAAACGGGCGATCGACCGGACCGGACATGAAGGGCCTGCCGAGCTCGGCAAGGTGGAAACGTTGCTCGAGGCCCTCGATCTGACCTTGGCGGATCGTCGGCCCAAGCCAAACAGGCTAAAGCAGACCCTGGCCGGGGCCGTGATCAGCGTGGCCCGCGGCCGCATCAGGGTCGAGCCGGCGCCGCCGCGCCGGGCGCGTTCCAGCTGAGCCGGATTGGATTGGTTCAATCGCTGTCATAATCCGGCAAAGAGGCTTAACCACCCCCGGAAAACACAGGGTTTTGCGCCATTATTTGACCGGGAATCGCGCTAGGATGCGGTAAATAGTCATGTGTGGTTCCCTTGGCATCGACCCCAGCGGCACCTAAATTGTATGGAGCGACGGGATGGATTCCCTGGGGATTCCCACAGAGCCTGCCCAAGGATAGGAGAGGCCGCGATCCGCGCGACCACGAAGGAAGACCATGAACGCCAATCTGCGGAATTTCGCCCTCTGGGTTATCATCGTTTTGCTGTTGCTGGCGTTGTTCACGCTTTTCCAGAATCCGGGCCAGCGCACCTCCTCGCAGGACATCTCGTTCTCGCAGCTTCTCACTGAAGTCGACCAGGGCCATGTCCGCGACGTCGTGATCCAGGGGCCGGAGATTCACGGCACCTTCACCAATGGCTCGAGCTTCCAGACCTATGCGCCCAGCGATCCGACGCTGGTGAAGCGCCTGTATGACGGCAAGGTCTCGATCACCGCGAAGCCGCCGGGCGACAACGTGCCGTGGTTCGTCTCGCTGCTCGTCTCCTGGTTGCCGTTCATCGCGCTGATCGGCGTCTGGATTTTCCTGTCGCGGCAGATGCAGGGCGGCGCCGGCAAGGCGATGGGCTTCGGCAAGTCGCGCGCCAAGATGCTGACCGAAGCGCATGGCCGCGTCACCTTCGAGGACGTCGCCGGCGTCGACGAGGCCAAGCAGGATCTGCAGGAGATCGTCGAATTCCTCCGCGACCCCGGCAAATTCCAGCGCCTCGGCGGCCGCATTCCGCGCGGCGTGCTGCTGGTCGGCCCTCCCGGCACCGGCAAGACGCTGATCGCGCGCGCGGTCGCGGGCGAAGCCAACGTGCCGTTCTTCACCATCTCCGGTTCTGACTTCGTCGAAATGTTCGTCGGCGTCGGCGCGAGCCGTGTCCGCGACATGTTCGAGCAGGCCAAGAAGAATGCGCCATGCATCATCTTCATCGACGAAATCGACGCGGTCGGCCGTCATCGCGGCGCCGGCCTCGGCGGCGGCAATGACGAGCGCGAGCAGACGCTGAACCAGTTGCTGGTCGAGATGGACGGCTTCGAGGCCAATGAGGGCGTGATCCTGATCGCGGCGACCAACCGTCCCGACGTGCTCGATCCCGCGCTGCTGCGTCCCGGCCGCTTCGACCGCCAGGTCGTGGTGCCGAATCCGGACGTCGTCGGCCGCGAGCAGATCCTCAAGGTTCACGTTCGCAAGGTGCCGCTGGCGCCGGATATCAATCTCAAGACCATCGCGCGCGGCACGCCGGGCTTCTCCGGCGCCGACCTGATGAACCTTGTCAACGAGGCCGCGCTGACCGCCGCCCGCCGCAACAAGCGCATGGTGACGCAGGCCGAGTTCGAAGAGGCCAAGGACAAGGTGATGATGGGCGCCGAGCGCAAGTCGCTCGTCATGACCGAGGAAGAGAAGCTGTTAACGGCCTATCACGAGGGCGGCCACGCCATCGTCGGCCTCAACGTCGTCGCGACCGACCCGATCCACAAGGCGACCATCATTCCGCGCGGCCGTGCGCTCGGCATGGTGATGCAGCTGCCGGAGCGCGACAAGCTGTCGATGTCGCTGGAGCAGATGACCTCGCGTCTCGCCATCATGATGGGTGGCCGCGTCGCGGAAGAGCTGATCTTCGGCCGCGAGAAGGTGACCTCGGGCGCCGCCTCCGACATCGAGCAGGCGACCCGTCTCGCTCGCATGATGGTGACGCGTTGGGGCCTGTCCGAGGAACTCGGCACCGTCTCCTACGGCGAGAACCAGGACGAGGTGTTCTTGGGCATGTCGGTCTCGCGCACGCAGAACGCGTCGGAGGCGACCGTCCAGAAGATCGACTCCGAGATCAAGCGTCTGGTCGAGGAAGGCTACAAGGAAGCGACCAAGATCCTCACCGAAAAGCGCGAGGATCTCGAGGCGCTGGCCAAGGGCCTGCTCGAGTTCGAGACCCTGACCGGCGACGAGATCATCGACCTCCTGAAGGGCAAGAAGCCCAACCGTGAGTCGGTGCTGGAGCCGTCGACGCCGCGCGCCTCCGCCGTGCCGCCGGCCGGCAAGCCGCGCCCGCGTCCCGATCCGGACACCGGTCTGGAGCCGCAGCCGCAGGCTTAACGCCCGGCGTGCTCCCGCAGAGCAGTTTGCAAAAGCCCGGCCCTCCAGCCGGGCTTTTGTATTTTGTGACCAGCGGCCGGTATGGCATCCTCGCCTCAAGCCGCTGAGCGGCACCTCCGCGTCGTCTGAGAAGCGCGGCAACGAAGAACAAGGGAGGGGAGGCCGATGCGCAACGCATTTGGTGGGCTGATCGCCGTTTCATTCCTGCTGATATCAGTCGCCTCGCACGCCGCCGAGATGCGCGGCGTCACCGCAACCGAAATCAGGATCGGCCAGACCATGCCCTACAGCGGGCCGGTGTCGGCGTTCGGGGCGCTCGGCAAGGGCGAGGTCGGCTATTTCAAGATGCTGAACGAGCGCGGCGGCATCAACGGGCGCAAGATCAATTTCATCTCGCTCGACGATTCCTACGCGCCGCCGAAGACGGTCGAGCAGACCCGCCGCCTGGTCGAGAGCGACGAGGTCGCGCTGATCTTCTCCTCGATCGGCACCGCGCATAACACCGCGATTGCAAAATATCTGCAGAGCAAGAACATCCCGCAGCTGTTCCTGGCGTCCGGCGCCTCGAAATTCGGCGATATCGCGCAGTTTCCGCAGGCAACGATGGGCGTGCAGGCGCCGTTCCGCTACGAGGCGCGGCTCTATACGCGCTACGCGCTGGCGAAGATTCCGAACGCCAAATTCGCGGTGATCGCGCAGAACGACGATTACGGCCGCGACTATCTCGCCGGCCTGAAGGACGTGCTGGGCGAGAAGTACGACGCGCTGGTCACGGTCGCGACCTACGAGATCACCGACCCGACCATCGACTCGCAGATCGTGAAGCTGAAGGCTTCCGGTGCCGACGTCTTCGTGATCGCGGCGACGCCGAAATTCGCCGCGCAGTCGATCCGCAAAGCCTACGAGGTCGGCTGGCGGCCGCTGACCTTCCTGTCCAACACCGCGGTGTGGATCTCGACCGTGATGCAGCCCGCCGGCGTCGAGGCCGGCACCGGCATCATCTCGACCGCCTATGTGAAGGACCCCGATGACCCGGCCTGGACCGACGATCCCGGGATGAAGGGCTGGCGCGAGTTCATGACCAGATACGTGCCCGACGGCGATCAGCACGACACCAACTACGTCAACGCCTACAACAGCGCGATGGCGCTGGAGGCGGTGCTGAAGGCCTGCGGCAACGATCTCTCGACCGAGAACATTTTGAAGCAGGCCTTTGCGATCAAGGATCTGGAATTGCCGATGCTGCTGCCGGGCATCAAGGTCAACACCTCGCCGACCGACCACGTGCCGGTCGACCAGATGCAGTTCATGCGCTTCAACGGCAAGAATTGGGACCGTTTTGGCGAATTGCAGACGGGGAATTGAGGGGGACGACCCAATCAATCTATCACCGTCATCCTGAGGTGTGAGCCTTGCAGCGCATTGCGCTGCTGGGCGAGCCTCGAAGGATGCACGGCCCCGCCGGTGGCCGTCGATCCTTCGAGGGCCGCTGAAGAAGCGGCCACCTCAGGATGACGGGTAGGCAGCGGTGTAGTTGAGCTACTTCACGTTCTCAGCCGCCGGAAGCGTGCTCCCCTTCGCCTCATCCGACCGGACGTGAATGACGGCGACGTCGTCCCGGTACAGCCGCTTCCAGCCCTTGACGTGATCCAGCGCGTAGCCGGCGGGCGAGGTCGCGCCCAGCAGCGTGGCGTCGATATTGTACTTGTCGAGTAGCGCCAGCAGCTCGCCGAGGTTCTTGGCGTCGAGCGCGTCGTAATAGTCGAGCACGAACTGCTCGCCATACAGCTCGGCGCGGCCGTCGATGAACACCTTCATGTCGCGGCTGACCATGTAGCCGCCGAACGGCGCGGTGCTGAACACGCGGTGCGCCTTCTGCTGCTGCAGCACGTCGACCGCCGCGGCGGGCTCGAAGCTCGGCAGGAATTTGAAGTGATGCTGCGCCACGAACATCGTGGTCGTCACGCACGCCCCGATCACGATCGCGATCGCCGCGAGGATCGTGACGATGGGCAGCGTGCGCGCCTCGCCGAAGCGCGGCTCGGCGGGGTCCGCCGTGCCCCATTGCTCGGCGATCGGTTTCGCCAGCACCAGCGGCGCGATGAAGGCGAATACCTCGATGTTGCGGACATGGGTCAGCGCCATCCAGATCAGGCCGAGCAGCAGCAGGATCCGCGGCACCGAGAGCGTCAGCTTGCGATAGAACGCAACGCCGATCAGGCCGAGCAGCGTGGCTTCGAAGAACGAGAACTTGCTGAAATCGGCCGGCATCCATTCGCCGATCAGCGTGAGCAGCTTGCCGAGGCTCATGATCTTCATCGCGCCGAGCAGGCTGCCCCAGCCATAGGGCGTGATGCAGCTCGCGGCGAGCGCGGCGAGGCCGAACAGTCCCCAGCGCATCACGAGCTCGCGACGCTGGCTGCGCTCCGCGCTCCACACCGCCTCAAGTCCGATCGGCCCGATCAGCGCCAGGCCGAGCACGAAGCCGCCATGCAGATTGGCCCACAGCGTCATCAGCGGCAGCAGCCACCATGACGGAGAGGAGCGGCGATCCGCGGCCGCCATCAGCCCGCCGACGAACATCAGCAGCACCGGCAGCGCCAGCACATGCGGACGCGCGAAGAAGTGGATGGTCGACAGCAGCAGCGCCAGCGCCGCGATCAGGAACGCGCGCGCCGGATCGAAATACGGGCGCAGCAGATGCAGGAAGATCGCAACCGTCGCGCCGATCGCCATCGACGAGATGATCACCGGACCGGCCCAGTCGCCGCCATAGACGAGGGCATAGAGCACCTGCGACAGCCACGAGCTCGAGATCCACGCTTCACCGTAGCGGGTGAACGAGAACACGTCCGTGGTGGGCATCGCGCGGTGGTCGAGGATCCACTGCCCGACCTTGATCTGCCACATCGTATCGGAATCGCGCAGCAGGATTTCGCCCGCGGCCATGTAGAACAGATATGCACCGACGCCGGCGCACAACGGCATCAGCCCGCGCGCCGCGCTACGGTTGCTCACGCTGCTGGTGATGGAGAGTGACATGTTTTGGCGTGTGGGCTTTCCTGGTTGACCGCGGAGCTGCGCGAAGGCGCGGCGTTGCGGCCACTGGACCATGGCCACCGATAAATTCGGGTAAATGCGGCCGCGCGATTGCAGCCTTTCGGCGCCGGAACCCGCCACGCGATTGTCGCAAAATCCTTACAATTCCACCTTGTCAACCGGTCTGAATAGTTGTTCACTTCTTCACGCGATTGCGGGATCAATCGCGCAAAACATTGAATACGCGTGCGTTCTCTGCCGGTGGGCGCCGGCCGGGCGCATGGTGGGGGGATGGCAACGCCATGGTTTATCGGCGAACACATCAGGTCGTGAAACGACTGGCTGCCCGGCGCAGCGCAATCCTGTCGGCGGCGCGGGACGCCGCGGCCGATGGCGGCATGGCGGCGGTCCAGATCGCGCCGGTCGCGATCCGGGCCAATGTCGCGGCGGGGACGGTCTATCGCTATTTCCCGTCCAAGGCCGAGTTGATCTCGGAGCTGATCACGGAGGTCTCGCGCGATGAGCTGACCGCGATCCGGCGCGCCGCCGATGCCGCGCCCGGGCCGTCATCGGCACTGGCCGCCGCGGTCACCACGATCGCGGTTCACGTGCTGTCGCAGCGCAAGCTCGCCTGGGGCATTCTGGCCGAGCCGGTCGATGTCGACGTCACCGCCTCGCGGCTCGCCAGCCGCCGCGACATTTCCGGCGAGCTTGCCACGCGCATCGATGCGGCGGTGCGGGCCGGGCATCTGCCGGCGCAGGACACCGCGCTCGCCGCCACCGCGTTGCTCGGCGCGCTGCATGAGGCCCTGGTCGGCCCGCTGGCGCCGGCCAATCTCGACGATCCGATCAAGCTGCGCGATGCGGTGCAGACCGTGACGCTGCTCGCGCTGCGCGCCGTCGGGGTGATGGACGCCCGCGCCCGCGGCCTCGTCGTCCAGGCGACGGCGCCGGCGAAGGCGCTGGTGGGGGCGGGGGCCTGAAGCGCGAGCGTCCGCGCCGAACACTTTCTGTCGTATTGGCGTTGTAGGTGTTGCGGGCTGGGTGAACCCAACCTCACGGAGCAACGCATGACGACGACCCATGGCTCGGCCAAATGGCAGGGCGGCATCAAGGACGGCAAGGGCGCGATCTCGACCAAGAGCGGCGCGCTGACCGACTATCCCTATGGCTTCGCCAGTCGCTTCGAGGGCAAGCCGGGCTCGAACCCCGAAGAGCTGATCGGCGCCGCGCACGCCGCCTGCTTCACGATGGCGCTGTCGCTGATCCTGGGTGAAGCCAAGCTCACCGCCGAGAACATGGAGACCAAGGCCGACGTGACCCTGGAGAAGGTCGGCGACGGCTTTGCCATCACCGCGGTGCACCTGACGCTGAGCGCGAAGATCCCGGGTGCCAACGACGCCACGTTCCAGGAACTGGCCGGCAAGGCTAAGGCGGGCTGTCCGGTGTCGAAGCTGCTCAACACCAAGATCACGCTCGACGCGTCGCTGCAGGGCTAGAGCGTTTTCCAGAGTCCCGGGACGGGAGGCTCGTCACATCTGCGCGTCGCCGTTCGGGCCGACCGAGGCGATGCGCAGCATGTTGGTGGTGCCGGGCGCGCGCAGCGGCACGCCGGCGACGATGATCACGCGCTGGCCGGCCCTGGCAAAGCCGTCGCGGAAGGCGATCGAGCCGGCGCGGTTGACCATGTCGTCGAGATCGTGGGCGTCCTCGGCGACCACGCAATGCACGCCCCACACCACCGACAGCTTGCGCCCGGTGACGAGGTTCGGCGTGATCGCGACCACCGGCACTTTCGGCCGCTCGCGCGCCACGCGGATCGCGGTCGAGCCGGAGGAGGTCCAGCAGATGATCGCCGACAGGTCGAGCGTCTCGGCGATCTGCCGCGCCGCATCCGCGATGGCGTCGCCGACGGTCGCTTCGGGATCGACGCGCTGGGCGTTGAGCACGCCGCGATAGGTCGGGTCGCGCTCCACTTCCTCGCCGATCCGGTTCATGGTCGAGACCGCCTCGACCGGATATTTGCCGGCGGCCGATTCAGCCGACAGCATGATGGCGTCGGCGCCCTCATAGACTGCGGTCGCGACGTCGGAGACCTCGGCGCGGGTCGGCACCGGGGCCTGGATCATCGATTCCAGCATCTGGGTGGCGACCACCACCGGCTTGCCGGCGCGGCGCGCCATACGGGTCATCTGCTTCTGCAGGCTCGGCACCCGCTCCAGCGGCAGCTCGACGCCGAGATCGCCGCGCGCCACCATCAGCGCATCCGACGCCTCGATGATGTCGGCGAGCCGGTCGATCGCCTGCGGCTTCTCGATCTTGGCCATGATCGCGGCGCGGCCGCGGATCATCTTCCTGGCCTCGAGCACGTCCTCGGCGCGCTGCACGAAGGAGAGCGCGACCCAGTCGATGCCCTCGGGCAGCGCAGCTTCCAGGTCGGCGCGGTCCTTCGGCGTCATCGCCGACACCGGAAGGTCGGTGTCGGGCAGGCTGACGCCCTTGCGGTCCGACATCTTGCCGCCGATCACGACGCGGGTCACCGCGCGCTCCAGCGAGGTTTCCTCGGCGATCAGCCGCACCTTGCCGTCGTCGAGCAACAGCGCGTGGCCGGGCCGCAGCGCCGCCAGAATCTCCGGATGCGGAAGATTGACGCGGCTGTTGTTGCCCGGCGCCTTGTCGGAATCGAGAATGAAGGACTGGCCGTTGTTGAGCTGGATCGAGCCGTTCTCGAACGAGCCGAGCCGCAGCTTCGGCCCCTGCAAATCGACCAGGATGCCGATCGGCCGGCCGTAGCTCGATTCGACGTTGCGGATGGTCTTGACCAGCTCCCGCATCTTGTCATGCGGGGTGTGGCTCATGTTGATGCGGAACACGTCGGCGCCCGCCTCGAACAGCTTGCGGATCATCGTGCTGTCTGAGGAGGCCGGGCCGAGCGTTGCGAGGATCTTGATTCGACGCAGGCGTCTCATTGCTTGTTTCCGGGCGGCGGCGCGGCTGGCGGCAGACCAGACGCGCCCGGAGGCGCTGCGCCCGGCGGATTGGGCAGACCCGGCATCGTTCCCGGATTTCCCGGGCCGACGCCGCCCGGCATTCCCGGTACTTTCTGCGGCTGTTGTTCGTTGGCTTCGGTCAGTTGGACGGTCCATGCACGCTGCTCGCCGGTGTCGACCTCGAAGAAGCCGGTGCGGTCAAAGCCGCGCGCTAGGCAATTCTCGGTGCCTTTGATGGTGAATTCCTTGTCGCGCGAGCACATGAAGGCCTGACCGGACCACTCGCCGCCGCGATCATAGTCGAGCGCGTAGATGTAATAATAGCGCGCGACCAGATTGCCGCGCAGCAGGGTTTCGCAGCTGCGCGACGACACGTTCCACCAGCCCTCGGTGGTCCAGCCCTCGGCGTCCTTGTAGCCGAGCGCGATCCCGACCCGGCTCGAGGTATTGTTGCACAGCCGGAAATCGGCCGCCGCCGGGCTCGTCCAGAGACATGCCGCAACCAGCGCCAGGATCGGCAGCGCGCCGGCCATCGCGAGGCGGGCGATTCGGGAGGCCAAAACCGGGGGATCTGCTGGAGTCATGCGGCGAAGCTATATCAAATCATTGACGATTTCGCGTGTTCCGACAGGCCGTGTCAACGGTCGGGCGCGCATCTTTGATGTGTTGGGGCCGGTGAGACCGTCACACAATTCGGCCGAGCGGGGCCCGTATTGCGCGGCGATATGGCAAAATCTGTGACAATTCCCACCTGATATGGTGACGACAACAGCGGGATGACGGCGATGAGCATTGACGACAAAACCAGAACGGAACTCGAGGCTGCGGTCTTCCGGCGCCTCGTCGACCATCTGCGCAATCGCACCGATGTGCAGAATATCGACCTGATGAACCTGGCCGGCTTCTGCCGCAATTGCCTCTCCAACTGGATGAAGGAGGAGGCAGACGCCAAGGGCCTTGCCGTCAGCAAGGACGAGAGCCGCGAAGCGGTCTATGGCATGCCCTACGAGGAGTGGAAGGCCAAATATCAGGGCAGCGCGACACCGGAGCAACTGGCGGCGATGAAGAAGGCCCAAAGCGGGCATTAGGGCTCAGAGCAAACCAGCAGCGTTGTTCCGGGGCGATACGCAGCATCGAACTGCGGGGCGCATTGCGCCCCTGTGAATCTCGAGATTCCGGGTCTGGTGCTGGCGCACCATCCTAGAATGACGACATCCCGATGAATCCCTCTTGTATCTCCTGTGGGCGCGCTGTGGATGAGCGCGATGTTTCCTTGACGGAAGGCGCCTCAAAATCGAGGGTCGCTCGCAACAAGCGGTGCGCGTGGCGCGTATTCGCGCGACACATCAATGCCAGTTCAGGAGTACCGGATGGCCACCACGTCTGCCGCCCTTCAGGAAGAGCCCGCAACGCGATTTGCCAAGGATCAGCTCAAGTCCATCATCGAGCGCATCGAGCGGCTGGAAGAGGAAAAGAAGACGATCTCGGACGACATCCGCGACGTCTATGCCGAGGCCAAGGGCAACGGCTTCGACGTCAAGGCACTGCGCACCATCGTGCGCCTGCGCAAGCAGGATGCCAATGAGCGCCAGGAGCAGGAGACCATCCTGGAGACCTATATGCAGGCACTCGGAATGCTCTGAGCCGGGGGCCTTCCCGACCTGCAGGGGACCTGCTTCAGAGCACCAACGCAATACTCCGGACATGACTCCGGACTTGGGCCGGTTCCTGGGATTTGCTAGACTGTGCGGTGAGATAACCGGGCAGATCACAGATGGATGTGCCAGGACCAGAGCGTCGGCTCGCTGCGGTGCTCGCGGCTGACATGGTCGGCTATAGCCGGCTCATGGAGGCTGACGAGACGGGAACGCTCGCGCGCCTGAAGACCCACCGGATCGAGCTGATCGATCCGGCCATCGCCAAGAATCGCGGGCGCATCATCAAGACCACCGGCGACGGCCTGCTGGTCGAATTTCACAGCGTGGTCGATGCGGTGCTGTGCGCCGCGGAGGTGCAGCGCCGGATGGCGAAGCGCAATGTCGACGTCGCGCCGGCGCGGTGGATGCAGTTTCGCATCGGCATCAACCTTGGCGATGTGATCGTTGACGGCAACGACATCTTCGGCGACGGCGTCAATGTCGCGTCCCGCCTGGAAACGCTGGCCGAACCGGGCGGCATCTGCGTTTCGGGCGCGGTCCGCGACCAACTCGGCGATCGTCTGGAAGATCTGAGCTTCGAGGATCTCGGCGACCAGACCGTCAAGAACATCGCACGCCCGATCCGCGTCTTCCGGATCCACCTTGGGCCGGACGCAAGATCCACTCCCGCGCACCCCAAGGACACGGCGACGCCGGCGATCGCCAGGAAACCCTCGATCGCGGTGCTGCCGCTCGTCAACATGAGCGGCGACCCCGAGCAGGAGTTCTTCGCCGACGGCCTGACCGAGGACATCATCACCGAGCTGTCGCGCTTCCGCGACCTGCTGGTGATCTCGCGCAACTCCACCTTCGTCTACAAGGGCAAGGCCGTGAAGGTGCAGGAGGTCGCGAAGGAATTCGCCGTCGACTACGTGCTGGAAGGCAGCGTGCGAAAGTCGGGCGAGCGCATTCGCGTCACGGTGCAGCTGATCGACGCCGAGGCTGACCGGCATGTCTGGGCCGAACGCTACGACCGGGAGCTTGCCGATATCTTCGCCATCCAGGACGAGATGACGCGCGCGATCGTGGCGACCTTGCCCGGCCGCGTCGAGGCCGCCGCCCATGACCGCGTCAAGCGCAAGCCGACCGACAACATGGCGGCTTACGAATGCGTGCTGGCCGCGAAGGTGCTGCATCACCGCTCGGTGCGGGAAGACAATGCGGAGGCGCAGCGGCTGCTCGAACGGGCGATCACGCTCGATCCCAATTATGCGCATGCGCACGCCTGGCGGGCCTGCGTGCTCGGGCAGAGCTGGGTCTACAGCTGGTGCGCCGATCGCGACGCGACCTTCGCGCAGGTGGCTGCGGAACTCGAGATCGCGCTCAAGCTCGACGACAATGACAGCGACGTGCACCGCATCCTCGCCGCGGTGAACCTCAATCGCGACGATCACGACAGGGCGGCCTACCACCAGGAGCGCGCGCTCGCGCTCAACCCCAATTACGACCTGGTCGTCGTGCAGCAGGGCGAGCTTCTGACCTGGCTCGGCCGGCCGGAGGAGGGCATCGACTGGATCAAGCGGGCGATGCGCCTCAACCCGTTCCACCCCGAACGGTTCTGGAGCCACCTCGGGCGGGCCTGCTATTGCGCCGAAAAATACGCCGAAGCCGCCGAGGCGTTCTCACGCATCACACGGCCCGACCATACCCATCACGCCTTCCTCGCCGCGACATTGGCGCAGATGGGGAACGCGGTGGCGGCTGCCGCGCATGCCGCAGAAGTGCGCAAACGCGAGCCGACGTTCTCGATCGCCGCGCACCTCGCTACACAGCACTACAAGCGCGACCTCGACCGGGCCCGCTACGAGGCCGGCCTGCTCAAGGCAGGACTGCCGGCTTGAGGCGGAGCGACTGAGAACGAACTTGCGTGGAGATCAGCGCAGCGAGGCGGTGCGCAGCACGAACGACTGGGTCGGCAGGGTGGCGGTGGCCGTGCCCGAGAAGCGGTCGCAGGTCATGCCCATCATCGGGTCATCCGAGAAGGTCATGGCGACGGAGGCCGGCGGCTTGATGAAATGCGCGCGCATCAGGCTCATGTCGGTGTCGCCCAGCACCGTGGTCAGCATGCCGTTGCTGGCGCTTGGCGCGAGCATCACGACGCGCATCCAGAGATCGTTGCCCTTGGCGGCCGCAAGGCGCGCCGACGTCGTGACCACGCCCTGACCCTGCGCGCCCTTGGCCACGACAGTGTTGATCTCGGTGGATACGACGGCGGGATTGCGCGCCGGGCGCACGTTGCGCGGGATCGGCGCGGTGGCCGCGACGATGTTGGCGCGGTCAACCGGAGAGGCCGCCGGCGGCGCGTAGGCGAGCGCCTTGTTGAAGTTGTCCGTCGTGGTCGCGGTGGTTTGCGGATCGGCGGCACCAACGGCTTCGCGGGCCTTCAGCGCCGCGATCTGCGCTGCGGAAGCCTGCTTGGCCGTGCCCGGCTCGTCACCCCAGAAGCCGCGGGCGTTGATGATGTCGGCGGGCGAGGTCGGCTTCGGATCGGCGGTGGTGTCGGCGGCCTGGACCGGCTTGGGCTTCGGCGCCGGGATGGGTTGCGCATCGGCGGCGGCGAGTTGGATGGTCGCGGCGATCTGCGGCTTGGCGCGCGGCATCGGAACCGGATCGGCGGCCTTGGCGGGAACTGCCGCGGCGACCACGGTGTTGGCCACGGGCTTGCTGCTCACAGCAACGGATGCTTCCTCGTCATCCTCGCTCGACTTGCCGCCACCAAACAGCTTGGCGAACAGGTTCGGCTTGGCGACGGTCGCGGCATCGTCGCCATTGCCGCGGCGCTCGATGTCGGCCCGGGCGAGCTCATATCCCTTCAGCGGATTGCCGTCGGTCGGCAGATGCACGGTGCGGCCATCCGGGAACACTCTGGCCAGCTGGTCACGCGTCATGCGCGGCCAGTGGCGAATGCTGCCGGTGTCGAGATGGACGAACGGCGAGCCGGAGGTCGGATAGAAGCCGACGCCGCCGCGCTGCAGGCGCAGGCCGGCGTAGCGGATCTGCTCCAGCGGCACGCCGGGAATGAAGAAGTCCATCGCATGGCCCAGCATATGCTGGCTGTGGCGCGCCACACCCGAGGAGCGGCGGCGCAGCATCGCGTTGGTGGCCGGCGAGCGATAGGCGGAGATGATCTGGATCGGCTGCTTGCCGCCGACGTCGCGATAGACGTCCCAGAGGATGTCGAACAGGTGACGGTCCATCACCGTCTCATCCTGGTTGCGCCAGTCACGCAGGAAATGATTGAGCTGCTTCAGCGCGGCCTCGTCATAGCGGCCTTCGCGCTTGAAGGTGACGGTGAGGTCTTCGCCGGAATGGGTGTGGTGGAAGGAGAGGGTACGGGTCTCGTTCAGGGCGGTTGCGTCATGCACGGATCCGGCGCCCGCCAACAGCAATAGCGAGGTCAGGCCGACGCGGTATCCGGCCTTAGGCAGCAATAGCGAATTGAAGCGGCGTGCGAAGACAGCCAGCACTATGAGCCCACCCAAGTCGACGAGCGTTCGGTCGGCACCTTTCGCAGACCCCCCGCGAAAGACGGTGAACGCTTTCTTAAAGCGGGAGGGTTAACCGAGGTTTACCGACCCGCCCCCAAGTTAGCCTTAACTAACTTCTTGAGTGTGGCAAAAAAGAGCCCTGTTCCCCAGCAGAGACAGGTAATGGTTAACGTAAACGATCCCGCCTTGGGAGGTGAGATCGTTGATTTCACTTCAAAATTTACCCGAATCAGCCCCGCAACAGGGGTCAGCGGGTGATCACCCGGCGCTGCGGTTGGGCCTGGCCGCGGCGGACCGGCGGCGGTGCCGGCTGTGCAAAACCCCCGCCGAACAGCCGTTCGAAGAACGACGGTCCGGAGGAATTGAAGCCGGTGTTGTCGCCGCTGGCATAGACGTTGGAGGGCAGGCTGCTGCTCGGCGGGCGCGAGTAGCTCGGCTGCGAATGCGCGACCACCATCTCGAGATCCTTGCCGCGGTTGTTCTTGAGCAGCGACAGCATGGTGGCGTCGCGGCCGTAGACGTCCCTGCGGAATTGCAGCTTGCCGGCGTCGTCGACGAACGCGGTCTGGTAGGTGATGTTGACCGGGATCGGCGTCGGGAATTTCAGGTCGATCTCGCTCGAGCCGTACATGCTGCGGATCTTCTCCGGCGTGTAGCGCTCGTTCGGCATCGTGATGTTGAGCAGCACCGAGGCGTACTGGTCGGGGTTCTGCACGCGCATGCAGCCGTGGCTGAAGGCGCGCTCGTCCTTGCCGAACAGGTACTTGTCCGGCGTGTCGTGCTGATAGACCAGGAACTTGTTCGGGAAGTTGAAGCGGATGCGGCCGAGCGCATTGGCTTCACCCGGCGGCTGCGAGATGTGGATCGAGCCGTCGCGGTTGCGCTCGAGGCGCAGGCCCATCCGCTGCAGCACCGTCGGGTCCTGCTGCAGGGCCGGCAGATACTCGTTGTAGATGATCGAGGGCGGCACGTTCCAGGTCGGGTTGACCGTGATGTACTTCATCGTCTCGGTCAGCAGCGGCGTGGCATGGGTGCCCGGCTTGCCGGTCACCACGCGCGTGGTCCAGACCTGCGCCCCGTTCTGCATCACCTTCAGCGTATAATCGGGGATGTTGAGGATCACATAGGCGTTGCCGACATTGGCCGCGCCGAGCTGGCGCGGCAGCCAGCGCCAGCGCTCCATGTTGACGATCACGGTGTCGATCTGCTTGTCGCGCTTCGGGCTGTTCAGCGCCTTCACCGTGCGTTCGTCGAGCACGCCGGTCGGCTTGAGATCGACGCTGTTCTGGAATTTCTCCACCGCCCTGGCGACGGTCGCGTCATAGGTCGTGCTGTCGGGATTTTCCGTGATGCCGAGCTTGTTGCGCAGGTCCGGCACGCGCGGATCGTCCATCTCGACGGCGGGCTGCTTCTTCTTCGCGGCGACGTATTTCAGCGCCGGTCCCTCGGCGATCGTGATCACCGGGCCGTCGCCCTGGCCGCGCAGCTCGGCGAGCTTCTTCTTCAGCTCCTTGTAGAGTTTTTGCGGTGGGTTGTAGCCGTCGAGCGCCGTCGAGGCGTCCTTGGCGGAGGTCACGTTGGCAAGCACTTCCGCCGGATCGATCGGATGTTCCGGATAGAGGATATCGCCCGACACCTGCGACCAGTGCATGCGGCCGCTCTGCGCCTGGCGCGCGTAGTCCAGCATGCTGGCGGCGAGCTTCAGCTCGGCGTCGGCCAGCGCATCCGGCGAGGTCGCGGCGGCGAAATCCGGCACCGGATATTCGGCCGGATCGAGGCCGTCGGCGGCGGCGTCCTTGAGGCGTGCGATTACGCCCTTGCCGGTCTCGTTCAGCTTGCCGCCATGCGTGAACACCGGCGCGTATTCGCGCGCCGAATAGAATTTCTCGGCCGCCGGACGTTCGTTCTTGCGGTCGAAGGTGCGCAGCGACTTGTTGGCGAGCATTTCGCGCAGCTTGTCGGCGACGGGCTGATCCTCGGCCGGAACGTTGCTGGCGGCCTTGACCGGCTCGGTGGCCGGAGCCGCAGCGGTCGCGGGAGCGGGAGCGGGAGCGGGAGTTGCGGCGGGCGCGGCGGCGGTGGCCGGGGCGGGCGCAGCCGCAGGTGGTGCGATGGCCGTATCCGTCTTCGGCGCGTCGGCGGGCTTGGTTGCCGGCGCGGTGGCAAGATCGGCGGGCTTGGCTTCCGGAGCGGTGGCCGCAGCGGTGGGCTCGGCCGGCTTGGCATCGGCGGCTTGCGCATCAGCCGGCTTGGTGTCGGCGGGCTTCGCGGCGTCGGGCAGTGCGGCCGTGGTATCCGCCTTGAAATCGGCAGCGGTCGGCGGCGGCACGTTGGCGGGTTCGGGGCGCGGGACCGCGGCGTCGATGGCAAGCTCCGCGGCACTGGTGCGAGGCGTGTCCTGCGCGAGGGCCGAGCTCGCGGACACCGTGAGGAAGGTTGCCGCGACGGCCATCAAGACGCGGTCAAATCCCCGACGGTTGTTCGAACAGTCACGCATCGTCACACCCCCTGGGCGAAACTGCCCCGGCTCTTGGAACAGTTCAAATCAGCATCTGGTTTCACAGCTTGCGCGAAAGCGCCGGCCTTCTCGATCGATTCGCACGCCTGCAACGCAACGAACGCAGACGATACATAGGCCCCTCTCATGCAGCCAGCGCCATGCGGGGCAACTCACGACAAACTGACCTCGAACCAACTGAATTCATTCGGGCTGTGCGTTTTTGCCACGCGGCACAGGCTTTGTCTGTCACCGCCAAGCCACGGTTCAAATGGTTCCCATCATTGCGGCCTTGAGGCCACAAGGCCTTGTTTCTTGTTCGAGCGTGATCTTCGGAGAACCGCATCACGCTCCAACTGGCGTTAGCTGGCGTCGCTGGTGCGCGTGCCGGCCGCGGCTTCGTCGAGCTTGCGGTAGAGCGTGGAGCGGCCGATTTTGAGGCGGCGCGCGACCTCCGACATCTGTCCACGATAATGCGAAATCGCGAAGCGGATGATCTCGTTCTCCAGATCTTCCAGCGGGCGCACATCGCCTGACGCGTTCAGCATCGCGAGGCCGCCCGCCGTGGGCAGGGGCGCCGGCGTTGGTATTTCGTTACCGGAATTCATCGCGGGCGCGGTCGACGGCGACACGATCAGCGGCTCGCCCTGCAGCGACTTGCCCTCGGGGACGGCGTGCGCCGTCGCCTGCGGGAAGTCGGCGAGGCCGAGCTGATCGCCGTCGCTCATCACCACGGCGCGATACACCGTGTTCTCGAGCTGGCGGATGTTGCCGGGCCAGTCGAGCTGCGCGAGATGCGCCATCGCCTCGCCGCTGATGCCGCTGATGTTGCGGTTTTCCTCGGCGCAGAACCGCGCCAGGAAATGCCGCAATAGATGCGGGATGTCCTCGCGCCGTTGCCGCAGCGCCGGGATCGTCAGCGGCAGCACATGCAGGCGATAGAACAGGTCCTCGCGGAACTGGCCGCCCTTCACGAGATCGAGCAGCTTGCGGTTGGTCGCCGAGATGATGCGGACATCGACCTTGACCGGCTTGCGTCCGCCGACCGCCTCGACGGTGCCCTCCTGCAGCGCGCGCAGCAGCTTGACCTGGGTCGCGAGCGGCAATTCGCCGACCTCGTCGAGAAACAGCGTGCCGCCATGGGCCTCGACGAACTTGCCCTGGTGTCGTTCGGTGGCGCCGGTGAAGGCGCCCTTCTCGTGGCCGAACAGGATCGACTCGACGAGATTGTCCGGGATCGCGCCGCAGTTCACCGCGACGAACGGCTTGGCCTTGCGCTCGCCGCTGCCGTGGATGGCGCGCGCGAACAATTCCTTGCCGACGCCGGATTCGCCCTCGATCAGCACCGGGATCGTCGAGGACGCCGCCTTCTGCGCGGTGCGCAGCACGCCGGCCATGGCCTCGCTGCGGGTGATGATGTCGGAGAAGGTCAGCCGGCCCTCGCGGCTGTGCCGGATGCGCTGCAACTCGCCCTTTAGCGCAGAGGCGTTCAGCGCGTTGCGCAGCGAGACCTGCAGCCGCTCGAAGCCGACCGGCTTGACCACGAAATCCTGGGCCCCGGCGCGCATCGCCGACACCACATTGTCGATGCCGCCATGTGCGGTCTGCACGATGACCGGGACGTTCAAACCAGCTTCACGAATCTTTGCGAGGACACCGAGGCCGTCGAGGCCGGGCATCACGAGGTCGAGCACCACGGCGTCGATGGTCTGGGTCTCGGATGCGGTCAGTGCAGCGACCGCCGCGTCGCCGGAGTCGACGACGAGGGGCTCATAGCCGCACTTCTGCACCATGTTTTCAACCAATCGGCGCTGTACGGCGTCGTCATCGGCGATCAAAATGGTGGCAGCCATGGTTTTCCCCGCACGCTACGATTATTTGTCTCGAATCGGGGCACTGTCGCCGATGCCGATTAACGCACTCTTAAACGTTGAACTCCCGCTTTGATTCCGCCGCAGCCGCCGTCTTACCGACTGAAGTAAGGTTTCGAACAAGATGACCTCGCGCTCCAAATCTGCTCTCGACAAGTCCGCTCTCCGCAAGGAAGCCACGCTTCGCAAGACAATTGCTCAACGCAAGACGACCGCACAACGCAAATCGGCCGCCGCAAAACCTGCGGCGAAAAAGCCGTCCGGCAACTCGGCCAAGCTGCCCGAATGGAATCTGGCAGATCTCTATGCCGGTATCGACGCGCCAGAAGTCGCGCGCGACCTCCAGAAGATGGATGCAGATTGCGTCGCGTTTGAGACCGAGTACAAGGGCAAATTGGCCGAAAATACCGCTCGCGACGGCGGCGGGAAGTGGCTTGCCGAGGCCGTCAGGCGCTACGAGGCGATCGACGATCTCGCTGGCCGTCTCGGCTCTTACGCCGGCCTCGTCCATGCCGGCGACAGCGTCGATCCCGCGATCTCGAAATTCTACGGCGACGTGTCCGAGCGGCTGACCGCGGCATCGGTGCATTTGCTGTTCTTTTCGCTCGAGCTGAACCGCGTTGACGATGATGTGATCGCGCGTGCGCTGGCCGAGCCCGAGCTCGGCCATTACCGGCCGTGGATCGAGGACCTGCGCAAGGACAAGCCGTACCAGCTCGAGGACCGCGTCGAGCAGCTCTTCCACGAGAAGGCGCAGAGCGGTTACGCGGCCTGGAACCGGCTGTTCGACCAGACCATCTCCGGCCTGCGCTTCAAGGTCGCGGGCAAGGAGCTCGCGATCGAGCCGACGCTGAACCTGCTGCAGGACAAGGCGGGCGACAAGCGCAAGGCGGCCGCGCAAGCGCTGGCAAAGACCTTCAAGGACAATGAGCGCACCTTTGCGCTCGTTACCAACACGCTGGCCAAGGACAAGGAGATTTCCGACCGCTGGCGCGGCTTCCAGGACGTTGCGGATTCCCGCCATCTCAACAACCGCGTCGAGCGCGAGGTGGTCGATGCGCTGGTCGCCTCGGTGCGATCAGCCTATCCCAAGCTTTCGCACCGCTACTATGCGCTGAAGGCCGGCTGGTTCAAAAAGAAGAAGCTGCCGCACTGGGACCGCAACGCGCCGCTGCCGTTCGCGGCAACAGGCACCATCGCCTGGCCGGAGGCGCGCAACATGGTGCTGACGGCCTATCGCGGCTTCTCGCCGCGGATGGCCGAGATCGCCGAGCGTTTCTTCGTTGACCGCTGGATCGATGCGCCGGTCCGCCCCGGCAAGGCGCCCGGCGCATTCTCGCATCCGACCACGCCGTCAGCGCACCCCTATGTGCTGATGAACTACCAGGGCAAGCCGCGCGACGTGATGACCTTGGCGCACGAGCTCGGCCATGGCGTGCACCAGGTGCTGGCCGCGAAGAACGGTGCGCTGATGGCGCCGACGCCGCTGACGCTGGCCGAGACCGCCAGCGTGTTCGGCGAGATGCTGACCTTCAAGCGGCTGCTGTCGCAGACCAAGAACGCAAAGCAGCGCCAGGCGCTGCTCGCCGGCAAGGTCGAGGACATGATCAACACCGTGGTGCGGCAGATCGCGTTCTACTCGTTCGAGCGCGCGGTGCACACCGAGCGCAAGAACGGCGAGCTCACCGCCGAGCGCATCGGCCAGATCTGGCTCAGCGTGCAGGGCGAGAGCCTTGGACCCGCGATCGAGATCAAGCCGGGCTACGAGACGTTCTGGATGTACATCCCGCACTTCATCCATTCGCCGTTCTACGTCTATGCCTACGCGTTCGGCGATTGCCTGGTGAACTCGCTCTATGCGGTCTACGAGCACGCCTCCGAAGGTTTTGCCGAGCGCTATCTCGACATGCTCGCGGCCGGCGGCACCAAGCACTATTCCGAACTGCTCAAGCCGTTCGGGCTCGACGCCAAGGATCCGAAGTTCTGGGATGGCGGCCTGTCCGTCATCGCCGGCATGATCGACGAGCTGGAGGCGATGGGCTGAGGCCGGCCATCGCCTGACCTCGCCCGCGCGTCAGGCGCGCTGATCGGCGCCGCGGCCGAGGCTGTTCGGCCCGGCCGCCTCGGCGTTGACGTCGACAAAGCCGAGCATCGCGGCCAGCCGGTCGCTCGCCGGCCGGTCGAAGCCCGCCTCGCCCTCGAAGCTTGCCGGATTGCGGAACGTGCCGAGCAGCATGTCCCAGATCGGCAGGTCGCCGTAATTGTAGGCGTGCACGTCGCGCTGATGATGGATGCAATGCGCTTCCGGCCGCTGGATCAGGTAGCCCAGCCATTGCGGCGTCCGGATATTCATGTGCTGGAAGTAGCCATAGAACGCGGCGATGTAACCGGTCAGTGCCGCCGCGACCGGATCGAGGCCGAGCACGAGCGTCGTGGTGACGGTCGAGATCGTCAGGAAGACCAGGGTCTCCAGCGGGTGGAACAGCGCCGCACCCGACATGTCGACGCGCTGTGGGCTGTGATGGATCTGGTGGAAGAGCCGCCACATCAATGGAAAGCTGTGGGCGCTGCGGTGCCAGGCGTAGCTGATCAACGACACCACGGCGTAGCCGAGCATCGCGCCGCCGATCACGCCAAGGCTCTCGAGATTGATCAGGCGGTGCTGCACCAGCCACGACTCGGGGATCAAGAGCGGCGTCAGCGCCGCGAGCAGCCCCTGCACGATCAGGAAGGCGAGGCCCTTCAGCCGCCAATAGGGCAGGGCGGGAAACACCCGCGCCGGAAACAGCGTCTCGATACCGAGCATGACGAGATAGGTGACGGGGACGAGCAGGCCAAACGCGTCGACTGCAGACATCGGAGCCCTCCGACCTTACGGTGTAAGTCTAATTTCACGATACAGCCTTCCAGTGTAAGGTTGCAAGCGATTCCTTGGAGGCGACGACATTGGCGAAATCGAAACCGACGGCGGGCCGGCCGGGCCGGCCGTCACGCCGCAAGGCGAAGACCCGTCCGGCGTCCGGGCTGTCGCGGGAGCGGATTGCCGCCGCGGCGATGGCACTGGTCGATCGCGAGGGACTGGCGGCGCTCAGCACGCGCCGGCTCGGCAGCGAGCTCGGCTGCGAGGCGATGAGCATCTACCACCATTTCCCCGGCAAGACGCATCTGATGGACGCGTTGGTCGACCTGATGCTGAAGGCGGCCGAGGTCCCGATCACCGGGGAGCAGGGCTGGCTCGAGCGGCTGCGCCGCGCGGCGCACGGCTTTCGCGCCATGGCGCTCAAGCATCCGAAGTTCTTTCCGTTCTTTGCGACCCACCGCCTCAACACGCCGGCCGGTGTCGCCTTCATCGACGGCATCATCGGCATCCTGCGCGACGCCGGCTTTTCCGATCGCGATGCCGCGACGTATTTTCGCGAGATCGGCTACTACCTGACCGGTGCGGCGCTGGACGAGACCGCGGGCTATGCCAGGGGGCCGTCGGCCGCGGAACCGGTCTCCGGCGAGATGATCGCGGCGAATTTCCCTCACCTTGCGGCCGCCGCGCCCTATTTCCAGCCGCAGCATTTCCAGGCGACCTTCGAGACCGGGCTCGAAATCCTGCTGGACGGCATCTGGCAGGCGCATCGGTCTCGGCACCGGGCGCCATAGCTGTTTGCGAACCCCGGCGGATCCGGGTCGATTGGCCTTCCAAATGGCCCGATTGGGACCGCGCCGTTGCCCTGTCTTCCCGTTTGCGGTAATGCCTCGCCGAACGCGAATTTCTGACTGGGGACAACGATGGCAGACCATAACGAAGTGGCCTACACGACCGCCGACGGCAACGATTACATCGCGCACGAGCAGACCTATGAAGGGTTCATCAAGCTCGTCAAATACGGCACCATCACCGTCGCCATCATCCTCATCCTGATGGCCTATTTCCTCGTCTGATCTCCTGATCGGTCAACGGTCCCGCCGTCCCGCGGCGGTGCCGGTATTCCTGTCGAGCCCGGTCCAAAGAAACCGGGTATCCAACCTGGCGAAAATAACGCTAGTTTGAAGACGCGTGCGCTGCTCGCGCCGCCGGAGGGCCAATGAAGATTGCCGTTGCCAAGGAAATCGATCCGTCCGAGCCGCGGGTTGCGGCTTCGCCTGATACCATCAAGAAATTCAAGGCGCTCGGCGCCGAGGTATTGGTCGAGCCGGGCGCGGGCATCAAGTCGGGCCTGCCCGATTCGGAGTTCACCGCGGCGGGCGCGACCGTCACCGCCGACGCGCTCAAGGACGCCGACATCGTCATCAAGGTGAAGCGGCCCGAGGCCTCCGAGCTTGCCAAGTACAAGCGTGGCGCGCTGGTCATCGCGATCATGGACCCCTACGGCAACGAAGCCGCGCTGAAGACGATCGCCGACGCTGGCGTCTCCGCCTTCGCGATGGAGTTGATGCCGCGCATCACCCGCGCCCAGGTGATGGACGTGCTGTCGTCGCAGGCGAACCTCGCCGGCTACCGCGCAGTCATCGAAGGCGCCGAGGCGTTCGGCCGCGCCTTCCCGATGATGATGACCGCGGCCGGCACCGTCCCCGCCGCCAAGGTATTCGTGATGGGCGTCGGCGTCGCCGGCCTGCAGGCGATCGCGACCGCGCGGCGCCTCGGCGCCGTCGTCACCGCGACCGACGTGCGGCCCGCGACCAAGGAGCAGGTCGAATCGCTCGGCGCAAAATTCCTTGCCGTCGAGGACGAGGAGTTCAAGAACGCGCAGACCGCCGGCGGCTACGCCAAGGAAATGTCCAAGGAGTACCAGGCCAAGCAGGCCGCGCTCACCGCCGAGCACATCAAGAAGCAGGACATCGTGATCACCACCGCGCTGATCCCGGGCCGTCCGGCCCCGAAGCTGATCAGCGCCGAGATGGTCCGCTCGATGAAGCCGGGTTCGGTGCTGGTCGATCTCGCCGTCGAGCGCGGCGGCAACGTCGAAGGCGCCAAAGCCAACGAGGTCGTCGACGTCGATGGCATCAAGATCGTCGGCTACACCAACGTCGCCGGCCGTGTTGCGGCCTCGGCCTCCGGACTTTACGCGCGCAATTTGTTCTCGTTCATCGAGACGATGGTCGACAAGGCCAACAAGGCGCTCGCGGTCAATTGGGACGACGAACTGGTCAAGGCCACCGCGCTGACCAAAGACGGCGCCGTCATCCATCCCAGCTTCCAGCCGAAATAAGGAGAGAAAGCCATGGAGCATCTCGCGCAGGCCGTCGATCCCTTCGTGTTCCGGCTGTCGATTTTCGTCCTCGCCGTGTTCGTCGGCTATTTCGTGGTGTGGTCGGTGACGCCGGCGCTGCATACGCCGCTGATGAGCGTGACCAACGCGATCTCGTCGGTGATCGTGGTCGGCGCGCTGCTCGCGGTCGGCGTCGGCATGGCCTCGAGCGGCTCGGGCTGGGCCCGCGGCTTCGGCTTCGTCGCGCTGATCTTCGCCTGCGTGAACATTTTCGGCGGCTTCCTCGTCACCCAGCGCATGCTGGCGATGTACAAGAAAAAAGCCAGGTGAGCGGCAACCACCTCGGGGTGAGTTAAGGATTTGGGGGACCTGAGATGAGCGCCAATCTCTCTGCATTGTTGTATCTGGTGGCAGGCGTGCTGTTCATCCTGTCGCTGCGCGGGCTGTCCAGCCCGGCGACGTCGCGCCAGGGCAACATGTTCGGCATGACCGGCATGGCGATCGCGGTCGCCACCACGCTGGCGAGCCACCCGCCGGCCGACGGCGTCGCCTGGCTCTTGGTCATCCTCGCGGTCGCGATCGGCGGCAGCATCGGCGCCGTGATCGCGCGCCGCGTGCCGATGACCTCGATGCCGGAACTGGTCGCCGCGTTCCACTCGCTGGTCGGCATGGCCGCGGTGCTGGTCGCCGCCGGCGCGTTCTATGCGCCCGAAGCCTTCGACATCGGCACGCCCGGCAACATCCATGCGCAGAGCCTGGTGGAAATGTCGCTCGGCGTCGCGATCGGCGCCCTGACCTTCACCGGCTCGGTGATCGCGTTCCTGAAGCTGTCGGCGCGGATGAGCGGCGCGCCGATCATCCTGCCGTTCCGGCACGCCATCAACATCGTGCTCGGCGTGCTCCTGGTGGTGTTCATCGTCGGCCTGGTGATGTCGGGCAGCGCACTCGACTTCTGGCTGATCACCATCATCGCGCTGGTGCTCGGCGTCCTGATCATCATCCCGATCGGCGGCGCCGACATGCCGGTGGTGATCTCGATGCTGAACTCATACTCGGGCTGGGCCGCGGCCGGCATCGGCTTCACGCTCGGCAACTCGGCGCTGATCATCACCGGCGCGCTGGTCGGATCAAGCGGCGCGATCCTGTCCTACATCATGTGCCACGCGATGAACCGCTCGTTCATCTCGGTGATCCTCGGCGGCTTCGGCGGCGAGACCGCGGCGGTCGGCGGCGGCTCCGGCGAGCAGAAGCCGGCCAAGCTCGGCTCGGCGGACGATGCGGCCTTCATCATGAAGAACGCTTCCAAGGTCATCATCGTGCCCGGCTACGGCATGGCGGTGGCGCAGGCCCAGCACGCGCTGCGCGAGATGGCCGACATCCTGAAGAAGGAAGGCGTCGAGGTGAAATACGCCATTCACCCGGTGGCGGGACGCATGCCCGGCCACATGAACGTGCTGCTCGCCGAAGCCAACGTGCCCTATGACGAGGTGTTCGAGCTCGAGGACATCAACTCCGAGTTCGCGCAGGCCGACATCGCCTTCGTGATCGGCGCCAACGACGTCACCAACCCGGCGGCGGAAGAGGACAAGACCTCGCCGATCTACGGCATGCCGGTGCTGCAGGTCTGGAAGGCCGGCACCGTGATGTTCATCAAGCGCTCGCTGGCCTCGGGCTATGCCGGCATCGACAACCCGCTGTTCTATCGCGACAACACCATGATGCTGCTCGGCGACGCCAAGAAGGTCACCGAGAACATCGTCAAGGCGATGTGAGGCACGATGGCGCTGAACCGGGAGTGGCATCGCGACCATCGCATGCCGCCCCGGGCGACGCGTGAGCAGCGGATCAAATGGCACGCGGCGCATGCGGTGGCCTGCGCCTGCCGGCCTGTCCCCGACGGCATCAAGCTTGAGGTCGAGAAGCTGCTCAAGCTCCGCCACAGAAAATAGCCGCGGCCTCCCCTGATGGCGCTGGTCCTCACAATCCTGAAATGGTTGCTGATCACAGCAGTCGTGATCTATCTCGCCGCTCTGGCGGTGCTGTTCGTCAGGCAGCGCGAGATGGTGTTTCCGGCGCCGCCGGTCGGGCGCACCGCGCCCGCTGATGCAGGGCTTCCCGAAGCCGAAGAGCACGTCCTGACCACCGCCGACGGCGAGAAGGTCATCGTCTGGCACGTCCCGGCGAAGCCGGGGCGGCCGGTCGTGCTGTTCTTCCCCGGCAATGGCGATTTCCTCGCCGGCCGCGTGGCGCGCTTCAAGGGTATCACGGCCGACGGCACCGGGCTGGTCGCGCTGTCCTACCGGGGCTACGCCGGCTCGAGCGGGTCGCCGAGCGAGCAGGGGCTGCTGCAAGATGCGGCGGCCGCCTACGCGTTCACCACCGCGCGCTACCGCGCCGAGCAGGTCGTGGTGTGGGGATTTTCGCTCGGCACCGGCGTTGCGGTCGCGATCGCCGCCGAACATCCGGTCGGCAGGCTGATCCTGGAGGCGCCCTATACCTCGACCGCGGAGGTCGCCAGCGCGACCTTCTGGTACGTGCCGATCCGGCTGTTGATGCGAGATCAATTCCATTCCGACCGACGCATCGGGCGCGTCACGGCGCCGCTGCTGATCATGCATGGCACGAGCGATGCGGCAATTCCGATTCGGTTCGGCGAGGGCCTGTTCAGCCTGGCGAAGGAGCCGAAGCAGTTCGTCCGCTTTCCCGGCGGCGGGCACGACAACCTCGACGAGTTCGGCGCGACCGGCGTCGCCATGCAATTTATCAACGCGTCGGGTGGCTGACGGCGGCGATTGTCTGTCGCATACTCGCGGTCAGTCGATTTGAGGGACCTGACGACATGAGCGCACACGGACCGATGCCGCGGTCGGCCTGGCTGTTTCCTGCCCTCGCGGTCGCGTTGTTCGCCGCGCTCACGGTAACCGGCTATTCGTTCGCGCCGTCGCCCGGCGGCTGGCTGTTCGCGCTCGTCCTGCTGGTGATCCTGTTCGGCACCGTGTTCGCGGCGGTTCATCATGCCGAGGTAATCGCGGAACGGATCGGCGAGCCGTTCGGCACGCTGCTGCTGACGCTGGCAGTCACCATCATCGAGGTGGCGCTGATCTCGACCATCATGCTCGGCGAGAAGCCGGTGCCGGCGCTGGCGCGCGACACCGTGTTCGCGGTGGTGATGATCGTCTGCAACGGCCTCGTCGGCCTCTGCGCCTTCATCGGCGGAGTGCGCTACCGCGAGCAGGACTTCCAGCTCACCGGCGCCAACCTCTATCTCAGCGTGCTGTTCGTGCTGGCGACGATCACGCTGATCATGCCGAACTACACCCTGACCGCACCCGGGCCGATCTATTCGACCGCGCAGCTTATCTTCGTCAGCGTCATCACCATGCTGCTCTACGCGGTGTTCCTCTATACCCAGACCATCCGTCACCGCGACTATTTCGTCAGCGGCGCCTCGGATGGCGGACACGGCGAAGCGCAGCTGTCGGGCCGCGCGTTGGCGCTCAGCGTCGTCCTGCTGGTGATCTCCCTGCTGGCGGTGGTGCTGCTGGCGAAGAAATTCTCGATCGTGATCGATGTGGTGACGGAGAAGATCGGCGCGCCGCCGGCGTTTGCCGGTGTGGTGGTGGCGCTCTTGATCCTGTTGCCGGAAAGCGTCGCGGCGGTCTCCGCCGCGCGCAAGAACGACCTGCAGAAGAGCATCAACCTCGCGCTCGGTTCCTCGCTTGCAACCATCGGCCTGACCATCCCGGCGGTCGCCGTCGCCGCCTACGCCCTCGACAAGCAACTGGTGCTCGGCCTCAATCCGCAGGAGTCGGTGCTGCTGCTGTTGACCTTCGCGGTCAGCATGCTCACCTTCGGCACCGGCCGCACCAACATCCTGTTCGGGCTCGTGCACATGGTGGTGTTTGCCGTGTTCGTGTTCATGGTGTTCGTGCCGTAGTTCCGCGGCGTAATGGAGAATCACAATGCTCAGCGCCAAATCGGACGTCCAGGTGGATACGGCGGAGGTCCGGGTGACCGAATGGCGGCTGGCGCCGGGCAGCGCCACCGGCCATCACACCCATGAGATGGACTATGTCATCGTGCCGATCACGGCGGGCGAGATGACGATCGTGGCGCCGAACGGCGACCGCTCGAAGGCCCGGCTCGGTGCCGGCAAGTCGTACTTCCGCAAGGCCGGCGTCCAGCACGACGTGCTGAACGAGACCTCCAGCGAGATCGTGTTCCTCGAGGTCGAGCTCAAGCCCTGACGGCGCGCCGCCGGCCGGCGCTGGAACTCTGCAAAGTGCGAATGGCAGGTCCGAGCCGGCGCGGCTGTGGACATTCATAGGCTGTTAACGGCTGCACGATGATCTGGATGGCGGATGCGTTCTGCGCAGGGGGCGCCTCCGGCTGAAACCAAAGTGACACCAAAGGTGACTGGCGGAACGGGCGTTTGCCACCGATCCGACGCAGTTGATCCCTCAATGTGCCTCAAAGTTCCAGCATGAAATCCGGGGCGGGGAGTTGGCAGGCCATGCTGAGTTACTTGAAGAAATTCGTGATGGACATCTTGCCGTCAGTGGCGGCGACCATCATCGGCGCGTACATCGTTAACCACTACATCGTCGCCAAGCCGGCAGCCCCGGTCACTGCCGCTGTGTCGGCCACCGCCGATCCCAAAGCCACCGATCCCAAAACCACCGACTCCAAAGCCGCCGCCAAGCCGACCGAGAAGCCCGAGGCCGGCGTGAAGGCCAAGGGCATGTCGGAGCGCACGCTGATCGAGCGCGCCGCGGCCGAGAAGGCCACCGTCACCGAGAAGCCTGCCGAGAAATCCGCCGACCAGAAGGCCGCCGATGCGCCGGCCGAGACCGCCAGCATCCCCGCCGATCCGCGCCATCATCAGGCAGCGCCGAAGGCGGTCGCCAAGCTGACGCCCGCAGCAGTGCCGCAGCCGGCCGCTCCTGCCGCAACGGCACCGGCTGCGCCGTCTGAGGCCGCGGCTACGCCGGACGAGGCCCGCGACGCCAACGATCTCGCGCGCGCCGCGATCGAGCGGCTGCGCCGCGAGCGTCCGCAGGACGCCGCGCGCGCCCAGGAAGCTGCCCGAACCGACGCCGCCCGCACCGATGTTGCCCGCCTGCCCGAGGCGCCGCGGACCGCGGCGGCGCCGGCGATCCGGCCATTGCCGCCGCCGATCATGGTGTCGAACCCGGCCGGCGAGAATGCCGACCAGCCCGCGCAGCCGCGTCCGCCCTACGCCGCCAACCCCCAGGATTCGAGCCGGCTGACGCCGCCGGCCGATATCCCGGTCCCGATCGTGCAGGCGCCGCTCGACCTGCGCGCGGAGGCCTCGATGCCGGCGCCGAAGGATGAGCGCACCTCCGTTGCCGACGACATGTTCTCCGGCATGAAGTCGATGTTCCACGCCGTCCTGCCGAAGTAAGCCGAGAGATCTGGAGCCCCGTTCCGATGCAATCGGAACGGGCTCCAGATTCTTGTTTTGACGCGTTTTCTTTACGCGAACCGGTACCCACTTCGCTCGAAAACGCTCTATCCGCCGGTGCGCGCCAGCCCGCTGCGCGCGCTCTCGTCCCTTGGCCGCAGCGCAAGCGCGCGGTTGTAGGAGGCCGCGGCCTTGGCCTTGTCGCCGAGCCGCTCATAGGCCTGGCCGCGGGAGCTCCACGCCGCAACGTTGTTCGGGGCCGCCTGCACCGCCTCGTCGAGGTCGGCGGCGGCTTCCTTGGCCTTGTCGAGCGCGAGATAGCTGGTGGCGCGGCCGATCAGCGGCTCGGCCTTCTGTGGCGATAGCCCGCTGGCCGCGGTGAAATCCTCGATCGCCTGCTGATGCTGGCCCCGGCCCTGGTAGAGCAGGCCGCGGCCATAGAGCGCCTGGATGTTGTAGGGGTCGGAGGCGAGCGCTTGGTCGAACTCCGCCACGGCCTCGTCGGTCTTGCCGGAGCGTGCCAGGTCCTGGCCACGCGTCGTGTGGTCCCTGGCACTGCTGATGTCCTGGGTCGTGATGGTGTCGGCCGGCTTGTCGGCGACCGGAGCCGATGTTTTCGCCTTGTCGTCCGAACCCCATGATCCCAGGTCGAACGAGCAGCCGCCGAGCGGCAGGCCGAGGACGACGGCAACGGCAACGAATCGCAACGCACGCTGGCGGTACGCAGGTCCGAAACGGGGGCGGGGCGCCGGAACAGCCATTATGCAAAACGCTCGTGCAGGGGGCTTTGCATAGGTAACCCGGATCGCCGCCCGCTTCAAAACAACAACGCGGGCCCAAGGCCCGCGTTGTTAGACTTTCAGATCGGCAAAACGGTTCAGCGCGGACCGCGGCCCGGGCCGCCGGCACCACCACGGCCACCGGCGCCGCGATCGGCACCCGGACCGGCGCCGAACACCGGCTTCGGCTTCATCGGCAGCAGGCCTTCGCGCTGCAGCTTCTTGCGCGCCAGCTTGCGCGCGCGGCGCACGGCTTCCGCCTTTTCGCGGGCCTTCTTCTCGGAGGGCTTTTCGTAGTGACCGCGGAGCTTCATCTCGCGGAAAATGCCCTCGCGCTGCATCTTCTTCTTCAGCGCCTTGAGAGCTTGGTCGACATTGTTATCGCGGACGAGAACCTGCACGCGGCATCCTCTTTTGCATTGATCGGTTCGGAATTCTGGCAAAGCAAAGGGGCGGCAAAGGCCTGCCTCTTAACCCTAGGCGCGCGCATGTATCAGACAAATGCGCAGATGTCCACCGGTGGTGTGACTTTCGGGCCTAGTAAAGCCACGAAATGCGGCGAAAATGCCTTGGTGCGGCCCCGATTTGGGAGGTTTGACGCCGAGATCGGGGCCGTTCCCGGCGTTTTGAGCAACCCGGACATTGGAAATAGGGGAGATGCCACATGGAGACGAAGAAATATGCGGCCGAGGCGATCGGCACGTTCTGGCTGACATTCGCCGGCTGCGGCAGCGCGGTGATTGCGGCTGCCTTTCCCCAGGTCGGAATCGGCCTGGTTGGCGTATCGTTCGCGTTCGGGCTGAGCGTGGTCACCATGGCCTATGCGATCGGCCATATCTCGGGTTGCCATCTCAACCCGGCCGTCACCGTCGGGCTTGCCGCCGGCGGGCGGTTTCCGACCGGCCAGATCCTGCCCTATATCATTTCGCAGGTCGTGGGCGCGATCGTTGCCGCTGCGGTGCTCTATGTGATCGCCAGCGGCGCACCCGGCTTCGATGTATCGAAGGGTTTTGCATCGAACGGCTATGACGCGCACTCGCCCGGCCAGTACAGCATGCTGGCCTGCTTCATCACCGAAGTGGTGATGACCATGATGTTCTTGTTCATCATCATGGGATCGACCCATGGCAAGGCGCCGGCCGGCTTCGCGCCGCTCGCGATCGGGCTCGCGCTGGTGATGATCCATCTGGTCAGCATCCCCGTCACCAACACCTCGGTCAATCCGGCCCGCAGCACCGGACCGGCGCTGTTCGTCGGCGGCTGGGCGACGGCGCAGCTCTGGCTGTTCTGGGTTGCGCCGCTGATCGGCGGCGCGCTGGGCGGGGCGCTCTATCGCTGGCTCAGCGACGAACCGACCGGCGTGGTCGCCGGGGTGAAGACGGCCTGATCGACAGATGGGATCGTGAACGTCACGATCCCATTTTTCTATCCGGCACGCGTGACCGCTGCGGCGGGCGACGATGGCCTACGGCCTGCGGGGTGGGGTCACTTCGGTGACATGGCCCATCTTGCGGCCGGGGCGCGGCACGCCCTTGCCGTAGAGATGCACTGTGGCGCCGGGGACGGTGAGCCATTGCTGATAGCTCAGGATGTCGTCGCCGATCAGGTTGGTCATGGTGACGTCGCCATGGCGCACCGGCTTGCCCAGCGGCCAGCCGGCGATGGCGCGGATGTGCTGCTCGAACTGCGAGATCGAGGCGCCGTCCAGCGTCCAGTGACCGGAATTATGCACGCGGGGCGCGATCTCGTTGACGAGCACCGCCGGCGCGCCGTTGCCAGGCACCACGAACATCTCGACCGCGAGCACGCCGACATAGTCGAGCGCTGACGCTATCTTTTCCGCGATTGCCCGCGCCTGCGCCGCGAGCGCGTCGGGGATCGCCGCCGGCGCCCGCGAAAATTTCAGGATGTGGTCGCGATGCTCGTTCTCGGTGACGTCGAAGCATTCGACCTCGCCCGTGGCCGAGCGCGCCGCGATCACCGAGATCTCGCGCTCGAACGGCACGAAGGCCTCGAGGATCGCCGATTTGGTGCCGAGATCCTCCCAGACCTGGTCGACGTCGTCGCCGTCGCGGATGATCGCCTGGCCCTTGCCGTCATAGCCGAAGCGGCGGGTCTTGATCACCGCGGGCAGGCCGATCCGCGCGATCGCCGCGTGCAGCGTGGCGATTGAGGAGACGTCGGCGTAATCGGCAGTGCCGATGCCGAGCTTGCTGACAAAATCCTTTTCGATCAGCCGGTCCTGCGTGGTTTCGAGGATCTTGTATGCCGGCAGCACCGGGCGGCGGGCGGCGAGCACCATCGCGGTCGCCGCCGGCACGTTCTCGAATTCATAGGTGACGACGTCGACGTCGTTGGCGAATAGTTCGAGCGCCTCGACGTCGGCATACTCCGCGCAGGTCGCGCTCTGCACCACGTCGAAGGCCGGCGAATCCGGATCGGGCGAGAACACCTGGCAGCGCAGCCCAAGGCGCGCCGCGGCCATCGCCAGCATCCGGCCCAATTGTCCGCCGCCGAGGATTCCAATGGTGTCGCCCGGCTTCAGCTTCACTGGATCGGAAGCCGTCACGCCGAGGCCTCCGGATGGTCCTTGACCTCATCGGTCTGCTGCTTTCGCCACACCGCCAGCCGCTTCGCCAGCGCGGGATCGTTGAGCGCGAGCACGCTGGCTGCGAGCAACGCGGCATTGATCGCGCCGGCCTTGCCGATGGCGAGCGTGCCGACCGGAACGCCGGCCGGCATCTGCACGATCGAATAGAGCGAATCGACCCCGGACAGCGCCTTCGATTCGACGGGAACGCCGAACACCGGAAGCTCGGTCAGCGCGGCGGCCATGCCCGGCAGGTGTGCGGCGCCGCCGGCGCCGGCGATGATCACCTTGTGGCCGGCCGCCTTGGCGCCCTTGGCAAAGGCATAGAGCCGGTCGGGGGTGCGGTGGGCGGACACGATCCGCGTTTCGCAGGCGACGCCGAGCGCAGCCAGCGTCTCGGCGGCGTGGCGCATGGTTTCCCAGTCGGACTGGCTTCCCATGATGATGGCGATCGGGGCGGTCATCTCGTCAATTCAGTGCAGGAATCCAAAAGCATAGGCCGATTATAGGGACGGCCCGGGCGGCATCCAAGGCGTGGCAAGGGAGTTAGAATGCACTATCCTGTCTTGGTGAATCCCGGCAAGCCTTCATTCAGCGGGCCTCAGTTAAGGATGCGCATGAAGAAGAGGACGAGGGCGCCCGCCGCCAAGGTTGCTTCCAAGCCCGCAAAACGGCGGAAAGGCGCAATCCCCGCGCGCAAGGCCGGGCCGGGAACCGCAGCTCCCGCGCGGAAGGCGGCCGGCGCCGGCGAAAAATTGACGATTCGCCGGCTCAGAGCGCAGCTGGCGCGAGCCCAAGCCCGGATCGAGGAACTGCAGGCCTCCGCCGAGACCGATTTCCTGCTCGACATCCTGAACCGGCGCGGCTTCGAGCGCGAGCTCGCCCGCTCGCTGTCCTTCATCAAGCGCTATCGCGCCAGCGGCGCGCTGGTCCTGCTCGACGTCGATCGTCTCAAGCCGATCAACGACACCTATGGCCATGCGGCGGGCGACGAGGTGCTGAAGGCGATCGTCGCCGCCTTGTCGGACCAGGTGCGCGCCTCCGATGTGATCGGCCGGCTCGGCGGCGACGAGTTTGCCGTGCTGCTGTGGAATCTCAGCGAGACCGATGCCCACGCCAAGGCCGCCGCGCTGGAGGAGATGATCGATGACCTGAGCTTCGTGTTTCGCGGCAGCCAGGTCTCCGCGGGCGCGTCCGCCGGGGTCGCGATCTTGACGCCGAATTCGGATGTCCAGCGCGTTCTCGATGAGGCCGATCGTGCGATGTATGTGCGCAAGGCGCAGCGGCGGCACGAAGCGCCTTAGGCGTGATCCGGAAAAGTGCGAAGCGGTTTTCCGAACGAGATCACGCCCCCACAAGGAGCTAAAGCGCGCTCAAATCAGTCGGCACGTTGCCGAACGCCCGCAGCAGCTTGGCGTCGCCGAATTCGCCGATCGCGGGATCGCCGGTGCGGCTGAACGCGACCGCGCCGATGCTGCCGGGCATCCGCGACATCGTCTCCGCTCGGCGCAGCGCAATGGTCGGACTCTGGCATTCCTCGGCATTGCCCGCGACCGGCTCGCCGTCATCGTCCTGCAGGAACGGCAGCGCCACGTAGTAGGTCACATCGGACATCGGTTGGCTCCTCACGGATCAGGCGGCGTCACTCGCCGCTTGCGTCGGCGCAGGCACGCAGCCGGCGGTGATCGCGGCCTGCAATTCCTCGAGCTCGGCTTCGAGATATTCGTTGGCCATGATCAGCGCCTTGATGGTGCTGCGCAGGTTGCCGTCGCACATCGCGATCGCCTGATCGCACGCCTTCTCGTAGCGGCTGTTGTCGGACAGGGAAGACGGCGCGGACATGGCAAAACTCCCTTGCTGGCTGGCGAGGCATGTTCTCTTTTTGTTCTAGGAGAGTCAAGGGCCGAAAATCGCCCCTCGCCGGTGTGTTGCCGCCAACGTGAAGCCGGCGGTTGCTGTGGATGACGGGGAAAACACCTGCGCGCCTTGAACCGATCCTGCCGACCGGCCGAACGCCAAAGAATGCGCGCGCGTCAAGCGATGATGTCGGGCGTGATCTGGTCTTCGATGAAGGCGATGCGATCACGCAATTGCAGCTTCCGCTTCTTCAGCCGCTGCAGCATCAGCAAGTCCGGCGCCGGCGACTGATGCAGCGCGTCGATCGCGGCATCGAGATCGCGGTGCTCTTGTTGCAGACGCGCAAGCTCGGCGTGGAGTTCGCGCTCATCCTGGTCGTTCATGGGTGTAAGCTAACTGATAAGCACGATAAGGTTGTGGCGGACGAAGCAGCCGCCGCCTGGCGAAATATCGTCCCTGGGCACGCGCCGCGCAAGCTGGACTGGTTCCGTAGTCACGATTGGTTACAGATCAGCCGGAAAATCTGCATGCGGCATTTCGCGTCCCCCATCGACAGTCCGGCGCACTTGTGTACACTCCACCGTCCGGATCGAACCTGAGGTTTAACGCACCGAGGAGAGTTCGCAATGGCAATCCAGGCCCATCTCGTTGAGCTGGAGCGTAAGCACAAAATACTAGAGAACGAACTGCACGAAGCCCTCGTGCACCCCTCCGTAGACGACCTCCACATTTGCGAGCTGAAGCGCCGCAAGTTGATGGTCAAGGATCAGATCGAACGGTTGAAGCACTCCGCGGTCCCTGACGATACGGTCCACTAGACCCCCACCAACATTAAAACCTGAGCTGATCTGCCGCCGGATGGACGCTTGAGCGCGACCATCCCTCGGCGGACTATGCTGCAGCTGCTCAGAGTCCGGCCAGCTCGCCGACGTGGTCGGCGATGGCCAGCGACGAGGTCAGCCCGGGCGATTCGATCCCGAACAGGTTGATCAGCCCGGCGACGCCGTGGTCCTGCGGTCCCTGAATCAGGAAATCCTGGGTCGCGACCGCCGGCGGCACGATCTTCGGCCGGATTCCCGAATAGCTCGGCATCAGCGCGCCGTCCGGCAGGGTCGGCCAGTATTTCCGGATCGCCGGATAGAACCGCTCGGCCCGCGCCGGGTCGACGGCGTAATCGACGTGGTCGATCCATTCGACGTCGGGGCCGAACCGCGCCTGTCCCGCCATGTCGAGGGTCAGGTGCACGCCGAGCCCGCCGGGCTCCGGCACCGGGTAGATCAGGCGCGAGAACGGCGCCCGGGCGCTGCAGCTGAAATAATTGCCCTTGGCAAGGTAGGCGGTCGGGATCAGGTCGAGCGGCATGCCGTCGATGCCGCGGGCGACCGCGCATGCGCCGAGGCCGGCCGCGTTGACCAGGAGATCGCAGCCGAGCGCCATCGGTGCGGCGCCGCCCGCCTCGATCTCGAACCCGCCGGCGGTGGCCCTGGCGTGCAGCAGCGGCGTGTGGAAGGCGAAGGCGGCGCCGGCCTCCTCGGCATCGCCGCGCAGCGCCAGCATGTAGGCATGGCTGTCGATGATCCCGGTCGAGGGCGACAGCAGCGCCGCGTCGCAGTTCAGCGCCGGCTCCAGCGCGCGTGCGGCCTCGCCCGATAGAAGCTGCATGTCGTCGACGCCATTGGCCTCGGCATGGGCGCGGATCGCCTCCAGCTTCGCGGTCTCCGCAGGTGAGGTGGCGACGATCAGCTTGCCGCAATTCCGGTGCGGGATGCCGTGTTTGGCGCAGTAGCGGTACAGCGCGTGCTTGCCGCTGACGCACATGCGCGCCATCAGGCTGCCGGCCCGGTAGTAGATGCCGGCGTGGATCACCTCGCTGTTGCGCGACGAGGTGATCGTGCCGATCCCCTCGGCCTCCTCGATCACGACCACCTCGCGGCCGGCCTGTGCCAGCCGCCGCGCCACGGCGAGGCCGATCACCCCGGCGCCGACGATTACGCAATCAACCCTGTCCATCTTGTCCTTCAGATCCGCGCCTTCGGCACCGCAACGCGCCGCGACCTGATCGTTTTGCGCAAGCTCGTTCTCTCGAGCAAGTGCTTGTCGCATCTGGAATAGTCGCAGGAGCCATGCCCTGTTAGTGGACTATTAATCATGTCAGGGCAATTGCCGCAAAATTGAGCGGCATTTTCCGGTTGCATCGGTGTGCGTTTACCCGATCCAAACCGCCGACCCCGGACACTCCGCCGCGAAATCCGCGGGTGACTGATGAGTGGAAGGAAGTGGCAGGCGGGCGGGCAGGATTCGATTCCGGCAAGGGCCGGGCTTTGCCTGATTGCCGTCACCACGGGGAGCAGCGCCGCCTGGGCGGGCTCCGGCTCCTTTGCGCCGTCGGGCTATCTCGGTGACCTCGATCCCAACGTGGTCTGGGAGCTCTTGATCGGCAGCGTCGTCGTCGCCTCCTTCCTTGGTGCCATCGGGCTCTGGATCCTGTCAGCGCTGCGCAAGGCCAAGCGATCGCAACTCCGTCGCAACGCCTTCGTCTCGTCCGCCCTCAACCACCTCAACCAGGGCGTGGTGATGACCGACGCCTGCGGGCGGATCGTGTTCTGCAACGATCGCTATCTCGACATCTACGGCCTGTCGCGTGCCGACATCCGCCGCAACATGACCGGGCCCGAGCTGCTGGAGCTGCGCCGCAGCCGCGGCGCGCTCGACGTCAGCCCCGACGATTTCTACACCAGGGCCGCGGCGCCCGAAGGCATGGTCACCGAACTGCCGGGCGGCCGCTCGGTGCTGGTGAAATATTTTCCGTTGCCGAACGGCGGTTCGGTGGCGACCCATCTCGATTGCACCGACCAGCGCCAGCTGTCGCGCAAGCTGGCGTCGACCACCCAATTCCTGGAATCGGTGCTCGACAACGTCCCGGTCTGCGTCGCGGCCAAGAACATCGAGGATGGCCGCTACATCTTCGCCAACCGCGCTTTCGAGCGCTTCTCCCGCTTCTCGCGCGATCATATCGTCGGCAGGCACGCCGACGAGATCTTCCGCCCCGAGACCGCCGCCAGCATCGCGTCCGCCGACCGTGCGGCGCTGGATGCGCCGGCGGGATACCATCGCAGCGAATTCGTCGTCGAGCGCGGCGCGGAGAAGCGCATTCTCGCCTCCAATCGCGTCGTCGCCCGCAACGAGGCGGGCGAACCGGAATTCCTGATCGCCCTGTTCGAGGACGTCACCGACCGCCGCTCGCTGTCGCGCGAGCTTGAGAACAACAAGAAATTCCTCGAACTGGTGGTCGACAACATCCCGGTCTCGCTGATCGTCCAGCGCGTCAGCGACGGCGGCTATCTGCTCGCCAACCGCAGCGCCGAGACCATCCTCAACCGCCGCCGCGAGGACGCCACCGGGCTGACCGCCACCGACATCTTCAATCCGCGCGAGGCCAAGCTGATCATCGCCCGCGACGAGGCGGCGATCCGCAAGCGCAGCATGGTCGCCGAGGAGCACCCGATCTCGACCAAGGACGGCCTGCGGCTGTTCCTGACCCGCCGCATGACCGTGCTCGACGACCATGGCGAGCCGCAATATCTGATCAAGACCCATGAGGACGTCACCGACCGGCGCCAGACCGAGTCGCGGATGGCGCACATGGCCTATCATGACGGCCTGACCGATCTGCCGAACCGCGCCGCGTTCCTGCAGGCGCTGACCCAGATGATCGAAGCCTGCGCCGGCACTGACGAGGAGTTCGCCGTGCTCTGCGTCGATCTCGACGGGCTGAAGGAGATCAACGACGTCTTCGGCCATGCGATGGGCGACAAGGTGCTGATCGAGGTCGCGCAGCGCCTGCAATCGGTGGCGCGCGGCGGCGTCGTGGCGCGGCTGTCCGGCGACGAATTCGGCCTGATCATCGACGGCAAGCAGCCTGCCGCAGGCATCGCGCTGGCCGAACAGGCGGCGGAGGCGTTCGGCGAGGATTTTGTCATCGACGGCAAGTCGGTGCGCACCGGCATCACGACCGGCATTGCCGTGTTCCCGCACAACGGCTCCGACGCGGCCTCGCTGCTCGCCAATTCCGGCGCGGCGTTGTTCCGCGCCAAGGCGAAGTCGCGCGGCACGATCTCGATCTACGAGCCGGAGATGGACCAGCAGATCCGCGACCGCCGCGTGCTGCACCAGGAGCTGTCGGTCGCGATCAAGAACGGCGAATTGTCGCTCTACTACCAGCCGCAGACGACGGCGGGCGCGAGCGCTGCGGAAAGCTCGGTGATCGGTTTCGAGGCGCTGGCGCGCTGGCACCATCCGCTGCGCGGCTTCGTGCCGCCCGGCGACTTCATTCCGCTCGCCGAAGAGAGCGGCCTGATCGTCGAGATGGGCGAATGGATCCTGCGCGAAGCCTGCCGCGAGGCGGCGTCCTGGGCGGTGCCGCTGCAGATCGCGGTCAACCTGTCGCCGGCGCAGTTCACCCATGGCGACCTCGTCGGCCTCGTGCATTCGATCCTGCTCGAAACCGGGCTGACCCCCGATCGGCTCGAGCTCGAAATCACCGAAGGCGTGCTGATCGAGGATCTCGACCGCGGCCTGTCGCTGCTGCGGCGGCTGAAGGCGCTCGGCGTGCGCATCTCAATGGACGATTTCGGCAGCGGCTATTCATCGCTGAGCTATCTGCAGGCGTTCCCGTTCGACAAGATCAAGATCGACCGCGCCTTCGTCATCAATCTCGGCCGCAACCCGCAATCGGCCGCGATCGTGCGCGCCGTGATCGATCTCGGCCATGGCCTCGAAATGTCGATCGTCGCCGAGGGCGTCGAGACCGAGGCGCAGCTCGGCTTCCTCGCCGAGGAGGGCTGCGACGCGGTGCAGGGCTATCTGCTCGGCAAGCCGGCGCCGATCGGCCAATACGCCGCACTGGTCGGCGGCGGCCATCTCCTGGAGACCGTGCGCAAGGCCGGGTAGGCGGCCTGCGCTTGCCATCGGTTGCATGCGCGGCTAAGTTTCAAGCCCACAACATTCCAACCGCGAAAGGAGGGCTGCGTCGTGACCAGATATGCCGATCACCACCTGCGGCGTGGCCCCGGTAGCGCCCTGCAAATGCGTTTGCAGGGCTGACCGGAAACTCGCGTAGCACTTCTTCCTGGTCTGCCCTTCGTGGCCGTGCGGCGCCGAACGCGTGAGCGTTTGTGCCTGCACCTCAATCCCTGCCGCGCTTCGACACGCCCATCCGATGATGGCTGCTGCCTCGGGATGTCGCGTTCGCCGGCAAGACCAGAGACTTGATCGTGACCCTCATCAACATACGCAATCTCGGCGTGACGCTGAACGCGCCGCTGTTTTCCGAGCTCAACCTCGTCGTCAATGCCGGCGACCGCATCGGCCTCGTCGCCGCCAACGGCCGCGGCAAATCCACGCTGCTGCGCTGTATCGCCGGCACCATGGAGGCGAACCAAGGCGAGATCACCCGATCGCGCGGCCTGACCATCGGTCATGTCGAGCAGGACGCACCATCGGCGCTGCTGGAGGCGCCGTTTCACGCCGCCGTTCTCGCGATGCTAGCCAGCGAGCAGCGCGCCAGCGAAGCCTGGCGGGTCGATGTCGCCCTGCAATCGCTCGAGGTGCCGGAGGAGCTGTGGGAACGACCGCTGCAGCAACTCAGCGGCGGCTGGCTGCGCTTTGCCATGCTCGCCCGCACTCTGGTGACCGAGCCCGACGTGCTGCTGCTGGACGAGCCGACCAACCATCTCGATCTCGCCAAGATCGGCCGGCTCGAGGCGTGGCTGACCGCGCTGCCGCGCGAAATGCCGGTGGTGATCGCAAGCCACGACCGCGCCTTTCTCGATGCGACCACCAACCGGACGCTGTTTTTGCGCCCGGAACGCTCGGCGCTTTTCGCGCTGCCCTATACGCCGGCGCGCGCCGCGCTCGACGAGGTGGATGCCGCGGATGAGCGGCGCTACGCCAGGGACATGAAGACGGTGCGGCAGCTCCGCCAGCAGGCGGCGAAGCTCAACAACCTCGGCATCAATTCCGGCAGCGATCTCTTGCTGTCGAAGACCAAGCAGTTGAAGCAGCGCGCCGAGAAGCTCGAGGAGACAGCGAAGCCGGCGCATCTCGAACGCTCCGCCGGCACCATCCGGCTCGCCAACCGCGATACCCGTGCCAAGGTTCTGATCAGGCTCGACAACGCCGCCATCGCCGCGCCGGACGGACGGCTGCTGTTCCGGACCGGCCAGCAATTCATCTGCAAGGGCGATCGCATCGCCTTGCTGGGACCGAATGGCGCGGGCAAGACCCGCTTCGTCACGGCGCTGCGCCAGGCAATCGAGCATCCCGAGACGGCGATGGCCGAGATCAAGGCGACGGAATCGCTGGTGCTGGGCTATTGCGACCAGGCGCTCGCCGATCTCACCGATACCGACACGCCGATGCGGATGCTGACCCGCCGCTTCGAGGTCGGCGACCAGCGTGCGCGCGGCCTGCTCGCCGGCGCCGGCCTGTCGATCGAGATGCAAGGCCGTCCGATCGGGCGGCTGTCGGGCGGGCAGAAGGCCCGGCTTGGCATGCTGGTGCTGCGGCTGACCCAGCCGAACTTCTATCTGCTCGACGAGCCGACCAACCACCTCGACATCGAGGGGCAGGAGGCGCTGGAAGCGGAGTTGATGGAACAACAGGCCAGCTGCCTCTTGGTGTCGCACGATCGCCAGTTCGTGCGCGAGGTCGCCAACCGGTTCTGGGTGATCGAGGGGAAGAAGCTCGTGGAGGCCGATGGACCCGAGCCCTTCTTTGCCTCTGTTGGTGCGGGCTAGCGCGGGATGGAGGGGCGGGACCAATATGGCGAAAACAACCCCATGCAAAGTAGCCGGCGGCGGCCGGCGTTCGACCAGGCGCTTGACACGTCGGGCAAGTCAGGGGTAATCTTCCAATATTCCGAAATTGTGCCGACGTCGCCCCTCGCCCCCGCGGGCGGGAGAGCGAAGCGTTTCCGTGCGGCGACGCTCAGGGTGACGGGTTGGCCTGCTCAACTTGCTCGGTGTCATCACCCGCACAAGCCCGGCCATGACGGCATGGGAATGGGGGCCGCTGTGATTGATTGAGAGGCCGCGGCGTACTGGGTCCCCCGGTCCCGTCTCCGCCAAGGCTTCGACGGGGCTCGGTATCAGGCACGCCGAAGCACCTTGCGAAGGCGGCAAGCCGGGGGACGACACCGAGTATGTGGCGCGCCATGCCGTGACGCGATTTGCGTGCGAAGACGTATTCCGTTCGCACGGAAATGCGATAGGCGTTGCGCATGGCGGACTACGATCTTGCGATCATCGGCGGCGGCTTGAACGGCACCAGCGTTGCGCGCGATGCCGCCGGCCGCGGCCTGCGCGTGATCCTGCTCGAGCAGGGCGATCTCGCCTCCGGCGCCTCGCAGGCTTCGCCGCGGCTGATCCATGGCGACCTCGCCGGGCTGGAGCGCCGTGCCTTGTTCCGCGTCCGCACCGCGTTGAAGGAGCGCGATGTCTGGCTGCGCATCGCGCCGCATCTGGTGCGGCCGGTGCGCTTTGCGATCCCGGCGCATGCCGAGGAGCGGCCGCTCTGGCAGCTGCGCACCTGGCTGCTGCTCTACGACCGCCTGGCGTCGCGCAGCGGGCTGCCGCGCTCGACCACGGTCGACGTCACGCACCATCCGATCGGTGATGCGCTGAAACGGCCGTTCGGAACCGCGTTCGAATATTCCGACTGCATCGTCGACGATTCCCGGCTCGTGGTGCTCAACGCCGTCGATGCCGCCGCGCGCGGCGCCGACATCCGCACCGGCGCGCGCGTGGCCCGGGCGGACCGCGGTGACGTCTGGCGGCTGGCCGTGATCGATCGCGGCTATCGCCAGGTGATCACGGCGCGGTCGCTGGTCAACGCCACGGGCGCATGGGCCGCCTCCGTCGCCGACACCGTGCTGCGCGTGCCGGCGCCGCCGCTCGCGAGCGTGCAGATCGGCCAGATCGTGGTGCGCAAGCTGTTCGACAACGACAATGTCTATGTGTTTCAGAACAGCGACCGCCGGCTGATCTTCGCCAGCCCCTATGAGCGCGAGTTCACCCTGATCGGCACGGTCGGTCACGCCTTCAAGGGCGATCCGGCCGTGGTTGCGATGGGCGTGCATGACGTCGCCTATCTCTGCGAGGCGGCCAATCGCTACTTTCGCCAGCAGATCGCGCCGTTCGACGTGGTCCGGACGGTGTCCGGCGCCAATTCCGTGATCGCGGGCCGGGCTTCGCGCGATGGAGCGATGACCCTCGATTTTGGACGCGGCCGGGCACCGTTGCTCACCATGCTCGGCGGCGATGTCACGACGTCGCGGCGTCGTGCCGAGCGCGCCGTCTCCGAGTTCACCCGGTTCTATCCGATGACGCCGCGCTGGACGTCGACGGCGCCGTTGCCCGGCGGCGCGTTCGCCTGGCGGCGCTTCGAGACCGAGGTCGACATCGCCCGCGACCGCTGGCGCTTTCTCGGCGAGGCGGAGGCGCGGCGGCTGGTGGCCGCCTACGGGCTGAACGTCGAGGAGATCCTGGGCGATGCCAAGCAGAAGGCCGATCTCGGCCCCGCGTTCGGCCCCGAACTGACCGGCGCGGAGGTGCGCTATCTGATGCAACGGGAATGGGCGCGCTTTCCGGACGACGTGTTGTGGCGGCGCACGAAGCTCGGGCTCAGCATGCCGGAAGCCGACCGCGAGGCGCTCGCGGCCTTCATGGCGAAGCGCGACTGAGCGGGCTCTCAAACCTCCCCTTGCAAAGGGGAGGTCGCTTTGCTCGCGAGAGCAAGCGGGTGGGGATCTGCTCTCTCCATACAGCGGAGCCCGCGGCTGACCCCCATCCCGACCTTCCCCCTTTCAGGGGGAAGGAGAAGAGGCACTTGTAGCCCGGATGGAGCGCAGCGTAATCCGGGAAGGTCTATCCGTGGACAAAGCGGCCCCGGATTGCGCTGCGCTCCATCCGGGCTACGGCTCACCTCCCCTTGCAAAGGGAAGGTCGCCTTGCTCGCCAGAGCAAAGCGGATCATCACCGCACAGGCGCTGTTTGTCCGTTGTCACGGCAGCGGGGAACGCCTGTTCGTCAATTAGGGCGACGCGATGGATTACAAATATCCATCCGGATCATTGGCCTCAAATCGCAAATGATTGGCATAATTTCACAAGCGGCTCCGAACGTCCGTGCGTAGCGTTCACCGGCGGTTTAACGCCGGCACTAGCGCTAACCGGCACGCTCGCCGATTTGCGATATTGATCCAGGTACGACGGGCCCAGGTCGGGTCACCAAAAGAAGCTCTGGGGGCAGGCAGAACTGACATGTTCAACTCGGTGACGGTCGTCCACTTGATCGGCGACCCGTGTCTGAAGCTGTATCGACACTGGAAAGGCTATTGGTGTTTTGCGTTCGATGACGACGGGCTGTGTGACACCCATCGCGTCAATGTTAAGAACCTCAACGACCTGCCGCTCGAAACATGGGTGAATGAGGGTAGGGAATTCGCCGCCGCGATGCGAGCGAAGCGCAAACGGTAGGAAACGCGCCCTCCATGTCGAACCCAGCGAGCATAAGCGCGAAGAGATGGCCGCTTAAGATTGCCGTGTTCTTATGAGGCCGCCGAAGGTGCAGAACTTAGAGAAGCTGTTGGTTTTGCGTATTGGGCTGATGCTCTTTCTGGTCACTGCGGGACTTCTTGCCCTGCTGTCGTTACCTGACCCCGAAAGCGTGACCGCAGGGTTCTCCGTCATTCACGCCGAGTAAGCCGTCCTAGCTCGCCTCGACGCGCCCAAGGTTCGGCCAGCCGAGCGCGCGATCATTGGATGCACCTGTCCCTCACCGGCGGCTCGGGAAAGAGCTGAACTGGCACAAATTGCACTATGCGCTCGGACAGCAGTCCCTTAACCTATGTTGGTAGACTTGAGGTTGTGTCATGACCGAATTGCTAGTCCGGGCGGTCATCATTGTATTGGGGCTGTGCCCTATCGCGATAACCGCCGTCGCTCTGTTTATCTGAGCACGAACTTGGCCCGGCCCCTCGGGCCGGTTGGCTCCAGCAACAGGCCCCCTACTACCCCCAACGTTGCTGGGGCACTCAACAGACGCCGCCTCAGTTGGCGTGAAGTCGTCTCTGAGGTTTGTTTGATCCAGATCAAGGGCGTTCAGCTCCCGCGCGTGAGGCTTCGCTCAGACCCGCGGTTCGGCGCGATGCGCAGGTGTCCGCGGGTTCGTCTCTTGAGGAAAGGAGCGCGCCAATGTTGCGTCGAATTCTCATCGCTTCGGCAGCCGCAGCCATGCTGCTGATCACCTTCACTCCCGACGACGCTTTCGCCCGACGCGGCGGCGGTGTGCGCGCGGGAGGCTTTCATGGCGGAGGAGCTGTCGCAGTTCGAGGGCCCCGCGGCGGCGCTGTCGCTGCTCGTGGATACCGGGGTGGTGCGGTCGCTGTGCGCGGCGGGCGCTATGGTTATCGCGGCTACGGTTATCGCGGCTACGGTGTAGGTGCGGCGGCAGTGGGCGCGGCCGCAGTCGGCGCAGCCGCGACGGGCGCTTACTACCGCGGCGGCTGCGGCTACGACGCCTACGGCCGCTGGGTTTGCCCGAACTACTGAGCGGCGCGACGCTCAGTCATCGGCATGACTTCCTGTGACAACTGGAAGGAAGCAAATGATCAGGGTGAACGGTCGCCGCGAGTCGCGCGCGCGACCTGCCGCCGCCCCTGCTGCGGCGCGACCTGCAGCGGCGCCATCCACGACCCAGCAACCCGCGGCTACTTTTCGGGCGAAGGCCGTTAAACCCTTCCTCCTTTCAGGGGGAAGGAGAAGAGGCACTTGTAGCCCGGATGGAGCGCAGCGTAATCCGGGACGGTCTATCCGCCGATAAAGCGGCCCCGGATTGCGCTGCGCTCCATCCGGGCTACGGCTCCCATTACTGCCGTGCCGCCTCTTGCGACCAGATCTGATCGCGCCGCGACGGGCGGCGGTGCAGGCGCTCCGAGATCAGGGCGCTGGCCTGCCGGCCCTGGCCTGAGCGCAGGCAGGCCACAATGAACGTGTCTTCCCACAATTCGCGCTGGGCGTGGCTGCCGCCGATCCGCACCAGTTCGGGCATCAGCGGGGCGAGGATGCGCACCGCCTCGCCATGATCGCCGGCGGCGAAGGCGGCGATGCCGCGGCAGAGGCCGATCGCAGGTGCGCCGGGCGCCAGCTTGCCGTCGGCGTGGCGCGCCTCCATCTCGGTGAGCCGTCTGTCGAGCGCATCGCCCTTGGTGGTGGCCGCGACCAGCGCCTGGTGGACGTCGGCGAAATGCGCGCCGGCTTTCGGGAAATAGCCGTCGCCGTAAGCGGCGACATCCTTCCAATGCGGCTCGAGGCCGGTCTTGCCGGCGAGCGCCAGCCGCCACAGCAGCGAAGCGGTGTCGGTATAGATGTTGAGCGGCGGATAGGGCCGGCCCGCCGGCTTGATGTGACGCTCGTAGATATCGAGCGCGGCGTCGGCGTCGCCCTCTTCGAGGTCGATCAGCGCGAGATGCCAGGCGAGGTGGCCCTGCAGAAAGCTGGTGCGGTCGTTCGCCGGCAGCCAGGCCGAGAGGAACGCGCGGCCCTCCGCGCCGCTGCCCTGCTCGAACAGCGCATGCGCCACGGCGTGGGCGGCGCCGGCATTCTCCGGCTTCAGCGCATAGCCGCGCTCGGTGATGGCGCGGCCCGAGACGACGTCGCCGGCCTCGGTCTTCGACCAGCCGAGATAGGTCAGGAACCACCAGTCGTCGCCATAATCGGCGGCGTAGCGTTCGCAAACCGCAAGGCGCGCCGCGTCATGGTCGGCACGGCCCGAGAAGGCATAGAGGCCGAAGGCGCCGAGCAAGAGCGACAGCACCGGCGCGTCGCGCGGATAGTCCTGCAGATGCTGCTCGGCCAACGTCAGGGCTTTTTTGGCCTGGCCTTCGATCGCGGCCGCGATGGTTTCGATGTGCTGGCGCTCGCGCGGGCTGGCGGCCGCGGCCAGCTCTCGGGCCTTGGCTGCCTTGGCGCGGGCATCGCCGGCTTCCATGTTGAGCTGGTGCACGCGGGCGCGCCCGAGATGGGCCATCGCGAAATCGGGATCCTCGGCGATCGCCGCGTCGAACGCCGCGTCCGCGCCATGCAGGGCGGCGAGCATGCGATCGACGCCGTCGACAAAGTAGGCGGCGGCGCGGTCGGAGGCGGTGGTCAGCGGCAGGCCGTAGCGGTCGAGCTTCATCGGTTGTCCTCCCGAATTCGGCGCGAAGCTTACCAGAGATGAGAGAGGCGACAATATTGCGGGAGTTGCCGCGTGAGGCGGTTGAGCCGGTGGCGATCCGCCGCTAGCTTGCGGCCATTATCGGAGCTGTGGGGAATCGGGGCTGAACGACGTGACGTCAAGCGAAGCGACCGCGGAGGCGGCGAGGCCGATGGTGGAATCGGCCGGGCTCGACATGCCCTTGCTGCGCATCGAAGGCGTCGCGAAATCGTTCGGCAATTTTCGCGCGGTCGACCAGCTCTCGCTCGACATCCGCGCCGGCGAGTTTTTTGCGCTGCTCGGCCCGAGCGGCTGCGGCAAGACCACGCTGCTGCGCATGCTGGCCGGGTTCGAGACGCCGGACGAGGGCCGCATCCTGCTCGGCGGCAACGACATCGCGCAGGTGCTGCCGCACGAGCGTCCCGTCAACATGATGTTCCAGAACTATGCGCTGTTTCCGCATCTGTCGGTGCGCGACAACATCGCTTTTGGGCTGAGGCGTGCCGGCATGCCGCGCGCCGAGATCGCGACCCGCGTCGCGGAGATGGTGGCGCTGGTCAGGCTGGAGGGCATGGAGAAGCGCAAGCCGGACCAGCTCTCCGGCGGGCAGCGGCAGCGCGTCGCGCTGGCGCGCTCGCTGGCGCGCCGCCCGCAGGTGCTGCTGCTCGACGAGCCGCTCGCTGCGCTCGACAAGAAGCTGCGCGAGAGCACGCAGGCCGAACTGATGGAGCTGCAGCGCCGGCTCGGCACCACCTTCGTCATCGTCACCCACGACCAGGAGGAGGCGATGACGATGGCCGGCCGGATCGGGGTGATGAACGCCGGCCGTCTGGTCCAGGTCGCGACCCCGCGCAATCTCTACGAGGCGCCGGCGACGCGCTGGATCGCGGAGTTCGTCGGCGACATCAATCTGTTCGAGGGACAGGTGATCGCCAGCGGTCACAGCCGCCTGACCATCTCGACCTCGGAGGCGGGAACGCTCACGGTCTCCGAATTGTGGCCGCCGGTGACGAAGAACGTGGTCAGCGTCGCGATCCGCCCCGAGAAGGTCAAGCTGTCGCGCCGCGCGCCGGCCGTCGAGGAGGGCGGTCCGCAGGCGATCAACCGGCTCGACGGCGTCGTCACCGAAGCCAACTATCTCGGCGGCGTCACCACCTACAAGGTGAAGCTGGAATCCGGCGCGGTGGTGCGCGCCGCGATGGCCAACACCGCGCGGCTCGATGTCGACGCCTATCTCGCCGGCCAGCGCGTGGTGGCGTGGTTCACCGCCGACGACTGCCTGGTGCTGGAGCAATGAGCGCGCGCCGCATCTTCGCCCGTCCGGCGCGGTTCGCCGCGATCGCGCCCTATCTCTGGATGGTGCTGTTCTTTCTGGTGCCGTTCGGCTTCGTGCTGAAGATCAGCCTGTCGCAGACCGCGATCGCGCAGCCGCCCTACACGCCGGTGTTCGATTTCACCGAGGGCCGCGCGGCGCTGGCAGCGGCGTTTGCGCAATTGTCGTTCGACAATTTCAGGCTGCTGGTCTCCGACAATCTCTACATCCTGTCCTATCTGCGCAGCCTCGTCGTCGCGGTGACCTCGACGCTGATCCTGCTCGTGATCGGATACCCGATCGCCTACGGCATGGCGCGATTGCCGCAGCGCTGGCAAGGCGTCGCGATGATGCTGGTGATCGTGCCGTTCTGGACCTCGTTCCTGATCCGGATCTATGCCTGGATCAACATCTTGCAGCATGACGGGCTGCTCAACCAGATCCTGCTGGCGCTGCACATCGTCTCCGCGCCGGTGGTCTGGCTGTCGACCGACAGCGCGATGTATCTCGGCATCATCTATTCCTATCTGCCGTTCATGATCCTGCCGCTCTACGCGACGCTGTCGAAGATGGATGCCGCGCTCCTGGAGGCGGCCGGCGATCTCGGCGCCTCGCCGCGCCAGGCGTTCTGGCTGGTGACGTTCCCGCTGTCGCTGCCGGGCGTCGGCGCCGGCGCGTTGCTTTGCTTCATCCCGATCGTTGGCGAGTTCGTGATCCCCGACCTGCTCGCCGGCTCGGGTTCGCTGATGATCGGGCAGACGCTGTGGCTGGAGTTCTTCACCAACAAGGACTGGCCGGTGGCCTCCGCCGCCGCGGTGGCGCTGCTGCTGCTGCTGGTGCCGCCGCTCGTGCTCTACGACCGCCTGCAGCGGCGCCAGCTCGAAGGACGCGGCTGATGGCGCGCACGGTCACCCGCCTCACGCGCTTCAACATGACCTCGCTGGCGCTTGGGCTCGCGTTCCTCTATCTGCCGATCGTTATTCTCGTCATCTACTCCTTCAACGCCTCGCGGCTGGTGACGGTGTGGGGCGGCTGGTCGCTGCGCTGGTACCACGAGTTCTTCAACGACCGCGCCATGCTGGACGCCGCCTGGATGAGCCTTGTCGTCGCCGCGGTATCCGCGACGCTGGCGGCGTTGCTCGGCACGCTGGCAGCGATCGGGCTGGCGCGCGGCGAGCGGTTCCGCGGCCGGGCGCTGTTCTCCGGCATGCTGTATTCGCCGCTGGTCATGCCCGAGGTGATCTCCGGCCTGTCGCTGCTGCTGCTGTTCGTGGCGCTGAACGCCGAACGCGGCTTCTGGACGGTGACGATCGCGCACACCACGCTGACGATGTGCTTCGTCACCGTCGTGGTGCAGTCGCGCCTCGCCGTGCTCGACCGCAGCCTGGAGGAAGCGGCGATGGATCTCGGCTGCGATCCGGTGCGCGCCTTCCTGCTGGTGACCTTGCCGCAGATCGTGCCGGCGATCGTCGCCGGCTGGATGCTGGCCTTCATCCTGTCGCTCGACGACGTCGTGATCGCGAGCTTCACCACCGGGCCCGGCTCGGCGACGCTGCCGATCCGGATCTATTCCGAGGTCCGGCTCGGCGTGAAACCCGAGATCAACGCGATCTGCACGATGTTCATCGCGCTGATCGCCGTGATCATCGTGGTGGCCTCGTTCGCCTCGAAGCTGACCAACGCGCGCGGCGAGAGCGCCGCGCCGCTGTAGACTCTCGTTTCGGCGCTTTTCCTTGCGCGCCGTGAGGGAGCCACCGGCGGAAGAGCTCCCTCCCCCCTTGCGGGGGAGGGTTGGGGAGAGGGGTACCACACGGCACACTCTCTCCATTCAGCGCTTCAACGAAGCGCGATCGAGATTGCGAGACCGAAGCTCGCGTCAATCATCTCACCCGGGGGCACCCCTCTCCCCACCCTCCCCCGCAAGGGGGGAGGGAGCCTGGGCAGCGTGCTCGCCTCACGTCGGTTGCTAACGCAGTGAGGAGAGAGAGCTTGCACGTGCCGCCGGACGTGATGGGAGCCACCGGCGGAAGGGCTCCCTCCCCCCTTGCGGGGGAGGGTTGGGGAGAGGGGTACTACACGGCACACTCTCTCCGTTCAGCGCTTCGACGAAGGGCGATCGAGATTGCGAGACCGGCGCTAGCGTCAATCATCTCACCCGGGGCACCCCTCTCCCCACCCTCTCCCGCAAGGGGGGAGGGAGCCTGGGCAGCGTGCTCACCTCACGTGCTCGAAAACGCTGTGAGGCGTCACGACTTCACCGCGCCGGCGGTCAGGCCGCCCACCATGTAGCGCTTGAAGGCGTAGTAGACCGCGGCCGGCGGCAGTGCGTAGATGAAGCCGGTGGTCATCAACAGCTCCCACGGCGAATCGTCGGCGGCGAGGAAGTTGCCGAGCGCGACCGGCAGCGTGATGTCGGTGTCCTTCGACAGCAGCAGGAAGGCGTAGAGATATTCGTTCCAGGCGAGCAGGATGGCGTAGGTGCCGATCGCGACCAGCGAGGGCATCATCAACGGCACATAGACCAGGCGGAACAGCTGCAGCGTGGTGGCGCCGTCCATCGTCGCGGCCTCGTCGAGCTCGACCGGCAGCTTGTCGGAGGCCTGCTTCAGCACCCAGATCGCGTAGGGCGAGGCGATCGTCACCATCGCGAGGATCAGCGACCAGTGATTGTTCAAGAGGCCGTAATTGCCCATGGTGCGGTACATCGGCACGGCGAGGAACGCGGCCGGGATGAAATAGGTGAACAGCGCGAGATTCATCACGGCGCGGCCGCCCGGCACCTTCAGCCGCGAGATCGAGAATGCGGCGGCGGTCGCGACGAACAGCGTCACCGCGCCGGCGGCGAGCGCGATCACCGTCGAATTCCAGAACTGGATCCAGAAGTCGCGCAGGAAGTAATGCTGCTGGTGAAACACGATCGAGAAATTGTGCAGCGTCGGATGGTTCGGCCACAGCTTGCCGGAGAACGCGTCCTCCTTCGGCGAGATCGCGAACAGGAACATGTGATAGATCGGAATCATGGTCCAGATGAAGACCGGGATGCCGATCAAGAGCAGCTTGGCTTCGGTGCCGACTTCGCGGAGGGTGGGCAGCTTCATCGCGACAACCGTTTCATCATGAAATAGACCAGCGGCAGCACGAACGGCATGGCGCAGACGATCGAGGCCATCGCCAGCGAGAGCTGGTCGAGGCGGAGATAGCGGATGCCGAGCGTCGACAGCACGTGGGTGAGGTCGGCCGGCCCGCCGCCGGTGAGCAGATAGACGCTGTTGAAGTCGCCCAGCGTCCAGATCATCGAGAGCAGCGTGCAGGTGACGTACAGCGTCTGCATCGACGGCCAGGTGATGTAGCGGAATTTCTGCCACCAATTGGCGCCGTCGACGTCGGATGCCTCGTACAAATCATGCGAGATGGCGAGCCGTCCGGTCAGCAGGATCAGCGTCCAGAACGGCAGCGACTTCCAGATGTGCACGCCGATCGCCATGGCGAGCGCCACCGCCGGATCGTTCAGCCAGTTCGGGCCGTCCTCGCCGGTGAACTTGAAGATCAATTGATTGACCACGCCCCATTCCGGATTGAGCATGAAGCGCACCGACAGGATGGTCGGGATCGACGGCACCGCCCAGGGCAGGATGAAGATCACCGACAGCCATCTGATCCAGGGACGCTGCTGGGCAAAGAAGCCGGACAGGAACAGTGCGATCAGCATCTTGATGTTGATACCGATGACCAGGAAGATCAGCGTGTTGACCGCGGCGCGCGCGAAAATCGGGTCATGATAGAGCGCGACATAGCTCGCCGGCTCGCGGGCCAGCCACAACCCGTAGCCGACCGGGTAGAGCACGAAGGCGAGAAACACCAGCAGATAGGGCGTGAGCAGCACGATGCCCCAGACCTGCGGCGGCGTCAGCCGCGCCGACAGCGGCGGGCCTGGTAACGCCTGATCGCCGGAAATCGTGATTGCCATGGTTCGCTAACTCGTCCTCGTCTCTTGGTCTCTTGCACCTCTCCCCGCTTGCGGGGAGAGGTCGGATCACATCGCAGATGTGATCCGGGTGAGGGGGTACGGGACTATCCACGCGCATCGCTCGCGGAGAAAGCCCCTCACCCCGGCCCTCTCCCCGCGAAGAGCGGGGAGAGGGGGAGTTACTATCAACCCGCGACCTGCTTGATGCGGGCGATCAATTCGTCGACGGCCTTGTCCACCGGCACCTTCTCGCTGACCACGCGGTTCATCGCCTTGGCCCAGACGTTCTCGTTGTTCAAGATGGTGAACTTCCAGTTCTTGGTAAAGTCGAACGGCGCGGTGCCGCCGGTGAACTGATTCCACACCGCCTTGCGATGCCGGTCGGCCTGCCAGAACGGGCTGGCCTGGCTGGCCTTGGTCACCGGGAACCAGCGGCCGAGCGCGCCCTCGATGTAGGGCCGCAGGTTCTCTTCCTGCATCAGGAACGCGATGAACTGCTTGCCCTCGGCCTTGTTCTTGGCGTTGGCGAAGATCAGCCCGGTCTTGACGTCGGAGCGGTAGCGGATCGTCGAGCCGTCCGGCGCCTTCGGGAACGAGGCGGTGATGATGTCCTGCTCATAGGCCTGCTTGCCGGCGGCGCGCTGTGCGTCGGTGAGCGCCGGGTTGGTGGAATCCTCGAACCACTTCGCCGCGATCGAGATCGTGAAATTGTGCGTCATCACGATCGTCTTGTTGTGGAAGGCGACGTTGTTGTCCGGGTCCTTCCAGGTCGTGGAGGAAGGCGGCGAGCAGCCCTTGATGTAGGTGTCGGTGTAGTCCTTCAGCGCGTGGATCAGCGCGTCGCGCACCTTGGGATCGTCGACCAAGAGCTTGCCGTCGTCGTCGACCAGCTTGACGTGGTAGGCGTCCATGAAGGTGTAGAACGACTGGAAGGAGTCGGTGGATTCCACGCCCATCGGCTGGCCGACGCCATAGATGCGCTGACCGGTCGCCTTGCGGATCGCCGGCTGCACCTTGTCGCACCAGAAGGTCCAGTAGTCCTCCCACTTGGTCGGAATGTCGGCGGCCTTGAAGCCGGCCTTCTCCAGCATGTCGCCCCAGATCTGGACGTGCATGCTCTGCTGCTTCAGCGGGAAGCCGTAATAGGTCTTCTTCTTGGCGACGTCGTTGTAGAGCAGCGCCGTCTCCAGCGTGTTCGGCGCGAACGCGTCCTTCATCGGCAGCAGGATGTCGGAGAGATCCTCGAGCTTGCCCTCATAGGCCCATTTGCCCTGCGCCTGTACGTCATAGCTGTCGGAATAGGCGACGTCGGGCACGGTGCCGGAATCGAGCGCGGCGACCGTCTTCGGGATCATGTCCTGGATCGCGTATTGCGACAGCTCGACCTTGATCCCGGTCTTGGCCTCGAACTTCTTGATGGTCTCGATCAGCGCGTCGTCTTCGGACTTGTAAAATCCCTTGCCCCACCAGACGGTAATCGTCTTGCCCTGGGCCAAAGCGGGTGCAGTTGCGGCGAAAAGGCCGACCGCAGCGACCGCGAGTGAAAGCGCAGCAATAACCTTGGATCTCACGTTGTTCTCCCTCAGTGAGGCCGGCTTTTTTAACCGGTTGGATAAAACACTAGCGCATGGCCGTGAGCTGATAAAGATGTCGCGGCGACGACTTCAGTAGGGGCTCGCGGTGCGAATGTGGATCAGTCCCGGCACATCGATGCGAAAAGTGAATGGATCAGTTCGACTTCTCAGTTCGACTTGCTCTCAGTTCGACTTGGCATTCTCGGCGGCCGCGGCCGGTCCGTTCGCCGGCGTCGCCGCATCGGGCGCCGCCTGCCGTGCGCCGCCGCCGGTGAGGCGGTCGAGCACCCCGCGCACCGCGTCGCGCGCCTTGGGGTCCTTCAGCGAGTCGATCAATTGCGCAGCGCCGGGCGAGCGCCGGATCAGGATATCCGGATCGGGGAAGATCAAGGGATCGTCCCACGGGCCCTGCACCACGAACGGCAGATCGTAGGCCTTGCCGCCGCTGGACGCCGCAGTCAGGCTGGCGACGCCCTTGAGGTCGTATTCGCGCGACGGCACCGAGGCGGTGCCGGTCAGCGTGATCCGCGCCGCCGGCCCCTCGACGCGGATGTCCTCGGCGGTCGCAATCCCGTCGGCGAATTTCACCGAGATGTTGAGGTTGTCATAGGGCGTCGAGCCGGAGCGGAAATTGCCGCCGCCGGACAGTGGCCGCTTCTCCAGCCGCCGCAGCAGCTGCTCGACATTGAAGCCCGCGATCGCGCCGTCATGGCCGTTCAGCGTGGCGCTGCCGTCGAGCGAGGAGGCGAGGCCGAACGGGCTCGAGCCCGAGGCCATCAGCGAGACGCCGAGATTGCCGCGGCCGGACAGCTTTGTGATGCCGAACAATTCGCTGGCGCAGGCCTGCAAATCGACATCGGTGAACTGGAATTGCGCCCGCACGTCGGCGACCGCGTCCGAGCGCGCGATCGCGAACGAGCCCTTGGCGATGCCGCCGAACATCTGCGCCTCGCCGACGCTGAGCGCCAGCGCGCCGCCGCGCAAGTTTGCGCCGAGCGCGGTGCGGCCGAGCTTGGACGGACCGACGGTCACCTTCGCCGCCGACAGCCGCATGTCGAGGTCGGTCGAGGACAGCGAGGACAGGTCGAACAGCTGCCTGTTCCAATCGCGCTGGCCGCTCGCCAGCAGGCGGAAGGTCGAGATGTAGGGCGTGAAGTCGAGATTGCCGGCCGCAAGCGTCGCCTGCAGCGTCTGCCGGCCGTTATTGACGTAGGTCATGACGCCTTCGGCGACGTTGCCGTCGAGCTCGACATTGACATTGGTGAACGCGATCGAGCCGCCGACCACGTTGGTGCGCGCCTTCAGGGCGAAGCGGCCGAAGCCGCCGCCACCGCCGGGCGGTGCCTGTCCCATCCAGCGCAGCGCATTGCGCAGCGACGGGCTGTCCATGGTCGCGACGCCCTCCATCATCAGACTGGAGCGGTTGGCGACGGTTCCGTCGAACGCAACCTTCAGCGGCGCGCTCGACAGCCGCGCCTTGAGGCCGGAGCGGTCGCCCGACAGCAGCGCGGCGAAATCGCTGGCGGCAATCGAGCCGTCGACGCGCTCGCCGCGCCAGTCGAACTGGCCGGTTGCGGCGAAAGAGCGCGAGATCGACGGCCAGGCCAGCGACAGGTCGATGTCGCCGAGCTTTTCGGAAACATGGTTGGTGCCGTCCTCGTAGTTCAGCTCGCCGTCCTGGATCCGGATCTCGGAGAACGACACCGCATTCTCGGCGCCGGGTGTCATCGCCTTCGCGATGGTCTCGACGAACGGTGTCCAGTTGCTCTCGCCGGCCGCGTCGCGCACCACATGGATATGCGGCCGCAGCATCATGACGTCGGCGATCTCGAACCGCCGCAGCAACAGCGGCAGCAGCCGCAGGTTGGCGGTCAGCACGTCGACCTGCAGCGCGGGGTCGATGGTATCGGCACCCTTCAGGCCGACATTATGAAAGGAGACGTAGCTGCCCGGAAACACCGAGACGTCAATGTTTCCGTTGACGACCAGTTCGAGCCCGGTCACGGCGCGGATCTGCGCCTCCACCGCACGCTGCAGCGCGTCCCGGTTGAGGAACCACGACGTGCCGACCAGGCCGATCACCGCGAGGCCGAAAAGCGCCGCGATCGGCATCCCCAGGCGCTTAATTCCTTGGGCCATCGTCAATGACATGTCCGGGTCGGGTTGAGGTTTTGTCGGGTCGTCGTCGAGCACTGCGGGCGGCGCTTGGTAGCCCGAGCCAACCCCCGCAACTTGAAGGGTTTTCTTGTCGCTTTCAAGGCCATGTTGGTGTCGCAGGCTGCCGCGCCCCGCCGCCGCCTTGCCACCCCTTGGCCGTGATTGACGCATTGCGAAGATTTCGCCTAATAATCCCCGACGCCACCGCGGTTTCGCGCCCTCCATCAGGTATTTGTTTCATGAACAAGGTTTATCCCGACGCCAAATCGGCACTCGATGGTCTCCTCAAGGACGGCATCATGATCATGTCGGGCGGCTTCGGCCTCTGCGGCATCGCCGAGACCCTGTCGGACGCGATCCGCGATTCCGGCGTCAAGGGCCTGACGGTGGTCTCCAACAATGCCGGCGTCGACGGCATCGGCTTGAGCCGCCTGCTGGAAACCCGCCAGATCAAGAAGATGATCTCGTCCTATGTCGGCGAGAACAAGCTGTTCGCCCAGCAATATCTCGCCGGCGAGCTCGAGCTCGAGTTCAACCCGCAGGGCACGCTGGCCGAGCGCATCCGCGCCGGCGGCGCCGGCATCCCGGCCTTCTTCACCAAGACCGGCGTCGGCACGCTGATCGCCGAAGGCAAGGAAGTGAAGGAATTCGACGGCCAGAAATACATCATGGAGCGCGGCCTGTTCGCCGACCTCGCCATCGTCCACGCCTGGAAGGGCGACACCGCCGGCAACCTGGTCTACCGCAAGACCGCGCGCAACTTTAACCCGATGATGGCGACCGCCGCGAAGGTCACCGTCGCCGAGGTCGAGCACCTGGTGCCGGCCGGCGAGATCGATCCGGACCACATCCACACCCCCGGCATTTTCGTCAAGCGCATCATCGAGGTCGGCACGGCGAAGAAGCGGATCGAGTTCCGCAACACCCGTCCGCGGCCCGCAGCGTAACCAGCAATTCGTCAGGAGAGCCTCATGGCCTGGACCCGTGAACAAATGGCCGCCCGCGCCGCCAAGGAGTTGCGCGACGGCTTCTACGTCAATCTCGGCATCGGCATCCCGACGCTGGTGTCGAACTACATCCCTGACGGCATCGACGTCAGCCTGCAGAGCGAGAACGGCATGCTCGGCATGGGCCCGTTCCCCTACGAGGACGAGGTCGACGCCGACCTGATCAATGCCGGCAAGCAGACCGTCAGCGAGCTGCCCTCGACCAGCTATTTCTCCTCGGCCGATTCCTTCGGCATGGTGCGCGGCGGCCATATCGATCTGTCGATCCTCGGCGCCATGCAGGTGGCGCAGAACGGCGACCTCGCCAACTGGATGATCCCCGGCAAGATGGTGAAGGGCATGGGCGGCGCCATGGACCTCGTCGCCGGCGTCAAGCGCGTCGTCGTGGTGATGGAGCATTCCGCCAAGGACGGCCCAAAGCTGCTCAAGCAGTGCAATCTGCCGCTGACCGGCGAGCGCGTCGTCGACATGGTGGTCACCGATCTTGCCGTGTTCACCATCGACAAGCACGGCAATGACGGCATGGCGCTGGTCGAGCTCGCCGACGGCGTCACCCTCGACGAGGTCAAGGCCAAGACCGAGGCCGAATTCCGCGTCGCGCTGAAGAACACCTGAGATGACCATGGCGGGAGGATCATCGATCCGTCCCGCCAATTCTGACGATGCGGCCTTCATCGCCCGCATCGTGCAGGCCGCGCAGCGCGGCGCGCTGCCGCGCGGCTGGTGCGACATCGCGCTCGCTCGCTCCGAGCCGGAGTGTCTGGCTTTCATGGCGCGGCTCGCAATTGCGCGGGCGCGGTCATGGTATCACGTGGCCCATTTCCTGATCGCCGAGGTCGATGGCGTGCCGGCCGCGGCGCTGTGCGCACTGCCGGCCGCGGGAACGCTCGCCGCCGTGCGCGCGGCGATCGCGGAGGTTGCGGCCGAGACCGGCGATGATGCGGCGGCGATCTTCACGCGCGGTGCCTACGCCCGCGATTGCTGGGTGCAGGGCGGTGAGGGCGACTGGCTGATCGAGCATGTCGCCACCGATCCGGCCTATCGCGGCGGCGGCCTGGTGCAGGGGTTGATCGCCCGCGCGCTCGCCGACGGCAAGGCCGCGGGTTTTGCGCAGGCGTCGATCTCGTTCCTGATCGGCAACGTTGCCGCCGAGCGTTGCTACGCCAAGGCCGGCTTTGCCTTCGCCGAAGAAAAGCGCGACGCCGCCTTCGCCGCGCTGACCGGCGCGCCCGGCTTTCGCCGGTTTGTCCGCGCGATGTGATTGACACGGCGATGCCAGGCTCGTCGTTCTGGCTTTGCGCCAGAACGACGCTGAATGCGTTGTACGGAGCTGCATCCGGGGCCGTGCTTCGCCGACCGCGCATCCTCAGCCGCGGCCGATGACCGCCTTTGAGACCCGTGCGCTACGGAGTTTGCTGCAACCAATTCGCAACCACAGCTTGTATTTTGCTGTCAAGTTCCTTAGCCTGCTGCTCCGTAGGATCTGTGGGACGTTTTGGGGGCGAGCATGGAGTTCTTCCGTGTGCATGAGGCCGTTGGGACGCGAATTCCAACCTATTTCATCGAGAGCACCGCGCCGTACAATGTCGACGACACGCAGTCGCCGGAGTCCAAGGAGCGGAAAGCGGCCGCTTCCCGCGTGCAAAAGATCGATTCCGACGAAGCAATCAAGCAGATCGCCGCGCGACTGCTCGCCGGATCGCGGCCGAATCTTGTTGTGATGGTCCACGGCTTCAACAATCCTGAGCCGGCCGTCCTGAAGATGTACACGTCTGCTGCGCTTGCCGTCGACCGCGACCAGGCGATCAACGGCGGACAGGGCCTTGTCTGCGTGGGCTACCGCTGGCCGTCGGAAAGGATGGGAATGCCTTGGCGCGGAACGTGGGACGCGTTACCGACGCTGCCGACCTGGATCCTGTATTTCGGCGCGTTGGTCGTCCTGTTCACCTTCCCGCTGTTCTATTTCACATCGGAGACCAGGCAATGGTGGATCGATGTGTTCCGCTACGTCTGGAATCCGACGGCCGTCCACTTCATCACGTTGCTCGGCTGGACGATCGCCGGCCTCGTGCTGATGACGGTGCTGCTGAGGACCATCGTCTATTTCCGCGACCACTATCGGGCATCCAATTATGGCGTACCCGATCTCATCCAGGTGATCAGCGTCATCGATGCCGAGATCATGCGACAGCATCGGCAAAGCGGCGAGGCAAGCCCTCCGCCGAGCGTCGAGCTCTCTTTTATCGGTCACAGCATGGGGGCCTTCGTCGTCACCAACGCCATCCGCGCCCTCTCGGACGTCTTCGCGGTCCCCGCCCAATCCCTCAATTCCTACGGCGCGGCCGCCACGGACGAGGCGCCGAGGCACGGCATCGGCAGAGCGTTCCAGCTGAAGCGTTTTGTACTCGCCTCGCCCGACATTCCAGCCGAGACGCTGCTGTCGAGCCGCAGCAACTTCCTCGCCTCCGCCCTGTCGCGCTTCGACGAGGCCTATCTGTTCAGCAACGAAGGCGACGCGGTGCTTCGCCAGATTTCGACGCTGGCGAACTACTTCGTGTTTCCGACCAAGAGCAAGAACCATGGCTTCCGTCTCGGCAACGTCGAAATCCTGTCGCGCAATTTCGGGCTCATCGATGTCGGCGGAGCCGATTTCCTGCGCGTCCTGCGCATCGGAAACCGGACCCTGCAACAGCTCTATGACGATCTCGAGGATGCCAAAGCGCAGCGCCAGCCGACCCAGCAATTGGGGCCGGAGCAGGCGCCGTTGCCGCAACGCTTCACCTATTTCGACTGCACCGACTACGTCGACATCGACGATCCAAACGAGGCGGACAAGCAAGGCAACAGGCGGCCGCTGCTCACCTTCGCAAAATGGAAAAAGCGGGACGACGCGGAGGCGCAGCTGCGTTGGTATTCGCACCTCTGGTTGCTGATCGTCTATGTGTTCAACCAACAGAAGCCGAACGTGCACGGCGGATATTTCGAAGGTCAGCTGTCGCAGCAATTGATCTATCGTCTCGCCTGTCTCGGCTATGGCGGCACTGTCGCGGCCTACGGCGGCGAGCCCGCGCTCGGCAAAGTTTGCGAGGAAAAGCAGATCAGGATGCTGGTCTCGCCGATGCTGTGGTCGGCGCGCACGGGCGCTACCCCGGTTGCGCCGCCGAGGCCGGCAAATGCCAGGACGCGGTCGGCGCCGCGCGGACCTGCTCCGCAGGCAGTACCCGCGGGTGTGATCGTGCCCGATCTGGTCGGCAAGCCGATCGTCGATGCACGCGCGCAAGTCGATGCATTGCGCGGCAGCGGACAAACGCCGCAACTCGTCCTTGTGGAGGTCGCACGAACGGCACGGGGGACCGGGCAGGCGGTGTCTGGATTCGTGTTGAGCCAGACGCCGGCTCCGGGCACCTCGGTCAAAGGACCGACGTCGATCGAGGTCATCGTCGTGAAATGACGAGGGCTCAGCGGCTGAAATCCACCGCGGTGGTGTTGCCGCCGCTGATCACGACGGCGTTGCGTTCGCTTGGTACCCCTCTCCCCAGCCCTCCCCCGCAAGGGGGGAGGGAGCCCGTCCGCTGGTGGCTCCCTTACACCGAGCGCGACGCTCGTGCCGGCGCCGCCTGCCGACAATTTGGGCAGAACGCCCAGCTAATCCGTTTTCATCCCGGCCGCATCTCCGCCTAGTCTGGCGAGACGGAGATGAGGCAGCATGCGTGCGATCCTTGATCATTGCAGCGGCGGGACCCGGCGGAGCCTGCCGGCGGGCACCGAGTTCATCCAGGAGGGCGGCAAGACCGGTCACCTGTTCGTGCTGGTCGACGGCAAGGTGGAGGTCGTGAAGGGCGACAATCTGGTGGCGGTGATCGAGGAGCCCGGCGCAGTGTTCGGCGAGATGTCGGTGCTGCTCGACAAGCCGCACAGCGCACAAGTGCGCGCCGCGTCCGATTGCGTGCTGTACGAGTTCGATGATGCGGCGTCGTTCCTGCGCGAGCAGCCCGCGATGGCGCTGTTGATCGCGCAGCTGCTGGCGCAGCGGCTTCAGGTTGCCACCAGCTATCTCGCCGACCTGATGCACCAATATGCCGATCACGGCACCCATCTGGCGATGGTCGGCGAAGTGCTGCAGAGCATGATCAACTTGCCGCCGATGCAGGTCGCGCCAGGCTCGGATCAGCAATCCGATCCAAGGATCTGAGCCAGTCCGGCGCCTCGCGCAGCGAAGCCGCCGGGCGCTGCAATGGCGCCTTGAGATCGATGCTCTGCGCAACGCCGGCGGACAGCCAGAATGCCTCGCTTCGATCGAGATCGAGCACGATGTAGACCGGCGGGCGGCCCGGCTGCAGCCCGGCATTGAACACCCAGGTGGTGCCGATCCGGTCGAACCACGAGCCGCTCGGGATGAACGGCGATTGATGCACATGACCCGAGATCACCATTTCCGGATGGTGGTGCGCGATCCAGCGCACCAACTCGACATCGCCGAAGAAGCGCTTGCCGCCCCAGCTAGAGCAGATTCTGATCAGACGCGATCATAGCCGGCAGCGGCGAAGAAGTTCAGACACTCTTGGGCGGTGAAGGCGGCCAAGGCGAGGGCGATAGCGTTGACCAAAGCCTCGATAGATCTGGCGGCCGCCTTTCGAAGGGCGGCTTTGAGCTTGGCGAAGGCCATTTCGATCGGATTGAGGTCGGGCGAATAAGGCGGCAGATAGAGGAGCCGAGCGCCCGCTGCATCGATTGCGATGCCGACCTCGGCCCGCTTGTGTGCTGCGAGATTGTCCATCACCACGATGTCGCCGGGCCTGAGTGTCGGCACGAGGACTTGCGTCACGTAAGCCTCGAACGCCGAACCATCCATGGGGCCATCGAGGACCATCGGCGCCGTCATGCCAGTCGCCCTGAGCGCGCCGACGAAGGTCGTCGTCTTCCAATGACCATGCGGGAGCGCTGCAACACAGCGCTGGCCGTACGGCGAACGGCCATAGAGCCGCGCCATCTTGGTCGAGGCTCCGGTCTCGTCGATGAACACCAACCGGTGGATGTCGATCTCAGGCTGGGATGCCTTCCACGCCGCGCGTTCAGCGGCGACGTCCGGCCGATCCTGCTCGCTGGCGTGCGATGTTTTTTTTGAACGTGATGTTGCGGCGATCGAAGAACCGCCAGACCACGCTCGGCGCGAAACGCTCGCCGTGGACTTTGAAGAGATGATCGGCGATCTCGGCCAGCGTCATGTCAGGCGTAGCCTCGACCAGGGAGAGGATCTCTGCAGCATGCCCCTCGATCCGAGCCGAACGCCGGTCGCCACCCTGCGCTCCCGCCTCACAGGCGCCGGTGCTTCGCCACTCGCTGACCAGTTCGATCGCTGTCGACGGCGCCACGCCGAACCGGCCGGCGGCGCCCCGACAGCTCATGCCTTCATCTTCCACGGCCCGAACAATGCGAAGGCGAAGATCCGGCGAGAGGGGTTTAGCCATGGGGGCTGGCCTCCATCACCAGCCCTCAGGGTGAATCACGATTTGCCCCGGAAGGGAATCCCTTTCGATTCCGCCAGATCGGAAAATGCTCTAGTCGGTGAATCCGCCGGCGGCGCGTGATGGACCCAGACCCAGCGGCGGTGCGGCAGCGCGGCCGCCTCGCGCAGCTGATCGTCGATCCGCGCCTTGACCAGCGGGCCGTCCCACCATGGGCACACCGTGAACAGCGTATCGCCGATGGTCAAATTGTCGCCGTCGCAGGCGACGCCGAATTCCCGGATGCCGGCGACCCAGCGCGCGATCTTCTCGCCCTCGGCGCTGCGTTCGTCGAGGTCATGATTGCCGGAGCAGAAGATCACGCGCGTGAGCGAGGCAAGCCGTGCGAGGTACTTGGTGACGACGACGATCTGGGCGCGAAAATCCACCGCCGAGCCGAGGTTGAGCGCATCGCCCGCGAAGATCACCAGATCGAATTGCGGCGCAGCCGCCAGCAGCCAGTCGAACTGCGGCAACGAATAATGCAAATCGGCAACGACGAGACAGCGCATCCGCCAAAATCCGATGCCCGGAAAACGGGCGGCCCCTACAACAATGCATGCAAATAATTCGGATTGCAGCAAGATCCATGCCGGTTGCGGCGCGGATCGGGCGCGACAGAGTCTCGCAGGGGGCCACGTTCAACCTCTCGCGCGCTGCTCACGTGAGGTGAGCACGCTCCTCAGGCTCCCTCTCCCCTTGCGGGAGAGGGTTGGGGAGAGGGTGGCCCCGGGCGAGATGATTGACGCGAGCGTCGGTCTCGCAATCTCGACCGCGTGTCGTTGAAAATGCTGAACGGAGGGAGTCCCCGAGTGTTCCCCTCTCCCTAACCCTCCCCCGCAAGGGGGGAGGGAACCCTTCCGTCGGTGGCGGCCTTACGCCGAGAGCGTACCCGCTCACGACGCTTCCTGGGGAAGCGCGGGTGCCGGCTCCTCGCCCTTCAGTTCTTCGAGGCTGCGGTGGCGCGGCTCGATGCCGAGGGCCCAGACCGTGATGATCTGCAGCACGAGTAGTCCGATCATCAGCGCCATCACGCCGGCGACGCCGCGCGCCTCGAACAGCATCACGACGAGGAACGGCGTGACGATGGTGGCGCCGCGGCCGAGCGTGTTGACGATGCCGGAAGCGCGCAGCCGCACCTCGGTCGGGAACAGCTCGGGGATGTAGATTCCGAACAGCAGCGCGACCAGCACGTAGATCGGCACGGTCAGCGCGAAGCCGACCGCCGGCAGCAGCACGGGATCCGAGATCATCGGATAGATCGCGCCGAGGATCACCGAGACCAGCGACGCGCCGATGATGGTGGGCTTGCGGCCCCAGCGGTCGGCGGTCAGGGCGCCGATCGCCGAGCCGATCGGCGCGCCGAGCGCCATCAACAGCGAGTAGCCGAACGACGTCGCGATCGAGAGGCCCTGCTTGATGAAGAACACCGGCAGCCAGGTGACGAAGCCGTAGAGCAGGGTGTTGATCGTGATCAGGCAGATCGCGCCGACGATCATGCGCGACAGCAGCGGCGCGGTGAACAGCGTGGCGAGCTCGCCCTGCACCGGTGCCGTCGTTGCCGCCGCGGGGGGCGGCAAAGGCTGGCCCTGGGCGGCTTCCTTCTCGATCGCCTGCATCAAGGCCTCGGCCTCGGCGGTGCGGCCCACCGCCTCGAGCCAGCGCGGCGATTCCGGCAGCGACTTGCGCAAGTACCAGACCACCATGGCGCCGACGCCGCCGAGCACGAACATGGCGCGCCAGCCGAAATGCGGCACGACGACGGACGCCACCAGCAGCGCCACCGGAAGCCCGGTCACCACGCAGACCGCGGTGAAGCCGAGCCACTTGCCGCGGCTGCGCGCCGGCACGAATTCGGTCATCGTGGAATAGCCGACGACGTTCTCGGCGCCGAGCCCGACGCCCATCACGAAGCGGCAGGCAATCAGAAACGCCATGTTGGGCGCGAAAGCCGCCGCGAGCGAGGCGATGCCGAACAGCAGCAGATTGAACTGGTAGGTGAAGCGACGGCCATAGCGGTCGCCGAGAAAGCCGGTGCCGAACGAGCCCAGCATCATGCCGACGAAGGTCGCCGAGATGAACGCCGCGTTCTCGGCGAGGGTGGAGAATCCGGTCTTCAGCGTCACGCCGAGCACGGTGCCGGCGATATAGATGTCGAAGCCGTCGAAGAACATGCCGATGCCGATCAGCAGCATGATGCGGCGATGAAACGGCCCGACCGGCAGCCGGTCGAGCCGGCCCCCCGCATTGACTGATGTCGACATCTACGCTCTCCCTTGACTGTTTCCTCGGTGATGCGGCCCGCCGTCTGTGGGCGGTGCCGCCGGCAATGCTTTGGTCAGTTCAACCGGCGCTGGCTCGCCGTGTCGCGGTACCAATCGAACGGCTGCTCGTGGGTCGCGACCATCACGCTCTTGGTGTTGAAGTGGTCGTCAAAACTCTCGGTGCCGCACTCGCGTCCGATGCCGGAATCGTCGACGCCGCCCCAGGGCGAGGCCGGATCGAGCCGGTGGTGGTCGTTGATCCAGACGATGCCGGCCTTGACCGCGGCGGCAACGCGGTGTGCGCGCGCGACGTCGCGGGTGCGGATGGCGGCTGCGAGACCGAACGGCGAGTCGTTGGCAAGCCGCAGCGCGTCGGCCTCGTCCTTGAACGGGGTGACCGAGGTGAACGGACCGAACACCTCCTCCTGGAAGATGCGCATGTCGGAGCGGACGTCGGCGAACACGGTGGGCTCGACAAAATAGCCGTTCTCGTGGCCCGCAATCTTGGCGGCGACGCCGCCGGTGACGAGCCGCGCGCCGTCCTCGTGGCCGAAAGCCGCATAGCTGAGCACGCGGTCGCGCTGGCGGGCGGAGATCACCGGCCCAAGCTGGGTGTTCGGATCGAAGGGATCGCCGATCCGGATCGCGCGGGTCTTGGCGTTCAGCTTCTCGACGAATTCGTCATAGATCGAGGCCTGCACGATATGGCGCGAGGCGCAGACGCAGGTCTGGCCGGCGCCGATGAAGGCGCCGAACGCGGCGTAGTTGACGGCGCGGTCGACGTCGAAATCGTCGAACACCATCACCGGCGTCTTGCCGCCGAGCTCCATGGTCTGATGCGCGAACACCTTTGCGGCGGCGCTGCCGGCGATGCGGCCGGCCTCGGTGCCGCCGGTCAGCACCAACTTGTCGATGTCGCCATGCTCGGCCAGCATCTTGCCCGCGCTCTGGCCGAGCCCGAGCACGATGTTGAAGACGCCGGGCGGCAGCCCGGCCTCGGTGAAGACCTGGGCGAGCTTCAGCGTCGTCAGCGGCGTGTATTCCGACGGCTTGACCACGGTGACGCAGCCGGTGGCGAGCACCACCGCCAGCGACTTGCACAAGATCATCAGCGGATGGTTGAAGGGCGTGCAGTTGGCGACGATCCCGATCGGCGTGCGCAGCGTGTAGTTCAGATAGGCGCCTTCCACGGGAATCACGGAGTCGCGGCGCGACAGGGCAACGCCGGCGAAGTAGCGGAAGAAATCCGGCAGGCGGGACAATTGCGCGCGGGTCTCGTTGACGGGGCGGCCGTTGTTGAGGGTTTCCAGGCGGTACAGCGCGTCGAGATTGGCTTCGAACGCGTCGGCAAGCCTGTTGACGAGCCTTGCACGGGCGCGCGTATCCATGCCGCCCCACGCCTTGCCTTCGAATGCTGCTCGCGCGCTCTTCATCGCGCGGTCGATGTCCGCGGCGGTGGAATTCGGGATTTTTGCGATAACGTCGCCGGTCGCGGGGTTGCGGACATCGAGCATCTCGTCGCCTCCGGCCTCGACCTCGCGTCCGTCAATGAAATTGCCGTGGATCTCGACGTCGATCGACGCCGGCTTCGACGGGATGTTCATGCTGACCTCTCTTCGATGATCACTGCGTTGCGCTTGAGCGCCGGCAGCACGCGTTTTTCGGTATCGGCGATGTGGGCCTTGATGATGCGGGCCGCGGTGCGCGCCTCGCGCTGCTGCATGGCATCGATCAGGGCCGCGTGTTCGGCCACCAGCTTCGCCGGGTCGTGGCCCTTCAGATTGGAGATGCTGACGCGCACCAGCCGGTCGGCCTGGCCGATCAGGTCGCACAGCGCGCTGGCCATGCGGCGGTTGCCTGATGCATGCGCCAGCGCGGTGTGGAAGCCGCGATTGTAGGCGATGAAGTCCTCATGGTTGCCGGCGAAGCGGCGGAATTCATCGAGCGATTTCAGGACGCTGTCCGGCGCGCTCTCGATCGCCTCGGCGACGCAGGCTGGCTCCAGCGCAAGGCGGAAACGTAAGAGGTCGCGCGCGTCGGCCAGCGAGATCGGATTGACCCGGTAGCCCTGGCGGGGCTGCACCGTCACGAGGTGCTCGCGCTCGAGCCGCAGCAAGGCGTCGCGGACCGGCTGGCGGCTGACGGCGTAGCGCTCCGCCAGATCCTGCTCGCGTATTTCATCGCCCGGAGCGAGCTCGCATGATAAAATATCAGCCCGCAGGTTTTCGTAGATATTTTCGCGCAGCAGCATGGAACGACCTAGCCTCCTGGCTCTAATTTGGCAATCGTGAAATATCACGTCAAGTCCTCAATCCTTGAATTTCATGTCATTTCGGGTATCAATCACCTTGGAAACGGCGCCCTGCTGTCCCGCCGCAAGGCCGTGTCGCAGCGTTGGGACGCCGTGAATTCTTGAAAGAGGCCGGCAATGGACAGGCTTTTTGCCAATGGCACCGTCAGCGCAGCAGTTTCGGGGGAGGGACCGCCGCTGCTGCTGTTTCACTCGCTGCTGTCGGACCGCGCGAGCTTCGATGCGATCGTGCCCGATCTCGCCGCGTCGTTTCGGACCATTGTGCCGGAACTGCCGGGGTTCGGCCGCTCGCATGCGGTCGACGGCGGCCTTGCGGCGGTTGCCGACCGCATGGCGGATGCCGTGCACGATGCGGCCAGCGGTGTGCCGGCCATCGTGCTCGGCAACGGCTATGGCGGCTTCGTCGCGCTGCAGATGGCGATCCGTCATCCGGCGGTCGTCAGCAAATTGATTCTCGCCGACGCCGGCGCCGCGTTTTCCGAACCGGGGCGCGAGGCGTTCCGGACCATGGCGAAGGTATCGCGCGAGAAGGGGCTGGCGGCGATCACCGACGTCGCGATGCGGCGGCTCTTCGCGGTGGAATTTCAGGCGCAGCATCCCGCGCTGATGCAGGACCGGCGCGACGCGTTCCTGCGCACCGACCCCGACGTGTTCCGCGCTGCATGCGACGCGCTGGCGAGCCTCGACCTCCGCGCCGACCTCGCCGGCATGACCGTGCCGACGCGCGTCGTGGTCGGCGAATTCGACGAGGCGACGCCGCCGCCGATGTCCTACGAACTGGCCGCCGCCTTGCCGCGCGCCAGCCTCAGGATCATCCCGGGATGCGCCCACGTCCCGCAACTGCAGTCGCCAAAACTGTTCCTCGATACGATCGGCGACTTCCTGTCGCTCAAGCAGACTGCTTCGGCCTGAGCCGGGCGTTCGCGCCCGCACCCTCATGCCTCGCCGAAGTGAGGTGAGCACGCTCGTCAGGCTCCCTCTCCCCTTGCGGGAGAGGGTTGGGGAGAGGGGTAGCCCCGGACGAGATGATTGACGTGACCGTCGGTCCCGCAATCTCGATCGCGTGTCGATGAAGCGAGCTGAGTGGAGAGAGTCCCCGTGGGGTACCCCTCTCCCTAACCTCCCCCGCAAGGGGGGAGGGGAACACCCTTCCGCCGGTGCGTTCCTCACGCGGCCGTAGAGAGAGACGATTCGCTTATCGCCCTCACGCCCTTGCCGCGGCGTGGGAAAACACCACCTCGATCAGCGTGCCGGAGCGGCCGGCGGTGCGGATCTGGAATTTGGCGCGGTTGGCTTCGACCAGCGCTTTGGTCAGCGACAGGCTGACGCCGCTGGAGCCGGCCTGGTCCGACGGCGCAGGGGCCCGGAACGGCTCCAGCGCGGCGGCGACCTCGTTGTCGTTCATGCTCTGGCCGGTGTCGCGCACCCGCAGCATCACCTCGCCGAAATCCGACAGCGCGGTCGAGACGATCACCTGGCCGCCGGCATTGGCGAGATGGATCGAGTTGCCGATCAGGTTCAGCGTGATCTGGCGCAGCGCGCGGGCGTCGGCGACAACAGGCGGCAGCGTATGCGCGAGCGAGGTGCGGATGATGATGCGCTCGCGGTTGGCCTGCGGCTGCATCACCGCGACGCAGCTCTCCACCATCTCGTTGAGGTTCTGGCTGGCGAAGGCGAGGTCGAGCTTGCCGGTCTCGATCTGCGCGAGGTCGAGCAGGTCGTTGACGATCGCGATCACGCGCTCGCCGGAGGCGCGGATGTCCTTCATGTATTCGACGTAGCGCTCGTTGCCGAGCGCGCCGAAGCGCTCGCCGATCATCACCTCGGCAAAGCCGATGATGGCGTTGAGCGGCGTGCGCAGCTCGTGACTGATCCGCGCCAGCATGTCGGATCTCGCATTGGCGGCGCGCTCGGCGAGCCGCCGCGCCTCGCGCAGCTCGCCCTCGCTCTTCTTGGCCTGCGACAGATCGCGGAACACGGCGAAGAAGTTCGGGCCGTCGGCGCGGGTGCGGCCCATCGTCACCGACAGCGGGATGATGCCGCCCTGGCGGACGCGGCCGAGTGTCTCGCGGCCGTGGTCGAGCAGGCTGGCGACGCCGGTGGATTTGACGCCGGCGAGATAGTCGAAGATGCCGGAGCGGCTTTCCGGCACGAACAGATCGGCGAGATTGTGCTTGATCAGCTCCTCGCCGTCATAGCCGAACAGCGCTTCCGCGCTGCGGTTGCAGGAATGAATGTGGCCCTCGGCATCGAACATGATGATGCCCTCGGCCGCGGTGTCGAGGATCGCGCCCAGCTCTTCGGCATCGGCGTGGCCGGCCTGCGGCGGCGCGGGCGTCAACACCGGCTCTGCGACGGCAGCGGGCTCGGGATCGGACAGCGCGGCGGCGACGGCGGCATCCTCGTCATGGGTGCGCGAGAAGATCAGCGCCAGCGCGGAATCGTCGTCCCAGCTGATGGTGTGCAGCCGCGCCTCGGCGGAGACCGAGCGTGCGTTGTCATCGCCGTTTTGATTGGCCGAGATCGTGACCGGCGTGCCGGTGCCCGACGTGCTGCTGGCCGTCGAGACACCGGGCTCGACATAGAGCGCATCGAGCCCGCCGGCGGCTTCCAGCGCGTGCAGGCTGTCATGGCCCATGCGGGCGAGGAAGGCCTGGTTGGCGTAGAGCAGGCGGTCAAGCCGGTAGATCAGAATGCCGACCGGCAGCAGATCGAGCAGCGCGCGGTCGCGGCGCGAGCTGCCGCGCGGCGCCGGCTCGGCCTGCGTCAACCACGCGGTCTGCTGGCGCTCGTCCTGCGGACGCTCCTCCTGCTGGCGCTCTTCATTACGCTGCCTGGGCTCTTCCTGCCGCGGCGCGCTTGCGAGCGGCTCGACGACCGTCTCCGTGGCGGCGCTCTCGGTGGCAGCCGTGCGGCTCGCTTCGTTCTCGAGCCGCGCCGACAATTGACGGGCGAGTTCGTTGAAGGCGTGGTTCTCGACCGGCGTCAGCGACGGCGGCCTTGCGTCGCCGGTGTGCGGGAACGGCACCACATTCTGCGGCGTGTCGTAACGCACCTCGTGCGTGTCTTGCGGCGTTTCCACGGCGTGATCCGGATCGGCTGGGTGTGAAGTCTCTAGTGCTGTCGGCTCGTTCAATTCCTCGGGTGGTGAAGCTGCATTGATCTCGGGCGGCGGCGCCGCTGGCGGCGTTGGCGCGGCGGCCACCGGCTCCGACAGCGGCTGCGGCGCGGAGCCGCTGAAGAACTCATAGCGGCGCAAGGCGGCGAGTCGCGCAAGGCCGTCGAGGTCGCGGCACACACCAAAGCCGCGATAGCCGGCGAAATTCCTGTTGCGGTCGAACACCGGCAGGCCGGACAGCTCGACCGGCAGCCGGCCGCCGCCGTCGACCGGCCAGTGCAGCGTGATGCCGCTCCAGGTGTCGTGGCCCGCGAACGCCTTCATGACGCGGCCCTCGGGATCGAGCCCGAAGGCCGCGGCGATGTCGCTCCAGAGCCGGCCGAAGCCCGCCGCAGTATGCATGCCGATCAGGCGGGTGAATTCGTCCGAGCCGAGCGAAAAGCGGCCCTCATGGTCCATCTGCCACATGAAGCGCAGCGGATGCCGCCGCGTCGGCAGCGGTTCGTCGAGCCATGACGGCGCCGCCACCGGCGCGGGCGCCGCAGCCGCCGGCGCGGCATCCTGCGCGGGCAGGTCCGCAATCGCGTAGGGCGAGAGGACCGGCTCGGGCGGAGTTGCCGCAGGCACGGGAGCGGGCGTGCTGCCCTGAGGCGTGAGATCGGGCGCGGCCGCTTGGGGCGCTACTTCGGTTTCCGCAGCGGCTGTCACCTCGTCCTTGTCCACCGCCACCTCCGTCAGCGCTTCTGTCAGCGGTTCGTCAGCCTCGTCCGGCGTCGCCTCCATCAGCGCTTCGATCAACAGCTCATCGGCCGGAGGAGCGTCGCCCGATGTGGCGTCAGGCGCGGGCACAGGTTCGGCCTGCGGAGTTTCCTCGGGCGGCGGCGGTTCTGCCGGCGCGGCGTCGGCAGTCTCCGGTGCGCCGACGACCGGCTCGGCCGTGGCAGGCTCTTCCGGCGACGGGTCGAGCGCGTCGAACAGCGTGAAGGTTTCCGGCGTTTCGCCGGCCGTCGCGGGGGCTTCGTGAGGCGTCGGTTCTGCGACCGGCTCCGGCGGCGGCTCAGCCGCGACTGCGTCTTGCGGCGGGATCGGGGCCGGCGCTTCCGGAGCCGTCTCTGGCGCAACGACATCAGGCACGACCGGCGGCGCGGGCTGTGCCGCGCGAACCAGCCTCGGCTTGATCAGCGCGACCAGCGCGAGGTCGGCGCCGCGGCCGATCCGGTGCAGCACGACGCGGCCGATTGCGACGCTCTCCGATGCACGGCCCTGCTTCAGCGCATCAGTGCGCGCGGTATCCAATCCGGCCTCGGTGAGATCATGCAGGCCGGGCAGCGGCCGCGCGCCGTCATTGGCGGCGATCAGCAGGCCGTCGCCGGAGAAAGCCGCGGCGGGGCGCGGCAGTCCCTGCACCAGCCGTTGCAGCCGCTCAGTCAGCGGCATGCTGCGGCCGGACCCGTTGATCGCGGTCATCAGCACGCCATGGCTGCCATCGGGCAAGTCGATCCGTGCGCAGCCGCAGGTCGCCAGCATCCCGGGCGCGGCGCCGAAGCCGGGCAGCCGTTCCAGCCGCACCGCGCCGCCCGCGGCCAGCGTCCGGCCGAGCCTTGCGACCTGGCGGCGGTGCGGATCGGCCGGACCGAAGGCGCGCTTGGCGAGCTCGGTGGCGTTTGCGGCACCAAACACCTGCGCGCCGACCGGATTGGCCCAGAGGATCCGGGCGCCGTCGGCCGACCACAGCCAGGCCGGCAGGCCGCTGGCCGCGTGGTCGGCTAGCCTCGCATCGCCGAGGGCCTGGATCTGGAATTCCGCGTCATTCATCGCGCAAGATTGGGTCGCATGGGTTGAGCTTTCCTCCTCGATCGCCGGAGCGGCCGGCGGCCCAGAAAGCCTTCAAGGGGGACAGCCTTAACAGATGGTTAGTATCGCAAGCCGACAGCGGCAGGTCCACGGCACGGCCCGGCCGGGGCGCGGCAAAGGCGGGATAACGTTAACTCGGCTGAACGATCCACCGCGCTCTTGCGTTGAAGGGAAGCCGTTGCAGCAGGCGCAGGACGCGGAACCGGAGCGGCGCCGCGTCACACCTGCGATGCGGCACCCCGGTATATCTGCCGCGGCCTGCCAGGGCCATCCGGCAGGTCGATCATTCAGCCAAGGAGACGCCAATGACCAGTAACGGGCGTGACCATTTCGAGATTCCGAAGGACGTGCGATCGATGGCCGAAACCAGCTTCGACCAGGCGCGCAAGGCGTTCGAGCAGTTCGTCTCGAACGCGGAAGCCGCGGCTGACCGGGTCGAGGAGCGCAACGCCACGATGCGCGCCGGCGCCAGGGACATTTCCGCCAAGGCGCTCGCCTATGCCGAGCAGAACGTGCAGGCATCGCTGGACTATGCCCAGTCGCTGCTCAAGGCCAAGGATTTCACCGAGATCATGAAGCTGCACGGCGAATATGTGCAGGGCCAGATGCGTGCGCTGGCCGAGCAGGCCAGCGAGATGGGCCAGACCGTCGGCCGCGCGGCGATGGAGGCGGTGAAGCCGAACAACTGACCGCCGGCCGAGCTGGCCGGCATCCCTTCGCCGGGCGCAGGTAATCGAATATTCCGTGTCATAAAAAATATGGCGTCGCACACGATCTTACGTTGCGTTGCACAAAATTGACATGATATGGGTGTTTACTTGTGAGGCCCGACGAAGGGCATTCCCCGTGAACCAAGGCAGCGTGATCCTCCTCAACGTTCGGACTTTCCAGGTTCCGGGACGTCGCGAGGGGTCACATCGATTACCACCCGTTGCGAAGGATGCACGTCAATGACCAATCCGTCCGATCCGTTTTCCGCTTCGATCATCCCGTTTGAGGTTCCCGAGCAGATGCGTGCGTTCGCCGAAAAGGGCGTGCTGCAGGCCCGCGACAGCTACGCCAAGTTCAAGGACGCTGCCGAGACCCACAACTCCACGGTCGAGGCCGTGTTCTCGTCCTACAACAAGGGCGCCAGCGCCTACTCGGCCAAGCTGATCGAGTTCTTCAAGGCCAACACCACCTCCTCGCTCGACTTCGCGCAGGAGCTGTTCGGCGTGAAGACGCCGTCGGAGGCGCTCGAGCTGTGGACGGCGCACGCGCGCAAGCAGTTCGAGACCTACACCGCGCAGGCCAAGGAACTGGCCGAGCTCGGCCAGAAGGTCGTCAACGAGGCCGCCGAGCCGATCAAGGCCAACGCCTCGAAGTACTACAAGCCGGCCGCCTGAGCGCGACCCGCAGACCATCAGCGAAGGCCCGGGCCGCGCGTCCGGGCCTTTTTCTTTAACGATGGGGCGCGAAAATCGCCCATGCCGAAGGTGCAAAAGCCTGCGTTACGGCCTTGCCAAACTCCGGCGTTGCACCTAGTTTCCGCCCGAAATCGCCGCCCCCCTTTCGGCGGGGCCGCGCGTCAGGATGCAGTTGTAGCTCAGTTGGTTAGAGCGCCTGTCTGTGGAACAGGAGGTCGGTGGTTCGAGCCCACCCAACTGTACCATCACCGTTTGCAGCGCTCAGCCCTCAGCGTCTTACCGACGGGCCAGATCTGTCGCCCAAATCTGCTTGCCTCCGCGACGTTGGCGCAGCCCCACCGAACGCGTTGACCTCGCGGAATCTTCGCCTCGAGGTTGCGGTTGATGCGTTGGGCTGAGGTGCTCCTTCCACCCAATTGAGCTCGACGATCCAGTCCACTCGGCCTTTGCGCCTGCTTCACTGTATTGCGGTGGCCGCTCCACATGGAACCGTGCCAGTGGACGCGCTGACGCCATCGCTATTTTTTCACCTTCGCCGCAGGCACAAATTCGGTACCCCTGAAGGAGTATTGAGGCGCTGTCCGTGCGGGCATAGCGTGCCGCGCTGGGGGAATGGAGCTGGAATAGTCCGATCACATCGTCAAAATAAATAATCGTCCTTGCTATGCGCCACGCGATCGAGACTGCACCGAGGGACGGGACAGTACTTATCCTCGAGCACGATCCGACTGGGACCAGTGATATCGCTTACTGGTCAGTTGAAGCCGGTCAATGGGTCGCTGAAGATGGTACGCCAAGCGAGATCACGCCGACGCATTGGCGGTCAGTGTCGGACGACGATGAATATCTCCCAGAAGAGTTCGATCAATCGAGCAACTCCTCTCGACTTGGACAGTGGTCGTTGGGCGCGCGGCTGCTTGCGGCCTGTCTGATCGCTGCGGCGGTCTTCGCGGCGGCGTATATGCGAATCAATTCCGATCTTGAGCAAGACAGCTTGTTAGCGGGCGAGGGCTCGCGGAAGACCGAGATGTCGGCGCTTCAGCAGCAGTCCGGGACCAAGGCCACACCGCAGGCGGCCGTGCGGGCCGGGCAGTCCGTGGACGCGTCGACGTCGCAGACGCAATCATCTCTGGAGCCGCGTCGAGAGTTCCTGGCGAACGAACTGTCCGAGGCCCGGCAGGCCGTCGAGCGGCTCGATGCGCAGCTAAGGGCGGAAGCCGCGAGGAGCGCGCAATTGCTGGACAAGGAGCAGCAGAAAACGGCTGCTCTCGCGCAGGAAGCCGCAGCCGCGCGACAGGAGCTGGCCACAAGCACGGCAGGACATCGTCAGGCGCTCGACGACGAACGCGCACGGAGTGCCGCGTTGGCGAGCGAACTCGCCACCGCGCAGCGCGACAACGAGGTGCAGGCTGCGCAATTGCGCAAGACGCGTGCGGAAATGGAGCAGCTCAGACAGGCAAAAGCTGCAGATAGCGCCCAATTGCTCGACCAGGAGCGGCAGAAAACGAATGCCCTCGCGGAGGAAGCTGCAGCCGCGCAGCGAGCGCTGACCGCAAGCACGGCAGCACATCGTCAGGCGCTCGACGAGGAACGCGCGCACAGCGCCGCCTTGGCGAGCGGACTCGCCACTGCGCAGCGTGAAAACGAGATGCAGGCGGCGCAATTGCGCAAGGCGGGCGAGGAGATGGAGCGGCTCAAGCAGGCGAGAGCGGCGAACAGTGCACAAGCGCTCGACCAGGAGCGACAGAAGACCGATGCCCTCGCGCAGGAGGCGGCGGCCGCGCGAGAAGAGTTGACCACAAGCACGGCAAGACATGATCAAGCGCTCGACGAGGAGCGCGCGCACAGTGCCGCACTGGCGAGTGCGCTCGCCGCAGCGCAGCGCGAAAACGAGACGCAGGCGGCGCAATTGCGCAAGGCGAACGAGGACGCAGAGCGGCTCAAGCAGGCGGCAACAGCGAACGACGCACAATTGCACGACCTGGAGCGGCAGAAGACGGATGCCCTCACGCAGGCCGCGGCCGCGCAACAAGCGCTGACCGCGAGCACGGCAAAACATCGTCAAGCGCTCGACGAGGAACGCGCGCACAGCGCCGCGCTGGCAAGCGGACTCGCCACGGCGCAGCACGACAACGAGATGCAGGCGGCGAATCTGCGCAAGACGAGCGAGGAAGCCGAGCAGCTCAGGCAGGTGGAAGCCGCGAACAGCGCGCAGGCGCTCGACCAGGAGCGGCAGAAAGCGGCTGCCCTCGCACAGGAGGCCGCCGCCGCGCGACAGGAGCTGGCTACGAGCACGGAGGAACATCGTCAAGCGCTCGACAAGGAACGCGCGCGCAGCGCCGCACTGGCGAGCGCGCTCGCCACGGCGCAGCACGACAATGAGGCGCAGGCGACGCAATTGCGCAAGACGGGCGACGAAGCCGAGCAGCTCAGGCAGGCAGAAGCGGCGAGCAGCGCAAAATCGCTCGACCAGGAGCGGCAGAAGGCGGCTGCCCTCGCACAGGAGGCCGCGGCCGCGCGGCAAGAACTGGCCACAAGTACGGAAAAGCATCGTCAGGCGCTCGACGAGGAACGCGCGCGCACTGCCGCACTGGCGGACGAACTGGCCACCGCGCGGCGCGACAACGGGGTACAGACGGCGCAATTGCAGAAGGCGAGCGAGGAAACGCTGCAACTCCGGCGTTCGACGGAGAGTTCGATGACCGAGTTGCGACAAGCCCTGCAGCAAGAGCGCAGCCGGACCGAGGCGACGGCACGCGACGTCGAGTCCGCGCGGCGTGCGACCGATCTACGTGTTCCCGCCGAGGCCGCGGTCAACAGTAACACCTCCAGAACAGCGCAGGCGACGGACGCAGCGGCGACGGTGCAGCCGGCGACCGGAGAAGCGCGAGAAAATCCGGAGGCAACGAGGCTGATCGCGCGCGCCCGCACGCTGCTCGGTCAGGGAAACATCGGCGCGGCGCGGACCGTGCTCCAGCGCGCCGTCGAGACCGGCAGCGCACTGGCAAACTTCACGCTCGCGGAGACCTATGATCCCGGCATTCTCTCCACATGGGGAACGTACGGAACACGGGGCGATGCGACGAAGGCGCGGGAATTTTACGTGAGGGCGCAGGCCGGCGGAATTCGGGTTGCGAAGGATCGATTGGACAAGCTGAATCAGTAGAAGAATTGACGTCGGATATTTTGCGCGTCGGGCTTCGACGTGGCCAGCGGCACCGAAGCCGAGGCGGTTTTGCGAGGGAGTTTTCCGATGAATATGACCCTTATATCGCGCTTGTTGCTCGCCGTGTTGGCGCCGGCGATTCTGGCTCTTCAGCCCGTCACTGTGGAGGCGCAGACGCAGCGCGTCCGCCAGATGCAGCGTTCTCCCGCCGAAATAGAAAGAAGGGAGCGGATGAATGCCTGGACGGTCGGCCTTGCCGGCGGGTTGATCGAGGGGGCGCCGCTTCGGCTTGCGGCGGAGATCGCTCGCGTCGTCGACGACGGGCCGAATCTGCATGTCCTGCCGATCGTCACCCGCGGCGCCACCGAGAACCTGAATTCGCTGCTCTATTTGCGCGGGGTCGATGTCGCGATCATCAATTCCGATGCGCTCGAAGAGTACAGGATCCAGGTCCCGGGGATTCAGCGCCGGATCACTTACCTGCTCAATCTCTTCCCCTCGGAGCTGCATGTTTTTGTTCGGCCCGAGATCCAGAGCCTGCAGGATCTCGCCGGCAAGAAGGTGAATTTCAACACCCAGGGCACGGCTGCCGCCTATTCGGGGCCGCTGATCTTCAGCCGTCTCGGCATCGAGGCGGAGAAGACCTTCATTCCGCATCAGGTCGCGCTGGAGCAGATGCGCAAGGGCGAGATGGCGGCGGTCGTTTTCATCACCTCGAAGCCGGTCGATGCGTTCGTGCGCGGACGCTGGGATCCCGGCTTCAAGTTCCTCCCCGTGAAATATGAAAGCAAATTCGAGGATTACTATCTTCCCGCGGTGCTGGAGGCGCGCGAGTACCCCAACCTGATCAAGGAGGACCAGAGCATACCGACCATTGCGGTGCCGACCGCCCTGGTTGCGTATAACTGGCCGGCTGAATCCAACCGCTATCAGCGCGTCGCCCGCCTCGTCGATACCCTGTTTTCCCGGATCGATAAGCTGCAGGCGCCGGGCTTCGACCCGAAATGGCAGTCGATCAATCTCGCCGCGACGGTGCCCGGCCTCGACCGGTTCGGGGCAGCGCAGGAGTGGCTGGATCGACAGGCGCGTACTGCGCGCGTATCGCGATGAGAGCGATCGCTCTGGCCATCGCATTGGAAATCGTGAGCGGGTTCGCTCTTGCGCAAGGCGCGACCGATGCGACCGGGGCTCTTGGGCCGGCTCGCCCGGCCACGGCGGTCGACAATTGGATTGTCAGCGCGACGACGTCGCCCGTGGACTACAAGCCGATTGTCACCGCCACGACCTTTTCGCGCGACGGCTCAAGTGGCTCGTCGATGCATCTGTCGATTCATTGCCATGCCGGCCGTACGGAGCTTGTCGTCGCAGGGCCGGCCTTCGAGCGCAGCAGGGACGGTTACGCGATTTCCTATCGCATCAATGACCATCCGCCGGTGACGCTTGCGGGAGCTTCGCCATTGTCTGGAACGGGCGTTGCGTTCACCGGCGACGTCGTGGGCTTGCTGCAATCTTTTCCTGAAGAGGGAGAGGTTGCCATCCGTCTTGTGAGCCGAAACGGAGCGGCACTGGAAGGGCATTTCCTGCTTGCCGGACTGAAGAGGGTGCGGGGTCGGTTCGCCGAGGTGTGTAAATGGCCACAAGCCGCAGCGAAGCCACGCGGCTGAGTGTAGTCGAACTCTCAAGGGAGATACGTCATGATGAAGAGTGGAAATACCGCCGCAGTGATGGCCTGGGTCATAGCGCTGTTCATCGCGGTGTCGCCATCTGCGGTCGCACAGGAGAAAACGCTCGCGACGCCGCCGTCGGTGGCAGCGCAGCCGAAGGCGCACGTGGCGCCGTCGTCGGCGAAGAAGCATGTGGCGACGGCGCAATCGAAGGGCCCTGCCGCCGCAAAATCGCATCGCCTGATCCTTCAGGTCAATGCCAACGATCCCGCGATGATGAGCCTTGCGCTCAACAACGCAACCAACGTGATGCAGTATTACAAGGACCTCGGCGAGGAGGTGAAGGTCGACATCGTCGCTTACGGTCCTGGCCTGCACATGCTGCGCGACGACACCTCGCCGGTGAAGACGAGGATCAAGACCATCTCGGAAAACTCGCCATCGATCTCCTTCGAAGCCTGCGGCAATACGCGGGAAAACATGAGCAAGGTTGAAAGCAAGGAGATCCCCCTGATTTCGGAGGCGAAGGTCGTGAAATCGGGCGTCGTGCGTGTCATGGAGCTGCAGGAGCAGGGTTGGTCGTATGTGAAGCCGTGACGCGCTGCGATAGCAACGCCGAACCGGCACCATCACCGCTCCGCATCATCTCCGTGATGCCGCCCTGCTGCGTCACGGAGCCAGATCTCGGGAAAAAATATAAGGATCAAGCCTATAAAGGGGGCCAAAGCCCCCAACCACCCCGGCGTGTCATCTCGCCCGCTTGCGCTTCCTCGTCCGTTCACCCACTATCCCCCGAAACGCCGCCTTGGGGGGATGCGCATGGGGATCGCTGGTTCAAGGACAGTTTCGTTTGCGCTGATGTCAGCTTTCGGGCTTGCGGTCGCGCTGGTGCCGAGCCGGGGCGAGGCTTATACAGCCGAGCAGCAGCAGGCCTGCACGCCGGATGCGTTCCGGCTCTGCGGGCCCGAGATCCCGGATGTCGATCGGGTCACCGTCTGCATGATCAGGAACAAGGCGCTGCTGTCGCCGGCGTGCAAGGCGTTCTTCCGCCCGGGTCCGGAACCGCGCGAGGCGCGCGAGCGCATGGAACGGCGGCCGGTCGCGGTCAAGCGCAAGCCCGCGAAGTCGCACCGGGCGAAGAAGCCGAAACCGGCGGCCAACTGAGCGCGTTGGTCCACGCAGCCGGCGCCTGGCTGTGAACGCGTCGGCGGTTTCAAGGCCTGCATGCGCGACAGACTGACGCGTTGTGACGCTGTCACGCAGCATCATCTCTGCTGCTTGTGTGCTTTACGGACTCCGTTCCGCCATGCGGGATGGATGGAGAGGACAAGCGTGAGCGAATACTACAAACTGGAAATCGATCGGCACTTCGCCTGGTTCGAGGCCAAACTTCCCGCCGGGCCGGCGCGCTTCGTCGCGTGGCTGCGCAAGCCGTCGTCGATCTATGTGCGGATTCCGCTCGCGTTGCTGTTGATCGTCGGCGGCATCTTCAGCTTCCTGCCGGTGCTCGGACTCTGGATGCTGCCGCTCGGACTCCTTTTGTTCGCGCAGGATGTTCCGTTCCTGCAGAAACCCACCGCGCAATTGCTCGGCTGGATCGAACGCAAATGGATCGAGCGCGAGCGCGCGAAGGCCGCCGAAAAGCGCTAGGGCCTCGAGTCAAATCAAGCGGTTAGCTTTTTGTTTTGACTCGGCTTCTTCACACGGGACGCCGCTCGCGTCGCGCGCAAATCCATGCTCCATTTCCGGTTGTGTCATAAATGAAGTGTGACTCAAAAACCAGAATGCGCCGGTAATCTTGGCGGCTTTGCGATTTGCAAGAAGTTTTTTCTTTCGCGAATCATCGTGCTGATTCATTTTCGCCTCCTGGGGTCAATGTGGAGGCCAAGGTATGAACGTCATTGTTTTCGCTTCGCGTAAGGGGGGCTCGGGGAAAAGCACCCTGGCTGCTCACCTCGCCGCGCAAGTGCACAAGGCAACGAAGCCGTGTCTGCTGATCGATGCCGATCCGCAGGGCTCGCTGACCCTGTGGCACAAATTGCGCGGCACCAACGAGCCGCAGATCAAGACGGCCGTGAACTCGGTCAGTGGAATCCTGGCGCAAGCCAAGCGTGACGGTATCGAATGGGTGTTCATCGACACGCCGCCGAATCTCTCGGCCGTCGTCGACGACTCCATCAAGAACGCAACGATGGTGATCATTCCGGCGCGGCCCGGCGTGTTCGACGTCAATGCGGTGCAGGAAACCATCCAGACCTGCCGCTCGATGCGCAAGCCCTACGCCGTCGTGATCAACGGCGCGCCGGCGCAGCGTGACAATGCCGAAAGCCGCATCGTCGCGATCGCGCGCGAGGCGCTGGCGAAATTCCGCGCACCGGTGTGGAGCGGCCAGATCACCAACCGCGCCGATCTCTTGATGGCGCTCGGCCAGGGTGAAGGCGCCCGCGAATACTACGCGGAAGGCCGCGCCGCCGCCGAGATCCAGCGGCTGTGGGGCGCGATCGAACGCTCGATCAAGGCGATCCGCGGTACGGCGTCGGCGTCCGGCGCGATGCACAAGCAAGCGGCGTAACAACGCCGCTTTTTTTTGCCCGAACTGGAAGAACGCGCGGGACCCGCGCGTTTTTTGTGACTGCAACATGTCTAGTCTAAGAGACATTCCGGGGCGCTCGTTAGAGCGAACCCGGAATCTCGAGATTCCGGGTCTGGTGCTCGCGCACCATCCCGGAATGACAGGATGGGATTGGCCTCAGGCCACCATCAGCAAATAAAACAGGATCACCGGCGCCAGGGTCAGGATCACCGACCAGATGCCGACAGCCCACAAAATATCCTCGGTGGTAAAGCCCGGCTTGACGACAAGTCCCGGCCTCACCGCAATCAAACGGCTATTCGAATTCACGACGCCCCCGCGTTGGTCTTCAGCTCAGCGGGGACGCTGATACGCGACCGGCCTTTAAAATCCCGGTCGCGATTTGTTTGGCATTTGCCGGCGGCTGCTACTTCGGATTAACCACGCGCGGGCCGATCGGACGTCCGCAGCAAGGCTCAGCGCGTGCCGCCCTGGTCGCGGATCGCGCCGAGATGCTCGTTGATGCGAAACACGATCAGGATGAACTCGGCGACGATGCGCGAGAACACGATGCCGACGATGACGCTGGCGATCGATGCCAGCAGCAGGATGAAGCCGACGAACGGGCTGATCGCCATCGCCGACAGCGCCGACAGGATGCCGGAGATCCCGAACAGCACGATGACACCGATCACCAGCCAGTAGAACGTCTTGATGATCGTGGGCGTGATGAAGCGGTCCCACTGGAACAGATCCTGGAAATCGAACATCGATGGTTCTCCCGGCAAGCCGAATGTGATTCGCGTCTCATCCTACTGCGTCATAACCGGCCTGATTACCTCATCCTGAGGCGCCTGCGCAGCAAGCGTCGCGGCGGACGAGGGCACCGGCCGGGCCGCATGGTTCGAGAACAGCGCCAAGGCGCCTCCTCGCCATGAGGCCATTCAAGCCGCAGCAAACTGTCCCCGCAAAGGGCCGGCCCTCAGCCGCGCGCCGGCGGCGAAGGGCGAGCTATGCGAGTGGGCCGGTTGTGATTGCCGCAAATAACGGCCACAATCGGGCTCCCTCGGCACATATCCTCATCCCATCACCGCGCTAAATGACCACGCTGACCTTCGAAGACTTCAAGCCCGGCCGCCTCGGAACGTTCGGCCCGCGCCATGTTTCGCGCGAGGAAATCCTCGCTTTTGCCGCCGAATTCGACCCGCAGCCGATGCATCTCGACGAGGAGGCGGCGAAAAAATCCATGCTCAGGGGGCTTTCCGGCTCGGGCTGGCACCTGGGCTCGCTGATGATGCGGATGCTGTTCGACGGCTTCATCGGCCGCACCGCCTCGCTCGGCTCGCCCGGCGTCAACGAGATGCGCTGGATGGCGCCGCTGCGTCCCGGCGACGATCTGACGCTCGACGTCGACGTCGTCGAGGCCCGCGTCTCGAAGAGCCGCCCCGCGACCGGCATCGTCACCTTCAAGGGCACGATCCGCAATGCGCGCGGCGAGGTGCTGTGCGAGATGGAGTCGCCGATCATCGTCAGCCGTCGCGACGGCGGGGGTGTGTAACATGGCCTTCTTCGAAGACATCGAGATCGGCGACCGCCGCGCCTTCGGCTCGTTCACCTTCACGGCGGAGGACATCAAGCGCTTTGCCGCGCAGTTCGATCCGCAGCGCTTCCATCTCGACGAGGAGGCGGGGCGCAATTCGCTGTTCGGCGGGCTTGCCGCGTCGGGCTGGCACGTCGCCGCGGTCTGCATGAAGCTCTTGGTCGCCGACGGCCAGCGGCGGTCGGCGGAAGAGGCCGCGCGCGGCGAGACGGTCGCGGTCTGGGGCCCGTCGCCGGGCTTCCGCGAGCTGCGCTGGATTCGCCCGGTGTTGGCCGGCGACACCATCAGCTTCACCAACGAAGCCGAGACCAAGCGCACCTCGTCGAGCCGGCCCGAATGGGGCATCCTGCAGGCCCGCAACACCGGCACCAATCAGCGCGGCGAAGTGGTGTTCTCGTTCCTCGCGACCGCCTTCGTGCCGCGCCGCAATCCCGGTTCCTGATGTTGCCCGCGGGCATCTGATCTGTTGCGCCAAAGCCATGGTTGGCAGGCGACTTGCCGGCCCGCGCAGTTGTGCGTTGCATGGAACCCATTTTTTGCTAACGCATTTTGAACCTTTGTGCCTGCCTATGGATCGCGGGCACGAACTTCAGGGGATGACCATGGCAGACCGCAGCGCACTGAAGCTGGTCGGCATTATCTTCGCAACGGTGACGCTTGTGGTGATGTTGGCCACCGGTCTGGTCGTGAAGGGCTTTGCCGACGGCAATTACTCGTTCGAGACCACCGCGAGCATCAATCGCTAGTTCAGACACCGCTAACCATCGGCGCGGATCCGCGCCCGATCCACACCTGACTTATCGATTCCAGATCAGCACCAGCACCACGGTCGCGGCCAGCAGCAGTCCGACAAACCGGATCATGATCGTGCCGACGCTGGTCTGTGGCCGGCGCAGCGGAATGGGATCGGTTTTATCCGGTCGAATGCTCTGCATGAACGCCTGCCCCAGCCTGCCCGCCGCCTGATCGCGGCTGGAATTGGTCGCGGCCTGCGCATTTAAAGTTCAAATCGAATTCTGCAAGTTGTTTGGGCAACGGTCTGGGCCCCCGGGGGCTCCCGTAGCCCGGATGAGCGAAGCGACATCTGGGTCTCGTGCAACAGGAAGCACCGGTCCCGGATATCGCTTCGCTCATCCGGGCTACGGACCTTACCCCGCCGCAAATGAAAACCGCCGCCTCGGAGAGGCGGCGGCTGTCAGGTTAACGCAGGTCCGAGATCAGCTGTTGCGCAGGCCGTCGGCGGCGCGCTTCCACTGCGAGACGTTGTCGGCGATCATGCGCGTCGACTTCATCGCGGCCTGGCTGAGCTGGGCATAGCCGGAGATCTCGCGCTGGACGCGCTGGCCTTCGGCATGCAGCAGGTCGCGCAGGCTCTCGAGCTCACCGATCAGCTTCTCGATCTCGGCCAGCGAGGTGCCGGCGACGCGCTGGATCAGCGAGTTGACGTTGTTGACGGTGGCGTCGGTGTTGGCCTCGACCGGCGCGGTCTCCGGGCTCGCCACCGGCCGCCGCAGATAGGCGATGTCATTGCGGACGAAGTCACGGATGCCGGCCTCGACCTCCGAGACCGCAGCGAGATTGGTGTCGACCTCCGCCGTCTGTTCAACGTCTTCGGTACGGTTGGTAGCGTTCATCGGCTTTTCCCCTGGTGCATCGCGAAGCGCGGCTGTCCCCCGCACGACGAAGTGATGAAGTTACCGGCCCATCAGTCCCGCCGAATTTGACAGCATCTGGGCCAAGTTGCGGCAATGATTGATCATTTAGCACGACAAGGCTAACGGAGTGTTCACCATGTGCGCTTGTAGCCGGCGCGGATGCTCTTGTCGGTGGTGCCCTGCGCGGTCTCGCCGACCGAGCCCGAGACGGTGACGCCGTCGAACAGTTTCTGCTCGGCGCCGACCCGGCGCAGCCATTTGTCGTCGGAGGTCAGGGTCTGGCCCGCGGTGATGCTGGTGCCGGTATCGTTGACCGAAAGGCTGGCCGACTGCTCGGTGTCGTAGCTGCGCTGCGGGTGGCCGACGATGCCGCCGACGCCCTGCTGGGTGACGTTGTAGCCGTTCTGCAGGGTCAGCGAATACTGCTCCGACAGCGGCACCGCCTTGCTGATCGAGGTGCCGAGCTTGGTCTGGTCGGTGCCCGGATCGACCCGCGCCTCGACCGAGGTTTTGTCCCAGATCGAGGCCACGCCGGGCGCCGAGATCGTGGCCCAGGCCGAGCCGCCGGATTGCGGCAGGCTGCCGCCATTGGCGAGCCGTTCCGAGATCTGCTCCTGGGTCGTCATGGTGCCCTGCCGGGCGACCGTCATGTCGGCGCCGATCCGCGTGTCGAGAAACGGCGAGACCTGTTGCTTGACCGAGACCGCCGACGAGCCATTGCCGTTGCGGTTGGTCGACCACGACGGATCGTTGCTCGCGGTGCTGCTCGGCGTGGCCGAGCGGCGCGGCGCCAGCGTCGGCAGGCTGGTCGAGTCGGTGTCGAGCTGGCTCCAGTCGAGCTTGCTTACGTCGATGTCCTTCAGGATGTCGGCGTTGGCGTCCGCCGGGGCATTGGCATCCGCCGGCGCGGTCTGCTCGGTCGCCTGCTCGCTTGCCTCGTCAGTGTCGACCTGCGCGGGCGGGGTTTGCGCCGCTGCCGAAAGCGCCATGGCCATGCCGAAGCCGGCCGCCAGCACTGGCAGCCTTGCCCAGCCAAATCGTGATGTAAGAGTCATTCCCAGCCCGCAAATTCCAGGCCCGCATCATGCGGTTTTCGTTGGTACAAAATTGTGGCGACGGCGCCGTGACGGCAAGACGTCGACAAGACGCCGTCATGTCCGGGCTGCACGACAGGATCGCGCAGCATCCGGCCCGCGGCCCGTTCGGGGCTGGCAAAACACGCCGCGGAGGCCGGAGCATCGACGCGAAGCCTTCGCGCCGGTGGCCCGGACATGACGAACTCGTGAGATCAGGAAAGCGTCAGACCGCGACCATGCGCGGCAGATGGATCGGATAGCCCACCGTCTGCTCGACCAGATCGAAGGTGTCGACCAGCACGCGGAAGCTCGTTAGCTTGCCATCGCGGAACTGGGCGAAATGCGCGATCCGGAGCGAGATCGGCTTGTTGGAATCCAGCGCCGTCAGCGAATAGCGCAGCATCGAGGCCGCCGAATCCGTACCCAGCATGATCTGCTCGCGGTCGAAGCGGTGCACCCGCAGGTTCTCGCCGATCTGCTTGATCACCTCGAGCACGGCGGCCTTGCCGTGGCGCGAGCCGAAAAACGAAAACAGGTCGATCGGTCCGAAGATCGCCCATTCGACCTCGTCATCGAGCAGCGGCTCGATGTCCTCAAGCTGGCGTTCGTTGATCGCGCGATGCAATGCGCGCGAAAAACGCCAGAGGCTGTGCTCTGTCATTTTGTCGTGGTCCTGAAACTGGATTTTCAAAGCGGCCGGCGAGGGCCTCAGCGTCGACGCCGTGCCCAATTGCTGCACACGCTATTGCACGGTGAAATAGTACGGAGCGGCCAAAACGCAACTGCAGATTTTGCATTGCACAATTGCGCGGAATTCTACGGGAATGTGAACGACGTCACGTAACGCGAGTCGGACTGGCACGCTGCCGTGCCGTGGTGAGGTGAGCACGCCGGTCAGGCTCCCTCTCCCCTTGCGGGAGAGGGTCGGGGAGAGGGGTGGCCCCGGGCGAGATGGATTGAAGCGAGCGCGCGCACGCAACAACGGTTACCGGCGTTCAGGTGCAGATCGAGAGAGCACGTCGCGCGGTACCCCTCTCCCCAACCCTCCCCCGCAAGGGGGGAGGGAGCCCTTCCAGGGTGCTCACCTCACGTTGTGGGGAATAGACCCGCCAGTCGCCTAACGGTCGCGATGCCGCACCGGCTGGCGCTCGATCATGATCTCGGCGTCGCGGATCGCGATCACGGCGAACAGCAGCGCGCCGGCGATGCCGCCGATCGCGGCGCCGAGCGGCATCAGGGTGAAAAACACCAGCGCGCCGTTGTCGATGCTCGCCGTTCTGACGAGGCCGACCCAGGTGAGTCCGGCGCCGATGCCGAGCGCCGCGCCGCCAAGCGCGCCGAGCGCCAGGCCAAGCAAAGCCAGCAATGTGATTTTCATGGTGGTGTTCAGCCCCCGCCGTCCGCAACAGCCCAGTGAGTACGTCAGCGCGGGGTGCGGGAGGTTCAACGCCGGGGTGCCGTTCACCGGCTTGTGACGCCGGGCGTCGCACGAGGCAGGAGATGGGCCCGCGCTACAGCCCGGTGCGGCCGGTCAGCAGGGCCGAGATGTCGCGCTCCAGCACCTGCTGCACCAGGTCGAAGGTGTCGATGATCTCGCGGATCTCGGTGATCAGGCCGTCGCGCAGGGTGTAGAACACCGCGACGTCGAACTGCACCACGCGCTCATTGGTGCGCTTGCGGAAGAATACGCGCAGTTGCGCGGCGACCCGGTTGCCCTGCGCCACCACCACAGGCGCCTCGTAGCGCATCTCGGAATAGCGCTCGTGGATCGTGGTCCACATCTGGCGCAGCGCGGCCTTGCCGCGGTGCTGGCCCATATGCGGCAGGATGTCGACCGGCGCATTGGCGAGGAACGCGATGTCGTCGCTGCAGCGTTCGAGCGCGCCCTCGATGCCGCCGGCATAATAGACGTCGAGGAAATTCAGCACGCGCTGTCGGTTTGCATCCTCGCCCATGTACTCGCCCATGTCAGCTCCGCAGGTTTGGTCCGACTCGGCGTCGCATTGTAGCCCGAACCGGTCCTCGATCGATCAAATGTTTGACGCGCCAGCGGCGATTTGGTTCGGCAACCAGGGCGTGCATCTGTAGCGAATCTGCACGCCAGAGATCAAGCCGTCGCGACCGGATCGTGAAGAGCGCCGGGCTCGCCGTGGCGCGGTCGGCTTGCTGCGATGGCGCGACCTTGCGGTCACAAGATCGATGGTGAGCGAAGAACGATGCCGACATCGGAGCGATGCTGCCGTTGGAAATGATACGCACGGCCGTCTCCGTTTGCCGGCCCCGCGGTTCGGACGCGCTCGGCTTCACCAGGAACCGGCCTGCCACCATCGCCGTTGAGAGCATGAATCTTTCAACGGAGTGATTGCATCATGAAATCGATCGTTCTCGCTACCGCCATTGCCGTCACCGCGCTTGCCGCCGCAACTCCGGCCGACGCCAAGGGCTGCATCAAGGGCGCCGTCGTCGGCGGTGTCGCCGGCCATTATGCCGGCCATCACGGCATGCTCGGCGCCGCCGCCGGCTGCCTCTACGGCCGCCATCGCGCCAAGGAACATGCGCGCGAGCAGCAGGCGCCCCCGCCGCGGCAGGAAAAGCTGTGAGGCCACCGGCCAAGATGTGAAGAGAGGTTTCCGGAACGCCGTCCGCGCGGGCGGCGTTGTCTCCTTGCGTAACGGAGACACTGATGACGAAACCAAAGACAACAAACATCCGGCCCGTTCCCGACGACAACCAGAGCCACAAGGGTCCCGGCAGCGCGCCCGGCGTTCCCCTCGACACCACCAAGGGCCATCGCGACGACGAGAAGCACAACATCCGCGAACAGGCCGCGCACGGCAACCTGACCCAGAACACCAGCAACCGGCGATCGGGGTAGGGTAAGCGGCGGCGCTTTGCTGCGCGCGAGTGATGCCGAGCGGAGTTCCCGCTATTTCCACGTCATTGCGAGGAGCCAACGGGTCGCGCGAAAACGCGCCCGATGACAGGCTCCGCGACGAAGCAATCCATCGACCCGCATATGCGGAGCCATGGATTGCTTCGCTTCGCTCGCAATGACGGGGTGCGATCAGGCAATCCGAACGCAGGAGATGACGCTGTCTAAGGCAGCGTCATCTCCTCGATCCGCGGCGGTGTCTGCGCAAAATCGCTGAACCTCACCCATTGCGGCCGCATCCGCACATAGCCGATGTTCGGCCACGCCTCGCGCCCCGGACCGTCGGGCCACGCCGCGAAGTAGACCTGCTTGCACGCGGCAAGCTCCGCCCCAACAGGAAAATCGGCGACGCCCTCGTATTGCACGGTCTGTTCGGCGTCCCAGCCGATCACCAGCGCCGCGCGGGGATCGCTGCGGAGGTTGTTGTACTTCCGCGACGTCGTCAGCGTGTCGAAGATGATCTCGAGGTCGTCGGTGACGGCGATGCCGACGACGGCGGCCTGCGGCGCGCCGTCATGGAGCGTGCTGACGACCGCGAGCCGATGCATCCGCAGGAAAGCGAGGAGCTCGGCGCGGGTCATGGCCTACCTTTTCTTCCACCCGCCCCGCTTCCCCGGCGCGCCGCCGCTGCTCCGCGGCGAAGGTCCGAACTCGGGCCCCGACTGCCGCGAGTCGGTCGGTTGGATGATTCGGCTGCTTCCGCCGAACGGCTTTGCCGGCAGCGCGCCGGCGGGGCGGAACGGCAACGATTCCGGGCCGTGCATCTCGTCGAGATGGGGCTTGTGGACCCGTGAGCCGGACTTGGCGCCGCGGCCGGCCTTGACCGAGGTTTGCGCCGCCTTGTTCTTCAGCGCGCTGACCGGGAGGTTGGCGGCGTCGCCGTATTTTCTGGTGCCGGCGTAGGCGCCGGCCTGCTTCTGCACGTTGCGCTGTTTCGCGGTGGGGTCGTCGACCACAGCCATCTCGGTCGCGCGCAGGCGCTTGACCTCGTCGCGCAGGCGCGCGGCTTCCTCGAAATTCAGATCGGCAGCGGCTTCGCGCATCCGGGTTTCGAGGTCGCTCAACACCGCCTCGAAATTGTGGCCGATGCTGATGACGTCGTCGGCCATGCCGCCGTCGCCGATCTCGACCAGCACGTGGTCGCGCTCGTAGACCGAGTTGAGGATGTCGCCGATCGACTTCTTGACGCTCTCCGGCGTGATGCCGTTGGCCTCGTTGTACTCGACCTGCTTCTCGCGACGGCGGTTGGTCTCGGCGATGGCGCGCTCCATCGATCCGGTCATGCTGTCGGCGTAGAGGATCACCTTGCCGTCGACATTGCGCGCGGCGCGGCCGATGGTCTGGATCAGCGAGGTCTCGCTGCGCAGAAAACCTTCCTTGTCGGCATCGAGGATCGCGACCAGCGCGCATTCGGGAATGTCGAGGCCCTCGCGCAAGAGGTTGATGCCGACCAGCGCGTCGAACGCGCCGAGCCGGAGATCCCGGATGATCTCGATGCGCTCGATGGTGTCGATATCCGAATGCATGTAGCGGACGCGAATGCCCTGCTCGTGCAGGTATTCGGTGAGATCCTCCGCCATGCGTTTGGTCAGCACCGTGATGAGCGAGCGATAGCCGGCAGCCGCGGTGGCGCGCACCTCGCCGACGAGGTCGTCGACCTGGGTGCGGGCCGGACGAATGTCGACCGGCGGATCAATCAGCCCGGTCGGGCGGATCACCTGCTCGACGAACACGCCGCCGGACTCGTTCAACTCCCAGCCGCTCGGCGTCGCCGACACGGCGACGGTCTGCGGCCGCATCATGTCCCACTCCTCGAAGCGGAGCGGGCGGTTGTCCATACAGGAGGGCAGGCGGAAACCGTATTCGGCCAAGGTCGCCTTGCGGCGGAAGTCGCCGCGGAACATGGCGCCGATCTGCGGCACGGTGACGTGGCTCTCGTCGGCGAAGATCAGCGCGTTGTCGGGGACGTATTCGAACAGCGTCGGCGGCGGCTCGCCGGGGCGGCGGCCGGTCAGATAGCGCGAATAGTTCTCGATGCCGGCGCAGCTCCCCGTCGCCTCCATCATCTCGAGATCGAAGGTGGTGCGCTGCTCGAGCCGCTGCGCTTCCAAAAGGCGGCCCTGGTCGTTGAGCTGGTCGAGGCGGATCTTCAGCTCCGACTTGATCGACTTGATCGCCTGCACCAGGGTCGGGCGCGGCGTCACATAGTGCGAGTTGGCGTAGATCTTGATGAATTCGAGCTCGTCCTGCTTGTGGCCGGTGAGCGGATCGAACTCCTCGATATTCTCCACGGTGTCGCCGAACAGGTTCACGCGCCAGGCGCGGTCTTCATAGTGCGCCGGGAAGATGTCGATGACATCGCCGCGGACGCGGAAGGTGCCGCGGGTGAACTCGGCCTGGGTGCGCTTGTACTGCAGCGCGACCAGGTCGGCGATCAGCTGCCGCTGGTCGATGCGCTCGCCCTTCTTCAGCGCAAACGTCATCGCGGTGTAGGTCTCGACCGAGCCGATACCGTAGATGCAGGACACCGAGGCCACGATGATGACGTCGTCGCGCTCGAGCAGCGCGCGCGTCGCCGAGTGGCGCATGCGGTCGATCTGCTCGTTGATCGACGAATCCTTCTCGATATAGGTGTCGGTCCGCGGCACATAGGCCTCGGGCTGGTAATAGTCGTAATAGCTGACGAAGTACTCGACCGCGTTGTCGGGGAAGAAGTTCTTGAACTCGCCGTAGAGCTGCGCGGCCAGCGTCTTGTTCGGGGCGAGGATCAGGGCAGGGCGCTGCGTCGCCTCGATCACCTTGGCCATCGTGTAGGTCTTGCCCGAGCCGGTGACGCCGAGCAGCACCTGGGTGCGGTCGTTGCGCCCGATGCCCTCGACCAGCTCGGCGATCGCGGTCGGCTGATCGCCCTTCGGCTGATACTCGGACTTAATCTCGAAGCGCACGCCGCCTTCGGACTTTTCCGGACGCGGCGGCCGGTGCGGGGTCCACACCCGCATCGAGCCGTCGTCCTTGCGGAATTCGGGGCGGCCGTCGCGGATCAGATTCTCCAGCGCGTCGGCGGTCGCCTTGACGCCGAGCGCCTCCATCTTGCTGCGCGGCGGGCGGGCCAGCGCCTCGTCGTCGTCCTCCGCAGTCGGCAGGCCGAGCTGCCGCGCCAGCTCGGGGTCGAGCGTCGGCACGGTCGCCGAGGTGCCGTAATTGGCCTGCGGGGCCTCGCCAAGACCCGCGCCAGGACCCGTGGCATCGCGCTTCGCGACATCGCCACTGGTCTCGCGCGTCGATGCCCGGGCGCGATGCGCCGCGGCCTCGCCGCCTGCGCGGCGATCCCAGGAATTGTCCGGCGGCGGCTGCAGGCCGGTGCCGGAGCCCATGCCGGCGTCGCCGCGATTGATCGCGGGATTGAGCAGCTCAGCCAGTGCAGGCCCGATCGGTTGGACGTCGGGCCGGTGCGCTTTGGATTTTGGGGTTTTGCCGGGCTTTTTCGGAGTGCTGGGTGTCTTCGCCATGGCCGGAATATGGGACGAGTCCGGCAGCGAGAAAAGGGCAAAGGGCGCGAGCTCTTGGCCCGGAATTTAGCTGTCAGCAGATGTCAGTAACGCTCTCGTTCCCGTTCTTCACGGGAAGAGGGAAAGGGTGAGGGGCCTATCCACGAGTTCAGCGAGTTGTGAGACCTGTACCCCCTCACCCGGGTCGCATCTTGCGATGCGATCCGACCTCTCCCCGCAAGCGGGGGCGAGGTATCAGCCTCGCGGCCGGTCGACGATGTCCATGTGGATGCCGCCGCAGCCGGCGCAGCGCAGGGTCCAGTATTCGGCGGCGCGGCCGGGGATGACACGCAGCAGTTCGAGCCTGGCGGTGCAGTCCGGGCAGCTGGTGCGCACTTGCGCGGGCCACACCGGATCGGGTTCGCATTGCGGAACGACGGCGACCATGGCGCTGCCGTTCACGACAAGGCTTCGGCTGACGGCACTATCGTGGCAAATCGCTGCGGGAACCGGTCGATGAGCCGCCTCGCGTCCGCGATCGCCGCATCCGGATCTGACCACGCAAAGCCGATGTCGAGCGTCGGAAACGACATGCCATCGATGACGACCGGCCTTTGATCGACCCGTTGAATCCTGGCGTGCCATTGCCCCTTCCCCACCTCGAATGACTTGATTTCACAATCGCCGTAAATCATCCGCCGTCCTCTGACGTCCTTGTCAATCGAAGCACGGGCGCGCGGTGCCGAGTGTGAAGGAGATCACAAACCGGCTGGTTTATTTGTGCGGGGCAGCGCCGGAACCGGCGCGTCGACGCTGGGCCGGTATGGGGATGGGATCAGCCGGCGCTGCGCGCGCCCTTGCGTGCGGCGGCGGGCTCGGCCGCGGCGCGGATGATCCAGCGGCGGAACGCGGCGAAGTCGCGCTGCTCGGCATGGAAGCCGCGATAGACCAGATACCAGCGCATCCCCTTCGGCACGCTGAGCGCGAACGGCGCCACCAGCCGGCCGGCGGCGAGGTCGTCGTCGATATAGGGCCGGATCCCCATCGCGATGCCGAGCCCGTCGCTAGCTGCCTGCAGTGCCTGGCCGTAGAACTGGAACTCGGGCCCGCGCGCGGTCAGCCGCGGCACGCCGGCCGCCTTCAGCCAGGACGGCCAGTCGTCGGGCGAATGCGCCACCCGGATCAGGCTCGGCCCCTTGAGGTCGGCGGGGCGTTTCAGCGTGTTGGCGAGCCGCGCCGTGCACACCGGCATGAGGTCGGCGGCGAACAGCGGCTCGGCGACGAGGCCCGGCCATTCGCCGTCGCCGAGCTTGATGCCGCAGCTCCAGTCGTCGCCGAACGGCACCGCGATGCCGCCGGTGGTGATCCGCACCTCGATGTCGGGCTCGGCTTTGCGGAATTCGGCGAGGTGCGGGATCATCCATTTCATCGCGAAGGTTGGGCCGACGCCGACGGTCAAGACGCGCGTGCTGGCGGCGGTGACCTGCGCGGTGAGGCTCGCCAGCGCGTCGAAGATCGGCGTCAGCCCGCTCTGATAGGCGCGGCCCGCCGCGGTGGTGACCAGCCGGTTGGCCTTGCGCTCGAACAGCGCGACGCCGAGCCGCTCTTCCAACAGATGCACCATCCGGCTGATCGCGGCGGCCGAGACGTTGAGCTCATGGCCCGCGGCTGCAAAGCTGCCGGTCCGCGCCGCGGCCTCGAATGCCTTGATGCCGTTGAGAAAGAGCAGCCGCCGCAATTTGTCACCCTCAGGAAAGCTGATGCAAGGGCAAGATATCTCAGTTTGCGGGAATACGCCAAGCGGAGCAGAAGAGTGGGCATTCGTTTAGTTGCCGAGTCTGCGCAGTTTCTTCGCCTCTCCCCGCCTGCGGGGAGAGGCCGGATCGCATCGCAGATGCGATCCGGGTGAGGGGGAGCGCCCACGAACCGGTTCTCACCGACCTCGCGGAGAACCCCCCTCATCCCGACCTTCTCCCCGCGCGCGGGGAGAAGGGGAAGATATCCGTGCTCGGGTCCTGCAGTTCGACTCGCACAGAAGAGATTTCAAATGTCGCCATTACTCATCGCAGCGCTCGGGGCCTTGATGGTCGCCACCGCATTCCTGTCGGGGCTGTTCGGCATGGCCGGCGGGCTGATCCTGATCGGCGTGCTGCTGGCGATCCTGCCGCTGCCGTCGGCGATGGTGCTGCATGCGATCACCCAGATGGCCTCCAACGGCTGGCGCGCTCTGCTGTGGCGGAAGCATATCCGCTGGCGGCCGGCCGCGGTCTACATGATCGGCTGCGCGATCGCGCTCGGCCTGTGGTCGATCACCCGCTACGTGCCCGACAAGCCGGTGGCGCTGCTGCTGCTCGGCGTCACGCCGTTCATGGCGCGGCTGATGCCAGCCAGCATCAAGCCGAATCCGGACAGTGTTTGGCAGGGCGCGTTCTACGGCTCGGTCTGCATGGGGCTGATGCTGATGACCGGCGTCTCCGGACCGCTGATGGACACCTTCTTCCTCGGCGGCAATTACGACCGTCGCGAAACCGTGGCGACCAAGGCGACCTGCCAGGTCGCGAGCCACTTTACCAAGCTGATCTACTTTGGCGGCATCATCGATCAGGCCGCCTCGCTCGATCCGGTGCTGGCGGCGGTTGCAGTCGCGGCCTCGATGCTCGGCACCTCGCTGGCGCGGCGCATCCTGGAAGCGATGAGCGACCAGCAGTTCCGCACCTGGGCCAACCGCCTGATCACGACGGTGGCGAGCTATTATCTGCTGTACGGCAGCTGGCTGATGTTCGCGGGTGACACTGCGGTCGCGAAGTGAGCTTTGGAATGCGCAACGGCAGGAGGACAGGATGGCGGAGACCCCTGATGCCCTGGTGCTCGATCTCGTCGAATGGGTCGCGCGCGAGCCGCGGCCCTATGCCGAGGTGATCGAGGTCTGGCGCACCTCATGCCCGCGGCTGACGATCTGGGAAGACGCCGTCGACCGCGGCTATGTCGCGCGCCGGCCCTCGGTGGAGGGCATGCGGGTGACCGTGACGGAAAGCGGCGAGACGTTTCTGCGCGCGCACGGGCGGATGCATTGAGGCGCGTCAGCGTCCCGGCGCGGCGAGCCGCGGCTTGATGATCTCGACCATGCGGTCGGCCGAGGTGCCAGGCGGGAAGAAGCCGAGATAGCTGCCGTCGCGGTCCATCAAATAGATGTAGGCGGTGTGGTCGACGGTGTAGTCGGCATCCTGCAGCGGCACTTTGGCATAGTAGACCTTGTAGGCATCGGCCACCCTGCGGATCGCGTCACTGCTGCCGGTGAGGCCGATCAGGCGCGGGTGGAACAGCGGGACATAGTCGGCGAGATGGCTCGCGGTGTCGCGCTCGGGATCGACGGTGATGAAGATCGGTTGTACCTGATCGGCGTCGCGGCCGAGTCTGTCGAGCGCAAGGCCGATCGCCTGCAGGTCGGTCGGGCAGACGTCGGGGCAAGTGGTGAAGCCGAAATAGACCAGCATCAGCCGGCCGCGGAAATCGCGGTCGCTGCGTTCATGGCCAGCCTGATCGGTGAGCGTGAACGGGCCGCCGACCGGCTCCCTGTTCCACATCAATATGTCCATGATCTCGGCCGCCGAGCGCGCCGGTGCGTCGCCGGCGGCGGCCGCCGCCAGCGTCAGCCACAGGCCGACGCTAAGGCATGCGATGGCGCGCAAGATTACATGCGCGATCATATGCCGAAGGAGAGGCGGCTGCCGGTGGTGGTGACCAGCACCTTGTCGCCGAGCTGCGCGCTCGCCTCCTGCACGAAGTTGAGCCCGGAGCAGTGCATGGGCACCACGACATCGGGATCGAGCTTCTTGATCTCGGCGACCACCTCGGTGAGGTAATCCTTCGGCGCCGGGCCGAGATGGAAGCCGCCGACGATGGCGTGCACCTTCTGGATCCCGGAGACCTCCTGCGCCTGCTTCACCGAGTTGACGATGCCGACATGGCCGCAGGAGGAGATCACGACGAGGCCCATGTCCCTCACGTTGAAGCAGGTGGCGTGCTCATGGATGTGCTCGTCGGGCACGATCTTGCCGTCCAGCTCGGCGGGCAGATAGTGGCTGGTGTTGCAGCCGAGCCCATCCTTGATGCCGAACTCGACCCAGGTCTGCGGCAGAATCCGCTCGATGCTGCGGCGGGTGATCTTGCCGGTGGTGAAGGCGTGGCCGGCGATCACGGTCGGGGTTTCGCACAGCACCGTGGTGACGCGCTGCGCGGCGAGCTGGCGGCGGTCGAGCGTGCCGAAATCGGCGAACTGGCCTTTGGTCGGCGTCGCGCTGACGCGGTGGCAGAAATTGTCCTCGCCGCCGGCATAGAGTTTTAGGTCGGCCGGCAGCTTGTCGCGGAATTTGTCGAGGAGGCCGTTGAGGCCGCCGAAATGATCGTAATGCCCGTGGCTCACGATCAGCGCATCCAGCTTCGTTGGATCGACGCCGATCAGCGCCATGTTGTTGAGCAGCACCTCGGGCGTGTAGCCGTAGTCCAGCATCAGCGTGCGCTGGGCGCCCTTGGCCTCCGACTCCAGCCACAGCGACAGGCCCCATTCATTGTGCAGCGACTTCTGGTAGTCGGCGCTGCGCGGCGGCGGCGCGATCGTGACGCCAGCCGCCTGCTTCGGCTTGAAGAACTGATCGAAGCTGGAATCGACCAGCACACGGATCGAGAGCTTGTCGACGCTCGGCACCTCGATCGGCGCCGCGCTTGCGATCTCGACACAGCAAAATGCGCCGGCTGCCGCGGCGCCGGCGAGCGCCGCCGAACCCTTGAGAAAATCACGCCGTGCCAAATCGCGCGTCATTGCAAATCTCCCCTGCTTGAAAATTATTCGGTGTTAGCTGCCGGAGCCTAGGAGCAATCCGGGCGCGGCTCAATCGCGCGCCTGCGCGAAGCGCACATCACATTCGCGCGCGGTGCAATGCACGCGGCATTGACTTGGCCGCGGGGGTGCGGCCAAATCCATGCATCCGCATCTTTCTCCCATGCTGTCAGATATGTCTCTCAGGAAACGCAGGATCGCCGCCATGATCGATCTCTATTACTGGTCCACGCCGAACGGTCACAAGATCACGATGTTCCTCGAAGAGACCGCCCTGGAGTACAGGATTTTCCCGGTGAACATCGGCAAGGGCGATCAGTTCAAGCCGGAGTTTTTGCAGGTCGCGCCGAACAACCGCATCCCCGCGATCCTGGATCACGCGCCGAAGGGCGGCGGCAAGCCGGTCTCGATTTTCGAATCCGGCGCGATCCTGCTCTATCTCGCCGAGAAGACCGGCAAATTCCTGCCGAGCGATCTGCACGGCCGCTATGACGCGATCCAGTGGACGTTCTGGCAGATGGGCGGGCTCGGCCCGATGGCCGGCCAGAACCATCACTTCCGCAACTACGCGGTCGAAAAGCTGCCTTACGCGATCGACCGCTATGTCAACGAGACCAACCGGCTCTATGGCGTGCTCAACAAGCGCCTCGCCGATCGCGAATTCATCGCCGGCGATTATTCGATCGCGGACATGGCGAGCTATCCCTGGGTGGTGCCGTACAAGAACCAGGGCCAAGACATCGAGGATTTTCCGCACCTGAAGCGCTGGCTGGAGACCATCGGCAAGCGCCCCGCGACCGAGCGCGCCTATGCCAAGGCGAAGGAGGTCAACCCGAATTTCGGCCAGCCCGCGATCCGCACCGAGGAGGAGCGCAAGCTCTTGTTCGGACAGACCGCGGCCGTGGTGCGGTAGGTCAGGTCTCTCTCCACGTCATTGCGAGCGAAGCGAAGCAATCCATATCGCGGCATAACGGATGGATGGATTGCTTCGCTTACATTCCTCGCAATGACGGCGGTGGAATGAGCGTGCTCATTCCCCAACATACGTCGCGTCGCGCCGCTCCTTCCACGCCGCCATCCCCTCGGCGAGATCGCGGCTTCCCACTAGTGCGGCGAATTGTTCGCTCTCGACCAATAAGCCCTCTCCAATCGGCATGTTCAGCCCGCGCGTCACCGCGGTGATGACGCCGGCGACCGAACCAGGTGAATGCCTGACGATGCACCCCGCGAGCTCGCGCGCGGCCGGCAGCAACTGCTCGTGCGACACCACCTTGTTGACCAGCCCGATCTCGCGCGCGTGCGCCGGCGTGAACGGGTCGCCGGTCAGCAGCAATTCCAGGCCGCGCTTGCGGCCGGCCAGCCGCGGCAGCCGCTGGGTGCCGCCGAAGGTCGGCGGCATGCCGAGCTTGATCTCAGGCTTGGCAAACAGCGCGCGCTCGCTGGCGATCGCGAGATGCACGGCCTCGGTGATCTCGCAGCCGCCGCCATAGGCCAGCCCGTTGACCGCCGCGACGACCGGCTTCTTGAACGCCTCGAGCCGCGCGGTCATCGCCTGGCCGCGGCGGACGAAGTCGCGCACGGCGATCGCGGGCCCCTGCCGCACGCTTTGCGAAAATTCGTGGATGTCGGCGCCGGCCGAGAAGGCGCGCTCGCCGGCGCCGGTCAGGATCACGGCGCGGATATCCGCGTCACCCTCGATGCGGTCGAGCGCCGCCATCAACTGGTCGATCAGCTCAAAGCTCAGCGCATTCAGCCGCTCCGGGCGGTTCAGCGTGATCAGGGCGATCCCGTCGCCGATCTCGATCAGGATGGGTGCGGTCATGATGGTCTCCGGCATTTGCGTCAGTGTGTCCAAGCGAATGTAGGGGCGGCTGCGATTTGTGTATATTCACTGGTCGGTATACATACGCGCCATGCCAAGAGCTTCCGAACCGACCCGCGAGCGCATCATCCAGGCGGCGAGCGCGCTGTTCTACAATGAAGGCATCCGCCGCGTCAGCGTCGACGAGGTGGCCGCCAAGGCCGGCCTCACCAAGCGCACGCTGTATTATCACTTCCGCAGCAAGGACGATCTCGTCGCCGCCTATCTCGCCGCGCGCGACCAGCCCAATCTGGCGCTGTTCCGAAAGTGGTTTGCCGAGGCCGACGGCGGCCTGCCGGCGAAGGTCGAGGCGATCTTCCGCAATCTGGCGCGTTCGGCGCGGCATCCGAAGTGGAAGGGCTGCGGCTTCCTGCGCACCTCGGCTGAGCTTGCCAACATGCCCGGCCATCCCGCGATCAGGATCGGCGCCGCGCACAAGAAGAAGTTCGAGGACTGGCTGCGCGCGACCTTCGCGGCGGAAGGCATTGCCGATCCGCTCAAGCTGGCGCGGCAGATCCTGCTGCTGCTCGACGGCTCGTTCGCCGTCGTGCTGCTGCATCGCGACGCCAGCTATATGGAGACGGCGGGCGAAGCGGCGCGCGCGTTGATCGAGACGGCGCTCGCCGGCCGCCGCGGCCGGCAGCGTCCACCGCGCGATTGACAGCGGCGCGGCGCGTTTAGCGGCCGAGCGCGCCGCGCTCGCGCAGCAGGGCCAGCACCGCGTGGAGGTCCGGCAGCACGGCGGCGCATTTGCCGCGGGTTTCATTGGTCGGCGGCGCCATGTCGGGCACCATCAGCGTGATGGCGCCGGCGGCATGAGCGGCGGCGACGCCGTGGTTGGAATCTTCCACCGCGACGCAGGCCTGCGGCATCACGCCGAGGCGTGCGGCGGCTTTCAGATAGAGCTCGGGGTCCGGCTTGCCATGCGTGACGTCGTCGAGCGTCAATAAGGTGTCGAAGCGCTCGCGGATGCCGGCGATGGCAAGATGGCGCTCGGTCGTGCGGCGGGATGACGAGGTCACGATCGCGATCGGGCAAGCGGCGGCGGCAAGACCGTCGAGCAATTCGATCGCACCACGCTTCAGCGGCAGGGCGGCGTCGAACATCCGGTCGCGGTGAACGATGAAGGCGCGGTTGACCTCGGCGAGCGGAAACGCCGCGCCGTAGCGATCGAGCAGCATGGCTTCGCAGACCGGACCGGGCAGGCCGACCATGGAATGACACAGCGCCGCGACGTCATCGGTATAGCCGCACCCGTTCAGCGCCGCGACCAGGCTGTCGAAATAGACTTTTTCGGTGTCGAGCAGCGTGCCGTCCATGTCGAGCAGGACGGCGTCGACGTGCCAGCGGTCGTTCACCTCGCGCTCACCATGGCCGGTTGGTCCGCCAATTTCCGCAGGCATGACGGGCACAGGCAGTCGCCGCCATCGGTCGGCAACGGCAGACGAAAGCGCTCGTCGGAACACCAGCACGGCCCACCGAGCGTGCAGGAGAATTCGCTGCCGCACTTGGTGCAGGCGAGGCGTCGGGGCGCAGTGTTTTGGTTTTGATCTGTCATGGCTGGATGCGAATTCTTACCGCGATTTAATCGCGGAATTAATCTCGGGTTCATCGCGAACCGCGCTATGATGCCGCGCAGCACGTATACAAGGGGCGTGCCGTCAAGGGAACTCCCGAGGACACTAACATGGCTCGCGATTCGCAAGCAGCGCTGGTTGCCCTCAATCGCTTTGGCTTCGGCGCCCGCGGCGGCGCATCCGGTGATTTCATCAACGCGGCCTCCGATCCGCGCGGCTTTGTCATCGCCGACCTGGCGCGCCCGAACGGCGCGCTGCTCGAAATGCCCGGCCTGCTCTCGACGGCGGAGCTCGGCAAGCAGGTGTTCGACTATCAGTTCGAGGTGCAGCAGGCGCGCAATGCGGCGAAGGCCGCGCAGTCCGCCGCCAGCGAGAGCGCGCCGCAGGGCGCTGATGCCAAGCAGCAGCAGCGGCGCAATCTGTCGCTCTCGTCAGCCGCCAAGGAGATCGCCGGCAAGGATCCGGCGATGCAGGCGCCCGGCCAGATGGCCGATACCGCCAATGCCGGCGCGATGCAGCCGTCGGCCAATCCAGCCAAGCCGCCGGCCGAGCCGCCCAACATCATCCAGAAGACGTTTCGCACCGAAGCACTGGCGCGGCTGCAGCGCGGCGTGGTCGCCGATTGCGGCTTTGCCGAGCGGCTGGTGGTGTTCTGGTCGAACCACTTCTGCATCTCGGCCAACAAGGGCGCGCTGGCGCGGATGTGGGCGGGCTCGTTCGAACGCGAGGCGATCCGCCCGCATGTGCTCGGCCGCTTCGCCGACATGCTGAAAGCGGTCGAGCAGCATCCCGCGATGCTGTTCTTTCTCGACAATCAGCAATCGCTCGGCCCCGACTCGCGCGCCGGCATCAACCGCAAGCGCGGCCTCAACGAGAACCTCGCCCGCGAGATCATGGAGCTGCATACGCTCGGCGTCGGCGGCGGCTACACCCAGGATGACGTCACGGCGCTGGCGCGGGTCATCACGGGGTGGACCTTTGCCGGTCGCCAGGGTCAGCTCGGCGCGCCCGGCAGCTTTGTGTTTAATGCCAATGCGCACCAGCCCGGCCCGCAACAGGTGCTCGGCAAGACCTATGCGCAGAACGGCGTCGCGCAGGGCGAGGCGGTGCTCGCTGACATCGCGCGGCATCCCTCGACCGCAAAATTCATCGCGACCAAATTCGCCCGCCATTTCGTCGCCGACGATCCGCCGCCGGCCTTGGTGGCGAAGCTGCAGGATGTCTTCACCCGAACCGACGGCGACCTCAAGGCGCTGGCCACCGCGCTGGTGCAGTCCAACGAAGCCTGGCAGACGCCGCTGACGAAGATGCGCTCGCCGTATGAGTTCCTGATCGCGTCCGGCCGGTTGTTGGCGCGCAATCCGGAGGATCCGGGACGCTATCTCAACGGCCTCAATCTGCTCGGCCAGCCGCTGTGGACGCCGGCCGGGCCGAACGGTTTTCCGGACAGCAACGCTGCGTGGGCGGCGCCCGAGGGCATCAAGCTCCGGCTCGATATCGCAGCCCAGCTCGGCGCGCAGCTCGCCGACCGGTTCGATCCGCGCGAGCTGCTCGAACTGGTCGCCGCCGACGCCGCCTCGGCCGAGACGCGGCGCACGGTCGAGCGCGCGGAATCGCGGCCGCAGGCGCTGGCGTTGCTGTTGATGTCGCCGGAATTCCAGAGGAGGTGACGATGGAGTGCTCCGAGAGCGCGATGATGCAGGCGACCTCGCGGCGCGCGTTGCTGCTCGGCGGCGCGTCGTTCGCGGCGTGGGCGTATTTGCCGAAATTCGCGCGCGCGGCGGACGGCCGCGATCCGCGCTTTGTCGTGATGATTTTGCGCGGCGCGCTCGATGGGCTTGCCACCGTGGCGCCGCTCGGCGATCCCGATTATGCCGGGCTGCACGGCGCAATCGCGCTGAGGGGCGACGGTCCGAATGCCGCCGTGATGCTCGATGCGTTCTTCGGCCTGCATCCGGCGATGCCGGAATTCGCGCGGATGTACCGCGCCAAGCAGGCCGCGGTGGTGCATGCGGTCGCGACCTCCTATCGCGACCGCTCGCATTTCGACGGCCAGGACGTGCTGGAGAGCGGTTTTCCGGGGCCCGGCCGCGTGCAGTCCGGTTGGCTCAACCGCGCGCTGGAGGCGCTGCCGAAAGGCGAGCGGGTGACGAGCGCCCTTGCGGTCGGTCCGACCACGCCGCTGGTGCTGCGCGGCACAGCTCCGACCGTCGGCTGGGCGCCGACCGCGCTGCCGCAGGCCGCCGACGACACCGCGATGCGGCTGCTCGAGCTCTATCAGCACCGCGATTCCATGCTGGCGAGCGCGCTGACCCAGGGCTTGCAGCTCGAGAAGCAGGCGCAGGGCGACGACATGAAGCCGAAGCCCGGTGGCGGCGGCGCCGCGGCGATGCGGCTGGTGGCGCGCGGCGCGGCAAAGCTGATGGCGGCGGATGACGGCCCGCGGATCGGCGCGCTTGCCTTCGACGGCTGGGACACCCATGCCAATGAGGGCGGGCCGGTCGGCCGCCTCGCTCAGCTGCTCGGCGGGCTCGACGCCGCGCTGGCCGAATTCCAGAACGGGCTCGGCGCGCGCTGGCGCGACACCGTGATCGTGGCTGCCACCGAGTTCGGCCGCACCGCGCGCATCAACGGCACCGAAGGCACCGACCACGGCACCGGCACCATCGCGCTGCTCGCCGGCGGCGCGGTGGGCGGCGGCAGGATGATCACCGACTGGCCGGGCCTCAAACCCGCCAACCTCTACCAGGCCCGCGACCTCGCCCCGACCACCGACCTGCGCGCGGTGATCAAGGGGGTGCTGCACGACCAGTTCGGCATCGCCGAGCGCGTGCTGGCGGAAGCGGTATTCCCCGACAGCGTCCCGGTGAAGCCGATGAAGGGGCTGGTGGTGTAGCCTCTCCTCGCCCTTCTGTGGATAGAGCCCCTCACCCCGACCCTCTCCCCGTGAAGGACGGGGAGAGGGAGCGAGAGAGCTTCGTTTGCGGCGAATGCAGGAGTTGCTTTTCTAACCTCTCCCCGCCCTTTGCGGGGAGAGGTCGGATCGCATCGAAGATGCGATCCGGGTGAGGGGCATGGCAATGCGGGGCCGCAAGCAAGCGCCTATCCGACTCGCGAGAGGACTGCGCGTTAATCAAACCGACGCGGAGACCGCGCTGTGGAATCGCATTCGCAATCGCCAGATCGATGGCCACAAGTTCGCGCGGCAAATCCCGATCGGACGCTACATCTGCGATTTCGTCTGCCGTGAGAAGAAGCTTGTGATTGAGGTCGACGGTGGGCAGCACGCCGAGTCGGTCTCTGATGAGATCCGTGATCGGTATCTAGTTGGCGAGGGATATCGGGTGCTGCGCTTCTGGAACAACGATGTGCTCGGCAACATCGAAGGCGTCTTACTCACAATTCAGTCTGAACTCGCCGGATAGAGCCCCTCACCCCAACCCTCTCCCCGTGAAGGACGGGGAGAGGGAGCGAGAGAGCCGGGCCTACCCCTTCGTGATCCGATCGATCTCCGCCATCTCCTCCGCGCTCAGCTTCCAGCTGATCGCTTTCACGTTCTGCTCGACTTGCTCGACGCGCGTCGCTCCCGCGATCACGCTGGAAACTTGCGGGCGGGCGGCGAGCCAGGAGAAGGCGAGCTCGAGCATGGTGTGGCCGCGCGCTTTCGCGAACGCCTGCAGCTTCTCGACGATGTCTTCGTTGCGCGGGGTGACGTAGCGGTCCTTCAGGGCGGGAGCCTTGGCAAAGCGCGTGTCGGCGGGCGCGGCGGCGCCGCGCTGGTACTTTCCGGTCAGAAGACCGCTGGCGAGCGGGAAGAACGGCAGCAGGCCGAGATTGTACTCCTGTGCCGCCGGCAGCAGGTCCTTCTCGATGTCGCGCACCAAGAGGCTGTATTCATCCTGGCAGGAGACGAAGCGGCTGACGTTCATCTGCCGCGCGACGTACTCCGCCTCGGCGATGCGCCAAGCCGGGAAGTTGGAATTGCCGATGTAGCGCACCTTGCCCTGGCGGACGAGGTCGTCCAGCGCGCGCAGTGTCTCGTCGATCGGGGTCAGCGGATCGTAATCGTGCTGCTGGTAGAGATCGATGTAGTCGGTCTTCAGCCGCGTCAGGCTGGCTTCCACCGCCTGCATGATGTAGCGGCGCGAGGCGCCCTGTTTGGTGCCGTCGGCGGCCATCGGCTTGGCGTATTTGGTGGCGAGCACGATGTCCTTGCGGCGGTCGCCGAGCACGGTTCCAAGCACGGTTTCCGAGCCGCCCATGCCGGCATAGATGTCGGCGGTGTCGAACAGGGTGATGCCGAGGTCGATCGCCTTGTGGATCACCTTGCGCGAGGTTTCCAGATCGGTGCGCTGGCCGAAATTGTTGCAGCCGATGCCGACGGCCGACACGCGCAGGCCGGAACCGCCGAGGTTACGAATTTCCATGAGATAATCCTGTGGGATAGGCGAGGGATGCGGCGCATTGTGAGGCGCGCACCAAGGCGCGGCAAGGTGCCGCCCTACCGTCGCTGATGCATGGCACTGTCGCAAAAAGGCGATGTCACGAAGAATGCAATGCCGCAAAAAAAGCGGTCCCGGTCAGACGCGGCGACTGACGGGGACCGCTCGGGGCGCGAGATCCGAGACGGGGGGCCTGATCTTACGCGAGGCGAAGCCTAGCCGTGGTTTGTAACGCCCCGGTGACATCTGCGCGCAATCCACAGGTGACAAACGCGCTCAGAAAACCTTGCGATAGATGACGAAGCCCGGCTTCTCCGCGATCTTGTCATAGAGCTGCATCGCAGTGTGATTGGTCTCGTGGGTCTGCCAGTAGACCCGTGACAGTCCCGCCAGCTTGGCCTGGGTGTAGACGCCCTCGATCAACGCGCGGCCGACGCCCTTGCCGCGCGCGGCCTCGCTGGTGAAGACGTCCTGCAGATAGCAGTTCGACGCGATCGAGATGGTCGAGCGGTGAAACAGATAGTGCGTCAGCCCGAGCAGCGTGCCGCCGCGATCGGCGACCAGCGCGTGCATCGGCTCATAGGCGTCGAAGAAGCGCGCCCACGTCGTCGCGGTGATCTCGGGCGCCAGCGCCGTCGGTCCCGACCGTCCGTAGAATGCGTTGTAGCCTTCCCACAACGGAAGCCACTGAGCGTAGTCGTCGCGGGTGACGAAGCGGATGGTGACGTCGTCGGACATGAGCGTTCCTCGCGTTGAGCGATGCACGCATCGCTTCAACGCGTTGTATCGTCGCGCTGGTGCGGGATCAATTGCGTGAGCCGCGCCTCACTCGGCAGCGCGCAGCAGCCGCGCCGGATGGCGCTCGCCGCCGCCGCGCTGGGCGCGATATTCGTCGGCCTTCGCGGGATCGTCGGTGTGCCGTACCAGGTCGGTCACCGGCGTGTAGCTCAGCATGCGGCCGCCGTCGGGCAGCGCGGTGCAGGAAAAGCGCAGCACCTGGCCGTCGGCCAGATTGAGGTTGATCGGCGTGGAATCGCCGGCGCGCATCATCGCGATGCGCTCGGCGATGAATGCGCTCAGTTCCTCTTCCGGCAGTTCGTACGCGCCGGTGTCGCGGCCGTGATACATCAGCGCGATGAACGGCGGCTTGCTGTCGGCCTGCGCGTCGGACAGTGCGAAAGTATCGCGGAAGGCGCGGTTGATGAATTCGGCGCGGGTGTCGGCGTCGAGCAGCACGATGCCGATGTCGACCTGGTCGAGCGCGGCCGCGAGCCGCGCCGCGGTGGCGTGATGCTCCTGGTCGGCGGCGAACGCATCGATCCATTTCTGCCGCAGCAGACCGGTGATCAGCGCGGTGCCGGCGGCGGTCGCCGCCAGCATCAGCATCCGCGCGATGTCGGAGGCGTCGTAGCCGGGCATTGCGCGATGGCCGAGGAAGAACAGCGCCGAGGAGGCCACCGCGATGATTGCACAGACCAGCCCCGAGGTGATGCCGCTGACGGAGCTCGCCAGCGCGACGATGCAGACGAACAGCGGCGCGGGGTTGGGCACGGCGACGATGAAGCGGTCGATCACGAACGCGGCGACCGCGACGACCGCCGTCAAGGCCGGACCAGAAATTGCGCGCCAGTCGAACCGCATGCTCGCTCTCGTTGCTCGTCGAACAGACAATAAGGCCGCAGTTTGACGACAGGTCTGCAACGCCACCGGCATTTCCGGATCAAGCGTTAAGTCGCGCTTGCGCCGTTCGAGCCAGCTTTCGCTGCTTTCAATTCAAATGCTATGCAGTCGCGGCACGGAACCGGGTTCCGTGCCCGCCGGTTACCGCATGCCCGCTTGCAAGAGGTCCTTCGATGTCCGCCATTTCGCCGTCGCTGCTGCCGATCCTGATGCTGTTCGCCTCGAACGTCTTCATGACCTTTGCCTGGTACGGCCATCTCAAGTTCAAGGATCATTCGCTCCCCATCGTCATTCTGGTGAGCTGGGGCATCGCCTTCTTCGAGTACTGGCTGGCGGTGCCGGCCAATCGCTGGGGCAGCGCGGTCTACAGCGCGGCGCAGCTCAAGACCATGCAGGAGGTGATCACGCTGGTCGTGTTCGCCGGCTTCTCGGTGCTGTATCTGAAGGAGCCGTTGGGCTGGAATCACGCGCTTGGCTTTGCCTTCATCGCCATGGGCGCGTTTCTGATCTTCCACAAATTGGGCTAGCGCTTCCTTGTATCAGCATGGTCTCCGCGCAAACGCTAAGCGTTTGTCGCGAGGGAAAACCGCTTCACGCTTTTCCGGATCATGCTCTATTTGGACGCAGGCGTCATGATGCGCATCCGCAGCGCGCGATCCTCGCCCTGCGTGCCGGTCACGATCAGCAGCGATGCGGCGAGCAGGATCGCCACCGCCAGGGTCACGGTCACAAGTCCGACGGGTGTCTTCAACATCTCGGGCCGCGCTGTCTTGGTTGCGCCTTTCGCGCGTTAAGGTGCCAACGGGGAATGCCTGATTACGCCGGGACCGGCGTCGCCATGGTGATGTTGCTCGACAGCAGCGTCAGCGTGACGACGAGGCACAGCGCCAGCGCGCCGATCGCAAGCGATGCGGCGATCGCGCTGGTCAGCCGGGAAGACGCCACTGGGGCAGGGCGGCCCTGGAAGCCTGCCGTGCCGGACCACCGTGTCATGGTCGAAATCCTTGGCCAGAATCTCTGGCCTGAATCCTTCGCGTCGCGGGCGAATCACCCGGGACATCCGCGGGAATTTGCCGGCGGTCGCCGGCAACATTGCGGCAGCCGCCATCCCGGAAAGCGGCGGAAATGCGGCGGGATACGGCAATAAGCGCGGTTTTGCCCGCTATTCGGGCGGTTTTCCCGCTATCCCCGCTATCAGACGCCGGCGGCGAGGCGGGGCGGGGGCTCGGTCTCGGTGCCGCCCTGCCAGTCCATGGTGATGAAGCCGGGGGTCTGCTCGACCCGCTTCAGCCAGGCGCGGACCGATGGAAACGGCGCCAGGTCGAAGTCGCAGCGGTCGGCGACGTGGGTGTAGCCGTAGAGCGCGATGTCGGCGATGGTGAACTGCTCGGCGGCGAAGTAGGCGTGGTCCTTGAGGTGGTTCTCCATCACCTGCAGCGCCGCATAGCCGCGCTCCATCCAGTCTTCCAGCGCATGCGTCTGCAGGTCGCGCCCGCCCTTGACCAGCGACAGCCAGAAATAGGCGGCGCCGATGTTCGGCTCCAGCGCGTGCTGCTCGAAGAACATCCATTGCAGCGCCTCGGCGCGCTCGATCCGCGACTCCGGCGCCAAGGGCGTGCCGATCGCGACGTACCAGAGGATGGCGTTGGACTCGGCGAGATGACGGCCGTCGACCTCGAGCAGCGGCACTTGGCCGCTCGGATTCTTGGCCAGGAATTCCGGGGTCCGGCTCTCGCCGCGCAGAATGTCGATCTCGACCGCCTCGTACGGCGTGTTCAGCACCGCGAGCGCCAGCCGGACCTTGTAGCTGTTGCCGGAGCGCTGCATCGAATAGAGCTTGTACATTGCGTCGGGGTTCACTCGATCGGGAAGACGGTACGCTTGAAAACTGCGCGGCCTGTCACACCGCAACGCCGCTAAACAATGATGCCGATGCGCGTGCCTCGCAAGCCCCGCACCATGGAAAAAGTCGAAACGTCTACCGCACTGCACACGCGCAGAACGATTCCATCAACACGGCCGAACAACTCGGATCACGCTTGCGCGACGCTCTGCATGGTGCCGGTCGATGCAGGCAGTGGACGTGTTGCGATTTACAAATCTTAACGCGGCACGGCGGTCGGCGCCGGTTACGGGCGACAGGCTGTCGACACTGTCCGGCGGGTGTCGCGCGACAGATTGTCCTCGGAGCAATTCGTGCTCGCGTGCGCCGCCGGAGGCCTTGCAGGCCAGGCTCTGGGGCCGCGGCCGGCCTTGCCGGATATGATCGATTCGGACCCGGAACTTGCGGAATATTGCGCGCTTGTCCGCACGCGCGCGAAAGTTTTCGCGCGCAGCCGCCAAGCTTCTTGCGGCGCAGCGGCGACAGGCCTAGGGTGCTGCGATCCCATTCAAATCAAGTCGTGGCCAAGGGCTCACGACGTTTGCCAGGAGATGATTATGGCCTTCCTGTCCGCTGCGCTCGACCGTGTGAAGCCGTCCGCGACGATCGCGGTCACGGACAAAGCACGCGCGCTGAAAGCCGCGGGCCGCAACGTCATCGGCCTCGGCGCCGGCGAACCTGACTTCGACACGCCCGCCAACATCAAGCTGGCGGCGATCCGCGCCATCGAGGCCGGCAAGACCAAGTACACCGATGTCGGCGGCATTCCGGAATTGAAGGAAGCCATCATCGCCAAGTTTCAGCGCGAGAACGGCCTCTCCTACAAGCCGAACCAGATCATCGTCGGCACCGGCGGCAAGCAGGTGCTCTACAACGCGCTGATGGCGACCATCAACCCGGGCGACGAGGTGATCATCCCGGCGCCGTACTGGGTCAGCTATCCCGAGATGGTGGCGCTGGCCGGCGGCGAGTCCGTGCCGGTGGTATGCTCGGCCTCGACCGGCTTCAAGCTGCGCCCCGAGGATCTCGAGAAGGCGATCACGCCGAAGACCAAGTGGGTGATCCTGTGCTCGCCGTCGAACCCGACCGGCTCGGCCTACACCAGGAGCGAGCTGAAGGCGCTCACCGACGTTCTGGTCAAGCATCCGCACGTCTGGGTGATGACCGACGACATGTACGAGCACCTAGTCTACGACGACTTCGTGTTCACCACCGCGGCGCAGGTCGAGCCGAGCCTGTACGAGCGCACGCTGACCGTGAACGGCGTGTCGAAGGCCTACTGCATGACCGGCTGGCGCATCGGCTACGCCGGCGGTCCGGCACAGCTGATCAAGGCGATGGCCACGATCCAGTCGCAGTCGACCTCGAACCCGTCGTCGATCGCGCAGTGGGCGTCGGTCGAGGCGCTCAACGGTCCGCAGGACTTCATCGCCGCCAACAACAAGGTGTTCAAGGAGCGCCGCGACCTCGTGGTGTCGATGCTCAATCAGGCTGCTGGCATCGAGTGCCCGCGGCCGGAAGGCGCGTTCTACGTTTATCCGTCCTGCGCCGGCACGATCGGCAAGACGGCGCCGACCGGCAAGCTGATCGACAACGACGAGGCCTTCGTCACCGAGCTGCTCGAGAGCGAAGGCGTCGCCGTGGTGCAGGGTTCGGCGTTCGGACTTGGACCGGCGTTCCGCATCTCCTACGCCACCAAGACCTCGGATCTCGAGGACGCCTGCAAGCGCATCCAGCGCTTCTGCGGCAATCTGCGCTAAGCAGTTTGGATCGACAGAACGTTCCCGCATCCGCGTGCGGGAACGTTTCTGTTTGTGTCGCTAGATTGCGCGCGCCGGTATAATCGGCGTGTCAAATCACGCCTGCTCACATCTGCGTTTCTGCGCGCGGGCATCGATGTCACACGCCGGAAGTTTTTAGGGCGTCTTTGCGAACTGCCTTGTTTTGGACACGACGCTTGCCTTGTGTCCGCGCGCAATTCAGTTCACCTGCGGAGACAGACCCAATGCGACTTTCGACACTCACCCTCGCCACGCTCGCGCTGCTGGCACCGATCGCCACCGCCAACGCGATGCCGGAGCAGGTTCAGGCCGGCGTCCTGCAATGCCAGGGCGGCGAGAATGTCGGCTTCGTCGTCGGCTCGGTCACCCAGCTGCAGTGCGTGTTCCAGAGCGGCGGCCGCCGCCCCGAGCCGTATCTTGCGACCGTGAAGCGGATCGGCGTCGACCTCGGCGTCACCGCGACGACGCAGCTCGCCTGGGCGGTGAGCGCGCCGACCACGCAGGTGCCGCGCGGTGCGCTCGCCGGCAGCTACGGCGGCGTCGGCGTCAACGCATCGGTCGGCCTCGGCGCCGGTGGCAACTTCCTGTTCGGCGGCCCGAACAATTCCTACGCGCTGCAGCCGATCAGCGTGCAGGGCCAGACCGGCCTCAACGTTGCGGCCGGCATCGCCGGGATCGACCTCGAGCCGGTCCGCGTCGGCGGTCCGCGTCGGCATCATCATCACCGCCGGCACCACCGCCACCATTAAGCCGATCAAGTCATCGTCAAAGAGGCCCGCGCAAGCGGGCCTCTTTTTTTGCCGATCGATCGCCGCGTGCAGCCGCGGCGCGTATAGCAACGCCGCCACATCCGCCGACAATCCGAACTCGAAGGTCTCGCCTTCTGGCCGGCTGTGCGATGATGTGGCATAGCAGGCGCGGGTGCCGCAGCCACGGCATTCATCTGCTCCCTGTTCGCGTCACGCCCTTCAGCCGGAGATTCCCGACATGCGTCGCTTCATCCTTCTCGCCGGTGCCGCCATTGCCACGCTGGCCGCTGCAGTCAGCGGCGCCAACGCCCAGCAGCCGTTGCCGCGCGTGCAGGTCGGCGTCTTGGAATGCCGCGGCGGCGCGAGCATCGGCTTCATCGTCGGCTCGGTGACCAATCTCGGTTGCGTGCTGCGGGCCGACGGCCTGCCCGAGGACCGCTACATCGCCACCATCCGCAAGGTCGGCATCGATCTCGGCATCACCCAGGAATCGGCGCTGGCTTGGGGCGTCTACGCACCGGTGTCGCGGCTCGGGCCGGGCGCGCTGTCCGGCAATTATGCCGGCGCGCAGGGCAGCGCGACGCTCGGCGTCGGCGTCGGCGGCAACGTGCTGGTCGGCGGCTCCGACAACACCATCGCTTTGCAACCTTTGAGCGTGCAGGGCCAGGTCGGCGTCAACATCGCGGCGGGGCTCGAGAGCCTCGAACTGCGCCCGGGCCGCTAACACACCCTTCGCGTGCACTGTTCCGCGCCGGCGACCGCTCTCCGCAAAGCACGGGGAGAGGCAGAGGCGCGCGGCCATGCCGCCGCACCGCAGCGACGTTTTCCCGCTTGCCAAACGCCCGACGCAGGCAGAGCATGAACGGTCGCCGACCCAATCATGGGCCGAGCTCCAACACGAGGAGGCGGCAATGGGACAAGACGTCAGAAGTCCCCGAGGTCCACGGTGCATCGCACTGGTGGGCCCTTTCCAAAGCGGTAAAACCACACTTCTGGAAGCGATCCTGGCGCGTACGGGCGCCATCAAGACAGCCGGCAGCGTTGATGCCGGAACCTGCGTCGGCGATGCCAGCCCCGAGGCGCGCCTGCACAAGATGGGCGTCGGGCTGACCGCCGCCACCACCAGCTTCATGGGGGACAGCTACACCTTTATCGATTGCCCCGGCTCGGTCGAATTCGCGCACGATATGCGTGCCGCGTTGCCGGCGGTCGACGCCGCGGTCGTGGTCTGCGAGGCCGATGAAAAGAAGCTGCCGCAGCTGCAAATCATCCTGCGCGAGCTCGAGGAGCTCGGCATTCCCCGTTTCCTGTTCCTGAACAAGATCGATCGCGCCAACAAGCGCATCCGCGAGACGCTTGCGACGCTGCAGCCGGCCTCGCGTGTGCCGCTGGTGCTGCGCCAGATTCCGGTCTGGAACGGCGATCTGATCGAAGGCTTTGTCGATCTCGCGCTGGAGCGCGCCTTCGTCTATCGCGAGCACAAGCCGTCGGAGGTCGTCGAGCTCGAAGGCGGCAATCTCGATCGCGAGAAGGAAGCGCGCTTCTCGATGCTGGAGAAGCTCGCCGATCACGACGATGCGCTGATGGAGCAGCTTCTAGAGGATATCCAGCCGCCGCGCGACGCCGTGTTCGACGATCTCGCCCGCGAATTGCGCGAGGGCCTGATCTGTCCGGTGCTGCTCGGCTCGGCCATCCGCGAGAACGGCGTGTTGCGGCTGATGAAGGCGCTGCGCCACGAGGCGCCCGGCGTCGCCGAGACCGCCAAGCGGCTTGGCGTCAAGGACAGTAAGGACGCGCTGGCCTATGTGTTCAAGACCGTCCACCTACAGCACGGCGGCAAGCTGTCGCTGGCCCGCGTGCTCGCCGGCCGGCTTGACGACGGCGCGACGCTGCAATCGTCGTCCGGCGAGAGCGGGCGCGTCTCCGGCGTGCTCGCGGTGTCGGGTACGCATGACAGCAAGCGCCCGTCGGCGGAAGCCGGCGACGCCGTCGCGCTCGGCAAGCTCGACGCGATCAAGACCGGCGACACGGTCTCGAGCGGCAAGACCGCGCCGGCCTCGCTGGTCAGCGTCGTGCCGGCCGCACCGGTGCTATCGATCTCGATCGCGGCGACCGACCGCAAGGACGACGTCAAGCTCGGTCAGGCCTTGCTGCGGCTCAACGAGGAGGATCCCTCGCTGACCATGATCCAGAACCCGCGCACCCACGACACCGTGCTGTGGGGACAGGGCGAGATGCATCTGCGCGTCGCGCAGGAGCGGCTGAAGGACCGGTTTGGCGTTAGCGTCAAATCGCATCCGCCGGCGATCGGCTATCAGGAGACCATCCGCAAGCCGATCACGCAGCGCGGCCGGCACAAGAAACAGTCCGGCGGCCACGGCCAGTTCGGCGACGTCGTGCTCGACATCAAGCCGAAGCCGCGCGGCTCGGGGTTTGAATTCCACGAGAAGGTGGTCGGCGGCGCGGTGCCGCGCAACTATATCGGCGCGGTGGAAGAGGGCGTCGTCGACGCGCTGGCGCGTGGGCCGCTCGGCTTCCCGGTGATCGACGTCGACGTGACGCTGACCGACGGCTCATATCACAGCGTGGATTCCTCCGATCTGGCATTCCGGACCGCGGCGCGGATCGGGGTCAGCGAAGGGCTGCCGCAATGCCAGCCGGTGCTGCTGGAGCCGATCCATCTGGTCGAGATCGTCTGCCCGACCGATGCGACCGCCAAGATCAACGCGATCCTGTCGGCGCGCCGCGGCCAGATCCTCGGCTTCGACACCCGCGAGGGCTGGAGCGGCTGGGACTGCGTGCGCGCCACGATGCCGGAAGCCGAGATCGGCGACCTGATCGTGGAGCTGCGCTCGGCCACCGCCGGCGCCGGCAGCTTCACCCGCCAGTTCGACCGCATGGCCGAAGTCACCGGCCGCGCCGCCGACCAGATCATCGCTGCCCACCGCGACGCGGCGTGAGTTAGCCACTGTCATTCCGGGGCGGTCCGCCAGGACCGAACCCGGAATCTCGAGATTCTCGGTGCGCAATTGCGCACCTGAGGGTTCGATGCCTACGCATCGCCCCGGAATGACGGTGCGTTTGTGGTCCGCTCCCTTTCCAAGCCAATTGCTTTCATGAACACTGCTGGCTTCACGCGCAGTGGTCTCGGACATCATGCTTGAATCCCGCCGCAACCTGGCGCTGGCCTGTGCGTTGAGCGCGCTTGCGGGCTATATCGACAGCATCGGCTATCTGCATCTCGGCGGGCTGTTCGTGTCCTTTATGAGCGGCAACTCGACGCGGCTTGGCGTGACGCTCGCCGAGGGGCATTGGGAGCACGCGGCCGAGGCGTTCGCCCTGATCGCGCTGTTCGTTGCCGGCGCTGCGGCCGGCAGCCTGATCGTGCTCAGCCGCATCGCATACCGCCAGCCGCTGATGCTGCTTGCCGAGGCGCTTCTGCTCTCGGGGGCGGCCGCGGCCTATACCTACAACCTGCCGGCGACCGCGATCGCCGCGATCGTGCTGGCGATGGGGCTCGAGAACGCCGTGTTCCAGATCGAAGGCGGCGGCGGGCTCGGCCTGACCTATGTCACGGGGGCGCTGGTCAAGGTCGGCCAGCTGATCGCCGCCGCGCTGACCGGCGGCGCGCCCTGGGCCTGGCTGCCGAACCTGCTGCTGTGGGCGGCGCTGGTGATCGGCGCGGTGGCCGGCGCAGCCGCCTATCGCTGGATCAACCTCGCGGCGGTCTGGTTTGCCGCCGGCGTGGCATTCGCGCTGAGTGCGCTGGTTGCCGCAACCGTAAAGTGGACGGATTGACAGCGGCGGCGCCATGCCCGATGTCACGGTCATGACATCGTCCGCAAAAACCCGTGCCGCGTGCCTGATCGGCTGGCCGGCGGCGCATTCGCGCTCGCCGCTGATCCATCATTACTGGCTGCGCACGCTTGGCATCGAGGGCGGCTATGTGATCGAGGCGGTGCCGCCGGACGATTTCAAGGATTTCATCTTCCGCCTGTCGCTGCGCGGCTTCGTCGGCGCCAACGTCACCCTTCCGCACAAGGAGCACGCGCTGGCGCTGTCGACGCCGGACGAGCGCGCCCGCGCCGTCGGCGCCGCCAACACGCTGTGGTTCGCCGACGGCGAGCTGCGTTCGACCAACACCGATGTCGAAGGCTTCATCAACAATCTCGACGCCTGTGCGCCTGGCTGGGACAAGACTGGCGACGCGCTGGTGTTGGGGGCCGGCGGCGCGGCACGCGCGGTGGTGTTCGGGCTGATCGAGCGCGGCATTGCGCGCGTGCATCTGGTCAATCGCACGATCGACCGCGCCCGCGCGCTCGCCGATCAGTTCGGCCCGCGCGTGCACCCGGCGACATGGGATGCGGTGCCCGATCTGCTGCCACGCGCCGGCCTGCTGGTGAACACCACGTCGCTCGGCATGCACGGCCAGCCGGCGCTTGAGATCGATGTCGGCCGGTTGCCGCAGCACGCCGTGGTGACCGATCTCGTCTATGTGCCGCTGGTGACGCCGCTGCTGGCGGCGGCGCAGGCGCGCGGGCTGAAGACCGCGGACGGGCTCGGCATGCTGCTGCATCAGGCGGTGCGCGGCTTCGAACTGTGGTTCGGCCAGCGCCCGCAGGTCACATCAGAATTGCGTGCGATCGTCGAAGCCGATCTCACAAAGACTTGAGGCGCGGAATAGCCTCACCGGGCGGGGGTCATTGCTACATCACCCAGCATCCTCTCCTGGAGATCCGGTATGCCGTTCCGCCGTTCCACCTTTATACGTCCGGTCATTGCGCTTGCGATGGTGACGGGCTCCACATTCTACGCCATCGCACAGCAGTCACCGACGCCGACGCGCGTTCGTGGAACCGTCGAGAGCGTCGACGGCGATACGCTCGCGGTCAAGTCGCGCAGCGGCGAGGACGTCAAGCTGCGCATGGCCAGCAATATGATGGTGCTCGGCCTGACCAAGATCCCGCTGTCCGGCATCAAGGTGGGTTCCTTCATCGGCACCACCACGGTGCCGGGACCCGACGGCGTGCCGAAGGCGGTCGAGGTGCATGTGTTCCCCGAGAACATGCGCGGCACCGGTGAGGGTTCCCGCGCATGGGATCTCAAGCCTAACAGCAGCATGACCAACGCCACGGTCGCGGATTCTGTCATCGGCAATGACGGTCACACGCTGCTGGTCAAATACAAGGGCGGCGAGAAGAAGGTCGAGGTGCCGCCGGACACGCCGGTCGTGACCTATGTTCCCGGTGACAAGTCGGAGCTCAAGGCCGGCGCCAAGGTGATCGCCTTCACGAAGCAGCTGCCGGACGGTTCGCTCGAGACCGACCGCGTCAGCGTCGGCCGCGACGGACTGACACCGCCGATGTGACGCGAAGGCGCGTCTCTTTTAACACGTCGTCCCGGTGAAAAGCCGGGACTACGATCGCCGCTATCACTCCCGTCATCCCCGCGCAAAGGCGAAGCCTTTGTCGCTGGAGGTGCGAGCTCTTGCGAGCCTCGAAGGATGCACGGCCCGGCTGTCGGCCGATTCATCCTTCGAGGCTCGCCGAAGAGGCTCGCACCTCAGGATGACGGGATTAAGAAGTGTAGCCCGGATGCAGCGCAGCGAAATCCGGGGTCTCTCCCCGCGACATGACCGTCCCGGATTGCGCTTCGTTGCATCCGGGCTACGGCACCTTTGATTGTGGCCGGGGGTAACAAACCCAAATCCGCCTCGTATCAGTTGGTGCGAACGACTTTCTCCCCGAAGGTCAGGAGCGTGGGAATACCGCCGACGCTCCGGTGTTCGTGAATCCGCCAGCCGATCCCCGGAGGACATCATGCCAAAATCGCCCCTGTTCGCGGCGCTGCTCGCCGTTGCTTTCACGTCTGTCGCATCCGCGCAGCAGCCGCCGACGGTGCGGATCCGCGGCACCATCGAGGCCGTCGACGGCGCGATGCTGTCGATCAAGTCGCGCGACGGCGCCGACATGAAGGTGCGCACCACCGACAACGTCGCGGTGTTCGGCGTCGCCAAGACCGATCTGTCGGAGATCAAGCCCGGCTCCTATATCGGCATCACCGCGATGCCGGAGCCCGACGGGACGCAGAAGGCGATCGCAGTGCACATCTTTCCGGAGAACCAGCGCGGCGCCGCCGAGGGTTTTCGTCCCTGGGACCTGCGCGCCAACTCGACCATGACCAACGCCACCGTCGCCGAGACGGTGGAGGGCACCGACGGCCAGAACATTTTGGTGAAGTACAAGGACGGTGAGAAGAAAGTCGTGGTACCGCCGGGCACGCCGGTCGTGACCTTCGTCGCCGGCGACAAGTCGGAGCTGAAGCCCGGCGCCCAGATCATCATCTTCGGCGCGGCGAAGAAGGAGGATGGCACGCTGGAAGCCAACCGCGTCAATGTCGGCCGCGACGGCATCACGCCGCCGATGTGACCATTCTTACCCTCTCCCCCTGTGGGAGAGGGTCGCTTCGCGCAGCGAAGCGGGGTGAGGGGTTGTCTCCGCGGATAGAGACCCCTCATCCGTCGCGGACTACGTCCGCGCCACCTTCTCCCACAAGGGGAGAAGGGAAGAGGAGCGCGTAGCCCGGACGCAGGGGAGCGAAATCCGGGGTTCGTTCCGCGGAAAGACTGTCCCGGATTGCGCTGCGCTCCATCCGGGCTACGTCGGCCTCACACCGCCAGCACGTGATCGTCGATCTCGGCAATGGTGTTGACGCCGCAGAGCCCCATCGTGGTGGTGAGCTCCTTCGCCAGGATGTCGATCGCCTTGGCGACGCCGGCCTCGCCGCCGGCGCCAAGGCCGTAGGCATAGGCGCGGCCGATCATGCAGGACTTTGCGCCGAGCGCGAGCGCGCGCATGATATCCATGCCGGTGCGGATGCCGCCGTCGAACATGATCTCGAGCTGCGAGCCGACCTCGTCGACGATTTCCGGCAGCACCTCGATCGAGGACGGTGCGCCGTCGAGCTGGCGGCCGCCATGGTTGGAGACCACGATCGCCTGTGCGCCGCTCTTGGCGGCGATCTCGGCGTCCTCGACATCGAGGATGCCTTTCAGGATCAGCTTGCCCGGCCAGATCGAGCGGATCCAGTCGATGTCCTTCCAGTTCAGCGTGGTGTCGAACTGCGACGCGGTCCAAGCCGCCAGCTTGGTGAGATCCTCGGTGTCTTTGACGTGGCCGACGATGTTGCCAAAGCTGCGGCGCTTGCCGCGCATCACGCCGGCGACCCAGGACGGCTTGCTGGCAAAGTCGATCAGTTTCGACAGCGACCATTCCGGCGGCACCGTCATGCCGTTCTTGATGTCCTGGTGCCGCTGGCCGATCACCTGGAGGTCGACGGTCAAGACTAGCGCCGAGCATTTGGCGGCGATCGCGCGCTCGATCAGCGACTTGATGAAGCCGCGATCCTTCATGACGTAGAGCTGGAACCAGAACGGCTTGTCGACCGCGGCTGCGATCTCCTCGATCGAGCAGATCGACATCGTGCTCTGGGTGAAGGGAATGCCGGCCGCCTGCGCGGCGCGGCAGGCGTGGATTTCGCCATCGCCGTGCTGCATGCCGAGCAGGCCGACCGGCGCCAGGATCAGCGGCATCGCGGACGGCTCGCCGAGAATCGTGGTCGACAGATTGCGCTTGGAGACGTCGACCAGGATGCGCTGGCGGAACTTGATCTGCTGCAGGTCCGCCGAGTTCGCGCGCAGCGTGTCCTCGGTGTAGGAGCCGCGGTCGGCGTAATCGAAAAACGCGCGCGGCACCCGCCGCTTGTGCAGCTGGCGCAGGTCTTCGATGCAGGTAATGTGCTTCATGGGCGTTCCCGGGGGCCTTCTTCTTGATCGCAAATCTTGCGGGTTCGAGGTCTCGTCGTCATCTACCATGGTTGAACCGCTTGCCAAATCGGAGCGAAGCGAAACCACGATGGAGAGCGCGATGACGGCATCAGGCGCCAAGCCGAAAGCGGATCAGAGCGCGGAAAAGCGCCGCCTCGACGAAGCCCTGGAAGAGGGGCTGGAGGAGACGTTTCCGGGTTCCGACCCCGTCAATGTCACCCAGCCGGCGCCCAGCAAGGGCGACCAGCACGTCCGGCGCAGCGACAAGGAATAGCGGCGCAGGTTCAGGCCAGGCTTGCGTATCAGACAATAAGGGTATATTTTTCAAAGTCTTAGGCGCGAGCCGCGTGGTTCGATCGCCGTAATGATTCATCATATTTTTTGAAGTCATTTTAGCGCCTGGCAGTCTATAAGGCCGATGCACGCTAGACTGGTGGGCGTTCGGGGCTCTCTCGCCATCCGATTCGAGGGGCCCGTCTTGGGGGATACATGAGCCGCAAATATTTCGGGACCGACGGGATTCGGGGCCGCGCCAATGGACTGATCACGCCGGAGCTGGCGCTCAAGGTGGGGCAGGCCGCGGGCCTGGTGTTTCAGCGTGGCGACCATCGCCATCGCGTCGTGATCGGCAAGGACACACGGCTGTCCGGCTACATGATCGAATACGCCATGGTTGCGGGCTTCACCTCGGTCGGCATGGACGTGCTGCTGCTCGGCCCGATGCCGACGCCGGCGGTCGCGATGCTGACCAAGTCGATGCGCGCCGATCTCGGCGTCATGATCTCGGCCTCGCACAATCTGTTCGAGGACAACGGCATCAAGCTGTTCGGCCCGCAGGGCTTCAAGCTGTCCGACGATGTCGAGAAGCAGATCGAGCAGCTGCTCGACGAATCGCTCGACCGCCGCCTGGCGCAGAGCGCGAGCCTCGGCCGCGCCCGCCGCATCGACGGCGTCCATGACCGCTACATCGAATTCGCCAAGCGCACGCTGCCGCGCGATCTCTCGCTCGAGGGCCTGCGCGTCGTGATCGACTGCGCCAATGGCGCCGCCTACAAGGTGGTGCCGGAGGCGCTGTGGGAGCTCGGCGCCGATGTGGTGCCGATCGGGGTCGAACCCGACGGCTTCAACATCAACAAGGAATGCGGCTCGACCTCGCCGGAGGCGCTGGCAAGGAAGGTGCGCGAGATGCGCGCCGACATCGGCATTGCGCTCGATGGCGACGCCGACCGCGTCATCCTGGTCGACGAGCGCGGCCATCTGGTCGACGGCGACCAGCTGCTCGCGGTGATCGCGCAGAGCTGGAAGGAAGACGGCCGGCTTGCCAAGCCCGGCATCGTCGCCACCGTGATGTCCAATCTCGGGCTGGAGCGCTTCCTGCAGGGCCAGGGGCTGCAGCTGATCCGCACGCCGGTCGGCGACCGCTACGTGCTCGAGCAGATGCTCACCGGCGGCTATAACCTCGGCGGCGAGCAGTCCGGCCACATCATCCTGTCCGACTACGCCACCACCGGCGACGGTTTTGTCGCCGCGCTGCAGGTGCTCGCGGTGGTGCAGAAGCTGCGCCGCCCGGTCTCCGAAGTGTGTCGCCGCTTCGATCCGCTGCCGCAGATCCTGAAGAACGTGCGCTATCGCTCGGGCAAGCCGCTCGACAACGCCGAGGTCAAGTCCGCGATCACCGACGGCGAGAAGCGCCTCAACGGCCATGGCCGTCTGCTGATCCGCCCCTCCGGCACCGAGCCGGTGATCCGTGTGATGGGCGAGGGCGACGACCGCATCCTGGTCGAAGAGGTCGTCGACAACATCGTCACCGCACTCGGCCACGCCGCCGCGGCGTAGAGTCCGCTGTCCGATCATCAGCTTGCCAATTCCGTCATCCTGAGGTGGCCGCTTCTTCAGCGGCCCTCGAAGGATGCACGGCCCGGCTGTTGCCGCTGTGAGAGCCGGGCCGTCGACCCTTCGAGACGCCTGCTGCGCAGGCTCCTCAGGGTGACGGTGTTGGTTTGCTCAGCTTGCTCGGTGTCATCACCCGGCTTGACCGGGTGATCCAGTATTCCAGAGACGCCGGTGATAGAAGCGAGAGGCCGCGGCGTACTGGATCGCCCGGTCCATGTGCGCAATTGCGTACAGGCCGGGCGATGACAGCGGTGGGTGAGGACAAAGCTTCACATCCTCTCAGGGTGACGGTGAGAGAGGGCTCGCGGCGTTCCAGCCGAAGATGCCGAACGCGATCGCTATAGCGGCTCGCTCCGGCGCGGCACCCTCTCGTTAATCACTCGCTAACAGATGCGGCTCGGTGCGCCGCAAACCCTTCGTCTCCGTCAAGACATCGTTAGCACTTGTGGCGCGCTTGCCATCTTTCGCGCTGCGTGCGCCGCGATTTATGGACCCATAAGCACGGCCTGCGAAAAAAGGTCAGAGAAAATCAACCTTAAAAATTAGGGTTAAGTGCCGCTTAAACATTTGCTGCCATCGTCCAGCCCGTGAGTTTCAGACGTGGGGCTTTCGTTGTCGCCTCACCGGCCAACAAAGGACGAAGCCAATGCGTAGCGTAAAGTCTCTGATTGCCGCCGGCGCGGCATCCCTGCTGTCCTCGGCGGCGTTCGCCGCCGACATGCCCATCATGCCGCCGCCTCCGATGGCGTATGCACCGCCGCCGGTTCAGCAGGATTTTGGCGGCTGGTATTTGCGCGGCGACATCGGCATGACCAACACCCAGGGCAGGCTGCACGTCAACGCCTACGACACGCTGCCGGCCGGCGCGACGATCAACCACCTTGGCCACAGCTTCGACAGCGGCATGGTCTACGGCCTCGGCGTCGGCTATCAGTTCAACAACTGGTTCCGCGCCGACATCACCGGTGAGTATCGCTCCAAGGTGAGCTTCAACGGCACCGACTTCGCAACCTTCCCGACCAACCCGCTCGCCGACGCCTATCACGGCGGTTATCAGGCCTGGGTCGGCCTCGTGAACGTCTACGCCGATCTCGGCACCTGGTGGTGTCTGACGCCGTTCATCGGCGCCGGTGTCGGTGCCGCGTCGATCAAGACCACGGCGTTCTCCGATGTCGCCACCTTCCCGAGCGGGTCCGGTCTCACCGGCACCTTCGTCGCGGACGGCGCCACCAAGACCAATTTGGCCTGGGCGGTGCACGCCGGTGTCGCCTACAAGGTCACCAACAACTTCACCGTCGAACTGGCCTACCGCTATCTCGACATGGGCACGGCCAAGCACGGCAATGGTCGCTCGTTCGACGGCACCAACACCGGTCCGTCCTCGTTCGAGTTCCGCGACCTGACCTCGCAGGACGTCAAGCTCGGCGTGCGCTTCGCTCTGCCGTGCTGTGACGTGCCGCCCCCGCCGCCGCCCCCGCCGCTGATCCGCAAGGGTTAATTTCCGGCCTTCACGGTTAACGATTGCCGACGGCGCGGGAGCACCCCGCGCCGTTTTGCATTTGGTGCGCCATCGCGCAGCCGTGCAACGCAGCAAGTCAAAAGCGGCCGGCGACAACGATTGGTTAAGGTTAACAGGCGATGATCAACGCGTAGTTCGTGGGGTTGGATGGAGCGTTTGGGATGCGCAGGTTCTTGCTGGCAGCGATGATGTTCGGAGCGGTGACCGCTGCGCAAGCTGCGGATCTTTCCGAGCTTCCGGTTTTGCGCGGCTCGTACAGCGATGCGCCGCGAACCACCAACTGGGCCGGCTTCTATGTCGGCGGCCAGGGCGCCTATGGATCGTCGAACGAGAATTTCTCGGGGACCAACACCAACCTGCTCACGCCGCTGCTCGACCACAACGTGATCCAGCAGATGGACGTCGCGAACTGGAATCTCGGGCTCGGCAAGGTGTCACAGCATGGCTCGGCGTTTGGCGGCTTTGCCGGCTACAACTGGCAATTCGAAGACGTGGTCGTCGGTGCCGAGGTGAGCTACCTGCACGGCAACTTCGGCGGCACTTCGACTGCGAGCAAGGAGTTGATCAGCAGCACGGCGCTGACCGACAGCTTCTTCCACGACGTGCGCGTCGATTCGACCGCGTCGATCAAAATTACCGACATGGCCACGTTCCGCGGCCGCGCCGGCTATGCCTGGGGCTGCTTCCTGCCCTACATCTTCGGTGGCGTCGGCTTCGGCAATGCCAACATCTCGCGCTCCGTGACCATCTACGATTCCATCAGCACCTCCGCGCTGGGCCCGTTCTCGGCGCCGTTTGTCAACGGCGCGACCGACGTCCGGCACAACAACCTGGTGGTCGGCTACAGCGGCGGCCTCGGCATCGATATCAGCCTGATGGCCGGCCTGTTCATGCGTGCCGAGTGGGAATACGCGCGCTATACCACCGTCGTCGACACCAGCATCAATACCGTGCGCCTCGGTCTCGGCTACAAGTTCTGACGCGCTGCCGCTGCGGCGTGCCGGCGAACGGCGCGGCTGACCGGATGCCGCAGCCGTCATGCACAATCAATCATCGACGCGCCCGCTCCGTTGTGTGAGCATGATTTCGCGCGGCAGGTTCGCCGCCGGATATCGCCCTGGGGAGCGCAATCGCATGAAGATCTACGGCGACAGCAATTCGGGCAATTGCCTGAAGGTGAAATGGGTCTGCGACCGGCTGGCGTTGCCCTACAGCTGGATCGAGATCGACACCCTGAAGGGCGGCAGCCGGACACCGGAATTCCTCGAGCTGAACGGCTGGGGGCAGGTGCCGACGGTCGAACTCGACGACGGCCGCACGCTGGCGCAGTCCAACGCCATCATCCGCTATCTCGCGCGCGGCAGCGATCTGGTTCCCGCCGACCCCTATCGTGCGGCGCAGATGGATGCCTGGATGTTCTGGGAGCAGAACACCCACGAGCCCTATGTCGCGGTCTGCCGCTTCCATATCGTGTATCTCGGCAAGGCCGTCGCCGAGCTCGATCCCAACCTGGTGAAGCGCGGCTACGCGGCGCTCGATCATCTGGAGCGGCATCTCGCCGGCACGCGCTTCCTGGTCGGCGAGGCGTTTTCGCTCGCCGACGTCTCGCTCGTCGCCTATACCCGCGTGGCGCATGAGGGCGGCCTCGACCTCGACCGCTATCCCGTGATCCGCCGCTGGATCGCCGATGTCGAGCGCGTGCTCGGCCTGCCGCCGGCGCGCTGAGATCTGACCAGGACTGCCAAGGACCACCATGACCGAAGCTGCATCGATCACGATCCGCCGCGCCCGCCGCGAGGATGTCGCCGCGATTGTCGGCATGCTCGCCGACGATCCGCTCGGCAGCGGACGCGAGCGGATCGAGGATCCGCTGCCGGAACTCTACTATCGGGCCTTCGAGCGGGTCGATCGCGATGCCAATGTGCAGCTCGTCGTCGCCATTGACGGCGAGGGCGCCGTGGTCGGCTGCCTGCAGCTCGCCGTGATGCCGGGCCTCAGCTCGCAAGGCACCTCGCGTGGCCTGCTTGAGGACGTTCGCGTCGCCAAGCACTGCCGCAGCCGCGGCATCGGCGAGCTATTGGTGCAGTGGGCGGTCACCGAGGCGCGGGCGAAAGGCTGTGGGCTCGTCGAGCTCCTGACGCATCAAACGCGTGTCGACGCGCAGCGCTTTTACGAACGTCTTGGTTTCGCGCGCAGCCATCTCGGCATGACGCTGCGCTTTTGAAATGCGTGCGTGAAGTTGTGTTTTCTCGCCTGCGATGCCTGCGGTAGTTGTCGCTCTGCGTTCCGGTTAAGGAGCAATAAACTACGCCCGCCTCCGTAATTTTACGGCCAGGAACGACTGGGCTATGTCAGCGTCTCCCATCGGGCGCGGCGGCAGCTTGGGGATTTCAGATGCCAAATTACTCAATCGTGCGGCTCGGCAACGAGTACATCGTACAGGCCGGCGAGAAGAGCATTCTGAAAATATCCAGCCGGCGCAAGGCGGTTAAGCTCATGACGCTGGCGGCAGATCTGCTCGATCAGGAGCTGATGCAGCAGGCCGAGCAATCCCCATCAATCAGCCGTGATCCCCCCGTCCATCCCGACGTATCTGAACTTCCTTGACGCTTTAGCGCCTTTCCAATATCTCCGGCGGCGGGAAACCTCTCCCCACCGAGAGGCAGCTATCTGGAAGGGTAGATTATGACTGCAGCGAAGCCCGCTTCGCGGCCTCACGTGCCGCATTTTTCTTCCGGCCCCTGTGCCAAGCGCCCCGGCTGGAACCCCGACAATCTCAAGGACGCCGCCCTCGGCCGCTCGCATCGTGCGAAGGTCGGCAAGGCCAAGCTCAAGCTCGCGATCGAACTGACGCGCGAAGTGCTTGAGGTGCCGGCCGATTACAAGATCGGCATCGTCCCGGCCTCAGATACCGGCGCGGTCGAAATGGCGCTGTGGTCGCTGCTCGGCGCGCGGCCCGTCACCACGCTCGCCTGGGAATCCTTCGGCGAGGGCTGGGTCAGCGACATCGTCAAGGAATTGAAGCTCAAGGACGTCACCAAGCTCAACGCGGCCTACGGTGAGATCCCCGACCTGTCCAAGGTCGATCCCGCTTCCGATGTCGTTTTCACCTGGAACGGCACCACCTCCGGCGTGCGCGTGCCGAACGCCGACTGGATCAGCGCGACCCGCGAAGGCCTCACGATCTGCGACGCCACCTCGGCCGCCTTCGCGCAGCCGCTGGACTTTGCCAAGCTCGATGTCGTCACCTTCTCCTGGCAGAAGGCGCTCGGCGGCGAGGCCGCGCACGGCATGCTGATCCTCTCCCCGCGCGCGGTGGAACGGCTCGAGACCTACAAGCCGGCCTGGCCGCTGCCCAAGATCTTCCGCCTCACCAAGGGCGGCAAGCTCAACCAGGGCATTTTCGAGGGCGAGACCATCAACACGCCGTCGATGCTGTGCGTCGAGGACTATCTCGACGCGCTGAACTGGGCGAAGTCGATCGGCGGCCTCAAGGCGCTGATCGCGCGCGCCGACGCCAACACCAAGGCGCTCGCCGACTGGAAGGCGAAGACGCCGTGGATCGATTTCCTGGCAAAGGATCCCGCGATCCGCTCCAACACCTCGGTGTGCTTGAAGTTCACCGATCCCGCGATCACCTCGCTTCCCGCGGATGCGCAGGCCGACTTCTGCAAGAAGCTGGTCGCGCTGGTGGAGAAGGAGAACGCCGGCTTCGACTTCGCGTATTACCGCGATGCGCCGGCGGGCCTGCGGATCTGGTGCGGCGCCACCGTCGAAGCCAAGGACGTCGAGCTGCTGACACAGTGGATCGACTGGGCCTTTGCCGAGACCAAGGCCGCGCTGCCCAAGGCAGCCTGATTTTCCCCTAGTCACCTCTCCCCGTTCTTACGGGGAGAGGTCGGCGCATAGCGCCGGGTGAGGGGCCTCTCTCCGCTCACGCTGGCGTTGGTGGCCGCCCCTCACCCCGACCCTCTTCCCGTAAGAACGGGGAGAGGGAGAAGTGATCAGAGACTTCACCCCGTTGGTCCAGGACGCCCGCGCGCTGCAGGGCGAAGGAACATCCAAATGTCAAAACCCAAAGTTCTCATTTCCGACGCGCTGTCCCCGGCCGCCGTGCAGATCTTCAAGGATCGTGGCATCGAGGTCGACTTCCAGCCCAACCTCGGCAAGGACAAGGAAAAGCTTGCCGAGATCATCGGCAACTATGACGGGCTGGCGATCCGCTCGGCCACCAAGGCGACCGCCAAGCTGATCGAGAAGGCGAACCGGCTGAAGGTGATCGGCCGCGCCGGCATCGGCGTCGACAATGTCGAGATCCCGGCGGCGACCGCCAAGGGCATCATCGTGATGAACACGCCGTTCGGCAATTCGATCACGACCGCCGAGCATGCCATCACCTTGATGCTGGCGCTGGCGCGCGAGATCCCGCAGGCCGACGCCTCGACCCAGGCCGGCAAGTGGGAGAAGAACCGCTTCATGGGCGTCGAGATCACCGCCAAGACGCTGGGCGTGGTCGGCTGCGGCAATATCGGCTCGATCGTCGCCGACCGCGCGCTCGGCCTGCGCATGAAGGTGATCGCGTTCGACCCGTTCCTGTCGCCGGAGCGCGCCAAGGACATCGGCGTCGAGAAGGTCGAGCTCGACGAGCTGTTGAAGCGCGCCGATTTCATCACGCTGCACACGCCGCTCACCGAGAAGACCAAGAACCTGATTGACGCTGCCGCGATCGCCAAGATGAAGCAGGGTGTGCGCATCATCAACTGCGCCCGCGGCGGCCTGGTCGACGAGCAGGCGCTGGTCGACGCGCTGAACTCCAAGCATGTCGCGGGCGCCGCCTTCGACGTGTTCGTCGAGGAGCCGGCGACCTCGAACGTGCTGTTCGGTCATCCCAACGTGATCTGCACCCCGCATCTCGGCGCCTCCACCACGGAAGCGCAGGAGAACGTCGCGCTGCAGGTCGCCGAGCAGATGTCGGACTATCTGCTGTCCGGCGCGATCTCGAACGCGGTGAACTTCCCCTCGATCACGGCGGAAGAGGCGCCGAAGCTGAAGCCGTTCATCGAGCTCGCCGAGAAGCTCGGCTCGTTCGCCGGCCAGCTCACCGAGAGCGGCATCATCAAGACCCAGATCACCTATGAGGGCCACGTCGCCGAGATGAAGATCAAGGCGATCACCTCGGCGGTGCTGTCCGGCCTGCTGCGGCCGATGCTCGGCGAGGTCAACGTGGTGTCGGCGCCGGTCGTCGCCAAGGAGCGCGGCATGGTGGTGGACGAGATCGTCCGCGCCGCGCAGAGCGACTATGAGAGCCTGATCACGGTCACCGTCACCACCGAGCGGCAGGAGCGTTCGGTGTCGGGCACCGTCTATGCCGACGGCAAGCCGCGCCTCGTCGACATCAAGGGCATCCGCATCGACGCCGAGTTCGGCAAGTCGATGATCTACGTGACCAACGAGGACAAGCCGGGCTTCATCGGCGCGTTCGCGGGCCTGCTCGGCGATGCCAAGATCAACATCGCGACCTTCCATCTCGGCCGCGTCAAGCAGGGCGGCGACGCCATCGCGCTGGTCGAGGTCGACGGCTCCGTGCCGGCCGATGTGCTCGCCAAGGTGCAGGCGCTGCCGCAGGTGAAGCAAGCCAAGGCGCTGACGTTCTAACCCGGATCGTAGGGTGGGTTAGCGCAGCGTAACCCGCCGTTCCAACATCGAAGAGGTGGGTTACGCCTTCGACTAACCCACCCTACGAAAACGGAGAGCGTTTCAAACAGACCGATATTCCGATCTGCGGAACACGACGCCGTCTCCGGCCCCGGAGGCGGCTTTTGCCGTTCCGGGGCCGCTGGTATTCCTGTTGTGCCGGCCGAAATTAGGTGTACGAAGGCGTCAAGACGCGCCACTATCCGGCGATCTCAGAGGGAGAAAACAATGCGTGAAGCCGTAATCGTTTCCTATGCGCGCACCGGCCTGGCGAAGTCCGGCCGTGGCGGATTCAACATCACCGCGCCGATGTCGCTGGCCGCGCACGCGATCCATCATGCCGTCGATCGCGCCGGCGTCGCCAAGGACTATGTCGAGGACTGCTATCTCGGCAATTGCGCGCATGGCGCGCCGAACATCGGCCGCCAGGCCGCGCTGCTCGCCGGCCTGCCGAAGACCACCGCCGGCGTCTCGGTCAATCGCTTCTGCTCGTCGGGCCTGCAGACCATCGCGATGGCCGCCAACAGCATTCGCTCCGACGGCTCCGACTGCATCGTCGCCGGCGGCGTCGAGAGCATCTCGATCCCGGGCGGCGGCACGCCGAAGGAATCGATCGATCCGGACCTGCTGAAGACCGCGCCCGACATCTTCATGGCGATGATCGACACCGCCGATATCGTCGCCGAGCGCTACAAGGTCTCGCGCGAATACCAGGACGAGTATTCGCTGGAGTCGCAGCGCCGCATGGCCGCCGCGCAGCAGGCCAACAAGTTCACGGACGAGATCGTCCCGATGAAGACCAAGATGAAGGTGGTCGACAAGGCGACCAAGGCCGAGTCGATCGTCGACTACGTGGTCGATCGCGACGAGTGCAACCGTCCCGAGACCACGCTGGAGGGCCTCGCCAAGCTCGAGCCGGTGAAGGGTCCGGGCAAGTACATCACCGCCGGCAATGCCAGCCAGCTCTCCGACGGCGCCGCCGCTGTGGTGCTGATGGAAGCCAAGGACGCCGAGAAGCGCGGCCTCAACCCGATGGGCCGTTTCGTGGCCTGGGCCTCGGCCGGCTGCGAGCCCGACGAGATGGGCATCGGCCCGGTGTTTGCCGTGCCGAAGCTGTTGAAGCGCCACGGCCTGAAGATCGACGACATCGACCTCTGGGAGCTCAACGAGGCCTTCGCCAGCCAGTGCCTCTATTCGCGCGACCAGCTCGGCATCGATCCGGAGAAGTACAACGTCAACGGCGGCTCGATCGCGATCGGCCACCCCTTCGGCATGACCGGCGCCCGGCTCACCGGCCACCTGCTGCAGGAAGGCCGTCGCCGCAAGGCCAAGTGGGGCGTCGTGACCATGTGCATCGGCGGTGGCCAGGGCGGCGCCGGCCTGTTCGAGATCTACAGCTGAGCGCCTGACCGCGCCTGTTGTCTGAGACGTTGCGGCCCGGCGGATCACGCCGGGCCGTTTTCATTGTCACAGGGTGACGAGATTAGGTTGAGCCGGAGCGACATCGGAGGTTTACCTCTCCCCGCCGGGGAGAGGTGGACCGAACCCGCGGTCAAACAGATTCAACCTAACTTCATCCCGCCTTGGTCGTTATGATGCCGGCTCTACCCGGCCGGAGCTGCCGGCGGCAGCTCGCCGAATTCGAGCGCGGCGACCAGCTCGAGCGTCTGCCGCAGTTCGGCCGCCTGCCGCGCACCAAAGGCGGCCTCGAACCGGTCCTGGGCCTGCCGCCAGGCGTCCTGCGACTCCGCAAGTTTGCTCTCGCCGCGTTTGGTCAGCCGAACCCGCTTGCTGCGGCGGTCATCCTTGTCGGCAGCAACGGTGACGAGGCCGTCGCGCTGCAGCGGCTTGAGATTGTGGGTGAGGGCGGTGCGGTCGAGCACCAATGCAGCGGCGAGCTCGCCGATCGTCGACGATTGCGATCGCGCAACATGGACCAGAATGGCCCGCTGCGTACCGCGCAGCCCTGACGGCGCAAGGATCTCGTCATAAAGCTGCGACACCCGCCGCGTCGCCTTGCGGAACGCGGTCAGATTGCACCTGGTCGTGTCCATCCTTGCCATCGATTGTCTCCAAAGCGTGCTTGACAATTACATGCATATGCACCTATTGGCAATAGATGCATATGCACATAAATTGGAGGCCGTGATGTCGGAAGTGGATGCGGAGACGATCGAACTGCCGGCGGCTCCCGCGGAACGGCCGCGCCGGCGTAGAGCAACGGCATCCCCGCGGCTGGTGCTCGCCATCGTCTCGGTCGGCATCTGCCTCGCCAACCTCGACCTCTTCATCGTCAATGTCGGGCTGCCGAACATCGCCCAGGAGTTCCGCGCTGCCTCGCTGGAGGACCTGTCCTGGATCCTCAACGGCTATGCGATCGCCTATGCCGCGCTGCTGGTGTTCTTCGGCCGGCTCGCCGAGCGGCACAGCCGCAACTTAAGCTTTCTGCTCGGCGTTGCGCTGTTCACGGCCGCGTCCGCGGCGTGCGCGCTGGCGCGCAATGTCGAATTTTTGGTGATCGCGCGGGTCGCGCAGGCCGCCGGCGCGGCGTTGATGACGCCGACGTCGATCGGCCTCTTGCTGGCCTCATTCCCCGCCGAGCAGCGTGCCGGCGCGGTGCGCACCTGGACCGCGATCGGCGGGCTTGCGGCGGCGCTCGGACCGCTGGTCGGCGGGCTGCTCGTGACCTTCGACTGGCGCTGGATCTTCATCGTCAACGTTCCGATCGGCATTGTTGCGATCGTAATCGGCTGGCTGAAACTGCCCGAGGTGCCCGGCCACGACGTGCCGCGGCCGAACCCATGGGCGGCGCTGCTGGTGACCTGCGGCATCGGTGCGCTGACCTTTGCGATCGTGAAGGCGAACGACTGGGGATGGGGCTCGCGCGGCATTGTTCTTGGCTTTGCCGTTGCGGCAATCTGCCTCGCCGCGTTCATTCGGCACTGCTTCAGCTCGAAGAATCCGTTCGTCGATCCTGCGCTGTTCGCGGTGCGGCCGTTCACTGGCGCGTCGCTGGTGATGGCGCCGTATTCGGCGGCGTTCGGCGCCATGCTGTTCTCCGTCGCGTTGTGGGATCAGACGGTGTGGGGCTGGTCGGCGCTGCAGACCGGGCTTGCGATCGCGCCGGGTCCGCTGCTGGTGCCGGTCACCTCGCTGCTGTTTGCCGGGCGCCTGATCGCGCGATTTGGCGCGGCCGCCGTGGTTGCCGCCGGCATTTTCTCCTTCGCGACCGGCGTCGTCATCTGGGCCACCCTGATGGGCGCGGAGTCCAACGTGCCGGCGGTTGTCGTGGGCATGATGCTGATCGGCGTCGGCGTTGGATTGACCTTCCCGACCCTGATGGGCGTCGGTGCCGGATCGCTGCCGCCTTCCTCGTTTGCGACCGGCTCCGGCGTGATCAACATGATCCGGCAGGCGGCGCTGGCGATCGGCGTCGCGATCGCGGTCGCGATCCTGGCGACACCGGTCACGATGACTGACCGGATCGCCGCATTCCAGCGCGGCTGGTGGATCATGGCGGCCATCACCATTGCCGCCCTCGTGCCGAACTATCTCTTCATCCGGCGCAAAACGGGACACTGACCGGCAAAACCATCGCGGCGCCACGCCGCGGCCGCGGCGCCGCCTTGCCGGCGCCGCACGGAATCCTCAATCGAACCAGTTCCTTCCTCGCCGCGTCTCACGCACGAGAAGCGGTGCGCCTGCGCAGCCGGCGCATCCCGACATCTCGCGCGATGCGTACTTCGGAGGGATATCATGCGATTGATTGCCAACTGTCTCGTGACCACCAGCCTGGCGCTGGTGACTGCGCTGGTTGCCGGCCCGCTGCAGGCGGCCGATCTCGATGCGGCGTCGCAGGTCGACGCCGTGACCGTCTATCCCGATGGCGCGAGCGTCACCCGCGTCATCACCCTCGACCTGCCCGCCGGCGACAACACGCTCGTCGCCAGGGATTTTCCTGTCGGTCTCGATCCGTCCTCGCTGCGCGTCGAAGGTGACGCGGGCGCAAGGCTCACGATCGGCGCGATCGACGCGCGCCCGCCGCGTCCAGTACCGCCGGCGAACCTGCCCGAGATCGACAAGCGCATCGAGGCGCTGAAGGATCAGCGCGATGATCTTGAAGGCATCATCAAGTCGGCAGAGGCGCGCCGCAAATTCGCCGAGCGCTTTGCCGAGGTCTCGCCGGTCGGCATCGGCGAGAAGGGCGAGGCGCGCCCGGTGAGCGAGTGGCGTGCCGCGTTCTCCGCCGTCGGCGACGAGGTCGCCGCCGCCGACAATGCGATCCGCGACGCCCGGCGCAAGCAGCGCGAGATCGACCGCGACGTTCAGCGGCTCGAAGCCGATCGCGCCGCCAAGCCGTCGAGCAAGTTCGAGGTCAGGATCGAGCTCGCTTCCGCGGCTGCGACCCGCGCGAACCTGCGCGTGACCTATGCGGTACGCGGCGCCCGCTGGGTCCCGCTCTACGACGCCCGCCTCGATACCGGCGCGAAGGATCGCAAGCCTGCGATCGAGTTGGTGCGCCGCGCCGAGATCACCCAGTCGACCGGCGAGGACTGGTCGAATGTGGCGCTCGCCGTTTCCACCGTGCGCGTCGCGCGCGGCGGCAACGCGCCGGAGCTCGGCTCGCTGGTCGTGCAGTACCCGCAGGTGCCGCGGCCGATGGCGGCGGGCAAGCTCCTCGACAGCGTGCCGCAGCGGGCCATGCCGATGTCGGCAGCCGAGCCGGCCGAGAACGCCATGGCGAAGCGCGCGGACGAACGCGAGGCGGTGGCCGAGGTCGGCGCGTTCCAGGCCACCTTCAAGATTCCGGGCCGCGTCAGCGTCGCGGCCAATATGGGCCCGAAAAACCTGCGCATCTCCACCGCGACGATCACCCCCGATCTCGCGATCCGTGCCGCGCCGGCGATCGATCCGACCGCGTTCCTCGAAGCCAGCTTCGTGCAGGCCGACGACGTGACACTGCTGCCGGGGCAGGTGTCGATCTACCGCGACGGCATCTTTGTCGGCCGCAGCCGGATGGCCGCGACCGCCAAGGACGAGACGGTGCGGCTCGGCTTCGGCGCCGACGACAAGGTCAAGATCGAGCGCACGGTGGTGAAGCGCAACGAGGGCTCAGCCGGGCTGATCGTGACGACGTCGAAGACCGACGAGCGCGCGTTCAAAACCACGGTGCGCAACGGCCACGATTTCCCGATCAAGGTCGCGATCCAGGACCAGCTGCCGGTCAGCGAGAGCGAGGAGATCGTAGTCGAGATGCTGTCCTCGTCGACGCCTGCAACCAGCACCAACCTGCGCGACAAGCGCGGCGTGCTGGAATGGGCATTCGAGGCCAAGCCGGGCGAGGTCAAAGAGATCAATTTCGCCTGGCGGATGCGCTGGCCCAAGGACAAGGGCGTCGTGATGGTGCCGGCGGGCTAGAGGGGCGCCCTCAGACGCCGTCATTGCGAGGAGCGATGAGGCAATCCATGTCTGCGCTTGCAGCGAGATGGATTGCTTCCGCCTTCGCCAAGGCTACGGCGAACAAGTCGCTTCGCTCGCAATGACGTGGATGGAGCCGCGTAAGAACTCCATCACCGTCATCCTGAGGTGCGAGCCTCTTCGGCGAGCCTCGAAGGATCGACGGCCACCAGCCGGGCCGTGCATCCTTCGAGGCTCGCCCAGCGGCGCAAGTGCGCCGCAAGGCTCGCACCTTCAGCGACAGAGGCGACGCCTTTTGCGCGGGGATGACGGGTTTGGTAGTGGAGCGCTTAGTTTGCACCGCGTGACGGGATGTGGACGAGGTGGCGCGATTCACCTCGCCCCGCTTGCGGGGAGAGGTCGGATCGCATCGTCAGATGCGATCCGGGTGAGGGGGAGTCTCCGCGAGTCCGTCCGGCAGTATTGTTGCGGAAGTAGCCCCTCACCCCGACCCTCTCCCCGTGAAGAACGGGGGAGAGGGAGTGGAGAGAGCGAACCTCACTTCGCCTTCAGGAAATCGCCGACCTCGAGCAGCACGAACTCGTCGTCATCGGCCTTGTTGGGATCGCGGCTCGAGGAGAACGGCAAGTTGTTGTCGTTGCCGACGATAATGTGGGTGTCGTCGACCCGGTCGACGTTCTCGATGGTGAAGAACGGGAAGGTGTAGACGCCGTCGTTGAGCGGCTTCTTCGCCTTGTGGTCGGGATCGCGGATCTTCAGGAGGTCGATATAGGCGATCTTGCGCACCGGCTTGCCGACATTGGCGTCGGACAGCTCGATCTTGTAGACGCGCTTGAATTTGGCGAGATCGGGAAAGCAGCTCTCGCCGCGCTGGCCTTGCGGGCACGCCTTGTCGGCGGTGCCTTCGCCATTGTCGCGCTCGATCACCAGGCCCGCCGTCGGATCGATCATGTTGAAGTCGCCGATCGCATTGCCGTTCTGCTCGAACACATACTGCCAGTAGCGGCCGGTGAATTTTTCCGCGGCGACGTCGAATTCGAGGATGCGCGAGGCTTCCTTGCCGTCGACCTTCTCCCAGTCCTTCTTCTCGGCATCCCACAGCGGTCCTTCAAGAAGACCGTACAGGAACTTGCCGTCCTTCGAGGCGGCAAAGCCCTCATAGCCCTTGGAGCGGCGCAAATTGACGTTGGTGTAGCTGGCGCCCGGCGCACCGGGCGACTGCACCGCCCAGTGATCCGGCGAGCGCACCGGCTTGCCGTCGGCGACGGTCTCGAACACGGCGAGGATCTTGCCGGTCTTGTCCGCCTTCAGCACGTAGGGCCCGAACTCGTCGCCGATCCAGAACGTGTCGTTGATGATCTGGAATCCTTCGGTGTCGAAATCGGCGCCGGTGAGGTAACGCTTGGCGGTGTCCTCATGCACGATGCGGAACGGCACCTTCTTGTCGGGATCGTGCAGGAACACGGTCTCCTGGCGCTCGATCTTGCCGCTCGCCCAGTCGATCTTGTGCCGGTTGAGATACAGCATCGAGTCGGCCGAGTTGTAGCGCGAGCCCATGCCGTTGTCGGTGATCACCCAGAACGAGCCGTCGGGCATCACCTTGATGCCGGAATGGCCCTGCAGCGGCTGGCCCTTGAACGGCAGCGACACGCCGGTCGGCCGCTCATAGGATTTGCCCATCACGGTGCCGATCGTGTCGACGCGCTTGCCGGTGGTGTATTTGCCCGACGTCTTCAGGTCCGCGGGCGCGTCCGCCGGCGCCTCGATGAAGCTCTCGGCCGGCATCACGGCGTGTCCCGCCAGCGTCGCCGGAAATTCGCCTTCGCCTTGCGCGAACGCGGCGGTGGCAAGCAGCACGGATGCGACGGAGCAGAGCAGTGACAGGCGCATGGTTGATCTCCCCAGAGGATAAACGATGCGGTGTTCTCGGAGGTGGCTGTGACAGCCGCCTGACAGATTTATGAACGGCGCCGCTTGTCACCGAATAAGGGTTGCGGCGTTAGGTCGCCTCCCATCTATCCAACGTGGGTTGGGGATTCAGACCGGCCGCATGGTCTGCGGCAGCAAGAACGGCACTCCCTGCTCGGTGTGCGCGATCGCAGCGTCGATCTCGAAGATCTGCCGGATGGTTTCCGGCCGCATCGCGGCGGCGCGGTCGCCGTCGATGGCGAGCCGGCCGCGATGCAAGAGCAGGATGCGGTCGGCAAACCGCATCGCCAGGTTGAGGTCGTGCAGGATCGCGATCACGGCGGTGCCTTGGGCGGCGCGCCGTCGCGCAGTCTCGACCAGATCGATCTGATACCGCAGATCGAGGCTCGACGTCGGCTCGTCCAGCAGCAGCAGGCCCGGACCGTGGCGCGCCTCGCCGCAGGCCAGCTGCACCAGCACGCGGGCGAAGTGCGCGCGCTGCTGCTCGCCGCCCGACAGCGTCGGCAATTGCCGCGCGCGAAAATCTGCAAGCCCGACCTCGTCGAGCGCCGCCTCGACCAGCCCGCGCGCCGCGGCGCGTGAACGCTCGCCGGCGCCCATCGTGACGATTTCTTCCACCGTGAACGGGAAGCTGACGTGGACATGTTGCGACAGCATGGCGCGATGCTGCGCCAGCTCGCGCGGCCGATAGGCGTGGAGCTCGCGCTGCTTGAGCCGGATCGTGCCGCGCGAAGGTCTGAGATCGCCGGACAGCATCCGCAGCAAGGTCGACTTGCCGGCGCCGTTCGGTCCCACAATTGCGACCATCTCGCCGGCGCCGACCTGCAGCGAGATGTCATCGACCAGCGTGGCGCCGCCGACCGTCATCGATACCGATTGCGCCGCGAGCAGCGCGCTCATAGCGCGACCAGGGTGCGCTGGCGCAGCAGCATGGCGAGGAAGAACGGGGCGCCGATCGCCGCGGTCAAAATGCCGATCGGCATTTCCGCGGGCGCCACGATGGTGCGGGCCACCGTGTCGGCGCCGACCAGCAGGATCGCGCCAAGAATCGCGGAGGCCGGCAGCAGCAGGCGATGCGCCGGCCCGATCACCAGCCGCAACAGATGCGGCACCACGATGCCGACAAAGCTGATCACGCCGCAGACCGAGACCGCGACGCCGGTCATCGTCGACACCAGCACGATCGAGATCCGCTTCAACCGCTCGACGTCGACGCCGCTGTGAAACGCTTCGGCCTCGCCGAGCACCAGCACGTCGAGCCCGCGCGCGATCGAGAGGCAGGCGATCAGCGCGATCGCCAGCACCGGCGCCAGCGTCGTCAGCTTGCTCCAGGTCGCGCCGCTCAGCGAGCCCAGCAGCCAGAAGGTGATGTCGCGGAGCTGGCGGTCGTCGGCGACGAACACCAGAAGCCCGATGCCGGCATTGGCGATCGCGGCGAGCGCGAGGCCCGCCAGCAGGAAGATCGCGATCGAGGTGCGCCCGCCGCGGCTGGCGATGCCATACAGCACGATGGTGGTGATCAGCGAGCCGGCGCAGGCGGCGACCGGCAGCAACTGGTGCTGGATGAACTGCAGGCTTGCGCCGAGGTGGCTGTCGGTGAGCACGATCGCCGCTGCCGCGGCAAACGCGCCGCCGGAGGAGACGCCGACCAGCGCGGGATCGGCGAGCGGATTGCGGAACAGGCCCTGCATGATGGCGCCCGACATCGCCAGCAGCCCGCCGACCATCGCGGCGGCCGCGATGCGCGGGATGCGGATCGACCACACCACGAGCTGGTCGCGCGCCAGCAGCGGGCCCGCCGCGCCATCGCTCCACAGCCCGAGCGCGGCCGGCAGCCGCGCCAGCGGAATGCCGGCGGCGCCGACAGTCAGCGCAATCAGCGCGGTGCCGATGAGTGCCGCAAGCAGGCAGAGCAGGGTGAGCGCCGCCGCCGGCCGCAGCGATAGTCCGGCCCGGCGGTGTCCCTCGTGCGCGCCGCGCTCGGCCACCACGCTCATTGCCGGCAGTTCGCGGTCAGCGCGGCCGGCCTGAAACTTTCAGCCTGCGACGCCAGCGCCGGATAGAGCTTGATCGAGAGGTCGCGCGCCGCGGCGGCGGTGCGCGGGCCGAAGCCGAGCAGATAAAGTCCTTCCATCGAGATGAAAGCCTTGTTGGCCGCGACCGGCGTCAGCGCAAAGGCCGGATGCGCGAACACCGCATCGGCATTGAGCGAATCCTTGCCGCGCTCGATCGACAGCACGACGTCGGGCTTCGCCGCCACGATGGCCTCGTCGTTGAGCGGCTTGTAGCCGTCATAACCGTCGATGGCGTTGACGGCGCCGGCGAGCTGGATGATTTCGTCCGCCGCGGTCTTGTGGCCCGCCGCCATCGCGCGGCCGCCCACCATCGACATCACGAACATCACCCGCACCGGTTGTGTCACTCTGGCGCGCAGCGTGCGCAGCTGCGCGAGATCGCCTTCGACTGCCGCGGAGAGACAGGCGGCGCGCGGATCGGCGCCCATCGCGTGGCCGACCAGCCTGATCTTCTCGATCAGCCCGGCCTCGGAGAATGTCTCGGGCACCAGCACCAGCGGCACCTTGGCGGCCTCCAGCACGTCCATGGTCTCTTTCGGCCCGGAGCCCTGCACTGCCAGCACCAGCGAGGGATGCAGCCCGAGCACGCCCTCCGCCGAGAGCTGGCGCATGTAGCCGACGTCCGGCTTGTCGCGCAGCGCCGACGGCGGATAGAGGCTGGTCGCATCGACGCCGGCGATGCGGTCCGCGAAGCCGAGCGCATAGAGGATCTCGGTGATCGCGCCGCCGATCGAGACGATCCGCGACGGGTCGTTGATCACGACGTCGCGGTCGCGTGCATCGTGCACCGTGATGCCTTCGGCGATGGCCGTGCCTGGTGGCAGCAGGCAGAGAGCGAGCAAAGCGAGCGTGCGGCAAATTGTCATCGATGATGTCACTTGGTCAGGATCAGCTTGTTTTGCGAGGTCAGCCGCAGCCGGTAGCTTTCCTCGCCATGTGCGATGATGATCTCGCGCTCGGTCGTGAACAGGTCGCGGCTGTCGAGACGATTTCCCCGCATGATGAGCGTCTTGGTTGCCTCGGATGGGTTCTCCGCATGGCCGCCGGCTGCGCCGATATTGTCTCCGGAAGTGGCCGACATTGTGCTGGTGCTGCGCCTTGAAATCTTCAAATGTTGCCTGCTTGTATAAGCGGGCAACGCCGCATTCCAACGGCCGCACTTTACAATCGATGTAAACAGCGCCGCCGCATTCTTGACCGTTCTGTTGCCGGCCCGTAACCAATCATGACGCAATGCGGGCGGGTGGCTCGCACTGCAACGCGGTAGCCAGCAAGCCGCTCGTGAGAGCGCCAGCCAGCCAGACCAGAAGTGTGATCATCGGGTTGGGGCTATGGCTGACGGGGCTAGGTATTCGCGCGCCTTGATTTTGGGCGCGTCGGTGTTTTCATTTGCGGCAATGTCGGAGAGCGCTCTTGCGCAGACCGCCGATCCCTCCGCCGCGCGTTCCACTTCCGAACGGCCGAAGCAGGCCAAGCGCAAACCGAAGCCGCAAGCCGAACAGGCGGCCGCAGCAGTGCCGGCGACGAGTGCGCGCGCACAGATCGGCGCGGTGCCGGTGCAGTCGCTCGACACCATCACGGTGGTGGCGACCAAGACCGAGGAGCGCGCGATCGATGCGCTGGCGCCGGTCAGCACGGTGACATTGGAAAAGATCCAGGGCCTGCAGCCTAATCGGCTCTCCGACATCTTCTACAACGTGCCCGGCGTCTCGTTCCAGGAGCGCGGCGACGATCCGTCGACCGTGATCAACATCCGCGGCCTGCAGGATTTCGGCCGGGTCGCGGTCGTGGTCGACGGCGCGCGGCAGAACTATCAGCGCACCGGCCATAATGCCAACGGCTCGTTCTTTCTCGATCCCGAGCTGATCGGCGGCGTCGACGTGGTGCGCGGCCCGACCGCGAACATCTACGGCTCCGGCGCGATCGGCGGCGTGGTCTCGTTCCGCACCAAGGACATCGACGACGTGCTGCGTCCCGGCGAGCGCTGGGGCGTCGACACCTCGGGCTCCTATGGCTCGAACAAGGATCGCGGCATGGCCTCGATCTTCGGCGGCGTACGCGTCGATCCCAATGTCGACGTGTTCGGCGGCGCGGTCTATCGCACTCAGAGCAACTACAAGGACGGCGCCGGCACCGAGATCGGCAACACCGGCAACGACATCGCCGCCGGCCTGATGAAGGTGACGGTGCGTCCGGCCGAAGGCCACGAATTCAAGCTCGGCGCGATCTTCCAGGACTACCAGTACAATATCGGCCAGCAGAACCGCGGCCCGACCACGACCGCGGCGCCGCTGGCAGCGATCGCCGGCTCCTCGGTCTACGCCTCCGATGCCAAGAACTACACCGGCACGCTGACCTGGAAATACGCCAAGCCCGACGACATGCTGTTCGACTGGAACATCTCGGTCTACGGCAACCGCACCGACAACGACCAGGTCAAGACCTACAACAACCGCATCACCACCGGCGGCGGCGTCTGCACGCTGGCCAATCCCGGCAACAACATCTCCGGCTGCGTCGGCGACAAGCGCGGCTACTCGCTCGACACCGTCGGCCTCGACGTCAACAACACCACGCGCTTCAACTTCGGCGACTGGCGCAACGCCGTGACTTACGGCTTCGATGCCTTCCGCGACGATGTCCAGACCTTCGATGCGCGCGGCAATTCCAACATCACGACGCCGGGCGGCCAGCGCACGGTGTCGGGCGGCTTCGTGCAGCTGAAGCAGAACTATTCGAGCTGGCTCGAGATCGTCAGCGCGCTCAGATACGACCGCTACGAGCTCGACTCAGTCAAGACGTCGACCGACGGCGATCGGCTGTCGCCGAAGATCACCGTCGGCGTCACGCCGATTGCGGGCTTCACGCCCTATCTGAGCTATGCCGAGGGCTATCGCGCGCCGTCGATCACCGAGACGCTGATTGCCGGCGGCCATGCCACCGGCGGCGGACCTGCGCTGTTCAACTGCCCCGACGGCACCTCCGGCCTGTTCTGCTTCCTGCCCAATGCGGGCCTGCGGCCCGAGGTCGGCAAGAACAAGGAAGCCGGCGTCAACCTGAAGTATGACGGCATCTTCTCCGCGAGCGACTCGTTCCGCGGCAAGATCAACGTGTTCCGCAACGACGTCGACGGCTATATCGATCTCGTGGCGTCGGCGCCGACCTTGACGCCGTTCGGCCGCTTCAGCCAGTTCTACCAGTACCAGAACATCGCCCATGCCCAGATCGAGGGCGTCGAGCTGGAGACGATGTACGACGCGGGCGACTGGTTCCTCGGTGTTGCCGGCCATCTGATGCGCGGCAAGAACACCCAGACCAATGTTGGCCTCGCCACCATCACGCCGCGCAAGGTGACGGCCACCGCCGGCGTGCGGCTGCTCGACCGCACGCTGATCCTGTCGATGCAATGGGCCTCGTTCGGCGCCAACAACGACCTGCCGGCGGGCTATCTGCCCTCGACCGCCTATGATCTCGTCAACCTCTATCTGACCTGGAACGCCACCAAGGACATCACCTTCACGGCATCGGTCGACAACCTCCTGAACCAGTACTACCGGCCCTATGCGATCCCGGGCTCCTCGACCGACGGCACGACGCAGAACGACGTGCTGTTCTCGAGTCCCGGTCCGGGCACCGTCTACAAGGCCGGGCTGAAAATTCACCTAGGTGGAGCGTAACGCGACGAGCCGATCATTCCATCCAGGTTGCTCCGGCCGCGCTGGTGCCCCCAGCGCGGCCTTGGCGCGTTCATGCTATCAACGAGATCAGCCGGCAGGATCAAAAGTCCGCCGCCAACAGGAGAAGACATTCATGTTCATCGCAATGAACCGGTTCCAGGTGATCAAGGGCAAGGAGCAGGCGTTCGAGACCGTGTGGAAGACCCGCGAATCCTATCTCGGCGACCTGCCGGGCTTCATCGAGTTTCACCTGGTGAAGGGGCCCGAGGCCGAGGACCACACGCTCTATGCGACGCACACGGTGTGGGCCAGCAAGACCGCGTTCGAGGACTGGACCAGGTCGGAAGCGTTCCGCCGCGCCCATTCCCGCGCCGGCAACGAGACCGGCGGCAGCCTCTATCTCGGCCATCCCAAATTCGAGGGATTTGAGGTGCTGATCACCGAGCGGGCAAAGAGCGCCGCATGACCGAGGCTGCCATGCTCAACCCGGCGCTCGCCGAGCTCAAGGCCACCATGGCCGACAATCCCGGTGCGGTGATCGAGGATGTCGCGCGCGAGCGCCAGGTGACGCCGCGCGCGGTGCTCGAGGCGCTGCCCGCGAGCATGGTGCGGATCGGGCCGGGTGAGTTCGCGGATGCGATGGGCGACATCGCGGAGTGGGGCGAGGTGACGCTGATCGTGCACACCATTGATGCGATCTTCGAATTCACCGGCGCCATTCCGAACGGCGAGGTCGGCCGCGGCTATTTCAACCTGATGCAGCCGAAGGGCCTGCACGGCCATCTCCGCCATGAGCGCTGCGCTGCGATTGCGTTCGTCGAGCGGCCGTTCATGGGCAAGGTGTCGGCGTTCATCGCGTTCCTCAACCGCGACGGCGGCATCATGTTCAAGGTGTTCGTCGGCCGCGACGAGACGCGTGCACTGCGCGGCGATCAGCTGGCGCGCTTCCACGCGCTGGCCGACCGCCTCGCGCCGAAGGCGGCTTGACAGTCTTCTCCCTCTCCCCCGCCTGCGGGGAGAGGGTTCGGGGTGAGGGGGACTCTCCGCGAGCGCGGTGCCTGGAGAGTCCCCCTCACCCGGATCGCATCTAACGATGCGATCCGACCTCTCCCCGCAAGCGGGGCGAGGTGACACAGGTGCGTGGAGGCGAATATGCTTGGCAGGACGTTCGACAGGGGGAGCGGGCTATCGATCGCGATCGCTTCGTTCGCAATTGCATTTCTCCCAACCGCCAGCCTCGCCGCATCGGACCACGCCCTGTTGCCGCACAACCTGTCGCCCTGGGGCATGTTCCAGAGCGCCGACATCGTCGTGAAGGCTGTCATGGTCGGGCTCGCCATCGCCTCGCTCGTGACCTGGACGGTCTGGCTCGCCAAGACCATCGAGCTGCGCCGCAAGACCGCGCTCGCGCGGCGGCGGATCTCTCTGCTCGAGCGCGACACAGAGCTTGCCGAGGTCGAGCAGGCGAGCCGCGAGGCCAGCGATGCGGTGGCGCAGATCATCCAGTCGGCGTCGCGCGAGGCCGCGCTGTCCGGCGGCATGTTTGACGACGGCTTCAAGGAGCGGATCGCGCTGCGGCTCGAGCGGGTCGAGGCGGCGATGTCGCGGCAGATCGCGCACGGCACCGGCGTGCTCGCCACCATCGGCGCCACCGCGCCGTTCGTCGGCCTGTTCGGCACGGTGTGGGGTATCATGAATTCCTTCATCGGCATCTCCGAGGCCCACACCACCAACCTCGCCGTGGTCGCGCCCGGCATCGCGGAGGCGCTGCTCGCGACCGCGCTCGGCCTCGTCGCCGCGATCCCGGCGGTCGTGATCTACAACCATCTGACGCGATCGATCGCGGCGTATCGCGCGCTGCTCGGCGATGCTTCGGTCATGGTGATGCTGTTGGTCAGCCGCGAGGGCGATCGCAGCCTGTTCCGCCTGGCGCGGGCCGCGGAGTAGGCGATGGGCGCAAAGCTCGGCTCAGGCGGCGGGTTCGGCGGGCGGCGCCGCGGCGACGACGATCTGGTCGAGGCGCATGAGATCAACGTCACGCCGTTCATCGACGTGATGCTGGTGCTGCTGATCATCTTCATGGTGGCGGCGCCGCTCGCCACCGTCGATCTGGGCGTCGATCTGCCAGCCTCGACCGCCGAGCCGCCGCCGCGGCCGGACAGGCCGGTGTTCGTTACCGTGAAGCCCGATCTGTCGGTCGCAATCGGCGAAGACGTGATCGCGCGCGACACGCTGAGCTCGGCGCTCGACGGCGCCACCCAGGGCAAGAAGGACGAGCGCATTTTCCTGCGCGCCGACAAGGCGGTCAGCTATGGCGAGCTGATGGAGGTGATGAACCTGTTGCGCAACGCCGGCTATCTCAAGATCGCGCTGGTCGGCCTCGACGGCCGAAGCTAGCAATGAAGTGGAGAAGCCGCCACGTCGGAGATTCACCTCTCCCGCTTGCGGGGGAGGTCGCAGCGCATCGAAGATGCGATGCGGGTGGGGGCTCTTTCCACACGATCGGTCCGACTCGCGGTGATACCCCCACCCTAACCCTCCCCCGCAAGCGGGAGAGGGAACGCGATCTATCGTCATGAGCGACTATGCGCTTCATCATGCGGGCGACGAGGTTCGGCTGCGGCGCTGGGGCCTGTCGGCGGCGGCGATCCTCGCGGCGCATGCGGCACTGCTCGCGCTCGGCATGACCTGGGTCGCGGCGCCGATGCCGGGCGTCGCGGTGCCGGCGGTGCTGGTCGATCTGGCGCCGATCACCTCCGCGCCTGCGATTTCGCAGACCGAGGCGCCGCCGGGGCCGGCGATGCAGGAAGCGGATGCGGCGCCGCCGCAGCCGGTCGCCGCCCAGCCGGTGCAGGACGAGATTGCGCCGACGCCGCTGCAAGAGAAGCCTGAAGTCGTGGCGCCGCCGGAGCAGAAGCAGCAAGCCGTGCCGTCGAAGGAGGAGCCCGCAAACGTCGTTCCTGAGCGCAAGGTGGAGCCGGTCAAGCCCAAGGTGGTTCGCCGTGAGGCCAAAAAGCCATCGGAGGCGACGCCGGCGCCGCGCACCAGCGCGCCGAGCCGCGCCGAACGGCAGGCACCGGTCGCCTCCGCGATCAGCGCCGGCGCGTCCGCCTCGGCGCTCGCGGCCTACAATGCGCGGGTCCGCGCGCATCTGATGCGCTTCCAGTCCTATCCGCCGGAGGGCCGCGGCCAGCGCGGCGTGGCCCGGCTGACCTTCACGCTCGGCCGCGGTGGCCAGGTGCTGGCGAGCCACATCAGTGGCTCCTCGGGCAACCCCGCATTCGACGCCCGCGCGCTGGCGATGGTGCGCCAGGCCCAGCCGTTCCCGCCGATTCCGCCGGAGGTCACCCAGGGCGCGATCGGCTTCAGCGTCCCGGTCGCATTCGTGCCGCGGTAGGGACCATCCGTCATTGCGAGGCGCCAACGGGTCGCGCGAACGCGCGCCCGATGACAGGCTCCGCGACGAAGCAATCCATGCTTCAGCGTGTGCGGGGCGATGGATTGCTTCGCTTCGCTCGCAATGACGGGGAAAGAGCGACGCGCTTTATCCATCACCGTCACCCTGAGAGCTTGTGAAGCTTTGTCCTCACCTACCGTTGTCATCGCCCGGCTTGACCGGGCGATCCAGTACGCCGCGGCCTCTCGCTTCTATCACCGGCGTCTCTGGAATACTGGATCACCCGGTCAAGCCGGGTGATGACACCGAACAAGCTGAGCAAACCATCACCGTCACCCTGAGGTGGCCGCTTCTTCAGCGGCCCTCGAAGGGTCGACGGCCCGGCTGGCGGCCGATTCATCCTTCGAGGCTCGCAAGAGCTCGCACCTCCAGCGACAAAGGCGAAGCCTTTGCGCGGGGATGACGGGGAAAGAGCGCCGCGCTTCTATCTATCACCGTCACCCTGAGGTGGCCGCTTCTTCAGCGGCCCTCGAAGGGTCGACGGCCCGGCTGGTGGCCGATTCATCCTTCGAGGCTCGCCCAGCAGCGCAATTGCGCTGCAAGGCTCGCACCTCAGGATGACGGATTTGGAAGCGCGCCCCCCGCTACTCCTTCACCGCACCCGTCAGCGACGACACGTAATAATCGACGAACAGCGAGTAGAACAGTGCGACCGGCAGCGAGCCGAGCAGGGAGCCGGCCATCAGCGCGCCCCACTGGTAGACGTCGCCGGTGATCAGCTCGGTGACGATCGCGACCGGCACCGTCTTGTTGGCGCCGCTCTGGATGAAGGCGAGCGCGTAGATGAACTCGTTCCAGGACAGCGTGAAGGAGAAGATGCCGGCCGAGATCAGGCCGGGCACCGCGAGCGGCAGCGTGATCCGGCGCAGGATCTGCAGCCGGGTGGCGCCGTCGACCAGCGCGCATTCCTCGAGCTCGTAGGGGATCGACTTGAAATAGCCGATCAGGAGCCAGGTGCAGAACGGCACCAGGAAGGTCGGATAGACCAGGATCAGCGCCATCGGTGAATCGAACAGGCCGAACTGCACGATCACGGTGGCGAGCGGGATGAACAGGATCGACGGCGGCACCAGGTAGGCGAGATAGATGCCGAGGCCGACATAGGGACTGCCGCGGAAGCGCAGCCGCTCGATCGCATAGGCCGCCAGCGTCGAGGCGAACAGCGACAGGAAGGTGGAGCCGATCGCGACCATCATCGTCGTCTTCAGCCAGCGCGGATAGGACGTTTCGAACAGCAGATGCTTGATGTGCAGCAGCGTCGGCGAGGTGATCCAGAACGGGTTGTGCTCCTTGTAGTTCAACAGCTCTGCGTTCGGTTTGAACGACGTGATCGCCATCCAGTAGAACGGGAACAGCAGGATCAGGATGAAGCAGGCGAGCGGCAGATAGATCATCATCACGCGCCGCGCCCGCGAATCCCACGCCATGGTGTCGGGCGTGGCGCTGGCGACGTTGCTGCTGCCCGGTGAGGCGGTGACGTCAGTCATTGGCTTCTCCCTGCTGCCATTTGCGGCGCGCGAGGCCGAAGTAGGAAAACAACGTCGCGAACACCAGGAACGGGATCATCGACACCGCGATCGCGGCGCCCTCGCCGAGCTCGCCGCCGGCGATGCCGCGCTGGAACGCCAATGTCGCGAGCAGATGGGTCGAATTGACCGGGCCGCCGCGGGTGATGGCGTAGACCAGCTGGAAGTCGGTGAAGGTGAAGATGATCGAGAACGTCATCACGATCGCGAGAATCGGCATCATCATCGGGAAGGTGATGTAGCGGAAGCGCTGCCAGGAGGTGGCGCCGTCGAGCATCGCGGCCTCGTAGAGCGAGGGCGAGATGGTCTGCAGCCCCGCCAGCAGCGAGATCGCGACGAAGGGGATGCCGCGCCAGATGTTGGCGACGATCAGCGAGAACCGCGCCGGCCACGGCGAGCCGAGGAAGTCGACATTGCTGTCGCGGATGTGCAGCACCTCGACCAGCAGGTAGGAGATGATCGAGAACTGCGGGTCGTAGATCCACCAGAACGCCAGCGCCGACAGCACCGTTGGCACGATCCACGGCAGCAGCACGATGGCGCGGACCAGGCTCTTGAACGGGAAATGATTGTTGAGCAAGAGCGCCAGCCAGAAGCCGAGCGCGAATTTCCCGAAGGTCGCGACCGCGGTGTAGAAGATCGAGTAGAACACCGCGTTCCACCACAAGGGATCCTTGAGCAGGTACTGGAAGTTCTCCAGCCCGATGAAGATGCCGCGCTGGCCGATCGTGGTGTCGGTGAAGGCGAGCCAGATGCCGAGCCCGAGCGGATAGGTCAGGAACACCGCAAGCAGGCCGATCGCCGGCGCAAGGCACATCACGATCAGGAACGGCTTGTAGTCGAACAGCCGCACCAGCCAGTTCGGCTGGCGCTGCGCGTAGGTACGGGCGGATATCGTTGTTACGGACATTGAATGCTCGTCGGTTCGTCATTGCGAGGAGCGAAGCGACGAAGCAATCCATTCTCCCCTGTGGCGCTATGGATTGCTTCGCTTCGCTCGCAATGACGGTTGATCTTCAATGATCGCGACTTACCGGCCCTGCCGGCGGAAGTACCGCTTGCAGCGCTGCTCGGCTTCCGCGGCGGCGGCTTCCGGCGTGGCTGCGCCGGTCGCCACCGAGGCGAACATCTGCACCGTCACATAGTCCGCGCGCACCGCGCCGGTGGCGGTCGAGATCGGACCCTTGTAGCCGGCGTAGTATTTGCTGTTCATGGTGTCCTTGAAGATCGCGACCTTGGGATCGCCGGACCACACAGCGGAATCCGCATAGGCCGCCAGCGGCTGCGACCAGTAGCCGCTGTTGGCATTGAGCCACGGCTCGTATTGGTCCTTCTCCAGCATGAACTGCAGGAAGGCCTTCGCGGCATTCGGATACTGGCTGTGCTTGAACACCATGGCGTTCAGCGTCAGGCCCGACATCGGCGAGGCCGGCGCCAGACCCTTCGGCAACAGCTGATGCTCGGAGTCTTCGGCGATCGCCGCGGTCGCCGGATCGTTCTTCAGCGAGAAGTACAGCGAGACGCCGTTGGCGGTCAGGCCGATTTCCTGCGAGGAGTAGGCGCGGTTGTTGCTGACGTCGTTCCAGGACGGCGTGCCGGCGATGAAGGTCGGGTAGAGCTCCTTGACGTAGTTGAGCGCCGCGATGGTCTCCTTGCTGTTGATGGTGACGTTGCCTTCCTCGTCCAGCAGGGCGGCGTTATGCGACCACATCATCCAGTCCGCAAAGCCGTTGCCGTCGCCGACCGCATTGCCGAGCGCGAAGCCGGCGGGCTTGCCGGCCTTCTGCAGCTTCTTGCAGAGGTCGAGGAAGCCGGGAAGGTCGTCCGGCGCCTTGTCGAAGCCGACCGATTTGAGCAGCGACTTGCGATAGATCAGCGGGCCGGCGGTGGCGCCGAACGGCAGCCCGATCCAGGTTTCGCTCTTGGCCTTCTTGCCGTAGGCCTTGGCAAGGTTCAGCCAGCCGCCGTACTTCTTGCCGAGATAGTCGGCGACGTCGGTCAGCTCGACCAGCTTGTCGACATAGATGTGCGGTGCGTCGGAGAAACCGATGATGATGTCGGGGCCGGCGCCGGAATTCGAGGTCACCGCGGTCTGCTGGTTGATGTCCTCCCAGCCGACGAAGTCGACCTTGACCTCGACGCCGGTCTCCTTGGTGAACTTGGCCGCATTGGCGCGGAACACGTCCTCGTCGGCCTGCACGAAGCGCACCGGGCGCAGCATGCGCAGCGATGCGCCCTTTTCGATCGCAAGCTTGGGCGCCGGCACGTCGGCGGCCTTGACCTTGGATGCGGTTTGCGCCGAGGCGCCGGTGGCGGCGAGCGCCGCGGCGGATACGCCGAGCACCAACGCGTCACGACGGGTGATGATGTTGGTCATGCAAATTCTCCCTGCTGTTTGTCCCCGGCGTTGAGCCGCCGGTGAACGCCCCGATCCCAGCCGAAACCGGGGGCTTTGCGTCCGTGTTGTTATGCCGTCCGGCGGGCACGGACCGTTCTCCGTGTCGCCCGCGGACGTGTTGTTGCCGCCTTAGCTGTTCGGACCGCGATCCATGCTGACGGGTTGCCAGCGGCGCAGCGCGGTGTTCTGCAGCACCGACGGGTTGACGCAGCTTACCGGCCACATGCCTTGCAGCACCAGTGACAATTCGTAGCCCACCCGGCGCTTGCGTGCCTCGTCGAAACGTGCCGACGCCGAGGCGACATGCGCGGTCAAGGTAACATTGTCCATCCCGAGCATCGGATTGTTGTGCGACGGCGGCTCCTTCTCCAGCACGTCGAGCGCGGCATGCGCGATCCAGCCCTCCTGCAGCGCCTTGATCAGCGCCTCCTCGTCGACCGTGGCGCCGCGGCCGGTGTTAATGAAGATCGCGGATTTTTTCATCTGGCGGAAATGCTTCTCGGTCAGCATGTGATGCACCTCGGGCCGCGCCGGCGCGTGCATCGAGACGAAGTCCGACTGCGACAGCACCTCCGACAAGGTCGAGGGGATCACGCCGTGGTCGTACATCAGCGTTTCCTGGATGAAGGGATCGTAAGCCATCATGCGCAGGCCGAACGGCGCGGCGCGCTTGGCCACCGCACGTGCGACCCGGCCGAACGAGATGAAGCCCAGCGTCTGGCCCATCAGCCGCGGAATCTTCAACAGCGCCGGCCGGCCCTCGGCCCAGCGGCCGCTGCGCACCATCTTGTCCTGCTCGATCAGGCGGCGGAAGCCGGCGAGCACCAGCATCATGGCGTGGTCGGCGACCTCCTCGATGAAGGTGTCGGGGATGTTGGTGACCGGGATGCCGCGGGCGGTCGCGGCCTTGACGTCGACGGAGTCGACGCCGACGCTGCCGAGCGTGATCACCTTGCAGTTCTCCAGTGCATCGATCACCGCCTTGGTGATCGGCATGCCCTTGGCATAGATCGCGTCGGCGGTTTTCGCCGCGGCGATGAACTCGGCCTCGTTGGCCGGGGCCTCGATGATCTCGGCGCCGATCGGATCGAGCGCCTCCCGCTCATAGTCGTAGCCGCCGCCGGCCACGGTGAAGCTTGCGCCCTTCGGCGTGACCACCCTGAATTTCGACATTGTGTGCTCCCGATGTGTTCTGTTCTTGCTTCTTGCTCGTTTGCTTCTTGATTGGGCAGAGCGGCATTGCGCCGCTGCCTCCACAATTCCCGGTTGGTCGCCGTCGCAATTCTCCGGCTTTCTACGGGGAACCAGCGTAACCATCGGGTAAAGGGTCTCACATTACCGTGCGGCGAATCAATCCGCCAATCGCGTCGCGTTCCCCGCCTCCTGGAGATCCCCGTGAAGCTGTCAAATCTGAAGATCACCCCCAAGCTCGGCATTCTGGTGGGGGTGACCCTGCTCGGCCTGTGCACCGCCGGCTTTCTCGCGGGTCATCTGATGCAGCGGGAGATGGTGCAGGCGCGCATCGACCAGGCCAAGGCGATGGTCGAGATGGCGAAGAACATGGCAGCAAGCCTGAAGAAGGACGTCGACGCCGGCAAGATGACCAAGGAGGCGGCGCTGGCCGAGCTCGGCAAGCGCGGCAACGCCATGACCTACGACAACGGCGCCGGCTATCTGTTCGGCACCTCCTATGACGGCATCACGGTGATGGCACCCGATCCGAAGCAGGTCGGCACCAACCGCATGGATGTCGTGACCAACGGCCGCAAGCTGTCGCAGGAGCTGATGAACGGCGTCAAGGCCAATGGCGAGATCCTGCTGTTCTATGAATATGTCAAACCCGGCCAGGAGACGCCGATCCGCAAGCTCGGCTATGCGGTCGCGGTGCCCGGCTTCGACATGTATCTCGGCACCGGCGCCTATCTCGACGACATCGAGACCAAACTGCGCCCGATCACCTGGCTGCTCGGGCTTGCGATCCTCGGCATCGGCATCATCTCGGGCTCGGTGGCCTGGCTGATCGGCCGCAGCATCTCGCGGCCGCTCAACCTGCTCGGCGCCCGCATGCGCGAGATCGCCGACGGCAAGCTCGACGGCGAGATCCCCGGCGTCGGCCGCGGCGACGAGGTCGGCGCGATGGCGGCCACCGTTCAGGTCTTCAAGGACAATGCGGTGCGGATCCGCGGCCTCGAACAGGCCGAGGCGGAGACCCAGGCCCGCGCTGCGACCGAGCGCCGCAACGCGGTGGAGAACATCGCCAGCGACTTCGAGCGCAGCGTCAACGGCATCGTCCGCACCGTGGCGTCGGCCGCTGCCGGCATGCAGACCACCGCGCAGTCGATGACCGCGACCGCGAGCGACGCCAGCGCGCGCGCCGCGACCGTCGGCGCCGCCTCCGACAGCGCCTCCAACAATGTCGGCACCGTTGCGGCTGCGGCCGAGGAGCTCTCCTCGTCGGTCGCCGAGATCGCCCGCCAGGTGGCACGCTCCAGCGAGGTCGCGAGCCAGGCGGTGGCCGATGCCGAGCGAACCAACGCGACCGTGCAGGCGCTCTCCACCGGCGCCGAGAAGATCGGCGAGGTGGTCAAGCTGATCCACTCGATCGCGGCGCAGACCAATCTGCTGGCGCTCAACGCCACCATCGAGGCGGCGCGCGCCGGCGAATCCGGCCGCGGCTTTGCGGTGGTCGCCTCCGAGGTGAAGGCGCTGGCCAATCAGACCGCGAAGGCGACCGAAGAGATTTCCGCGCAGGTGGCGGCGATGCAGGCCTCCACCGGCGAGGCCGTGACCTCGATCGGCGGCATCACCGCGACGATTGCGCAGATGAGCGAGATCACCGCCTCGATCTCGACCGCGATCGACCAGCAGGGCGATGCGACCCGCGAGATCGCGCGCAACATCCAGCAGGTCGCGGCCGGCTCCAGCGAGATCTCCGCCCATATCGGCGGCGTCACCTCGGCCGCCGCCGCCACCGGCACCGCAGCCGGCGACGTGCTGTCGAACGCCCGCGAGCTCGACACCCAGTCCGGCAAGCTGCGCAACGCGGTGGACGAATTTTTGCAGAAGGTGCGGGCGGCGTAACGCAACTATCTCCACGCGTCGTCCCGGCGAAGGCCGGGAGGACACTGATAAGTTGCGCCGCTGTTTGACCCGTCATCCTGAGGTGCGAGCCTTGCAGCGCAATTGCGCTGCTGGGCGAGCCTCGAAGGATGAATCGGCCCGGCTGGTGGCCGTCGACCCTTCGAGGGCCGCTGAAGAAGCGGCCACCTCAGGGTGACGGGGATAGAGCGGGCGCCCGCTACTGCTTCTCGATCCCCGCGGCGGTGATCAGCTTCTCCCACAGCACGAGCTGCTCCTTGAGGAACGCCTCGAATTCCTCCGGCGTGCCGGAGAACGCCTCCATGCCGCGCTCGGCGAGCTGGCTCTTGATGTCCGGCCGCTCGACCACCTTGCGGATTTCGGCGTTCAGCTTGGTGACGATGTCCTTTGGCATGTTGGCCGGGCCGAGATAGCCCTGCCACGAGGTGATATCAAAACCCTTCACCGTCTCGTCCATGGTCGGCAGCTCCGGCAGCAGCGCCGACTTGCGCTTGGTGGTGACGGCGAGCGCCTTCAGCGCCTTGGCGTTGACATGCGGCAGCCCGGTCGGCACGTCGATGAACGTCATCGAGACGCGGCCGGCGATCACGTCGGTCAGCGCCGGCGGCGAGCTCTTGTAGGGCACGTGCAAAAGATCGATGCCGGCGAGGCGGGCGAAGGTCGCGCCCGAGACGATCGCCGACGACGAGCCGCTGGCATAGGAGTATTTGCCCGGCTCCTTCTTGGCGAGCGCGATCAGCTCGGCGACCGAGTTCGCCGGAATGTCCGGATGGATCACCAGCATGAACGGCAAATCGCCGGTGCGCGCGATCGGCGTAAAATCCTTCAGCGGATCGTAGCTCATGTTTTTGAGCAGATACGGATTGGCCGAGTGCGTCGTGTTGGTGGTGACGAACAGCGTGTAGCCGTCGGGCGCCGAGCGCGCGACATAGCTCGCGGCGATCGAGCCGTTAGCGCCGGCCCGGTTGTCGATCACCATGCCGACGCCGAGCGCGACCCCGAGCTCCTTGGAAATCAGCCGCGTCGTGGTGTCGGTGCCGCTGCCGGCGGCGAACGGCAGCACCAGCGTGATGTTGCGGGTCGGGTAAGTCTGGGCGAGCGCCGCGCCTGATATCGCCGCGAGCGCGGCGGCGGCTGCGGCCACCACGCAGCAATAGTGTCTCAATCCCTCGATCATGTCGTCGTCCCCCCGCACAGCCCCTGAACAGGCCTATTGCGGGCGAAACTAGCCCGGCCGCCATGCTTGCGGAAGCATCTTTTCGCCGCATGGCCATGCGGGTCGCGGGTGGCGACGCTACGTTCCGGCCGGGAACACCTGCGCGACGTGAAACGCCTTGGTGGTGACCAGCCACTTGCCGTCGATCCGGTGAAACACGAGATGGTCGATGAAGCCGGTCTGGCCGTTCCTGACCCGCACCTTGGCGATGGCAAGGTCGGGCGCGGTCTGCTCGATGCTGATGATGCCTTCCTCGCGCGGTGACTGCATCGACGCCGGCGAAGGACGGCTGCGGATGAAGTCGCGGAATTCGGCCGCCGACCGCACCGTGTGCTTGCCGTTCCGGATGCCGTGCACGATGCAGGCATCGGCGAACACCTCGCGGAACCTGTTATCGTCGACGTCATACATCAGGTTGAAATATCCATCGATCGCGGCTGCGATGGCCTGGATGTCGCTCATTGCAAGGTCTCCATTGCGGATGATGTGGCGGTTGCGTCACCGGATCGAACCGGTGATCTGCAGCGACAGTGGCCGATATGGCAGCAAGGTGCTACGACTGGGCGGTCATCTCTTGGATGACTGAGAGGCATCGGCATGGACGAAGTTGACGGTCGGCTGGTTGGCGGCCTGGTGGTGCTCGCGGCGCTGGCGGATGCGCGCAGTTTTGGCAAAGCCGCCGAGCGGCTCGGCATGACGCAGTCCGGGGTCAGCAAGGCGATCGCCAAGCTCGAGGCGCGGCTCGATGCCCGGCTGGTCCACCGCACCAGCCGCGCCGTCGAGCTCACCGAGGAAGGCCGCGCGCTGGTCGAGCGCGTTGCCGGGCATCTGGCAGGGATCGGCGAGGCGGCAACGGAGACCGCGAAATCGCGCGATGCAGTCCGCGGCCGGCTGCGCGTCAACGTCGATCCGCTGTTCTCGCGCCTCGTGCTGGCACCGAAGCTGAGCGCGTTTCTGCTGCACAATCCCGCCATGGAGCTGCGCATCGAGACCCGCGACCGCATCGCGGATCTGGTCAGCGACGGCTTTGATCTGGCGGTGCGGTTCGGCGAGCCGGCACCGTCGGCGCTGATCGCGCGCCGCGTGCTCGATACGCGGGTGCTCACCGTGGCCTCGCCGATCTATCTCGAGCGCCACGGCCGGCCGCTCGATCCGCGCGAGCTGGCGAGCCCCGAGCACCAGTGCATCCACGCGATCGACCCCGCGACCGGGCGTCCGTTCGACTGGGAGTTTTGCCGCGGCGGCGAGGTCGTGCCTGTTACGGTCAACGGGCGGCTCACCGTGACCGATTCCGGCACCAAGCTCGGCGCGTGCCTCGCCGGCTTCGGCATCGCGCAGGTGATCGATCTCGGCCTCGACGATCACCTGAAGAGTGGCGCGCTGGTCGAGCTGTTTCCGGACTGGCCCGACGAGCGCTATCCGCTCTACGTCTATTACGCCTCGCGCAACCACGTGCCGGCCAAGGTGCGGAAGTTCATCGACTTCATCACCGACACGCTGGCGGCAAAACTCCAGTCGCCGCGCAAGGCCGCCGCCTTGCGCAAGGTGGGCTAACGCTTCGCCGATCCTTGCCGCGAGGCGATGATGACGCCGGCCAGCACCAGCGCGTAGCCGATCAGATGGAACGGCGCCAGCGTCTCGCCGAGCAGCAGGATCGCCATCGCCGAGCCGAACACCGGCACCAGGTGGAAGAACGGCGCGGCGCGGTTCGGGCCGATTAGCGCGACGCCACGGTTGAAGAACAGATAGGCCAGCGTGGAGGGAAAGATCAGCGTGTAGGCCAGCGTCGCTCCGGTCAGCAGGTCGAACTTCAGTGTCGTGCCGGCGGTGAATTCCCAGATCGCGACCGGCAGCAGCATCAGCGCGCCGCAGCAGGTGGTGAACGAGATCAGCGAGAGCTGATGGATCTTTGGCCGCCGCGGGATCAGCGCCGAATACAGCCCGAACGACACCAGCGAGGCGCCGAACATCAGGTCGCCGCGGTTGAACGAAATGCTCGCCAGCGCGGAAAAGTCGCCGCGCAGGATGATGGTGAGCACGCCGGCCAGCGAGATCGCGATGCCGGCGAGCTGCGCCGGCGTCAGCCGCACGCCGAACAGGATCAGCGACCACAGCGCCACGAACAGCGGCCCGGCCGACTGGATCAGCAGCGCATTGAGCGCCTCGGTGTACTGCATCGCCCAGTACGAGATCGCGTTGTTGAACGCAAAGCCGACCGCGGACAGCAGCAGCATCAGCGGCAGCGTGCCGCGCAGTTTCGGCCAGTCCTCCTTCAGATGCGGCCAGGCGAACGGCAGCAGAATCAGGAACACGCCAAACCAGCGGATCGTGGTCAGCGTCACCGGCGGCACATGGCTGCCGACATGCCGCGCCAGCACGATGTTGGCGGCCCAGAACAGCGACGTCAGGCTGAGCAGCAGATAGGGCTGGTTGTTGAGCCAGTGCAGCGGCGAGCGGGGGGTTGCAGCGGGGGCGGACGGCAAGGCGGTCATTATCGGCCGATGTTGTGCCGGAAATTGGCGCCGCGGCAAGGCGAAAGAGCGGATTGGTGCCATGCGCGGGGGCCTCAAGCCGCAGCCGCTACTCTGCGCGCGATGTCCGCAGCATCAGGATACTAAATTCCGTCATCCTGAGGTGCGCGCCTTGCGGCGCAATTGCGCCGCGGGGCGAGCCTCGAAGGATGAATCGGCCCGGCTGGTGGCCGTGCATCCTTCGAGGCTCGCCGAAGAGGCTCGCACCTCAGGATGACGGGGAGAAATGTGCGCCGTCCTGCCTACGTCTGCGGCCCCGACAGCGAGATGTCGCGTTCGGCGCGAAACACGTTGCTGTAGAGGTTGGCGATCCATTGCCGGCCGTTGGAGGTGACGTTGAGGAAGCGGATCGCGCGCTGCACGTGCGGTGCGACGCTGTCCCAGTAGAAGTGCGGATAGCGGTTGACGAGGTCGGCCGGCGAATCGTAGCCGAGCTGCTTGTTCAGCCCGGCCTCCTCGAATTCCAGATACAGCGCGTTGGCCTTGCGGATGTAATGGGGATCGCCGAGTTGTCCGATCAGGTCGGCGGCGCGCAGCAACGTCGCCTCTTCGCCGAATTCCTCGGCCCCGTCCGCGCCATCAAGCGGAAAGCGGGTGCCCTCGATGGCGCGCGCGATGCGCTCCTTGTCGAGCTGGGCGATGCCCTTGATCCGCTCCATCACGAACATTTTCGAGCGGTCGATGTGATAGGGCAACAGCCCGGCGTCCGACGCGCCGCGCGGCAGCGTGATCTTGGCGCCGCTGGTGTCGATCACATAGCCGTTCTCATCGTCGGCCTCGAACAGCCCGCGCACATAGCCGATGTCGTGGGTCAGGCAGGCGATGATGACATGCGCATAGTCCTCCGCCGTCATGTGCGAATGCAGCGCGCGGCCGCGCAGGATGTCGTGGCCGGCCAGCGTCACCAGCATGGTGTGCTCGACATTGTGGTACAGCGCATCGCTGTTGCCGATGCATTCGAGCGCGATCCGCGCGATCGAGGGCACCATCTCGACCAGCTGGGTCTGCGACGAGCCGAACCGGCGCCGCATGTAGTCGCCGAGAAACTTGCCGAGCGAATCGGCCGCAAGTTCGGGAAGGGTCATCACGGCCTTGACCTCCGAGATCGCGCGGCCTCGCAAAGATTGAGGCCGATGCATTTCAGGGTAGCCCGGCCATGTGACATAATCGTTGCGAATGGACCGCGGCTGGGTGCGGCCTCGATGGAGCCGATCATGGGCGTCGACCTGTTGAATGTCAAAGGCTTGGCCGAGCTGGACCGCCAGGCGCCGGTGGTGATGGTCAATCTGATGCGGTTTCGCGAACGCTCGCTCGACGGCGACGGTTCAGGCTGGGACGCCTATCTGCGCTACAGCGCGCTCACCGTGCCGATGATCAAGGCCCGCGGCGGCACGCTGCTGTGGACCGGCAACGCCGAGACGGTGGCGCTCGGCGAGCCGGCCGGCCAGCAATGGGACTATCTCGCGCTGGTCTACTACCCGAGCGTCGCCGCCTTCATCGACATGATGACCTCGGCCGACTACGAGACCCAGTGCGACCCGCACCGCCGCAACGGCTGCGCCGAGCACGTGATCATCGCGACGCGCGAGGCCTACAGCAAGTTCAAGCTGTAGCTATCACCGTCACCTGAGAGGGTGTGAAGCTTTATCCTCACCCACACCTGTCATCGCCCGGTTTAACCGGGCGATCCAGTACGCCGCGGCCTCTCGGTTCATTCACCACTGCCTCTGGAATACTGGATCACCCGCCTGCGCGGGTGATGACACCGAGCAAGTTGAGCAAATCAACCCGTCACCCTGAGGTGGCCGCTTCTTCAGCGGCCCTCGAAGGGTCGACGGCCCGGCTGGTGGCCGATGCATCCTTCGAGGCTCGCCGAAGAGGCTCGCACCTCCAGCGACAAAGGCGAAGCCTTTGCGCGGGGATGACGGGTTTGTTAGCGTGACGGTTCTTGCAGCGGCGCAACCGCCGCGTGGCAGGCCGTCTGCACCACTGCGCAGATCTCCTCCTTCGACCGGCCCGTGCTCAGCGCGGCGAAGGTCGGATAGCTCGTCAGCGCGAAGATGAGGTCGACGGCGTCCTTGCGGGCCCGCGGCGGCGCGGACTTGTCGGCGAGGCGGTCGATCAGTGCGGTGAGCAGCTTGCGGCGGCGCTCGTTGCGCTCGCTGATGGCTTCGGCAAATTCGGGATCGGTCGCCATCGCGGCGTGCAGGCCGCCGACCGCGGAATCGCGGCTCCAGAACGCGCAGAAGATCTCGACCATGCGGTCGAGCGCGGCGCGCGGATCGGCCATCGTCATGGTCTCGGCGAGCCGGTGCAGTCCGCCGCTCTGCGCGATCCCGTCGAACACGGCCTCCAGCAGCCCGCGGCGCGAGCCGAACTGGTTGTAGACCGTGAGGCGGGTGACGCCGGCGGCCTTGGCCACCGTGTCCAGCGAGAAGCGCGCGATGCTCTCCTCGCGCAGCGTGCGCAACGCCGCCGCGATCACCCGCTCGCGGGTCTCGGCCGCGGCGGCGCTGCGCCCCGGGCTCACATAGCTGCGCGGCGGCATCGGCTTGCCTTGCTTTCGTCGAATTGATTATACATATTGTATATCTAATTTTCAGCGTCAGTTTGGAGCGACATCATGCAGACCGCCCTGATCATAGCCCTGTCCCTTCACGTCCTGTCATCGGTGTTTTGGGCCGGTTCGAGCTTCACGCTGGCGCGCACCGGCGGCCTCGGCGGCGAACGGCTGCTGGGCCCGCAGATCGGCGCCGCGACGGTCGCCATCGTCACCGGCGCCACGCTCTGGCAGCTCGCCCACGAGGGCTCGTTCGCGCGCTCCGAGCAGATCCTCGCCGCCGGCGCCATCGCCGCGCTGGTTGCGGTCGCGGTGCAGATCATCGTCGGCGGCTCCGCCGTCAGGCAATTGCGCGGCGCCGGCGACACCTCGGCCGCGCGCTCGCAGCTCGCGGTCGCGCAGCGCATCGCGGCCGGACTGCTCGCGATCGCCGCGCTCTGCATGGGCGCGGCGCGTTATGCCTGAGGGATCTTACCTCTCCCGCTTGCGGGGGAGGTCGCTGCGCCCGAAGGGTGCAGCGGGTGGGGGCTCTCTCCACACAACGACTCTCTCGCAAGTGGACACACCCCCACCTCATAGCCGATGCTTCGCATCGGCGTCCTATTCAAGTACGGCGGCCGAAGGCCGCCTATGCCTCCCCCGCATGCGGGAGAGGGAGAAGAGCTCCGTTGCATCAAAACTTCCGCACCAGCTCCGGCGTGATCTCGCTCAGGCTGCGGATGCCCAATAGCGCGAGGTCGCGGTCGATCTCGTCGTACAGCAGCGAGATCGCGCGCGCCACGCCGGCCTCGCCGGCAACCACGGCGGCGTAGAGGAACGGGCGGCCGACCCAGACGAAGTCGGCGCCGAGCGCCAGCGCCTTGATCACGTCGGTGCCGCGGCGGACGCCGCCGTCCACCATCACCGTCATGTTGCCCTTCTGCGCCGCGATCTCCGGCAGCGTGCGCAGCGCGGAGACGGTGTAGTCGAGCTGGCGGCCGCCGTGGTTGGAGACCATCACGCCGTCGCAGCCATGCTCGCGCGCCAGCCGCGCGTCTTCCGGCGAGATCAGGCCCTTGACCACGAGCTTGCCCTTCCAGCGCTTGCGGATCAGTTCGACATGTTTCCAGGCGAGCTGGTCGCGGCTGCCGATGTTGCGCATCAAATTCTTCGACAGCACCGGCGGGCCCTGCTTGGCGTCCATGTTCTCGAAATGCGGCATGCCGTGGTTGAACACGGTGCGCGCCCAGGTGTTGAGCAGCCAGTCGGGATGCGTGATGGTGTCCCAGAACACGCGTGGCGTGATCGCGAGCGGCACCTGGAAGCCGTTGCGGATGTTGTTCTCGCGGTTCGGCGGCACCGGCACGTCGGCGGTGACGACGAAGGTGTCGTAGCCGGCCGCTGCGACGCGGTCGACCAGCGGCTCGATCCGCGCGTCGATGCCGGCCAGATAGGCCTGGTACCAGGCGTCCTGGTTGTTGGCGCGGACGTCCTCCAGCGTGATCAGCGAGGAGGCCGACAGGATCATCGGGATGTTGGCAGCAGCCGCGGCGCGGGTCAGCACGATATCGCCGCGATAGGCGCACAGCGCCGACGAGCCCATCGGCGGAATCCCGAACGGCGCGGCGTAGCTCTTGCCGAACAGCGTCGTGGACTGGTCGCGGCCGGAGACGTCGTTCAGCACGCGCGGCACAAAACCGTATTCGTCGAACGCTTTGCGATTGTCGGTCCGCGCCGCGTCAGTCTCGGCGCCGCCGGAGATGTAGCCGTAGAGGAACTTTGGCAGCATCCGCCGCGCCTGCGGCTCGAAATCGTCGAGCGTGAGATAGCGCCGCAGCCGGCGCGGCACGGCGCTGGCGGCGCGGTTGACGGTGGCGGGAGGCGGAGAGGGCGCGGCGGTCCGATCGTGCACGGTGAGCGTTTCCGTTGTTGTTCTTGTTTGCGAGAAGATTAGCGCCTGCCGCCGGGCCCGACAAATTTTGCGTTGAAATTGTTGACGGACTGGTTGACGTCGCCGAGGGTCCGGCGGGTTTCGGCGATGAACACGCCGGAGCGCTTGTCAAAACTCTGGATCAGCTCGCGCAGCGAGATCACGGTCGGCAGCAGCTCGCCGCCATATTTGTCGCTGCCGAGGGTTTTCAGGAACTTGTCGGCGGCCACCATCTTGTCGTCGGCCGCGCTGACGCCGGCCTCGGCGGCGTCGATGAAGCCGGCGATCAGTTCGCCATTGCCGGACAGCGAATTGGTAAAATTCTCGAGGCCGAGCAGCGCATCCTTGATCTCGGCCTCGTTCTCGGTGATGACGCGATCGACATTGCGCAGCGCGACGCGCAGCTTCTCCTGGACGCCCATGGTGCCTTCGGGATCGGCGGTCAGCTCGGGAATGCCGTCGGCACCGGCTGGCGCCGGCTGCGCCTCGTCGGTGCCGCCGGTGAAGGAGATCGCGGCGATCCCGGTCAGCCCCTGGAATTCGAGGCCGACCTGAGTGTCCTTCTTGATCGGCGCATCGGCCTCGATCCGCGTCATCGCGACCACGCGGTGGCGGTCAAGCTTGATCGAGACCACCTCGCCGATGCGCACGCCGGCAAAATTGACGCTGCCGCCGCGGCGCAGGCCGGAGGCCGAGCTCTCGAAGATCACGCGGAACGGCACCTGCCGCTTGATGCCGGCATAGCGCTGATAGCCCAGCCAGCCACTGAGCGAGCCGGCGATCAAAGCCAGCGTCAGGGTGCCGATCATCACATTGCTGGCGCGCGCCATCTGGTCCGGATCTGTGAGCGAAGCAGGGAAAGGAGATTAGCGGATTTGCCCAAAATAGTCACCGCGGCGCCCTTCGCCTCTCCCCGCCTGCGGGGAGAGGCCGGATCGCATGAAATGCGATCCGGGTGAGGGGGAGCCTCCGCGAGTCCGTCTGTCACCACCCTCGCGAAAAAGAGCCCCTCACCCTGACCCTCTCCCCGTAAGAACGGGGGAGAGGGAAAAGAAAGGTCACGCACTCTGCTTCCTCGACGCCGCGAACACGCCGGCCAGCACCAGCGCGAAGCCGATGACGTGGAAGGCCTGCGGATGCTCGCCGATGAACACGATCGACATGATGGTGCCGAACACCGGAACCATGTGGAAGTAAGGCGCGGCGCGGTTGGCGCCGATCAGCTGGACGCCGCGGTTGAAGCAGAGAAAGGCCAGCGTCGAGGGGAACACCGCGACGTAGAACAGCGACAGCAGATTGCCGATCGTGAGTTGCATCACCGGCCGCGCGGTCAGTTCCCAGACGAAGAGCGGGATCAGGACCAGGGCGCCGCAGCCGAAGGTGAAGGCGGCCATCGACAGGCCGTGGATCTTGGGCCGCTTCAAGGTCAGCACCGAGTACAGCGCGAAGATCGCCAGCGCGACGATGAAGATCAGGTCGCCCTTGTTGAACTCGACTTTGGACAGCGTGGTGAGGTCGCCATGCAGCAGGATCACCAGCACGCCGCACAGCGACAGCAGCACGCCGAGCAATTGCGCCAGCGTCAGCCGTGCCCCGAGCAGGATCAGGGACCACAGCGCGACGATGAGCGGCGCCGCCGATTGCAGCAGCATCGTGTTCAGCGCCATGGTGTACTCGAGCGCCCAGTATTGCAGCGTGTTGAAGGCGGAGATGCCGGTCACCGACAGCAGCACCATGATGCCGAGATTGTTGCGGATCGTGGCCCAGTCGCGCACCAAGTGCTTCCAGGCAAATGGCAGGATGATCAGGAACGCCGCCGCCCAGCGCAGGAACGAGAGCGTCACCGGCGGAATGTGGCCGGCGGCGAGCCGGCCGACGATCGCGTTGCCGGCCCAGCACATCGCGGTGATGCACAGCAACAGATAGGGCTGGTTGGCGATCCAGGCGGTGGACGCAGGCGTGGTGGTGGACTCGGAGGCAGACATTCAAAAGGGCCCGGTTCATGGCGCCGCGGCCCGCCCGGCAGGCGTCGCCGGGCCGGAGAAAAAGTTGCCCGGCCCGCGTCACAGACACGGATTCTAGCATGGCAGCAACGGCGGTGGACGCATCCCGACCATGCGCGAAGTCGCCGTTTGCGGCACGCGAGGGGGGCCTGCGTCAGTTGCTCACGCAGCGAAGAGAGAGAATTTGCGTGCGCCGCACGGACGTGCGGCGACACAGTGGTGACGCTCTCCATGTAAGGGGGCCACCGGCGAAAGGGTTCCCTCCCCCCTTGCGGGGGAGGGTTAGGGAGAGGGGTACCACACGGCACACACCCTCCGTTCAACATTCACGCGGCGGGTGTTACGAGTGAGGCTGACTTCAATCATCTCGCCCGGGGCCACCCCTCTCCCCACCCCTCCCCCGCAAGGGGGGAGGGAGCCTGACGAGCGTGCTCACCTCACGTCAGTCGCAGAGCGGGGGTGCTTGGCACGGTTTCGGAATAATGGAAGAGTAATGGTGAGTTGCCCGACGTGTCAAGTGGCCGTATCGAACGCCGGCAGCCCGCCCGGCTACTTTGCATGGGGTTGTTTTTCGGCATTTTGCTTGGCGGCCGGATCAGGTCCTAGCCGGCCTCGGGCGGCGTCACCTGGCGGCGGACGATCTGCGCGGCGAGCTCGATCAGGATCCGCTTGGTGTCGGAACTCTGCACCTCGCGGAACACCCGCAGCATCCGCAGCTCGAGCAGGGACTGCAGCGACGGCGTGACATCCGCAGGGAGCTCGGTCGACGGTCCCAGCATCCTGGCGAGCGCCGTCAGGCGGCGATCGTCGATCCGGGCCGCGCCGCCGGCGCCGACCTTGGCTGGAGTCGTGCCGAGCACCTCGGCGACGTCGCGCTGCGACAGCCCGATCGCGCGCCACCGCTCCTGCACCAGCCGATCGATCTGTTCGTCCTGCGATGTGCTCATGGCGCGCCCACCCGATCTTCATCAAGCGATCCCCGGCGCCCGGAGATGAAGCCGGCGAACATGTTGATCAGCTGCTCGCCCTGATACGACTTCAGGAGATCGTTGGGATGGACGAACTCGTCCCGGAACCAGGGATATTTGCGGCCGTCGAAGGCCTGGATGATCCAGTCGATCAGCTGCCGCACGCGCGGAATGCGGTGCGCGTCGGGATGATAGGCGAGCCAGATGTCGAACTCGAACTTGAAGCCGATATCGAGCGGCAACAGCGGATCGCCGAGGGTGGGAACGTAGGTCGGCAGCCAGCCGATCCCGGCGCCTTTCGCGACCGACCAGAAATGCGCCGTCGAGACGTTGTTGCGCATCGCGACGAAGCCGACCTGCTCGCGTCCGAGATGCTTCTCGTACAATTCCCGGCCCTTGGTCTGCTCGGCGTCCTGCAGCACGATGCGGTGGTTCTGCTTGATGTCGTCGGCGCTCTTCGGCATGCCGTAGAGGTCGACATAGGACTGGCTGACGAACGGCATGATGTGCAGCCGGCCGAGCTTCAGCCGCTTGATATCCGGTTGCTCGGGTCGTTCGAGTTGAATGGCGGCGTCGGCTTCGAGCCGCAGCAGATCGGCCGGGCGCATCTCGCATTTCAGGTCGACCAGCAGCCCGCGATGGGCGCGCTGGAATTCGACCAGTCGCGGCACCAGCCAGAACGTGCCGAGACCTTCGGTGACGGCAAGCCGGACCTCGCCGTTGAGCGCCGGCGCCACCTGGTTGAGCATGCGGTCGAGCCGGAACGACGCCTCTTCCATCTGCCGTGCTTCTTCGAGCACGCGGGCGCCTTCCGGCGTCAGCCTGACGCCGTCGACATGGCGCGTCAGCAGCCGTGTTTGATAGGTATCCTCGAGTTGAGAGATGCGCTTCTTGAGATAATTCGCGGAGACGTTGAGCTCGGCCGCGGCGGCCCGAAAGCTGCCGATCCGGGCGACCTGCAGAAAGATCCGCACTGTGTCCCAATCGGTAAGCCGCGCCTGGCGCGCACCGGAGTGCGCACCCATGGTCTGAGATGTTCGCATACAATTCATCCGGGCTGCACCTTATTATCAAGACCGCGCGCGAATGCAATCAGGGGGTGAAGCGTGAGACGAACCCAGCCCGGACCTGCGGCCTCGACCTCTATCGAAGCGTTCCCTCTGCTCGACAATCTTGCGACATGCGCGGACGCATGGGTGGACGTGATGCAACTGCAGGCACCGGCCGACGAAGCCGAAGACCGGCGCGCACGGTTGGCGACGCGCGCCGGTACAATTCGGACCGTTACGGAATGTTCCGGGCGATCGCGGCCGAATTTGCACGATGCGGTTGTCGAGGCGATGCCGCCGGCGCGCAAGCAGCTGTAAGGGTGCGGTGTGGTCGTGCAGCCGATGTCAGAAATCGATAATGCCGAGCGCGATGCTCTTGGCGACGCCATGTGTCTTGTTGGACGCATCGAGCTTGCGCAGCGCCTGCTCAGCAAGCTTGCCAGGCAGCGTTGCTGCGCGGCTATCAGGGGGTGATGCGTGAAGCGAGTTCAGCCCGGATACGTTGTCTCGGCATGCATCGAAGCCTTCCCACTGGTCGCCGACCTCGCGACGAAAAGCGAAATCCTGATGGACATCCTGAAAGACCCGGCGCCGGACGACGAGGCGCTCGACCGCCGCGAGCGCTATGCCGCCCGCGCCAATGCAATCCTCGCGCTGATCGAATGCTCGAGCGAGGTGCGGCCCAAGCTGCGCGAGGCCATCGTCGAAGCGATGCTGTGGGCGCGCACGCAGCCGTGACGTTGCAGCCGTGACTTGCCGCGGTGACGTGAAGGCCTGCGCCGCTGTCTAGTCATGCGTCGCGGTCAGGGCCTTCATCGTCGCGCCCGCGGCAAGCGCGGCGTCGTTCGGATCGATCTCGATCTGCAGACCGCGCTGGCCGCCATTGACGAAGACGGTGACGTGGGTGAGGGCGGACTCGTCGATCGCGGTCGGCGCGCGCTTCTTCTGGCCGAACGGGCTGATGCCGCCGACATGGTAGCCGGTGAGCCGCTCGGCGTCGGCCGGGCGCATCATCTTCGCCGACTTGCCGCCGAACGCTGCGGCGAGCTTCTTCATGCTGAGCTCGCAGTCGGACGGCACCACCGCGCAGACCGGCTTGCCGTCGACCTCCACCATCAGCGTCTTCAGCATCCGGTCCGGCTCGACGCCGAGCGCCTCCGCCGCCTGCAGCCCGATGCTCTCGGCATCGGAATCGTAGACATAGGTGTGAAGCTTGAAGGCGATGCCGAGCCTGCGCAGGGCCATGGTGGCGGGTGTGGAATTGGGCATGGATCAAACTGATTTCATGAAAGCGGAATGATCGCCGCAACGGGCAGCGCGATCAATGATCCATATGGTCCACCGCGGCCGCCCCAACATTAAATTCTCGCCAGCGTGGGGCGGGCGTGCCTGCCCCGGGATATTCAGGGGATATCAAGGAGTTGGACCCTATCCAAAAGGCCTAAAAGGCGGCCTTCTTGCTTGCGCAGCCGGGCCGCTTCCTTTATCCGGTAGGCGCCTTGCCTGCGCGTGGCCTGGCCGCGGATTGGGCTGGGCATAAGCGCATGATCGAACGCGAGCGGACGCGTTTTCGCCGCGATCATGGTCTGAAAACACCTGAAGGGAACAGCTTCGAAATGGCCAATGTTGTCGTCGTCGGCGCCCAGTGGGGCGACGAAGGGAAGGGCAAGATCGTCGACTGGCTGTCGGAACAGGCCGACATCGTCGTGCGCTTCCAGGGCGGCCACAATGCCGGCCATACGCTCGTGATCAATGGCGAGACCTACAAGCTGGCGCTGCTGCCGTCCGGCGTGCTGCGACCGCACAAGCTCGCCGTGATCGGCAACGGCGTGGTGTTTGACCCGCAGGCCTTCCTCGACGAGGTGGCCAAACTGAAGGGGCAGGGCGTCGCGGTGGGGCCCGAGAACCTGCGCATCGCCGAGAATGTGACCCTGATCCTGCCGCTGCATCGCGAGCTCGATTCGCTGCGCGAATCCTCCAATGCCATCACCTCGATCGGCACCACCCGCCGCGGCATCGGCCCGGCTTATGAGGACAAGGTCGGCCGGCGCGCCATCCGCCTGATGGACCTCGCCGACCTCGACACCCTGCCGCACAAGATCGACCGCCTGCTGGCGCACCACAACGCGCTGCGCCGCGGCCTCAATCTGGAGGAGATCGACGGCAGGGGCATTCTGGCCGAGCTGTCGGCGATGGCGCCCAAGCTCTTGCCCTATGCCGAGACGGTGTGGCGGCTGCTCGACCTCAAGCGCCGCGAGGGCAAGCGTATCCTGTTCGAGGGCGCCCAGGGCGCGCTGCTCGACGTCGACCACGGCACCTATCCCTATGTCACCTCGTCCAACACGGTGGCGGCGCAGGCCGCGACCGGCACCGGCATGGGGCCGGGCGCCGTCGGCTATGTGCTGGGGATCTGCAAGGCCTACACCACCCGGGTCGGCCAGGGCCCGTTCCCGACCGAGCTGAAGGACGAGATCGGCGAGGAGATCGGCCGCCGCGGCAAGGAATTCGGCGTCAACACCGGGCGCAAGCGGCGGGTCGGCTGGTTCGACGCCATGCTGGTGCGACAGACTGTCCGGACCTGTGGAATTGGCGGGCTGGCGCTGACCAAGCTCGATATTCTGGACGGGTTCGACAGCATCCAAGTTTGCGTCGGCTACCGGCTCGATGGCAAGGAAATCGATCATTTGCCGGCCGGCGAGGGCGCGCAGGCCCGCGTCGAGCCGATCTACGAGACCATCGAAGGATGGAAGCAGCCGACGGCCAACGCCCGGTCCTGGGCGGATCTGCCGGCCCAGGCCATCAAATACGTCCGCCGGGTCGAGGAGCTGGTGGGGTGTCCGATCGCCCTGTTGTCCACCAGCCCGGAACGTGAGGATACTATTCTGGTACAGAATCCGTTCGAGGCTTAACGGGATATTACCTATATCCCACCAATTGTGTGGAAATGGCTGACTACTACCCGCTGATCGCCCGTGCCATTGCCGGATTGGACCCCAACGCCCCCGGCGAAGCCCGCCGCGCGCTGTACGCGCGGGCGCGCACGGCGCTGATTCAGCAGCTCCGCGGCGTGCAGCCGCCGCTGTCGGAATCCGAGATCACCCGCGAGCGGCTGTCGCTGGAGGAGGCCGTCCGCAAGGTCGAGGCAGAAGCCGCCCAGCGCGCTCGCGAGGCCTCCCGTCCGGGCGGTGCCGCCCGCGGCAATGATGCGCCGCGCCGGGCCAATGCCCGGCCGCCGGAGGGTACTTCCGCCGAGCCGGTGCGTCCGCGGCTGTCGAACCCGCCGCCCGGCGAACCGCGCCCGCCGCGCAATCTGCGGCCCGATGCGCCGCCGACCCCGCCGCGCCCGCAAAACCCGCCGCTCCCGCCGGCTCCGGAGTCGCAGTCATCGCCGCCACGGCCGGCTGGTCCGCCGCGCCGTGGCCCGGAGGGGGCGCCGCCGCCGGCTGCCCCCGGTGTCCGCGGCTTCCGCGACATCACGGCCGACGCCGACGATCTCGGCCGCGCCGCGGCGCAGGCCAGCCGCAACGCGCGCAAGACCTACGCCAACGTGCCGTCGCCCTCGCCGGAATTCGACCGGCTCGAGCCGAGCCTGGAGAACCGCGGCGCCGATCCCGACGCGCAATACGCCTACGACGAGGCGGCCGAGGAGGCCGAGCGCTACGCGCCGCAGCCATCGCAGGCGCCGCCGCCGCGGTCGCGGATCGGCAACGGCGAGCGTGAGCCGAAGAAGCCGCGGCTCGGCTCGACGTTCCCGTTCAAGAGCGCGATCGTGATCGGCATTCTGCTGATCCTGGTCGGTGTCGGCATTCTCTATCGCCAGGACGCGATGATCTTCGCCAGCAGCCTGTTCAAATCGCAGCCTGCCGTCGAAGCGCCGAAGGATGCCTCGGCGCCCGCGACCAAGCCGAAGATCGCCGACCGCGTCGGCCAGCCCTCGGCGTCGGGCGAGCCGATCGCCCCGGTGGCGCAGCGCGTCGTGCTCTATGACGAGGATCCGTCCGATCCGAAGGGCAAGCAATATGTCGGCTCGGTGGTGTGGCGCACCGAGCAGGTCAAGGCGTCCGGCAACCAGAAGCCTGATATCGCCGTGCGCGCCGACATCGACATCCCCGATCGCAAGTTCAAGATGACGATGTCGTTCCGCCGCAACACCGATTCATCGCTGCCGGCGAGCCACACCGCGGAATTGACCTTCATCCTGCCGCAGGATTTCGCCAATGGCGGCGTCGGCAACGTGCCGGGCATCCTGATGAAGTCGAACGAGCAGGCGCGCGGCACGCCGCTGTCCGGCCTCGCCGTCAAGGTCACCGACGGCTTCTTCCTGGTCGGCCTCTCCAACGTCGACCTCGACCGCTCGCGCAACTTGCAGCTCCTCAAGGAGCGCTCCTGGTTCGACGTGCCGCTGGTCTACACCAACCAGCGCCGCGCCATCATCGCGATCGAAAAGGGCGCCCCGGGCGAGCGCGCCTTCAACGAGGCCTTCGCGGCATGGGGAGAGTGAGGGGCCTCGCCTCTCATTCTGCGCAAACGCGGCCTGGCAGCGCGGAACGAATTTCCCCTAGAACCGTCGTAGGACTGCGCTACACTCGTTTGACGTCGGGCGAGGGCAGGCCATGAAACGCTACATCATCTTCGCAGCCATCGGGCCGTTCATCGCCGGCTTCCTGCTGTTGCTGGCGAACACCTACCAGTCCGGCTACTGGACCGAGACCAACAGCGGCGAGGTGGCAAAGCTGTTCGCCGTGTTCCTGAAATCGCTGCAATACAACTATCTGTTCGGCATCGTGCCGGCGCTGATGCTCGGCGCGATCGACGACATCCTGATGCATGTCAGGCGCGTCGCGCCGGTGGTGCGGATGCTGATCGTCGCGGCGCTGGCGTTCACCGGCACGGCGCTGATGTATGCCTCGCACGGCTCCGAGAGCGGGCCGACGCAGTTCATCCTGTACGGGCTGGTCGGCTTCATCCCGGCCACGCTCACCTCGTGGCTGGCGCACAAATATGCCGAGGAACTGTATCAGCCGGCGGCGGCGGCGCAGCACTGATCCCATCATGCGAGAAGCGGGGTGTACCTCGCCCCGCTTGCCGGGAGAGGTCGAAATTCAAGCGCAGCTTGAATTTCGGGTGAGGGGGACTCTCCGCACAAAGTCTCTCACCGACTTCGCGGAAAGTCCCCTTCATCCCGACCTTCTCCCCGCAAGCGGGGAGAAGGAGCAGAGCAGATGACACAGTGGTAATGTGCCGCAACTTGCAGCGGCGGAATGCGTTACCCATGTGATGGCCATGCCCGAGGACGACATTTTTTCACCTAACGCCACGCGATCGCGGCCGCCGTTCGGCGGAACGCAGGCGCGCGGCAAGGTCATCGACCAGGACGGGCGCGAGCTTTCCGATGCCGCGCCGTTTCCACCGTTCGAGGGCTTTCAGTTCGACTTTCGCAACTCCACCACCAATCCGTTCGGCAATCTGACGCGCGAGCAGCGGCTCGAGCGGCTGGAGATGATCGCAAAACTGCTCGACGTCGCCTTCATCGTGCCCGGCACCAATGTGCGCTACGGCATCGACGGGCTGATCGGCCTGATCCCGGTGGTCGGCGACATCATCACCACCGCGATCTCGCTGTGGCTGGTGCGCGAGGCCCGTTTGCTCGGCGCACCCTGGCACATCACGGCGCGGATGCTCGCCAATGTCGCGGTCGACGGCGTGGTCGGCATGGTGCCGGTGGCGGGCGATGCGTTCGACGTCATGTTCCGCGCCAACGTCCGCAACGTGCGGATGCTGCGGCGCTGGCTCGACAAGCAGCCGCGCCTGTAACGCGCCACCTTCACCCGTCAAAACAAAAGCCCCCGGATCGATCCGAGGGCTTTTCGTTGAAGAGGGACGAAGCCGTTATGCGGCGTCGGCGTCGGTCTGGCTGGCGGCAGGGCGCGGACGGCGCGGCAGCGGGAAGGCCTCGCTCTCATAGAGCGAGCGGATGCCGTTCTGGTCAAAGCGCGCTTCCTCGACCTGCAGATAAGCGCCGTTCAGCGAATCCGCCGGCAACTGCTCCATCGCGAACTGCACGGCTTCGGCAGCGGTGCCAAAGCGGCGATAGGCGAAGCCGGCCCGCTTCTTCTTGCGGATCGCGGCAGGAAACAGCTCGGCGGACGTGTTGTAGTTGAACGGACGCAGGGGACGCATGGTCGACGACCTCTTTGTGTTTTTGGCGCTAGGGCGGTGAAAGGGATTTTTGGCACGACAGGCGGCAAACGGCGGCACGCCGACGTGTCATTTCGCCCTCTAATATAGGCCCATTTGACAGAAATGCGACCCCAGAACTGGCCCGGCAAGGCACATGATGAATCTGCGCATAGCGCCGGAACCGGCCGGATAAGTCATTTTATTTCAATAACTTAAGGCGGTCATATCTTGTCGAGCCAGGCCAGGATCGCTACCACGATCAAAATCACCCCGAAAAGCCCCATTCCGGAGTGGCCGAGCCCATAGCCATAGCCGCGGATCCGGCCGCTATAGCCGCCAAGCAAGATTATCACCAGGAGGATGATCAGGATCAGTCCGAGCGACATGGCGCCCTCCTCGTAAGGAGGCGGCAGCCGCCCGGCGAGACGCCGACGGCCCCCGCGGACCTCAGCAAAGCACATTCCGCACGGCGGGACGAGGACTTCGTCATCATTCCGGGGTGTGTGAGTCCGCCGTCATTCCGGGCGATGCGCCGCATCGACCTCCGGTGCGCAGTTGCGCACCTGAGAATCTCGAGATTCCGGGTTCAGTCCTGCGGACTGCCGCGGAATGACGATCGCGACGACAATCCCGTCGCCGTCACTTCTTGCTGTCGTCGATCGGCAGCACCTTCAGCGTCGTCGCATACGGCTCGACGCGCAGCGAGTCGCTGGCGATCAGGCCGACCTTGTGCAGCGGCGCCTGCTCGAGGTCGCCGGCGGCGGATTTGTGCACGGCATATTGCCAGACGCTCATCGAACCCTTGGCGACCAGCATCTTAGCCACCCCACCGGCATTCTGGCCCTCGACCTGCGCGAGCTCGGTGTCGGTCAGCCCGATCACGATCTCATCCTTGCTGGTGATAACCTTGAACAGCGAGACCTTGTCGGCGGCAAAGGCAGGTAGGCTCACGACGCTCTCCATGATGAGGCTGGCAAGTCCGAGACCAATCAAAAGCTTTCTGGGAATGCTGGGCATCAAACTGTCCTTGAAATTGTCTTTGGGTTTCGCGCGGGGAGCCGCGCGGCCAAAACAAAGCCCCGCGCGACCGGTTCTTGGTCGCACGGGGCGGGCAATACGTTCGACGCGATGGCCGAATATTCAGGGCTGCTTTCGTCATTGCCGGGCTTGACCCGGCAATCCATCGCAGCAAGAGATTCAATTGTTTGATGGATGCGCGGGTCCCGGCTACGCCAAGAGGCTTCGCCGAGGCGCTGCAAGCCCGCGCATGACGGGTGGTGGTACTGGGCCTACTTCTTCTCGTTCAGTTTCAGCGCCGCCGAGTTGATGCAGTAGCGCAGGCCGGTCGGGCCGGGGCCGTCATTGAAGACGTGGCCAAGATGGCCGTCGCATTTCGAGCACAGCACCTCGGTGCGGATCATGCCGTGGCTGACATCGCGCTCCTCGTCGACATGGCTCTCCACCGCGGGCTTTGAGAAGCTCGGCCAGCCGCAGCCGGAGTCGAACTTCTGGTCGGACTCGAACAGCGTCTGCCCGCAGCCGGCGCAGACATAGGTGCCCTTGCGGGGATCATGCTCGTATTCGCCGGTGAACGGCCGCTCGGTCGCCTTCTCGCGCAGCACGGCATACTGCATCGGCGTCAATTCCTTGCGCCACTCGGCCTCGCTCTTGCGGATCTTGCCGTCGGTCTTGGTGTCGGACATGGAAACTCCGTTGTTGGTCGTCATTGCGAGCGAAGCGAAGCAATCCAGTGTCAGGGACGCAGAATGGATTGCTTCGTCGCTTCGCTCCTCGCAATGACGGAGACTGTTCTCCTAGTTGGTAGCTTTGGCGGCATTCACCAGCGTCGGCTTCTCGATGTAGTTCTCCGCAAAGATCTTCTTCAGGTTCTCGACCTTCGGGATGTCGTTATAGGCAATATAGGGCTGGTTGGGGTGCAGCGTCAGATAGTCCTGGTGATAGCTCTCCGCCGGATAGAACGCCTCCAGCACACCGACCTTGGTCACGATCGGCTTCTTGTAGACCTTTGCCGCGTTGAGCTGGGCGATATAGGCATCCGCCACCTTCTTCTGCTCGGCATTGGTGGTGAAGATCGCCGAGCGATACTGCGTGCCGCTGTCGGGACCCTGGCGGTTGAGCTGGGTCGGGTCGTGCACGACCGAGAAGAAGATCTGCAGGATCTTGCCGTAGGAAATCTTCTGCGGGTCGTACTTGATCTCGACGGATTCCGCGTGGCCGGTCGAGCCGGTCGAGACCATACTGTAGTCGGCGGTCGCCTTGCTGCCACCGGAGTAGCCCGACACCGCGCTGGCGATGCCGGCGGTGTGCTGGAACACGCCCTGCACGCCCCAGAAGCAGCCGCCGGCAAGCACCGCGGTCTTGAGCCCGGTCTCCTGCACGTCCGCCGCGGGCGGCGGGATGATCACGGCGTCCTCGGCGGCAACCGAGGGCGCAACGGCAAAGGCGGCAACGGCCAGCGCGCCGATCGCGGCGGCGCAAAGCGTGAGGCGGCTGAGGGAACGGCTGGGCATGGGTTCCTCGTGGGATCGGATCTAAGGGCCAGTTTAGAGCGGAAGCCGGCATTCGCAATCGGGCCGGCTCGCTCCGACGCCTCCAAGATACGGGGCAAAGGGCGTTTTGTTACGGCCGCAGCCACACGGTTCCGTGAGGAAAAGGCCCGCGATTCAAGCAAGTAGCGGGCCGTTCAAAAAGCGTCATTCCGGGATGGTCCGAAGGACCAGACCCGGAATCTCGAGATTCTCGGTGCGCAATCGCGCACCTGAGGGTTCGATGCTAACGCATCGCCCCGGAATGACGGTGGCTACACCACGATGCTGAGCCGCTTCGCCGCCCGCGTGATTCCCGTGTACAGCCACCGCGCCCGCGAATCCTGGAACGCAAAACTCTCGTCGAACAGCACGACGTCGTCCCATTGCGAGCCCTGCGACTTGTGCACGGTCAGCACATAGCCGTAGTCGAACTCGTCATAGGGCTTGCGCTGCTCCCACGGGATGCCCTCGATGCCGCCGTCAAAGCATTCGCCACGCACCGACACCTTTGTGACCTTGTAGCCAAAATCCTCGTCCGGCATCACGCGCATGGTGATGATCTTCGATTTCGACTGCGCCCGCGCCTTGACCCGCCACAGCCCGCCGTTGAACAGGCCCTTCTTGCGGTTGTTGCGCAGGCAGACCAGCTTGTCGCCGGCCACCGGCAACGGATCCTCGATGTTCTGCCGCTGCCGCACCCGCATGTTGTAGGCGCGGCGGGTGTTGTTGCGGCCGACCAGCACCTGGTCGGCGCCCATCACCCGGTCCGGATCGAGCTCCTTGCGCGACACCACCTCGCTCTCGCCGTGACGGCCGATCTCGAGCTCGCGGCCCTCGCGGATGTCCATCGACATCCGCACGATCGGATCGTCCTGCGCCTGGCGGTGCACCTCGGTCAGCATCGCGTCGGGCTCGGCGTCGGTGAAGAAGCCGCCGCCCTGGATCGGCGGCAATTGCGCGGGATCGCCGAGCACCAGGAGCGGGCACTCGAACGACATCAAATCGCGGCCGAGCTCGGCATCGACCATCGAGCACTCGTCGATCACGATCAGCTTTGCCTTCGACGCCGGCGCGTCGTCCCAGAGCTCAAAGCTCGGTTGCTCGACGCCGGACTCGCGGGCGCGGTAGATCAGCGAATGGATGGTGGAGGCGTTGTCGCAGCCCTTGTTGCGCATCACCAGCGCCGCCTTGCCGGTGAAGGCCGCGAACTTGACCTCGCCGTCGACGCCCTCGGCGATGTGGCGGGCCAGCGTGGTCTTGCCGGTTCCGGCATAGCCGAACAGCCGAAACACCGGCGGCGTGCCGCCCTGGCCCGGCTTGGCCTTGAGCCAGTCGGCGACGGCTTTCAACGCGATGTCCTGATGCGGCGTAAAGGTGGTCATGAGCTTTCGGAGGAATGAGCACGCGACGGGTAACGCCGCGACTCAGGCGAACACAAGCTAAACATTCATGCGTTTCGATCAAGTCAGCTTCCGCTGCGCGGAATTGGAGTTTCGCGTCCGAGGCTAGACTTGGGTCGAGGCGGCACTACACTTGCCGAAAACAACAAGAGGTCGGGACCGCAACAAGACGCGACCTTGGGAGTGACCTGATGAAATTCGGCATCTTTTACGAGCTGCAACTGCCGCGTCCCTGGAACGACGGCGACGAGCTCCGCCTCTACCAGAACGCGCTGACCCAATTGGAGACCGCCGACCGCCTCGGCTACGACTATGCCTGGGTGGTGGAGCATCACTTCCTCGAGGAATATTCGCACTCGCCGGCCCCGGAATCCTTCCTCGCCGCGGCGAGCCAGCGCACCAAAAACATCCGGCTCGGCCACGGCATCTTCCAGCTCACCACCAATCACCCGGCGCGCGTCGCCGAGCGTGTTGCGGTGCTCGATCTCCTCAGCAACGGCCGCTGCGAGTTCGGCATGGGCGAGAGCGCCTCGATCACCGAGCTGACACCGTTCGGCCGCGACATGGAGACCAAGCGCGAGGTGTTCGAGGAAGCCGTCGAGGCGATCTTCCCGATGTTCACCAAGGTCGGCACCGAGCATCACGGCAAGTACTTTGACATCCCCTTGCGCAACGTGGTGCCGAAGCCGGTGCAAAAGCCGCACCCGCCGCTCTGGATGGCGTGCTCGCAGCTGCCGACCATCGAGCGCGCCGGACAGAACGGCTTTGGCGCGCTCGGCTTCCAGTTCGTCAGCGCCGACGCTGCGCATGCCTGGGTGCACGCCTATTACAACGCGATCACCAAGCGGCTGAACAAGCTCGCCGACTACCAGATCAACCCGAACATGGCGCTGGTCTCGTTCTTCATGTGCGCCGAGACCGATGAGGAGGCGCGCCGCCGCGCCGACGGCGCCACGTTCTTCCAGTTCGCGTTGCGCTATTACGGCCAGGCGCAGAACCGGCAGCGGCCGGCGCCGGGCACGGTCAACATGTGGGACGAGTACAACAAGTGGAAGCGCGAAAATCCGGAGGCGCAGGAGGCCGCGCTGCGCGGCGGCCTGATCGGCTCGCCGGAAACCATCGCCAAGAAGCTGCGGCGCTTCCGCACCTCGCATATCGACCAGGTGATCCTGCTCAACCAGGCCGGCAAGAACACCCACGAGCATATCTGCGAGTCGCTCGAACTGTTCGCCAAGGAAGTGATGCCGGAGTTCCAGCACGATCCCGAGCACGACGCCTGGAAGCGGGGCGTGCTGTCCGGCGAGATCCAGCTCGAGGAGATCGACACCGAGGCGTTCACCGATCGCTACGGCAAGCTCGCGGTCAGCGTCGCTCCGAAGTCGGCCGCCGCGGGCTGATCGGTTGCTGAAGCATCGGCTCCGATCCCCCTCCCCTTGCGGGGGCCTGGAGGGGGAGGGTCGGTTCGCATGAAGCGAAGCGCAATGCGAACCGGAGTGGGGTGATCTCTCAACACGACGACTGTTCGGGTGGAGAGACCGTCACCCACCCCGCCGCTCATTTTATTCGCGTCGACCCTCCCCCTCCAGGGCAGGGTGAACCGAGCGCCGCTTCAGATTCTTATTCTGTCTTCGCTCGAACCGGCGACCGCTCCGCTCGAAAACGTTTCTGTGCCGCAACCTCGCGATCTCGTGAGGAAAATAATTCGCTACACCCACACAGCGGCTTGAAAGAAACGACACGCGCGATGCCCGGACCGAAGCGCTGGCATCGCTATTTTTGTGCAGCGCTCGACAGCTTCATTCGCGCGTCCCATCATCCCTGACATCGCATGATCGCGCGGCCATCGCGCTTGATCGTCAGGAGAGTTTTGGAATGAAGCGTCGTGAGTTCCTCAATCTGTCGCTCGGCTCCGTTGCGGCCGCCGCGCTGTCGGGGCGCGCGCAGGCACAGGCGGACTCGAAGGAGATTCGTATCGGCTATCAGAAGAACGGCGTGCTCGTCATCACGCGCCAGCGCGAAGCCTTGGAAAATCATTTCAGGCCGCAGGGCATCAGCGTGAAATGGGTCGAGTTCTCCTCGGGCCCGCCGATGATGGAGGCGATGAATGTCGGCAGTGTCGATTACGGCGCCGTCGGCGATTCCCCGCCGATCTTCGCGCAGGCCGCCGGTGCCGCCATCGTTTATGCCGCGGCGCAGCCCATCATCAACGGCTCGGGCATCCTGGTGCCGCAGAACTCGACGATCAGCACCATCGCGGATCTCAAGGGCAAGCGCGTCGGTTTCACCAAGGGGTCCAGTGCGCATAACGTCGTGATCCAGACGTTGGAGAAGGCCGGACTGACCTATGACGACATCACGCCGGTCTATCTGACGCCGCCGGACGCCGGCCCCGCCTTTGCGAATGGCGGCATCGATGCCTGGGCGATCTGGGATCCCTACTTTGCAATCGCCGAGACCAGGCAGAACGGTCGCATCCTGGTCAAGACGCGCGACATCACCAAGACCAACTCGTTCTACATCGCCAATCGCGACTTCGCGAAGACCCGCGGCCAGGTCCTGCAGCAGATCGTCGATGTCACGACGGCGACGGCGGCATGGGCGCAGGCGCATCCCGACGAGGTCGCGCAATCGCTCGCCGCGGTCACCGGCGTGCCGCTCGATATCCAGACCATCGCGGCGCGGCGGGCCGGCTTCGCGGTCGGTCCGGTGACCGCCGACATCATCGCGACCCAGCAGGGCGTCGCCGACCGCTTCTTCAAGCTGGGCCTGATCCCGCGGCAGATTGCCGTCCGCGACATCGTCTGGCGCAACCCGCAGACCTGATCCCGCACTCATTGATCCGAGGACCTCACATGACGCGTTTGTTTCGACGCTGGATTGCCTACGCGGTGCTGTCGGTCAGCATGGTCGCCGCGACCGTCGGCGCCTCCTATGGCGAGGACAAGGTCGTCCGCATCGGCTACCAGAAATACGGCAAGCTGGTGCTGTTGAAGAGCAAGGGGACGCTTGAGGAGAAACTCAAGGCGGTCGGCTACAAGGCGGTCTGGACCGAGTTTCCGTCCGGGCCGCCGCTGCTCGAAGCGCTCAATGTCGGCGCGATCGATTTCGGCAACACTGGGGAGGCGCCGCCGGTCTTCGCGCAAGCCGCCGGCGCGCCGATCCAGTATGTCGCCTATGAGCCGGCCGCGCCGAAGGGCGAGGCGATCCTGGTGCAGAAGGACAGCCCGATCAAATCGGTCGCTGATCTGAAGGGCAAGAAGGTCGCGCTCAACAAGGGCTCCAACGTCCACTATCTCCTGGTCAAGGCGCTGGAGAAGGCCGGCGTCAAATATTCCGAGATCGAGCCGGCGTTCCTGGCGCCCGCCGATGCCCGCGCGGCGTTCGAGCGCGGCGCTGTCGACGCCTGGGTGATCTGGGATCCGTTCCAGTCGGCGGCGGAAGCCGCCACCGGCGCCCGCATTCTCGCCGACGGCACCGGCATCGTCGCGAACTACCAGTTCTATTTCTCCTCGAAGAAGTTCCTGCAGAGCGATCCGAAGGTCGTCGACGTCGTGCTGGCGCAGCTCAGCGAGGTCGATGACTGGGCGAAGCACGATATCCACGCCGTCGCCGAGCAGCTCGCGCCGACGATCGGCCTGTCGGTGCCGGTGGTCGAGGTCGCGCTGAAGCGCCAGTCCTACGGCATCAAGCCGCTCAACGATACCGTGATCGCCGACCAGCAGCAGATCGCCGACACGTTCTTCGCACTGGGCCTGATTCCCAAACAGATCAAGATTTCCGACGTCGCATGGAGGCCGGGCACGTGAGCAGCAAAGACAACGCCAACATCCTCTGGTTCCTGCCGACCCACGGTGACAGCCGCTATCTCGGCACGTCGATCGGCGGCCGCGAGGTGAATTTCAACTATCTGCGCCAGATTGCGCAGGCCGCCGATCAGCTCGGCTATTACGGCGTGCTGCTGCCGACCGGGCGGAGCTGCGAGGACTCCTGGGTGGTGGCCTCCGCCGTCGCGCCGTGGACCGAACGGCTGCGCTATCTCGTGGCGGTCAGGCCCGGCCTGCAGTCGCCCAGCGTTGCCGCACGCATGACCGCGACCCTGGACCGGCTGACGAACGGCCGTCTGCTGATCAACGTCGTCACCGGCGGCGATCCGATCGAAAACAAGGGCGACGGCATTTTCCTCGACCATGACGAGCGCTACGCGGTCACGCGCGAGTTCCTCAACGTCTACAGCGATCTGCTTGCCGGCAAGACCGTCAACGTCGAGGGCAAGCACATCCGCATCGAGGACGGCCGCCTGCTGTTCAATCCGGTGCAGTCGCCGCGGCCGCCGCTCTATTTCGGCGGCTCGTCGGACGCGGGCATCGACGTCGCGGCCGACACCGTCGACAAGTACCTCACTTGGGGCGAGCCGCCGGCGCAGGTTGCCGAGAAGGTCGCGAAGGTGAAGGCGATCGCCGCGCAGCGCGGCCGCAAGCTGTCGTTCGGCATCCGCCTGCACGTCATCGTGCGCGAGACCAACGCGGAAGCGTGGCGCGCCGCCGACGAATTGATCCAGTACGTCACCGACGACACCATCGCCGCCGCGCAGAAGATCTTCGGCCGGATGGACTCGGTCGGCCAGCAGCGCATGGCCGAGCTGCATGGCGGCCACCGCGACAAGCTCGAGATCAGCCCGAACCTGTGGGCCGGCGTCGGCCTGGTGCGCGGCGGGGCCGGCACCGCGCTGGTCGGCGATCCCGAGACCGTCGCCGCGCGGATCAAGGAGTATCAGGAGATCGGCATCGATACCTTCATCATGTCGGGCTACCCGCATCTCGAAGAGGCCTATCGCTTCGCCGAGCTGGTGTTCCCGCTGCTGTCGCTGGCGCAGCCGAGCAACGTGACGCCGATCCGCGTCAACACCGGGCCGTTCGGTGAAACCATCGGCAACGACTACCGTCCGCAGAAACAGGCATCGCAATCATGAGCTTGATCGACAGTCTTCCGCGCCGCAGAGCGTTTTCGAGCGAAGTGGATGCCGGTTCGCGTGAAGAAAACGCGCCAAAACAAGAATCTAGAGCTCCGTTCCGATTTCGTCGGAACGGAAACAGCTCTAGCGCACCGAAACTTCCGAAGGTCGATGGCCTCATCCCGTGGATCGTGCCGCTCGCCATCATCCTGATCTGGCAGCTTGCCTGCGTCACCGGCTTTGTGCCCTCGCGCGTGCTGCCGGCGCCGACCGATGTGGCGCTGGCCGGATGGAAGCTGCTGCTGTCGGGCGAATTGATCAAGAACATCTGGGTCAGCTTCTGGCGCGCCTCGATCGGCTTCCTGATCGGCGGCAGCATCGGCTTCGCCTTCGGGCTCGCCAACGGCCTGTCGCAGCTGTCGGCAAAGCTCACCGACACCACGCTGCAGATGGTGCGCAACATCCCGCATCTGGCGCTGATCCCGCTGGTCATCCTGTGGTTCGGCATCGACGAGTCGGCCAAGCTGTTCCTGGTCGCGCTTGGGGTGTTCTTCCCGATCTATCTCAACACGCTGCACGGCATCCGCACCGTCGATCCGCAGCTGATCGAGATGGGCCGCATCTACGGCATGAGCGATGGCGAATTGTTCCGCCGGGTGATCTTTCCCGGTGCGCTGCCGTCGATCTTCGTCGGCCTGCGCTTCGCGCTTGGCATCATGTGGCTGACCTTGATCGTCGCCGAGACCATCGCGGCCTCGTCCGGCCTCGGCTACATGGCGATGCAGGCGCGCGAGTTCATGCTGATCGACGTCGTCGTGCTTTCGATCCTGATCTACGCCTTGCTCGGCAAGCTCGCTGACAGCGCCTCGCGGGCGCTGGAGCGGCTGACGCTGGCCTGGCACCCCGCCTTCCAGAACAAGTGAGAGTTGAGAATGCAAGAAGCGCTTCGTTTCCAACCCGTGGATGCCCGGCCGGTTGCGCGTGCCAACCTCATCGCCGAGGTGCAGCATCTGCGGCGCGCTCCGGACAATGCGGCTCGCGGGCTGTCGCTGACCATCCGCGGCCTGCGAAAGTCGTTCGGCGACAATGAGGTGCTGCGCGGCATCGACCTGCACATCCCCGCCGGCCAGTTCGTTGCGATCGTCGGCCGCTCCGGCTGCGGCAAGAGCACGCTGCTGCGGCTGATTGCCGGCCTCGACAAGCCGACGGCAGGCAGCATCGCCTTCGGCGAGGAGCCACGGGCGCAGGACATCCGCGTCATGTTCCAGGAGCCGCGTTTGCTGCCCTGGGCGCGCGTGCTCTCCAATGTCGAGGTCGGCCTCGGGCGCGAGCGCGCGTCGGCCGATGCGCAGGCGCGCGCCGAGCACGCGCTGGTCGAGGTCGGCCTCGGCGACAAGCGCGGGCAGTGGCCCTCGGTGCTGTCGGGCGGCCAGAAGCAGCGCGTGGCGCTGGCGCGGGCGCTGGTCAGCCAGCCGCGCGTGCTGGCGTTCGACGAGCCGCTCGGCGCGCTCGACGCGCTGACCCGGATCTCGATGCAGCAACTGCTCGAGCGCGTCTGGCGCGACCAGGGCTTTTCCGCGATCCTCGTCACGCATGACGTCGCCGAGGCGGTTGCGCTCGCCGACCGCGTGCTTGTGATCGAGGACGGCCGCATTGCCCAGGATGTCACCGTCGACCTGCCGCGGCCACGCCGTCGCGGCTCGGCGGAGCTTGCCGCGCTGGAGGGCGAGATCCTGAAGCATCTGCTCGAAGGCAGTGAAGACACGCAGTGAGGCCGTCATGAACCCCGTCGTCCGCAACATCGCGATCGAGCCTGCGGTCTCCGCCGCCGAATTTCGCGGCGCGATGCGCCACCTCACCGGCGGGGTCAGCGTCATCACGGCCGGGCGGGGCAAGGACATTTCGGGGATGACGGTGAGCTCGGTGTCGTCGCTGGCGGTCGATCCGCCGTCGTTGATGGTCAGCATCAACCGCGCTGCCTCGTCCTATCCGCTGATCGCGCGCCATGGCGTGTTCGGCGTCAACATCCTGACCGCAGATCAGCTCGACATCGCCGAACGCTTCACCGGCAAGGGAGGCCTGAAAGGCGCGGCGCGGTTCGCGGGCGCCGAATGGACCACACGTGCCTCCGGCGTGCCGCTCCTGGCCGGCGCGCTGGCCGCGCTCGACTGCGCGGTCGAGGAGATCATCGAGCGGCATTCGCATGCGATCGTGATCGGCCGCGTGCTCGAGGTGGTGGCCTCGCAGCGTACCGCCGCGCTGGCGTACTGGCACGGCGAATATGTCGCGATCGACCGTGAAGAGGACGCCGCCAGGCTGGCCGAAGTCAGCCTGCCGTCGCGTCACGTCCATGCGCGAGGCCTGCGCTAGGACTCAATTCGCGATCACGACCCGGACCAGTGCGACCAGGAGACTGTGGAACCAGATGATGGGACCACAGGAAGACCCAGTCGTCCCGGGTCATGGGGCCGAGAACCGCCGCCCATGCGTGGCGACAGCCGGACGCGAGTTGTGACATGAGGCGTGGACGCATGACACTCGCTTAGCGGAATACGCTCTGCCGAGTCTTGCTATTCGTTGCCAGAAGTTTGAGGTTTTGTGTCAGCCATCGCTGTTCGAGCCACGATATGCCCGTGGCGTGTCGCCGGTCCAGCGGACGAAAGCATGTGTAAACGAGCTGACCTCGCTATAGCCCAATAGCCATGCGATTTCAGAAATCGGCAGTTCGGCTTCCTTGAGGTAACGGCGCGCAAGCGCAATCCGAAAAGCCTCGAGGACATTCGAAAAACTCAGTCCCTCGGACGACAATGCCCGCGCAAGCGTTCTCCGGCTCATGCCAAGGCGGCGCGCGATCTCCACGGCGCTGACTTTGCCGTGCGGAAGCAACCGGGCGATCTGATCTTCAACGCGGGATCGCACACTGGTCCGTCGTGATGCGCGGTCGCCGAGCGCCTGGTCGGCATATTGAAGCAGCATCTTGTTGAGGTGCAAATCCGCTCCCACGACGGGCAGCGCGCCGATCTGGGAAGGAAACAGGACCTCATCCCTGTCAGCCGCAAATTCGATTTCGCATCCCAGTTGAGATCGGACATCCAACGGGATTTCGCGTCTGTAGTGCTTCAATTTGATTTGCGTCGGGGCCAGCCTGCCGCCGGTCAGCGCGCGGCAAATACGGACCAGCGCAATCAACCAAAATTCCGCGTGGTGACGGTCCGACGACCTGTCGATGTTGACATACTCGAATTGAATGCCGAATCCGTGCTCCAGAGACATCCGTAGCCGCACCCCCTCGTTGTTGATCGCGCAGTAGCGTCCGCCGATGTGCAGGGCGTCGCCGAGCTGCTCCGATGAAGCCATGACATAGTACAGAAGCCCGATCTCCCCCAGCTCGAAACCCTGAGCCAGGCGGAATCCGAAGCAGTCGTCCTGCAACTTCGCGGCGGCGAGCTCGAGGATTCTGATCTGCGCTCGTGCAGCGATGCGACGCTTGCTGTCGGCGATGTCGTCGACCGTCAGGCCTGCGGCCGACAGGATCGGGGCGAGGGCAACCTGCTCATCCCGGAGCCGGGCACATGCGAGACGCGCGATCCCGCCGGTCGAGCTTGGTATCGAGGGCAGGGTGCTTGCAGGGCGTCTGACGGTCTTCATTTGGCACCGATGTGTGTTCTCGGCAAACGTCGAGAGCTTCCCGGATCGCATTTTGACCTATGTCAAATGACCTCGCGGGTTCGAGACAATCCGTTTTGACAAGATCTCCCAATTAGCTGACCCAGGATCACAAGACGTGACGAAGGCAATCATCTAGCCGATGGCCTCGCGGCCGCTCCACTGCCCTGAACCGACGGCAGCTGGCTCCAACTGGCCGGCGCAAGGGCAAATTCATGAAGGACATCGTCACGCATTGGGAGCCGCTGCAGGCTGCTGCGGCCGAGCGCACGCCGACTGGGAAGCCGTGATGACCGGACCAGAACGAGCTCAACAGAGCGGCACGCACCGGTCAATTCGTTTCCTGATCACGGAAGACGAGACCGCAGGCGCCTGGCGTTACTCGTTTTCGATCGGTAATCGCAACTTCGCGGGCAAGATCCAGGCGGTCCTGGGATTGCTGGCCGCGCGCCGCGTCAAGATGAAAATCGATCGGGTGTTGAGGCTGGATGCGTTAATGAAAGCTCATGCCGACGCTGTCGTCGAGCCGGGTGCTGATCGCAGCCCGATCGCGCCTTCGCCGGCGGTCCGTCGTGCCTCTGCGTCCGGCGAACGGCTGGAGAAAGATGTCGAGCCGCGCCCTCCGCTCAGCCCACCGACCGATCACGAGGATTAGCGCAGAAGAGCTCGCCCGCGAAGGCTTGACATTGGCCAATATCGTACGCGCCACTCACGCGAGGCTCCACCAGGCCATGTTGCTGACGCAATCTCTGTCTTAGTCGCTGACAATTCAAAACACTGGTGAGGACCACACCGGTCCACACAACGGTTCCTTGAGCCAGGGGTCGGCTCGAATCCGCAAAGGATTGGCGCAAGTCCATGAACGCGCTTTCGCGTTCGCTTGGTCATGTTTGCGATTTCGGGAACCGGACGATCGAGAAAATCACAGGAGATATGATGTTGTTCCGCTCGAGCGCCGCGGTTTGCGGCGCCCTGGCCGCGCTTGCCGTTTTTGTTACCGTTGCTCGAAGTGAAGAGCGTGGAGTTCACTCAAGCGCCGTCGTCAATGCCGCCTCCGGGGATGCCATCGTTGGTGCGGCATCCACGTACAACCCGTTCAAGCCCGGCAAGGAGGAGGGCGGTCCGAGCACAGCCTCCGGCGAACGCTATGATCCCTCTGTCTGGGCGGCTGCCATCAAAACGAGTTTGCGCCGGAAATTTGGTGGGGTGCAATTTGGCGCACGGCCGAAATATGCCCTCGTCGAGGCCGTCGGCAAGAAGGTCATCGTCAAGATAAATGACGTGGGGCCGTTAAGGCCGGGCCGTATCATTGACCTCAACGAGCGAACGATGCGCTATTTCGATCCGAGCCTGGACCTCGGAGTCATTAACGACGTGAAAGTTAGCCCGCTTGCAGGAGACTATTGGGTCCCGGGACCGGTGGGCTGAACGTTGCTTGCAGCGGCGGTGCCGCCCTTGATTGGGGCAGCCGCCGCCGTGCAGCGCGTGCGTGTTGGCCTGACGACGCCAGGCGTTAGCTCATGATCGCGGTCAGTGTCGCCGGGGTGTCGATGATCACGGTGCTGCCGCGGACGCCGGACCAGACCGCCTGGATGGTCTGGGGGGTATTGCCGAGCGGGATGCCGGCCACCAGCGTGGTCGGGACACGGCCGGAGGCTTGCGGGAGCTGCTCGTTGTAGGTGAAGCCCGTGACGACGCCGGACATCACGCCGTTGACGGTGATCCCGAAGCTGCCGCCAGGGAAATTGTTGCCCTGGGCGTAGGGGAACGGAACGTTCAGGATGATGATGGAGGTGATGCCGACGCCCTCCGGGATCGTGATCGACAGGCCCGGGATCGCCACGAACGAATCGGAATTGGTTGTCAGGGTGCCGCTGGTCTGCGCGTAAATAGTCATATCTCTCTCCAGTTGTTTGAAAGTTTAAAACAATGAGAGATTGAGTACGGCACCTCGCCTCAAGATTCAAGGGATGAAACGGCGGCGTCACCGCGGGCCTGCGGCGGCAGGCGCGGCATGTTGCCGGTGGCGCTTTGCCGGCGGACGGATTAGAAGCCTCCGATGTTTCGGAGGCGTGACGGTTCGATGAAGCGCGTGGGAACCTGGCTGTTCTATCTCGTCGGCGCGGTCGCCGTCGGCTATCTCGCGCTCTATGCGTATATGATGTTCACCGGCCACGATATCACACCCGGCGATCCGATCCACATCTTCCGCAAGCCCGACGCGCCGAGCTATTCGTGAGGCGAGGCGGCCGCATGGGCCTGCCTCGCTGTTTGCGTTACTCAACCAGCGGTTGCGATGCGCTGGTAATCGCTGCCGCCATTGCCGGCCGGGGTGATCGGGATGCCGCCGTCGGCATATTCGTTCAGCTTGTTGCGCAGGGTGCGGATCGAGATGCCCAAAATGTTGGCGGCGTGGGTGCGGTTGCCGAGGCAATGCTTCAGCGTCTCCAGGATCAGATCACGCTCGACGTCGGCGACGGTGCGGCCGACCAGCGCGCGGGTGACCTGCTCGGCGGCCAGCGTGGCATGGGCGACCGCGGGCGCGGTCTTGGCGAGGTCGAGCCGGTCGCCGTCCGGGGTGATGATCGCGTCGGGGCCGATCTCGTCGCCCTGCGCCATCAGCACCGAGCGGTGGATGGTGTTTTCGAGCTCGCGGACGTTGCCCTGCCAACGGTTCGCGGTCAGCACGCGGCGCGCCTCCGCCGAGAGCGGCCGCACCGGCAGGCCGTTGGCCTCGGCATATTTCTTGGCGAAGTGCTGCGCCAGCTCGAGGATGTCGGCCGGGCGATCGCGCAGCGGCGGGATCTTCAGGTTGACGACGTTGAGACGGAACAGCAGGTCCTCGCGGAAGGTGCCGGCGCGCACCGCTTCCGACAGATTGCGGTTCGAGGTCGCGATGATCCGGATGTCGACCGGAACCGGCTTGGTGCCGCCGACGCGGTCAATCACTCGCTCCTGGATCGCGCGCAGAAGTTTGGATTGCAGGCGGACGTCCATCTCGGAGATTTCGTCGAGCAGCAGCGTGCCGCCGGTCGCCTCCTCGAACTTGCCGATGCGGCGCGCGACGGCGCCGGTGAAGGCGCCCTTCTCATGGCCGAACAGCTCGGATTCCAGGAGGTGCTCGGGGATCGCCGCGCAGTTGATCGAGATGAACGGCCGCTTGGCGCGGGCCGAGCGGGAATGAACGTAGCGCGCCAGCACCTCCTTGCCGGTGCCGGACTCGCCGGTGATCATCACCGACGCATCCGAGCCTGCGATCTGCTGCGCGAGCTTGATCACCCGGCCCATCGCCTCGTCGCGCCAGATCAGGTCGCGGGCGTCGTTGGCGACGGCGGCGAGCACGGCTGCGATCAGCTCGGGATCGGGCGGCAGCGGGATGTATTCCTTGGCGCCGGCGTGGATCGCGGCGACCGCGGCGCGGGCGTCGTTGGAGATGCCGCAGGCGACGATCGGCACATGGATGTGCTCGGCCTCGAGCCGCATCACGAGGTCGCGGATGTCGAGCCCGACATCGACCAGCAAGAGATCGGCGCCCTTGCCGCCGCGCACCACGTTCATCGCCTGGTCCGAGGTCTCGGCGTGCGTGACGGTGGCGCCGTTCTCCATCGCGATCTTGGTGGCGGTCGTGAGCTGGCCCTTCAGGGTGCCTACGATGAGAAGCCGCATGAAAAATCTCCTGTTCGTCTGGCCGCGCGGCTCGTGCGCGCTGCCGCAAAATTGTTAAGAGCGTTCCGCCTTGATGATTTCGGTCATGGTCACGCCGAGCTTGTCTTCCACCAGCACCACTTCGCCACGCGCCACCAGGCGGTTGTTGACATAGATGTCGATCGCCTCGCCGACCCGGCGGTCGAGCTCCAGCACGGTGCCGGGCCCGAGCTTCAAGAGATCGCCGACGTCCATCTTGGAGCGGCCGAGCACCGCCGAGACCTGCACCGGCACGTCGAACACGGCCTCGAGATCGGCGGCGATGCGCGAGGCATTTTCGTCCTCGTTGTAGCCGATGTCGTCGATCGTAGGCGCATCGGTCGCGTTGAGATCGGGAAGCGGGACGTGGGTGTCGGTGTCGCTCATGGTTCAGCCCTCAATCGCCGTCAGCCAGCCTGACCGCGGGACGCCAGATAGCGCCCGACCAGTTCGTTGATCTTCGCCTCGATGGCGGCGCGCTCCAGCACCACGCCGCCGTCGGCCCATTCGATCCGGCAGTCGCCGGTTGCAATCGTCGGTTCGGCCAGGATCACCAGCCGGCCCTGGAAGCCGCTCTGCGCCGCCATCCGCTCGATGCTGCCGCGCGCCGCGTCGTACAGCGCGTCGTTGATGCGGACCACGAGATGCGGCGTCGCCACCAGATGCGAGAAGCAGTCGCTGACCAGCGCGCTGATCTCGCCGAGCGGCTCGCGGGCCACCAATTCGGTGCAGAGCTTGCGGGCGACCGCGACCGCGACGTCGACCGCCTCGGTTTCCATCCGCATCTCGATGCCGGCAAAGCGCGCCGCAATGCCCCGGATCGACGTTCCGATCTCCTCCAGCGCCTGCGCGGAGCGGCGGTCGCTCTCGACCTTGGCCTCGCGCAGCGCGGCGTCGTAGCCGGCGCGATAGGCCCGCGCTTCGGCATCGGCGATCTTCTGCGCGATCTCCGCCGGTGTCGCCGCGCGCTCGCGGGCACGGTCGGGTGCCGAGAAGTCGGTGTCGAACATGAATTTCGCGGGCGCGGCCATCAGTACACCAGCTCGTCGTCGGCGCGGTTCTTAGTCAGCGTGATTTCGCCGCGGGCGGCCATGTCCTTGGCGAGGTTGACCAGCAGTGCCTGCGCCTCGTCGACGTCGCGCAGCCGCACCGGGCCCATCGCGGCCATGTCGTCCATCAGCATCTTGCCGGCGCGCGAGGACATGTTGCCGAGGAAGAAGCTGCGCACCTCCTCGTTGGCGCTCTTCAGCGCGACGCCGAGCTTGTCCTTGTCGATATTGCGCATCAAGGTCTGCGCCGAGGCAGCGTCGAGCTTGATCAGATCGTCGAAGGTGAACATCAGCGCCTTGATGCGCTCGGCGGATTCGCGGTTCTCTTCCTCCAGCGAGGTGATGAAGCGGGTCTCGGTCTGGCGGTCGAAATTGTTGAAGATTTCCGCCATCACCTCATGGGCGTCGCGGCGGCGGGTCTGCGACAGGTTCGACATGAATTCGGTGCGCAACGTCTGCTCGACGCGCTCGATCACTTCCTTCTGCACCGCTTCCATCCGCAGCATGCGGCCGACGACGTCGAGCGCGATGTCCTCGGGCAGGATCGCCAGCACCCGCGCGGCGTGCTCCGGCTTCAGTTTCGACAGCACCACGGCGATGGTTTGCGGGTACTCGTTCTTCAGGTAGTTGGCGAGCACCTCTTCCTGCACGTTGGACAGTTTCTCCCACATGTTGCGCCCCGCAGGGCCGCGGATCTCGTCCATGATGCCGGAGACGCGCTCGGCCGGCAAATACTGCTGCAGCAGCCGCTCGGTGGCGTCGAAATTGCCCATCAGCGCGCCGGAGGCCGACATCCGCGAGACGAATTCGAGCATCAAATCCTCGACCACTTCGGCCTCGACGGTGCCGAGGGTGGACATGTGGACCGACAGCTCGCGCACCTCGTCGTCGTCGAGCATCGACCAGATCTTGCCGCCATACTGCTCGCCGAGCGCCAGCATCAAGATCGCCGCGCGCTTCGGGCCGGCCATCGGCTTGGCCTTGGGGCGGCCGTTCTGCCGGCTCGCCAGCGTCGACAGGACGCTAGTGATGTCGTTGGCATTGGTGGTCTGCGGTACGCCGGCCATGTCAGCTCTCTTGAGGCTCGCTCAGCCATTGACGGATGATCGAGACGGTCTCGTTCGGATTGCGGTCGGCGAGCTCGCCGACCCGGTGCACGGCCTGGGCGTGGACCTGCCCTTGGATCTGGGCGACGTCGATCAACTGCGCCGCGCCGCTGCCGCTCGGGATCAGGGCCTGGCCGGTGGCGGCTTCGGAGCGCGCCTCGGCGAGGGCAGGGACCGCGGCCGCGCCGGTCAGGACGGGAATCACGTCGGCGGCGACGATGCGCTTGACCAGCGGGCGGATCACCATGAACAGCACGACGAGGCCGAGCATCATCATGACGCCGAGCTCGATGACGTACATCACGTCATCCTTGGTGAATTGCAGCATGCCGAGCAGGCCGGTCGGCTCGGCGATCGGCTGGCTCGCCGGCGGCTCGGCGAAGCGCAGATTGACCACCTCGACCTGGTCGCCGCGCTTCTGGTCGAAGCCGATCGCGGAACGAACCAAAGCGGCGATGCGGTCGAGCTGCTCCTTGCTGCGGTCCTGGTAGACCATCTCGCCTTTTTCGTTCTTGGCATAGGCGCCGTCGACCAGCACCGCGACCGAGATGCGATTGACGCGGCCGGCCTCGGTCACCTCGGTCTTGGTGGTGCGGGAAATCTCGTAATTGTTGGTTTCCTCGCTCTTCTTGCTCTGGTCGCGGGCGCGGGCGGCGTTGTCCTGGTTCTGGTTGCCGGGCAGCTCGTTGTTGACCGTGACCTGGCCGGAATTGTCGGCGGTGAGGCTCGATTCCTCGCGGGTCTGGGTCGAGCGCAGCACCCGCCCTTCGGGATCGAACCTGTCGGAGGTCTGGGTGATCTTGTTGTAGTCGAAGTCGGCGGAGAGCTGGACGCGGGCGCGGCCGGCGCCGACCACCGAGGAGACGATGTCCTCGACCTGCTTGCGCATCCGTTTCTCGAAGGCGGCTCGGCGCTCGTCGCCGACCGCGGCGTCGGCATCGGATTGCGCGCCGTCGGCGAGCAACTGCCCGGCCTCGTCGACGATCGAGACCCGCTGCGGCTTCAGCCCGTTGACGGCGGAGGCGACGACATGGCGGATGGCGCGGATCTGCTGCGCCTCCAGCGCGCCGCGGACGCGGAGCACGATCGAGGCCGACGGCTCCGGCGTCTCGCGCGAGAACAGCGGCTTCTCCGGCAGCACCAGATGGACGCGCGCGGCCTGGACGCGGTCGATGGCGCGGATGGTGCGGGCGAGCTCGCCCTCCAGCGCCCGCAGATGATTGATGTTCTGGACGAAGCTCGTGGTGCCCAAGGCGTCCGACTTGTCGAAGATCTCGTAGCCGACGCCGCCGCCCTTGGGCATGCCGCCCTCGGCCAGCTTCATGCGCAGCCGCGTCACCTTGTCCTTCGGCACCATGATCGCGGCGCCGTCATTGCGCAGCTCGAACGGGATCGCCTGGCGCTCCAGCTCCTTGATGATGGCCGAGGAGTCCTCGGTCGACAGGTCGGTGAACAGAGTGGTCATCTGCGGCGTGGTGACGCGCATGATGACGAAAGCGAAGAATCCGATCAGCGCCGCGGTGACCGCCACCATGGCCGCAAGGCGGGCCGCACCAAGACCTCTCAGGAAAGCAACCAGACCTTGCACGCACGGCCCCCAGGGATTCGGCCCCAAGGGAAGAGCGGGTCCGACTGGGCAAATATTGCCTAGGGTATGGTTTCCATCTGGTTAACGACCATTAAGGACCGCGGCAAAATGCGGACATGAAAAAAACCGGCTTCGCGAAACGAAGCCGGTTTTGTTCAAATGCCGCCTTTGGGGCGAGATTTATTGCCGATACTGCTGGATCCGTGTGGTGCGCAGCCCGGCCAGACCGTGCTGGTCGATCGAGAACTGCCAGGAAAGGAATTCGTCGACGGTCAGCGTGTAGCGGCTGCAGGCTTCCTCGAGGGAAAGCAGGCCGCCGCGGACCGCGGCTACCACTTCGGCCTTGCGCCGGATCACCCAGCGCTTGGTGCCGGGCGCCGGCAAATCTGCGATCGTCAACGGGCTGCCGTCAGGCCCGATGACGTACTTCACCCTCGGGCGATGGGGTTCTGTCATGGCGTACTCACAAACTCTCGACCACTGAACTCACAGGTCGAACCTACGCCCGCCGGCTTAAAATTTGGCTAAGCCCAAGGGTTCAATACGATTCTCGTTGGAATGGCCGGGAACAAGCTCCTTTGAGAGGCGTGAGCAGCCGCGGAGCGCGTCGCGCGTGGCCTTCGTCCGGCAGCGGAGCAAGCGGTACCCCTCTCCCTAACCCTCCCCCGCAAGGGGGGAGGGAACCCGTCTGCCGGTGGCTGCCTCACCGGTGTCGCTGATGAATCTCGAAAATGAACGAGCAACAATCGGCAGTAAGGTGAGTGCGCTGGTCAGGCTCCCTCCCCCCTTGCGGGGGAGGGTTGGGGAGAGGGGTAAGCCCCGGGCGCGATGATCATTGAAGACGTCGGTCTTGCAATCCTGCGCATCGCACGCACTCAAATCGTCGGCCGCAGCGGGCCGCGCGCCAGCGCGAGCAGTGCAGTCGCCAGCGCTTCCGCGGCCTTGTCCGGCCGGCGCTTTTCGTAGATTGCGAATTCGAGATCCGGCAGCGGCGGCAGGCCGTCGCCCGCGCCGAGCACGCGCAGCCCGGCGGTGACCGCGCTCAGCGGCAACGGGGTAACGGCAAGGCCGGCGACCGCGGCGGCGCGGACGCCGGTCAGGCTCGGGCTGGTGTAGACGATCTCCCAAGTGAGCTCGCCGTCGCGCAGCGTCGCCAGTGCTGCATCGCGCGACACCGAGCGTTCGCGGTACAGCGCCAGCGGCAGCGGCGCGCCGCGCACGAAATCGAACGACTCGGCCGCGGCCCACACCAGCGGCTCGCGCCACACCAGCCGTCCTTTCGATGTTCCCAGCGGCCGCTTCGCGAACACCAGGTCGAGCCGCCCGGCATCGAGCTGCTCGATCAGCTCGGCGCTGACCCCGATCTGCACCTCGAGCTTGACGCCGCGATGCAGCGCCGAGAAGCGGCCGAGCGCCGAGGGCAGCGAACCGCCGGCCACTTCCTCGACCACGCCGAGCCGCACCGATCCCGACAGCCGCGGCGCCATCAGCCGCTGCCGTGCCGCCTCCTCGAGCTGCAGCAGGCGGCGCGCATCGCCGAGCAGCATCTCGCCCTCGTCGGTCAACGCGACGCTGCGCGTGGTGCGGCGGAACAGCGGCCGTTTGGTTTCGAGCTCGAGCCGCTTGATCTGCTGGCTGATCGTCGACTGGGTCAAATTCAGCTGCTCGGCCGCGCGATGAAAGCCGCCGCAATCCGCCACCGCGACGAAGGCCCGCAGGAGTTCAAGCTCGAGCATCGGATTGATTCAATTTCATAATCAATCATATTATAGAATATCGTTTCTCTTATCAATGCCAGCCTCCTACCTTCGCGTCAGATCACGAAGCGAAACGAGGCTCATCATGTCGGAGACCACACACCCCACTGATCGCACATCGCGCCTGGCGCGCGCCCAAGCCGTCCTTGGCGGCAGCGGAAAGATCTGCCCGCCCGACCGCGCCACCGCGCTGCTCGAAGCAGTCATCGTCCCCGGCGACCGCGTCGCGCTCGAAGGCGACAACCAGAAGCAGGCCGACTTCCTGGCGGCGTGCCTGGCAAAGGTCGATCCGGCGCGGGTCCATGATTTGCACATGGTGCAGTCGGTGCTGGCGCTGCCGGATCATCTGGCCGTGTTCGAGCGTGGCATCGCCAACCGGCTCGACTTCTCCTTTGCCGGTCCGCAGAGCCGCCGGCTCGCCGAACTGGTCGCCGCCAAGGCGCTCAAGGTCGGCGCGATCCACACCTATCTCGAGCTGTACGCGCGGATGCTGGTCGACCTCACGCCGCAGGTCGCGCTTGTTGTCGCCGACAAGGCCGACCGCGACGGCAATCTCTATACCGGTCCCAACACCGAGGACACGCCGACCATCGCCGAAGCCGCGGCGTTCCGCGGCGGCGTGGTGGTGGCGCAAGTCAACGAGGTGGTCGACCACCTGCCGCGCGTCGACATCCCCGCCGGCTGGGTCGATGTCGTGGTGCCCGGTCCAAAACCATATGCGATCGATCCGCTGTTCACGCGCGATCCCGCCAAGATCAGGGACGAGAACGTCCTGATGGCGATGATGGCGGTCGCCGCGGTCTACGAACCCTATCAGGTGACCCGCCTCAACCACGGCATCGGCTACGCCACCGCCGCGATCGAATTGATCCTGCCGACCTTCGCCGCCCAGCGCGGGCTGAAGGGCAAGGTCGCGCGCAACTTCGTGCTCAATCCGCATCCGACGCTGATCCCCGCGATCGAGGCCGGCTTCGTCGACAATGTCTATTGCTTCGGCTCTGAGCTCGGCATGGAGCGCTATGTCGCGAGCCGCCCAAGCGTGTTTCCGGTCGGCGCCGACGGCAATCTGCGCTCCAACCGCGCGCTGGCCCAGGTCGCCGGCCAATATGCCTGCGATCTCTTCATCGGCGGCACGCTGCAGATCGACCCGCAGGGCAACAGCTCCACCGCCACCAAGGGCCGCATCACCGGCTTTGGCGGCGCGCCGAACATGGGCGCCGACCCGCACGGCCGGCGTCACGACAGTCCGGCCTGGCTGCGCGCTGGCGAGGAAGCGGGCGAGCGCCTGCGCGGCCGCAAGCTCGTGGTGCAGATGGTGCAGACCCGTCAGCCGAACGGCGCGCCGAGCTTTGTCGAGCGTCTCGACGCGTTCGATCTCGCCGCGGCGGCCGGCTTCGCGCTGCCGCCGGTGATGATCCATGGCGACGACGTCACCCACGTCATCACCGAGCACGGCGTCTGCAACCTGCTGCGTTGCCGCTCGCTGGAGGAGCGCGAGGCCGCGCTGCGCGCGGTGGCCGGCGACACCGAGTTCGGCAAGCGCCAGAACAGGGACATGACCGAGGCCCTGCGCCGCCGCGGCATCGTGATGCGGCCCGCCCATCTCGGCATCGACGCCGCGACCGCAACCCGCGACTGGCTCGCCGCCAAGTCGATCGGCGATCTCGTCACCGCATCGGGCGGCCTCTACACGCCGCCCGCCAAATTCCGGAAATGATGGAGGTTGTCATGCCCCATGCAACGCAGACTTCGAACGCAACACCAGCCTCGCTTGATAGCGCCAGGCAGCTTGCCGCGGCGCTGCTGTCGGAGCGCGGCGAAGCCTCCGGTGCGCTGATCGCGCGCGAATTGCAGCAGACCATGCGCCGGCTCGACGCCGACGGCCGCCACGGCTTTCAACGCTATCTGGCGGCGCACTTTCAACCTGATGCTGCGGCGCTGCGCGATGCGGCGCAGCGCTACCTCGCCGACAGCACGGCGGCAACCGCCGCGGCGCTGGCGCAGGCCGCCGATCCGCCGCGGCAGGAGGTGCTGCGCCGGATGAACATGGCCCCCGGCGGCACCGCCTCCTTGATTGCGATGCGCAGCGAGATCGCGAAGCGTTTTGCGACCGAGCCCGAGCTGAAACTGCTCGATGCCGATCTCAAGCATCTGTTCGCGTCCTGGTTCAATCGCGGCTTTCTCGAGCTGCGCCGCATCGACTGGGACTCGCCGGCCGCGGTGCTCGAGAAGCTGATCGCCTATGAAGCGGTGCATGCGATCAAGGGCTGGGACGATCTGCGGCGCCGCCTCGCGCCCGACCGGCGCTGCTTTGCCTTCTTCCATCCCGCGTTGCCCGGCGAGCCCCTGATCTTCGTCGAGGTCGCGCTGGTCGAGGGCCTCGCCACCGCCGTTCCGCCGCTGCTGGTGCAGGACACCGATGCCGACGCCGCGCAGAGCAGGGCGGCGCACGCCGACACTGCGATCTTCTACTCGATCTCGAACTGCCAGGACGGGCTGCGCGGCGTGTCGTTCGGCAATTTCCTGATCAAGCAGGTGGTCGAGGAATTGCAGGCCGAGTTTCCGCAATTGAAGCGCTTCTCGACGCTGTCGCCGATCCCGGGCTTTCGGCGCTGGCTCGGCCAGCAGCCTGCGGCGGCGGAGGACGCCGCGATGCTGCGCGAGCTTGATCGCGATAGCTGGTGGCGCGATGCGTCGACCAGCGAGCGGCTGCGCCCGTTCCTGATGAAGCGCTGCGCGCAGTATCTGACGCGCTCGCCGGCATCAGGCAATCGCATCGATCCCGTCGCGCGCTTCCATCTCGGCAACGGCGCGCGGCTGGAGCGCATCAACTGGCTCGGCAACACCGCCGATCGTGCGATGCAGGAATCCTTCGGCATCATGGTCAACTATCTTTATGATCACGACAGCATCGAGCGTAACCACGAGGCCTTCGCGCGCGAAGGAGAGATCGTACGTTCACCGCAGGTGGACGCCCTTCTGTAGTCACTCACCCCCGCCAAAGAAACGATGGAGTAAATGTCATGATGATGAACAGACGCACCTTTGCCTCCGCCCTACTTGCCGGCGCGGCGGCCTCGCTGATCTCCACACGCAGCATGGCCGCCACCACGCCGCCGGTGAAGGCACGCAACGTCGTGCTGGTGCACGGCCTGTTTGCTGACGGCTCGTGCTGGACCGAGGTCATTCCGCTGCTGCAGGCCGCCGGCCTCAACGTGACGTCGGTGCAGAATCCGCTGACCACGCTGCCTGACGCGGTCGCCTCGGCGCAGCGCGTGCTCGATCGCCAGGACGGCCCGACGGTGCTGGTCGGCCACTCCTTCTCCGGCATGATCGTCACCGAGGCCGGCGTGCATCCGAATGTCTCGGCGCTGGTCTATGTCGCCGCGCGCGCGCCCGATGCCGGCGAGGACTACACCGCGCTGGCGAAGACTTACCCGACGCCGCCGGCGAGCGCCGGCATCATATTCGATGGCGACGAGGGCCGGCTGACCGAAGAGGCTTTTCTGCGCGACTTCGCCGGCGATATCCCGGAGGCAAAGGCAAAGGTGCTCTATGCCGTGCAGCAGCCGTTCCACAAGGCGCTGTTGACCGGCAAGACCACCCACGCCGCCTGGCGCAGCAAGCCGAGCTTCTACGCGGTCTCGACCGAGGACCGCACCATCAATCCGGATCTCGAGCGCTTCATGGCCAAGCGGATGGGCGCGACCACGATCGAGGTGAAGGCGAGCCATCTCGGGCTGATCTCGCAGCCCGGCGCGATCGCAAAGCTGATCCTCGATGCCGCGGGCGCGGCGAAATAGTGCGTGGAAATCGGGGCGGTCTGCGACGGCCGCCCCGGACCCGGCAACTACCCGGCCACCGGCATAAACCTTAACGCCGAGATGCCGCCGCGCTCGGCTTGTCCCAATAAAGGAATTCGCATACTGGCTTTAGTTAAGTTCGAGTAAATTATTTCAGGTTCGTGTGGGAATGCGCGTCGATCCGGATAGCAGCGATGTGCTCAGCTTTACCTTTTTCGACAGCGGCACCGCTCTTCCTCCCGTCATAATCGAACCCAACAACGTCGTGGTCGAATCCGGGGCGATGGAAGCCCCGCTTGCCGATCCCAACGTCGCTCCCCTGAATCTGACGCTTCCGGTCGATCCGAACGGCCGTCCCCTGACGTTTCAGCTCATCGCGGTTCAGCCGTCGGCCGGCCACCAGGCCGGCACGGTCATGCTCAACAGCGCTGCGGTCGGTGTGGGCACGCAGGATCTGTCTGCGGACGACATGCAGCACCTGATCTATCTCGCGCCGGTCACTGGTGATGCATCCGTTGAAGTGGTGACCCTGAACTTCACGTTCACCGACGGTGTCGATACCGGCAACATGGTCGTGTTCGTCAATGTTACGCCTGCGGTCGACGGCACCTACACCGGGACGCCCGGCGCCGATCTGTTCGACGGCGGCGCCGGCAACGACACCTACACCGTCAACCATGCCGGCGACGTGGTGCTGGAGCAGGCCAATGCCGGCATCGACACGATCACCACCGCGCTCGGGACCTATCATCTCGGCGCCAATGTCGAGAATCTGACGCACACCGGCAGCACGGCGTTCACCGGCATCGGCAATGATGACGGCAACGTCCTCGCCGGCGGCCTCAGTGACGACTATCTGATCGGCCTCGGCGGCAACGATACGCTGATCGATGGCAGCGGCTTCAACACCCTGCAGGGCGGCACCGGCGACGACATCTATGCCGTCCAGTCCAGCGCCGATACCGTGTTCGAGTTCGCCAACGAGGGCACCGATGAGGTGCAGACGTTCCTGGCGTCCTATCACCTCTCGGCCAATGTCGAGAACCTGATCTTCATCGGCGCGGGCAATCACACCGGGATCGGCAACGAGCTTGCCAACGTTCTCACCGGTAGCAGCGGCAACGACACGCTCGATGGCGGTCTTGGCGCCGACACGCTGATCGGCGGCGCCGGCAACGACAGCTACATCGTCGACGATGCCGGCGACGTGGTGATCGAGAACGCGGGCGAGGGCGTCGACACGGTGACCACCGCCCTCGCGATCTGGCATCTCGACCCAAACGTCGAGAACCTGACCCATGCCGGAAGCAACGACTTTGTCGGCATCGGCAACAGCCTCGACAATGTCCTGACCGGCGGCGCCGGCACCGACTATCTGATCGGCGGCGATGGCAACGACACCTTCATCGATGCCAGCATTGCCAACACCTTTCAGGGCGGCGCGGGTGACGACACCTACGTCGTTCAATCCAATCTCGACAGCATCTACGAGGTCGCAGGCGAGGGCACCGATCAAGTGATGACGTCGCTGTCGGCCTACGTGCTGGCGCCCAATGTCGAAAATCTCACCTTCGTGGGTTCGGTCGGCCACACCGGCATCGGCAATGACGGCAACAACGTCATGGTCGGCAACGGCGGTGACGACTTCCTCAACGGTCTGGCCGGCAACGACATCTTGACCGGCGGTGCCGGCGCCGACCTGTTCGTGTTCACGACGTCGATCGCCGGCGGCAACAACGTCGACACGATCACCGACTTCGCGTCAGGCACGGACAGGATCGTGCTGGATCATGCGATTTTTGCCGGGGTCGCGCCCGGGGTGCTGGAGGATGCGGCCTTCGCTTTGTCCACCGCCGCGGAGACCGCGGCCACGCGCTTCATCTACGACCCCAATAGCGGCGCCCTGTCCTACGATGCGGATGGCAGCGGCGCCGGCGCCGCGGTTCAGTTTGCGATGCTCGGCACCACCACGCATCCGGCGGTTTCGGCGCACGATTTTCTGATCGCCTGAAGCGTGGGCGTTTCGTTCCGGCTGATCCGGCGGGATGGATGAAGGGAACAGGAACGCGGCATCGCCGGCGCACGCCGTGGGCGCGCCGTGACCCGCGGATTTCTCGATTGGAGAGGAAACGATTTCCGGCCGGGGTGTTGAGTCCGCTGAAGCAGCCTGAGGAGGAAGCTTATGCGGACCAGTACCATCGCCCTGCTGATCGCCGGCGCCGCCGCGATCGGCCCGGTGGCCATGCTGCAACCGGCGCACGGCCAAAATCTGCAGAATGACGCCGACAAGGGCGTCAAGACCCGGAACTCCGGCGAGTCGGGTTATGTCGGTGACCAGGAAAGGCCGGGGGCCAGTGCCAAGCCGCCTGGCCGCCCCGATAATGCTGCGGGCTCCGCGGACGCCACGACGTCCCCGAGCGCACAAAATTCCGGAACCGGAATTAGCGGCGCGCCTGGGAGCAAGAGTGGACCGGCGAAGGGCACGGTGGGATCCAATTCGCAGAACACGCATGTGCGTCAGCAGGACCCGTCGAACATCAAGGGATTGCCCGGCAACAAGAGTGGCCCGCCGGCAAAGCGGTGAGGCCGGAGCGTAGGACGGATATCGTTGCACGCCCGGAATGACGAGGGGAGAGGCTTCGCTCTAAAAGTGAGTTGCCCGCCCCGTCAATCCCTCCGTGCAAAAATATTTCGCTTTTTCGGAAGGGCAACTCAGTGTAGGGTTTACCCGTCTCACCCGATCGAGGGGCGCTGGCCATCGTCGCGGTGTTTGCGGTGAGATGCGGTGGACGCCGCGCATGCCAGTGACGACAGCATGCGAGGCGGACGGTGAAGTCGTGCAGGCCTGACGCCCTAGTGGCAGGTGTCTTCTCGCAGGATGGGAATGCGTCTTGCGAGGACGGTGACAAAAAAGCCCAGTCTCGCCGGGGAGAGCACGTATAAGCCGTAACCCATCGCGCAGGGAAAGCCGGGTTGTTTCCGGTTACACCTGTGGTCCTACCCCGGTGCTTTTTTGTTGCACCGGGCCCATGGGTGCAATCGGCACCCGGCTTTCCCTGCGCCCTCTGTTCTCAGAGCGGCGAAACGAAATGCAAAGCTCGGACAAATCATGTCGCGAGATGGCGCAACTGCGTCCCCACGCACACCTGTCATCGCCCGGCCTGTGCGCAAATGCGCACATGGACCGGGCGATCCAGTACGCCGCGGCCTCTCGGCTAAACAATGACTGTCTCTGGAATACTGGATCACCCGCCTTCGCGGGTGATGACACCGAACAAGTTGTTTGAAGCGTGAAGCCGATCGGCACCAACACCGTCATCCTGAGGTGCTCGCCTTGCGGTGCATTTGCACCGCAAGGCGAGCCTCGAAGGATGAATCGGCCCGGCTGGTGGCCGTCGATCCTTCGAGGCTCGCAAGAGCTCGCACCTCAGGATGACGGGACCAAGGTTGGCGCGTGTTGAGCAAGATTGTCCGCGGCATGCGTGACGCCGCCTTTGCTCGTCCTACAATCGCGCGACGTCCACAACGATCAGCTGCTGCTGGTCGACGGGCGCACCACGCGCTTGATCTTGTCGGTGGTGTAGGTCTGGCCGCCGATCGAGAGCAGCGGCGGCGAGGCGGTGAGGTCGACGGAATCGACCACGCCCTGCACCTCGGTCGAGATCGCGATGTCGTTGCCCTTGGAGTCCTTACCCGTCGCGGTCAGGGTGTAGGTGCCGGGCGGCCACTGCGCGCCGTCATTGCCCTTGCCGTCCCAGACGAAGCTGGAATTGCCCTGGCTCATGGTGAAATTGCCGGAATAGGCGAGCTGGCCGGACGCGTTGGTGATGCTGATGGTCGCGCTGGTGTTCGCCGGCGCGTTCAAATTCCAGGTCGCCGACTTGTCGAACTGCGCCTTGCTGCCGTCGACCGCCACCGTGTTGCCGACATAGACCAGCGCCTGGGTCGACTGCGCGCTCTTCTCGATCTCGATCAGCGACTTCAGCTGATCGTTCGACTTCAGCTGCTGCTCGACGCCGGCGAACTGCACGAGCTGCTGGGTGAACTGGTTGGTGTCGAGCGGATCCAGCGGGTTCTGGTTCTGCAGCTGCGTCGTCAGCAGCGTCAGGAAGGTCTGGAAATTGTCGGCAATGCCCTGCGTCGAGGTCGACGAGCTGTTGCTGCTGCTGGAGCTCGATCCGTTACTGGGGGCCGGTGCGGAGACGACCGGCGTCGGCATGGTTGCATCGACTGACATGGCAAACTCCTCACACTCTGATGTCGACGCCGCCGATGGCGCCGGTTGCGCGTCCGTAGGAGCGGCCCGCCACGGCAGCGGGGACGTTTTCTTCCTCGCTGACGATCAGGCGGTGGGCATTTGGATTGGGTTGCTGGCCGTTGTTGTTCTGGCCCGACTGCGACTGGTCGCGCAGGCTGAACTGCAATCCGCTGTTGCCGGTCGAGAGGCCGGCATTGTCGAGCGCGCGCTGCAGCTGGTTGGCGTCCTGGCGGAGCATCTGCAACGTTTCCGGACGCTCGACGGTGAGATGCGAGGTCACCTGGCCGTTGCGGTCGACGTCGATGCGAACATCGATGCGGCCGAGCTCGGCGGGATCGAGCCGGATCTCGAAGCGGCTCTTGCCGCTCTTGGCGGAGGCTGCGATCTGCACCGCAAGCCCGCTGAGCGGCCCGGTCGCGGCCTGCGCCGCATTCGTCACGGTCAGTTGCGCGGTCGCGGCAGGCGTTGCCTGCGTGGTCGGCAGTTGCGGCTGGATGGTGTTGGCTGCCTGCGCGCTGGGATCGGGCGTGGTGAGCTGAGCCTGCGCAGCCGCGTGGCCGCCTGCGGGCGTCGCGGGCGCGGGAGCCGCCGCGTTGCCGCCGGCGTCGGGCTTGATGGCATCGGCGGCGCCGTCTGCCGTCTTCGGCTTGCCGGCCACATTCGCGGGTTGGGCAACGGCGGGAACGATCGTTGTTGGCGCCGTCGCGGCGGCGTTGCCGGATGGCGTCGCGCCGTCCGAATCGGCAGGCGTTGCGACGGTGCTGTCCTTCGCTGCTGCTTGCGGGATGGCCTGCGCCGTCACCTTGCCGGGATGAATTCCAGTTGCGACCGTCGCGGCGAGCGTTGCATCGCCGGTCGCAGTCGCTGTCGCGGTGCCTTGAGTGGTCGTCTGAACTGTTCCCTGAGCAGCGGGCTCGGCCGTCGCAGCGTCGGCACTGGCCACGAGCTGCGCCGCAGTCTTGACGCCCGCCGCCTTGGCAACGTTAGCGGCATTCGCAGTGGTGGTCGCTGCCGTTGCGGTGTCGGCGCCGGACGGGGCGCCGGTGCCGGCGATGGCCGCGCTGGCAGCAATCGCTGCGGCGGCGATCGCCAGCGGCGCGGTGGCCTTGTCGGATGGTGCAGTGGCCACCGCCGGGTCGGTCGGTGTGGCGGCAACAGGAAGCGGCACGGCGGGGGCAGTCGCCGTGGTCGTCGTGCTGGACGTGTCCGGCTGCACGGCGGCTGGCGCAGCGGCCGTTTGATCGTCGGTGGCTTTGCTATCGCCGGCCGGCTTCGAATCGTGCGACTTCGACTCGTCGGATTTCGGTTTGGTCTTGCGCGGCGCATCGCCGTCGGCGGCGACCTTGCTGTCGTCAGGCGCGCTGGCGGGATCGCGCGAGGTTCGATCGGGGGCGGGCGCGGTGTCGCGCGCGCGGGTGTCGGTGGTTGGCGGCGCGGAATCGTCGGAGCGGCGCGGCGGCGGCGTGTCGTATGGGCGATTGTCGCTCCGGGGCGCGGCATTGCTGTCGACCAACGCGGCAAAGCTGTCGTTCCCGGGCCGCTCGCTCGGGTCCGGCCGGGACGAGCGCTGTGGGGCGCTCTGAAGGGACAGGCTTGCCAATGCTTCCGACGTGACCACAACCAACCTCGCAATGAGACTTCCGGCCTCAAAGTCAGCAAGGACCGGGCCAATCCCCAAGGCCAAATAATGTCTAGTAATTTCAGTCACTTGCCGCGACGGAATGCGGTTCCCGAGCGGGTTCCCGGCGGTCTCGTTTTTGCCCGGCGGCAAGATTTGCCGTCCGCGCGCGGCACCTCGTCGCTTCCGCCTGATTGCCTCGCTCGAATCGGCCCTATATTAAAGAGAGCCCGCAGCGCGTCCCGAACCGGCCGATCCGGCCTTGGACGTGTTCCAGGGCTCTCTGGACAAAGGCTTTTTCAAATTCCGTCGCGGGAGGCCGCAAGCTCGCCGCGACACTGATCGATGACCGCTTAGGATGCTCAACAGTCTGGATCTCGAAGGCCGCCCTGAGGATACACGAATCGTCGTCGCCATGTCCGGCGGCGTCGACTCGTCGGTGACGGCTGCGCTGTTGAAGTCGCAGGGCTACGACGTGGTCGGGATCACGCTGCAGCTCTACGACCATGGCGCCGCGACCCATCGCAAGGGCGCCTGCTGCGCCGGCCGCGACATCCACGACGCGCGCAACGTCGCCGAGCGGATCGGCGTTCCGCATTACGTGCTCGACTATGAGAGCCGCTTCAAGGAATCGGTGATCGACAATTTCGCCGATAGCTACGCGCTCGGCGAAACGCCGGTGCCGTGCATCGAGTGCAACCGTTCGGTCAAGTTTCGCGATCTGCTGGCGACCGCTCGCGAGCTCGGCGCGCAGGCGCTTGCCACCGGCCACTATGTCGCCTCGCGGCGGCTCGGCGACGGATCGCGCTCGCTGGTCTGCGCGGCGGATGCCGACCGCGACCAGAGCTATTTCCTGTTCGCGACCACGCGCGAGCAGCTCGATTTCCTGCGCTTCCCGCTCGGCGACATGACCAAGCCGCAGACCCGCGAGCTGGCGCGGCGCTTCGGCCTCGAGGTTGCCGACAAGCAGGACAGCCAGGACATCTGCTTCGTGCCGACCGGCCGCTACACCGACATCATCGGCCGGCTGAAGCCCAGCGCGATCGCGCCGGGCGAGATCGTCGATCTCGACGGCCACGTGATCGGCCAGCACCAAGGCATCGTTCATTTTACCGTCGGCCAGCGCAAGGGCCTCGGCATCGCCGCGGGCAGCCCGCTCTATGTGGTCAAGCTCGATGCGGCGACGCGCCGCGTCGTGGTCGGGCCGCGCGAGGCGCTGCGGATGGATCGCATCGTGCTGCGCGACGTCAACTGGATCGGCGACGGCGCGCTCGATCGCGTGATCGGCGACGGCATCGAGATCTATGTTCGGGTGCGCTCGACCCGCGCGCCGCAGCCGGCGTGGCTGCGCGCCGCCGACGGCAGCTACGAGGTCGAGCTCGTCGCCGGCGAAGAGGGCGTGTCGCCCGGCCAGGCCTGCGTGTTCTACGACGCGCCGTCAGGACAGGCGCGCGTGCTCGGCGGCGGTTTTATCAGGAGCGCGAGCGCAAGCCGCGTCGCGCGGGCTGTGCCACGCGATGCGCTGGAAGCGGTTCGCGGCTAGAAAAAAGAGGCGTCGGGGCAGGGGATGGCTGGGGACATCGACCGCGAAGGGGTCGAAAAGGCGTATGGCCGCTGGGCGCCGGTTTACGATCTGGTATTCGGCAAGGTGTTCGATCAGGGCCGGCAGTCCACGATCGCGGAGGCCGACCGGATCGGCGGCCGCGTGCTTGATGTCGGCGTCGGCACCGGGCTGTCGCTGTCGGAATATGCGCGCACCACGAAGCTTTGCGGCGTCGATATTTCCGAGCCGATGCTGCGGCGCGCGCAGCAGCGCGTCCGCGCGCTGGGGCTCTCCAATGTCGAGACGCTGGCGGTGATGGACGCCAAGAACCTCGCCTTCCCCGACGCGTTCTTCGATGCGGTGGTCGCGCAATATGTCATCACCGCGGTTCCGGATCCCGAGGCGACGCTGGACGATTTTGTCCGGGTGCTGAAGCCCGGCGGCGAATTGATCCTCGTCAACCACATCGGTGCCGAGAGCGGACCGCGCCGCGCCTTCGAGCTCGCCTTCGCGCCGCTGGCGCGGCGGCTCGGCTGGCGCCCGGAATTTCCCTGGGCGCGGCTGACCGATTGGGCGGCGCGGCATGGCGGCGTCAGTCTCGCGGAACGGCGGCCGATGCCGCCGATGGGGCACTTCTCGCTGATCCGCTTCCGCAAGACGTGAAACTCTCGCGATGATGGGTGGGAACATCAGCGCATCGGCGTCGTTGGTTTCCTATGCAGATCACTCGCACACTCGCGCTGTCCTGCGCCCTGATGACGCTGCCGGTTTTGGCCGTAGCCCAGGCGCCGCCGACGCCCGCGACGCCGCCGGCACAGACCGCGCCGCCATCGCCGACGCGCGCCGCGAACTGCGCGCCGATGCAGCAGCCCCCGCAGCCCGGCACCAAGGCGCCGGATGGAACCACCACCGGCCAGAGCGGCCAGTCGCTCGGCGACAAACTTGCCAAATCCGACGGCGTACTGTGCCCGCCCGCCGGCGTCGATCCCGAGATGCGCGCGCCGACCCCGGAGGGTGGCACCACGCCGGTGATCCCGCCGCCCGGCAGCCCCGGCGGCGATCAATCGCTCCGGCCAAAATAGCCCCTGCCGCCAATAAGTTGCCGGCAGGGCCGGGTTTGCTTGACAGGCGCATCCGCACCTCATTATATCCCGCGCGTTCGCGCCCGCGGCCATCTGCCGCCGGCCGCGATGCCGTGGCGGGGTAGCTCAGCTGGTTAGAGCACGGGAATCATAATCCTGGGGTCGGGGGTTCGAGTCCCTCCCCCGCTACCATCTGTCACCCCCCCACTCGAACGTTTCAGCAACGGTCCCGGCAGCGTCAATTCCGACAAGGATGCCTTGATCTCGATTGCGAGTTCGTCGGTCACCGGCGGCGCATGAACGACGACAGCTTGGACCAGCTGGCGCAGTGTGGCGACGAGCTCGGGCTCGTCGAGTTCCGCGGCCTCTGCGGCGACGTCGGCCAGGCGCCTGATGTCGGCGAGATAGCGCTCAATCGCCGCCGGGTGCACGGTGACGATCTCGGAAGCGGCTGCGATCTGTGCGAGCTCGGCCTTGACGCGCTTCCGTTCGGCGGCGAGCTCATTGACTTTCGGGTTGTAGGTGTCGAAATCCGCGCCCTTCGCAATGTTCGTGATCAGGCGATCGATCTCGCGGTCGAGCTCGCCGTTGCGGCGCTGCAGATGCTTCTCGCGGTCGCCACTCTCCTTGGCCAAGCGCCGCCGCTCGGCGTTGTAGGTGCGGATATATTCGGTGATTGCCTCGGGATTGGCGAGCTCCTCGCGCAAGCCTTCAAACACCAGGGTCTCGATAGCCGGGCGCGAAACCTTGCGGCCGTTGCTGCAGACGCCGCTCTCGCGAAATGCCGAGCACTGCATGCGGTGAGGCTTCCCCTTCCTCTGCGCGCCGATCGCCGACATACCTGCGCCGCAGGATCCACAGCGCAGCAGGCCTGACAAGGGCCGGACAGCCTTCCGCGATTGCGAGGCGCCCTGGTGACTGCGGCCAGCCTTGATCACCTGTGCGGCCTTGAACGTCGCGTTCTCAACGATCGCCAAGTGCGGCGCGTCGACGCTGCGATATTGGTCTTTGCGGTTCGGGCGTGGCACGCGTTTCCCGGTCGCAGGATCCTTGACCATGCGGACCTTGTTCCAGACGATGCGGCCCGCATAGAGCTCGTTGATCAGCATACCATGCCCGCGCGCGGCATTACCGTTGATCGTCGACGCGTTCCAATTGTTACCGCGGGGCGGCTTGATACCGTCGGCATTAAGGCCCGCGGCGATCTCGCGCGGCGTCTTGCCCTCGACAAACTCGCAAAAGATCCTTCGCACGATCTCGGCTTCGGCCTGATCGATCTCGAGTTCGCCTGGTTTGCCTGCGATCGCCCGATAGCCGTAGGCGCGGCCCCCGGCGTGGCGGCCGTCGCGGATCACGCTCTCGAGGCCGCGGCGGGTGTGGACGACCAGGTTCTCGAGAAACATCTCGCCCATGAGCGCGCGTAGCGCGCCATCGAGCTTGCCCACCTTGCCGCTCGCCGTGTGGATCGCGATACCGAGGAAGTCGAGCCGCTTGCGTGCGGTATGCCAATCGCCCTGGTCGCGTGAAATACGATCGACGTCCTCGGCGACAATGACATCGAAGTGGAGCGCTTCGGCTGCTCGCATCAAGTCCTGGAAGCCGGGACGATTGACTGTCGAAGCACCGGAGATCTCGCGATCGCAGAAGGTCAGCACGACCGTAAACCCTTCGCGGGCACAGAGCTCGCGGCAGGACGCGATCTGATCGTCGACGGATCTATCGTTCTGACGATCGGACGAGAAGCGGGCGTAAATGGCTGCGCGGATCATTTAGCGTTGCCTCCAGCTCGGCCCGGCGGACGAGCTCGGCCGCATGATCCTGCCTTGCGTGCAGTAATGCAAGAGCGCGCGCAACGGCCAAGGCGGCCGCGCCAGGGCTTTCCGCGGATAACTTGCGCGGCGAGTTGGTCACCGGAAGCCGGGCTCCTGTTCCATCATTTCGGCATTGAGCGGTGCCGTGAGGCTTTCGTTGGCGAGCGCCGCCGTGTCGCCGACGCCGGAGCGGATGATGGTTTCGCAGTCGACGCGGCCGATCGAGAAGACAGCACGTTCCTGCAGCTCGCGATCAAGGATGGCGGCCATGACGACGAACACCGTCACCTCATCGTCTCCATATTTGCGGCGATCCAGCATCCGTTGCGCCGCACGCTCTTATGATGTTACCTTCGGGCAAATGCCGGAAGCGTTGATCATCCCGAACATCATGCTCAGGCGAGGCCAAAATGGAATAAACGTTATGAGCTCGTCGTGCGGTGGGATGCGACAGCGAACGAAAAGGACAGCAGGTTGCCGGTCGCGTCTTCAGCTCGCGGTAATCAGAGCCTCCGCTATCGCAAACGGGGCGGTTGACTTTCCTCGCTTCGGCAAACACTTTGAGACGCACGAGCGCACCTTCAACTGGGGTGCAACACTTCGAGAGGTCACGGCCTGTGCCCGCGAGTTGGCAGTCAAGCGCATCAATAAAGCGATTACCGACTATATGAAGGTCTTCGCGCATTTCGGCTTATTTGAAGAGGCCGAGAAGAAGCACGTCTATCGACTAACCGACCTGGGAGTATCCTATTATGAGCGACTTGAAGCGCAGAGTATTCGTTTGGGCGATGACGCTTCCACTGGCGAGTTCGATCTTCCTAGCACTGAGCGAATCGGCGTGGTGCCTGCCGGCGGGAGTCATTCTCCGGTAACCCTGCACGATCGTTGATGCGCGGGTGAATGCGCCCCGAATTCATGTCAGATCTTTGTTCCAAGAGTCGTACAGCGATCGGATCGATGCGTGTTCCATAGTCACGTACCTGCTTGAACGCGCTGCGCCGTTCCATGCCCGGAGGAAGGCGCACCCGTTGCCTCGACTAGAGCAAAGAACTGCTCGAACAGGCTGTCTAGCTCGCCTAAGCTCTCCATTCCTTTCTATGCGACGGGAGTGCGGAGAGGTGCGGACGATCTCCGCGCCTCTTAGCCTTCGCAGATTTACAAGAACCCGATGGAAATCCATGGCACTGCTGCCACTACAAGCGTGCCGAGGAGCAAGGCCACTATGTACACGACGATCGGTCCCATGCCTTCGTCGGGATGTATGCGACTGATGGCGCAGGCCGCGTAGTAGCCGACCCCGAAGGGTGGCGCGAAAAGGCCGATACCCATCGCCAGAACAACGACCATGGCGTAGTGGACCTCATGAACGCCGACCTGGCGCGCGATAGGGAAGAGCAGGGGACCGAAGAGCACGATGGCGGGAATGCCTTCGAGTACGCTTCCCAAGATCACGAAAGCGACGATGGTGACAACGAGAAAGACAGGTATGCCACCCGGCAAGGAAGTCATGAACTTCGCAAGCGATGCCGAGAAGCCCGACTGGGTCAGTGCCCAGGCCATTCCCGTCGCCGCACCGATAATGAAGAGGATCGCACCGGAGAGGGCCGCGGTCTCAACTAACATCGGATAGAGGCGACGCCAATCAAACTGCCGATAGATGAGAAGCCCCGCCAATATGGAGTAGACGATACCTATCGTCGAAACCTCGGTGGCAGTCGCGACCCCTTCGACAACCGCGGCGCGGATCACAAAAGGAAGGGCGATGGCGGGAATCGCGATCAAGAACGCACGACCAATTTCTCGGCCCGTCGCCCGCTGAACGTGTGATAAGTCCTCCCTACGGTATCGCCACCACACGACTGCGCACAGCCCGATTGCGAGCACGATGGCTGGCAATAACCCGCCGGTGAACAGAGCCGCGATCGACACTCCGGTCACCGATCCGATCGTGATCAGCACCAAGGACGGCGGGATTGTCTCCGTCTGAGCGCCGGTGGCTGCCAGGAGTGCGACGAGGTCACCGCGTTTTGCGCCGCGCTTGGTCATTTCGGGGAAAAGCACGGGCGCTACCGCCGCCATATCGGCCGCCTTGGATCCCGAAATACCCGAGACCAAGTACATCGCACCGACCAGCACATAGTGGAGGCCACCCCGAACGTGGCCGAGCAGACTGGCAAGGAACCCAACCATGGCGCGGGCCATGCCAGTCATTTCGATCAACAAGCCGAGGAACACGAACAGAGGCACTGCAAGCAGGATGAGATGGCTCATGCCTTCGTCCATGCGGCCGATGACAACCACGTCGGGTGTGCTGGTCGTCAGCGTTATGTAGCCAATGGTCGCCAAGCCGAACGCGAAGGCGATCGGCACGGCTGCGAAAACCATGGCGCCAACTATGAACACGAAGAAGATCAGCAGATTGAGATTGCCGAGCGGCTTCAGGACTGGCGCCAGTAGCGCGAGAGCTGCGATCAGCGCTCCCACGGTAGCGACGGCTGCGACGAGGTGCTTGACGTTCGCGACGGCCGCCAGCCTCAGCGTTGCGACGATCAGCATCAAGCCAATGCCGACCGGCAGCGCGGCGGCGCGCCAAGTGTTGACGATCGCCAAAGCAGGAGTGGTGACAAACAATTCGTCGGCCGCAAATTCGTACGCTGGGTGGATGACCAAAAGCAGGAACGCGAACGATGCGGCCGTAGCGAAGACGTCAAGGAACAATCTGGCTTCCGGGCGGATCATGCCAACGATTGCCGTCATCCGCATATGCTCGGCTCGCTGGAAGGCGACGACCGATCCCAACATCGCGAGCCATAAGAACAGAATGCCGGCAAGCTCGTCCGACCAGACAATCGGCGCGTGGAGTATGTAGCGGGAGATGATGCCTACAAAAAGGACGATCACCTCCGCAACAACCAGCAGCGCGGCAGGAATGGCGACGACAGGCTTGAGAGCTTTGTTCAGGCCCACAATGGCCTTACGCCACCCGGAAGCCGGCTCTGGCAGGGCAAGTGTCGCTCCGTCTATGTGTGCGTGTTCCATGGTGCTCACCCCAGCTTGCCGGCGGCTTTCTCGAGTTGAACCCAGGCTTCATCACCGAACTTGGCTTTCCAGTCGGCATAGAAGCTTGTCTTCGCCAGCGCCTGGCGGAAGACGGATCGGTCGACGTCGAGAAATTGCATCCCCTTAGCGGCCAAGTCGGTGCGCAGCGACTCACTGAGCTTCGCGATGTCAGCTCGTTCATCTTCGGCCGAGCGATCGAACTCGCGCGTCACGATTGTCTGAACGTCTGTCGGCAGCTTCTGGAACGCGCGCTTGTTGCCGAGGATCCAGTAGTTGTCCCAGACGTGGCCCGTCAGGCTGCAAGTCTTCTGCACCTCATAGAGGCGTGCCGTCGCGATGATCGGAAGGGGGTTCTCTTGGCCATCGACGACTTTGGTCTGCAGAGCAGAATAGACCTCGTTGAAGTTGATCGGCGCCGGTCCTGCCCCAAGCGCAAGGAACAACGAAGTCAGATTTGGTGCGGCGGGTACCCTGAGCTTGAAGCCCTTGAGGTCTTCCGGGGTCTTGATTTCCCGACCCGATGACGTGATGTGGCGGAAGCCGTTGTCCCAGGGCTTGGAGACCGTCATGATCGGAGTCTTGGCGATCTGCGCCCGGATGTAAGCACCGAGCTCACCATCCATGGCTTTCCAGACCGCATCATAGTTGGGAAAGAGAAAGCCGAGATTTACGATGCCGGCTGCCGGTACAAGGGTGGCGAGGACAAGAGAAGACAGGTTGAAGAACTCGACGCTACCGTTGCGGACCTGCGTCAGGAGATCAGTATCCGAGCCGAGCTGATTGGCCGGAAAGAGATTGATCTCCAGCCGCCCGCCTGTCGCCTCCTTGATGCGATCGGCGGCCTCCTTGGCTCGAACGTTCACCGGATGCGTCGGGTCCTGCCCGGTCGCGAGCTTGTAGGTAAACTCCGCCGCCGCAGCGGAGCGGCAGAGTACGGCGCACAGCGGAACGGCTGCGCCGGCCAGGAGCAACTTGCGACGAGTTATGGCAGTCGGTTTGCGTTGGGTCATGGCTTCCTCCTTGTTGAGACGAATTGGTACGTTCATCGGCAGCGGCACTTGTCTGCAGCTCCGGCCGGTTTTTGGGCGCCGGCCGTCAGGCAGCAGCCATCGTTCTCCGCGGCGATGCCGCGCAGACGACGTTTTCCTCAGTCGAACTTGGCGAATGGCGCTGCGTGCTTAGCGCAGCCACTCCTTGATCTGCCTGGCAACTTCGGCAGTAGAAATGCCGTAACGATCATGCAGCGTGGGAAGCGCCCCAGCGGCAAGAAACTCGTCGGGCAAAGCGATTTGACGGAAGGCCGGATGGATGCCGGAGCGCATCAGCGATGCTGCAACAGCCTCTCCAAGGCCGCCGATGATGGTATGGTTCTCTGCGACGACGACGAGGCGTCCGGGCTTGCCGGCTTCGCGCAAGATCGCTTCGTGATCGAGCGGCTTGATCGTCGGTACGTGCAATACGGCTGCATCTACGCCGTCGCCGGCGAGTTCCTTTGCAGCTTCCAGCGCCCGCATGGTCATGATCCCGGAGGAGATGATCAGGACTTCCCGGCCGCCGCGAATGAGGGATGCCTTGCCGAGCTTGAATTGATAGTCGTACTCGTCCAGCACAAGCGGCACCTGGCCACGCAAGAGCCGCATGTATACCGGCCCAAGGTGGGCCGCGATGGCCGGAACGATCTGTTCGATTTCATGAGCATCGCAGGGATCGATCACGGTCATGTTCGGCATAGCGCGGAACAGGGCGACGTCTTCCGCCGCCTGGTGGCTCGGGCCGTAGCCGGAGGTGAGACCGGGCAGGGCACAGACAATCTTTACGTTGCGGTCTTCTTCCGCGATCGTCTGATGGATGAAGTCGTAGGCGCGGCGCGAAGCGAACACCGCATAGGTCGTTGCAAAGGGCATGAACCCTTCAGCTGCCATGCCCGAGGCCGCACCATAGAGCAGTTGTTCCGCCATGCCCATCTGATAGTAGCGATCGGGGAACTCCCTCGCGAAAATATGTAGGTCCGTATACTTGCCGAGGTCGGCGGTGAGTCCCACGACCTCGGGACGGTTTCGGGCCAGTTCGACGAGTGCGTGACCGAACGGTGCCGGCTTTGTCTTTTGGCCTTCTGCCGCGATCGACGCGATCATCGCAGAGGTGGTGAGCCGCGGTTTCCCGGGCGTTGCTGAGATTGCCGACTTCATGACCTGTCTCCTGCATCAAGTTCTGCCAACGCCAGTTTCCATTCGTGCGCCTCTACCCGAATGAAGTGGTTCTTTTCGCGCTGCTCCAGGAAGGGAACACCTTTTCCCATCAGGGTGTCAGCGACGATCACTCGCGGTTGCGGTTCGGGGTGTGAGCTCGCCGCGTCAAAGGCGGCCACGACGGCGCCGAGGTCATTGCCGTCTACGCGGCGTACGAACCAGCCGAAAGCCTCGAGCTTGTCGACCAGCGGCTCGAATCCCATCATCTGCTTCGAGGGGCCGTCGGCTTGTTGGTTGTTCACGTCGATGATCGCGACCAAATTGTCGAGCTTGTGGTGTGCAGCCGACATCATCGCTTCCCACTTCGAACCTTCGTCGAGTTCTCCATCCGAGAACAACGTGAAGACGCGACTCTTGGAACCCTTTCGCTTCAATCCGAGGCCCATGCCGACTGCGATACTCAGTCCGAGCCCCAGCGACCCGCCGGACATTTCCATGCCGGGCGTGTAGGAGGCCATGCCAGACATCGGAAGGCGGCTTTCGTCGAAGCCGTACGTCTCGAGTTCGGCTTCGGGGACAATGCCAGCCTCGATCAGCGCGGCATAAAGGGCAATGGCGTAGTGGCCATTGGAAAGAAGGAAACGGTCGCGATCTTCCCAAGTGGGCTCCTCCGGCCGGTAGCGCATCGCGTGAAAGTACGCGACCGCCAGCACGTCGGAGATGTCTAGCGCTTGGGCGATATAACCCTGGCCTTGAACTTCGCCCATGCGCAGGGCGTTACGGCGAATATTGCGCGCGCGCTGTGCAAGGGTAGGCGCGTTGACAAGCGTGTTCGTGGACATCCTTCTCTCCATCGCTCCCTTAGTGAATGAGCATCCCGCCGTTGACGTCGATCACGGCACCGGTGACATAGGCGGACAGGTCCGAAGCGAGGAATGTATAGATTCCGGCCACATCCTTGGCTTCACCGAGCCTGCCGAGCGGAATGCCTTCGAGGATTTTGGTCCTCATTTCGTCCGTGAGTTTTCCGGAGGTGATGTCGGTGCCAATCAATCCCGGCGTGACGCAGTTGACGCGAATTCCATCGGCGCCGAATTCCCGCGCCATCGCCTTGGCAAGTCCAAGGACGCCCGCCTTAGCTGCCGAGTAGTGTGGACCACCGAAAATGCCGCCACCGCGCTGGGCTGATACCGACGACATGCACGCAATCGATCCGGCTTTCTGCTTCTGCATGTGCGGAATCACCGCCTGCGAGAGGAACAGTATGCCCTTGAGGTTGACGTCCTGGATTCGGTCCCAGTCGCCCGGTTTGATCTCGAGGAATTTCACTGGCTGGGTAATGCCGGCGTTGTTGATCAAGATGTCGATCTGACCGAAGACGCCAACGACAGTTTCAACTGCCTTCGCGCAAGAGGCCTGGTCGGCGACGTTGCAAGCAACTCCGATATGAGCGTCGCCAAGTCCTTGCGCGGCGGCTTGTGCTGCGGGGCCATCGATATCGAGAATAGCTACCCTGGCACCTTCTTCGGCAAACCGTCTGGCGGTTGCGAGGCCAATCCCGCGGGGCGAAGCCGCACCTGTAATAATTGCTGTTTTGCCGCGAAGCAGCATTCGATCCTCCCTGTGTCTATTCATTCAGGCGCTGCGGTGGCAGCCGGCCTTCTGGATCCCATTCCTAGGTCCGAGGCGCTTCCGGGACAAACGCGCTGTTGTCTTGGATATGTGAATCTGGTTCACTTATGGGCATGCTGCTGTCGAGTATCCCGATCTCGGCGATCCGAGCCTTCGAAGCGGCTGCGCGCACCGGCTCCTTCAGCGACGCGGCCGACGAATTGCATTTGACGCCGAGTGCCGTCAGCCACGCTATCCGCAAGCTCGAAAGTACAATGAGCACCATTCTGTTCGAGCGGAGCGCTCGTTCTGTCCGTCTGACGCCCGCGGGCGAAAACCTGATGCGTCACGCCGGCGCGGCTTTTGACAATCTGCGACGTGGTATTGAAGAGGTTGCCGGTCGCGGGCCGCAGCTCCTGAGGGTGCACTGTGCGCCAAGCTTCGCAGCGCAATGGTTGGCCCCGCGCCTGACCAAGTTTCTAGCTGCCGAACCGAAACTTGAGGTTCGCCTTGCTGCCAACACCGAGTACGCCCGCTTCACGAACGACGATTTCGATCTGGACATCGTCTATGGTTTGCCTCGCGGCGAGGGCCTCGAAGTAATCCCGCTTGGCGAGGAAACCGTCACCCCGCTGTGCGCTCCTCAGATCGCGAAGAGAATTCGGCAGCCAAAGGATCTGCTGAGCCAGGTGCTAATCCGCTCAGACGTGAAGCGGGTTCAGTGGCATCAATGGTTCACCGCGAACGGACTTGAGCTTCCAGCGATCCACGGAATGCGATTCGACCGCAGCTTCCTCGCAATTGCTATGGCGTGTGGCGGCGTTGGCGTGACGTTGGAATCAACTCGCTTAGCCGAACGCGAGATAGAGTCGCGGCGGCTGATCGCGCCGCTGGCCGGTCGCTCCACCGACATCCGCTATGTCGGCCATCATCTCGCCTTTCCTCGCGCGGGCCGTCAGCGCCGCGCCCTGCGAACCTTCGTGGAATGGATCACGTCTGAACTCGCGCAGGCCGATAAGAAGGCGTAGCGCAAGCCTGGCCCACGTCAATGCCGGCCCAAAGCCTTCTGGCTCTTAGCGGACAAAGGGGAGGGCTGAGGTCCGCTACTGACCCCATAGCTGACCTACCCCTTAATCCTGAATTTTTTCAGCATCATCTCGGCGTCACCCCGGACCGCCGCCGCTCGAATTTCAAATGGCGATCCGTTCACATTCACATTGATGAGTGAGACAAACTCCCCCAAGGTCCTCCCAGAATTGATGCCATTGCGGCCACGCCGCTCCTATCGGCTCACCGGCCATTATAGTTTCAAGGTCTGCGTGAGCCGTCAGTTTGTTTCGTGCGTCTTTAATGCGTTCCCGATGTTTTTCCAAACTCTTTTGGAGTGCGGTGAGACGCTGATGCAGAAGCTCAAACCTGCTCAACAGATTTGTGAAGAACCCGATGGTGAGGTTTCTATTACCGAACTTGTCGATCCAAGGATCGGTGACGCGGCAGGCGGAAGAAATTGTGAACTCGCTATAAACCTGCGCCAAATCCTCGAAGAGCCTAGGAGCGACGGCATCCATCGCTGCGTACTCGGCGTCAGTACCCTCCTTGAAAATCCTATGATAGTATTCGAACACGGACCGTATGTAGACGCAGTGCTCGGCAAAGAGCCTGATCTCATCACGCGAGACCCACTGCCGCTTGAGATGACTGTCGTCGCCCTTGACGATATTCTTGCTTAAGTAGCCGTCAGAACATCTGAGCCGTCACTAGATCGGTAAATACGAAGCGGTGCCAATCGTCCGGCTCCGGAATCCACCAAAACCAGCAGCCGTTCTCTTTCGCCATGCGCGACGCGTCGCCCAATACGACCTGGAAATTGTCTCCCAGCCGCTGAACTGATAACGCGTAGCTCGCGGCCATCCAGATCTCCTGTCGATCAATGCGGCTGATCGATTCCGAAGCGCTTGAAGAATTCCTGCCAATAGTCTCGCGCACGGCTGAACAAGCCGATATCTGAATACGTCGTTTCTCCATCCTGAATGAAGACGCCGATGTCGGGAACTACGCGGCTTTCAGCTCCATCCTTCGAGATGTAGAGCGAGACCCCGGGAAGCCTATGCGATGCCACATTTGGATCATTGTGCCTGTCTTTACGAAAATGTTTGGCGCCATTCGCAAGTTGCTGGCAAATGGCGAGAGCGCGGCACTCCGAACGAAGTAGCGCTGCGAGGACCTCTGAGTCGCTCGCCCTCGGATTGGGGCTCGCAGCGCGTAGGGCCGCCTTAAGCTCAGGACTTCCGGCATTCCACACCCAGTCGCAAATCGACCACGCCGTGACGGCGCAATTGAATGCGCGATAGGACGATAAGATTTCGTCCTGAAGATTTGGTTCGTTGAACTGATCTAGTTCCCAGTCCAGTTTCGCCAGCAGATCCGACGGGTGCTCTAATCCTAGCCGTTCTCTATCAGGCACGATTCAATAGCCTCTTTGCATGGCCAGTCCGCTCGCTGAAGGCCGATTACACAACTACAATTCGATTGGCGTCGTCAATCACGAATGGTACGCGCTCCGGATCAGGTGACTGCACATGCGCAACCAATTGCTTTGGGTTCCACAGATTCCAAAAGGGGCCCTCAATAGCCTTCCATTGCGCGACCGGAACCTGCGCAATCATAGTGGCCAAAGCCTCAGCGGCGCGGCGCACCCAAAGACGTTCGTCAGGCATTGCATAGGCAGAATCAGCTCGCTCCAATATGGCGCGTGCAAGCTCTGATTCCTCCAAGGGACGTTCGTTCGACCTTGTCACGTCGGAAGCCGCGAGCGCGATCGCTGATAGAACGGAAACTCCCAAATGATCGCGGCGAAGGTTAACGATGACCTCGTCTTTCAATGAGCGGTGCTCATGTCGAGCCAATATAGTGATTAGCTGGCGATAGTCTCCGTCCCAGATGCCAGCATTGATGAAGTCGTCTTCATTGAAGCGAGCATAGACATCATCGTCGAAATGGTCACGGCCGTAATAGAAGTTGCCGCTTGCGACAAGATCGGACAGCAACGGCTCCCAAGACCTGAAGTGAAGACAGAATACGTCTATGTGAGTAGCGAAGATATCTCGAGGTAGGGGTAGGCTCACGTACACAGAGGTGCAGCCGGCCGTATAGTGATCGTATCCCGAAACCCACAATAGACGGCTCACGGCGGCACTTACCGGAGCACGTACTTGGCCGGGGCCTTCGTGAATTATCGCTTCTAGAGCCTTTCGCGCCCCGGATAGAACGTCATTGGCGACCTTGAGACGTATCTGAGCGGAAGGGTTATGCTTTGCAGCGTTGTACAGCTCGCGCAAGGCATGAATGCTATCCCGCACTTCTCGGTTGATGCCAATCGACTTCAGCCTATTGATCGCCGTATCAAACGGGGCTTTTGCGTCAAGGTCAGGAAAGATGGCTGCTTTGAAAAACCATTCAGTGCACGACCCTGCATCTTCAACTCGGCGGATATCGTCGGCCGTGTAGTGTGCAAGGAAGAGCGCTTCAATTTCCTTGATCGCGCCGTCTAAGGCGGACAATATCTCATCACCGCGGGTCATTGCGAACTCCGGGCTTCGAAAAATCGACCAGAAGGACGATCATCGGTGCCTGCGGCCCATCTGCTCGCCGACTGGCATGTAGCGTAGGCAAACTCCGGCCGCACGCGTCAAGAATGTCGGATCGAGACTCTCGAGTGTAGCCGCCACGCTACTCGATACCCCGCATGTCGATCACGTTTACATGCTGCAGGCGATCGCCCTCGAGACAACCCGAGATCGACGATATGAAAGCCTCGTGATGCTCCTCTACGAGCCCTGGCCTCCTGTCCTCGATTGAATTTAGCTTGTCTTCGAGCTTTCGGTCGACGATGACATATCGAACACTGAGGTCTGGGGGGACGATCGACGCGCTCCGCACCCGGTCAGCTTTGCGAAGGTGGCTGGCATCAAGAATCGCATCAGATCCTGCGCGCATCAGAGAAGCAATCTTCCCCCGCGCTGACCTAAAGACCGGCCCTTAACTGCCTGAAACGGACAAGCTGCCGTACCGCTGCATTCGAAGGCTAAGCGGGAAATGGTTCGCTCAACGAATGGCAAGAACGGGGCGCTGCGACCCGTCGCAGCCACCGATTCTTGCGATATTAGTTACGAAAAAGTCTGCGTTGTCTTTCGTAGCCGATTCTTTTCTGGCACTTCCAGACGTTCGCTAAGCCCCTCCCTTCTGCTCCTTTGCTTCCGTTGACGGGGAATGCGGCGCGCCTCAGGGTAGCTCCTTCGATTATGGAGGAGACGTAATCTTGATACGGCGTGGTCAGGACCTCGAAAGCAGTGTCCAAGTTGAACGTAGTGCGGCCGCAGATATGCCGATGCCCAGCCATCTGCGTCGCCTCCCGTTTGCGGAGCGGTTGACCTGCACCGTCGCGGAGGCCTGTGAAGCGACAGGTCTCGGGCGAACCAAGATTTATGAACTAATCGGGGATGGTCGAGTTACCACGACGACGGTCGGCCGCCGTCGTCTAGTCATTGTGCAGTCTCTGTTGGCTCTGGTTGGTGTCAATGCGATACCAACTGACCTTGGACGGGTTCGCGGCTCCTGATGACAGTCATGCGAGCAGGTGCGGAAGCTGACGATGGCACGGCTACCGTATCGACCGTGAATTGGCTCTTAACTTGGTTGTCGTGTCAGCCTGGAAGAGCCGCGATTCTTGAAGCCTGATACATTGTCAGTCGTGTGCTGGCCACTATAGAGTGTGCGTTCGCGGGCGAGCGCGTGTTATGGATCATCCGCGCCCAACCGAATTTTCGCCGTGTCGCGGGACCAGGGGGACAACTGCCGCCCGCGCGAGATCTTCCAAGGCTGTTGAGATATATTTCGCGTAATGCCGCTCGATCATTTTCACGGAAGTGTTGTGCAGCTTAGCAACGTGTTGAATAGGGAGTCGGTTTCGCAAGCCGCGAACGATGCTGGAATGTCGCAACGCGTAAGGAATGGCTTCTGGTAGCGGTGCGCGATCGCGGATGGCGTGCCACGCACGGGTAAGTTCTGCCGTCTTCCACGGACCACGTTCTGACTTTCTCCAAACGATGCTGCCGGCCTCCTGCTCGTAGCTCCATCGCTCGAACAACGGCGCCTCTTTTGGACGATCTAAAATGGCTGGCAACAGGACTTCGATGACATCTTCGCCCACCGGAACTGGAACGGAGCCGCCGTTGCCACCACGCCCCTTGTAGGAACCTGGTACCATCAAGCGCAGCTCTTCCCGTTGTGTATCACTGACGCGCATCCGCCTTGCTGCGCAAATCGCGCGCCCGTGGCTGCAAGGCACACGACAATGCGATGTAGGTCGCCTTCAAATCCCTGCTCATCGTCGAGCTCGCACGCGGCTCGAAGTAGAGTGCCGATTTGCGCATCCGTAAGGACTTGGTTATCTCGGGCGACTGATGTCTCATCATCATCATCGATGCGCTCAGCTTTAAACCCGTCTTTCACAATCGAAGGGAATGTCGGGTTCAGCTTCTTTTGTTCCGCCGACAGGCGGGGCCATGCTGCATTCAGCCCAGCCTTCAGGTCGCTTATGAGCCGCTGTTTTGTCGTGGCCTTCAATTCTACAGGGAGGTCCTCTCGCCACGTCAAAAGATCATCCCGTAGCGCGTGCAGATGGACTGCGGCGAGGGGGGGCGGCCTCAACGGCTTCCTGGCGACCACGCTCCTCTTGACCAAGAATGTAACGCCGCAAGCGGTGACCAGCATCGGATCGAACCTCGCGACCGGCCCTTCGGCTATCACGGGCGTTCCCTGGTGTATGTCTCTACAGCCGTCCGCACGGTGGGTGCCGGTCCGGCGGCTTGGGCCGCCGCTTCTATTCTGGACCGGGTGACGTGTTCCCGCGCTTGTGTCACCGCCTGCTCGAAAGTCAGCGTGCCTTCGGCAAGTTTATCGTTGACGTCGTTGGCGATGCCGACCGGCGCCTGCTTGTAGTTGGCTCCTTCATGGTGATTGCGCCAGCGCACGAACCAAATGCCGCTCCGCTTGCCCTTGCGATAGCCAAGATGCGCCTCGGCATCGAGGCGGCGCCAATGGACGCCGGGCTCCAGTTTCGAGCGCGCCTTGGCAGTCGTGATCTGAGCCTCAGTGAGCGTCTTTGTCATGGCATACGAACCCAGAGTCGTCGAATATCCGTCGAATAAGCGTCGGCGTACAAGGCCGAACAACGAAGAACGACGTCTATCTAAACTATTGAAAAGTCTATATTATGACGAACGAGTGCGAACCCCGGCGGCTCTCAACGGGTTCGATTCCCCTAGGGAGCGCCAGCCAGATAAATTCTGCACCCTTCACGCCAATGAGATACCGCGCACCGACCCATTGGTACAGGTCGATTGCGCGCGCGTCGTAGATTTGGATATTGAGGCGAGCAAATCGGACAGGGCGTTCAGAGTTGTCATCGTCTGCTCCTGGAAGAGTTCGTGCGACATTCCTTGGAAACTGGCTCGCCCTTGCTGTCTCCTTCGGCACGAGGATGGATGACGAGGGAGCGGTTATGACACCAGCCTCGCCTGGCTGCCGCCGGACCAACTGGTGAGAAGACTTTCGCTGGGTGTGTACTCTACTTTCAAGATCTCACCGCTCCTACCGTGTCGGCCATCTTGGCGCCTCTGATGCCGAGCGGCTTGGGTCTTCCGGTCGTGGTGTCGCGGGCCGTCTGATGTTCCATCTCTGCATTGAGCTCGGCGCCCATTAGGATCACGATGGCGGAGATCCACAGCCACGTCATGAAGCCGATCACAGCACCTAGAGATCCGTACGTCGCGTTGAAGGTGCCGAAGTTTGCAGCGTAGAACGAGAACAGCCCGGACGCAGCGAGCCAGAGTAGGGACGCTGCGGCGCTGCCCCATGTGATCCAGGTCCACCTCGGCGCCTCACGGCTAGGCCCGAAGCGGTAGATGCAGGCGAGCGCAAGCGCCAGTGCCACGAAGAGAGCGGGCCAGCGTCCAATGCGGATGAGAAGGTCGGCGGCATTCGACAGGCCGACGTACTGGAGCACCACAGGGATGACGACGACCCCGCCGAGCGCCACAAGGACGAAGGCGATTCCGCCGACGGTGAATCCCAGCGATATCGCATTTAGCTTGAGAAATCCTCGCTTCTCCTCCTCGCCATAGACGATATTCAATGTGTCGAAGAGCGACTTCATGGCGGCGTTCGCGCTCCACAGCGAGATCACCAGACCCACCGCGAAAGTGAAGCCCAGGGTCCGGTCGCCCTTCGTGGCGACACGTATCAGCTGCTCTCGCGCGACGTTGACGGCGCCGCCGGGGATGAAGCCGGAGATGTCGTCCAGATGCTTGGCGATGCTGCCGGGATCGGAGAACAGGCCGTAGACGGCGACGAGCGCTGCGATCGCGGGGAAGATCGCGAGAAGGCTGTAGTAGGTCGTGCCGGCGGCCAGCGCCAGAACCCGGTGCGCGCCGATATTGCCGTACACGCGCCTCAGGATGTCCTTCCATCCTCTCGCCGGGATCTCGGCGGGCGAACTCGCATGTCGTCCGCGATCTCCGCCTTCGGTCGCCATCTCGTCGGGCGAGGCGTCCCGATCGGCCTCTCGATTTTCGGGGAAGTCGCGATCGCTTTTGGGGCGCGCGGCGCGATCGGGCGGGTCCAGCCGATCCCACAGGAAAGCGACGACCAACAGCCCCAGCGCCGCTGCGAGACTCCATTTTTCGCTCTGCGAGCTTCCTGCGCGATTTTTCCTGAGTTCGGCCATCGATCTCCTCCGCGGACTCCAATCGCCGCGGAAGAAGCCGGTTCCTGTTCGGGAGCACCCTCAGCCTGGCAAAGCGCAGAGGCCACGCTTCAGCCATTCGCGCGCGATCTCGCCGCCGAGGCTTTCGATAGTCGTCTCGACGAACTTCGTGTTGAAGCCGGTCGGCAGGCGCCTGCAGGTCGCTCGCACCATCTTCGGTTCGCCCGCTTCGAATGCAAATCGTAGCCCGCCGGCTTGGTTGGCGACGGCATCTTTAAGGAGGTCGATAGGCGGGCGGAGACCTTTGTCCCGCGAAGCCGGGCTAGGAACCGCGCATTGACCCTTGGGTTGATAGCATGCGCCAAATGCGGCGCGGAGGGGCAGAATTGACCGACGAAGCCATCACCACCACCGGCATAGCCGCCCATGGCGCCTCGCGCCTTCCGTCGGTGGAGATCGACAGCTTCAACATCGAATTAAAGGACGACGAAGGATTCATCGGCGACCGCGCCAGCAAGGGCGCCTTCCGCGATATCCTCGAGAAGTGGCGCAAGCCTTTGCGCAAGACCGGCGAAGACCCCTTCGGCAAGGAGCCGTCCGAAAGCATCAGCAAGAAGGTGCTCGACGCGATCCTCGTGGGCGACGACACCGAAGCATCAGCGGTGGTGCACAGCGCGATCGAGGAGTTCGCGCAGGAGCTCGCCTACATCACGCGTCGTTTTCTCAAGTCCAAGGCCTGGGAGAAGACGGAGCGCATCGTCGTCGGGGGCGGCTTCCGCAACAGCCGGCTCGGCGAACTCGCCATCGCCCGCACCGAGATCATTTTAAAGGCCGAAGACTTCAAGATCGAGATGCTGCCGATCCGCAACCACCCGGACGATGCTGGCCTCGTGGGCGCCCTGCATCTTGCGCCGTCCTGGATCTTCGAGAGTCACGATTCCATCCTCGCCGTCGACATCGGCGGCACCAATATCCGTGCGGGCGTCGTGGAGACGCGAGGCAAGAAGTCACCGGACCTGGCGAAGGCCTGCGTTTGGAAGTCCGAGCTCTGGAAGCATGCCGACGACGAGCCGAGCCGAGAGCAGGCCGTGAAGCATCTGGTCAGGATGCTCAAAGACCTGATCGCGAAGGCGGGCAAGGAAGGATTCAACCTGGCGCCCTTCATCGGAATCGCGTGTCCCGGCGTCATCAAGAGCGATGGCTCGATCGACAAGGGCGCTCAGAACCTGCCCGGCAATTGGGAGAGCAGCAAGTTCAACTTGCCGGCCAGCCTGGTCGAAGGAATCCCACAGATTGGCGAGCACGATACTGCCATCGTCATGCACAACGACCGTGTCGTGCAGGGCTTGTCCGAGATGCCGTTCATGCAGGACGTCAAAGCGCTGGGCCGTGTTGACCATCGGCACCGGGCTCGGCAACGCCCGCTTCACCAACCGCGGTAATGGCAAGAACTAGGCGCTCGGTGGCAGCCGTCCGGACGTCACCTCCCGGATAGCCTCGACGATCTGGTCCGGATGATAGGGCTTCTGCAGCACCCGGCTGCCGGGAACCGGACGCGGCGCCACGGGCGAGAAGCCCGTCGCGTAGATCACCGGAAGGCTGGGGTCGTGCTCACGACAGCGCTCCGCGATCTGCCATCCGTCAACATTGCCCGGCAGCTTGATGTCGGTAATCAAGACGTCCGCGATCTTCCGTCTGCACCATATGAGCGCCTGCTCACCGTTCGCGGCGTGGATTACTTCGAAGCCTTCTTCGCGAAGACCTTCGACTACGAACTCGCGGATCAAGGGGTCGTCCTCGACGATTAGTACTCGCAACGTAGAACCTCAATTGCATCATTCCTTTTTCGAAACTGTCCAGTCCTGGGGCTGTTCCGAATTAACCTAAGATACTTTTTGGGAGGCTCGGCAGCTGTCGCTGCCGCGCGTGATCGACCGCATTTCGAAGGCCACGACGACCTCCACTACCTGCAAGGACCATCCGCGAGTTGGAGAAAATCGGCAGCCGTCGCGTGGCGCTGACTAGCCGCGAGCACGTCAAAGCGCTCGAGCGAGGGACAAGGGCTGGTCGGGACGCTGCTCTGTTACCCTACGAGCTTCACGATCGGAAGGTAAATTAGGCGAGATCCAGCACGTGAAGTCACGAAGGACATGCTGGATATTGCCAAACCCATCGGGACTCAGAAGGCAGGGCGCTTCGAACTCGACGAGTTCGAAGACCAGTACGAGGCGGCGCTGGTCGACCTCACACGTGCCCTTCCGACGATGGCGTGCGGCGAAGCATGGATCAGGAGGCTGCTGCGGCGAAGGCGCCAAGCCTGCGAAGGAGGCGGGGAAAAGTCGGCGGCCAGGCTTGGAGGTCGGGGGTTCGTGCCGCGCCTTTGGGTGCGCGTTGTCAGCTACGTCACCTACTTCGATGACGCCGTGGGAACTAACCAAGCCTCAATCTCGGCCGAGTGCTCAGTCAGTTCAGCCTTCTGCAACAGCTTCTTGCGTTCTTCGCCTTCAGGAATCTCTTCAGCTCGCCGTCTGGCCAGCTCGGCCATCGCTAAGAGACGCTCTTGCAGCGAGCCTGCAGGCCGCTTCCGGTTACGTTTGCCGGGCACGACTGAATCTCCAATTTCCAATTTCTGACGCGCCAACGATTTAGGAACATCGAGGTTCCTATGGGATTGGTAGGCAATTGGACCTAGATTTTTGGCTATCCGCCGGGGGAATATCCAATGAAACAACTCGATCGACGCACCAAGGCCGCCCTCGACGCCGTGCTCGAAGACGCCTGCCGCGACCTGCCGCACGGTGGAGATCATCTTTTCCGAAAGCGATTGCCCAGAAGCTCATCCACAGCGCGCGCAAGGGCAACACCACAATCGAAGGCTTGATGATTGTCGCCCACAATGCCATTCGTGAGACGACGGAGCGCAAGTTGGCTTAGAAATAATGCGCGGGTGACGAGCGAGTGCCATGCCGCATGTCTTCGTGTTCGGAACGCTAAAAAGAGGGCGGCCTCTTCACAAATGCGGTCTCGATGGGGCCTTGCTGCTCGGCGAGTACCGAACGGTCGAGCGTTTTCCGCTCGTCATTGCCGGACCGTGGTTCGCGCCAATGATGTTCAATGAACCTAGTTGCGGACATTGGATCACCGGCGAGGTGTATCGCATTGATGCGCACCGGCTTCAGAAGCTTGACAGGCTGGAATCGCTCGGCAAGCCAGGCAACTTCCGCATCGCCATAGAGGTCGTCCCACTTAGTTTCGGCCAAACAGTCAGGGCCTTCGCCTATATGAAATCGCGCGATCTCGCCGAAGGGGGCATATCACAGCGATTTCCTTGAAATTTACGAGGACGACCGATTTGTCGCTCCATGGCGACGATAAGATCAGACGACGCGTTTACGATGCGCAACAATCGTCGCCCGCGGCAGGGTGATTTGAGGATAGATCCGCGCTTCTCCGCGCGCGGCGCGCGATCATGACTGCGATGGCAGTTCGCCGAATAGTGTCCGATAGGCGCGCCAAAATCACCGAGATGCCAGAAGCCATTTTCAAGCGCGACAGCCTCGACGCTAGGCGTCACCTCGCAGGAGGCTGCGCTGCACGGCCAGAAGCCTTTTCCGGCGTACGTAGTCGTGCAAGCGCATCCCCAGCACGGACCATGTAGCTTCTCGCAATGTGCGCACGGAGGTGCCGAGAGATCGGGCCAAGTCGATACAATAGACGGGAGACGCTAATCCGCCCAGATTGAATGGACGCTTAAACGGCGGTCAAGTTGGAACCAGCAACCGACGATCGCGTTGCGCCTGCACAATCCAATGGTGGGAGCGCAGCATGGCAAAGCCGACGGACGAGCAGATACGCGAGCGCGCTCACTTGCTGTGGCAAGCGGCGGGCGAGCCTGAAGGGCAGCAGGATCGGTTTTGGTTCGAAGCCGAGCGCGAGCTGACGCTGTCCGATCCGGCGCTCAATTCGGATGAGAAGTCTGGTACCTTTACTGAGTAGGAGGCGTTGGCAACGCACGCCGCATTCTCCACATGCACACCGCGATGGCGAACCAGGTCAGCGACGCGGCAGCCAGGCAGAGCGCTGGATTAAGACGGGGTGTCTGCCACCAGATCACCAGCGCGAACCCGGCCATGCCGATGCTGCCCCAGCCAGCTCCGGCGGCATCAAGCGCGGCGGCGCCCTTGCCGCGCTGCTCGCCCCGCAGGCCCTTTTGTTGCTTGCGCTCGCGTTCATGCTTCTCGATCAAGGTCGCACTGGCGCAGAAAATCGCCGGAAAGGCCAGCATCAGCCCGCCGGCCTCGGACCCTGCCCAGTCCGCTACGAGACCGGCAACGACAGTCGCCAACCCGCCGTGAATGAAGCGCACGACATATTCATAAGGTCGTCCCTGCTTGAGCGCGGAAAACTTTAAATGTACCGCCATGACCGTTACCCGATGAGGGCTTGCTTGAGGCCTGCCGCCATCACGATCCAGACCGCGAGAGCCGTGAGAGTGGATTTGAGCGCCGACCAGTCGGCCCGCATCAGCAACTGGCAAACAACCATGCTGTAGGCGGCCAGCGCAACCGAACCGAGGATCATCGAGCGAGCTTCGACCGCAACATAGTCCCCGCCATGCTTCCAGAAAGCGAGGCCGAGCGTGGCAAGCGCCACCGAGGGCGCGGCGCCGAACAATCCCGCGAAACTCTTGGGCCGCAGGACGTCGCCTATGACCGCGAACAGTGAGACCACAAGGCCGCCGATGATGAATCGCAGTGCGTAATCCACGACAGCTCCTTGCCTCTAGCTTTTAGGACGTTGTCGGCATCAGCATGCTGACGGCCATGCCGACGATGCAAAGAGCCATCGCGGCTGTTGACGCCCAGCCGAGCCAGTACAGCCAGCCTTCGACGACAAGCTTGCCCATCACGTCACGGCGCCTGACTAGCAGCATCAGCATGGTCATCACCGGCGCCGCCAGCACGCCATTGATGACCGCGCTCCAGTAAAGCGCCTTGATTGGATCGATGGGCGTGAAATTGAGCGCAACACCGAGGCCGACCGAGAGGGCAAGCACCGAATAGAAAGCCACCGCCTGCTTCGGTTTGCGCGCGAGACCAACCGGCCATTTGCGGCCTTCGCCGATGGCATAGGCGGTCGATCCGGCTAGCACCGGCACGGCGAGCAAACCCGTGCCAATGATGCCGAGCGCAAAAACCAGTTCGGCCAGCGGCCCCGCAATTGGCTTCAAGGCGGCGGCCGCCTGCGCCGATGACTGCACATCGGTCACCCCCTGCTGATGCAGCGTGGCGGCTGTCGTAATGATGATCGCGATCGCAATGATGTTCGAGAAGGCCATGCCAATCATCGTGTCAAGCCGAATGCGCCAGAGCTCGCGCGCTTCAGTACGCGCGTCCTCCTTGAGCGGTTTCTTGTCGGGATGAATGCGCTGCTCCTCGGCTTCCTGCGAGGATTGCCAGATAAACAGGTACGGCGAGATCGTGGTGCCGAGGATGGCGACCAGCGTCGTCAGAAAGGCACCGCTCCATTCGACCTTTGGGATGAACAATCCCTTGAGCGCGTCAGCCCAGGGCACTTTGACGACCGCCAGCGCAACCACATAGGCAAAAAGCACCAGCGTCAGCCATTTGAGGATCGCGACATAGCGCTTGTAGGCGATGAAGATCTGCGCCAGTACCGAGCCGACCGCGAAGGCAACGACATAGATGATCGCCGAGCCGCCAATCACCAGCTTCGCGGCATCCGCCATGGCGCCGAGATCGGCCGCAACATTGATTGTGTTGGCGACGAAGAGAAGACCGACGAGCGACCAGATCACCCAGCTGGGATAATTGCGGCAGACATTGCCGGCGATGCCGTGACCGGTCACCCTTCCGATCCGGCCCGAAATCTCCTGGATCGCTACCATTAATGGATAGCTGAGAAGCATCGTCCAGCCGATGCCAAAACCGAGCTGCGCGCCGGCCTGGCTGTAAGTGCCGATGCCGGACGGATCATCGTCCGATGCGCCCGTAATCAGTCATGGACCGAGCCGTTTCAGAAGGCCATTCTTCTCATCCGGCTTTTTGGCATCCGGCGTTTTGGCCTCGGCTTTTGCCATGTGCTCCTCGGGATCAGGGCTGCGCGGCGTCCCGTTTGCCACGTCAAGAAGCAACGAGGACTTCTTCGGTCAGAATTCAACGCGCGATAGGGGGACGCCCGCGCCGCCGGGGACGCGGCTCGCCAGCCTAATGGTGCCAGAAGATCGCCAGCAGCAGAATGATCGGCAGCGGGATACCCAGCAACCACAACAATGCGCCTCGTCCAAAACCCATGGCTCTTTCCTCCAATCGTCTGTCCCACGCTTTCAACGCCACCGTCCGCCGCACAGTTCCTCGCTGGGAACGGTTTTCTCGGCCGTTGATTGAGAGACCGAGACGACCGGCTCCGCTTGCCAATCGCTATTTTATGGAGCTTGCGGCAAGCCAATCGGGAAAGGAGGTCAAAGCGATCGATGACAACACGCGTGCACCCTCTCCCCGCCGACACCGCGCTCGCGCGTGCGATCGCGCGCAACACCGGGCCAGCGCCCGAAGACGTATCTTCGATCATCACCTGGGGAGCCGATGGACACGTCCTGACGGCGCTCGCCGTCGGATGGTGGCTCTGGTCGCGCTCCAAGCCGCCAGCGCAGCGACGGGCAAGCGACCATGTTCTTCTAACGACGCTTGCCGCGGTCGTGTTGCCTCATCTTTTGAAAACGCAGTTCGATCAGGTGCGGCCCGATCGCCGTACCCTGCGCGGCCATCTGCATGGCATTCCGCTCTCGGGCAACGCGCTTGATGCGTTTCCCTCGGGTCACGCTGTGCATGTCGGCGCCCTTGCTTCCGCCGCAACCGAGTTGCCGCCAGCCAAGAGAAACCTTGTCTTGGCCATTGGTGCCGTTCTCGTCTCGACGCGCATCGTTTTGCTCGCGCACTGGGCAAGCGACGTGATCGCGGGTCTGGCGATCGGCGCGGTCCTCGAGCGCCTGATGCGGCGGCTGACCGGCTTCGGAAGGTCGCGCTAGTCATGGGGCAACTGCTCTCACCGCCTGGCCCGCATGCCGTCCATCTCTGCATCGATATGCAAGGATTGTTCTCGCCCGGTGCTCCATGGGCAACGCCTTGGCTTGAGCGTGCGCTACCCGAAGCGGTCAGGCTGATTGCACATGCGCCGCAGCGTACCGTCTTCACGCGATTCATACCCGTCCGCAACAAGGCCGAGGCGCGCGGCGTCTGGAAGGCCTATTACGAGAAATGGGAATGCGTAACACGTGATAGGATTGATCCGGCGCTGCTGGAGTTGATGCCGGCCCTGCTACGCTCCGTGCCGCCTGCCACTGTCATCGACCGCCAGACCTACTGCGCTTTCGCCAATGGGCGGCTGCAAGGCTTCCTTGATGGGCATCAGGTGGATACGCTGATCGTTTCCGGCGGTGAGACTGATGTTTGTGTGCTGGCCACCGTGCTTGCCGCGGTCGATATTGGCTACCGCGTGATCCTTGCCGAAGACGCGCTATGCAGCTCATCCGATGAGAGCCACGACGCGCTGATCGAGCTCTATACCAAGCGCTTCAGTCTGCAGATCGAGGTGGCATCGGTTGACCGCATTCTAGCGAGTTGGGCGATCGACGACTGAGCGCGTAGGATGATGGAACTTCTAGGGCGCGCTTAACATAGGTTAGACTTGCGCTTGCAAAGCAAACACTTCGATTAACGGGCTTGAATTGAAGCCGATCGCATGGCCCGATGGGCGGGCGTTCCGCCAATCAGGATCGAAACTGTGAGCCGTACCAAAAGGCGCCTTTACCAATTGCTTCTCGCCGCCGCTCTGCTGGCGGCGGGGGCAGCGGCCGCCCAGGAAAACAAGAAGACCGACGACGATAAGCCGGCCGATCCCGATACGGGCGAAAGTACCGTGGAGGAAAAGACCCTGGCCCTGCTTCCCAACCCTTTCCAAAAATACGGCGTTAAATTCGCAGCCACCTATATCGGCGAAGTGCTGGGCAATCCTTCCGGCGGACTGAAACAGGGTTCTGTTTACGAGGGTCGGCTGAACCTCGCCGTGGACCTAGACCTGCAAAAGCTCGCCGGCCTCGACCAGCTGACATTTCATGCCAACGTGTTCCAGATCCATGGCGGCGGGTTGTCTCGCGGCAGTCTCCAGAATTACTTTGTGGTCAGCGGGATCGAGGCGTTGCCGTCCACGCGTCTTTACGAGGCGTATTTTGAAAAGCAGTGGGGCAACAAGAAAGTCTCGCTCAAGGTGGGGCAACTTGCGGCCGACAGCGAGTTCTTCAATACCAAATACACCGACGTGCTGACAAACGCCTCGATGGGCTGGCCGGCGATCACCTCGCTTGATCTGCCAAGCGGCGGTCCGTCGCCTCCCTTGGCTGCCATGGGAGCCCGGCTTCTGGTGAATGTAACTGAGCAGTTGTCCGTTCTCGGCGCCATTTTCGATGGCGATCAGGCTGGACCCGGCCCTGGCGATCCGCAAGAGCGTAACCGCTATGGCGTCAACTTCCGCGTCAACGATCCGCCACTGCTGCTCGGCCAGATCCAGTATGCCTGGAATAACAAAAAGGGCGATCCGAACCCGGCCGGCCAGATCAAGGTTGGCGGCTGGCGTCATTTTGGGTCATTCGCCGATCAGAGATTGGCATCCAATGGCGTCTCACTCGCTTCACCCGTTAGCAGCGGCGAACCTCTGCTCTTGTTCGGTGACGTCGGCGGCTGGATGGTATTCGAGCAGAAGCTCTATCGTGTGCCGAAAAGCGATGATCGCGGCATCGGCATCTTTGCGCGCGTCTCGGGTGCGCCCGTCGACCGCAATCTCATCGATCGCTACGCCGATGCCGGCATCGAATTCATCGGACTCGACGACCGCCGTCCGGACGACAAGTTCGGAATCGCGGCCGGCTACGCGCATGTATCGAAGCGCGCGCAGACGCTCGACGCGGACTATCGCACATTCGTCAATCCAACCTGGCCCATGCGAAGTTTCGAAGGCCTTCTGACCGCCGTGTATCAATATCAGATCAGGGACGGGTGGACGCTACAGCCCAATCTTCAATACATCATCCATCCGGGCGGAGGCGCCACCAGCCCTTCCAGTGCAATGCCCGGCAAGGCGCTTCACAATGCGACCGTGCTTGGCCTGCGAACGACCCTGAAGTTTTAAGCCGTGTGCCTGTAAACCTGGTGCCGCGCGTTGCAGGGAACGCTGAGACGGCCCGAATGGCGCGTGACTGCGCAGTGACTGCATACTGCCCGTTACTTCTTTTTCTTGGGAACTTTCTTGCCTTTTTTGCGGGCCTTGGAAAGGCCGATCGCGATTGCCTGCTTCTTGCTTTTGACCTTGCCGCCCTTTCCGCCACGGCCGCTTTTGGCGGTCCCCTTCTTGTACCGTCGCATCTCGCTCTTGACGTCCGAGCCCGAGCTCTTCGAGGTGCGACGCTTCTTCTTTGCTTTCTTTGCCATGGGTTTCTTCCTTTCCGTGTTCGGATAACGACAGACGTTGTCAAGACGGCGGGCTGTCACCCCCACCGACCATCCAATCCTCGATGCCTTCGTCGTCTTCCTCAGTACTCAGCCGCCAAGTGCGTCGGCGGACTCGGTTGGACATCTGTTGCTTCAGCTGAGTTCTGGTGCGGCGCATCGATCAAGGGTTCTCCACGCCATCAACCATGCAACATCTGGCGGCGTTCCTATGCGGTCAATCCTATTCAGCGTGTGCTAGGTCGGATGCGCGGAGCTGTACCTTGGAATTTGCCCGCGCCATCGAAATGTGTCGCCACACAGCTTAGCCGCGCGACAGATCAGCAAGACACACGCTCTAGTCACCAGTGATGAGTACGATGGCGATGACTGAGAGTGCAGCTCAGCGGGCCAGCCGTTTGATGGCCTTGGTCGCACGGTTTGGTCCATGCCAGCCGAGAAACTTCAGATCCTTGTTCTCCAGGGCATTCGTTGCCCGGAAGAACTGTTCGAGATCATCGCGCGCATGCGATGGAAGATTGCGGATATCCTTGAGATCCGTTTCGAGCGGTGACCGGTCCGGTACCGCAAAAATGCGATCGTTTCGCTCGCTCTTGCCCTTTTTCTTCTGCTCCACTTCGAGAATGCCGATCGGCCGGCAGCGTAGCACAACACCGGGATAGGTTTGCGCGTCGTGCAGGATCAGCACATCCAGTGGATCGCCATCCTCGGCCTTGGTCGAGGGAATGAAACCCCAATCGTAGGGATAGGTCAGGCCCGCCATCAACGGCTTCGCCAGAGCAAAAGCACCGAGCTTAGGATCGAAATCGAGCTTGCACGAACTGCCGCGCGGCGTCTCGACCACGGCGAAGATGTTTTTATCGTCAGCCCAACTCGGCAGTTTTGTCAGATTGGTCATGACGGATGACTTGGCCTCGAAAGGAGTAGCAGGCCCGATGGAAACGATCCGTAGGGCCCTGCCTGGATCATGCGGCGGTGGAGGCCTTCTTGTTGACGCCCTTGCGCAACGCGACTGTGTTGAGCTTGGTGTTCGCCGCCTTCTCTTCGTTGAGGTTCGTCGTCAGGAAGCGCACGATATCGTCGTGGCCGAGCTCTTCCGCCCAGGCGATCAGTGTGCCATACCGGCAAATCTCGTAATGCTCGACGGCCTGCGCGTTGGCGACGATCGCCGCATCCAGCACCGTCTTGTCTTCGATCTCGCCGGCCGTTTCGTCGGCTTCCTTGATGATGCCGTCGATGGCGGGACATTGCGTGCCGCTTGGCGACTGGCCAAGTTTCTCGAAGACCTTGTCAAGCCGTTCGATCTGTTTGTTGGTTTCCTCGAGATGATTCTTAAGGCCGGTTGCCAGATCACGGTTGGTGGCCTTGTCGATCATTTTCGGCAAGGCCTTGGTGATCTGCTGCTCGGCATAATAGATATCCTGCAAGCCATGCAGCAGCAGGTCGTCCATCGTCTTGATGTCTTTGGTGAATAGTCCCACGGCTTACTCCTCGCTCTAAAGCGGGGAAACGCACGCTCAGCATGCTGGTTCCTATGCGACAACGCCGCAGCCGGCCGGGAGGATGATGACGTGGTGTCTCGCGCGTCCGCAGGAACCCGCGCAAAGAGCCCGCGTTTTGCCTCTTTGGGTTGGAGTTCAATATGGTCAGCACCTCGCTCTGGATGGAGACGGAGATCCTGCCGGAAGCGGGAGCGCTTAAAGGCGATGTGCACTGCGATGTCGCCGTGGTCGGCTCCGGCATCGCCGGGCTCTCGACGGCATACGAACTCATGAAGCGCGGCCAGTCGGTCGTCGTCATCGACCGCAAAGGCATCGCAAGCGGCATGACGGCGCGCACGTCGGCCCATCTTGCCCCGCTCTGCGATGATCTGATGAGCGAATTCCAGAAGCTGCGCGGCGCCCATGCCGCCAAGCTGTTTTACGAAAGCCAGGCTGCCGCCGTCGACCGGATCGAGGACATCCAAGCCAGCGAGAATATCGCCTGCGCCTTCCTCCGTCTTGACGGCTATCTGTTTCAAGGCAACGGCATGCCGGCCGATATATTTGATGCGGAGCTGGAGGCGGTGCGCGAGGTCGGCGCACCGGTTCACCGGCTGGTCGGCGTACCGCTCAGGGGCTGCGAAGACCGGCATGTCCTTCGATATCCAAGCCAAGCAAAATTCCACCCTCTTAAATATCTCGCCGGACTTGCGGCCGTTTGCGAGAGCGGCGGCGTTCGTTTCTTTGCCAACAGTCCAGTGGAAGAAGTGGTCGAGCAGGACGGCGCCGTCTCGCTGCGAACATCGCAAGGGCAGGTCACGGCTAGCCACGCGGTGATCGCGACCAACGCATCCATCGCCGATCGCTTTCAACTGCACACGAAGGTGGCTCCCTATCGCACGTATGTCCTCGCTTTCGCCATTGAACGGGGCGAACTTCCCGATGCGCTCTATTGGGATACCGAAGATCCCTACCACTATGTACGGCTGCAAACCGGCCCAGACGATCACGATTTCGTTCTTGTCGGCGGCGAAGACCAGAAAAGCGGCGAAGCCAACGACGCCGACAAACGCTTTGTCGGGCTGGAAAGCTGGGCACGCGACCTGATCCCGGCCCTTGGCCGGATCACCCATCGCTGGTCTGGCCAGGTTCTCGATACGATCGACTATGCCGGCTTCATCGGCCACGAGCCCGGCAGCGAGCGCATCTACCTTGCCATGGGCGATTCAGGCCAGGGTCTGACCCATGGCGTGATGGGGGCGATGTTGAATACAGCGCTTATTCTGGGCGAAGATCATCCGTGGAGGTCTGTCTATGCGCCGGATCGCAAGCCGCTCGCGGCGGCCAAGAATTTCCTGCGCGAGAACATGACGATCCTGCAAAATCTCGCGGAATACGTGGCGCCGGGTGAAATCGCTTCGCTTGAGGAGCTTATGCCGGGTGAGGGAGCCATCCTGCGGCGAGGACTCGAAAAGATCGCCGCCTATAAGGACAAGGCCGGTGAACTACATCTTCATTCAGCCAGCTGCACCCATATCGGCTGTCATCTGCACTGGAACAGCTTCGAGAACTGCTGGGACTGCCCGTGCCACGGTTCGATCTTCGCCCCCAACGGACAGCCGATCAATGCCCCGGCCGTGGCGGCTTTGCGCCCGGTGAAGGTCTAGCGGGTCAGGGCACTTGGGAGCGTTCTATCTTCAAGGACGATGACATCGAGCAGGACGATCTGCGCAGCCCGCACACGCCGTGGGCCGTCCTGCCACTGCGGCCGGTTGAGCCGGTCGCTGGCAGCTTTCGATGCGAGGTGTTGATCATCGGCGCCGGCATCACAGGCGCGCTGGTGGCAGAGCGCCTGACACGGCAAGGCCGCCAAGTTGTCATTATCGATCGCGAGCTTCCCAGTCTCGGCAGCACGGTGGCCAGCACCGCCATGCTGCTCTGGGAAATCGACCGGCCACTGTTCGAACTCGCGCAGCTCTACGGCTTCGAGAAAGCCGTGCGCTGCTATCGGGCCAGCCACCATGCCGCGCAAGACCTCCTGTCCCTGGTCGCACAGCATGGAATTGCGTGCCAGATGCGTCCGCGTCTCTCGCTCTATCTCGCTGTCGATGACAGTCCGAAGCTCGTTCAGGATGAATACGCGCTGAGAAACCGCGCCGATCTGCCATCCCGCTATCTCGATCATGCCGCGCTTCTGAAGCGCTTTGGCATCGCGCGGGCGGGCGCCCTTTTGTCAGGGGACGCGGCTGACGCCGATCCGGTGCTGCTCACGCATGGCCTGCTTAATATCGCCCTTCGGCGCGGCGCCCGCCTTCTCAAGGCTGATGCGGTTGCCTTTGATAGCGCGGGCCAGAGCGTAACCGTCGGCCTCGAAAGCGGGCTTTCGATCGAGGCGCGCCGTGTCGTGCTCGCGACCGGCTATGTAATACCCGACATCGTGAAGCCCACAGCCCGACCAGCCTCTAGCTGGGCCATTGCGACGCGGCGCCAGCCAGGCAATCTATGGCCAGAGCAGGTGCTGATCTGGGAAGCGAGCCGGAACTATCATTATGCGCGGACCACCGCTGATGGCCGCATCATCCTTGGTGGCGAGGACGATCCTGCGCTGATCAAGCCCGAGGCTTGTAATCACGCCACACCGGCAAAAGTTGCGGCACTCAAAAATTATCTGACGACACTTTGGCCGCAGGCATCGGACCGGGTCGACTTCACCTGGTCCGGCGCTTTCGATACCACCCATGACGGCCTGCCGTTGATCGGCGCGGTGCCCTGCTGCAAGAATATCTTCGCCGCCTTTGGCTATGGCGGCAACGGAATTACCTTTAGCTTCCTCGCGGCGGAACTTCTGGCTGCGTTGCTTGCCGGAGGCTCTTCGCCCCTGCTCGATGATCTTGCAATTGACCGCGATATTCCTGGCTAACGGCGCGCGATCAGGCAGCCTAGCGTGAAAGCGACGAGTAGCGAGGGCAGCGGGGCCTCTCGCACCACGTCGCGCAGAAAGGCGAGCGCTTGGCCTGGCTGCTGCCCTTCTTCCAGGCTTTTCCGCACCGTGCGGGCGGTCTCACGCACGCCTTCCGAAACGTCCTTCACTTTTGCCATGGCGTCTTCGCTATCCATTTGATCCTCCTGCGGCGGGCCACCCGCACAATGAATGTGCTGGGCAACCATCCGTTCCTGCCAGCACGAGGCGCGGATCGTTCTCGCCGACAAACCGGGAAGCTGAATCCGAGCACTGCAACGGGCACGGCAAACCCTTGGACCCGCCACAGCGACACTTGTCCCGATAGGAACGACCGCAGCGTCAAGCCGTTCGGGACTAATCTCCCTTCAAGCCCGAGGCTCTTCCATGTATCACCACGTCAAGAAGTTGATGTTCACCGTCCGCGTTGATGAGCCGGACCCGCGCTTTGGCAATATGCTTCTTGAACAGTTCGGCGGCGCCAACGGCGAACTTGCAGCCGCGATGCAGTATTCGATCCAGGGCCTCAATTGCGAGGACCCCGATCGCAAGGACCTCCTGATGGATATCGGCACCGAAGAGCTGAGCCATCTGGAAGTCGTCGGTACGCTGGCCCGCATGCATCTCAAGCCGGCGAAGTTTGATCGCCAGGCGGCCGAGGCCGACCCGCTGATCGCGATCGCGGGTGGGGGCGGCGTGAACCTCTTCAATTCGCAAGGCAATGCCTGGACCGCCGATTACCTGAAGATCACGGGCGAACTGGACGTGGATCTGCGCAGTAATATCGCCGCCGAAGCGCGGGCGAAGATCGTCTACGAACGCCTGATCAACTTTACTGACGACGCCGGCACCAAGGACGCCTTGCAGTTCCTCATGACTCGCGAAATCACCCATATGAAGGCATTCTCGCTCGCCCTCGAGAGCATGAGCAAGCCGGCCTTCAGCATTGGCCGCATCGCGCCCACACCGGGTCTCGTCGACCAGTTCTTCAACGACTCCACGGGCACCGGCGATCATGGTGAGATCGACACCCGCGGGCCCTGGAACGAGGGCGGCGAATGGGTCTTTACGGAATCGCCGGCCATTCAGGCCGGGGAACCAGGACCCGCGTCGGCTATCGTCACCGAAAGCTCACCGCCGGTCGACGAGGCCGGTCTTGGCGACCTGCTGATCGACGAGCTCCGCGACATCCTTCACGCCGAGAAGCAGTTGACGAAGGCGCTTCCCAAGATGGCGGAAGCGGCGCGATTCGACCAGTTGCGCGAGCTGTTCGAGCTGCATCTCGGCGAGACCGAAACCCAGATCGAGCGCATCAATGAATGCTTTGAGTTGCTCGGCAAGTCCGCGCGCGCCAAGCCCTGCAAGGGCATGATGGGTCTTGTCGAAGAAGGTCAGGAAGTCATGACCGAGGGCGAGGAGAAGGAAGACGCCGCGGCCGACCTCGCCCTGATCGGCGCGGCGCAGCGGGTCGAGCATTATGAGATTGCCGGCTACACGACAGCGCGCAACCTCGCCCAGCAGCTACGCCATAGCGCCGTCGTCAGCCTCCTATCGAAGTCACTGGCAGAGGAGGAAAACGCTGACCAATTGCTCAACCAGGTCGCGCGGTCCCTGATGTCCGTCGCCAAGATGCCGGCCGCCGTCGAACAGACCGAACAGTAGGCGGATGAGGGCGGTCCCGGGCAATGCCACGGTAACTGCGTGCGTCAGCCGCAGTGCCTTGCTGTAGTCGGAGGCGTTGCTGATGTCGTCCATCGTCGCTCGGCATGACGAGCAGGATATCTATCTCGTTGAAGACGATCGTGGCGCCTCGGGCCCTGTTTGGTGCGAGGCGCCCGTCCTTGGCAACGACTTCGAAGTCGTTGTGATGGATCTGCTGGAGGGAAACTATCAATGCCCGCGCCGGGTCGTAGTCTTCAATATCGCTCAAGGCCGGGTGCGCGATGCGTCGGCCGAGGTGGTTCACGAATTGCGGCGGCGCTGCGATCTCCAGCTCCGCGATATACCGGAGGCCCTGCACGCCTTTGCCGACCGCTATGAAGGACGCTTCGCGGACGTGCAATTGCCGTTGCCAATACCAATAGGCATTTAGGCCTTCCACACGCGCCATGACACATCCTGTCACCCCCGCCACCTTTCTAGGCCTCCCTGCGGCGGCGCCCGACATATTCTCAAGCGCGGATGTCGTGATCTTTGGTGCGCCGGACGCGACGCCGCATGTTCCGGGCGCCACCAGCCACGCCGCAGCGCTCCTTCGGCTCTACGGGAAAGTACCCAGCAAATTGCGCGTGATCCCTTGCGGTGGGATTTCGATCAGGACGGCCCTTTGATCCCGGAAGGACTGCGGGCGGTTGATCTTGGCGACCTTCCAAACGATCCGGCAACACCGCAGGAGAACCGCTCGCTGATCACGTCCACAACCGCGAGCATTCTGAAGGCGGAAGCCGTGCCCCTGTTGCTCGGCGGGGATGACTCGGTTCCCATTCCATTCTTCGCGGGGTTCGAGCGGTTTGGCCCCGTCACCATCCTGCAAATCGATGCGCATCTCGCCTGGCGTGGCGAGCGGGATGGCCTCAAACATACGTCCTCCGGTACCATGCGCCGCGCCAGCGAAATGCCATGGGTGGCGCGGATCATTCGGGTTGGACAGCGCGGCATCGGTGGTTCGCGGGAACGGGATCTTGCCGACGCCCAAGCTTGGGGCGTGACACTGTTCAGTGCGGCGACCGTGCGCCGACATGGCGTGCAGCCGGTCATCGACCTCATCTCGCCGGGCAGCCAATGCATCGTTACGCTCGATTGCGACGGCCTCGACCCGACTGTCATCCCCGCGGTACTGATCCCACAGCCGGGTGGTCTCGCCTATCTCGATATCGTCGAGCTGTTGCTGGCGTTACGCAGCGGGCGCGGATCGTTGGTTTTGATCTCGTGGAACTGGTGCCGGATACGGATGTACGAGGCTTAGGCGTACTCGCCGCCTCGCGCATCCTCTGCGTTGCCCTCGGATGCATGGCGCGACAGCGATCCGCATGACGCTAGCGGAACCATGACAGCATGAGACGTGCTCAGGATTTTGCGGCGCCGGGCTCCGCCTGTCTGCGATGCTGCTTGGCGAGTGTTTCGGCCGGCGTCACATTGGCAACCGCCGACTGGATCTTGTTCTTGAGGCCGGTCACGACATCGCCGTCGCCATTTATCATGGCCTCGAAACCCTTGCGGGCGACCATCGCCGCATCGTCCTTGTCCTCGGAACCCACTTTGGCGTCGAGCATATCTGCTCGTGCGAAGAACTCGGTCTCGGTGGCGCCCGGCATCAGGCAGGTGACCGTCACCTTCGTGTCGCGCAGTTCCTCGCGCAGCGCAAAAGAGAGCGAGTTCAGGTAAGACTTCGACGCGTTGTAGACGGCCTGGAAGCTACCCGGGGTGAAGCCGGCGATCGAACCGGTAATAAGGATCTGTCCCTCATTGCGTCGGCGCATGTCCTGGCCCACGCGATGGAGCAGATAGGTCGTTCCCATGACGTTGGTGTCGATCACCTGGCGGATGCGCGCCCAGTCCTGATCAAGGAAAGCGTGGCCCAGGCCGCGGCACGGCAAAAGCGACATCCGCTGTGAATCCGTTCCCGATCCCAAGATCCAGGACAGACGTGACGCGATCATCAAGGTGACGGCCTGCGCGATCTGCGGCTCGGATTTGCATCTGTTCGACGGCATCATGCCCACCATGGAAAAGGGCGATGTGCTCGGCCACGAGACCATGGGCGAGGTTGTCGAGGTCGGCAAGGACAACACCAAGCTCAAAGTCGGCGATCGCGTGGTGGTGCCCTTCACCATAGCCTGCGGCGAATGCTTCTTCTGCAAGAACGGCTTCTACTCAGGCTGCGAACGTTCCAACCCCAACGCCAAGGAAGCCGAGAGGATGTGGGGACATTCGCCCGCGGGCCTGTTTGGCTATTCGCATATGCTGGGCGGTTTTGCCGGCGGTCAGGCCGAACATATGCGTGTGCCTTACGCCGATGTCGGCCCCTATAAGATCCCCGAGGGTCTCACGGACGAACAGGTCTTGTTTCTCTCGGATATTTTCCCGACCGGCTATATGGCCGCGGAATTTTGCAACCTCAAAGGCGGAGAGACAGTCGCCGTCTGGGGCTGCGGACCAGTCGGCCAGTTTGCCATCAAGAGCGCATTCCTGCTGGGGGCCGAGCGCGTGATCGCTATCGACACGGTGCCCGAGCGGCTGACGCTGGCCACGCAATCGGGCGCGATCACGCTCGATTTTATGAAAGAAGATGTCTACGAGCGCATCCAGCAGCTCACGCAAGGCCGTGGCGCCGATGCCTGCATCGATGCGGTCGGTACCGAGCCAGAGACCATGGCAAGCAAGGATTCTGTGATCGACCGCATTAAGGTCGCGACCTTCATGAGAACCGATCGCCCGCATGTTTTGCGGCAGGCCATCCAATGCTGTCGCAACTTTGGTACCGTCTCGATCGTCGGCGTCTATGGCGGGATGCTCGATAACATCCCGATGGGCAGTGCCATCAATCGCGGACTTACCTTCCGCATGGCCCAGACCCCTGTTCAGCATTACCTGCCCATGCTTTTGCAGCGCATCGAAAAGGTCGAGATCGATCCAAGCTTTGTCATCACCCATCGTGCAACACTCGAGAAAGGCCCGGAACTCTACAAGACGTTCCGTGCCAAGCAGGATGGCTGCATCAAGGTCGTGATGAAGCCGTTCGGCTGATGGGTGAGGGCGTCGCGAAAGCGACGAAGTCGAATTGGCTGGCGGCCGCTCAGCTCGGGCTCGTCAGCAGCACGTTCTCGACGCTCATCAGCCAGCTTGCGGCGTCACAGTTGGGACGGGACGCGGCGGTTGACTGGATGACGGTCGCGGCCATTCCAGGTCGCGACGCCATGCTGAGCGCGTCGCCTTCGGTTCACGCGATTGCCCTTGGCATCGCCTTTCATCAATGGGCGGACTTTTCCTGGGCGCTGGCCTTCTTCGGTCTGTTTGGGCGCTGGACCAGCCGTCTCGCGCCCGGCACTCTTTTTTGGCTAGCGATCCCGTGGGCCGCCTTTACTTCGGCGACCGAGTGGTTCGGACTGGTGCCGCTGTTTCCGTTCTTCCAGCCGATCTTCACTTTGCAGCAACCCTACTGGATCGGCTTTCTCGTTCATCTCTCGTCCGCTTTGATGTATCCCCTGTTCGCCTGGCTGCGTTGGCCGCTGGGGCGCGCGCCATCGACAGCCGCGGTGCGCTTTGCCAGACGCTGGGCGGCGGGTGCGCTTCTCCTGCTTGCAACGTTCGGCCTTGTTGCTGTGGCTGATCGCACAGGTTGGCCGTTGCCAATCCTCAGCCGCGATGTCGCCGGTGATCAGCGCTATATCCGCCATATGGTGACGCATCACGAACAAGGCATTGAACTTGCAAAGCTCGGCCAGCAGCGCGCACAGGACCCGCACCTGCTCGCGCTCGCGGCCTTGATGGTCGCCAGCCAGCAAGGCGAAAACCGCATCTTCGATCGTTGGTGGGCGCGGGTGGTTCAGCGAACCGATGGCGGTATGCTCCAGCGAGGAGCGGGCGGCCATGCCCGGCTATCTGACGCCGGCGCAAATGGCAGATGCACGCAACGCGGCCGATGGGGAGTTTGATGCGGTGTTTATCCGTCTGATGAGCCTGCATCATGCCGGCGCCGTCCAGATGGCGGATAACCAATGGCATTCTTCCGGCGATCTCCGCCTGCGTCTGATGGCGCATGCCATACGACATGAGCAGCAAGGCGAGATTGCTCTGATGAACAACGTCACAGGCATCGAAGCCGTGCGGCAGGCGACGCGCAACATGCTGGCCAACAATTTCTGGCCAACCTTAATATTTCTCCCAGGAACGAGCTTCTGATCTCGTCATTAGCCTTCATGGGCCGGGCAACAAACAAGGAGAAGATTGATGGCAGACGAACAACGTGGTGGCTCCGGAAATTTCGCCAACGATCCGCGGCGCGCGTCGGAGGCCGGCAAGAAGGGTGGCGAGCAAAGCCACGGCCAGCAGGGACAGCAGACCCAGGGCGGAAGCAAGCCCGGCCAGCAGGGCGGCAGTTCGACGGACAATCCGGGCAATTTCGCCAATGACCGCGAGAAGGCCAGCGAAGCCGGACGTAAAGGCGGCCAGTCCTAAGGCTCCACTGACCCAGCAAGGCCAGGTCGTCGATGAGATGTCCTGGCCTTTGTTAAAAGCGCGCCGCGCTACGTCGCTGCTCGCAAGGTTTGTGTGGCCGCCCTCTGCCGAAGCTGATCCATGCAACATTGCGAGGGCTTCTTGTCAGGACGCCAGCGGATGACTTTCGTGCCGTGCCGAAAGCGGTCGCCCGTCACATGGTCATAGGATACTTCGACCACGAAAGTTGGACGCACGGCTTTCCATTCAGCCGATCGCTTTGTCGACCAGCGGCTTGGACCGCCGGGTGAGTTGCCGGTGAAGCTCTGCAACCTGACGAGTTTCTCCAGCCGATCGGTGAGAGCCAGTCGATCGGACGATCGGATGCCGGACGTAAATCCGACATGGTGCAGAAGGCCACCCTTGTCATAGAGGCCGAGCAACAACGAGCCAACGACTTTTCGATTGCCCTGCTTCTTCTCGGCATAACGAAATCCGCCGACAACGCAATCAGCCGACCTCAGCAGCTTGATCTTCTGCATGCCGTCTCGGGTGCCGCCTCGATAGGGTAGGTCGAGGCGCTTGGCGACCACGCCGTCATGATCTTCATTTACGCTGTTGAGCCAGGCCTCGACATCCGCATAGTTTCGGCTTGCCGGTGACAGTCGGAAAAGCCCGCCCGCCTGGAAAGCCTTTCCTGCAAGTGTTTCAAGGGCGGCGCGGCGCTTCATAAGCGGCAGATCCGAAAGATCTCTCGCGCCCGATCGCAACAGGTCAAAAACCATGAAGGTTGCGGGAGTTTCTTTGGCAAGGTGCTTGACCCGGCTGGCGGCCGGATGAATGCGTTGAAGCAACGCATCAAACGAATAGCCCTCATCAAGCTCGATAATCAACTCACCATCCAGGGTGAGTGTCTTCGGCGACAAGGCGGCCGCGGCTGCGGCAATTTCCGGGAAGTAACGAACAAGATCGCGGCCGCTTTTGGATTGCATGCTGACCCGGCTGCTGTCGCGGATCAAAAGACAACGGAATCCATCCCATTTCGGCTCGTATTGCCACTGGGCCCCCCGTGGCAGTTGGGCGACGGACGCGGCTTCCATGAGCTGCATTGTGCGGTTCAGGCCTCTGGGAGGGGGCGCAGGACACTGATCGTGAAGCCCTGGCTTTTCACGGCATCAAGCGAAACCGTCCAGAAATGTTCCTCCGTCACGGTTATGCCGCGACCGACATGCCGACGTTCTTGGGACTATGGCTATAGCAGTTCTCTCAGAGCCTGCGCGTCGGCCGGTGCGGCCCTCTTCTGGTTGGCGGCAGCCGCTTCGTGCCGGCAGCGTAACGCCGACTGCAAAAGTGACCGCGCGCCCCACCGACCGCTGGCGTTGTGCCGAGGGTTAGAGGGCGGCTTCCCCGCCGAATGTCTTGATCAGCGGCTTCCTGCTCCAGAGCGGCCGGCAATAGGAACCTTCGATCCTTCCTGCGTATTTCCTCTTGGAACTGCGCGGAGATGGTCCAATGCCTGAGACAATTCGAGAGACCGAAATCACTGAGACCGGCGTCCCCGGTGTTTCGTGGGCGGCCGTTGCGGCTGGCGCCGTTGCGTCCCTGGCCTTGACGCTTGTCCTGCTTTCATTTGGCGCCGGCATGGGCTTCGCCGTCGTTTCGCCGTGGGGCGACTCCGGCATTTCGGCAAAGACGTTCGAGATCGGCACGGGATTGTTCTTCATCGTGATGGCGATGATTTCGTCGTCCCTCGGAGGCTATCTCGCCGGACGACTGCGCTCGAAGTGGGTTGGCTTACGAGGCCCAGAAGTGCTGTTCCGTGACAGCGCACACGGCTTTCTCGCTTGGTCCCTCGCTTCCGTCCTTGGCGCCGCTCTGCTCGCGGCGCCTGCAAGTTCGCTGATCGGAGGAACGCTCAGCGGAGCGACCCAAGCAGCCGCAAGTTCCGCGCAATCATCACCCATGGACGGCTATGTCGATAGGCTGTTGAGGCCCGATAACCCGTCTTCGCAAGCTCAGCAAAATTCATTGGACGTGCGAGCCGAGATGGTCCGCTTGTTCACCTCGAGCTTTCGCGATGGAAACGATCTGGCCGCCGGCGATCGTTCCTATGCGGCCAAATTGGTCGTGGCTCGTACGGGGCTAAGCCAGCAGGACGCGGAGAAGCGCGTCAGTGATGTCGTGACACAGGCCAAGGCAGACATGGACAAGGCCAGGAAAGCTGCCATGCACACGGCAATCTGGCTAACGCTCTCGCTTTTCATCGGCGCGTTCTGCGCCGCGTTTGCCGCCACCGAAGGGGGCGGGCTCCGAGATGGCACGTGGAGCAGCCATCCATTTCGGGCACCGGCCATCAATCGCTAACCTAAGTCTGACGAAAGGAAAATCATCATGCCGATCCTACTGTGGCTCCTTGGCATCCCGATCCCGCTCATCATCCTCATCATGCTCCTTCATCACTAGGTAAGGGGCGCCATAGCCTGCGCTGCTTGTGATTGCCCGGCAGCGCGGGCCGAGTGCTCTGTTCGCGATTAAGGGAGACGGCCTCTACTCAAATCGAGCTGCGGCTCAGCCTCATGTCAACCCAAGAAAACAGACCGCGATATTCGCCGGTCCGCCGCGTTCCGCTCGGGCCGAGTGGAGAACTCCTGCTCCTATCGGGCATTCTTTGCGCCGATGAAGACGCGCGCGACTACATAGAGCTCCAGACCCGTCGCATCTTCGACCGCATCGCCCACGGCGCCTCGCTGTCGGACGTCGAAGACCACAGCATTCCTGACCGATCTCGCCGACTATGACGGCTTCAACCGGGCCCGCGTCGAAATATTCATGGACGCCAAGGAGCCACCGGCCAGCACCGCCGTCGGAGCCGGGTCACTCCTTGGCTCGAGGACGCGAATTGAGATCGAGGTCGTGGCGTTCGTGCCTGCACGCTGACCCGCCGAGACGACATCAGCATATCCGCTGAGGCCATTTCCTTGTTGTTGGCTAGTTGGACAGGAGACAGGCCACATCTTGAGCCTCTTCGGCCGTCCTCCCCTGGCGCAACGGGCAGAGCGGGACTCGGTTACCGCGTCAAGGAAGGCACAAACCGCGTGATACTGTCCTTGTTAGGGTATTCGGAGCCGGAATTAGGACAGCTACTCTGACATTCATAAGCTAATGCGGAACTAGTTTCGCGGGTGCAAACTGCATTCATATTTCAGTTCGACATGAACGGCGTTGAGCACGATTTCAAAGGCTTTGCGGCGTTCTCCTTTATGGCGCTTATTGTTGGCCAAGAGACCTTTGATCGGCTGATCTGCCCTAGCTGCTCGGTCAGCGGGTGTCAGGTCGTTCGAATCGACAATCGCGATGATTTGAGCCTGCCGCAGCACAGAGCGGTCACATACTTAAGTGATTGGGGGCTCCTGTGACGAATTTGCTCCGAGAGAACGCGGATTCGCCCCGCGTAATGTCCTCCAAGAAAAACTCGTCCGCTTCCTACGGGACCGAATCCGAAACCCGTTGCACGCTAGGCCAAGTCATTCGTCGGGCCGCCAGTCGGCTTCCACGTCAGCCTGCCATCGTCTGCAGGACGTTCGCACCTCTGACATACGGCGGGCTCCAATTCCAGTTGGACAACATCCGGCGGCGGCTGCGTTTGGCTGGGTTCGATTGCAACGCACGGATCGGAGTACTCATGCCAAATGGCCCGGAGGCGATTCTCGCGATCGTGGCAGTGGCCTGCTGCAGCATCGCGGTTCCTCTTGATCCGCGGCTGTCCCCGGCCGAGATCGATCAGCGCCTCGACATGCTGCGCCTGCGTGCGCTTCTCGTGCCGCAAGGCAGTGCCTCCGAAGCTCGACAGGCCGCTGAGCGGAGAGGGATTGTCATCGTCGAAGCCGTCTCGGTGGGACACGGCGAGCTTGGATTCCATGTCGTCTTGCGGGCTGCCGATGCCCCTGCGATCGACGCTGAACCTGATCCAGACTCGCCCGCCTTCATCCTGCAGACGTCGGGCACGACTGCGCAGCCCAAGCTCATTCCCTTCAGCCATAGCAACATGTTGGCGGCAGCCGCACGGCTTCAGGTCTGGTTCGGCCTCACGCTCCAAGACCGTTGCCTGAGCGTGTCGCCACCGTTCTATTCCCATGGGCTCAAAGCAACGGTTTTCACACCGCTATTGACGGTCGACGCCTCCTTCGGGGTTGCGCGTCACCAGTGACATGCCCGCGAAGGCGAGCAGCTGAGGGTCTCCGGCCCCGCGATCCGCCTGCAGCCCAAGGCCGCCGAGACGTTCGCGCTGGCGATCCACGAACTCGCAACCAACGCCCTGAAGTATGGTGCGCTCGCCAAGGCGGCCGGACGTGTCGAGGTTTCATGGCGCATCGATGCTGTGGCCGATCCGCGGCAGCTGGTATTCGAATGGCACGAGCGCGATGGCCCCGCGGTGAAGGCGCCTGCCCGCAGGGGATTTGGATCCGAGCTGCTGGAGCGGACGCTGACGTTCGAGTTCAAGGGCAAGAGCACGCTCGATTTCAATCCGTCGGGACTTCACTGCACGATCGCAATACCGATGAGGCCGCAGGCCATCCATACGCCGAGTACGGGGAGCTAAATGTATCCCCACATTCTCGAGGGGAATTTAGTGCAGCCGGTGATCCGGCGGCTCAACGCCTTGCGGCAGTTGTCCGAGCGAGGGATCGCATTGCTGCAGCAGGCCATCCAGGATGGGTTGCAGCGAGCCCGCGCGGGTGAAGACCTCGTCAGCGAGGGTGCCCCTGTCGATAGCGTCAGGATCATCCTGTCCGGCTGGCTCTGCCGCTACAAGATGCTGGAGGATGGCCGACGCCAGATCGTCAACTTCGTCCTGCCGGGCGATTGCTGCGACGCTTGCGTCTATCTGTTGTCAGTGATGGATCACTCGATCGGACTTGAGGGCTCTCAAGGACATGGCGATCATGCAGGAACTCAGCGAGGTCAGTCGCGATTACGCCGTCGTCCACCGCAGCTGAGAACAATCTTTCCTGCGCGTCGCGCGGAAGTTCTGCCCAAACCTTTAGCGCCGCGTGTCCGAGCAGCGCGGCAAATCGGACTTCGTCGCTAGGTGAAAGGTCTAAAGCGGGGGGCCGTCGCCTTTCTGAGTCGGCGGTTGCGCCGGCGGCCGCGAGCCGGACCCCGTGGCTTCGGCCGGGGCCGCTGACGTTCCCGCGGTCGCTTGACGCTTTCCTTCGTCTGCAAGGCGGCCACCCCCGATGAGCTCGCCAACGAGCCGCTTGGCCGTACCTGCCATAGAATCCTTTACCGTCATCTGGATGTCCTTTCCGCATGTTCTTGGCGCTGTCCCCGCCGGTGACCTCATGCTCCGATGCTAGTAACGACGTTGGCGTCGAACCCGAGGAAGTCCGTACCCGGCGAGATGTTGTCCGGCGGAGCTAGCCGACCTTGAGCGGCACCGTCGGGGCGCGGATATCCCACACCTTCTTTGGTATCGGGTGCGCGATCTTCCGGCCCAGCTCATCCATGGTTTTGCGGAGGCGCTGTCCGTAGCGAGCTCCTTCGAGCTGCTTGCGGTCCGACCGCGGCGGATGCTCCTACTTTGACGGTGACCGCTTTCGGCACGACCATCGCCTGCCATTCGGACGACCGTCGTCGACCATCGGCTTGGCCCGCCCGGCACGTTGCCGATGAAGGTTTTAGCCGTCGCAACTGCCTCGAGTTTTTCGGTCAGTGCGGGCTTGTCCTTTGCTTTGATGGCAGACGAAAAGCCGACGTGGTGCAAGAGCCGTCTGCATCTTTGAGCGGTCGTCGGAACTGGCCGGGCTTTCGCAGACGGCCCGCGGTAGGAACGGTTCCGCCACCGGTCCGTTGCCCAGATAGGCGGGCCAGTGCATCATGGAACAGGTGAAGCAAAAGATCGCGCAGGACCTTATGAGGGCGATCGAGCCGACCTGACGGTGAAGGAATTTATCGCATGTCGCGGAACTTGCACGCTAATACAACGCCCGCTAAACCGGCCCCGATCGCGTTCGCGCCGACGACAACCCAGTCTTGGCGCAGCAGGCCGTAGACGACCCACAACGTAAGCCCAAGGGTGAGGGCTGCGAGCATCCCGAGCGAGAGGTCGCCCGTCGATCCACGCGGCCAAGCCTTCTTCAACTGAGGGATGTAGGACAAAGACGCCAGAAAGGCCGCGATGCCGCCCACATAGGATGCGAATTCACCCACGGTCTATGGTTTCTCCCCGCCCGCCGACAGTGTAGGATGCGCAGAGCGAGCCGGCTGCCAGGACGGGCGGCCGACGCTCGCGTTGGCAACGATCAGCGGCGCGCTGGTTCAGCCATGTCGTTGAGCTTCTTATCCGTCGCCTTTTCTTCGTCGAGATTCTCCTGGAACGGAGGCGCAGTCGTCGCGGCCGAGCTTCTTCGCCCATGCGATCAGCGAGCCGTAGCGCGTGGCGAGCGCGATGAGGGCCGCGTCCAGAACGGTCCTGTCGTCGACGTCGTCGGCCACATCACTCGCTTCATCGAGGATGCCGTCGATGGCCGGGCAATTCACGTCCTTGGCCTCAGCGCCGTGCATCTTGAATACAGTCTCGGGCCGGCTGATCTGCTTCTTGGTCTCGGCGAGCTGCGTTTCGAAAGCCGCTCTTCAGGGATGGGTCACTTGCCTTCTCGATCATGTCTGGGAGGTTCTTGGCGATCTGCTTGCCGTAATAGATGTCCTGCAGTGTATGCACGAAGACGTCGTTCAGGGTCTTTATGTCCTTGGTGAAGAAGCCCATGGATGTCTGCTGTCTATGATTGCCGCACGGCAAACAGAGGAACAACAAGCGTTCCTTACGCCCAACGATCGTCACGCGATCCACGCGGCCATCAGCGTTTCCGTCGTCACGCACTCGACCTGCTCGCCGAACCTGTTCAAGTAGACCGCCATCATCGCGTCGTGGGTCTCGTCCGCGGAACTGCATAGGGCATCGGTCACCAGGATGACGCGGAAGGCCCAGTCGATCGCGCCGAGCGCGGTAGCGAGCACGCAGACGTCCGTCTCGCCTCCCGTAACGACGACCGTGTCAACCAGCTTCTCCGACAAGCGAAGGTGCAGGCCGGATCCCGCCCATGGAGAGTAAACGTTCTTGTCGTAAATCGTGGCGGGGGGAACGAATCGGGCGAGCTCCGGGACGAGATCGACCATGTCCGGGCCAAGACGGTCGATGGTCGTCGAACTCCATCGCTCCTAGTACCGCCGCCACATGCCCGCACCTTGGCCAGGGGAGCGAGGCGGGATGAAGCGGGTGAAGACCGTCCGCTCGAGATGCCTTGCGGTGATGGCGACGATATTAGGAAGTACTCGATCGAACCAGGGCGTCCTCCATTCGGTGTCCTCTGCTAACATCCGCTGCATGTCGACGCAGATATGGATCGTGTTGGCGCTGGGTGCGCCCAGCCGTGCAGATCTCTCTTGGCCATTCTTCTGTCGTCTCGACGACTTTGCCGCACTATCGGACGAACAAGCGTATCCTTTTATGGTTCCTTGGTTGACGCACGCTGGTGATCCGACCTGCCGCTATGGGAGAGGTGTAGTTGGTAATTCCCGGGAACCACGAGATGCGGCCGGGCTTTTACCTCTCGATGGACGAGAAAGCCGAAAGAAGTGAAGAACTGACTTCCGCGACGGCCGACGGTTTTGTCCGTGTCCGTGGAGCGCGGGAACATAACCTCCGAAATGTTTCGCTCGCCATCCCGCGCAATGAGCTCGTGGTCTTCACGGGCGTGTCCGGATCCGGCAAGTCCTCCCTAGCGTTTGGGACGTTATACGCGGAGGCCCAACGTCGTTACCTCGAATCCGTGTCACCTTACGCACGTCGGCTATTCCATCAGATGCAGGTGCCCGACGTCGACGAGGTCGACGGGTTGCCGCCGGCCGTCGCCCTTCAGCAGCAGCGCGGATCGCCGACAACCAGGTCGTCGGTGGGAAGCGTCACTACCCTGTCCAACCTCTTGCGAATGTTGTATTCGCGGGCGGGGAAGTATCCGCGCGGGCAGTCCTTGCTTTATGCGGAGTCCTTCTCGCCTAATACGCCGGAAGGCGCTTGTCCGAACTGTCACGGCATCGGGCGAATTCATCAGGTTGTCGAACGAAGTCTGGTACCCGACGACACTCTGACAATCCGCGAGCGAGCCATCGCGGCGTGGCCTTCGGCTTGGCAGGGCCAGAACCTTCGGGACATTCTCGTCACCCTGGGGTATGACATCGACAGGCCGTGGCGCGAGCTTTCGAAAAAAGATCGCGACTGGATTCTCTTCACGGAAGAGCAGCCTACCGTACCCGTGTATGCCGGGTACACGCCAGCCGAGACGCGAAGAGCCCTGAAGCGCAAGGAGGAGCCAAGCTATATGGGCACCTTCATCGGCGCCCGCCGGTACGTGCTCCAGACATATGCCACAACGCAGAGCGCAATGATGAAGCGGCGTGTAGCGCAGTTCTTGTCGAGCGACGATTGCCGGGTCTGCGATGGGAAGCGGCTAAAGCCGGAAGCACTTTCGGTCAAATTCGCAGGAATCGACATCGCCGAGATGTCTCGCTTGCCGTTGGGAAAACTCGACGAATTCATCAAACCATATATCGAAGGAAGCAAACTGGATGAGGCCGACGGTCATCCAGAAAAGGCGCTTGTCGTTCAACGAATCGTCGGGGATCTCGTCGGGCGTCTCGAAGTTCTGCTGGATCTAGGCCTCGGCTATCTGACCTTGGAGCGCAGCACGCCGACGTTATCGCCGGGCGAACTGCAGCGGCTGCGGCTCGCGACGCAAGTCCGATCGAACCTGTTCGGGGTCGTCTACGTGCTGGACGAGCCCTCCGCTGGCCTGCACCCGGCGGACACCGAGGCGCTCTTGCGGGCGCTCGGACGCCTGAAGGCATCGGGAAACTCGCTTTTCGTCGTCGAACACGAGCTCGACGTGGTGCGCGAGGCCGACTGGATCGTCGATGTCGGGCCCGCTGCCGGCGACCAGGGCGGGCGAATACTCTATAGCGGGCGCCTTGCCGGTTTGGCAGAAGTGGAGGCTTCCCAAACACGCCGCTATCTGTTCGAAGATGCCGCAAGACCGCAACGCAAGATACGTTGGCCGAGCAGCTGGCTGAAGCTGCGAAACGTGACGCGGAATAACTTGAACAGTCTCGATGCGGACCTTCCTCTCGGCGTGCTTACCTGCGTGACCGGCGTCTCGGGCTCGGGCAAGTCCACGCTCATCAGCCAGTTTCTCGTCGAGGCGATTGCGGAGAAGCTAGGTCAGCGCCGCGAATCCGATCCGGATGAAGCCGAGCTGCAGGAGAGCGTGCGTACGCTGAGTGGGGAGATCACGGACGGGTCGGATCGTGTCAAACGTCTCGTCGTGGTCGACCAGAAGCCGATCGGGCGGACTCCGAGGTCCAATTTGGCGACCTACACTGGCTTGCTCGATCACGTGCGTAAACTGTTCGCCGGGACGAAACAGGCGCGTGCCAGACGCTACGACGCGGGTAGATTTTCCTTCAACGTGGCCAAGGGCCGTTGCGAAACTTGCGAGGGCGAAGGCTACGTGTGCGTGGAGCTGCTGTTCCTTCCGAGCGTTTATACTCCGTGTCCGACGTGCAGGGGCGCTCGCTATAACGCGAAGACGCTCGAGATCAAGATACGGGGCAAGTCGATCGCCGACGTTCTGGCGATGACCGTCGACGCGGCTTTTGAGTTCTTTCAAGGCGATGACATTCTTGTGCGTTATCTGGGCGTCCTGCGCGAGGTTGGACTCGGCTATATCAGGCTCGGTCAGTCGGCCACTGAACTTTCAGGAGGAGAGGCACAACGCGTTAAACTCGCCACCGAGCTCCAACGCGCCCATCGTGGCGGCACATTATACGTTCTCGATGAGCCGACAACCGGACTGCATCCGTTCGACGTCACAAAGCTCAGTAAGCAGCTGCAAGGCCTCGTTGAAGCTGGCAACACCGTCGTTCTGGTCGAGCATGATATGTCTGTTGCAGCGGAGAGCGACTGGATCGTGGATGTCGGCCCTGGCGCCGGAAACAACGGAGGCCGCATCGTGGCGTCCGGACCGCCGGAGCAAGTTGCCGCCTCCGGCAGCCCGACAGCAGAATATTTGAAGCGGGCGCTCTGACCTGCTCGCGGAACCTCGCTGCGACGGTCCGCCAGCGAGAGGAGCAAGTCGGGCGATGCGCATCGATGGTCCTTTAGATAGGTATCGCTCGGAGCAGTAAGATGATAACCGCCGAACCGAGTTGAGCAATGACCAGCAGCGTCCACGCCGGCCTTGCGGTGCCGATCACCGCATGCCTGACGAGCTCCTCCATCAATCTCAACATTCGTCCTTGGGAAGACGGTCGAGGTAAGCTAAGCCGAATCCGGTGAGTTCATCCGCTTCGCTCACGTGCGCTTCCCATTTCCCTTGAAGATAGCGCTCAAGCAGATAGCGACGACTGTCTGCATCGTCGACATCGCGATGTTTTGCCCGAAAGAGGCACCAAACCGTATCCACCACGTTTTTGACCGGAACGTTATCGACCATGTTCCGCCTCCAGCAAGAACAATGCTTCGGCGGCAACTCACGTTCGGGCCGATGTTTCCAGTTCATCCTGACACTGCGCCTAATGACTTAGTTGGACGCGTCGCGGCGGAGTCGAGAGGCTCTCCGGAGTGCCGACCATTGGCTAGAGTTTGCGCCAACCTGAGGATTCTCGCCGCTGATCTCGGCTTCTTTTAGGGCTGCTCAGGCCGTCACCTCTTGTCGGGAGCGGACTGCCAGTCCTAGCCATTGTCGCCTGACAAACGAGAGCCGCTCCGAAAAGAAGCGGCCCAGAGAATCTGTACCGGCTACCAGCCGCGCGCGCCAAAGCTGAAGCCGACGCCGGGGCCGCCACCGTAATAACCATAACCGGGACCATAATAGGCGGGTCCGCCGTAGGAGCCGTAGCTCCGGCGCACCACGTAAGCGTCGTCGCCATAGTAGCGCTGGTCGTAGCTGGGACCGCGGCTGCGGAAGCAGCGACTGTACTCGTCGCAGGCGAGCCGAACCTGCTCAATGCCGGAGAATTCGGGCGAGGTCACGGCGGACGGGCTGAGAGGAGCCGCAGTCGCAGCCGATCCCAAAATGGTGGCGCCGATAATGCCAAGGGCGATGGTCTTCATGATTCGCTCCTCTTCTAATGAGATCAGTCGATCTCTTCGATAATGCGACGTTCGTGCGGCTCGACGATGTAGGTACGGCTGTCGCGATTAATGTACCGATATTCCCGCAAAGTCGGCGCATCCCGGTAGACCTCGTCTGGGAATGCCTCAATCTCAACGCCGTCCGGAACGAGTTCGCCGGTACGGATTTCGGTGCGAACCGAAGTGCCGGTGGTCCGCCGCTCCCGCTCAACGGGACGGGCCTTGGCGTGCTTTCGGATCACTTCGCGATCGCGATCGCTGAAGGTTGTCTTGCGCTGCTCGGAGCGCGCCGGCGCTGCCGCGGTGGCGCGGCCTGAATACGGTATAACCGAAACGATTTTGTAGCTGGACGGCTCCACGATCACGATCTCGTCCTTCACCAGGACAAAGTCATAGCCGCGATACTGCGGGACAATCTCCACGACCTCCGCCGGCAGCGGCTGCAGGCGGACGTCCCGAGGCACGGCCGTGCCGACTGACAGTGAGAAGTTCACATTGGTCAGCGGCTGAACGTTGAGGTGCGAGATCGACGTGCTGATGCGGGTACGCTGCTGGTCGTTGATGTTCACCGCAGCGTTCACGTTGGAGTTCGACGAGCGGTCGGCCTTGTTCTGCTGGCTGCTGGGTTGTTGGGCCGTATTAGTCGAGCTGCTACCGGTCGGCGACTGGACCTGATTGCTGTTGTTCGACGCCGGCGGATTCGCGTTCGGGGTCTGTCCGGTCGAAGGTGAGTTGGTCTGCGCCTGGTTCGACGGCGGGTTGGTCTGCGCGGGCGGCGGACTGGTCCGCGCCTGGCTGGGCGGGTTGCCCGAAGCAGGTTTCTGCGCAGTGTTCGCGCCGGTGGGGGATGGTTGACCGGTCGCACTCTGGCCCGCGGAAGGGGACGACTGAGTTTGAGCGGAATTGGTCGAAGTGGCGTCGCCCTGAGCATGTCCCGACGTCGTGGCAGACGACGACGGCGTCGTGCTTGAGGAGGGCGTCGTCGTCGACGTGGAATCCTGCTGACGCTGCGCGGCTGGCTGATTCGAGTTCGAAGTGCTCGGAGAGGTCTGCGCAAAAGCCGATGTCGCGATCGCCGCGGCCGCAGTCGTAACCAACAATAAACGCCTGTTCATCTGAAACTCCTGAATGTGGTGGCCAACAACCACGCGTGACGAGGCTTAGTTCCAATTCGGAATATTTCGGCAATTGGCGCGACTTGTTCGAAAATCCTCCGGTAGTAGAAGCGACCGGTCAAAACTCGCCGGGAGCATCGCGACGGGAAAAATTGGAACTTCCCTCGAAATCCGTCGTTTGGAACGCGCCACGAGCATCCACTGGAGGAGGACATTATGAAGAAGCTGATTGTATGCGGCGTTCTCGCCGCCTTTTCTCTCGGCGCCCAGGCCGCCAGCGCCGCCGAGTTCTACATTGTGCGCGACGCATCAACCAAGAAGTGCACCGTTGTCGACACCAAGCCGACGACCACCACAACGACGGTTGTGGGTGACGGCGTTTACAAGACCAAGACCGAAGCTGAGTCTGCCGTGAAGACCACCAAGGTCTGCACCGAACAGTAAGTTCGCGCTGAGACGGCCTGGAGTGCTAACCACGTCGTTACATGCGCTGAGTTGCCAAGTTGCACACGCGAAAGGCCCGCTTCCCGTTAGCGGGCCTTTTTGCGAGAGAGGTGGCCAAAGGCGTGCTGTCGCTCTTGACGGCGTTGTAAGAGCTGGCCCATCTCGCTCGGGCCTGTCGTTGCTCGAGGGGGCGCGATCTCCTGTCAATTAACCTGTGTTGCGGCAGAGGTTCGTCGAGCTTGCCATCCTTGGCGCATCACCACGCAGCGCCTTGGCATATATCGGTGACGCGAACGCCGAAGCACGCCCGCGCATCGTCGATGGAAATAGCAGAATGATCAAACGCTGTAATCGAATCAAACATACCGGGACATTCGAACAGAGATTCGCCGATGAGGCCGCACGCTTCAGAAAAGCCGCAGCCGACCTGCCTCAATGCACCCAGCGAGAGCTATATATGAAGCATGCTCGTCAGGCCGAAATCGCTTGGACGTCAGCGAACGCTCGGCGGCACTCGAGGTGTAGCCGCTGAGCCTGCCGAACAATTTGTCGGACGCTCGCTCGGGCAACATAGGAGGCCGGAGGGGCGGTTGCTTGCCGAACGCTTGAAGGAACAAGCTTGCGGGGAGGAGCACGGTCGCTGGTGTCCGCGATCAGGGCCCGGCGCGGTCAGGAAAGACCCCGGCGCGCTGAGGAGCGCGCGCCGGGGCCAAGCGATGTCGGGACCGGATCGCGGTCAGCGTCGCAACCCCGTTCCTTCACCGTAAAGCTCGCGTTCACGCTGGATCTGGTCGCTGGTGAGCGGCTGGCCGGCCGGATCAAAGCGCGTCCAACCTGACTGCTGCCACGTCGTTGTGCGCTTGGTCATGTCGACCGACGCCCGATCGAGCGCAGTCTCAACCCGCAAACGATCCTGCTCGTTGACGCGCGCCGAGACGAGCGTGCCGCCGCGGCGAACGCCTTCGGCATATCGCGAGGCTTCATCTTCAGGCACACCCGCTTGGGTTAGCGCGCCGATGACACCGCCCGTCGCGGCGCCGCCGACGGCGCCCGCCGCAGTGGAAACGAGCCATCCGGCTGCAACGACTGGACCGAGGCCTGGTATCGCGAGCAAGCCGAGGCCCGCGAGCAGACCCGCCGCACCGCCCAGACCGGCGCCGATGCCTGCACCTGTACCGGCTCCTTCGGCCCGGTCGTCAACGCCGTCGCGGTCCCGATCAACCTTGCTACCCCCGCTCGTACCAGCCCTCGCCGTTGTTTGCGACGATGCTGATGTCCGAGCGTGGGATGCCGTTCTGCTCCAACTGCCGGACAGCGCGCTCAGCATCGGCATAATTGTCATAGAGACGAGAAATCGTCGTGGTCATTCTGGTTTCCCTTTCTCAGTTCGCTGGGTTCACGTTGCCCTGGAAGTCCAGGCTGACATCGGTCTGCTTGTCTCCCTTCTTGGCCTTACCTCTCCAGACCCCGTTGTCGTCCTTCTTGAGATCAGAAACATCGGAATAGCCGGCAGCCTCGATGCGCGTTTTTGCCTGTCCCTCCGTGAAGCTGTTCCGGCCGGCAACAGGAGCGTTGGAGTTGTTTTCACTCGAACTGTTAACGGCCTTGTTGCCGGGGGCGCTCTGCGCAGGCTGTGTTTGAGCAAAGGCCGGCGCTGCGCTCAGCAAAATTGCTGCAGATAGCAAGGCGATCACACGTATCATTTGTCGTTGTCCTCTTTGGAATGATTGCGAAGGACAAATGACGGTGACGTCAATTAGTTGCTACGGCCTCGCGCTATTGCCCCAGTCGTAACTAACGCATGTTAATGTCTCACAACTTCAAGCCGAGCTTGCAGGCATGCACGAGCATCGTCGAGCTCTTTGCTGAGCAGGATGATCAGTGCCGTTGGCTTATTGCTCGGCCTTGAGCTCGCTCAACGACCGCTGAAGCTTCGGTCATCTTCCGAGCCAACAATCTTGACCATCAAGGAGCTTAAGACAAGATGTCACGCTACCGGAACGATTCATGCGTCGGCAAACTCATCCTCTATGGGCAAGTTTTTTGTTGGCATCATCCTATTGAGCCCGCGATTATTGCGGCGATGTATTTCCATGTCCTCGGTCTGGAATAATCGCGGTCTGTCCGGCGCTTGCGGGCGTCCATCGATGATGGGCGGCTGGTGTCGATGGTGACCACGCCAAAAAAAGGACCTGCACGGCGGACGCCTGATTATTTTCCACTTAAGGAAAGGCTGATGCGAGTGACGATGCTGTTCCAATCGTGCTCTTCATTCGCCGGATAGTTGATGAGGACGCAGTGGACCAAACCGCTCGAGAAATTGCAGCGGTCGTACCAGATCTTGTCACCCTTATAACTTGAGACGGCAAAGAATCGGGATGTCACTCGTTTGTACTGTATGCGGGCAGGCGGATGCTTCTTTGCAAGAAAAGCAGCTGGCGAATCGTTCGAGACGTTGGGTGCCGCCTGTATCGTAAGATTGGCTCGACCATCCGGAGTCTGAAGCCGTCGTCCATAGCCCTCGGGTTTTTCCGCTTCCTGAGTGAAAATCGAGGCTGGTACGTCGACCGAGGTGCCGGTCTTTGGAATGGTGTAGTTGGTCCATTTCACTGGCTGCGCGGTCACCGTGCAAGTTGAGGCAGCGAGAATTAATGACATAGCAATAAGAGTATTTTTCATCGCACTCCCTACTCACGTTGAGAAACCAATTGCTCGCAGCGCTATGCGACTTCCACGTCCACCTTCTTTGAGGAAGTCGTCGAACCGACGTAGCTTTGTGCGGGAGCTGCGCCTCCCTTGAAGTTTGCTCAAGCTGGGACGATTCGGCACAGCAGAGGCAGCCGAACGACTCGCGAAATCTAGAAAGGTTCCCCGAATGGTATGCTGACAGTTGGAGGCCAATGGGCACTTAACATGCGATAAGAATACGCCCATACGGTGAGCAAAGCGTGTGAGGCAGAGCGGCGTTCCTCAATTCTGAGATCAGCATCATAGTAACCGAGGCGAAGGCCATACGATCGAGCGGTGAAATCGATCGTGATCGGGATGGTGTCGACGATCGAGCGAGGGTGGCGATGCAGGTGCATGCATACGGTTTCGCCTAAACGAGGCTTAACGCCTTCGGGCAACCCATGCGCCTAGTAGGAACACTACGAAAAGCGACTGCAGCGGTGCCTTTACGGTTATCTCACGCAACAGGTCCGCCCATCGCATCGCAGCATCAGATGAAGACGACCGGAGCGGCTGACGGCGCCCTGCCGCTTCTGTCTCGGCATTGAGCCTACTTGCAGAGCCGATGCCTTCTTGCTCATTCGGCAGCCCCGAGGCTTCCGTCATCGCCGAGGCTTCCTTCATGTCCATGCGGTTCTTCCTATGCGTTGTTGCCTCAATGCAGCAACCGATCCTGCTAGCCCCAGTTCCTAACTTCAACCACTGCTGAGGGCGCTAGCCAAGCCGGAGACCAGCACCGGCATTTGGCGGTCAGTACTCCGGCATGGCCTCGGCGCACCCACGCGCTGAGGCCTTGCCATCGGGGGATGAGATCACGCAAAGAGGTCGGCGCCCCCTCATATGTTCCGCTTTCGTGAATCTAGGCGCTGACCTGTTTCAGGACCGCCCCATCAACTCCGCCTCTTCCGGCTGATCTTAAAGGAAAAGCGAACGGTCATCACCGGGCCGTCGTCGTCGCGGACCGCGATCTCCATTTGCTCCGCTCCGCTGCCGTGAGCGTTGGCCGCGGCGTCGCGGGCCATTCCTCCTAAGGCGTGCGCGGCCTCGTCTTGCGCGGCTTCTATGTCCCGCAGGTCAACGCCTTCCTCGTCAATGGCAGTGCCCGCTCTGTCTTTTAGGTCGAAGTAATATCGCGGCATCGGACGCGCTTCATCTTGGTCTCTTAAAAAAGCAACTGGTCGGAATGCGTTCCTAGTGGCTGGTTTTGAAAAGGACGGTGCGGCCGGTACCTGAATCTCCCAAGCCTCATGGTGAAGGAACGGTCGCCCACGACGCGGGTTTACTCAAAGTTCATGCTGACTGACAGCAGCAGAACGTTCCCGCAAGCGGTCTCAGCGCGTCCCCCGTGCTGAGACCGTTTCCATTTCGGGAACAAGTAGCAATCTGCGGCGTTGCAGCGGCGGTCGGGTTGAGGAGTGGGACGACCAACGGCCTCAGTGCTCTCCCCGGGCGCTGGGGCCGTCTCGCTTTGGACGTCCGGCCATGACGGAAGAGCACAGGGGCTGGACCATCATCATCGCGTTTCTGACGATCCCTGTCGCGGTGTTAGTGCTTAGCAATCGTCAAGAGAGCCACCGGCGTTGCCTCCGCTCGCGTGCATGGGCGCTCCCGGCGGAGTGCCTAGCAGGGACGGCTCCCGCGCACGTTGCCGGCCCGGTGGCTTTTCTTCTGATTGATTGAGGCCGCTCATAGGAACATCGGGATGGCTTCCGTGTCGATTCTTGCTCCCGGTCCCCAACCCTCAAGCCCAACCGGGAGAAAACCTGTCCACCCAGGTTGGCGATCCTTGGCGCTCCTCTATCGCGCCTGAAGTCGTTTGAACGCTGCAGCCGATTTCAACATACGTTAGTTGATTGTTATAGGTGGCCCCAAAATGCTGCGTGCTCGTTCTCCAATGGCAACACTTTACAGCTTAGGAACCGCATCATCGTGCCCGCGTTTTACGTGCCAACATTGAACCCAAGGAGAAGTGATGGCAGAACGCGAGACAGGAAATCTTATCGGCAGTGACAAGGTTGAAGGCACCGCCGTTTATGGAGCCGACCAGCAGAAGATTGGCAGCATCGAGCGCGTCATGATCGACAAGGTGTCGGGCAAAGTCGCCTACGCGGTTCTGAGCTATGGCGGCTTTCTCGGTATCGGCGATGATCACTATCCGACGCCATGGTCAAGCCTAACCTATGACACTAATCTCGGCGGGTACCGGACCAATATCACCAAGGACCAGTTGGACAAGGCGCCGCGCTACAGCAACGACAACGACTGGAACTGGAATCGCGAGAACGACCGGCGGGTCTACGACTACTATCGGGCCTCGCCCTACTGGTGAGACGCGATCGTCGGTACTGCTCTTGAAAACGCCTGGCGCGATCCGCGCCGGGTTCTTGCGCGATTTCGGCTTACATCCGATGATGCTGCCTGTGGTATTTGTGAGAGTGGCTCGACCTCATCATGGCATTTCCGCCGCGCTCCTTTGTATCGTTGAGAGTGGCGGCGGGGTTGGCGTAGCGTGGGCTGCTGCTGGCTCCTTGGCCGCTCTTCGCCGCCGGCGAGTCACCACCGCCACCGCCGCTTCCACCACCCGCGCCCTGTGCGGAAGCCGCTGCAATCGATCCAAGGACAAAGGCTGCACCCAAAACAACTTTAATGCCTCTCATTGAGCATTCCTCCGACCATGAGCCCCAGATGCCCAAGACATGGAGGAGGAGTGCGTTCCTAGGCGTCGATGGACCGACGCCTTTAACTGTCGGGCATTTTCTTCTATGATCCGCCGCCGCTCCGCGATCAGGGTATGCGCCAGAGCCATTGCGCTTTCTGCACAGTCGTCCAATCCAGTTGGCGCGAATCCCGGGCTCTAATCCGGCCAGGACGTGGAATAGGAACCAACCGGGAAGTGATCTGTTTTTCCGTCCGGGTGCCGAATCTGTTGGGTACGGCATCCGCGACGACAAATGGTCAACTCATGGCCCCGGCGCGCCCCCCGCGTTGGGGCCAGTTCTTTTTCGGCGGCAGCGCCGTCACTTCGGAGATCCGTAATCGAAGCTCATCATCAGGCGAACAAGTCAGCGCCCGCCTGCAGCATCCTGACATAGGTCCCGCTCTCGTGAAGCTCTAGCCAGCCGCGCTCGACGCTGATGCAGCGTATGCCGGCGGTTCTGCCGGTCGGTGTGCACGTCCTCTCGACTGAGAGCCAGGCTGCACTGGCGCGCACGAAGGCGAAGGGCGATGCCGTCGCGGCACGACCGCGAAACCGGAGCGGCTGCCCTGGCGCTGCAGGCCCGGAAGGGCCGACCCTGCCATGTCGTGAACAAGCTGCCGCAGTTCGTCCGTCAGTGACTGGCGACATTCTCCTGGCTCGATCCGGTGGCTACGGCCCTCGGTGACCCTGACCTCAAAGCGCAGATCATGAATGTGCTGAAGAACAATCCGAGCAGCGTGAGGCGAAGAAAGAAGAAAGATGCCCGCATTCAACTGCTCGAAAACCAGCTTACGGAAAGCTATGACGAGCGCGTGTTGGCAGCCGATCGGCTAGCTGAAGCAATCCACAGTACTAAGACTGCGTTGGAAGCCCTCACTAGCGAGATAAGGGCGAAGCGATGAACCAGGTCATCAATCAGTTCAAGCGCCTCTTTTCTGACGATGGGCGTAGCGACAAGGACTTCTCCGGGCAGGAGGAGCGGCTGCGAAGAGCACAGGAGGAGTTAAAGGAGGCGTCTGCGTCGATCGCGCGCGCCGCCAACTATCTCGCCGACTTCATCAAGGCGCAGCTTTGATCGACTTCTGGATCAAGTGGCGCGCGCCGGGCTTTCCCAACTCATTTTATCGACGGCTGGCAGTCGATCTCGGCACTATCAATATCGGGGTGCCGTTTGAGATGCTCGACTACATCTTCCAGCAAACGATCGAACTGAGGCCCCGATGGCTCGAGGTTAGTTTTGACGACCATCGTCCGCACAATTTTGCCATGGCGGTCAATCTTGACGGATATCCGCTTCTGCAAGACGTGAGGATGCTCCAGCATGATTCACTTCCTGGCTTCAACGCCTTACCAAGCAGCAGGGATCATATTTCCACTCGGCAAAGCCCGTTACCGGATTTGGCTTTTCAATCTTTGCGCTAAGCTGTCAGCTTGTTCCTTGGTCAGCTTCTCAGCGAATGGGCCACCTTTTTCTGGTTGCGCTGGGCCTTTGCGTTCGCTGTCGTAGACCATCCAGCCAGTGTTTCCTTTCCGAACAAGAAACCGGCCCTGCATCGGGCGTCCAACATACTCCATCGCAAACCACCTCTGAAAATCTTCGCAATAGTAAAGCGCAGGGCGGGCCGCCCGCCATTGAGTTATGTGAATCCGGGTCCTTCAACTTTAGGCGAAGAAAAGAACGCGAGGTTTGCCCAATCGCGTCGTCGGCATTGGCCCGTTTTCGTGTTCCGGAGAGTATGCGTTGGGGCCGTTTCTTTCCAGCCGAAGAGCTGGGTCGATCAGAACTCCCGTGACATCGCTGGATGCGTGCGGTTCTTGGCCTCGATCCAGTGCGGGGAGCGACCACCGCGATAGGGACGGTCGGCGCGCTTCGACACGAGGCCCTCGAATCCGAACTCGCAGGCCTTCCGAAATAGATCCGGGCCGATCTCACCTTGCTCAAAATCCGAAACGAAGATGCCGGCCGGCCGCTGGGCGAGAAGCCGTTGCAGGTTGATCTTTCGCATCGATAGCGGGAGCTCCCGCAGGTCGTCGCCGTCGAGCGCCAGGATATCGAAGGCAAGTAACTCGACGTCGGCATTGTGTTTTCCGGAGTGCAGGGCGTTGAAATCTGAGTAGCCGTCCACACCGCGCACGATCGCCTCGCCATCGATGACGAACTGCTTCACGCGGTTCTTTAGGGCGTTCTCAACGATCCACGGGAAGCGTTTGGTCCAGTTGTAGCCGCCCTTGGTGAGCAGCCGGACACGGTCTCCGTTGCGCTCGAGGCGCAGGCGGTAGCCGTCGAATTTGATCTCGTGATACCACTCAGGGCCAGCCGGCACGGTTTTCCCAACCGTAGGCAGGCAAAAATCGAATTTAAGCATGCCTAGTATCTATGTGCGGCTGATCGAGATGCGAGTCCTCACGGTTGGAGCGGGAGCGGAAGCTGCACACCGATCTTGCGCCCAAGCTGGCCTTCGATGAAGTCTTTCAGCGCGTCTGAGACCTCAAGGCCCCCGGCGCCAATCCGGTGCTCCAGCTCCCGAGCGACGTCTTCTGAATCGTCTCTTGACCATCCCTCTGCGGGATTGAACGCCACGACGCGAAGCACCTTGTCGTACTGGCCTGATAGAAGGTCATTGATCAGAGTGTCGTGGTCGAATCCTTCGTCGGTCTTCCGGAAGGCCGCGCCGCTCCGGAAGTCTTCCAGGACCAAATAGAAATGCTTGTCCAACCGGTCATTCGGAATAATGGAAGGCGAGGCCATACGCTGAACTCCATGACCGGGAGTAAAGGTAGGTCGCCGGCCGCTAAAATGCGAATCGTTAATTTAAGGACAGATTCACACGCGTTATTTCGGACCCCCAGTGGCCTTCATACGGCTATGGCCGTGTTCTCCTCAGCGGTCAGCAATCCGGCTTGGCCTCGGCGCTCCCACGCGCTGAGGTCTTGCCGTCGAGGGACAAGATTCCTGGGAACGAGACCGCTGGGTGCTGTCCTAGTTAGGACACTCGCAGCCGGGAATTAGGATACCTTTGCATCCCCTGGTGCCCGCGCTTGATCTGGGTCAATTATCGCCACCCTGAGCAAGCTTTCTTCGTGAAATGGTTGAGGAGCGGCATGCTGCGCATTTGCCTTGGTTCGTCACTGAGCCAGGTCAAACCGATGCGCTCATGCTGGGGATGGGTGTTTTCCTAGTCCTGTTCATGGCAGCGGTTGGAGTCGTCCTATTCCGCATCTTGTACATGCCGGCGCAAATGGTGCCAGCGGAACAGAAGACAAAAGCCACGTTCGTCGCGACGCTTTGCGTGCTCGCCATGTTTCACCCCGGTACCTTCCTTCTGGGGCGGGGCCGTGCTGGTCGCGATGGCTGACATTCCCGACTTCAGCCCGGTATTCCGCCGGATCGCAGAGGCCGTGAGGCGGATCGAAAAGCGGCCGAAGCGCGCCCCGCGTTAACCTCGCAGCCGGGAATTAGGACACCGGGCTCACGGATTGAAAGCCGCGAAGACGAGAATCGCCACGGTCAACAGGGCCAAGATGGCGTAGGCAATTGTGATGCGGTCGAACATTACGCCACTCTGCATGGGACCCGCGCGGACCGTCCCTTGCGAGACGGCCGCGCGAGCTTGGGCCGGCCGTCCCGTGCTGAGTGAGTTGGCCGACCCACCTCCGGTCGTAGCACGACCCCCGTGGGGTACAACAACGGGGTTAATCGGGATAGGAACAAATGCTTGGGGTCGGCGGTTATCATCGCCTGTTCTAACGACCGATACGCTCGACGCTGTAGCCGATCGCGGTTACTTCAACAGCACGGAGATCCTCGCGTGCCACGAAGCCGGCATCACGGTAACGCTGCCCAAGCCGCTGACCTCGGGCGCCAAGTCGGACGGACGCTTCGGTAAGCAGGACTTCGCCTATTTGCCAGCGGAGGACGCCTACCGCTGTCCAGCTGGGGAACGATTGCCCTATCGCTGTACAAACGAAGAAGACGGCAAGACGCTGCGGCGCTACTGGACCACTGCGTGTGAAAATTGTTCGCTCAAATCGCAGTGCACGACCAGGGCCAGAGCGGCGGATTACACGATGGGAGCACGAGCATCTGCTCGAGGCTGTGCAGCGGCGCCTTGACGCAAACCCAGAAGCCATGCGTCAGCGTCGGGAGACGGTCGAGCATCCGTTCGGCACGATGAAGGCCCGCATGGGAGCGACACACTTCCTCACCAAGACGCTCCCCAAAGTCGCGGCCGAGATGGCACTCTCGGTCTTGGCCTACAATCTGACACGGGTCATGAACATCGTCGGGACCAAGTCACTGATTGCTGCGAACGCGGCCTGAGACAGGCGCGGTTCCTAGCTTCCGGACCGACGCCCTTTGAGGCCGTTTTTACACGGCCAAGACCCAGAGCAGACCTCAGGACCTTTGCACCATTGCAACCAACCTCGGCTGGTTTGGTGCTGGCCGCACCAAAAATCCGGGAACTCCAAGCTATCGGGCGAGTTACAGAACCGCCGAGAGGATTGAACGATGAGCGGCAATCTAGTCGAGTTCGCAGCAGCACGCGGATTTCTGTTCGTCGCGCTCATCCTCTATTCGGCAGTACTTGAATAGAGAGGCGACAATGAAAGCACCCCTACTTCTTGCTGGCGCACTAATCATTGGATGCGCCGCCCCAGCACTGGCTGATGAGTACTACGTCGTACAAGGACCCAGCCGTAGCTGCACGATTACCACCACGCGCCCGGCGGACAAGGAAGTCGTGACGCAGATCGGTCCAATGGCCTTCAAGAGCCGCGTGGAAGCTGAAGACCGCATCAAACAGACCAAAGTCTGCGACGAAGGCACTGTTGGTAGCACTAGTGGCACTAGCAGCACGACCGTTATCAAAGAGAAGTAATCGACGGCCTCGTTCCTGTTCGAATTCTGCGATGCCGAGAAAGGTCGCGCCCATTCTGTCGGCGCGACTTTTTTGTTTGCAGACTACCTTGTTTGAGCCCGGTTTCATTTGACCTGCTCCGCAGGGGGGCTGGAAAGGTGGATTGAGTGTCGCCTCTTGGCCCTTTTCGGAAGTGCCGCGCTGGCTATCGAAAGTCCGGTGTCGGGAAGTGAAGCGGACGTTACGGGTGCGCGTTCCGACTTCCGAGTTTGACCCATTACGGACCTGGCCGCTGCCGGAGACCAGTGAGCGGCCGTTGATCCAAGTCAATGGCCGTCAGCCGTTCGGGTCAAATCTCCATGCATGAATCAGCCCAAGCCAGAGAAACGCTCGGCCCCCAACGCGACCTCGCGCGCCCTGTTCATGGTCCCGCGCGATCCGAGTTGGTTCTATTACCCGAACTCGTCGTGGTTCAACTTCCTGTTCATGAGCGGTTACGAGTTCGAGACGCCGATCCCGGAGATCACGCGCGAGGGAGTCAAACCCTTCCCGGCCACCGGCTATCGCACCATGGATGCGCGCACCAACTTCTTCTACGGGGTCACGGGCATCACGGCAGCAATGGCGATGCGCCTGCCCGGCATCGGCTCGCAATATCTGCTGGCGATGACCGACGCGGAAAGGAATTATTTCGACGGCGCCAAGACCTACAAAGTGACGCTGCCCGAGGGCATCCCGGAAGAAAACTTCTGGTCGTTCACGGTTTACGACAACATGACGCGCTCGATGCTCGACACACCGCAGCGCTATCCGCGCGCCGGTAGCCAGAGCTACCCGTCGCCGGCGGCAGAGGCGGATGCCGACGGCTCCACGACCATCTACTTCGGCCCGACACAGCCCGCAGGAGTGAAACGCGGCAACTGGATACAAACCGATCCGAAGAAGGGCTGGTTCGTGATCCTGCGCCTCTACAGCCCGCTTGAGCCGTTCTTCACGAAATCCTGGCGGTTGAGCGAAGTCGAACAGGTCAAGTAACATGCCGGGACGGCAGGTAGGAGAAGCCTGCTGTCCCGCCGTGTTCGCGACTATGTCGCGTATTGGCCCTTAGCCGACCTTTGCTCGGAACGTTGCAACGTCCGCCGCCGGGAATGAAGCCGACCAAGGTCCGGCGGGCTGCCGAATTCGGCTTTTGGCCCTGAGCCGAAAAAAGGCTAAAGCCGCCGCCATGTCGGCTATCTGCGGGAGACCGGACGTTGGACGATGGTTACGGTGACCGCCGTTCGTGACCCTACTGACCAACAGCAGGAGCGGTCAGATGCCGCGGAACCACACTAGACGCGATCAGCGCTGTGGGTGGGTACGCGTCTGCGACATAGTCCAGAAACTGGACTACCTTGCTTGCGCTCGTGATGCTAAAGTTCTCGCCATGAAAGGCTATGGATCATTTTGCCCCGTAGCCAAAGCTGCGGAAATTCTCACGGAGCGGTGGACTCCGCTCGTGCTCCGCGAGCTGTTGCTAGGTTCCCACCATTTCAACCAGCTTCGCCGCGGCATCCCACAGATGTCGCCGACCCTCCTTTCCAAGCGCCTGCAAACGCTAGAAGAGGCAGGGCTAATCTCACGCCAATCCGGCGATAATGGGCATTGGGAGTACCATCCAACCCAGGCGGCCAGAGAAGCCCAGCCAATTATCGACGCACTGGGCTATTGGGGTCACAGGTGGGCGCGCAGTCAGCTCACGCCCAACGAACTCCACGCGGGCCGGCTCATGTGGAATATGCGCCGTTCGTTCGATCTAGAGCACATTCCATGCGACTTCGTGCTGTACATCGAGATTGCGGACGCTCGGCCGAAGTGCTGGTGGTTTGTTGTGAAGAAGGAGGAAGCCGATCTCTGCTGGGATGATCCCGGCTTCGAGGTCGATATCAACCTCTACGCGAGCCTGCTGACGCTTGTGCAGATCTTCATAGGCGAGCTGCCGCCGCTACGGGCGTGTGAGCTCGGCAAGATCCAGATCGACGGTCCTAAGCATCTCGTGAACAGTTTGCCCACTTGGTTCCCACGCAGCAAATATGCCAATGAGGCGCCTGCGGTCGCAGATCAAGTCTCAGCCAGCTGACGACGTCCTCTCCAGTCCACTTTTTGGACTAGTGGCCCAGCTTCCCTCAGCGGTAGCATTTGCGAATGCGCTCATGCGCTAAGCACCTTGGCTAAGCCAAGCATCTCAGCTCAAGGAGGCAAAGATGAGCCGACCTTCTTTTCTTTCATATGCCGTGCTGTTGATCTTGACGTGTGCTTGCGTTGGTCCTGCAGGAGCAGACCCACTTGCGGACGAAATTTCCTCGGTGGCTGCCAAGTGGGATGCCGCTATCAACAACGCAGACTTCGATGCTCTACTTCCATTGTATACCGCCGACGGCAGATTGATGCCCCCTGGCGCTCAGCCCGTCACCGGCCCTTTGGCAATCCGTAGCTTCTTTGCTGGGCGGGGAAGAAGCGTCAGAGATCACAAGGTTGAGCTGGTCGATGTGTTGCCCATCGGCAACTACGCCTATACCACCTCCCATTTCACGGCCACGTTAGTGGTGAATGAGAAGGCGGCGCCAATTTCTGGCAGCACCGTGAGGCTCCTTGAACGTCAACCCGACGGACAGTGGAAGATAAAGTCTCATATCTTCGTTAGAGAATAAATGGGTGCTACAGCCATACGATCAGGCACCCACAGACCTGACACGGGTCGCAAGCGATAGATGGTCATGCACCCTATTGGCCCTTCGCTTCAGTTGACGCGGTGCAGCTACATTTCGGTTAATGGGCGCCGAGCGGAAGTTTACTGCTGAGCGCTAAACCAACGCTTTTGACCCTGGCTGTGTGAAAACGCGGTGCCGCGGTTATGATTCTCCCGTGATTCTAGGGAGAAATTGATGGGTCGCTTCGTTGAAGAGGCGGATCGCGGGCAATGGACGCTATTGCCCGAATGCCTCGATGATTTCATTGACGAGAGCAACCCCGTTCGCGTGATCGACGCGTTTGTCGATGCGCTCGATTTGGCTGAGATGGGCTTTGAGGGGGTGGAGCCGGCGGCAACGGGTCGACCGTCGTACCACCCCTCGGTTCTCTTAAAGCTTTACATCTATGGCTATCTGAACCGGGTGCAGTCGAGCCGACGGCTCGAACGAGAGTCCGGCCGCAATGTCGAGGTGATGTGGCTGCTGGGTCGGCTCGCTCCGGATCACAAGACGATCGCGGATTTCCGCAAGGACAACGGCCTGGCGCTGCGCAAGGTCTGTGCGCGCTTCATCGAGCTCTGCCGAGAGATGGGGCTTCTCGCGACGTCGAGCGTCGCCATCGACGGCAGCAAGTTCAAAGCGGTGAACAACCGGGACAGGAACTTCACCCGGGCGGTGGAGCGGCGGCGTGCTCGGCTCGAGGAGAGCGTCGCGCGCTATCTGAGCCAACTCGACACCGCCGACCGGCAGGAGCCGACGGAGGCGCTGGCTGCGAAGGTCACGAGGCTCACCGAGAAGCTGACAAAGCTGAGGGAGGAAATGGGCAAGCTTGCTGTCTACGAGAAGCAGATGCTTGCGTCACCCGATCAGCAAATCTCCCTGACCGATCCCGACAGCCGTTCGATGGCAACCAGCGGGCGCGGGTCCGGCGTCGTCGGCTACAATGTGCAGGTCGCGGTCGACACCAAGCATCATCTGATTGTGACGCACGAGGTAACGAACAGCGGCTCAAATCGGGCACAACTGGCCAATATGGCCAAGCAGGCGAAGGCTGTTCTAAAGACCGAGACGCTGGAAGCTGTGGGCCGACCGTGGCTACTTCAACAGCCCAGAAATCCTCGCGTGTCACGAAGCAGACATCACGGTAACCCTGCCCAAACCGCTGACATCGGGTGCCAAGGCAGATGGGCGCTTCGGTAAGCAGGACTTTGCCTATTTGCCAGAGGAGGACGCCTATCGATGCCCGGCTGGGGAGCGATTGCCGTATCGCTATACGAGTGAAGAAGACGGCAAGATGCTGCGGCGCTACTGGACCACAGCCTGTCAAAATTGTGCGCTCAAATCGCAATGCACAACCGGGCCGGAGCGGCGAATTGCGCGGTGGGAGCATGAGCATCTGCTCGAGGCCGTGCAGCAGCGCCTTGATGCAAACCCAGAAGCGATGCGCCAGCGTCGCGAGACAGTCGAGCATCCGTTCGGCACGATGAAGGCCCGCATGGGAGCGACGCACTTCCTGACCAAAACGCTTCCAAAAGTAGCTACCGGGATGGCTCTCTCGGTTCTGGCCTATAATCTGACACGGGTCATGAACATCGTCGGGGTCAAGCCGCTTATCGTCGCGATCGTGGCCTGAGATTCGCCAGGCTCTGGCTGCCAGGCCGGACATCCCTAAGGGCCGTTTTTACACGGCCAAGACCCAAGGCGGACATCAGCGGCCAAACAACGCGCGCGTTCGGGAAGATCAGCACCGTTGAACAATGTGAGTGCAAACCGTCGATGACATAGATCAAGCCGTGGACGTATAAAGCGAATAACCTTTGATCTTGGGGCGATCCAGTAAAGGAGGAAGTCATGATCTCTCGACGGAAGCTTCTTTCTTCTTTGGGCTTGGCTACCGCAATAGCAGCGTTCCCGACTGTGCTGATGGTCCCTGATGCCGAGGCGCAGACCGCTGGCATGGAAAGGCGTCAAGATCGACGTGAGGGGCGCCGCGAGGATCGCCGTGACGCGCGCCAAGTGCGCCGTGAGGGTCGCCGTGAAGCGCGCCAAGTGCGGCGCGGCGTTACGTCGGCGCCAGGAGTTACGACAGGGACAGCTAAGTAGCTTGGCCAGAGCGTAGTGGTCGATAGGTCATCATCTCCGCTCATCGTCTCGGTGCAGCGCGTGCAGTCGCTTGCGTCCGGACATAGGCGCGTGGCTGAAGTCACGCCATGAGAACGCTCCACGTGCCACCGTTGATCTATGTCAACGTCAAACAACTGCTGGCATTCAGGTTGGCTTCAGCCACACCGCGAGGCGGCTTCAGTCGTGTATGAGGAGGATTACCATGCATCAGCGAAAGGATCTCTCGACCAAATCAGTGACAGTTACGGGGATTGCAGCCAGCATCCTGATGGGGCTCGCAGGGGCTACCCTCGCTCCGGCACCCGCCGAGGCGGTTATATATTGCACGTATGTCGGCTATCCGGTCGGTTGCGTCGCAAGGGCCGGTGTCGTGCTTAGGCCTCGTCCGGTGGCGCGTGCCGCGGTCCGAGGGGCTACGGCGGGCCCAGGCAATTGGAACGGGGGCGTCAATCGCGTTGGAGTGCGGCGGTAAAGACCCGATGTGCCGGGGCGTGGGATGCGGCGACGGGATTTTCTCGGGTTGATCGGCGGCGTGGCGGTGGCAGCGTCGTTGTGCCCGGCCCGCGCGCAGCAGCCGAACGCCGTTCGGCTGGGTTCTCTCAAATTGACCGAACCTAATGGGAAGTCGGTTCATATCAACATTGCACTAGTGACCTTCGTCAGACCTGACACACAAAATACAGGTGCTAACGCCGAACTCGGTTTGACGAGCGGGAAGGCCCAAGGGGTCCAGGAGAGTGTCGACGAGATCATGCGGTTGGTTATGGCGTCACACCGTGGCGAAATGGCTTGGATCAAATTGACTGAAACCAACGGTAAGCCGATCCACGTCAACGTAACACAAGTAACCTCCGTCAGGTTTGATACTCAAATTCCCGGCGCAAACGCCGAACTCGGTTTTGCGAGCGGGAAACTTCAGGGCGTGCAAGAGAGTGTCGATGATGTCATGCAACTGATTGCAACCATCGCAGGCAACAGGTGAAGCCATCATGAAAGAACGTGCAACGTCCCCATCTCACGCATAGCGGATTTATGGTCGTCGCCTTTTGGCCCAAAGGCGACCTGACCACTAGTCTGCGCAAACGTCAGCTATCCGGGGCTAAGCAGACTAGATTTGCTCGCCTCGAGCTTTTCGCCGTTTGACCCTGAACCGACATTCGCTCTTGCGCCACGCCCCGCCGGGTCTGATCCGGCGGTGGCTATGTCCGGAGATCCTTACGGGACCTTGCAATCCATCTCAGGTCGCAGGGACCACACTTTCCTGAGCCGTGGCCTCGCTGCGCGCGCCGATGACTACGGCGGGTTGTGCACCTGGATTCACCGCAACGTGCAACATGTTTGCAGGAATGAAGATATAGTCCCCCGGCCGCACGATGTCGCGATACTGAAGTTGATCGCCGGTCCACAATTCCATTTCGTCGCCGCTGAGCATGTAGAGCGCAGTTTCGTGATGCTCATGCACGTGTGCTCGGGTTCGCTTCCCAGCCGGCAGCGTGATCCTCCCGAGCCAGATCGATTTTGAACCGACGGTTTCTGCGCTTACGCCGGGCTCGTAATCGCTACCCTGTTCTGCGCGGTAGCCCGCGCCGCTCTGGACAACCGAGCCTTTATACGGTGCAGCAATCGCATTGTCATTGCTCTAGCTTCAACGATCGTCATTGAACCCTCCTGTTGGTGGACGGACCGAGGCGCGCAAATTCGACCATTAGCTGCCGAAAAGTCTTAAACGCTGGGCCGAAATATTCCGAAAGTTTATAAAATCCGCTAGTCTCGGAGCATGTCCACGAACTTCACCTTTGGCCCGTTTGTGCTTGATGGGCAGCGCGGAAGGCTTCTTCGCGGGGGCCGGCCGGTAGCCGTCAGCAGCAAGGGTCTTCGGTTGCTCGAGGCGCTGGTTGGCTCACCCGGCCAGACGCTGACGAAGACCGAATTGATGCAGGCGGCCTGGGGCGACACCGCGATCGAGGAAAGCAATCTTTCGGTTCAGATCGCCGCGCTGAGAAAGCAGCTGGGGCCCATCTCGGAAGGTGGAGATTGGATCACCACAGTTCCGCGGGTCGGTTATCGTTTCGTCGGACTTCCGGCAAGAGAGCCGATGGAAAGCACCGCTGAGCCGAAGGCGTTGTCGGCTGAGCATCGGCCATGGATCGCGGTTCTGCCGTTCGTCAATTTGAGTGGCGAAAGGGAACAGGAGTATCTCGCCGACGGTATTACCGAAGATATCATCACCGCCCTGACGCGGTTTCGTTGGCTGTTCGTCATCGCCCGAAATTCAAGCTTTGCCTACAAGGACAGATCGCTTGATGCGAAGCAGATCGCGCAAGAGCTTGGCGTAGAGTATTTGATCGAAGGAAGCGTGCGCAAGTCCGGCCAGAGGATGCGGATTTCTGCACAGCTCGTCGAGGCCACATCGCGAAAGCACATCTGGGCCGAACGCTATGACCTCGAATTGACCGACGTGTTCGCTGTTCAGGATGAAATTGCAGAGCGTGTCGCAGGCGCGATCGAACCGGAGCTACTCAAGACGGAAGGCGCACAGGCAGCGGCACGGCACACCGGCAATATGACAGCCTGGGACATCGTGCGGCGGGGAACATGGCATTTTCATCAAGTCACCCGTGAGAACCATCACAAGGCTCGGGAACTGTTTCGACAAGCCGCCAAGCTCGATCGCGAGCTTCCGGAGGGGCATCTGTGGCTCGGCCGGGTCAACGCAGCCTGGTCGCTTATGGCTGGTCGGACAATCGTGTTGCCGACCTGCGGGAGGGCACGGAAGCGGCCTTGAAGGCGGTTCAACTGGACGAACGAAATCCTTACGCACACTATTCGCTCGCGATCATCAGCGCGTATGCGGACCAGCTCGAGCAGTCGATCAGCGCCGCCAGAAAAGCGATTGAAATCAGCCCTAGCTTTGCATTGGGCCACCTGGTCCTGGGAATGGCGCTGTTGTTTAGCGGAAGTGCACCTGAAGCAATTTCGCCGCTTGAATATGGCCTGCGGCTAAGCCGCCACGACCCACAAGGCTTCGCCTGGTTCAACATGCTCGCGCTGGCACGACTCTTCTCCGGACGCCCTGAAGCGGCTCGTGAGGCTGCAGCACGTGCGCTGCAGGTACGACCGAACTGGCCGACAAGTCTGGAAGTTCTCGTCTGTTGCTATGGCGCGCTTGAAAAATGGGACGAAGCACGCCGCTGGGCGCAACAGATAGGTGGCTTCACAAGCCCTTCGGACTACGTACTGGCACCGCTTAAGGCCCACAACCCGGCATGGACAGAGCAGATGGCCCGCAGCCTTCGTAGGGCGCAGGCTTAGTACGCCGACGTGCATCGCTGACGTCGCGTTTTGGCCCTTAGCCGACGCTTGCTCAGGTTGCCGCGATGTCCGCAGTCGGGAGGGAGCCGACCAAGGTCGAGTGGGGGCGTCGTGGTTGAGTTTTGACCCTTGTCAGTCCGTTCAGGGATCGCCGTTTATTTCCATTCAACGGCGGGTCCCGGCCGAATATGTTGCTGTCGCCCTCAGTCCTCTATGGGGTACGCTCAGAGAGGACATCATCGCCTTCGGCTGATCCAAAAGAAACGGCCCCAGCATCCTTGGAGGGTGATGCTGAGGCCGTTCCTCATTCCAGCCTTCCCGATCCGCCGATGCAATAATTAGGCGTCTCTCTGGGCCATCAGTAAATTGTCCTTAATGAAAAACGCCTGCCCAGTAACCGCATCTTCAATCAGCTCGGTTGTTCCGGCTATAGCAAAAGTGAATCGAATTGCTGGAATGTCCTAGTACGATGGTCGGACTGCCTAACAAGGACAGCAGCCAACGGCGGTACTGTCTAGGTCCTAAGTTGATGTGCTGACAGTCCTAATTCGTTTTTGGCGCAAATGACATGATTTACTGAACTGGAGTATTTCCTGTATAGTTCCGCGCGGGGAACGAAAATATATCACTGGCGTGATCGGCGTTCAGACTGCACCCTGAATTCACCACCGACCGGGCCCCGCGGCTTTTGTCGGTGATGAGAACGCACAGCAGCTCCCGCAGGCGAGCAACGCCATGACCCAGCGTCGGCGTCGTTTCAAGCAAACCGAACGTTGAAAGAACGGATAGGCAAGGAAGAAATACCCATGCGTGAAGAGGCCAAACGTGTTCCGGATGGCGCCATGCGGGAGGACCGGTCTGCGGAAGGCCCGCCAGTGCGAACCGGCTCGCATATTAGCGAATGGCTGAAATTGCCTGGCCTGCAACCTCCGGCTCGTGCCGAGCGCTTGGCCAGTCTGCTCGCCTCCATAGTTGAGTCCAGCGACGACGCCATCGTCAGCAAGTCTCTAGAGGGTGTTATTACGAGCTGGAACAAGGGCGCTGAGCGCATTTTCGGCTACTCGGCGCTCGAGGCGGTCGGACAGCCCATTACGCTTGTGATCCCTGAGGACCGGCAAAGCGAAGAACGTGAGATTTTAACCCGCATTCGACGCGGCGAGCGCATCGACCATTTTGAGACTGTTCGGCAGCGTAGGGATGGTAGCCCAATTATCGTCTCGCTCACCATTTCCCCTGTCAAAGATGGCTTCGGCAACATCATTGGGGCATCAAAGATCGCGAGAGATATTACCGAGCAGAAACGAAATCAGGAGCGGATTAACGTTCTGGCTCGCGAGGCAGAGCACCGAAGCAAGAACATCCTCGCGAACGTACAGGCCATCGTAAATCTTTCTCAGTCTGACTCTTCCGAGGGCCTCAAGGAAGTGATCAGCGGGCGCATCCAGGCGATGTCAAATGTTCACTCGTTGTTTGTTGAAACGCGGTGGATAGGGGCAGAACTCTCGGCCATCGCCAGGCAGGAGCTTGCCCCCTATCTCAGTGAGGACGACACGCGGGTTCGGATGGAGGGCCTGCCGACCGTCCTGGAGCCCACGGCCGCGCAGGCGGTGGCGGTGGTCTTGCATGAGTTAGCGACCAATGCTTCCAAATATGGAGCGCTATCTAGCGCGAAAGGCCAGATCAGATTGGCGTGGTCGCGCAGCGAGCAGAAACACCTTGCGATCCGCTGGACCGAGTTTGGCGGCCCGAGGGTCAATATGCCCAAACGCAAAGGCTTCGGTAGTCGCCTCATCGAAGGCACGATCAGCCCACTTGGCGGCAAAGTGCTCTTTGACTGGCGCGCGGAAGGGCTTGATTGCGAAATCGCCGTTCCGACATGAAATCCAATCGACCTTCTTCGCTGCTCTTCCGCCGTGGCATTTCTGCTCATGGCCCGATGGACCTGTTCCTCCACGCGGCTCGCGCCGGGCGGGGCTGAATGTCGGCTCGTGGCCCTTTTCGGATGTGCCGTGCTTGCAACCGAAAGTTCCGGCGTCGGGGTGGAGCGGACCTCACGACTGCGCGGTCCGACTTCCGAGTTTGACCCCAAGCGGACATTGACCTCGCTGACGAGCATACGTGAAATGTGTTAGGGAAGCGGACCCTGTCATCAGCAGAGTGGTGGCACCCGATCACTGGTACCGCCGGCTGCGCACTTGTGGCGAGCGGCCAAGCCGTTGCCGCCGCACCGCCCATAACGGTGATGAACTCTCGTCGCTTCATGCCCGCCCCAGAGCTGAGGAGAAAGCATTGGTAGCGGTTTTGTTAGGGGGCTGGAACCGGAATAGAAGAGTTGTCGCGGTGCGCGGCTAAAGTCGGAGTTGGGTCATTTTCGACGGACTTAGCGAGGGTTGTCAGTCGATTGGATTTGGCATCACCTTGCGTTCTTCCCACTTGCGGGCGCACGTAACCACGAACCTGTTCCTTATAGCCGCCACGCGTTAAGTCGCGCACGCGCACCGCCGTCCAGGCAACTTACGCTTCACCTTTGCACCCTCACCGCAGCGACCAAATCAGGCCTCGACCCAACCACTGAGGAACCTCTCCTTCAGAATTTCCGGCAGAGACATTCTGGTAACTGGAGCTGAAGTCGGCCCCTCGTTGTTGTTCGTCCTTGTGGAGTCGATATTCACCTTCGGTGCCGCCCGATGGATATAGCGACTTTCTTCAATGGTTCACGTTTGCGGGGCTCTGTTTTTGTAAAACGTCGTTACCTGCTTTAAGAGTTGCTGGCGCGGGGTCGGGCGTAATCTCTGCAACGGGCGCCTGTGGCTGTTCGGCAATTCACTTGTAGCGGAACGATCGTCGGCAAACTGGTGTCGATAATTGCTGATGGCGGATCCTAAGCTAAACGCTGAGGCTCGATCGGGGTTTTCTTTTTGCAGCCGGTTCGCTTTTCATACTGCCACTGCGAAATCCTAGCGCCGGTTTGGGTTGCCTTCGCCGCGAAGCCTTCCCAAGGCCTGAAGATGAACTGCTTGGCAAGTTCGCTGTAGAGTTCACAAATTTTCTGCGACTCAGCGACAAAGTTTGCATAAGCCTGCCTCGCGAATTCGGTCTGAACCTCGATCGCCTTATCAAACGACCGCGCAGCCATGAGCTTCTCGACGAAGGACCCGGTCTCCTCGAGCGACCTCTGGGTATAGTCTCTGTAGGCATTTGCGATAGTTCGAATACTGACTGGCCAGTTGTCCGCCGGTGTGACTGCGCCGATTGGGGGAGCATCGGTCGGTGCGACTTCGCCGATCAAGGGCGCATCGGCCGGGGCGGGTGCTCCGCTTGAGGGAGGCTCCGCCGGCGCAGTTGCGCCGTTCGTGACGGTGTCAATTGACGCGACCATTGCGCCGATTCGATCCTCATCCCGCTGGGCGAGCTTCGGGCTCTGCTGTTGATCATCAGGTTTCTGGTTTCGCTGGTCCGCCTTCCGGCTGCGCTGGCGTGGCTTACCGCGCGGCTTATCCTTGTGAGTCGTCGCCATTGCTGAACTCCGCTGTTCTGAATCAAACCAGACGCCAAGATACTCCGCCATGTTTGCGATGAAATCGCGGTTCTGCCTTGTTCGTTACGCGGCGTTGGTGTGGTGAACGGAACTCTGAATGGAATGCGGGCGGACCTGACGCGCTCCAAGGCAGTCGAGATCGTTCATTTTTTCTTCGCCTTCAACTCCGACAGTCTCGTGGCTAACTGCGCGCGAAATCGGGCGACGTCTCGAAGTAGTTCATCGCGCTCCGGGCTCGGAGCAAGCTTGCGCGCGGTGGATTCTAGCTGCACCGCCATGTCTGCTAGCTTCTCCAGGCCGACGACTGTCGTTTCTTTGCCTCAACCGATTCTCAACCGGGCCGGAACGTCGCCCTAATCACTGCTTCTCTGCAGGGGCGCTGAGGCCGCTAGGCGGTGCAGGCGGGGATGTTGGCGGTGGTGGAGTTTCCGCGGTGGGTGCCGCAGCAATGCAGTCGCCCGCCCAGATCTTGGTGCCTCTGACCGTGCCGACCAGTTTGCAACCCATTGGCGCTTGCGGCCTGACCTGGACGGGCGGCCTTTTAGGTGCCTTCGGTGGAGCGGCTTGTGCAAAGCGAGCATGTCATCGTCAGTGCGAGGAGATGGTGCGCATCATCACGATGCGGCGCCCGGAGAAGAAGAACACGCTGACCCAGGACATGTATCTGGCGATGAGCGGTGCGATCGAGTCCGCGCAGCGCAACCCGGCGATCAGATGCCTGATCCTGACCGGGCAGTCCGGCGTGTTCACGCCCGGCAACGATCGGCGACCATCTGCAGGCCGCGACCGCGACGAACGAGATGGCGCAGCACGCGAGCTTGCCCGACGTCTTCACGAACTTTCGTACGAACGAAAAGAGCACGTGTCTGGTGCGATTTCTGGTGCGCTCGGCCCGCTACGGGCAACGAAGACCCAGTAAGATATTGATCTTCATGGTGGGCCCGGCAGAACGAACACATCGACCTAGATCAATCACTTAACCTGGCTCACCAGCCTAAAGAGCGCAATTGCGATCTAAGTGGAATTTCTGACACTGGCTCACCGGCCGATCCATGCCAGGAGATCAACATTTACTTGGTCCCGGTGAGGGGAGGGCAACGGAAGGAAAACTATGGCCAATGCGCAGTCATTGGGGATCAGGCCTTGCCGTCCCAACGCGGGAATACCAAGCTTTTCGCAGTTATGAGCTCTTGCGTCTTGATTTAGATCAACCGTTCAAAGCCGAATATGCTGCGGGTATCGCCGAGAGCCGGCGATCGTTGGCCTGCCTTCACAAGAGCAACTCTGGTGAAGCCGTTCGTGCCGCTCTTGGTCACCGTCCGGCTGACAAACGCAAAGTTGCCTATGACAGAGTTTCTCACATCCCGCTGGCTGGGGATTTCCTGTTCGGCTTCGCTGCCTTGTTTGCCATCATCAATCCTTACGGCCTGGCCTTCATCTTCCACGATAGAACGATCGGGCTGACTGATCGCGAGCGCGCCCGAATCGCTGTTCGCATTGCGTTGTATGCGTTCGCGGTCATTCTCATGTCTCTCTTTGTGGGAGGTCATGTTCTTCGTTTCTTTGGCATCACCATGCCGGCGCTAGGGATCGGAGGCGGCCTTGTTGTGGCAGCGAGTGGCTGGTCGATGCTGCACGCGCCGCCGGTCGCGCACGACATGCATCAGACGCCGACCGCGGGCTATTCGGCGATCCGTCGAATGGCATTTTTCCCGATGACGATCCCCTGACGACGGGGCCGGGAACGATCGCCACTGCGATAGCAATCGGCACCAATCGCCCTGACGATCTCGACGGCCTCTTTTATTCCTCCGTCGTGCTCCTGTTCGTCACGGCATGTGTGACCGCAACGATTTATCATGCCTATCGAAGGTCGAGCGCGATGGCTCGGCTCTTCGGGAGGAGGGAACGAGCGTGGTCACGAAGCTTTCGGCTTTTCTGCTATTGTGTATTGGAGTTCAGATCATGATCACCGGGGTGGTGGAGGTCGCGCGGTCGGCTACCGCCCATCTCCGTGTAGACTCGCTTCGATCGATTGCGTCGTTTCACCCAAGGTTGGCCTGTAAACGGTGTCGGTGCAGCCATAAGGCGAATTTGAGCAGCTGGTGCCATCCTTAAGGGCCAAACTGGCCGCCCTGCTTGGACCGGAATGGTCGTTCACGGAAGCGCGAGGGCTATTCCAGTTAAGGGGAATATCGCTCACGGGCGCTGGCACAACTTGCACTTTAACGAGAAATCCTCCTGGCTTAACATATCCAAGTGCCGCACTGTCGAGGGAGCCATGAGCTATAGGGCTGTCATCGCAAATGCTCGGCGTCGCACCGCAACAAGAATTTCCGAGACTGCAGGATGGGTCGTCGACACTCTCATCGTAGTTTTGGGGATCGCTCCAATTGTTATTGTCGGTATCTCATTGCTGATGCGAACGTTTGCCTATGCGTCCCGGAATCGAACAGGTAGATCGGCACTCAAATCTGCCGATCCACAGATCGCTACGTTGCCAGAACCGCTGTCCTGAGCCCTGAGCCTTTCGAGGACTTCCTCAGCGAGGGGCCCTGGAAGGCGCTGGTCAACAACTGTTCCGTGGTGGCTTCCTTAAATGGACTTGCCACACGCCATTTTCACGAAGCCAGTCAGTTATGTTGACGGTCGCGCAATCCCAAGGCTCGATGGTTGGCGGAACGTCGTTGCTTTCCGCCTTCGCTTCTTCTGGATGTGGCTTAGGGAAGCCGCTTTCGGCTCGTTCTCGAGCGTGTGACTTTGCCATGACATTGTCCTCCGGAGCAATGAAGCTGCCTTCCGATCGTTGACGCTTGGCTGGGAAGCGCCAAATTCGTGCATTCGTGATCATCGCAGCGGTAGCGCCAGGCAAATGACCTGCGGGTCGCTTCCACGGCGGACCTGAAAGCCGAACCTGGCAAAAACCTTTCGCATCGCCGTGTTCTCCGGGAGGACCTCGGCAACGAACTCCTTGAGTCCAGCTTGGCGTGCGAGGATCGCAAGGTGGTGCATCAGCAAGGTGCCGACTCCCTGTGCCTGATAGTCGTCTATGGTGACGAAGGCGACCTCCGCCGTTCCGGGGTTCGTGACGACGTAGCGACCACCGCCGATAATCACCTCGTGTCCGTCCTCGTCGGCAAGCGCGATCAAAGCGACGTGATTGGTGAAATCGATGTTCATGAAGAAATCGACCTCCTTCGCCGAGAAGCTACGCTTGGGGACAAAGAAGCGACGCTGCAGCGATTGGCTGCTCGTGCGGCCGATGGCGGCCAACATATCGTCCCGATCGTCAGCCTGTAACATGCGGATCTCGACCCTTCGGCCGTCGCGCAGGCGTTCGCTCGCTGCATAATTCTCAGGCGCGGGCATCGACCTGTCCTCCCGGCGCCAGAAAGGCGCATGGTCGCGCTCGCGGCTTGACCTAAATCAACGATCCGGGCGCGCCAGACGCTTTCATCGGTGCGTCGGCTGAAGGACCTAAACGATGTCGCTGGACAGTCCGCAACTCCCGGGCGGCCTCATGTCAGGGGTCGTCGCCAAGGCCGTGGAATATATGGTGGATGCCGGGCAGCGCAGCGTGCTGCTTCTGGATATTTTCCGCCAGCGCGGCGACCAGTATCGTGAGCACGTTGCCCAGACGGCGCCCCACGTCCTGAGCTATGCAGCCGAACTCATCCTGGACGGTCGCACGCTCGAGCAACCCGTCAACTACGCGCTGGTGCGCATCGTCCCGCCCAAGGATGTGGAAATCGACCTCAAGCGCCGACCATTTGTTGTCGTCGACCCGCGGGCGGGTCATGGACCGGGGATCGGGGGCTTCAAGGCCGACAGTGAGATTGGCGTCGCGATGAAAGCGGGGCACCCCTGCTATTTCATCGGCTTCCTGCCCGAGCCGATGCCGGGTCAGACCATCGAGCGCATTGCCCACGCCGAAGCAATCTTCATCGAAAAGGTCATCGAGCGGCATCCCGAGGCTGATGGCAAACCGTGCGTGATTGGCAACTGCCAGGCTGGATGGGCGATCATGATCCTCGCCTCGTTACGGCCGGAACTATTCGGGCCGGTGATCGTGGCGGGCGCGCCGCTCGCTTATTGGGCCGGCATCCACGGCAAATATCCGATGCGCTACTCCGGCGGACTGCTCGGCGGAAGCTGGCTGACCGCGCTTTCGAGTGACCTCGGCGCCGGCAAGTTCGACGGTGCCTGGCTGGTACAGAACTTCGAAAACCAGAATCCGTCGAACACGCTGTGGACCAAACAGTACAACGTCTATTCCAAGGTCGACACCGAGGCCGATCGCTATCTCGAATTTGAGCGCTGGTGGGGCGGGCACGTCAACCTCAATGCCGAGGAGATCCAGTTCATCGTCGATGAACTATTCATCGGCAACAATCTGGCTGCCGGCCGCGTCAAGCTGTCCGACGGAACCGCGGTCGATCTGCGCAACATCCGTTCGCCGATCGTCGTGTTCTGCTCGAAAGGCGACAACATCACGCCGCCGCAACAGGCGCTGCACTGGATCCTGGACCTCTATGCTGATGTCGATGAGATCAGGGCGCACGGGCAGACCATTGTCTATACCGTTCACGAGACGGTCGGCCATCTCGGCATCTTCGTGTCCGGCGGCGTGGCCAAGAAGGAGCACGCCGAGTTCTCAAGCAACATCGACTTGATCGACGTCCTGCCACCCGGCCTTTACGAGGCGACCTTCGAGGCGAGGGGATCCGACACGCTCAACGATGAGCTGGCGGTCGGGCAGTGGGTGATGCGTTGCGAGGCCCGCACGCTCGACGACATCCGTGCGATGGGCGGAAATTCGGCGGAGGACGAGCGGCGGTTCGAGACTGCCAAGCGCGTATCGGAAATAAATCTCGCCGCCTATCAGAAATATCTGCAGCCCTGGGTCAAATCGATGGTGACGCCGCAAATGGCGGAGATGATGCGCAACTGGCATCCGCTTCGCCTGCAATACGAGGCGTTCAGCAGCGGCAATCCATGGATGAAGATGGTGGAGACCGCAGCGGAGAAGGCGCGCGACGAGCGCAAGCCGGTCGCCAAGGACAATCCCTTCCTGGCGTTCCAGGAGCAGGTGTCGAAGCAGATCGTTAGTTCGCTCGATCGGTGGCGCGACTCGCAGGAGGCGCTGAGCGAGGCGATGTTCCTTGCCATCTATGGCTCGCCGGCGCTGCAAGCCGCAGTCGGGGTCGATCCGGAGGCGGCACCCTCCCAACGCCGCGACATGGATCCAAAGCACCGCGAGTTCCTGCAAGCCCGGATTGCGGAGCTGACATCCAGGATCGGCTCCGGCGGTGTGCGCGAGGCCGGCATCCGAGCCTTGCTTTACGTCGGATCGGCCCGGGGCATGGTGGATGAACGCAGTCTCGAGGCGCTGCGTCGGCTTCGCCAGGCCGACGAGGCCGCGCGCGTGACGCTCGCAGAGTTCAAGACGCTGGTCCGCGAGCAGTTCTTCATGCTGCTGCTTGATCGGGAGGGCGCACTCGCGGCGATTCCGAAGCTCTTGCCGGACAATATGGACGAGCGCCGCAGGGCGTTTGCCGCCATTCAGGACGTGCTGTCGGCAAGCGCGGAGATATCCGGCGAGGTAGCCAGGCGATTGAAGCAGGTCGCCGGGCTGTTCGGGCTCGAGGCTCACGACAACACCGTCCCTTTCGATCCGAAAGCCCGGGCATCATAACAATTCAGAGCGGAGCGATGGGGATGGCAGCCGGACCGAACGAAGCCCAGCCGGGATCGAAATATGATCGCCTCATCGTCGCCGCGAAGGGCGTTCCCTCGGTCTCCACGATCGTCGTGCATCCCTGCGACGAGAGCTCGCTGCGAGGTGCGATCGACTCTGCCGAGACCGGCATCATCAAGGCGGTTCTGGTCGGTCCGGCCGCGCGGATCCGGGATACCGCGGCGAAGCACGATATTGATATTGCCGGCTATGAGATCGTCGATACGCCGCCAACCGAGGCTGCTGCCGCGGCCAGAGGCGTCGAGTTGATTCATGAAGGTCGAGGCGAGGTCCTGATGAAGGGCAGCCTCCACACCGATGAACTGATGCGCAGCGTGACGGCAAAGGTCGGCGGGCTGCGCACCGACCGGCGCATCAGCCACGTGTTCGTGATGGACGTGCCCGCCTACACCGAAACGGTGTTCGTCACCGATGCCGCCATCAACATCTTCCCGGACCTCGATGCCAAGCGCGATATCATCCAGAACGCCGTCGATCTCTACAATGTGGCCGGCTTCGGCACGACACCGCGGGTCGCGATCCTGTCGGCGGTCGAGACCGTGACGTCAAAGATTCCATCGACGATCGAAGCGGCCGCGCTCTGCAAGATGGCGGACCGCAAGCAGATCACCGGCGCGCTGCTCGATGGTCCGCTTGCCTTCGACAACGCGATCGACATGGAGGCGGCCCGGATCAAGGGCATCAGGTCCGAGGTCGCTGGCCGGGCGCAAATCCTGGTCGTGCCCGACCTCGAGTCCGGCAACATGCTGGCGAAGAATCTGGCCTATTTCGCCAAGGCGGATGGTGCCGGCATCGTGCTCGGAGCACGGGTGCCTGTCGTGCTGACGTCGCGCGCCGATTCGGCGCGGTCGCGGATGGCATCCGCTGCAGTGGCCTGCCTCTACGCGGCGGCCCGGCGTCGCAGTGCTCCCATCGCCGCTGCGTGACCGCCATGGATACGATCCTCGTCGTCAATGCCGGCTCCTCAAGCGTGAAATTCCAAGTTTTCGCGGTGGAAGGCGATGGTCGGCTGCAGCGGCAATTGAAGGGCCAGATGGACGGTATCGGGAGCCGGCCGCGGTTGCGTGCCAGCGGCGCCAGTGGCGAACCGCTGGCCGACCGTGCGTATCCTATCGAGGCGGTTGCCGATATTCCCGCCGCAATGTCCGTCGCGGGCGCCTGGCTCAAAGATGAACTCAACATCCGTCCCATCGCCGTAGGGCACCGGGTGGTTCACGGCGGCGCGGATTACGCGCACCCGGTGCTGATCGATCCCGTGGTCGTGTCGCGGCTGGAGCGGTACGCGCCGCTGGCGCCGCTGCACCAGCCGCACAATCTGGCGCCCATTAAGTCCCTGCTGAGCAATTTTCCGGCCCTGCCGCAGGTGGCCTGCTTCGATACGGCGTTCCACCGCGATCATGACCCGCTGGCGGATCACTATGCCATTCCGCACCAGCTGCACGCCGAAGGCGTCAGGCGCTACGGCTTCCATGGTCTGTCCTACGAATATGTGGCCAAGCGGCTGCCGCAGGTGGCGCCTGAGGTCGCGGTCGGCCGTGTGATCGTGGCCCATCTCGGCAGCGGCGCCTCGATGTGTGCGATGCGGGCAGGGCGGAGCGTCGAGAGCACGATGGGATTCACGGCGCTCGATGGCCTCGCGATGGGAACGCGGCCGGGCCAGATCGATCCAGGCGTCATCCTGTACTTGATCGCTTTTAACGGAATGTCGGTATCGCAGGTGCAGGACTTTCTGTACCGCGATTGCGGCTTGAAGGGGCTTTCCGGCGTCAGCAACGACATGCGCGAGCTGGAGGCCAGCGCCGACCCGCGCGCCGCATTCGCAATCGACTATTTCGTCTATCGCATCGGTCTCAGCGCCGGAATGCTGGCCGCCGCGCTGCAGGGGATCGACGCCTTCGTCTTCACGGCGGGGATCGGCGAAAACTCCGTTTCGATCCGTGCCCGGATCGCCGAAAGGCTGGCATGGCTCGGGATCGTGCTTGACCCGGCCGAGAACGCGCGACACGCGACCAGGATTTCCCGATCCGACAGTCGGATCCCCGTCTACGTCGTGCCGACCGATGAGGAACTGATGATCGCGCAGCATACGCTGACGCTGCTCATGAACCAGACATTGCCAAGTCCAAAAAGCGAGAGAATATGATGAACATTCCGGTTTATCCTGAGACCAGTGTCGCGCTGAAGGGCAAGAAGGGATTGATCGTCGGCATAGCCAATGACCAATCGATCGCCTGGGGCTGTGCCAAGGCGTTTCGGGCGCTCGGCGCCGAACTCGCCGTCACCTACCTGAACGAGAAGGCCAAAAAGCACGTCGAACCATTGGCCAAGGCGCTGGAGTCGCCGATCTTCATGCCGCTCGACGTGATGGTCGAGGGCGAGACCGAGAAAGTGTTCGAGCGAATCGGGAAGGAGTGGGGGCAGCTCGATTTCCTGCTTCACTCGATCGCGTTCTCACCGAAGGACGCCTTGCATGGCCGGGTGGTCGATGTCGATCGCGCCGGCTTCCAGAAGACCATGGACGTGTCCTGCTGGTCGTTCATGCGCATGGCTCATCTGGCCGAACCGCTGATGAAGAACGGCGGTACGATGTTCACTATGACCTATTATGGCAGCCAGATGGTGGTGAAGAACTACAATGTGATGGGCGTCGCGAAGGCGGCGCTTGAGGCCGCGGTGCGCTACATCGCGGCCGAGCTCGGGCCGAAAGGCATTCGGGTCCACGCCATCTCGCCAGGACCACTTGCCACGCGCGCAGCATCCGGCATTCCGGAGTTCGACGAACTGATGGACAAGGCGCAGTCGCAGGCGCCGACCCGCAGCCTCGTTAGTATCGACGACGTCGGCAAGGCCACGGCATTTCTTGCGCTCGACGGTGCCAAGCTGATCACAGGCAGCGTGCTCTATATCGATGGCGGTTACCACATCATCGATTGAACGCCGCGAGATCCGGCTCAGCTGTAGTGCAGGCCAATGACCTCCGCGACGCAGGCAGGGCGGGCGCCGCCCTCCATCTCGATAACGACGCGGTAGTGTACCCTCAGCCCATTCGGCGGCACGTCTTCGGCTTCCGCGATGCCGACGCGGCCGCGCAACTTTGATCCGGCGGGTACCGGCGCCAGATAGCGGATCCGGTCTGCGCCATAGTTGAGCGTGTTCTTCAACCCCTTCAGGCCCATCACCGAGCGGATGAACATCGGCGTCAAGCTCAGCGACAAGAGGCCGTGGGCGATGGTCTTGCCTCCGGGCATTTCGGCCTTCGCGCGTTCCTGGTCGACGTGAATCCACTGCTCATCGCAGGTCGCATCGGCGAATTTGTTGATGCGTTCCTGGGTGATCTCGATCCATTCGCTGATGCCGACTTCGGTGCCGACCGCTGATTTGAGCTCGTTGAACCCGTTGAAAATCCTCATGGCATCGACTCGCTTTGGTCAGAACGTCATTTCGGGGACGGTATCGGGAATCGCGAGTTCAGCTTCAGTCACCGCCAGCACTTCGGCGACTGTCAGGCCCGGCGCGGTTTCCAGAAGGGTCGCCTTGCCGCCGGGAAACGCGATGACCGCCATATCGGTCACGACAAGGTCGACCGGCCGCGCCGATGTCAGCGGCAGGTTGCATTTGGCCACGATCTTCGACTTTCCTTTTGCCGCATGCTGCATGGCGACGATGACGCGCTTGGCGCCGCTGACGAGGTCCATGGCGCCGCCCATGCCCGGCACCATCGTGCCCGGGATCATCCAATTGGCGAGATGGCCGGCGGCGTCGACCTGCAAGCCGCCCAGTACCGTGATGTCGACATGGCCGCCACGGATCAAGCCGAACGACATCGCACTGTCGAAGGTGGCCGCGCCGGGCAACGCACTGATCGGCTTGCCGCCGGCATCGGTCAGCAGCGGATGGGCCATACCCTGTTCGGGGATTGGGCCGGTGCCGATCAAGCCGTTCTCGGACTGGAAGAACACGTTGAGCCCTGCAGGAACGTAGTTCGCAACCAAGGTCGGAATCCCGATGCCGAGATTGACGAGGTTACCTGACCGCAGTTCCTTCGCTACGCGACGCGCAATGATGGTTTGTGCATCCATGGCTCACCCGTTCGCAACGAGATAGTCGACCAGTGGTCCCGGCGTGATCACGTGATCTGGCGCAATCACACCGATCGGAACGATGTGCTCGGCGGTCACGATCACCGTGTCCGCCGCCATCGCCATGACTGGGTTGAAGTTCCGCGCGGTGAGGGCATAGGACAGGTTGCCGGCGTAGTCAGCCAGGAAGGCGTGCACGAGCGCAAAATCGGCGCGCAGCGCGGTCTCCAGCAGAAACGGCTTGCCGTCGACTTCGATCTTCTGCTTGCCTTCCTCGACAAGCGTGCCGACGCCGGTGGGCGTCAGGACACCGCCAAGACCGCAGCCGCCGGCGCGAATGCGTTCGACGAAAGTGCCCTGCGGAATAAGGTCGACCGTGATCTGCTTGCCCAGCATCTGCTGCTGGGCTTTCGGATTCAGCCCGATATGGGTGCCGATCATGCTCGACACCTGGGCGCCGTCGAACAGTTTGCCGACACCCTTGCCGGGTGTAGCCGCATCGTTGCTGATGAGCGACAGGCCCGATTTCCTCTGTCGGACCAGTTCGTCGAGCAGGCGCTCCGGCGTTCCCACGCCCATGAAGCCGCCAACCATGATGCGCGCGTTGTTCGGGATCATCGCAACAGCTTCTTCGGCAGACACGGCCTTCATGATTGGGCTCCGGCGATTGGTCCGAGGCAGGTAGTTTCAGCGAACACTGTCGTTTGGCGTGGTGCTCACCTTGATCTGGGTCAAGGCCCGCGTCATTCGTCGTCTGCGCGGTGGCTAATCCCAATGTTGCCTAGCATCTCCGCCCACAACTTGCGCACCTGTCGATGGCGATCGTTCACGGCCGCGCTGACGGCGTCGCGGACGGGCTTGAGATCGTCCCCGGAGCGGCTTGGCCGGGTATTCGCGCTCGATCCCGTGACGCCACTCGGGCTCGCGTTCAACGCGGAGCAGATCGGGCTGTTCCGCGCGATGATGGCGAGCCGCGAGGTGACGCGCATTATGATGGCGACGGCGGCTTCTTCCTTGTTCCTTCCGGACAGCATGGCGCCGAATGCGGTGCCGGTGTTCCGCGAAGGGTTGGGCGCGATCCCAGCCCTGTTCGAGCGCGTCCTGGAGCAGACGTTTGGCGTCTCCGAGGGAATATGGATCGGCACGCCCGTCAATCTGACACGCGAGCGGCGGATGCTCGAAATCCGGCATCCACATCTCGTCGTCTAGGGGAAAGCGATGGCTGGATCGCGCCCGCCGACCTCCGGACCATGGCGGCGGCGATGCCGAACTGCCGGCTGGTCGTCGTGCCAGGCGTCGGCCACTTGATGAATTTGGAAATGCCGCCACTCTATGCCGGCTATTTGGGCGCGTGGTTTGGTGGCCTGAACGACCAGCGATGGTGACTCATGAAGATCCAGAAATCTTGGATTCGGTCGACGGCCGCTTGGAAGCGACTTTGCGTAGGAGAAGGGGCTTCTCGTTTGGAACCTCAACTGACTGTAGCTCAAATTCAAACAGATCGCTTCGGAGGATCGATGGCTAACACTCCAAAACTCTCGGTCGAAAAGGCGCTAAAGAAATTGCAAAAGAGGGATGAGCCAAAGTCGAAGAACGAACGCTACGACGAGAAGATGAGTGCGCTCGACGAAGAAATAAGGCGCATGAGAGCGCAGAGGCTGCGCTTGGATCGGCCCAAACGCACACGCGACTAAGGGAACTCGTTGTTGTGGTGGCCAAACGAACCCCCGTGACGTCGCTGGGCTCCGGAGCTTTTGGTCGGAAACAAGTCAGCGATGCTCAACGCGGTTGACAGACCCGCGCGCTCGGGCGAGTGAACTGGCGATCCGGCAAGTTTCGAACCTGCAACCCGAAGTAGAAATTCGCTACTCGGCCATTTGGCCTACGGCGCGTTGAGCGGGCGGGTGCGGTGGTGGGTCAGTTTGAAAACCCACCCCGAAAGATTTCCCTTGGTTAATTCAAGGCCGCGTCCATCCCACCCGTAGAACTACGGGCTCTCGGCGATTGGGCCTTTTTGGTTGTATTCTCCAGCAGCCGGCTCTGTGATTTCGGCCTAAAAGGCACCCAAACGCCGGAAATGCTCCCTGCGACGTCGCCGCTTCCGGCAAAGCATTGAAATCGCGGCAAAATGCGAACGCCCTCCGAGCGCACCATAAACCCAGATTGCCACACGATCGGGATCGGGAAGCGCGTTCGCGGAAAGATCGAGCGGAATCATTTATCAGCAAGGGCGCTCCGCAACGCGCGAGGGATTAGCCGAGCGGAGGAGCGAATGGACTGATAAAGCTTTCATACGAAGCGGAGTCAGTCGTCGACTGACAAGGAATTGCACAAAGCTGTAAGTTGTCAGGGCGCAGCACTACAATCTCCAAGGGCCTTTCGGGCGGATGACGCACAAGCGACCTGAAGTGCGTGACCCCGTGGGCCGCGAGAGTGCGCCGGGAGGTACTCACTCATTTGTGCTCCGTCGCCGCTGGCCGCGGAGGCGCCGCCGGTAGCAAGCTGACCGAGGAGCGCACGCGCCTGTGGCCGCAAAACGTCGCCGCGAGAAGCGTCAGGACGCCGTTGAGGCTGGCCAACTTGTGCAGCTTGACACTATCTGCCGCAGTCTAGAGCAAACTCTCCTTGGTGTGCGCGATCGATTGCTCAATCCGGCCGGCGAGACTTCCTATCTGCTTGCCATGCGTCGTCGGGAGGAGTGCTTCGAGGTCGTGAACGATGCCATTCGCAGCTCTCGAAGAAATCTCTGATCCGGCCTGGACCGCTGCACGTATCGCTGCTGCGGGAATTGTGAGCAAGGGTAGTGAAATTCGCCCAGTAGATCATGATGACAAGCAAGAAGATGATCGCGCAGAGGTCGCTTGAGGTTTGGGGTCAGTGTGCTGGAGTCCGAATTCACTTCGAACGGCGAGATGGAGGCATTGATTGAGGCTAAAACGCGCGCCGTGTCCAGTGGGCGATCGGGGTTTTCCTAGCTCATGCCAGCGCCCTCGCGCTTATGTCACCGGCTTCTGCCGGCGCAGTGATCGCCGCGCCATCGTCTTCGGCCTAACCGCCGGTAGGATCGAAAACGGCCTGGCTGTTCAGTCGTGGGATTCGTATTCCTCTATTCTTCCTGTCACGCAGCACGACGTACATCATTGCGCTCATTAGCGCGTCGTTGAATGCCTCATGTTGAGGAAGCGGAGGAATCTCGAGGTCCGCGAGAATTGCGGAGAACGAGAGATCGATGGAGATGTTCGGGGGGGCATCACCGTACTTCCGCTCATAATAGAGGCTGGAGATTTCAATGCGGCGGTTTGGCAGTTCGATCCCGAGGAATGGAAGGATATGCTTGTCCAGCATCGCGATGTCGAAATCGACGTAGTATCCGACCAGCGGCCGTCCGCCGACGAAATGCAGGAAATCAGGTAGCAACTTCCGGATCGGGACTTCATGCTCAACGTCGACCTGACGCAGGCGGTGAATCTTGATGGCGTCTGCCCGCATGCTGGTCTCCGGGCGTACCACCCTCTCGAAGCGCTCGCTGGCCAGAATGCGATTGTCTCTGATCTTGACGGCGCCGATGCTTATGATGTCATCCGTGCGCACATTTAGCCCCGTGGTCTCGCAATCAATGGCGACAACTTCATCTGCGGGTCCGTGCTTGAACATGAATCGATATGATTGGTCGCCGATCGACGCTTGATGAAACAGGCGTTTGATCGCGCGCGGGATCACGTCAGAAGACACCGAGATTGAAGTGATGGCGAATGAACTCGCGGAACCTCTTGACGACATAGAATGCGTCACGCAGGAGGTCACGCTCCATGCTAGACAATGATGATGGTCGTACCAGCGTGCCGGTGGCGCCGGCAGACTCAGCCAGTTGCCCGTCGAGACGCAGCATCAAGATGAAGTTGAAGGCCTGGTGAAGCTCGCGGGCGAATTCAGCGTGCAAGACACCCATATCGCGTAGACGACTAATGCGCTTATCCGTCGCGGTTTCCATCAACCCATGCTCGAGAGCAAGGCTGCGAACGCCATGCACAATCGGAAACAGACCGCCCTTTTTTAGGTCGATCGCGTCGCCATTGCCCGCAGATGTGATCAAGTTCTTGAACAAGCCAATCGGTGTCGTGAAGAGGTCTGTGGCCCGCGCGAAATGTGCGAGGAACGCCTGTTCCCCGCGCGCCATCTCGATCAGCGTGGTCTTCGCTTCGCTGAGCAGAGCGGCATTGCCGGCAACGCACCGCGCATCGAAAAGGATCGCGACGTTCATGTGAGCGGTATCGTCTGGCAATGTTAGCCAACTGCGTATGTCGGTGATATAATCGGGCAGCGGTTTGGACCACGCTGGATTGCTCACCATCACGTGTCCGGGGCAGGGCGGAAAGCCGAAGTTCGACAGCGCGCCGGAGAATGCAGCGCGAAACGCATTAAGCGTCACCTCCTCGACTGCGCCCGACAGGATGAGGCCGTTGTCTTGATCGGTGCGGGCAGTCTGCTCACCTCTGCCCTCACTTCCCATGACCATCAGGCATCCGCCCGTGCGAATGTCCGCCGGCGCCACGAGATCGAACAATCTGGAAAGCAGACGCTGATTCAAATCAGAGACGATCTCGCCAATCAACTCGACATCGATCCCCTGGCGCCGCAAAGTCCGCACTTGGTTCGCTGTCTGGCGGGCGGCCGCCGCCAGCTCGTCTTGACTCGCAGCGCGCTCTATGCGTCCGGCAATGACCTGGGCGCTGCCGGCAAGGAATCCCAGTACATCGATGTCCTCCAGGATGCCGACGAGGCGTTCGTCGTCGCGAATGGCGATGCGACGCTTGTTGAGCTTGGTCATAAGGACGAGCGCTGAGGAGACGAAATCGTCGGGCCGCAGTGTAACCAGGTCAAAGTGCGCGAGATCGCGAACGGATGTCTGAATGGACTGGCGTCTCAATACGACGGCCTTCGACAGGTTCATGCCGGTGATGATGCCGGTCCGATGGCCGTCGCGAACAAACAACGCGTTGCTGTTAATCTCCTGCATCTTGCGGCCTGCCGTTTCCACGGTGTCGTCGGCGTCAACAAAGGCGGCCGGGTGCAGGAAAAGCTCGGAAATGCGGGCCCGCATCACCGATCCATGCCTCTGCTCATCCTGATCCCTGACGAATTCATCCAGCTTGCGTGCGATATCGCCGTAGAAGAACGCGGCAAACCTTGGATTGCTCTGAATCAGGTCGAGCACTGTATGCCTGGCCGCCGAGTAGCACAGCGCTTCATCTCGCGCGACGAAGGCGTGTCCGCTCTTGCCGTGCAGGAGGGCGCGGCTATCGAAGGTGTCCTTTGGGCCGAGCAAGGCCAGCAGATCGGCGCCGTCACGCTCCTCTATGGTGCCCTTGATGACTACAAAGAGCGCCTGAGAAGGGCTGCCTTGATCGATAACGGGTTCATCTGGACGAAAGTAGACAATGTCCAGCGCCGCACGAAGTGTCTCCACTTCGTGCGGCGTCAGGCGATCAAACGGTGGATTCGCGGCGTCGAAAGCCTTGGGCATTCGCCATTGCGCCTATTTTCCACGGAGTGGAGGTCTCAATGACTGGTGGCGCTTGCTGCTCCGATGCCGGTCTGGCTCCGCACGAATTGCGCGTCGAATCCGTCGCGGTCGGTGTCGGCGCGCGCGCTCCGGTCCAGGACGGAGATCAGCCAGATGGAGACGAATGCAATCGCCATCGAGAACAAAGCAGGGTTGTCCAGCTTGATGGGGGCGGATCCCTTCGCGAAACCGAGGGTCACCTCCCAGACCGCTGGCGATAGGATGACGCCGACCACGGCACTTGCCAGGCCGAGCAAGCCTCCAATCAGCGCACCTCTCGTGGTTAGGTTTTTCCAGAAGATCGACATCACCAGCACAGGGAAGTTGCAAGAGGCCGCGATGGCGAACGCAAGGCCAACCATGAAGGCGACGTTTTGGTTCTCGAAGATGATGCCAAGCACGATCGCGAGCACGCCCAAGAACAGGGTCGCTATCTTGGAAACACGAACTTCATCCTGCTCGTTGGCATGCCCCCCCTTGACCACCATGGCGTAGATATCGTGGCTGATGGAGGAAGCGCCTGCGAGCGCCAAGCCGGAGACGACGGCCAGGATCGTGGCGAAAGCGACGGCCGAAATGAAGCCGAGGAACAGATTGCCTCCCACCGCGTCGGCCAGATGGATCGCCGCCATGTTCGATCCGCCTTTGATGGCTGCGATCCCGCTTTTGGCTTTTTCGAGGATGCCCGCGTCGAGGAACGCCAGATCGGTAGAGACAAGCGTAATGGCTCCGAATCCGATGATGAAGGTCAAGATGTAGAAATAGCCGATGAAGCCGGTTGCATAGAACACTGACTTGCGAGCGGCCTGTGCGTCTTTCACCGTGAAGAAGCGCATGAGGATGTGCGGCAGTCCGGCGGTACCGAACATAAGGGCCAAGCCGAGCGAGATGGCCGACAGCGGATTTGAGATGAGGCTGCCGGGCTCCATGATTGCGAGCTTCTTGGGATGTACCTCGGTCGCCTTGGCGAACAATGCTTCCGGGCTAAATCCGAACTTGTAAAGGACGGCTCCGGCCATGAACGTCGCGCCGAATAGCAACAGCACAGCTTTGATGATCTGCACCCACGTCGTGGCCTTCATGCCGCCAAAAGTTACGTAGATCATCATAAGGCCACCCACCAGGATGACGGCCATCCAATAGTCCAAGCCGAAGAGCAGCTGGATCAGCTTGCCGGCGCCGACCATCTGCGCGATCAGGTAGAAAGCGACGGTCACCAGCGAGCCGCACGCGGCCAGGATGCGTATCCGCGTCTGGCCGAGCCGGAATGAAGCGACATCGGCGAACGTAAACTTGCCCAGGTTGCGGAGCTGCTCGGCAATCAGGAATGTGACGACAGGCCAGCCAACAAGCCAACCGACCGAGTAAATCAGGCCATCATACCCTGAAGTGTAAACAAGACCTGAAATGCCGAGGAAGGACGCGGCCGACATGTAATCGCCGGCGATCGCAAGCCCGTTCTGGCCGGCCGAGATGCCGCCCCCCGCCGAGTAGAAATCCGCCGCCGAAACCGTCCGTTTCGATGCCCAATAGGTAATTGCAAGTGTCAGGGACACGAACCCCATGAACATGCCTATGGCGGCCCAATTGACCGCTTGCTTCGTGCCGCCATCGATCGTCCCGGCTGCAAGTGCAACCGAAGGAAAGCAAAAGAAAATCGTCACCAACAGGTAGGGCATCTTTTTCATTAGCGGCGTGCTCCAACAATCTTGCGGATCAGAGGGTCATATTTGGAATTCGCTTTGCTGACGTAGATGCCTGTCAGCAGGAATGCCGAAACGATGACTAATAGCCCGATCGGAATGCCAATTGTTGTGACGCCTGCTCCTATGGGTGTGCCCAAGAAGTGTGGCGCGTAGGCGACGAGCAGGATGAAGCCGAAATATACGATCAACATGATCGCCGATAGCGTCCAGCCCAGCGACGAACGCCGACGAACTAGTTCTTGATAGTCCGGGTCTTGCTCAATCTTTTCGTAGCTGTTCAATTTTTCGATCCCTTCAGGATGAACGGAAGTACCTCTGGCCAGGGCGCTGCGTTCACTTCCAGCGTATTCAACGTCAGGTATGGATGAACGTGATGCGGATAAACTCGCGACAAAGTCGCCAATGAAGCGGCGTTAAGTATGCACGATCGGGGAAGAGAGGCTCTTGATGCAGATCAAATGTCGCAGGTGCGCATCGATCTGCGGTCTTGGACGATGATGTCTCTGGCGCGGTGACTAGAATGCAAGCTGCAGACGAGCTTCTTGATGGAGATCAATCCGGCGTCGAATACATGATCATATATGGCGCTTCAGTAGGGAGTTGAATAAAGCAGCCAGGTGGCCTCCGAGAAGAGAGAACAGACTTCCCTAGTGTAGTGGTAATGGCGTCACACAGAAGACAATCTCGGAGGAACTCCAATGGATGCGAAGTCCGTAAATGCCAGTTCGCCGAAAGCAATCTACGACGTGTCGGCCGACTGGGCCAAGCGCGCCTATATCGATGACGCCAAATATCGCGAGATGTATGCGCGCTCGGTCACGGACCCCAACGGCTTCTGGGCCGAACACGGCAAGCGGGTCGACTGGATCAAGCCCTTCACCAAGGTCGAGAACGTCTCCTTCGCGCCGGGCAACATCTCGATCAAATGGTTCGAGGACGGCGAGCTGAACGTCGCCTGGAACTGCATCGACCGCCACCTCGACAAGCGCGGCGACCAGACCGCGATCATCTGGGAGGGCGACGATCCCTCCGAGTCCAAGCACATCACCTACCGCCAGCTGCATGACGAAGTCTGCAAGATGGCCAACATCCTGCGCATCCGGAACGTGAAGAAGGGCGATCGCGTCACGATCTATCTGCCGATGATTCCGGAGGCGGCCTACGCGATGCTGGCCTGCGCGCGGATCGGCGCAATTCATTCGGTGGTGTTCGGCGGCTTCTCGCCGGACAGCCTCGCGCAGCGCATCAAGGACTGCGACTCCAAGGTGATCATCACCGCCGACGAGGGCCTGCGCGGCGGCAAGAAGGTGCCGCTGAAGGCCAATGTCGATGCGGCGATCGCCAAAACCGGCGGCGTCGACTGGGTCGTGGTGGTCAAGCGCACCGGCGGCAAGGTCGACATGAATCCGACGCGCGACCTCTGGTATCACGCCGCCGCCGAGATGGTGACCACCGAATGCCCGTGCGAGCCGATGAACGCCGAGGATCCGCTGTTCATCCTCTATACCTCGGGGTCGACCGGAACGCCGAAGGGTGTGCTGCACACCTCGGCCGGCTATCTGGTGTTCGCGTCGATGACGCATCAATACGTCTTCGACTATCATGACGGCGACATCTACTGGTGCACCGCCGACGTCGGCTGGGTCACCGGCCACAGCTACATTCTCTATGGGCCGCTCGCCAACGGCGCGACCACGCTGATGTTCGAGGGCGTGCCGAACTACCCGGACAATTCGCGGTTCTGGCAGGTGATCGACAAGCACAAGGTCAACACCTTCTACACCGCGCCGACCGCGATCCGCGCGCTGATGCAGGGCGGCGACGAGCCGGTGAAGAAGACCTCGCGCGCCTCGCTGCGGCTGCTCGGCTCGGTCGGCGAGCCGATCAATCCGGAAGCCTGGGAGTGGTACCACCGCGTGGTCGGCGACGACCGCTGCCCGATCGTCGACACCTGGTGGCAGACCGAGACCGGCGGCATTCTGATCACGCCGCTGCCCGGCGCGACCAAACTGAAGCCGGGATCGGCGACGCGGCCGTTCTTCGGCGTGGTGCCTGAAATCGTCGACGCCGACGGCAAGACGCTGGACGGCGAGACCTCGGGCAATCTCTGCCTGACGAAGTCGTGGCCAGGCCAGATGCGCACCGTCTATGGCGACCACGACCGCTTCGAGCAGACCTACTTCTCGACCTACAAGAACAAGTACTTCACCGGCGACGGCTGCCGGCGCGACGCCGACGGCTTTTACTGGATCACCGGCCGGGTCGACGACGTCATCAATGTCTCCGGCCACCGCATGGGCACCGCCGAGGTCGAGAGCTCGCTGGTCGCGCATGAGGCGGTCTTCGAGGCTGCGGTGGTCGGCTACCCCCACGACATCAAGGGCCAGGGCATCTATGCCTATGTCACCTTGATGAAGGGCACCGAGCCGACCGAAGCGTTGCGCAAGGAGCTGGTGGCCTGGGTTCGCAAGGACATCGGCCCGATCGCCTCGCCGGACCTCATTCAATTCGCGCCCGGCCTGCCAAAGACCCGCTCCGGCAAGATCATGCGCCGCATCCTGCGCAAGATCGCCGAGGACGATCCGTCCAGCCTCGGCGACACCTCGACACTGGCCGATCCGGCCGTGGTCGACGACCTCGTGCACAACCGGCAGAACAAGAAGGGCGCGCCGGCGTAGGAGGCGCAACCGAGCAGCAGCAACAGGAACACGCCAGACAGGCCGATGGAGATAATGCGGTGAGAATAGTTCTGTTGGGACCCCCAGGGTCCGGGAAGGGGACCCAGGCGATCCGTCTGGCGAAGCAGTTGGGCATTCCTCAGTTGTCGACTGGCGATATGCTGCGCGCTGCAGTGCCGGCGGGAACATTGATCGGCGCAAAGGCGAAGGAGATCATGGAGCGCGGTGAACTCGTTCCCGACCAACTCGTCGTCGCCATAGTGGCCGAGCGCATCTTGGAAGCCGACGCGAAATATGGGTTTATTCTGGATGGCTTTCCCCGCACTATTGCCCAGGCCGCCGCCCTCGATGATATCTTGCGAGCAGCGGGCCTCCGACTCGACTCCGTGCTGGAGTTGGACGTTGACGAAGCCGCCCTGCTAGGTCGAATCCTTAACCGAGCCAAGGAAGCGACGGCGAACGGCCATGCCAGAGCCGATGACACTGAAGCTGCATTGAGAGTGCGCTTGGAGGAGTACCGAGGACAAACCAAACCGCTCTCGGATTACTACCGCGAGCGAGGCATTTTGAAGAGGGTTGACGGCTTGCAACCGATAGACAAGGTAGCGAGTTCACTTCTGGAGGCTATCGCTTCGCAAGCAAGAAGGTGTGCTCGTACTGCAGCCTCGTCCTCGCCGTAGAGTGGGTATCTCGAGCAAACCCAACGACGCGCCGATCATGCCGAACAGTTCCTCGGTGCGAGGTCGTCCACGCAGGGCGATGACGGCCGAGCGGAGCGGCCGTAGCCTCTACGCGATTGTACGTAGGTCCTCGTGCGAAGGAACCACACCGAACGTCCTGAGCACCGTCGTTCTGGATTCGGGATATCCGGTGCGGACGATTGCGACGGCACCGGTATGGCCGAGGATCTTCCACAGGTGCTTCGCATGCTCAATCGCCGAAGAAGGAGTGGCGCACTTGAGCTGTTGGCCGGCGACGAACCGCCGATCGGCTAGGTCGTACGGCACCGCAACGAACTGGTTGAGCTCAGTCATTTTGTTAACCTCCCAGTTGAAGGCCAAACAATACATCAGCCCCGAAGGGACGTATTGACCTGCCTCAAGGAGCCTCTTTGTGGCCCGCACGGATGGCGAGCGAAATCGATCCCACCGCCACGGTGCGTGGCGACATCTCGGTGGGGATCTGCTTGAGCGAGATCAACCCCGGAGCTGTGTACGTGGCGCAACAATCCAGGTGAGAGAGCATCGGCTAAATTGTCTGGCAATTCTGCCATTCTGCTTCGCTCCATTGACGTGGCTCAAACATTCCCTCTGCCGCACTCGTTAGGCTGCGACCGCTCAAAAAGAGGAGCCAGGCATGCAAGCGCGCGATGTGATGGTTTGCAGCGTCATCTCGGTTGGTCCCGATATCCCCGTTCAAATCGCGGCCAATGCGATGGTTCGCAACTGTGTCAGCGCGCTCCCGGTCATCGATATATATGCAAAGCTGGTCGGCATCGTTTCGGAGGGCGATCTGATCCGGCGCGTCGAGATCGGCACCGATCGGCACCCTTCCGGCGTTGGCGAGGCACTCATGTCGAGCGATGCGCTGGCGGCGGATTTCGTCAGATCGCACGCCAAACGCGTAAGCGACGTAATGACGCGTGAGGTGGTAACGGCGCAGCCTGAAACACCGCTGCCGGAAATCGTAAATTTGATGGAGAAGCATAACATTAAGCGGGTGCCGATCGTTCAGGGCGAACAGGTGGTCGGCATCGTCAGCCGCGCGAACCTGTTGCAGGTCCTGGCACGCGCCAACGACGATACGGATTGGGTCGAAAGCGACCGCGCGCTGCATCAACGCTTCGTCGAGAGCATCAAGAATCAGCCGTGGGCAAGCAGACCCTTCAATATCATCGTTAAGGATCGTCGCGCCGATCTCTGGGGATTTGTTCATAGCGTCGATGAAAAGACAGCTGTTCGCGTTGCGGCCGAGGCGACGCCGGGAATCGAGTCGGTATCTGATCATCTGGGCATTGCGCCCCAAGGCTCCGAGACTTGATTATCCATTCATCGCTCGTGCTGCGGATATCAAACGCGCTCTTGGCGAGTCAATTGGCTCCCTCAGGGCCCTCCCCAGGCGGTGCGCTTGAGGTGCCGGTGCGCAGCGCCGAGGCCCCGGGCCCTGCGCAAGGAGGTCGAGACCTGCGGCCGCTGCCATGCCCGCCGGAGCCAGCTCTCGGAGGACTGGACACCGGGACTTGTGCGGCTTGACACCGTCTGCCGCTGTCTCGAGCTGACGCTTCTTGGTGTGCGCGATCTATTGCTCAACCTTGCTGGCGAGACCTCCTATTTGCCTGCCATGCGTCGGCGGGAGGAGTGCTTCGAAGTCGTGGACGATGCTGTTCGCGCAGCACTCGAAGAAATCTCCGATCCGGCGTGGACTGCTGCACGGGTCGCCGCGGCAGGCGTCGAAAGTGGAAACGGTAAATTGCGCGGGGCAGACGACGATGACTGTAAGGAAGAGGAGCTCGGTGTGGGCTGAGAGTACCGTCCAGCCGTGGCTTTCGAATCAGTCCAAACGGTGAAGTGGAAATGATGACGGAGGCAGAGACTCTGGCCGTGGTTGCGCAAGCCATCCGCGACGCGTTACGCAAAGCGAGCTGGCGGCGAGTTGAGCGGACGTTGCATTGAGGGACCGAGGCATAGGCCGGTCGCGTGCTGCGACTCCGCGGCGGCCGTCCATTGACTGACTTGCAGTCCGTTGACTTACGTCAAAATAAACCAAATTCATCGCTGCTAGATGGAGTTTTACAAAAGCCCGAGGGCGCGAAAATGATGACCCCTTACCTGAAGCCGTTGATGATCGTCAGTCTGACCGTTGCTTTCGCCACGGCCGTTCATGCTCAAGATGCGGACGTCGGCAAGGCCGAATTTCAAGCGTCCTGTGCAAGCTGCCATGGTGCGGATGGAAGGGGCAAAGGACCGGTCAGCGTACTACTAAAGGCGCCGCCTACCGATTTGACGAGCCTGGTCAAGGACAACAACGGGGTCTTCCCCATTAATACCGTTTACGAAACCATAGACGGACGCAGAGCAATTTCCGCGCACGGCACTCATGAGATGCCAATTTGGGGGGAACGGTTCAACCCCGTCAAAAGCTTGCCTCACACTGTTGATCCGCCGTACGACGCGCTCGATCCTTCGCGGGATCTGCGGGAAGTCGTCGTGCGAACACGCATCCTCGCCGTTATCGATTACTTGAACCGCATTCAGCAGAAGTAGCAACTGAGAGGCGATCGGGACGGCGTGCCGCCGGCGCGCTGCGCCGCAGCGACGTGATCTGCCGCAATGGATAAGCGCAGCCTAAGCTGCCATGATTGATCCCCATCAAGGTCGCCGTTACCGAAGTCGTTAATAGTTATACGATTAGCGAAGGATCAACGATGACCAGCATAATGCTTGATGCCAAGCAAATTCAAAGCGCCCCGGCGCCAGTTCGTCTCTGGCTTGAGCAGCAAATATCGGCGGTTCTCGGTCCGGGATCGTCAGCAAGCGTGCAACCGCCGCACCTTGTCGCCTGCACAGAAGCCCAGGCCGCAAGCCTTCTTAATCGAATTAGGCAGGTACCATCGGCTGTCGAAGTGTTCTTCGGGCTTGCCCATCCTGATATCTCCTACGGATCGCCGCCCGTCGTGACTTTCCGACTTCTCGACCTTCAGCATCGTGCCGGCCTGGAGAGCATCACCAAACTCCTGGAATGTCTCGATCTCATCAATCGGTCGTTTGCGGAAATGTCCGACGAACCGGCGGCGCGGCTCTGCGATTTCGACACCGCAGGACATTGCTCGACCCTGCCAGCCACGCAGAACAGCATCGCTACATTATGGAAGGCGATCATTGCGGCGGAGCGGCCTGGCGTGCTGCCGATTGCGGCGGCCGAATAGTGCGAATCGAGCACGAGACGGACCCCAAGAGCGTCTGCCGTCGGGCAGCGAAAAGCTGGGCCGATCACATGTCGCTATTCATTGCCGTTGCGACGTGGATACTCCTGGTATGGCCCGGACATGCGCAAACAGGAGAAATGCGGGCCAACCAATCGCTCGCGCCTCTGACGGAGAAAATCGTCCAGAGTGTCGTCGGTATAAAGGCCAGTGCGGAGATACCGACGGCCCTGGGATCAATGTACCCTGGTATCGAGCTCACCGACGGTCCATCTCCCAAGACGAAGGACGTGTATGGCGCGGGCGTCATCATCAAGGCGGAACCCGGCTTGATAGTCACGACTAATCAGTTGATCAACGGCGCGAGAAGACTTTCGGTCCGAATGGCGGACGGGCGCCAGTTCGACGCCGAGTTCGTGGTTGCGGACGAGCGGTATGGCCTGGCAATGCTGAGAATTTCAGCATCCGGCCTGACCGCGGCCCCCGTCGGTCGGTCGATCGACGTCGAGCCGGGCGATTTCGTCCTTGCCATCGGCAGCTCCCCGGGGCTCGCTCAAAGTCTCAGCTTCGGTATCGTCAGCGCTCTGCATCGTTCGCGGCCGGGCATCCCGTGCCAAGATCTCATTCAGACCGACGCATTGCTGGACCGCGGCAGCTCGGGCGGGCCGCTGTTCAATCTGCGGGGCGAAGTGATCGGCATCGTTACCGCCAGCAACGGCGTTACAGATTCCGAACGTGCTTTCGCGATTCCCTCAGATGCCATCGATCGCCTCTTCGTCAGAATGAATTAGGCGTTTCCTGGGATCGAGATCGATTCGAGGTGAGGCCGCTTGATCCGCAGAGTTATCAGCTGTCTTTGTCCGGCTGCCGGGATCAGTAGACCATGATCGGTGTTTCCAAGAGGTGATCGTTCACAGCGACGCCGGGGATTGCCTCGGCCGCAATCCGGATCGCCGCGCGCTCGGCGGCAGATGGCGCGTATCCCCACAGATCGACGATGCCGTTCTGCACGATCGCGGCCAGATTCAAGGTGTGTACCCATGGCTGCCTGCGAAGCTCGCCGAGTAATTTCCCTCTGATGACGGAATCGGCGGGTGATATCTCCAGTTTCGGCCGGGCGCTCGCGACCGCCTGAATCAGGTTGGCCCGGCTAACGATGCCGAGGAGATGGCCGGCCTCATCGACGATGGGTACACGCTTGATGTCGTGCTTCTCGAGCAGCATAGCAATTTCGTGAAGGGGGGCCTCCGGCCTTGCGGTCACGACTTTTCGGGTCATGATGTCAGCGATCTTGACGGCATGGGATTTCACATAATCGGACGCCATTTGCGCGTCACCGACCAGAAGCTGCAGCCACCACGAATACGGGCGCTCGGTGCCCGCTTCGGTTCGATGCATCAGGTCGCTTTCCGAGATGATCCCGACGAGCCCGCCTTCGTTGCTGACAACGGGAACGGCGCTGATGCGGTGTTGGAGCAGAAGGGAAGCTACCCGCTGCACCGTTGCGTTGGCGCCACCGTGATGACAGGCGATATCATGACGTCACGTGCTTGCATGATCGTGCTCTCTGTAGTCGGAAGATGTCACATTCTGCGGGATGGCGTGCATGCGACGTTTGACGCCGATCAACTGATCTGGCTCCTCCCGGCATTAGAGAGGGGGCGTTGAAAGCGGGAGGGGTCGATGGCGGGAATTCCAAACAATACGATCGTATTTGTCGGAGATGGACGCAAGGCACTATTGCTTCGCAACGAAGGCGACAATCGGTTCCCCAACTTGAAGGCGGAGGCTGCCTTCGAAGATCAGAACCCGGCCACGCATCTGCAAGGCACAGACCGGCCGGGACGCTACACAAAGGGGATTGTCTCCGGTCGGAGGGGAGCGTTCGAACCGACGGACTGGCACGAGCTTGAAGAATATCGATTTACGAGGCGACTAGCGCGAGCTGCAGAGGAGATTGTCCGGAGTAGAAAGGCGACGGCGCTCGTCATCGTCGCTCCGCCGCGCACTCTCGCCGAGTTTCGGTCGACACTACATCCAGAAGTCAAGCGCCACGTCATTGTAGAGATTGCCAAGGATCTGACCAGGCTTTCTGTCAGCGAAATCGAGCGGCACATTCTGGATGCGCTTGCGTCACCCACACAGTAGAAGCGTGCGCGGCAAGATGCTGCAATGCGTATAGGATTTTGAAAGCTCGCCAAATGGTCTCGGTGCAAAAAGGACCGCAAGAACTGCAGGATCTATTGATCCAGGTCAGCTTGGCGGGCCGTGGCATGATCCATGCTGATTTAGCTCAACCCGTACGTCAAGGCTCCGGGAGTATGTCATGTTGGCTCTGGAACTTATGCGCACGTCTTTCGCGACGATCAAACCAAGCGCTCCGTTGCTCGATGCTGTTCGCACGTTGCTGGAAACCGACCAGCGGGGTTTGCCTGTGCTCGGAGACTCAGGCTCGCTGGTCGGTGTTATCTCCGAAGGAGACTTCCTTCATCGTCGTGAGCTAGGCGTGCATTGGCCGGAGGGCCCCTGGCTTGAATGGTTGCTCAGCAAGGAGGAGGGGCGGCTGCTCCGGGAGCGCACCCGGGCCCTTCGCGTCGACGCGGTGATGAGCCGCAAACCCGTTTGCGTCGACGTATCCGCGACTGTGGACGAGATCGTCGCCGAAATGGACAGTCATCAGATATCGCAGGTCATGGTTCTCCGGGATGCGAGGGTCGTCGGCATCGTTGGCCGCGTGCAACTGCTGCAGGCGCTTGAGCGGATACTCGCACGATCCGGGGGCGGCTGATGTGAAAAGCCGCGCCTGGCTAAATCGCCTCGTAAGGCTGCGTCGATCAATGCGACATGAGTGTCGGGAGCGGCATGCATTGCAGCATCCTGCGCGTGACCCCTCCGATAAGCCGTTCCTGGAAGCGTGAATGGCCGTAGCCGCCCATCACCAGAAGGTCGAGCCTCTGGTCCGCCGCAACCGACAGAAGGGTCGGCTGAATTTCTGAATGCTGCGCGCAAACCTTCACGACTGTCGCCGACAGGGCCGCGCGTGCCAGATGCAGGACGAGCCGTTCCGGACCAGCCTCGTCGGATATGTTTTCGGTGTCGTCAATCGTGATGATGGTGATCGCCTCCGCGTTCTTGAGCAACGGCCTTGCGTCGCGCAAGGCGCGACTGGCGAGGCGGCTCCCGTCCCAGCAGATACCGACACGTCGTGGCGAGAGCGGCCCCCGGAACGTATGGGGTATGAACAGCACCGGGCGGCCCGACTGGAACAAAACTTCCGTCGAGAGATCGTTATCGAACGTGGATCGTTCGAAATCAGGCTGGGATACGATTGTCAAATCGTGGAGTCGTGCGGCCGCGGATGCGAACGGAACGGCCTCGGCAGGAATTGCGCTAATGGTGCGGCATGTGAAGGTGAGGCTCGTCGTCCTGACTTCGTTCTCAAACACGGTGACAGCGGTCTCCGCGCGCTCCATGGCACGAAGCCGCTCTTCCTCGAAAATGATCGGGGTCGCGGGAGATACGAATGCCGCGATCGGGATGTTGGCCGACTCATAGCCTATGGCCAGCGCGGAAATGCGTGCGCTGCAAGCGAGGGCAAGGGAAATGGAGCCATCCACGACGGGGCGGACCGGTCGTTCAGACGGGATCAGAACCAGCATATTCTTGAACATGAGGTGCCTCCTTCCAACCGGGTGGCGACTGCCTGTCTTGACTGTTAAGCAGCGCCCGGGCTGACGCGCATTGATCCATGTCAGGGTCCGGAGCCGTTCACTCCACGGCGGAGTCGAGAATGGTCGCGATTTTCGAAAGAAGCCGATCGCTTGTCGCCAATCAATTGACCTTGCTCAAAGCGCCTGTGCAGGCGGTCGCGCATGCTGGGCAACGCCCATCGAATGCTGACGAGGCCTTGCCATGACTGATAAAGTGAAGTTGCCTGTCGTCGATCAACCCGCGACGCATGGAACGGCTGTCGGTTGCGAAAAGGCGGTCGATCGCCGCTGGCTTCTGGATGCGTTGGAAGACGACGAAGTTCGTGAGGCCCATAAACACGATGCAGCACTCGCTGTCTCCAAAGCAGACGATCGGACGGCGCATACTGACGAAGGAGATCCGCCGGCAACGCGTCCGAGTTCTAACTCAAAGGCGGTCTACCGTCTCGACAGGGCTGGGGCGCTCTGGGGTGAGCAGCCGAAGGGCGCCGAGGAGGACAGCCATTTACCCGGCGCATTGCGCAAAATCCTGCAATCGCCGAGCTATCTAGAGGCGGATCAGGACGAGAAGTTCCTGCAGAGCGAGGCCACTCGCGGCATTCGTCTGCAACTCGATTTCCTCAAGGCCGAAACCCTGCTGCGAGAGCATCAGATCGCGCATACCATCGTCGTCTTTGGCAGCACGCGCATTTGCGAGGCAAAAGCAGCACGCCGGGCCGTCAGCTCAATAGCCGATTCGCTGTCGTTGAATCCCGACGATGAAGGCCTGCAGCGCCGTCTCAAGACGGCACGAAGCATTGCGGCGAAGAGCAAATATTACAGAATTGCGCGCGAGTTCGGCCAGATCGTCGGTTTCGCAAGCGAACAAGCCATCGGCGGCCGCCTCGTGATCATGACCGGAGGCGGCCCTGGCATCATGGAGGCGGCCAACCGTGGTGCGTACGATGTCGGGGCCCAGTCGATCGGACTGAACATCACCCTCCCGAACGAGCAGTACCCCAACCCATACGTCACGCCCGAGCTTTGCTTCAGGTTCCACTATTTTGCCATGCGTAAGTTGCATCTCCTGATGCGCGCCCGGGCGCTGGTGGCATTTCCGGGCGGATTAGGCACGATGGACGAACTGTTCGAAGTGCTGTCATTGGCGCAAACCCGAAAGATTGCACCGGTGCCGGTCGTGCTGGTTGGCGAGTCGTACTGGCGTCGCGCGTTTGATCCGGACTTTCTCGTCGATGAGGGGATCATCGATCCGGAAGACCAAAACCTCTTTTGGTTCGCAGAGTCTGCCGAGGAGGCCTGGCAGGGTATCCTGCGTTGGCACCAGTTAGCCGGCCAACCGCTGCTTCCGGTCGGATACGGCTGCTCGCGGGACAAGCCGGTTAGTCAAGAGGCCGGATCGTGAAATTGTCCTTTCATGGCGCCGATCGAGCGGTGACCGGGTCCTGTCACTTGGTCGAGTGCCTGAACCGGCGCATTCTAATCGATTGCGGTCTCTTTCAGGGAAGTCGCGACCTGGTGGAAGAGAACATCGCCGCCTTCAGGTTCGATCCCGCAGCCATAGACTATGTTCTGCTGACCCATGCCCACCTGGATCACTGCGGCAGGATTCCGTTGCTCGCCAAGCGAGGGTTCAGGGGGGAGGTGATCACAACTGCGGCCAGTCGTGAGCTGATCCGCCTCGTGCTGGTCGATGCCGCGCATCTCCAGGAGGAGGACGCGCGGCGGAGAGTCCGCCAAAAGCGCAGGCGCGGCGAGGAAGATGCGTCGCAGCCGCTTTTTACCGTTGTCGATGTGCTCGATTGCTTTGATCGGTTTGGGAGGACGGCTGAATATGGACAACCGTTACAGCTCGCGGAAGGACTTCGCGCGACCTTCTTCGATGCCGGCCATATCTTGGGCTCTGCAAGCATCCTGATCGAGGCAGCAAATCACGGCCGCACGCGTTCGGTTCTGTTCTCGGGTGATCTTGGCAACACGGGTCGCCCGCTGCTACGGCTTCCGAGCCCGCCGGCTCGCGCCGATGTTGTCGTCATGGAATCGACATATGGCGACAGACGCCATCGGTCGCTGAAAGACTCCATCGAGGAACTCTGCGGCGCGATCAGCAGCACGCTGGCGCGCGGCGGCAACGTCATCATCCCGACTTTCGCACTCGAGCGCGCCCAGGAGATCCTCTATGTCCTGCGCGAGGGAGTGGAGCGGAGCAGGTTGCCGCCGACCATGCAGATCTTCCTGGATTCGCCGATGGCGATCTCGGCGACGGAGATATTCAAGCGGCACTCCGAATCTCTGAGCTCCGAGGCCGCTTCGATGTTCCGTGAGGGGCTGGATCCATTGCGGCCGGCCAACCTGCGCCTCGTCCGCGAGAGCGCCGATTCGATAGCGATCAACAGAATAACCGGCGGTGCGGTCATCATGGCCGGGTCCGGGATGTGCACCGGCGGCAGAATTCGCCATCACCTTCGGCACAATATCTGGCGCAAGGAATCGGCGATCATATTCGTCGGATACGCCGCCTCGGGAACGATTGCGCGACAGATCATCGATGGGGCCAGGTCCGTGCGGCTGTTCGGCGAGGACGTCGCGGTTCGCAGCAAAATTTACACGATCAACGGATTTTCCGCTCACGCAGATCAGCAGGAGCTGCTCGCATGGCGACGCATGATCGATGGATGCGAGGCAACGTTCCTCGTCCATGGCGAGGAGCCCGCAATGTTGGGGCTTGCTGCACACTTGGAAAGACAGCGGGTCGAGCTGCCGCGTCTGGGCGACGTCTTTGATTTGTAACATTCGTGGGAGCCGTCCTCGCGACGATGAGCGCGGCGTAGCGCCTGCGGCCGAAAGCGACAAGAATAGGAAAAATCATCGAGATGGCTTGCGCCGTTTCGCTCCATCAGCGGTCCCGAAAAATCGCACCAAGTCGCCTTCAGTGAGCGCGCTTTTCCTCCCACTCCTGGTCTTCGCGAGATTTCAAGTAGTTTCCGAAGAAATCGCTCCAGCAGAGGTGGTCATGCACCTCTCGGACGCCGGGAACGTTCTCGGCTACCACGATCACGGCTTTGCGAAATTTACTTTCGGTGATAACGCCGCTCAAGTGGACCATGCCGTCTCGCACGTTGACGCTGAATCCCAACGGGCACCAGGTGTTCCGTTCGATCTCGTCCAAAATGCGTCGTCGGATCTGATCGTCATTATCGGTCGGAGCGGGCGCGTCGCGTGCGGCGCTCGCCACCGCTCGCAGTAAATTGCTGCGGGTGATGATGCCGACAAGCTTGCCGCCGCTGACCACCGGCAGCCGCTTGACGTTGTTCTTCTCCATCAGTTCGACGACCGTCGTCAGTGGGGCATCCTCGGCCACGGTGACCGGCATGCGCGTCATAATCTCAGAGACCTTGCGCCCATGCTCGAACACGTAGTCCTCGGCCCACTGTTCGGGTCCGAGAATAAAGGTCATCAACCAGTTGCGCTTCCGTTCGGTGCCGATCTCGCTGCGATGAAGAAAATCGCCTTCGGTGACGATGCCGACGAGCGTCCCGTCGCGATCGACCACTGGAAGCCCGCTGACACGGTGCTGGAGCATGATGTTTGCTGCGTCGAGGATGGTGCTATCCGGCGTCGCCGAGAGCACCTTACGGGCCATGATCTGGTGCGCGTACATCCCAATCTCCCATCGTTCTGGAACGTGGTGTTCAGCTTAGTTCCGGATGCGAGTGACGTGTTTGATCTGACGCAAGCAGAAAACTGCACGCGGTTTGATCTGGCGCAAACGTCATGAACGATCGCTACGCTAAAAGGTCAGAGTCCTTGCAGGCCGAACGCGCACGTCCTTCAAAGAGGCCAGATCGCGTTGCCGGGCTGCGTTGGATGAGGGGCGGCGTTCGCCGTTGCATCCCATCGGGGGAGCCGCCCTTCCCAGACTGTTCCAATGGCGAAGACCGAGGGTCGCATGCAAAAGGACTATGCCGACGTCTGCAAGCACATCTCCAACAATCTGGGCCAGCTGCGCAAGGGCATTCCTGAAACCATGCGAGCGTTCTCGGCCATGGCGCAGGCGGCCTCCAGAAATGGCGCGCTAGATGCCCGCACCAAGGAGTTGATCGCGCTCGCGTTAGGCGTCGCCGCGCACTGCGACGGCTGCATCGGCTTCCACGCCGAGGCCCTGGTCAAACTTGGCGTCGGCCGCAAGGAGGTCGAGGAGACGCTCGGAATGGCGGTCTACATGGGTGGTGGACCATCCCTGATGTACGCCGCTGACGCGCTTGGAGCTTACGATCAGTTTCTGGAGCGTGCGGTGGTTTCGGAGCCGGCGATGGATTGACCCGATCAACCTCAGGCGCCGGTCACGTCGTCTCAAATCCCGAGAGGAACGCATCATTTGAGAAAGTTTGCTATTTCGAGCTGGCTCTGTATTGGCATCGCAAATGATCGCGGCGAGCAGCTCGGCAGCCGCCGACACCATCGGTCGCTACAATGCAACGTCTTCGGTACGACAGTGCAGCAGCCGGCGGTCGATCGGACGGGACACGTGCTCGCCAGCTTTCTCTATTCCTGCTTTGGGGTCGATGGATTGCTGAAAGGCGCCGTCGTGACTGCAATCAACGTCAGCGAGTGGGACGGCCCGAAGGGAATACAGCTAGCGGCGGTCGGCATTCATCGCGCGCCGGGAGGCGAGGCGGTTGGCGAACTGCTGGAAGGGACCGGAGCCGTTGTCATGAAGGACGGCAAGCCGATCGGGACTGAGGCTGCGGGCAAGATGGTCTTCAAGTTCGGATCGGGTACCTTGGGCTCGCTCTCCGGAAAGACTGCCAGGTTCGTCAGCAAGCCGGCCGGGCCTGGTCGTTTCACGCTCGATATCGTCGAATAATCGAAAGCGGGGACTGCGCGCGGATTGCGGACAGCCCCTTTCGATCTATCGGACTTCGATGGCCGGGAGGTTTGCCATGTGCTCCGGATCTGCCAAGCCGCTCGCGCGGTCGGCGCGGAGCGTCGGACGAGTAGGCTGGTTTGACCTTGCTCAACGATAGCGCCGCAACCATGCGTAACAATGGACCATCACTTCAGCTAGAGGAGCGAGCAGATGTTTTTGGCCAATGTCATGGTTTACGTTGACCCTCAGCAACAGGATGAGGGACCGGTTCGTGTCGCCGAAGGTATTGCGGACAGGTTTCATGCATCGATGATCGGCGTCTCGGCGTCCGCCATCGATCCGCCGTTCGTCGCCGAGGGGGTGATCATCGAGCAGACCACCGAAGACGATATCAAGCGGATGCGGGCCGATCTCGTGGCGAAGGGCGAGTGGTTCAGGAAAATCACGGGGCGAGAGCGCCATAAGTTGGAATGGCGGTGGGCGCTGGGATCCCCGACCGCGTTCCTGGCCGAGCAGGCAAGGGCAGCAGATCTGGTTGTTTTCAAGCGCCGGAAAGTCCAATCCGATACCTTCCACTATATCGATTCGGCCGAGGCCATCCTGCGGATGGGACGTCCCATGCTGTCGGTGCCGGAAGGCGTGACCGGCTTATCGGCGGACCGCATCGTGGTCGGCTGGAAGGACACCCGCGAGGCCCGTCTGGCGATCCGGGACGCGCTGCCGTTCCTGACCCGGGCGTCCAAAGTGACCGTCGCCGAAATCTGCACTTCGGACGAACAGGACGCTGCGACCCGCCGCTTGCGCGATGTTGCCAGCTATCTCGAACGGCACAGCGTCAATTGCCAGTTCGACGTTCGCGTCCACACGAGCGAACCGGACGCAGGGTATCTTGTCAGACTGGCAAGGAACGAAGGCGCCGACCTCATCGTCACCGGAGGCTATGGCCATAGCCGGCTCGGTGAATGGATGTTCGGCGGCATGACGCGCGGCTTGCTGCAGCACGCTCCAGTCTGCCTGCTGATGTCGCACTAGATCGCCGAATCGCCAAGGGCGCACTGGGAGTGGCCTCAGAGGATGTCGGTCTTGGGTCGCGCCATGGTGGATCAGTGCTGCCTGGCGCACCGGCGCAGCCCAGTCGTTTGTGGGCTTGATCGATGTTCTTTCGCGAATTGATTACGATCAAGGACCGTGAGCCGGAGTGCGTTCAAAATAGTCGGTACCAAAGGAGGCTCACTTCCATGATACGCAACATCGGACTCATTGATCGGTACGCCCGGATCGTCATCGGTCTTGCTCTGATCGCATATACGCTGAAGGATGGCTCGCTTGGAACGGGATGGCTGTTCGCCGGGACTCTCGGATTGATCCTGATCGCGACAGCATTCTTCTCTTTCTGTCCGCTCTACACGCTGTTGGGAATCAACACTCGGCAGAAGTCCAGCTCGGTCTAGGAATAACTTAGCGGCAATGAATGAGAATCTTACTCTTGCGGAGTTGCGATCGCGGCTTGATCGACTCGGCGCAAGCGGTGTCTTGAGAGTTTCCGATCATGACTATGCGCGGCTATTTGGCATCAACGAGGTCGCGGCCGCCAAGGCCGCACAATTTGCTGCAAAGCATCGTTGTGTGAGCGTGCCAGGAGAGGACGCGGTGTATTTTCGTAAATCGAATTCTGACGCGTATGGCTCGGCCAAGTTGGTGCAGGACGCCGCCGCAATGTCCCGCTGACTCGACGTCAATCAGCGAACCCTTTAATCCATGGTGATGATGGTCAGAAGCAGCCGGAAGATCTCCCAGCCGGCGGCGACCAGCAATGCGCCAACGATCAGCAGGCGGCCGTACCATGAGATGGTCGGACCGCGCCGGAGATGCCGGCGTCGGACCGGTTGGTCGATGGTTGGCGTTGGCGCTGAGGTTGCAACGGCGCGAGCATGGCTATCTCTCGCGTCGTTGAGTCTCTGCTCGTTGGTTTGCCGTGATCGATCCATTTGTTCGTCAAGCCATGCATCATGCCAAGCCAAAGCATCGCATTCAGGACGAGGAAAGTCCTTGATGAGGATCAACTCTGCAGCGGTTCGCCGATGTGTGGCCCCTCTGGGTCATCCATGTGGTGCGGGATCACTGGCGGGATGTTGCTGCCTCAGTGCAGCGTGATTTGGCTCGCGATGGGCAGCGGCTGGGAGCGCAAGATGCTTTCCGGCCTCGGCCATGGCGAGGTAGCTGATCGTGATCAAGGTTATCGCACCCAGAAGCACAGGCGGCAGGTCCGCGAAACCGAACGAGGAACCGGATGGTCCCAGGACCAGAAAAATGCCCGAAGCAAGCGCGCCCAGCGAGCCCAACGCCAGGATGCGATGCGGGTGGCTGGCGCGCCATGGCGGCCGCCGCGAGCGGATCAGGAAGATCACGAGGATCTGCGTAGCGATCGATTCCAGGAACCAGCCGGTCTGGAACGCCGCCGCGTCGGTGTGGAAGACCTTCAGCAGAATGGTGAAAGTCGCAACGTCGAACAGCGATGAAATCGAGCCCATCACGAACGTGAACCGCAGGATATCCGCCATGTTCCATGATTGGGGTCTCTCCGCATCCTCCGCGTCGATTTCATCGAACGGGATACCGATCTCGGAGAGGTCGTAGAGCAGATTGTTTAGCAGGATCTGCAGCGGCAACAGTGGCAGGAATGGCAGCGCAATAGACGCGAGTGCCATCGATAGCATGTTGCCGAAATTCGAGCTGGTCCCCATGCGAACATATTTGAGGATATTTGCGAACGTTCGCCGTCCCTCGATAACGCCCGCACCTAGGACCGAGAGGTCAGGAGCCAGCAGGATTATGTCCGCGGCGGCGCGGGCCACTTCGGTCGCACCGGCGACGGAAATTCCGACATGGGCGGCGTGAATTGCCGGAGCGTCATTGACGCCATCACCCATGAAACCGACGATGTGACCGCGCCGACGCAAGGCCCGGATGATCCGTCTCTTCTGCTCAGGGTCGATCCTGGCGAACAGGTCGACATCCTCGATCCGCGCGGCGAGTGCCCGATCACTCAAGTCGGCGATCTCGCCGCCGGTCAGGATGCGGCTGGAGCGAAGACCGACGGCGTCCGCGACATGCGCGACCACCGCTGCATGGTCTCCGGAAAGCACCTTGATGCCGACGCCGCGTGCGCTCAGGTCTCGGATCGAGGCGGCCGCGTCGCGCTTGGGAGGGTCCGCGAAGGCGCAGAAGCCAACCATCGTAAGGACGGCTTCGTCCTCGGTCGTGACGGTAACTTGATCCGGCGCCATGGTCCGAATGGCGACGGCGAGCAGCCGAAAACCCTGCCGGGCATGGTCATCCTGCAGGCGGACGAGCTGGGCGCGGCGGCTATCATCCAGCGGTCGGGCCAAGCCGTCGACCTCGACCGCGACGACGCGGGCCATGATCGCTTCCGGGGCGCCCTTGACGATCAGGAATCGGTCGTTGTCCTGGGCCGCTAGGACCGAGAGGCAGCGCCGCTCAAAGTCAAACGGGATCTCGGCGAGCCGGGTCCAGGCGCTGCTCCCCGGCGGGTTGTCTGCGGCAAGCAGCGCCTCATCCAGCGGGCTGTGGATGCCGGTTTGGAAAGCGCTGTTCAACCGAGCCAGCTCAAGCACCCGATCGTTGGGGCGTCCCGCGGGATCAAAATGGGCCGCGAGCGTGATCTTAGCTTCTGTCAGTGTGCCTGTCTTGTCGACGCACAGTGTGTCCATCGCACCGAGATCGTGGATCGCGGACAACCTCTTGACGATCACCTGACGCTTCGCCATCCGCTGCGCTCCGCGCGCCAATGTCACCGTCATCACCATCGGCAAGAGCTCGGGCGTCAGGCCGACAGCGAGCGCGACGGCAAACAGGAACGATTCCATGGCCGGCCGATGTGCCACGAGATGGGCGAGCAGCACGAACAGCGTCAAAAAGAGCGTCAGCTTGAGAATGAGCAGGCCAAGCTTCTGGACACCCTGCTCGAGCGCGCTGGGAGGATCGTTCGCCAGCAGCTCGGCGCTGATCATGCCGAAGCGTGTGCGATGCCCGGTCTCGACGACAAGCATGACTCCGCTACCGCCAACGACGCTGGTGCCGGCGAACAGAGCATTGCTCGCTTCCGCGGGCAGAGTGGTGGCGCATGGTTCGGTCGTCTTGGCGGCCGGAAAGGGCTCACCGGTCATGAGGGCTTCGTTCAGCTGAAAATCGTGAGCCACAAGCGCGACGCCGTCGGCTGGCACGAGGTCGCCGGTCCGCAGCTCCACTATGTCTCCGGGGACGAGCTCGCTTACCGGCAGCGCGACAATTGTGCCATCGCGAAAGACATCGGCCTGAATCGCAACCGAGCGCCGCAACGCATCGGCGGCGACCTCCGCGCGATGTTCTTGCAGGATATCCAACATCAACGACAGACCCACCATAAGCGTAATGATTGCGAAGCTCGCCATGTCGCCGCTGAATCCTGACACGGCGGCCGCCACGATCAGGATGGCAATCAGTGGATTGACCAAGCGATGTGCGATTTTCCGCAGAACCGATCGCGTCCGTGACGGCTCTGTGAGGTTTGGCCCGATCCGGGCGAGGCGCTCTTCGGCCTCTTGCCGACGCAGGCCGCATCGCTGGGTGTCGAGCCTGCGCAAGAGCGAATTAGTTGGCTCCCGCCAGAACGCTTCAACGGCTGGCCCATACGAAGACGGCTTGAGCGGCATGAGGGTTCTCGTGATGTCGGAAAGGATCGGCGCAAATCGTAGTGCGACCGTATGGATTCGAGGTTGATGTGGCTCAACCCGATCGCGGTAGCGTAAGACCTCTTGTCCGACCGCAGCGGCCTGAAGGTCGGCCTCAATAGAACGGAGGTGCTGACGTTTGACCGACAACGAATTTCGTAACTGGACACGTAGTTGACGCAGTTTCTCGACGCAATGCACGCGCCAGTAGCACAAGAATCCACGCCTATCGCACGCCTATAGTGGCTGATCATCTTCCGTTGGGGTCTCTTCCTGCAGCGAGACAAAGTCTCCGCCGCCATAATCCTCCTCCGGAGGCGGGTGGATGACCTTCACCAGCTGATCATCGACACGCTTCACGCCGGCAACGTTCTCCACCGCAACGATAACCGCTTTGTGCGCATTGTCGCTCCGGACGCTGCCGCGCAGGTTGACGATCCCGTCGCGCACGCTCAACTGCAGCGCGGCGGGCCGCCAGGGGGCATGCGCCAGTGCGGCAAGGACCGATGCCCGGATCTGGTCGTCGTTACCGGAAGTGATGGGTAGGTCGAGGCGAAGGGCCGCAACGGCCGTCATGAAGTCCGTGCGTGTGACCATCCCGACCAGCTCATTGTCTCGCATGACCGGGAATCGCGTGACGCCGTGCGATTCCATGAGTTGGACGACCTGCTCGAGGGGGGTGTCCTCCTCGACGGCGATCGGCTTGGGCGACATGATCTGACGAACCTTGCGGCCGTGTTGGCGTGCGAAGTCGAGCGCGACCCGGTTCGTGCCTGCGAGCATCGCAAGCCAGCGGCCGCGGCGCTTCTCCGTTCCAACTTCCACACGCCGGATGAAATCTCCCTCCGACAGGATCCCGATGAGCGCTCCGTCCTGATCAATGACAGGAAGGCCGCTGATGTGATGAGACAGCATCGTCCTGATGGCATCGATGACGGACGCGTCGGCATCGATTGTGATGACGTTCCGCGACATGATCTCGCGCACGCGCACGGCGTAAATCCTCCGACATAAACCGATAAGTTTAGCTAACTCCTGGAAGAAACGATCCGTGTTGATCCTTATCAATCGGACGGTGGTGCAGTTGCGCTGGAATGTTTGATATTGGGTAGGCAAGCTAGTTTGGCGAGCCGACGACAGGTGGTGGCGGTCCATGCTTTCTGATTGTTCGGCCGGCCGCCTGAATGGCGGGAATCTTCACCGAAACCCCGCGCCCTTGACAATTGGTCCGGGGAAGATCGACAGCGTGCCTTTTGATCGCGATCTCCGGCTGGATCTGTGCCGAGGTCTTGCGCTCTGGTGCGTCTTCCTCGATCACATCCCCAACAACGTCTTCAGCTGGTTGACCTTGCGCCATTATGGCTTCAGCGACGCGACCGAAGTTTTCATGTTCGTCTCCGGCGTGACCTGTGCACTGAACTACAGCGATGTCCGCCGTCTCGACGGATGGCCCTCGGTCATTGCGCATACGCTGCTGCGATGCTGGCAGATCTATGCAGCGTTTCTCATCCTGACCGTGGCGCTTGCCGTGGTCGCGTACGGCTCGGGTAGCGACCGGCTGGCGGACGAAGCCAATGTGAAGATACTGCTGCAAGAGCCAGGTGCTTCGCTGGTCCATGCCGCCATCCTGATGTATCGCCCCGTGAATACGGACGTCTTGCCGACCTTCGTGCTGTTTCATTTTTCGTTTGCGCCTGCCCTCTGGGGAATATTGAAGTTTCCGAATGGGTCACTGCTGATCTCCGCGTTCATCTATGCACTGGTCCAATTGTACGGCTGGAACCTGCCGGAGTGGCCGGTCAATCAGTGGTACTTCAACCCGCTTGCCTGGCAGTTCCTGGTCGTTATTGGGGCATGGTGGGTAACACATGGCTACCGGATATTCGGGCGAGACATCGTCTCGTGGCCCGTCGTTGTAGCCGCGATAGCGTACCTTGGTATTAGCCTCGTGATCACATTGAGCTGGGAGATCGAGCCACTGGCAGCCGCAATCCCGAGCTACTTTGCGCGCCTGATCTATCCGATCGACAAGACAGATCTGGACCCGCTGCGGCTCTTGCATTTCCTGGCGATCGCCATCGTCGTGGCGAGGTTCGTGCCGCCGAATTGGCAGGCTTTTGCTAGGGGCGGCCTGAAGGGCGCAATTCGTTGCGGCGAGCGTTCGCTTGAAACTTATTGTGCGGGCGTCGTGCTATCCCTGTTGGCGGGCGTGTATCTCACCGAAGTGTCCAACAGCATCACGACGCAGTTCGTGGTAAGCGCAGCTGGGATCGCCTTGCTCGTTCTGCTCGCGACATGCACGACCTGGATCAACAAGCGAAGCAGGCAACATCCAAAGCTGCTCTAAAGGAGCGGGCCCGCCGTCGTCGCAACCTAGACAACTCGGCTGTGCCGGGCCGCGGCACGATCAAGGTGGGCGTCGAACGCCGAGGCGACGCTGCGGACCAGGAATTTCGCGTCATCGCTGATCAGGAGGTGGTCTTCCATCATCGTCACGGCGCCGTCCGCGATCAACCTGTCGAGCCGTGACCGATCGACGACGGCCGAACTCTGGTCCCAGCGGTGCTGGTGGCAAATTTGCGGCAGGTTGACGGCCATATCGCACATGATGCGCTCGATGATGTCGGCACGGAAGCGATCCTCCGCCGTCAGCATGTAGCCCCTGACGGTGGCAAGTCGGTCCTCGGCGATGCGTGCAAGGTAGTCGCGCGTCGCAACTGCGTTCTGCACGAAGCCCTGCGGCATGCGGCCGATTGCGCTGGCGCCGAGGCCTATCAGGGTCTCGGCAGAATCGTCCGTATAGCCCTGGAAGTTACGCCGCAGCCGGCCCTCGCGCTTTGCGATGGCCAGATTGTCGCCGGAGAGCGCGAAATGGTCGAGACCGATGCGGATGTATCCGGCATCGGTCAGCGCTTCCGCGATTGCCTCGGACTGACGATGCCGTTCGAGGCTATCCGGCAGCGACGCTTCATCGATCATGCACTGATGCTTCTTGAAGGAGGGAATATGGGCGTATCCGAACACGGAAAACCGGTCGGGCCGCAGCGCGACGCATGTTTCGACGGTATCAAGGCAGGAAGCGACAGTCTGAGCGGGGAGGCCGTAGAGCAGGTCGAAGTTGATGCGGCCGACGCCGGCGCCGCGCAGCCGCTCGACCGCTCGACCGCTTCCGCGGTCTGCTCAAGGCTCTACGACCGATTGATGGCGTGCTGCACGGCAGGATCGAAGCTCTGGACGCCGAGGCTCGCGCGGTTGACGCCGCTGAAGCCCAATGCTTCCGCCATCGGCTCGGTCAGGGTGCGGGGATCGATCTCGACCGCGATCTCGGCATCGGGCTGCACGAAGAACGAGTAGCGCAGCGCGCTGACGAGATCGGCAAAGGTCTCGGGCGTCATGATCGTCGGGGTGCCGCCACCGAAATGGATATGGGAGACGGGCAATCGCACACCGACCGTTTCCGCAACGAGGTGCACTTCGGTGCGAAGACCGGCGGCGTAAATGGCGATTGGTTCGTTGTGCTTGGTGATGGAGGTGTGGCACCCGCAGTACCAGCACATCGATCGGCAAAACGGCACATGCAGGTAGATCGAGGCCGGCCGCCGAGCTGGAACCGACCTGAGCCATGTCCGGTAATCAGCCTCGCCGACCGACGCAGAAAAATGCGGAGCCGTGGGGTAGCTGGTGTATCGCGGTAGCCTGTCCTGCCCATAGGTGTTTGCCAGGCTCGACCGCATTGGATTTCCTTGCCTCTCACTCGCCGCCGATCATCGGAGCCTGGCTCGCGCTCTCACGCCGCCATGATCCGGTTCGACATCGCGCGGTTGCGAAGCTCTACCCGGCGCGAGCTCGGAAGCGAGATCACGCCGTTCTGCTCGAGCTGGGTGAAGGTGCGCGACACCGTCTCGATCGTCAGACCTAGATAGTCGGCGATATCCTGCCGCGACATCGGAAGCTCGATGGCGGCGTTCTTGACGGTTCGGTGGGCCATGTCGTGGAGGAAGCCGATGACGCGATCTTCCGCGCTGCAGATCAGCAGCATCAGATGCTCCTGGAAGCGCCGTAATTCCTGGGCCGTTGCATCCCAGAGCTGCCGCGCCAGATCCTTTTCATGTGTCGCGCGGACCATGAGCGCGGCGCGCTTGACCACGATGACCCGCGTCTCGGAGACGGCCTCGGCCGAGGAGATATGGGTCTCGCCGGCTTCGAAGCCGAAGATATCGCCGGCTAGATAGAAAGCACCGATCTGGCGGCGTCCGTCTTCCAGGATCTTGTAGGTTCGGACCGCGCCGGAGACGACCTGGTACAGGTATTCCGCGGCCTCGTCCTCGCCGTAGATCTCGCTGTTGCGTGCGAACCGCATCGGCATCCCGATCATGCCGAAAGGCCCTTCGACGCGCGCTTGCCGGCTGAGGATGCTGGTTGGGTGACGGCTGTTCTCGAGAGAAATGGCGTTCTGGGTCTGCATGGCGACGCTCCATGGATGCGAAGATCGATGGAGGCAGATTGATCGCATCTGCTCGATTGGGAAATTTGGATATTTCCCCTAAGTAGAAGCCACTTACGTAATTATACGTAGGCGCCGGGCATTCCTTAGGCGAGACCGGCCTCCGCGCGCCGCGAGACGGCTGTCTCGCAACGCGCGAATGAGGGAGCTGGGTCAGGCGACATGCTTATCAGGAAACGAGGCTCGTGTGCTGGCACGATCCTCGTCATGGCCCTGACGCTGCCAACGCGTCGTGCTGCGATCGGTCAGTGCGAGAACAAGCGCGAAGATCGCGAAGATGGTGCAGACGGCTCCGACGACAAGTAGCGTACTCACTGCCATGTTCGACTCCTCGATATCAGCTGGCCGCCTTGATGTCCTCGGGCGATTCCACGTAGTAACCGGAGTAACCGTCGACAAAGCAGAGATGATCGTGGACCCCCCTAACGCCGGAGGTATTCTCGGCGAGCACGATCGTGGCCTGACGTGCTCGCTCATCGAAAATCAAGCCATACAGATGTACGACGCCCTTGCGTACCCAGACCTGGAAGCCGGCCGGGCGCCAGCCGGTGGCATTGATTTCCCGCAGGATCCGTTCACGGATGTGGGTGTCATCGGCCGTCGGATCAGGCACTTCGCGCGCCAGCGAGGCAACTGCCTGCAGGATGTCCGCCCGGGTGACGATCCCGACCATGGTCTTGCCGCTCACGACGGGCATCCGCTTCACGCCATGCTTGTGCATCAGGTGCACGATCTCATCGAGCGGCGTCTGCTCGTCCACGGTGATCAAGTTCGTGCTCATGACATCCTCGACCTTGCGGCCGCGTTCGTGCACGAAATCGGTCGCGGCGCGGCCGACGCCCGTGAACAGCTCGATCCAGGCCGAACGCCTGTGTCCTGTACCGATCTCGGCGCGTTGCAGGAAATCTCCCTCGGACACCATGCCTCTGAGCGTGCCATCTTCGTCCATCACCGGCAGCCCGCTGAGGTGACATCGCAGCATGATGTTGGCTGCATCCAGGATCTTCGTGTGCGGACTGACTGCGATGATATGTTTGGTCATGATCTGATGCGCGCGCATGTCGGACCCTCCGTGTTGATAATTGAATAATAAGCCCGGTGACGTCCTGCACATTGACCTGGCTCAATGGCCCGTTTGGCCGCGCTCCAGGGATTTCAAGAACAGCATGAAGTCACCCACCTGGTCCGGCTCGAAGCTGAACTGGGGCATGGTCGGATGGCCGGTGACGATCCCTTCCGCCAGCGCCTCCTGCAGCATCTCGACCGAATAGCGTTCGTGCAGTATCCGGAACGGGGGGGCGATTTTCAGCGGGCTCGGCCCCACCCGGTCGATGGAATGGCAGCGGGCGCAGTAGAGTTGCGCAAGGCGACGGCCTTGCTCCTGGTCTGCAGCGGCTGGGCTCAGCGCGGCGCAGGTCGCGCTGATGACCACGAAGCCACGAACGATATGGCTCTGAAATGTCCCGGCTGGATGCTTCACAGTCCGGCTCGCGCTCAGTGAGACATCAGGACTGGGACGGTCATCGCGCGCAGCATGTCGCGCGTCACGCCGCCGAGCAGGGTTTCCTGCAGCCGGGAGTGGCCATATCCGCCCATCACCAGGAGGTCGAGGCCCTCATCTGCCGCGATCGACAGCAGAATCGACTGGATTTCTGACCGGGACGCCGGCAACGACGTGATCTTGGCCGGAAGCCCCACCTTGGAAAGATAGCGCACCAGATGGTCAGTGGAGCTTTCGGCGGGAGTTGGATCGGGTCCTTCGATGGTGATGACCGTGAGCGCATCGGCTGCGCGCAGCAGCGGCATTGCATCGTGCAGCGCGCGAGCGGCAAGCCGGCTGCCATCCCAGCAGATCCCGATGCGTTTCGCCGAAAATGCACCGCGGAACGTGTAGGGCATGAACAGGACGGGACCGCCGGCCTCGAACAAAAGTTCCCGCGGGATCACGTTGTCGTAGCTGTGGTACTCGCCCAGCGGCTGCGACACGACCGTCAGGTCATGCAGTCGCGCGCTCGCGCAGATAATCTCCCGCGCGTCGATCGGAACCGCCGCTACGGCGCGGTTCGCGTACGAGATTCCGGCATTCCGCGCCTCGACATCGAAGACGCGCAGCGCCGCCTCGGCGCGCTCGAGGGCTTGTGCATGTTCGACCTCGAACAGCGAAGCGACCGCCGCGCCGCCCTCAGCGACGAACGGCACGGCGGCCGTCTCGTAGCCGATTGCCATTGCGTCGAGATGCGCGCCGGTGCTGAGCGCGAGCGAGACCGACCCATCGACTGCAGGACGTGGCGACAGCTCCGTCGGAATGTGGACGAGGATGTTCTTGAACATGGACCGTTCTCCAAGATGGCCAAAGAGACACGCTATCGAAGCACGAGACGGCACGGCGCAATTTGATCTGCCTCATAGGCCGGTAGTTGATTGTGATTGAGCGAGATCAATCCGTTGAACGTATTTCGCGCAATTGTCGTGCCGAGGTTAGAGGGAGCCGACATGTCGCGCGTCGCACTGGTTACGGGTGGAAGCAGGGGAATAGGTGCAGCGATTTCGCGCACCCTCGCGGGCGCGGGTTACCGGGTGGCCGCCAGCTACGCCGGAAATGCGGACGCCGCTCGGCGGTTTCACGAGCAGACGGGAGTTCCCGCCTTTCGGTGGGATGTCGCGGATTTCGACGCCTGCGCAGCCGGTGTGCGCGAGGTCGAAGCTGCGCTCGGACCGATCGATATCCTGGTCAACAATGCCGGCATTGTGCGCGACGCCACGCTGCACCGTATGACAAAACCGCAATGGGACGCGGTGCTCCGGACTGATCTGGACTCGCTGTTCAACATGTGCCGGCCGCTGGTCGAGGGCATGCGGGCGCGCAAGTTCGGGCGGATCATCAACATCTCGTCCATCAACGGGCAGAAGGGCCAGATCGGCCAGACCAATTATGCCGCGGCGAAGGCCGCCGAGCTCGGCTTCACCCGTGCGCTCGCGCTCGAAAGCGCGCGCTTTGGCATCACGGTCAATGCGATCTGCCCGGGTTACATCAACACCGAGATGCTTGCCGCGGTGCCAGCCGATGTCATGCAGAACGCCATTTTGCCGCAGATTCCGGTCGGGCGACTGGGCGAGCCGGAAGAGATTGCCCGTGCCGTCGTATTTCTTGCCGCCGACGAAGCAGGGTTCATCACCGGATCGACGCTTTCGATCAATGGCGGCCAGCACATGTCCTGAATGGGAGGGATGACAATGCTCGCAACCGACGTGATGCGCAGTTCCTTCGCGACGATCAAGCCGACCGACACGGTGCTCAATGCCGTCCAATTGCTGCTCGAGACCGATCAGCGCGGTTTGCCTGTCATCGATGATGCCGGCGATCTCGTCGGCGTGGTTTCGGAGGGCGACTTCCTTCACCGTGACGAACTCGGCATCAGCCCGCCGTCCGGAAACTGGCTGGAATCGCTGCTCGGTATCGCGGAGAACACGCCTGAGCGCGAACGGATGCGCACGCTGCGTGTCGGTACGCTCATGAGCTCGTCTCCGATCACCGTCGGCGCCGAGGCCTCGCTTGAGGATGTCGTCGCGCAGATGGATATCTACGACGTTGCCCAGGTTCCGGTGATCTGCGCCGGAACCGTCGTCGGAATCGTTAGCCGCCGGGAACTGCTCGCGGCATTGGCGATCCGATTGAGAGAAACCGAGAAAGCAAGCACCGGAGCTACGACATGAGCGAGACAACCATCCAATCGCATGCACACGCGGTCGTGTGGATCGACCACCTCATTGCGAAGATCTTCGGCATCGGGTTGACAGGCGTCAGCGCGACAGCCGTCCACGCTCACTTGCCCTCGCAGCACCTGCATCACAAGGCGAATACCGTCGGCAATGGCCGGGTGCAGGCCGATGCAACATTCGTCGCCCGGGTAGGGGAGGCCGTGAGCAATTGCAGCGATCTACTCGTGATCGGGCCGGGCACGGAGAAGATCGAGCTGATGGAGTATCTCAAGGCGGAAAGGCCCGATCTCAATCTGCATGTCGAGCCGAGCGATCATCCGACGGACCGCGAGATCGTGGCGTTGGGGCGGAAGCGATTTCGTTTCGATTGAGTGGCGACGCTTGGCATTCGAACAAGCCGACGGGCCACAAGTCAAGACAAGGCTGGAGTTCATCCGGCTCAAGCAGGAAGGCGAGCGATGACAGTTCACGCAGTTCTCGATCAACCCGCATCCCCCGCCAACGACGATTCGTCGGTTGCCGGAACGCCTGCTTCCGCGACATCCAAGAGCGAGGCACCGACGAGCGCCGAATCGATCGACCATCTGGTTCACGCGGCGATGGCGCGATGGACCGGTGGGCTCTCGCCAGCCAGCCTAGCGCTCGCATTCGCCGATTGGCAGCTCCACCTCGCGGCATCACCTGGAAAACGGCTTGAGCTCGCACTCAAAGCTCTTGGTGACGGTTTGCGTTTCGCGCGCATGGTGTCGACGCCGCATGCTGTCTGGCAGGCTTGGTTGATGGTCAAGCCTCAACCGGGCGATAGTCGGTTTGCCAGCCAGGAGTGGACATTGCCGGCCTTCAACGTCATGGCGCAGGCGTTCCTGTTGGGGCAGCAATGGTGGCATTCGGCGACGACCGGCCTGTGCGGCGTCTCCAGGGAACATGCGGCAATAGTGGATTTCACGATCCGCCAATGCCTTGATGTCATGGCGCCGTCCAACTTCGCGTTCAGCAATCCCGAGGTGGTGCAACGTGTCATGCGCTCGGGTGGCGGCAACTTTGTATCAGGTTGGCACAACTGGCTGGATGATTGCCGGGACCTGTTGCGCGGCTACCCGGGCGCGCCCGGACCGTTCGTGGTCGGCAAGGATGTGGCCGTGACCAAGGGAAAGGTCGTCTACCGCAATGAGCTGATCGAGCTCATTCAATACGCGCCTGCAACCTCGGATGTCTGCCCCGAGCCGCTGCTCATCGTGCCGGCGTGGATCATGAAGTACTACATTCTCGATCTCTCGCCCGAGAAGTCGCTGGTGCGCTTCCTGGTCGAGCGCGGCTTCACGGTGTTCATGATCTCCTGGCGAAACCCGGGGCCAGCCGATCGCGACCTTGGTCTCGAGGACTATCGCAAGCTTGGGGTCGACGCTGCCGTCGATGTGATCAATCAGCTCGCCCCGCAACGCGCAATCCATGTGGCGGGCTATTGCCTCGGCGGCACCCTGCTGGCAATTGCGGCGGCCCGATTGCAAAGGGAGCGGCCCGGCTGCCTCAGGTCGGTGACGCTGTTGGCAGCCCAGGTCGATTTTACCGAGGCGGGCGAGCTGACGCTTTTCATCAACGAAAGCCAGGTCGCGTTCCTCGAGGACATGATGCGGCAGCACGGCGTGCTTGAGGCGGGACAGATGGCCGGAGCATTCCAGCTGCTTCGGTCAAACGACATGATCTGGTCACGCCTGGTGCGTGACTATCTCATCGGCGAGCGCGCGCCTCCAAGCGACCTCATGTCGTGGAATGCCGACGCCACCCGCATGCCGTATCGGATGCATTCGGATTATCTCCGCAAGCTGTTTCTTGACAACGACCTTGCCGAAGGCCGCTATTTGGCGGACGGGCAGCCGGTCGCGCTTTCGGATCTCCGTGCTCCGATGTTCGTCGTCGGCACGTTGCGCGATCACGTCGCACCGTGGCGCTCGGTCCACAAGATCCATCTGCTCGCGGACGCTGACGTCACCTTCGTGCTTGCGAGCGGCGGCCACAACGCCGGCATCGTTGCTCCGCCTTCTGAGGACGGACACAGCTATCAACTGATGGAGAAGGAAGTAGATCGGCCCTATGTCGGTCCCGACGAGTGGCTGCAGAAGGCGGCTCATCGGGAGGGAACCTGGTGGCTGGAGTGGGTTCGCTTTCTTACGACGCATTCGGATGCCTGGGTGCCGGCGCAGACGTCGCTTCATGCGGCCCAGGGCGGGCCGCCCCTCGATGATGCGCCAGGGCAGTACGTCCTGCAGCATTGAGCCGCCTATACAGGAACTCAAGCAGTTTGATTTGCCGCAACTGCTCCCTTGGCGCGAAACCCTACAGTAAATGCCGAACCATCAGGATCGAGCTACGCACCCTGCTTGGCGAGTTTCGAACAACGCTTGATCTCTGGGAGAGAGCCATGAGCGTCATCCTTCGCATCCTCTTCGTCCTCGTGGGATCCATCACCGCGCTATTCGTTGCGCGGGATTCCCTGAACTTTGACGTCATTCAGACATTCGTGGCCATTCTGCTCGTTACGGCACTTTTGCTGGGCGGAAGCTTCTGGAGCATGTGGCGGAAGACGTGAGTGCCGCAGACCTCATAGGACTGAGCGAAGCCGAAGCTGCAACCCGCCTTCGGGTCGAAGGGTACAACGAGCTTCCGAGTCCTGAGCGGCGCACGCCCGTACGTATCGTGCTGGAGGTGCTGCGCGAGCCGATGCTCGCGCTCCTTCTGTGCGGCGGGCTGATCTACCTCCTGCTTGGTGATCTCCAGGAGGCGTTGCTGCTTCTTGGCTTCGGCGCCATGTCGATCGTGATCACGATCGTGCAGGAGACACGAACCGAACGCGTCCTGGAAGCCTTGCGCGACCTGACGAGTCCGCGAGCCCTCGTGATCCGGGATGGGGTACGCCGACGTATCGCCGGCCGGGACGTTGTGCGAGGCGATCTCGTCATTCTGGGCGAGGGGGATCGCGTTCCCGCCGATGCCGTGCTCGTCGACGGCCGCGACCTGCAGGTCGACGAGTCCCTTCTCACGGGCGAGTCGGTGCCCGTTCGCAAGCAGTTGCTCGAGACAGTCGCTGCGGCTGAGCACCGGCCGGGCGGCGACGATCAGCCATTCGTGTACTCCGGTTCGCTTGTCGTGCGGGGCGAAGGCTCCGCGCGGGTCACGGCCACCGGGTCACGAACCGAAATCGGAAAGATCGGTGTATCGCTACGTACGCTGCAAGCGGAACCACCTCGGCTGCAACAGCAAACAGCGAAGCTGGTCCGGCTCTGCTTCTTCGGCGGCGCTGCAGTCAGCATCGTTGCCGTGCTGCTTTACGGGATGTTGCGCGGAGACTGGCTGCAGGCGTCGCTCGGCGGCGTCGCAATCGGCATGTCCATGCTGCCAGAAGAATTTGGTGTGGTACTCACCGTGTTCATGGCGATGGGCGCGTGGCGCATTTCGAAGGCCCGCGTGCTGACGCGCCGGGCGGCCGCAATCGAGACGTTGGGTTCAGCCACGGTGTTATGCACCGACAAGACCGGCACTCTCACGCTGAATGAAATGTCAGTCATAGAACTGCGCCTGCCCGATGGTTCATGCATGCGTCCCAAGTCTACGAATCCGGATTGCGTACGACCCGAATTCTCGGAGGTGCTTGACTATGGCATCCTTGCCAGTTCGCCTCAGCCACTGGATCCAATGGAGCGGGCGTTGCATGCCCTTGCGGGCGACATCCGGAGGGAAACCAGCGGACGGGATGCTCACGCGCAACTGGTGCACACCTATGGACTCCGGCCCGAGCTCCTGGCGATGGCGCAGGTCTGGCGCTCATCTCTTGCGGAGGAACACATCGTTGCAGCTAAAGGAGCGCCTGAAGCGATTGCAGGTCTCTGCCGGTTGAGCAATGCAGATCAGGAAGCGATGAGAAATGCCGTCGGGTTGATGGCGGAGCAAGGGCTCCGTGTGCTCGGGGTCGCGGCGGCCGTGTATGAAGGCAACCAGCTTCCTTGCTCGCAGGAATCCTTCGCATTCCGCTTCCTCGGTCTGGTGGGATTCGCCGATCCGCTTCGCTCCGGCGTGCCGGGTGCGGTGCGCGAATGCCGTTCAGCGGGAATACGCGTCGCCATGATCACAGGCGATTATCCGGTGACCGCGACCGCAATTGCAAAGCAGGCGGGGCTGAACGTCCATGACGTGATCACGGGGGATCAGATCAAGCTCATGAACGACTTGGAGCTTGCGGAGCACGTCAAGCGCGTGAACGTATTCGCGCGCGTATTGCCGGAGCAGAAGCTCCGCATCGTGCAGGCCATGAAGCGGAACGGCGAGATCGTCGCGATGACCGGCGACGGTGTCAACGACGCGCCGTCCCTGAAAACGGCTCACATCGGCATCGCGATGGGCGGACGCGGAACGGATGTCGCGCGTGAGGCATCGTCGATCGTGCTGCTTGACGACGATTTCAGTGCGATCATCTCCGCCATCCGCCTGGGTCGTCGAATCTACGACAACCTGCGAAAAGCGATGGCCTTCATCTTCGCAGTCCACGTTCCCGTCGCGGGACTCGCCCTGCTGCCGCTGGTTTTCGGACTACCTTTGATACTCGGTCCGGTTCACATCGCATTTTTGGAGCTGATCATCGATCCGGTATGCTCACTCGTGTTCGAGGCCGAGCGCGAGGAGCGCGACGTCATGGCACGCCCACCCAGGCAAGCCGACAGCCCCTTGTTTACTTGGGCGCTGGTTGGTTGGAGCGTTCTTCAAGGCGCTCTGATCTTTGCGCTGGTCGCGATCCTGTTCGTCGTTGCACTTCATGTCGGCATGCCTACAGATGAGGTGAGGGCCTTGACGTTCTTCGCGCTCATCGGGTCCATTGTCGGCCTTGTCCTGGTCAACCGATCGTTCAGTTCTTCATTCCTGTCGGCGTTCTTCCGGCCGAACCCGGCGCTGGCGGTAATCCTGGTTTCAATCGCCGGCGCTCTCGGGACCGCGCTGCTTTGGCCCCCGGCGTCCAGCCTGTTTCGGTTTGGGCCCCTTCATTCGGACGATCTGATGATCGCGCTCGGACCGGGGGTGGCGCTGCTCGTCGTGCTCGAATTGCTCAAACCGCTGTGGGGCATGCAGCTCCGGAATTAGCAAACGAGGATTGTCGAAGCGACGCCGGCCGTTTGGCGCGGAGACTTATTGCATTCTGTCGGCAGCCATAACGTCGAAAGTCGGCTCCAATGAACCGACTTCGAGGTTACGGTAGACTTTGAGGCAAGACGTGCGAGTCGATGGCCTTGGGAACATCAGCCGGCGTTCTGGCGCCTCGAGGCGGTGGCGTTCGGGGTGGTGAAGGCCGTCAGCAACAATGACAGCCCCGACGCGGCTGCTACAAAGGCCGCGGTCCAGGCAATCGCGGATACGACGAAAGCCGCCTCAAATCGCCAGATCACCTGCGGTTCCGTGGAGGCAAGCGGCAGGACGTCTGGGAAGAACCAATTGTAGAACAGAACGAGCGCCACCGTTGTGACGGCGCTCCCGGCAAAGAGAAAGGCCAAGGCGCGTTTCATAGCATCCTCCTGCTTAAGCAGGAGGATGCTGACACACATCAATTGATCCACCAATTCCGGATGTTTCCTTAGGGGATGTTCCGTCGTCCTAATCTAGCGACGCGTCCGGCAGATGGGACGCGCTGCATTGGAGCGTCGTCGCAGGTGAGCCGGAGGCGTCCACGATCTGCCAATCGATATTTCCGGTATCGATACTGTCCTGGAAAAGGACCACGTCGGCAGTCGCATCAGAGGCATCGCGTTGGCGCGAGGCTACGCGTTGCAGCCGGATGGTGCGATCGGCAGTCAGGAATAGTCCCGTGAATGCAACCTTGGCTGTGCGGGCAACCGCTCTTGCCGCACCACGCTCCGCCTGTGTCAGGAATGCGGCGTCGAGAATAACGGAGAGCCCCTGAGCCAAGACGCGTCTGGCTCGGTCGAGCATGGCTTGATAGACCCGGTCGGAGGCCTCGGAAGTGTAGGTCTCGGGCGGCAATCTCGCGCATTCGGCCGCGTGGTAGAGTTGCTTTCGCATGACATCCGATCGCAGGACCAGGGCGCCCGGCCGCGGTTCAATCAGATGTGCCATGTCGCGCGCGAGCACGCTCTTTCCGGTGCCGGACTTCCCGCCAATTGCGAGCAGGCGAGACGGTTCCGGTTCAATGAGCCGACATGCAAGCTCGAAATAGCGGCTCGCTTGGGTGCCGATCGTGTGGTCGTGCTGGCGTTGCCGCCGCTTGGTGAATAGGACGTTGGCACGTATTGCGGCGCGCATCGACAGAAACAGCGGAAGCAAGGACAGCGCATCCGATTGCGTGTCCCAGTCAGTCTGGACGTAGCTGTTGAACAGCCGGTTGGCTGTCGCCTTCCGCCCGAAGTACAGCATGTCCATCACGGGGAATGCGAGGTCGTAAAGAACGTCGGTTGTCGCGATGACCGGATCAAACTCGATCGCATCGAACAGAACGGGCTCGTCGTCGAGCAGGACGATATTGCCGAGGTGGGCATCACCGTGACAGTGCCGTACTTGTCCTGCGGCGGCGCGTGAACGCAGGAGCTCGATGTTTCGTGCGCGGGACTGATGGCTCAGCTCGTGCAGTCTATCGATACTTTCGCGGGAAAGATCCGGCTCGGCGAGAAATTGCCCGGTGTTGCGATCGATGATGAGAGGGAGCGAGGCAAGCCAGTGCGATCCATCGCTGCCGCTCATTGCCCGATGGGATTTGAGCAAGACGCCGGCCAGGCTCTCGCCAAGCTCCGGCCCGAAAGCATCTTGCGCAGCTAGGTGATCGAGCGTCTTTCGTTCGTCGAACCGAGCCATTTCGACGGCCCATTCGACAACTTGCCCGGTCCCTCCGATCGCGAAGCCATCGCCACGGCGTGTGATCGGCACCACACCGCGATAGATCGAGGGGGCGTGGCGCCTGTTGATCGCAATTTCGTCCTCGCAAGCGCGTCGCCGCTTCTCCAGCGTCGAGAAGTCGAGATAGGGGAGCTTGACCGCCCGCTTGATCTTCAGGACGCGCGAAGGCCCGAGAAAAACGATCGAGCAGTGGGTGTCGATCCGTTGCGCCGGCGCGTTCGGTTCGCCAGATCCGGCCAGGAACGACAATACAGCCGCCTGGCCGGCTTCGCCTGAGGCCTCGTCGGTTGATGCTGCCGGCGTCTTCATGGTTTTAGAACGGCCGCGCCGACGAGTTTGCCGCCGCGCAGGCGCGCGAGCGCTTCGTTCGCCTGATCAAGGGGGAAGACGGTGACGTGTGTCTGGACTCCGACCCTCGCCGCTATCTTGACAAAGTCGACGCCATCCTGTCGGGTCAGGTTGGCGACCGAGACGATCTGCCGTTCTCCCCAGAGGATATCGTAAGGAAAGCTCGGAATATCGGACATGTAGATGCCGGCGCAGACCACGCGTCCGCCCTTGCGCAGGGCGCGCAAGGCAAGCGGGATCAGTGGGCCTGTGGGCGCATAGATGATTGCGGCGTCGAGCTGGTCCGGCGGCCGGTCCTCGGAGGCTCCGGCCCAGCATGCGCCGAGCGACAATGCCAGGTGCTGGGCCCCGGTGTCGCCCGAACGGGTGAAAGCGTAGACATCCCGCCCTTGCCAACGCGCGACCTGCGCGACGATATGTCCCGCCGCGCCAAAACCGTAGATGCCGAGTTTGCGACCGTCGCCAGCCATCACCAGGGAGCGCCAGCCGATCAGCCCCGCGCACAGCAGGGGTGCAAGCTCGGCATCGTCGCGGTCCTCGCCGAGCGGAAAGCAGTAGCGCGCGTCCGCCACCAGATGGGTCGCAAAGCCGCCGTCCCGCGTATAGCCCGTGAACAGGGGATCGTCGCAGAGGTTTTCCTTACCCTCCCGGCAGTACGGACATTGTCCGCAGGTCGACCCGAGCCAGGGAACGCCCACGCGCGTACCGAGATGCTCATCATCTACGCCGTCGCCAATTGCGTCGATACGGCCAACTACCTCATGCCCGGGTACGATCGGATAGGCGATGTTTGGCAGCTCTCCATCGACGACATGGAGGTCGGTGCGGCAGACGCCGCAGGCGCTGATCTTGACCCGAACCTTACCTGGGCCAGGTATCGGGTCCGGCCGTTCCACATATTGCAGCCGCGCGCCACGCGCAGGCAGGATCATGGCATGCATGACGGAACTCGCTCAGGGTCTGTGACCTTTTCTTTGATCACGTGACATTGGCCTTGTTTTGATCCCAGTCAACGCCGGTTGGGTGTTCCGGATTAGCTTTGCTTCGCGAGCCGAGACTTAAAGGCCAAGACTCAAACAGGAGCCACCGATGATCAAGGACATGATTCCCGTTGGAACCCAGCGCGCCGTGGCGCCGCGGGAAGCCAATCCATTTACATTTCTGCAGCAGGAAATCGACCGGCTGTTCGATGGATTCGGTCGCAATTTTCCGCCCTTCGCAACGCTGGCGGCGATGATGCCGCGGATGGACGTCAGCGAGACCGACAAGACCATCGAGATTTGCGCCGAACTGCCTGGCCTCGAGACCAAGGACGTTCAGCTCAACCTTGCCGACAACACGCTCACGATCCGCGGCGAGAAAAAGAGCGAGCGCGAGGAGCAGAACAAGGACTATCACCTGGTCGAGCGCAGCTTCGGCGCGTTTTCGCGGTCCGTTGCATTACCCGAGGGCGTCAAGGCGGAAGACGTCAGCGCCGAAATCGCCAGGGGCGTACTCAAGGTCACCGTCAAGAAGCCGGCTCCCAAGCAGAGCAGGCAGATCGACATCAAGACGGCGGCGTAACCGTCTTGTGGGGCGCGTCGCTCGTCAAGCGGCGGCGCGTCCGCCAAATAGCCATTTATCCAAGGGGATCAGCCATGTACGAGTTTCTCCAGGAAACCGTCGCGAGCAACATGACGAAGTCGGTGCGAAGTGTCGCCCCCGAGATGACCGTCGGCGACCTGTACCGGTTGTTCGCAAAAGACGACTATGACGCCTATCCCGTGCTCCGTGACGATGTCGTGGTGGGTTTCGTTACGAAACTCGACGCCCTGAAGGTGTTCACGCTCACACCGGATGAGATTTTGCCGCACTATGACGATCGTATGGGGACCACCGTTGACGAGATTATGTCGTCCGACGTGATCGCGGTCGAGCCGGACACGAACCTGCAGCGGGTTCTGCAGCTGATGGTCGCACATCGCCTGAAGAGCCTGCCCGTGATTGACAAATATCACCATCTGATCGGTATTATCGCTCGCGAGGACGTCATGCGAGCCTTGGCGCGCTGCACGAAGCGGCAGGCGCCACCGCTCGTTCCCTGCGAGACTGTTCGATGTCTACGTTTGGCTTAGAGAGGGTTTTTGCGCCGCGAGCCATAGCCTTGGTCGGTGGCAGTTCACGTGCATCTTCGCTGGGGCTCGCGGTTCTTTTGAACCTCAAGGCGACGGGCTTCGCCGGCCGGATTGCGGTGGTCAATCCGAACTACGCCGTGGTCGACGGCGAGCCGACTGTTGCGAATATCAAGTCCCTCCCATTCGTTCCGGATCTCATCGTGATCACGGCGCCTGCGGCTGCAATCCCCGAGATCATCGCGGATGCGGCCTCGGCCGGCGTCGCCGGCGCCGTGATCCTGTCGGCAGGTCTCGGCCATGGTGTAGATTCGCTAGCGGAAGGGGTCGCGCGGACCGCGCGTATGCATGGCATGCGTCTGATTGGCCCCAATTGCATTGGTGTGATGGTCCCCCGGGCCAGGCTCAACGCAAGTTTCGCGGCTCATCGTCCCGCCGACGGCCACGTGGCTCTGATCTCGCAGTCTGGAGCCATTGCGGCGGCGATGGTTGAATGGGCCGCCGAACGGCGGCTTGGTTTTTCCGGTATCGTATCGATCGGCGACCAACTCGATGTCGACGTCGCCGATCTGCTCGACTATTTCGCGCAGGACGAACACACTTATGCAATCCTGCTCTACATCGAGGCTGTCAAGGATGCGCGCAAATTCATGTCTGCGGCGCGCGCCGCAGCGCGGATAAAGCCCGTGATCGTTGTCAAGTCTGGGCGGATGGCCCAAGGCGCTAAGGCTGCCGCGACCCATACCGGCGCGTTGGCTGGTGCGGATGCCGTGTATGACGCCGCGTTCCGCCGTGCCGGCATCTTGCGCGTTTACGATTTACGCGAGTTGTTCGATTGTGCCGAACTGCTGGGCCGAGGCTTCGTCCCACGCGGCAACCGACTTGCAATCCTGACCAACGGCGGCGGGCTCGGAATTCTTGCGGTCGACCGGCTAACCGAGCTCGGAGGTGCTCCCGCGAGCCTGACGGCGGAGACGGTGGGGCGGCTCGATCAGGTTCTGCCACGGGGCTGGTCGCGTGCGAATCCGGTCGATATTTCCGGCGACGCGGATGCCGCCCGTTATGTGTGCGCGCTCGGCGCACTACTGGATGACGCGAACAGCGATGCCGTGCTGGTCATGAACGTCGAGACGGCGGTGGCACCAACCGAAAGCATCGCCCAGGCGGTGGCGCAATGCGTTGGCGAGCGCCGGGACAAGCGGAGCGCGGTTGCACCGCTGGTGCTTGCGGCGTGGGCCGGCGCCGACGATCGCACCGCGGCGATCTTCGAAGGTGCCCGCATGCCCCATTTCCCGACCGAGGATGATGCGGTGCGCGCCTTCATGTATCTCGTGAGGTACCGCGAAGCCTCCACCGCGCTGGCCGCAACCCCGCCAAGCATCGCTTCGACATTTTTGCCGGATACAGCAGCCGCGCGGCGGGCGATTGCAAACGCGCAGTTGGAAGGGCGAGATTGGCTCGATCCGGTCGAGATCGTCGCATTGTTTGAGGCTTACGACATTCCGATCGTGCCGACGGTTGCTGCCCGCGATGCCGACGATGCGGGGGACAAGGCCGCGCCATTCCTGGCCCAAGGGCACGCAATTGCGGTCAAGCTGTTCTCCCGCGATATCAGGCACAAATCAGATGTCGGCGGGGTCATCCTTGGCTTGCGGACCCGCGAAAGTGTAGCCGACGCGGCCAGGACGGTTCTGGCACGCGCCCGGAACGCGCGTCCCGATGCCGGCCTCCGGGGGGTAACGATTCAGCCGATGATCGAGCGCCGAGCGGCGCGCGAATTGATCCTCGGCATTGCCGACGATCCGACCTTCGGCCCTGTGATCGTGTTTGGGCGCGGCGGTACGGCCGTCGAGGTGATCAACGACAAGGCGCTGGCGCTGCCGCCCCTCGACATGAATTTGGCGCACGAGCTGGTGGCTCGTACCAGGGTCTCGCGGCTGCTCGCAGCCTATCGCGATGTGCCCGCTGTCCCTTCGGACGTCGTGCCGCTCACACTCGTCAAGTTGGCACAGATGGCGGCCGATATTCCGGAAGTCGCCGAGCTCGACATCAATCCGCTGCTGGCGGACGAGACGGGTGTGCTGGCGCTCGACGCACGCGTCGCGATCCGCAAGCCGGCGCGGCTGTTTGCTGGTCAGACCCGGCTCGCTGTGCGGCCCTACCCATCGCAGTGGGAGGGTGAGCTCGCCTTGAGGGACGGGTCGCGCGTGGTAGTCCGGCCGATGCGGCCGGAGGATGAGCCCATGGTCGACAGCTTCTTCAAGCGGGTGACCGCCGAGGATCTCAGGCTGCGATTCTTCCATGCGATGAAGACCTTTTCGCACTCGTTTATTGCGCGGCTAACCCAGCTGGACTACGCGCGTGCGATGGCCTTTGTGGCACTGGACCCGAATACCGGCGCGATGATGGGAGCGGTTCGGCTGCATTCGGATTCGCTCTATGAAAACGCTGAATATGCGATCCTGCTGCAGTCCGACCTCAAGGGCAGAGGACTTGGTTGGGCCCTGATGCGGCTCCTGATCGACTATGCAAGGTCGGAGGGGTTGAAGCGCCTGTCCGGTCAAGTTCTGGCTGAAAACACCACCATGTTGGTCATGTGCCGCGAACTCGGCTTCACTGCTACTACCGATTCGGCCGATCACGGCATCGTCGATGTCGTGCTCGACCTTTCCCTACCCGTAGTGAATGCCATTAATGCCGACCTCCTGATCCGACCCTAGGGAAATCAAAGCGGGCTGACGGCCAGAACACGATAGGGGTGCATCCCGTCCGCCTCGTGGACCGAGACATATTCACCGAGCCGGAAACGCTCATTGCCGAAATGATACCCGGCTTCATCGGCGGCGGCGCCGGCCACATCATAGTGGAAGCGCCAGCTGTCACTCGGACCACGGACGAGGTGACCGAGTTGCTCGTGCTCGCCAGGCCGCTTGCGAACGACGCGGCAGGCCTCGCGATGGGCTTTCCAGGTCTCGACATCGATCCGCGACATCGTGTCCAGCGGAGCGATGATGATATAGCCGATCGTCGGCTCTCCCTCAGGGTGATCATGCTCGCGCGCGCGCCCGAGCCGGATCAGTCTAAACGAGTGCGGCAACGCAGTGTTTTGCGGAGGCTTGAAGGCGGCTCTGTTCATCGAACTCTCCCAGAATGCCACCCGGTGCTGCCAGGCTAACGTATCATAGGCGCTCGGCCCGGCATGTCGTTGATCTGGGTCAAGAACGGCTGCCAAGGGAACGGCTGGAGCTAAATTGCGGTGGGTCAAACACTGCCTGCACTGAGCCGCTATGCTTAGTAATTGAATTTGGAGTGGGTCCCTTGCTCAACGCACCGGCATTGACGGTAAATGCAGAAGATCCGCGCATACTTTCCGCATGCGGGGCCTGGAACGTTGCTAATGTCGAGCTGCTGGAGCGGTTGTGTGAGCGTGCGGCAAGCGCCGAAATCGGGTCGATCGATCTGCGCCGTGTCACCTCGCTCGACACTGTCGGCGCTTGGCTGCTCGAAAGGCTGGTCCGCCGCGGCGCGACCAGGGCGGCCTTCATCGGTGTCGACGGTCCATATGGCGATCTGCTGCAAGAGGTGCGAGGACTGAACCGTGGTGGCCCCGCCGAACGCAAATCAGTCAACCCCTTGCTGCAGAGGCTCGATCAGCTCGGTCGGAGCAGCAGGCGGCTCGCGTCCGATTCGGCGGCATTCCTGGATATGCTCGGCGCCTTCAGCGCAGCGCTGCTTGGTATTCTGAGGCATCCGCGATCGTTCCGATTGACGTCGACCGTCTATCAGCTCGGCCGGGTGGGCTGGCAGGCGGTGCCGATCATGGTGCTGATCACGTTCCTGATCGGTGCCATCATCGCCCAGCAGGGCATCTTCCATTTCCGCCGCTTTGGCGCGGAATCCTATGTCGTGGACATGGTTGGCATCCTCGTGCTGCGCGAGATTGGCGTGCTGATCGTGGCCATCATGGTGGCCGGACGATCCGGCAGCGCCTATACGGCCGAGATAGGCGCGATGAAGATGCGCGAGGAGATCGACGCGCTCAGCACCATGGGGCTCGATCCTGTCGCAGTCCTGATCTTGCCGCGGATCCTGGCGCTGGTGGCGGCGTTGCCGATCCTCGCCTTTCTCGGCTCGCTGGCGGCGCTCTATGGCGGCGGGCTCATCGCTTGGCTTTATGGCGGCATGAGCCCCGCAATCTTCATTGCGCGACTCCACGAGGCGGTCTCCGTCACGCATTTCGAGGTCGGGATCATCAAGGCGCCGTTCATGGCGCTCGTGATCGGGCTTGTCGCGGCGGTGGAAGGATTGAGTGTCAAGGGCAGCGCGGAGTCGCTGGGACAGCAGACCACTGCGTCGGTCGTGAAGTCGATCTTTCTGGTGATCGTGCTCGACGGCCTGTTCGCGGTTTTCTTCGCGTCGATCGGGATGTAGCCATGCGCGAAACTCCAGCCATTCACATAAGCAACTTGGTGGTCGGCTTCGGCAAGAAGATCGTCCTCGATCACCTCAACCTTGACGTTAACGACGGGGAGATTCTCGGTCTCGTTGGGGCGTCCGGGGGCGGAAAGTCGGTGTTGATGCGAACATTGGTCGGCCTGCTGCCGAAGCGGAGTGGGCAGATCGATTTCGCGGGCACCGGCGACACCGAGCGCCGCTGGGGCGTGCTGTTCCAGCAGGGGGCGCTGTTTTCGGCCCTGACGGCTCGCCAGAACATCCAGTTTCCGCTGCGCGAGCAGGCGCGGCTCTCACCAAGGCTGCTGAACGAAGTCGCGGACGCGAAGCTCGAGATGGTTGGCCTGACCCGCGAAGACGGGGACAAGTATCCGTCCGAGCTCTCGGGCGGCATGACCAAGCGGGTTGCGCTCGCGCGGGCACTGGCGCTCGACCCCGCGCTCTTGTTTCTCGATGAGCCAACGTCCGGTCTCGACCCCATCGCTGCGGGTGAATTCGATACCTTGATCCGAACGCTGCATCGGACGTTGCGTTTCACGGTGTTCATGGTGACGCACGACCTGAACAGCCTGCAGGCCATTTGCGACCGCGTCGCCGCGCTTGCCGACGGCAGGATCGCAGCAATCGGGCGGCTGTCATCGGTGCTCAAGTCCGATCATCCCTGGGTTCAGGCTTACTTTCATGGCGCCCGGGCGCAGAAGCTGGGTCTCGGCAACTAGGCAAAAAGAGACGCACATGGAAATTCGCGCGCCCTACATCGTTGTTGGTGCATTCGTGTTGTCGGCGATCGTCGCCGTGTTCGGCTTTGTCTACTGGCTGAACAATGTCGGGGGGATCGGAAAACGGCAGACATATCAGCTCGTTTTCACCGATCCGGTGCACGGGCTGCTGGTCGGGGCGGGTGTTCTCTTCAATGGCATTCGCGTTGGCGAAGTGACCGCGCTTGAGCTGGTTCCGGACCGTCCGCGCGAGGTTCACGCCACGATCGCGGTCGCCGAGCGCACGCCGGTGCACAGCGATACGCACGTCGGCCTCGATTTCCAGGGACTGACCGGTGTTCCGGTGATCGCGCTGGAAGGCGGTGACAATCCCGAGGCGCCGCCGGCGCGTGAACCGCTGGTGGCCGAAAAGGGGGCCGGACGGAGCATGACGCAAGCAGCCCGAGATGCGCTACGACGGGTCGATGCCGTCCTGTCCGAGAATGCCGCGCCGTTACACAGCACGATCGACAATCTCAGCACCTTCGCCGAAGGACTCGCTCGCAACACGCCGAAGCTCGAGGGAATTGTGGCCGGACTCGAACGCATGACCGGCAGCGGTGCGCCCGCGCCGCGCAAGGTGGCGTACGACCTTCACGCGGTGGACAGTTTCGGGGGGCAGCGCCGTGCTAATCTGCCTGAGCAACTGGTCATGGCGGAGCCGACCGCGATCGCACGCTTGCAGACCCAGCGCTTTTTGTTCACCCCGGATCAGGAAACTCAGGGATTCGAAGGTGCGCAGTGGAGCGATAGTCTCCCGGTGCTGGTGCAGGCGCGGTTGCTACAGAGCTTCGAGAATTACGACGTCGCGCATGCGCCGCTGCGCGCCGACAGCGGCGTAGAAGGCGCGCCGCGTCTGCTGATAGACCTGCGTCGGTTCGAAATTGCGCAGGGAACCCAACCACGCGCCACGATCGCGTTCTCCGCCAAGATCGTGGATCGAACTGGTCAGGTGAAAGCCGCCAAGATTCTCGAAGGATCCGAAGGAATTAACTCGCTCACACCGTCGGAGGCGGCGGCCGCATTCGATCGGGCTTTCGGCACTCTCGCAAGGGAGCTCGTGATGTGGGTTGCCGCGACGGATTAGTGATCAGTGCGCAGCAGGCCGCGGCAGTGCCGCGCAATAGTGACCTCCTCGTTGGTCGGAATGACCAGCACATCTACGGGACTGCCCTTCGCGGCGATACGTTGTTCGCCCCGCGCATTTGCGACCGGATCGATGCTGACGCCGAGCCAGGAGAGACGATCGCAGACGCGCTGCCGTATTTCCGCGGCATGCTCGCCTATGCCGCCGGTGAACACGAGGCCATCGAGGCCCGCAAGGGTATTTGTCATCACGGCGACACTTGCGGCGACACGAAATGTGAAGAGATCGACGGCTTCGCGAGCCGCAGGCTCGTGGCTCGCCAGCAGGGCACGCATGTCGGCTGACACCCCCGAAACGCCGAGCAGGCCCGATCCTTCATACAGCAAATGTTGCACGTCATCGACCGACATCTTTTCTGCCTGCATGAGATAAAGCAGCACACCGGGATCGATCGTTCCACAGCGTGTGCCCATCACGAGACCGTCGAGCGGGGTCAGTCCCATGGTGGTGTCGACGCTCTTTCCCTTCTGCAAGGCACAAAGGCTCGCGCCGTTGCCGAGATGCGCCACGACGACGCGCTTCTCGGCCCATTGCGGTGCGATCGCGGCGAGCTGGCTCGCGACGTATTCGAAGGAGAGGCCGTGGAAGCCGTAGCGGCGGATGCCGCGCTCCTCAAACTGCCGCGCGATGGCAAAGCGGTTGGCCGGCGGCGCCAGGCCGTGATGGAAGGCCGTGTCGAAGCAGGCGATCTGCGTCAGCTCCGGCTGCAGCGACTGCACCGCGCGGACCGGCGCCAGGCAGCGCGGCTGGTGCAGTGGCGCAAGCGGCGTCAGCGCCTCCAGCGCGGCGACAGTCTGCCCTGTGATGACGACCGGCCGATGGAACGCGCGTCCGCCATGGACGATGCGATGGCCGACGGCGGCGAGCCTGCCGCCGGCGAGATAGTCTTCGATCCAGGCAAATACGTCGCTGAACAGGCCGTTGTCCCTTGACGAGCCGCTCGCGCGACGCTTCTCGAACAGCTGCTTGCCCGAGGCGTCGCTCATCACGATGCGTGGGGCTTTCTCCTGCTCATCGAGCAAGCCCCTGCATTGCAGCTTTGGCTCGGCCGGCGCGATGTCGAACAGGCCGAACTTGATGCTGGACGAGCCGGCGTTGAGCACCAAGACGCTGTCGGACATGGACGGTCTCTCCCGCGTGTTCGCTGCCTCAGTCAACGGATTTGTGGTCCGTAGTGCCGTAGGGCCAGACCCAGTCACGGATCTGCGGCATGTCCTCACCATGCTCGCGCACGTAGCGGGTGTGCTGGGTCAACGCGTCGCGGAACTGCTGCTTGACGTGGGCTGCGGCGATGTCGAGCCCCGGCACGCGCTCGATTACCTCGATGGCGAGATGGAAGCGATCGAGGCCGTTCAACACCACCATGTCGAACGGGGTCGTGGTGGTGCCTTCCTCCGCGAAACCTCGCACGTGAATTCCGTCGTGATTGGTGCGGCTGTAGGTCAGGCGATGGATCAGATAGGGATAGCCGTGATAGGCGAAGACGACAGGCTTGTCGCGGGTGAACAGGCTGTCGAAGTCGCGCTCGGACAGGCCGTGCGGATGCTGCTCCATCGGTTGCAGCGTCATCAGGTCAACCACGTTGACGACGCGGATCTTCAACTCCGGCAGCGCCCTGCGGAGCAGGTCGATGGCCGCGAGCGTCTCCAGCGTCGGAACGTCGCCGGCGCAGGCCATCACCACGTCGGGCTCAGCGTTGGGAGGCTCGGTGCCGGCCCAATTCCATATCCCGATGCCGGCTTCGCAATGGGTGATTGCTGCACGCATCGAAAGCCATTGCGGGGCAGGCTGCTTGCCCGCCACGATCACATTGATGCGATCATAAGTCCGGAGGCAGTGATCGGCGACCCAGAGCAGGGTGTTGGCATCGGGCGGGAAATAGACGCGAACGATGTCGGCCTTCTTGTTGGTGACGAGATCGACGAAGCCGGGATCCTGATGACTGAATCCGTTGTGGTCCTGACGCCAGACATGCGAGGTGAGGAGATAGTTCAGCGACGCGATCGGCCGTCGCCAGGGCAGCGCGCGCGAAACCTTCAGCCATTTGGCGTGCTGGTTGAACATTGAATCCACGATGTGGATGAAGGCCTCATAGCAGGAGAAGAGGCCGTGGCGGCCGGTGAGCAGGTAGCCTTCGAGCCAGCCCTGGCAGAGATGCTCGCTCAGGACTTCCATCACGCGGCCGTCATGGGCGAGGTGGACGTCGTAAGGCTCGATGCCTTCCATCCAGACCCGGTCGGTGGCCTCGAATACCGCGTCGAGCCGATTGGACGCGGTTTCGTCCGGACCCATGATGCGGAAATTGCGGGTCTCCGCATTCAACTCCACGACCTCGCGCAAGAACTTGCCGACTTCTCGCGTGGCTTCGGCGACGGTGTCGCCCGGAGCGGTGACCTCGACCTCATACGCGCGGAAATCCGGCAGCTTTAGCTCTCGCTTCAGGAGGCCTCCATTGGCGTGCGGGTTGGCACCCATCCGACGGTCGCCTACGGGCGCAAGGACTTGCAATTCAGCTAAGAGCCGCCCGTTTGCGTCGAACAGGCTTTCGGGCTCGTAGCTCCTCATCCACCGATCGAGCAGTTTCAGATGCTCGGGGTTGCCGCGCGGATTGGCGATCGGCACCTGATGTGCACGCCAGAAGCCTTCGACCTTCAGCCCATCGACCTCCTTCGGTCCCGTCCAGCCCTTCGGGCTGCGCAGCACGATCATCGGCCATCGCGGCCGCTTGGGGCCGCCGATCTGTTGGCGCGTGGCCTGCTGGATCGAGCGGATGCGGCCAAGCGCGGTGTCCAGTGTGTCGGCCATCAAGCGATGCATGGCATGCGGATCGTCGCCCTCAACGAATAGCGCCTCGTAGCCGTAGCCGCTAAAAAGGCTACGGACTTCCTCGTCATCCATCCGCCCCAGCACGGTGGGATTGGCAATCTTGTAGCCATTGAGGTGCAGGATTGGCAGCACTGCGCCGTCATGCACCGGGTTCAAGAACTTATTGGAATGCCAAGACGCCGCGAGCGGGCCGGTCTCCGCCTCGCCGTCGCCGACGACGCAAACGGCGATCAAATCGGGATTGTCGAACGCCGCGCCATACGCGTGAACCAGCGCATAGCCGAGCTCACCGCCTTCGTGGATCGAGCCGGGCGTTTCCGGCGCCGCGTGGCTCGGAATGCCGCCGGGGAAGGAGAACTGGCGGAACAGCTTGCGCAAGCCGTCCGTATCGCGTGTCACTTCCGGATAGACTTCAGTGTAGGTGCCTTCGAGATAGGTGTTCGCGACCATGCCCGGACCGCCATGGCCGGGCCCACAAATGTAGATGACGTTGAGGTCGGAACCGCGGATTGCGCGATTGAGATGAGCATAGATGAAGTTGAGCCCCGGCGTGGTGCCCCAATGCCCAAGCAGGCGCGGCTTGACGTGCTCTGGCTTCAACGGCTCTCTGAGGAGCGGATTCGCGAGCAAATAGATCTGTCCAGCAGAGAGATAATTGGCGGCTCGCCAATAGCGATCGAGCAGCTCGAGCTCGTCAGCGCGTGCTTGCGTGTTTGCGGTGGTCGCAGATTGCATATCGCTCCTCCGGGATTCAGGGATGACCTCGGACGCCGCCATCCGTTCCATGTTAGAATGTGAATGTGACCGGGATGGCTTGAGCCAGCTCAAGAATGCCGGCCGATTTCCCTTTCGGTTGCCCAGCTTGTCGTGTTGTTCGAAAGCGGAACAGGACTCCTTCGAGGCGAGGTTTGCTCGCGCGTCCCGGGAGTTCCGGCGGTGGTTGCCGCGGGCAATCCAAGGATGCCTCACACTGATACGGCTTGGCACCACGCGATTCGTGGGCAACACCCGAATGGCTCAGCCGGACAAAAAGATGCCAGGCGAAAGCGGGCCGGGCATTGAATATCGAGACAACCTCCGGGCAGGAGGGGTTGCTCGTTTTAGCATCTCTATTCAAGCATGCTGCGGCCCGCCATGATTTGAGCCAGCGCAAAAGAACCGCAGATCGGTCTCTAGCGGAAATGGGGGCGGACAATTCCTGCTCCAGGTCGTCCGGCACCATGCCGTATGTCCTCAGTACGGTAATGTTCGTCTCAGATGGCTGGATCGGACGATTGCCGCCGCACCAGCGTGGCCGAATGTTTTCCATAGATGCTTGGCGTGCTCGATCGCTGCGGCTGGGCTGGCGCATTTGGCTTGCTGATCGCCAACTGTCCGGTCGTATGGCAGGGCAATGAATTGCAAATTGAACTAAGGCGTGTACCCATCAACCTGCCATGTCGGCCTTCCCCTAAAAGCTGGGTGACCACGACATGTCGGTTTTGAGCCGGATTGAGACATCAAGCACGCCGCAAATAACGGGCTTCGATGAAATACTTTAATACTCGCCGCCCAGGTCAGGGCGAAACCCAGCAAAAGCCACTTGAAGTCGGAATCGATCGCGAAGTTGATAGCAGCCATCCAGCCAATCGAGGTCACGCCCGCAATGGTGGCGCCGCTACCGCCCAAGGTTGACGATGCCGGAACGACGTGACCGCCAGAGTGAGCGAAAGCACGCCGGTTGCCGTTACACAATCGCCCATCACGCGAAACACATATCTGAGCCACGAGACCAATCTAGCGCCCACGGACTGAAGCTCGGCCGACGACAGAGTCATGTAGCGAACGCCTTCCGGCAGCAGCGCGGGTCGGAGAAACAGGAAATAGAAGCCGACGACGATCAGGACGATTCCCGAAACGGCCAGTAGCACGGACGAAGCTGGCCAGTCCCGCTTCTTGCTATGCATCGGGTTCCGCCGTCAGTCGTGGTGGAGCTCACTTCGGCGGTGCTTACCGTGCATGAAGAAATGCATCAGTGGGCACGCCAGGAGAGGCAGCCAAAGCAGCACGCCGATGACATGAGCCTGATGCTGCGTGAACAACAGTGCGCCCACGATCGCGGCGGTGACGGCAATTACCAGTGCAACAACGAAGCTACGCGACATCGAGAAGCGTCCGTTCTGAACTTGATCTGAGCATGTCGCGACAACAGCTTTTGCCATGCTCGCTGCTAACGGAACCTGCGACCAACCTATCTGATCCAGCCGAAAGGTAGTTGAGCTGGGTCAAGGATTAGTGAAGCATCTCCGAGCGTCGGCAGTTGAGGCACATCAAATGCCGAACCTTCTTCCTGTGATTTGATCGCAACATCCTCAACTCGGAGAGCACGCTCGCGACCAAGACTGTTCTTATCGCTCTCGCCTTCGCTTCACTGTTAGCCGCTCCGGCGGTTGGCCAGACCTCAGCGAAGGACACCGAAACGAACAGTCATCATTATCAGGGTGGGCCGAAGACCGAAGTGCCCATCATATGGGCAAGAAGGAAACGGCCGGAAAGAGCACCGTCGGCACGTCCGGCGGGCATCATTACACTGGCGGACCGGCGTCACCTTCGCCGCATCACGTGGGCGATAAACAGTAAACGCCGAAAAGCCAAGGCGCCTTACTCGCTTGAACGGGTCGTGGAAGCTGTGGGCGCACGGATGGGAGAAACCGGCATGATCAAGCTTCCCTACGTTCGGACCATGTTCGCAACCTGCATGCTGTTCCAGTCGATCTACGTCCTGTGCGTCCTTCTGTGGTTGATCGCACCGGACCTGAGAGGCCACGAGCTGCTGCCGACCATCTTTCCCTCCTTCAAGCTGACTACCGTTGGCAGCTTCATTTACGGCCTCGTCGCCAGCATGCTATACGGGTGGGCAACCGCCGTCATCTTCGTCTTCTTCTTCAATCTTTGGCCGCGGTTCGCTGCAGCCGTTCTTGGAGAAGGAGTCGTACGGCCCACTTAGCAAGCGCCGGACGGGTGCAGCGAACAAGAGACGCGCGCGCTTATGCCAAAAAGAATGGAAAATCGGCTGTACGGCAGCCGATGCTTAAATCTCACAAGGCCGCGCGCCGAATGCGACATTCGACGTGCACACGTTTGGCGCAACTTTGGCTCACAGTTCAGACTGTCTGTCAGGAAGCCTCGATGTCGTTCCTCCAAGCCTGGCCCCCCTTGGGGTATCGCTTGCAGGATGGAGGCGTCAATGGTCGCCCAGGAGAGCCGAAATTCCGGGGAGAACCGCGGGAGCTGCTGCGGGCACCCGCATTCGAGCGCCCATGATCATGCCGGGCGCGCTCACCATCCCGATCAGGCTTCAGGAACCGCAGTGGACCCGGTCTGCGGCATGAAAGTTGTCCCATCGACCGCTCACCGCACGACGGCAAGAATCATTATTTCTGCTCGGAGCGCTGCAGCACGAAATTCGAAGCCGATCCCGTGAAGTACGTCCACAGGAAGGTGCAGCAGGCGCCGCCCGCCGTCGTGCCAGAAGGCACCATTTACACCTGCCCGATGCATCCGCAGATACGCCAGGTCGGACCAGGCAACTGTCCGATCTGCGGAATGGCGCTTGAACCCGAGCTCGCCACTGCGGATACGGGTCCCAACCCTGAGCTGATCGACATGACCCGTCGCTTCTGGGGCGGTCTGGCGCTCTCCATTCCGGTGGTGATCCTTGAAATGGGCGGTCACCTCATCGGCGGTCATGGCTGGATCGATCAGACGATATCCAATTGGATCCAGCTCGTTCTCGCCACACCAGTCGTGATATGGGCGGGCTGGCCCTTCTTCGGTCGCGGATGGCAATCGGTCGTGACCCGCAATCTGAACATGTTCACGCTGATCGCGATGGGCACCGGCGTTGCGTGGATTTACAGCGCCGTCGCAACCGCCATCCCTAGCGTCTTTCCCGCCACCTTCAGAGACCATGATGGGGCTGTCGCCGTCTACTTCGAGGCGGCCGCGGTGATCACGGTTCTGGTCCTCCTCGGTCAGGTGCTTGAGCTCCGGGCGCGAGAGGCGACGTCCGGAGCGATCAAGGCTCTGCTCGACCTCGCTCCCAAATCGGCCCGCCGCATCCAGGCCAACGGGACTGACGAAGAGGTGGAGATCGCGGTCCTGGCGGTCGGCGACCGGCTTCGCGTCCGTCCGGGCGAGAAGGTGCCCGTCGACGGCGAAATCGTCGAAGGGCGATCTTCGCTCGACGAGTCAATGGTCACGGGTGAATCCATGCCGGTCAGCAAGGAAGTCGGTGGCAAAGTCATCGCGGGCACGCTCAACCGCTCTGGCGGCTTCGTAATGCGCGCCGAGAAGGTCGGTGGCGACACGATGCTGTCCCAAATCGTGCAGATGGTCGCACAGGCGCAGCGTTCACGCGCGCCGATCCAGCGCCTCGCCGATCAGGCCGCCAGCTGGTTCGTGCCTGCCGTCATCGTGGTCGCGATTGCGGCGTTCGCCGTCTGGGCGGTCTACGGTCCGGAACCTCGTTTTGCCTTCGGCCTCGTCGCCGCAGTCAGCGTTCTCATCATCGCCTGTCCTTGTGCGCTCGGCTTGGCCTCCCCGATGTCGATCATGGTCGGGGTCGGACGCGGCGCCCACGCCGGTGTCCTCATCAAGAACGCCGAAGCGCTAGAGCGCATGGAGCGCATCGACACGCTGGTCATCGACAAGACCGGCACGCTGACCGAAGGCAAACCGAAGGTCGTGGCCGTGATCCCGGCTCAAGGAATCACGGATGCCGAAGTGCTGCGCCTCGCCGCCAGCGTCGAGCGTGCCAGCGAACACCCGCTCGCCGACGCCATCGTCAACGAAGCTAAGGAGCGAGGCGTCCAGACCACCGATGTGCAGGACTTCGACTCGCCCGTTGGCAAGGGCGCGCTCGGAACTGTCGAGGGCAAGAAGGTGCTACTCGGCAACGCCGTCTTTCTCCGCTCGCAGGGAGTGGAAACCTCTGCAATGGAAGCCGAGGCGGAACGGCAGCGTGGCGAAGGCGCCACCGTCATCGATATGGCCGTGGACGGAAAACTCGCCGGCATCATGGCGATCGCCGATCCCGTGAAGCAATCTACGCCTGAGGCGCTGCGACACCTCGCAGCTGATGGGGTCAAGGTGATCATGCTGACCGGAGACAACCGGACCACCGCTCAAGGCCGTGGCTCGGCGACTAGGAATCGCTGACGTGGAAGCCGAGGTTCTGCCTGACCAGAAGAGTGCCGTGGTCGTCAAGCTTCAGCAGCAGGGGCGGATCGTCGCGATGGCGGGCGACGGCGTGAACGACGCGCCAGCTCTGGCCGCTGCCGAGGTCGGCATCGCGATGGGGACGGGCACGGACGTCGCGATGGAGAGCGCCGGCGTCACGTTGCTTAAAGGGGACCTGACAGGCATCGTGCGTGCACGCCGGGTGTCGCGGGCCACAATGAACAATATTCGGCAGAACCTGTTCTTTGCGTTCGCCTACAATGCCGCGGGAGTTCCAATCGCCGCGGGTGTGCTCTATCCGACGTTCGGACTGTTGCTCTCGCCGATCGTCGCGGCAGCTGCGATGGCGTTATCCTCGGTCAGCGTGGTCGGGAACGCGCTTCGCTTGCGATCTACCAGGATCTGAGCCGCCCATGCAGCAAATCGGTTGCACTTCGATTCGCAAGATGTCCGCTCAGGGTCATTCTTGACCGATTCAACTCCACGATGTCGCGCTTATTCGCGCGAAGAGGGACTTCGGCCGCTAGCATCTATGAGTACACGCCCTAGTACAATTACTGAGGCGTCTGACACGAGCGGTCCATGGCTACAGCCCGGCGGCGATCGCGATCCGCATCAGCTCCGACATGCTGCGCACATTAGTTTTGGCCATCAGGTTCGCGCGGTAGACCTCAACCGTGCGCGGGCTGATACCCAGGTCGTGGGCGATCACCTTGTTGATCTTGCCTGCCACGAGCCCCCGCAGAACATCACGTTCGCGCGGCGAAAGGTCCACCAGGCGAGCCTCCGCCTCGCGTTTGGCCGTAGCGCCGGTTGGCGCTGCCGACTGTGTTTGCAGGGCTTCGTTGATTGCACGCAGTAGCGCTTCGTCCTCGAAGGGCTTTTCGATGAAATCAACCGCACCAGCCTTCATCGCCTCAACCGCAAGTGCGACGTCACCATGGCCAGTCATCAGAATGACGGGACATGCGACCGCGTCGACCTTGAGCCTGCGGACCAGCTCAAGGCCGCTCATGCCGGGCATGCGGATATCCGATACGATACAGTCGACCGTGCTGCTCTCGAAATGATCGAGAAAATCGGTTGCGGTCTCATACGTCGTGACGGCAAAGCCGTTAACGTCAAGCAGGAAAGCGAGCGAATCCCGCATTGCGGCATCATCGTCGATCACAAGAATTGCGCGGCGCGTAGTCATTCTTCTTCTCCGTCCTCCGCCAACGGGAGGGTAAACTGGAAAGCCGTACCACCGCCGGTGTTTGGCAGCGCGACGATGCGCCCACCATGGGACTCGACGATGGTTCGGCAGATCGAAAGTCCGACGCCCATGCCGTTCTCCTTGGTTGTGATGAAAGGCTGGAACAAGCGGTCGGCGATATCGGGGCTGATGCCGGGGCCAGTATCCGCAACGGTGAATATTGCGACGCCATCCGCCTTGGTGACTCCGACCGTTAATTCGCGGCGCGAACTCGCGGCCATCGCCTCGATCGCATTCCGGACCAGGTTCAGTACCACCTGCTGGATCTGGATCTTGTCGACCAGGATCGGTGGAATGTCCCGGTCGCTGCGGATTGTCACCCGGACTCCCTGCTCCTTGGCGCCGAGCAGTGCGAGCGCGACGGCCTCTTCAAGCAGCGTGACTGGGCTTTCCAGAGAGTGCTGTGTTTCGCCCTTGGCAACGAATTCGCGCAGGCGCTGGATGATGTCACCGGCCCGCAGCGCCTGCCGCGCGGCCCGCTCGAGCGCGTCGCGTATTCGCTTTACGTCAGGTGTCTCCGACGCCAGCAGCGCGCCCGCGCCGCGCATGTAGTTTGTAATCGCTGATAGCGGTTGGTTGATCTCATGAGCGATGGATGACGCCATTTCGCCCATGGCGGTCAACCGCGATACGTGGACCAGCTCGGACTGCAGTTCCTGGAGCCTCCGCTCTTGCGCCCGACGTTCGGTAAGATCGCGGATGAAGCCGGTGAAGAACCGCTCACCACGTACCTTGGCCTCGCCGACGGCGAGCTCCATCGGGAAGGTAGAGCCGTCGCTCCGCTCTCCGACCACGATCCGCCCGACGCCGATGATGCGTCGTTCGCCAGTCGTAAGGTAACGCTTGAGATACCGGTCGTGCTCGCCGCGATACGGCTGCGGCATCAGGCTCGAGACGTTCTTTCCAACGACCTGGTCCGTTTTCCAGCCGAACAGGCGCTCCGCGGCCGCGCTGAAGGAGCGAATATTGCCGTGGTCGTCGATCACGATCATGGCGTCTGGAACGGTGTCCAGGATCGATTGTAGATGCGCTTGTCGATTTCGCGCTTGATCGCTTTCCCTCAACAACCGGTCGCCCATAAAGCCAAGGATCGGGCCGAGGATGGCAAAACACGCCATGTCGACCAGGTTCGCAGGTTCAGTAACCAGACTTTTGCCGAGGAAGTTGGCGCTGATGGCAAGGCAGAGCAGGGTGGTGAGGATCGCCGGACCGCGGCCACCGGCGAAGGCGGCGAACAACACGGCGGGAACGTAGATGATCGTGAACGTCCGGTCTTCGAAGTAGTTATTCAATGCCGCGCGCGCCACGAATACGAGCGCGGCCGCTGCCGCGGCAGTGCCATAGCGGTACCAGATGCGGTCAGACATATTCCCCCGGGCAACGCCCTCAAACCTGTTCGATAGTACAATGTTCGGGCGCCTGAAGCCACCGCCCGCCTGGTATGAGATCGTTCTTGGCGGCGAGAATGCGACCGGGAGTCCGGACTATCTGACCCAAGGGCGCCAATGGGTGGGTTGTACCACGATGCGCTCGGCGGTCTCCGCCTTGATCCAGCCGCCCAGAGTGCGGCGGCAGGGAAAGACGAGCCGGTGAATGGCGTTACCCTCGATCACGGCGAGCTCCAGGTCGCGGTCGTAAGGAGCGACCGCGATCCCTTCCCATGTCGGGCTGACGCCGCCTTTTGAGAGGTCTGAAGCGTCACGAGTCGTCACGTCAGGCAGCCTTTCGAGGCGTCTCCTCGGTAGCGCCGGTTCGCCGTGCAAGCAGGTTCAGCTCGATAGTGCCCAGCGAACGCGCGGTCTCGATCGCGTATGTCGCGTCCTCCGCGGCGCGCGCCGTCACGCCCTTGCTCCAGTCTTGCAGCGCCGTGATTTTCTCGGCGACCGAGGCGGTGGAATTGAATTTGCGGAAAAGCTCCCAGGCTTCGGTCGATTCGATCTGAATCTGCTCGAGCCAGTGTCGGTTCGCTTAGATCAGCTTTTCCGAGAACTCCGATTGGACGGCAATTGCGCGTTTCGCGCAGCTCTGGATGGCCTCGGCGACGGGACGGGCTTGGCTACGGTCTGTCATGTTCAGCTTCCTCAATTGCTAGTGGCCTCGTGTCTCACGATGGCGGTGCCTGCGTGTTGATTTGCGTCAACCGGGCGCATGCCCCTGACGCTGGCGCTAAATGCGCCTGGGAACGACAATCGTGCCGGTTCGCAGGTTGACGAAATGGATGCCGTCGCAAGCGGCACATGAGATCGACTGCAGGTCGTCGGCTTGACGATCGGATGTGTCCCCCGGAAGCAGGCCTTGAACTCGATCGCCGGTATTTGGGCACGAGAAGATAATTGGGCGCCAGGCCGCTATTTCTGTCATCTGCGTAATCCTGCCGGACGCGGCATCCTACGATAACGGAGTGCGGCTCCGTATTGATGCAGCTCAAAAATCCGCCCGCGCGGGCTAAAAAGGCCGGCGGTGATGGAGCGGAGGCCGAGCAGACGAATGCGCGGTTTGTCTTAACGGAGGCCGCCTTGCCCAGTAGCTCATCCGGGCGAGCGCCACGAGAACGACGGCGAGAACTCCGATTGAGGCGAGCAGGATCTGCAGCATGATTGTCTTCTCCCGATGTCGAGGCCAGCATCTCCGACAATCGGTCGCGGCGCCTTGATTCCAGTCAAGTTCGGGAGTTGAGCGAAATCATTACCGGCAGATTGATTTGGTGCAAGGAAGAACGGCAATGCGCCCGCATCAGGAGATGGTAGGATGATCGTTCGCCTCGCAGTTCTGCTGATTCCGTTGATTGTGACCGCCACGATCGACGCAAATGTGCTGGGATTCGCTGCAATGATGCTTACGATCGGCGTGATCGTCGGCTTTGCTATTGCTGCGGCCGGATGGACCATTGGCAGCGATACGTCATCACTGCCGTCGGTCCGGCCGCGATCCGTGGTCAGGAAGCTTCTCCACAAATAGTAGCTCTTGGCACGATCATCTTTGCGGATTTGGTAGGCCACGGGTCGCGCATGGTCGATGCCGGGGGCAGGACGCCGTCCATATTCGATGTCCTCCCGCGATATGACATCTCCACCGCGCGGCATTCAATTGCGACAGATCAAAGCGGGCGTCGCGCATCAATGGCAGCGTGGAAAACAAGGAATCAACCCAGGTGAGGGGGCCATGACATCATTCGACGTTCGCTTCATCAAGACCGTTTGCGACGATACCGGCCATGAACATCGCGCCTGTCAGGCCGCGTTCAAGGTCGACGCCGCCTCGCTCTCCGCAGCCGCGCAGTTGGCCGAAGCCGACTTCTGCAGACAAAAAGGTATCCGCGACTGGACGATCTTTGCCGATTCGATGGAGCTTCGAACGCCGCCGGCGCTGCCGTCCGCTTGGGGCGGCTGACGATCCTGCACGGCGATCACATTCGATTACCGCAACGTCACTGCTGACCAGAATCTATCCGGCAACCGCGAATCAATGAGGGGTATCGATGATGTCCGATCGAGCAGACGGCAATAGCTCACCGCAGTTTGAAAGTCTTCTCGGTCGCCTGCGTGCATTTCTAGCGCGCCGGCACGAGTTCGATCTGATGGCTGCTAGGGAGGTCGATGAGATCGCTCACGAACTCAATCTCTCGACGTCGGACCTTCGTGCGCTTGCCCGCGAGCAAGGCTCGCCGGAATTGCTGAGCAAGCGTCTCGAGCATGCGGGTTTGTCCGAGCAGAGTCTCGCTTCGTCCCATTGCGATGTGTTGCGCGATCTGCAGCGAGTGTGCGGTCTATGCCGCGAGAAGGCGCGCTGTGCTGCGGATCTCGCGCGGGAAAGGCGGGCCAGTCCGGCCAAATATTGTCCGAACGAACTGACCCTGACCGCGCTGGGCCGCGGCGCCGGTGGCGCGCGGCAGGGCGCAGGAATTGATGCCGATCAAGCAGCTGCCGGCAAGATCGTGCTTTCCATGACGTCATCGCATTCAGAGAAAGCTTCCACATGACAAGTCCGTCTTCCGTTTCAAAGGCGATGACGATGGGCGAAGCCGGCCTGGCGTTGGGCTTCGTTGTTTTTGCCTTCGTTAGCTTTCTCGGCATGGCGATGGGGCACGATGCGGCGTTCAGTTTTTACGCGGCGCTCGCTTGCGCCGCCAGCTTGATTTCCGTGATCGTGATCTGCAATCGCTATCTTGACCGTCCGGCCGAGCTGCCTCCGGCGGAGATCGGTGGGCGCCCCAATTACAATCTCGGCCCGATCAAGTTCGCCTCGGCGATGGCGATGTTCTGGGGTATTGCGGGCTTCACCGTGGGTCTGATTATCGCCATGCAGCTGGCGTGGCCCGCACTCAACTTTGATCTGCCCTGGACGACATTCGGTCGTCTACGACCGCTGCACACGTCTGCAGTCATCTTCGCGTTCGGCGGCAACGTTCTGATCGCAACCTCGTTCTACGTTGTGCAGAAGACCTGCCGCACGCGCCTTGCAGGCGACCTTGCGCCCTGGTTCGTCGTGGTCGGTTACAACTTTTTCATTCTGATTGCCGGCACCGGCTATCTGTTGGGGGTCACCCAGTCAAAGGAATACGCCGAACCGGAGTGGTATGCCGACTTCTGGCTGACGATCGTCTGGGTGACGTATCTGCTCGTGTTCCTGATGACGCTGGTGAAGCGCAAGGAACCGCACATCTTCGTCGCCAACTGGTTCTATCTCGCGTTCATCATCACGATCGCAGTGCTCCATCTCGGCAACAACCCCGCGCTGCCGGTCTCCTTCCTGGGCTCGAAGTCCTACATCGCCTGGGGCGGCGTGCAGGATGCGATGTTCCAGTGGTGGTACGGCCACAACGCGGTCGGCTTCTTCCTGACTGCCGGCTTCCTGGCGATCATGTACTACTTCATCCCGAAGAGGGCGGAGCGTCCGGTCTATTCCTACCGGTTGTCGATCATCCACTTCTGGGCGCTGATCTTCCTCTACATCTGGGCCGGCCCGCATCATCTGCACTACACGGCGCTGCCGGATTGGGCGCAGACGCTCGGCATGACCTTCTCAATCATGCTCTGGATGCCGTCCTGGGGCGGCATGATCAACGGCCTGATGACGCTGTCGGGAGCTTGGGACAAGCTGCGCACCGATCCCGTGCTGCGCATGATGGTGGTGTCGGTCGCCTTCTACGGCATGTCGACCTTCGAAGGCCCGATGATGTCGATCAAGGTGGTCAATTCCCTGAGCCACTACACCGACTGGACCATCGGCCATGTGCATTCCGGTGCACTGGGCTGGGTCGGCTTCGTCTCCTTCGGCGCGCTCTACTGCCTGATTCCCTGGCTGTGGAATCGCCAGCTTTACAGCCTGAAGCTGGTCAACTGGCATTTCTGGATCTCGACCATCGGCATCGTACTCTACATTTCCGCGATGTGGGTGTCGGGAATCCTGCAGGGCCTGATGTGGCGTGCCTACACCTCGCTCGGCTTTCTCGAATACTCGTTCATCGAGTCTGTCGAGGCCATGCATCCCTTTTACATCATCCGTGCAGCCGGCGGCGCGCTGTTCCTGGCCGGCGCCCTGATCATGGCCTTCAATCTCTGGATGACGGTCAATGCCGGCCGAGCCAGCGAAACCGAAGGTGCCGCTGCCCTCCAGCCCGCCGAATAGGTCACGCAATGTCCTTCTGGAATCGACACAAGATCTTTGAGAAGAACTCGATCATCCTGATCGCCGGCATTCTCGTCGTCATTGCCATCGGCGGGCTGGTCGAGATCACGCCGCTGTTCTACCTGAAGAGCACGATCGAGGCGGTCGACGGCGTGCGGCCCTATACGCCGCTCGAACTCGCCGGCCGCAACATCTATGTCCGCGAGGGCTGCTATCTCTGCCACTCGCAGATGATCCGGCCGCTGCGTGACGAGGTCGAACGCTACGGCCACTATTCGCTCGCCGCCGAGAGCATGTACGACCATCCGTTCCAGTGGGGTTCCAAGCGCACCGGGCCGGATCTGGCGCGCGTCGGCGGCAAGTATTCCGACGATTGGCACGTCACGCACCTGATCAATCCGCGGTCGATCGTCCCGCAATCGGTAATGCCGGGATATCCGGCGCTCGCGAAGACGGAACTCGATCCGTCCGATGTCGCGGCTCATCTGCGGACGAACCGCGCGGTCGGTGTGCCCTATACCGAGGAGCAGATCGCCAATGCGGCCGCCGATCTCAAGGCTCAGGTCGATCCCGACAACCCCGGCTCCGATGCGCTTCAGAAGCGCTATCCTAAAGCCCTGGTCCGCAACTTCGACGGCAAAGGCGGCAATCCGACCGAGCTCGACGCATTGATCGCCTATCTGCAGATGCTCGGCACGCTCGTCGACTTCAAGCTCTACAACGAAAAAGCCAATCTGCGCTGAGGACACGGGCATGAAAGCGATCATTCAAGCCGAGAATTTTGCATCAAGCCTGGTCGGCACGCTCTGGACCCCGCTCTTCGTCGGAATCTTCGTCGCCATCGTCGTCTACGCGCTGTGGCCCCGCAACAAATCTCTCTTCGATGCCGCGGCCCGGATGCCGCTGCGGGAGGACTAACCGATCATGAGCGAGCACAATGAGATCGACCACGTTTCGGGCCGCAGCACGACCGGCCATGAGTGGGACGGCATCAAGGAACTGAATACGCCGCTGCCGCGGTGGTGGGTCCTGACATTCTATGCGACGATCGTCTGGGCGATTGGCTACTGGGTCGTCTATCCGGCCTGGCCGCTGGTTTCGGGCTACACCTCTGGCCTGTTCCACTATTCCACCCGCGCGAGCGTCGCGACCGACCTTGCCGATCTCGAAAAATTGCGCGGCGAGAAGATGGCGGTGCTCGGCAATGCGTCGTTGGCCGACATCGAGAAAGATCCGGCGCTGCTGGCGCTGGCGCGTGCCCGCGGCAAGACCGTGTTTGCGGACAATTGCGCACCCTGCCACGGCAGCGGCGGTGCGGGTGCAAAGGGTTATCCGAACTTGAACGACGACGACTGGCTTTGGGGCGGCTCGCTCGACCAGATCATGCAGACTATCCAGTTCGGTGCGCGCTCCGGACACGCCAAGACCCATGAAGGGCAGATGCTGGCGTTCGGCCGTGACGGCGTTCTCAAGAAAGATGAGATCGTGACGGTCGCCAACTATGTGCGCTCGCTGTCCGGCCTTTCCACCGCGCCGAAATTCGACGCCGCGGCAGGCAAGAAGCTATTCACCGAGAATTGCACCAGCTGCCACGGCGACAATGGAAAGGGCAATGCGGAACTCGGTGCGCCGAACCTGACCGACCAGATCTGGCTCTACGGCTCCGACGAGGAGACGCTGATCGAGACCATTACCAATGGCCGTGCCGGCGTCATGCCGGCGTGGATCGGCCGGCTGGACCCGGTCACGGTCAAGGCGCTGGCGGTCTATGTGCACTCGTTGGGCGGCGGCAAGTAGCCGCTACGGCGGTCTCAGTTGCGATTGTTGATCAAGGTCAAGTTCGCGCCCAGCGCAGGAATGTAGGCTCAGGCAGAGCCTTATTCGAGCAACCCATGAACAAGCCTGTGTCGCCTGACGAACTCATAGCCGACGAAGATGGGCCGCTCTACGCGCCGCGCAAGAAGGTATACCCGCAGAGCGTCTCCGGCCGGTTCCGTTCGATCAAATGGCGGCTGATGGCGGTCTGCCTCGGCGTGTATTATTTGCTGCCTTTCGTGCGCTGGAATCGTGGCCTCGGGGCGCCCGACCAGGCCGTGCTGATCGATTTTCCCAACCGGCGCTTCTATTTCTTCTTTATCGAGCTGTGGCCGCAGGAGATCTACTATTTCACCGGCCTCCTGGTGCTAGCGGCGCTCACTCTGTTCCTGATGAATGCGCTGGGCGGCCGGATCTGGTGCGGCTATCTCTGTCCGCAGACGGTCTGGACCGATCTGTTCTATGCGGTCGAGCGCCTGGTCGAAGGCGACCGCCGCGTCCAGATCAAGGCCGATGCCGGCCCGATGACGGTAAAGCGCGCTGGCCGCCGCGTGCTGAAGCATGCAATTTGGCTGATGATCGCCTGGTGGACCGGCGGCGCATGGGTGCTCTATTTCGCCGACGCGCCGACCCTGGTGCGCGATCTGGCGACGTTTCACGCACCGGCGATCGCCTATGTCTGGATCGCGATGCTGACCGCTTCGACCTATCTGCTGGCCGGCTACATGCGCGAGCAGGTCTGCGTCTATATGTGCCCGTGGCCGCGGATCCAGGCCGCGCTGACCGACGAATGGGCGCTCAACGTCACCTATAAATACGATCGCGGCGAGCCGCGTTGCTCGGTGAAGAAGGCGTTCGACATTCGCTCGCTCGGCGAGAAGGCCGGCGATTGCATCGATTGCAACCAGTGCGTCGCGGTGTGCCCGACCGGGATCGACATCCGCGACGGCGCGCAACTCGGCTGCATCCAGTGCGGTCTGTGCATCGATGCATGTGACGCCGTCATGACCAAGGTCAGCCGCAAGACCGGCCTGATCGGCTACGACAACGATATCAATGTTCAGCGACGCGTCGCCGGCAAGGAAGAGGTCTTCAAGCCGGTTCGCGCCCGCACCGTCGTCTATGCCGGCCTGATTGCCGCGGTCTGCGCGGTGATGCTCTACGCGTTGATGTCTCGCACTCTGCTCGACATCAACGTGCTGCACGACCGCAACCCGATTGCAGTGCGTCTCAGCGAGGGCGCGATCCGCAATGGATACACGCTGCGCTTCCTCAACAAGCGCGGCTTTGATCGGGTGATTGCGATCGATGTCGACGGACCGGCCGAGGCCAAACTTCATGTCATCGGTGCTGAGTCTGTGACGCCGGACCGGCCGATGATCGTGCTTGGCCGCGACACCACCACCGAACTTCGCGTGCTGGTGACGGCGCCCTTCGATGAAAGAACGCAAAAGTCGGTGCCGGTCACGTTCCGCGTCACGGATATCGGTCTCGGAGAGGCCGCCTCCGCGACCGACCATTTCGTTCTTCCATAACGACGGAATCTACCATGGCAGCCTCGAGTTCCGCCGTGCGACCCATCACCGGACGGTTCGTTCTGGTCACGGCGATCGCGTTCTTCGCCGTCGTCATCGGCGTCAACATGGTCATGATGCGTCTTGCCATCACGACCCTTCCGGGCACCGAAGTCGACAGTGCCTACAGCGCCAGCCTCGCCTATCAGCGCGAGATCGTGGCGGCGCGGCAGCAGAACGAGCGCGACTGGCAGGTGCAGGCGCATATTGATCGGCGGCCTGATGGAACCGCCGCACTTGCACTTGAGGCACGCGATCATGCGGGTGCGCCTCTGACGGCATTGAATTTTCTCGTAAGGCTCGAACGACCGATCGATCGTCGCGCCGATCGGACGATCGAAATCAGTGAGGCCGGTGGTGGCCACTATCGTGGCCGCGCCGAGTGCGTTGCCGCGGGGCAGTGGGACCTCGTGATCGAGGGCGATGCCGAGGGACGCCGCATGTTCCTGTCCAGAAATCGCGTTCTGCTGAACTGAGGGTAACCCGCATGCAAGCGGATATCGATTTCTCGCACTATTTGAAGAATACGGGAACGGGGCTCGTCCATCTCGATCTCGCAGTCGAGGGCATCAGCTGCGCAGGCTGCATGGCCAAGATCGAGCGCACCCTCTCGAACATTCCCGACGTCACCTCGGCTCGCGTGAACCTGACCGACAGTCGTTTGGCGCTGGAGTGGAAGGCCGGCGCCCTCGATCCGGCACAGTTCGTGAGCCGACTCGCCGAGCTCGGCTACAAGGCCTATCCGTTCGAGCGGGACGACGCCGAAACGCTGGAGGCGCAGCGGGCGAAGGGCCTGTTGCGCCGGTTGGGTGTCGCTGCCTTTGCCGCGATGAACGTGATGATGCTGTCGGTTCCAGTGTGGTCCGGCAACGTCTCCGACATGCTGCCGGAACAGCGCGACTTCTTCCACTGGCTGTCGGCGCTGATCGTGCTGCCGGCGGCGGCCTATTCGGCGCAGCCGTTCTTCTCGTCGGCGCTGTCATCGCTGCGGGCACGTGGCGTCAACATGGACGTGCCGATCAGCATCGGGATCGTGCTGGCACTGGCGACCTCAGTGATCGAGACCTTTAACCACGCCGAACACGCCTATTTCGATGCCGCGATCATGCTGATCGCGTTCCTGCTCGCTGGCCGTTACCTCGACCAGAACATGCGGCGACGCACCCGCGCTTTCGCCGGCAACCTCGCGGCCCTCAAGGCGGAGACGGCGACGAAGTTCATCAGCCCGACCGAGATCAAGACGGTCCCGGCGGCTGCGATTCGGCCTGGCGACATCGTGCTGCTGAGGCCCGGCGAGCGATGTGCGGTCGACGGCAATGTGGTCGAAGGCCGCTCGGAGGTCGATCAGAGCCTGATCACAGGCGAAACCTTGCCGGCGGTGGCGACGCCTGGAAGCACCGTATTCGCGGGCATGCTGATTCGCTCGGGCACTTTGCGCGTCCGCGCGTCGGCGGCCTCCGGTGGCACGCTGCTGGATGAAATATCCCGGCTGCTGGATCACGCGCTGCAGGCACGCTCGCGCTATCTTCGTCTGGCGGAGCGTGCATCAAGGCTCTATGCCCCGGTCGTGCACGCGACCGCGTTGCTTACGATGCTGGGTTGGCTAGCCTATGGTGCGAGTTTTCACGACTCGATCGTGACGGCGATTGCGGTCTTGATCATCACCTGTCCCTGCGCGCTCGGCCTGGCCATTCCCGCCGTGCAGACCGTGGCATCCGGTGCGCTGTTCGGTTCGGGCGTGCTGCTTAACGCCGGCGATGCAATCGAACGTATCGCGGAGATCGACCGGGTGATCTTCGACAAGACGGGCACTCTGACATTGCCCGACCTCGACGTCGCCAATCTCGTGGACATCCCGGATGAGGTCGTGAAGCTTGCAGGCCGGCTGGCACTCTCGAGCCGTCATCCGGTCGCTGCCGCGGTCGCGCGCAAGGCGGGGGCGGCTTCACCGCTGCCGGACATCCAGGAGGAACCGGGTCAGGGCGTGCACGGCTTTCACGACGGGCGTCCGATCCGGCTGGGCCGCCCGTCATTCTGTGGTGCTGACGACCTCGCGAACGAGATCCTGTGCCGCGATCCGGAGGCGTCAGTCGTCGCATTCAGCCAAGGCGAGCACAGATATGCCTTCTCAGTTCGGCAACGGTTGCGGCCGGATGCGGCCGAGGTGATAGCAGCGTTGACCCGCATAGGCGTCGCCGTTGAGATCGTGTCGGGGGATCGCGAGCCGGCGGTCCGGCTCGCGGCCCAGATGCTGGGCGTGCGCGAATGGCGTGCCGAGGTCTTGCCGGTCGACAAAATTGCTCGGATTGAAGATCTGGCGCGCCGTGGCCACAAGGTGCTGATGGTCGGCGACGGCCTGAACGATGCGCCGGCGCTGGCCGCCGCGCACGCCTCGATGTCGCCCGTGACGGCGACGCATATGAGCCAGGCGGTCGCCGATGCGGTCTTTCTCGGCGAACGTCTTGCGCCGGTACTGGCAGCAGTCAAGGTGTCCCGGACGGCGCTGCGGCTGATGCGGCAAAACCTTTGGCTTGCCGTCGTCTATAACCTGCTGGCCGTACCGATCGCGATCGCTGGCCTGGTCACACCGCTGATCGCAGCGGCGGCAATGTCGGGATCGTCGGTGATCGTGATGCTGAACGCGCTGAGGGCACGTACGAGGGAGGCGGTCTGATGGAAGTTCTGGTTATCCTGGTGCCGCTGGCTCTTGCACTTGGCTTTGCCGGCTTGCTCGGGTTTCTCTGGTCACTGAAGAGCGGTCAATACGATGACCTCGATGGCGCCGCCTGGCGTGCCATTGCCGACGACGAGCCCGTCGGCGGTCAGGGCCGGTCCAAGTAGTGAAAATGCACCAGTGAAACCGCGGATGCGAGGGGCAGCGCTGTGCAGGCGAAGGGCCAGCACGATTGGTCCGGCCCGTCTGCCAGCGTTGCCGTGACCGCAGTAGTTGGTTGATGGCACCAGCGGTGCCATCGTCAGCAGCACCACACCGGCAGCACGTCGGGCCGCCAGTAGCGTCAGTGTGTCGCCGACACAGCGATGGGGCGCATCGTGGTGGCATCTAACCATCCGTCGGCATGCCGAATGCAGGGGAAGCCCAGCGGATGTCGATCGTCGACCGCGAGCTCGATCACGCAGTCGGACGGCGCCGACGCGATGTCGTGCCACCCGAACCGGGCTAGCCTTCGAATCAAAGCGTTGAAGATCCGACGCATGTCGCAAATCACTCCAATCGGTGGATCGATCATCACGCGCTTGATCGTGGAGTGTTTGACGTAGAGCAACTCCAGAGCCGGAGGCTCTGTTATTTCTTTTGGCGGCCGGGTTGTTCAAAGAACAGCACAACGAAATCGACGGGAAGCGTCCCCGTGGCCGTTCTTTTGTTGCCCGCGACATTCACTCAGGTAGCAAGAAGCCGCGCGCCCGACTGCATGGAAGCGCCTGCCACCTGTCAGCCCTTCTCCGTTGGCTGGAAAGGCGAGAATCGTGGATGCAGTGTCGTATCCACTCACCAACACGCGAGTTCGCCCGACGCCTTCGAACTTGCGTGCGAACGAAAAGTGCACGTATCTGGTGCGGTTTCTGGTGCGGTTTCTGGTGCGGTGGTCACGCCGAGGACAACGAAGACCAAGCAAGGTACTGATATTTTTGGTGGGCCCGGCAGGACTCGAACCTGCAACCAGACCGTTATGAGCGGTCGAGCCGACGCGATCCGGTAATTGCCTCGCGCATGAAGGCTGCACTCCCGCGTTCCCGAGCTTGGGCAAACAGGCAACCAATTCAAGGCGCTTGACTGCTCACGCCTTATTGAACGGTTTCACCAGTCATGCCGAAAGTTGCCACAGCTTGATATCCTTATGGCGTAACACGATTGAAATTGCGTCAGCTCAGTTCGCGAATTTCAAGAGCTGTTGAAGTGTCTTCATTGTTGCGCTTTGTATCATCCGATCTGTCTCTGGACGCTTCAACTAAGCGGCTGCTTTCGTGACAAGGAGAGACTATGAGGAATGACCCTCTGGAGGAAATCGGATGGAGGTCGCCTGCAAGTCCGTCTTCACCTGCGAATGATCACGACGGCAAAGTGGTCCCGTTTCGCGAGCGAATCAGTTGCACGGTGGACGAAGCTTGCCTGGTAACAGGCTTGGGACGTACAAAGCTTTATGAGTTGATAGGATCCGGACAGCTTGTCACGACAACAATTGGACGTCGGCGTCTCGTGATAGTGCGGTCGCTTCTCGAACTTGTGGACTGAGCTATTTCGGTGTGAGCAAACCTCAATCAGCCCGATAGGGGCCAATCGAGTAGCTCTTCTGACGGCCGTGGAAGCGGTAGGCCATCCGCCAGAGCTTCGAGGCAGCGCCGCCGGGCTTACTCGCATCCGCCGTGACGAAGAGATGGAGACCGCCACCGGTCACGTCGGAAATCTTGGCGGGGCTCCACGCGCCGTTCTCGAAAATTTCGGTCGGGCGGCGCGGCAGTCGACGTCGGTCTTGATCTGCTTGGGATTGGCGCACGCGCCATCGAACCGGCTTGAACAGCCTAGTTGGTGCCCCTGGCCGGAATCGAACCGATGAAAGAAAGGTCCATGCCTTTTGATATTTCTGGAAGTTACACGCTACTCTTGCCCGGCGGAAGCCGCCGCCGCAGTGCTCACGAGGAGACCCTGTAGCGATTTGGGCGCCAGCTCGACCACCGCTGCGTTGGGGCTGCCCAGCTGAGCAACTTTATCGGTAGTGATGAGATTAGTCACCCGCAATTCCTCCCGAGAGAGTTCATGTAAATCTTCCCACGGCGGAACGTTTAGCGACAGTGACAACAGATCACCCGCGCCGCCCATGTCGAAGGTGTATTTGGCGAGGCGTCCGATATCGCGCTCAACGATCATGAGGTCATATGCGCTGTAGCTCGCGGCCCGAGCATTGTCGGCGCGGTCGCCCATCCAGATCTGATGCACGCGGACATGCGCTTGTTCAGGCACGTAACGCGACTTGCCCGACAGCAGCAGAAAAACGCACATTGATTCGCAGTAGGCCTCCGGCGACACGTGGGCGCTCTCGCCACGTGCGCTCGGGGTAAGCACGCTCACCCCGACGGTCGTGAACATTTCGAGCGCTCGGAACCGCTGTCCGAGCGCGATCGCGTCGTTGACCGAGCCGCCGCCGGAATCCAGCACGACGGTTTCGCCGTCGAGCTGATGATCGCGCGCGAAAGCATCGAAATCGCTTGGGGTCTCGGCGGTGACGATGCCGACTGCGCTGATCCAGCCTCGACAATTCGGCTGGCAAGCGACCCAGCTGAACTTCATCGGCAATTGGCGTTCTTCGAGGGCGGCGCCGGCATACGCCGAGCGGCCCGGCATGGCTGCAAGGCCGAGCAATGCGATGCAACAGGCGGCGACGCTGAGCAACATCCGAGCTGGGGTGGTCACTCGGCGAGCGAGCATGAATCTCTTTCCCTGACTGGCTATCGGGCTGAATGAGCCGCGTCACAACGGCCTGCGTACACCGGCGACATCTGGTGCTGCCGCGTCTGTCGGTACAGATCCAGAATCGAATCTTAGCCGGGACTGATGCTTGGCGCGCCATTTCGGGCCGAGGCCACGCATGTAGTGCAGCCCGGGTCGGTAGCTGTCGCGCACGTCCATAATCAGGTTGTGAATGACACTGGCGAAGTCGGAGGCAAACTCAGCCGTTCCACGGGCAAAACCGGAAAATGTGGTTGAACCCACCGTTGTCATCGATAACCCTCTCCTATTTCTCTTACCGCTAACACATCCGCCGTTACGCCTAAGCATAGCCTCCGACACATGGGCCAAGCCATTGCACAGAGGTCGATCCTCACGGGACCTTTGGCTGACAAGAGCACACCAAGGTTTAGGAGCCCTGCCCACAGGGGCATTGCGACTGATGGGAACGTCGCATTGCCTTCTTGGCGCATTATCGCTTTCAGCGGCTGGCAATCCAGCTGGTTGATATTTGCGAGATGCGGAGTGCCAGGAAGACACAGATGAAGGCCGGAGGAGGTCTCCATCGCTCTCGCTGTAGAGTCGACAGACGATCCCAAGGGTGCCGCTTGGCTTGCAATTCAGTGTAGCCGCTGAGCGATCTGCAGGGGGTTCTATGTCGGCCCGAACGCCATCAACACCAGAGCTTGATCAGTTGCGCTGCCACGCTCGGAAGATCTGGTCCGAGGGCTGCTGGCGCCAGCCAGCCAGGCACCGCGAGTGCGGGCGATGGAGTGTTGCTGGGTCTGGCTTGATTGCCTCCGAGTGGAGGATGACCTGTGCGTACCACTCGTTCACGACCTTCCTGTCGCCGAACGGCCGATCAAACAGGGGCGCCAGGTGCCGAATGTCGAGCAGCGAGTCGTTGACGCCGAATGCGAGGATCGACGGCACTACAGCGCCGCCCACGCTTTCTTCAGCGCCTGCGGGTGCAACCGGCCCGACAGCAATCCCAGTCGCGCCGCCAATTGCGGCCGCTTCGAGGCCGATGGGCCAGCCCTTCTGACACCAAGTCGATGAGGTCTGTTTCTTGATGGTTTATTTGATGGGTGTGGTCAGAGGTGCGTCATTGGTGTCGAGAACGAAGACAGCGAGTAGCTTTGCCGGCTCCGTCTTGCTCGCGTTCCGGCTGATCGAATGGGTAGCGCCCGGCCGTTCGGACCAGCTCTCGCCCGTTCGATAGATGCGCGTCTCGCCGTCATTCACCTTCGACTCGATCGTTCCCGAAATCACATAGGCGTAGATGTAAGCCGACTTCGCGTGAGTGTGGGGCGCGGAGGCCGAGCCGGGCGCGTAATCGACTTCCACGGCTACCAGCGGCTTGCCAGGTATGTTGGGAATGGCCGCTTCGAAATTCTTCGTGACGTTTTGCGCTTCGCTATCATGGGCGTAGGTGGGGCCGGCTGTCGAGAAGGCGAGGGCGGCGCAGGCGCCGGCGAAGATGGTTCGGATATTCATGGGCTTTCTCCTTCTGCCTATGTAGGTCTTCGTTTCTCATTGTTTCCCCCGGGCAGCCTGCTGATTACGGACCCCGAAGGGTTAGTCTCGCGGGATGAAGTAGACGTGGGGCCCCGGCTCGATAATGAACCCCGCGAGCGTGGCGAGAACGCAGGCAACCGCGGCGACAATCATCGCCATATGGAAACCATAGAACAGCTGAGGACCGCCCTGATGCAAGACGCCGCCGAGCAGGACGATGGCGAAGAGCGACCCGGCGCGCGACGGCACTGTTGACACCAGACGCGGTTCCGGCGCGATCGGGCTCGACGGAGGTGAGGACGAGGGTGGTCAACGGCGCGATCGCCAGGCTCATGCCCAGTGCCAGCAACAGGATGCTGGGGAAGATGTCCGCCCAATAGGTCGCGTTCGGACCGACACGGAGCGCCATGGTGCATCCCAAGGCGACGACGGCGCCGCCGGCGAACAATGGCAAACGCCGGCCGAACCCGCGGCAGAGCATCCCGGCGAGCGGAGAGACGACCGTAATCAGCACTTGCAGGGGAATGAAGGCCAGGCCCGCCACCAGCGTCGGCAGGTGGGCCCCCCGGATCATCACGAACGGGATCAAGGTTAGCATGACCGTGAACGCTCCGTAGAGGAGCGCGGTGAACAGGTTCGCGCCGACGACCGACCGCGAGGCGAAGAGGGACCGGGGCAACATGGCGTTGTCGCCCAATCGCCGTTCGGTCACGATGAGGCAGGCTAAGCAGCCCAGACCGACGATCAGGGTGACGAGCACCCAAAGGTTCAGACCGGAACCGTTGGTCAGGCTGGTCAGCCCCGCGCCCAGCCCGCCGAGCCCGACTATCGAAAAGACCGCGCCACCGACGTCGATCCGGGCGTGGCTGGTCGGGGAGTCCTTGGGTACCCACGCGGTCGCGACGGCCAGCGCGCCGGCGACTACGGGCAGGAGCATCAGAAAGGTCGTCCGCCAGGACCCGTGATCAAGGATCGCGCCGGCGACGGCGGGCGCGACGCCGCTGGCGACAGCCGCGGCGGCGGACCAGATGCCGACCGCACGGGCTTTCTTGTCGGCAGGAAAGGCCTGCCCGAGCACGGAAAGGCCGTTGGGCAGGATTAAGGCTTCGCCCAGGCCTTGCAGGAACCGGCCGACCATGAGCGCGGCGAAACTCGGCGCAAAACCAATCACGGTCGTGCTCACGCCAAAGAGAGCGATCCCCGCGAGGAAGATCCGCTTCTGTCCGAACCGGTCACCCAGAGCGCCGGCGACCAAGGTCAGGGCCGCGAGCGGCAGGAGCTCGGCATTCATCACCCACTGCAGATCGAGCGGCGACAGGCGCATGTCTTGGCCAAATCGCCGCGAGCGCGACCGTGAGGACGGCGCCGCTGACGAATACGAGACAGCTCCCGAGGCTCGACGCGGCGAGCACCTTGGTGCTGCTCCGCGCGCGGGCGGCCTTGGGCTTGGAGAGCGCCAGGCCGCCGTCGGTCAGGATCAGGGACGCGCTGCTCACGACCTAATCCCTCAGGAGGAGGGATGTCGCATCGCCGTGCCTTGATTATTGTCGATGATGTACCGCCAGAATCCATCCGCGCCGCGCCGCATGATGTCGCTCGCTGTACCGTGCATGTGCACGATCTTCCCGTCAGGACCTGTTCCGTCAATTGACCAGTCCAGCACAATCTGGGCGGTGTCGCCGCCGACGAACACATGGCGCACGTTCGCCTTCAGCGGCAGGCCGAGCTTGATATCGTGCTCGAGTATGGCCGTGAACTCTGCGCGATCGGTGATGGTTCGCCCGTCGTTCGCGACGAACACCGCCTCCAGGGCATACAAGGCCATCATTGCCTCGATCTTTCCGGAGTTGAATCGCTTGAGCAGAGACGGGATAACGCCTTCGGGTTCAGTTGGGAGTGGAAAGTTCTCGGACATCAGTAGTCTCCTGTTCGTGTTGGTTGAGATCGTTGCTCGGCGTTACGCGATGAACGACCGTTGACGCGGCCGTCGCCGCCTTTAGCCCGCGATGCGCCTGTCCAGCCCCAAAGGCATCGCGACCAGCTGCTCAGGCGCGTTAAAGACTGACGTCGTGAGCAGGACCGCGGCAGCGAGGACCCAGTAGTACCAGGCGTCGAGCCCGGAGAATTTGAAGGCAAATGGGCCGATGACAAACACGACCCCGACGGCGCGATCGACCCAAAGGTGCAGCCAGTAGGGAATGATGCGGATGAGCCCGGTGGAATGATCGGTCAGGGCAGCCAGGAGCAGCGCGGCGACACCGGCAGCAACCGAAAGCCACACCGCGACCGGTCCACTCTGCCCGAGCTTCAGCGCGAACGGTGCCGCGATCAGGACGATCGCGACGGGGTAGTCGATCAGGTAGGCGTGGATAGACTTGGTGATGAAGCGGAACAACATCGGTGGCTCCTACGTTGTTGCTTGCTCGACCGGGTCAGTGCGCCCCGGAGAGTGCATCCAGGCAAGAGGACGATCACGCCGCCCTATGCTGGCAACCACTCCGCACAACCGTCACAGGTCAGCCCGGTTAGATGCACGGAAAAGCTATGCCGGTACGTCAACCATGGGAAATGTCCGGTCGTTATGGTTTCCATTCCACTCGCCGCCCCATGGAAGCGCGCCTCTCACGAGTAGTCACTGCCGCTTTGCTGAGTGAGGTTGCCGAGGTAGTCACGCTTCCCGATCTTCGCTCCAAGGTGCCGTAGGATCGCGTGCGCAATCGAGATGTGGAAGAAGAAGTCGGGCAGCACCAGGTGCCGGATGTAGTCTTCGCCGCCGAACCACCCGCGCACGATAGGCGGCGTCAGCTCGTATGTGTGGGACTGCGCGCCGGAAATCTCGTCGGGCTCCACATTTTGCAGGAAACCGCGAGTCTCAAGGAGCCGTCCTTTCAACGCCGGATACATCATCGGGGTGTTACGGGCTGCCGGCGGATCGTGCTGCATCAACTTCGCCACGTGCGCCTCGACCTTGTTGCAGCTTACGGAGAACTGTTCTCCGAAAGTGAGCATGTCGGGCGCGAGCCGCTCGCCAAGAATCCTCCCAGGCTCAAACGCCTTGGTCCGTTCGAGCGCTTGGGCGTGGTCAAGATAGTCGTCCATTACGTTCAGTCCATGCACCATAACAGGGACTGTGATGTCATAGACCGAGAAGGACACGCCGAACTCCATGAGCTCTTATGTAGTCTGAAAGTCGGTGGGACCCGAAAGGTCGATAACCGAAGCGAATGGTCACAATGACTCTTCCTATCTCACGGCTTGCCACACCAGCTTGCCGGACTCGACAGTGCCTCCAACAAACCGCAGCAAGAGGGAGAGCGCCTACGCATGCGGCCCCTAATGACGCAGGACGGGATATCCGCTCACGTAAATCCAGTCGGTGGCCTTGGCAGGCACATGGCACCCCTGGCAATCGGCGTGGTAGTCGGTAGAGGTAGTCTTAAGCGGCTTGTCCGCGTCGAACCACGACCATCCCCACCCGTCGCCCCACAACGGATTGTCGGAATGCGTTTCCTTGCTCTCTTTGACCATGACGAACCAACCCTTGAGCTTGTCGGCGTGGCTTACTGTGCCGGTCGTCATCTCGTTCGTCGAGGTCGCGAAGACCTCTTTCACCAGAACGGCGCCGTTCGGGAAGCGTCCCGTCTTCCGGTAGGCGTCGATCGCCCCCGGGGATGCGTAGACGGTGTGCATTTCCTTCGAGCCTTCGCCGCTGTCGGCGGCAATCGCCCAACTCCCGAGCGCTTGGTAGAGGGTTCGGTAGTCTGCCGGCACGCGCAGGTGCCCGGCGGCGTCGACCACGTTCGCTGTCGGGTCGGCCGGAGCCGCTCCGCTGATCTGAGCGATCGCCGCCACGGTGCCGGCGATCAGCGAGACGGCGACAGCCAGGCCGACAGTCCTCGATAATTTCATTGGGGGCTCCTTTGCTGCCCGCGCACGGCACGGCGGCTCGGCAATCAATGTCGAGGCAGCCGCGTGTTCGGCCGACCCAGTGGACCTCAGGATCGGACGCAGCCAGCGAAATTAGAAATTCCGTTTGGTCATGCATTCGATAAGCGCGGGGTATTCTTGCCCAAAAGCGCTGTGCGCATGCGCCTCGTCCGCCCTCGATCAGCCGTCGTGGAGGGCGCCGCGCAACACTGCCTTGAGGTCAAATGATAGCGAATCGGAGAGGCCAATCACCACGTGGGCGTCGGCAGGCCACCCAGGTCGGAGATTTCCGCGCGCCTTGGGCGAAATGGCGTATGCGACCGCAATGATCACGTTCGCAAGTCACGAAGCCAATGCACCGATCCTGACGCCGCACATCCCCGCGACGATCGCGGCCGCGACGATGGCGCTCATCGCGACGCAGACACCCCAAAGGTGATCGGCGCTACGTTGATCGACACCGTGCGCGATCAGCACCACTCTCAGCCCCGAAGCAAGGTGGCTCAGGACGAAGAAGGCGCCGAGCGCGTAGTGAGGCAGCAGACGGATATTCCATGCGTCATGAATAAGCCCAGTCGGGGCTCCAATCGCGAAATTCCAATCTGTCGGTATGCCGAGGAAGCTTCGCGCGTAGACGAAGACCGAGTTCATGTGACCGAGAATGTACACTGATAGATAGGCTCCCGAAGCGACCTGATAGGTCCGCTGGAAGTCATGCGCTGCGGCGCTCCAGCGCCATGCCAGAAAGAGGCCGGTGCGGACCTGGAAAAGCATGGCCGCCACCAACACCGGTTCACCCACGGCAGAGCGATAAACCACGCGTCCGAACTTCATAACGGTCGCATGCGCATCCGGCCCCATCAAGCCGAACAGATGATTGGTCAGATGAAACACCACATATAGGAACAGGACCGCAGCCGTTACCCCGTGGACCACGCGCCAGTCTCCGACTGCAGGCACAGCTGCAGCGACCGGACCTCGGGCAGACTGCGACCAGATCGCGATTGCGAGCCAAATCGCGCACCAAGCGACCTCGTCGGGAATGGGGCTTTTGATCAAGGCCTGGACAACGCCGAGAAAGACATAGAGCGTTGGCGACACCACGCTGGCATAGGCGAGGCGTCTTGAACCGGGATTGGGCGTCGGACGACAAGCCAGAACGATCCCAAGAAACGGCACGACGAACGCGGCGATCAGGATGAAAGTCGCGTTGGCGATTGCGAGCGGTGGCAGGCTTACTGTCTGCGTGCCGACGACGGCATGAAAAGCATCGAGCAGAAATGGGTAGCCAATCGCCGCTGCTGCGGGAGCCAGAGCCAAATAGTCAAAGTGCGTTTCAAGAAACCTTCGGCGGTTCTGCAGGCGAACGAATGCTGTCATCATAGACCCATAAAGCCACAGCAAAGAAACCGGAGTAGAGACGACCTCCAAGACAGGTTTGAAGACTTGCCTTGCGGCCGAGCTAGTGAATGCTCCGATCTGTGTCAAGGCAATGGGCGATAGTTGCTTCAGCCGAAGCTTCCGCAGGGTCTGCCCATCTCCTGAGTAATCTCCGAATGCGTTGGCGCGCAATTCGTTCAAGAGGGGCTAGGTCGTGAAATTGCGTTTGAGGTATTCATGCGGATCATGAGTGCCCATTAGTGCCCGTCGCGCTTCTGGCCGTTCTCATGCGCCATGTACGAACAACGTTCGGAGCCCACTGCATGAATTTCGCAGCACCAGTCGTGCAAGCCGCGACGGCTTTCATGGCCGATTCAGCGACTGAGGGCGGCTTAGAAGTCTCCGCAGAATAGAAACGTCAGCTCCGGGTGGCATGCGGCTCGTGGCATTCCTCGCTACGGCATCACGTCGCGCGGCGAGCGGCAATAACGATCGTCTATAGATTCTATGGCGAGACGTGATTTCCCTCACCGACGTTACAAGGTCACTCTCGAAACGCATGGTTCAGTCATACTCAGGATCAGGCACCGCGATGGCGCTTCGCCAGTCAGGCGTGTCGATTGAACGATTCAAATGGCGCGAAGAGAAAGACGCTGATGTCCCAAGAAGCCTACGACATTGTCATTGTTGGTGCGGGCGCGGCCGGCTGCGTCGTTGCGAGTTATCTCGCCGAACACACCGATGCTTCGATCGCGCTGATCGAAGCGGGCGATATGGATCGCGATCCGTTCATCCACATTCCTGCCGGCTTCGCCAAAATACTGGCCCACGACCGGCATGTCTGGAAATACGAGACGGTTCCCCAGCACGGCACCAAGCGAGCCTATCGTTCGGGCAAGGTGCTCGGCGGCGGCTCCTCGATCAATGCGATGTGCTACGTCCGTGGCCAAAGACGCGACTACGCCGCGTGGCAAGACGCGGTCGGCGACACCGGCAAATGGTCGTATGAGGATCTGCTTCCCGTCTTCATGGCGCAGGAAGACAACGACACGTTCCACGACGAATATCACGGCATCGATGGTGGTCTGGCGGTTCAGCTGCCCAAGGGCATCAACGAGCTGAACCAATATTGCCTCAAGGCCTTCCAGGAATATGGGCTTCCCTATAACCCTGACTATAACGGCAAGAGCCAAATCGGCGTCTCGCCGGTGCAGTCAACGGTCGGAAATCAGCGCAGGTGCAGCGCGGTCGACGCTTATCTACGTTCGCACCTCGCATCAGGCCGCATCACTCTTCTCACCGGCAAGACGGTCGCTCGCATCCTCGTCGAGAACAAGCGGGCTGTCGGCGTCGAGCTCATGGACCACCGCCTCAAGACGATCATGGCCGGCGAGGTTGCGCTGTCGGCCGGCACCGTCCATAGCCCGAAGATCCTTATGCACTCGGGCATCGGGCCGGCCGAGCAGCTGCGCCAGCACGGTATCGCGGTGATCGTCGATTCTCCGGAAGTGGGCGAAAATCTCCACGACCACGCGATCGTGCCGGTCCGTGCCTACGTAAATGGCGACCTCGGCTATCAGGCAGCCGCGCAGGGCCTCGGCAGCGTGAAGGCGGGCCTGCGCTATTTCGCCACCAAGGATGGCCCGGCGTCTGGCAACGGCATCGAGACGGTTTCCCACTTGAACCCGTCCGACTTCACTGCCGAACCTACGATCCAATGCTATCACGTGCCTATCATCGCGGCCGATGGAATCAGCCCGACGGGCGACCGGTCCGGCATAACCTTCGAACTCGTGGTGCTTCAGCCCAAGAGCCGCGGCTGGGTGCGGCTGGCCGACAGCGACCCGACATCGATGCCGCTCATCAACCCAAACTTCATGGGCGAGGAAGAAGACGTGAGGGCCGCGGTGGAATCGGTGCGCGCGATCCGCAAGGTCATGACGCAGGATTCGCTGGCGCCGGCGATCGCAGAAGAGATCGAGCCCGGCCCGCGCATCCAGTCGGACGCCGAGATCGGCGATTGGGTGAAGCGCGTCGTGACGACGATGTTTCACCCGGTCGGCACGTGCCGGATGGGCGAGGATGCGCGAGCGGTGGTCGATGCAAGGCTCAGGGTCCGCGGGATCGACGGCCTCCGGGTGATCGACGCTTCCATCATGCCGAACATCACCAGCGGTAATACCAACGCCCCGACCCAGGCGCTCGCGCGCCACGCCGCGGCGATGCTGGTCGAGGATCTGAAGTGAGTGCGACTGACAGAACGAAGTATCCGGCTCCAGCGCCCCGGCTCGGTCGCGGTTGGTTTCGCCGCCTTGCACGATGCCGCGGCGCACCGATCGGTCTGCTGTTCGCGCTCGCGCTCGCTGGCTGCAACGAGAAGATGCAATCGCAGGCGGCCGGGCCGCCGCCGGTGACGGTGGCGCACCCGGTCAAACGGACTGTCACCGACTGGGACGAGTTCACGGGTCGCTTCGAGGCGATCCAGGAGGTTCAGGTTCGTGCACGCGTCGGCGGCTTCGTCACCAATGTCGAGTTCAAGGACGGCGACATGGTTCATGCCGGCGACCTGCTTTACATCATCGACCCGCGGCCGTTTGAGGCGGTGACCGAGCAGGCCGAGGGCCAACTGTCGGACGCGCGCGCCAAGGTGGAACTGGCCAAGCGCGAGCTCGATCGTGGCCTGAAGCTTGTCCAGACCAGCGCAGTCTCTGAACAAGTCGTCGACCAGCGCCGCCAGGCCTTGCAGGCCGCGAACGCCGCCGAGACCATCGCCGAGGGTGCGCTGAAGGCAGCCCAACTCAATGTCGAGTTCACGCATGTGGCGGCGCCGATTACCGGCCGCGTCAGCCGCCATGTCGTCAGTGTCGGCAATCTCGTCAGCGGCAGTGACAATGGCGCATCCACATTGCTGACCACCATCGTCTCAATGGATCCAATCTACATCTATTTCGATGCCGACGAGGCGACCTACCTGAAGAACAACAAACTGCGGTTCGAGGGCAAGAGGCCGAGCTCGCGCGACACGGCCAACCCCGTGCAGGTGACGCTCACCGGCGAGACGAAGCCCTCGCATGAGGGCAAGATGGATTTCCTCGACAACCGGCTCGACGTGTCGACCGGCACGCTGCGCAGCCGCGCGATCATCCCCAACCACGATCTCTCCATTCTGCCCGGACAATTCGGTCGGGTGCGGCTGATCGGCTCCTTGCCGTATGAAGCGTTGCTGTTGCCGGATACGGCGATCGCGACCGACCAGTCGCGCAAGATCGTATTCGTGGTGAAGGATGACGAGACAGTGGAAGCGCGCCCGGTAGAGCTCGGGCCTTTAGATGAAGGCCTGCGCGTAGTCCGCACGGGCCTCAAGCCGGAAGATCGCGTCATCATCGACGGCATCCAGCGGGCCCGCGTCGGCGCCAAGGTCGCACCAAGGAAGGCCGAGATCGGCGGTAAAAAGTCATGAATCTCGGGCGTCTTTCCATCAATCAGCCCATCTTGGCGATGGTGCTGTCGATTGTGCTCCTGATCGTGGGAGCGATCGCCTATAGAACGTTGCCCGTTGCAGAATATCCGGAAGTGGTGCCGCCGACGGTGGTAGTGAGCGCGCAATATCCGGGTGCCTCGGCGCAGACCATCTCGGATACCGTCGCCGCTCCCATCGAGCAGCAGATCAACGGCGTCGAGGACATGCTGTACATGTACAGCCAGGCGACCTCGAATGGCCAGCTTACCATCACCATCACATTCAAGCTCGGCACTGATCTCGACAAGGCGCAGGTTCTGGTGCAGAACCGCGTGGCAATCGCACAGCCGCAATTGCCGGAGGAGGTGCAGCGCAACGGGGTCGTCACCAAGAAGGACTCGCCCGACATCCTCATGGTCGTGTTCATGCTGTCGCCGGACGACTCGCTCGACCAGCTATACATCTCCAACTATGCTTTGCTGCAAGTGCGCGACCAGTTGCTGCGGCTTGACGGCATCGGCGACATCCAGATCTTCGGCGCGCGCGATTATTCGATGCGGCTGTGGCTCGATCCCGACAAGATCGCGAATCTCGGCCTGACTTCGAGCGATGTGGTTGCGGCGGTCCGCGCCCAGAACCTGCAGATTGCCGGCGGCCAGCTTGCGAGCCCACCGATTGCCGACCGCGCCTTTCAGCCGAACCTGACCTTCGTTGGCCGGCTGAAGGATCCGTCCCAATTCGAGGACATCGTCGTCAAATCGGGCCAGGACGGCCGCATTGTGCGGCTGCGCGACGTCGCCCGAATCGAGCTCGGGGCGCTCGACTATTCGACCAACAGCTTCCTGTTCCGCAAGTCAGCGGTGGCGTTGCGGGTAACGCAGCGGCCAGGATCGAACGCGCTTGCGACCGCCAACGGCATCAAGGAGACGATGGAAAAGCTGAAGGTCGGCTTTCCGAAGGGGCTCGACTACAATATCGGCTACAACCCGACCGAGTTCATCCGGCAGTCGATCAGCGAGCTGATCAAGACCATCTATGAAGCGATGGCACTGGTTGTCGTCGTGGTGCTGGTGTTCTTACAGGGCTGGCGTCCGGCGATCATCCCGATCGTGGCGATTCCGGTCTCGCTGGTTGGTACCTTTGCGGCCATGGCAGCCCTCGGCTATGGCATCAACAATCTCACGCTGTTCGGCCTTGTGCTCGCGGTTGGCATCGTCGTCGACGACGCCATTGTCGTGGTCGAGAATGTCGAGCGTCATCTCGCGCAAGGCTTGAGCCGCCGGGAGGCGGCGCTCAAGACCATGGAGGAGGTCGGCGGCGCGCTGGTCTCGATCGCGCTCGTGTTGTGCGCTGTGTTCGTGCCGACCGCATTTCTCGGTGGCATCACCGGGCAATTTTTCCAGCAATTCGCCGTCACGATTGCCGTCGCGACCGCGATCTCCTGCTTCTGTTCATTGACGCTGTCGCCAGCGCTGGCTTCTCAGATCCTTGTTCCGCATGCGGAGAGGCGGCCGCCGGCCTGGAATGTGATCGCGCGCGGCTGGGAATGGTTTGCCAACCTGTTCAACCGCGGCTTCGACCGGCTGTCGCATTTTTATGCTGACGTCGCACGCTTCGTGATCCGGCATCGCGTGGTGATGCTGCTCGTCTATGTGGTCCTGATCGGCAGCGCCGGCTGGCTGCTTGTCACCACGCCCCAGGGCTACATTCCGGCACAGGATCGCGGCTACGTTATCATATCCGCGCAATTGCCAGGCGCGGCCTCGCTGGCGCGGACCACCGAGATCGTTCGCAGGATCGAGAGCATCGCGCTCGATACACCCGGAATTTCGCACATCGCGGTTTTTGCAGGTCTGTCGGGAGCAACACGCACACAGGCGAGCAACTCGGCGGCGCTGTTTCCAGTGTTTGAAGAACCGGAGGTGCGCGTCAAGAAGGGGCTGAACGCGCGGGTGATCACGGCGGATCTGCGCAAGCGGCTGTCGGCCATCGAAGGTGCGTCCATCATCGTGATCCCGCCACCGCCGATCCCGGGCATCGGCACCGGCGGCGGCTTCACCATGCGCATCCAGGACCGGCAAGGCCGTGGTCCGAAGCTGCTGGCGGAGGCGACCGACGAACTCGTCGCAGCGGCCCGCAAGTCGCCGCTGCTCCTCACCCCTACTGTGTTCTCGCCGTTCTCCGCGAACACGCCGCAGGTCTTCGTCAACATCGATCAAGTCAGGGCGCAGAAGCTCGGCGTTCCCATCCAGAACATTACCGACACGATCCAGACCTATTTCGGCTCGACCTATGTCAACGACTTCAACCTGTTCGGCCGGACCTATCACGTCACCGCGCAGGCCGACCTGCCGTTTCGGAAGGAGCGTCCCGATCTTGCACGGCTGCGGACCCGCAACGCGAATGCCGACACGGTGATGCTCGGCAGCGTCGTAGATTTCACGGACGTCGCGGGCCCCGATCGCGTCGCCCGCTATAATCTCTATCCGGCGGCCGAGCTGCAGGGTGAAGGCTTGCCGCGGACAAGCTCGGCGACCGCAATTGCCGCTATGAAGAAGCTCGCCGAGAATACGCTGCCGGGCGCCTTTTCCTTCGAATGGACCGACCTGTCCTATCAGCAGGTCACCGGCGGCAACACCGGATTGTTCGTGTTCCCGATCTGCGTGCTGTTCGTCTATCTGGTTCTGGCCGCGCAATACGGGAGCTGGAGCCTGCCGTTTTCCGTCATCCTGATCGTGCCGATGTGCCTGCTTGCCGCGACTATCGGGGTGCGCATCATGGGCCAGGACGTCAACATCCTCACCCAGATCGGCTTCATTGTGCTGGTGGGATTGGCCGCCAAGAACGCGATCCTGATCGTCGAGTTCGCGCGGGACATCGAGCTCGAGGGTAAACCGCGCCTGGAGGCGGTGATCGAGGCCTGCCGGTTGCGACTGCGGCCGATTCTGATGACCTCGTTCGCTTTCATCCTCGGCGTGCTGCCGCTGGTGATCTCCACTGGATCCGGATCGGAGATCCGCCAGGCGGTCGGCGTCGCCGTGTTCTTCGGCATGCTCGGCGTCACGCTATTCGGCCTGATCTTCACGCCGATCTTCTACATGGTGGTGCGCAACCTCGCGGAAGGCGAGAACGAGGGCAAGCCGACCCAGACGACGGCGGCCGCGGCGGAGTGAGTTGCGGTGACGCCAATGCGCGATGAAGCCGGAACAACTCATGCTGCCGTGTGAGGCAGGAGGACGGGCGATGGCCACGACGGTTGAAGGCAATGTTGGAAGTCACGACAACGACTGGACGTCTGCGGAGACTGCCGCGGGGCGCAACGTTAGCCTCTCCCTTTGGAGGGGCGTTCGAGGAAGGTGCCCGCGCTGCGGGCGCGGTCGCCTGTTTTGTGCGTTTCTCAAAGTCGACGACCACTGCTCTGTCTGCCGCCTCGATTTCACCGGCCACCGAGCCGACGACCTGCCGGCCTATTTAGTGATCGTCATCGTCGGACACGTCTTGGTTCCGATAATTCTCTGGATCGAGGTGGACTATGCACCGTCGCTGGCGTTTCAGCTTGGCGTCTACCTTCCGATTACGGCCTTGGCCTCGATAGCTCTCCTGCAGCCGGTCAAGGGCGCCGTCGTGGGGCTGCAATGGGCGCTCAGGATGCACGGCTTCGGCGCGCACCCGCCCGACGAACTCCCGGCTTGAGGCGGAACGTGCCTCAACAGAACGACGTCGGAGAAGCGGGCGCGAGCGCCAGCAATTTCATTCGCCGCATCATTGCGTCAGACGTCGAGACCGGGCGCACGCGCGTCGTGGTCACGCGCTTTCCACCCGAGCCGAACGGCTTCCTCCACTTGGGGCACGCGAAGTCGATCGTGCTGAATTACGAGCTTGCGAAGGAATTCGGCGGCGGCTGCAACTTGCGTCTCGACGATACGAACCCGGCAAAGGAGAGGGTGGAGTACATCGACGCGATCAAGCGCGACGTCCAGTGGCTCGGATTCGACTGGGTGCAGGGCCTCCACTTCGCCTCCGACTACTTCGAGCAGGTGTACGCGTGGGCCTGCCATCCCGTTCGCGTCGGCAAGGCCTACGTGGACGACCACCCCGCCCACGATATCAAAGAGGGCAGGGGGACATTGACGAGCCCTGGTCGGAACAGCCCGTTCCGCGACCGCAGCGTAAACGAAAATGCTCAATTGTTCGCGCGGATGCGCGCAGGCGAGTTCAGGAACGGAGAGCGGGTGCTCCGCGCGAAAATCGACATGGCGTCAGCGAACCTCAACCTGCGCGACCCCGTCATCTACCGTATTCTCAACGCCAGCCATCCGCGCACCGGCACGGCCTGGCACATCTACCCGAGTTATGACTTTGCGCACGGCCAGTGTGACGCCATCGAAGGGGTGAGCCACTCGCTGTGCACCCTCGAGTTCGAAGACCACCGACCTCTTTACGACTGGTTCCTCGACAACCTCCCGGTGCCATCGCGGCCTCGACAGCCTACCTCGTCACTTGCCGTGATGTCGTAAAGGACGCAGCAGGCCGTGTGGTCGAGCTACGCTGCACCTACGACCCCGACAGCAGGGGTGGCGCCGGCGGGCGAAAAGTCGAGGCGACAATCCACTGGATCAGCGCCGTGGATGCTTTGCCAGCGGAGGTCAGGCTATACGGCCGGCTCTTCTCAGCAGCAAGGCCGAGCCCGACGGACCTCGCGGCCGACCTCGACCCACATTCCATGCATACGCTACGCGGCTGCCTCGTCGAGCGCGCAACCGCCTCCGATCCCCATGGCGAGGCGTTGCAGTTCGAGCGCCAAGGCTATTTCAGCCACGACGATGATTCCCGACCCGAACGGCTGGTCTTCAATCGAACCGCCTCGTTGCGCGAGAGCCCGGGAAAGCCACAGCACCCCCGGGGCAACTCCTTGCTACAACTCAGGCAGCGCCGTACTGTCTGAGGCCACTCCCTCGAGTGGTGCATCTCGCGGAATCGTCCCATTCGGGGCCAGTCGGCTCCGGACAGTCATCCCGTGCGCGCTGCGACGCGCACGGGATAATGGGCAAGGACTATGACGACGACTTCAGCAAATCCGTGTCGAACGGCAGCCTGCGCAAGCGCTTCCCGGTGGCGGCGAAGATCGCATTGTTTACCGCCGCACTGACAATGGCCGTCGGAGCTTCACCAATGCCACCTGGAGCCTCTGCGTTCTTGATCAAGTGCGTCTCCACCACCGGCACCTCGTCGATACGCATCGGCAGATAGCTGTCGAAATTGCTCTGCTCGACGCGTCCATCCTTGAAAGTGATCGACCCATGGAGCGCAGCGGTTAGCCCGAAAAGCGTTCCACCCTGAACCTGTGCTTCGATCGTATCCGGATTGACGTACATGCCGCAATCAACCGCACAAACGATCCGCTTGACCTTGACAGAGCCATCGGCCGCCACTTCGACCTCGGCGACCTGCGACAGGTAACTTCCAAATGCGAATTGTACCGAAATCCCGCGGCCATGCCGTGCGGGAAGTGGTGATCCCCACCTTGCTTTTTCCGCGGCAAGGGACAGAACACCAAGCGCTCGCGGATTGTGACCGAGCAATCCCTTGCGATAAGCGACAGGATCCTGCTTTGCGGCATGCGCGAGCTCATCCATGAAGCTTTCGACCACAAAAACATTGTGAGTCGGTCCGACGCCGCGCCAGAAAGCCGTCCGGACACCAGGGGGCTCGACCCGGACATAGTCGACGTGGATATTGGGGAGCGCATATGGCGGCTTGGCCGCCGCTTCTACGGCATCGAGATCCAATCCGTCCTTGAACCAATAGGGAATATAGCGAGCGGCGATTGAGGAGCCGGCGATCCGATGCGTCCAGGCAACCGGCTTGCCGGCCGTATCAAGTCCGGCCGAGAGACGATCGAAGTAGTACGGCCGATACATATCGTGCTGGATGTCTTCCTCGCGGCTCCAGATCACCTTCACGGGCCCGTCGACGTGCTTGGCGATCTTGACGGCCAGCACCGTGCCATCGGCCTCCAGCCTTCGGCCGAAGCCACCGCCAATCAGATGATTGTGAATTTTGATCGCATCCCTTGGCAGACCGCTGAGTTCGGCGACCAGAGACTGCGTGAGCGATACCGCCTGCGTCCCGACCCAAACATCGCAACGATCCTTCTGCAGATGAACGGTGCAGTTCATCGGCTCCATCGCCGCATGGGCCAGGAAAGGCACCTGATAGACGGCTTCGAGCCGTTGCGCCGCTTGTGCAAGAGCCTTCCCTGCATCGCCATCGTTACGGGCAACCGCGCCCGGCTTTTTGGATTCCTCCTCCAGTTGCTTGACGATATCGGCGTTGTTAACCTTGCCATTCGGCCCATCGTCCCACGTGATGGCGGCAGCCTCGAGGCCCTTCTTCGCCGCACCCATGTGATCCGCCACGACGGCAACAGCTTCATCGATATTGACCACCTGCCGGACGCCCTTCACCGCCAGCGCAGCCTTCTGGTCTACCGTTTTCGCCTTGCCACCGAGCACAGGCGAAATGGCAACCGCCGCAACCCTCATTCCCGGCAATCGCGTGTCGATGCCGTAGAGCGCGCGCCCATCGACCTTTATCGATGAATCCACGCGCTTGGCACGCGTGCCGATCAGGGTGAAATCTTTAGGATCCTTCAATTTGACGTTTAATGCAGGCGGCACAGGCAATTTCGCTGCAACCTCCGCAAGTTCGCCGTAGCTAAGATGCTTCGAGCCGGGCGCAGTGAACACGACGCCGTTCTTGGCATGGCAAGTGGCTGAATCGACACCCCACCGCTTGGCAGCCGCCGCAATCAGCATGTTGCGACCGACGGCGCCTGCCTGACGCAGGGGCGCCCAGAAGGCACGTACAGAGGAGGAAGCACCTGTAGTTTGAATGTGCAGGAACGAGTTGGCGTAAAGCGCATCATTTGGCGGCGCATGCTGAACCTGAATCTGGTCAAGCTCCACTTCCAGTTCTTCGGCCAGAAGCATCGAGAGCGCCGTGTAAACCCCTTGTCCCATCTCGGCCATCGGCATGACCAGGGTCACGGCGCCGGTTGGATTGATCCGTATAAATCCGTTCGGCGCGAAATTACCCGCGACCTCGTTTTCGACTACCTGCGAAGCAGGCGCCGCGAAGACAGACTCCGTGCTTGCGCCGGTCAGCGCAAAACCAAGCAGCAAACCTGTGCCCTGAAGAAAGGCGCGCCGCGACATCGCTGTTTCATCGGCAATCTGCTCTCTCATAATAAGCCCATCCATGATCTCAAACTCCCGCAGCGTGCTTGATCGCAGCGCGGATCCGCTGATAGGTGCCGCATCGGCAGACATTGCCCGACATGGCGGCGTCGATGTCGTCATCGCTCGGCTTCGGCGTGTCCTTCAGCAGCGCCGCCGCCGACATGATCTGGCCGGACTGGCAGTAGCCGCATTGCACCACCTCCAGCTCCAGCCACGCCTTCTGCAAGGCCGCGCCCTGCGGCGTCTGGCCGATTGCCTCTATCGTGGTGACCGCGCTGTCGCCGACGCTATCGACCGTGGTGATGCAGGACCGCGTCGCCGCACCGTCGACATGCACGGTGCAGGCGCCGCACAGCGCCTTGCCGCAACCGAACTTGGTCCCGGTCATGCCGAGCACGTCGCGCAGCACCCACAGCAGCGGGGTGTCGCCGTCGACATCGACCTCATAGGGTGTGCCATTAATCTTCAACATGAAAGCCATGACGGCCTCTCGGTGGCTGCGGCTGATAGGATGCAGTCGGCCGACCTGGACAGCGCCGGCCGGCCGCGTGCATCGATGGGCGCGTGTCGCTCACGGACGAACGCGGATGATTGTCTTCCCGTTGCGTCGCTCGGTCGGGTTGAAGGCGGCGACAGCGTCGTCGAGGGTCGAGACGATGCCGATGTTCGTCCGCAGTCGTCCGTCCCGCACCCGCTGGACGATCTCACTCAGTTGGGCACGATCGGACTCGACAACGAAGTCGACCGCGAGGCCGTCGGCGGGCCGCGCCTCGGTTGGCCCGACGATGGACACCAGCGTTCCTCCGGTTCGAATCAGGCCTGCGGACCGCTTCTGGATGTCGCCGCCGATGACATCGAACACCAGATCGACTCCGCCGACGTCTTCAAGGACGTTGTTGTCAAGGTCGACGAACTCCTGCGCGCCGAAGTCGAGCGCCTTCTGACGGTCGGCGGCGCGTCCGGTGCCGATGACGTAAGCGCCGGCCTCTCGTGCGAGTTGCGTCACCATCGACCCGACTGCGCCGGCCGCGCCGTGCGCGAGGACGCTCTGCCCCGCGTGAAGACGGCCGTGCTCGAACAGTCCCTGCCACGCGGTTAGGCCTGAGATCGGCAGGCTCGCGCCCACCGTGAAGTCGACGTCGCCCGGCAGCGGCGCGAGGTTGCGTGCCTCGATGGCCACATACTCCGCCAGGGTACCGTCGCGATACCAGTCGGAGAGGCCGAACACTCGCTGTCCGACCGACAATCCCGTCGTGCCGTAGCCGAGAGCGGTGACCACTCCGGCCAGCTCGTGGCCGGGGATCGACGGTGTTCGGTCACGGTCGCGGCGATCGGTCCAGGTCGGGGGCCACGTTAGCTCAGTCGGGACGAATCCCGACGCATGAACCTGAACGACGACGTCGTTTATCGCCGCCTGCGGCTCGGGCCGCTTCGCCAGCTTCATCCCGGCCGTTCCCGCAGCCTGGTCCGTCACAACGATCGCCTTCATGTGAATTGTCTCCTCGGTCATTTGTATCTTTGGTGGAAATGTCGCAGTGACAGGCGCATGTCGCCTCACGGACGAACGCGGATGATCGTCTTCCCGCTGATCCGCTTGGTCAGATTGAAAGCAGCGACGGCATCGTCGAGGGTCGCGATGTTGCCGATGTTCGTCCGCAGTCGTCCGTCACGCACCCGCTGGACGATCTCACTTAGCTGGGCGCGATCGGACACGAGAACAAAGTCGATCGTCAGGCCATCGGCCGGCCGCGCCTCGGTTGGCCCGGCGATGGTCACCAGTGTTCCTCCGGCTCGAATCAGGCCTGCGGACCGCTTCTGGATGTCGCCGCCGATGACATCGAACACCAGATCGACTGCGCCGACGTCTTCAAGGACGTTGTTGTCAAGGTCGACGAACTCCTGCGCGCCGAAGTCGAGCGCCTTCTGACGGTCGGGGGCGCGTCCGGTGCCGATGACGTAAGCGCCGGCCTCTCGTGCGAGCTGCGTCACCATCGAACCGACTGCACCGGCCGCGCCGTGTACGAGGACGCTCTGCCCCGCCTGAAGATGGCCATGCTGAAACAGCCCTTGCCATGCGGTCAGGCCCGGCATCGCCACGCTGGCGCCCACCGTGAAGTCGACGTCGCTCGGCAGTGGCGCGAGGTTGCGTGCCTCGATGGCCACATATTCCGCCAAGGAGCCGCCGCGATATGAGTCCGAGAGGCCGAACACCCGCTGTCCGACCGATAGCCCCGTCGTGCCGTAGCCGAGAGCGGTGACCACTCCGGCCAGCTCCTGCCCAGGGATCGACGGTGTTCGGTCACGGTCGAGGCGATCCGTCCAGGTCGAGGGCCACGTCAGCTCACCCGAAGTGAATCCCGACGCATGAACCTGAACGACGACGTCGTTTATCGCTGCCTGCGGCTCGGGCCGCTCCTCCAGCTTCATCCCGGACGTTCCCGCAGCCTGGTCCGTTACCACGATTGCTTTCATGGGAATTGTCTCCTCAGAGATTTATTGGTTCGGGGTAAATTGCAGGCGTGGAAGGTCTTTTCGATCTCTCACGCAGCTGGTTATCGGCTCGACGCCTTCCGCGACGACCTTGATGTCGAATTGCTGTGTGATGTCGGCGAGACCGCTGCTCGCGTTCCTCGGAGCCATCGCGCGGCGAACCCAGCATTTTTGTGAACTTTAACCGCGCGACGGTGGCGGGCGCTTCAAAGTGAGAAGCTCCGCCACATCGTGCAGATCATCCGCCGATGAGATGGCAACTGTCAGCCATTTTCCGTCGATGTATGTTTTGGCTTCGTCATAGAGCTTGACCAAGTGCGGACGCCCGACATAACGCCGCTCCTCAAACTTCTCTCGTTCAGCTCCACCCATTACCACCACGGCCGAAAACAGCCGGTATTCCGGCACCAAGGTGCAGAACGCCCTGGTCTTCTTGTAGCGCAAGGACCAACCGCGGTTTCTGCCACCGTAGAGCCAGTCCGGCGCGAAAACTCCAGGGTAGAATTCGACGATCCAGTTCCGCAGCTCGGTCCAATACCCGAACGCCTTAGGTCCGATCCACTCGCGGACGGCACCGTCATCGGGCGGTGCTGATTTGTCGGTGATCCTGTCGCCGATTTTGGGAAGCGTCACGCCATCGGCGGCTGTTACTCTCGTTCCGGTAGGTAAAATCATCAAAAGACCTCGTGTTCATAGTCCGGCGGAGGCCGGAGGATTATGATGCGGGCGTGCCAAGCGCTTGTGGCGCGCCCTTAGGGAGCTCCTGGTACGACGCTCTCCGGAGCACGGGGGTGTGCCTCGCGATACGGTTTACCGGTGCCTGAGAGCACTGCAGGGCAGCCATCGACGCCTCGAAGCTCTCCCATGACAGTCAGATCGAGAGCGGCGAGCGCTTTCTCCCTCGCCAATGGAGCTTGCTCTCGGTCGAGGAACGCGGTGGCCTCTAGAGGGATAAATTGCTGGGTCTTCAGCCCAATGGAACTAAGAGCCAGCGACAGATATGGCGTGAGGAAGTCCGGCTGGTTGGCTCGGTCGCCGGTAAAGACGCCGCCAGAGGCGACGCCGATGAACACCGGACGATCCCGGAGCATTCCCACCTTTCCGGCGGGCGTCGACATCATCGTGCGACCGACGCGCAAGATTTGATCGATCCACGCTTTGAGGACCGAGGGAATAGCGAAGTTGTGCATGGGCGTTCCGATGACAACAACATCGGCCGCTTCGACTTCCCGGATAAGCGCTTCGGAAATATCCAGAGAACCCTTCGGCGGGGCGGCTAACGTGGCGGGCGACGCCAACGCGGCGGCATAGTTAGCCACGGTGTGGGGCAAGGGTTCGAACCCTAAATCGCGCCGGGTAATGCTCGCCCCGGGCGCAACCTCGAGAAGCTTTTCGGCGATCGCGGCCGAAAGCTCACGGCTATGCGATTCTCGACGCGGACTGCTATCAATATGGAGAATGTGCATGTGATCGATCCCAATGGCTTCGAGAAGTTGCGACGGGACAAAGCTCAGATCGAGCCGGCCGGCGTTACGGCGGGAAAGTCCTTCTCGGGATCGAACACGTTGTTGAAAAAATTCGTCAGGGAGTACATAGCCACCAGCGCGACGATCTCCATGACGTTCGCATCCGTGTAGCCTGCATTGCGAACGGCTTTCAGATCGGCGTCACTGACCTTGCCGCGGGTCTCAATGACTTTGCGCGCAAACTGGACGGCGGCGTCCCGCTTCGGGTCGCTGGCGTGGCCCTTCCGAGCGAGAATGATTTCGTCGGCCGGCAGCTTGGCCATATGGTCGGCCGTAAAGCTGTGAACTGTCAGGCAATAGTTGCAGCCATTCACTTCGGAGACAGCAAGGCCGATGCTGTCACGCGTCTTCACGTCGAGCGCCTTGCTTAAGGAGCCGAGCAGGGCGGCCCACGCGTTGAACGCGATCGGGCTATGCGCGAAGGTCGCAATCATATTTGGGGTAAACCCGATGTTCCTGGTGATCGTGTCGAGGGTCGGTTTTGAGTCGGCCGGCACCTGTTCCGGCTTTAGAGCTGCACTTCTTGGCATCGTAGTCTCCGCAATTTACTGGTTTTGCTAAAAATCATACGAGTTCCAGCACATCGGCGACCGGACGGCGCGGCTTCTGCGCCCAGTTTCCCGGACGCTCCGGCCCCACGGACAACAGCATGACCGGTACTTCGTCCTCGGCCAGTCCGAACTCGCGGTGCACCGCTTCGGCATCGAAACCGATCATCGGCGTCGTGGCGCTGCGGCTCAGGATGCATTCGATGACGCCGTTGGTCATGGTGATTCCGTCAGTCATGGTGATTCCTATGAAGGGATAGGTTGAGGTACGAGAGTGCTTTCGCTTTCTCTGTTGAAAATGCTGCGGCGATGGGTCGGTTCGACATCCAATGCCAGGCGCCATGGGTAGTTTTCGAAAGCGAAGGCAGAACGTGTGACCTCGCTTCCAAAACTCTCGGTGTAGGGCAGCGGATTGACCGGTGACACATCAGCGTCCACCACGTTCTCGGTCGGACCGGCTGGAGCCGCTTCGCTCATCAACGCGAGCGCCGCCACGGTGGCCGCGACAAGGGAGACCGCAACAGCTGGGCCGACGGTCTTCGGTGATTTCATGGGGCTCTCCTTTGTTGCCCGCGCGCGGCGCGCTCGGCGCAATGGCTTCACGCGATGTCGAGGTGGCCGCGTGCTCGGCTGACCCAGTGGTCCTCAGGATCGGACGCAGCCGGCGAAATTAGAAATTCCGTTTGGTCATGCATTCGATGAGCGCGGGGTATCGTTCCTAAAAGCGCTGTGCGCGCGCGCCCCTTCGGTCTAGGCAGGGAACCGCATCGCGTAATCGCCGCCGCTCTCGAAGCGCCAGGCAGCACGCTCGTAACGCAGAGCGGTGAGGATTTCAGACACAGCATCACGCAATTCCGACGCCTGCACACATCGGTCGGCGGCATCGATTAGCGTGCGAATGGATGGCGTCTTGCTGACGCCTCGCTCAATGAGCCGTTACTTCAACGTAGCAAGATAGGCAACGAGGTCCGTCCGGTCAGTCGGGTTCTTCAGCCCTGCGTAGGGCATCCTGTTTCCGGGAACGACCTGCTGCGGCGATTCCAGATACGCATCGAGGATCTTCGTATCCCAGACAATGTCGGACTTCTTCATCGCGTTACTATAGCTGAAGCCGGAAACCGTACCCGCCTTCCTGCCGATGATTCCCTCCAGGCCCGGTCCGGCGCGATTGGCATGATCCGTCGCATGGCATGCTGCGCAAGCTTTGAAAATGGTTTTTCCGTGCTCGGCGTCCTGTGCGTAGCCGCGATTCGCGCTTGATCCCGCAACCACGAGCACCGCGATAAACGCGCCAATCTTTCCCGCGCCTTTCATGGGAACGTCCTTTTTTATTGGATCAGAGGTGGCGCGGCCGCGCAACGTAATCGTTGAGGCCGTCGCCGAGTCGAAGCGCGAGTGCCCCTAGCGGGCCTGTCGGGTTGTAGCCCGCATTGAAGGGATAGACGGATGCACCGACGACAAACAGGTTCTCCGCATCCCAGTGTTGCAGATGAGAAGAGACGACGCTGGTGCCAGGATCGCTTCCCATGATCGTGCCACCGGTAACATGCGTGGTCTGATAGACGCGGCTATCGTACGGCCCCTTGCGGGGCCCCGTCGGCGGCGCAATGTCGGCGCCTGTTGCTTTGGCGATCTCGTCGATCTTTTTCGACAGATATACCGACATCTTGCGCTCGTTCTCGCGAACGTCGAACGTCATGCGCAAGAGCGGTTGCCCATAGGCGTCGACATAGGTCGGGTCGAGGTCGACATAATTCTCCCGATGCGGATACCAGCTGCCATGGGCAGTTATGCTGAAATTATGTGCGTACCAATCGGCGTTGGCTTTTTTCCACTCCGCGCCCCATTTCGGCGTGCCGGGCGGCACAGCCCGGCTCGTAATCGGCCGTCCGTTCGTCACGTTGGCGTAGATGTAGCCGCCTCCGAAGAAGCCAAGACCGCTGTGGTCGAAATTGTCCCCGTTGAACTCGTCGATCACGGTCTGTGACGCACCGGACGCCAGGAACGGGTTGATCCAGCGGTCCTTGAAGAAGACGCGCGTGCCGAACATCGTCTGGTGGCAGAAATTCTTGCCGACCAGCCCGTGACCAGTCTTGGGATTGTAAGGCGTCCCAATCCCCGCCATCAGCAGAAACTTGGTATTCGACATCGTGAAGGAAGAAAGTACGACGACGTCGGCTGGTTGTTCGTACTCCTCGCCGGTTACGCGATCGATGTAGCGAACGCCTCTCACGCGTTTTGCCTTACGATCATAAAGAATATCGAGAACATGCGTTTCCAGACGCAACTCGAAGCTCTCGCGCTTTCTCAGCATCGGATAGAGCAGAACTTCGGGGCTCGCCTTGGCGTTGGCTTCGCAGATGAAGCGCTCGCAATGGCCGCAGAACTGGCACTGACCAAGCTGCATACCATCGGGATTGGTGTAGGCCTCCGGCGAATTCGCCGCCGGCATGGGAAAAGGTTTGTAGCCTAGCTTCTTGGTTGCCTCGCTGAAGATCACGCCCGCTTCGGTGATAGGCAGAGGGTTTTGCGGAAACTCGTTCTGCCGTGGTGCCTCGAACGGATTTCCGCCCTCCTGCACCTTGCCACGCAGATTTCCTGCCTTGCCGGCAATGCCGAACAGCTTTTCGAACTGATCGTGATAGGGCTCCATCTCGGCATAGGTGACGCCCCAATCCTGGATCGCCATTTCAGCGGGAATAGCCTTCTTTCCATACCGGTTCTCAAGGTGGGTGCGCAAAACGGGGTCGGATTCACTCCAGCGCCAGGTCTGCCCGTTCCAGTGATTGGCCGCACCGCCCATTCCCTCGCCGGGCTTGAAGGCCTGGAGACGCCGTATCGGCAGCGCCGTTTCGCCGCCATCATGGCGAAGCGTGTAGGTCTGGACGGACCAATCCTGAAAGAGATCACCATGCACGTCCCAGCGCAGTTCGTCGCGCTGAGATGGCAGGCTTGTTGCGGCGGTATGGGTGCGGTCGATTCCCCGTTCAAGGACGACGACATCGACGCCCTTGGCCGTCAGCTGGCGAGCAGCCAGCGCCGCCGTGAATCCTCCGCCAACGAAAACGACGGTGCGATGTTTCAAGCGTGTAGCCATGATTGCTTCCCTTAGGCGAAGTCGGCGATAGATTTCGGATCGGCGGCACCCGGGAAGGGCTTGCCACGGAAATCGACCATGTCCTGGGAATGAACCGCGGGGAGACCTGGATAGCCGATCGCCTTCCAAAACACCTTGCCGACATTGCCGCCGTAAACGGGATCGGCGAAACAAGCTTGCTCAAACAGCGGATAGACGAGTTCGTTGAACCACGAGGCGAGCTGGACGCGCTCGTCCGTCACCTTGCCGTCCGCGATTTCATGGAGAAATCGGTCGGCGCCACTCTCATCTAATTCACTAAAGGCCTTGCCATTGCGTTTCCGGCAGGTCGCATCCGCGGCAGCGAGGCCCGCCTTGAAAAACTGCTCGGGTGTGAGCGGCAATTGATAGCCCAGTTCAGGCTTACCCTCTCGCCAGGGGCCGCGCATATATAGGCGCGCGCCCTTACCGAATCCGCCTGCCAGTTGTCGGTCGATGTAGGCTGCAAGCCCGCAATCGACGCCGCCGGGCGTCAGCGCATCCGCAGGGCACATCACTTTGACCATTACCTCGACGAAGCCGGCTTCATCCGGGCCGAATGACAGATAGCCGGGCACTGGCGACGGCAACTCGGCAGCGATAGTACTCGCGGAAGCATTCACGCATTGGGTGGGAGCCGGTTCGGATGCGCCCGCGATCGTCGCGGTTGTCGCGGCGGTTCCTATCAGGACACCCGGAGCAAGCGAAGCGGCGCCCGTCGCAGCGGCAACGCCGAGAAAGCCTCGACGATTCGGACGAAAGGTTTTGTCGCTTTGGTCATTGGTCATCGGGGTTGCGGTCCACTTTTTTTCGGGCGTAATCGCGTGATCATCCATGGGCGAGGTGTCCCCCTCTGTGCGGCAGAAGCGTGGGCAGCCTCATGCAGAGCTCAGTCTGCCTAACGCTCGTTCGCGGTCGGGCTAGTCGAAGCCGCTCCGCTGATCTGGGCGAGCGCCGCCACGGCGGCGGCATGCAGTGACACGGCACCAGGCACGCCGACAGCCTCGGTAATTTCATGGGGCTCCTTCTGCCCACGCGGCAAGGTAACTCGCGGCAATGGCTTCACTCACTCTTCAATCGCTGTTGAGGCGACCGCGTGTGCTCGGCCGGTCCAGCAGACCCAAAGATTGGACGCAGCCGACGAAATTAGAAATTACCTTTGGTCATGCATTCGATAGGCGGAAGTATCGTCGTCCAAAAAGCGCTGTGCGCGTCGCCGCCCGTCCGTCTTCGATCGGCCGTCGAGGAGCGCGCCGTACTCGAGGTGTCGAGCGGCGTAGGAAGACATGAAGGGGCACTTCGCGATCACCCTTTTTCCATCGCGTCGCAACGCTTCGAAAACGCCATGCGCCAGCCGCGATCCGTACCCCTGGCCGGACAGCGCTTGCGGCACCTCCGTGTGGAGCAGGGCGAGGCGGCTTTTGGGCCGTGTACCTATAAACCGGGCGGCGTGACGCGACTGGTGCCCACGTCCGCTTACTAACGACCAAGTTGGTGCGGCAGCGCAATATGTCGCGATGGGCCACAAGCCGAAGTCGCCCTCGAATCGATCACGGGGGCGATGGGCGCGTGCTTGAAATCGCAAAACTCCAAGCGACATATCAAGATTCGTAACGTCGGCAGCCATCTGCTCCGCGGTTGGCCCGCTGCAGGATGTTCACGCTGCCTGATTTGACTGTGCAGGCAGCGTGAATTGAAAAGTCGCGCCCTGAGGTTGGGCGGCGGTCGCCCACAGTCGGCCCCCATGCGCTTCAATGATGGTGCGGCAGATCGATAGACCCATCCCCAAGCCGCCGGGCTTTGTCGTGTAGAAGGTCTCAAAGATGCGATCGAGACCCGCTGAACTCAGACCTGGACCCGAATCCCGCACTACGACGAGCACGCCGTCCGGCTCGCCCTTACCAGTGGTGATTACCAACTCTCGCGCCCCATCGCGAACCGAGCTTAATGCTTCGACGGCGTTGATGATCAAGTTGAGGATCACTTGTTGCAGTCGGACTCGATCTCCTTGAATGAGCGGCAAGCCCTCCGCGAGTTGTGTCTGCACCGAAACGCCGTTCTTCGCTATTTCGCAACGGGTCAGGGCAATGCACTCAAGGATTGCTCCGTTGATCTCCAAGGCATCCTTCAGTGGGGGCGCCTTCTTGACTAGGGCACGGATCCGCCCGATGACGTCAGCGGATCGGTTGCCTGCCTTGACGGTGGCACCGAGCGCCTCCCGGGCCTCCTCCAGATTTGGCGGCTCGGCGTTTAGAAAGCGCAAGGCAACTTGGGCATTGGTAACTGTCGTCGCGATTGGCTGCATGACTTCATGGGCAATCGAAACCGAGAGCTGCCCGATTGTTGCGACTCGATTCGCATGCACGAGCTCCATCTGCATCTCGCTGTAACGCCGCTCGCTTTCGCGAATTTCCTGCTCCGCCCGCTTGCGTTCGGTTAAGTTCACTACGAAGGCCATGCCCTGGTCGTGTCGCCCGCCGAACGTCGCTGCCCCGACCAGCACCGGCACGCGCCCGCCGCTTTTCAGGAAGTACTCCTTCTCATAGGGTTGCGCGGTTCCGGTCGCCTCCAGCGCAGCTACACGTCGGTCGTCGGCATCGCGCCATTCGGTGGGCGTCAGATCCCGCCACCGCAGTCGACCAGAGACGAGATCTTCGCGGCTGTATCCGATGATGCGGAGAAAAGCCTCATTGGCATCGCTGATCCGACCGTCAAGATCCCAGACGAAGATGCCGATGATGTTGGAATCAACCAGCCGCCGTATCCTCGCCTCCCGTTCTTGGAGATCGCCGTCTGCGACATCGTGGAGAAGAACGCTCTCTTTCGTCCGCATCACGTAGTGTAGGATAGACTCCGGCAGACCTGCAGCGGTTACACTTGGTTGTCGCTGACCGACGGTCACCGTATCATCGCTGGTCGTGACTTCCGCCTCGACCCGATACTCATCATTCCGCGCAAGAATCAACAGGCCTCGCTCTGCGCCCGCGTTCGCCGTGCGCATGAGCGTATCGATCAGTTTGCCCTCAATGATCTCCCTCCCGAGATTGATCAGTGACAGTCTCCTGGTGCGGCCATCGGTCATCACGATCTCCAGTGCAAGAAAATTTGCAACCTCCGGCCTTACCTCGATCGCAATGACTGTAGGGCCGCACATCACCGCCGTCGTCTCAGTGAGCGCCGCTCGATGTCTCATTCTCCGCCAATCGGACTTCGGTTGCTACTTAGTGGGCCATCTGGATCTTCCTCGAACGGGAGAATGCGGCTGCCATCTCGGCCGCCGCAACCGAGACGCGAACGGACCACACCGCGTCGGATGACCGCCTCCGAAAGCGGGAGTCTCGCACCCTCGCTTTACCCATGCGATCAGTTTATGATTGGGACTTGGACGTTCGGTCGGTCCATAGGGGTCGTCATGCAAGTCTCTTTTTCCACGGAACATATAGCGCCGCGCGACCGCGTGAGGTGCTGGTGCGACTACTTCGCGAAGCAGGCCCATAGCATCACGCCGGGCGAGGTCCCGGATCCCGGCGCCTTTCGCGCGGAAGCGAGCGGATCGATTGCCGGCGAATTTGCGCTACTAGATATCAAATCGGAACTCGAGAGGGTCCAACGCACCGCGGCTGATGTTGCCAAGGACAAGTCCGAAGCGTTCTTCGTCCGCCGATTTCGCGTGCCGGTGATCTGGAGGGCCGCCCCACGCAGCACGCCGGTCGACCTCATTCATGAAGCCGGCGATTTCTGCATAAGCTCAACCGAATGGCAATTCGACGCGGAATCGAAAGGCCCTGCCTCGTATGACATGCTGATCATCCCGCGGACCGCGCTCTCGCCGATTATAACCGGGGGCCGACTGGAGTGTCCCTTTCGGCTGCCCGGCGCGTCGCCGCTCGGCTTGCTGCTAGGCGCAGCTATCGATGCGGCGAAGGTGCAGGCGCCGCTGCTTCCCGAGGAACTTAGTGAAGCCGTGCTGCGCAATCTCTGCGGCCTCGTGGCACTGACCTGTAACGCCTCCGACGAGTGCACCAATCGCGGACGGGATTCGCCGCACTCGGCGCGGCTCGCGGCAGTCAAGTGCTATATCGATCTGCACCTCGCCGATCCCACCCTGACGCCCGCCAGCGCCGCCGTCGCACTCGGCATGTCGGCGCGCCAGTTGCACCGGCTGTTCGAGCCGAACAATGTTAGTTTCGCCCGATACGTTTCGCGCCAGCGACTGCTCCGGTGCCGCGAAGCGATCGCCGGGGCGACGGGAACTGGCCGGTCGGTGGTCGACATCGCTTTTGGCTGGGGGTTCAACAGTATGGCAACATTTTATCGCGCGTTCGTAAGCGAGTTTGGTAGCCCGCCCACCATGCTACGCGCGGTCTCGCAAGGACGAGCGAGCGGCCTGCGCACGACAGGGCAAGAAATATCGTGAATGCTGCGCAGCAGGAACTTGTCCAGATCGCCTTCGCCAGGCTGGCGGTGAGCCAGAGGTCGCCGGAGCTCGGTTCTACGAGCGGCTATTCGCCTCCAACCCGAGTTTCCGGCCGCTATTCAAGAAGGACATTCGCATTCAGGTCGGCAGACTGATGACCATGCTCGCAACTGAGACGGCGGCCGGCGTCTGACTACGATCTCCTGCTTGGCGCTGAGTGAGACGTTTCATGGCGCTAGATGAGACGACCTCGCAGCCGCTTCTATGTGAATGATACTGCGTCCCATGGAACTGGCGGGCCTAGGAGATAAACCGTTCTGCCAGGTCATGTGAGGCTTGTACGCTTTGGGATGATGCATCCGCCATGCCGAGTGTAGCGTTGCGTATAGACCAGTGAGGGGCCCCGCAGGCGGAGAAAAACATCGTGAATACGGCGCAACGGGAACTTGTCCAGACCACCTTCGCCAGGCTGGCGGTGATGCCGGAGGTCGCCGGGGCGTTGTTCTACGAGCGGCTACTCGCCAAGAATCCGAGTTTCCGGCCGCTGTTCAACAACAACATGCGCATTCAGGGTATCAAGCTGATGAGCATGCTCGCTATGGTCGTCTACAATTTGCCCGAGCCGGGTCAGGTTTCGACTGTGTTGCGTGATCTCGCCGTCCGTCACGTCGAGTATGGCGTTAAGCTCGCCGACTACGACGCGATGCGGGAAGCGCTGCTCTGGACCCTCGAACAGGCACTTGGAGAAGATTTCACGCCCGCCGTCCGTGAGGCATGGACGGTCTGCTACAATGAACTCGCCGGCGAAATGAAGGCGGCGGCCTACGTCTGATTAGGGTCTCCCTGTCCCCATCGTAAATCCAATCCGCTGTCGGTTGATAGACAATCGGGCGATGCAGGACGTCGCGGAGTGTTTCGACTGTTGCCATCATGGCGCAATCCTACGGGTGGCTGGGGGCAGGAACCTTGGGAGCGGACGGCGACAGCCGGGTCGACGGTCCTCGATAATTTCATGGGGTCTCCTTTGCTGCTCGCGCGGCACGGCGCAACGGCTTCAATCGCTGTCGAGGCGGCCTTCTGTGCCTTGCGCGTGGCCAGGGTCATCGGGCTTTCCTTCGTCAGACGGGCTTTCCCGACAGCTCTTCCTCGAACGTCACGGCCACTGCCGCGTTTGCAGAGAGGCGAACCCTCTGCCCCTCAAGGTCGGCGACCAGCCCGAGGTCGATGAAATGCGCGTGGCCCTTGTGCTGGCCCTCGCCGCTGTCGCGCTTCGCGAGCCTGATGCGCCCGTTTACGACACCATCGACGGTGCCGACGTGGACGCCGTCCGCGCCAATCACTTCCATGTTCTGGGTGATCTTGTCCGTGGTCATTTGGTCTCTCCTTTGGTTTCTTCGATTGCGCTGGAGCTAGGCGTTCTCCGCCAAGGGGAGCCCCGCGAATTGCCAACGCGTGTGCGCCGGGAAGAAGTTGCGGTAGCTCGCGCGGAGGTGTCCCGGCGGCGTCACGCAAGCCGCCTCGCAAACCCACTGGCCCTGTCCGGCCGTCCAAACCTCGCCACCTTGTCGCGTTGTGAGCGACTTCACGGAGACGGCGAGGATCCTTGGCAAACGATCTACGATGCATACGCCGTGAGGCTGCGCGCCGCAGGCCACAGACACCACGCTCGCCGTCAGGCGGCGCTTCTCCGCGGCAACTTCCAGTGCGGACGGACGAAGTGGCAGGTGTAGCCGTTCGGGTAGCGTTCCAGGTAATCCCGGTGCTCGGGCTCCGCCTCCCAAAAATCGCCAACGGGCGAGAGCTCGGTCACGACCTTGCCCGGCCACAGCCCTGAGGCCTCGACGTCGGCGATGGTGTCCTCGGCGACGCGGCGTTGTTCCTCGCTTGTGTAGAAAATCGCCGACCTGTAGCTTGTGCCTCGGTCGTTTCCCTGCCGGTTGGGCGTCGTCGGGTCGTGGATCTGGAAGAAGAACTCCAGCAGGTCGCGGAAGCTCGTCTGACTCGGGTCGAACATGATCTCGATCGCTTCCGCGTGCGTGCCATGGTTGCTGTAGGTGGCGTTCTTGACGTCACCGCCCGAGTATCCAACCCGCGTTGAGACGACGCCGGGCAGGCGTCGCATCAGTTGCTGCATTCCCCAAAAGCAACCTCCTGCCAGGATTGCGCGTTCTGTAGTCGTTGCCATCGTCAAGCCTCCTGCTTTGCGAAGAGCTTTGCGTACTCGCCGTACCCCTCGCCCTCCAATTGGTCGCGGTGGATGAACCTCAAGGACGCTGAGTTCATGCAGTACCTCAACCCGCCCTTGTCGCGCGGCCCATCCGGGAAAACGTGGCCAAGGTGGCTGTCGCCGTGCTTGGAGCGAACCTCCGTCCGTGCCATGCCGTGCGAGTTGTCAACGTTCTCGACGACGTTTGCGGCCTCGAGGGGCCGCGTGAAACTCGGCCATCCCGTCCCGCTGTCGAACTTGTCGAAGGATGCGAAGAGCGGCTCGCCGGAAACCACCTCGACGTAGAGGCCAGGCTCCTTGTTGTCCCAGTATTCGTTGGCGAAGGGGCGCTCGGTCCCGGCGGTCTGCGTGACGCGGTACTGCTCGGGCGTCAACTTCGAAACGGCTTCGGGGTTTTTCCTATAGATCGCCATTCGCCGTACTCCTCTTTGTTCAGCATTGAGGATAGGCACCGGGTGGTCGACCGTCCAATCACCTCCGGCTATCGAAACGATGCCAAGCGGATCGACACCCGGAGGTGTTTCAATCTGGGGCCGACCAGGCGAGGCGTGGCTGTAGCATGTCGCCCCCAGTGCTCGCCTTAGGACGAGGTTTGACATGATCCGAACCAGTGGCGCGAGTTTCACAAAGCGAGTTTCACCAAGCGATGCCTCGAGGAGCTCTGCCCCACAGCATTTGAGCACCCGACAGATCTTGTATGGACAGGCAAAGTCACGCTGCTTCCGCGCAGACGATACCGAGCGCACAACGCCGTGGCGCCGCGCGGACTATCTCGCGGCACACTAGTCGGGGTCGATGTACGGGATTGGAAGCTCGTTCAAGTCGTCGTCATAGCTTGCCGCCGATCCGATGCCGACGTTATCATTCGTGCGGATGTCGGCAGTAAGGCCGAGCGTCCGCCCAACGGGACACATATTGGCAGCCTGCATCAGCTGGTCGCGCGCATCGTTGCCAAGCTCTCCTTCGAGCCTGATGGAGCGCTCGAAGGAGTCGCGGCCGCCATCGCTGCCGTGGTGGTACGACACGCCTACCTCGACGTGGGATAGCGGGATGTTCCGCCTTCGCGCCTGCAGCCGTATCGTCATCGCCGTGCACGCGGCGAGCGAAGCACTTAGCAACTCGTAGGGGTTCGCCCCCACCGCCGTGCCGCCCCTGCCGTCCGGGCCGCCGATCGAAAACACCGATGTACCGGCACGGCCGTTAAGCGTGCCAGCGCCGCTAAGGTCACCGGCCACCTCTGCCTGTGGGCGCGGAGCTCTATCGCCATTCGAATTCGTCATCATGCTTTCCGGAGCGGTATCAGTCATGGAGAGTCTCGCCGCCTTTGGCGTCTTCGTAGTACTGAGGCGCCTCGCGACGGTCGTATTTTCCGTAGTCGCGCACGATCCTGACTCTCTGGACCCTGGCCTTGTCATTCGGATCGGAAGCATCCTCGTAGGCCTGCGCTGCAGCGGCGTCCTTCCAGGATATGAGGAGAATCAGCTCGCCGGGCGCGAGTATGGCCTCGAAAATGTCCCAGGACGTGCTGTCGGCGGCCCACGGATTTAGGCCGAGCCACTCGGCGCAATCATACGGGTTGTTCGTCTGCTTCCACTCCGTGGGACGAATCGCACTGATCAGCGTGACCGTCGTTCCGTCCCCGACTTCGGTCTCGTCGAGCCTTTGCTCTGTGAGGGAGTACCCCGGCGGCACTTGACTGTCAGCAGTGATCTGGCCGACGCGCAGGTGGTAGTCAGCGAGGATTTCGTTGCGGCCCTTCTGCTGGACCTCGTGATGGCGCATGCGGGTGCGCCATCGGACGAGCGACTTCTCGTCCCGCCAGTTCGAAAGGGAAAGAATCCAACCCTCGCGGGTCAGGCTCTTGTAGCGGATGTTGTCGACGTAGCCCTCGACCTGCTCCAGCTCGGGGCGCAGCATCTGGGCGTTATCCAGGTAATCATCCCAGTTCTCTTTGTTGGGAAGGACCTCAAAAATCACTGAAAACATGTTTGTATCCCGTTTTTTGACTGTTCGACGCAATCGATCTCGATGTCGAAGTGCGCGCCGCCCTTCATGGCAGAAAAGCCGGGACATCGATCGACTTGAAAACTATCCGCGCGCTTCCCGTTTCCTTCATTGAGACGTCTCTCACAAAACGAGAGGAATCGCCTCTCAGGCGCCATAGCGCTCGGCCTTGATTGCCCTCGCTTCCAGTCCCAAGGCGAGAGCGGCGTCCGCTGCGAGGTCGACGAAGGCGTTCGACCCGCACACGAAGGCGCAGCCCGGGGAGTCAGGCAGCCGCGCCGCGACGTCGGCGATCATCCTGGCGTCGATCCGCCTGCTGAAGTCGTTGCTGCGCGTCGCTGGCTCGCGTGTCAGCGCCAAGGCGAGCGCGAAATCGGGAAGCGAGCTTTCGAGCTCCAGGAGCTCGTCCCTGAACAGCACATCACCCCAGGTCCTGGAGGAGAGCGACAGCGCGACAGGCACCGGCTCGCCGCTGACCTTCCGATGCCGGATCATGGCCATGAGCGGCACGACGCCGGACCCGGCGCCGATCAGGAGCACGGGTTTGTTGGACGGCCCCGGCCAGAGAAAGTGTCCGCCAAGCGGCCCGCGAAGGTCGATCATGTCGCCTACTTGGGCGACGTCGTGGAAGAACGGGGAGACCTCGCCGTCCGGGAGGCGCTCGATCGCCAGCTCGATCACCTTGGAATCGCTTGGGGCCGAGGCGACCGAGTAGCTGCGCATGGCAGTGTAGCCGTTGGGCGCGGTCAGCCGCACGTCAACGTGCTGTCCGGCCCTATGGTCGAACGTTTCGGAGATGCGGAGAAAGAAGCTTTTGATAGCCGGCGTTCTCGTCTCAATCTCGACAATCGCGCAGCTCCGCCATTGCGTGGTAATCGCTTTAGTCATTCGTGTATCGCTGTTCATGCCACGGATCGCCGTACATGTGGTACCCTCGCAACTCCCAGAAGCCGGCCTCGTCACGCTCCGTGAACTGAAGCCCGTTCACCCACTTCGCCGACTTCCAGAAGTAGAGATGCGGCACGAGCAGGCGCGCCGGTCCCCCGTGGTCGCGCGGCAGCGGCTGGCCTTCGTACCTGAGCGCGACCATAGCCTTCCCCATCGTGAGGTCCGCGAGTGGCAGGTTGGTGGAGTATCCGTCGTAGCAATGTGCGTGCGCAAACGGAGTGGGTGCGGTAAGGCCAGCGTCGGCGAGGATGTCGTCGACGGCCACGCCCTCCCAGGCGGTGTTGAGCTTCGACCACGAGGTCACACAGTGGATGTCGCGCGTCATCCTGATTCGAGGGAGCGCGCTGAACTCCGACCAGCTCCACGCTTTGACCGGACGAGGTCCGACCTTTAGCGTGAAAGTCCAGTCCGCGGGTTCGATCCGCGGCGTGGGGCCGGCCGTAAGCACCGGGAAATTTTCGACGAGGTGCTGTCCCGGCGGAATCCGGCCCGATGGTTCGGATCCGGATTGGGGCCCTGTGAAACCGCGAGTGACCATGGTGGATTTCCTCCCTGCCGGCGCGTCGAATCAATATTCTGGCGGTCGCGAGCGGCCGGCGCCCGGACCCGCGCGCGCAGGTCACGAACGCCGCGCGCCCGCGGTCGCCGCCCCCTACGGGAACGTCAGGCCGAAAGCGGCCGGATCGGGCTGCTCGCCTTTCCGGGGGACCAAGAATCGCTCGAGCCCACCCGGCACGAAGCTGAGCAGCAGGGTTGCCTGGTCGCCGACCACCTCGATGGTATGCGGCACACCGCGGGGAAGAGCCGCGTAGGCGCCCGGCCCCACCTCGATACGGGCATCGCCGACCCGCGCGATCAGGTTCCCCTGAACCACGTAGAGCAGTTCGTCCTCGCGCGAGTGGGTGTGCAGCGGCGGCTCCTCTCCAGCCCGCAGCGTCCACATGACAGTGCCATATTCGCCGCCGGACTGGCTGCTCTCCACTTTCATCTCGACGCTAGAGCCTCCGCTCGAGGTCACCGTCTCGCCGCCGTGGGGCGGCGTGAGAACCGGCTGTTGGACTGACATTTTGTAGTCTCCTATGTTGGACCTTTGTTCGACTTCGCAGTGGTGGCGAAAGGTTGCCGCTCACAACGTGCCGTGAAGCATGGAATTTCGCGGGGCGAATAGGAAATGACGTCACGCCATGAAGTCGATAGCCGCGCGTTATAACGGCCGTCCGCCTTCTGAATCGGAATCGCGTGCGCGCGAGGCCGACTGCTGCTGTAGCTCGGTCAGCACCCTGACAGCCTCGATGAGCTTCAGGACCTCTCGTTCGCGGAGTTGATCGATCTTCTCGTGCAGCAACTCTATCTCGAGCTCCGCCTTCACGTTGATGTGGTAGTCCTTCTCCGCGGCTTCGCGATCGATATCCTGCTGCCGGTTCTGGCTCATCATGATGACCGGCGCCGCGTAGGCGGCCTGGAACGAAAGCGCGAGATTTAGAAGAATGAACGGGTAGGGATCCCACCCCCTGATCGCGCCCACCAGGTTGGCGGTTATCCAGACGATCAGGATCGCGCTCTGGACGATGATGAAGCTCCACGATCCCATGACGGTGGCGACCGCGTCCGCTATCCATTGGCCCGGCGTCAGGCGCGCAACCGCCCGGGGCTCATCCATGGCCTGAAGCCGAAGCGAACGGCGGGCTCGCCTGAGGTCGGCGAGCAGGTCGTGCTCGGTCTGTTCAATGCTGAGCTGGTCTTTCGCCTTCTCTTCCACGCTACTAGCAACCCGTTCGGATCGATGGCGGGGCCGAGGCGGCCAGCGCTCTGCAGCATTCTGATCGCGTTGTTCAGCAGTGGAGTTTCGCGACGGTCTCCGCGATTGCACGCCCGTGGTACCAAGCGCGCCGTGCCGGCGGTCGTCGTCGCACTACCTGACGTCAACCCCGTTCCAGAAAGCCACGTAGTCCCTGATGTTCGCGGCCGCCGTCGACGGCTCCGGGTAGTACCACGCGGCGTCCTCGTTGGTCTTTCCGTCGACCACCAACGAGTAGTACCTCGCCATACCCTTCCACGGACAGCGGCTCGTCCTCGAACTCCGCTGTAGGAATTCCATGCGGACACTTCCGGGCGGGAAATAGTGATTTCCCTCGACCACGATCGTCTTATCAGACTCTGCGATCGTCGTACCGTTCCAAGTCGCCGTCTTCATTCGCTGTTCCTCGTCCTGCTGTTGTCACGATGACTCCGACGCTACGGCACGCTGCGGCCTCCGCGAAATAACGATCGGGAAAGGATTGCATAGCGTTACGCTTCGCCGCCACACCACTGTGAGGGGCAGTGCCCGGGCGGTCGATTGGCTGGAAACGGTTGGCGGCCGGCGTGCATGTCGTGTCATGCGGACGCGCTCGCCACCTCGGGGAGCGGCGTGCAGCACGCCGTGCTAAGAGACTTCGACCGACCAATCGCGAAGTCGCGTGACCTTGACGAACGCGTCCAGCGCCGGCGAGTAACGGCGCCCCTGCACAGCAAGCAGCCGCACCTCGCGCGAAACCGGGTCGCCTTCGAGCGGAATGGTCTTGAGCGTCGGAAGGCGCGGCATGTGCTCGGGCGCGAGTATCACGCCCAAGCCAGCCGCGGCCATGTACTGCAGGTGCAAGTCGTGACCGCTGCAGTGCCCTAGGCGGGGCGGTTCCGCGGGGAAATACGACCGTTGGATCTTCGGGGCGACATCGCATCCGGCGCGCTCCAGCAAGATGGTCTCGCGGAGTTCGTCGATACCGATCGAGGGACGGTTTGCGAGCCGGTGTGTCGGCGCGAGAACCGCGACGTAGCGCTCCGCGAACAGCGACCAGTTGTCGATGCGGGCTGGGATGTCCTGCACGTCCCCGACCATTGCGGCGTTGATTTCCCCCTCAAGCAATAGGTCGACGAGCTTCTCCGCCGTGCCCTCGCGCAGCTCGATGCGAAGTCCAGGGAGGAGCTTTGCGATCTCCGCGATCGGATCGAGGACGAGCGACACCGAGATTGAGGGGGCGAGGCCAATCTTCAGTGGCGCAATCTCCTTGCGTTGGAACTCCTGGGCTTTGCAACGCACTGCCCGTGCCGAAGCCAATGTGTGCTCGAGCATCGGAAGAACTTCCCTCCCAAGGTCCGTGAGATGCGTCAACTGGCGCTCGCGGTAGATCAACTGACCGCCGAGCTCCTGCTCGAGCTTCTGCACCCCCTTGGTCAGGGCGGGCTGCGTGACATTGCACTGCTCGGCTGCGCGGGTGAAATTGAGTGTGGACGCGACTGCGAGGAAGTAGCGAACTTGATGAAGCTCCATGGGGTGTTCTCCGTCAAGTTGCCGCGGACCTGCGCTCCAAGTCCCCTCGGGACCAGCGGGCAGGGCGCTTTATTGACCCGCGTGCGCCGCCGTAGCAGCAAAGGCGCATTTAGATGGCTTGGAGCGCTGCGGTCGATTGCGCGGCAGGTACTGTGAGGTTCGCTTGTGGCTGCCTGTGCTAAGCGATCGCTTAGAAGCGGGTGCGAAATCCTCGGGCCCCGAATCGGTTAGCCGGATGGGCAATCAGGGGAGGAGAGCGGCGCAGCAAAATGCGATAGACGCAAGTTGCGCGTATGGATAGTCGCACGAAAACGCTGAGACATGCCTTTCCGGCTCAAGAGTTCCGCGGCTGCTGTAGTCTTATATCGAGAAGGTCCGCCATCCGGCTGAGCTCGGGAAGCGAACGTGCCTTCATCTTCCGCATCAAATTCACGCGATGCACCTTCACCGTGGATTCGGCGATGCCGATATCGTTGGCAGTCTGTTTGTTTAGGCGACCGGCCACGACGCCGAGCATGACTTCACGCTCGCGGGAGCTGAGCATGTCGAAACGCTCCTTGAGCGTAGCCAGTGCGCTATCACTCTCTCGACGGGCACGATCGCGAGCGAGGCCGGCCTGGATGGCGTCAAGCAGATCCTGATCACGGAATGGCTTTGTAAGGAACTCTATCGCACCGCCCTTCATCGCTTGCACGGTCATCGGTACGTCGGCGTGCGCTGTGATGAAGATGATCGGCACTTGCCTGTTCGCGGCGACAAGGTCGCGTTGAAGCTCAAGACCGCTTCGCCCCGGCATTCTCACGTCGAGCACCAGGCAAGTGGGACCGTCCGGCGGATCGGCCTTGAGAAAATCGGGAACAGACGAAAATTGTCGGGCAGGTAAGCCGACTGTCCGCAACAGACGCACGACCGAGTCGCGAAACTCGGGATCGTCATCGATAACCAAGACACTGGGATTTGCCTCACCCATTCTCGGTATCCTGCGTGGGGAAGCGCATTTTTCCTATTCCGGCGTCATTGTACGCACAATCAGTCGAGATGAACAGGCTTCTTTTGCCTAAGCGAATAGCTGGAAGCCTAAGCCATCGCTTAGGGGCGCTGTCATTGCATTATTGGGGAATGTCCCGGACACTAGGAATTGCATGCAGGCGCGAGGTATGCCGCCAGTGTGGTGGAGCGAGCAAGGTGCCGGGAACCGGCAATGTTGAACCGAACACGGATAGCCATCGTCGACGATGATCAACTCTATCGTGAGTCAATGCGAAAGCTCGTAGTGTTAATGGGCTACACTGTCGAGGCGTTTCCGTCAGCAGCCGATTTCCTGGCGTCACGCTTTTTGCCGGAAACCACCTGCTTGATCGCCGACGTTCACATGCCCGGAATGACCGGAGTCGAGCTGCACAGGCATTTGGTCGATGCAGGGTATGCGATCCCGACGATCCTCGTTACCGCCTACCCTGATGAGGTCGTCAGGGACCGGGCTCTAAAGGACGGGATTTTTTGCTACCTCGGCAAGCCAGTGGACGACGACTATCTCGAACGATGCCTGCGGTCGGCTCTGCAGCCGGGGACGTCGATTGAAGACAGTTCATAAGTCGTTGTCCGCCGGCAAGGTGAACTGAAATACGGCGCCGCGAGGTTCGTTCGCTTCCGCCCACAACTTGCCCCCATGAGCATGGATAATCGAGCGGCATATCGACAACCCCATCCCTGTTCCACCGGACTTCGTGGTGTAAAAGGCGTCGAAGACTCGATCGAGATGCTGCGCATCAATGCCGGGCCCTGAATCGCGTACGGCTACAAGGGCGCCTGCCTGATCCTGTTCGGTGCTAATCAACAACTCTCTTGCACCCTCCTCAACCGAGCCCATTGCTTCCGCCGCGTTCAGTATCAGGTTCAGCAAGACCTGTTGCAGCTGAACGCAATCCCCCATAACCGGAAGCAGTCCATCTGCAAACCGAGTTTGGACCGAAACGCTATTCCTGCGGATCACGCTTTGCGCCAGTAAAATCACTTCGTGGGTAGCCGCATTGAGATCAAAACGCTCCTTTCGTAGAGGCGCTTTCTTGATGTGATCACGCATCCGTCCGACGATATCCTTGGCTCGGTCCGTGTCCCTGACAACGCAAGCGAGCGCTTCCCTGGTCTCATCCAGGTTTGGCGGACTCATTTCCAAAAAGCGCATCCCTGCACGGGCGTTGTTACGAGCGGTAGCGATCGGATGCAGAATTTCGTGAGACAGCGAGGCGGCCAATTCTCCCATCATGGTCACGCGGTTCATGTGGGTGAAATCCGATTGCATCTGCTGCAACCGCGCCAGCGCTTGCGTGCGATCTTCGGTGTCGGTCAGGAGAGAATACCAGCGAACAATGCGGTCGGAGGTATCCCGGACCGGAATGCCGCGGATTTCAAACCAACGAAATTCGCCGTCGAAGCGCCTCACGCGTGCTTCGGTCCCATAGGGAACGCCGGCGGCGATCGATTTTGTGAAGACTTCAGCGAGATGGGGAAGATCATCGGGATGAATTGTTCCGTTTGTGCCCCAGTTCCTCAGCTCTTCCAGTGACTGGCCGCAATACTCAAAGATTTGACGATTTGCGGCTTCGAGGTCCCCATTCGGGGCCAAGATCGCAATGAGGCCCGGTATCCCGTCAATCGCCGAGCGCAAACTTCGCTCGCTTTCACGCAAGGCTTGCTCGGTACGCTTGCGTTCCGTCACATCGACGGTCGAATTCATAGCCTCCAGCAGCGCGCCCTCGGAAGAAAACAGGTGATGGCTGGTTCCTTCAAGGTATTTGACTGTTCCATCAGGAAGTAAGATTCTGAACTCGGTTGTGAAATCCGTTTTCTGGCGCACTGCTTCTTGAACTGTTTCCCTCACTCGGTCTCGATCGTCTGGGTGGATGCGTTGCCGCATATCCTCACGGCTTGGAAGGCCCTGCAGCCGATCAAACCCCCAGATTCTGTAGCTCTCGTCGGACCAATAAATAAATTGCTTCGTGGTCGCACTATAGACCCAATTTCCGCTACGGCTTAGCCTCTGTGCTTGGCTTAGCCAGGCTTCGCTGCGGCGCAGCCGGTCCTCGGCCCGCTTGCGTTCGGTCAGATCGAGCACGAACGCAAGGCGGTCGCCTCCTTCCTTGAACAGCGTGGCGCCCACAAGCACAGGAACCCGGCTGCCGTCTTTCCGAAAATACTCCTTCTCGAAGGGCTGAACGATGCCGGTTGAGTTCAGTTCTGCCCGAGTCAATGTGTCGCGCTCGCGCCATTCGGGCGGGGACAGCTCGGTCCAGCGCACGCGGCCCGAAACCAAGTCCTCACGGTCATATCCCACGATACGTAGAAACGCGTCATTGGCTTCAAGAATTCGACCTTCGCGGTCGGCAATGATGATCCCAATGATGTTGGCGTCGACCAAACGCCGAATCTTCCCTTCGCGGTCTGCGACGTCGCGATAAAGCCGCGAATTTTCGAGTGATATCGCCGCCTGCGATGCAAGCACCGTCAACAGGGCGACGCGATCGGGCGTAAAGGCCATGGGTGTCAGATTGTTCTCCAGGTAGAGGATGCCTGTAAGCCTTCCCTGGTTGATTAACGGAAAACAGAGAATAGAACGGAGATGATTCTCAACGATGTAGGGATCGCCAGAATATGGATCGCGAGATGACGCGTCGTCGAGAATAACGCTTTCCCGGGTGCGCAGGACATAGTGGAGCACCGACTCCGGCAGCACCGTCGCAGCCATCTCCTCGTCGCGCAGATGCACGGTCACCGAATCGCCCTCCGTCGTGGCTTCGGCGGCGATCCGTTGCTCAGCTCCGCGTGAAAGAATCAACAAGCCTCGTTCGGCGCCAGCCTGTTCGAGCGCCGTGCGCATAAGCATTTCGAGCAGCTTCTCCAGCACGATCTCGGCCGAGATAGCCTGCGACACCTTGATTACCGTTGCGAGGTCGAGTTGCTCGACACACGCTGCGATCGTGCTTGTCGAAGCAGGTGCGGGCTCTTCCATCCTGAGGCGCGGATACATCGCATCCAGTTGGCGCACCTTGCCGTCCGCGCCCCAGCGCAGGTAGCAGTCGCGGGCGTTTCGCAGATACAGGTGCGCGATTTGCTCGAAGCCGCGCGCGGTGTAAAAGCTCGCCGCCAACTCATTGGCGAGCGCCTCGTTGTGGACAAAGCCGTTTGCCCGTGCCGAAAGGATGGCTTGTTCGTAAAAATTCATGGCGTCGAACGCGCGGCCATCAATCCGGGCAATCTCCGCACCAACCAACGCAGCGCGGTTCTCGAAGTTTTTCGGACAGGCCGCGGCCCAGCTGGCGAGCTGACGGTGATGAGAGGCCAAGGCCTCCAGAGTCGGCGTCCGCTGGCTGTCGGGCATCGAATCGCAAAACGCCGCGTACGACAAGGCGCCGTAGAAGTGATAGTCGGCCGCCTCCATGATCGTGAGGGACATGCTCAGAAGCGGCTGCGCCTTCGATGCAGCATCAACCGCCGTCGCATAGTCACCAGCCAAAAAGCGGGCCTGCAACTTGCAGATCCAATACAAGCATTGAGCGGCCGTCACGTCCGAAGTGTTCGCGAAATCGCGTTCGATTCGCTGCTCATCAAACTGCCCGTCATCCAAGGAGCCGAATCTGGCCGTTGCGCCGCGCAGCATTCGCACGATAGCGAGTACCACACCGATGATTTCAAGGTTTGTGCCAAGCTGTATGTGGCCTAAGTGTACCCTTTCAGCTTCACGTTCGATGTCGGCAAGCGCATCACCGACCGCAAGAAGATTCAGGATCCTCAGCCCGGAGCAGATCCCCGCATACACGAGGTCGCCGGTTTTCTGCGCCGCATCAAATGCGCGGCCGATGAGTTCGCAGCATGTTCTGATATGCCTTGTCCAAGGCATGACCATATTTCCGAAGTTCAGATACACACCCGCCTGGAAACGCCATAGTCCACGCTGCTCGACGAGCTCACAAGCGAGTTGCCCGACGCGGTACGCGCCCTCGTACTCGCCGAACCGCAGCCCGGCGATCATTCCAAGCCGGCCATAGGCGACGGCAGACGCGTCGCTGTTGCCACGATCCAAGGTAAGACGCAGCATTTGGCATACGACGAGCGTGTAGAGGTTGAGGTCGGTGTATTGCGCCGGCGAAGAGAGCCGGTTCAGGACATCTAGCTCGGCGAGGGATGCCGGGTCGGTCATCAAGGGAAGGGCGATCAGTTCCTCGGTCGCGCGCCGGCCGAGCTCCGACCAAATACGCTGATACGCTTGGCGCGCCTCCTCATCCGTCGGATGCGGCGACCAGCTGATGCCGAGGTACCTTAGGTACTCGAGACCGACGGCGACCGAGCGGCTGGGCTGATTGAGCGTGAGGTAAAGGTCGATTCCGAGGCGCGCCACACCCGCCCGATCGGCCATATCCGTGACGCGAGCAGATAATGCAGCCAAGTGGTTTTCTGCGTCCGAGAGCGCGCCAGTCAAGAGCTCGCATTCGGCGCGATGGAGGTCGAGTGCGAAGATGAGCTCCCACCGGTGCTCCCAGCAACCCTCTGCCAATAGGCCCCGACCGGTGACAAAGTAACTGAGCGCCGAAACGTAGGCAGCCGATGCTTTGGCGCGCCGGCCTGCTGCCAAGTTCAATTCCGCGGCCTGCTCGCGTTCATCGACCGATGTGATCAAACCAAGACCTCGGTTGAGCTGATTAACGATTTCAAAGGTCGCCACGTCCCGCTTGTCCGGAGATGTCCGCGCCGCGAGCAGTCTCCCTATTCGAAGGTGCGCCTCGCCGCGCAGCTGCTCCGCGATCAGCCCATAGGCGGCCTCCTGAACGCGATCGTGGACGAACCGGTAAGCGCCTGCCACACGCTCGACCAACTCCTGATCGCGGGCCGGCCACAGAGTCGTATCGAGCTGCTCCTCCGAAATCCCGAGTACCATCGAAAGTACTGTGCTCTCGGCAATGTTTCCAAGACAAGCCAGCTGATGCAATGCGTTCTGCGCCTCGGTCGGCAGGCGGGTTAGCTTCCCGATCATAAGATCAGCGACGTTATCGGTGTAGCCCTTGGCTTCAATGCGGTCGATATCCCAGGACCAGCGCGCGCCATCATGATCGAATTTGAGTAATCCTTCCTCGACGAGCGAAGACAGGAACTGAACGGCGAAAAACGGATTTCCGCCGGTCTTCAGTTGTACCAGCTTCGCAAGCGGCTCTGCGCGCTCTAACTCGCAGCGAAGTGCGTCGGCAACCAGCTGCCCAACGTGCTCTTGGGTGAGCGGCGACAGCTTGATCTCTGCGACCTTTCCGCCGGCGGTCTTGATGGCATCGAGCTTTCTCGTTAGCGGATGGGCCGCAGCGACTTCGTTGTCGCGATAGGCACCGATCAGCATGAGGTGCTCCAAATCTGACCGCAACAGGTCCTCTAGCAGATCAAGAGTCGCCGCATCGACCCACTGCAGGTCGTCGAGGAAGAGCGCCAGTGGCTGGTTCGAGTGGGCAAATGCGCCAATGAAGCGCCGAAATACGAGTTGAAAACGGCTTTGTGCCTGCTGTGGCGGCAACGTAGGAACCGGTGGCTGGTCTCCGATGATTAGCTTGAGTGCGGGTATGAGGTCGATCATGAGCCGCCCGTCCGATCCCAGCGCCTCTAGAAGTGCGTGGCGCCAGCTTGCCAACTCGGATTCGCTCTTGCTGAGGAGAGACCGGACGAGACTTTGAAAAGCCTGCACCAGTGTCGCGTAAGGGATATCGCGCTTGTACTGGTCGAATTTGCCAGACGCAAACAGGCTGCGCTGCGGCACGAGCGCCTTGTGTAGTTCGTCGACGACTGAGGACTTGCCGATGCCGGAATATCCTGAGACCAGCACCAACTCCGGCACACCGGTCTTGATGATGCGATCGAAGCAGGAAAGCAAGGTCGCGATCTCACGATCTCGTCCGTACAGCTTTTCGGGGATCAGCAGCTCGTTCGGCGTGTCCTGCAGGCCGAGCGGGAAGTCATCGATGCGGCGGCGCGCTTCCCATTCCGCCAGACAGCATCGCAGATCGCGCTCGACACCACCGGCAGTCTGGTAACGATCCTCGGGTGTCTTGGCGAGCAGTTTCATGATGATCGCCGATACGGGCGCTGGGAGGCTCTCTACCAGTTCGCCTGGCGGCACCGGCTTTCTGGCAATATGGCAGTGCACCCACTCCATGGGATCGGCCGCCGTTAAGGGCAGAACGCCCGTGAGCATCTGGTACAGCGTGACACCGAAGGCGTAGAGATCGCTGCGGGCGTCGATCGAACGGTTCATCCGCCCGGTTTGTTCGGGTGCCATGTAGGCAAGCGTACCGGCAATGGTCTCGGGCGGCTCGGGCGCCTGCCGCTCGCGGGCGAGGCGCGATGCGATACCAAATCCGGTGAGCCGCACGTGTCCATCAGTGCAGTGCACCACAATGTTAGCTGGTTTGATGTCTTTGTGGATGAGGCCGTGTTGGTGGAGCTTGCCTATAGCTGCTGCGGCGCCGATCGCGACGGCCAAGAAGCCACCCACATCCATGGGTGAGCCGAGTAGCCTGGCGAGCGGCTCGCCGCCCGGATCCTCAAGCACCAGCAGCATGGCTCGGCCGCTGCCGCGCTCCACTTTGAGCGGTCGCACAGCCCAGGCTGCTTCCAGCTCATCCTTCAAGCTCAATTCGCGAGCGAGGCGATCGAGTCTTGAGCGGGACGGACGGTCGGCCGCAGCGGCGACAAGCAGCACCGCCACCCGGTTGCCATTGTCGTCCAGTCGCCAGTCACGGCTGAGCACGCGCTCGCCGTCCTCCCACAACACCTGGGAGCTACCGTCCGAGTCGGTGACGTTCAGCGACGGCTGCACCATCTTGTCAGACTCCGGTGTCAGGCGTCGGCTTGAAGTCGGCTGATCAAGCACCTCGCGCGCCACACGCGCGGCGTCTCTCCGGCATGGAGAAATCGTACTCCATCGCCCGAGAAATGCCAGCCGTCCCTTGTTCTTTCGCGGCGGCTGAGAGTTCCGCTCGAGCGAATCCTCATGGAACAAGCGCTGCACTCTCTCCGCGGGACCTCAGGCGTGCCTCAGCACACGTTCAGCGCGAAGGTGCGAGCCTGATTGCGAAGCCAATCCGGCATGCTCGTGATCGAGGCTTCCGCCAGACGAAAGCAGTCGCGGGATCGCAGCGGGCGAACTCCAGGAATCCTCTGAGCCTTCGTATTATCTTCCCGCACCCTTTGGATGCCTGAGCTCAACCCGCGCTCAATTGAGCCTTTGGTGACGATCCTCTTAAAGTTAGTGCATCCGAAATGCGTACAGACCAAAAGGAGAAAACAATGCCTTACTGCTCGGAAAGTCACGGGTCAGACAAAGCTATGCGATGCGCAGTCTGTGAGCGCAAGTTTGGTCTCGTCCGGCACTATTCGTGGCGAACGCCGCTTTGCTCCAGGAAGTGCGTCGATCGCTTCAACGCGCGCCGCCAAGCTGACCACAATTGGATGGGTTGGTTCCTATTCGCTTTCAATCAGTCGTCCGAAAACCGCGCGCCATGAAGCTTCAGATCTCATATCGAGGCAGGGAATACTTGAAGACAGCGCAGACTTTGCTTCTTACCGCCAAAACCATGACGGACCAAGCCATTGCCGCCCAGCTTAAGGCTCTTGCTGACGACTACGAGCGGCGAGCACAGAGTGCTTCGATCGACGATGCAGCCAAGGCGTTGGCTCGATTTGACGAGCGCTGAATACGCGCGGCATAGATGAGCTGATGGCAGCTCCCTCAGCAGCTATCGGGCCGACCGGAAATCGAACTCCGGCCGAAATTCGATCCAAGCGTCGGAAGAGCGAGCTGTGTCAGCGCGCGTAGGCTTGGTGTACCCGGCGCGTATCCTTTGGAAAAATGGGGCCGTTCCTGGAGCTTCGCGAACCGCATTTGGCTGGCTACAAGTGTGGCGTTGTTCGTCAGTTTTCAGGGACGAGGGCGGTGACCCTCCGCCGGCATCCGAAACCGGCATTCGTTTTCTAAGCCAAGGCTTACCTGGCGCAGCTACAGCCGTATCCTGAGCAGCCCCACGTGCAATAGAAGATAGACCGACAGAAGTGCAATCTCCTCGCAACAACTCGCGTTCTGGAGTCTGCCCATGAGGAGAATTACTGTTCTCATTGTTTCTGCTCTGATCAATGCATCTACAATTCCAGCGCTTGCGGCACCCACGTTAAACAAGTTTGTCGCTCGCGCGGTCTCGGCGAGTGTACACAGCAAACCCGATAACGCGGCCGATAACGAGAAGACTTGTCGAGCCTACGCGGCCTCATATCATGAGTCCGCGGTGCTGCGGCAAATCGCTGCCGGTCGGGCCGACGGCGCGCTGGTATTAACTGCAGTCCAGTCTGTGATTAACGCTTTCAAAGACGTGTTCGCCACGAAATGCGGCAGCTGAGGGAAGTCAATCATGATCGCGATCATCGCCTTGCTCTGCAGTTTGTCTTCTCAGGCAAATTGCCACGAGCAGACCGTCACCACTTCGGACTTCGCTGACGTCTCGATGCAGTCCTGCCTGATGGGCGCACCGCAGCTCGCCGACTGGATGCAGAAGATCGTTTCGCGGATTGGCCCTTGCGGCTGGTCCGGCTGAACGGTTTGGTCCGCAGGCCTCGAGCTCGAAGACCTTGCGGACCGTTGGCTGTGGCGTTTTTTAGTGGCGCGGCGAAGTCTGGCATCTTGAGCGGGATCGGCGGCTTGTGACTCTCAGCAGACAGCGTTGTCGGCGCAAGGGGATCGTGGCACATGGAAGGCAAAACTTCTTCTGATGTCAATGTCGGAGGCTAGGAACCATCTGAAGCATCACCAGTTCGAGGTCTAGGGCTGGGAGCATCCGACGGGGCTTCGGATGATCCCCATCGGGTGATTGATGCTAACGCAGCCACTATCCGGACTGGCACTTTGCCGCGCGCGCGTCTTGGTGGTTGAAGATGAAGTGTTCATTCGTCTGGACATTGCTGACGCGCTTAGAACTTCAGGTCTTACTGTTGTCGAGGCGGCTTCTGCCGACGACGCGGCAACCTATGTGGACGCCGGTGAGCCTCTTGACGCGCTATTCACGGATGTTCAGCTTCCCGGTGCCTTGAACGGCCTTTCACTTGCGCGACGGGTCCTGGTCAGACATCCCAATGTTTCTATTGTTGTAACTTCGGGCAACGACATGTTCCGGAAGGAGGCACTCGGGCTAGGCACCTTTGTGCCGAAACCGTACGAGCCACTGCGCATTGTCAGGTTGATAAACTACCTCCTCGATCCCACTCAGGCTTGAGAGATGCGACAGGATTGCGTACTGGTGCTTGAGCCAAACGTGCTCATTCGGCATCCGCTGACTGAATATCTGCGCGAGTGCGGCTACCATGTGCTCGAAGCTGCGAGCTACGACGAGGCGCGTACGCTACTCGAGTCGTCGCGAGCGGTAGATGCTGTCCTGACGAACATGGCGACAGACGGAGGAGCCTTTGCGTTCGCGAACTGGGTACGTCAGAACCATCCTAGTGTAGTGTTGCTGCTGGGCGGGAACCTCGCGAAAGTGACTGAGCTCGCCGGAGAACTTTGTGACGAAGGGCCGGCTCCATCCGGTTCCGCCCCGCATTACAGCACCATTTTGGACCGGATACGGCGCGCGTTAGCCGCGAGGGACCGGGGTTGATCTTAAATCTACCTATGTCGGCTTTCCCTTCGCGACATATTGCGGTGCGAGATCTCGCGCTATTCTCGTCAAGCCGAGGCGGAAGCGGGCATTCTCCGTCTCATGCCTGATCCTTCCCGGAGTTACGCCTTGGCGGCGTTCTGTGCAGCCTCGAACACATCGCGTGCGGACGTCGTACCCGCTACGTGTTCCGCGCCCTCGACTCCAAGGTCCACCCATCCTGCATTCACGGCCTCAAACATTTCTTCGGCAGGTCCGGTGTGGCCCTTCGGGATGCCGAACTGCTCGAACGCTTCCGCCCACCCTGCACGCGGGACGGCAAAGGCTTTCACGTCGCGATTCAGGACTTCACCCAATTGCTCCGCGACTTCATCCGCGGTGACCATCGAACCAAGCTCGACGACGCGCTGCCCTGACCACGCTGGCCCTGTCAAAAGGGTGGCGACCTCCGTGCCGATGTCGTTCGTCGCGACCATGGTCGATTTCCGGTTTGTCGGATTGTAGTAGACCGGTAGCGTTCCGCCCTGGGCGACCTGCAAGCCGTAGAGGAAGTTTTCGAAGAATCCGCCTGCGCGCACAAACGCGATTGGCGATATCAGGTCGCGAAAACCTTGCTCCAGAAGCGACAACGCCGTGATCATCCCGAGCCTGCTGGTCCTGTTCGCACCCATCGACGAAAGTGCAATCACACGTGGCGGCGCTGCCTTGGTGAGCGCCTCGACATAATTCGCAATCACGCCCTTGGCTTCTCTGTAATCGGGCGAGGGAGCCCAGACGGCCGGCAACATGACAAACGCGCCTTCGACGCCTTCGAGCGCCCGCTCGATGGCTGCCGAATCATTCCAATCACCGTCAACCAGTTCCACGCCCCGGTTCGCCCAGCTTTTCGCCTTCTGGCGATTGCGGACCAGCGCGCGTACTTCCTTGCCGCGCGCCAACAGATGTTCTGCCGTCGCGCCGCCCACTTTTCCCGTGATTCCCATTACTAAAAACATGCATTTCTCCTGATCTTGGGGGCGGAGCCCCACTGTTGGCTTCAGCGGATGAGCGGCAGAAGGGCCCGGACACGGGCATCGCGCGCGTAGAGGCCGCCCCATGTCATCGCGCCCAGCAGCAGCGATATGATTTCCGGCGGCGATCCCAACTCACCGATGCGGACATGGGCGCAGATGGCGCCGCCCAGTAAGCCCGTCACGATGATCGCGCCGAGGACGGCGGTGGCCGGGATGGCGTAAAGGATCGCGCAAGCGAGTATGATCGGACCTACGACACGGGTCAGATCCATCGCGAACCCGGTTTCCCGCAACATGCTCGCAATCTGTGCCGGCGCGAAAAGCTGAATAGTGCCGTCGGCCACGAGAGCGATAACGACAATCGCACTCATGATCCGGCCGGCCCACAGGCCGTGATGAAAGGCCTTGGCCTCGGGCACCTGATGCAGCTTCAAAGTTTCGGACATTCGTCATTCTCCGCTGGGGCAATCCCATATTCGGAGCTTGCTTACTGTGTCTCCTGAGTACAATAAACGTCGAGGAGATGAACTCACTGTTCTCTCCTTGGCGAACAATGCCGAGGCGCGAAAATGCAGAATCTCGAACCGATCCTCATTTTCGTAACGGTGGCGGAAATGGGCAGCTTCACCCGCGCAGCCGATAGCCTGGGCATCCAAAAGGGGAGGGCCTCAACGGCCGTTCGGAAGCTGGAAGAAGATGTCGGTGTCAGGCTTCTGCACCGGACGACGCGCAGCGTGCAGTTGACGGAAGACGGACGGGTATTTCATGCCCGTGCGCGCGATCTGCTCGCTGAAGTCGATGACCTGCACTCGATGTTCGCAAGCGATCGCGTGGCACTCCGCGGGCGCTTGAGGGTCGATCTTCCGACCGAGGTGGCGCGCGCAACGATCGTGCCGGCCTTGCCGGATTTCCTGGCCACTCACCCCGAGTTGGAGCTGGAGTTGTCGAGTACGGATCGGCAAGTCGATCTGGTTCAAGAGGGGTTCGACTGTGTGTTGCGGCTTGGAGCGATAGGGGATGAGACGCTGATTGCGCGTCCATTGGGCCTGTTGCGCATGGTCAACGCTGCCAGTCCCGCCTATCTGGCGCGCTACGGCGTCCCTCGATCGCTCGACGATCTCCAGCGTCAGGGACATCGGACAATTCATTTTTCGACGATACTGGGCGCAAGACCCCATGAATGGGAATATCCTGATGGCGACAGCTACGCGACGCTTCAGTTGCCGGGTGCGCTACACGTCAACAGCGCACAGACCTACGAAGCCGCTGCCATCGCCGGCCTTGGCCTGATCCAGGCGCCACTCTTGGGGATTGGCCGATACTTAGAAAGTGGAGCGCTTGTGGAGATCATACCCGATTTTCGTCGCCGGCCGCTCGCGGTGTCCCTCGTCGTAGCACATCGGAGCAACCTGTCGCGCCGAGTCCGCGCGTTCATGAAATGGATCGAAGGTGTGCTGACGCCGTATCTGGAATAGCGAGACGAACATCTCCGACCCTCGAAATCGACATTTGAAGTTGTGTCTGGCCGTCGGTGGCCCGTGCTCGCTATTACCGCCGAAGCGACTGAACGAAGCCTGACTTTGCTAGGGTGCATGAGTCCGGAAGTGTGCCCATCACGGACCTAGTGGGAGGTGCGCCAACGCGCCGATATCAGAGGCAGAGCGGACCTCAGACGTAGTGCGGCGCAGGTTTATGAGTACACGCCCTATATCGACATCAGCGTCGCGTTCTCTAGCAGGCAACTTCAAATAGCAAATGGGTCGACCCGACGGTATACGCATTAGGCACGATTTGCTGAGATTTGGACTGCTTCACTCGCACCGACGTTCCTCGTCGGTTACCAATCTGTCTCACAGGGGCGGATAGCTTCCCAAGTGCTCGGCACGCGGCGATCGACTTCGCCGCGGTCTGCCCGCCGCCGGTCCTTCCCTTCGGGGCCCCGGCCGCTCCTCCTAAGGCGCCCTCGGCCAGCGGCGCTGGGTCGGATAGGCATGGGCACCTGAGGCACGAGTGTGGGAAATCTTAACATTGAGCACAAACCGGGTGGAGACTCACGAAGCGCGCCAGCGTCCTTAGCCATTCCGATAACGGTCGGCTATCGATTCCATGGCGAGGCGTGATTTTCCTTTAGACTGTTACAGACTCAATGTTCGAGCTGTCGTCGCGCGCCCTCGTACACGGGCCGAAGTCAGTGTTCCATTTTACGATGGCAAGCCCGGAGGTCCCACATGCAGATCAAAGACACACCCGACGTTTCCTTCCCCGGCGCGGTCGAGGGTCCTCCGCTTGAGGGTATCGTCGTGCTCGCGGACAGCGCCGGCGTTGCATTTGGAGTACAGCGCGCATTCACCGCGAGGGTGCGGATTTTCCGCGATAATGGCAGCGGCCTCATCGCGACGTGCGTGGAAATTCCGCTCGTCGGGCGCGACGGCGAGATCTCCGGAGTTTTGTGTCGGACCGTCCCACAGCCCGACATGCGCGGGGTGTTCTCCTCCCGCAGGCCGGAGGGGACGAGCGCGATCGGGGACGTGGCGCAGTTCGTGGTCCATGATATCAACAACCTTCTCGCTGTGATTGGCGGCGGCCTGCGGCTGCTCGAGCGGCAGAGCGACGCCGCATACCGAAAGGCGATCATCAGCAGGATGCAGCACGCGATCACGCGTGGCGCGTTGCTCAGCCGTCAGCTCCTCGACGTTGCGCGACCATACCTCGAGTCGATCAGCGGGTTCGTCGCAGGCAGCCTCCTCGCAGCGCTGGCGGGTTCGCTGGACAAGGCGTTGCGTTCCGACGTCGCGGTCCGCAGCGATATCGCCCCTGATTTGTGGGACTTCGACGCTGACCCGGAGGAGCTCTACTTGGCGCTCCTGAACCTCTGCCGAAACTCGGCCGATGCCATGCCACAGGGCGGTGCGATCACCGTCGCGGCGCGGAACGTCGAACCTCCCGCTGGCGCGGCCCCGGGATTCGTCGAGATCGTCGTCGTTGACGACGGGGAGGGTATGTCCGACGAGGTTCTCTCGAAGGCATTCACGCCATACTACACGACAAAGGCCGCGGGCAGCGGCACCGGCCTCGGGCTCCTCCAGGTCAAGCGGTTCGCCGAAGAACGAGGCGGCGCGGTCTGTATTGAGAGCGAGCGGGGTGTCGGCACCCTAGTGCACCTTTACCTCCCGCGCATGCACGCAGCTGGGCCCCCCGGCAGTATCGTCGGCGCGGAGATCGCGTACACCCCGTCAGCCGACGGCGGCGTATTCCACATCGTCAACCGAGCGACGGCTGCGCCGACTTCGTAGCCGGCGCGAACACCTGGAGACTGGTTCAGCGATGCAGCTCATGATTCCACCCGGCCGCCTCGACCGTCCGGTCGACCACGAGAGGGACCACGCGCTCGGCCCGACCGATGCCGAGATCACGCTCGTCGAGTACGGCAGCTATGCGTGCCCGCACTGCAGGGCTGCCAACGAGCGCATCGCACAAGCACGCGACCAACTTGGCGACCGCGTCTGCTACGCCTTCCGCCACAGGCCGCTCACGGACAACAGTCTTTCGTTTCGGGCCGCCGAGCTCGCTGAGCTTGCCCAGACGCCCGAGGCGTTCTGGTCCGCGCACATCAGGCTGATGACGAGGTCGATGCAGCTCACAGAGGACGACCTCGTTGCGGTGGCCGCCGACCTGGGCGTGAACGCCAACTTCGCGCTCGGCGACAGCGGCGCCGTGCGGCGCGCGAGGGCGAGGGTCGAGGCGGACGTCGCGAGCTCACGCGCAAGCGGGGTGAGATTCACGCCGACCTTCTTCATCAACGGCCGGCGCTACGACGGACCCTGGGACGAGAGCTCTCTCGTCGACGCGATGCTTGGCACCCTCGGCCACCGCGTCCGTACGGCAGCCCTCGATTTCGCAAGCTGGGGCCCGTCCGCCGGCATTTTGCTGGTTCTCGCGACCGTGGCGGCGATCGTTTTGACGAACTCGCCGATCGGGACGGCGTTTGAGGCGCTCTGGCGCCAGGAGCTCGGCGTAAGCTTGGGTGATGCAGCCTTTCAGATGTCCATCCTCCATTGGGTCGACGACGGCCTGCTGACGGTGTTTTTCCTCGTCGTGGGATTGGAAGTGAAGCGCGAGATGACAGTCGGCCACCTCGCAAGCCGCCGCTCCGCTGCGCTTCCGATCGCTGCCGCGCTTGGCGGTATGGTCGTGCCGGCGCTGCTGTATGCGCTGGTCATCCCTGCGGGGCCGTGGTCGCACGGGTGGGGCATTCCGACGGCAACCGACACCGCGTTCGCGATTGCTTTGATCGCCGTGATGGGCGCCCGCGTTCCTGTGGAGTTGCGCATCTTCCTCACCGCGGCGGCCATCGTCGACGACATCGGTGCGATCGTCGTCGTCGCTGTGTTCTACTCCGGCGATATCCACCCGGGCTACCTGGCCGCGGCTGCGGCGGCGGTCGTTGCGCTGGCGCTGCTGAGCCGGTCGAGGGTCTACCTTCTTTCGCCTTACACCCTGTTGGGCGTCGCGTTGTGGGCGTTCGTCTACGCTAGCGGCCTCCATGCGACGCTGGCTGGCGTGGTGCTGGCGCTGTTCGTTCCGACCCGCCCGCCTGCCAACCTGACTGCCCTGATGACGCAGGCCAGCACCATCATCGCCTCCGAGGCCCGGCACGAGGGCGAGGTTCTCAGGCATGGCCCCTCCACCCCGGCGCTGCACGCGCTCAACGCAATCTACGACAGGCTTGAATCGCCCGCCGACCGCCTGCTTCGGCACGCCGGCGCGCGGTCGAGCTACGCTGTCCTCCCGATCTTCGCAGTGGCGAATGCTGGCGTGGCGATGAATCCAGACGTCTTTGTTGGGCATGGCTGGCTTATGGCCGCCATCGTCGCTGGCCTCGCCATAGGAAAGCCGCTCGGCGTCTTCCTCGCGGCTGCTGCGGCCGTGCGCGCAGGCATAGCCGTCAAGCCGGCAGAGTACACGTGGCGGCAGTTGGCCGGGGCGGGAGCCCTCGCTGGCATCGGCTTCACGATGTCGCTCTTTATCGCCGGGCAGACGTTTCCAAGCCCCACCGACTTCTCGGCCGCCAAGATCGCCGTGTTCGCCGCGTCGATTCTTTCGGCCGTCGTTGGGACTGCCCTGCTCTGGGGAGCTTCGCGTCAGGAGCTTATCGAAGAGGTGCCGCAAAGTCCCGGCATGCAAGTATCATAGCCCGCCGGCGTTTGTGCGGGATCGTGAACAGGAGGTCTTTCGATGATTCTACCTACCGGTACGACAGTAGTAGTCGCTGACGGCGAGACGATCCGCCTATTCCACAATACAGGCGTGAAACCTGGAGTGCACCTGGTCGAGATCACAGCGGCTCCGCTTGCGCCCGCCCACTCGGGCTCGGGTGCGCGCCATCACACCGGCTCTGCCAACCCCGATGGCAAGCGGCTCGACGAGGACGACTTCGCGGCGGCTACGGCCGCGTTCCTGAACAAGCTCAGCCTGGACGGGACCATAAAACACTTGGTCGTTGTCTCCGATCCCAGGACCCTAGGGGAGATGCGCAAGCACTTCCACCGCGATCTGAGAGGTAAGATCATAGGTGAACTCGCGAAGGACTTCAGCCGGCGTTCGCTTGAGGACATCGCCTCACTGATCGCCGACACCTGACGCGCCTCCGGAAGCGAGTGCCGGCGTAAGCCTGTCCGGTCATAACCCGCGCGAATAACTCAAACTTACCGACGACGACTGCTCTCGACTAACCTGAACCAAACCAACCGTCAAAATGCATCAGCAATGAACAAAATAGTTAAAGCCGCCTCTGACATTCGAAGCTGCATGAAGAGGAAGCAAGGTTCTGCCGGCTGTTTGGTGTCACATTCCAATCTCTCGCGCGACCAACCGGCATCTCACATTAGCAGCAGTCTCCACATGACCGAATACCTAATCGCCTCGCGCGACGCGATCATCTTGACAAGTCTTGCAGTGGTGCCAGCCGAGATCGTCCTTGACGCGATTGAGACCGAATTGGAACGCCGCGGCGTGGAGGCTTAGGTTCTCTGCTTGGTCCTGCCGCAGCTGCCAGAAAGAAATATAGTTGGAGCCCGAAATGACAAAGCACATTGCACCGTTACCGGATCCTGATGGATCGTTGCTTCTTCGTGAGTTGAACCACAGAGTAAATAACGAGCTCACTAGCACTATCTGTACGATCTCAGCCAAAGCGGTGGAGTCGGATGACGTGGCAGTCAAGGCCGCGCTCCTCGATGTGGTAGACCTCCTGCATGGTTACGCCGATGTTCACAAGGCACTACGCATGCCGGATCGTGGGCACCTGACCGATGCCGCAACGTACCTCCAGCATCTTTGCTTCTCCATCACGAAATACCGACTGGACCGGCTGAGTATTGGTCTCTTGTATTCGGCGGATGATTTGCGGCTTGAGGGTGAACGCTGCTGGAAGCTTGGCTTGATCGTATCCGAGCTGCTCACCAATGTGGCACGACATGCTCGATTCGACGATAGACATCCGGAAGCGAAAGTGAAGTTGCTGCTTGCAGGTAAGGTCGTAAGGTGCTCGGTCTCTGACAATGGCTCGGCATCTGATCTCGTTGCGCGCGTTCGCGAGCTAACGATCGTCGGCGAGTCGGCCAGCAGTTTGGCTGGCCACGTTCATGCGTCTTGCGCCGCCGAAGGGTCTTCCTTCCTTCTCACCTTCCCATTGACTGAATCCGAGCAACGTGCCGCCGGCGCACTCATGTTGTCTTCAAGCGAAGGAAGGTGCGTCGTTCTCACAGGTCGCAGGTCCCAAGAGCCGAAGATGCAGCGGCTGGCTAGGCCGGTCGTCCTCAACGCGGCCTGCTCAACTCGCTGATGTCCCATCATGATTCAGTCCTCTCGCAATGACTGAATCAGCGAACATCACGCCGCGCAACCAAAGACTTTTTCAACACAGTCGACTCAAAGGAGACATACCGGCCAGCGGCCCCGGAGTCAGATTTCGGAGGTAAGGCGGACGGGGGGCAGGGTACCGCCATTTCTGCTCCCGAGCCGGTCGGCTCTAATGCGGCCGCATCTCTTCCTTCAGACAACTCGGGGGCCGCATGGTATACCGCCTTATCGCGCCCCAGTGAAAATGGGGCGCCAGATGGAGGCCAGGATGGATGATCGCGAGAAGCTGTCTGCCCTGCGTCGTCATTGGGATGCTTCGGACGCGGGCGAGTTCGAGACCGAGCATGAAATCTATCGCGAAGACGCGGTGCTCGATTATCCGCAATCAGGCGAACGCATCCGCGGCCGACGCAACATCCAGGAAAGCCGGTTCCTGCAGCCAAACAAAAAGCGCTTTGCAGTGCGGCGGATCCTCGGGGGCGGCGACCTCTGGGTTACCGAGTTCGTCCTGACTTATGACGGCATACCTTCTTACTCCGTCAGTATCATGGAGTTCCGCAACGGGCGTGTAGCTCACGAAACTCAATATTTCGGAGACCGATTCACTCCGTCGTCCTCGCGTACCCACCTTGTTGAGGCTCTGACCTGATCGCCTGCGTTGCACACCTCGTGTGGTTCGGAGGTCAGCTTGTGACCCAGGCCGTGTGAAAACTCAAAAACTCGAAGCGCGACGAGAACGATATTCTCGGCTTCGATTTCAAAATTGAATGGGCTTACGGTGTGGGCGCCTAAAGCGGTCTTGAACGAATAACTCGTTCTACCGCGATCAAGCATCTTCGCGTTTTCACACAGGCTGGACCCAAAGCCGACATAACCCAAACCTGTCCAAGCTCGGGAACGGACCTTTGCGCTGATAATTTGAGCTTCCATGCACCGGGTCTGGGACGTGAGCTGAAGGTCCGCTATGTACTGGAGGGCTCGATGCAGCGTGGCGGCAACCGCCTCCGCGTGGACGTTCAGTTGATCGACGCCGAAACCGGCAACCACCTCTGGCCGAGCGTTTAGACAAGCCTGTCGCCGACCTCTTCGATATGCAGGACGAAATCGTATCGAGGCTGGCCAACACGCTGGATGCGCAACTCATTACTGCCGAAGCAAGACGCGCGGAGAGTTCGCTACATCCAGACGCCTTGGATTTGGTGTTCCAGGGCCGAGGCTGGTTCAACAAGGGACTGATCCCCGATTACATGGCGCGGGGCCGCAGGCGGCTGAGCTTGCGGCCAGAAGATCAGTCCAGCGCCAGTCGCGTCTTGAGGCGCGGCGTCATCCAATTCAGGAATGCTCGTAGCTTCATCGGTACGGGCTTTCGCGGAGAATAGACGATATGGACGGGAAGCGGCTCAGGTTCGAAGTCGCCGAGCACGATGGCAAGCGTTCCAGCCTGCTTTGCCGCGTCCATCTTGTACGACATCACCCGTGTCAATCCGGCGCCAGCGATCGCGGCCAGCACCGCTGCCTCCGAGGTGTTGACGCACAGCCGCGACTTGATCGGGGCTGTCTTGGCCCGACTGCCTCGCACGAAACGCCAGACAGACGGCGCAACGCGATCGTCGATGGTGATGCAATCGTGGTCGGCAAGATCGGCAGGCTGACGCGGACGGCCCCGCGCCTCGAGGTATGAAGGGTTTCCGCAAACGACGATGCGGATCGAACCGATCCGGGTCGCGATCATGCCGCTGTCGGGCAGCGCGCCGACCCGTATCGCGATATCGATATCCTCCTCGGTCGTATTCACTATGCGATCGGTCAACATCAGCCGCAGCGAGATCTCAGGGTAGGCCCGGAGAAACTCGATAGCCAACGGCACCAGATGCGTATGGCCGAGGCCCCATGGCGCCGTCACGGCCAAGCCCCCCTTGGGAATTCGGTACTCCCCTGATACCTCCGGTTCGGCGTCGTCGACCTGCTCGATTATACGCTTGCAGGCGTCGATATAAGACCGTCCGGCATCGGTCAGAGTCATCCGACGGGAGGTCCGCTGAAACAACTGGGCCTTCAGCCTGGATTCCAGCTCGGCGACTTTGCGGCTGACGGTGGCGACCGGAGATTTTAGGCGACGCGAAGCGGCCGAGATACTGCCTGTCTCGGTCACGGCGATGATCACCGACATCGCCTCCAGGCGGTCCATGGAAGGCCTCACCTTTCCGAACTTTGGGAAGTTCCTTCTCGATCTTACGGGCTGCACAGCCGCGCTGCAACGCGGTACCCGTGAAGAAAATCCGGTCCGATGGGCCACAGAAACGGGAGTTCAACGATGAGCACCGTCACGACCAAAGATGGCGTCGAGATCTTCTACAAGGATTGGGGCAAGGGACAACCGATCGTCTTCAGTCACGGCTGGCCGCTATCGGCCGACGACTGGGACGCGCAACTGCTCTTCTTCCTCAGCAAGGGTTATCGCGTCATCGCTCACGACAGGCGCGGCCATGGCCGTTCCTCCCAGGTCGGCGACGGTCACGACATGGACCACTACGCGGACGACCTCGCGGCGGTCACGGGTCAGCTCGAACTGCAGAACGCGATCCATGTCGGTCATTCGACAGGCGGCGGCGAAGTGGTGCGATACCTCGCGCGTCACGGCGAGAACCGCGTCGCCAAGGCAGCCATCATCAGCGCAGTGCCGCCGCTGATGGTGAGGACCGCCGCCAATCCGGGCGGCCTTCCCAAGGAAGTGTTCGACGATTTCCAGGCGCAGCTCGCCACGAACCGCTCGGAGTTCTACCGCGCCGTGGCGGCGGGACCTTTCTACAACTACAACCGACCGGGCGCGAAGCCCTCGGAGGCGACCATCCAGAACTGGTGGCGCCAGGGCATGATGGGCGGCGCCAAGGCCCACTACGACGGCATCGTTGCGTTCTCGCAGACCGATTTCGCCGCCGACCTGAGGAAGATCACCATCCCGGTACTGGTGATGCACAGCGAGGACGATCAGATCGTTCCTTACGCCGATGCCGGACCGCTGTCCGCCAAGCTTCTGAAGAACGGCACGCTCAAGACGTACAAGGGCTTCCCTCACGGCATGCCGACCACGCAAGCAGAGACTATCAACGCCGATCTTCTCGCATTCATCGAGAGCTGAGGCCGCCATGATTTCGAGACAACATTCCATATCGCGGCGTGGCTTCTGTCTGTGCTGCATCGGAGGCGCGGCCTCCGCAGCCGCGGGAGCCTGGCTGACGCCGCGACAGGCCTTCGCTGAGGCGCGCGGCATCGTAAGCCTCATCAAGGACAGCGCCGCCTCGGCGCCCATCGTCACGCACAAGCTGCGCGGCAGCATCTGTGCGCTCGAAGGCTCCGGCGGGACCGTAGCCGTGCTGACGGGTCCCGATGGCAAGGTGCTGATCGACGCCGGCATCGCCGTCTCCCGCCCGCAAATAACGAAAGCCCTTGCTGAACTCGGCGCCGAGCCGATCACGCACCTGATCAACACCCATTGGCATTTCGACCATACCGACGGCAACGCCTGGCTCAACGCCGCCGGCGCGAAGATCATCGCCCAGGACAACACGCGCAAATACCTGTCCCAGGTGCAGCGCGTGGAGGAATGGGACTACAATTTCCTCGCGCTGCCACCGGCTGGACTTCCGACCGAAACGTTCGCCGACGAGCGCAGCCTCGAGCTCAATGGCTCGACGATCGCCCTCAAATACTACGGTCCCGCGCATACCGACAGCGACATCTCCGTGACGTTTCCCGAAGCGAATGTCGCGCATCTAGCCGATACGTTCTGGAACGGCATCTATCCATTCATCGACTACTCCACCGGCGGCAGCATCGACGGGATGATCGCAGCCTCCGATGCCAATCTCGCGGCGACCAACGAGGAGACCATCATCATCGCCGGCCATGGCAAGGCGCTCGGCACGAGGGCCGAGCTCCGCGAATTCCGCGACATGCTGGCGGGCATCCGCGACAACGTAGCCGCACTCAAGAAGCACGGGCGCTCGCGCGACGAGGCGGTCGCGGCCAAACCGACGGCCGCCTTCGACGCCAAATTCGGCAACTTCGTCATCGATCCCGCCTTCTTCATCCGACTGGTCTACGAAGGCGTGTGACCGCAAGCTACATCGGGTTCACCAAACACTCCGAAATCGGAGGGCCGCGAGGTTGGACGGGAAATCAACCGCTTTGAGGAAAACACATGGATCGATTGTCAGGGAAGATCGCACTGATAACCGGAGGTAGCAGCGGCATCGGGTTAGAAACTGCCAAGCTGTTCGCGAAGGAAGGTGCGCTTGTCTTCGTTACAGGAAGGCGGCAGGCAGAACTCGAGAAAGCTGTCGCAGCGATCGGATCGAACGCCAAGGGCATCAGGGGCGATATTGCTAATCTCGGCGACCTTGATCGCCTCTTCGAGGAGATCAAGGAGGTCAAAGGACGCTTGGATATTCTCTTCGCAAATGCTGGCCTCGGCGAATTCGCCCCTTTGGGGACGATAACCGAGGCCCACTTCGACAAGACTTTTGGCGTTAACGCGCGTGGAACCCTGTTCACCGTCCAGAAGGCCCTACCCCTCATGGGCGAGGGATCTGCGATCGTGCTGAACGCTTCGATCGCGGCCATAAAGGGAACTCCGGCGTTCAGCGTGTACGCGGCGACGAAGGCCGCGATCAGGTCGTTTGCACGCGGCTGGAGCGTCGATCTGAGAGATAGGAAAGTTCGCGTAAACGTTGTGAGCCCAGGTACGGTGCCGACGCCGGCCTACGACGGTTTCGGCATGACGGATGACCAGATGGCTGGCTTCTTGAAAGGTCACAGCGATGTAGCACCGGTTGGAAGGGTAGGACTGCCGAGCGAGATCGCCGAGGCAGTTCTATTCCTGGCATCCGACAAGAGTTCCTTCGTGAATGGCGCCGAACTGTTCGTTGACGGTGGCTTCGCACAGGTCTGACCTCTTCAATCAGGTTCCAAGCTGTCCGATGACATGCCGCGTCCAAGTTAGCTGCGATCCTTCTTGGCCTTTGGCGGTTGAGGATCAGGCTTGGGCGGACCGGTGTTGCGGACGGCCTCAGCCAGCATCGCGCGTAGCTCCGCCTTGGTTTTTGCCGGCTCGCGCGGCATCGCTTTCCATGAGGACATGGTAGCTATATGGGGAGGCCGGAGGGGGAATTAAACCCCTGCTATTTGTCGTCGGACTTTGCCGCTTCCCTCGCCAAGCGCTCAGCCTTCAATCGTTCATAGTTTTTCCAGAGGGCTTCCTGCGCTTCTTCGTATTCCGTTACTGCCTTCCGTTTACTGGCGCCATCAGACGAATGAGTTCGATCCACACCGCAGGATGATCCCCTTACGCGCGTTTTCCCATTCGCACCACGTTTCCATCGCTACGCGGCACCAAGGGCACGACTGCCGCCCTAGCGAGGTCTTCCAAGGCGGTCGCAATGTATTTCGCGTAATGCCGCTCGATCATTTTGACCGAGGTGTTGTGCAGTTTGGCGACCTGTTGAATGGGCAAGCCCTTTCGGAGACCGCGCACGATGCTCGAGTGCCGCAAAGCATAGGGAATCACCTCCGGCATACCGGCGCGCTCGCGAATGGCTTTCCAGGGACGTGCAAGTTCGCCTCTTTTCCACGGACCGCGTTCAGACTTCCTCCACGCGATACCCCCCGGCTCCTGTTCATGGATCCATCGCTCGAAAAGAGGTGCATCGCTTGGCCGCCCGGCGATTGCGGGCAAAAGCACCTTAATCACATCGTCGCCCACTGGGACCGGGTCGGAGCCGCCATTGCCGCCGCGCCCCTTATAGGACCCCGGCACCATCAGACGCCGTGCCGAAACCTGTACGTCGCCCACGCGCATTCGTCTGACCTGGGCATACCGCGCGCCCGTCGCGGCCAGACATACGACGATCCGATATAGATCGCCATCAAATCCTTGCTTCTGATCGACTTCACGCGCAGCTTGAAGGATGGCGCCGACCTCCTCATCCGTGAGAATCTGGTTATCCCGAGCGACCGACACATCACCATCATCATCGATCCGCTCGGCTTTGAAGCCGGCTTTCACGATGGCGAGGAACGTCGGGTTTAGTTTCTTGCGATCTGCGGAAAGCCGCGGCCACGCGGCGTTTAGTGCGGCCTTGAGGTCATTCACGAACCGCTGCTTGGTCGTGACCTTTAAGTCCTCCGGCAAACCCTCACGCCACGCTATCAAGTCGTCTTCTTTCAAGGCATGCAGATGCACCGATGCGAGAGGAGCAGCTTCTGCAGCTTCCTGATTGCCGCGCTTTTCCTGACCAAGAACGTAGCGCCGTAGCTTGGTGCCGGCGTCGGATCGGACGTCGCGACCTGTTCGGCGTCTTTCCCGAGCGTCGCGTTCCTTCACGTAGGATTCAACGGCCGATCGCACGGTGGGAGCCGGGCCCGCCGCCTGCGACGCGGCTTCCGTTCTGGCTCGAGCTACGGCCTCCCGTGCCGTTCTCACGGCCTGCTCGAAAGTCAGAATCCCGTCGGCGGGCTTGTCATTGATGTCGTTGGCGACGCCGACTGGCTCCTGCTTGTAGTTGCCGCCTTCGTGGTGATTACGCCAGCGGACAAGCCAAATGCCGCCCCGTTTGCCTTTGCGATAGCCCAGATGCGCTTCCGCATCGAGGCGACGCCAATGCACGCCAAGCTCGAGCCTGGAGCGCGCTTTAGCTGTCGTGACTTGGGCCTCGATGAGTGTCTTGGACATACTTTTTTGCACTGCGACACGTCGAATATCCGTCGAATATACGAGGCTGTACGTCGGCGAACAACACTGGATTCTGAACATTTAACTTATTGAAATCATTGAATAGGTGCGGACGGTGACGGACGAAGGCGGATCCATTATTTGGCCCTCTCAAGGCTGAAACAGGGGTTCGATTCCCCTAGGGAGCGCCAAATCTGCGCTCTACCACCACATTGTACGATACGGCTCCGCAGCCGCAGCACTATCTCGGGCGATGGCTGACTGATTGCGTCGGCAGCATCGCCGAGCTTTCCGCTTTGCGTTGTTCCGCGCGCGCCGGGGCTTCGCCCAGTTGCGTCCCTCGCCGTGGGTGCAATCCCGGCCCGAATCAAGCGGCGGACGCCCGTCATTTCCGCTATGATCAGGCGCATGACGATCCGGATTGCCGGACCCCAACGCAAGGCACCACGGCTAAGTGGCGTGGTCGGGCTGACCGTTGCGGCTGTCGCCATTACGATTTGCCTGATCCTGCTCGGGCTCGCGAGCGATTTCCTGGTCGACTGGCTATGGTTTTCGTCGGTCGGCTATCTGCAGGTCTTCTGGATGACGATCGGCGCCAAAGCCGCCGTCTTTGTCGCGATCTGGACAGCAACTGCTCTCGTACTTTGGGTGAACTGGTGGCTCGCGCTGCGTGCCGCCGGCAAGCGGTCGACACAGCTTGCGGCGGCTGCGGTGTGGCAGGCCGCGGGCAGCGCGCCGCCGGATCCGCTGGCACAGTGGCGCGATTGCTTGCCGTGGCGCTCGATTATCGCAGGCGGGGCTGTCCTGCTCGCCCTTCTCGTCGCAGTGGCGGAAGTGGGCAACTGGGGCACCTTCCTGCGGTTTCTCTATCAGGTACCATATGGCGCTGACGAGCCGCTCTACAGCAAGGATATCGGCTTCTATCTGTTCTCGTTGCCCGCCTATATCCTGATCAAGAACTGGATGATGCTCACGCTCGCTCTGAGTGCGCTTGTCGCCGGAACGATCTACTGGGCTCACGGCGATATCGAATACGACTCTCAACACCGTTCAATGTCGCCGACAGCGATTGGCCACGGCTCGGCGCTGCTCGGTCTTTTCTTCGCGGTGAAGGCCTGGTCCTATAGTCTCGATCGCTATCTGCTGCTCTACGGCGACAACGGCGTGGTCGTCGGCGCAAGTTACACCGATGTCCATGTGAGGCTGCCGGCCCTGTGGCTGATGATCGGACTTTCGATCGTCGCGGCTCTCGCCACGTGGGCGAACTTGCGGACGCGCAGCTACCGGCTTCCTGTCGCCGCGTTCCTGCTCGTCGTCATCGGCACTTTCGTGCTGTCCGGCGTAGTCCCCGTTCTGGTCTGGCAATTCTTCGTCAAACCAAGCGAGTTGGATCTGGAGAAGCCCTACATCGAGCGCAACATTGCGCTCACCCGGCAGGCCTACAATCTGGACAAGATCTCGGCCAGGCCCTTTGCTGCCGAACAGAAGCTTACCTCCAAGACGCTCGACGCCAACAAGGCGACAATCGATAACATCAGGCTGTGGGACTGGCTGCCTCTGTCGGACACCTACGCGCAGCTGCAGGAGATCCGCACTTACTACAAATTCCATGATCTTGACGTCGATCGCTACTGGCTCGACGGCTCCTACCAAAGTGTGATGCTCTCGGCACGCGAACTGCGGCCCTCCCTGCTGCCGCCGAACGCCCAGACATGGGTCAACCGCCACGTGCTGTTTACTCATGGCAATGGTGCGGTGATGAGCCCGGTCACGCGCAAGAGCGCTGAAGGACTGCCGCTCCTCTATTTGCGGGATATCCCGCCCGTTGCGGATGGAGGCCCCAAAATCCACGAGCCGCGCATCTACTACAGCGAACAGAGCAACAACTACGTCATCGTCAAGGGGAGCACAGCTGAGTTCGACCATCCGAAGGGAAAAGACAATGTCTACGCGGCTTATGACGGTACGGGTGGCATTCCGATAGGAGCGGCGGTGTGGAGAGGCCTGTTTGCCTACTATTTCAATGACCCGAACCTGCTGCTCTCGAACTACATCACCACCGACAGTCGGATCATGATCCGCCGCAATATCGGGGAAAGGGTACAAACGATCGCTCCGTTCCTCAGGCTCGATCACGATCCTTATCTGGTCATCAGCAATGGGCGGATGTTCTGGATGCAGGACGCCTACACGGTGAGTTCCTATTTCCCCGCTTCGCAGCCAGCGCAGGATTTCGATCTCAACTACATTCGCAATTCGGTGAAGGTCATCATCGATGCCTATAATGGGACCGTCGATTTTTACCTCATTGACACCGGTGACCCGGTCGCGGCGACCTATCAGCGTATCTTTCCGAGCTTGTTCAAGTCGTTCGAGGCGATGCCTCCGGACTTGCAGAAGCACATTCGATATCCGGAGGACCTGTTCCTGATCCAGGCGCGGCTCTATCAGACCTACCATATGGAGGCCGCCGACGTTTTCTATAACCGCGAGGATCTGTGGCAATTCCCGCGCCAGCCAGGCGGCGGCGGCATTGCAACGATGGCGCCGTACTACATCGTCATGCGGCTGCCCGAAGAGCCGCAGGCCGAGTTCTTTCTCATGCTTCCCATGGTGCCCAGCCGCCGCGACAATATGATCGCGTGGCTCGCCGCGCGCTGTGACGCGCCCGACTACGGCAAGCTGATCGTCTACGAATTTCCCAAGGAGAAGCTCGTCTACGGGCCGTTCCAGATCGAGGCGCGGATCAACCAGAGTACCGAGATATCGCAACAAATCACGCTGTGGAATCAGATGGGTTCGCGGGTGATACGCGGCGCGAACTTGCTTGTGATCCCGATCGAGAACTCGATCCTATATGTATCGCCGCTCTATTTGCGCGCGGAGCACGGACACCTGCCGGAACTAAAGCGTGTGATCGCAGCCTATGGTGAACATGTGGTGATGAAGGAGACGCTCGGCGAAGCCTTGTCCGCGTTGTTCATCGAGCCTGGCGGGGCGCGGCCGGTCTCGAGCACAAATGGGGAAATGCCTGTTGCAGGCCCGTCGACAAGTCAGGCAAGGGAGGCGCTCGATCGCTACAATCAGGCCGTTGAACGATTGCGCTCCGGCGATTGGAAAGGCTTTGGCACGCAGTTCGACGCAATGCGCGAGCTCTTGGAGGAAATGAACCGACGTCCCGTCGGCCATTAGTGTCCACCCCCATCACGAACGCGGCGCCACGATTGGGCTCTGCTCAAGATCATATCGCGATTTCAATGACATAAGAGTTCGCAGTTTTATTCTGGGTGGCGCGCCAAGCGACTTCAGTCGCCATTGTCCGGGTCGCACGAGCTCGCGGCGACACCAGCGTGATCCATCCTCGCTTCCTCGCTGCCCTTCGGCGGCCGACCTTGCCCTGTGTTCCAGCTTGCGGAATGATGACCGCCGCAGACTGGTGGCATCGGGGCACCGAATGTCCGATCTTGGCGAGGTCAGCCGAAAGCTCGTCGCCGTCTTCGCGGCAGACGTGGAGGGCTATAGCCGCCTGATGGGCACTGACGAGGTCGGTACGCTCAAACGGCTGACCGAACGGCGCGCGATCCTCGACCGGCTCATTGCGGACCACAGGGGTCGCATCGCGAACACGGCTGGCGACAGCGTCCTGGCGGAGTTCGGGAGTGCGGTCGACGCCGTGCTGTGCGCCGTTGCTGCGCAAACCGCCTTGGCCGAAGCTAACGCCGGCCTTGCTCCTGACCGCCACGTCAATTTTCGCATCGGTGTGCACATCGGTGACGTGATGGTGCGCGCCGGGGACCTGTTTGGCGACGGCGTCAACATTGCCGCGCGGTTGCAGACAATGGCGAAACCTGGAAGCGTCCTGATCTCGGGCGCGACGTACGATCAGGTGCGCAAGGTCCTGCCGATGACCTTTATCGACCTGGGTGTTCAACAGATGAGGAACATTCAGGAGCCGATCAGGGTCTATCAGGTGGTTGCGCCGGGTGACGCGCGAGAGACTGCTGCCACGCGTGTTGCCGACACTGACAGCCCGCCTCCGATGCCCGACAAGCCTTCCATCGCCGTTCTGCCGTTCGAGAACATGTCCGGTGATCCCGATCAGGAGTACTTTGCCGACGGAATGGTGGAGGAGATCATCACCGCGCTTTCGCGGTTCAAATGGCTGTTCGTCATCGCTCGCAACTCGAGCTTCACGTTCAAAGGCAAAGCCGTCGATGTAAAGGAGGTCGGACGCAGGCTCGGCGTGCGTTACGTTCTCGAGGGGTCTGTCCGCAAGGCGTCGGGGAAAGTTCGGATCACAGGGCAGTTGATTGATGCGGTCACGGGCGCGCATCTCTGGGCGAACAGGTTCGAGCGCGACCTGACCGACGTTTTCGCTCTTCAGGACGAAGTGACCGTCGCAGTCGTCTCCGCCATTCAGCCCAAATTGCTGCAAACCGAAATCGTGATGGCGGCGCGGCGGCGGCCGGAAAACCTCACCGCCTATGATCTGTTTCTCCGGGCCATGCAGCAGTTTTACCGATCGACCCGCGAAGGGTTGGCCGAGACGATGAGGCTGGCGCATCGCGCCCTGGAGTTGGACCCTCGGTTCGGCCTGGTCGCGGCGCTGGCAAGTGCCGCCCACATGCAAAACGTCGTTTGGGGCTATGCAGTCGATCCTCAATTCGACAAGAAGGAAGCAGTTCGGCTTGTTCGCCTGGCATTGAGCATCGACGATGATGATCCGGACACCATGGCGTTGGCTGCCCTGACCTCGGCGTTCATGGTCGGCGATAGTGAAAGTGAGATCGAAATGGCCGATCGGGCGGTCGCGCTCAACCCGAATTCATTTCGGGCATGGAGCTCGCGAGGTCACGTCTATCGAGTCGCGGGACTGCCGGAGGAAGCGGTCCGGAGCTTTGAACGTGCCATTCGTATGAGCCCGATCGATCCGCTGCTGCACCGGACGTTTACCGGGATGGGGTTTGCCTTTATCGAACTTCATCGCTTCGGCGAGGCCATCGTTGCAGGCAAGAAAGCCTTGCGTCAAAATCCCTCCTACTCGCTGGCTCACCGCTGTCTCGCGGCCGCCTTCGCCCTGCTCGGACGCGACGCTGAAGCGCGTGAGGCGGCGGCGCGTCTGCTTGAATTCGATCCCGCCTTCACGATAGGGGCATTCGTGGCTCGGGGCGGGCAGTCAAATTCGAAGCTGATGGTGGAGGGTCTTCGGAAAGCAGGGTTGCCCGAATGAGCCCGGCGTATCCCCTCGTCCCCCGTCAAGCAGGGAATTGCGCGCTCCGCGACCCATAACGCCTCGGCAATCCGGGGCGCCCCCGGCAACGGGCGCTTGACAACCTGTAGCTGCACGTCGCAGCCTCATATCGTTGTTCTGCGGGGGCGGACATGGGGGTTACGCGTCGACGTTTGCCGTCAATTGCATATTGTTCGAGATTTGTCGCAGCCGTATTGCCGGCTTTTGGGCGGATCGGATCCATTGCGGCTTCGACTTTTCCGCCAACGGTCCGCAACGCGCCACAGCGTAGACGACGCGGCAATGGCTGGAGGTCGCAATAGCCTCGAGCCTCCACAGATGAGGTTCGGCCGCAAAGCTGACCAGACCTTGTCGGCGCCGGCGTGTGCTACGCGGCAGCGTCGACCGACGCGATCACCGCCTGCATATCGGTCGCCAGCGCGCGATAATGCGCACCCAGCCGCAGGTAGAGTTCGCGTTTGCCGCCATCCAGCGCCCGGCCGGCGATCAGCTCGCACTCAGCAGCGAGGGTCTCAAATCGTTCCAGCTTGGCTTGGAGAAGAGGCATGGCGGGCGTCCCTGAACTGATACTAAAGGAGGGGGCGCAAACCATACTCGATATTGCGTTTCTGGCAACCGGGCAGGCTTGTTTCCATTTTCCAACCCTTGGGCCGCTATGTTGCGGTGCGGGAATTCGCAGCCGCAACATCGCGATCCATCGCGAGCCATTTTTCGATCTATTCGAAATCGTCGTCGGGCCGGCCTTCAGGCCGCCAACCGGTTCAAGACCAGCGCCGAAACACCAGGCTGGCGTTGACGCCGCCAAATCCAAAACCGTTCGAGATCGCGTGCTCGATTGCCATGCCCCGCGCAACGTTGGCCACCAGGTCGATGCCCTCGGCGGCCGGATCGGCATTGTCCAGATTGAGCGTCGGCGGCGCGACCTGGTCGCGCAGCGCGAGGATCGTGAAGATCGCCTCGATGCCGCCGGCCGCGCCGAGCAGATGTCCCGTCGCCGACTTGGTCGCGCTGACGGCGATGCCGCCCTCGCGCCCGAACACGCGCTTGATCGCCTCCAGTTCGCCGAGATCGCCGACCGGCGTCGAGGTCGAATGCGCGTTGAGATGCTGGATCTCGCCGGGCCGCAGGGCGGCCTGCTGCAGCGCCGCCTCCATCGCGCGGCGGGCGCCGTCGCCGTCGTCCGGGCCGGCGGTGATGTGATAGGCGTCCGCCGTCGTGCCGTAGCCGACGAGCTCGGCGATCGGCTTGGCGCCGCGCCGCAAGGCATGGTCGAGCTCCTCGATCACGACGACACCCGCGCCTTCGCCCATCACAAACCCGTCGCGGTCGCGGTCGAACGGCCGCGACGCGCGGGCCGGCGTGTCGTTGAAGGACGTCGAAAGCGCCCGCGCCGCCGCAAAGCCGCCGAGGCTCACCGGATCGATGCAGGCCTCCGCGCCGCCGCAGACCGCAACGTCGGCTTCGCCGGACCTGATCAGGCGCGCGCCATCGCCGATCGCCTGCACGCTGGCCGCGCAGGCAGTCACCGGCGCGCCGAGCGGGCCCTTGAAGCTGTATCGGATAGTGATGTGCCCGGCTGCGAGATTGGCGAGAAAGGACGGAATGGTGAAGGGCGACAGCCGCCGCACGCCGCTCTTCTCCGCGGTGCGCACGGCCTCCGCGATCGCCGGAAACCCGCCGATGCCGGATGCGATCACGGTCGCGGTGCGCGCCTGCTCGCGCGCCTCGGCCGGCATCCAGCCGGCCTGCGCCACGGCCTCGCTTGCTGCGAGCAGCGCGAACAGGATGAAGCGGTCCATCTTCTTGTGGTCCTTGCGCGGCGCCGCGGCATCGGGATCGAACCCGCCCTCGGCATCCCCGGCCTTGTCAGGCACCAAGCCGGCGACGCGCGCCGGCAGCGCCGTCGCCCAGTCGGGCAACGCGCCGAGCCCGGACCGCCCCGCCAGCAGCCGCGACCAGACCAGTTCGGTGCCACAGCCGAGCGGGGACACCGTCCCGAGGCCCGTCACAACAATTCGGCGCATGATGCTTCCTGTCGCGTCTTGACCGGCGTGGCCGGTGCTCGAAACGGTCAAGGTTTCGAGCCTGGTTCAATATATGATGATCGTCATCTATGACGCCGACCGGTCCGCCGTCAAGGCCGCGCGTCACGCGCTCGCCGGGTGTTCGACCGGCTGATCAATCTCGCGACCGGCAATTGCGGTAACGGTGCACGCAATTGAAGCCCGATGCCATGAGTTGCACCATCCTTGTCCCGCCTCGCCGGTATCATCAACCGGACTAGCCACACCGCGTCACCCAGCGCGGCGCTGGAAACTAGGGGTACTGTCACCGTAACGTGCGTCATGCGGCGGAATAATTCATGGGATATCCGGCACCACCCGTCGCCTTCCGTTTATCATCGGGGCGTTCGAATCAGTGGAGAGTGGCCATGGCGACCAATATCGCGCAGAAGCGGGCCCGGAAGGCGCAGCGGCGGAAGCAGGTGGTCGCGCAGAAGCGCCGGGCTGAGGAACTGGAAGCAAGCCTGCCCGCGCGCGTGCGGCGGGCTGCGGCCTGGCCCATTCAAGGCTGCCTCCTCACCGAAGCCCTGTTCGAAGGCGGCATCGGCACCTTGGTGCTTGCGCGCGGCGCTACGCCGCATCACGTCGCGTTGAGTTCTTACCTGCTCGACACGTTCTGTCTCGGCATCAAGGACGTGACATTCGAATTCGTGGAAGACGAATATTTCCAGTTCTACGTGAACACGATGAGTGCCATGTCCCCCATGATGTCGGTCGATCCGAGCTACGCGCGCAAGCTGCTGCGCGATCTGGCCGCCTGGTCGCGATCGATCGGCTTCGCGCCGCACCGGGACTTTGCGACCGTGGAGCGGATATTCGGCGATGTAAGCGTCGACGGCATCGACGCCGTCTTTCCCTTCGGCCGCGACGGCAAGCCGCTTTATATTCCCGGCCCCGTCATCCCGGAATTACGGTGACGAATGACGGCGATTGCGGCCCTCGCCAAAAAATGGTCGCGCAAACCGCAGGCAAGCGCGCCAAAGGCAGCTGACCCGCGGCTTGATCGGACTATGCTGCGTTGAGCCGGGATTTCTCCATGACACGCTTTTCAAGCGTGGCGATGGTGCCCTTGAGATTGCCGCGCCGCTCGTTCAGCGACCTCGCCAAAATCGGATACCTTGCGTCCGATCGATCGAAAATCCCCGTGCGCTGTTCCTCGGCCGCGATGTCGGCCTCGATCTGTTGGCAGGCCAGGACAAGGTCGGACAGCATCTTGCTGATCTTCGACTCGACAGTGGTGCTGCCGCGAACTGTTCCAAAACGACGATGCAAACTCATTTTGCGTGCTCCGCGTGTCTGAGTTCGGCACACCCGCAACCCGGCGCCGAACTGTTCACGCGCACATCGCAAATGGCCTGCCAGGCGCGCCTCCGCAAGAACACGGGGTGCCATTGCTTGCATCATGCTCGTCCCGCCTCGCCCGTGTCGTCCTCCTCGGCCGGCCGCACCGCGTCCCGATTGAAAGAGCGACACGGTTGACCCATAGGCGGCGTTGCCTTGCGCGGCGAATGATGGCGGCTCGAGCGGCTCAAAGGCCGCGAACCGTCGCGGCGGAAAAGAGCGGCAGGTGATTGCATCTCAGGGTGCGGTTCTCGCTTCGAGGACCAGGACCCAATCGCCCTCGCCGGATTTGTTGGCTCCTGAAGGCATGAACACCCTGTTCCCCTCATTGCCGAACGGGGAATCCTTCACGTCCACGTACTCGCCACTTGTGGGATCGTACCAGCGAGCTGTCGCTGTGCCCGCGAGCTTCGACATATCGACCGTGATCGCCCGGATCGTCGGCATGTAAACCAGCACCAGCGAGCCATCGGAGGTTCGGGCAGCCGTCGCGCAGGTATTGCTCGTGATGGATCCGACGCCCGAATATTGTCGGATGCCACCGAACACGCTCGACATAAGCGAGTCCGGGTCTTTGCTGACACCAGTCACGAATTTTCCGACCAGGCAGGAAAAGTGGTCATAACCGGCAGTCACCACTGTATGGGTTTGATCGGGCACCAGATCGTGCCATTTTCTCGAGGCGAAGAGGTTTTTCATGTAGCGTAGCTGGATCACACCTTGCGTATCCAGGTTCGCTTCCCATCCCCGCTCGAGCTTCCATGTGTGGGCGCTGCCATAGAGTTGTCCCGCGCCGCCGCTCAGCATCGTCCAATATTCCTGCCGCCGCAGGTTTTGCGCAGAGCCGCCCTCGGGATCGGGACCGACATTCTCGAACTCGTAATTCGCCTCCACCATGAAGATGGGCTTGAAGCTCGGTCGATTGTATTCGGTCAGAACCTGCGCGTAGGTCGGAAAGTACGTATATGCCGCATTGAGCTCGATCAGGGGCGCCCATGACGGGTCTTCCAGGGAACCGCTGGTCGCAGTGTTGAGCTCGACCGTATGGATGTGGATCGCATCCATGCTTCTGATCCCGCGCGCGACGGCCTGAACCAGATCGTCGTCGGCAGCATTTCGCCATGACTGGAAATCGTTGCCGTGCATCCAGATGATGTTGGCAACGTCCTTGTAGCGATTTCCGAGATACTGTCCGTACTCGAATGCTTTGGACGTGCCGTTTTTCCGGAGGACATCCAGCCAACTGATGGTCTCGATGGGATCCAGGAGTACGACCATGCCGTGGTCGGCCGCGATACGGAGCATATCGTCGATGCGCTGAAAGTACGCGGGATTTGGGGTCGTAATGTCGCCCGGAACAAGGAACGGCACAATTCCATCAAACGTCTTTGCCTCCTTGCAAATGCAAAGCAGATTGATCCAGAGCGTGTTGATGCCATAGCGTCGACGATTGGCCATGAATGCCGCAGCTTCTTCTTGCGACAAATTGGTGCTCAGGTATTGCGGAGAGTCTCCGACCATCAGGAACGGCGTGTTGTTCTGGTCGACGAGATAGCGGTTGTTGGCGCTTGCCTTGAGCGGATAGACGGGGCCGTCAGGAGATCCAGCTTTTCCGACGTCCGTCGGACCTTGTTGCGCCGGTGCACGAGCCGCCGGCGCGATGAATACGGCCGCCCCCAGGAGCGCTCCGGCTACCGAATGCGCAAAGCATTTCCGTGTCGCACTTGCAGAGCACCCGATCCAGAAAGACATCGCAGGTCTCGACGCTCAAGCCTACTGTTCTTCGGAACGTTTCGCAGATCTTATCACGTTGCTTCGGCGAAGAGCGGATATTGACGCCAACATCCTGATCCCAGGCGAGCGTAGCCCGGATGAGCGCAGCGACATCCGGGGATGGTCCGTCCCCGCATGTCACTGCGGCACAGCATGCCGGCGCCGCACATGCAGCCGTGCGGATCTTCCGTTCAGGCGAGATGCGGATGGTTCTCACAGACCCGGCCGAGGCCGTGGCAAACCGGGCAGTTCGGATCTACCGCTTGGGCCGTCGCGTCCGGGACGGCTTAGGTCCCCTCAAGAACTTGATGGCCTCGACAGCGATGGTGTTTTCATCGCCTGTCTTGCCTTCCACAAATTTCAGAACCCGCTGCCGGACCGAGTCCTCTTCCTGCGGGCTGAGCGTTACCATCATTCCATACGTGCGAACGACGCGCTCGACGATCATTTCCATTCAAGTCCTCCCTAAAAATCCACCCAACGTCGCGTAGGAACTTTTGTTCCTCTGAGCGGTTGGACGGCGAAAAGAGGAGGGACAGATGGATCTCACCAGATGTCCGCGCTGCGGGAAGCCACTCAAGGCCGTTATGGCTCTCGACCAGCGCACCGATCTTCGCTGCATAGCCTGTGATGGCATGAGCGAGGAGAACGATACGCCGGCGTGGGTGGAGAGTCCGCCGACCGGATCACTTCCGAACAAGCCCCTTGAACGAACGCGCTCGAAGTAAGCCTTCGGACGCGATGGCCCGGTATTCGATGTCGGCATAAAGCGCCGGCTCAACCTATGTTGCCTGCCGGGCATCTCGGTACGCTTCACACGCAGCTCACAAAAAGCCCGCCGCTGGAGGGGGACCAACGACGGGCAGTTTAGCCGTACTTCCAGAGTCGACAACGGTCGTGGACCTGACCCGTTCCTACGGGACATCGCCCTTCCTGATCGGCCCGACGCCGTAGGGCTTGTTCAGGAAGAACCCGCGGTTACCCAGCGCGGCTTCGGCGTATTGGTCGATGGCGACCTGAATCGCCTGGACGTGGAAGAAGCACCAGCCTTCCCTGGTCGAGAGCGCCCGCACCTCCGCCAGCGCCTTGATGAAGGGCGGCGGATCATCCCAGTCGGCGAACCATTGCGGCCGTTGCGTCACCAGGAGCGGCCTCCCAGCACCTTGCCCTTCGGCTTCGGCAGCGCGGCCTTCATCCGGTCGCGCTCGGCGCAGAGGGTGTCGATCTTGTCCAGCATCCGCTGCAGCAACTCTTCAGCCGAGCCGGTCGGGATGCCGGCCCGCTGCAGGGTCAGGATTTCCTTGCGCTGGCGGCCGACCTGCACGCGCATGCGCTCGATCTCCGAACGGAGATAGTCGAGTGTTGGCATGGTTCGCTCTGAATTGGCGGTGAGGCGCAATAAGAACGAATAGGGAACGATGAGTCAAGGCCGCAAATGAGGGGGAGGGCGATAGTATCGAGCGCGGGCCGTCAGTTCTCCTGCGCAGCCTCTCGCCTGTAGTCCTCGGCGGCCTTCTTCAAAGCCTTCTTGGTTTCCTCATCGGTGGCCTGGTCGGCGTGCCGCTCGGCGTTCTCCGCCTGCCTGAGTAGGTCTGCCTTGGTGCTCATGAGATTCTCCTGGACTAATAATTTGGTGGGCGCGTCACGGTTCCGGATTGCCGCAGGTAGCCATAAGTGGGGTTGCGCTCGTCAAGGTTGACTGACATTGAAATCGACGAACGCTTCGGGGGCAAAATGGATTCTCTGGATGCTTGGCTTCAACGTGCGGCGCAAGTCGCTTCCCGCTGGCGCGATGCTGGGCGCGTGGCCTCCGAACGCGTCGGTAGCTCAGTGGCAAGCGGCGTGAGCGCGACGGCCGCTGTTGCAGGCGAGGCATATACGGCCGCGCTTGACTGGAAGAACAACAGCGAATTCAGCAATTGGCTGATGAACCACCTGAGTACCCAACACGCGACCCTTGCTAGCAAGGCCATGGATGCCGAGTATCTCCGTACGCGCATCGGCGGCAGCTGGCACAGGCTCTATGATGGTGGCCACAGTCTTGCTGGTAGTTGGAAGGCCGTGAGTTCGTCCTTGCCCGACCTTGGGGCGTTGGAGCAACTCGGCGTCTGGGCGAATGAATACTGGAAAGACCTGATCACGACCCGCGGTATGCCGATCCTGATCCTCGATCATGCCGATCAAGTTAGCGAGTATTTCAAGCACCTCGATAGTGTAAATGTAGCTCAGCTTATCGGTGGCGACATCTGCGGCGTGTCAATCTACTGCAACTGGAACGACCCGGCCAAGCTGGTGGCATCGGCCGCGGCGGTCGAATGCAGCGGTATTGTCTATGCCAACGTTGTGGCGCCGCTGGTGAGTTTGATCGCTCTCGGGCGCGCTTACTTCCTGATTCGGAAATCTGAGCAGGATGATCTCCAAGGGTTAATTGAGCCAGCCCTGAAAGGCCTGACCCGGAACGGCGCTACTGTTCTGCTCATTACGGTTATTCCCGGAGGCTTCCTGCTTCACCTGAGCAGCGGCATCGTAATTAGCCTCGCCCATGGCTACGTCTGGGACAAGGGCACCGAGAATAGGGACGTCATTTTGGCAACGATGAAAGGTTGCCTCGGTAATTTGCAGAATGCCTTGCCGCAATTGCGGTGACAGTGCACCTAATTCCTCCTTGGCGATTTAACGCATTGTCACCGTAATCCCCTGACTAAGGTTCTAAGGTCTGCGACAAGAGCGTTCAGCCCGTCGTCGTTGTGAATGATTCGGATGGGTTGCGGGGTTGCGCGACCGATCAATTCGATCTTGATCTCGCGCATTCTGCGGCGCTCGGCTCCATCCTGAAACACCGTGGCTTGCTGAAGAGGCTGATCGCGTAGGAGCATTGCTAATGTTCCGACATCCGACGTGGTCACTTCGATGAACCGCGATTGTTCGTCCCATTCCTCAATCGCTAGCATGTGGTGATTCAGCCGCCCATAGATAACCAACCATAAGCCAGGGGGCATGTTTGGCTTTCGTGGCAATCCTCCTCCCATGCGACCAACTTGGGTGTGGCCGACGATATTGCGGAGCCCCTCATCTCGCGCCAGGATCTCTTTGGCGAAGCTGACTTGATCGGTAGTCGCGTAAAGAAACCGAGATGATCTCCGTACCTGCAATTCATTCACAAACCCAACTGCATCTACAGCAAGCGTGGTTGCTTCGCCGGTAACCATAGCGTTGTGAATAGCTGCGAAACGAGCGCGCATTTCTGACGGGAGCGCATGCGAAGGCTGAGCAAGGGCCTCGCGAATCTTAAGCTCAATGCTCGGACAGAAGAACGCCAGGCACAGCGTCGGTGAAAAAGGGTAGTAAATTTCAATGCCAGGCGAGCTGAGGCCAAGTTCTCCATAGGGAAAGGTGTTGAACATTGCCACGGGATTGTCCGAAGTCCAAAAACGCCGCTCTCCGCTGGCCTTTACGAGAACAAGCCGCTTGGTCGCGAGAGCCTCGCAGAGTCCGTCGCGTTCTGCCAACATTGCACGCGCTACCAAACGCGTAGCTTGATCTGTAGGCATGCTGAAATTCGATATGGTGGCCGGGTCTATTCCGGCGTCAGTCACTGCCTGTATGAAGCCTTCGGCCACCGCGAGCATCGAGGTGCGGGCAAGCTTTGTACGCACAATCTGGACAGCCGTGAGATCCGCCAAGTCATGACGGTCAGTAGGCCTAAAATTTGCCAAGCTTCGTTCGGTTGACAGGCGATCTAAAAGGACCGCCAGGCGGTCGTCGACGTCGTGAAACGCATCTTCGAAAGAAACCCGCTCACCATTGACCTCGACGGTATTGAACTGGTTCTCCGATCCTGCATCAAGGATGGCCGATGGCCATGCGCGACTGTTCGTCTTGTCGAAGACATAAACCTGCTTGCCGGCTCCTTCGATGCTGAACCTCTTCAGCACTGACCGTGGAACATAGTGATGCTTCTTAGATTCGGTTGCGACCATCTTTTGCTATTTGCGTTTATTTGCGCCCGGCATCGTCCTTAGACTGTATCACGGGACCATTTGGAGGCAGGCAGACTGGGATGCCGTATGCTCGCCAAGCTGAAAAGCAATTTAGGGAGGGGGCGTCGCGGCTAGTCGAAGTTCGGTGGCAAGCGATAGTCCTCGTTGGAACGTAGACCGAGGCGGATTGCCCAATTATGTGACGTACGTCACGTTAATGGAGATTAGACTCTGATTTTAGCACATTCGCTAGCACAGAAATATTTTTGCGGGCGCATCGCGTTCGGACAATCTCTGAGTTGCACATATAATTTGTGCCGCCGTCACCGCGATTAATCACTTCATCCCCTCCAGCATCCTCCGCGCTTTCCCCAGCAACTCCCATATCTCCCTCCGCTCCGCGATCGCCCCCCTCGTGTACAGCCCGTGCTTGCGCGCATTCCGGTTTCCCCTTGGCGCGCCGGAGCCCTCGGCGCCGCCGTGCATGCGGCAGCGCGCCTTGCCGTGCACCGCCGGCGCGCGGCAGGCGCCGCCGGAGCGGGTTTTGGCGCCGCAGCGCAAGCTCGCCAGCATCGGGCCGGTGTGTCTGACGTGATCGCTCACGCCTGCGCGTCGCGCTTGGCGTCGGCGGAATTGCGCCGTCGCCTGGCGCGCGCGGGCTTCGGTGCGCTCAGCGCCGTGGAGGCCGGGGGCTGGTCCGACACGATCACGTTCGCATGCTGGGTGACGTTGCCGACGATGGCGTTGCCGCCGTCGGCGACCGAGACGTTCTGCACGGTGATCACAGGCTCGCTTTGGCTGCGGTAGCGGCTCAGCGCCTCGAGCTGGGCGGGGAAGGTGCGGGCCAGCCGGCCGAGGGCGCGCGCGGCGCTGTCGTGCTGGGCGAGGTCGTTGGCATGCGCGAGGTGTTTTGCGCAGCGCATCGCCATCACATGCACCGACACCATCTGGGCCACCAGCATCGCCTCGACCGAATCCCGCGGGCGAATGCTCTTCACCATCGAGATCATGAAGGCGAGGTTGACCTTGTCCGCTCGCCCGCCGTTCACGCTGGCCTTGACCAATTGCCGCAAAATGCCGTCCATCGCGTCGCGATCGGCGACGCCCAGCGCGTTCAGCATCAGCGCTTCGCCGCGCTCCGGGTCGGGATGGTCGATGCTGACTCCATGCGGCGAGAGTTTTAGCCGCAGCACTGTGGGAGTCTGGCTCTGGCCGGGTGCGGCGGCCATCGCCGGCGCGGTGATGTCTGGTGCAGTCGTCATGTCGCGGGTTCCTGGAATGCGCGCGGCCGCACGCTGGCGATTGCTCGCTGCGGGAGCCGGCGCAATTTCGATTGTGGGGTGAAGGTATTCGGCCGCAATCGCCCGCGGTCGCGGGGCGACGGGCGCTTTGCACGGTTTCGGAATTTTGGAAAAATACCCCTGACTTGCCCGACGTGTCAAGCGTCATGTCGTCCCCCGGCCGCCGCCGGCTACTTTGCATGGGGTTGTTTTCGCCATAATGGGTGGCGCCCCTGCGACAGCGAGTTCCTGCGCGTGGCGCCTGCGTTTCCGGCAACCCTGAGGGCGGCGACAGCGCCGATTGGATCATTATACTGGTTCGGATGTTGCGACAGGGGCGGCCCGGCCGGTGGCCTGCGGATGAAGGAGACCAGATGAGCGATACGATTGGCCACCCCGATCCCGGCCTCGATTTGTCCGATGGGTTTAAGCCGCACACCTCGCATTGGGGCGTGTTCTCGGCGCGGCTCGGCCAGGCGGGTCTCGAGGTCAGGCCGTATGCCGCCGATCCCGATCCGAACCGCATCATCGACAATTTTCCCGGCGCGCTGCGTCACCAGGCCCGCATCGCCCAGCCGGCGATCCGCCGCGGCTGGCTCGAGCGCGGCCCCGGGCCCGACGACCGCCGCGGCCGCGACGAGTTCGTCTCTGTCAGCTGGGAGCAGGCGCTCGACCTGCTCGGCGGCGAGCTGACGCGGATCCGCGACAGCATCGGCCCGCAGGCGGTGTTCGGCGGCTCCTATGGCTGGTCAAGCGCCGGCCGCTTCCATCACGCGCAGAGCCAGGTGCACCGCTTCCTCAACATCGCGCTCGGCGGCTATGTGCGCTCGGTCAACACCTATTCCTCCGGCGCGTCCTCGGTGCTGCTGCCGCAGATTTTGGCCGGCTATGAGGAGATCACCAAGCGCAACGTCACCTGGGAGCAGATCGCTGAACAAACCGACATCGTGCTGGCGTTCGGCGGCATGGCGCTGAAGAACTCGATGGTGGCCGGCGGCTCGATCAGCAAGCATGTCGAGCGCGGCGCGATGGACGCTGCGCGCAAGCGCGGCTGCGAATTCGTGCTGGTCAGCCCGCTGCGCGACGATCTGCCCGTCGAGGCCGGCGCCGAATGGCTGACGGCAGTGCCCGGCACCGACACCGCGCTGATGCTCGGCATCGTCCACACGTTGGTCAGCGAAGGCCTGCACGACCAGGCGTTTCTCGATCGCTACACCGAGGGTTGGCCGGTGTTTTTGCGCTATCTCACCGGCGAAACCGATGGCCAGCCGAAGAGCGCCGAGTGGGCCGCCGCGATCTGCGGCATCGACACTGAGGCCATCCGCAAGCTCGCCCGCCGGCTCGCCGGGCGGCGCGCGCTGGTCACCGTGTCGCATTCGTTGCAGCGCGCCGAGCATGGCGAGCAGCCGGTGTGGATGGGCATGGTGCTGGCGGCGGCGCTCGGCCAGATCGGCCTGCCGGGCGGCGGCTACGCCTATTCGCTCGGCGCCATCGGCTATTACGGCCGCCGCGTCAACGCAGTGGCCGGGCCGACGCTCGCGCAGGGCCGCAACGGCGTCGCCGATTTCATTCCGGTGGCGCGCATCGCCGACATGCTGCTCAATCCCGGCACCCTCTATCGCTACAACGGCGAAACGCGGACCTATCCGGATATCCGCCTGGTCTATTGGGCCGGCGGCAATCCGTTCCACCACCACCAGGACATCAACCGCCTGCGCAAGGCGTTTGCGCGGCTCGATACCTTCGTGGTGCACGAACTGGCCTGGACCGCCACCGCGCGCCACGCCGACATCGTGCTGCCTTCGACCATGACGCTGGAGCGCGAGGACATCGGCTATTCCACCAACGATCCGCTGATGGTCGCGATGCACCGGATCGCCGAGCCGTTCGGCCTTGCGCGCGACGATTACGAGATCTTCGCCGATCTCGCCGAGCGGTTAGGGGCGCGCGAGCCCTTCACCGAAGGCCGCACCGCGCGCGAATGGCTGGCGCATCTCTATGAGCCGACCCGCAGATCGCTCGCCGCGCAGGGGCTGGAGGCGCCAAGCTTCGAGGAGTTCTGGGAGCGCGGCAGCCTGGTGGTGCCGCAGCAGCCCGACGATGGCGGCACGCTGCGCCGTTTTCGCGAGGATCCCGTCGCGCGGCCATTGACGACGCCGAGCGGGCGGATCGAGATTTTCTCGCAGAAGATCGCCGATCACGGCGATGCTGATTGTCCGGGCCATCCGGTCTGGCTCGACAAGACCGATATGCCAAAACCAGGCACGCCGTGCTTCCTGGTCGCCAACCAACCGGCGACGCGGCTGCACAGCCAGCTCGATTTCGGCGGCCACTCGCTTGCAGCAAAACATCGCGGCCGCGAGGTCGCGCGCATGAACCCGCGCGACGCCGAGCCGCGCGGTATCAAGGATGGCGACATCATCCGCCTGTTCAACGCCCGCGGCGCCTGCCTCGCCGCGGTGCATGTCACCGACGGCATCGCGCCCGGCGTCGTGCAGCTGCCGACCGGCGCCTGGTATGACCCGATGGATCCCGAGGAGGACGCGCCGCTCTGCGTGCACGGCAATCCCAACGTGCTGACCCGCGACATCGGCACCTCGTCCTTTGCGCAGGGCTGCACCGGCCAGCTCACGGTGGTCGAGGTCGAGCGTTTTAACGGCAATCTGCCGCCGATCCGCGCCTTCGATCCGGTGTAGCGGCCCGCTTGCGGCCGGATCACGAACAAATCATCGGCGGGCCGCTGGATGGTGCTGACGCGATCGGCTACGGCATCGCCAGATCATCCCTCGCGCTCGGACCTCGCAAGATGCACCTCAAAGCCCTGTTTCATATCGCCGTTGCCGCGAGCGTCACGCTCGGTGCGTCCCAAGCATTTGCGCAGTCGGCAAGCGAAGAACCGGCTTACGGACCGGAATTGCAGGACTTCGAATATCCCTATCCGGTCGCGCACTATCGCTTCAGCTCGCAGGGGCAGGAGCTCGACATGGCCTATCTCGACGTCAAGCCGGCGACGCCGAACGGGCAGACCGCGGTGCTGCTGCACGGCAAGAACTTTTGCGCGGCGACGTGGGACGGCAGCATCAAGGCGCTCAGCAGCGCCGGCTACCGCGTGATCGCGCTGGATCAGATCGGCTTCTGCAAGTCGAGCAAGCCGGAACGCTACCAGTTCACCTTCCAGCAGCTCGCCGGCAACAGCCGCGCGCTGCTGGCTTCGCTCGGGATCGAGCATTCGATCATGGTCGGCCACTCCACCGGCGGCATGCTGGCGATGCGCTACGCGCTGATGTATCCGGAGGCCACCGATCGCCTGGTGCTGGTCGATCCGATCGGGCTGGAGGACTGGAAGGCCAAGGGCGTGCCGTGGCTCAGCCTCGACGGCTGGATGCAGCGCGAGACCCGCGTCAGCGCCGACAGCATCCGCGCCTATGAGCGCGCCACCTACTATGCCGACACCTGGGAGCCGTCCTACGAGATATGGGTGCAGATGCTGGCCGGGATGTATCGCGGCCCGGGCCGCGCCGCCGTGGCGTCGAGCTCGGCGCGGCTCTACGACATGATCGCGACCCAGCCGGTGTTCTATGAATTCGAGCAGATCAAGCCGCCGACGCTGCTTCTGATCGGCGACAAGGACACCACCGCGATCGCCAAGGACACCGCGCCGCCCGAGATTCGCAAGACGCTCGGCAATTATCCAGTGCTGGGCAAGGAGGCCGCAAAGCGGATTCCGCACGCGCAGCTGATCGAATTCCCCGATCTCGGCCATTCGCCGCAGATCCAGGCGCCGACGCGCTTCCACGCGGCGCTGCTTGATTGGTTGCAGCACCCCGAGACCGGCAAGACGCTGGTCAAGTAGCCGCCAGCTGAGGCAGTGTTGGCCGATTGCGCGAGGATGCCATCATGACGACAGCCGAACTGGTCAGCGTGTTCACAGTAGATGGGGCGGGCGGCAATCCCTGTCCGATCGTGGTGGATGCAAGCGGCATGAGCGCGTCCGAGATGCAGGACGTTGCCCGTCGTCATGGCCACGAGTCCGGCTTCGTGTTGCCGGCGCAGAGTGACGATTTCGACGCCACGTTCCGCTTCTTCGTCCCGAACCACGAAATGGAAATGTGCGGCCACGCGACCATCGGCGCGCTGTGGTTGCTGGCACGGCAGGGCCGATTGCCCGGCGACACGATCCGGATCTCGACGCGCAGCGGTCCGGTCACCGGCTTCATCAGTCGCGATCGCGGCGGCGAGCCGCAGGTCGAGATCACCCAGCCGGCCGGCAAGGTCGTTCCGCTCACCGCCGCGCAACGCGACGACGTGCTGCGCGCCCTCGCGGCCCGCCCGGACGCGATCGGCGAGGGATCGCCCGCCAACGCCGTCACGTCGCGGGTCAAGACCTTGATCCCGATGCGTTCCCCCGAGGCGCTGAACGCGCTCGATCCCGCGGTCGAGGCCGTCGAGGCGGTCTGCGGCAGGATCGGATCGACCGGGCTCTATCCGTTCGCGGTGATCGACCGCGCCGCGCGGCTGTTCGAGGCGCGGCAGTTTCCGCGCTCGTCGGGCTATCGGGAGGATGCCGCAACCGGGATTGCGGCGGCGGCGCTGGCGTTCGGTCTGCTCGACTACGGTCTGGTGGATGCCAACGACGGCGAGATTCGCATCCTGCAGGGCCGCGCGATGGGGCGGCTGTCGGAGATCCGCGTCCGCATCGGCTTTGCCGGCGGCCGCCCGGTCGGCTGCCTGCTCGGCGGCAACGTCGCATTGATGACCGCGCCGTCGCACTGAGCCAGTTCGGCTCGCGCGCCGGCACAACGCAGGAACCGCGCCTTCACTTGGCCGTTCTCTTCATTGCATACAGTCGTGAAGGAGAGCGTCGGCAATGTGAAAGGCGGCGCGATGTCGCTCAGAGCCGTGTGCAATGTCGGTATCATCCTGGCCGTCGTCCTGGCGGCCGGTCGCGCGTTCGGCGCCGAGATCAATGCGGCTGCGATCGACGCGGCCGAGCCGTCGAGCAAAACCCTGTCCAACGAAAAACCGACGCCGGCAGGGGTGCGGCTGCAGGTGCTGCTCGACCGGGCGCACTTCTCTCCGGGCGAGATCGACGGCAAGTTCGGCGAGAATGCCAAGAAAGCGCTTCGCGCCTACGCCGAAGCCCGCGAGTTGCCGAGCGGCGATGCGCTGACCGATGAGGTCTGGACGGCGCTGCGGGCGGACAACCGGCCGGCGACAACCAGCTACACCATCACCGAACAGGATCTCGCCGGCCCGTTCCTGCACAAGCTGCCTGCCAAAATGGAGGCGATGAAGGACCTCCCGCATCTCGGCTTTACCAGCCCGCGCGAAAAGCTGGCCGAGCGATTTCACATGAGCGAAGCGTTGCTGGCCAGCCTCAACCCGGGACAACGCTTCGATCGGGCCGGCGCGACCATCGTCGTGATCGATACCGGCAGCGGCGCGCCGGACAGCGCTCCCGCAAAGGCCGACCGCGTCGAGGTCGACAAGAGCCGGCAGGTCGTCAAGCTATACGACAAGTCGAACGCGCTGATCGGCTTCTACCCGGCGACGGTCGGCAGCAAGGACAAGCCGTCTCCCACCGGCACCCTGAAGGTCACCGAGATCCATCGCAATCCGACCTATCGCTACAACCCGAACTATCACTTCAAGGGCGTCCACTCGCGCAGGCCCTTCACCATCAAGCCCGGTCCCAACAATCCGGTCGGCACGGTCTGGATCAATCTTTCGGCCGAGGGCTACGGCATTCACGGCACGGCTGCGCCGGACAGGATCTCCAAGGCAGAGTCGCACGGCTGCGTGCGTCTCACCAACTGGGACGCCGAACGCGTCGCGAAGCACATCGCAAAGGGCATCCCGGTTGCGTTCGTGGACGGCCCGCGATGAAGCCGATTGCCTAGCCCGGCTCGGCGACGCGCTTGCCGCGCTCCTGCGCCTTGGCATGTACCGGCGAGGATTGCCGTGCGCCCGGGCCGCGATGGACGTGGACCGCCTTCGCGCTCAGCGGCTCGCCGCATTCCGAGCAGACCATCACGGGGTCGAACATCTTGTGGCAGTTCTTGTGTTCGTGCAGCATCGGCCGGCCGCGGGCGTCGACCATGTGGGTGTCGCCCCAGTGCACGATCGACATGATCACCGGGTAGAGGTCGAGGCCCTTCTGCGTCAGGATGTATTCGTATCGCTTCGGTGATTCCTGATAGGGAATCTTGCGCAGCACGCCGAAGCGCACCAGCTTCTTGAGCCGGTCGGCGAGCAGATGGCGGGTGATGCCGAGCGACGCCTGGAAGTCGTCGAACCTGCGGATGCGCAGGAAACATTCGCGCAGGATCAAGAGGCTCCAGCGGTCGCCGATCACGGCCACGGTGCGGGCCAAAGAGCACGGCTCCTCTTCAAGGGCATCCCATTTCATCGGCGTCTCCAGCGATCTGCCACGACATTACAAATAAAATTCTAAAACAGAACTGACGTCATTTCAACAGGATGCCTTCAGATAGGTAGTTACATGACAAATATCATATTGACAGTTCTAAAATAGAACTTAAGGTCTCGGCCACGATCAACCGGGTGGCCGAGCAACGGCCGCCAAGCGCAGGGAAGGGCGTTTTGATGGCTGCTCCGCTCAAGGTCGAGTTCCATTTCGATTTTGGAAGCCCCAACGCCTATCTCGCCGAACTCGCCTTGCCGGAGATCGAAAAGCGCACCGGCGTGAAATTCGCCTACGTCCCGGTGCTGCTCGGCGGCGTCTACAAGGCGACCGGCAATATGTCGCCGGGCGAGTCGTTGCGCGGCATCAAGAACAAGCCCGAATACAATGCGCTCGAGACCGAGCGCTTCCTGCGGCGCTACAACATCACGAAATTCAAGCAGAACCCGTTCTTTCCGGTCAACACGCTGATGCTGATGCGCGGCGTGGTCGCTGCCGAGTTCGAGGGACTGTTCGAGCCGTATTTCCGCGCCGCCTATCACCACATGTGGGTCGAGCCCAAGAAGATGGACGACCCGCAGGTGTTTCGCGAGGCATTCCTGTCCTCCGGCCTCGATATCGACAGCATCATCGCCCGCGCCCAGCAGGATGAGGTCAAGAAGAAGCTGATCGACAACACCAGCGATGCGGTGGCGCGCGGCTCGTTCGGCTCGCCGACCTTCTTCGTCGGCGACGAGATCTTCTTCGGCAAGGATCGCCTGCGCGAGGTCGAGGAAGAGATCGTGGCGCAGCTTGCTGCGGGGCGGCGCAAGACCGCCTGAGCAAGGAACGCTTCAAGACGACAATCAAGCCCAAAGGGCAGTTCGAGGGAGGTTTCTGTGCTGGCGATGACGCAGGTGGAAGAAGGAAGTGTGGAAGGTCTGCCGAACCGCCTCCACGAGGTGATGGACCACTACGTCGGAGCGACGCCGGATCGTATGGCGTTGGTCGACGACAAGATGTGGCTCACCTATCGCGAGCTCGATCAGGTCGTGGGCCGCGTCACCGAAGCACTGCGGGCACTCGGCATCCGGCCCGGCGACCGCATGATGATCGTCAGCGAAAATTCCGTTCCGCTGTCCTGCCTGCTGTTTGCCGCGAGCCGGCTCGACGCCTGGGCGATCGTGGTCAATCCGCGGCTGTCGCCGCGCGAAATTGATCAGATCAAGGATCACAGCGGCACCCGCCGCGTGTTCCTGACCGCCGAAGTCTCGCAGGAGGCGGCCGCCCATGCCACGCGCTATGAGGCGACCGTGCAGGATGTCGGGCCGCTGCGCGGCATCGCGGTCACCAGCCTGAATATTGCGACCGTGGCCGAGCCGGTCGAGGCCGACGGCGCCAGGCAGGTTGCGGTTCTCATCTACACGTCCGGCACCACGGGTACCCCGAAGGGCGTGATGCTGACTCACCGCAATCTCCTGTTCAGTGCCCGCGGCACCGCCGCCTTCCGCAAGATGACGGCCGATGACGTGCAGTATTGCGTGCTGCCGATCTCGCACATCGTCGGCATCTCGCTGCTCACCATGACCCTGATGGTCGGCGCCACCGTGCGCCTGGTCGCAAAATACGATCCCGCCGCGCTGGTGAAGGCGATGGCGGACGAAGGCATCACCATTCTCAACGGCGTGCCTGCGACCTATCAGCGCCTGCTTGAATACCGCCGCAATGCCGGCCTGCCGAAGCTCGATCGCGGCAAGCTGCGCGTGATCTCGGTGGCGGGCGCGCCGCTCGATATCGAGCTCAAGTCCCGCGTCGAGCAGGAGCTCGGCCTGCCCCTTCTCAACGGCTACGGCATCACTGAATGCTCGCCGGGAATCTCCGGCGTGCGGCCCGACAATCCGCGGGCCGACCATGCGGTCGGCACCATCATGCCGGGCCTGGAGGCCAAGCTGGTCAGTCAGGACGGCAAGCCTGTCGCAGACGGCGAGGTCGGCGAGCTTCATGTCCGCGGCCCCAACGTGATGCGCGGCTACTACCGCGCGCCCGATCTGACCGCCAAGGCGATCGACCCCGACGGCTGGTTCAACACCGGGGATCTCGCCCGCTTCGAGAACGGTGCGATGTACATCGTCGGGCGGACCAAGGAGATGATCATCCGTTCCGGCTTCAACGTCTACCCGGCTGAGATCGAGGCGGTGCTGAGCACGCACGATGCCGTGGTGCAATGCGCCGTGGTCGGGCGGCGGGTCGAGGGCAATGAGGAAGTCGTCGCCTTCGTGCAGCTGATCAAGGGCTCGACCGCCACCGTGCAGGACCTGATGGCCCATGTCGCGCCGCAACTCACCTCGTACAAGCGGCCGTCCGAGATTATCCTGATGGACGCGCTGCCCGCGACGTCGACGGGCAAGCTGCTGAAGCACAAGCTGGCGGAGTCGCTGCGCAGCCAAAGCTGACGCCGCGTTCGCAGATCAGTTCACTCAAACACAAGGCCGGAGAACACCATGCAGAAGAGAAACAGGACGGTCGCCGTCATTGGTGCCGGCGATTTCATCGGCGGCGAAATCGCCAAGAAGTTCGCCTCCGAGGGCTTCACGATCTTCGCCGGCCGCCGCAATGGCGACAAGCTGGCGCCGCTGGTCAAGGAGGTCGAAGCGCTCGGCGGCGAAATCCACGCCCGCTCGCTCGACGCGCGCAAGGAGGAAGAGATCATCTCCTTCCTCAACGACGCCGACAAGCATGCGCCGCTGGAAGTCTGCATCTTCAACATCGGCGCCAACGTCAACTTCCCGATCCTGGAGACCACCGAGCGGGTATTCCGCAAGGTCTGGGAGATGGCCTGCTACTCCGGATTCCTCGCCGGACGCGAGGCGGCGCGGCTGATGCTGCCGCGCGGCGGCGGCAACATCTTCTTCACCGGCGCCACCGCGTCGCTGCGCGGCGGCAGCGGCTATGCCGCGTTTGCCAGCGCCAAATTCGGCCTGCGCGCGGTGGCGCAGGCGATGGCGCGCGAGCTCGGCCCGAAGAACATCCATGTCGCGCATCTCATCATCGATGCCGGCGTCGACACCGAGTGGGTGCGGCAGCGCCGCATCGAGGCGCTCGGCCCCAACGCGCTCGACGATCCGGATCTGCTGATGCCGCCGGCTTCGGTCGCGGCGTCATACTGGCAGCTCTACCAGCAGCCGAAGAGCGCCTGGACGTTCGAGCTGGAGATCCGCCCCTTCGGTGAGAAGTGGTAGGGAGCACGGTCAATGGAGCTCGCGCTATCCCCTGAAGATGCGGCGTTTCGCGACGAGGTTCGCGCCTTCATCAAGGACAATTATCCGGCGGAGATGCGCGTCCCCAATCCGGAGACCGATCTGTCCAAGGAGCAGATGCTGCTGTGGCATCGCATCCTGCACAAAAAGGGCTGGATCGCGCCGCTCTGGCCCAAGGAATATGGCGGCCCGGGCTGGTCGATCACCCGCCGCTTCATCTTCGAGCAGGAGACGACCCGAGCCGGCACCATGCCGCCGCTGGCGTTCAGCGTCACCATGGTCGGCCCGGTCATCTATACCTTCGGCAGCGACGCGCAGAAGCAGAGGTTCCTGCCCCGCATTCTCTCGGGCGAGGACTGGTGGTGCCAGGGTTATTCGGAGCCGGGCTCCGGCTCCGATCTCGCCACCGTTCGCACCAAGGCGGTGCGCGACGGTGACCATTACATCGTCAACGGCCACAAGACCTGGACCACGCTGGCGCAGCATGCCGACTGGATTTTTTGTCTGGTCCGCACCGATCCCGCGGCTAAGCCGCAATCCGGCATCTCGTTCCTGCTGATCGACATGAAGTCGCCGGGCGTCACGGTGCGCCCGATCATCACCATCGACGGCTCGCATGAGGTCAACGACGTCTTTCTGGAGGACGTCCGCGTCCCCGCCGAGAACCTGATCGGCGAGGAAAATAAGGGCTGGACCTACGCAAAGTTCCTGCTCGGCAATGAGCGCACCAGCATGGCCGGCATCGGCCGCTCCACGCGCTACATCGAGCGGTTGAAGAAGATCGTGAAGGCCGAGATCCCGGAGGACGATCCGGCGCATCTCGAATTCATCCGCGACATCGCTCGCGTCGAGCTCGACGTGCTGGCGCTGGAGGCGACCGAGCTGCGCGTCGTCGCCCAGATGGCCCGCGGCATCGATCCGGGGCCGGCGGCCTCGCTGTTCAAGATCCGCGGCACCGAGATTTTTCAGGATATCACCGAGCTCACGCACCGCGCGATCGGCAATTACGGGCTGGCGATCCGCGAGCATCCGGTCAGCGCCAACCATTTCATGCCGGGGCCGGACTACGGCCACACGGCATCGGAAAAATATCTCAACTCGCGAAAACTCTCGATCTACGGCGGATCCAACGAGATCCAGCGCAACATCATCGCCAAGGCGGTGCTTGGTCTCTAGAGCATGATCTGGAAAAGTGTGAAGCGGTTTTCCGAAGAGATCATGCTCAAACAAGAACTACAGGCAACGAGGATCGAATGGATATCCAGTTCACGGAAGAGCAGGAATTGTTGCGATCCAGCGTGCAGCGGCTGCTGCGCGACCAGTATGATTTCGACGCCCGCCGCAAGATCGTCGCCAGCGAGGAGGGTTTTAGCCGCAAACAATGGGCCGCGTTCGCGGACCTCGGCCTGCTTGCGGCGCCGTTCGGTGAGGAGGTCGGCGGGCTCGGCGGCGGACCGCTGTCGACCATGATCATCATGCAGGAGTTCGGCCGTCATCTCGTCGTCGAGCCCTTTGTGGAGACCGTCGTGGTTGCCGGCGGGCTAATCGAACAGGCCGGCTCCGACGCGCAGAAGCAGGCGCTGATTCCGGAGATCGTGGCCGGCACGAGGCTGTGGGCGCTGGCCTGGACCGAGAAGGGCTCGCGCTTCGACCTCGCCACTGTCACCACGACGGCGAAACGGGACGGTGACGAATACGTCCTGACCGGCGAAAAGACCGCGGTGCTGGCAGCGCCCTGGGCGGACCATCTGATCGTTTCCGCGCGGACCTCGGGCCATCGCCACGATCGCGGCGGCGTCAGCCTGTTCGTGGTGGATCGCCGCGCCGCCAATCTCGATCTGCAGAGCTTCAAGACCATCGACGGCCGCCGCGCCGCCGAGCTCAAGCTGCGCGGCGTCCGCGGCCAGCTGCTCGGCCGGGAAGGCGAGGGCGTTGCCGCGCTCGAATCCTGCCGCGACCGTGCCATCGGCGCACTCTGTGCCGAGGCGGTCGGCGCGATCGGCGAGCTGAATTCGGCGACGCTGGAATACTCCAAGACGCGAAAGCAGTTCGGCACCACGATCGGCAGCTTCCAGGTGCTGCAGCACCGGATGGTCGACATGTTCATCGCGCATCAGGAGGCGCTGTCGCTGATGCAGCACCTCTCGCTGAGCCTCAGCGGCGCGGACGCCGGCGTCTCGCGGCTGGCGTCGGGCGCGAAGTCGAAGATCGGCTATTCCGGCAAGTTCGTCGCCGACCAGGCGGTGCAGCTGCACGGCGGCATGGGCATGACCGACGAGCTCAATGTCGGCCACTACTTCAAGCGGATTTCATCCATCAACATTCAGTTCGGCGATCCCGCCTACCACGTGCTGCGCTTCGCGCAGCTCGAGGCGGCCGCCTGAGACAGAGAGGCAAGCATGTCATCACCTGAAGCAGTCATCGTCTCCACCGCGCGCACCGGCGTCGGCAAGGCCTATCGCGGCGCGCTCAACAACACCGAGGGCCCGACGCTGGCCGGCCACGTGATGGCTGAAGCCGTGAAGCGCGCCGGCATCGCGCCCGGCGAGGTCGAGGACGTGGTGATGGGCTGCGCGATGCAGCAGGGCACCATGGTGATGAACGTCGCGCGCAAGGGCGCGATCCGCGCCGGTTTGCCGGTGACGGTCGCCGGCACCACCATCGACCGGCAATGCGCCTCCGGCCTGCAGGCGATCGCGGTCGCCGCGCGCTCGGTGATATCTGACGGCGTCGAGATCGCGATCGGCGGCGGCATCGAGTCGATCAGCCTGGTGCAGAACGAGCACATGAACCGGTTCCACGCCGTCGACGACGAGCTGATGGCGATGAAGCCGGAGATGTACATGTCGATGCTGGAGACGGCGGAGGTCGTCGCCGAGCGCTACAAGATCGGCCGTGACCAGCAGGACGAATACAGCCTCGAATGCCAGCGCCGCGTCGGCGCCGCGCTGCAGGGCGGCCGCTTCAACGACGAGATCGTGCCGTTCACGACCAAGATGGCGGTGGTCAACAAGGACACCAAGGAGGTTTCCTTCCAGCAGGTGACCTTGTCGAAGGATGAAGGCCCGCGTCCGGACACGACGGCCGAAGGATTGGCAAAAATCAAGCCGGTGTTCGGGGGCAAGACCATCAGCGCCGGCAATGCCAGCCAGCTCTCCGACGGCGCCTCGGCCTGCGTGATCATGAGCGACCGGATCGCCGCGCAGAAGGGCATCAAGCCGCTCGGCATCTTCCGCGGCTTCGTCGCCGCCGGCGTCGAGCCCGACGAGATGGGCGTCGGCCCGGTCGCCGCGATCCCGCGGCTGCTCAAGCGGCACAACCTCAAGATCGACGACATCGATCTCTGGGAGCTCAACGAGGCCTATGCGGTGCAGGTGATCTATTGCCGCGACAAGCTCGGCATCGATCCTGAGAAGCTCAACGTCAACGGCGGCTCGATCGCGATCGGCCACCCCTACGGCATGACCGGCGCGCGGCTCACCGGCCACCTGCTGATCGAGGGCCGCCGGCGCAAGGCGAAGTACGGCGTGGTCACCATGTGCATCGGCGGCGGCATGGGCGCGGCCGGGCTGTTCGAAATCGTCCACTGACCGGAAATGCAGGGAGAAACTTGTGAAGACAGCGATCACTGAACTGTTCGGCATTCAGCATCCGATCATCCAGGGCGGCATGCATTATGTCGGCTTTGCCGAGATGGCGGCCGCGGTGTCCAATGCCGGCGGGCTCGGCATCATCACCGGCCTGACCCAGAAGACGCCGGAGCTGCTGGCCAAGGAAATCGCGCGCTGCCGCGACATGACCGACAAGCCGTTCGGCGTGAACCTCACCTTCCTGCCGAGCTTCACCGCGCCGCCCTATCCGGAATACATCGCGGCGATCCGCGAGGGCGGTGTCAAGGCGGTGGAGACCGCGGGCCGCAGCCCGGAACAGTACATGCCGGCGCTGAAGGCGGCCGGCATCAAGGTGATCCACAAATGCACCTCGGTGCGGCATTCGCTGAAGGCCGAGAAGATCGGCTGCGACGCGGTCAGCGTCGACGGCTTTGAGTGCGGCGGGCATCCCGGCGAGGACGATATCCCCAACATGATCCTGCTGCCGCGCGCCGCTGACGAGCTGCAGATCCCGTTCGTGGCCTCGGGCGGCATGGCGGATGCGCGCAGCCTGGTTGCGGCGCTGTCGATGGGCGCGGCCGGCATGAACATGGGCACCCGCTTCATCGCGACCAAGGAAGCGCCGGTTCATCCCAATGTGAAGAAGGCGCTGGTCGAGGCCAACGAGCTCGACACCCGCCTGGTGATGCGCGCGCTGCGCAACACCGAGCGCGTGCTGAAGAACAAGGGCGTCGACGAGCTGCTGGAGATCGAGCGCGAGAAGGGCGCCAGGCTGAAGATCGAGGACATTCATGAGCAGGTCGCCGGCGTCTATCCGAAGGTGATGATCGACGGCGAGATGGACGCCGGTGCCTGGAGCTGCGGCATGGTGGTCGGCCTGATCAACGACATCCCGACCGTCAAGGAGCTGATCGACCGCATCATGAGCGAAGCCGAGCAGATCATCCGCCAACGGCTGACCGGCTTCCTCGACGGCCAATTTGAAACCAGCCCGGCCCGCGCGGTGGCCTGAAGGAGGATGTCATGACCGAACATGTCAAGACCGAGATCGCCGGCGGCGTGCTGACCGTGACCATGCAGCGGCCGGAGAAGAAGAACGCGCTGACCGGTGCCATGTACAACGCGATGTCCGACGCGCTCAGCAAGGCGGAGGCGGATCCGTCGGTTCGCGTCATCCTGATCCAGGGCGATGGCGACAGCTTTACCGCCGGCAACGATCTCGCCGATTTCGCCAGCCAGGCGCGCGGCGAGGGCACGGTCGACAGTCCCGCGCACCGCTTCATCGACACCATCAGCAAGGTCGGCAAGCCGATCGTTGCCGCGGTGCAGGGCAATGCCGTCGGCGTCGGCACCACCATGCTGCTGCATTGCGACCTCGTCTATCTCGCCGAGAACGCGCGGCTGATCACGCCTTTCGTCAACCTCGCGCTGGTGCCGGAAGCGGCGTCGAGCTGGCTGTTGCCGCTCCGGATCGGGCACGCGCGCGCCTATGCGATGTTCGCGCTCGGCGAGCCGATGGATGCGGCCGGCGCGCTGGCATCCGGCCTCGCCAACGCGGTGGTGCCGCAGGCGGACCTGCGCAAGAAGGCGCATGATGCTGCGGTCGCGCTGACCAAGCGGCCGGCCGGCTCGCTCAGCCTGACCAAGAAGCTGATGCGCGAGCATCAGCGAATCGCAGCGCAGATCGCGGAAGAAGGCGTGCTGTTCAAGGAACGGCTGACGACGCCGGAGGCCCGCGAGGCATTCGCCGCCTTCGCGGAGCGGCGGCAGCCGGACTTTTCCAAACTGTAGGCCGCATCGGCCGCGTAGAGCACGGATATATCGAGGGAGTACGAGCATGGGCGTCGTCGGCAGTCATCAGTATCCCACTATGGAATCCGTGATCTACGGCAGGCCGGCAGCCGAAGCGCTGCGCGAGGAGGCCGAGCGGCTCGGCGCCAAGCGCGTCTATCTGATCGCCAGCCGGACGCTGAACACCACGACCGACGAGATCGAGAAGATCCGCAAGGCGCTCGGCGATCGTCATGCCGCGACCTTCGACGGCGTGCCGCAGCACACCACGCGGGATGTGGTGACGCAGATCGCGCGGCAGGCCAGTGAGGCCAAGGCCGACCTCGTCGTCGCGATCGGCGGTGGCTCGGTGGTCGATGCGGCGAAGATCGTGCTGATGTGCATGGAGAACGAGATCTTCGAACCCGCAGGGCTCGACGGTTTTGAGACCACGCCGGATCGCCGCTTCGGGCCGTTCCGAACGCCAAAAGTGCGGATGATCGCGATCCCCAGCACGCTCTCGGGCGGCGAGTACAATTCCGGCGCGCTGGTCACCGACACCAGCCGCAAGCTGAAGCAGATCTTCAATCACCCGATGATGATGCCGCGCGCCATCATCCTCGATCCCGCGATCACGAAGTATACGCCGGAAAAGCTCTGGCTGGGCTCCGGCACGCGGGCGATGGATCACGGCATCGAGGCGATCTGCTCCAGCCGTCCCAACGTGCTGGTCGACGCAGTGTGCCAGCAGGGGCTGCACTATCTGCATGACGGCCTGCTGCGCACCAAGGCCAATCCCGGCGACGAGGACGCACGGCTGAGCTGCCAGCTCGGCTCGTGGTTGTCGGCGTTCGGATTGCAGTCGCGGGTGCCGATGGGCGCCAGCCACGCCATCGGCCATGTGCTCGGCGGCACCTGCGACGTGCCGCATTACTTCTGCACGGCGGTGATGATGCCGAGCGTGCTGAAATACAACCGGCCCGCGACGGAAGCCGCGCAGAAATTGGTCGCGGCTGCGCTCGGTGCGCCGGGCCGCGACGCCGGCGAGGCGTTTGCCGCTTTCATCGCCGAGCTCGGGCTGCCGCGGCGGCTGGCCGATGTCGGCGTCGGCGAGGACCGGTTTGAGCTGATCGGCAAGAACGCGATGCTGTCGATCTTCACGCGGGCCAATCCGCAGCCGATCCGCGAGCCGGCCGACGTGGTCAAGATCCTCAAGCTCGCCGCCTGACCGTTCGTATCCGGAGCAAGTCCGATGGCTGACCTGCGGATATTCTCGTACCTGCCGAACCCGCGCGTCTGGAAGGCGACGATCGCCGCGCGCTTCTGCGGCGTCGAGGTCGAGGTCAGCGGGGCGTCCGGCAAGGAGCTGCGCGACTGGCTGTGGGACTACGATGCCCGCCCGCTGACTGAGGACGAACGCGCATCGCTGGCGTCGCTCGCACGCACCGGCCGGGTCGGGCTGACCGGCGCCCAGCTGTTCAAGACCGATGCGTTCATGGCGGCGCAGCCGTTCGGCAACGTGCCCGCGGCATTCGGGCCCGACGGCAAGGTCGGGATCTTCGAATCCAACAGCATCATGCGGGCGGTGGCGCGCATCGGTGCGGCGAAGTATCCACTTTACGGTCGCGATGCCTATGAGGCGTCCAGGATCGACAGTTTTCTCGATGTCAGCCTGGTGTTTGCCCGGGACTCGCAGATCTACCTGCTGGCGCTGTCAGGCGGCACGGTCGATGCGGCCATTCATGGGCGCGCCAAGGAGGCGTTCGCGATCTATGCCTCCGGGATCGAGCAGGCGCTGTCGCCGCAACGGCGCGCGCTGGTCGGCGACGGCATCTCGATCGCCGATATCTGCTTTGCCGCTGAACTCGCGCTGTTCATGAACGAGCATGCGCGGGCCGAGCAATTGCGCGCGCAGGGGCTCGGCAAAATCCTGCATCCAGGTGTGCGGGCTGAATATCCGCTGACCTTTGCGCACTTCGACCGGCTGGTCGCGCACGCGCATTTTTCGCCGGACCTCAAGCCATACGTCGAGAAGCTGCTGTCGAAAGCCGCTGCCTGAGCATGGACATCGCTAACCGCAATTTGGAGGGCTGACCGCATGACCGCGCCTGTCTGTCTGATCACCGGCGTTGGCCCCGGCACGGGTTCGGCGCTCGCCAGAAGGTTCGCCGAGGGCGGCTACCGCGTCGCCATGCTTGCCAGGAACGAGGAACGGCTGGCCGCGCTCGAGACGCAGTTGCCGGGCGCGAAAGCCTATCGCTGCGACGTGTCCGATCTGGCGCAGATCGAGGCGGCGGCATCAGCAGTGGAGCGCGATCTCGGCAGTCCCGCGGTCGTGATCCACAACGCGGTCGGCGGCGCGTTCGGCACCTTCCGGGAGATCGATCCCGCCATTCTCGATCGCAATTTCCAGGTCAATACGATGGGGCTGCTGCATCTCGCCCGACGATTTGCCCCGGCGATGATCAGCGCCGGCAAGGGCGCCATCGTTGCGACCGGCAACACCTCGGCGCTGCGCGGCAAGGCCGGCTTCGCGGGCTTTGCGCCGACCAAGGCGGCGCAGCGCATTCTCGCCGAGGCGATGGCGCGCGATCTCGGGCCGCAGGGCGTTCATGTCGCCTATATCGTGATCGACGCCGTGATCGATCTGGAATGGACGCGGAAGCGCTGGCCGGACCGGCCGGACGACTTCTTCATCAAGCCGGCCGCGATCGCCAGCGAGATTTGGCACGTCGTGCACCAGGAGCGCAGCGCGTGGTCGTTCAATGTCGAGATCCGGCCGTTCGGAGAGGCCTGGTAGCCGCGGCCGAGGACGCGAGAACCGATCAAATCATAACACGGGAGGAAAATTTCATGTTGAAGCAGTTTGCAGTATCGGTTGCATTGCTTGCGTCGCTTCTCGCGGCTCCGGCGCGTGCCGAAACGCCCGGTGTCACGGAATCGGAGATCAAGATCGGGGCGGTCTTCCCATTCAGCGGCCCGGCGTCGCCGCTCAGCAACACCGGCCGCGGCCTCATCGCCTATGTCAATTCGATCAATGACCGCGGCGGCATCAACGGCCGCAAGATCAATCTCATCACCTATGACGACGCCTACACGCCGCCGAAAGCGGTCGAGCAGGTCAGGAAGCTGATCGAGAGCGACGAGGTGGCGTTCATGTTCAGCCAGCTCGGCACGCCCGGCATCGGCGCCACCATTAAATACATCACCGCCAAAAAGGTGCCGGATCTCTTCGTGGTCAGCGGCGCGACCAAGTTCACGAATTTCGCCGAGTTCCCGACGACCACCACCGGGCTGCCGAGCTACAACACCGAAGGCAAGATCTACGCAAAATACATCGCGCAGACCGCGCCCGACGCCAAGATTGCGATCCTCTACCAGAACGACGATCTCGGCCGCGATTTCGTCACCGCGTTCAAGGAAACGCTGAAGGCCGACTTCGACAAGAAGGTGGTGACGTCGCCCTACGAGGTCACCGAGCCGACCATCGATTCCCGCGTGGTGCAGCTGAAGGCCTCGGGCGCCCAGGCGTTCCTGATCGCGGGCACGCCGAAATTCGCCGCGCAGGCGATCAAGAAGGCGAGCGAGATCGGCTGGACGCCGCTCACCGTCCTCAACTACGTGTCGAGCTCGGTCTCTTCGACCATCGTGCCGGCCGGCGCCGACAAGGCGGTGGGCGTCGTGGTGGCGACCATTGCCAAGGATCCCAACGACAAGAAATGGGCCGACGATCCCGGCGTCAAATGGTATCGCGCGCATTTCGAGAAGTATCTTCCCGGGGCCGACATCGGCGACAGCAACTATCTGTTCGGCACGCACCAGGGCCAGATCCTCGAACAGGTGCTGAAGCAATGCGGCAACGATTTGTCGCGCGAGAACATCGTGAAGCAGGCGCGCAACGTCAAGGGGCTCACGCTGCCGACGCTGATGCCGGGCATCACCATCAATACCGGCCCCGACAACAGCATGGCCTACACCCAGCTGCAGCTGCAGCGCTGGACCGGAAGCTCCTGGGAGCAGTTCGGCGGCGTGCAGAGCGCCGACGCAAAGTGAGGCGGTCATGAGCGCGCTGCTTGGCGAAGTTCTCGAGGCGCATGGCGGGCTGGAACGCTGGCGGCGCTATGCGAAGGTGGAGGCGACCATCGTCACCGGCGGCGGCTTCTTCTCCCTGAAGGGCCTGCTGCAGGACCGCTCGCCGCGGCGCATGACGGTGTGGCTGCACGAGGAGCGGGCGTCGATCACGCCGTTCGGCGCGGCCGACCAGCGCACGATGTTCACCCAGGACCGGGTGGCGATCGAGAAGCTCGACGGCACGCTGGTGGCGGAGCGCCGCGCGCCGCGCGACTCGTTTGCCGGTCATCAGATGCATACGCCCTGGGATCCGTTGCACCGCGCCTATTTCAACGGCGAGGCGGTGTGGACCTATCTGACCACGCCGTTCGTGCTGGCGATGGACGGCGTCCGGGTCGAGGAGCTAGAGGCCTGGCGCGAGGGCGAGGAGACGTGGCGCGTGCTACGCGCCTATTTCCCGGGCTGGATCGAAACGCATTGCATGACGCAGGACTTCTTCTTTGGCCCGGACATGTTGCTGCGCCGTCACGATTACAGCGTCAGCATCGCAGGAGGCTTTCCGGCGGCGCAGCTGACGTCAGGCTACATCGAGGCCGGCGGCATTCGGCTGCCGAGCGTGCGGCGTGCATATACGCGCGGCCCGGATCGCAGGCCGATCACCGACATGCTGATGGTCGCGATCGATTTCAGCGAGGTCGCGTTTTCGCAGGCGTGACCGTGGATGTGCTAGTGCTGGCGCTCGGCGACGGGTTTCGCGATCGCGCCGCGCCATTCCGGCTGCGACGACTTGCCGGACGAGCGAAACCTGTTCAGCAAGGCCGTGGTCTTCGGCTGGACCCGCGAGCCGTCGATCACCTCGAGCGTGCCGCAGCGGTTCAGCGTGTGCAGCTTCCGTCCGGTCCATAGCGGTCCGGGCTTGAGCAGATGGCGTACGGCCTGGCGGTATGTCGTCGGCGACAGTTCGAGGATCTCGGCGAGGCCGAGCGCGGCGCCGTAGCCGTTGGTGCAGTCCTGCACCGGCCGCCACAGCCGGCCATCGATGGTGACGAAATTTCCGGCCGGCCGCGTCGTCGCGCGATCCATCAGGATCGGATTGCTCGCATGCGGCTGCCAAGGGCCGAACAGCTGCTCGGCGTAGTAGATCGCCAGCGTATCGGAGTAGCCGCCGGTGCCGTCGCGCCAGGCGCCGAACATGTAATAGAGGCCGTTGTGTTGCGTGATCGTGACGTCGGCGAGCTCGAGCCCGGACAGCAGTGTCGCATGCCGCTCCCACTTGTCCGGAAAGCGGACGCATTTGTAAACCGGGACGTCGCGATGCCCGGTGCTCTCCGGGATCATCCACAATTCGCCGTTCTGCTCGATCAAGAACGGGTAGGACAGGTGCCAGGGCTCTTCCAGCACGGGAAACACGTCACCGATCGGGCCTTTGCCGTCGAACTCGATCGCGGAGATGGTGCCCTTGCCGACGCGGTGGTCAAGGTCTTCGAAGAACACGACAGTTCTGCCCTGCCATGTCACCGGGACGGGATCGGCATAGAAGTGGTTTCCGGGATCGGCGAGCACGTTCCAGGCCGGTCCGCTGAGATCGCGCGTCTGCCAGATGTCGGAGTTGTCGTTGTAGCGCCAGCCGACGTGCCAATGCGGGGCATAGCAGCACAGGCGATAGATTTCTTTCGCGATCGACGTCGCCACGCCGCGCAGCACATAGGGCGCGGGCTGGCGCGGAGCGCCGGTCGAATAGGCCAGCTGCGGCACCAGTCTCGGCGCGCCCGACAGCGCCGCCGCCAGCATACTCAGGGTTCGCGCCATCACGGTGTCGAGCCCACCGCTCAGGCCGGCGGCAACCTCCGCGGACGGATGACCGCGGTCGATCACCGTGCCGTCGCGCTCGTTGACGATTTCGATCACCGGCAGGTCGCCGGCGAGGATCGCCGCGAGTGCCGCGTTTTCGCCCGCGGCGCCATTGAACTTCGGGCGGAGATAGAGCTTTGCGGAGCCGTGCGGGTCCCGCGGGGCGGTGGTGAAATCGATCACCACGTCAGCCTTGTCGAGCCGGGCCTGGGATTGTTCCTGAGTGACCTTGAGCTTGTCGGCGCCGCCGGCCTTGCCCTTGCGCAACACCACGCGCTCGAGCGCGAACAGCGCCTCCAGGCCGGCAGGCCGCGGCTCCGTGGTTGCGGTCCAGGCGATCTGAACTGGAATGTCCTCGCCGTTGATGTGCATGCTCTCGCGGCACATCCAGCGCCGCGCGTGGTCGCGTTCGCAACGAAATTGAATGATCATGTCCGGCCCACCCGTCTAATGCGCGCCCCTTGTCACGGCGGCGTCGAGAATCTGGACGTATTCCTCAATCATGCTGTCGAGCGAATAGCGCGATCGCAGCCCCTTGGCGCTTTGGCGCAACGCGTCGCGCAGCGTTTGGTCGGTCAGGACTTTGGCAACAGCCGCCGAGAACGCGGCCTGGTCGGATGCATCGACAAAGATCGCGGTCGGCTCGCCGTCGAACGACAGCACCTCGCGCAGGACGGGGAGGTCGTTGACGACGCAGGGAATGCCGGCGCTGGCGGCCTCGACGGCGGCGAGGCCGAAGGTCTCGGCCTGGGTCGGAAACACAAACACGTCGAGGCAGGCGAGAAAGTCCGCCATCTGCCGCGGCGGAATCTCGCCGATGAAATGCAGCCGGTCGGAAACCTTCAGCTGATCTGCCAGCGCCCGCAGCCGCGGCTCGTCCGCGCCCTGGCCCGCGAGCGCAAGCTGCCACGACGGCTCGTTGGCAAGCAGGCGGATCGCCGCATCGAGCTGCTTGTGCGGGTGCAGACGCGCGGCGCAGCCGAGCAGGACATGATCCGGCGGCAGCTTGAACTGCCGGCGCGCTTCCTCTTTCGACAGGCCGTGCGACTTGTCGTCAAAGCCGTGCGGCACGTGCTTCATGCGCGCGCGATAGGGCGCCGGATATCGGGCATATTCGCGCTCCATGGCCTGCGAGTTCAGCGTGATGCATTGGAAGAAGCCGACGCTGCCCATCACGATATCCGCGACGCGGACCGGCCAGCTCATCGACATCGCCGAGGAGACCTGGTTGGCGATGACGGGGGCGCGGCTGACGAGGCGCGACACGGCGCCGCCGATCACGTTGCCGAAATGCTGGAAGGTCAGCACGACGTCCGGCCTGATGGTCCTGATGTGACCGGCGAGCGTCCACAGCATCCGCAGCAGCGCCAGCGGGTTGCCCGGACGGCTGTCCGCGCAATAGAACGTATTGGGCGGCTCGTCGAAGGAAGCCGATCTTCGGAAGAAGAACAGGTTGGCGACCTCGTAGCCGCGCGCGGCGAGGCCGGCCCCGACCAGCCGCGAAATCTCCTGGGCGCCGGCGTTCTCCGCCTGGGTCTGCACCAGCATCACGCGCAGCTTCGGCTTGCTCGCCTTCGGCCCGATGCCGGAGGCGGTGAGGGCCTCGCGCAGGTCTGTGCTGGGCTTGTAGTGGAGCACGGATTCCTCACCCGATGAAGGAGTCGACTGGCCTCCCATAATTATGAGCCCGTATCTATCACGCGAGGATCGCTCGTACATCGAGGAGCGCGTGTTGAGGTTACTGCTGATTTAGTCCAATGCGCTGGTCAAAGAATCGGGAAGCGGTCTGACAGCCATGATACAACGGCTCGTTAACTAATTGGTTACGGCGGCGCAAAGCGCGGGTAACTGCCGATTAACCATAGATATTTAGGCTGGAGCAGGTATTGCACCGTGCCAGTTGAATTCGAGTCAAAGCCCATGATGTTCCGTGGCCGCCCAGGCCCGACAAGGTCCGGTCCGACCGAGCCCGCGGCGTCGTGGGAGGCTGCCGGTGCGCCGGCCGACGGATCTGAAGCCCAAACTATCAAGGGCGCGCTGACCCTTTCCGGTATCGTGTCGTTCCTGCGCGAAAACGGCCAGCGCATCCTGATGCTCGCCGCGGTCATCTTCGCGCTCGGCGTCATTGTTCTCATGCTGGTGCCGGTTCGCTATGCGGCGACCGCGCTGGTCGTCGTCGATCCGCGCGAGCAGCGCGTGACCACCGAGCAGGACGTGCTGCCGGGGATCGGCCAGGATGCCGCTGCGCTGCAGAGCCTGGTCGAAATCGCCAAGTCCGACGACTTTCTCCGGCCCCTGATCGAGCAGCTCAAGATCGCGGAGGATGACGATATCGCCGGCGGCAAGATCGACATCACGCGCCTGGTCGATCGGTTCCGCAATCGGCTGGATATTTCCCGCCGTGGATTAACCTATGTTATCGCCATCAAGTTCACCTCGAACAATGCGCAGCGCGCGGCGCATTACGCCAATGCCGTGGCCGAGGCCTTCGTCGCCAGCCAGCGCGGAACCCGCACCGTTGCGACCGACGAGGCGGCCGACTGGCTGAAGAGCCGGCTCAAGACCCTGAACGATCGCTTGCGGGCGTCGGAAGATGCCGTGGCGAAATTCAAGCTCGAGCATCGCATCGTCAATGCCGGCAAGGAATCCACCACGCAGCAGCTGCGGGTCACCGACCTGACCCAGCAGGTGGCCGCTGCGCGGGCCCGCACCGAAGAGGCCAAGTCCCGCCTCGATCAGGCGCAGCGCGACCTCAAGGCCAATGTCGACGGCCCGATCAAGCAGGACCTGCTCAGCACGCTGCGCGCCCAGCGCTCCGCGCTGAACGATCAGATCGCGCAGAAGCGGGCGGTGTTCGGTGACCGCCACCCCGACCTCGTGATGTCGCTGAGCCAGTTGAACGATCTCAACCGGCAGATCGAGATCGAGCGCAAGAAGAATATCGATACCGCCAGGTCGGAATACGAGGCCCAGCGCGATCAGCAGAAGGCGCTGGAGGATCAGCAGAAGGCGGTCGAATCGCAGATTCTGGTCGACGGTCAGGCGCTGGTGAAGCTGCAGGACCTGCAGCGCGACGCCGATGCCAACAAGAGCATCTACGAGCAATTCCTATCGCGGTACAAAACCACCGACGAGCAGCGCTCGCTGCAGAACTCGCAGACCAAGGTCGCCTCGTTCGCGACGCCGCCGATCCGTTCGACGCTTCCGCCGCTGCCCTTGCTGCTGGCCGCGCTCGCCATCGCATCGCTGCTGATGTCGACCGCCATCGTCGCCGTCCCCGCCTATAAATGGATTCCGGCGCGGCCGGTTCTGAAAACTCCGCGCGAGGAGGCGCCGGCCCTGCAGCCGGCATTGCCGCCGGGTCTGCCGGTGCTGGCCCGCATTCCGAACCTGGCGTCGCCGGCATCCGTCAGAAGCGTTTGGCAGAATCCGGCCTCCGCAACCGCCGAGCCCGACCTCAGTGCGCATCTGCATCTGTTGATCGAGAACATCCAGCAGCTTGCCGGATCGCACGGCAAGGTCGCGCTGCTGATGTCGGTCGAGCCAGGCGCGGGCGGCAGCACGGTGGCGCGATCGCTCAACCGGTCGGCCGTGAAGAACGGGATGCTCAGCGTCCTGATCGAGATGACGCCGGATGGCGCCGATGCCGCCCCGGCGCAGGGCGCGGGTATCATCAAGGCCGATCTGCGTGCCGTCGTTGAGCTGCTGAGCGCCAGCAAGAAGACACAGCCGTTGCCATCAGACGACATTCGATCCGAGTTCGACCTGATCATCGTCGACGCATCGGCCCTGGCCGCGCAGTTCGACTCGGCGGCACTCGCCGACCATGCCGACCTGATCATCCTGGTGGCGCGCGACGGCGCGGCCAATTCGGCTGCCGTGCGCAAGGCGCGAGCCGGCCTGTCGAAGTTCGCCGCGGTGCCGACCGCGCTGGTGGTCAATTGCGTGCCGGTCGGCAGCCCCATCCGTCCGGTCCAGGGCGATGCCCTGGGCATGGCGAGCTGACATCCATCGACCGAACGAGATCTAGAGCATGATCCGGAAAAGTGTGAAGCGGTTTTCCGAAAAGATCATGTTCAAACAAGAAGCTAAAGCGCGATGACGATTCAACCTAATCTCATCGCGCTTTAGTCGTTGGTGTCGGCTACGCGGACCGTGTAGGTGCCGGTCTTCGTCGACGACAGATGCGACAGCACCAGCACGGACGGGTCGACGCCGGTCCGCCGCCGGCACAGCACGTTGAGCGCGATGGTGGCGAGCACCAGCGAGACGGTGGCCGAGATCGCGGCGCCGAGCACGCCGAGCCAGGGGATCAGGATCAGGAAGCCGGCGAGCCGCAGCACCACATTCGCGGTGAGCACGGGAACGTATTCGCGCTCATGGCCGGTCAGCTGCAGGATGGCCGCCGACGGGCCGCCCGCCGCTTGAAACGCGGTCCCGAGCGCGAGCACGATCAGTACCCACTGCTGCGCGGCGAAATGCGGGCCGAACAGGCCGAGCAGCCAGGAAGCGCCGCCGCACACAATGACGAGGCCGACGAAGACGCAAATCGCGGTCACCTCGGCCATCAGCTTCAAGGTGTGCTCGAGCTCGTCATGGTTCCTGCTGAAATACAGCGACGGCAGCCGCCGCGCGCCGAACGTGTACAGCGCGGCCGAGAGCATGGCGAAGAGGTTGGCGAGGCGCGACGCCGCGAAATAGACACCGGCCGTTGCCGGATCCAGCATCCAGTAGACCAGGATGACGTCAAAGTACTGGTTGGCGGCCTCGAGGATCGAAGCCAGCCAGTAGCGGAACGCGCTCGCCCGCCAGCGCGGCCGCTCGAAGCGGGCGTCGACGCTGCGCAGGTTCGGCAACACGCGCACGATCGAGGCGATCTGCACGATCAGGCCGGCGGACATCGCGATTGCCATCGCGGCGAACAATTCGGCGGGCGTGAGCTGCCGGTGACCGAACAGCACCGCGATCAGCAACAGCACGACAGCGACCCGCCAGAAGAATTCGCGATTGCCTTCGCCCATCAGGATGCTGACCAGGGATCGCGCGATCTGGCTGCCGAGCATCAGTCCGGAATTGACGGCGGCAAAGGCCGAGACCGACAGGATGAGCAGCCACCACTCGCCGCGAAGCCAGGCGACCGCGGCGATGGCGGCGATCGAGATCAGCATGCCGAGCGCGGAGTTCTTCAGGCTGGACAGCAGGACGCCCTTGGTGAGGTCGGTTTCGCCGCGCACCTGGTACTCGTTGAGGAAGCGAACCAGCAGCAGCTCCTGGCCGACCAGACCGACGACCGAGGCGATCTGGGCGACCGACAGCCAGGTCGCGAAATCTCCAAACTCGTCCGCCGACATCGCCCGCGCGGCCAGCGAGAACATCGCGAACGCGAGTCCGCCGCTGCCGACCTTGAGCAAAATGGTCCCGGCAACGCCGCGCGTCACATCACGACGCATCAGTTGGAGGAGGGAGTCAAACATGGAGACCGGGTATTCTCAGGATCCTGTCACGCCGTTGAACCTAGCACTGGGCGGCTAACACTTGGCAACGATGCGCTTGGCACGCAGCACCTGCCAACGTAGCACTTGGCGAATGCTGGAGTGTTAATGTTCTGTTGCTAAGATTCCGTTCGTTTTTCAGCGGCCGCGCGTCGCGCGGATCTGGTCCCCGGCGACCTTCCCGTCTTGCACCATTCTGGAACGCCTGTCTCCAAAAGGCGCAGAGGTCTCATGCAGGGCCGACCCGGCGGCGTAACGAACCGGCGGAACAGCCTCCACACATCACGAACGCGGCAGTGCGGCTCCCGGGCCCCTCGGCGCCGTTGACGATGCAGTAACCATCGATCCTGAGGCTGGACCTCCGGAAAATACCGCTGCACGCCGCCTATGACAGTGCAAGGCGTGTGCCGAGCTCCCGCCCACGCGCCTCCCGGCGCTGCCGTTAACCTCGATCGCGGAACTCGCCGTGCCCGCTCCCGTCCGCGGCACAGCAGGCAAGGAAATTGCAATTCGGCGGGCAGTTAAGCCGTTCGGAGCGGACAGATGATCGTTGACGAAAGCATTGCAAGGCCGATCGCAACCAGCGAGGCGCACACAATCGAAGCGGACGTCGCCATCGTCGGCGCCGGACTCGCGGGCTCGCTGGCGCGTGCCGTGCTGGTGCGGGCCGGATACCGGGTCGTCCTGATCGACAAGCGCACCGTCCCGCCGGACGAATTTCGTGTCGAAAAGATCGGCGGCCGGCAGCTCGATCTCATTCGCCAGCTTGGCTTCATCAACGACCTCGAGGCTGTCGGCGCGCCGTATGATCGGGTGCTCAACATCCGGGACGGCAAGGTGGTCGATATCAGCGTCGGCCAGGCGTTCGGGTTGTCCTATGCCAGCCTCGTCGGCATGGCCCGCGGGCTGTTGTCCGATCCGACCAGCTTCCTGATCGATCAGGTGACCGGCATCAGCTGCAGCGACGATCGTCAGCAGCTGGAGCTCGCCTCCGGCAAGCGCGTCACTTCGCGGCTCGTCATCCTGGCGACCGGCATGGCGAGCCCGCTGGCGTACAGTCTTGGAATCAAGCGGCGGATGCTGGCCGAACACCATTCGGTGTCATTCGGATTTACCATCGCGCGTCCGGACAACGCGCCGTTCGATTTCGACGCGCTGACTGCCTATGGCGAACGCACGGCCGACGGCGTCGATTATCTCAGCCTGTTTCCGATCGCGGACGGCATGCGGGCCAACCTGTTCATGTTCCGCGATCCGACCGATCCGATCATGCGCGAGCTGCGCCGCGACACCAGGCGGACGCTGCTTCGCCTGATGCCGGGATTGCAGCGCTATCTCGGCGATTTCGATGTCGTCGGCCAGGTGCAGAGCTGGGTCATGGGCCTGTCCGTGGTCGAGGGTCATCTGCAGCCGGGCGTCGTGCTGATCGGCGACGCGTTTCAAACCAACTGTCCGGCCGCCGGGACCGGCGTCAGCCGTCTGCTGGTCGATGTCGAGCGTCTGTGCACCGACCATGTGCCGCGCTGGCTCGAGACCGAGGGCATGGGCGCAGACAAGATCGCGCAGTTTTATTCCGATCAGGGCAAGCTCGCTGCCGACCGCCATTCGCTGGACATGGCGCGTTTCCGCCAGGCCCTGACGTTGAACAACGACGCGAGGTGGAGCGCGCGGCGCAAGCTGCACTTCCTGCGGCGCATGATCACGCATCGGGTGGACCGGATTCACCCGGGATGGGTCATGCGCGTCCGCGGCGCGCTGCGATAATTTGACAAGCGCCACTCAGCGGCGTCGCTGGAGCGAGCGACGAGATTCAGTTGAGCTTGCGCAGCATCGGAAGTTGACCTCTCCCTTTGGGAGAGGTCGGCGCGTAGCGCGGGGTGAGGGGTTATGGTCCCTCATTATTGCCGCGGCCCCTCACCCGATTTGCTGCGCAAATCGACCTCTCCCCGTCGGGGAGAGGTGGACCGAACGGTCAGACCCGATACTGCCTTAGCGTGTGCCGGTCGAGGTCCGGGCGGGCGGCAGCCTGAACTCGGTCATTCGCTTGGCGGCCTGCTTGATCCAGGGCGCCTGCCTCAGCGCAAACAACGCGACCGCGCCGGCCGCACTGCCGGCTTGCGTCACGCTCGACATCGGCGTGGGTTGTCCGCCGAACTGCATCTTGTAGGGCTCGTCACCGATGGTGAAGTCGAGCACCTGATAGCCGCGCTCGATGCAATCCCTGGCGACACTTTCGAAGGTCAGCGCGCCGATCGACTGGCTCTTGTATCCCTCGATGTCGAACGCGGTCATGACGATCAGCAGGCGGTCACGGTGCGTCAGCCCAAGCGCCGTCGCGATCACATTGCCGTCCATCTTCATGGTGTAGATCCGCGCAAACGAATCGAGGCGCAGCGCCACATCGGAGTAGAAGTCGAAATATTCCGGACGCTGCAGCAGATCGCCATCGCCGTGGGCCTGAAACCGCGGGCCACGAAACTTCCTCATGACGTCCATGGCCTCGAGGATGGAGGCGCGATCCTCGCACCAGGAGAAGGTCAGCGTGCCCTTCTTGTGGATCTGGCGCCATTTCTTTGCGAGCTCCTTCATATAGGAGCGTCCCAGCGCATTGATTTGCCATTGCTCGAACGGCGCCGACAGCACCGTTGCATAGGCGTTGGTGTCCATCGAAGCCCGGTGCGGCGCACCGAGCAGATTCTCGATCGGCATCCTCGCGTCGAGCAGTTTCGGGATGCGCAGCAGGTCGAACGGCCTGACAAGCTGTCGAAGCCTCTCGCAGGCACCCTTGTCCTGCAGCAGCTCGGCGAAGGTCTGCTCCGAGCAGACCGGCGCCAGATAGTCGGAGACACGCAGATCGGCGAATTCAATGGTGCGCATCGGCCCGCGCCGCACCCGCAGCAGCGGCAGCACGGCTGCCATCGCGCCGGTTGAGCGGCGGCGAACGACGATGACCAGCGGCTTCGCCGCCATCGCGGGAACGAGTCGGCGGTAAATGCTGTTCAGCCACAGCGGATGCTGAAAAGCGGTCGCGTCCGAGCCGTTGAACAGCTCCGCGTATTCCTCGGACAGGAAGTCGAATGCGTCGTCGATGCAGACATCGAACGCGTCATCATTCTTGTTCATGCGTGACCAAGCTACCGGGCGTTTTCAACGCGTCGGGACAATCCGACGCTGCGACCTTATAGCACAAGGCCCACGGGGCCATGCACCGATGGAATGCGATTTGTATTAATATAGTGCCTTCATCTTTGCACAGTGTTGCTGATGGCGCGCGTGCTTTCGTGCGCGATCGTGCGCGCCGGTTAACGTGCGCCGGACAGACCCACGATCGTTACCGTTAACGAACCTTTACGGTCCAGCCGGCCGGCTGAGACAAGAGACGCCCCAACGAGTCTGGACTCGATATTGCAGTTGGGAGCCCGTAAGCATTGGAGCTCCTGGTGAAATGTTGAGTCACAGCCAAAACGCCCGCGTTTCCTCCGCAACTTCGCCCTCGCGCGACGGTCGCGAAGTGTCCCGGCGTACCAATTCCGACACGGCTGCTCCGCCTGTCCAGATTTGCAACACCTCGCGCGGCACGCTGGCAAAATCCGCCGGTATGCCGTCAACCGGCATGCGCGAACGTCGCGTCAATCCGGTGGGCCGGGCCGCGACCGACAGCGTCGACCGCGCGACCGTCGGCGGGTTGCGGCTCGCCGTGCTCGATCTTGAGCAGACTGCGAACTTCATGGTCGACCTGGTGCATCCGCAGCGGCGCGTGCGCCGGCCGCTGTACCTGACCTCGGCCAATGGCGAGGTGCTGTCGCGCTGCGCGACCGAGCCGATGACCGACCGGCTGTTCAGAGCCGCCGACCTGATCAATGCCGACGGCCAGCCGCTGGTCATGGTGTCGAAGCTGCGGTCGTCGAAGCCGCTTCCCGAACGCGTCGCGACCACCGACCTGTTCGGCGTGGTCGCACGCAAGGCCGAAGAGCTCGGCCTGACATTCTATATGTTCGGTGCCAACGAGGCCGAGAACAAGGCGGCGGTCGCCAATGTCCGCAGGGCGTTTCCGGCCCTGAAGATCGTCGGCCATTGCCACGGTTACTTGCGCGGCGAAGCGCTGCGGGCCAAGGTCGACGAGATCAACGCGCTGGCGCCCGACTTTCTCTGGGTCGCGCTCGGCGTGCCCTATGAGCAGGCGTTCGTCGACGAGTACTTGCCGCGGCTCGGCAATGTCGGCGCCATCAAGACCTCGGGCGGACTGTTCAATTTCCTCTCGGGCACTCTGCCGCGCGCGCCGCGCTGGATGCAGATCGTCGGGCTGGAATGGGCCTGGCGGCTCTGGCTCGAGCCGCGCCGGCTGTTCTGGCGCTATCTGACCACCAATCCGCGCGCGCTCTATCTGCTGTTCCAGCAGACCCGGCCTTCGCTCACCAAGCGCGACTGAGCGACCCCCGATCCGTTGCTCGCTCCGGTCCCAGCGACCGGAGCCGCCGTGCCGTTCACGTCACGTACGGCCTGTGTCCTTGACGATCCGATTGTCGCGCGCCGTGAGCACTGCCGGCTGGCATCACATCTGTCCTCCCAGTCGATTGCGAACGGCATGCGATCGCGCGGAGTTGCCACGCCTTGCCTCGCATGGCCTGAGGAATGATACTCGCCCCGAACGAGCGAAGGAACCGAGATTGTTGCCGGATAGCGAGGCGAAACAGGCATTCGACGTCAAGCGCGCAGCCTTTGCCGCGACCATCGGCAACATGCTGGAGTTCTACGACTTCATCACCTACAGCTTCTTCGCGACCGAGATCGGGCGCACCTTCTTCCCCGCGCACAGCGAATACGGCAGCCTCATGCTGTCGCTGGCGACCTTCGGCGCCGGGTTCCTGACGCGGCCGATCGGCGGCATCGTGCTCGGCATCTTCTCCGATCGGGTCGGCCGGCGGCCGGCCATGCTGCTGAGCTTTGCGCTGATGGGCGGCGCGATCCTGACCATCGCGCTGACGCCGGCTTATGAGACGATCGGCGTCGTCGCGCCGATCATCGTGATCGTGGCGCGGATGGTGCAGGGGTTCGCGCTCGGCGGCGAGGTCGGGCCGACCACGGCCTATCTGATCGAGATCGCGGCGCCGCGGGATCGCGGCCTCGTGGTGGCGTGGCAGCCCGCCAGCCAGGAGATCGCGGCCACCGCCGGCGCGCTGGTCGGCGTCGTCCTGAGCAGCACGATGGCGCCCGAGATGCTGCAGGCCTATGGCTGGCGCGTCGCGTTCCTGATCGGGGCGGTCTGCCTGCCGTTCGGCATCTGGATGCGCCGGACGCTGCCGGAGACGATCTCGCACGAGGCGCGTCCTGCCGTCAGCGTCGAAAGCTCGGGTCATGTCGCACAGGCGCGCCGCCATCTTCGCGTCATCGTGCTGGCCGTGATGATTCTCGCCAGCGGCACGATCTCGACCTACGTCACGCAGTATATGACGACCTACGCCAAGACCACGCTGCATGTGTCGCCGTCGCTGGCGTTCACGGTGTCGCTGGTCAGCAACGGGCTGCAGATCATCGGCGCGCTGCTCGGCGGCTGGCTCGCCGATCGGCTCGGCCGCAAGCCGATCATGGTCTGGCCGCAACTGGTGGTGCTGGTGCTGACCTATCCGGCGTTCCTGTGGATCGTGCAGGCGCCGGGCGCGTGGTCGCTGCTGTTCGGCTTCGGCGTGCTGTCGTTCATCGGATCGTTGCCGTTCACCGCGTTCTATGCCGCGTTCACCGAAGCGCTGCCGCAGAACATCCGCGGCGGCGTGTTCGCCACCATCTATGCGGTCGCGATCGCGAGCTTTGGCGGCACCGCGCAGCTCGTCGTCACCTGGCTGCTGCACGTGACCGAAGATCCGCTGGCGCCGTCCTGGTACCTGCTGCTGGCGGCGATCGTCGGCCTTGTCGCGATGGGGCTGATGCCCGAGACCGCGCCGGTCAAGCTCGGTGACGATCGAGCGCGTTGAAAGAGCGCGCTCAATCCATGTCGCGGAAGGCGTGGCCGTTGGCCTCGATCTCCTTCACGAGCTGTGGCGGCAGATTGGCCTCTCCCGAAGTGCCGTCGAACACCCAGTCCTTGGCGTCGGCGAGGTCGGGCAGACCTGCGCCCTTGCGGACGTATAGACCGACCGATACCTTCTTGGCGTTGATGTAGAGATCGTAGTCCTGCATGGAGTTTCTCCACTACGGTTGACGACATCCCCCGCACAACAGCAGTTCGGATTGTTCGGTGCCGCCCGCGATCAGGCGGGCTTCTTCGCCTCCGGCGCGAGCACCACCGACGCTTCGCTGGTCAGCATCAGGAAGGTGATGGTTTCCTGGAAATACAGCTGCACCGCGCTCGCGGAATGGCTGAGGTAGCCGATCGAGAGGTCCTGGCCGATCGAGAGCTGGAAATCGCCGCCGCGGGTGGTGAGCACGACGCCGCCCTCGATCGCCGGCGCCCAGATGATCTTGCCGTCGACCAGGCGCTGGATGTGCTGCAGCACCGGATAGCCGTCATCGGTCGCGCCGCCGATCGCGGTAAACGGTTCGGTGCCGAGCAACAGCGTATAGGGGCCGTTGACACCGGCCAGCCGCAGCTGGCTCACGGCCTGCGCCACCACGCTCGGATAGTTCTTGACGCTCGACGGCAGCGTCAGCACCGGGTTGCTGGTGCCCTGGCGGATGCCCTGAATGCCGGCGGCGGCATAGCCGTCGAACACCGCGCGATCCTCGGCGAATGCGATCTTGCGCGCCGCCTGTTTCAGCGGCTCCCAGTCGGAATCGTTGGCGCCGCGCTCGACGTCGTCGATCGCCGCGCGCGTCAGCTCGAACGGCACGCGCAATTCGACCAGCGGCCGGACCTCGCGTTGGTTGGCCTCGACGCCGTCGCCCGGGGTCGCGATGCGCTTGAGATGGCCGGTGCCGACCGCGGAGTAGTCGATACCCTTCGGACCGTCGACGTCGACGACATGGCGCGCCGCCAGGTGCCGCTTCAGCGTGCGCGAGGCTTCCTCTTCGATCTGCGCCCATGCCGCGTCCGAGATGGGAGCAAGTCCCCGATGGAGGTTATTCATCTCAAGCCTCTCCTTTCAGTGAGCCGATCCCGAGCGAGCCATCGGTCGGCGGCAATCTTGGTACTTGTGTCTCGTCGGCCTGATCCAGCGCAGGCTGGGCGGGTGCGGGCACCACGTTCGCGGCATCCTCCAGAAAGGTCGCCGACGGGACGAAGAACAGCATGCCGGTGACGGCGCGGCTGAAGTCGAGCAGGCGGTCGTAATTGCCCGGCGGCTTGCCGACGAACATGTTTTGCAGCATCAGCTCGATGCGGTGCGGCGACTTGGCATAGCCGATGAAATAGGTACCGAACTCGCCCTTGCTGATATTGCCGAACGGCATGTTGTCGCGGACGATGTCGAGCTCCTCGCCGTTCTCCACGATGGTGGTCAGGGCATTGTGGGCGTAGCTCGGCTTTGCCGAATCATCGAGCTCGATGTCGGACAGTTTGGTGCGGCCGATGATCTTCTCCTGCATCTCGACCGGCAGCTCGTTCCACTTGCCGAGGTCGTGCAGATACTTCTGCACGATCACATAGCTGCCGCCGGCAAACGCCGCATCCTCCTCGCCGATGATGGTGGCGTCGGTCGCGGCCTGGTCCTCGGGATTCTCCGTGCCGTCGACGAAGCCGAGCAGGTCGCGCTCGTCGAAATATTTGAAGCCGTGCACTTCGTCCGCCGACGCGGCGGCGTCGCCGAGCCGCGTCATGATCTGGGTCGCAAGCTCGAAGCACAGATCCATCGGCACGGCGCGGATGTGAAACAGCAGGTCGCCCGGCGTCGCCACGGCATGGTGGACGCCATGGATTTCGCGGAAGGGATGCAGATCTTTCGGCCGCGGCGCGCCGAACAGGCGGTCCCATGCCTCGGAGCCGATCCCCATCACGCAGGACAGCCGGCCCTCGAGGTCGCGGAAGCCGACGGCGCGCACCAGCGCGGCGAGATCGCCGCACAGCGACCGCACCACCGCGTCATGATTCGGATCGGGCTTGATCGTGACCGCAAGAAAGATGGCCGCGCGCGTCAGCTTCGCAGCGACCGGTTGCGGAACGGCTGATGGCACGCATCTCTCCTTACTGAACGGCACTTACACGAAAACAAAGGGCAGGACGCCCGGCGGACCGCCAGGCACGGGGAGAGGAGCATGCCGATAGAACCTTTACAAGGCTCGAAATGGCCGGCTCCCGCAGGGGCATCTGCGTCGAGCGATGGGCTGCTTGCATATGATTCCGACAGACGACGCGGCGATGACATCGCGCGGCGCCGGCGCGGCATGCACCGCCTTCACACCGGTTCGAATTCGTCGGCTGATGCGGTCTCCGGCCGCTTGCCGTTGAAGGTGAGCCCGGCCTTGGTCGCCGAGATCTTCACCTGCGAGCCGTCGCGCACGTCGCCGGCGAGAATCATTTCGGCGAGCGGATCCTGCACGGCGCGCTGGATCACCCGCTTCAGCGGACGCGCGCCGTAGGCGGGGTCCCAGCCCTTTTCCGCGAGCCAGTCGCGCGCCTTCGGCTCGAGCTCCAGCTCGATCTTGCGATCGGCTAGCAGATTTTGCAGGCGGGTGAACTGGATCTCGACGATCCGGCCCATCTCGCTCTTCTGCAGCCGGTGGAACAGGATGATCTCGTCGACCCGGTTGAGGAATTCGGGCCGGAAATGCGCGCGCACCATGTTCATCACCTGCTCGCGCACCGCGCTGGTGTCCTGGCCCTCGGGCTGCGCGACCAGATACTCCGCGCCGATGTTCGAGGTCATGATGATCAGCGTGTTGCGGAAGTCGACGGTGCGGCCCTGGCCGTCGGTGAGGCGGCCGTCGTCCAGCACCTGCAGCAGCACGTTGAACACGTCCGGGTGCGCCTTCTCGATCTCGTCGAACAGGACCACCTGGTACGGCCGCCGCCGCACCGCCTCGGTGAGCGCGCCGCCTTCGTCATAGCCGACATAGCCGGGCGGGGCGCCGATCAGCCGCGCCACCGAGTGCTTCTCCATGTATTCGGACATGTCGAGGCGGATCATCGCGGTCTCGTCGTCGAATAGATATTCGGCGAGCGCCTTGGCGAGCTCGGTCTTGCCGACGCCGGTGGGACCCAAGAACATGAACGAGCCGATCGGCCGGTTCGGGTCCTGCAGCCCGGCGCGGGCACGGCGCACCGCGGTCGACACCGCGCGCACCGCCGGCGCCTGGCCGACCACGCGCTTGCCCAGCATCTCCTCCATGCGCAGCAGCTTGTCCTTTTCGCCCTCCAGCATCTTGTCGACCGGCACGCCGGTCCAGCGCGACACCACTTGCGCGATGTTGTCGGCGGTCACGGTCTCGCTGGCTGAGGAAGTCTCGCTGGCCTCGACCGCGGCCAGCCTCTTCTCGAGCTCGGGAATGCGGCCATAGGCGAGCTCGCCAGCCTTCTGGAATTCGCCCTTGCGCTGCGCGTTGGCGAGCTCGGTGCGCAGCTGCTCCAGCTCACCCTTGATCTTCTGCGCATCGGAGAGCTTGCTCTTCTCGGTACGCCATTTCGAGGTCATGTCGGCCGACTTCTTTTCGAGCTCGGCGAGATCGTGCTCCAGCGTCTGCAGGCGGCTCTTCGACCCGAGGTCGGTCTCCTTCTTCAGCGCCTCCTGCTCGATCTTCAAGCGGATGATCTCGCGGTCGAGCGTGTCGAGCTCCTCCGGCTTGGAATCGACCTGCATCTTCAGCCGCGCCGCCGCCTCGTCCATCAAATCGATCGCCTTGTCGGGCAGGAAGCGGTCGGTGATGTAGCGGTTCGACAGCGTGGCGGCCGCGACCAGCGCCGAGTCGGCGATGCGCACGCCGTGGTGCTGCTCGTATTTGTCCTTCAGCCCGCGCAGGATCGAGATGGTGTCCTCGACCGTCGGCTCGGAGACGAACACCGGCTGGAAGCGCCGTGCCAGCGCGGCGTCCTTCTCGACATGCTTGCGGTATTCGTCGAGCGTGGTGGCGCCGATGCAGTGCAACTCGCCGCGGGCAAGCGCGGGCTTCAGCAAGTTCGACGCATCCATCGCGCCGTCGGCCTTGCCGGCGCCGATCAGCGTATGCATCTCGTCGATGAACAGGATGATGCCGCCCTCGGCCGAGGTCACCTCCTGCAGCACCGCCTTCAGCCGTTCCTCGAACTCGCCGCGGTATTTGGCGCCCGCGATCAGCGCGCCGAGGTCGAGCGCCAGCAGCGCCTTGTCCTGCAGGCTCTCCGGCACGTCGCCATTGACGATGCGCAGCGCGAGGCCCTCGACGATCGCGGTCTTGCCGACGCCAGGTTCGCCGATCAGCACCGGGTTGTTCTTGGTCCGCCGCGACAGCACCTGGATGGTGCGGCGGATTTCCTCGTCGCGGCCGATCACCGGATCGAGCTTGCCGTCGCGCGCGGCCTGGGTGAGGTCGCGGGCATATTTCTTCAGTGCGTCATAGGCGTTCTCGGCCGAGGCGCTGTCGGCGGTGCGGCCCTTGCGCAGCGCGTTGATCGCCGCATTGAGGTTCTGCGGACTGACGCCGCCCTTGGCCAGCAGCTTGCCGGCATCGCTGTCCTTGTCGGCCGCTAGCCCCTGCAGCAGCCGCTCGACGCTGACAAAACTGTCGCCGGCCTTGTCGGCAGCCTGCTCCGCGGCGGTGAAGGCGCGCGCGGTCTCCGGCGCAAGGTAGATCTGTCCGGCGCCGCCGCCGCTCACCTTCGGCATTTTTGCCAGCGCATCCTCAGTCGCCTTCAGGATCGCGCGCGAATTGCCGCCGGATCGATCGATCAGGCCGGCCGCCAGCCCCTCGCTGTCGTCGAGCAGCACCTTCAAAATGTGCAGCGTCGTGAATTGCTGGTGCCCCTCGCGCATCGCGAGCGATTGCGCCGACTGGATGAAGCCGCGCACGCGGTCGGTGTACTTCTCTATGTTCATCGCGGCACCTCAAGGCCATATCAGTGAGCCGAAACCGTGCATGCCACGCAATCTGCGCCGGCGCCAGATGGTGGCACCCGTCATGCGATGGTGTGGTCGTTTCAAATGATAGTCAATTGCCGTTCGATCGCTGAAATACCGGCCACCGGAACCAAATGCCGTGTTCGCGCGTAAGGCTTGCGCAGGATTTTGCGAGCAGCCCGAGCGGAGGGTGCCGTCATGGACAGGTTGATCGGATCGGCTGTTGCCGTTGCCCTGGTCCTGGCTGCGCCGTTCGGCGCCGGCCTCGCGCAGCAGACCGGGCCGGTTCAGGTCGGAACGCTGACGTGCCGCGGCGGCGCCGGGAGCGGATTCATCCTGGGATCAGTGACCAATCTGGCGTGCGTGCTGCATGTCGCCGGCAAGCCGGATGACCGCTATCTCGCCGCCATCCAGAACTTCGCCGTCAACTTCGGCATCAACATCGGCGAAGCGGAAATCGCGCTGAGCTGGGACGTGATCGCACCGACGCCGTGGCTGACGCCCGGCCGGCTTGCCGGCACCTACGGCGCGGCGGCCGCGTCCGACGGGCGCAACCTCACCGGCGGCGTCAACGGTGTGATGGCGCTGCGGCCATCGCGTCAGCAGGACGAGGTCAGCCGTCGCATCGCCGAGAAGCTCGGTAGCCTCGAGCTGCGCTACGACGGATAATCGGATTTCTGCAAGCTTGGAGGCGGTGCGAGCGGTCTTGCAAATCGCCTGCTTTTGAGCCCTCATGATCTCGGGCGCATTCTCGATGTTGCGGAGCAGATCGTGAGAAATCCGTACGAAGTGCTTGGCGTGGCCCCGGCGGCGACTGCGGCCGATATCCAGAAGGCCTATCGCAAGCTGGCCAAGAAGCTGCATCCGGATCTCAATCCCGGCGACAAGGCCGCCGAGGAGAAGTTCAAGGAAGTCTCCGCGGCCTATGGTCTGCTCAGCGACGCCGACAAGCGCAAGCGCTTCGACGCCGGCGAGATCGACGAGAGCGGCGCCGAGCGGCCGCAGCATCGCTACTACCGGGATTTTGCCACCGCGGATGAAGGCCATCCTTATGCCGATGCATCCGGCTATGCCGATTACATGGATTCCGACGACGCCTTCGCCGAGCTGCTGCGGCGAAGCGAGCAGGCGCGCGCCAACCGGCGCGGCCGCGATCTGCACTACAGCCTGACGATCGATTTCGCCGAGTCGATCACCGGTGCGGCCAAGCGCCTGACCTTGCCGGACGGCGGCACGCTCGACGTCACGATTCCGCCGGGCCTGGTCGACGGGCAGGTGCTGCGCCTGCGCGGCAAGGGTGCGCCGGGCACCGGCAAGGGCGGCCCCGGTGATGCGCTGATCGAGGTTGCGGTCCGGCCCGATCCCCGCTTCACCCGCGAGGGCGACGACATCTCGCTGGAATTGCCGATCTCGCTGTCCGAGGCCGTGCTCGGTGGCAAGGTTCGCGTGCCGACGCCGACCGGCGACGTCACCATGACGGTGCCGAAGGGATCCAACACCGGCACGACGATGCGGCTGCGCGGCAAGGGCGCGCCGCATGTCGGCGGCGGCCATGGCGATGAGTTCGTCAAGCTCAAGGTGGTCCTGCCGAAAGGACCCGATCCCGCGCTGGAAGCGTTCGTGGCGGGCTGGGATCGCAAGGCATTCAATCCGCGGGAGGATGGCGCATCATGAACAGACATCAGTTCCTCACCCACGCGGGTCTCGAAGTGCAGACCCTGGAGTTCTGGATCGAGCAGCAGTGGCTGGTTCCGGATCAGTCCACGGACGAAATGACGTTCTCCGACACCGATGTGGCACGCGCCCATCTGATCCAGGATCTGAAGGGCGATTTCGGGGTCAACGACGAGGGCATCGACGTCATCCTCCATCTCGTCGATCAACTGCACGGCCTGCGCAAGGCGTTTGCGCAGCTGCACGACGACCTCGCGCGACGGCCTTAGGTGCCCGCGCGGGCCGGCACGTGACGGAACCAACGATCCGGAGACGATCATGAGCGAAAAGCTGACGCCGCTTGCACACGGCCAAATCGACGTTCTCATCCTGCAGGCTTTGGTCCGCAAGCTCATTGCGAAAGGCGTGCTCACGCCGGACGACGTTCGCGCCATGCTGCTCGAAGCCGCGCGGAATCTCGATCTGGTCGGCAGCGAGCTGACGCCGGAGGCGGCCGGCGTCATCGTGCAGGAAGACCTGGCGCCCGCGTTCCTTGGCGCCGACCGGGCATGATCCGGAAAAATGCGAAACGGTTTTTCGAAAGATCAGGCTCAAACTGAAGAGCAAAGGCGCGATGACGGTTCAATCCGATCTCATCGCGCAGGCGACATGGAGGCAAAACATGCGTGCGATACCCCCGGGAGCGAAGGGAAGCTTTGCGCTCGTCGTCGCGCCCGAGCACCTGGCGAGCCGGTTTAAGGATGCGATCCTGCCGCCGGTGCTGGCGACACCGATCATGGTCCTGGTCATGGAGAACGCCGCGCTCAACGCCATTCGTGACTATCTGGAGCCCGGCGAGAGCGCCCTCGGCACCGTGGTCGACGTGCGCCACCTCGCGGCAACGCCAGTCGGCCAGCGCGTCACCGCGGAGGCGGAGGTGACGCATGTCGAGGGCCGGCGGATCGTCTTCGCGGTGACCGCGCGCGACGAGGTCGAGGAGATCGGCAGGGGTACGCACGAGCGGACGGTGATCGATCTGCGCCGTCTCACGCAGCGCCTCGATGCCAAGGCCGGTCGGCAACGGAGGGATTGAAATCGCCGGTGAGATGTCGCGCCCCGCACGGCCGGTCGCGGGTTGCGTGCGGGGCGGTCACAAATTGTGATCTATTGCTCACGCGCTGAGCATATGATCTCATAGGGGATGGACCTCCGGCTTCCCGAGACCGACCTCGTCATCTTCGACTGCGACGGCGTCCTCGTCGACAGCGAGGAGTTGAGCTGCCGCTGCCTGTCCGAGGCGCTGGGCCGGGCCGGCATCGAAATGAGCACCGCGCAGGCGCTCAAACTCTTCCTCGGCCGCAGCACGGCGGCCGTGACCGAGCATTGCCGCGCGGCCGGCCAGCCCTTGCCGGAAAGCTTCCTGGCTGAACTGGCGCTCGCGGTGCGCGAGACCTTTCGCGCGCAGCTCAAGCCGATCGCCGGCGTCGCGGCGGTGCTGGCGGAGTTGCGGCTGCCGCATTGCGTCGCATCGTCGAGCGACCTCGAGCGTGTCAGGTTTTCGCTGGAGCTGACGGGACTTGCGCCGTATTTCGGCGAGCGGCTCTACACCTCCCAGATGGTGCAACACGGCAAGCCGGCGCCGGATTTGTTTCTCTATGCCGCGCGCGAGATGGCAGCGTCGCCACCGCGGACGCTGGTGATCGAGGACAGCGCCAGCGGGGTGATGGCGGCGAGGGCGGCGGGCATGAAAGTGTGGGGATTTGTCGGCGGTGCCCACCACCGCGGGCGGGAAGGCGATAGTCTGCTGCGCGACGCGGGGGCGGATCGAATCTTCGCGGCGATGACCGATTTCTGGACGGAAGGCTGACGGACGACGATGGTGGCGCCTGACAACGAAAAGTCCCGCCTCGACGATGCGGCGCGCGCCGGCTGGCTCTATTTCATCGCCGGCCACACCCAGGATGAAATCGCAAAGATGCTGCAGGTGTCGCGCGCTTCGGCGCAGCGCCTGGTGTCGCTGTGCCTCGCGGAGCGGCTGATCACGTTTCGCCTGGAGCATCCGATTGCGGCCTGCATGGAACTGGCGTCGCGGCTGAAGGAGCGGTTCGAGCTGGTGCATTGTGAGGTGGTTCCGAGCGATCCGGCGGCGCCGCTCTCGACCGCGGGAATCGCCGAGCGCAGCGCCAATTTGCTGGAGATGACGCTGCGCTCGGAGACGCCGGTCATCGTGGCGCTCGGCACCGGCCGCGCGGTGCGCGCCGCGGTCGAGCGCGTCTCGCCGATCGAGCGGCCGGATCACCAAATCGTCTCGCTGGTCGGCAACATCTCCGCCGATGGCTCGGCGAGCTTCTACGACACGGTAGGGCGGCTCGCCGACCGCACCGGCGCGCGGCACTACCCGATGCCGCTGCCGTTCCTGATGTCGAGCGAGGACGAGCGCAACCGCATGGTCCGCATCGATCCGATCGCGCGGGTGAGGGCGGTCGCCGCCAAGGCCGATCTCCGGCTGATCGGCATCGGCCAGATGGATCAGAAGGCCCAGGTCCATGTCGACGGTTTTGTCACCCGCGAGGAGCTGCTGGAGATGATGCGGCTCGGCGCGATCGGCGAGGTGACGGGCTGGGCCTATGACGCCAAGGGACGGCTGATCAAGGGCGGCACCAACAAGCGCCTGACCAGCATCCCGCCGCAGATCCCGGCAGTATCGACTACGATCGCCGCCGCCGTCGGCGCCGGCAAAGTGCCGGCGATCAAGGCCGCGCTGGCAGGGCGCGTGGTCAACGGCCTCATCACCGACGAGGCCACCGCACGCGCCGTGCTCGAGCGGTAGCGGGCTTCACCTCTCCCCGCTCTTCTGCGGGGAGAGGTCGGATCGCATCAAAGATGCGATCCGGGTGAGGGGCCAGGCACGCTGCCCGACAAATCCCAAAGTGCTCGCCGGATGGAGGCCCCTCACCCCAACCCTCTCCCCGCAAGAGCGGGGCGAGGGAGCGCACTGCCGTTGCGGCCGCGCGCGCCGTGCTCGAACGATAGCTTTTTGCAGCGAGCCGTGCGCTCGCCTCCACCTCTCCCCGCTCTTCTGCGGGGAGAGGTCGGATCGCATCGCAGATGCGATCCGGGTGAGGGGCCAGGCACGCTGCTCAACAGACCCAAAGTGCTCGCCGGATAGAGGCCCCTCACCCCAACCCTCTCCCCGCAAGAGCGGGGCGAGGGAGCGCAGTCCCGTTGCGGCCGCACTGCGTTTTCATTTTGCCGGACGCAGCAGCGCCTCTTTCGCTCCCGCAACATCTCCCCTCCAGCGTGTACCGGAACCCACAATCGCGCGTGGCGGGGCGTTCGCGCGCTTGACAAAATTTGACGACAGGTTGAACATACGCTCAACACGTGGGCATATGCTCAACGTGACAGATGGGAGGTCACCTTGAAAAACGTCCTTTGCGCCGTTGCGGGCGCGGCTGCCCTTTTGATCTCTGCCCCCTCGATCGCCCAGACCACGCTGACGGTGGCGACCGTCAACAATGGCGACATGATCCGCATGCAGGGGCTCACCAGCGAATTCACCGCCAAAAACCCCGACATCACCGTGAAATGGGTGACGCTCGAGGAGAACGTGCTGCGCCAGCGCGTCACCACCGACATCGCCACCAAGGGCGGCCAGTTCGACGTGCTGACCATCGGCACCTATGAGGTGCCGATCTGGGCCAAGAAGAGCTGGCTGGTGCCGCTCGACAAGCTCGGCGCCGACTATGACGTCGGCGACCTCTTGCCGAAGATCAAGGACGCCGTCTCGGTCGACGGCAAGCTCTATGCCGCGCCGTTCTACGGCGAGAGCTCGATGGTGATGTACCGCACCGATTTGTTCGACAAGGCCGGTCTGAAGATGCCGGACAGCCCGACCTGGGATTTCGTGGTCGATGCCGCCAAGAAGCTGACCGACAAGTCGGGCGGCGTCTACGGCATCTGCCTGCGCGGCAAGGCCGGCTGGGGCGAGAACATGGCGTTCCTGACCGCGATGGCCAATTCGTTCGGCGCGCGCTGGTTCGACGAGAAGTGGGAGCCGCAGTTCAACTCGCCGGAATGGAAGAAGACGCTCACCACCTATGTCGACCTGATGAAGCAGGCCGGGCCTCCCGGCGCCAGCTCGAACGGCTTCAATGAAAACCTTGCGCTGTTCAACGCCGGCAAATGCGCGATGTGGATCGACGCCACGGTGGCGGCGTCGTTCGTGACCAATCCGAAGGACTCCAGGGTCGCCGACAAGGTCGGCTTCGCGCTGGCGCCGAACACCGGGCTCGGCAAGAACGCCAACTGGCTGTGGGCGTGGAGTCTTGCGGTCCCCGCTGGCTCGAAGAAGGTCGACGCGGCCGAGAAGTTCATCGCCTGGGCGACCAGCAAGGACTACTCCAAGCTCGTCGCTGACAAGGAGGGTTGGGCCGCAGCACCTCCCGGAACGCGCATGTCGCTCTACAAGAACCCCGACTATCTGAAGGCGGCTCCGTTCGCCAAGATGACGCTGGCCTCGATCGACGCGGCCGATCCGAACAAGCCGACGGTGAAGCCGGTGCCTTACGTCGGCGTGCAATACGCCGCGATCCCTGAATTCCAGGGCATCGGCACCTCGGTCGGCCAGCAGTTCTCGGCGGCGCTGTCCGGCTCGACCACGGTCGATGCCGCGCTCGCGGCGGCGCAGTCCTCGACCGAGCGGGAAATGAAGCGCGCGGGTTACCTCAAATAGCCTGTACGAGAGCCGGGGCGCGCAAAAAGCGTCCCGGTTTGCGAACCAGCTCAATCCTCCCGGGCTGGGCCACTGGCGGCCATCCCTCCCGCAACGGGATGGTCGCCCCTTTCGTTCTTTGATTGACGCGTTTTCTTCACGCGAACCGGCGTCCATTTCGCTGGAAAACGCTTTGGGAAAGGAGGCGAGGATGGCGACCCAGCAGACCCAACTGCTCGCGCGGACACTGCTCACGCCCGCCGTGGCGCTGCTGTTCATCTGGATGATCGTGCCGCTCGCGCTCACGATCTACTTTGCGACGTTGCATTACAATCTGCTGGATCCCGGCTCCGAATCCTTCGTCGGCCTGGAGAATTTTCGCTACTTCCTGACCGATCCGGCGTTCCTCGCCTCGCTGCAAAATACTCTGGTGCTGGTCGGCTCGGTACTCGCGATCACGATCGTGCTCGGCGTGCCGCTGGCGCTGTTGCTCGACCAGCAGGTGGTCGGGCTCTCGATCGTCCGGTTGATGGTGATCGCGCCGTTCTTCGTGATGCCGACGGTGAGCGCGCTGGTCTGGAAGAATCTCTTGATGCATCCGGTGTCGGGCCTGTTCGCCTGGATCGCGCATCTGTTCGGGATGCCGGCGATCGACTGGTTCAACGATGCGCCGCTGTTCTCGGTGATTCTGATCATCTCCTGGCAGTGGCTGCCGTTCGCCACCCTGATCCTGCTCACCGCGCTGCAATCGCTCGACGAGGAGCAGAAGGAGGCCGCCGAGATGGACGGCGCCAGCGCGATCTCGACCTTCATCTACATCACGCTGCCGCATCTGGCGCGCCCGATCACGGTGGTGATCCTGATCGAGACCATCTTTCTCCTGACGGTGTTCGCCGAGATTTTCGTCACCACCGGCGGCGGGCCCGGCCTGCAGACCACCAACATCGCCTTCCTGATCTATTCGCAGGCGCTGATCCAGTATGACGTCGGCAGCGCCTCGGCGGGCGGCCTGGTCGCGGTGGTGCTCGCCAACATCGTCGCCTTCTTCCTCGTTCGCATCGTCGGCCGGAATCTGGAGGCGTAACGTCATGGCGCGCATGGTCACGACACAGAACAAGGTGATCTCGACGGCAGCGGCCTGGCTGGTCGGCTTCCTGATCTTCTTCCCGATCCTCTGGATGGTGCTGGCGAGCTTCAAGACCGAGCTGGAAGCGTTTGCGATCCCGCCCTCGTTCCTGTTCTTCCACTGGACCACGGAGAACTACACCACCGTGCAGGAGCGCAGCGACTATCTGCATCACGCGCTCAATTCGATTATCATCGCCGGCGGCTCGACGCTGATCGCGATGCTGATCGCAATTCCCGCGGCGTGGTCGATGGCGTTCTCGCCCACCAAGCGGACCAAAGACGTCCTGCTCTGGATGCTCTCCACCAAGATGATGCCGCCGGTCGGCGTGCTGGTGCCGATCTATCTGATCTTCCGCAATGTCGGCCTGCTCGACACCCGCTCCGGCCTGATCTTCATCCTCTGCCTCGGCAATCTGCCGATCGTGATCTGGATGCTGTTCACCTACTTCAAGGAGATCCCGAAGGACATTCTGGAAGCGGCGCGGATGGACGGCGCCACGATCGGGCGCGAATTGATCTACGTGCTGACGCCGATGGCCGTGCCGGGGCTGGCCTCGACCCTGCTGCTCAATCTGATCCTGGCGTGGAACGAGGCGTTCTGGACGCTCAATCTCTCGACGCTGGAGGCCGCGCCGCTCACCGTGTTCATCGCATCCTATTCCAGCCCGGAAGGTCTGTTCTGGGCGAAATTGTCGGCGGCGTCGACGCTCGCGATCGCGCCCATTCTCGTGCTCGGCTGGTTCAGTCAGCGGCAGCTCGTCCGCGGCCTGACCTTCGGCGCGGTCAAGTAGCAGAAAGGCTTTTCCATGGGTCAGATTACGCTGCAGGGTGTGCAAAAATCGTTCGGGCCGGTCCACATCATCAAGGGCGCCGACCTCGATATCGCCGACGGCTCGTTCGTCGTGTTCGTAGGCCCCTCCGGCTGCGGCAAGACCACGCTCTTGCGGCTGATCGCGGGGCTCGAGGACGTCACCGGCGGCGCGATTTTGATCGATGGCCGCAACGTGGTCGACGTGCCGCCGGCCAAGCGCGGGCTGTCGATGGTGTTCCAGTCCTACGCGCTCTATCCGCATATGAGCGTGCGCGGCAACATCGCGTTCGGGCTGAAGATGGCCGGCGTCGCCAAGGATGAGATCAACCGCAAGGTCGAGGCCGCCGCGGCCACCCTCAACCTGACGCCTTATCTCGACCGCAAGCCGCGCGAGCTTTCCGGCGGCCAGCGTCAGCGCGTCGCGATCGGCCGCGCCATCGTGCGGGAGCCGAAGGCCTTCCTGTTCGACGAGCCGCTGTCCAACCTCGACGCCGCGCTGCGGGTGCAGATGCGGCTCGAGGTGACACGGCTGCAGAAGCAGCTCGGCACCACCGCGATCTACGTCACCCACGACCAGGTCGAGGCCATGACCATGGCCGACAAGATCGTGGTGCTGAACGCCGGCAAGATCGAGCAATACGGCTCGCCGCTCGAGCTCTATGAGAAGCCGGCGAACCTGTTCGTCGCCGGCTTCATCGGCTCGCCGAAGATGAATTTCGTCACCGGCGAGCCGGCGAAGCAGCAGGGTGCCGCCACCATCGGGGTGCGGCCGGAGCATCTCAAGGTCGAGCGCGACGGACATGGCGGCTGGCAGGGTACGGTCGCGGTCGCCGAGCATCTCGGCAGCGACACCTTCCTCTATGTCGATGCCGGGCCGCAGGGAACGCTGACCGCGCGCTATGTCGGCGAGCTCGGCCTCAGCGCGGGCGACAAGGTGTCGCTGATCCCGGATCCGGCGCGCATCCACCGGTTCGACGACAGCGGCAAGTCGATCCACGCTTAGAGCATCATCCAGAAAAGTGTGAAGCGGTTTTCCGAACAGATCATGCTCAAGCAACAAGCCAATTGATCTCGCTTAGGCCGGGGCGAAGCGCCCGCTCATCACGGGCATCAGGCAAAGGAAGAAGAAAATGTACCTCGAAAAATTCAAGCTCGGCGGCAAGACCGCCATCATCACCGGCGCCGGTCAGGGCATCGGTCTCGCCTGCGCCGAAGCGCTGGCGGAAGCCGGCGCAAAGGTCATCATCGGCGATCGCGACGCCAAGGTCGCTGACGACGCCAAAGCGGCGCTGAAGGCCAAGGGTTTTGATGCCGATATCGCGCTGATGGACGTGACGGATTCCAAGCGCGTCGCCGCCGTCGCCGACGAGCTGGTCGGCAAGTACGGCAAGGTCGATATTCTGGTCAACAATGCCGGCATCGCCCGCAGCGAGACCCCGGCCGAGACCGTGACCGACGAGCACTGGCTCAACGTCATCGACGTCAATCTGAACGGCACCTTCTGGTGCTGCCGCGCCTTCGGCAACCACATGCTGAAGGCGAAGTCGGGCACCATCGTCAATGTCGGCTCGATGTCCGGCTTCATCGTCAACAAGCCGCAGGAGCAATGCTTTTACAACGCCTCCAAGGCCGCAGTGCACCATCTGACCAAATCGCTCGCCGCCGAATGGGCGACGCGCGGGGTGCGCGTCAACGCGGTGGCGCCGACCTATATCGAGACGCCGTTGAACGCCTTTGTGAAGAACAGCCCAAGAATGTATGACGCCTGGATCGGCGGAACCCCGATGGCGCGGATGGGCCAGGTCGACGAAATCGCCTCCGTCGTGCTGTTCCTGGCCTCCGAGGCGGCGAGCCTGATGACCGGCAGCATCGTTTTGGTCGATGGCGGCTACACTTGCTGGTAGGCTTGGCGCCGTAAATCACGGAGCGGCTATGCGGCAAGCCTATATCGGGGTGGACGTCGGAAGCACCAGCGCGCGCGCGGGCGTGTTCGACGAGACTGGGAAACTGCTGGGTGCGGCGAAGCATCCGATCCGGGTCTGGCACGAGCCCGGCGATATCGTCGAGCAGTCCTCCGACGATATCTGGGCGGCCTGCGTTGCGTCGGTGCGCAGCGCGATGCGCGAGGCCGCGGTCGCAGCCGAGCACGTCAAGGGCATCGGCTTCGACGCGACCTGCTCCCTCGTCGTGCTCGATCCGGCCGGGCGGCCGCTGACCGTCAGCCCGTCCGGCGATCCCGCGCGCAACGTGGTGGTCTGGATGGACCACCGCGCGATGGAGGAGACCGAGTTCGTCAACGCCACCGGCGACCGCGTGCTGCGCTATGTCGGCGGCGCCATCTCGCCGGAGATGGAGATCCCGAAGATTCTCTGGCTGAAGCGGCATCTGCCGGCGACCTTCGACGCCGCGGGGCATTTCTTCGACCTCGCCGATTATCTCTCGTTCCGTGCCACCGGCTCGCTGGCGCGCTCGACCTGCACGGTGACCTGCAAATGGACTTACGTGGCGGGCGAGGGCGGCTGGAGCGAGCCGTTCCTCAGGCGGGTCGGGCTCGAGGCTTTGGCGGCGGACCGTTTTGCCCGGATCGGCACCGAGATCGTGCCGCCCGGTTCGCCGCTCGGCCGCGGGCTGTCGGAAGCCGCCGCGCGCGACCTCGGCCTGCTGCCGGGCACCGCGGTCGGCGCCTCGCTGATCGATGCGCATGCCGGCGGCGTCGGCGCGATCGGCGGCCGCGACGGCTCCGGCACCGAGGTCGATGTCTGCAAGCGGCTCGCCTACATCATGGGAACGTCGGCCTGTATCATGGCGACGACTGTCGAGCCCTGTTTCGTGCCCGGCGTCTGGGGGCCGTATTTCGAAGGCATGGTGCCTGGCTTCTGGCTCAACGAGGGCGGCCAGTCCGCGGCCGGCGCCGCGGTCGATCATTTGCTGCGCTCGCACCCGGCGCATGCCGAGGTTTTGGCCGCTGCGAAGAACGACGGCGTCGATGTCATCGAATTCCTCGAGAAGCGCATTCTCGCGCGCGCCGGCAATGCCGGCGCCGCCGCGCTGCTGGCGCGCAACGTTCATGTGCTGCCGGAATTCCTCGGCAACCGCTCGCCCTATGCCGATCCGGGCTCGCGCGCCGTGATCGCGGGGCTCGATCTCGACACCGACGTGTCGGCGCTGGAGCGGCTGTTCGTCGCCGGGCTGTGCGGACTGGCCTACGGCCTCGCCGACGTGATCGATGCGCTGCACGCCCACGGCGCCTGCGGCGAGACCATCGTGATCGGCGGCGGCGCCAGCCGCAGCCCGCTGGTCCGCCAGATCATGGCCGACACCACCGGCTATACCGTGGCGCTGCCGCAGACCCAGGAGCCGGTGCTGCTCGGCGCCGCGATGCTGGGTGCGGTCGCCAGCGGCGCGCACGACTCGATCAACGCGGCGATGGCCGGCATGTCGGCGCTCGGCCGGCTGAGCGAGCCGACCAGGCCCGAGCTTGCCGATTTCCACCGCAAGAAGCGCGGCGTGCACAAGATGCTGCGCGACCTCGATCGCAACACGCGCGAGGCCATGAAGCGCGCGCCGGGCGAAGCACCGTCGAGCTAGGACATTTGCAAAATGCTGCTCAGTTGCGGAGATGCACTGATCGATTTCCTGCCGTCGAAGACGGCGGACGGGCGCGAGGCGCTGACGCCGGCGGTCGGCGGCTCCTGCCTCAACATCGCGGTCGGCATCGCGCGGCTCGATGTTGCCACCGGCTTTGTCGGCGGCATCTCGACCGATACGTTCGGGAAGATGATCGCCGATCATGCGGCAAGCTCGGGCGTCGATCTCGGCCGCGCGACCCGCAGCGATCACCAGGCGACGCTGGCATTCGCGCGCGTCACCGGCACCGAGACGCAATACGCCTTCTACGACGCCGACACCGCATCGCGGAACTGGACCTATCGGCGCGATGCGATTGGACTCGCGGACGTCGAATGCATCCACACCGGCTCGACCACGCTGGTCCATGACAAGGGCGCGTCGGAGACCCTGGCCTTGATCGAGGATGCGCGGCCAAGCGTGACGATCGCGCTCGATCCGAACTGCCGGCCGAACCTGGTTGCGGACAAGGACGCCTATCGCGCGCGCATGCTGGCATTCTGCGGCAAAGCGGACATCGTCAAAATGTCCGACGTCGATTTCGCCTATCTGTTCGGCGACGAGGCCTATGCCGACAGGGCTTTCAAACTGCTGGCGGGAGGCTGCTCCCTCGTCGTCATCACCCGCGGCAACAACGGCGCCTGCGCCTGGCATCGCCAGGCCGGACCGATTGAGGTCGCCTCGCCGGTGGTCAAAGTGGTCGACACCATCGGTGCCGGTGACAGCTTTCAGGCCGCGCTGCTGGCGGCGCTGCACCGGCTGGACCGGATCGCGCGGCAACGCCTGCGCGACATCTCCGCTGCCGAGCTCGACCGCGCGCTGGCCTTTGCCTGCAAATGCGCCGCCTTCACCTGCACCCGCGCCGGCGCCGATCCGCCGCGCAGCCGCGAGCTGCCCGCCGGCACCTGGTAGGAAGGCGACGGCCGATATCCCGGGTCACAGCCGCGCGACCACCTTCTCGGCGCTCTTGACGAAATTCCGGATCAGCGGACTCGAAGAATCCCGCCGCCAGCAAGCGGCGATCTCGATTGCGTCGGCGATCTCGAGGAAAGGTCTGAAGACGATACCGGGCGGTGCGCCGAGCTTTGCGCAGGCTGGCAGGATCGCAAGACCTTCGCCGGCGAGCACCAGGCTGAGCGCCGAGTGCACGGTCTCGACCCGGCTGACCACCGGCATCACCACCTGGTATCGCCGCAGCAGCGCCGCGACCGCGGAGGAGGTCGGTTCATCCTGTGGTCGCGGCAAGGCCACGAGCGGCCGTCCGTGCAATCTTTCGACCGGCACGGCGGCAAGCCGCGCCAGCGGCGAGCGGCTCGGCATCGCCAGCATCAGCGGCTGCGTGCCGATCTGCGCCACCTGGATCTCGCGGTGATGGATCGCCGGCATGCACAAAGCGACGCTGACGGCGCGATCGAGCAGCAGTGTCTCGCGCGTCGACGCGCTGAGCTCGACGAAATCGAGATCGACGCCCGGCAGCGAGCGGCGCAGTTCCGGCACCAGGCGCGGCAGCACCGCGCTGGCCAGCACGAACATGTAGCCGACCGAAAGCCGGCCGCGCTGTCCGGACGCGATCGCGCGGGCGGCCTCGATGCCTTCCTCAGCCAGCGCCAGCGCCTCGCTCGCCCGCGACATCAGGGCGAGGCCGGCCTCGGTCAAATCCATCCCGCGCGTGCCGCGGCGGAACAGCGCCGTACCCAACTCGGCCTCGAGCTTGCGGATCTGCACCGAGAGCGGCGGTTGCGCCATCCGCAGCCGCTCGGCGGCCTTGCCGACGCTGCGCTCCTCAGCCACCGCGACGAAGTAACGAAGCCGACGCAAATCCATAGGCATACCGAATTCGTATGGGTTGGCCTTCAAATTCGTATTGGACGCCGAGTTAACATGGGTGTCATTCTCGCTGTCAACGCCGTCAATGGTGAGGGCGCGCCTGGGAGACGTGGTCTCAATGAGCGGCGATTCTTGCTTCCTGCCCGCCACCGAACTGCGCGCGCGCGTCGCCCGCAAGGAGATCTCTCCGGTCGAAATCGTCAGCGCCGTGCTCGGCCGCGCCGAGCGGCTGCAGGGCAAGCTGAACTGCTTCATCACGCTGTGCGGCGAGGAGGCGATGGCGCAGGCCAAGGCTGCGGAGCGGAAAATCATGGCCGGGCAGCCGCTCGGCCTGCTGCACGGCATCCCCTTCACGGTGAAGGACATCGTCAACACCCGTGGCGTGCGGACGACGTTCGGCGCGGTGCCGTACCGGGACAATGTGCCCGATACCGACGCCGTCGCGGTGGCGCGGCTGCGCGCGCAGGGCGGCATTCTGATCGGCAAGACCACGACGCCGGAATTCGGCAGCAAATGCCTGACCGATTCGCCGCTGTTCGGCCGCACCCGCAACGCTTGGAGCGCCGAGCGTTCATCCGGCGGCTCGAGCGGCGGCGCGGCGGTGGCGGTCGCGAGCGGCATCGCGCCGCTGGCGGTCGCGACCGACGGCGGCGGCTCGACCCGAATTCCCGCCGCCTGCAACGGCGTGGTCGGGATCAAGCAGAGCAGCGGCGCGATCCCGCACAGCCAGGTGCAGGACGCCTTCGGCAACCAGACCTATGTCACGCCGACCACGCGCACCGTCGCCGACACCGCGCTGATGATGCAGGCGATGGCCGGCGAGGATCCGTCCGATCCCTGGTCGATCGGCGTGCCGGTGCCCGATTATCTCGGCGTTGCTGCGCCGCGCGGCGATCTCCGGGGCAAGCGCGTGCTGTTCTGCGTCTCGCCGCCGGGCCGCCCCGTCAGCGCCGATGTCGCTGCCTCGTTCAAGGTGAGCCTCGACCGGCTGGCAAGCTTGGGGGCCGAGCTGGAGGAGTTTTCCGGCGACGGCTTTGACATCGAGCCGATCTGGCGTGCCATCAATCACACGGTCTGGCGCACCCGCTTCGAGAAGCTCGCGGCCGATCATCCCAACGACCTCAGCGAAACCTTCCTCAAGCAGCTCGCGCTCGCCGCGAAGGTCTCTGGCGTCGACTACCAGCAGGCGATGTTCGACCGCACCGCTCTGTTCCGCCGCATCCAGGCACTGCTCGCGCGCGGCGACTTTCTGGCGATGCCGACGCTGACCCGCACCGCGCTGCCGATCGACCAGGACCTGTTCGGCACCATCGACATCGACGGCCGCAGCTTCGACAGCGTGCGGCCGCACTGGTTTCCCTGGACCATGCTGTTCAACATGACCGGGCACCCCGCGATCAGCCTGCCGGCCGGCTTTGGCCGCGACGGCCTGCCGATCGGCCTGCATCTGGTCGGCCGCTTCCGGGCCGATGCGGAACTGCTGCGCGTCTCGGCGCTGTTCGAGGCGGCCAGCGATCTGCTCGGCCGCTGGCCGGACGCATGAAGCACCGTTCGGAGGGCTTGCATTCGCCGGTCAATCCGTTGAAACGTGGTTGCAGTGACCAACAAGGGATATTGAATCTTGATTGAATCGGTTCGGCCGCGAACTCGGTTCACCTCTCCCCAGCGGGGAGAGGTCGATTTGCGCAGCAAATCGGGTGAGGGGGTGCCGCTCCGACGAGAGACCGCAACCCCTCACCCGGAATTCAAGCTGCGCTTGAATTCCGACCTCTCCCAAGGGAGAGGTGAACTTCCGCTGCCGCTCAGGCTCGACTCAATCTCATTCGGCACTAGAACGCGGAGCGCATGAGCGTCTTCCTGCTACGGCGGATTTTGACCCTGGTGGCGACGTTGTTCGCCGCCTCGGTGATCATTTTCCTCGTGCTGGACGCGCTGCCCGGCAATGCCGCGCAGATGCTGATGGGCGCCGATGCCTCGCCCGATGCGGTGCGCGCGCTCACCGTCAAGCTCGGGCTCGACCAGCCGCTCACCGTTCGCTATCTGCTCTGGATCAAGGGCATGGCGTCCGGCGATCTCGGCAACAGCTATGTCTACGGCACCCCGGTGGCCGGCCTGATCGCCGAGCGCCTGGTGCTGACCATTCCGCTCGCGATCATGTCGATGCTGATCACGGTGGTGCTGGCGCTCACCGCCGGGATCTACACCGCCGCCAACCACAACAGGCTCGGCGACGTCGGCGTGATGTCGCTGACGCAAGTCGGCATCGCGCTGCCGAACTTCTGGTTCGCGATCCTGTTGATCCTGCTGTTCGCGGTGAAGCTGCAGCTGCTCGCCGCCGGCGGCTTTGCCGGCTGGGACGATGGCATCTGGCCCGGTATCAAGTCGCTGCTGCTGCCCGCAATCTCGCTCGCCGTGGTGCAGGCCGCGATCCTCGCCCGCGTCACCCGCTCGGCCGTGCTCGAAGTGCTGCGCGAAGACTTCGTGCGCACGGCGCGCGCAAAAGGGCTCGGCAAGCGCGAGGTACTGTGGCGCCACGTGCTGCGCAACGCCATGATCCCGGTCATGACCGTGATGGGCCTGCAGTTTGCCAATCTGCTCGCAGGCACCATCGTGATCGAGAACGTGTTCTATCTGCCTGGCCTCGGCCGGCTGATCTTCCAGTCGATTGCCAATCGCGACCTGATCGTGGTGCGTAACTGCGTGATGCTGCTGGCGGCGATGGTGGTCGTCGTCAATTTCGTGGTCGATGTGCTCTATGCCTTCATCGATCCGCGCATCAAGGTGGCCAATCTGTGAGCGCGCCGCTGACCATTCCCGCCGATGCGCCGCCGCTCACGCCCGGCGCGCGGCCGGCAACCGGCTTCTGGCGGCGCGCGCTGCGCCATCGCAGCTTCGTGCTTGGCGCAGCGCTGAGCCTGCTGGTGCTCGGCTCGGCGCTGCTGTCGCTGCTGTGGACGCCGTGGTCGGCCTACGACATCGATGTGGCCTCAAAACTGCGGCCGCCCTCGGCCGCGCACTGGCTCGGCACCGACGTGCTCGGCCGCGACATCGTCTCGCTGCTCCTGGTCGGCGCACGCTCCACCATCATGGTCGGCGTCATCGCCGTCGGCATCGGCCTCACCTTCGGCGTCTGTCTCGGCCTGATCGCGGCGGCCCGAAAAGGCTGGACCGAAGAGCTCATCATGCGCCTCAGCGACTTCACCTTCGCCTTTCCCGCCGTGCTGTCCGCGATCATGCTCGCCGCCGTGGCAGGTCCTGGCATGCTGACCTCGATCACTGCGATCGGCATTTTTCAGATCCCGACCTTCGTCCGCGTCACCCGCGGCTCGGCCAACGCGATCTGGGCCCGCGAATTCGTGCTCGCCGCGCGCGCCGCCGGCAAGGGCACGTTCCGCATCACCATCGAGCACGTGCTGCCGAACATCCTGTCGATCCTGATCGTGCAGGCCACCATCCAGTTCGCGCTCGCGATCCTCGCCGAGGCGGCGCTGTCCTATCTCGGCCTCGGCACCCAGCCGCCGCAGCCGTCCTGGGGCCGGATGCTGAACGACGCGCAGACACTGCTGTTCCAGTCGCCGATGCTCGCAGTCTATCCGGGCGCGGCGATCGCGATTGCCGTGCTCGGCCTCAATCTGCTCGGCGACGGCCTGCGCGATCTGCTCGATCCGCGGCTGGCACGGGAGCGCTGAGCATGAACGGCTCAGCAAACGCTCCACTGATCGAGGTGAAGGACCTCGGCGTCCGTCTCAACACCAGCCGCGGCCCGGCGCAGGCCGTGCGCGGCGTCAGCTTTTCGCTTCGCCGCGGCGAGACGCTCGGGCTGGTCGGCGAATCCGGATGCGGCAAGTCGGTCACCGCGCTGGCGCTGATGGGCCTGCTGCCCGACAGCGCCGTCGTCAGCGGCAGCATCCGGCTGGAGGGCAGCGAGCTGGTCGGACTATCAGATGCGAATTACTGCAAGCTGCGCGGCAACCGCATCAGCATGATCTTTCAGGAGCCGATGACCGCGCTCAATCCGATGCACACGATCGGGCGGCAGGTCGCGGAGCCGCTGCGCCGGCACACCGGCTGCTCGGCGGGGGAGGCGCGCAAGCAGGCGATTGCCTTGCTCGACCGTGTCGGCCTGCCCGATGCGGCGAGGCGCGTCGATGCCTATCCGCACCAGTTCTCCGGCGGCCAGCGCCAGCGCATCACGATCGCGATGGCGCTGGCCTGCCAGCCCGATGTGCTGATCGCCGACGAGCCGACCACTGCGCTCGACGTTACCATCCAGGGCCAGATCCTCGATCTGATCGCCGATCTGGTCGAGGAGCGCGGCATGTCGATGATCCTGATCTCGCATGATCTCGGCGTCATCGCCGAGAACGTGCAGCGCATGATGGTGATGTATGGCGGCACCGTCGTCGAAAGCGGCGAGACCAATGCCGTGTTCACGCGGATGGGCCATCCCTATACGCAGGGCCTGTTCCGCGCCCGCCCGAAGCTTGGCGCGCGCAAGGGGACGCGGCTGACGACCATCGCCGGCACCGTGCCGGAGCTCGCCGACCTGCCGGCCGGCTGCACCTTCGCCGACCGCTGCGGCATCGTCGTGGAGCGCTGCCGCGCAGCACTGCCTCCTGCCGTCGATGTCGGCGCCGGCCATGGCGTGCGCTGCATCAGGACCGACGTCTCGATGGCATCAGCTCCGAGGGCCGGCGCATGACCATGCTCGACCAGGCTCCGTCCGCGTGCGAGACGCCGCTGCTCGAGGTGAAGGATCTCGCGCAACGTTACACGATGCCGCGCGAAAGTCTCTTCAAGCCGCCTGCGCAGGTGAACGCGCTCAATGGCGTCACGGCGCAGGTGAAGGCGGGCAGGAGCCTTGGCGTCGTCGGCGAGTCCGGCTCGGGCAAATCGACCTTCGCACGGCTGGTGATGGCGCTGGAGCGGCCGTCGTCGGGATCGGTCTCGCTGCTCGGGCGCGACCTCAATCAGCTGCCCTCGGATGAATTGCGCCGCGCCCGGCGCGATTTCCAGATGGTGTTCCAGGATCCCTATGGCTCGCTCGATCCGCGGCAGACCATTGCGCGGATCGTCGCCGAGCCGTTGACCGCGCTGGGGCGGATCGAGCGCAGCGCCCTGCGCGAGCGCGTCGCCACGGTGCTGCGCCAGGTGGGCTTGCGCGATGCCGACATGGACAAGTTTCCGCACGAATTCTCCGGCGGCCAGCGCCAGCGCATTGCGATCGCGCGTGCCTTGATCACCCAGCCGAAACTGATCGTCGCCGACGAGCCGGTGTCCGCGCTCGACGTCTCCGTGCAGGCCCAGGTGCTCAATTTGATGCAGGACCTGCAGGACCAGTTCGCCCTGAGCTACATCCTGATCAGCCATGACCTCGCGGTGGTCGACCTGCTCTGCGACGAAATCGCGGTGATGTATCTCGGCCGTATCGTCGAGCAGGGGCGGCCGGAGGATCTGTTCGCGCACAGCGCTCATCCCTATACGCGCGCATTGCTGGATGCGGTGCCGCGCGCCCGTGCCTCGGGGGTGCGCCGTCGCCGGGGCGCCCAACCGATCGCCTCGCAATCGTCGGCCGGGGCAGGGTGCCCCTATGCGCCGCGCTGCCCGCTGGCCGATCAGCATTGTCGCGAGACCGCGCCTGCGCTACGCAGCGTCGGGCCGGCCCATCTCGCCGCCTGCCACCACGCCGAAGCCGTGATGGCGCTGCCGCCAGCGGTGGCCGAGGCGGGTTAGCGTTCCGTGCTGGATTGGCGCTTGAATTTCGCATGATCTTTTTCGGAAAACCGCTTCGCACTTTTCCGGATCATGCTTTAGGCTAACAAAGAACACGTCCGGGGGAACGAACACATGCTGAAGAAACTATCCATTGCCGCCGTCGCCGCCGCCTTTGCCATGGCGCCGCTGCCGAGCCTTGCGCAGTCCAAGAAGGACAGCGTCGTGATGGGCATGACGCTGGAGCCGCCGGGACTCGATCCGACCAACGCGGCGGCTGCGGCGATCGCCGAGGTGACGCTCTACAACATCTACGAGACGCTGACCAAGATCAACGAGGACGGCTCGGTGTCGCCGCTGCTCGCCGAGAGCTGGCAGGCCTCGCCGGATCTGAAGACCTACACCTTCAAGCTCCGCAAGGGTGTCAAATTCCACAACGGCGAGCCGTTCGATTCCGCGGCGGTGAAATTCTCCTACGAGCGCAACGCGGCGCCGACCTCGACCAACAAGGACAAGAGCCTGTACCAGGCGTTCGAGTCGGTCACCGCGCCCGATGCCGAGACCATCGTGGTGAAGCTGAAATACTCCGAGCCGAACCTGCCGTTCCTGATCGGGCAGGCGTCGGGCTCGATCGTCGAGCCGAAGAGCGCGCCGACAGATGTGACGCAGCCAGTCGGCACCGGGCCGTATACGCTCGGCGCCTGGGCCAAGGGCTCCTCGATCACGCTGACGAAGTGGCCGGAGTATCGCAACGCCGCCGCGATCAAGCTCTCCAAGGTGACGATCCGTTTCATCGGCGATCCCGCCGCGCAGGTCGCCGCATTGCTGTCGGGCGACGTCGACGCGTTCCCGCGCGTGGCCGCGGCGCGCAGCCTGGCGCAGTTCAAGGCCGATCCGCGCTTCACCGTGATGGTCGGCGGCTCCAAGGCGAAGACCATCGTCGGCATCAACGAGCGCAAGAAGCCGCTTGATGACGTCCGGGTCCGCCGCGCCATCCTCGCCGCGATCGACCGCAAGGCGATGATCGACGGCGCCGTCGACGGTTTCGGCACGCCGATCGGCAGCTTCTACACGCCGGGCTCGCTCGGCTATGTCGATACCACCGGCATCAACCCCTACGATCCCGAGAAGGCCAAGAAGCTGCTGGCCGAGGCCGGCGTCACCACGCCGCTCGAGCTGAGCCTGAAACTGCCGCCGCCGCCCTATGCGCGGCAGGGCGGCGAGATCCTCGCGGCGCAGCTCGCCAAGATCGGCATCACCGCCAAGATCGAGAACGTCGAGTGGGCGCAGTGGCTGTCGCAGGTGTTTGCCGGCAATGGCCCGCACAATTTCGACCTCACCATCGTCTCGCATGTCGAGCCGTTCGATCTCGTCAAGCTGACCGAGCCGGACTACTATCTCGGCTACAACAACGAGGCGTTCAACGCGCTCTACAAGCAGATCATGTCGACACCGGACGAAGCTGGCCGCGCCAAACTGCTCGGCGACGCCCAGCGCATGCTGGCCACCGACGCCGTCGCCGGCTTCCTGTTCCAGCCGCAATGGATCACCATCTCGGCCAAGAAGCTGAAGGGCGTCTGGAAGGAAGTCCCGCAGTTCGAGAACGACTTTTCGGCGTGGTCGTGGGAGTAGTTGACTAATCTCTATTCACGTCATTGCGAGCGAAGCGAAGCAATCCATTGTCACCGCGTATGCGGACGAATGGATTGCTTCGTCGCGGAGCCTGTCATCGGGCGCGCGTTCGCGCGACCCGTTAGCGCCTCGCAATGACGGGGATAGTCCCGTCATCCTGAGGTGCGAGCCCTTGCGAGCCTCGAAGGATCGACGGCCACCAGCCGGGCCGATTCATCCTTCGAGGCTCGCCGAAGAGGCTCGCACCTCAGGATGACGGTGATGGTTTACTCAGCTTGTTCGGTGTCATCACCCGCGCATGCGGGTGATCCAGTATTCCAGAGACAGTAGTGCTTGAGCCGATAGGCCGCGGCGTACTGGGTCGCCCGGTCCATGTGCGCAATTGCGCACAGGCCGGGCGACGACAACGGTGGATGAGGACAAAGCCTCACATCCTCTCAGGATGACGGGTAAAGCGAGCTCATGACTGGGCAAACTACCCGCTCTGCCCCGCACTCGCCCCAGCCACCGCCCGCGCCACGCTCGCGATCGCCTCGTTGCACTTGTCCGCCGGCGCAGTGGCGCCGGTCAGATACACCGTCACCACGATCGGCTTGCGTCCGGGCGGCCAGAACACGCCGACGTCGTTGTAGGTGCCGCGCTCGCCGGTGCCGGTCTTGTCGCCGACCCGCCAGTCTGCGGGGACCCCGGCGCGCAGCCGCGCATCGCCGGTCTTGTTGGCGACCATCCAGTCGGTCAGCGTCTTGCGTGAAGTGGCCGACAGCGCGTCGCCGAGCAGCACGCGCTGCAAATTCTTCAGCATCGCGGTCGGGCTGGTGGTGTCGCGCGGATCGCCGGGCACGGCCTCGTTCAGCGCCAGCTCCCAGCGGTCGAGCCGGCTGACATTGTCGCCGATCGCGCGGAACAAGCTGGTCAGGCCTTCCGGCCCGCCGATCTCGCGGAGGATCATGTTGCCCGCGGTGTTGTCGCTCCGCGTGATGGCGGCCTCGCAAAGCTCGGCCAGCGTCATGCCCGATGCGACGTGCTCCTTGGTGACCGGGGAATTGGCCAAGATATCCTTGGCCTCGAATCGAACGCGCTGATCGAGGCTGGATTCGCCGCGGTCGACCCGGCGCAGCACGGCGGCCGAGGCCAGCGCCTTGAAGGTGCTGCACATCGGGAAGCGTTCGTCGCCGCGCAGGCTGGCGCGCAGTCCGCTCTCGGTGTCGAGCGCGGCGACGCCGAGCCGGCCGCCGGTACCCTGCTCGATGCGAGAAAACGCCTGCTGCAGGCGCTGCGTCAGCTCGTCGCGGTCCGCCGCCGCGCTTTGCCTCGGCAGCGCGCAGGCGATCGCAAGGCCCAGCGTGCGCGTTCCAAATGTCCGTCTCGTCAGCATGTCCGATTCTCCGTTGGCGGCGCGAACCTGCCGGGCGGCGTGACGATCGACAAACAATCATTTATACAACGAGGCATGAGGAAAACTTGGTCATGATCCCGTGCGCCGCTATCTGCCGCTGAACGCGTTGCGCGCCTTCGAGGCCTCGGCGCGACTGCTCAGCTTCACCCGCGCCGGGATGGAGCTGCGCGTGACGCAGACCGCGATCAGCCATCAGGTCAAGCAGCTCGAGGACACGCTGGGCGCGTCTCTGTTTCGCCGCCTGCCGCGCGGGCTGGTGCTCACCGACGAGGGCCTCGCGTTGTTGCCCGTGCTCACCGACGCGCTCGATCGGATCGGCGCGGCGATCGACCGCATCGAGGCCAAGGGCACAAGCGAGGTCGTCACCGTCGGCTGCGTCGCGACCTTTGCCACCGGCTGGCTGCTGCAGCGGATCGACCGCTTCAAGCGCGCGCATCCCTATATCGATCTGCGGCTGCTCACCAACAACAACCGCGTCGACATCGCCGGCGACGGGCTCGATCTCGCGCTGCGCTTCGGCGACGGCTCCTGGCACGGCACCGAGGCGATCCACCTGCTGTCCGCGCCGCTGTCGCCGGTGTGCCGCCCCGACATCGCCGAGCGGCTGCGCAAGCCGTCCGACCTCGCGCAGGAATTTCTGCTGCGCTCCTACCGCGCCGAGGAATGGCCGCTGTGGTTTGCAGTTGCCGGCGCCCCGTGCCCGAAAATCCAGGGGCCGATCTTCGACAGTTCGGTCGCGATGGCCCAAGCCGCCGCGCGCGGCGTCGGCGTCGGCCTCGTGCCGGTCGCGATGTTCCGGAACGAGCTCGTCACGGGCCGGCTGGCCCGGCCGTTCGCGGCCGAAGTGCCGGCCGGGTCGTACTGGCTGAGCTGGCTGAAGTCGAAGGACACGACGCCAGGCATGCGCGCCTTCCGCGACTGGCTGCTTGAGACGTTGCGGACGGATGCAAGTGAGGCGGAGGAGGCGGGGGCCGCGCCTGCTCCGCGGCTGAAATCGAAAGCCAAGGCAAAGGGCAAGATGAAGGTCGCAAGGAAGCGGCGGCGTTAGTCCAAGCGTCTTCGAGCCCACCCCGTCATCCTGAGGTGCGAGCCTTGCGGCGCAATTGCGCCGCTGGGCGAGCCTCGAAGGATGCACGGCCCCGATGTCTCAATACATTCGTGGAAAAAGCCGGGCCGTCGACCCTTCGAGGGCCGCTGAAGAAGCGGCCGCCTCAGGGTGACGGTGAGGGAATAAGCCCCCGTACCCCGGATGCAGCGAAGCGAAATCCGGGGTCAGCATCCGCGGCAAGATTCCCGGATTGCGCTGCGCTGCATCCGGGCTACGAGCTCTCGTGATTTCGGGATTTTAGAAGGATAATGGTGAGTTGCCCGACGTGTCAAGTGCCCGGTCGGACGCCGGCCGCCGCCTGCCGGCTACTTTGCATGGGGTTGTTTTTTCGATATTTGGCGGCGCGCCCGGCGACGTGAGCCCGCGGAAGTGGCGTTGGTCGGCTACGCCAGATGACACGCCACAAAATGCCCGTTGCTGCCCTCCCGCAGTTCCGGCGAGGTCTGCTTGCAGCGCTCCTCGGCGATCGGGCATCGGGTGTGGAAGTGGCAGCCCCTGGGCGGGTTCATCGGGCTCGGCACGTCGCCCTTGAGGCGGATGCGCTCGCGCTTGGCCTTCGGGTCCGGCACCGGCACCGCCGAGAGCAGCGCGCGGGTGTAGGGATGCTGCGGGTTGCGGTAGAGGTCGCTTGCCTTGGCGAGCTCGACGATGCGGCCGAGATACATCACCGCGACGCGGTCGGAAATGTGCTCGACGACAGAGAGATCGTGGGCGACGAACAGATAGGTCAGGTTCAGCTCGGCCTGCAGGTCCTCCAAGAGGTTGATCACCTGGGCCTGGATCGAGACGTCGAGCGCCGACACCGGCTCGTCGCAGACGATCAGCTTCGGCTCCAATGTCAGCGCGCGGGCGATCGCGATGCGCTGGCGCTGGCCGCCGGAGAATTCATGCGGATAGCGGAGCATGTGCTCGGCCTTCAGCCCGACCTTGACCAGGAGGCTCGCGACCCGCTCCTCGCGTTCGCTGGCTGAGGTGACGGTGCCATGGATGATGAAGGGCTCGGCGAGGATCGCGCCGACCGTCATGCGCGGGTTGAGCGAGGCGAACGGATCCTGGAACACGAGCTGCATGTTGCGCCGCATGGCGCGCAGATCACCGCCGCCGAGGCCCATCACGCTCTGGCCGTCGAACACCACTTCACCCGAGGTCGGCTCGATCAGCCGCAGCACGCAGCGGCCGGTGGTCGACTTGCCGCAGCCGGATTCGCCGACCAGCCCCAGCGTCTCGCCGCGGCCAACCGTGAACGAGACGCCGTCGACCGCATAGACCTGGCCGATCTCGCGCGACAGCAGGCCGCCCAGTACCGGAAAGTGCTTCTTCAGATTGCTGACGCGCAGCAGCGGCTCGCTCATGACGCGTCTCCGAGGTGGCAGGCCATGCGGTGGCCGGGCGCGATCTCGCGCAGCCGCGGCTCCCGCTCGGTGCAGATGCTCATGGCGTATTTGCAGCGCGGCGCAAAGCGGCAGCCTGGTGTCGGGTTGATCAGGATCGGCACCGAGCCGCCGATCGCCTCCAGCCGCGTCTTGTGCGCGGCGTCGAGATCGATGCGCGGGATCGAGCGGATCAAGCCCTGGGTGTAGGGATGCCGCGGGTTGCCGAACAATTCGTCGACCGGCGCTTCCTCCACCACCTTGCCGGCATACATCACGACGACGCGCTGCGCGGTCTCGGCGACCACGCCCATCGCGTGCGTGATCAGCATCACCGCCATGCCGAAGCGGTCCTTCATGTCCTGCAGCAGGTCGAGGATCTGCGCCTGGATGGTGACGTCGAGCGCGGTGGTCGGCTCGTCCGCGATCACCAGCTTGGGCCGGCAGGCCAGCGCCATCGCGATCATCACGCGCTGGCGCATGCCGCCGGAGAACTGGTGCGGATAGTGATGGACGCGGCCCGCGGCATTGGGGATCTGCACCAGCTTCAGCATGTCGATGGTGCGCTCAAGCGCCTGCTTCTTGGTCACCGCCTCGTGGCGGCGCAGGCTCTCGGCGATCTGCTCGCCGATCGTCAGCACCGGGTTGAGCGAGGTCATCGGCTCCTGGAAGATGAACCCGATCTCCTTGGCGCGGATTTCGTCGAGTTCGTGAGAGGTCAGCGGCACCAGGTCGCGGCCCTCGAACATGATCTCGCCGGCGACGATCTTGCCCGGCGGCATCGCGATCAGTTTCAGGATCGACATCGCGGTGACGGTCTTGCCGCAGCCGGATTCGCCGACCACGCACAGCGTCTCGCCGCGGTTGATGCTGATATCGACGCCGTCGACCGCCTGCAGGATACCGGCGTCGGTGGTGAAATGGGTTTTCAGGCCCTTGATGTCGAGCAGCGCCATCAGATCACCTTGCGCGCGTCGAGCGCGTCGCGCAGCCCGTCGCCGATGAAGTTGATGGCGACCACCGCGATGAAGATCGCCCCGCCGGGAAACAGCGCCCAGTGCGGGCCGATGTCGAGAAAATCCTTGGCGTCATAGAGGATGCGGCCCCAGGTCGGCGTGTCCGGCGGGAAGCCGAGGCCGAGGAACGACAGCGTCGATTCCGCGATGATCGCAGCCGCAACGTCGATGGTGCCGGCGATGATCACCGGCCCCAGCGCATTGGGCAGGATATGGCGCACTACCTGCCGCACCGGGCTGGCGCCGAGCGCGCGCGCGGCCTCGACGAACTCCTTCTCGCGCAGCGACAGGAACTGGGCGCGCACCAGCCGCGCCACCGGCATCCAGCGCAGCCCGCCGATCACAAGCACGATCAGGATGAAGATGCCGCCCTCCGGGCCGAACACCGCCTTCAGCCCGTCGCGGAACAGATAGATCAGCATCAACAGCAGCGGCAGCTGCGGCAGCGACAGGAACAAATCGGTCAGCCACATCAGCGCGTAGCCGAGCGCCCCGCGCGACATGCCGGCGAGCGCGCCGATCAGGGTGCCGACGAACACCGAGACCAGCATCGCGGCAAGCCCGACCGCGAGCGAGATGCGGCCGCCATAGATCATACGGGCCAAAATATCCTGGCCGAGATCGTCGGTGCCGAACGGATGCGCCAGCGACGGCCCCTGCAGGCCGGCGACGACGTCCATGTCGCTGATCGAGACGCGCCAGACGAACGGGCCGAGCACGACGGCTGCGATCAACAGCAGCAGCAGCACGGCGCTGACCACGGCCGGCCGATGCCGGCGGTAGCGCCGCCAGGTCTCGCGCCAGGGCGAGTAGCCGCGCCGCTGCGGTTCAGCGGAAGGAGATGCGAGGGTCAAGCCAGCCATAGAGCACGTCTGCAATCAGGTTGAACAGCACCACGAGACACGCGAAGACGAAGGTCACGGCCATCACGACCGGCGTGTCATTGGCGAGGATGGAAGAGATCAGGAGCGAGCCGATCCCGGGAATCCGGAAGATCTGCTCGGTGACGATGGCGCCGCCGAACACCGCGGGCATCTGCAGCGCGATCAGCGTGACCACCGGGATCATCGCGTTGCGCATCACATGCTTGACGATCACCTTGGCCTGGCCGAGCCCCTTGGCGCGGGCGGTGGTGACATAGTCGAGGCGGATCACGTCGAGCATCGCCGAACGGACGAAGCGGGTCATCGAGGCCGCCTGGAACAGGCCGAGCACCATCACCGGCATGATCGCCTGGCGGATCATCTCCAGCACCCAGGGAATGCCGGTGGCCTTGATGTCGGTCGAATAGACGAACGGCAGCCAGTCGAGCTTCACCGAGAAGATCAGGATGAACAGGATGCCGGTGAAGAAGGTCGGCAGCGAGAAGCCGATGAAGGCGAAGGTGTTGGCGATCTGGTCGAAGATCGAATAGGGCCGGGTCGCGGCATAGACGCCGACCGGAATGGCGATCGCCAGCGCCAAAAGCTGCGCCGAGCCGATCACGTAGAGCGTGGTCGGCAGCCGCTGCAGGATCAGCGTGTCGACATTCATGCGGCTGACGAAGGAAAATCCCCAGTCGCCCTGCGCCATCGCCGCGAGCCAGTGCAGATAGCGGAGATAGATCGGGTCGTCGAGGCCGAACTTGGCGCGCAGCGCCGCCTGCACCTCGGGCGGCACGTTGGGATTGGTCGCGAGCTCGCCGAACGGATCGCCCGGCGCGAGCGCCAGCACGATGAACAGCACGAGCGAGATCCCGAGCAGGCTCGGGATCGCGATCATCAGGCGACGCAGGACATACTGACTCATGGGATTATCGGACTAACGCTCGTACGCAGCTTCGAATGAACAGGCAACTCGGGCTTCACCTCGCCCGGCTCGCGGGGAGAGGTCGGAATTCAAGCAGAGCTTGAATTCCGGGTGAGGGGGATTCTCCACGAACTCAGCTTCCACCGCATTCGCGGATAAAGCCCCTCACCCCAACCCTCTCCCCGTAAGAACGGGGAGAGGGAGAAGCACTTCTGGGAGAAGCAGTTTCCAAAGGAAGCAATTTCCGGGCCGGTCACGGCTCAGGCTTCCCGGTACCAGTCCTGCAGATTGTCGGTCTGGTTGGCCCAGCCGGAGAGCGCCGGCCGCAGCGAGTTGGTGCAGGCCTCTACCGCGGCGCGATGCATCACCGGGATCACCACCGTGTCCTGCCACATCAGGTCGTTGCTCTTGACGTAGAGGTCGGCCCGCTTGATCGGATCGGTCTCGGTATCCGCCGCATCGACCGCGGCGTCGAAATCCTTGTTGACCCAGCGCGGGAAGTTGCGGCCCTGCCACTTGTTGTCCTTGGTGGCGACCTCGCGCGAGTGATAGCGGCGCATATGCAGCGCCGGATCGGGCTGCGTCATCGGGATCTGGAACATCTCGATGTCGGCGTAGAACTTCGCGTAGGTGTCGGGATTGGCGACGTCGGAGGAGAAGAACACCGAGGCCACCACCGATTTCAGCTCGACGTCGATGCCGGCCTTCTGGCAGGCCTGCTTGACGATCGCCTGGGTCTTCTGGCGCGGGCCGTTGATCGAGGTCTGGTACAGCAGCTTGAGCTTCTTGCCGTCCTTCTCGCGGATGCCGTCGCCGCCGATCTTCCAGCCGGCTTCGTCGAGCAGCGCGCTGGCCTTCTCGATCGAGAATTCCCATTTGGTGTTCTTGGAGACGAATTCTTCCGGACCATTGAGATAGTTGGACGTGGTGCGGCCGGCGCGGCCGTAGATCACCTTCTTGACGGACTCGCGGTCGACCAGCAGCGCCAAGGCCTTGCGCACGCGGGCGTCGGACAGGATCGGATGCTTGGTCTTCATCGAGGAACGCTCGCCGTCGACCTCGGTGTTCGGATCGGTGAAGTTGAGGGCGATGAACTCGATATCGCCGCCGACGGCGTAGAGCGTCTTGCCCTTGCCACCCTTCTCGAGCCGCAGCAGCACCTCGTCCTCGACCTGGATGTTCCAGGCGAAATCATATTCGCCGGTCTGGATCACCGCGCGCGCCGCCGAGACCGCGTCGCCGCCGCCCTTCATCTCGATGGTGTCGAAATGGGGCCGGTTTGCCATGTGGTAGTCGGGATTGATCTCGCCGCGGATCAGGTCGCCCGGCTTGAACTCGACGAACTTGTAGGGCCCGGTGCCGACCGGCTTCAGATTGTTCGGCGCCTCGCGCGACTTGCCGCCCTTGTACTCCGCGAACAGGTGTTTTGGGATGATGCAGCCATAGGCGCCGACAAAGGCATTGGCCCAGAATGGGGTTGGCTGCTTGAAGGTGATGCGAATGGTGAGATCGTCGACCTTCTCGACGGTCATGTCGGCGTAGGTGCCGCTCGAGACCGCCGCGGTGGCGGGATCGGTGGCGTATTCCCAGTTGAAGACCAGGTCGTCGGCTGTAACCGGTTTGCCGTCGTGCCACTTGACGCCGGGCTTCAATTTCCAGACCACCGATTTGGCGTCGGCGGAGAGCCCGCCGTTCTGGATCGAGGGGATTTCCGCGGCAAGGATCGGGTTGAGATGACCGTCGGCGTCCCAGCTCGCGAGCGGCTCGTAGAAGATGCGCGAGCCGTCCTGGTCCTTGGTGCCGGTGGCGAAATGCGGGTTGAGCAGGGTCGCGCCCTGCCACCACAGCAGTTTCAGCGGACCGCCGCCGCCGCGCTTGGTCGGCTTGTAGGGATTGGGGCTCTGCGCCATCGCGACGCCGCCGATGGCGAGAATCTGGTTGGCCATCGGCGCCGTGAGGCCGACGGCGATCATCCGCTGCACGAAGGCACGGCGGTTCATCCGGCCGTCCTTCACGTCGTCGATCATGGTTCGCAGGTCTTTGTCGAACATAGTCCCCTCGTCCGGTTCCGGTTATTGCGGCTGGCCACGACAAGCGGGCCGCCGGGTATTTGGCGGCAGGATGGCACACCGAATGACCGCGAAGGTCAACGTCTCCAGCGCCACAGGTCCTAGGTCTTTTGGCTATCGCTTGGGCAGAATCTTTCGCGACCGCACACGGCTTCGGCAATTGGGCGCCAAAGTCCGTCCCACCGCGCCTCGGACTTGCGGAAAATTTGTTCGTTATCCTTTGTTCCGAGGCGGTTTTTTCTCTCGCGCCCGGGCCTCGCCAGGAGCGGCGGGCCGGGCGCGGCAAAACTGCGGCGTTACGCCACCGACATCGTCAACGGCGGTGCAACATGCGCCGGCAACGGGCTGACATAGGGGGTGCGGGCGGTCCGCCTGGTCAGGTCGGCCTTGGCGGCCTCGATCAGCTTGGGATCCAGCAATGCCCTGACGCCGAGCCCGGCCATCGCCTTCGCGGCCTGCACCATGGCCTTGTGCGCGGCCGGGGTCTTGCCTTGCGCCACCACCTGCCAGGTGTGGAACGGGGTGCCGATCGCAACCGTCGGTGCATGGACCTGCACCGTCGGCACCACCCAGCTGACGTCGCCGACGTCGGTCGAGCCGATCAGCGGATTGCGCTTGGCGTCGATTGGCACCAGGAAGTCGGCGAGCGGCCGGTCGGTCGGCTCCATGCCGATCGCGTAATACACTGATGCGATGTCCTTGTCGGTCAGGGTCGCGCGGATCTTGCCGGCAAAATCCTTGTCGGCATCGTCGAAATGCGGCGGGCCGAGCTCCTCCATGATGCGGTGCAGCTCCTGCTCCAGCGGCGCGTTGGGCAGGATGTTGGAGACCGCGGAGATGATCTTCATCTCGACCTTGGTCTCGGTCATCAGCGCCGCGCCCTGTGCGATCTTGTGCACGCGCTCGACCAGTTCGTTCATGCCGGGCAGGTCGCGGGCGCGGATCGAATAGCGCACCCTGGCATGGGCCTGCACCACGTTGGGCGCGATCCCGCCGGTGTCGAGCAGCGCGTAGTGCACGCGCGCGTCGCTCGGCATGTGCTCGCGCATGTAGTTGACGCCGACATTCATCAATTCCACCGCGTCGAGCGCGCTGCGGCCGAGATGCGGCGAGGCCGAGGCGTGCGAGGTGCGCCCGGTGAAGCTGAAATCGGCGCGGGTGTTGGCGAGCGAGGGCGTCACCGCGACTTCCCAGAAGCTGTGCGGATGCCAGGTGATGGCGATGTCGGCGTCCGCGAACGCGCCGGAGCGGACCATGAACGCCTTGGCCGCGCCGCCTTCCTCGGCGGGGCAGCCGTAATAGCGCACGCGGCCCGGCACCTTGTTCTCGGCGAGCCAGTCCTTCACCGCGGTGGCGGCGAGCAGTGCCGAGGAGCCGAGCAGATTGTGCCCGCAGCCATGGCCATGGCCGCCGCTCTCGACCGGGCGATGCTCGGCGACACCGGCCTCCTGGCTGAGGCCGGGCAGGGCATCGTATTCGCCCATGAAGGCGATCACAGGGCCGCCTTCGCCCCATTCGCCGATCACCGCGGTCGGAATCCCGGCGACGTTTTCCGTGATGCGAAAGCCCTGATGGCGCAGCTCGGCCAGATGTTCGGCGCATGAGCGCGCTTCGGTGTAGCAGACCTCGGGCATCGCCCACACGCGGTCGCTCAGCTCGATGAATCGCGGCTTGATGGTGTCGACGCCGCGCCAAACATCACTACGGTTATCCATTTGCTCCGGTCCTTGCAAGGCAATCTGAAGCGCGGGACGCTAGCAGCTTGGCATCAACGCGCCTAGCACTTAGCGGCAGGGCAGCATTCCCGCAGCGCCACATCTGGAAACATCTTGAGATCCGGTCGGTGCCGCAGCACTAGTCCACCTCTCCCCTTGGGAGAGGTCGGCGCGCAGCGCCCGGTGAGGGGCTACGGTCTCTCGTTGGAGCTGCGGCCCCTCACCCGATTTGCTGCGCAAATCGACCTCTCCCCGTCGGGGAGAGGTGAACGGAATGCGCGGACAAATCGATGCACTACAAACTCAGCGCGCGCTGAGCTTGTCCAACCCCTTCCAGTCGAACGCGACGCCGTGCCCATGGCGATCCGGCGCGATCGCCATGCCCTGATCCAGCACCAGCGGATGTTCGATATAGCGGTCGAGCCCAAAACCGTGCGCCTCGAGATAGGAGCGGTTCGGGCAGGCCGCCAACAGATGCACGGTGATATCGTGCGCGCCATGGCTGGTCACGGGGATGTTGAACGCCTCGGCGAGGCGGGCGATTTTCATGAAGCTGGTGACGCCGCCGCAATTGGTGACATCGGGCTCGGCATAGGACAGCGCGCCGCCGGCGATGTACGGCTTGAACTCCCACAGGCTGCGCAGATTTTCGCCGGCCGCGATCGGCACGCCGCCCGCCTTGAGGATGCGCGCATGGCCTTCGACATCGTCGGGAATGGTCGGCTCCTCCAGCCAGGTCAGGTCGAACGGCTGCAGCGCGCGCGCGGCGCGGATCGCCTCCTCGACGGTCCACTTCATGTTGGCATCCGCCATCAGCGGAAACTCGTCGCCGAGATGGCCGCGCATCGCCTTGACGCGCGCCACGTCGGCCGCGAGGCTGGGGCGGCCGACCTTCATCTTGATGGCGCGAAATCCCTTGCCGAGGTTGTCGTCGGTCTGCTTGAGCAGCCCGTCCAGCGGCAGATCGAGATCGATGCCGCCGGCATAGCAGGGCACGCGGCGATCGAAGCCGCCGAGCAGCCGCCACAGCGGCAACGATGCGCGCCGCGCCTTCAGGTCCCACAGCGCGATGTCGAGCGCCGAGAGCGCCAGCACCGCCGGCCCGCCGCGGCCGCCATAGTGCAGCGCCCACCATACGCGGTGCCAGAGCTGCTCGGTGTCGTCGGCTTCCATCTCAAGCGCGACCTCGCCGATTTCGCGGCTCAGAATATCCGCGACGGCGCCGCCGTTGCGGCCGACCGTGTAGGTGTAGCCGGTTCCCACGGCACCGTCGGCATCGCGGGCACGGATCGTGATCAGCTCGAACGCCGTGATCTCGCCATGCGTGCTATCGCTCAGCACCACCGGAAGCGGGATTTTGTAGAAGCCGATCGTGAAGTCCTTGAGGATGGCCATGTCGGGACTCCCGTTCAGCGTGATGGCATGCGCGCCGCGCACGATCCCAAAAGCCGCGGCCGGCCGCAACCAGCAGCGGCTGAATGCCTGCCTTGAGCGGTCAGCCTGCCTTCCGCTATGAAGTGTTTTGCGAGGGCGTGGCGTATCTCCGGATTATGCCTCGCCGATATTGAAGGATAAGAAGTCCGCTAGCAGCCACGACGGCTAGATGGTTTGCAATCGACAGCCAGCGGCGGCTGCCATCATAGATCGAGCCCGAATATTCCTTCCAATGCCACGGGAAGGTTTTGACCATCGGCAAGCTCAATTGCATCTGTTTGTTGAGGACGGCCGGCCCCAGATCGACCAGATCGGGGAAGATCGCTCCCAGAAAGCAGGTCAGCAATATCCATCGCGCTTCCTTACGCGCGAGGACCCAAACACCGGAGAACAGGATCAGGCTGACAACGACGTCAGCGATGGAGCGGAGGGGATATTGATGTGGAAGCCAATCAAGCAGGCCATGTGAGAGCACGCCCGCGGTGAACCCGGCGACCAGCACGGCAATATTGCTGGTCGAATTAAGCGGTTCCTTCTCTTTGACCCGGCTCGACAGGGCGGCGGCGGTGGCCACGCTAACCAGGGTATGAAAAACAACGTTCATGGTTGAATGAGAACATGCCTTGCGCAACCTCATTCATAACAGATGATCTGAGCAATGTCGTCCGGCGCCTAGCTCCGCCACGGCGTATTGCGGATTCGCGTGCAGGCGTTGGGCTTGTGGAATGTGTGGTCGTGCTCCTGGATGAAGTCGAAGTTGACCGTGCCGAACGTGGTCTGCGGTTTCTTCAGTGCCGAGCAGGTTTGAACCTGGATGAACTCATTCTTGAAATCGCCGCGGGGAAAGGCGGCGATGACCTGATCGCGCTGCTCCGGCGTGTAGTCGTCGTAGCCGATCCCGACGACATCGACCAGCACGCCCGCATTGGTGAGCGCGATTTCCGGCCGCATGTATTGCGGGATGCCGGGCGTGGTGTGCAGGGCGATCGCTTCCCACACCAGGTCCGCTTGCGGCTCGGGGATGCCGTGGCTCCTGAGAAAGGCGCGCGCCGCGTCGGCGCCGTCGACTTCAAAGCGCTTTGTTTCGGTATGGAAGGCGTCGGCGAGGCCGAGGTCATGAAACAGCGCTGCGACATAGAGCAGCTCGGCGTCGAACTTCAGCTTTTGCCGGATGCCTTTCAGCGCGCCGAACGCGAACACCCGAACCGAGTGGTTGAACAGCATCTCGGATTCGTGCTGCCGCACCAGCTCGGCGGCCTCGCGGGCGATCTTGCTGTCGGGGATCACGATGCCGGAAATCTCGGCCATTGCAGTGCTCCTGGTCTTCGCGCGTGCGCTAGACGCGGCCGACAGCTTCGCGTTCGATGCGCTGGCTGTGGATCGTCGTCGACCAAGATAAAATCGCGAACCTTGAACGGAAGTGCCTTGCGCGATGAATATCCTGCAGCAAGGTATTGAGGCCGATGCAGATCGCGCTCAGTCGGGCTCGCGCGGCCTGCTGCGCGCGAGGCTTTTCAGCTCGCGGTCGATGATGGTGCAGACCCTCCGCTGCGCCAGCAGATCAAGCCGCGCACGGGTGGTGCCGCGCTTGATCTTGCCGTTGATTTCGAATGACCAGCTCCAGAGATCCGGTTCGATGTTGGTGACCGTGTACTGGATGTCCCGATGGCGATCGATCAGCTTCTTCATGCCGTTTCTTCTTGTTGGCTGAACGCTGCATAGCCAGATCGGGAACCCGCCTGTATCCGGACGACTACTTACGCAATTGGTCTAACGTCCGGTGCCGCGTGACGGAATTTTGCGGGACGACACCGAGCAAGGTGTTTGACATGTGAATCGGGGGCGCTCTTCTCTGCCCGTCATCCTGAGAGCTTGTTAAGCTTTGTCCTCATCTACCGTTGTCATCGCCCGGCTTGACCGGGCGATCCAGTACGCCGCGGCCCCTCGCTTCTATCACCGGCGTCTCTGGAATACTGGATCACCCGGTCAAGCCGGGTGATGACACCGAGCAAGTTGAGCAAACCCCTGATCAGGGTGACGGGACTGACAGTGGCGTTCGTCAAAATCTTGCCGCCATCTCCGCCAGTCTGCGGTGCGCGGCCTCGCGCGCGGCGCGGATCGGCTCGGTGGGGCCGGTGGTCGGGCCGATCGGCACGAAGCGCACGTCGCTGATGCCGATGAAGCGCAATGCCTCGCGCAGATAGGGCGTCGCCATGTCGATGCGGCCGCGGTTCATGCCGGTGACGAAGTCGCTGCCGCTGGCGACGATCACGACGGTCGGCCGGTCCTTGAGCAGCGGCAGGTAGCCGGTCGCGGGATCGAAGCGGAAGGTCAGGCCGGGCTGGATGATGACGTCGAGCCACTGCTTGAGCTTGTAGGGTATAGAAAAATTCCACATCGGCGTCGAGATCAGCACGCGATCGGCCAGCGACAGCCGCAACGCGAGGCGCTCGGCGACGGCGAAGGCGTCGCGCTGCGAGTTGGTAAAGGGCTTGCCGCCGAGCCGGGAATATTTGGCCTCCAGCAGATAGCCCTCGAAATCCGGCAGCGGCTCGCGCCACAGGTTCATCGCATCGATCTCCCAGTCCGGGCGCGCCGTGCGAAAAGCCTCGACGAAAACCCGCGCGCCATCGGCCGATTCCGACTCAGTGCGCGGAGAACAGGCGAGGTGAAGCAGCTTTGGCACCACCGCAGCCCCTTCAGCCGAGCGCCTTGATCACGGTGTCGGCGTTGGTCACGACCGAGACGTTCTGGAGCGCAAAATTGATCGCCGCGTTGTGCCAATCGGCGTTCATGGTCGAGCAGCAGTCCTCCGGCACGATCATGAAGAAACCCTTGTCGGCGCCGGTGCGCGCGGTGTGCTCGACCGACATGTTGGTCCAGGCGCCGGTGTTGATGATCATGTCGCGGCCGGTGGCCTTCAAAATCGTCTCCAGCCGGGTGCCTTCCCAGGCGCTCATCCGCATCTTCTCGACCACGAAGTCGCCCGGACGCGGCTCGAGGCCGGAGACTGGCGCTGCGCCCCAGCTGCCGCGCACCATCGCCTTGCTGTCGACCAGCCCCTCGAACAACGGCGCATTCAAGGTGACGCCGGGCGCGCCGGGTTCGACGACGAACCAGACGTGGATGATGGCGACGCCGCGAGCGCGCGCCGCCTCCGCAACGCGACGGACGTTTTCGATCACATGCTGCTGGCGGGCATGGGTGGGCGCGCCGGAGTCCGCGAACGCGCCGCCATCCATGATGACGTCGTTCTGCATGTCCTGGATGATCATCGCGCAGCGCTGCGGATCTATCCGCATCTCGCCGGTAGCGAGGTTCGGCACCGGTGTCGGAGAGGCGGCGCCCGCGCCGCCGGGCTTGCCGCTCATATAAGGCTCGTGGCGTGGCCCGACTTTGGTCGGGATCGCATAGACCGAATGGGTCGCGGTCAGATAGAGCGTGCGGAAATCAGGTCCGCCCCAGGCGAGGTTGGCGACCAGCTCCGGCAGGCGGACTTTTCCGAGCAGATTGCCGGCGGGCGAATAGACCCAGACGCCGCCGGGCGCGGTGACCCAGACATTGCCGCGCTGGTCGCATTTCATGCCGTCAGGCAGGCCGGGCTCGAGCTCGGAGCGGATGCCGGAGGCGAACACCCGCGGATTGGCGAGTGCGCCGTCGGGAGTCACGTCGAAGGCACGGACCAGCGCCTGCACGGTGTCGTTGACATAGAGGATGCGCTCGTCGGGCGAGAAGCACAGCCCGTTCGGCTGATCGAACAAATAGCGGTCGACGAGGAGCTGCGGCGCGCCGCCGCCTGATGGCACGCGGTAGACGCCCTGAAAGCCGAGCTGGCGCGGCCGCTCGACGCCATAGACCGGCATCCGGCCATACCAGGGATCGGAAAAATAGATCGCGCCCGAGGAGTGCACGCAGACGTCGTTGGGGCTGTTGAGCTCCTGGTTGTCGTAATGCGAGGCCAGTACCTCGCGCCGTCCGTCCGGCCGCTCGCGGATCAGCGACGACGTCGCGTGCTCGCAGACGATCAGATTGAGGTCGGCATCATAGGTCATGCCGTTGCATTTGTTCGAGGGGCGGCGGACTTCGACCACGCCGCGCCGCGCGTCCCAGCGACGGCGCACGTCGCCGGGCATGTCGGAGAACAGCAGGAAGTGTTCGAGCGGATGCCAGATCGGTCCTTCCGTGAACTCAAAGCCGGTGCCGACCTGGCCGACCGGCGCGTAGGGGTCGATCAAGTCCTCGAACTCGCTGCGCAGCGTGACATGCGTCATCGCGTCGATCCTTTACGCTTACGCCGGAAACCAGCTGCGTTGCGGCAGGCTCTGCACCACCGGCCCGGGCACCTGGTCGTGCAGCCGTCCCACCACCATGCCGCCCTCGATCTTGGCCGGGCGATCGTGCACCGGCAGCAGATAGCGCGAGCTAGCGAGCAGCTTCTTGATCGCGGCCTTCTCCGCCCGCTTGCTGGTGCCGTGGTTGCCGGTGGTGCGTGGCTCGGCGTCGTGGATTTCGTTGAAGGGATTTACGATCTGGTCGTTGAAATCATAGATCACGTCGCCGCAGATCGTCGCTATGCCGTCGGCGGTGTGGACGTGGATGTTCATCGAGCCCTCGGTGTGGGCGTTGGCGGCGTCGCAATAGACGCCCGGCATCAGCTCGACCGGGCCGGTGATTTCGAGATCGAGGAAGCGCAGCGCGCTCTTGGTGTGCAGGCGGTCGATCAAATGCTTGATGTCGGGCGCCGGATATTGCGGATGCATCAGGCCGGAGACCGAATATTCCAGCTCCTTGCGGTTGAGCACGACCGTGGTGTTCATCGGGAACAGATCGTCCTTGCCGGCATGGTCGATGTGCAGATGGGTGTGGCAGACGAAGCGGACGTCGCCGATCCGCACGCCGTGGCGGGCGAGCTGGTTCTCGATCATGTTCTCGTGGAACTGGAGCCCGCGCATGCCGAGCGTCTCCATGATCTGGTTGGAGCGATAGCCGGTGTCGACCAGCACGGGATAGGGGCCGCCGAGGATCAGAAAGCCGAGCGTCAGCACGCGCTTGGTCCGGCCGCAATTGTGTCCCAGGACGAGGAAGCTCGATTCCAGTTCGATATCGCCATAGTCCAGGATCTTGATCTCCAACGGCATCCCATTCCTCCCAATTCATGTTCGTTGCTTGTGTCTGTGTTCGCAGCGCGCTTACGGCCCCAACCGATAGACCCGCGCCGCCGTGGTGCTGAAGATTGCTTCGCGCTGCGCAGGCGTGAGCCGCGCAGCCGCCGCCTTGAAGGCGTCGATGAGGTCGCGATAGCTGGTCCACAGCTTCTCGATCGGAAAGTTCGAGCCGAACAGGCAGCGCTCCGCGCCGAAGATCGCAACGGTGTCGGTCACGACATCGGCGATGTGGGCCGGATCGTTGCGATGGATGAAGGTGCCGAGCCCGGAGAGTTTTGAGACCACGTTCGGACACTGCGCGAGCCGGGCCATTCCGGCGCGCCAGGCGACGCGGCCCTGCGGCGACAGATCCTCCAGCATGCCGGCATGCTGCAGGATGAAGGTGACGCCGGGGCAGGCCTCGGCCAGGCCGGCGGCCTCGGTCATCTGCGGCGCGAACACCTGCAGATCAAAACTCCAGCCATAGTCCGCGAGGTGGCCGATATTGCGCCGGATGGTCGGATCCGCGGAGAGGTCGGGCCGCGCGGCGAAGCGATACAGCGGGTTGTCATGCCAGTGCAGTTGCATGCGCACCCCGCGCACCAGCGGATAGCGTTTCAGGCGATCGAGTTGTGGGCGGACGTCGTCGACGGAAAAATCGGCGTAGGCGACGAGCGCGTGTGGCCAGCCATGCGCGTCCGCGGTCTGCTGCACCCAGGCCGCCTCGTCCTCGAACCGGCCGGTCGGCCAGTTGGTTTGGACATAGACCGAGCGGGTGACGCCGGTATTCTTGAGGTCGTCGAGATACTCTTGAATCGGATAATCGCGGCGGATCGGCTCATAGGGGCCGAAGATGCGCGGCTGCATCGGGCCGGACAGCCAGGCGAGATCGGCCTGTCGCCAGATGTGGTGATGGCCGTCGACGATGTCGGTCACGCAGCTCTCCTTCGTCCGAGCGACAGCAGATGCGCGACAACAGACGCGCTCGATCCGCCGTCGACGAGATCATCGACAAAGCGCTGGATCGCGACCAGCGCCTCGGTTTGCGGCTTGAAGCTCGGCGAGGTCGCCAGCGGTGTCAGCCAGCTCACCCGCCAGGCCCGCCGCGACAGCTTTGCGACCGCATCGCGCAGCGCAGCCGGGTCGCCGCGCTCGAGGCCGTCGGACACGATCACGACCGCGGCGCCGCGGGCATAGCCGCCGAACCGCGGCACGGCCAGAAACGCCTGCAACGCGTCGCCGATCCGTGTGCCGCCGTCCCAGTCGCTGACCAGGAAAGACGCGGCGCTCAGCGCCTGCTCGCGGCGCTTCAGCCGCAGCGCGCCCGTGATGCGGGTCAATCGCGTGCCGAAGGTGAACACCTCGACATTGCCGGCCGACTGCATCAGCGCATGCGCCAGCTTCATGTTCTCCTCGGTGCGCGCCTTCATCGAGCCGGAGACGTCGATCAGCAGCAGCATTTTTCGCGCCCGCGGCCGGCGGCGCAGCCGCCCGAGCCGCAGCACCTCGCCGTCATTGCGGACGCTGTCGCGCAGGGTGCGGCGGAGGTCGGCGAACGGGCCGGAGCGCGCCCGCCGCCGCCGGTGGCCGCGCCGCCGCGGCAGCCGCCGTGCCGCCTCGCGCGACAATCGCCGCAGTGGATCGCTCATCGACGTCTGCGCGAAGCGGCGCTCGACCAGCGCCTCGGCGCGCGCGGCGGCGAGGCCGGATTCATTGGCCTCCTCAGTGAGCGGCGGCTCGTCGTCGCCGCGGCCCTCTTCCTGCAGGCGGACGGTCTCCTCGTCCTCGCCCTCGGCCTGCTCGATCGCCTCCGCGCCGCGGAAATGGATGTCGAACAGCCGGTCATAGGTCGCGCGGCGCTCCGGCGGCGGCGCCAAGGTCGCGAGCCCGGCCCGGCGAATGTGCCCGAGGCTCTGCGGCCCGAGCAGCTCGATCGCGGCGAGAAAACTCGTGGTCTGCTCCGGCGCGACCGAGAAGCCGTTGGCGCGCAGCAGCGCGACAAAGGAGACGAAGATTTGCGCGGCGCGCGGCAGCTTCAGATCGTCGCTCACGCGGCCGCCTCCGCGATGATGACGTCGAGCCGCGGCGAAATGAAATGCAGGTCCTCCTCATCCTTGAGCGCCACGCCGATCGAGCGCTTGAATGCGTCGGGCCAGCGCGCGCCGCCCTTGTTGAGCAGCGTCGCGGCCTCGGCCCAGTCGACGGCTTCGGCAATGCCCGGGGCCTTGCTCAGCGGCTCGCGGCGCAGACGGCCGACCGCGGCGACGACGGCCCGCGCCGTCGCTTCCGCGACGCTGGAGGCCCGCATCATCACGATTCGCGCCTCGCGCTCGGCGTTGGGGTAGTCGATCCAGTGGTAGACGCAACGCCGCCGCAGCGCCTCGTGCAGGTCGCGCGTCCGGTTGGAGGTCAGCACGACGACCGGATGCTCTGCGGCGCGCACCGTGCCGCGCTCGGGGATCGAGATCTGGAAGTCGGAGAGGAATTCGAGCAGGAAGGCCTCGAACTCCTGATCGGCGCGGTCGATTTCGTCGATCAAGAGCACCGTCGCATCGGGCGCGCGCAGCGCGGCGAGCATCGGGCGCTCGATCAGGAACGACTCGCCGTAGATGTCGATGCTCTCCTCGCCGGCCTGGCGGATCGCCAGCATCTGGCGCGGATAGTTCCACTCGTAGAGCGCGGCCGACGCGTCGATGCCTTCATAGCATTGCAGGCGAATCAGCCTGCGGCCGAGAACGGCGGCGATCGCTTTCGCGGCTTCGGTCTTGCCGACGCCGGGCGCGCCCTCGAGCAGCAGCGGCTTGCCGAGCGCGAGCGAGAGATAGGACGCGGTCGCGATGCCGTCGTCGGCGAGGTAATAGGCCGCGCGCAGCGCCTTCTCCAGCGCCTCCGGGCTGTCGATGCCGACGATGTTGCTGCGGACCGGCATGGCAAAACCTCAGCGCCGCGGCTGCGGCCGCGCGCCGCCCTGCGCCTTGATCGCGCGCAGCACTTTCTCCGGCGTGATCGGCAGATCGTCGATCCGCACCCCAACGGCGTTGAAGATCGCATTGGCGACCGCGGGCAGCACCGGATTGGCGCACATCTCGCCCGGCCCCTTGGCGCCGAACGGACCGTCGGGCGCCGGGCGTTCCAGCACGGCGATATCGTGCGGGCAGATGTCGCCCGGCCCCGGCATCAGGTATTCGACGAAGTCGCGCGGCCCGTGCACCGGCTCGGGATAGTACGGCTCCGGCGTCTCGTACAGCGCGTGGCTGACGCCCATCCAGGCGCCGCCGACCAGCTGCTGCTCGACCAGCCGCGGGTTGAGCGCGCGACCGAGCTCATAGGCGGAATCCATCCTGATCATCGCGACCTCGCCGGTTTCGTCATCGACCTCGACCTCGGCGACCAGGCAGGCATGCGCGTAGCACGTCGCCGGCGACATCTCGCCAGTCTCCGGATCGACGTCGGACAGCGGCACCAGAAAGATGCCGCGGCCCGAGATGGTCTTGCCCTGCTTGAACTGCGCGGCGATCGCGACGTCCTTGGTCGAGATCGAGCGGTGCGGCGCGCCCTTGACGTGGATGTTGCCGCGGCCGTCGGTCTCGAGGTCGGCGGCATTCACCTCAAGCTCCTCGGCGGCCGCCTCCATCATCACGCCGCGCGCCTCGCGCGCCGCCGCCATCACGGCGTTGCCGACGCGATGGGTGCCGCGCGAGGCGAACGAGCCCATGCAGTGCGGGCCGGTGTCGGAGTCGGCGGTGTCGACATAGACGTCCTCGACGGGAACGCCGAGCGTCTCCGCGCAGATCTGCCGCGTCACCGACTTCATGCCCTGGCCGAGATCGATCGAGGACAGCGCCACCGTGAACTTGCCGCTCGGATTGGAATGCACCAGCGCCTGGCTCGGATCGCCGCCGAGATTCATGCCGATGGGATAGTTGACCGACGCGATGCCGCGTCCGCGATGTCTCGTCATGGTCAGCGCCTCCTGGTGCCGAAGACGGAAGAAAACCGCGTGGCGCCATGCGACGGCGCCGATGGCCGCGGCGGCGAAGGCGGCGCCGGCGGAGTAGGTGGCGGCGGCTCGTGGGTCGCGGCGGGCGCGCGGTCATATGTCGTGCGCTGCTGCATCGGTGCGGCCGCCGGCGCAGGCGTCTCGCGCGGCGTCGGCGTCACCGCGGCGCGGATGCCGCCGCCATCCTTGCGCGACGACATGCGCTTGTACTCGTCGCGGATCGGCCATTTGGCCTTTTCGGCGGCGACCTGCACGCATTCGATCAGCGCCGTGTTCTTGGCCTCGCGCCGGTGCGCCTTCATGTCGCCGTCGCGATAGGCATTGAGGATCCGGAACTCCATCGGGTCCATGCCGACCAGATACGCGAGCTTGTCCATCTGGCATTCGATGGCAAAGTCCATCGCCGTGACCCCGAAGCCGCGCATCGCGGTCGCCGGCGTCCGGTTGGTGAACACGCAATAGACGTCGCCATGGACGTTCGGAATGGTGTAGGGGCCGGGCAGATGCGCGGCGCATTTCACCGCGGCATAGCTCGACAGCCGCGTATAGGCGCCACTGTCGAAATAGGCGCGCACCTTGCGGGCGACGATGCGGCCGTCGTGCATCACGCCATCCTTGATGTAGATGCGCTCGGCGCCGCGCGGCGGGCCGTATTGCATTTCCTCCTCGCGCCCGAACACGTAGCGCACCGGACGCCCGGTCAGCATCGCGCCGAGGATGCAGAGCGGCTCGGTCAGCGTGTCGACCTTGCCGCCGAACCCGCCGCCGACCGTGCCGCCGATGAAGTGGAAGGTGTTGGAGGGTACGTCGAGGATTTTTGCGCAGGTGTCGACCGAGAAGAACAGCGCCTGCGTCGAGGTGTAGACGATGTAGCGGCCGTTGGTGTCGGGCGCTGCGATCGAGCCGTTGGTCTCGGTCGGCGCGTGCTCGATCGGCGACATCTGGTAGCGCTGCTCCAGCACATGGTCGGCCGTGGCGAGCGCACGGTCGGCGTCGCCGAAACGCAGTTGCTGGTGGTCGTAGGTCTCATGATAGGTGAAGGTGTTTTTCGGATAGACCTCGTTGACCACGGGCGCGCCTGGCTTCAGCGCGTCCTCGACGTCGAACACCGTCGGCAGCGGCTCATAGTCGATCTTCACCTTCGCGATGGCCTCATAGGCCTGGCGCGGGCTGTCGGCGACGATCGCAACGACCGGCTCACCCTTGTAGCGCACCTTGTCGACCGCCAGCGACGGCTCGTCGTCCTTGCCGAAATTGATCAGGCTGAGCAGCGTGTTCAGGTTGCGCGGTACGTCGGCGGCGCGGATCACCCGCCGCACGCCCTGGGACCGCTCCGCCTCGGACGTATCGATGCGGCGTAGCCGCGCATGCGCATGGGCGCTGCGGACCACCTTCAGATGCAGCATGCCCTGCAGCTTGTGGTCGTCGAAGTAGGGCGAGGTGCCGGTGACATGGCCGAGCATGTCCTGGCGCTGCGTGCCCTTGCCGATTTCCTTCAGGTTGTCGTCGCGCTCGTCGGCGAACAGGTCCTTGCGCAGTTCCAGCATGATATTGTTTCCTTACGCGCGGGCGCGGCCGCCGGATGCGGCAGCCAGCACGGCGTTGATGATCGGCTCGTAGCCGGTGCAGCGGCAGATGTTTCCGGAGATCGCCTCGACCACCTCGGCACGGCTCGGTTGCGGATTGCGGTCAAGCAGCGCCTTTGCGGCCATCAGCATGCCCGGCGTGCAATAACCGCACTGCGCGGCGAAATTATCGGCAAAGGCGCGCTGCAGCGGGTGCAGATTGGGGCCGTCCTTGATGCCGTCGAGCGTCTCGACCGAGCGGCCGGCAACCGTCTCGGCCAAGGTCAGGCAGGAGAGATGAAGCTCGCCGTCGATCAGCACGCTGCAGGTGCCGCAGCCGCCCTGGCCGCAGCCGAATTTCGGCGTCATGTCGCCGATCAGCTCGCGCAGCGCCACCAGGAGGTTGGTGCCGCCGTCGACGAAGATCGCGACATCGCGGCCGTTGTGCTGGAACTGAAGTGCGGTCGTGGCCATGACGAACTATTCCTGACCGGAGAGCAGACGGCGGAGATGCACGCCGACGATCTCGCGGCGATACCAGGCGCTGCCGAGCGCATTGTCGCTCGGAGCAGTTCCTTCGACAGCTGCCGCGGCGGCGGCGTTGATGGTGGAGGCGTCGAGCGATCGTCCTTCCAGCGCGCGTTCGGCGGCGCGGGCGCGGATCGGCGTCGGCGCCATCGAGCCGAGCGCGACGCGGGCACCGACGATGCGGCCGCCGTTCATGGGCAGGTGCGCGGCCAGCGTGATCACCGCGCCGCCCTTCGGCTTGATGCGTGCGATCTTGCGGTAGTGGAAGGCATCGGCGCTGCCAGGTTTGGCAAAGGAGATCGCCAGCACCAGCGTGCCGGCCTGCCTGTCGCGCGACTGCAGGAATTCGTCGAGCGCGATCTCGCGGCCGCCAAGGCCGCCCTGCACCGACACCACGGCATCGAGCGCGAGCATCGCCACCGTGAAGTCGCCGTAGGGCACCGGCGCGAACAGATTGCCGCCGACGGTGCCCATGTTGCGCACCGCCGGTCCGCCGATCGAGCGGGCAGGGGCGTGCAGGAAGGTAAGATCGCGCTCGGCGAGGATGCGCGCGAAGGTGACGCCGGCACCGAGCGTGATGCGCGAACCGGTCGCGTCGATCCGCGTCATGGCCTGGTCGCTGGCGCGCACGATGGTCGAGATCGAAATGTCGCCCTCGTTCAGGGCCCGCATCACCAGCGTGCCGCCGCCGAGATAGCGGGCGCTGCGGTCCGACAGCGCCGCCGCTGCGTCATGGGAGCTGGTGAAGGTCTTGACCGTGACTGGCATGATGTCGTTCCCCGCTTACGCGGCCTCCTTCAGATGCCGGCGGATCGCCTCGAAGCCGGCCTGGTAGATGTCTTCGGCAACCATGTGCGTGATGCGGTCCCGGTCCTCGGGCCGGGTCGTGAAGCGCGATTCCCAGTGCCAGAAGGTGCGGTCGCCATCGGTGACCGGCAGCAGCCGGACATGCGCCACGTAGTTGAACATCGGCACCGGCGTATCGAGCAGGCAGTAGCTGAAGGACTGTTCGAGGTCGGACAGCGCCAGCAATTGCTCGCGCAGCTCGGAGCCGTCCTTCAGCTTGAACCGCCTGACGCAGCCGATCTTGTCGGACGGTTGCGCGCGCTCGATCGCGCTGGTCGCGACCGCCGGATGCCAGCGGTCGTGGCCGTTAAAATCGCGCAGCACCGCCCACGCCGCATCGGTCGGCGCATCCAGGATCGTGCTCTTGACGATATGCGGCACGGCTACACCTCGAAGAGTTTGTTTCGAACTAGCGGATCGGCACGCTTCACCTCTCCCCGCTTGCGGGGAGAGGTCGGAATTTGCGCAACGCGCAAATTCCGGGTGAGGGGGACTCTCCACGAGTCGAACTGCGACCGTCCCCGCGGAGACTCCCCCTCACCCCGACCCTCTCCCCGCAGGCGGGGCGAGGGGGTACAACGTGCATCGTTCGTGGCAGGTGCGATCACGCTTTCATCCTCCGAACGCCCGCTTCAGCGCGTCGAAACCGCCCTGGAACACGCCGCCGCCGATGTTGTTGACGAGCTCGCTCTCGCGCTCCGGCGCGCAGTCGAACTCGGCGGTCCATTCCAGAAACGTCTGGTCACCGTCGGTGACCGGCGTCAGCCGCAACGTGGCGACATAGTTCTCGACGCCCATCGGCGATTCCAGGATCGAGTAGGTGCAGAACATGTCGTAGTCGGACAGCCCCAGCAGCTTCTCGCGGATGCGGTCGCCGTTGCGCAGCCGGAAGTCGCGCACACAACCGATCTTGTCCGAGGGCTCGCCGCCCTCGATGCGGCTCTCGGCGATCGCGGGATGCCAGTTCGGCAGGCCGTTGAAGTCGCGCACCCGGGCCCAGACCCGGTCGTTGCGGGCGTTGACGACGGTGGAGACGTAGACTCGTGCCATGGCGTCAGCTCAGTCCTTCTTGCGCGGCGCGCGCTCCGGGCGCGGCTCGCCGCCGCCCTCCGGCGCCGCCGGCTTGGCCTCGCCGCCGCTCTTCCGCGCCGAGTCCTTGATGCCCTGCATGTCGCGCGCCTCGCGGATCAGGCCGGGCATTTTTGCCAGGCTCCCGCCCTCGACGCCGATGTCGGAGAGGATCGAATCGATCAGCGGCGCCTGCACCCGGTAGCGCAGCGCCGAGTCGATCACCTCGTCGGTGGCGCTGCGGCCACCGCCCGCCCCATGGCCGTTGCCGTTGAGGCCGTCGACCTGGAGGATGCGGATGCCCTCGATCTTCTCCATCGGCTTGACGCTCTCGCGCACGATGCCCTCGATGCGGTCGAGCAGCTTGCGGCGGAACAGCGAGTAGCGCGCCTGGTCGGTCAGCACGTTCTCGGCTTCGTTGAGCAGCCGCTGCGCCTCGGCCTCGACCGCGGAGCGGACGCGCTCGGCCTCGGCCGCGATCCTTGTCTCCTCGGCCTGCTTCTCGGCAAGCAGCACCTCGACGGTTTTGCGACGCTTTGCGATCTCGCTCTCGCGCGCGGTGACGACGCGCTCGGCCGCCTCGGTGGCGCGCATCCGCGCTTCCTCGGCCGCGGCGCGCGCCGCCGACTCCTCCAGCGACTTCTGATGGATCGCGATCGCCTTCTCCATCAGCGTGGTCTCGACGTCCTTTTCGCGGTTGACTTCGAGCTTGCGCAGCTCGCGCTCGCGGCCGATCCGTGCCTCGTCGAGGCCGCGGTCGGAGGCGATGCGGGCGCGCTCGACCTCCTCGCGCGCGGCGATCTCGGCTTCCTGCAGCGACTGGTTGCGTGCGACTTCGAGCTGCTCAATGGCGCGGCGCCGCCCGATCCGGGCCGCTTCCAGCGCCTGCTCGCGGGTGACATCTGATGTCTCGACCTCCTTGCGGGCCACGATCTCGGCCTGCCGGACCTGCCGGTCGGCGTCGATCCGCTCCGAGCGCTTGGCGGCGAGCGCGATCACGCGCTCCTCGTCGGCGAGCTCGATCGCCTTCTTCTGATCGATGTTGAGCACCTCGCGGGTCCGCGAGGAGGCGATCCGCTCGCTTTCCAGTGCCAGCTCGACATCGATGCGCTGCCGCTCGATGGCGTCGCGCCGCTTCAGCTCGGCGGCCTCGATCGCCTCGGTGCGTGCGATCTCGAGCCCGCGGGTCTCGCGCTCGGCCCGGATGCGATGCGCGGCGACCGATTTCTCCTGCGAGATGCGCGCCGCCTCGATCGCCTCGCGCGATGCGATATCGGCTTCCTCGATGGCGCGGGTGCGGGCGATCTCGAGCGCGCGAACGTGCTCCTCCTGCGCAATCCGCGACGCTTCGGTGGCTTCGCGGGCGCTGATGCCGGCGATCTCGATCGCCTGGTTGCGCTCGATCTCGAGCTTTCGCGTGGTGTGGTCGGCGGCGATGCGCTCGGCGGCCAGTGTCTTCTCGCGGGCAATGCGGGCGGCTTCGACCGCCTTCTGCGCCTCGATCTCGGCTTCCTGGATGATGCGCACCTGCTGGATCTCCAGCGCGCGGGTGCGCTCGTCGGAGGAGATGCGCTCGACATTGACCATCATGGTCTGGGCGATGCGCGCCTTCTCGGTGGCCTCGCGCGCGGCGATCTCGGCCTCGTCGACCGCGCGGGTGCGCTCGATCTCGCGCCGCCGGGTCTCTTCCTCGTTGGCAATGCGGGCGTCGGTGACGACGCGGTCCTGCTGGATGCGGGCCTTCTCGATCGCCTCGCGCGCCGCGATCTCGGCCTCCTCGACCGTGCGCATCCGCTCGATCTCGCGCTGGCGCACTTCACGTTCGGAGGCGATACGCGTGGTGTCGACCGAACGCTGGTTGGCGATCCGCGCCTTCTCGATCTCCTCGCGGGCCAGCAGCTCGCGCTCTTCCACGGCGCGGGTGCGCTCGATTTCCCGGTGCCGCGTTTCGCGCTCGGAGGCGATCCGCGCCTCAGTGATCGCCTGCTCGTTGGCGATGCGGGCCTTCTCGATCGCTTCGCGCGCGGCGATCTGGGCTTGCTCGGCCTCGGTCTCGCGCAGTGCGCGTTCGCGGGTCACTTCGGTCCGCTGCAGCGCGCGGCGCATCTCGATGTCGCGCTCCTGCTCGAGGCGGGCGGTCTCGCTCTCGCGCTCGATCTCCAGCGCCTGCCGCTCAGCTTCGAGGTTGCGGGAGCGGATCTTGATCATCGAGTCCTGCTCGATGTCGTTGCGCAGCTTGCGCTTGGCCTCGATGTCCTCCATCAGGCGGGTGAGGCCTTCGGCATCGAAGCGGTTCGAGGGGTTGAAGAACTCCAGGTCGGTCTGGTCAAGGTCGGTGATCGCGACCGACTCCAGCTCGAGGCCGTTCTGCGCCAGCGCCTCCGCCGCATTGGCCTTGACGCGGGCGACATAGTCGCCGCGCTGCTCGTGCATCTGCTCCATGGTCATTTCGGAGGCGACCGAGCGGATCGCGGAGATGAACTTGCCGGAGAGCAGGGTGTGGAGCTGCTCGGGCTCCATGGTGCGGCGGCCGAGCGTGGCGGCGGCGATCGAGACGGCCTCGCGGGTCGGCTGGACGCGGACGTAGAAGTCGGCCTCGATGTCGACGCGCATGCGGTCGCGGGTGATCACGGCGTCCTGCCGGGAGCGCACGATCCCCATAGGCAGCACGTTCATGTTGACCGGCGTGGTGTCGTGGATGAACGGCAGCACGAAGGCGCCGCCGTTGATCACCACACGCTCGCCGAGGAAGCCGGTGCGGACGAAGGAGACTTCCTTCGACGAGCGGTGGTACAGCCAGTTCACGACATAGACGATGATGACGATCGCGACGATCGCGACGATGAGCCAGAGGATCAATTCACCGACCAGCATCCCCGACATCTCTTCCTCCCTTGGTCACGGCGCCTATCGCGCGCCGATCGCCTTGAACTTGCGAACCTGATCCGTCAGTGCCCGCTCCACCGGCAGCCGCTCCATCGAGGAGGCGCCGTAGAAGCCGTGGCAGTTGCGGGTTTGTTTCATGATGAAATCGGCATCCGCCGGGTCCGCGATCGGACCGCCATGCGCGAGCACGATGACGTCGGAGTTGACGCTGAGCGCGGCGTCCGCCCAGGCCTCGATGCGGGCAGGGCAGTCGGCAAGTTTTGGCGCGGTCTGCGCGCCGATGGTGCCGCCGGTGGTCAGGCCCATATGGCAGACGATGATGTCGGCGCCGGCGATCGCCATCGCGGCGGCCTCCTGCTCGCTGAACACGTAGGGCGTGGTCAGCATGTCCTTGTCATGCGCCTTGGCGATCATGTCGATCTCGAGCGCGTAGGACATGCCGGTCTCTTCGAGATTGGCGCGGAAGATGCCGTCGATCAGGCCGACGGTCGGAAAGTTCTGCACGCCAGCGAAGCCCAGCGCCTTGAGCTGGTCGAGGAACACGTCCATGTCGCGGAACGGATCGGTGCCGTTGACGCCGGCGAGCACCGGCGTCTTCGTCACCACCGGCAACACCTCGCCGGCCATTTCCACGACGATCGCATTGGCGTCGCCATACGGCATCAGCCCGGCGAGCGAACCGCGGCCCGCCATGCGGTAGCGGCCGGAATTATAGATCACGATCAGGTCGACGCCGCCGGCCTCCTCGCATTTCGCCGATAGCCCGGTGCCGGCGCCGCCGCCGACGATCGGCTCGCCGCGCGCGATCATGTCGTGAAATTTCTTCAGCAGCGCCGCGCGTTCAAACCTCGGCATGGGTCACCTCGCCACTCTCCGCCGCCCACCGCCGCGGCCGAGCAAAGGACGGAACGCGCTGACGATGGCGGCGGTGAATTCGGGATCGTTGATGTTGCGCTTGACGCGGATGATCTGGCGGTTGCTGGTCTGGCGCACGGTGCGCTCCAGCGCGCCGAACAGCGCAGCGTCGGCCTCAGGGTCCCAGAACGGCTGGCCCGGCGCATCGAGCGCGGAGACGCCGCCCTCGGGCAGGAAGAAGCGTACCACGCCGTCCATCTGGTTCAGCTTCTCGCCGATCCAGCAGCCGATGCGCTCGTTCTCTTCCGGCGTCGTCCGCATCAAGGTGACCTGCGGATTATGCGCGTGGAATTTGCGCTGCCGGTAGCGCTCGGGAATGGTGTCGGGCGCGCCGAAATTGACCATGTCCAGCGCGCCGACCGAGCCAACATAGGGCACGCGGCTGCGGATGATGGCGCCGAAGCGATCCTCGGTTGCCGGGAACACGCCGCCCATCAGGAGGTCGCAGACCTCTGTCGTGGTGAGGTCGATGACGCCGGCGAGCTGGCCGGACTCGACCAGCTTCTCCATCGAGCGACCGCCGACGCCGGTGGCGTGGAACACCAGGCATTCGAAATCCTCGCGCAAATCGGCGGCGATCTTCTGCACCGCCGGCGTGGTGACGCCGAACATCGTGATGCCGATGGCGGGAAGCGTGGCGCCCGTGTCGCGCTGCCTGTTGGCTTGCTCGTCGAGCCGTGCCTTGACCATGCCGACCAGCGCATTGGCGCCGTTGCCAAGCACGGCACGGGAGATCGAGTTGAGGCCCTGCACGTCGGTCACTGAATACATCATCGTGATATCGGCCGGGCCGACATAGGGGCCGACGTCGCCGGAGGCGACCGAGGAAATGATGAGTTTTGGCACGCCGACCGGCAGCGCGCGCATGCCGGGCGCGACCAGCGATGCGCCGCCCGAGCCGCCGGCCGAGATAATGCCGGCGACGTTGCCCTGGCGACGCAGCCATCGCTCGAACGCCTCAGCCATCGCCGTCACCGAGGCGCCGCGATCGGTGCCGAACACACCTGATCCGCCGCGGCCGTGGTTCAGCGCGATCTCCTGCGCAGTGACGTCACAGCTCGCCGCCTTGCCGCTGGTTGAGACGTCGACCAGCCGCGCGCGCAGGCCGCTGTTCACGATGATGTCGCGGATGAAGCGCAGCTCGGCGCCCTTGGTGTCGAGCGTGCCGACCACCAGCACGACCGGCGGCCCCGACGTCTTCGACAGTGCCGGTTCGCGCCGCGCCCGGGTCGCCTCTTCGAGCCGCGTCACGCCCGCCGACTGCGTCCGCGCGGCGGCCTCGATGCGGGCGATCGGCACCGGCTGCGACCACCGCGTCGGCAGCACCGGATTGGAGACGAAGATGCGGACCGGTCCCTTGCGTTCCGGCTGCGGGGCACTTGGCGCATCGGTCTTCGCCGGGGCTGCTGCCTCGGCGTCGGTCTCGTCCATGCCATGCGTGCCGACGCCGAGCAGCCGCTGCTGCAATTCCCGATCGGCGGCGAGGCGGGCCGAGTCGATGATGCGGTTGATGCGGCCATTGACCATGATCGCGACGTTGCGCGACACCGCCGTCGCCACGCCGATGTTCTGCTCGATCACCAGTACCGAGATGTCGCCCTCGTCGCCGAGCCGCAGCAGCATCTCCTCGACCTGGGCGACGATCACGGGCGCGAGGCCCTCGGTCGGCTCGTCCATGATCAGGAGCTGCGGATTGGTCAGCAGCGCGCGGGAGATCGCGAGCATCTGCTGCTCGCCGCCGGAGAGCTGGTTGCCGCCATTGCTCTTGCGTTCGGCCAGTCGCGGAAACGTGTCGTAGATGCGCTCCGTGGTCCACGGGCCGCGCCGCAGGCCGCCGGCCAGCGCGAGGTGCTCGTCGACGGTCAGCGAGCGCCAGAGACGCCGGCCCTGCGGCACGTAGCCGACGCCGAGCCGCGCGATCCGCGCCGGACTTTGTCCTGCGACTTCCTCGCCGCGAATCCGGATCGATCCTGCGCTGGCGCGCACCAGCCCCATGATCGCCTTGCACAGCGTGGTCTTGCCCATGCCGTTGCGGCCGACCACCGAGAACACGCCGGTATCGAGCGTGAGGTCGACGCCCTGCAACGCATGCGAATGGCCATAATAGACGTCGAGGCCCTTCACCTCGAGCGCGGGCGCGGCGCGGCGGTCACTCATGGCCGCCTCCGAGGTAGAGCTCCTGCACCTCGGGATCGGACTCGATCTCGCGCGGCAGGCCTTCCTTGAAGATGCGGCCGTTGTGCATCATCGTCACGCTCTCGACGACGCGCAGCGCGACGTCCATGTCGTGCTCGATGATGATGTAGCCGATATGCGCGGGCAGCGAGGTCAAGATCTCGATCAGCTCGCGGCGCTCGGTCGGCGATAGTCCCGCCGCCGGCTCGTCGAACAGGATGAAGCGCGGCGCACCGGCCAGCGCCAACGCGATCTCGAGCTGGCGCTGCTGGCCATGGGCGAGCTCGGCGACGCGCTGGTCCTTGACGGCGGACAGATGCACCGCCTGCACCAGCGTCTCGGTGGCATGCATCAGCGCGTCGTTCTGGCTCGGGCGCAGGAACGAGAACCGGCCGCGCGAGACGCCGCGGCAGGCGAGGTAGACGTTGTCCTGCACCGTGAGGCCGGGGAACAGCGCCGAGATCTGATAGGTGCGGCGCAGCCCGCGCCGGATCCGCTCATAGGGCGGGAACTGGGTGATGTCCTCGCCGAAGAAGCGGATGGTGCCGGAGGAGGGCGGGAAGTCGCCGGTGATGCAGTTGAACAGCGTGGTCTTGCCGGCGCCGTTGGAGCCGAGCACCGCGCGCCGCTCGCCGGGCCGCACCGTGATGGTGACGTCGGTCAGCGCTGCCAGCGCGCCGAACAGCCGCGTCACGCCGCGCAGCTCCAGCGCCGCGCCGGCGCCGACCGCGGACAGGCGATGCGCGACGCTATCCATGGCGGCCTCCCGCACGTGAAGCGGAGGATGCATTGCGGCGCCGCCAGCGCTCCCACAGGCCGATCACGCCGTCGGACGACCAGAACACGATGGCGAGGAAGCCGAGCCCGATCAGCAAGCGGAAGCGGTTGCCGTCCAGCCCGAACTTGATCAGCACGTCGAGCGCGAAGGTGCGCAGCAGCACGAAGATGAGCGCGCCGATGAACGGGCCGATCGGCCGGGTGATGCCGCCGACCACGGCGATGATCAGGACGTCGATGCAGGCACCGACGCTGACCGAGCCGGGCGAGATCTGCCGGTAGTTCCAGACCTGCAGCACGCCGCCGAGCCCGGCGATGAAGGCGGCGAAGGCGTAGGCGGCGATGCGGTGCGCATTGGGGTTGAAGCCGAGCGCCGCCATGCGGCGGGAATTGTCGCGCACGCCCTGCAGCGCGAGGCCGAACGGCGCGCGCGAGACGTACTGGACCGCGAAGTAGCAGATCGCGGCGACGCCGAGCGTCACGTAGTAGAAGGCGATGTCGGCGCGCCAGTCGACGCCCCAGAAATGCGGCGTCGCCACCGTGTTGATGCCGGTGTGGCCGTTGAAGATCGCCCAGTTCTGGTTGGTGAAATAGTAGAAGGCGGCGCCGATCGCCAGCGTGATCATGATGGTGTAGATGCCCTCGGTGCGCACCGCGAGCGCGCCGCCGAGCGTGCCGAACAGGGTTGCCAGCGCCAGCGCCATCGGGGTCGCGAGCCACCACGGCCAACCGAGGCTGATATTGGCGTTGCCGCTGACACCGAACACCGCGACCATGTAGCCGGCAAAGCCCGCGATGGTCAGCTGCATCAGGCTGACCATGCCGCCATAGCCGGCCAGGAACATCAGGCTGAGCGCGATCACGCCGAGGATCAGCGTGGTGGCGAAGATCTCGATCAGGAAGAAGCCGCTCGCGATCAGCGGCATAATTATGAGGATCACCGCGACGATCCAGGCGGCCGGATTCTGGAAGTCCGGCCAGGCGCGGATGAAGGCGCGGCGCGCCGTGGTGGCTGACGGGTCGGGGCGGAACTGGGTGCTCTGCAGCAGCGACATCTCATCGCCTCGCGAGCAGGCCCTGCGGCCGCAGCGTCAGCACCAGCACCATGATCAGGAAGGTGACGACGATGGCGTAGGTCGGGATGTAGACTGAGCCGAGCTGCTCGGCGAGGCCGATGATGACGGCGCCGAGCGCCGCCCCCGGGATCGAGCCCATGCCGCCGACGATCACGACGACGAGGGAGGCCAGCAGGAAGCGGGTGTCCTCGCCCGGCGACAGCGACTGGAAGGTGCCGCCGACCACCCCGGCGATGCCGGCCAATCCAGCTCCGAGCGCGAACACCAGCACGAACACCAGCTGGATCCGCACCCCGGTGGCGGCCAGGATGTCGCGGTCGTCGACGCCGGCGCGCACGATCATGCCGATCCGCGTGCGGTTCAGCGCCAGCCACATCGCGATGCCGATCACGACGGAGGCCGCGAAGATCACCAGCCGCACCAGCGGGTATTGCAGATAGACCGGCTCGCCCGAGGATTTGATCGCGGTGAGCAGCGGCAGCTGGACCGGGCCGATCAGCCAGCGCGGGGTCTGGATCTGGTAGAAGTCGCCGCCGAACACCCAGAGCATCAGATCGGCGAACACGATCGAGAGGCCGATGGTCACCATGGTCTGGCGCAAATCCTGGCCCTCCATGCGGCGGAACACGGCGAGCTGCAGGATCACGCCGACCAGCGCCACCACGATGAAGGCGACGATGAAGCTCAAGATCCAGGAGCCGGTCCAGGTGCTGATGGCGTAGCCGATATAGCCGCCGAACAGATAGAGCGAGCCGTGGGCGAGGTTGACGTTGCGCATCAACCCGAAGATCAGCGTGAAGCCGCTGGCCACCAGGAAATACAGCCCGCCGAGCGTGATGCCGTTCAGCACCGCGTTGAGGAACACGCGCTTGCGGCCGATCGCGGCTTCCAGCCCCGGCGGCCAGATCGAAAACACCAGCCACAGCAGCACCGCGACCGCGATGATGGCGATCAGCGCCCAGGCCGGATGGCGTTCGATGAAGGAGGCCATCTCCGTCGCGTTCCCTCAGGTAGCCGCGACCGTCTGCCGGGTCGCGTGCCGGCCATCCTATCGGGGGCGAGGCAGGCGGATTTGATCGAGAGTATCTTTTATCGATTCTCCTGTGGCTTATCCGGAACTCGCCTCACGGCCGCAGCACCTTGGCGGCGCGGCGATAGTCGGTCGGGGCCATGCCGACATTGGCGCAGAAGAAGCGGGTAAAGCCGCTCTGCGAGGAGAAGCCGAGATCGAAGCCGATGTCGGCGATCGGCGCTTCCGTTGCCACCAGCGCGTCCAGCGCCTGTTCCATGATCAGCGTGTTCATGTAGAGGTGCGGGGTGACGCCGGTCTGGGTGCGGAACAGCCGGTAGAAATGCGGCCGCGACAGCCCGGCCTCGCGCGCGATCGCGTCGAGCTCGATCTCGGCGCCGGGGCTTTCCGACATCAGCTTGATCGACTTGCGGACGCGGAAATCGGTGACCGCGGCCGTGGTGCGTGCCTCCTGCGCCGCCCGCCAGCTCTCCTCGTAGCAGGAATCGATCAGCTGCCTCAGCTCGCTGTCGAGGCTGCGCAGCGACGGCGCGCCGCACACCAAAGCTGCGGTGCGGCGGATGTGCTTGTCGAGCGCCTCGGTGCGGGGAAAGAAGGTGCGGCCGAACCGCATGCTCTGCGCATTCGCCGCATCGGGCGCGAACCACTCGGCGTTGACATAGAGCACGAAGAAGATCGCGCCGTGATCCATGTCGGTCGGCAGGAAATTGTGCGGTTCCCACGGGTTGACCGCGACCACGGTGTCGTCCTTGAGCAGCAGGCGCTGCTCGGAGACGTCGATCTGCGCCGGCGTGCCGCCGACATGAAAGATCAGATGCCCTTCGCGGTGCGCATGCACGTTGAAGGGACGGTTCAACTGATAGACCGTCGCGCGACCGAAGCGGCCGTGGAAGACGGCAAGCGCCCTGCTCATGCCTCCCCTCCCGCGGGATGTTCTTGTCTTTTCAACAAGCGTTCAACATCCGCCGGAGGAAAGCAAGGGCGAGCAGGCCGTTTGCTGCAACCGCGCTTCTCTGTCACGGCCGGCCTGCTCGCACTTGCAAAAAAACTTGCAAAAAATACGTCAGTACTTCTTGCACTCCGGCACCGTGCGGCTCGGCAGCCCGATCTTGGCGAACACCGCCGGATCGTAGCCGAGGGTCTGGTTGACGTTCGGGATCACCTTGACGACCTTGGAGAACAGCGCGCCCTTGCCGTCGTCGACCACCTCGGTGACGAAGTTGGTTCCGATCGCCTGGCGGTTGGAGTCGAGCTTGATCTTGCCGTTCGGCGCGTCGATCTCGATCTTGGCCAGCGCCTCCTTCAGCTTGGCTTGGTTGTTGGAGAGGTCGCCATTGACCTGGCGCAGCGCCTGGATCAGCGCCATCGTCGAACCGTAATAGTTGGTCGCGAGCAGCGACGGGCTCGGGAAGCGTTTGTTCTCCGGGAAGGAGTCCTGGTAGGCCTTGACGAATTTCTGCCAGCCCGGGTCCTCCCAGGTGTCGGCCTGGCCGCTCGCCGCGATGGTGCCGATCAGTGCGTTCTTGGCGCTGCCCTTCGACGACAGGATCGTCTGGTCGATCATGATCGAGCCGCCCATCAGATGGGCCTTGCCGCCGGCCTGCTGATACTGGTTGAGGAAGTTGACGGCGTCGGCGCCGCCGAGCCCGAGATAGATCGCGTCGACATCGTCGGGCAGCGCGGCGATGACCGAAGCAAAATCCTTGGTGCCGAGCGGCACCCATTGCCGGTTGGTGACCTGGCCGCCGGCGCCGCAGAATTCCAGCACCAGGCCGAACACCTGGGTGTAGATGAAGGAATAGTCCTCGCCGACGGTTGCGATCTTGCGATAGCCCTTGGTGTCATAGGCGTATTTGCCAAGGCCGACCTGCCACTGCGCGCCGTCCATGTTGTAGCGGAAGAAATTCGGCGCCGGATCGACGTAGGTCGTCTCCTGCGCGCCCGAGGCGGCGTTGACGAAGGTCAGATCGGGTTTGGTCTTGGCGAAGTTCTTCACCGCGATGCCTTCGTCGCCGGACAGCGGCGACAGCAGGATCTGCACCTTGTCCTGCTCGATCAGCTTGCGCACCGCGCGCACCGCGGAGTCCGGCGTCGCGTCGGTCGAGGCAATGACGAATTCGAGTTCCTTGTCGCCGACCTTCTTGCCGAGCACATTGAGCGCGGTCTGGAAGCCGCGGATGCCGTCCTCGCCGAGCACGGTGTAGGTGCCCTCGAGCGTCGCGGTGACGCCGACCTTGATCTTTTCCTGCGCGAATGCCGTTCCCGAAAGCAACAGGCTGCCCAGCGCAATCAGTCCCACACTGCCTTTCAACATCGCTCCCTCCATGGTGTTGTCGCCGGTGCGCCTTGTGTGCGGACGTCCGGTTGTTGCACGCAAGGCTAGCCGAAGGCGGGCACGGCGCGGATGTCGTCGCCGCGTTGTGGTTTGACGGGCAGTCTCATTTTGATTGTTGCGCCGCAACGAGGTCAGCGGCGCAATGTCGCGGCGGGTGGGGGGACTGGTCATTCCGGCACGGTGCGCCACTATCAGTCCCGTCATCCTGAGGTGCGAGCTCTTGCGAGCCTCGAAGGATCGACGGCCACCAGCCGGGCCGATTCATCCTTCGAGGCTCGCAAGAGCTCGCGCCTCAGGATGACGGTATCGATCTGATTCAACTGTCAAACAACTACTCGATGTCATCACCCGCGAAGGCGGGTGATCCAGTATTCCAGAGACGCCAGCGATAGAACGGAGAAGCCGCGGCGTACTGGATCGCCCGGTCGAGGCCGGGCGATGACAGCTGTGGGTGGGATACGGTTTCGCATTCTCGCGGCGCGTTTCGCCCGAGCTTTGCATCCTCGTTCCGCCCTCTCTTGAACTGAGGGCGCAGGGAAAGCCGGGTGCCGATCGCACCCATGGGCCCGGTGCAACAAAAAGCACCGGGGTAGGACCACAGGTGAAACCGGATACTCCGGCTTTCCCTGCGCGATGGGTTACGGCTTATACGTGCTCGCCCCGGCGAGACTGGGCTTGGTTGTCGTCATCAGCAAGAGAACTACCTCTCACTGAGAGACACCTGCCACTAGGGCGTCAGGCCTGCACGACTTCACCGTCCGCCTCGCGTGCTGTCGTCACTGACACGCGCAGCGTCCACCGCATCTCACACCGCGTCTGTGACGATGCGCAGCGCCCCTCGATCGGGTGAGACGGGCGCATTGAACATCTGACTTGGGGTCCGCGTCAAGAGAAAATTCGGAAAATACGAAGGACTACGGCATGTGGTGGCCGGCGGCCTGTCCGCCGTCGACGTGGAGGATTTCGCCGGTCACGAATCCTGCGCCGTCGAGGTAGAGCACCGCGTCGACGATGTCGGAGACATCGCCCATCCGGCCGACCGGGTGAAGGGCGGCCAGTGCCTGATGCGCCTCCACCGGATGCATCGGGGTCTTGATGATGCCCGCCGACACCGCGTTGACCCGGATGCCGCGCTTCGCATGTTCGATGGCGAGCGCGCGGGTGGCCGCGTTCAGGCCACCCTTGGTGAGCGAGGCGAGCGCGGACGGGACGCTGCTCATCGGCTGGTCGACGAGACTGGTCGTGATCGTGACGACGTGACCGTGGCCCTGCCTGCTCATCAGCTCCAGCGCCCGCTGGGTCATGTGGAAGAAGCCGGTCACGTTGGTCGAGATGTAGGCGGCGTAGTCCTCCTGCGAGTAGGCGGTGAAGGGCTTTGCCATGAACATGCCGGCGTTGTTGACCAGCGTGTCGACGCGGCCGAAGCGGTCCAGCGCTGCCTTGAACACCCGCTCCGCCGTTTCAGGGAGGCCGACGTCACCTTGCACCGTGACGATGTCCGCATCGTCGGCCGGCCTGATCGACCGCGACGTCGCCACGACCCGGCAGTTGCGATCCCTGAAGGCCTGCACGATGCCGGCGCCGATGCCCTGCGATGCGCCGGTGACGACGGCCACTTTCTGCTCTGTGCTCATGATTGCACCCTCCGGAATCTCACGCCTATGCCGCGCCGCTGGCCGCGAGCGGGCTGTAGTCGTCGCGCTTGAACATCGTGTGCAGCTGCCGCCGCCGGACGCCCATATTGCCGCCGTCGAAGATCGGCAGCGCCAGCGCGTCCTGGAGCAGGCGGCCGAACGGCGCCTCGTGATCGTAGCTGTCGATGCCGACCACGCGCATCAGATCGGTGATGACGCGCACCGCCGCCTCGGAGCCGAAGATCTTCGCCTGCACCGCGAGCTCCTCGGCCGCCGGAGATTGGGTGTCGAGCGCGTGGCAGGCCCGCCAGCTAAGGCTGCGCGCCGCCTCGATGGTGGTCTTGGCATCGGCCAGCGCGTAGCCGACCGCCTGATGCTCGATGATGGGGTGAACGCCGCCGCGCTTCTCGGTGCAGGCAAAATCGAGCGCGAACGCAAACGCCGCGCGCATCAGCGCGACGCCGAGGATGCCGACCAGCGCAGCAGTGCCTGTGAATGCCGCCGCGGTCAACGCCAGGCCGGAGCCCTCTTGTCCGAGCAGATTGCGCGCGGGGGTCGTGACATTGTGCAGGCCGAATTGCGGGACGAGGTGCGCGCGATGACCGATGGTGTCGATCGCGCGCTCGAACACGAGACCGCTCACCGGCCCTTCCACCGCAATGATCGAGATCGCGGCGTCGGGCGCCGCCGCCGGATCGGTTCGGCACACCACGGTCAGCACATCGGCGCCCGCGCGATTCCATCCCGTGGCCGAGGACACCCATTTCTTGCGGCCGTTGATCACCCAATTGTCGCCTTCGCGCCGCGCCGTGGTGCGGACGCCCTCGCCGGGCGGCGGCGAGCCGGCGTTGGCGCTGCCGCCGGGCTCGCTGGAGCAGAAGGCGGCGAGCGGCGCGCCGCTGGTCTTGAGGAACGGCGCCAGCAGCCGCTGGCATTGCTCCGGCGTGCCGCCGAGCAGCAGCGGCAGCAGTCCGAGCACGGAGCCGAGCATCGTCAGCGTGACGCTGGGGTTCACGCTGTAAAATTCCTCGGCCAGGATCGCCATATCGACCATGCCGGCATTGTCGCCGCCGGCCGGCGCCGGGATGCATTTGCGCAGATAACCGGCGGCCACCATCGCCTCATAGGTCGGCTTGGTGGCGAGAAAGCGCTGCTCCGGCGTCGCCAGCAGCTCGGCCGATCTGGCTTCGGCCAGCACGTCGGTGGCGAATTTGCGGGCAGTTGATTGCAGCTCGCGTTGCTGCGCCGTGAGCGTGAAATCGATCGCCATGCCAAATGCCTCCGGCGCGTGTCAGCCGTTCAGCTCATGACTATCGCGATCCGGTGAGAAAGTCTTGGACGGCAGCGCCAGATCTCTTGGCGCGGAGTGAACCTGAATAGTGGCCGCATCGGAACTGCGACACCCCTCCCGCTTGCGCGGAGGGCAATCGCATATGGGGATTGGAGTGATGTAGGCATTGGCGGTGGGCTCCCTCTCCCGCTTGCGGGGGAGGGCGGGGTGGGGGTGCCTCCGCACTGCGAATCCCACCGTGGACACACCCCCACCCGCCACGCATCTCGCGATGTGCGTCGGCCTCCCCGCAAGCGGGAGAGGCGAACCGAGTCTGCGGTGCGGCTGATTCAACCAAGAATCATCGCGTTTCAATGCGCGGCGGCGCGGCGGAACTCGCGCGGGGTGAGGCCGTTGCCGCGCTTGAACAGGCGGTTGAAATGCGAGATGTCGCGGAAGCCCGCGGCAAAGGCGATCTCGGCAATGGTCTTGTCCGCGGCGTTGCGATCGAGCAGCGCGCGCGTGCACAGCGCAATCCGCTGCTCGTTGACGTGTTCGCTCACGGAGCGGCCGGTGGCCGCAAACAGGCGGTGCACGTAGCGCTCGGAGCAGCGGAATTTTGCGGCCAGCACTGCTGCGCCGAGCCCGGGATCGCTGCTGTGACGCGCGATATGGTCGAGCATCATCGACAACAGCACCGGCGTATGCACGCGCTCGGCCGGCGCGTCGGCGAGGATGTCAGGGGCGTGCGCGATCAGCTCGGCGACGTGCGCGCCGGCCATCGCCGAGGTGTTTGCCAGTTGATGACCGCTGAGGGAGAGCTCGGCGTAGCTCGACAGCGTGCGGGACAGCGCGCGGCCGGTCGCGGTCGCGGACAGGCCGAGCCGCGGTCGGTCGAACAGCGCGTCCGGCAACAGCCGCCGCGGTACCGCAAAGCAGAAGAGCTTGAAGTCGTGGCGGTGGGCGATCTCGAACGGCTGCGTCGTGTCGGCGAGCGCCAGATCGCCGGGCGCGCTGATCTGCTCATGGCCGCGCTGCGTGGTGCGCCCGAGCCCTTCGAGCTGGAGGTTGACGAAGCAAAGATCATCCGTGCTCGACGCGATGTGGGAGGCGAGCCGCTGCACGGTATGCCCGCTGGCGGAGACCAGCGAGATCTGCAGCGGAGCCGCGTCAACCTTGCAGATCGTCCCCGCAAAGGGCTCCTCGGTGGTCCGGCGTGGCTCCAATCGGACGAAGGCGGCCGCGAGATCGTCAGCCCAACTGCCGAAGGGTTGATCCGGACGGGCCGGCCTGGTCGACCATTCCATGGGCACCTCGAATGAGTTGCGACTGCGAAGGCCCCAGCGCGCGAAAGATATAGGCGGTCAAACGGGCGGTCAAATTCACCAATGGCCTAGTCACGCAGCGGTGAATCACGCCTCCGTCACCGATGTGTGTCACACGAAAGTGTCGCGCACGATCGCGCGACGCGGCCGCTTCGCCATCAACGAAGCGCTTCGCATCACGCCGCGCGCGCGCCGAGCAATGTCTTCGGCTCGAGATAGGCCTCGAGCCCGAACGGGCCGTTCTCGCGGCCGAGCCCGGACTGCTTCATGCCGCCGAATGGCGCCAGCGGCTCGTGCGCGGCGCCGTTGATCACGACGCGGCCGCTGTCGATGCGTGCGGCGATCCGCTCGGCATGCGCAGGGTCACCGAACACGTAGGCCGAGAGGCCGTAGCTGGTGTCGTTGGCGATGGCGACGGCCTCGTCCTCGTCGCGATAGCTGAGGATCGCAAGCACCGGCCCGAAGATTTCCTCGCGCGCGACTTTCATGTCGTTGCTGACATCGGTGAACACCGTCGGGCGGACGAAATAGCCTGATAGCCCGTCGGGCCGGCCTTCGCCGCCGGTCAAGAGGCGCGCACCTTCCTGCTGGCCGAGGCGGATGTAGCGCTGCACGCGTTCCCATTGGGTCTGGCTCACCATCGGCCCGACCGTGGTCGCGGGATCGCGGGGATCGCCGACCTTCACCCGTGTCTCGATCGCGGCCTTGAGAAGCGCCTCGAAGTCGGCGCGGCGATGCTCGGACACCAGCACGCGGGTGCCGGCGATGCAGGCCTGGCCCGAATTCATGAAGCCGGCCTCGATCACGCCCGGGATCACCGCATCGAGGTCGGCGTCGTCGAGGATGATGGTCGGCGACTTGCCGCCGAGCTCGAGCGTCACCCGCTTGAGGCTCGCGGCGCTGGCCTGCACGATGGCCTTGCCGACCGCGGTCGAGCCGGTGAAGGAGATTTTTGCGACATCCGGGTGGGCGGTGATCGCGGCCCCGACATCGGCGCCGCTGCCGTTGACCACATTGTAGACGCCGGCGGGCAGGCCGGCCTCATGCAGCGCGCGCAGCACCATTTCGGTCTGCATCGCGCTCATCTCGCTCGGCTTGATCACCGCGGTGCAGCCCGCGGCGATGGCGTAGGCGAGCTTGTTGCAGATGAAGCCAGCGTTGGAATTCCACGGTGTGATCAACCCGACGACGCCGACCGGCGCCATCACCACGCGTGCGGTGCCGATCTCGCGCTGCAGCGGATAGTCGGCCAGGGTGCGCGCGGCGGCAACGAACGTGTCGGCGGCATAGTCGGCCATCCAGCTCGACCGCGAGACCGGGGCGCCGTATTCTGTGAGTACCGCCTCGCGCAGCTCTTCGACATGCGCGCGCATCGCGCTGTGCAGCGCGTCGAGCATCTGCAGCCGCTCGGCCTTGCCGGTGCGCGCCATGCCGGGCAGCGCGCGCTTCGCCGCCGCAACCGCGGCATCGACGTCGTCGGCGTCACCGAGGCGCACCCGGCCGATCACCGCGCCGGTCGCCGGGTTGTGCAGGTCGAACAGCTCGCGGCCGTGGGGCTCGACGAAGCGGCCGTCGATATAGCTGTGCTCGATGATGCGCATGGGATGTCTCCGTGTTGGCTGTCGCGGAGATAGACTTGGCAATTGATCCCGATTAGTGGCATTGTTCCGGATGAATTGACCTAAAAAACGGGACAATGGGCCGAGGACGTCTGATCGAGCTCGAAGCTGCGGTGGCGGTGGCCCGGCGCCGCAGCTTTCGCGCCGCTGCCGCCGAACTCGGGTTGTCGACCACGGCCCTGAGCCAGGCCATTGCCGACCTCGAAGCCCGGCTCGGTGTGCGGCTGTTCAACCGCACCACGCGCAGCGTCGCACCGACGCCGGCCGGCGAGCAGTTCGTGGCCGAGGTCGCGCCGGCGCTAACCGCGATCCGCGAGGCGTCTGATGCCGTCAACCAGCACCGCGCGACCCCGACCGGCGTGCTGCGGCTCAACACGTCGGCGGGCGCGGCCCGGCGCATTTTGCAGCCGATCATCTTTGAATATCTCGACCGCTACCCGGAAATGTCGGTCGACATCGTCACCGAGGGCAAGCTGATCGACATCGTGCGCGAGGGGTTCGACGCCGGCTTCCGCCTCGCCGAGCAGGTGCCCGCCGACATGATCTCGGTGCCGCTCGGACCAAGCGCGCGGCTCATCGTCGTCGGCGCGCCGGCCTATCTTGCGGCGCGGGCCGCCCCCTGCACGCCGGCCGATCTCGCCGGACATGATTGCATCCGGATGCGGCTGCCGGCCGGTACGGTCTACCGGTGGGAGTTCGAGAAGGATGGCGAGCAGCTTCTCATCGACCCCTCCGGCCGGCTCACGCTCGACGAGCCGAATTTGATCCGCGAGGCCGCGCTCGCCGGATATGGGCTTGCCTACATGTCGGAATGGGACGTCGCTGAAGCCGTGCGCGACGGGCGTCTGGTTCAGCTATTGGCGGAATGGACGCCGGCTTTCCCCGGCCTCTCGCTCTACTATCCCGGCGGCCGCCACGTGCCGGCAGGCTTGCGCGCCTTCATCGACCTGATCCACGAGCGGCGCCGCCAGGGCGAAGGTTAGAGCAAGCAAACGGGGGCCCGGCTTGCGCCAGGCCCCCATCCGTCAGTCGACGATTTCGGTCACGACACCCGCGCCGACGGTGCGGTTGCCTTCACGGATCGCAAAGCGCGACCGCGCCTCGAGCGCGATCGGCTTGTTGAGCTCGATCGTGAACTCGGCGCTGTCGCCCGGCATCACCATCTCGACGCCATCGCCGAGCTGGACGGTGCCGGTGACGTCGGCGGTGCGGAAGTAGAACTGCGGACGATAATTGGCGAAGAAGGGCGTGTGCCGCCCGCCTTCGTCCTTCGTCAGCACATACACTTCCGCGCGGAAGGTCTTGTGCGGCGCCGCGCCACCGGGACGCGACAGCACCTGACCGCGCTGCACGAGGGCCTTGTCGATCCCGCGCAAGAGGCAGCCGACATTGTCGCCGGCCTGCCCCTGATCGAGGATCTTCCGGTAGCTCTCGATGCTGGTCACCACCGACTTCCTCGTGTCGCCGAGGCCGACGATCTCGACCTCATCGCCGAGCCTGACGACGCCGCGCTCGATCAGCCCGGTCACGACGGTGCCGCGGCCGGCGATCGACTGCACGCCCTCGATCGGCATCAGGAACGGGCGATCATTCGGCCGCTCGGGAAGCTCGATATAGCTGTCGAGCGCCTCGAACAGTTTCAGGATCGCCTGATCCGCAAGCGGACCCTTCTCGCCGCGCAGCGCCTGCATCGCCGCCCCGCGCACGACCGGGACGTTGTCGCCGTCGTACTGGTACTTCGACAGCAGGTCGCGCACCTCGATCTCGACGAGATCGACCAGCTCCGGGTCGTCGGCGACATCGCACTTGTTCAGGAACACCACGATGCGCGGCACGCCGACCTGGCGCGCGAGCAGGATGTGCTCGCGGGTCTGCGGCATCGGTCCGTCGACCGCGGAGACGACCAGGATCGCGCCGTCCATCTGCGCCGCGCCGGTGATCATGTTTTTCACATAATCGGCGTGGCCCGGGCAGTCGACATGCGAGTAGTGGCGCGCCGCCGTCGAGAACTCGACGTGGCTCGTCGCAATGGTCAGGATCTTCGTGTCGTCACGCGTACCTTGCGCGGCCGACGCCTTGGCAACGTCCTGATAGGAGACGAACGCGCCCCAGCCGTTATCGGCCGAGACCTTCGTCAGCGCTGCCGTCAACGTCGTCTTGCCATGATCCACGTGGCCGATCGTGCCAACATTGCAGTTGGGCTTGAGGCGGATGAACTTCTCTTTGGCCATGGGACACCTGTGGTGTGCGAGCTCCCGTGCTGGTTTGCACGACTCGAGGCACCGCGAGAGCTCGTTCGGCGCCCGGAGCCGCTTCCGCTCCGGGCCGCTTCCCAATGTCAGGTGTGAATTGGTGAGGTCAGGTCCAAAGCAGATTGGCGGCGGACGAGGGGGTTAGCCCTCCCGTCATCAGCATCGATGCTCGCTGTGACTGCCGCATTGTTGGAAACCTGGGTCGCTCTCTATTTCAAGGAGGCGTGTACATAAGGGCTCGCCGTGGCGTTGGCAAGAGGTGCGCGCCTCGCGCGGCGCGCCGCACTGGCGTTCCCGCCGCCCGGCGCGTATAATTCCGGCAGAGGGACAGTTACTCGAATGTCGATCTTCGCAAGCAAAAGCGGTCTCGCGATGCTGCTGGCGGCGCTCTGTCTGGGCGGCCAGCAGGCCCATGCGCAGGCCGATCCCGTACGCTACTGGACGCCGGGTTCACTGTTCGGCTTCGGCGGCAGCCTGGCCGATGCCCAGAAGGCGGACACCTACGGCAACTTTCCGAGCTTTGGCGATAGCAGCGCCCAGGGCGGCAACGCCTGGCTGAACGCCAATCGTCCGGACGGCTGGTTCATGGGCAGCGAAGGCGGCCGCTTCGGCTGGAATGGGTTCGGCCGCTCCGGCGCGTTCGGCTCGTATGAGTATCAGGGCGCGCAGGTCGGCTATAATTTCAAGAGCGGCGACGGCTCCTCGCCGGTGACCTTCTTCGCCGGCTTCGACAGTCTGAAATACAATCCGCCCGGCGCCGGCGGGCCGCTGGCGCCGTTCAGCGGCAGTTCCAGCGCCAACGCCGGCTATGCCGTGCGCGGCGGTGTCGAGTTCCGGCCGACCTCGAACCTCAGCCTCTCGATCGGCGCCAGCTTCGCGCAGCCGCAGGCCGAGCGGATGGACAGCGACATCAATTCGCAGCTACTGCCTGGCCAGTCGCCGCTGTTTTTCGGCCGCTAAAACTTTCAAACCGGACCTGAGCGTTGGTTGAACCGACGCCGCCTAAAACTTCGCCCGGATACCGGCATAGGCCGCGAGCGGCATGCCCGGCACGAACGTGCGCGGGTCGGTCAGCTGCGCCATCAAATTGGTGACGCCGCGCGTGGTGCTGGCGAAGCCGCCGGGCTCGAAGAATGCGCCGCCGAGATAATAGTGCTGGTTGAAGACGTTGTTGATCAGCCCGAACAGCTCGACATTCTCTGTGATCTTGTAGGAGGTGTGCAGGTTCACCACTGCATAGGCCGGCACCTTCTGGCTCTGGTTGGTGTCGTCGCCGATCAACCACTGGCTGCCGACCACGTTGACGTCGGCGCCGATCTTCCAGGCGTCGGTGGCCTGATACTCGACACCGGCCTTGAAGCGGTGCGCGGGAATGCCGGGGATATGATCGCCCGGCTTGACGTTGATGAACTGGGAGCCGGTGGCCGGGTCGGTGATGGCATTCGGATTGTTGGGCGACGGCAGCGTGTTGGCGCTTTGGAAGGTGGCGTCGACGAAGGTGTAGTTGGCATAGGCGTTCCAGCGATCGACGCGGTAGTCGAGCTTGGCCTCGATGCCTTGCCGCAGGGTCTGTCCGGCATTCTGGAAATAGCCGAAATTGCCCGTGCCGAGTGGGCTGGTCACCCGGATGATGTCGTCGTCGGACAGGGTCCGGAACCCGCCGAGGCCCCAGCTCAGCACGCCGGTCCTGGCGTCGCGGCCCCAGCCACCGCGGATTCCGGCCTCGACGGTGTGCGCCACCACCTGCTTGAGCGGCGGATCGGCGATCAGGAAGCTGTCGATCACGCAGGGGCGCGCCGGATCGGAGCAGCCGAGCTCGAGCGGCGTCGGTGCGCGGTTGGCTTCGGAGTAGCCGGCATACACCGTGAGGTTCGGCGTGATCTTGTAGGTGCCGCCGATCACCGGATTCAGGCGCTGGAAGCGGTTGTTGCTGTTGAGCAGCGGGTTGGTCCCGGTCTGATCCTGCAAATCGATCTGCGCCAGGTTGAATCGGCCGCCCGCGGTTACCGCGAACTTGTTGGTCACGTCGAACGTGTCGGTGAGGTAGACACCGGTGTAGGTGTTGGTGGCGTGCAGGTCGACCGGGGCGAGGCCGGCGTCGGGCTGGTTGATGAAGATTCCGGTGCCGGTCACGAACAGATTGTTCGGATCGATGGTGCCGAGCTCGCTGGTGGCGTTGAACTTGGTGAAGCCGTGGTCGACGCTGACGCCCATCACGACGTGGTTGTCGTGGCCGAACAGCTTGTCACTGCCGGTCACCTGCGCGGTGCCGCCGTACGAATTGGTGGCAGCGGTGTTGCGGTCGATCTCGCCAAGGAAAGCCGTGCCAAGCGTGTTCGGCACCGGCGTCGTGCCGAAGATCGGCATGTTGTCCTGCGCGCCGTCGAGGCACAGATTGCGGCCGCGGTTGCAGGACTCGACGTCGGTGCCGTTGCCGTCGACATGGGATTGCCGGAAGCCGCGGAAATAGGCGTTGCCCTGGAACGACCAGGTGTCGGAAAAATTGTGGTTCAGCGTCGCGTTGACGAAGGCGAGCTGCAGATGCGTGGTCTGTGGCCAGGTATAGACACTCGACCAGCGCTGGTTGAGCATCTGGATCGGCGTCGCCGCGACATTGCCGAGAATGTTGTCGGCGCCGGTGAAGTTGACGTGGAATTCGGTCTGGTCGTTGCGCGCGCCGATGTCGACATACATCCGGTTGACGTGGGAGGAATTGGCGTAGTCGCGCCAGCCGCGGTCGTAAGCGGATTCGAACGCCGCGTAGGCGGAGACGTTGTCCTTCTGGCCGCCGGCCTGCACACTGCTCTGTACCCGTCCGTAGGAGCCGCCGAACAATTCGCCCTCGACGCCTTGATAGGTGAAGCCGTTCTTCATCTGGATGCTCAGCGCGCCGCCGATCGCGTTGAGGCCGAACACCGGGTTGTTGGGAAACAGCGAGACCCGGTCGATCGCTTTCTCCGGGATGAAGTCCCAGTTGACGACGTCGCCCCAGGATTCGTTGATGCGCACGCCGTTCTGATAGACCGCGAGCCCCTGCGGCGTGCCCTGCACCGGCGAGGCGGTGAAGCCGCGATAGTCGAGATTGCGCTGGAACGGATTGCCGGTGTGGTCGCCGAGGGTGACCCCCGGCAGCTTGCGGTTCACCGAGTCGAGGAAATTGGTCGAGTAGTTGCTGCTGAAATCCTGCGACGTCAGCACCTCGGTGTTGGACGGGACCTTGTCGCGATCGATCAGGCTCGAGTCGCGGTCGGACGGGCCGGGGGCCGCCGTGCCGCCTTCCGGCGCCGCCGCCGGTGCAGCAGGCGCGGCTCGGGTTCGGGCGGTTCGCGTGCTGCGAACCGCGGGCCGTGCCGCCGGCCTTGCGCTGCGCGTGCCAGCCAGCGGTGACGGGGCGATCACGTTGACCGGCGGCAGCTCGGTAACGGGCGCGGTGGTCTGGGCGTGCAGGACGGTCGACGGCGCAGCGGCGCCGATCACGACCAGCATGACTGCTGCCCCGCGCGCATGAAAGCAAGAGGATCGATATCGAGTTGCCGCACGCAACAACGTCGCAGCCATGGCGCCCACCCAGTCCCGGTCCGTCATTGTCCCCAACGAACCTTGCGGCTTCGAGACTGCTCAAGCGATCCGGCTTTGGCAAACAGGATTCGTTTCTGGCGGTCGGGATTCTTTTCCGGATGGTATCGGGAAAAATTCCCGATCACGTCTCGTGGGCCCGCAATGGGCGGCGTTTCGGCCGATTCGGTGCCGGCGGCCTCAGAACAAATTGTAGCCGGGGGTCAGCAGGCCAAGCGGATCGTAGCGCCGCCTGGCCTCGCGCAGCTTCGGCCAGGCGGGCCCGAAGTGATGCTCCCAGTCCTGCGGCGTCATCGGAAAGGCACTGACCGGATACAGGACGCCGCCCGCATCAACGACCCGGTCGTAGATCAAGCGGTTGTTCGCCAGCAGCCGATCGACCTGCGCCGGGTCGGCCGATGCCGGCATGTGGACGATGTTGCAGCAGAACGCCACGCCGCCGTCGGGCCACCGCACCAGCGGGGTGCCGGATACGCGGGTGCGCAGCGGATAAAAGGTCACGCGTCCGAGCGGGCCGATGTCCTCACCGGAGAGGCGGCCGAGAATCTCATCGGCCACCTGCTCGGCGGTGACGTTGGGCAGGAAGGTGAACAGCCAGGGGTGCGGATTGGACCACAGGCCCTTCGATCTCAGCAGCGCTTCCAGCTTGGCAAAGGCCAGCGCGTCGTCGCGATAGGTCAGATCGGTGACGACGGCGGTCTCGCGGTCGCCCGACAGCGAGGCGAACACCGTATTGTCGTCCGGAGGCGAGGCCTTGTCGTAGAACAGGGCGCCTTCGAGCTGGTATCGCCAGCCCGACTTGCCGTCGGGGAGAATGGCGCCCTGCAATTGATCGAAGCGATCGGCTTGCAGCGCGCGGCGTTGATCCACCGCCAGCGAGGCGAGGTCCTGATAGAACAGCTGATAGCGCCGCACCCGTTCCGGCGCGCGCACCAGTTTTATGGTTGCGCGCGTGATCAGGCCGCATTGTGCGAGGCCGGCGCGCGCGGCGTCGAACAGATCTGCGTTCGATTGCCGCGAGCAGGTCAGTGGCTCGCCGCTTGCCGTCACGATGTCGAGCTCCAAAACATGGTCGGTCTGCATGCCGTGGCGCGAGGTGCTGCCGCCGATCCCACCGACCGCGATGGTGCCGCCGACGGAGAGGCCGAGATAGTTGGTGAGCACCGGTGGGGTGAGGCCATGCGCCAGCGTCGCCTCGAGCACGCGCTCCCAGGTCGCGCCGGCGTCGACAACGATGTGATCAGCGCCGATCTGGTGGATCGCGTTGAGCCCGCTCATGTCGATGACGACACCGCCCTCGGCCATCGCGCGGCCATAGGTCGAGTGACCCTGGCCGCGCGCCGCGACCTTCTGCCTCGATTTGCCGGCGGCGCGGAGCACGCCGCCGATGTCGGCGGCGGAGGCCGGCTTGACCACGGCGCGCGGCCATCTTTGAACGATGTTGCCGAAATCGCGGGAGGCGGCGGCGCGATCGTTGCCATCGTCGCCGATCGCACCGGCCACCGGCAGCCAGTCGCATGCATACTGGCGCAGCTCGCCGCTCGCCGCCGGCCATTCGCAGCCTTGAACCTGCACTGGCGTCTGCGCCGGCATCGCCCCGAGCCCGGCGCGGGACGCGAATGCGGCGGTCATGCAAAGTCCTGCGCCGAGCAGGGCGCGCCTGTTCGTGGTCATGGGGCTCTCCTCAAGTGCACGATGCCGGCACGTCTCGTTGCCGTTCACCTGCACATTGGGTTTGGCCCTTGGGACGGACAATCGGTGCGGGGCGGGAAGCACCTTCTCGCAAATCGGGAGAATGGCGGGCGACGCGCGCCGGCGTCTCAAAGCCGCTCGTGCTTCAGCCGGGTGGCGAGTTGGTCGGCAAACAGCCGCGTCTTGGCCGCCGGCATGCCGCTCGGCGGAAACACCGCATGGATCGGCGTGCGCGGTGCTTCAAATTCCTCGAGCACGATCTCGACGGCGCCCTCGTTGAAGAGATCGCGGATCTGCCAGAACGGTCCGTAGCCGAGACCGAGGCCGTCACGCGCCGCCGCGCACAGCGCCGCCGAATTGTCGCTCTCGAAGCAGCCGTTGACCCGAATCGCCTTCGGCTCGCCGTCGATCTGAAAGCGCCACAGCTCCGGTTCGCCGTCGCTGCTGATGCGCCGCACACAGCGATGACGCGCGAGCGCATCGGGATGATCCGGCCGTCCGTAACGGGCAAAGTAGCCCGGCGCACCATAGACGACGGTGCGAATTTCGCCGAGCCGCCGCGCCTTCAGCGACGAATCCGGCAAGTCCCTGATCCGCACGGCAACGTCAAAGCCGTCGCCGACCACGTCGACGGCGCGGTCCGAGGCCTTGAGCTCGGCCTTGATCAGCGGGTAGCGCGCGATGAAGTCCGCGATCACGGGAACGACAAAGGCGGAGGCGAACTGCACCGGCGCGGCGATGCGCAGCAGGCCGGACGGTTCGCCGCGCTGGCTCGCCGCCTCCTGGCGCGCCTCGGTGATCTCGGCAAGCGCCGGCTTGACGCGCCGGTAGAACGCGAGCCCGGCTTCGGTCGGAAACGATTGACGCGTGGTTCGCCGCACCAGCTCGACGCCGACGCTGCGCTCCAGCGTCATCAGCGAGCGATTGACCGATTGCAGCGAGCGGCCGAGCCGGCGCGCCGCCGCGGTCTGGCTGCCGGCCTCGATCACGGCAAGAAAGGCCTCGATATCCTCCACCGCGCCACCTCATTCTATCGGATGGTGGGAGGATATTACGGTGCTGTGCGATTGTCAGGGCGCAGCTCGGGCTGGAACCCGTGGTGCGAATTGGATCGCTGAAACGAAAAAAGGACCGTCGACGTGACGGTCCTTTTCTGCCGGTTGAAATGGATCCTCTAAAAACTCAATCGTATAAAATGCTTCGCAAGTTACGGTCGCGCCGGCAGGGACCGTATTACGATCATCCTGGTTTATCAGAAATCCGGATCAGTACGGTGTTCCGGCCCGTGGAACCACGGGCGGAAGCGTTTGCACCATGATACCTGCATGCAGTCCTGGAGCCCGGATCGAATCTCGTAGTCCGGATGGAGCCAATCGGTCGCGCGGACGCGCCGGTGACCGGCTCCGCGCAATCCGAGACGCCTGGATCCGCGGGCGCACCGTTCCCGGATTTCGCTGCGCTTCATCCGGGCTACGGGTCACGGGTTCAACTCAGCCTGTCTTGCGCATTTTGCTGAGCAAATAGTTGTCGTAATAGTTCTCCGCGATCTGGGTGTAGAACAGCACTTCTTTCATGTAGGCGTCGTGGCTCTCGCGCGTCTTCTTGAACAGCGGGCTCTTCTCGGAGATCTCGTTGAGATGGTCCTGCGTGGCCTGGTAGCTGGCCTCCATCACCGGCTGCGGGAAGGCGCGCAGCTCGGCCCCGCCGGCGACCAGCCGCTTCAGCGCGGCCGGGTTCACGCTGTCATATTTTTCCAGCATCCAGGCGCCTGCCGCCGCACCAGCCTGGTTCAGCACCGCCTGGTATTGCTTCGGCAAGCCATTCCACTTCTCGTCGTTGACGATCATGTGCAGCATCGCGCCGCCTTCCCACCAGCCGGGGAAGTAGTAGTACTTCGCCACCTTGTAGAAGCCGAGCTTCTCGTCGTCATAGGGGCCGACGAACTCGGCGGCATCGATCGATCCCTTCTCGAGCGCGGCGTAGACCTCGCCGCCCGCAATCTGCTGCGGCACGATGCCGAGCCGCGCCAGCACGTGGCCGCCCATGCCGGCGATGCGAAACTTGAGGCCCTTGAGGTCGTCGACGGTCTTGATCTCCTTGCGGAACCAGCCGCCCATCTGGGTGCCGGAGTTGCCGGCAAGGATCGCATGCGCCTTGAACGGTTTCAGCGCCTCGTTGCAGAGATCGGCGCCGCCGCCGAACGCCCACCAGGATTCCTGGTGGCGATGGTTCATGCCGAACGGCACGCCGGTGGCATAGGCTAGCGCCGGCTCCTTGCCGATGTAGAAATACAGCGGCGTCTGCGCCATCTCGACGGTCGCCGAGCTGACCGCGTCGAGCGCCTGCAGGCCGGGCACGAGCTCGCCGGCCGCAAAGGTTTGGATCTGAAACTTGTTGTCGGTGACATCGGCGACGTATTTCGCAAAGGTCTGCGCGGTGCCGAAGATGGTGTCGAGCGACTTTGGAAAGCTCGACGTCAAACGCCATTTGATCTCGGGCATGCTCTGCGCGATCGCAGGCGCCGCAACCAGCGTGGTTGCGCCGGCGAGGGCGCCGCCTGTGAGGAACGTACGGCGTTTCATGATGGGGACACTCCTTTGGCTGGCAGGTCACCGGGGCGGGACGCCGTCCGGGACGATCTGGCCGGTATCATTACTGGCTCCAGGGCAGGCGTGGAAGGTGCCTTGCGGGCCTGCGGGCTTGTAAAGTGCCGGCAGGACGCGCAGTTTGTATCCGCTCCGGGGACAAGCAGGGCGCCGCGACGCTCGCGATTGCGCGGCATCGGATCATGATCAGAAACGGACTTTACCTGGCCGAGACGCGATTTCTGGACGGCGTGGAGGCCTACAACCGGCACGTCATGGTGCTGCGCGACGGCATGATGCGCGGCGGCGGCGGATTTTACTACACCGTCGGCAGCTACACCTCTGCGAACGGCAAGTGGAAAGGCGAGATGACGAGCCGGGAGCACTCGCCGATTTCCGCAACCTATCCCTGGGCGCGCAAGACCATCAGCATCGGATTTTCCGGCACCTATACCGACGAGGCCGCCGAGTTCGAAGCCACTGCGCTGGCCGGCAAGCAGTCGTTCCGCTTCAAATCGGTCTACCGGCTGCTGCACGCGGATTGAAATCGCATATGTTCGTCATGCCCGGGCATAGCCGTCCGAAGGACGGCGTCGCTTCCGCTCGACTATGTCCCGGGCATCCACGTCTTGTTTCCATTCGGCAGGAAGACGTGGATGGCGGGACAAGCCCGGCCATGACGTGAATCAGTCCTTGTACTCGCAGCCGAGCCGCGCCAGCGTCTCGTCGACCCAGCGGCGATCGGGGGTGCCGGCGAGGATCTGCTGGATCGCCTTTTCCTCGCTCGCCTTCTTGGCCTCGGTCTGCTTGCAGATCTCCGCGGCCTGGTCGTACGGCACGCACAGCACGCCGTCGTCATCGGCGACGATGAGGTCGCCGGGCTCGACGATCATGCCGTCGATCGAGATGGCGCAATTGATCTCGCCGGGGCCGTCCTTGTAGGGGCCGCGATGCGCGACGCCGGCGGCGAACACCGGGAACGATCCGGCCCGGATCGCGCCGGCATCGCGGATCGAGCCGTCGATGACAAAACCGGCGACGCCGTTCTTCTCGGCGAGCGTCGACATGATCTCGCCGATGATGGCGTTGACCAGCACGCCGCCGGCGTCGACGACGATGACGTCGCCCGGTTGCGCCAGGTCGATCGCCTTGTGCACCATCAGATTGTCGCCCGGCCGGGTCTTCACCGTCAGCGCCGGACCGCCGAGCCAGCCGCCGCCATGCATCGGCCGCAGCCGGTTGGTGCCCGCGATCCGCGACATCACATCGCTGACATTGGCGACGGGCAGCGTGCGGTAGCGCGCGACCAGATCGGGCGACACCTTTCGTTTCGCCTTGTGAATTGCAAATCCAATGGCCATCGGTTTTCTCCGGGTCTGTAGTTGGCTTGATCCGAGGTTTGAGATCAGGATGACGTAAACATCATACCCGCAGCTTCACCACCGTCATTGCGAGCGAAGCGAAGCAATCCATCACGCAACATATGCGGAGGCATGGATTGCTTCGTCGCTATCGCTCCTCGCAATGACGGGGCTGCTTTCGTGCGCGGCCTCTGGGTGAGAATGTGACGCATTGGCATCAATGCGCGCGGCGGTCGAGATGGGCGTTGAGGCGAGGATAGACGCGGCGGGCGTTGCCTTCGAAGATTTTGGCCTTGTCCTCGGCGCTCAGCGGCAAGGCATCGATATAGCGGCGGGTGTCGTCGAAGTGATGGCCGGTCTCGGGATCGATGCCGCGCACCGCGCCGACCATCTCGGAGGCGAACAGGATGTTCTCGACCGGGATCACCCGGGTCAGCAGCTCTATGCCGGGCAGATGATAGACGCAGGTGTCGAAGTACACGTTCTTCAACAGATGCTCCGACAGCGGCGGCAGCTTCATGTCTTGCGCGAGGCCGCGGTAGCGGCCCCAGTGATAGGGCACCGCGCCGCCGCCATGCGGGATGATGAAGCGGAGCGTCGGGAAGCGCTTGAACAGGTCGGAGGTCAGAAACTGCATGAAGGCAGTGGTGTCGCCGTTCAGGTAATGCGCGCCGGTGCCGTGGAAGCAGGGATTGCAGGACGAGGAGACGTGGACCATTGCCGGCACGTCGAGCTCGACCATCTTCTCGTACAGCGGAAACCACCATTCGTCGGTCAGCGGCGGATCGCACCAGTAGCCGCCCGCGGGGTCGGGATTGAGGTTGCAGCCGACGAAGCCGAGCTGGGTGACGCAGCGCTCCAGCTCGGCGATGCAGTTCTTCGGCTGCACGCCGGGGCTTTGCGGCAGCTGGCAGACGGGCACGAAATTGTTCGGAAACAGCGTGCAGACCCGGTGCACCATGTCGTTGCAGATCGTGGTCCATTCCACGCTGGTGGCTTCCTTGCCGACATGGTGCGCCATGCCGGCGGCGCGCGGTGAGAAGATGGTGACGTCGGTGCCGCGCTCCTTCTGCAGCTTGAGCTGCGCGCCCTGCACGCTGTCGCGAATCTCGTCGTCGCTGATGCCGAGATTGGTGGTGAGCGGGCGACGGCTCTTGTCGGCGAGGCCGGCGAGCTGCTTGTCGCGGAACGCGTGCAGTTTTGGCGGCTCGGTGGTGTAGTGGCCGTGGCAGTCGATGATCATGATTGCACTCTCTCTTCTAATGCGTAGCGGATGACGGGATCGCGTGCGTCAGCTCCGCCTCGCGCGGTTTGATGCGCATGGTGGCGGCGATGGCGGAGGCGACGATCAGGAAGCCGGCGATCCCGACCAGCGCCCAGGAGAAGCTGCCGGTGGAATCCTTGATCAGGCCGATGCACCACGGCCCGATCAGCCCGCCGAACTGTGCCAGCGTGTTGACCATCGCGATCGCGGCGGCACCGGCGGCGCCGGTCAGCAGCGAGGCGTTGATGCTCCAGAACAGCGGGTTGCCGGCGTTCAGGCTGAAGCCGACGATGCAGAGGAACACGAACGCCAGCACCGGGCTGTGCACATAGGCGCTGCCGAGCATCGCGATCGCCGCCAATAGGTAGACGCCGGCAAGATGAAACTTGCGGTCGCCGGTCTTGTCCGAGCTGCGGCTGACCACGATGGTGCCGACGACGCCGAGCAGCGGCGGGATCGCCGAGAGAAAGCCGACCTGGATGTTGCTGAGCTCGCCCATGCCCTTGATGATCTGCGGCAGCCACAGCAACAGGCCATAGATGCCGACCAGCGCGCAGCCGAACAGCAAAGCCAGCAGCCAGACCCTGATATCGAGGACGCAGTCGATCACCCTGTGCCGCCCCTGTTGCTCGATCTCGGCCCGCTCGGCGGCGAGCTCGCCTTCCAGCCAGTCGGCTTGCTCTTTCGTGAGCCAGCTCGCCTTGGCCGGGCGGTCGGTCAGATAATAGAGCGTGAACAGGCCGAGCAGAATGGTCGGCACGCCCTCGGCGAGGAACATCCACTGCCAGCCGTGCAGGCCGCCGGCGCCGTCGAACCAGGTCATGATGCTGGTCGAGATCGGCCCGCCCAGCACGGCCGAGAACGAGCCGGCGATGATGTAGCCGGCGACCGCGCGGGCGCGGTAGCGCGCGGGAAACCAGTAGGTCAAATAGAGCACGACGCCCGGCATGAAGCCGGCTTCCGCGACGCCGAGGCCGAATCGCATCACATAGAGGCCGAGCGGATTCCAGACGAACGCGGTCAGCGCCGCGACCAGCCCCCAGGTGATCAGGATGCGCGCGAGCCAGATCCGTGCGCCGAGCAGATGCAGCATCAGATTGCTCGGCACCTCCAGCACCATGTAGCCGAGGAAGAAGATGCTGGCCGCGAAGCCGAAGATCGCCGGGCTGAGGCCAAGATCCTGGTTCATGGTCAGCCCGGCATAGCCGAGATTGATGCGGTCGAGATAGTTGAAGAACATCATCACGAACAGGATCGGGATCAGCCGCCAGTAGACGCGGCGGATGGTCTGGCGCTCCAGGTCGCTGACGGCAGGTTGGGCCATGATTTCCTCTCTTCTTGTTATTGATGGCGCCGGCGGACCAAGGGGAGGATCAGTCTCCGCCGCGAATTCGCATGGCAGACCGGCAGCGCGCGCGGCGCTCCGGCGCCCGGTCGTGATGCATAGTTTCGCGCGTTTCCCCTTGGGCTCCCTAGGAGCATCGGCATTATCGCGCCAAGATCGGGAAACGGTTCTGTGAGGTCAAATACCGCTTTGACCCCTCACTTATAGGGAAACGGAATAAGCGATGGATTACCGGCAGCTTCGCTACTTCATCGCCGTCGCCGAGGAGCTGAGCTTCAGCCGCGCCGCAAAACGGTTGCATGTCAGCCAGCCGCCGCTGAGCACGCAGATCAAGGCGATGGAGGAGGAACTCGGCACCCAGCTATTGTCGCGGACGCGGCGTGCCGTCGAGCTCACCCAGGCCGGCCAATTGCTGCTCGAGCACGCGCGGCGCGCCGTCGGCGAGCTCGATCTTGCGTCGGAGACGGTGCGCCGGGCCGCGCGCGGCGAAGCCGGCGTGGTCCGTGTCGGCTTCACCGACTCGGTGCCGATGCTCGACATGTTCGCCGAACTGTTCCGCAGCTTTCGCGCCAGCTATCCGCGGGTGAAGATCGAGCTCAGGCACATGTCGACCGCAAAGCAGCTGCAGGCGATGGCCGATGCCGAGCTCGATGTTGCGATCATGCGGCCGCCGCTCGACTTCCGGCCCGCGGCCGACCTGCAGGTGCACGTGGTCTGGCGCGACCGGCTGATGGCGTTTCTGCCGCTGGATCATCCGCTCGCCGCCGCGCCGGGCAAACTGCAGATGGCCGATCTCGCCGACTACGAATTCGTCGGCATGGCCGAGAGCGGCTGCGGCGTCGGCGATCAGGCCGCGATGCTGTGCCGGCGCGCCGGCTTTGCACCGCGCATCGCGCAGGAGGCGCATGAGCTGCGCACCGTGCTCAGCCTGGTCGCGGCGGGAATCGGGATTTCGGTGCTGCCGTCCTGCTATCAGCAGGCCGGCGTCATGAATGTCGTCGCCAGGACGCTGGATACGCCTGACGCCGAGAGCCGGATGCTGGTGGCGATGCGCTCCAGCGCCTCGCTGCTGCCGCGGCGGTTCGTCGAATACGCGCTGCAGGCGGCGTCGCGCAGCGGGCCGCCGCTTGCGGCGGAGGTTGCCGCCGCCGGCCGCTGATCAGCCGCGCGGACGGGTCAGGAAACGCGTGATCACGCCGCCGAGTTTGGCGTGATCGAGCGGTTCGGCGAGCGAGGCCTTGGCTGAAACGACCAGCGCGTCGGGCGCGCGGCCGCGGTGCAGGTCGCACAGCGCGTCGGCATAGTCGATGGAAAATTCCGGATGCGGCTGCACCGACAGCGTGGTGCCGCCATCGTAAAGCAGTCCGGCATGCGGCGTGAAATCGGACGACATGATGGTGCGCGCCGAGGCGGGCGGCGTGATCACCTGGTCCTGATGCGAGCAGGCGACCGCGATCTCCTCGCCCGCGATCAGGCCGTTGTCCTGCACCAGTTGGTAGATGTGGCGTCCCATGCCCCAGCCCTTGTCGGACTTGCGCACCGTGCCGCCGAGCGCCTGCGCGATCAGCTGATGGCCGAAGCAGACGCCGACCATCGGTGTACGCCGGTCATGGGCCGAGCGCACGAAAGCCTCGAGCGGCGCGATCCAGTCGAATTCGTCATAGACGCCGGCCGGTGATCCCGTGATCAGGATCGCATCCAGTGCCGCGGGGTCCGGAAGTCGCTCGCCATTGGGAATGCTGACTGTGTCGCAGGCGATCGACCCATCGGCGGCGGCGACCATTCGCGCGAACATCTGCGGATAGCTGCCGTGGCGCTCGCGGAACTGGGCGTTGACGAGGCCGGTTTCGATGATGGTGATACGAGGCATGAACGGCGCCGGCGGATGAGCGGGGACGGCCCCGCCTTTACTCCGAAAGCGCGCCGGGCCACAAGCCGCGCCCGGCGTTCATTCGATCAATTCTGCGACGGCGCCGCCGGCCCGATGGTCGCAGTGTGATGCGCCGCTGGCGTTGCGCTTACGACGGCCGGCGTCGTGCTGACGATTGCCGGCTCGGTGCGGTAGCGCGGCAGCTGGTCCTCGAGCGAATAGCCGACGCAGAGCGCAAGGCTCGACCACACCGCCATGCTGAAATACAGCGACATCCAGGCGATTTCCTCGCGCCATTCGGCGATGTCGTGGGTGACGACCCAGCGTGTGCTGACGTCGCGCAGGCCTTCGAGCGGGTGCAGCAGCGTGCCGCCGGCGGCGAGCTCGGCGCGCCAGCGGTTCAGATACATCGGCACGTCGACCGTCATCAGGAAGGCGAGGTAACCGGTGATGCCGACGATCGCGATGATGAAGGTCCAGCGCACCGGGCCGTGAAACTCCGGCAGCAGCCGGCACAAAGCGATGCCGACCAGGAAGAACACGACGGCCCAGATCGAATTCTCGATCGCGTTGCCGAGATAGTGTGTGGTCAGCACCGCATACCAGGAGAAGGCTTCCGCGATCAGGATCAGCGGCACGATGATCCATGCGATGTTCACCGTGGTCTCGGCGCCGGTCATGGTGCCGAGCTGATGCAGCACGATCGCCCATTGCGCGGCGAAGCAGACCTCGGCGACGGTGGCGACCGTGCGGCCGACCGCGACGCTCGACAGCCAGGTGTCGAACAGGCAGATGCGCTGCACATCGGCGCGCGGCAGGATCGAGCGGAAGGCGCAGCCGAACACATAGGCCGCGCACAGCAGCAGCATCAGGCCGATGCCGGACGAGTTGCCCAGGCTGCCGCTGCTCTGCTCGTGGAACTGGCGGTACAGCACAAACCAGACCGCGATGTTGGCGGCGCTGACCAGCGTCAGCAGGCCCCACCACCTGACCACCGGATTGGACCAGGCCAGCGAAACCGGCCGTGCCTGACGCTTCATGCTCAATTCACCACTCCGCGTGTTACCGAACCGACATTGATATGTAGCAATTCTGTCATAAAGGATAGGGAATCACGACTAAAAAATGCGTGTGGAGTGGGGGCGACAACCAGCGTCCTGACTCACGGCCGCGTCCGAAAAAGGTCGCGCGCCCGGAATGACGACGGAGTGTGACGCGCTGCCTCGCCTCAGCCGCGCAGCGCGGTTTCGGGGATGGTCCGCCGGACCACCTCACGCATCGCGAAGCTTGAATGGATGCGGGCGACGCCGGGCATGCGTGACAGATGCTGCTTGTGGATGCGCTCGAAGTCGGCGATGTCGCGCGCGATGACCTGCAGATGATAATCGTCGCTGCCGGACATCAGGTGGCAGGAGACGACGTCGGGGCAGCGCGCGATCGCGGCCTCGAACGCCGCCAGATAATCCTCGCTCTGCTTCTCCAGCGTGATGGTGACGACGACTGTGGTCACGAGACCAAGCGCTGATGGTTCGAGGTCGACGCGGTACCCTCTGATGACGCCGGTCTCCTCGAGATGACGGATGCGCCGCGCGCAGGCGGTCGGCGACAGCCCGACCTTCTCCGCAAGCTCGATCTGGCTGGCGCGGGCGTCGGACACCAGCTCGGCCAGGATTCGGAGATCGATACGGTCGAGACCGTCCACGCAGCTTTCCTCTAAGAATGCCGTCGAGCGCGAAGGATATGAGCGTATTCAGCTGTGATCAAGCCGGATTTCGCTGAGAAACGCCGTGTGACGGGGAATAGCCTCGATGTAGGCAGAAGCGAATCTTGCAAGGAGCGGACCATGCGCATCGGCGTGCCCAAGGAGATCAAGATCGAAGAGTATCGTGTCGGACTGACGCCGGCGTCGGTCCGCGAATATGTCGCGCATGGGCATGAGGTCGTGGTCCAGCGCGGCGCCGGTGAGGGCATCGGTGCTGGCGATGATGTCTACCGGCAGGCCGGCGCCAGCGTCGCCGACACCGCCGACGAGGTGTTTGCCACGGCCGACATGATCGTGAAGGTGAAGGAGCCGCAGCCGTCGGAATGGACGCGCTTGCGTGAAGGCCAGATCCTCTTCACCTATCTGCATCTCGCGCCCGATGTGCCGCAGACCAAAGGCCTGCTCGCCTCCGGCTGCACCGCAGTCGCCTATGAGACGGTCACCGACGCGCATGGCGGGCTGCCGCTGCTGGCGCCGATGAGCGAGGTCGCCGGCCGGCTTGCGATCGAGGCCGCGGGCGCGGCGCTGCGCAAATCCGCCGACGGCATGGGCAAGCTGCTCGGCGGCGTGCCCGGCGTTCCGCCAGCCAGGGTTGCGATCATCGGCGGCGGCGTGGTCGGCACCCATGCGGCGCGGATGGCGGCCGGGCTCGGCAGCGACGTCACCATCCTTGACCGCTCATTGCCGCGGCTGCGCCTGCTCGACGATCTCTTCGCCGGGCGCGTCCGCACCCGCTTCGCCACGCTGGAGGCGATCGAGCAGGAGATCATCGCCGCCGACGTCGTGATCGGCGCGGTGCTGGTGCCCGGCGCCAGCGCACCAAAACTCGTCTCGCGCGCGCAGCTGTCCAGCATGAAGCGCCGCGCGGTGCTGGTCGATGTCGCGATCGACCAGGGCGGCTGCTTCGAGACCTCGAAGCCGACCACGCATCAGGCGCCGACCTATCTGGTCGACGACATCGTGCATTACTGCGTCGCCAACATGCCGGGCGCGGTGCCGGTGACGTCGAGCCACGCGCTCAACCACGCCACGCTGCCGTTCGGCCTGGCGCTGGCAGCGAAGGGCTTGCGCGCGCTGGTCGAGGACCCGCATCTGCGCGCCGGCCTCAACGTCCATCGCGGCCGCATCACCAACCGCGCCGTCGCCGAGAGCCAGCATCTGCCGGCCGTGATGCCGGAGGAGGCGCTGGCGTCGTGAGAGTCCCGATCTCGTGCGGGTCCAACCTCTCCTTGAAAAGGGGAGGTCGCTTTGCTCGTAAGAGCAAAGCGGGTGGGGATCTGCGCTCTCCACGAGCAGCGTCGTCTGCGGCTGACCCCCATCCCGACCTTCCCCCTTTCAGGGGTAGGGCTATCGCATATGAAAGAAACCCGCGTGGAATCGATAGTTCTGCGAGGTGCGGGCCGAGCGGGCCTGTTCGCCATTCGCTGTCCGATTCCGATTTGTTCTCCATCCGATTCCCTTGCTCGTTCGGGGCTCGCTCGTGCCACGCCAAGCCAAGTATCGGAAGGGACTCGGGAATTGCCATATGCGATAGCCCTACTTTCAGGAGGAAGGAGAAGACAGACCTTTAGCCTGTAGCCCGGATGCAGCGCAGCGAAATCCGGGTAGGTCCTTCCGCGGAGACCGGCCCCGGATTGCGCTACGCTCCATCCGGGCTACGCACTGTCGTCTGGTGCGCAATTGCGCACGGGAGCAGGGACGACACTCAGGATGTTGCGACATCCGTCGCCGGCATCCGCACGATGCATTCAGCGTCCTGAGACGTCATTTCCGAGAGTATCTTCGCCCGGTTTCATCGGTCAGTTTTTCCAGCCGACGCTGCATGACTTCAATGATGAGCTCGCGCTTTGCCGCGATTCGTTCGATTGGTCCGCCGATGCCGATAGCGAGCGGAGCGCGTCTCTTCGGCAGCGGAACAAGCATGCCTATCGTGTTTGCACCCGGCGTCGTGCGGCCGCCTGACTCGGAAAACCCGCGTCGGCGGATGCGCTCGACCTCTTCGAGAAAGACCGATTCTCGAACGCGCACCGATTGATCCGGCTCTTCGGCGTTATTGCGACGGATAATGCCGCGCACGGTTGCGTTCGGCATTTGGCTCAGCAGCACGTGTCCGAGGGCGGTACGAACCATCGGTCGTATTTGACCAGCTTGAGCAGTGTACTGAAGCCGCGAGGTGCTGGGTACAACGTGAAGATACTGCATCCCCGCGGCGCCCGCCTGATGTCCAAGCATAACGGTTTCGCCGCCAGTCGCCCTCCAGAGTTCCTCCATCAGGTCGGTGAGCTTGGTATCGCGGAACGGAGAACGACGGATCCAATCACCAAGCAGGTTTACCCGATAGCTAGGTAGGAAACGCCGGGTCAGTCGGTCGTATTCAAGGTAGTGCAATGCAACGAGACTGCTCAGCAACACCGAAGTGCTCGATTGGGGCATCTCCAGCGCGGCAGAAATTTCAGTCACGGACGCAGCCCGCTTTGTTTCCCGAAAGAACTCCAGAACCGCAAAAGTCCGCATCGCCGATTTGACGATGGTCGTCTTGTTCGAGTTCGGCATGCCTGTCTCCGCGGGGCAATTGCCGCACCTCTATCACATATGTGATGTTAGGGCGAAACGGCTTCACTTCAGGGCAACTTTGGCACAGATTGGCGTCAATTAGATCAAACCGCATGGAAACGCAGAGCGCAGGGGAAGGCGGATGCCCGGACGAAGCCTGTTCGAGAAGATCTGGGACCAGCATGTCATTGCCCGGTTGAACGAGGACACGGACCTCCTTCATATCGACCGCCATCTGCTGCACGATCTCGGCGGCTCGCGCGGCCTGCTCGACCTCAAGAGCCGGGGGCTCAAGGTCCACAATCCCGAGCTGACCTTTGCGACGCCGGATCATGCGATCTCCACTGCGCCCGGGCGCGCCGGAACCAGCAAGATCGGACTGGAATTGCTGGCCGCGCTCCGGGTCGAGACCTCCGAGAGCGGCATCACATTGTTCGACGTCGACCAGCCCGGCCAGGGCATCGTCCATGTCATCGGGCCGGAGCTTGGCCTGAGCCTGCCGGGCGCAACCATCGTCTGCGGCGATAGCCACACCTGCACCCATGGCGGCCTCGGCGCACTCGCCTTCGGCATCGGATCGAGCGAGCTCGCCCATGTGCTGGCAACGCAGGCGCTGATCCAGCGCCGGCCCAAAACGCTGCGCGCGCGGTTTGAGGGCAAATTGCCGCTCGGCGTCACCGCCAAGGACATGATCCTGGCGCTGATCGGCCATATCGGCGCCGCCGGCGGCACCGGCTATGCCGTCGAATATGCCGGCAGTGCGATCCGCGAGCTGTCAATCGAGGGCCGGCTCACGATCTGCAACCTCTCGATCGAGCTCGGCGCCAAGATGGGCATGGTCGCGCCCGACGAGAAGACCTTTGAATATTTGCGCGGTCGCCCTTATGCGCCGACAGGAGAGATGTGGGAGCTCGCGGTCAAGGCCTGGCGCGAACTGCCGAGCGATCCCGACGCCGTGTTCGACCGCGAGGTCACGATCGACGTCACAAAAATCATTCCGCAGGTGACCTGGGGCACCAGCCCCGAGCATGTCATCGGCGTCGACGGCAAAATTCCCGATCCGAAGGCGGTCGACGATCCCGCGCGCCGCGCCGCGATCGAGACCGCGCTGGAATATATGGGTCTTAAGGGCGGCGCGCCGATTGCGGGCACGCCGGTCGACTGGGTGTTCATCGGCTCCTGCACCAACAGCCGGCTCAGCGATCTGCGCGCGGCGGCCGAGGTGGCGCGCGGCCGCAAGGTTGCGGCCGGCGTCCGCGCCTGGGTGGTGCCGGGTTCCGAGAACGTCAAGCGCGAAGCGGTCGCCGAAGGGCTCGACAAGATCTTCGTCGAGGCCGGCTTCGAATGGCGCGAGCCGGGCTGCTCGATGTGCCTCGCCGCCAATGGCGAGGTGGTGGCGCCCGGGCAGCGCTCGGTCTCGACCTCGAACCGCAACTTCGTCGGCCGGCAGGGGCCGCGGGCGCGGACGCATCTGGCAAGCCCGGCGAGCGCCGCAGCCTCGGCCATTGCCGGTGCGATCGCCGACGTCAGGATGATGGGGCGCTGAAAATGCCAAAACCGTTCGACAAGCTGACCGCAACGGCCGCGCCGATCATGCGCGCCAACATCGATACCGACGTGATCATCCGCATCGAGCGGCTGGTCGGCAATTCGATCCGCGGCACGCTCGGCAAATGGGCGTTCGGCTCGCTGCGCTATCTGCCTGACGGCTCGGAGAACCCGGACTTCATCCTCAACCGCGAGCCGTATCGGGAGGCGGAGATCCTGGTCACCGGGCCGAATTTCGGCTGCGGCTCGTCGCGCGAAGGTGCGGTGTGGTCGCTGCAGGAGCGCGGCATCCGCGCCATCATCGGCTCCGGCTTCGGCGACATCTTCTTCGCCAACTGTTTCCAGAACGGCATCCTGCCCATCATCGTCGACAAGGCGGTGGTCGATCAGCTTGCCGCCGACATCGAGGCGACGCAGGGCGCCGGTAAGGTCTCGATCGATCTGGAGGCGCAGACCATCGTCTCGCCCTCGGGCGCACGGCATTCCTTCGAGATCGATCCGCGGCGGCGCGAAGGGCTGCTGAAGGGTCTCGACGAGGTCGCGCTGACATTGCAGCGCGATGACGAAATCCACGCCTTCCAGGCCGCCGACCGCGCGGCGCGCCCCTGGATTCACTCGACAAGGATATCCGCATGAGCACGCAATCCAACATGATCAAGGTCGCCGTGGTCGGCGGCGAGGGCATCGGTCCCGAAGTCACCACGCAGTCGCGCCGTGTGCTCGAATGGTTCGCCGCCAACCGCGGCGTGCCGATGACGCTGCGCGACGCCGAATATGGCCTGATCCCGTACCTCAAGACCGGCAAGGTGCTGCCGGAGGACACTGCCGAGGCGATGGATGAGGCCGACGCGATCCTGTGGGGCGCGACCGGCGGTCCTGAAACCACCGAGGTGCCGGCGGCGGCACGCAAGGCCGGCAGCCTCCTCGGCCTGCGCAGCAAATACGATCTCTACGCCAACTTAAGGCCGATCGTAGCGAGCCCGTCATTGTCGGCCTCTGCGCCGCTGAAGGCTGAAGTGCTCGACGGCGTCGATTTCGTCATCATTCGCGAGTTGACCAGCGGTATCTATTTCGGCGAACCGCGCGGCATCGAGACGCTGCCCGACGGCCAGCGCCGCGGCTTCAACACCGAGCAATACACCACCAACCAGATCCGCCGGGTGGCGCGCGCCGCCTTCGAGCTGGCGCGGACCCGCCGGGGCAAGGTCTGCTCGGTCGACAAGGCCAACGTGCTGGAGACCAGCGTGGTCTGGCGCGAGGAAATGATCGCGCTGCATAAGGAAGAGTTCTCGGACGTCGAGCTCACCCATCTCTATGTCGACAACGCCGCGATGCAGATCGTGCGCGAGCCGCGGCAATTCGACGTGATGGTGACGGGCAACATTTTTGGCGACATCCTGTCCGACTGCGCGGCGATGGCCTCGGGCTCGCTCGGCATGCTGCCGTCGGCCTCGCTCGGCCCGGTCGATCGCTACGGCCGCCGCAAGGCGCTGTACGAGCCGGTGCATGGCAGCGCGCCCGACATCGCCGGCAAGGGCATCGCCAATCCGCTCGGCTCGATCCTCAGCGTCGCGATGCTGCTGCGGCTGACGCTTAACCGTCCGGAGGACGCCGACCTGCTGGAGCAGGCGGTGCAGACCGCGCTCGCCTCCGGCGCGCGGACTGCCGACATCGCCGAGGCGGGCGCGAAAAAACTCTCCACCGTCGAGATGGGCGACGCGGTGCTGCGCGCGCTGGACAAGGTGTCAGCGAAGGAGAACGCTTGATGGCCAATATCTCGAGACGCTCGGCGCTGACGGTGATCGCGGCGAGTGGCGCGGCACTTGCCACCCGGCGGGCCGGGGCGCAGGCGATGAGCGGCCGCGCGATCTATCCGGTCGCGGTGCCGGTCTACCAAACGCAATTCATCGCCGACCGCATCGGCTACTTCAAGGAGGCCGGGCTCGATTGCAAGCTGCTGCAGGGCGGCAGCGGGGTGAAGACCCGCGAGATCATCGCCTCGTCGCAGGGCGACATCGGGATCGGCGACGTCACCCATCCGATGCAGCTGACCAATCATGGCCGCGCGGCGCGCGTGCTGTTGCCGGTGGATACCAGATCGAACTCGGTGATGTTCATCATCCGCAAGGACCTGAAGGACCAGGGCATCAACTCGCTGGAGGCTTTTACACAGTGGAAGCGGCCCGACGGCCGCAAGCCGATCGTCTCGGTGTCCTCGCTCGGCGGTACCAACCATGTCTGGTCGTCCTACTACATGGAAACCATGGGACTCGACGACAAGGTGACTTGGATCGGTACCGGCAATGTCGACACCATGCTGGGCTCCTTGAAGTCGAAGCAGGTCGACATCCTCGTCTCTTCGCTGTCGCTGTTGACCGACGCGCAGAAAAACGGTTGGGGCGAATTGCTGTTCGACGGCACCGACGAGGCGATCTGGAACAAGCATATCGGCGGCAAGGTCCCGGTCACCGGGCATTTCACGTTGCAGGCGACGATCGACAAGGACCCGGCCAAGATGCAGGCCTATGTCACCGCGCTATGGCGCGCGGCGCAGTGGATCAAGGCGCACAAGGCGGACGAGGTCTACGACGCGATCGAGCCATATGTCGGCAGCACGTCGCGTGAATCCAACATGCTCGAGATCGCCTCGATCCAGAAGGTCGCGGATTATGACGGCAGGGTCGACGCTGCGAGCTTCGCGCGCGGTGAAAAAGTCTGGTTCCGCGAGATGACCGGCATCAAGCCGCTGAAGATCGCGGACGTGATCAATTCGACCCTGATCGAGGCAGCACGAAAGGCCTATCCGGGTTGAGCGCGCTGGAGACAAGCGAAAGGTTAGCGCCACGCTCGCAGGCTGATCGCCGCGTCGAGGTCAAGGGGCTGAGCAAGTCGTTCCAGCTCGCCAAGACCACGATCGAGGCGGTGCGCGACGTGACGTTCGACGTCCGCCGCGGCGAGTTCGTCGCGCTGCTCGGGCCGTCGGGCTCCGGCAAGAGCACCGTGCTCAACATGATCGCCTCGCTGATCCGCCCCACCGGTGGCGAAATCCTGATCGACGGCAAGCGCGTCATCCCGGGCAAGGCGACATCGGATGTCGGCTATGTGTTCCAGCGCGACACGCTGTTTCCCTGGCGCACCGTCGGTGACAACATCGGCTACGGGCTCGAGCTGTCGGGCGTGCCGGCGCAGGAGCGCAAGGCGCGCATCGCCGAATGCGTTGCGCAAGCCGGCCTCAAGGGATTCGAGAACGCCTATCCGTCGGCACTCTCCGGCGGCATGCGGCAGCGCGCGGCGCTGATGCGCACGCTGATCGTCGAGCCGCAGATCCTCCTGATGGACGAGCCGTTCGGCGCGCTCGACACCCACACCAAGATCGATATGCATGAGGTGCTGTTGCGGATCTGGGAGCGCGAGCAGCAGACCGTGCTGTTCGTCACCCACGATCTCGGCGAGGCGCTGACGCTCGCCGACCGCATCATCCTGTTCTCGGCACGGCCGGGCCGCATCAAGGACATGTTTACGGTCGATTTCGCGCGGCCGCGCGACGCGGTGAAGGTGCGCGAGACGCCGCGCTATGCCGAGCTGTTCCAGCACATCTGGCATTCGCTCGGCGAGGAATTCGTCAAGGGCCGCAGCGCATGAAGCGATACAGCACGCTGAACACGGTGGGTTGGCAGGTCCTGATCTGCGCCATCGTGCTGTCGGTCTGGCAATGGGGCCACGATCTGCACGCGAGATTGCCGTGGCTGGTGCCGGATCTGCTCGATCCGTACTTCATCTCCAAGCCGTCGATGATCTGGGACAATTTTTTGATCCAGAGTTGTCTGACCTCGAAGCTCGGCGTCTTCAACGGCTGGTTCAACGGCGATTTTGCAAAATGCCTGGCGCGCAACGAGAACAATCTGTGGGCGGCAACGGCGATCACGCTGAAAAACACTTTCTTCGGCTTCGTCACCGGTGTGGTCTCCGGCTTCATCGCCGGGCTGATCCTGGGGCGCTCCGATCGCCTGAGCGCGATCTTTCAGCCGTTCATCACCGCGGTGAATTCGATCCCGCGCATCGCGCTGGCGCCGATCATCGTGCTGGCGTTCGGGATCGGCGACATGTCGAAGATCGTGACCTCCTGGATCGTGGTCGTGTTCCTGGTATTCTTCAACACCTTTGAAGGCGCCCGCTCGATCGACGAGGGCTTTACCAACGCCGCGCGGCTGCTTGGCGCCAGCGAGTGGCAGATCACCCGCACGGTGGTGATCCCCTCGACCATGGCCTGGGTGTTCGCCTCGCTGACGCCTGCGATCTCGTTCGCGCTGATCGGGGTGATCGTCGGCGAGTTCATCGGCGCCGAGCGCGGCATTGGCCGGCTCATCATCGAGTCGGAGGCGCGCGGCGAGGCCTCCGGCATGATGGTCGCGGTGGTCGTGCTGATGCTGGTGGGCGTCGTGCTGTCGGCGATCATCTGGCGGCTGCAGGCCTATCTGCTGCGCTGGCAGCGGCAGCGGACCGCGGAGTAAGAGGCGGCCCGGAACGCATCTCAGCGTCGGCTCGGGCCGCCCTTGAAGTCTCAGGCCGCGTGTTCCGACGGCGAGCTCTCGCCGTCGAGCCAGTCCTGCTCCCGCGCCAGCGCGCGCCAGGCTGCTTCCATCCGCTTGTAGCGATTGCAGGTCGGCTCGTCGGATGCGTGCTCGGCGAGTTGGGCGCAGTTCTCCGCATTGTCGAGAAAATGCTGCGACTGCTTCATGGAACGTCCTCCTTGTTAATGAGGACGTGGGAGATCATTTCAGGCTATTCAACGCGCGGAACGTGATCATTTCGCCACAGTGGTGAACGCGCGTTCACCGAGTTCCACGATTGCGCCTGCGGACAATTTGCCCCGGCCGCTTCGTGATTGCGCCCTGAACGTGCCGCCAGCGTTGTCGGATCGAGCAGTATGAACGCCGCGGAGGGACCATGGCGATTGAGACGGAACTCAAGTTCCGCGTTGCCGCGAGCAAGCTGAAGATGCTGGCGAAGCCGCGGATTGCCGGCGTCAGGAGTCATGAGCCATCCGCGCGCGAGCTGGTCTCGACCTATTTCGACACCACGAAGCACAAGCTGAAGCGGCATGGTATCACGCTTCGGGTGCGGCAGGACGGCGACACGCGCGTCCAGACCATCAAGGCAGCCGAATGCGCGCAGTTCGGCCGCGGCGAATGGGAGAGGGAGCTCGACGGCGATGGGCCCGATCTCGGCAAGGCTGAGGGCACGCCGCTCGATGCGCTGGTATCCCGGAAGCTGCGCGACAAGCTGAAGCCCATCTTCGAGACATCGGTGCGGCGCATCACCGTGCCGCTGCGCACCAAGCGGAGCGCGATCGAGCTTGCCATCGATCGCGGCCATACCACGGCCGGACAGCGTTCGCACCCGATTCAGGAGATCGAGCTTGAGCTGAAGAGCGGGCGGCTGCTCGACCTGTTTCGGGTTGCGAGGGCACTGGAACGCAAGGCCGGCGCCGAGCTCGACATGCGCTCGAAATCCGAGCACGGATACGAGCTTGGCGGCGAGGCGGATCATCTCGCCGTCTCGGCCGAAAGCATCGTGCTGGGCCGCGGGCTGACGGCCGGCAATGCGTTTCGGGTGATCGCGCGGTCGGCGTTCCGGCACTTTTCGGCAAATGCCGATGCGGTTCGCGAAGGCGAGGCTGAAGGCATTCGCCAGATGCGGGTCGGCCTGCGCCGGCTGCGTGCGGCGATCTCGCTGTTCTCGAAGATATTGACCGGGCCGAGCACCGAAGAGATCAAGGGCGAGCTGAAGTGGCTGACCAGCGAGCTTGCGCCCGCGCGTGAACTTGATGTGTTCGTCAGGGAGGACATCGAGCCGGCCTCGCACGATGCGCTGCTGCGGCGTGGCGGCAGCGCGATCAGGCGGGAATTTTCCGGGCGCCGTGATCGCGCCTTTGCGCGTGCGAAGAAGGCGGTGAGCTCGTCGCGGTACCGCTCCTTGCTGATCGACACGCTGCAATGGATCGAATCGAAGCAGACAGTCGCAGCGGACGATGAGGGCGGCCCGATCGACGCGTTCGCTGCCGCGGTGCTGCATCGCCGGATCAGGAAGCTGCGCAGGGATGGCCGGCGTCTCGACCGCCTGTCGGCCGAGGAGCGGCACAAGGTCCGGATCCGAGCCAAGAAGATCAGATATGCGGTCGATTTCTTTGAAAGCCTGTTCCCGGGCAAGCGCGAGCGGAAGCGGCTTGCGCGGCTGTCAAAGCACCTGAAGCGCGTCCAGGACGCGCTCGGCTCGCTCAACGATTTCGCGGCGCATCGCAAGCTTGCGGTCGATGCCGCGCTGAAGGCGCCGCATCAGAAGGAGCGCGCCCGTGCCTTTGCGTCGGGCGTGGTGCTCGGCCGCGAGCAGCAGGCGGTCAAGCCGCTGATCAAGATCGCCGTGAAGGAAGTGCGCGGGCTGGAGCGGTTTTGAGCGGATTGTCAAAGCTCGTCATTCCGGGGCGACACGTCAGCGTCGAACTCGGAATCCATCGAACCGCAGAGCAGGTGGATGAATGGATTCCGGGTTCTCGCTTCGCGAGCCCCGGAATGACGATCGGGGGTTAAGTCACCGGCGCCGGGTTGAACAGCGTGAGATCGTTATGAATGCCCCAGCGGTCCGACCACGGCTTCGTCCTGCCGCTGGCGACGTCGAGGATCAGGTGGAACAGGTCCCAGCCGGTTTCCTCGATGGTCTGCTCGCCGGTTGCGATGCAGCCGGCGTCGAAATCGATCAGATCCTTCCAGCGCCGCGCCAGCTCGCTGCGGGTCGCGACCTTGATCACGGGGGCGGCGGCAAGGCCGTAGGGCGTGCCGCGGCCGGTGGTGAACACCTGCAAGGTCATGCCGGAGGCGAGCTGCAGCGTGCCGCAGATGAAATCGCTGGCCGGCGTCGCCGCGAACAGCATGCCCTTCTGCCGCGCCTTCTCGCCGGGCGCCAGCACGCCGGTGATCGGGCCGGATCCCGACTTGACGATCGAGCCGAGGGATTTCTCGACGATGTTGGCAAGCCCGCCCTTCTTGTTGCCCGGCGTGGTGTTGGCGCTGCGGTCGGCGCCGCCGCGGGCGAGATAGGCGTCGTACCACGCCATTTCGCGGATCAGCGCGCGGCCGACATCCTCGTTGACGGCGCGGCGGGTGAGAAGCTGGATCGCATCGCGCACCTCGGTCACTTCCGAGAACATCACGGTCGCGCCCGACTGCACCAGCAGGTCGGCGGCGAAGCCGACCGCGGGATTGGCGGTGACGCCGGAGAACGCATCGCTGCCGCCGCATTGCAGGCCGATCACGAGATCGGAGGCCGGACACGTCTCGCGCTTGCGGGTGTTGAGCACCTTCAGCCGCGCCTCGGCCTGGGTCATGATGGCCTCGACGATCGCGCCAAAGCCGTCGAACGCCTCGTCCTGCATCCGCACGATGGCATTATCGACGCCTTCCGGCACCAGCCGTTCCGGCGCCAGCTTCTCGCAGCCGAGGCCGACGACCAAAATCTCGCCGCCGAAATTCGGATTGAGCGCGAGGTTCTGCAGGGTACGGATCGGCACCACGGCGTCAGGTGCCGTGATCGCGACGCCGCAGCCATAGGCATGGGTCAGCGGCACCACGTCGTCGACATTGGGATATTTCGGCAGCAGCTCGGCGCGAATGCGCTTCACCGCATATTCCATCGTGCCCTTGACGCATTGCACCGAGGACGAGATGCCGAGGATGTTCTTGGTTCCGACCGAGCCGTCGGGATTGCGAAAGCCCTCGAAGGTGAAGCCTTCAAGCGGCGGCAGCGCAGGGGGTACGGCGGTTGCGATCTCGAGCTGATCGAGCGGCGGCGCCTCGGGCATGCGGATGCGCGCCTCGTCGACCCATTCGCCGGCCAGAATCGGCGATAGCGCATATCCGATCACTTCGCCGTAGCGGATGATCGGCGCGCCCTCGGCGATGTCTTCCAGCGCGGTCTTGTGGCCCTGCGGCACGAAGGTGCGCAAGGTCAGGCCGCAGGCGAAGCGCGAGCCGGCGGGCAGGCCGAAATCATTCACCACGATCGCGACATTGTCGCGCGCGTTGAGCTTGATGTAGCGGGGCTGCTCCTTGGCGCCGATCGACTGGTCCATGCGGACTCCAGGATTTGTAGGGTGGGTTAGCCGAAGGCGTAACCCACCATGTTTGTGCGTCGTGGTCATATGGTGGGTTACGCCTTCGGCTAACCCACCCTACGGTCTCAACCCGGGAACGTGTAGGCCGTCTTCACCGTGGTGTAGAACTCGCGGGCATAGGCGCCCTGTTCGCGCGCGCCGTAGCTCGAGCCTTTGCGGCCGCCGAACGGCACGTGGTAGTCGACACCGGCGGTCGGCAGGTTGACCATCACCATGCCGGACTCGCTGTTGCGCTTGTAGTGCGAGGCGTATTTCAGGCTTGACGTGCAGATGCCCGAGGCAAGGCCGAACTCGGTGTCGTTGGAGATCGCCAGCGCCTCCTCGTAGTCCTTGGCGCGGATCACGCAGGCGACCGGGCCGAAGATTTCCTCACGCGCGATGCGCATGGAATTGGTGGTCTCGGTGAACAGTGCGGGCTGCAGGTAGAAGCCGGGCGTCTCGCGGTTGAGCAGTTCGCCGCCCCAATGCAGGCGGGCACCTTCGTCCTGGCCGATCTTGATGTAGCGGAGGTCCTGGTCGAGCTGGCTCTGGTCGACGACGGGGCCGACATGCACGCCGCTCTTCAGCGCGTCGTCGACCGAAAGCCCCTTCATCCGCTCGGTCATCGCGGCGACGAAGCGATCGTGAATGCCTGCGGTGACGATCAGGCGCGACGACGCCGTGCAGCGCTGGCCGGTGGAGAAATAGGCGCCGTTGACGGCGACCTCGACCGCGACCCTGAGGTCGGCGTCGTCGAGCACCACCAGCGGGTTCTTGCCGCCCATCTCGAGCTGGAACTTCTTCATCGGCGTCGAGAGCACGCAGGCCTGCGCGATCTTGCGCCCGGTCGCGACCGAGCCGGTGAAGGAGATCGCGGCGACATCAGGATGCTCGAGCAGGGTCTGGCCGACCACCGAGCCCGAGCCGACCACGAGATTGAAGACACCGGAGGGAAGCCCGGAGCGCGCGATGATCTCGGACAGCGCATGTGCCGAACCCGGCACCAGCTCGGCCGGCTTGAACACCACGGTGTTGCCGTAGCAGAGCGCGGGCGCGATCTTCCAGGCCGGGATCGCGATCGGGAAATTCCACGGCGTGATCATGCCGACGACGCCGACCGGCTCGCGCGTGATCTCGACCTCGAGGCCGGGCCGCACCGACGCGCCCTTCTCGCCGGTCAGCCGCAGTGCCTCGCCGGCGAAGAACGCAAAGATCTGCCCGGCGCGCGCGACCTCGCCGATGCCTTCGGGGAGCGTCTTGCCTTCCTCGCGCGCGAGCAGGCGGCCGAGCTCTTCCTTGCGGGCGAGGATTTCGACCGAAATCTTGTTCAGTGCATCAAAGCGCTCCTGCGGCGTCGCGCGCGACCAGGCCGGGAAGGCGGCCTTGGCGGCGGCGATCGCCTTTTCGGTCTGCGCCTTGTCGGCCTTGGCGTATTCGCCGACCACGTCATTGGTGTTGGAGGGGTTGATGTCCCGCGTGATGCCTGATCCGTCGATCCATTCGCCGGCGATAAAATTCTTCTGATGAGCGGTCATGGTTCTCTCCAACCTTTTCGTTGTTAGCGCACGAGGCAGGGACGCTTGTCGTCAAAGGTCCAGCCCGGGATCAGGAACTGCATGGCGAGCGCATCGTCGCGGGCGCCGAGGCCATGCTGCTTGTATAGCGCGTTCGCGGCTTCGATGGCAGCGCGATCGATCTCGATGCCGAGGCCCGGCCGGTCCGGTATCGCGATCTTGCCGCCCTTGATCTGCAGCGGCGCCTTGGTCAACGCCTGACCGTCCTGCCAGATCCAGTGGGTGTCGATCGCGGTCACCTTGCCGGGCGCGGCGGCGCCGACATGGGTGAACATCGCCAGCGAGATATCAAAGTGGTTGTTGGAGTGCGAGCCCCAGGTCAGGCCGTTGTCGCGGCAGGTCTGCGCCACCCGCACCGAGCCCTGCATGGTCCAGAAATGCGGATCGGCGAGCGGAATGTCGACGGCCCCCAGCCGCAGCGCGTGAGAGAGCTGGCGCCAGTCGGTGGCGATCATGTTGGTTGCGGTCGGCAGGGCGGTGGCGCGGCGGAACTCGGCCATGATCTCGCGGCCGGAGAAGCCGGCCTCGGCGCCGCAGGGGTCCTCGGCATAGGCGAGCACGCCACCCATGTTGCTGCAGAGCCGGATCGCCTCATCGAGCGACCAGGCACCGTTCGGATCGAGCGTGACGCGGGCGTTCGGAAAGCGCTTTGCGATCGCGGTGACGGCCTCGATCTCCTGCTCGCCGCGAAGCACGCCGCCCTTGAGCTTGAAATCGGCAAAGCCGTAATGCGCCTGGGTGGCTTCGGCGAGGCGCACGATCGCCTCCGGCGTCATCGCCTCCTGGTGACGCAGATTGAACCAGTCCGGCTTGCCGGTCTCGCCTTCGACATAGGGAAGGCTGGTCTTCCTGCGGTCGCCGACGAAAAAGAGATAGCCGAGCGTCTCGACGCTGGCGCGCTGCTGACCTTCGCCGAGCAGCGCCGCGACCGGGAGCGCGAGATGCTGGCCGAGCAGATCGAGCAGTGCGGATTCCACCGCGGTCACCGCATGGATGGTGACGCGGAGGTCAAAGGTTTGCTTGCCGCGGCCGCCGGCGTCGCGGTCGGCGAATTTCTCGCGCATCGACGCCAGGATGTTGTTGAGCGCACCGATGGTCTGGCCGACGACGAGGTCGCTGGCGTCCTCCAGCGTCTTGCGGATCTTCTCGCCGCCCGGCACCTCGCCGACGCCGCTGTGGCCGGAATTGTCGGTGAGGATGACGAGGTTGCGGGTGAAGAACGGCGCATGCGCGCCGCTGAGATTGAGGAGCATGCCGTCGCGGCCGGCGACCGGGATCACCTCCATCGCCGTGACGACGGGGGCGCCGGAAAAACCGGCGCGGACCGTATCCTGGATCATCTGCTCCTCCCTTTGTCTTGTTGTTCGCCCTGCGCTCTATTCTGCCGCCTGTTGCGTCGCCGCCTGCGGCAGCTTCGCCACCAGCGCCGCAAGCTCGGCGATCTCCTGCTCCGCGAGATCGGTCAGCGGCGGCCGCACCGGGCCGGAATCGCGACTGATCACCTTCATGCCGGCCTTGATGATCGACACCGCATAGCCCTTCTTGCGGTTGCGTATCGCGATCAGCGGCAGGATGAAATCCTTCAAGCCTGCATGGATGGTCTGATGATCGCGCCGGCGCACCGCGGCGTAGAAATTGGTGGCGAATTCCGGCACGAAGTTGAACACCGCCGACGAATAGGTCGTGACACCCATGTCGAGATAGGGCAGCGCAAAGGTTTCCGCCGTGGGCAGCCCGCCGATATAGGTCAGGCGGTCGCCGAGCTTGGTGTAGACCCGGGTCATCAGCTCGATATCGCCGATACCGTCCTTGTAGCCGACGAGGTTCGGGCAGCGTTCGCACAGCCGTGCCAGCGTGTCGGGCTGCAGGATCGCATTGTCGCGGTTGTAGACGATGACGCCGATCTTCACCGATGAACAGATAGCCTCGACATGGGCGGCGAGCCCATCCTGCTCGGAATGGGTGAGATAGGGCGGTAGCAGCAGCAGGCCATCGGCGCCGGCCTTCTCCGCGCCGACCGCGATCTCGCGCGCGATCGCGGTGCCGTAGCCGGTGCCGGCGAGCACGGGCACGCGGCCTTTGGTCTCCTCGACCGCGACCTTCACGATCTGCGGAACCTCGGTCGGCGTCAGCGAGAAGAATTCGCCGGTGCCGCCGGCCGCGAACAGGCCGGCGACGTCATAGCCGCACAGCCAGTCCATGTTGGCGCGGTAGGTCGCCTCATCGAACGAATGATCCGCCTTGAACGGGGTCACGGGAAACGACAAGAGGCCGCCGCCGATTTGCCGGGCCATCTCCTGAGGGGTCATCTTGCTCATGGCGCCACTCCTTCAAAATTCTCGCAAAATTCTTGCAAAGTCCCTGGGAACTGGATGCGCGAGAGCGCGCGTCCATGGCGTCGTTTTAGGAAACGGTTCGATGCGCGTCCAAGCCAAACGCGGTATCGAGCGATGCCGAAACGGCATCAATCGCCGCGCAGATGCGGCGCGGCGATTTCGCCGGCGATCTCGATCAGCGACGGCAGCAGCTGGTTCTCGTGATCGCGCCGCCACACCATGAACAGCTCGACCGGCACCGGCGTGCGCAGCTTCAGCGGCTTCAGCCGGACGTCGGCGATCTTCAGGCTCGCGGCGGCCTCCGGCACGATCGAGACGCCGAGCCCGGCGCGCACCATGGCGAGGATGGCGTGGATCTGGCTGAGATGCTGGACATAGCGCGGCAGCACGTCGGCGCGGGTGAACAGCGCCACCAGCAAATCGTGGAAGTAGCGGCTCTCATAGGGCGAATACATCACGAAGGGCTGGTCGTCGAAATCCTTGAGCGTGATGGTTTCAGCCGACGCCAGCGGATGCTTCTTCGGGATCGCCGCGAGTAGCGGCTCGGCGACCACGCGCCGGCTCGCAAGCTCCGGCCGCGCCACCGGCGGGCGCAGCAGGCCGGCGTCGATCTGCCCGGTGGCGAGCGCCTCGAACTGGTCGCCGGAGACCATCTCCTTCAGCGAGAAATCGACCTCCGGCAGCCGCACGCGGCAGGCCGCGATCAGGTCGGGCAGGAAGCCGTAGGCGGCCGCCGCGGTGAAGCCGATCTTGAGCGAACCGGTCTTGCCGAGCGCGATGCGGCGCGCGACCTGCGAGGCGGATTCCGCAAGCTTGAGGATGCGCCGCGCCTCGGGCAGAAAGCTGCGCCCCGCCGGCGTCAGCCGCACCGAGCGGCTGGTGCGTTCGAGCAGCGGCGCGTCGATGATGTGCTCGAGCACCTGGATCTGCCGGCTCAGCGGCGGCTGCGTCATGTTGAGCCGCACTGCGGCGCGGCCGAAATGCAGCTCCTCGGCCACCGTGACGAAACAGCGGAGCTGGTTGAGGTCGAACATCGATGCAAGCCCGGAATGGATCGCGCGGGGTTTTGTGCGTTCTAGCATCGATGCCTCCCAGTGGCCAAGGACGCAAACAGACGAAGACGGCGGCCGCAGCCGCCGTTTTCAAGTTTTGTGTCAACTCCATCCTCGTCATTGCGAGCGAAGCGAAGCAATCCATCGCGCGGCATATGCGGTGGCATGGATTGCTTCGTCGCTTCAGCGCAAAATTGCTTTGCAATTTTGTCGCTTTCACTCCTCGCAATGACGGAACTGGACAGATTTACGGCCTTTCCAGAAGTACTGCTCACGGCGGCTTGGTCACGCCGCCTTCAGTTGCACCCGCTTGATCTCGCCAACGATGAAGAGGTAGGCGATCGCCGCGACCAGCGCGTTGGCGCCGACGAACACCAGCGCGCCGTTGAACGAGCCGGTGGCGGCCAGGATGTAGCCGATGATGATCGGCGTCGTGATCGAGGACAGGTTGCCGAAGGTGTTGAACAGGCCGCCGGAGACGCCGCCGGCTTCCTTCGGCGAGGTGTCGGAGACGACAGCCCAGCCGAGCGCGCCGATGCCCTTGCCGAAGAAGGCGAGCGCCATGAAGCCGACCACCAGCGCCTGGCCGTCGACATAGTTGCAGGCGATGATCGACATCGACAGCAGCATGCCGCCGACGATCGGGATCTTGCGCGCCATGGTCAGCGAGCCAGTGCGGCGCAGGATAGCGTCCGAGATCACGCCGCCGAGCACGCCGCCGATGAAGCCGCACAGCGCCGGCAGCGTCGCGACGAAGCCGGCCTGCAGGATCGACAGCCCGCGCTCCTTCACCAGATAGACCGGGAACCAGGTCAGGAAGAAATAGGTCAGCGTGTTGATGCAGTACTGGCCGATATAGACGCCGAGCATCATGCGGTTGGCGAGCAGCTGGCGGATATGATCCCAGCCCGGGCCGCTATCGTGCGCCTTGCCGCCCTTCGCGGCGTCCATGTCGACCAGCGCGCCGCCCTTCTCGATGTAGTCGAACTCGGCCTCGTTGATCGCCGGGTGCTCTTTCGGCTCGTAGATCGTCTTGATCCAGGCGATGCCCATCACGATGCCGAGCCCGCCCATCACGTAGAACACGTGGCGCCAGCCGTAACTGTGCGCGATCCAGCCCATCAGCGGCGCGAAGATCACGGTCGCGAAATATTGCCCGGAGTTGAAGAAGGCCGACGCGGTGCCGCGCTCATTGCCGGGGAACCAGGAGGCGACGATGCGCGCATTGGCCGGGAACGACGGCGCTTCGGCGATGCCGACCAGGAAGCGCAATGCGAACAGCATGATCACGGCGGCGCCGGCGGACAGGAAGCCGACCAGGCCCTGCACGGCGGTGAAGATCGACCAGACGATGATGCTGATCGCATAGACCCATTTCGAGCCGAAACGGTCGAGCAGCCAGCCGCAGGGCACCTGCGCGACCACATAGGACCAGCCGAACGCCGAGAACACATAGCCCATCGCGATCGGATCGAGCTGCAGTTCCTTGGAAAGGGCGGGGCCGGCGATCGAGAGCGTGGCGCGATCGGCATAGTTCACGGTGGTGACGAGAAACAGCATCGTCACGATCAGAAGCCGGACGCGGGATCGCCGCGTCTCCGCAGCTGTTGCAATTGCGCTCATTAGCGCCTCCTCGAAAATTTCCTCGAGGGCTCTCCTAGAGAGTTGACGGCAAGGGGTCCAAGCCCAAACGGGTATCGATCCATACCGGTTTTGAATTGATCGGCCCGGTGTCATGCCACCGTTGACAAATAATGTACGAATAGTACAGTTATTGAATGCGCAGCGTCGCGCAAGCAGCATGACCGGAGGCGATCGGCGATGACCGCGCCACGCGATTACGAGATCTTCGAAGCCGGCGACGTGACGCTGCAGGGCGGCGCCGTGTTCCCGCAGCTCAAACTGGCTTACAAGACGTTCGGCAGGCTGAACGCGGCCAAGGACAACGTCATCCTCTATCCGACCTCATTCTCCGCGCAGCACACCGACATCGAATGGCTGGTGCAGAGGGGCGGGGCGCTCGATCCCGACCGGTACTTCATCATCATCGCGAACCAGTTCGGCAACGGCCTGTCGTCCTCGCCGTCGAATTCGCGCGACGTGCTGGGCGCGGCGCCGTTTCCCGCCTTCAGCTATTACGATGGCGTTGCCGTTCAGCGGCGGCTGCTGGTCGAGCGGTTCGGCGTAACAAAACTCGCGCTGGTCTATGGCTGGTCGATGGGCGGCATGCAGGCCTATCACTGGGCCGCGCGCCACCCCGAGATGGTCGAGCGCGCAGCGGTGGTCTGCGGCAGCGCGCGATGCTCGCCGTACAACCATGTGTTCCTCGAAGGCGTGAAGGCCGCGCTGACCGGCGATCCGGCCTATCGGGACGGCCGTTTTGTCACCAGGCCGACGGCGGGCTATCGCGCGATGGGCCGCGTCTATGCCGGCTGGGCGATGTCGCATGAGTTCTATCGCGAGGAAGCCTGGCGCGAGGCCGGCTTCGCATCGCTCGAAGAATACCTTGCCGGCTCGTGGGACACGACATTCGCGCGGCGCGACGCCAATGACCTGCTGGCGCAGATCGCGATCTGGCAGGCCGGCGACATCAGCCGTTGCGACGAATTCGGCGGCGACTTCGACCGGGCGCTAGCTGCGATCAGAGCGCACATGCTGCTGATGCCCGGGCGTACCGACCGCTACTTCGACATGCGCGACAACGAGGACGAGCTCGGCCGCCTGGTCAATGCGCGCTCAGCCGCATTGCACGCGATCCCCTCGATCCACGGCCACCGCGCCGGCAATCCGGTCAGCAACGCCGCCGACCGCGCCTTCATCAACGCCGAGATCTCGGCGCTCCTGCAACGCTGACAGGTGAGACGACATGAGCATCGCAGAGACCCATGACGGCGGACCTCGCCTGAAGCCGCTGAGCGCAACTGATGTCCGCGACCTGTCGGACAAGTCGAACTTTGCAGGCGCGGTTCGCGCGGCGAGCCACTACGGAATGATCGCGATCGTCGGAACACTGATCTGGCTGGTCGCGTCGCGCTACGGCCTCGGGTGGGCTCTGCCGTTGATCGCTGTGCAGGGCTACTTCGTCGCGTTCCTGTTCATGGTGGTGCATGAGACCGCGCACAAGACCGCGTTCCGCAGCCATGCGCTCAATCTCGCCGTCGGCAATCTGTCCGCCTTCATGATCGGACTGCCTTACGAATACTACCGCCTGTTTCACTGGGACCATCATCGCTACACCCAGGATCCGGACAAGGATCCGGAGCTGATCGTCGGCCCCAAGCCGAGGTCGGACACGCAGCTCGCGATCGCCTATTCGGGGCTGCTGCAGGTGCTGGTCCGCATTCGCCTGATGCTGCGGCATGCGATCACGGGACAGGTGATCGTGCCGTGGATTCCGCAAGCCAAGCGCGCATCGATCGTGCTGGAAGCAAGGCTCTATCTTGCGGGCTATCTGCTGCTCCTGGCGGCGTCGCTGGTGCTGCACAGCGCGATCCTGCTCTGGGTGTGGATCGTGCCGCTGCTGGCCGGTCAGCTCATCCTGCGTCCGTATCTCTATGCCGAGCACACCGGGTGCGAGCGGACGCGCAGCGCGTTCGAGAACACCCGCACCACGATGACCGGTCGGATCATGAAATGGTTCGCCTGGAACATGCCCTATCATGTCGAGCACCATGCCTATCCGACGGTGCCGTTCCATGCGCTACCGAAGCTGAACGCCATCGTCGACGGCCACATCGTGTATCGCGGCAGCAACTATCGCGCCGTGACCCGCGAGACCTGGGCCTGGTTCCGCCGTCAGCGGCAGACCACTTGATGCTGGAGCAAGAGAGCCCGCGATCACGCGTCCGCGCGCGGCCGCAGCACCAGATTGACGAGATTGCGTGCATAGGCCGGCGTCAACGGCTTGATGCCGAACACATAGCGATAGAACAGGCTACCGTAGATCGCGTCATAGATGTCGCCGGGGACGCCGGGCGCAGCGATGCTGCCGTCCTTCTGGCCGGCGGCGATGATCTCCAGCATCTTTGTGCGGCGCAGGCTGAGGTAGCGCTCGTAGAACAGCTCCGCCGATCCGGTCCTGGAGATGCATTCCGAGATCACCGCGAGCTGCACCCGTCCGAATTCGCCCTGCAACGCCTCGACATAGGTGCCGACATGGCGGCGGATCCGGGCCACCGGGTTGCCCGTATCAGGCAGCGGCACGGCGCGCGAGGCCTGGTCGAGAAAGGCATCGATCAGCAAGGCCTCGCGCGACGGCCACCATTTGTAGATCGTCATCTTCGAGACGTTGGAGTGTTTTGCGATCGCATCGATGGTGGTGGCGGCAAGGCCGGTGCTCGCCATCAGCGCGTAGGCGCTCTGCAGGATCGCGGCCGTGGTCGCGGCGGAGCGTGGCCGGCCGCGCCGCGCGGTCGTGGCATCCGCGGTTTCCGCCTTGCTGCGCGCCATCGCCGGAATTCGTCCCCTGCATGTTTGAATCACTGCCGTGCACGTGGGCATAGCATGAAATCGAGGCGCTGTTTCGGATCATCGTTGCCGCTGATAGTCTACAACGCTACCGATTGAGAGGAGTGTCCCGTGAAGGCCGTCTACAGTGATCTGCACCGCAGCCATGATCCGCAATTCTTCCTGGTCCGCGGCGTGGTCCAGCGCACCACCGAGCAGCCAGAACGCGCCGATCGTCTGCTGGCGGGGCTGAAGGCCGGCAAGCACACGCTGGTCGAGCCGACGACGTTCGGGCAGGGGCCGCGGGCGCGGGTGCACAGCCCGGAATATCTGAGCTTTCTCGCCGAAGCCTGGGACGCCTGGACCGCGCTCGGCGATGCCGGGCCGGAGATGATCGCCAACATGCATCCGGTGCGCAACGCCGGCACCTATCCGACGCATATCGTCGGCAAGCTGGGGTGGCACACGGTCGACACGGCTGCGCCGATCGGTCCCGGCACCTGGGCCGGCGCCTGCGCGTCGAGCGATGTCGCAGTGAGCGCGGCGCAGATGGTGCTCGACGGCGAGGACGCGGTGTATGCGCTGTGCCGTCCGCCCGGCCATCACGCCTATCGCGATCTCGCCGGCGGCTTCTGCTTCCTCAACAACAGCGCGATCGCCGCCGAGCATCTGCGACTGAAGCACGAGCGCGTCGCGATCCTCGACGTCGACGTGCACCACGGCAACGGCACGCAGGGCATCTTCTATGAGCGGCCGGACGTGTTCACGGTCTCGATTCACGCCGATCCGTCGTTCTTCTATCCGTTCGTCTGGGGCTATGCGCATGAGCGCGGCGCCGGCGCCGGTCTCGGCACCAATCTCAATATTCCCCTCGCCAAAGGCACCGGCGACGACGATTACATCAAGGCGCTGGCGGTGGCGGAGAAGGCGATCCGCGCCTTCGCGCCGACCGCGCTGGTGGTCGCGCTCGGCCTCGACGCCTCGGAAAGGGATCCGCTCGCGGGCCTCGCCGTCACCACCGACGGTTTTCGTCGTATCGGCGAGCGGCTTGCGCGGATCGGCTTGCCGACCGTGCTGGTCCAGGAGGGCGGCTATCTCTCCGATATCCTCGGCGCCAATCTGACCGCCGTGCTCGGCGGGTTCGAGGCGGCGCGCTGACACGGTGATCTGGCGATGAATTTGGCTGCACCCCTCCCGCTTGCGGGTCATCGCAGGGGGGCGCGGCCAAACCAGCGAAAACAACCCCATGCAAAGTAGCCCGGGCGCCACCAAAAGTAAGATTATATGACTAGGAATTGGCGCCGACTTGTGGTCATCCTTGCGGCATGAGCCGATCAGGGGCAGCCGATCGATCGATGACTTCCGGTCTCGTGATCATTCCGGCGCGGCGTGCGCATTCCAACCACGCCGAGGTGGCGCGCAGCATCGGCATCGACATCATCGCCGGCCGCTATGCCGAGGGCGCGCGGCTGCCGGGCGATGCCGAACTGACGTCGAGCTTTGGCGTGTCGCGCCCGGTGCTGCGGGAAAGCATCAAGACGCTGGTGGCCAAGGGCCTGCTCACCACCAAGGCGCGGGTCGGCACCGTGGTGCGCGGGCGCAATGCCTGGAACATGTTCGATGCCGACGTGCTGGCCTGGCATCTCGACGTCGGCATCGACAAGCAGTTCCTCGGCGATCTCGCCGAGATACGGCTTGCGATCGAGCCGCGCACGGCGGCGCTGGCCGCCTTGCGCCGCACCGAGGCGGACATCGCCGAGCTGCGCCGCTGCGTCGAGATCATGCGCCGCGAGCCGTCGGATTCCGACGCCTTCACCGACGGCGATCTGGCGCTGCATATCGCGGTCGCCAACGCGTCCGGCAATCCGTTCATGCGCTCGGTCGACGGCGTGATCGAGGCCGCGCTACGCGCATCCTTCGTCGTCAGCGCGCCGGTCGATCCGGCCGACCGCGAGACCGTGCTGAACTGGCACCAGCGCATCGTCGATGCGATCGCCGACGGTCGTGCCGCCGATGCCGCCGCCGCGATGACCGGAGCCATCTTCCACGGCATCCGCCGCCACGGCGCGGCGGTGGTCGATCCCGCCTTGTACGACGCGAAATCCAAGACATGAGTCCGCAGTGACAGAACCGCTTCGTATCGCCATCGTCGGGTTCGGCGAGATCGCGCGCCGCCAGCACGTGCCGGCGATCGCCAGGACGGCAGGCGCTGCGCTGATCGCGGTGGCCGATCCGGTCCGATCGTCGCCGGACCTGCCGCATTTCCGCGACCTGCAGGCGCTGCTGCGCGACCGTCCGGAGATCGACGCGGTCGCGCTCTGCACGCCGCCGCAGCTGCGTCGCGAGCAGGCCGCCGCCGCGCTCGCCGCGGGCAAGCATGTGCTGCTGGAGAAACCGCCGGGCGCCGCCGTCAGCGAGCTCGCGCCGCTGGCTGCGGCCGCGCACGCAGCGGGACGGACGCTGTTCGCGAGCTGGCATTCGCGGTTCGCGCCGGCGGTTGAGCCGGCGCGGACCCTGCTCGCCGGCCGCAACATCACCAAAGTGACGATCACCTGGAAAGAGGACGTGCGGGTCTGGCATCCCGGCCAGGCCTGGATCTTCGAGCCGGGCGGTTTTGGCGTGTTCGATCCCGGCATCAACGCGCTGTCGATCCTGACGCGGATCCTCCGCGAGCCGGTGTTTGCCAAAAGCGCGGAGCTGATGTTTCCGTCCAATCGCGCGGCGCCGATTGCGGCGGAGCTCGAGCTCTCCGATCAAAATGGCCTGCCGGTTCATGCCGCGTTTGATTTCCGCCAGACCGGCCCGCAGACCTGGGAGATCCATTGCGAGACCGATGCCGGACCCGTGGCGCTGCTGAAGGGCGGCAGACAATTGCGCGATGGCGGCCAGCTGATCGTCGACGCCGAAAAGGAGGAGTATCCCGCGCTCTATCGTCACTTCCTCGCGCTGACGGCCGACGGCAAATCCGATGTCGACCTGGCGCCGCTGCAGCTCGTCGCTGACAGTTTTATGCTCGGGCGGCGGCACGTCGTCGAGGCGTTTGAGGACTGACCATGGGCACGATCGATCGCGCGCCCTTTGGCAAGCTGCCTGATGGCTCCATGGTCGAGCGGGTGACGCTGCGCGGCGCCGGCGGCTTCGAGGCCGCGATCCTTTCGTTTGGCGCTACGCTGCAGGCGCTGCTGACGCCGGATCGCGACGGGCATTGCGACGACATCGTGCTCGGCCATGACGCGTTCGACGGCTATCTCGCGCAACGAAAATTCTTCGGCGCGACGATCGGGCGCTACGCCAACCGGATCGCCGGCGCGCGTTTTGTCCTCGACGGGACGCCCGTCACGCTCGACGCCAACAACGGCCCCAACGCCTTGCATGGCGGGCTGCAGGGCTTTGATCGCAAGCTCTGGCGGATCGCCGCGCTCACCGACCATCCGGAGCCGACGCTGGTGCTGGAGCGCGAGAGCCCGCATTGCGAGGAGGGCTACCCCGGCAATCTTTCGACCCGCGTCACCTATCGCGTGCGCAATGCAACCGAGCTTTCGGTGACCTACGAGGCGACCACCGATCGCCCGACCGTGCTTAACCTCACCAACCACAGCTTCTTCAATCTCGACGGCGCCCGGGCCGGCAGGCAGATCCTCGATCACCGGCTGACCATCGCATCGGATCATTTCCTGGCCGTCGACGCGACGGCTATACCGTTGCCGGAGTCGCCGCGGCCGGTCGACGGCACGCCGTTCGATTTCCGCGAGCCGACCGCGATCGGTGCGCGGATCAGGATGAACCACGAGCAGCTCCGCCTCGGGCGCGGCTACGATCACAATTTCTGCCTGGCTCCGGGCACCGGCCTGCGCTTCGCCGCGCGGCTCGAGGCGCCGCGTAGCGGAAGGGTGATGGAGCTGTTCACCGATCAGCCCGGACTGCAGTTCTATTCCGGCAATTTCCTCGACGGCTCGACGGCCGGCAAGGGCGGCCTTCTGTACCGGCAATCGGACGCGCTCTGTCTCGAGCCGCATGCCTGGCCGGATACGCCGAACCGGCCGGATTTTCCGTCGGCGCGGCTCGATCCCGGGCAGACCTATCGGCGCACGATCGTCTATCGCTTCGCAACGGATGGAGCATCGACATGACAAACCACGACGCCGATGCCTTGATGGAAGACGTGCCGACGTCGGTGCTGTCGGCCGAACGCTGCCACCTCGGCGAGGGACCGACCTACGACGCCACGACCGACACCGCCTGGTGGTTCGACATCCGCGAGCGCCGTCTGTTCGAGCATCGCTTTGCCGGCGGACGCACATTGGTCCACGAACTACCAAACATGGCGAGCGCGCTGGCGCGGATCGACGACGCGCGGCAGCTCATCCTCACCGAGGACGGGCTGTATGTCCGGCATGTCGCCGATGGCCGCATGGAATTGTTCGTCGCGCTGGAGGCCGACAATGCTCTGACGCGCTCCAACGACGCGCGGGTGCATCCTTCGGGCACGTTCTGGCTCGGCACCATGGGAAAGCGCGCGGAGCAGGGGGCGGGCGCAATCTATGCGCTGCACCGTGGCCGCATCACGCGGCTTTACCCTGACATCACCATCCCGAACGCGATCTGCTTTTCGCCCGCCGGCGACATCGGCTATTTCGCCGATACCGCGACCAACCTGCTGTACCGCGTGCCGCTCGATGCATCGACCGGATTGCCGGCCGGCGAGCCCGCCGTGTTGATCCGGCATGAAGGCACGGGCGGGATCGACGGCGCGGTGGTCGATGCCGACGGGCTGATCTGGAACGCGCGCTGGGGCGGCGGCTGCGTCGATGTCTACGATCCCACAGGCCGCCGCCTGCGCTCGCTGCAGGTGCCGGCGACGCAATCGAGCTGCCCGGCGTTTGTCGGCCGCGATTTCTCGCGGCTGCTGGTGACGTCGGCCTGGCAGGACATGGACGCGGCGCAGCGCGCCGCCGATCCCGAACACGGCAAGACGTTTTTGCTCGAGGCGAGCGCGCGCGGCCGCGCCGAGCCGGACGTCAGGCTCGCCTGACGCGTGTTGTTGACGCGACCTGATCGCTTGTACGATAGTACAAATATGGTCCGCAAAGCCGCCAAAGCCGACGCCAAGGCCGCCAGCACACGCAAGCCGAACATGCGCGAGGCGATCCTCGCCGCGGCGGAGGAATTGTTCTCGACCTACGGCTTCAACGCCGTGTCGGTGCGCGACATCGCGCAGGCCGCCGGCGCCAATCCCGGCAGCGTGACCTATCATTTCAAGACCAAGGACGGCCTGCTGCTGGAAATCTATCGCCGTCATTGCGGGCCGATGAACCGGCGGCGTTCCGAATTGCTGGCGGCCGCGCGGCGGGTGCGCGACCTGCAGGACCGCCTGGAGGCGATCGTGCGCGCCTATGTGCTGCCGGCCTTCACCTCGGGCAGCGACCTCGCCGGCGGCGGCACACGGTTTACGCGGCTGCGCGCCATCATGTCGGCCGAGGGCAATGAGGTGGTGCGCAAGATCATCGCGCAGACCTTTGACGACACCAGCCACGCCTTCATCGATGCGATCCATGAGAGCCTGCCGCACATCCCGCGCACCGACATCGTCTGGCGCAGCCACTTTCTGCTCGGCGCGCTTTATTATTCGCTGGTCACGCCGGAGCGCGTCTCGCGCCTGTCGCGTGGCAGTGCCGACGGCGCCGATGCCGGCCACGCCATCGAACAACTGGTGCGCGCAACCGCCGCCTCGCTGCAGGCCGCGCCGCTCGATCAGGCGGCGCCGGCGCGGCGCAAGGCCCTCGTCTCGGCCAAGGGCGAACGCTGACCTGGTCTTCGGTCGACGACTGTTCGACGATACAACACGGGATTTGAACTGATGACAGTCTCCAGCGATCCACGGCAGTGGCAGATCGGCCTGCTCGGCTATGGCGAGGTCGGCCGCATCCTCGCGGAGGATTTGCGCAAGCAGGATATCAAGGTCGCCGCCTACGACATCAAGCTCGACCGCGAGCAGGGTGCGCCGCTGCGCCGGCACGCGGCGGGCATCGCGGTCGAGCTGATGCGGTCGCATGCCGAGCTGGCGGCCAGCGCCGACTTCATCGTCTCGGCGGTGACGGCGAGCCAGGCGGTGGCGGTCGCCGAGGCCTGCGCGCCTGCGATCCGAAAGGACAACTGGTTCCTCGATTTCAACTCGGCGTCGCCCGGCGCTAAGCAGCGCGCCGCAGCTCATGTCGACGGCGCGGGCGGGCGCTATGTCGAGGGCGCAGTGATGACCTCGGTGCCGCCGTACCGGATCAAGGTGCCGCTGTTGCTCGGCGGCCGCGATGCGCGCGAGCTGGCGCCGCTGCTGGTGACGCTCGGCTTTGCGGCCAAGGTCGCGAGCGACGAGCTCGGCGTGTCCTCGGCGGTCAAGATGTGCCGCAGCATCATGATCAAGGGCCTCGAGGCCATGGTGATCGAGAGTTTTACGACCGCACGCGCCTATGGCGTCGAGGATGCGGTGCTCGCCTCGCTGAAGGAGACCTTTCCGGCCATCGACTGGGAGAAGCAGGGCGCCTACTTCTTCCAGCGCGTGATCGAGCACGGACGGCGGCGGGCCGAGGAGGTGCGCGAGGTGGCGGAGACCGTGCGCGAGGCCGGGCTGACGCCATGGTCGGCATCGGGCACGGCGGAACGCCAGGCCTGGGTCGCCGACCTCGCCGACGAGGGCGTGTTCGGGATCAAGGGATCGCCCGACTTCGCCCGCAGCGCCGATTGGCGCACCGAGGCCGACCGGATTTTGGCGCGGCGCAGTCCGGGGTCACGCAAGGCGACAGCGTGACACCTTCGACGGTGTCTTAGAGCACGATGGGATCAGGTCGAACAGTCATCGCGAAGGCGGTGGGCTCCCTCTCCCGCTTGCGGGGGAGGGTGGGGTGGGGGCTCTCTCCGCGAGTCGCAACGTGGAGAGAGCCCCCACCCGCAAGCGGTAGAGGTGCAGCGAGCCTGCCGCGAGACCGACTTAGCCTGACTTCAAGTCGAGACCGACATCCTGGCGATCTCGGCGGCGTTCGGCAGGCTCTCGACATTCCAGCAGGCGTCCATCACGCGGCGCGCCGCAGCAGTCGGAATGATGCCGTCCGCGAGGTCCGCGAACTTGGTCTCGAGCTGCTTGTCGGTCATGGGCGCCTCGACGCTGCCGATCGCATGCTCGATATGACGATGCAGCGTGCGGCCGTCCTTCAGCACGATGGTCATGTCGACCTGCGCCGCATCGATACCGGGGGTGACGACCGGCGCCACCTTGGAGCGCAGCGCGACGATGGTCGGATCGGTCACCGCGCGGTCGCTGAACTGCTTCTCTCCGCCGGCGCCCTCGACCAGCGCGACCGCAACCGCGTGATAGATGCTGAACTTGCCTTCGAGGCCCTCGCGCGGCGTCTTCTTGCCGGTCAGCTCGAGCACCAGCGGATGCACCTTGAGATCGACGCGCTCGATGTGATCGGCGGTCAGCTTGTTCTCGTTGCGCAGCTGGATCGCGGCGTCGATCGCCGGATGCATGACGATGCCGCAGGCGAACGGCTTGTAGGTGTTGAGCGCGGCTTCATAGCGCTTGCCGAGGTCGCCGAGGATCTCGTTGTAGTCCTGCTTGGTGCTGATCGTGTTGGCCCAGCCGCGCTTGGCCTCGATCATGCCGTCCGATGAGGTAAAGTTCTTCGAGGCGAGCATCGCGGCGAAGATGCCGTTCGATGCGGCACGGCCGGGATTGAAACTCTTGTTCATCGAGCCGAAGGATTCGCGCAGGCCGACCGGCTGCGATGCGGCAAGGCCGAGCGCCCACACCATCTGCTGCTCGTTGAGGTTCAAGAGCTTGCCGACGGCGGCGGCCGAGCCGAACACGCCGGCGGTGCCGGTGATGTGCCAGCCGACGTCGTAGTGATTGGGATAGACCGCGTTGCCGATCCGGCATTCGGTCTCGACGCCCAGCACCAGCGCGTTGAGAAACTCCTTGCCCGACACCGGCTGCAGCTCCGACAGCGCGAGGATGGCGGACGCCACCGGGCCAGCCGGATGGATCACCGTCTTCAAATGGGTGTCGTCATAGTCGAAAATGTGGCTCGACACGCCGTTGAGGAAGGCGGCGTTCATGATGTCGAAGCGCTCACGGCGCCCGAACAGCGAGGCTTGCGCCGGACCCGAGAACGGCGCCAGCGCCGAGACCGCGATGTCGACGGTCTGGTGATGCGACCCGCCGATCGCGACGCCGACCCAGTTCAACAGCGTGCGGACGCCTTCCTTGCGGACATTGGCCGGCAAGTCCTCGTACTTCGCGCCGACGAGATAGTGCGCGAGCTTGCGCGTCACGTCCTTTGCCGGCGCTCCCTTGGCCGGTTCGGCCGGCGTCTGCGCCAGCGCCGAGGTCGCGGCCGACGCGACGAAGGGGATGGTGGCCGCAGCCTGCAGCAGCGATCGGCGGTCGGTGATCGACATGGTGGTCTCCCGGAGCGAGATTGGTGTGGGGCGGCTGGGTGAGCCGACATCGATCGCGCTATATCAGGCCATCTCGGGCGGGAGCAGGCGCGCGAAGTGGTTGGCTGCCGCGCTGACTTGCCCGCTTGACGAACAGGGCGGAGTCGTTTCTGAAGCGCGGCCGAAAACGGCACGCAGCGGTGAATCCGCCGCGTTCCCTCGCGTCCGGGAATGGGCTATTGCTCGTACTGCATGCGTCAGTCAGGCTCTGGCGGAAGGCGCAAACCGAAATCCTGGAGGCACTCCCATGAAGTTTTCCGGCAAGGTCGTCGCCATCACAGGCGCGGCGCGCGGCATCGGCAGGGCCTGCGCCGAGCGCTTCCTGGCCGACGGCGCCAAGGTCGTGATCTCGGATGTCGACGCCGCCTCGCTCGCCAGGGCGGCCGGCGAGCTCGGACCGTCCAGTCACCTGCGCGCCGTCGAGGCCGACGTCAGCAAGCGCGCCGATGTCGACCGCATCGTCGCCACCGCGGCGAAGGAGTTCGGCCGGCTCGACGTCATGGTCAACAACGCCGGGGTGGCGCGCAACCGCGATTTCCTCGAGATCACCGAGGCCGAGTTCGACGACGTGATGGGGATCAACCTGAAGGGCGCGTTCTTCGGCGTCCAGGCCGCGGCGCGCCAGATGATCGCGCAGGGCGGCGGCGGCGTCGTGGTCAACATGTCCTCGGTCAACGCGCTGCTGGCGATCCCCTCGCTCGCGACTTATGCGATGTCCAAGGGCGCGATGAAGCAGCTCACCTCGGTGGCCGCGGTGGCGCTGGCGCCGCACGGCATCCGCGTGGTGGCGGTCGGGCCGGGCACGATCCTGACCGAGATGGTGGCGACCGCGATCTTCTCATCCGAGGACGCGCGGCGCAGCGTGCTGTCGCGCACGCCGGCCGGCCGCTGCGGCGAGCCGAGCGAGGTCGCCGCCGTGGTGGCGTTCCTCGCCTCCAGCGATGCTTCCTACATCACCGGCCAGACCATCTATCCCGACGGCGGGCGGCTGATCCTGAACTACACGGTGCCGGTCAGCGAGAAGTAGGGGGCAGTCAATCGCGGAGGTAACCTGCTGCTCCCTCTCCCCGTTTTTACGGGGAGAGGGTTGGGGTGAGGGGCTGGCGCCGCATCGACGGTGACAGAGGGACTCGCGGACACTCCCCCTCACCCGCATCGCATCTTCGATGCGATGCGACCTCTCCCCGCAAGCGGGGCGAGGTGAAATCACCGCCCCTTGAACTGCGGCTTGCGCTTTTCCATGAAAGCGCGGCGGCCTTCGCGAAAATCCTCGCTGTCCATGCAGTCGATGCCGATCTGCCTGATCGCGGCCATGTCGCGCTCGGCCGGATCCTTCAGCACCTCGGCGATGGTGATCTTGGCGGCCTTGATCGCGAGCGGCGCGTTGGTGGAGATGGTGCGCGCAATCTCCATGGTGGCGTCCCACAATTCGGCATCCGGCAGCACGCGGTCGACCAGCCCGATCCGCAGCGCCTCGGCCGAGTCGATCCGCATGCCGGTGTACATGATCAGCCGCGCCCAGGACGGCCCGACCAGCGAGACCAGATGGCGCAAGCCCTGATAGCCGTAGGCGATGCCGAGCTTGGCGGCGGGGATGCCGAACTGCCCGCTTTTGCCCGCGATGCGGATGTCGGCGAGCATCGCCACCTGCATGCCGCCGCCGAGGCAGAAACCGCGGATGCAGGCGATCGTCGGCTTCGGATAGCTCGCGAGCAGCGCGCGCTGCGCCTCGCTGCGCCGCGAATATTCCTCGGAGGCCTCGGCGTTGTGCCTCGTCTTCTCGAACTGGCTGATGTCGGCGCCCGAGACGAAGGCCTTGTCGCCGGCCCCGACCAGGATCACGACGCGGACGGCGGGATCGTCGCGCAATGCCGTCAGCGCCTCGCCAAAACCTTCCCACATCTCCAGCGACATCGCGTTGCGCTTGTCGGGATTGTTGAAGGTGATGACGCCGACGCCGTCGACGACGCGTTGCAGGATCTTGCCGTCGGCAAGCGATTGCTCTGAAGTATCGGCCATGCGCGGGTTCCAAATCTGGTTTCGGACCAAAGTAGCATCCGTTCGGAAGACGAGGCAGGCGGTTTACAGCGCGCCACGATTGCATCGCTGCGCGATGTTTCCTCCGGTAGTTGTGCGGCTCGCAAAATAAACCAATCGGAAAGGGTTCGGCCATACAGTGCGTCGCCCGCTCCCTGTCCGATTCAGCCTTTCTTAGTTTTTCGACGGTACGCCTGTACGTACCTGCGCGCCAGGACGAGCCCGCGACGCGCTGGGACGCGTGCCGCACTGCTCTCCTTCCTGCTGCATCCGCGTCGGTCACGGACGTCCTTACCGCCGGACCGGCAAGGGAGCCGGTCAATCCCCGACCCCATGCACTCTCATCGCCTCAGGCGAGGGTCCAGTTGTGTCTGTCGAAAAGTTCCTCAAGCAGCGCGCAGTCAAGATCACGGTCGACGGCAGCTACATGTTGCCGAACTGGTACGACGCGCAGGGCCGATTGCGCAGCTTCGCCTGCCGCACCACGCGCGTGTCGCCGTTCCGCATGATCGTGGACGTCCCCGTGGTCGGCAAGGTCGGCGACCGCCTGACGTCGTATTTCGAGGAGTTCGGCAAGTTCGAAGGCCGCATCACCGAGACCATGAGCGGCAGCTTCCTGTACGAGCTCGAGATGACGCATGCGATGCGCGAGAAGTTCGCGGACAAGCTGACCTGGATCGAGAAGAAGCAGAAGGATCCGAGCATCCGCGACGCGCGCAACAGCCCGCGCTTCATTCCCGCGGCGCCACACGCCATGCTGACGCTGGCGGACGGCAGCATGCAGAGCTGCTTCATCATCGATATGTCGCTGTCCGGCGCCGCAGTGTCCTCCGCCGCGCAGCCGCCGCTCGGCACGCCGCTGGCGATCGGCGCCTGCGTCGGACGGGTGGTCCGGCATCTTCCGAGCGGCTTCGCGATCAAGTTCGTCGAGACCTACAAGCAGAACGACCTGCTGCGCCTGATTGCGCGCAAGACCAAGGAGCTTCAGACGGTGTCCGCGGCGGCGGACACGGTCGCCTGAGACGATGCCAGCACACGAGCGACGATCAACTCCGCGTGTCAGGTTCGAGAAGCCGATGCCTGCGCAAATGATGGCGATCGACGGAACCTGGCGCCGTGAATGCGCGATCGAGGACGTCTCCGAGGAGGGCGCCAAGCTGATCGTCGGCTCCTCGATCGAAGGCCTGCAACTCAAAGAGTTCTTCCTGCTGCTCTCGACAAAAGGTCTCGCCTACCGGCGCTGCAAGCTGGCCTGGGTCAATGGCGATCAGATCGGCGTCACCTTCCTGCGCCGCGGCAAGAAGCCGGCGCAGCCCGCGGCAAAGAACGAGCAGGGCGGCTAGACTGGCGCGGGATCAGATCAGAAGCCGACATACACATGATGCTATCCCACGATGATTTGTTGCCATGCACCGTCTGCCCGAGACAGAATTAGCTTGTCTTGCTTCGAGTCCTTTTGCACTCTCAGGCAAGGAGGCCGATGCATGAAGAAAATGACCGTCGCGTGCGCTCTCGGAGCGGCCCTCGTGCTGTGCAATCTCGGGACGTCCGGTGCTGAAGCCCGGACGCGGAGGGCACAAGTCGTTCATGAACCGAGGCGGATTATCATCCCGACGCCCGTGATCAGGCCGACTCCGTGGGATTATAACGTTGTTCCACGATATCGTTTTCGCCCTGAAGACGACCGGGTCGATCCGTACGGTCCGCCGCTGGAGTCGTCGTGGGTCCGTTATGAGGCGTGGCGCTGGCCATACTGGTGGTGAACCGCGATCAGCCAAGCCACGACGCGACATCGCCGATGCGCCACATGTCGCCGGCGATGTCTTCGATCGAACGGCCTAGCCGTGAAGCTGCGCGTTGAGGCCGTCCCAATTTTGCGTGCGTCTGGTTGCCTCAAGCGCGCCGCTCTGGGAATTGCGACGGAACAGCAGGCCGTTCTGGCCGGATAGTTCCTTGGCTTTCAGCACCCGGCCATCCTGCAAAAGGATGCGCGCGCCTGCCGTGACATAGCAGCCCGCTTCGACGATGCAATCGTCACCCAATGAAATGCCGATGCCGGCATTGGCTCCGATCAGGCAGCGCTCGCCAACCGTAATCCGCTCCTTGCCGCCTCCGGACAGCGTGCCCATGATCGAGGCTCCGCCGCCGATGTCGCTGCCGCTGCCGACAACCACGCCGGCGCTGATGCGGCCTTCGACCATGCAGGGGCCGAGCGTACCCGCATTGAAATTGCAAAAGCCTTCATGCATGACGGTCGTGCCCGGCGCCAAATGGGCTCCGAGCCTGACGCGATCCGCATCTGCAATGCGCACGTCCGCGGGTGTCACATAGTCCGTCATGCGCGGAAACTTGTCCACGCCGGTCACCTCGAACGCGAGGCCACGCTTGCGCGCGGCGATGCGCGCTTGCGGGACACGGGAGCTTTCACAGGGACCGAGCGTCGTCCAGGCGACGTTCGGCAACAGACCGAAAATTCCGTCAAGGTTCAGGCAATTCGGCTGGACCAGCCGGTGGCTCAGCAGATGGAGCCGGAGATAGGCGTCGTGCACATCAGTTGGCGCAGATGCGAGGGAGTCGATTGTTGTGCGAATGGCAACGATGTCGACATTGCGGATGTCGTCGTGGCGCGCATATCCGTCTGCTGAGTCACCCAACGATCTGATGATCTCGTCGCCCGCCAGCCGGACTGTCGCGGCCTTGCCGACCTCCGCAACCAGGCGCGGCTGAAGAAACCAGGAGTCCAGCACGCGACCATCGGCGGCAATCGTCGCAAATCCCTCGCCGCTCGCGCCCTTCAGTTCCATCGCCATTTTGAATGTCTCACGTTACGATCCTGCGCGTCATGCATACGCGAGTTCTCGTCGACATGGCAACTTCCGGACTTTCAAACGCGTTTGCTTTGGGGCATTTCCGTCGGGGTCTAGCCCTTCGCCTCGAGCTCTTCCGGATCCAGCGCCGACCGTACGCGCGCGAGCGCGTCCTCCGGCAGGCTCGCGCCGGCGGCCGCGAGTGCGATTTCGCGGCCGAGATTGGTGCACTCGGCCCACAGCAGGAAGAACACCAGCGGCGGCCGCTCGCGGGCCTCGAGCAACTGGCGGCAGCGCTCCGCCGCGCCGTCGATCGCCCACCATTGCCGTGCCACGACCATGACCCGCCGAAAGCTGCGCAGCGTGCCGGAGAATTTTTGCGGATCGGCGCCCGCGACGGCGCCGCAATGGTTCAGCCAGTTCAGCCCGGCGTAGATCGCGATGCCGTAATCCTCGATTGCGGTGCCGGTGAAATCGACCACCGTGTTCTCGTGCGGCTGTTGCCGCAGGAAGGCATCGATCATCTCGGCCTGGCGGGCCGGATCGACCAGCAGCGCGGCCTCCTGCCGCGGCACCATCGGGATGTAGCGCATCGCCTCGAGCCGGGTGTGCTCCCAGATCGCGCGGAGGTCGCCCAGAAGGTCGGTCGGCTTGCGCTTGCAGGCCGGATAGACCAGCACGCCGTTGTCGGCGAGATCGAGATAGCGCGGCACCACCTTGCCGAGCGCGGTGAGCAACGCCGACGGATCGGTGAGGCCGCGCAGGTCGACGGCGGCGTCCTCCGCGGGATCAGGCTTGTTGACGCGTGTCCAGCCAAAAGCGGCCATATCGAGCGCCCCGATCGCTACCTGCCCGTCAGGTTAAATGGAAATTTCGTCGAAGCAAATGCGGCATTTGCCGCAACGCGGCAGGCCGGCACGCCGGCGGCGGCTTCGGTTGGGTTGACGGTCGAGGCCGCTGCGCCTAGCTCATGGCTAGCCGGCCACCGGCTGCTGCTGGAGCTCATCGCCATGACCGCCCCGGATCGTCAATCGCACTGGCAGACCGTCTATCAGACCAAGGGCGAGCAGCAGGTCAGCTGGTCGCAAGCCGATCCGCAGCCGTCGCTGCGCCTGATCGAAAGCGCCGTTGCCGATCGTCACGCATCGATCGTCGATATCGGCGGTGGCGCGTCGCGCCTCGTCGATGCGCTGCTCGCGCGGGGCTTCGACGCGCTGACGGTGCTCGATCTGTCGGAGGCGGCGCTGCGCAGGGCGAGGGAGCGCGTCGGTGCCGCTGCAAGCACCGTGCAGTGGATCGCCGCCGATGCCACCGTCTGGCAGCCCCCGCAGCCGTTCGACGTCTGGCATGATCGCGCGGCGTTTCACTTCCTGGTCGAGCCGCGCGACCGCGATGCCTATATCGATCGGCTGCATCGCGGCGTGCGGGCCGGCGGCCATGCCATCATCGCCACGTTCGCGCTCGACGGTCCGGAGAAATGCAGCGGCCTGCCGGTGCAGCGCTATGATGCCGGGACGCTGAGCCGGACCATCGGTCCGGCGTTCGAATTGATCGCCGAGGTGCCGCATCAACACGTCACGCCGTGGGGCGCGACGCAGTCGTTCCAGTTCAGTGTCCTGCGGCGGTCGAAGGAGGGCTGACGAGATGACGGACGCGCCACGCACGATCGGCGAGATCGCGAGCTATCACGCCCACGTCTATTACGATCCCGCGACCAGCCGCGGCGAGGCGGAACGCCTGCGAGAATGGATCGGCGAACGCTTTCTGGTCACGCTCGGACGCTGGCACGACGTCAAGGTCGGCCCGCATGATCAGGCGATGTATCAGGTGGCGTTTGCGACCGCGCTGTTTCCGACCTTCGTGCCGTGGCTGATGCTCAATCGCGGCAGCCTCAGCATCCTGGTGCATCCCAACACCACCAATCCGCGCCGCGACCATGCCGAGGATCCACTCTGGATCGGCACGCCGCTCGCCGTCCACGCCGACAAGCTGCCCGAGGAGGCCGAGATGGAGCAGGCGCCGGCGCCGAACACCACGCCGACGCTGCAGCCGTGAGCGGCGGGCCGGGCCCGTGGTCCGGACGCGTAAAGTTTGACGCAATTTCACTGCAACCAAGTCGTTTCAAACTCATCGCGTTTTGCAACGTGAGGTTAAGTCACGATTCCTAGGCTTGCCCGGCAGGTTTGTGGTGGGCGCATTTGGGCATGTTCTTTTCGTTCCGAAGCTGGTCCCTGTGGCGGGTGGTCGGGCCACTGGTTGCGATCGTGTTGCTGCAGGCCAGCGTGACGGCAGGCAGCCTCCAGGTGATGTCCGCGGTGCGCGCCTATGTGGCGGGCGAGAGCATGTGGTCGAAGGGGCAGAAGGACGCCGTCTACTATCTGCAGTCCTATGTCAGCACCGGCACGCCGGACTATCTGAAGAAATTCGACGCCGCGATCGCGGTGCCGCTGGCCGATCGTACGGCGCGGCTCGCGCTGGAAGCGCCCAGCAACCACGATGCGGTGGCGCGCGCCGGCTTCGCCAAGGCGGGCAATCACGACGACGACATCGGCGGCCTGATCTGGCTGTTCAAATATTTCCGCGGCATGCACCACGTCGCCGCCGCGGTGAAGGCATGGCGGGAGTCGGACGCGCTGCTCGACCAGCTGATCGCGATCCGCAACGAGGCCGCGGACGACGTTGCGCTGCACGACCCGTCCGCTGCGACCATCCGGCACTGGGCCGAACGGATCGGCACCGTCGACGCGGCGCTCGGTGTCCTCGCGATCGGCTTCTCCGATCATCTCGGGCATGCCTCGCGCCAGGTCTCCACGCTGCTGCTGCTGGTCAACGCGTTGATCGGGACCTGCCTCGCCGGCATCGTCCTGTTCCACACGCGGCGGATGCTGTTGCGGCGCTGGCTCGCCGAGACCGCGCTTGCGGTGGAGAAGGAGCGCGCCCAGCTGACGCTGGCCTCGATCGGCGACGCCGTGATCGTGACGACGCCGGAGGATCGCGTCGGCTACATGAACCCGGCCGCCGAGCGGATGATCGCGGCCGGGCAGGACGTCACCGACCGGCTGCTGTCGTCGCTGTTCAGCATCACCGAGCAGCCGGTGCAGGGATCGTTCCGCACCGCCGAGGCGGAGGGCGAGGAGTGGCTGCAGCAGCGGCTCCTGGTGCGGCCGGATCAGTCCAGCGTGCCGGTCTCGGTGGTCGAAACCCCGATCGTGCATGACGGGCACTGGGCGGGCCGCGTCATGATCATCCACGACATGACCGCCGAGCGGCGGCTGGTCGAGGAACTGGCCTGGGCCGCCTCCCACGACGCGCTGACCGGGCTCGCCAACCGCCGGCAGTTCGAGTTCGAGCTTCATGCGTTGATGTCGGGACCCGGGGCCGCGCGCGCCGACCTGATGCTGATCGATCTCGATCAGTTCAAGATCGTCAACGACACCTGCGGCCACATGGCCGGCGACCGGCTGTTGAAGCACGTGGCGCGGCTGCTGGCCGCGGAAGTCGGCGGCAGCGGGCTGGTGGCGCGGCTCGGCGGCGACGAGTTCGGCATCCTGCTGCGTGCCGACGGCACAGCGGCCTACGATGTCGCCTCCGACGTTGCCGAGCGGATCAGGGCGGTGGTCGAGCAATCGAGCTTCGTGCACGACGGCTCGAGCTTCCGGATCAGCGCCAGCATCGGTCTGGTCAGGCTTGGCGATTGCGCCGGCGTGCAGGACGCGCTGCAGCTTGCCGACGTCGCCTGCTTCCTCGCCAAGGACAAGGGCCGCAACCGCGTCCAGCAGCATTTCCCGGCGGATACCGATCTGACGGTGCGGGTCGCCGAGATGAGCTGGGTCAACCGCATCCGCAAAGGCCTGGATGAGGGGCGCTTCTGTCTCTACGAGCAGGAGATCCGTCCCATCGCCGCTGCGCTGAAGGGCCAGGAGCGGCGCGAGCTGCTGCTGCGGCTGCGCGATGAAAGCGGCGGCCTGGTGCCGCCCGGCAGCTTCCTGCCCGCCGCCGAGCGCTACGGGCTGATGCCGCTGATCGACCGCTGGGTGGTCCGCCACGCCTTCGAGCTGATCGCGGAGCGCCGGCGCGGTTCGCGCAAGGTGGTCGGCTACGCCATCAATCTGTCCGGCGCCACCATCGGCGACGGCGATTTCGTCGACTTCGTCGCCGAGCTGTTCGCGCAGCACGACGTGCCGCCGAAGCAGGTGTGCTTCGAGATCACCGAGACCAGCGCGATCTCCAATCTCGACGAGGCGCAGAAGTTCATCGCGCGGCTGCGCGAGATCGGCTGCAGCTTCTCGCTGGACGATTTCGGCACCGGCATGTCCTCGATCGCCTATCTGAAGCACCTGCCGGTCGACGTCATCAAGATCGACGGCTCGTTCGTGAGGGAGATTTTGAACAGCAAGGTCGATCGCGCGATGGTCGAGATGATCACCAAGACCGCGAAGATCATGCAGAAGCAGGTGGTGGCGGAATTCGTCGAAAGCGCCGCCATCCTGGAGGAACTCCGCCAGATCGGGGTCGATTACGCCCAGGGCTATGCCATCGGAAAGCCGGTCCCGGTCTTCACCCTCCGGGAAGAGAAGATCGCCTGACGGTAAAATCGTCCCGATTCGGGACTATTTTGGGCGCTTTCGGCCGCCGCCGGCCCTGATTCGCGCGCCAGTGCGATCGGAAAAATGCTTAAAAAGCTTATCGTTGCCCGATCGGTCTCGATTATGCCTTACTCTAATTCCCTGATATGATGAGTGATCGGTGAATCCCGGAGGGGGCCGTAACTGGCCCGAGACGCACCGAACTTGGGGATGAATGGGTCAACGTACGATGAAAGCTGCCGCGCGTAAGTCAAGCCGCGGCATTTCTTTGGTGGGCAGCACGGCATTCGCCGTCGGCGCGCTCGCTTTGTCGTCGAGTTTTGCCGCCTGGATGGTCGGCATCAATCCCGTCGCCTGGCTGCATGGAGCCGCGCTCGCCAATACCAGCGCCGCGCTGAACTTCGACGATCGCTTCGGCTCGCGCTCGACGCTGAGCACGGCGTCGATCTACTATCCGTTGCGCCGCGGCATTCGGTCGGACCGTGGTGACTTCAACACCGAGTTCGATCGGATCGAGGATGCGCTGGCCGGTCAATTGCGCAATACGCAGGCCGATCTGACCAACCAGCCGGTGATCACGCCTCCGCAGGCCGTCGCCACCACAACGGTGCCGATGCCGCGCTCCCGGCCTGCCGAGGCCAATCTCGCACGGAACGATGTTTCGGCGCCACCGCCTGCGCCTATCCAGCAGGCCGACAACCGCACCTTCCTGCAGAAGATTGCCGACATGATGCCGGCGAAACTGCAGCTGGCTTCGATCGATCCCAATGACGTGCTGTCCGGTCCGAGCCCGGATCTGAACGCGCTCGGTTACGACGGCAGCACCGCGGTCTACGACATCACCGCCCGCGTGGTGTACATGCCCGACGGCACCAAATACGAGGCGCATTCCGGCCTCGGCAACCTGCTCGACGATCCCGCGCACGTAAAGGCGCGCAATGCCGGCGCGACGCCGCCCGGCATCTATGAAATGAAGCCGCGCGAAAAGCTGTTCCACGGTGTGCCGGCGCTGCGCATGAACCCGGTCGACGGCAGCGACACCTTTGGCCGCGTCGGCCTCCTGGTGCACAGCTACATGCTTGGGCCGAACGGCGACTCCAACGGCTGCATCTCGGTCAAGCACTACGACAAGTTCCTGCAGGCCTACCGCAACGGCACCATCAAGCGCATCGCCGTCGTGGTCAGCATCAAGGACATCCAGTCGGCCTCGACCCGCTCGGCGTCGAACTCGTAGGCCGCGCGCCGTCGCCGGTCAGCCGGCGACCCATCCATCCGGTCACTCACCATCGTTCTGGCTCGACAGCGGCTAGGGAATTCCCTTGCGTCGCTTGGCATCCGTTTGGATGATTTGGTATACATTAGTCCCCAGAAATTGCCGACTTTCGGCGGATATTGCCTATTCGTCCAAATTATTGTATACATGACGTATCCAATGCGGAGGATGCGCATGCCAAAACCCTTCCCCATGAACGCCTGGTACGCAGCGGGCTGGGACGCCGAGATCAAGCACGCGCTGCTGCCGCGCACGATCTGCGGCAAGCATGTCGTGATGTACCGGAAGGGCGACGGCGAGGTGGTGGCGCTGGAGGATGCCTGCTGGCACCGCCTGGTGCCGCTGTCGAAGGGCCGGCTCGACGGCGACACCGTGGTCTGCGGCTATCACGGGCTGAAATACAATGCGCAGGGCCGCTGCACCTTCATGCCCTCGCAGGAGACGATCAATCCGTCGGCCTGCGTGCGCGCCTATCCGGTGGTCGAGCGCCACCGCTTCATCTGGCTCTGGATGGGCGATCCGGCCCTGGCCGATCCCGCGCTGGTGCCCGACATGCATTGGAACGACGATCCCGCCTGGGCCGGCGACGGCAAGACCATTCATGTGAAGTGCGACTACCGCCTCGTCGTCGACAACCTGATGGACCTGACGCACGAGACCTTTGTGCACGGCTCCAGCATCGGCAACGACGCGGTGGCGGAGGCGCCGTTCGATGTCACCCATGGCGACAAGACCGTGACGGTGACGCGCTGGATGAAGGGCATCGAGCCGCCGCCGTTCTGGGCCAAGCAGTTGCGGAAGCCGGGCCCGGTCGACCGCTGGCAGATCATCCGCTTCGAGGCTCCCTGCACCGTGAATATCGACGTCGGCGTCGCGCCGGCAGGCACCGGCGCGCCCGAAGGCGACCGCGCGCAGGGCGTCAACGGCTATGTGCTCAACACCATCACGCCGGAGACCGACAAGACCTGCCACTACTTCTGGGCCTTCGTCCGCAATCACCGCCTCACCGAGCAGCGGCTGACTACCGAGATCCGCGAGGGCGTCGCCGGCATCTTCCACGAGGACGAGATCATCCTGGAGGCGCAGCAGCGCGCGATGGACGAGAATCCGGATCGGGTGTTCTACAACCTCAACATCGACGCCGGCGCGATGTGGGCGCGGCGCGTGATCGACCGCATGGTGGCGCAAGAAAATCCACCGCAGAATCCGCCGCAACATCTGCAGGCCGCGGAGTAGGCCATGGCCGAGCGCGAGGCCGATCGTTCCGTGTCGCAGACCGTGCGGGCGCAGCTCGCGCTGCGCGACCTGATCCTCTCCGGCGGGCTGCGCCCGGGCGAGCGCATCTCGGAATTGCAGGCGGTCGAGACGACAGGCGTCTCACGCACGCCGGTGCGGATGGCGCTGGTGCGGCTGGAGGAGGAGGGCCTCCTGGAGGCGATCCCGTCCGGCGGCTTCATGGTCAAGGCGTTTTCCGAGCGCGACATTCTCGATTCGATCGAGCTGCGCGGCACGCTCGAGGGGCTCGCGGCGCGCTTTGCCGCCGAGCGCGGCGTCTCGTCGCGCGATCTCGAGCCGCTGAAGGAATGCCTCAACGAGATCGACGGCCTGGTGCGGCAGGATCCGATCTCGGTCGAGGCGTTCTCGTCCTATGTCGCGCTGAACGCGCGCTTCCATGCGCTGCTGACCGAACTGTCGCGCAGTGCGCCGGTGATCCGGCAGATCGACCGCGCCTCGGCGCTGCCGTTCGCCTCGCCGAGCGGGTTCGTGATGGCGCAATCGGCGCTGCCGGAGGCGCGCCAGATCCTGCTGATCGCGCAGGACCAGCATCGCATTGTGGTCGACGCCATCGAGAACCGCGAGGGCGCGCGCGCCGAGGCGACCATGCGCGAGCATGCGCGGCTTGCGGCGCGCAATCTGCGGCTGGCGCTGCGCAACCGCACCCATCTCGATCTGTTGCCGGCGCTGGCGCTGATCAAATCGGCCGCAGCTGATTGAGCGGAGAGTATCGTGCGCTTCATCGACACCTGGACAACCGCAACCGTCGTCGCCACGCGCGACCTCACGCCCGGCATCCGCGAATTTCTGCTGCGTCCCGACGGCTTCAACGCGTCGCCCTATCCGGTCGGCAGCCACATCCAGGTCGCCGTCACGATCGATGGCCGGCCCGAGACGCGGTCCTATTCGCTGGTCGGCGAGGCCGATACGCAAGGCTACCGGATCGCGGTGCGCCGCGCGCCGGACAGCCGCGGCGGCTCGCGCTACATGTGGTCGCTGGCACCTGGCGCGCGCATCAACATCACGCTGCCGGCGTCGCTGGTCCAGCTCGACTGGACGCGGCGGCATTTTTGTCTGATCGCGGGCGGCATCGGCATCACGCCGATCCTCGGCGCCGCCCAGGCGCTGGCGCGCCGCAACGCCGACGTCACGCTGCATTACGCGGTGCGTTCGCGCGCGGATGCCGCCTATCTCGATCAACTCGAAGCCTTGCTCGGTCCGCGCCTGGTGGTTCATGCCGGCGACGAAGGCCGCCGGCTCGATCTCGCTGCCGTATTCGCGGCGTTGCCGCAGGGCGCGACGATCCTGTTCTGCGGTCCGATGCGGATGCTGGACGCGGCGCGCCATGCCTGGGAAGCCGGTGGCCGGCCGCCGACCGACCTGCGCTACGAAACCTTCGGATCGAGCGGATTGCTGCCGACCGAAGCCTTCCGCGTCCGGCTGCGGCAGGAGGGCGTCGAGCTGGTGATCCCGCCTGACCGCTCGATGCTGGACGTGCTCAACGCCGCCGGCCACGAGGTGATGAGCGACTGCCGCCGCGGCGAATGCGGCGTCTGCGCGCTTGATGTGGTCGAGGTCGACGGCGAGATCGACCATCGCGACGTCTTCTTCAGCGAGCACCAGAAGCGCGAAGGCCGCAAGATCTGCGCCTGCGTCTCGCGCGCCCGCGGCACCGTCACGGTAGACACGCTGCACCGCGCCGACGCGATCTGAGCGTTGGAACGATGAGAGTAGGTTGAGCTGGGCGGCATCGGAAGTTCACCTCTCCCTTGGGAGAGGTCGGCGCGCAGCGCCGGGTGAGGGGTTAAAGTCTCTCGTTGGAGCCGCGACCCCTCACCCGATTTGCTGCGCAAATCGACCTCTCCCCGTCGGGGAGAGGTGGACCGAGCCCGCGGTCAAACAGATTTAACCTAACTTCATCCCGCGCTAGGCGGCGTGCACCGACTGCCGCGGCTTGGCGTCGAGCATGCTGGCGATCTCGCTCGCCGACATCGGGCGGCCGATCAGATAGCCCTGCACTTCGTCGCAGCTGGTCTGCCTGAGATATTCGAGCTGGTCGACCGTCTCGACCCCCTCGGCGACGACGCCGATCTTGAGCTCCTGCGCGAGGCCGATCACCGATTTGACGATCGCGGCGCAGTCCGGCTGGGTCAGCATATCGCGGATGAACGACTGATCGATCTTGATGCGGCTGAACGGCAGCTTGCGCAGATAGGTGAGCGACGAGAAGCCGGTCCCGAAATCGTCGAGCGCGACCGTGAGGCCCAGCTCGAGCAGCGAGTTCAGGATCGCGGGCGCCGCGCCGTATTTCGAGATCAGCATCGATTCCGTGATCTCGATCTCGAGCCGGTCGGGCGCGACCTTGGCCTCCGCCAGCGCCTCGACGATGGTCTGCAGGATGCCGACATTCTGGAACTGGACCGCGGAGAAGTTCACCGCGATCCTGATGCCGTCGGGCCAGCGCGCCAGCATCGCGCAGGCGCGGCGGACCACCCATTCGCCGAGCTGGTGGATCAGTCCGCTCTCCTCGGCGATCGGAATGAAGACGCTCGGCGGAATCAGGCCGCGCACCGGGTGCTGCCAGCGCAGCAGCGCCTCGAAGCCGGTGATGCGGCCCTGGCGGATATCCAGGAACGGCTGATAGACCAGGAACAGCTCGTCGGCCTCGATGGCGCGCTCGAGGTCGCGCTGCAGGGCGCGGCGTTCGCGCGCCGACGTGTCGTCGCTGGCCTCGAAGAAACAGATCGTCCCGGGCCCGGATTTCTTGGCGCGATAGAGCGCGGCGTCGACATGCTTGAGCAGGTCGTGCGGCGTGTTGCCGTCGCGCGGCGCCAGCACGATGCCAACGCTGGTCGCCCCAGTAACCTCGCATCCCTCGACCAGGAACGGGTCGGCAAACGCCGCCACGAACCGCTCGGCGATGGCGAGCGCATCCTCCGGCCGGGTCAGATTGGACATGATCAGCGCGAATTCGTCGCCGCCGATCCGTGCGACGTGCTCGCTGGCACGCGTGCAGCGCTGCAGGCGGGCGGCGACCTGCACCAGAAAATCGTCGCCGGCGGGATGGCCGAACCGGTCGTTGACCTCCTTGAAGCGGTCGAGATCGAGCAGCAGCACGGCGAATTCCTCGCCGGAGCGGGCCAGCCGCTTCAGCGCGCCGTCGAGCGCTTCATTGAAGGCGAAGCGGTTCGGCAGATGGGTCAGCGAATCCTGCCGCACCGTCCGTTCCGCTTCGTGCTGGGCGATGATCCGCCGCCTGAACTCGAACGCGTTGACGAAGACGCCGCGCAGCAGCACGGTGCCGTAGACCACGACCAAAGCGGCGACCAGCAGATAGACGTAGTCGCCCTCGCGGCCGAGGCAGATCGCGGTGCCTACGAAGATCGGCGCGGTGAATGCGATCGCCGCGATCGGGATGGTGGCGAAGGCGAGGGCGCCGCCGGCCAGCATTCCGGCGCACAGGCAGGTGATCACCAATTGCGCTCCGCTGGAGGCGTCGGCGAAGAACGCCACCGGAACGATGCCCCAGGCGGTGCCGAGCGCCAGTGCGTTGCGCACCAGCCGGTACATGGCCCGGCGCGAGACGAATTGCGGCTTGGCGATCCGTCGCGCGGCGCGCGCCTGCAGGCCGAAGAACAGCGCAGCGCAGCTTACGGCGGTTGCCCACACCAGCGCGAAGATCCAGTCGGGCGATTGCCACAGCGCGACCGCGAGCACCAGCGCGTTGCAGGCATTGGCGAGCATGATGCCGAAGGAATAGCCGAGCACCAGCGAGACCTGCTCGGCGCGGATGTGGCCGGCCAACGCTTCATCCGTCGGTGGTGCACCGAAGGCCGCCAGATCGCCGGCGAACAGTTTCGCGAAATATGAACTCAGGTAGGTACGCATCACTACGCTGCTCGCGCGATGGGGCCCCGGCGCCGCGTCGGCAAAATTCGCTGCAAACCTTTGACAAACTATGAACTATTGGGATCAACCGTGCCGCGGCGGGTGGGCGTTCCGGTTCCCGTGCGCGGGCATTGCTAACAAATCGATACAAATGCACGCCTGACCCCGGCGCCGGATCTGTGACATGACGTGACCGGCAAAAGCTGCTGCCGGCCGCGCTGCTTGATCCCACGTTGGTTTTTCGCAATGAATCACCTCCTGCGACGGGCAAACCAGAAGGTGCGCATGAGCCTCCCGACCACGAACCACGATCCCGGGTTTCGCATCACGCGCGCCAGCCATGTCGTGCTCCAGGTCCGCGACCTCGCGGCGAGCCGGCAGTTCTACGAAAAGGTGATCGGGCTGATCCTGACCGCGGAGGACGGAGACGCGCTGTATTTTCGCGGGATCGAGGAAGCGTGTCATCACAGCCTGGTGCTGCGCAGGGGCAACGCGCCGGCCTGCGCGCGGCTCGGCTTGCGGGTTTTCCAAGAGCATGACCTCGAGCGGCTGAAGACGTTCTTCGAGGCCCATGGCTGCCGGGCCAGCTGGGTCGATGTGCCGCACCAGGGACGCACGCTGCAGGCGGCCGATCCCGCCGGCACGCCGCTGGAGTTTTGTGCGACCATGCCGGTGGTGCCGCGCATGATCACCAAATTCAGCCGTCACACCGGCGGCTCGCCGCTGCGGCTCGATCATTACCAGGTGCTGACGCCGGAGGTGCGCAAGGCGTGCGAGTTCTACACCGCCGCGGGCTTCCGCCTCAGCGAGTATATCGCGCCCGCAGGCACGTTCGATCTGCGCGGCGTGTTCCTGCAGCGCAAGGGCAATCCGCACGACATCGTGTTCTTCAATGGCGCCGGCCCGCGCTTGCATCATTTCGCGTTCCTGGCGCCCGAGGTGCATCATCTGCTGCACGCCTGTGATCTCGCCGGCGAGCTTGGCTATGGCGCGTCGGTCGAGCGCGGCCCGGGGCGGCACGGGCCGGGGCACGCGATGTATGTCTACATGCGCGACCCCGACGGCCACCGGGTCGAGCTGTTCAACACCCACTACCAGATCATGGACATCGAGAACGAGCCGGTCGGCTGGGATCCGTCCGACCATACGATCTCGTTTCCGTGGGGCCTGCCGGCGCGGCAGGCCTGGTTCGAGGAGGCGACGCCGTTCGCCGGTGTCGCGATCCGCGAGCCCCAGCTGAAGCCGAAGCCGCTGACGCTCGAAGCCTATCTCGCGAAATAGCATGTCGGCGTCCCCGGTGAATTCCCTCTACGACGTGGCGATCGTCGGCCTCGGGCCGGTCGGCGCGATCTTCGCCAATCTGCTCGCGAGCAGTGGCTTGCGCGTCGCGGTGGTCGAGCGCGCCGGCGTTGTCTACGACAAGCCGCGCGCGATCACGCTCGACCACGAGGCGCTGCGGATCTTCCAGGCGATCGGGCTCGGCGACGTCATGGAGCGGGCGATCGCCCCGCACAACGGCTCGCATTTTCTCGGCGTCGACGGCGAGATCATCAAGAAGTTCGACCCGATGCCGCCGCCATTTCCGCTCGGCTGGATGCCGAACGTCACCTTCGTGCAGCCGGAGGCGGAACAGGCGCTGCGCGAGCGGCTGGCCGAACAGGGCAATGCCGACGTCTTTCTCGCGACCACCGGCGTGTCGCTGCAGCAGGATGACGACGCGACGACATTGGTCGCGCGCCGCGAGTCCGGCGACGAGCTCGTGATCCGTGCGCGGTACCTGGTCGGTTGCGACGGTGCCAACAGCTTTGTGCGCAAGCAGCTCGGCATCGGCCTCGAAGACCTCGCCTTCGATGAATGGTGGATGGTGGTGGACACCCTGACCAGCGAGCCCGCCAAGCGGCCGGCCAAGGGCTTTCAGTATTGCTGGCCACAACGTCCCGGCACGTTCATCCCCGGCCCGCGCAATTTGCGGCGCTGGGAGATCAAGCTGCTGCCGGGCGAGGATCCGGACGCCGCCGGCGCGCCCGACAATGTCGCAAAGCTGCTGAAAGGCTTTACCGACATCTCCGACCTCACGATCTGGCGCTCGGCGGTCTATCGCTTCCACGCGCTGCTTGGACAGCGCTGGCGCGACCGCCGCGTGCTGCTGATGGGCGATGCCGTGCACCAGACGCCGCCGTTCCTCGGGCAGGGACTTTGCGCCGGCATCCGTGACGCGGCGAACCTTGCCTGGAAGCTGCGGCTGGTGCTGCGCGGCGACGCCGGCGAGGCGCTGCTCGACAGCTACGAGATCGAGCGCAAGCCGCATGTCCGCGCCGTGGTCGCCAGCGCCAAGGAGTTCGGCAAGGTGATCGGCGAGCTCGATCCGGTCGCGGCCGCCGAGCGCGACGCGCGGCTGCGCGCCGATCTGAAGGCCGGCCGGGCGGAGACGATCCGGCAGAAGTTCATTCCCGATCTCGTCTCCGGCCTGATCGCGCGCGATGCAAAGCTCGCGGGACGGCTGTTCGTGCAGCCCCATGTGCGTGCGCCGGATCGGCGGACCTGCCGCCTGGACGATCTGCTGAAACCGGAGTTCGCGATCGTCGCGGCAACAACGGAGACGCTGGCATGGTTGTCGGATGCGTCACGCGCCGCCTGGCAGCGTCTCTCCGGCGAGCGCGTCGTCATCGCGACATCAGGCGAGAGCACGGACAGCAATGGCATCCTGACCGCGGTCGAACGCGACGGACTGTTCGCCGACTGGATGCAGCAAAATACCGTCGCTGCGGTCGTGGTACGGCCCGACCGTTATGTGTTCGGTGCCGCCGCCAGCGCCGACGAGCTCAATATGCTTGTCGGACAACTGCTCCAGAACCTCAGCGCAGGGCGCTAATCTTTTCAAGCCGCTGCTTTGTCTGTACCACCGAGGAAAACAACATCTCCCGGGGGAAGCCAGTGAACAACAATCATGACGCGGCCGAATTCGACTACGTCATCGTCGGCGCCGGCTCGGCCGGCTGCGTGCTCGCCAACCGCCTGAGCGCCGACGGCAAGCATTCGGTGCTGCTGCTCGAGGCGGGCCCGAAGGACAGCAACATCTGGATCCACATCCCGCTCGGCTACGGAAAACTGTTCAAGGAAAAATCCGTCAACTGGATGTACCAGACCGAGCCGGAGCCGGGGCTGAACGGCCGGCAGGTGTTCCAGCCGCGTGGCAAGGTGCTTGGCGGGTCCAGCTCGATCAACGGCCTGCTCTATGTGCGCGGCCAGCACGAGGACTACGACCGCTGGCGCCAGCGCGGCAATGCCGGCTGGGGCTATGACGACGTGCTGCCGTATTTCAGGAAGGCGGAAGATCAGCAGCGCGGCAGCGACAAATATCACGGTGCCGGCGGTCCGCTGCCGGTGTCGGACTGGCGGCATCACGATCCGCTGTCTGAAGCGTTCGTGCATGCTGCGGCCGAGGTCGGGATTCCGACTAACCCGGATTTCAACGGCGCGACCCAGGAGGGCGCCGGCTTCTTCCAGACCACGACCCGGCGCGGCCGGCGCGCGTCCACCGCACGGTCCTATCTGCGGCCGGCGCTGACGCGCGGCAATCTGCACGTCGAGACCTCGGCGCTGGCGCAACGCATCCTGTTCGAGGGCAGGCGTGCCAGCGCGGTGGAGTACAAACAGCACGGGCAACTGCGCAAGGCGAAGGCGCGCAAGGAGATCCTGGTGTCGAGCGGCGCGTACAACTCGCCGCAATTGCTGCAGCTGTCCGGCGTCGGTCCCGCCGATCTGTTGAAGCAGCACGGCATCGAGATCGTGCTCGATGCGCCCGGCGTCGGCAGCGATTTGCAGGATCATATGCAGGTGCGGCTCGTGACGCGCTGCGCGCAGTCGGTCACGCTGAACGATATCGTCAACAATCCGGTGCGCCGCGTCATGGCCGGCCTGCGCTATGCCGCGCTGCGCAAGGGGCCGCTGACGATCGCGGCCGGTACCTCGGGCGCGTTCTTCAAGACCAGCCCGCGGCTCGCCTCGCCCGACATCCAGATCCACTTCCTGCCGTTCTCGACCGACAAGATGGGCGAGAGGTTGCACCCGTTCTCCGGCTTCACCGCCTCGGTCTGCCAGCTGCGCCCGGAAAGCCGCGGCTCGCTGAAGATCAGGAGCGCCGACCCGAGCGTGCCGCCGGAAATCCGCATCAATTATCTGGCGACCGAAACCGACTGCCGCGCCTTCATCGACGGCATCCGCATCCTGCGCAAGATTCTGGCGGCGCCGGCGCTAAAGCCTTATGCGGTCGCGGAGGTCGATCCCGGCGCCAAGGTGGTCAGCGACGACGATCTGCTCGAATTCTGCCGCCGCACCGGCAGCACGGTCTATCACCCGACCTCGACCTGCCGGATGGGCAACGATCCGCTCGCCGTCGTCGACCAGCGGCTCAAGATGCGCGGCATCGAGGCCTTGCGCGTGGTCGACGCCTCGATCATGCCGGATCTGATGTCGGGCAACACCAACGCGCCGACCATCATGATCGCGGAAAAGGCCTCGGATATGATTCTGGAGGACGCCCGGTAATCCGTCATCCTGAGGTGCTCCCCTCTTCGGCGAGCCTCGAAGGATGCACGGGCCGGAAATCTCCACGCGCGGCACGTTCCACTCGTGGCGGCAACCCGGCCGTCGACCCTTCGAGGGCCGCTGAAGAAGCGGCCACCTCAGGGTGACGGTGAGAGAGTGGATTGCGGCCTACTTCACCCCCGATACGCCCGCACGCGCTGCACCATCTGCTCGACATGGGCGATCGGCGTCTCCGGCAAAATGCCGTGGCCGAGATTGAAGATCAGCCGGCCCTTGCCAAAATTCTCCAGCACGTCGTCGATGGCGCGGTCGAGCGCGGCGCCGCCGGCGATCAGGGCCAAGGGGTCGAGATTGCCTTGCACGGCGGCGCGCGGCTGCACGCGCTCGCGGATCATCGCTGGCTCGGTCGCCCAGTCGATCGAGACCGCGTCGACGGCGGTCTGCTCGACATAGGCCGGCAGCTGGCCGCCGGCGCCGCGCGGAAAGCCGATGATCTTGGCGCCCGGCACCTGCTTGCGCACCCCGGCCACGATGCGCCGCGCCGGCTCGATCGACCAGCGTGCGAACTCGCGCGGCGGCAGCACGCCGGCCCAGGTGTCGAACAGCTGCACGCAATCGGCGCCGGCCCTGATCTGGCCGACCAGATGCTGAATCGAGTTCTCCACCAGGATATCGATGATTTTTGCGAATGCGTCCGGATGGCGGTAGGCGAGCATTCGCGCCGGCGCCTGGTCCGGCGTGCCTTGCCCTGCCACCATGTAGGTCGCGACCGTCCACGGCGCGCCGCAGAAGCCGATCAGCGCGATCTCGGGTGCAAGCTCGCGCCGCACCCGGCGCAGCGCCTCGTAGACCGGCTCGAGCTTGGCGAAATCCGCCTGCGTCGCCAGCGTCGCGATCTCTTCACGCGTTGCCAGCGGATCGAGCCGCGGACCTTCGCCGGCCTCGAAGCGCACCGAGCGGCCGAGCGCATAGGGGATCACCAAAATGTCGGAAAAGATGATCGCGGCGTCGAAAATGAAGCGGCGGATCGGCTGCAGCGTCACCTCCGCCGCATAGTCCGGCGTGAAGCAGAGGTCGAGGAAGCTGCCGGCCTTGGCGCGCAGCTCGCGATATTCGGGCAGATAGCGTCCGGCCTGCCGCATCATCCAGAGCGGCGGCACGGCTTGCCGGCGGCCGGACAAGACCTCGATGAGCGGTTGGGTGGCGGGGGCCTGGGGCACGCGAAAGGTTCCTGATCAAGGTCGAAAGTTGCCGCCCCTGATACACGGTGTGCCGTCTTGGGCCAAGTCTTGGGCCAAGGTCCCGGGCAAGGCGGCTCTGGAACCCTGCTTTGCGCGGGCGCGTTGTCCTTCAAACGGAGGGATGACATGGCCGAGAAATTCAATCCTGCGGCGCATGACAAGCATGCCGACAAGCCGCGCGAGGCGCGGCCCGCCGACCGCAAAATTCACGAGCGGCTGGAGGCCGAGCTGGAGGACAGCTTTCCGGCATCCGACCCGGTCAGCGTGACGCAGCCTGCGCCGTCGAAGCACGACGGCGATCGAGACAATTAGCGGCTTTGCACCAGCGCTTCGCTAACCACGATGCAAGCCGGATTCTAGCACGCGAACTCCTAGATCGGTCTCCGTTCGGGGCGCGGCACCGGATCAAGCTCGAAGGTCACGCCGAGCCGGCGTTCCAGACGCCAGGCGACGACGCAGCGCCGCCGGATCGGCTCGCTCTCGATCTCTAGCTCGAACGCGAGCGGGATTGCGACGTCGCTTTCCACGGCGAGACCTGCGCCCCCGGTCGAGATGTTGAGCACGAGGCATCCGAGGCTGCTGTCGCGGAAGTAGATCGTGCCGCGCTTCATCAGGATGCTTCGCTGGCTGTCGGTTTTGTACCGTTTTATTGTTGTGCTCACCGCAGGTCTCCTGACCCCCGTTATGCTGCCGGTCGAGAAAGCTGGCTAAAGCGCGATCAGATCACGTTGAACGGTCATCGCGCTTTGGCTGTTCGGTTGCGCATGCTCGCCGCGCAAGCGCGTTCCGCGTTGGTCGCGAGGGAAAACCGCTTCAGACTTTTCCGGATCATGCGCTAGTTCACCAGAACCGCGCCGTCGCAGCGGATGCCCATCACCGTGACGTCGACCTGGCCGAGACCCACGCCGAGCGTCGCCAGCAAGGATGCCAGCACTTGATCGATCGGACTGGTCACGCCGTTCAGGATGCCGGTGACCAGGCCGCCCAGGCCCGGAATCGGCAATCCGAGCGGGCCGACACCGATGGTGAGGGACAGGTCGCCGAGCAGGCTGCTGGTCAGCGACGAAAGAAAATTGGTCGTCGTCACCGTCTTCTTCGTTCCCGACTGAATCTCGCTGTAGCTGAAATTGACGTTGGTCGGCGTGGTGTTGCCCATGCCGGCATGGGCAAGCCCGCTGACCGTGGCGCCCAGCACATTGACCAGCGTCGCCGGCGGCGGATTCGGCTTGTGCGTGAAGTTGGTCATGTCGGCAACAGTGACATTGCCGATCCACGCATCGATGATCCCCGGCGTCACCCCGATCGTGACCTGGGACGTGTTGATGTTCGGATGGCCGCAGGACACCGCATTGAGCGTCGCGGTGCCGGAGGCGACCTCGACATAGATGGGCAGGTTGATCGTCGAGACGCTGCCGCTGCCGAGCACCTGGACCGACACCAGCAGCCGGGTCTGCGCGGTGTGGACGCTGACGCCCTGGGTGCCGACCGCGATCCAGCTCGAGCCGACGGGGCGCTCGCCGACCGTGGCGAGCACGCTCACATTGGCGATGCCGGGTAGGCCGAGATTCACGCTGGTCGCGATCTGGTGGCTGCCGTTGGCGATCTGCGCGACCGTGCTGACGAGGTCGAACACCGAAACGCTGGCGCCGACCTTGGGCTTCTGGCCCACCGTGAGGTTGGCAAAGGGGCCAAGATCGACCAGCGAGCCCGGCGTGATCTTGGTCGAGGAGCCGGTCACGGCCTGCGAGATCGACGACAGCGCGGTGGTCGCGGCGTTCGCGCCGTTGGTGATCTGCTGCGTGGTCAGCGCGGCGGCCATGATGTCGCCGACCTTGATGTTGCTGCTCAACAGGTCGCTGTAGGTGACGCCGGTCAGGTTGACCCGCGTCGCCAGCGCCGACAGGAAATCCAGCGCGTCGATCTTGGCGCTGATCAGCGCATTGTAGTCCATCACCGAGAGCGAAATCGTCGTGCCGAGCATGCTGCCGAGCATCGCATTGAGCACGCCGCCGTTGACCGCGAGCAGCCGCGAGCCGATCTGGAACGCCGCCATCTCGGTGGACGTCGCGGTGGCGGTGGTCCGGATCGAGAAGGTGCTCGAGCCGGTCAGGTAGCGCGCGAAATAAAGCGGGGTCTGGGTATTCAGCGTGACGCGCGCGGCGTTGGGGGTCCCGACGGCCGGGGTCACGAACCGCGCCTGCGGTGCGATCGCGCTGTTTGCGGTGTAGGTCCCGGTTTCGACCCTGACCAGCGCGCTGGCCGGATAATTGTTCTGCGTCACCGTCGCGGTGGCGGCGTTGGTCGGATTGTTCAGATTGGCGGCAGCGACGATCGCGGCGAGGTCGGCGGTGCTCTGCGTCTTGCGCCGGTCGGCGAAGATGGAGCCGAGATCGACCGCAAGCCCGGCGCAGCCGATGACCAGTGTCATCAGGCCGGCGCTGATCATCGCGAAGTTGCCTCGTTCATCGGCGCCGAAGCGCCGAACCAGATTGACGGTCCCTGCCATTTTCATTGTTAGAATCCTCCGTACTGGATTGCGGCCGAGCGCACGATGGTGGTCGACGGCGCGCGAACGAAGGGTAGGCTGTAGATGAAGCTGTTGGCCGCGTTGTAGTTGACCGTCACCACATAGACGTTGGCGTTCGACGGCGACGGCGCGGCGCTGACCGTGAGATTGCCGGGCACCAATAGCGGGTAGGTCGAAGCGTTCGCGGCGACGTAGCTCGTCGCGAGGCTGTTGCGTTCAGTGTCGGTCATCCCGGCGACCGATGATCGCGCCGCCTCGGCGGCGAGTTGCTGAACGCCATGCACCATCGCCAGATACGAGCCGAACACGACGATGCCGAATATCACGGCGAGAAACAGCGGCAGCATCAGTGCGAATTCGACGGCCGATGTGCCGCTTCGACAGCGGAAAAACCTGATCATTGCACACACCTCGCAATGCAATTTGTGCCACCACGTTGCGAGGCTTTGATTAAGGAAAACTATGAAAACGCTTCCGCGAATCAGTGGTGCCAATCCGGACAAATGGCCGCACCAAATTTATTGGGTTCGCGATGCCTTATGGGGCGATCAAAATCCTTGATGCGATGTCCGGAGAAATGCGGGTGTGCAGCAGCGCGGGCCGGCGGATGCCCTCGTCCGATACCGTATCACTACGTAGCAATGCACGTAACGATGCATAAGAGGCTCGAATACTGTATCGGCGCCGAAAATTGCAGCTAAACCAAGCTGCAACCAAATGTTAGTATAGCTCAACCACACACTATGGAGATCGTAACTGCGTCCCGTGCTGAGATTGGAGCGCTCGCGATGCACAGACCACGTCAGCATTTGAATATTCCTACTGAGATCGTTCGCACGGTCGTTGCCATTGCAGAGACAGGAAGCCTATCGAAGGCCGGGGAGCGGCTCGGTCTCAGCCAGCCGGCGATAAGCTCGCAGGTGAAGCGACTGCAAAGCCTGGTCGGCGGCGCGCTCTTCATCAGAACGGCCAACGGCACCACGACCACCGAACTCGGAAAAGTCGCCGTGCAGCAGGCCCGGCGGATCCTGGAGGCGAACGACCAGCTGCTCCGGCTCGGCGGCACTCATGAAGGACCGCAGCCGCTGCGGCTCGGGTTGAGCACGATGCTTGCCGAGGAATTCCTCAAGCTGCATCCGTCCGACGCGCTGGCCGATGTCCTGGTCCACGCCGACATGTCGCCGACGATCATCAGAGGCTTGATCGACGGCTACATCGACATCGCCTTCGTCTACAGCAATCCGTTGCTCGAGGCCGAAGACGAGATGACGATCGCCAACGAGGCCGACGAACGCTCGGTTTGGGTGCGATCACGCGATTTTGTGCTGCGGCCGGGGGCGCCGATCCCGGTGCTGGCGTGGCCGGGTGACGACTGGATGATCCGCACCCTGACCAAGCACAACATCTCCTACAAGATCGTGTTCAGAAGCCCGAACCATCAGCTGCGGCTCGAGGCGGCGCGGGCGGGATACGGCCTGACGGCGTGCCCCGAGCGGATGATTCCGCCGTTCCTGGTTTCGGCCAAGGACTACTACCTGCCGGAGCTGCCGGTGCAGAAGCGCTTGCTGTGCGTGCGCCCGGGCCTCGAAGGCAGCCGCGCGACGGCGCTGGTGCAGCGCTTGTCCAGCCTGTTCTTCAGCGGCGCCAAGCCGATCCGTCAGGTGAGCAACCTGTAAGCCTGACGCCGCCACGGCGGCGCCGGTCAGTAGTGCGGCGGGCGCTCGTTGGCGGGGCCCGGCGCCTGGCGCTCGGCCTCCTGGAGTCGGTCGCGCAACTCGGCGATCTGGCGCGTCAGCGCGTCGATCTGCTTCCACTGCGCCGTGATGGTCTGGTTCAGCGTCTCGATGGTCTCGTCCTGGTAGGTCAGGCGGACCTCCAGCGCATCGATCCGTTCGCTCAGCTTTGCGGCATCACTCATCGGCGCTGGCCTCAAAGCCACGCTGGCGCAGGCCGTGGCCGAGCGCGACGCGCTCGTCGAACACGAAGCAGTCGCCGCGCCAGCGGCTGTCGCGCTCCGGCGTCGCCTCGAGATATTTCAGGATGCCGCCCTTGAGGTGATAGACCTCGGCAAAGCCGCGGGCGAGCAGATAGGCGCTGGCCTTCTCGCAGCGAATGCCGCCGGTGCAGAACATCGCGATCCTCCTGTGCTTGGCGGGATCGAGGTGACGCGCGGCAAACTGCTTGAACTCGCCGAAGCGCGCGATCTTCGGATCCAGCGCGCCCTCGAACGTGCCCATCGCGACCTCGAAGGCGTTGCGGGTGTCGAGCAGCAGCATGTCGGGCGAGGCGATCAGCGCGTTCCAGTCGGCGGCGTCGACATAGGTGCCGACCTGCCGGGTCGGGTCGACCGTGGTGTCGCCGAGCGTCACGATCTCCTTCTTCAGCCGCACCTTGAGCCGCCCGAACGGCATCTGCGCGGCTGCGGAGAATTTCAGCTCGAGATCACTGAGCCGGCCGCCGAACAGCGGCCCGCGCCGTAACTCCGCGACGAAGCCGTCGATGCCTGCGGCCGGGCCGGCGACGGTGCCGTTGATGCCCTCATGCGCCAGCAGGACGCTGCCCTTGAGATCGTGCCCGGCGGCGAGCGCGCGCAGCGGCTCGCGCAGCGCGCGGAAATCGGGCAGCGCGGCGAACTGGTAGAAGGCGGCGACCTTGAGCGGCATGATGGCGGGGGTTTATCAGCCCGACCAGGCTGGCGAAACCCCGCAAAGCCATGCGCTAGCGGGATAATTCCCCTGATGATTCACTGGTATGCCAGGCATTGCCCAGCCGGGGATGAATGTGTCATGTACGTCGCACCCACCGCAGCCGCGTCAGAACATCAGAAGCAAGCGAGCGCTCGATTATGAGGAATTTCCATTTCGCCGGCCGTTCCACGGTCCACGCCCAGAACGCGATGGTGGCGACCTCGCATCCGGAGGCGGCGCTCGCGGCCATCGAGGTGATGCGCGAGGGCGGCACCGCGGCCGACGCTGCGGTTGCGGCCTGCGCACTGCTTGGCGTCATCGAGCCGCAATCGACCGGCATCGGCGGCGACTGCTTTGCGCTGATCCAGCCGCGCGGCGAGGGCAAGATCATCGCCTATAACGGCTCCGGCCGCGCGCCGATGGCGGCGACCGCGGACTGGTACCTCGAGCGCAAGATCCATTCGGTGCCGCTGACCTCGGCGCACGCGGTCAGCATCCCGGGCGCCATCGACGCCTGGGACGTGATCCTGCGGGATCACGGCAAGTTCGGCTTCGACCGGTTGCTGCAGCCGGCGATCAAGGCCGCTGAAGAGGGCTATGTGGTCGCCCCGCGCATCGCTTTCGACTGGAAGAATGGTTTTGAGAAGCTGAAGAACGGCACCAACACCGAGCGCTATCTCTTGCCGCACGGCAAGCCGGCGGTGGCCGGCGACGTGATCCGCCAGCCCGAGCTCGGCAAGACGCTGCGCGCGATCGCCCAGAAGGGGCGCGACGCCTTCTATTCCGGCGAGATCGCGGCCGACATGGTCGACACGTTGCGCCGCATCGGCGGCCTGCACACGCTGGAGGATTTCGCCGCGCATTCGACCGAGACGACGTCGCCGATCGGCACGATGTACAAGGGCTACGACGTCTGGCAGTGCCCGCCGAACGGCCCGGGCATCACCATGCTGGTCATGCTCAACATCCTGTCGCGCTTCGACCTGACGCAATTCAAGCCGCTCAGCATCGAGCGTTTCCACCTCGAGGCGGAAGCCGCGCGCATCGCCTATATGATGCGCGAGCAGCATATCGGCGATCCCCAGCAGGTCCATGTCGACGTCGCCGGCATCCTGTCGAAGGAATTCGCCGACGAGCACATCAGGAACATCCGGATGGACCGGCTGCTCGACCTGCCCAACGTCGCGCCGCCGATGAATCCGTCGACGGTCTACATCACCGTGGTCGACAAGGACCGCAACGTTTGCTCGTTCATCAATTCGATCGCGCACTCGTTCGGCTCGGCGATCGTCTCCGACAAGACCGGCATCCTGCTGCAGAACCGCGCCGGCGGCTTCCGCATTCAGCCCGGCCATCCCAACTGCATCGCGCCGGGCAAGCGTCCGCTGCACACCATCATCCCGGCGCTGGCCACCAAGAACGGCCGCGCCGTGATGCCGTACGGCGTGATGGGCGGCCAGTACCAGCCGGTCGGCCAGACCCATGTGCTGACCAACATCCTCGACTATGGCTGCGACGTGCAGGAGGCGATCGACATGCCGCGGGGCCTGCACTACGAGGGCGTCTACCAGCTCGAGGACTCCGTGCCGGCCGAGATCGTCGAAGGCCTGAAGAAGATCGGCCACAAGACCGTCCGCGTGGTGCCGCCGCTCGGCGGCGGCCAGGCGATCTGGATCGACTGGGACAAGGGCACGCTGACCGGCGGCTCCGATCCCCGCAAGGACGGCTGCGCGCTCGGCTACTGATTGCCATATCAAGGAGAACGATAAGATGCGATCTTCCCGACGCACGATCATCAGGACTGCGCTCGCCGGCCTTGCGGCCGCGGTCTCCACGCCCGTTGTCAGCGAGATGGCAGCGGCCCAAACTGCAGGAAAGCCCATGACCACAGCTTCAGGCCTCCAGATCATCGACAGCAAGGTCGGCACCGGCGCTTCGCCGAAATCCGGCCAGATCTGCGTCATGCACTACACCGGCTGGCTCTACGAGAACGGCCAGAAGGGCAAGAAATTCGACTCCTCCGTCGACCGCAACGAGCCGTTCGAGTTTCCGATCGGCGCCGGCCGCGTCATCAAGGGCTGGGACGAGGGCGTCGCCAGCATGAAGGTCGGCGGCAAGCGCACGCTGATCATCCCGCCGGAGCTCGGCTATGGCGCGCGCGGCGCCGGCGGCGTGATCCCGCCGAATGCGACGCTGATGTTCGACGTCGAACTGCTGGGCGTGAAGTAGCAAGCCCGCAACAAGGGGAGGCGCAGCGATGAAGGTCTCGATCCTCGACGATTACTTCGACACGCTGCGCACCCTCGACGCCTTCCGCAAGCTCGACGGCTACGACGTCACGGTCTGGAACGATCATGTCCAGGACGTCGATGCGCTGGTCGAGCGGTTGCGCGACACCGACGTGCTGGTCTTGATCCGGGAGCGGACCCAGATCCGCACGCCGCTGCTGGAGCGGCTGCCGAAGCTGAAGCTGATCAGCCAGCGCAGCGTCTATCCGCACATCGATATCGACACCTGCACGCGGCTCGGCATCGTCGTGTCCTCGGGCCAGCATGCGGATACGCCGTCCTACGCCACCGCCGAATTCACCTGGGGCCTGATCCTGGCGGCGATGCGCGCGATCCCGCAGCAGATGGCGGCGCTGAAGGCCGGCAAGTGGCAGATCGGCGTCGGCCACTCGGTGCGGGGCAAGACGCTCGGCATCTACGGCTATGGCCGGATCGGCGCGGTGGTCGCAGGCTACGGCAAGGCTTTCGGCATGAACGTCTTGGTCTGGGCGCGCGAGGCTGCGATGGCCAAGGCGCGCGCCGACGGCTACGAGACCGCCACCAGCAAGGCGAATTTCTTCGCGCGCTGCGACGTGCTGTCGCTGCACATGCGGCTGGTCGACGCCACGCGCGGCATCGTCAAGGCGGAAGATCTGGCACGCATGAAGCAGACTGCACTGATCGTCAACACCAGCCGCGCGCCGCTGATCGAGCCGGGCGCGCTGGTTGGTGCGCTGCGCGCCGGCCGGCCCGGCATGGCCGCGGTCGACGTCTATGAGAAAGAGCCGCTGCGCGACACCTCAGATCCGCTGCTCAACATGGACAACGTCGTCTGCACGCCGCATCTCGGCTACGTCTCGCGCGACGAGTACGAGATCCAGTTCACCGACATCTTCGATCAGATTTTGGCCTACGCCGCCGGCAGACCGACCGATGTGGTCAATCCGGATGTGCTGGCAAAGGCCCGCCCGCGGGGCTGACAAGCGTCACTGACGCGCAATCGGCCGGCCCGTTCGACCGGTCTCCGCAATTCATCGTCCGGCGTTCAAGTCTTCCAGGTGCCGGTTCCGGTGGCCCTGTTGAAGGCATTCCTGACCAGTTGCTTGGCGCTGCCCCACGCCTTCTGGCCCTTGCCCTTGGCTTGCTGGATCGCGCCTCGTCCCTGCATCGCCGAAGAGCCGGTGGCCTCGCCGAGCCGCTGCTTGACCTTGCCGATCGCCTCGTTGGCGGTCCCCTTGATTCTGTCCGTTGTGCTGCCCATGGATTTCTCCCTGGATTTGGATTTCTCCCTGGATTTCTTCTTCGTCATGCATGGAGGCAACGCGCCGGAACATGGCAATGTTCCGATTTTCCCCTCGCTCGAACCAACGCTTTTCGCTAGCGTTCCGTACACGAAACTCTACTCGCGAAAGCAAGCACGATGAGCGGTTCCCACGACCATACCCATTCCCACGACCACGACCATCATCATGACGACGAGCGCTGGAAGCATGACGGCGTCCGCGTGATTCCCGGCAACCAGCTCGATCCCAACGTGCCCTCGACCGCCGGCATGGACCGCAAGGCCGCGATCAATTTCGCCCGCGTCGGCGCGCAGAAATTGTGGGCCGGCACGGTCAGCATCAAGCCGGACGCCAAGACCGGCGCGCATCACCACGGCCATCTCGAAAGCATCATCTATGTGGTGAAGGGCAAGGCGCGGATGCGTTGGGGCGAGAAGCTGCAGTTCACCGCCGAAGCCGGGCCCGGCGATTTCATCTTCGTGCCGCCTTACGTGCCGCACCAGGAAATCAACGCCAGCCGCGATGAGGTGCTGGAATGCGTGCTGGTGCGCTCCGACGGCGAGGCGGTCGCGATCAATCTCGACATCGAGCCGGTGGAGAAGCCGGAGACGGTGCTGTGGGTCGATCCGGTGCACCGGCATCCGGATGAGAAGAAATGACGGTGTGGTAACCCCCACCGTCATTCCGGGGCGATGCGCAGCATCGAACTATTGTGCGCAATTGCGCACCTGAGAATCTCGCGCTGCAATCTCTAGATTCCGGGTTCACGCTGCGCGTGCCCCGGAATGACGGCATCAGAGGGAGGCCAGCATGACACTCGTCCGCTACGACAGCGCCGACCACGTCGCGACCATCACGATGGCGCGCAGCGAGAAGCACAACGCGCTCAACAATGCCTTGTGCACTGCGTTGCGTGACGCCTGGCTGCGGTTTCGCGACAGCGACGATCGGGTCGCGGTGCTGGCCTCGTCGGAGGACAAGTATTTCTCCGTCGGCGCCGATGTCGGCGATCTCCCCGTCAACATGTGGCACGCCGTGCCCGGCCTCGGCGTCGAACTGGACAAGCCGGTGATCGCGGCGACCTCCGGCTGGGTCGTCGGCGGCGCCTTCGTGCTGGTGCAGATGGCCGACCTGTGCGTCGCGTCGGAGACGACGCGCTTCATCTATCCCGAGGGCAAGATCGGCACCACCGCGGGCGGCGTGTCATCGGTGATGGCGCGGATGCCGCACAAGATCGCGATGGAGTTTCTGCTGGTCGGCGAGGAAATGTCGGCGGAGCGCGCCTACCAGATCGGCTTCGTCAACAAGGTGGCGCCGAAAGGCCAGCACGTCGCGATGGCGCAGGAGATGGCCGCGAAAATCGCCGGCAATGCTCCGCTGGTGGTCCGTGCGCTGAAGAAGCTGGCGCGCGAGGCCATGCCGAAGGGACCGCTGGAAACCGTCGCCGACGTGCGGCGGCTGCTCGATGAGGTCAGGGACAGCGACGATCTCAAGGAAGGCGTCAAGGCTTTCGCAGAGAAGCGGAAGCCGCGGTTTACGGGGAAGTAGGATTCCACCCTACCGTCATTGCGACCCGTTGGCTCGCAATGACGCGGTTAGAGCGTCACACAAACACCCGGTGATCAATCGCCCCGTTCGGCACCACGTAGCCGTAGCGCGTGTTCGACGGCTCGACGCCGGCCTTCTCATACTGCGCCTTCATCATCGCAAAGCGGTCACCCTTGAGCTCCAGCATCGCGCGCTTCGGCTGGACGTTGTAGAGCCGGGCGTTGTTGTCGCCGAAGATCGCTGATTTCACCGGTCCGTCGGCGGGGCCGAGCGGCGCGTAGCCGAACTTCTTCTGCATCACCTCGGGGATCTCCAGCCGGCGGAAACCCTCGATCTGCCATTGCGGCGCGCCGGTCCACAGCGCGTCGGTGCCCCAGCAAACGTGATCGACGCCGAGGCCCTTGATCAGCGTTCCCATCAGCGCGGCGCAGACATTGGGTTCGGCGACCAGCGTGGTCGCGAACAGCTGCCCGACATCGCCATAGACATTGTTGACGCCGTATTGCGCCGGGATGTCGGCGAGGTCGGAGGTCCAGGCGATGCGGCCGGTGCGCTCGAACTCGGCGAGCGCAACCCGGGGATCGCCGCCGACATGGCGATAGGCCGAGTGGTAGATGATGAAGTTGAGCTGCGGCCAGTCCTTGGCCGCCTGGCCGACATCGGCGACGTCGGCAAAGCCGCGCAGATTGGGATACTGCTTCTCGATGCCGGGCGGGAACAGCCCCTTGTGGACGCAGACATTCTTGATGCCCGCCTGCACCATCTTCTCATAGCCCTTGTAGGCCACCTTCTCGTCGTCGAGCCGCCACGGATAGCGGCTGATCTCCTTGTGGGTGTTGTCGCCGATGGTGTAGCCCTTGCAGGATTCCGGCTTCAAGGCGAGCGCGGCGTCGAGCTTGTCGAGCCAGCCGGGCTGGCCCGGCGTGAAGATGGCGTGGCAGAACACCCGCCGCGCGCCGGCCTCGTCGTTGATCTTCTTGCGGGCGTCGGCCATCTGCTCGTTGGTCAGGAACCAGTCCTGCTCGATATCCGACGGCGCCGAGGAGATCAGCGCGATCTTGGTGTCGGAATCGAGAAACATCTCCTTCTTGTAGTTGTTGAACTTCAGATCCTCGATGGTCTGCTCGTGGTCGCTGAGCTGCTTGTTCCAGCCGGCCTTGCCGACCGCCTTGCGCATTTCCACAAAGCCCATGATGCGGGTGTCGTCGCGCAGGAAATGCGTATGCATGTCCATGATGAACTGGTCCTTCAGCGCGCTGGCGCGCTCCTGCGCCATCGCCGGCGTCGCGGCCTCCGCCGGCGTGACGTCGAACAACGGGCCGTAGACCTGGTTCATCGCGACGAACGAGGCGGCCATGCCGGCCGCGGTCTGGAAAAATCTGCGGCGGTCGAGGCCCTGCTTGCCGCCGAGATCGTCGGCCATCGCCAGCAGCCGCGCCTCGACCTCGCGCTGCCGCTCATTCTGGGGATCGGGATAGAACTCGTCGCTGGAAACGATCTGGGTCGGGATCGGCGTTGGGTACTGGCACAGTTCGGAGGGTATCAAGGCGGCAAGTTCTTCGTCGGTGAGGTTGCTGCTCATTCTTCGCTCCCGCTTCTCGCCGGATATTTCCGGTCGGACCGCGGCGGAGACTAGGCGCAAGTCCGGCCGCCGTCCCGTCCCGATCGCCGTTGCCATTCACAAAATCGTGCGCCGAATTTGCTGTCATTGCGAGCGCAAGCGAAGCAATCCATGCTTCCGCAAGCGGCGGCATGGATTGCTTCGCTTGCGCTCGCAATGACGGGCGTGGATGCTAGCATTGCTCAACCTTGGGGACCGAACGAAGCCCCACCATGAAGGGAGGCGAGCCATGACGCATTCCGACCATTCGCGCCGCACCATCATCAAGGGCCTAGGCGTGGCAGCGGCAGGAGGCGTGCTCGGCGGGGCGCAGGCCGCAACTGCGGTTCCCGCCGAGGGCGAGATCTGGAGCGGCGAGTACTGGGCGAAGAAGGGCGACATTCCGCTGTGGATGTTCCGCAAGCGGATCGGCGCGCCGAAACCGGGCGAGCCGGCGCGGCCCGTGGTGTTCTTCGTCCACGGCTCGTCGGTGACGTCGCGCGTGTTCGACCTCACCGTTCCCGGCAAGGGCGAGTATTCTCTGCTCAATACGTTCGCGCGCTACGGCTTCGATTGCTGGACCATGGACCATGAGAACTACGGCAAGTCGGGCCGCACCTCCGGCAATGCCGATATCGCGAGCGGCGTCGAGGACCTGAAGGCGGCGGTCGAGGTGATCGCCCGCGAGACCGCGCAAACCAAATATCACTTCGTCGGCGAATCCTCGGGCGCGCTGCGCGCCGGCGCCTATGCGATGGCGGCGCCTGAGCGGATCGACCGGCTGGTGTTCGCGGCTTTCACCTACAAGGGCGAGGGCTCGCCGACGCTTGCAAAACGAGCCGAGCAGCTCGCCTATTACCGCAGCCACAACATGCGCAAGCGCGACCGCGACATGATCCGCTCGATCGCGACGCGCGACAGAGCGGGCACGTCGGATCCTGCCGTGGTCGAGGTACTGGCTGATGTCGAGATGCAGTTCGGCGACCAGATCCCGACCGGCACCTATCTCGACATGACCGCCAATCTGCCGGTGGTGCATCCGGAAAAAGTGCTGGCGCCGGTGCTGCTGGTCCGCGGCGAATATGACGGGATCGCGACCGTCCCCGACCTCGAGGAATTTTACAACAAGCTGCCGAACGGCGACCGCCAGTTCATCATCCTGCCCGGCACCGCCCATTCGGTGGCGCTGGCGACCAACCGCGAGCTGTTCTGGCACGTGACGCGGGCGTTCCTGACCATGCCGACCCCGATCGTCACCTGAGGCCTGCGGCAGGACGTCGCAACAAAAATTCTCAAAATCAAATGTCGGGAGCGCGCCCTCGGCTTCGTCCTTGGGGCACAACCCCGCCAAAGGAGTGCCTTCCCTTGTCCCAAGCCAAGATGATCTTCGTCAACCTGCCGGTTTCCGATCTCGCCCGATCGACCGCCTTCTACGAGGCGATCGGCGCGACGAAGAATCCGCAATTCTCCGACGACACCGCATCCTGCATGGTGATCTCCGAGACCATCTTCGTGATGCTGCTGACCCACGACAAATTCCGCCAGTTCACGCCAAAGAAGATCTCCGACGCCAGGACCTCGAGCGAAGTGCTGATCTGCCTCTCCGCCGATGGCCGCGAGGCGGTCGACGACACCGTGAGCAAGGCGACGGGCGCCGGCGGCACCGCCGATCCTTCGCCGAAGCAGGATTACGGCTTCATGTATGGCCGCAGCTTCGAGGATCTCGATGGCCACATCTGGGAAGTGATGTGGATGGACGTCGAGGCCGCGACCAAGGGCCAGCCCGCTGCCGCCAACGCCTGATCGCATCCGCCGACGCGAGGAGAGTTGCATGATGTCAAAAGTGTCGCCCTGCCTGTGGTTCGACGGCGAGGCCGAGGAGGCGGCGAACTTCTACGTCTCGCTGCTACCGAATTCCCGGATCGAGAAGGTCCAGAAGAACGTCGTCGACTGCCCGGCCGGCAAGGCCGGCTCGGTGCTGGTGGTCTATTTCACGCTGGCCGGCCAGAGCTACATCGCGCTGAACGGGGGCATGAAGATGGAATACTCCCACGCCGCCTCGTTCTCGATCGATTGCGCCGATCAGGCCGAGGTCGACCGGCTCTGGGACGCTTTGCTCGCCGATGGCGGCAAGGCGGAGCAGTGCGGCTGGCTGCGCGATCGCTTCGGCGTGCCGTGGCAGATCGTGCCGACGGCCGTTCACGACACCATCGCCGGACCGGACCCGGCCGGCGCCGGCCGCGCGATGCAGGCGATGCTCGGCATGATCAAGCTCGATGTCGAAGGCCTGCGCCGGGCCTATCGGGGCGTGTGATGCGTCCTGGGTGAACCGTGCCTGGGTGAACCGTGGTGGCGCCGGCCGGAGCACGCTCCGACCGGCTTTTGTTTCGGGCTGAGCAGCCCCGCGGATGTGATCTCCAGTCGAGCCGGCGCAGCCCTCCGCGCAAGCATCCGACAAACTTTCTTCGTCGCCTTTCGCATTGAAACAACTACAGGTTGCTTTGATTCGGGTGTCCTGCTACAACGCACGCAGGTCTGTATCAGCACGTCTGCATCAGAGGGGGCGGTGATGGCGGCGAAGGCAATCGCATACGCGAACAACGACGTCGTGCAGATCGGCTGGAGCATCGACGAGAAGCTGCCCGGGTGTCTTGGCTTCGCCGTGTATCGTCTCCCCGCGGACGTCGATCTCCCCGAAGTGCCGCTCACATCGCACGTTGGATTCGAGGAGACCGATCCCAACAAGTGGATCGCAAAGCCGACCACGCTGCAGCCTATCGCCAACTTTCGCTGGCGCGACCTTGCGCCTGAGCGTGGCAAACCCGTCCGCTACAAGATCGTGCCGATGCAGGGGCCGCCGCAAAACCCGCAGCCGGTGCCGAACTTCAAGCCGATGATTACCCCGGCGGTCACCGCGACCGACACCTATGGAAACATCCGCGTCTATTTCAACCGCGGCATTCTCTCCACCCAACACCTGTCACGAGCGCTGATCGCCGAAGGCAAGAAGCCGTCGCCGGCCGCGCTGGATCCGCACATCAAGAAGGAGGGCGACCCGATCAGGCTCGGCCTGACCGGGCAGCTGCTTGATGCCTTACTTTCGATCATCAAGCGCGCCAAGCTGGAAGGCGGCAAGTGCTATGCGTCGCTGTACGAACTGACCGACACCCAGCTGATCGCCGAACTGGTCTCGCTCGACGAGGTCGAGATCATCCTGTCGAACAACGGGACCGGCGACGATGGAAAGCCATATGACGACGGCAATGCCTTCGCGGCGGAACAATTGGCAGGCAAGCCACTGATCCGGCGCTACATGCCCAAGGGGCAGATCGGCCACAACAAGTTCATCGTCTATGTCGGACCGGACGGTGCGCCGAAGTCGGTATTGACCGGAAGCACCAACTGGACCGCGACCGGCCTCTGCACCCAATCCAACAACTGCATGATCGTCGAATCGTCCGACCTTGCCAAACAATATCTCGACTATTGGCATGAGCTTAAGACCGACGCCGAGACGGCCGGCATTCCTCCGACGCCCGAGCCGATGCCGGACATACAGGGCGACACGCTGCGCAAGGACGATGCCAAGCCGCGGCCCGCGCTTGCGATCGCGGGCGGCCCGAGCGCGCAGGTGTGGTTCTCTCCGAACATGCCGGGGCTGATCAGAAAACCCGCCAAGCTGCCGCCCGACCTCAAGCAGTTGTTTGCGCTCTGCGAGGCCGCAGAGCAGGCGGTGATGTTCCTTTGCTTCCAGCCCGGCGGCGCCGGCTCGGAAATTTCCACCATCGTCAAGTTCCTGTCCGGCGTATCGGAGAAGAAGCCGTATCTGTTGATCCGCGGTGTGATCAGCGATCAGGCCGAGGCCGAGGAATTCATGAAATTCCGGGATCCGGACGAGGATGCCGACGTGATCGCGCCGGCGGGCATTCTCGACGGCTTTGCGGAATGGGAAAAGGAGTTCTACCGGTTCGGCAATGCGATCGTGCACGACAAGATCGTCGTGATCGATCCATTCTCGCTGACCAACTGCGTCGTTGCGACCGGCAGCCACAATCTGGGCTACCGTGCCTCGCACAACAACGACGAGAACTTGCTGATCCTGCGCGGCGACCGCCGCATCGCCCAGGCCTACGCGACCCACGTCTTCGACATCTACAGCCACTATCGCTGGCGTTACTACCAGATGCTGAAGGCCCAGCGGCTCGCCAACGCAGCCTGGATGAAGGCGGGTGGCGACAAGGATCAGAAGAAGAACTTCCCCGCCTCGAAATTCTTCGATCAGGTCGTCAGCTGGAAGCACAACGAGCCGAACGACAGCTGGCAAGACCGCTATTTCGATCCATCGAGCATGGCGATGCTGGAACGTCTGTTCTGGGTTTCGGAGGGCCAGCCACTCGCGGCGCGCATCCCGAAATTCCCCATCACCAAACGCAGGGGCTCGGTGCTGGAGCCGGGGCCGGGATCGACCGCAACGGGCAAGAAAACGGCTGGTGCGACCAAGCCGGGTGCCACTGCCAAGAAGGTCAAGAAGGTCAAGAAGGCCAAAAAAGCCAAGAAGGTCAAAACTGCAAAGAAGGCAAAGAAGGCCAAGCCGGCCCGAAAAGCCAAGAAGGTCGCCAAGGCCGTTCGAAAGCGCAAGGCAGCCCCGAAAAAGTCAGCGAAGAAATCCAGAAGCTAGGCCAGCTCGGCGGATCAAGCATCGATCGGCAACCCGACGCCGCGGTCGATCAGCCGCGTGGCAAGACCCTTTGTCATCGTACCGGACCGCGCTTGCATCTGATACTGTAGGCTCGCTATCGACGAAGGAGAATTCGTTCAATGCGGTGGATATGAACGTAAGTTCCGCTCACACACATCACGCGCCACGACGCCAACCTAGCTCCTTCGCTCACATGCGTTCGCCTCGTATTGCGTCCAATCCGTGAGCGTCCAACCCGATTCACATTCGGTTCTGCCGCGCACGGCCGTCGTCGCCGCGATCATCTTCGTCGTCGCCCACATGGTGCTGCTGATCGGGATCACGGTGCCCGACAAGCTCTATTTCGACGAGGTGCACTACGTGCCGGCGGCGCGGCAGATGCTCTCGCCGGCGCCGGAGGCGCCGATCCTCAACCCGATGCATCCGCCGCTGGCCAAGGAGATCATCGCACGCTCCATCAAAGTGTTTGGCGACAATCCGTTTGGCTGGCGCTATCCCGCCGCGCTGTTCGGTGCGCTGGCGCTGGTCGGCGTCTATCTCGGCGGCCTCGCGCTGTTCGCCGCACAGGGACGCGCGCTCGCGGCCACGCTGCTCGCCTTCTTCAACCAGATGCTGTTCGTACAGTCGCGGATCGCGATGCTGGATATTTTCGCGCTGGCCTTCGGCTTGTTCGCGATCGCGGCGTTCATCCATGGCTTCAGGCAGCAGCGGCCGCAGCTCGCTTTCGCGCTGGCGGGGCTTGCCGCGGGCTTTTCGGCCGCCTGCAAATGGAGCGGCCTGTTCGTGCTCGCGACCTGTATCGTCATCGTCGCGGCTGTCAGCCTGCTGCGGAGCTGGCGCACCCGCTTTGCCGACGGCACGTCCGAGGACTGGTACCGGCCGGACCTGTGGCCGGATTTTCGCGTCCATCACTTCATCGCCTGCTTCGTGCTGATCCCGGCGGTCGTCTATCTCGCGACCTTCGTGCCGTTATACGGTTTCTCGGTCTCCGCGATCGTGGAGGCGCAGCGCCGCATCTTTGCCGACAACACCACGACGGCGATCGCAGGCCACACCTATATGAGCTCATGGCCGTCATGGCCGCTCCTGGTGCGGCCGGTCTGGTATCTCTTCGACAAGGTCAGCGATGACCGGATCGCGGCGGTGGTGTTTCTCGGCAATCCGCTGATCCTGTGGCCGGCGCTGATCGCGCTGGTTGTCGCGTTGCGCGACTGGATCGTGGCGCGCCAGCGCGACGCATTCCTGGTGCTGGCGTTCTATCTCGGCCCCTATCTCGCTTGGGCGCTGCTGCCGCGCACGCTCGGCTTCATCTATTATTATCTGCCGGCGGCGACCACGGCGAGCTACGCGCTGGTCTATGCGCTGACCCGCAAGGGCGCGCCGCGCTGGCTGTTGTGGGCGTTCGTGGCGGTCGGCTGCGCCGGCTTCGTCGCAATGCTGCCGGTCACCGCGGCGATCGTCGAGACGTCGATGGCGACGTTCAACCGATTGATGCTGTTCCAGAGCTGGATCTAAGTCTCGTCATTGCGAGCGAAGCGAAGCAATCCATTCTCACCGCGCATGAGGATGGATGGATTGCTTCGCTTCGCTCGCAATGACGGGAGGAGGCAGCAACGCCTACTGCGACGCAGTCTTGGTCTCCATGTTCACGACCTGCACGCGGCGGTTGGTCGGGTCGAACGGCGCGTTCGGATCCTTCGGCTTGGTCTTGCCGTAGCCGACGGTGACGAGGTTGGAACCGATCAGGCCGTAATGCTCGACCAGGTATTTCTTGATGGTGTCGGCGCGGCGCTCCGACAGATCCTGGTTGTAGCTCTCGCCGCCGACCGCATCGGTGTGGCCGGCGAGCACGAAGGTCGAGCCCTTCAGGCTGGCATCGGACAGCGCCTTGCCGAGTTCCTGCACGGCCTGGGTCGAGCCCTTGCTGATGTCGGCGGAGTTGTAGTCGAAGTGGATCTCCAGATCGATCTTCGGCTTGTTGGCGGCGATCTCGGCGATCTCTTGGCGTTCGCCTGATGACAGCGAACGGTTGCGGACGCTGTTGAGGAAGCCGGCTTCCTTGGCCGATTCCTTGGCCGAGGCCGCGGGGTCGACCTGCGGGCCGGCCGACAGGCCGCGGGTGGCCGATTTCGGCTTCAGCGCATCGAGGATCTTGGCGGCGGGAACGGTGTCGCTGCCGGCCAGTGCGAGGCCCGCCGTCATCGACAGCGCAGCGCCGATCGTCAGAAGGGAAACGGAGAGAGAGCGGGTCATGGCTTTGGTCCTTGAAATCGTGCCAACCAAATCTGGCTTGCTGTCGTTTTGATGCGGGAACTCTAGGACCGGTTCAAAGCGCCGAATGTGATCTTGGTCACGGTTGGGTTGTCGGTGACCGGGATGTCGACCGGCACGGTGCCGGAACGGGCAAAGCGCTGGACCGATGACGCGCAGCCGGACCGCTCTCCACAATCGCGCGAATCTCACTACATTGCCGGGCAAATGCCCCGCCGAGCCGAACCCCTGCCGTTGAGCAATGCCGCCGCCCGCCGCATCTGGCTGCGCGCGCAGCGGCTCGATACCAGGGCGCCGTTCGCCGAGGGGGCGTCGGCGGTGGCTGATGCCGTCGACCATCTCGGCTATGTGCAGATCGACACCATCAACGTGATCGAGCGCTGCCATCACCACATCCTGTTCTCGCGGATTCCGGACTACCGCCGCGCCGATCTCAAGCAGGCGCAGAGCACCGACAAGACCGTGTTCGAGTATTGGACGCACGCGCTGTCCTACGTGCCGTCGAAGGACTTTCGCTTCTTCCTGCCGGCGATGAAGGCGCACAAGCGCGACGGTCATCAATGGTATTCGTCGGTGACGCCGGCCGACACCCGCAAGATCATGCGGCTGCTGCGCGCCGGCCCGCTCACCATCCGCGACATCGACGACGACGTGCTGACCGAGAAGGAGCATCTGTGGCAGAGCCGCAAGCCCTCCAAGCGGGCGCTGCAACTCGCCTTCTACGGCGGCGTCGCCACGATCAGCGAGCGCAACGGCATGCTCAAGACCTATGAGCTGATGACGCGGCATTTCGGCTGGGACAAGCCGCCGAAGCCGGCGTCGGCGTCGGAGCAGACGGCCTATCTGCTCGACCGCGCGCTGCGCTCGCAGGGCGTCGTCAGCCTGGATTCGGTCTGCCATCTCGATGCGCCGAGCAAAAAGGCGGTGCGCCGCCTGATCGAGGCGCGCGTCCGCCGCAACGAGCTGATCTCGCTCGCGCTCGAGGGCGCCGGCAAGCAGGAGCATTGGGTCCGGCCGGAGGTTCTGGAACAGGCCGGCGAGGCCGATCCGGGCCTGGTCCACATCCTGTCGCCGTTCGATCCCTTGATCATCCAGCGCAAGCGCACCGAATTGTTCTTCGGCTACGGCCATCGGTTCGAGGCCTATGTGCCGAAAGAAAAGCGCGTGTTCGGCTATTTTGCGTTGCCGGTGCTGGTCGGCGACGACATTGTCGCCGCCATTGACCTCAAGACCGACCGCCAGAACAAGAAGCTGCTGATGCAGAAATGGACCTGGGTCGGCAACGGCAAGAAGCAAGCTGCGCGCAAGGAGCTGAAGCGCCGCATCGAGGAAGAGCTCGGCCGCTTCGAGCGCTTTCAGCTGGCGGATTGAGGCTCACTTGTCTCCGTCATTGCGAGCGGAGCGAAGCAATCCATCGAGCCGCATATGCGGAGCCATGGATTGCTTCGTCGCTTCGCTCCTCGCAATGACGGTGGCGGTCGGTTCGGCCAATCGCTATCCCCATTCGGTTCCCGTTTGGCGCTGTGAGCTATGAGCTTTTTGCCATTGCTCAACCTGCGTGCACCCAATAATCCTCAAGCCAAGCAATAGCCCGGGGGAAACCAATGAGCCAGACCACCACCTTCGCGTCCGACGGCGCCGCACGTAGCGAAGTCGAAACATCGACGATCCGCGCCATCTCGTGGCGGCTGATCCCGTTCCTGATCCTGGCCTACTTCTTCTCCTATCTCGACCGCGTCAATCTCGGCTTCGCCGCGCTGACCATGAACGCGGACATGAAGTTCACGCCGGTGGTGTTCTCGCTCGGCGCCGGCATCTTCTTCATCGGCTATTTCATCTTCGAGGTGCCGAGCAATCTGGCGCTGGAGAAGTTCGGCGCCAGCAAGTGGATCGCCCGCATCATGGTGACCTGGGGCGTCATCTCGGCGCTGATGGCAACCGTCTCGGGCGAGACCAGCTTCTATGTGCTGCGCTTCCTGCTCGGCGTCGCCGAGGCCGGCTTCTTCCCCGGCATCATCCTCTATCTCACCTACTGGTATCCGGCCCAATATCGCGCGCGCTTCCTCGCCGCGTTCGCGCTCGCCGTGCCGGTCTCGACCGTGATCGGCGCGCCGATCTCGGGCCTCTTGCTCGGGCTCGACGGCGCGATGGGGCTGAAGGGCTGGCAGTGGCTGTTCATCATCGAGGGCATTCCCTCGGTGCTGCTCGGCATCGTCACCTGGTTCTACCTCACCGACAAGCCGGAGAAGGCCGACTGGCTCTCGGCCGACCAGAAGGCGTGGCTGAAGGCAAAGCTCGACGCCGAGATCGCGGCCAAGCAGGCGGTGAAGCATTTCTCGCTGGGCGAGGCGCTGGCCTCGCCAAAGGTGCTGGCGCTCAGTGCGATCTATTTCGGCTTCGTCGGCGCGCTCTACGGCATGCAGTTCTGGCTGCCGCAGATCGTCAAGGCGTTCGGCCTCACCAACGCGCAGACCGGCTTCGTCACCGCGATCCCCTATCTGTTTGGCACCATCGCGATGATCCTGTGGGCGCGCCATTCCGACGCCACGCGCGAGCGCGTCTTCCACGTCGGCGCACCCTTGCTGCTGACCGCGCTGGCGCTCGGCATCTCCAGCTACATCACCGATCCGACCATCACTATGATCGTGCTGACGATCGCGGCGATCGGCGTGTTCTGCTGCTTCGCGGTGTTCTGGACGCTGCCGACCGCCTGGCTGTCCGGCACCGCGGCTGCCGGCGCGATTGCGCTGATCAACTCGATCGGCAACCTCGCCGGGTTCGGAGGTCCTTATCTGATCGGCTGGATCAAGGAGGCGACCGGCAGCACGTCCACGGGCTTGCTGGTGCTGTCGCTGCTGCCGCTGGTCGCGGGCTTGCTGGTGTTCCTCGGCGGCCACGAGACCAAGACCGAGTTCGCCGGCACGAAGTAGGCGTGCCGTCCGCGCAGGATGGCTAGAGCGAAGCGAAACCCATCGCCTTGCCGCGGAGGAGATGATGGGTTTCGCTACGCTCTACCCATCCTTGTAATAGCGCATCCCGCCCGCGTAGCCCGGATGAAGCGAAGCGCAATCCGGGACCGCTCTCTCCATCAAAGTGATCCCGGATTTCGCTGCGCTGCATCCGGGCTACAGCACTGCGCACCCCAATCATGGTGAACCAACCGTCAATCACCCTAACCTCACGAATTGGTGTTCACTGACGAATATTGACATTCGTCAGTGATAAATCGATACTCTTCATCAGTCGTCAGCCCGATGGAGAGATCAGATGTTCGTCCGTTCCGTTTTCTCGAGCTATTACAGGCTCTTGACTGGAGCGCTGCTGGCTTTCGCGGTGTTCGCGCTGACCGGCTGCAACGAAAAGGCGGCCGAAAAGGCCGATCCCGGGCGCCCGGTTCTGGTGGCGACCGTCCATTACGAAGCCGAGACCCCTGAGCGCAGTTTTGTTGGCACGATCAAGCCCCGGATCGAAGCCGATATGGGCTTTCGGGTTGCCGGCAAGGTGGCCAAGCGGCTGGTCGAGGTCGGACAGACAGTCGACGTCGACCAGCCCTTGGCCACCCTCGACGAGGTCGATCTGAAGCTGCAGGCCGAGCAGGCCGAGGCCGAATTCCGCGCCGCCACCGGCGTGCTGGCGCAGGCCGCCGCCGCCGAGCAGCGCGCCAAGGATTTGAAGGCCAAGGGTTGGACCACCGACGCGCAGCTCGATTCCGCCAAAGCCGCCGGCGATGAAGCCCGCGCCCGGCTGAACCGTGCCGAACGCTCGGTCGAGCTGACCAAGAATTCTCTCTCTTACGCAACGCTGGTGGCCGACACCAAGGGTGTCGTCACCGCGACCATGATCGAGCCCGGCCAGGTGGTTGCCGCGGGCCAGGCCTCGATCCGTGTCGCCCGACTTGGTGAGAAAGAAGCTGTCGTCGCGATCCCAGAGACGCTTCTCGCTCGTGCCAGGTCGGGCGCAGCCACGGTCACGCTGTGGTCGGATGCCAAGAAGACCTATGCCGCCAAGCTGCGCGAGGTCGCGCCGCAGGCCGATGCCGCCACCCGCACCTATCTCGCAAAATTCTCGCTGCCGGATGCCGACGAGGCCGTCTCGCTCGGCATGACCGCGACGCTGACCTTGGCCGACAAGGCGAGCGAGCGCGTGGCAAAACTGCCGCTGTCGGCGCTGTACAGCCAGGGCGGCGATCCCTCGCTCTACATCGTCGACGACAAGGGCGAGCTCGCGCTGAAGCCGGTCAAGGTGAAGGGCTATGAGAGCGACAACGTCGTGATCGCCGGCGGCGTCGACGAGGGCGCCAGGGTCGTGACGCTCGGCGTGCAGAAGCTCGATCCGAGCCAGAAGGTGCGGGTCGTCTCGTCGCTGTCGTTCTAATCGCGCGTCATTGCGAGGAGCGAAGCGACGAAGCAATTCATGTCGCCGCAAGCGGAAAGATGGATTGCGTCGCTTCGCTCGCAATGACAGCTGAAGTCGAAAAATTTGGACTTGGAGAGTTCGATGAAGCGCTTCAACCTTTCGGCCTGGGCGGTCAGCCATCCGACGCTGGTGCTGTTCCTGATGCTCGTGCTCGGCGCCGCCGGCTTCTTCTCCTACGAAAAGCTCGGCCGCGCCGAGGACCCGTTCTTCACTGTGAAGGTGGTGAATGTCTCGGTGATGTGGCCGGGCGCGACCTCGCAGGAAATGCAGATGCAGGTCGCCGACCCGATCGAGAAGAAGCTGCAGGAACTGCCGTTCTTCGAGAAGGTGCAGACCTATTCCAAGCCGGGCTTCACCGCGATGCAGGTCACCTTCCGCGACTCGACGCCGCCGAAGGACGTGCCCTATCTCTTCTATCTCCTGCGCAAGAAGCTGGTCGACGTGCAGGGCCAGCTGCCGTCCGGCATCTTAGGTCCCGTGGTCAACGACGAATTCTCCGACGTCGATTCGATCCTCTACATGATGACCGGTGACGGCGCCGACTATGCGCAGCTCAAGAAGGTCGCCGAAGGCTTTCGCCAGCGCCTGCTCAAGGTGCCGGGGGTGACCAAGGTCGACCTCTACGGCATCCAGGACGAGCGCATCTACGTCGAATTCTCCCACGCCAAGCTGGCGACGCTCGGCATCACGCCGCAGGCGCTGTTCGATTCGCTCGCCAAGCAGAACAACGTGACGCCGGCCGGCACCGTGGAAACCTCCTCGCAGCGCGTGCCGCTGCGCGTCACCGGCGCGCTCGACGGCGTCAAGGCGGTTGCCGAGACCCCGGTCGAGAGCAACGGCCGCGTATTCCGGCTCGGCGATATCGCCACCGTTTCCCACGGCTATGTCGATCCGCCGACCTTCACCGTGCGCCAGGAAGGCAAGCCGGCGCTCGGCATCGGCCTCGTCACCGCCAAGGGCGCCAACATCCTCGAGCTCGGCAAGCAGGTCCAGCAGGCCACCGCCGACTTCGTCAAGGCGGTGCCGCAGGGCGTCGAGATCGAGCAGATCGCCGACCAGCCCAAGGTGGTCGAGCACGCTGTCGGCGAGTTCGTGCACTCCTTCGTCGAGGCGCTGGCGATCGTGCTGTTCGTCTCCTTCATCGCGCTCGGCTGGCGCACCGGCATCGTGGTGGCGCTGTCGGTGCCGCTGGTGCTCGGCATCGTCTTCATCGTGATGAACACGATGTCGCTCGACCTGCACCGCATCACGCTCGGCGCGTTGATCATCGCGCTCGGCCTTCTGGTCGACGACGCCATCATCGCGGTCGAGATGATGGTGGTGAAGATGGAGCAGGGCTGGGACCGCATGAAGGCGGCGTCCTTTGCCTGGGAATCCACCGCGTTTCCCATGCTGACCGGCACGCTGGTCACCGCGGCCGGCTTCCTGCCGATCGGTTTTGCCAATTCTGCGGTCGGCGAATATGCCGGCGGCATCTTCTGGATCGTGGCGATCGCGCTGGTCGCCTCCTGGTTCGTCGCGGTGATCTTCACGCCCTATATCGGCGTCAAGCTGCTGCCCAACATCAAGGTGCACCAGAACCACGATCCGCATGCGATCTACGATACGCGGATGTATCGCGGCCTGCGCCGCGTGGTGCAGTGGTGCGTCAACCACCGCATCACGGTGGTGGCGGCGACCGTCGGCGTGTTCGTTGCCTCGATCGTCGGCTTCGGCCACGTCCAGCAGCAGTTCTTCCCGCTGTCCGAGCGTCCCGAGCTGTTCCTGCAACTCCGCCTGCCGGAAGGCACCGCCTTTAACGTCACCGAGAAGGCCGTCAAGAAGGCCGAGGGCCTGCTCAAGGACGACCAGGACATCGCGACCTATACCGCCTATGTCGGCCAGGGTTCGCCGCGCTTCTGGCTCGGCCTCAACCCGCAGCTGCCGAACGAGGCCTTTGCCGAGATCGTGATCCTCGCCAAGAACGTCGAGGCGCGCGAGCGCGTCAAGGCGAAGATCGAGCAGGCGGCCGCTGACGGCATGCTGAACGAGGCGCGGGTCCGCGTCGACCGCTTCAATTTCGGCCCGCCGGTCGGCTTCCCGGTCCAGTTCCGCGTGATCGGCCCCGACGCCAACAAGGTGCGCGACATCGCCTACCAGGTGCGCGAGATCATGCGCCAGAACCCCAGCGTCAAGGACGTCCAGCTCGACTGGAACGAGCAGTCGCCCTACCTGAAGCTGGTCGTCGACCAGGATCGGGCACGCGCCCTCGGCCTCACCCCGCAGGACGTCTCGCAGGCGCTGTCGATGCTGATCACGGGCGCGCCGGTCACCACGATCCGCGACGGCATCGAAAAGGTCGGCGTGGTCGCCCGCGCCGTGCCGGCCGAGCGGCTCGATCTCGGCCGCGTCGGCGATCTCACCATCACCTCGCGCAACGGCGTGGCGGTGCCTCTGCAGCAGATCGCCAAGCTCGAATATGCCCACGAGGAGCCGATCCTGTGGCGGCGCAACCGCGACATGGCGATCACGGTGCGCTCCGACGTCGTCGACGGCGTGCAGGCGCCCGACGTCACCAACCAGATCGCGCCGAAGCTGAAGGACATCCAGGCCCATCTCGAGCCGGCCTACCGGATCGAGCCGGGCGGCGCGTTCGAGGAATCTGCCAAGGGCAATGCGTCGATCTTCATCCTCTTCCCCGTGATGGTGATGGTGATGCTGACGCTCCTGATGATCCAGCTGCAGAGCTTCTCGCGCCTGTTCCTGGTGTTCCTGACCGCGCCGCTCGGCATCGTCGGCGCTTCGCTCGGGCTCAACGTCGCCAACCAGCCGTTCGGCTTCGTGGCGCTGCTCGGCCTGATCGCGCTGGCCGGCATGATCATGCGCAACGCGGTGATCCTGGTCGATCAGATCGAGAGCGATGTGGCGAGCGGCCTGACGCGGCGCGAGGCGATCATCGAAGCCACCGTCCGGCGTGCCCGGCCGGTGGTGCTGACCGCGCTTGCCGCCATCCTGGCCATGATCCCGCTGTCCCGCTCCGCGTTCTGGGGCCCGATGGCGATCACCATCATGGGTGGATTGTTTGTTGCGACTTTCCTGACCTTGCTGTATCTGCCGGGCCTTTACGCCCTCTGGTTCCGCAAGACCCTGGACGAGTGCGGTCCCAGCGAGCAAGCCGATACTGCGCCGCAGCATGCCGGGAATGCGCAACGTGCAATTCCGCTTGCTGAGGCGGCCGAATAATTGAAGATTGAGTAGGCCAAACATGACGCTCATCTCGGAACATACCGAAACCGACACCCGCGAACGGATTCTCGTGGTGGCGGAGCGTTTGTTCCGGCAGATCGGCTACCTCAAGACCACTGTGGCCGACATCGCCAAAGAGCTGCGGATGAGCCCCGCCAACGTGTACCGCTTCTTCGATTCGAAGAAGTCGATCCACGAGGGCGTGGCCCGGCGGCTGATGGGCGAGGTCGAGCTCGAGGCGCAACGCATTGCCCGGACGCCCGGCCCGGCGGTGGTTCGCCTGCGCGAGGTGATGACGACCGTCAATCGCATGAACACCGAGCGCTATGTCGGTGACAACAAGCTGCACGAGATGGTCGAGATCGCGATGCAGGAGGACTGGGACGTCTGCGTCGCCCACATGGAGATGATCGCGGGCGTCATCGGCGAGGTGATCGCGCACGGCGCGGCCACCGGCGAATTCGAGGTCAAGGACCTGCAGCTCGCCTCGCTGTGCGCCTGCACCGCGATGATGCGCTTCTTCCACCCGCAGATGATCGCCCAGTGCGCCACCAAGCCGGGCCCGACCATCGACGAAATGATCGATTTCGTCATCGCCGGCCTGTCGCCGCGCACCCGGCCCAACTGACCCCCATCTACTGACGCACTCGTCAGTTGACTTGGCCGTCATTCCGGGGCGATGCGTAGCATCGAACCCGGAATCTCGAGATTCCGGGTCTGGTGCTAGCGCACCATCCCGGAATGACGAGGAGGCTCCAGCCGTGACCGCGAAAGATCTGCATTTCTACGAGCCGAAGAACGGCCACGGCCTGAAGCACGACCCGTTCAATGCCATCGTCGCGCCGCGCCCGATCGGCTGGATCTCCTCGCGCGACCCCGACGGCAACGTCAACCTTGCGCCCTACAGCTTCTTCAACGCCTTCTGCTACGTGCCGCCGATCATCGGCTTCTCCTCGACCAACTGGAAGGACAGCGTCGCCAACATCCAGGAGACCGGCGAGTTCGTCTGGAATCTGGCGACGATGGATCTGGCCAAGCACATGAACGCGACGGCGGCGCATGTCGCCCGCGATGTCGACGAGTTCAAGCTGGCGGGCCTCACGCAGCTCCCGGGCAAGCTCGTCAACGTGCCGCGGGTCGCCGAGAGCCCGGTGTCGTTCGAGTGCAAGGTCAGCCAGATCGTCCAGCTGCAGGGCGCCGACGGCAAGAAGGCGGAAGCCTGGCTGACGCTCGGCGAAGTCGTCGCCGTCTATATCGACAAGGCCTTCATCAAGGACGGCGTCTACCAGACCGCGCTCGCCCACCCGATCGTCCGCGCCGGCCGCCGAGGCGATTATTTCGAGATCAAGCCGGAAAACATGTTCGAGATGATCCGGCCGGATTGAGCCGCGCTCTATCGTCTCCCTCGCCCCGCTCTTGCGGGGAGAGGGCGGGGTGAGGGGCTTCCTCCACAAGTCGCGCAAGCAGTGAGACCTGTACCCCCTCACCCGGAACGCATCTGCCGATGCGTTCCGACCTCTCCCTGCAAGCGGGGAGAGGTGAAGGCACCCGCCCGCGCGCCGTCATTGCGAGGAGCGAAGCGACGAAGCAATCCATCCATCCACGCGCGAGATAGATGGATTGCTTCGCTTCGCTCGCAACGACGCGGTGAAGAGCGCACGCAGCGCCGTGACCTTTTCGCGCGCAGGCATGAAAAACCGTCACTCGCAACCTCGCCGGGAGCAGTCTAACCTCCACCCGCCAGGCCGGATCAACGGCCGGTCAACCCAGTGGGAGGATGCGATGACACGCCAACAGAAGCGCGATCCAAACGTTTCACGACGAACGCTTGTCCAGGGTCTTGCGGTCACCGCAGCCGCCGGCGCAACGGGTATCGGCAGCGCGCTGGCCCAGAACGCCGCCCCGGTCGGACCGCCGACCACGATCACCAGCCCGCCGCGCGACTTCAGCCCGCGCGGGGCGCCGACCACCTATTTCTGGGACCCCGACGTCATCGCGGTCGATCCGTCCTTCAACGACCTCGCCCAGCCGAACACCTCGATCAAACGTCTCTACACGGGACTGTTGTGGGCGGAAGGCCCGGCCTGGAGCTCGCAGGGCCGTTACCTCCTGTGGAGCGACATCCCCAACAACCGGCAGATGCGCTGGTCGGAAGATGACGGCCATGTCAGCGTGTTCCGCGCGCCGTCCAACAATTCGAACGGCAACTCGTTCGACTTCCAGGGCCGCCAGCTGTCCTGCGAGCATCTGACCCGCCGCGTGACGCGCTACGAGCACGACGGCACCGCGACGGTGCTCGCCGATTCCTACAATGGCAAGCGCCTGAACTCGCCGAACGATATCGTCGCGCATCCCGACGGCAGCTACTGGTTCACCGATCCGCCCTATGGCGGCCAGCTCTACGAGGGTGAGCCCGACGCCGCGAGCGGCCCGAGCAACCCGGCCGGCAAGCTCAATCCGCGGATCGGCCAGCCCGCGGGCTTCGTACCGGGCAAGCGTGAGCTGCCGACCAACTGCTACCGCATCGATCCCTCCGGCCGCGTCGATCTCGTGGTGACCGAGGACCAGGTGCCCGACCCGAACGGCCTCTGCTTCTCGCCGGATTACAAGAAGCTCTACGTGGTCTCGACCGGCAAGGGGCCGGGCGATAGCGGTCCGGGCGGCAAGGGCGACGTCTTCGTGTTCGATGTCGGCACCGACAACAAGCTCTCGAACGGCAAGCGCTTCAGCGATTTCATGATCGATGGCGTGAAGTGCGGACCCGACGGCATCCGTTGCGACGTCAACGGCAACGTCTGGTGCTCGAGCAATGCCGGCCGCGCCGTCGGCTACAGCGGCGTGACGGTGTGGTCGCCGGATGGCAAGCTGCTCGGCCGCATCCGCCTGCCGGAGGTCTGCGGCAACATCACCTTCGGCGGCCCCAAGCGCAACCGCCTGTTCATGGCCGCCAGCCAGTCGCTCTACGCGGTCTACTTGGCCACCCAGGGCGCGGGACCGGGCTGACTTGCGTCACCTCTCCCCAGCGGGGAGAGGTCGATTTGCGCAGCAAATCGGGTGAGGGGCCGCGGCTCCAACGAGAGACGATAACCCCTCACCCGGCGCTCCGCGCCGACCTCTCCCAATGGGAGAGGTGAGCACCGCGCACCCCCGCTACCTGATTGCCGCACCTTGGTTTTCGGAACCCAACGCGCGGCGCGCCGTTAACAAACGGCGCGTTTGCCGTGTCAATTTCGCTTTATTTGAACAGCGAAGTGTTCACCGGAGAACGGCAGTTTCCGATAAGATCACCCATCCGCGCCGCCGTTTCATGAGGAGCCCCCGCCATGAGTTTCCGCCGCGACCGCATCACAAAGCCGATCTTCTCCTGGGCGCGTGGCGTGCTGCCGACGATGTCGGACACCGAGCGCGAGGCGCTGGAGGCCGGTGACGTCTGGTGGGATGCCGATCTCTTCACCGGCAATCCCGACTGGCCGAAATTTCTGGCCTACGCGCCGGCCAAGCTGACCGACGAGGAGCATGCCTTCCTGCACGGCCCGGTCGACGAGCTTTGCAAGATGCTCGACGAGTGGAAGATCAATTGGGAATGGCGCGACCTGCCGCCCGAGGTCTGGTCCTTCATCAAGGCGAACAAATTCTTCGGCATGATCATCCCGAAGGAGTTCGGCGGCCTCGGCTTTTCGCCCTACGCGCATTCCGAAGTGGTGCGCAAAATCTCCTCGCGCTCGCTGACCGCGGCCGTCACCGTGATGGTGCCGAACTCGCTCGGGCCGGGCGAACTGCTGATGCGCTTCGGCACCAGGGAGCAGCAGGACAAATGGCTGCCGCGCCTCGCCGACGGCCGCGACATTCCCTGCTTCGGCCTGACCAGCCCCGAGGCCGGCTCGGACGCTGCCTCGATGGTCGACACCGGCATCATCTGCAAGGGCAATTTCGAGGGCCGCGAGGTGCTCGGGCTGAAGCTGAACTGGCACAAGCGCTACATCACCCTCGGCCCGGTCTCGACGCTGCTCGGCCTTGCCTTCAAGGCCTACGATCCCGATCACCTGGTCGGCCAGGAAGAAGAGCTCGGCATCACGGTGGCGCTGATCCCGACCCATCTGCCGGGTGTCTCGATCGGCCACCGCCATCTGCCGGCGATGCAGGTGTTCCAGAACGGCCCGAACTGGGGCCGCGACGTCTTCATCCCGCTCGACTACATCATCGGCGGCCAAGAGCGGCTCGGCCAGGGCTGGAAGATGCTGATGACCGCGCTCGCTGCCGGCCGCGGCATTTCGCTGCCGTCGCTGTCGGCCGCCGGCGCCGCCTATGCCGCGCGCACCACCGGCGCCTATGCCCGCATCCGAGAGCAGTTCGGCATCTCGATCTCCAAGTTCGAGGGCATCGAGGAGCCGCTGGCGCGCATTGCCGGCACCGCCTATCTGCTCGACGCCGCGCGGCGGCTGACCTGCGCCGCGCTGAACGAGGGGCATCATCCCGCCGTCATCTCCGGCATCATGAAGCTGCACGCCACCGAGCGGATGCGGATCGCGATCGACGACGCCATGGACATCCATGGCGGCAAGGCCGTGATCGACGGGCCGCAAAACTATCTCGGCAACCTCTACCGCTCGGTGCCGGTCGGCATCACGGTCGAAGGCGCCAACATCCTCACCCGCAACCTGATCGTGTTCGGGCAGGGCGCGATCCGCGCGCATCCCTATCTGCTGCAGGAGATAAATGCGCTCGGCGACACCGATCGCGACAGGGGCTTGATCGCGTTCGACACCGCGTTCTGGCAGCATGTCGGCCACAGTTTTGCGACCATGTTCCGCGCCTGGGGCCGCAGCTGGACCTTTGGCCTGTTCGCACCGGCGCCCGATGCCGGCGAGGCGACGGAATATTATCGCCAGCTCTCGCGCTATTCGTCGGCCTTCGCGCTGTGCGCCGACATGGCGCTGCTCACGCTCGGCGGCGCGCTGAAGCGCAAGGAGATGCTCTCCGCCCGCTTCGGCGACATTCTCTCAGAACTCTATCTGCTCTCTGCCGCGCTGAAGCGCTGGCAGGACGAGGGCCGGCAGAAGGAGGATCTGCCGGCGCTGGAATGGTGCATGGCGACCGGTTTCAAGACCATCGAGAACCGTTTTGCCGAGATCCTCGCCAATCTGCCTAACCGCTTCGTCGCGATCATCCTCAAATTCCTGATCCAGCCCTTTGGCGCCCGCGTGGTGGGTCCCTCGGATCGCGTCGTGCATCAATGCGCGCAGCTCGTGCTGTCGCCGTCGGCAGCGCGCGATCGCCTGACGCCCGATCTCGCCTTTGTCGAGGATGACGGCGGCATCGCGCGGCTGGAAAAAGCCTTCCGCCTCGTGCACGAGGCCGAGGACGCCGCCAAGCAGCTGCGCGCGGCGCGGATTCATGACTGGAAAGAGGCGGTCAAGAAGGGCGTCATCACCGAGAGCGACGGCGCCAGGCTCGCGGCCGCTCATGAAGCCGTCACAAAAGTCATCGAGGTCGATGATTTTGCGCCCGAGGCGCTGTCCCCGATTTACAAGAAATCCGCCGACGTGCATCAGTTCTTCCAGGAGCTTGGTGAGCAGAGGGCGGCGAGCTGATGGCGCGACCAGTCTTTATCGTCGACGGCAGCAGGACGCCGTTCCTGAAGGCGCGCTCCGGTCCCGGCCCGTTCACCCCGGTCGATCTCGCCGTGCAATGCGGCCGGCCGCTATTGGCGCGCCAGCCGTTTGCGCCCACCGCGTTCGACCAGGTGATCCTCGGCTGCGTCAACGTCATCGCCGACGAGATGAACCCGGCCCGCGTCGCGGCGCTGCGGCTCGGCATGGGCGAGCAGATGGTCGCCTTCACGGTGCAGATCAATTGCGGCTCCGGCATGCAATCGATCGACACCGGCTACCGCTACATCCGCGAGGGCATTTCCGACCTCATCCTCGCCGGCGGCGCCGAGGCGTTGAGCCACGCGCCGCTGGTCTGGCCGAATTCCGGCGTGCGCTGGTTCGCGGGCCTTGCCGGCGCCAAGGGCATCGGCGCCAAGATCATGGCCGCGCTGAAGGTCAAGCCGAGCTACCTCAAGCCGATCATCGGGCTCGAGCGCGGGCTCACCGATCCGATCACCGAGCTCAACATGGGCCAGACCGCCGAGAAGGTCGGCCATCTCTTCGGCATCACGCGCGCCCAGTCCGACGCCTATGCCGCCGAGAGCCACCAGCGGCTGGCGAATGCGCAGAAGCAGGGTTTCCTCAAGGGCGAGGTCGAGACTGCGTTCTCCCGCGACGGCAAGTTCTACGATCATGACGACGGCGTCCGCCCCGACTCGACGCCGGAGACGCTCGCAAAGCTGAGGCCGGTGTTCGAGCGCCCCTGGGGCCAGGTCACCGCCGGCAATTCCTCGCAGATCACCGACGGCGCCTCCTGGGTGATCCTGGCGTCCGAGAAGGCGGTGGCCAAGCACGCCTTGACGCCGAAGGCCGTCATTCTCGACAGCCAGTGGTCGGCGCTCGATCCATCGATCATGGGGCTCGGCCCGGTGCTGTCGGCGAGCGCGCTGCTGAAGCGCAATGACTTGACCTTGCAGGACGTCGAGACCTGGGAATTGAACGAGGCGTTCGCCACCCAGGTGCTCGGCTGCCTCGCCGCCTGGAACGACGACAAATTCTGCCGCGAGATTCTCGGCCTCGACGGCGCCGCCGGCGAGATCGACCGCGCAAAACTCAACGTCGACGGCGGGGCGATCAGCCTCGGTCATCCCGTCGGCACCAGCGGCAACCGCATCGTGCTGCATCTGGTCAATGCGATGAAGCGGCTCGGCACCCGGCGGGGCGTCGCCACCGAATGTATCGGCGGCGGGCAGGGCGGCGCGATGTTGATTGAGATGGTGTGATCATGGATTCTCGGATCATGGACCTTCTCGCCGACCGCGTGCTCGAGCTCGGGCCGGCGCCGGCTGCCGACAGCCCGTACAAGAATTTCAGGCTGACCCGCGACGAGGACGGCATCGCCTGGCTGCTGTTCGACCGCGCCGGGGCCAGCGCCAACACGCTGTCGGCCGATCTGCTGGAGGAGCTCGACGCTGTTGTCACCGCGCTGGAGAGCCAGCGGCCGACCGGGCTGGTGATCCGCTCGGCGAAAAAAAGCGGCTTCATCGCCGGCGCCGATGTCAACGAATTCCGCGGCGCCAGCGATCCGCGTGCGGTCGAGACCGAGATCGGCCGTGCGCATGCGGTGATCGACCGGCTCGAGGCGCTGCGCGTGCCGTCGGTCGCGGTGGTCCACGGCTTCTGCCTCGGCGGCGGCCTCGAGGTCGCGCTGGCCTGCCAGATGCGGATCGCGATCGACGACGCGCGGTTCGGCTTTCCCGAGGTGATGCTCGGCCTGCATCCGGGCCTCGGCGGCACCGTGCGCTTCACCGAGCTAGTCAACCCGCTACAGGCGATGACCCTGATGCTGACCGGCCGGACCATCGACGCGCGCCGCGCCAAGGCGCTTGGCCTGGTCGATGCCGTCACCCAGGAGCGCCACGTCCGCAACGCGGTCAAAGACGCGGTGTTCGGCCGGCTCAAACGCACGAGGCCGGGCGCGCTCAACAAGCTGCTCAATCTCGGCGCCGCCAGGGGCTTTCTCGCCTCCCGCATGCGCCGCGAGGCCGAGAAGGCGGCGCCGCACGCGCATTATCCGGCGCCCTACGCGCTGATCGATCTCTGGGAGAAGCATGCCGGCAACCGCGCGGCGATGCTGAACGCGGAGAAGGTCTCGTTCGCCAATTTGATGGTGACGCCATCAGCGCAGAATCTGATCCGCGTCTTCTTCCTGCGCGAGCAGATGAAGAAGGCCGCCGGCAGCGGCAACAAGGTGCAGCACGTCCATGTCATCGGCGCCGGCGCGATGGGCGGCGACATCGCGGCCTGGTGCGCCAACCAGGACATGCGGGTGACCTTGGCCGACATGAAGGCCGAGCCGATCGCCGGCGCGATGAAGCGGGCCTCCGAGCTGTTCGGCAAGATCAAGCGCAAGAAGATCGACCAGCGCGACGCGCTCGACCGCCTGGTCCCCGACATGGAGGGCGAGGGCGTCCGCAACGCCGACCTGATCATCGAGGCGGTGCCGGAGAAGCTCGAGCTGAAGCAGAAGGTCTACGCCTCGCTCGAGCCGCGGATGAAGCCGGGCGCGATCCTCGCCACCAACACTTCCAGCATCCCGCTGCAGGACCTACGCACCACGCTTGCCCGGCCGGAGCGGCTGCTCGGCCTGCATTTCTTCAATCCGGTGTCGCGGCTGCAACTCGTCGAGGTCGTCAACCATGACGGCACCGATGCGACGCTATTGAAGGAGGCGCTGGCCTTCGTCGGCGCGATCGACCGCTTGCCACTGCCGGTTAAGAGCTCGCCGGGCTTTCTCGTCAACCGCGCGCTGACGCCCTACATGCTGGAAGCGATGATGATACTGGACGAGAAGACCGACCAGCGCCTGATCGACGCCGCGGCCGTGCAGTTCGGCATGCCGATGGGCCCGATCGAGCTCGCCGACCAGGTCGGCCTCGATATCTGCCTCGACGTTGGCGACATGCTGCGCTCGAAGTTCGGCGATGCGCTGCCGCCGACGCCGGCCTGGCTGCGCGACAAGGTCGCCAAAGGCGAGCTCGGCCGCAAGACCGGCAAGGGCTTCTACACCTGGAAGGACGGCAAGGCGGAGAAAGCGCCGCTGCCGGAGACCGGCCCCAAGGTGACCGACGAGATGATCGACCGCCTGGTGCTGCCGATCTCCAATGTCTGCGTCGCCGCGCTGCGCGAAGGCATCGTCGACAACGCCGACATGGTCGACGGCGCGATGATCTTCGGCACCGGCTATGCGCCGTTCCGTGGCGGCCCGCTCAACTACGCGCGCAGCCGCGGCGTCGACAATGTGGTATCGACCATGCAGACGCTGATGCGCAAGTTCGGCGGACGATTTGCGCCCGATCCCGGCTGGGAGGCTTTCAAGTGACCGACCCGCAAACGACCGACGTCCATGCTCACCCGCCGCTCTCCACCGACACCGAGCCGCAGGGCGATCTCTGCATCCGCACGCTGGCGATGCCGGCCGACACCAATGCCAATGGCGACATTTTTGGCGGCTGGCTGCTCAGCCAGATGGATGTCGGCGGCGGCGTGTTCGCCTCCAAGGTCGCGAAGTCGCGCACCGTGACGGTCGCGATCGATGCGATGAACTTCCGCAAACCCGTCTATGTCGGCGATCTCGTCTCGGTGCACGCCACGCTGGTGCGGCTCGGCCGCACCTCGATCACGGTGCATCTCGAAGCCTGGGTGCTGCGCCGCCGCGCGCAGCAAGCCATTTTGGTGACTGACGGCAATTTTACCTATGTTTCGATCGACGAACACGGCCAGCCGCAGCCGATCCAGCGCGACGGTGCGACGATCACGACCTAAAGCATGATCCGGAAAAGTGCGAAGCGGTTTTCCGAAAAGATCATGCTCAAACAAGGCGCGGGCGCGAGGAACAAACCGCCAGCAACCCCGTTGTCGGCCCGGAATCAAACAGAGGCCGACTATGTCTGATAGCTACGTGATCGAAGTGAGTTCGCAGACCGCGGGTATCGTGGTGCGAGATATCAGTGGTTACCGGTTCTTTGCTGCGTCGCACCGTTTCGCCCCCCTCGAGGGCCAGATTTTCCGCAACGCCCGCGAAGCCGAACGCGCCGCACGCCGTCTCGTGACCGGCCAGACCTTGCAGATGGCGTCGTAGGAGAGATGTCGTTCCGGGGCGATGCGATAGCATCGAACCCGGAATCTCGAGATTCCCCGGTGCGCAATCGCGTACCTGAGGTCTGGTGCTGCGCAGCATCCCGGAATGACAGAAGCGCGATCGTTGACCTCTGCGCCGAACAGTCGCAGCATGGGCGACTCGCCGCTTCAAGGGTGCCACCGTGGCCGGACTTTCCCATCGCCAGACCGAGATCCTTAACATCGCACGCGCGTTCGGCCGGGTCATGGTGGAGGATCTGGCAAAGCGTTTCGAGGTTTCGGCGCAGACGATCCGCAAGGACCTCAACGATCTCTGCGACCAGCGCTCGCTGACCCGCATCCACGGCGGCGCCATCATCGCCTCCGGCGTGGAAAATCTTGCCTATGAGGCCCGGCGATTCGTCGCCGCCGAGGAGAAGAAGGCAATCGGCGCCGCCGCCGCGGCGCGGATCCCGAACGGCTGCTCGCTGTTCATCAACATCGGCACCACGACGGAGGAAGTCGCGAGCGCGCTGACCTCGCACGAGGACCTGCTCGTCATCACCAATAACCTCAACGTCGCGATGCTGCTGTATCGCCATCCGCGCATCGAGGTGGTGGTCGCCGGCGGCACGGTGCGGCGCGCCGACGGCGCCGTGGTCGGCTCGACCGCGACGCAATTGATCGGCCAGTTCAAGGTCGACTACGCCATCATCGGCGCCTCCGCGATCGACGAGGAGGGCGCCTTGCTCGATTTCGACTATCGCGAGGTGCAGGTCGCGCAGGCGATCATCGCCAACGCGCGCAACGTCATGCTGGTGTCGGACGCGACAAAACTCCGCCGCAGCGCGCCGGTGCGGATCGCCCATATCAGCCAGATCCAGACCTTTATCACCGACTCGCCGCTGCCCACGGGTCTCGCCAACATCTGCCACAGCCGCGGCATCGAGGTGGTGGTGGCGATGGACAAGCCGCAACCCGACATCGACGACACCGCCGCCGAGCCCGCCCCGGCCACGCTGCGCAGCGCGTAGCCGACGCGAGCTGTGCTTTCCACCGGGTGACGAGCCAAAGCAGTGCGTATCTCCTTCCCCGTCATTGCGAGGAGCGATAGCGACGAAGCAATCCATCCTTCCGCGGATGCGGACCGATGGATTGCTTCGCTTCGCTCGCAATGACGCGGATAGACCTGCGCGCACAAATCCATCCCCGTCACCCTGAGGTGGCCGCTTCTTCAGCGGCCCTCGAAGGGTCGACGGCCACCAGCGGGGCCGTGCACCCTTCGAGGCTCGCCTAGCGGCGCAAATTGCGCCGCTAGGCGCGCACCTCAGGGTGACGGGTCCGGCAATGGCCACCTAACCCGGCCGAAGGCACTTGCCTAAAAATTCCCCACCGCAGGGTTCCCATTTTCGGTTTGCTTTCGTTTTCGCTTGTGATCTAATGCAATCCGAAAGTAAGACCGCCAAAGCGAAGACGGTTTGCCGGGGAAGCGTTCTTGGACCGAATTTACGACCTCGCCATCATTGGAGGCGGTGTGAATGGCTGCGGCATCGCGCGCGATGCGGCGGGCCGGGGCAACTCTGTTTTCCTTTGTGAAATGAATGACTTGGCGAGCGGGACGTCGTCCTGGTCGACCAAGCTCGTGCATGGCGGCCTGCGCTATCTCGAATATTACGAGTTTCGTCTGGTGCGCGAGGCGCTGATCGAACGCGAAATCCTTTGGCAGATCGCGCCCCACATCATCCGCCCCTTGCGCTTCGTTTTGCCGCATCACGCCGGCCTGCGTCCGGCCTGGCTGCTGCGGCTCGGCCTGTTCCTGTACGACCACATCGGCGGCCGCCATCTGCTGCCGGCGACGCGCTCGCTGGATCTCACCCGCGACGCGGTCGGCAAGCCGCTGATCCCGGGCCGCTACAGCAAGGGCTTTGAATATTCCGACTGCTTCGTTGACGACGCGCGGCTGGTCGCGCTGACTGCGCGCGACGCCGCCGATCGCGGCGCCGAGATTCGCACCCGCACCCGCGCAGTCGAGATCAGGCAGGTCGACGGCGTCTGGCACGTTACGGTCGAGGACCGCGACAGCGGTGTGCGCGAGACCATCAAGTCGCGCGTCTTGGTCAATGCCGGCGGTCCCTGGGTCGAGCAGGTGCTTTCGTCCGGCGCCGGCGTCAACGCGCGCGCAAAGGTGCGGCTGGTGCAGGGCTCGCACATCGTGGTGAAGAAGCTCTACGACCACGACCGCGCCTACATCTTCCAGAATGCCGACGGCCGCATCATCTTCGTCATCCCCTATCAGGGCGATTTCTCGCTGATCGGCACCACCGACCGCGACTATGACGGCGACCCGGCCAAGGTGAAGGCGACGGCCGAGGAGATCGCCTATCTCTGCGCCTCCGCCAGCGAATACCTCGCCAAGCCGGTGAAGCCCGAGGACGTGGTCTGGGACTATTCCGGCGTGCGACCGCTGTATGACGACGGCGCCAGCGAAGCCAAGGCCGCGACCCGCGACTATGTGTTCGAGCTCGACACGCCCGGCGGTGCTCCGCTGCTGTCGATCTATGGCGGCAAGATCACGACCTATCGCCGGCTTGCCGAAGAGGCGCTGGAGCGGCTGGCGCCTTATCTGCGCAGCGCAAAGGCCAAGGAAGGCTGGACCGGCAAGGCGCCGCTGCCCGGCGGCGACATGGATGTCTCCGCCGTCACGGCGCTGTCGGCCGAACTCGTGCGCAGCTATCCGTTCCTCGCGCAGCCGCACGCCAACCGTCTCGCGCATGCGTACGGCACGCGCGCCACAAAACTGCTGGGCAATGCAGCATCGGCCGATGATCTCGGCCGCGCCTTCGGCGCCACCTTGACGGAGAGCGAAGTCAGGTACCTGATGGCCAACGAGTGGGCGCGGACTGCGGAAGACGTCGTCTGGCGACGATCCAAGCTGGGCCTGCGGATGACGGCGAGTGAAATCGCCGCGCTCGACGAGTGGATGGCCGCCAACCGCGTCTCGGGTGAACGTCCCCTTCGCGAAGCGGGAGGACGGACATGAGCGTCGCGCTGCAAAACGTCACGCGGACCGTGGATGGCATTCCGACCATCCGCGATGTCTCGCTGACGCTGGAGCGAGGCACGCTCAGCGTGCTCCTCGGGCCGACGCTGTCGGGCAAGACTTCGATCATGCGGCTGCTCGCCGGCCTCGACAAGCCGGCCACCGGGCGCGTGCTGGTCGACGGCAAGGACGTCACCGGCGCCGACGTGCGGCAGCGCTCGGTCGCGATGGTCTACCAGCAGTTCATCAACTATCCCTCGCTGACGGTCTACGAGAACATCGCCTCGCCGCTGCGGGTGCAGGGCAAGCCGCGCGCCGAGATCGAGCAGCGGGTCGCCGAAGCCGCCCATCTACTGCGGCTCGAGCCGTTCCTGAAGCGCACGCCGCTGCAGCTCTCCGGCGGCCAGCAGCAGCGCACGGCGATCGCGAGGGCGCTGGTCAAGGGCGCCGACCTCGTGCTGCTCGACGAGCCGCTCGCCAATCTCGACTACAAGCTGCGCGAGGAACTGCGCACCGAGCTGCCGCGCATCTTCGAGGCGTCGGGGGCGATCTTCGTCTACGCCACCACCGAGCCCTCCGAAGCGCTGCTGCTCGGCGGCGACACCGTGTGCATGTGGGAGGGCCGGGCACTGCAGGTCGGCGCGACGCCAAAGGTCTACCGCCATCCCGACACGCTGCGGGTCGCGCAGGTGTTCTCCGATCCGCCGCTCAACATCATCGGCATCGAGAAGAAGGGCGGGCAGGTGACTTACGGCGGCGGCGAGCAGGCCCCGGCGGCCGGCCTCTATGCCAATTTGCCCAACGGCACCTACCGCGTCGGTTTTCGCGCGCATCAGCTCGAGGTCGGCAGCGCCGCCGCGGGACGCCACAAATTCTCCGCCGCCGTGACGGTGACCGAGATCACCGGCTCGGAGAGCTTTGTGCATTTGCATGTCCATGGATCGAATTGGGTCGCGGTGCTGCACGGCGTGCACGAGTACGAGCCGGGGCAGATGCTGGATGCCGCGCTCGATCCCGACAATATCTTCGTGTTCGACGCGTCCGACCGCCTGGTCGCGTCGCCTGCAACAGCGTTTTCAAGCGAAGTGCGCGGCGGTTCGCGTGAAGCGAACGCGCCGATCAAGCAGAGCAAGTGAGGGAGATGCTTCATGGCCCGCATTGACCTCGTCGATTTGGCCCATTCCTACGGCGGCAACGACGCGCCGCCGGCATCCTTTGCGCTGAAGCCGGTGACCATGACCTGGCGGCAGGGCGGCGCCTATGCGCTGCTCGGCCCGTCCGGCTGCGGGAAGACCACGCTGCTCAATCTGATCTCCGGCATCGTGACGCCGTCGCGCGGAAAAATAATGTTCGACGGCAAGGACATCACGCCGCTGTCGACGCAGAAGCGCAACATTGCGCAGGTGTTCCAGTTCCCTGTGATCTACGACACCATGACGGTGGGTCAGAACCTGGCCTTCCCGCTGAAGAACCGCGGCGTCGCCAAGGCCGAGGTCGATGCGCGGGTCAAGCAGATCGCCGACCTGCTCGACTTGAGCCCCTATCTGAATCGCAAAGCGACGCGGCTCACTGCGGATGCCAAGCAAAAAATCTCGCTCGGCCGCGGCCTCGTGCGCTCCGACGTCGCCGCCGTGCTGTTCGACGAGCCGCTGACGGTGATCGATCCTGAATTGAAGTGGCAGCTGCGCTCCAAACTGAAGGCGCTGCATCGCGAGCTCGACCTCACGATGATCTACGTCACCCACGACCAGACCGAAGCGCTGACCTTTGCCGACACTGTCGTCGTGATGCATGACGGCCGCGTGGTGCAGAGCGGCACGCCGGCCGAATTGTTCGACAAGCCGGCGCACACCTTCGTCGGCTACTTCATCGGCTCGCCCGGCATGAACATCGTGCCCGCCGAAGTATCCGGCCACGAGGCGCGGATCGATGGTCACGTCATCGGGCTTCGCCGCAACTACGGCGTCCTGCCGGCGGGCAAAAAGATCGAGATCGGCGTGCGGCCCGAATTCGTCGATGTCGCGACGCCCGCCTCGGGGCTGTTGTCGGCCAAGGTCGAGCGGATCGACGATCTCGGCCGCATCCAGTTCGCCCGCGTCCGCGTCGGCAACACCAAGCTCGCCGCCCGCGTGCCGCCGGGCTTCTCGGTCTCCGGCGACACGACAGGGCTGATCTTCGATCCCGCGCATGTCCACGTCTACGCCGACAGCCAATTGGTCGAGGGGGTTGCCTGATGGACAGGATCGTCAACCAGAAGGCCTGGTTCCTGGTGCTGCCGGTGTTTTTGGTGGTCGCGTTCTCCGCGGTGATCCCGCTGATGACCGTCGTGAACTATTCGATGCAGGACACGTTCGGCAACAACCAGTTCTTCTGGAACGGCGTCGGCTGGTTCAAGGAGCTGCTCGATCCCTCCACCGATCTCGGCGGCCGCTTCCTGGCCTCGCTCGGCCGCAACCTGTTCTTCTCGGCGGTGATCCTCGCCATCGAGGTGCCGCTCGGCATCATCGTTGCGCTGTCGATGCCGCGCGAGGGCTGGACCGTCGCCGCCTGCCTCGTCATCCTCGCGCTGCCGCTGCTGATTCCGTGGAACGTGGTCGGCACCATCTGGCAAATCTTCGGCCGGCCCGATATCGGCCTGCTCGGCTACGTGCTGAACCACCTCGGCTTCGACTACAACTACGTCTCCAATGACGTCGACGCCTGGATCACGGTGATCGTGATGGACGTCTGGCACTGGACGAGCCTGGTCGCGCTGCTGTGCTACGCCGGGCTGAAGTCGATCCCCGAGGCCTATTACCAGGCGGCGCAGATCGACGGCGCCTCGCGCTGGGCGGTATTCAAGGCGATCCAATTGCCGAAGATGAACCGCGTGCTGCTGATCGCGGTGCTGCTGCGCTTCATGGATAGTTTCATGATCTACACCGAGCCGTTCGTCGTCACCGGCGGCGGTCCGGGCAACTCGACCACCTTCATCTCGATCGAGCTCGTCAAGATCGCGCTCGGCCAGTTCGACCTCGGCAAGGCTGCGGCGCTGTCGCTGGTCTACAATCTGATCATCCTGATCGTGTGCTGGGTGTTCTACACCGTGATGACCAATGCCGGTGCAGAGCGCCCGGCCAAGGAAGGAGTGGCGTGATGCACTCGATTCCCGGCCGTCGCCTGATCATGGCGCTGTTTTTGATCTTCCTGCTGCTGCCGATCTACTGGCTGGTCAACATGAGCTTCAAGACCAACGCCGAGATCGTCTCGACCATGACGCTGTGGCCGCACACGCCGACGCTGCAGCACTACAAGCGCATCTTCACCGACGAGAGCTGGTATTCGGGCTACATTAACTCGCTCGAATATGTCGTGCTCAACACCATCATCTCGATCGCGGTGGCGCTGCCTGCGGCCTATGCGTTCTCGCGCTACCGCTTCCTCGGCGACAAGCATTTGTTCTTCTGGCTGCTGTCGAACCGCATGGCGCCGGCCGCGGTCTATGCGCTGCCGTTCTTCAACCTCTATTCGGCGATCGGCCTGTTCGATACGCCGTGGGCGGTGGCGCTCGCGCACTGCATCTTCAACGTGCCGCTCGCGGTGTGGATCCTCGAAGGCTTCGTGTCCGGCGTGCCGCGCGAGATCGACGAGACCGCCTTCCTCGACGGCTATTCGTTCCCGCGCTTCTTCATCAAGATCCTGGTGCCGCTGATCGCAAGCGGCATCGGCGTTGCCGCGTTCTTCTGCTTCATGTTCTCGTGGGTCGAGCTGCTGTTGGCGCGCACGCTCACATCCGTGCAGGCCAAGCCGATCGCGGCGATCATGACGCGCACGGTGTCCGCCGCCGGCATGGACTGGGGCCTGCTCGCCGCCGCCGGCGTGCTCACCATCATCCCGGGCGCGCTCGTGATCTGGTTCGTCCGCAACTATATCGCGCGCGGCTTCGCGCTCGGCCGGGTGTAGCACCATGACGAAGCCCAGCCGCATGCTGAACTTCACCTCGCCCCGCTTGCGGGGAGAGGTCGGATCGCATCGCAGATGCGATCCGGGTGAGGGGGGCTCTCCGCGAATCGACCGCGTGGATAGAGCCCCTCACCCCAACCTTCTCCCCGTGAAGGACGGGGAGAGGGGGCGCAGTGCGTCGCATGGAAGGAGTTGAGGCATGGAATCCATTGCATGGATGGCCTGGACGCTGCCGACCGCGATCTTCTTCGCGCTACTCGCCTCGACGCTCGGCGTGATGACCTGGCTCGCGGCGGTTTATCCCGAGGCCGAGCGCGTCGGCGTGCTGCGCATTCCGACCACGCGCGGCGATCGTTTGTTCATTTCGCTGGTGCTGGCAGCGGTGATCCACCTGGTGTGGATCGGCCTCGTCGGCACCGATCCGATCCTCACCCTGCCGATCGGCGAGGGCGTGGAAATCTCGAGCCTGTGGCTCGCAACACTGATTTCGCTTCTGTCGGCCGTGGTGATCTTTCGCACCGTCTGACCCGAGCGAAGAAGAGCAGATCCGGGGTCTACCCGGGCCTGGGGTTTGGTTTGTCGCTGCAACCGGAGGAAACATGATGCGACATTTTAAAACGACGAAGGATAGTCTTTTGACTATGACCAGCGCGGCCGCATTGATCGCGGCTTCGCTTGCGGTGGCTGCGCCAGCCCGCGCCGCCGACGATGCCGTGATCCAGAAGTGGATCGCCGAGTTCCAGCCCTCGACGCTGTCGAAGGACGACCAGAAGAAGGAGCTGGAGTGGTTCGCCAAGGCGGCCGAGCCCTTCAAGGGCATGGAGATCAACGTCGTCTCGGAGACGATCACGACCCACGAATACGAGTCGCAGACGCTGGCCAAGGCGTTCTCCGAGCTCACCGGCATCAAGCTCAAGCACGACATCATCCAGGAAGGTGACGTCGTCGAGAAGCTGCAGACCCAGATGCAGTCCGGCAAGAACGTCTATGACGGCTGGATCAACGACTCCGACCTGATCGGCACCCACTTCCGCTACAACCAGACGATTGCGCTCTCGGACTACATGTCCGGCGAGGGCAAGGACGTCACCGATCCGATGCTCGACGTCAACGACTTCATCGGCAAGTCGTTCGGCACCGCGCCGGACGGCAAGCTCTATCAGCTGCCCGACCAGCAGTTCGCGAACCTCTACTGGTTCCGCTACGACTGGTTCACCAATCCCGAGTACAAGGCCAAGTTCAAGGCCAAGTATGGCTACGATCTCGGCGTGCCCGTGAACTGGTCGGCCTATGAGGACATCGCCGAGTTCTTCACCAACGACATCAAGGAGATCAACGGCGTCAAGGTCTATGGCCACATGGACTATGGCAAGAAGGACCCGTCGCTGGGCTGGCGTTTCACCGACGCCTGGCTGTCGATGGCCGGTAACGGCGACAAGGGCATTCCGAACGGTCTGCCGGTCGACGAGTGGGGCATCCGCATGGAAGGCTGCCGCCCGGTCGGCTCCTCGGTCGAGCGTGGTGGCGACACCAACGGTCCGGCCGCGGTCTACTCGATCACCAAATATCTCGACTGGCTGAAGAAGTACGCTCCGCCGCAGGCCCAGGGCATGACCTTCTCGGAATCGGGCCCGGTGCCGGCGCAGGGCAACATCGCCCAGCAGATGTTCTGGTACACCGCCTTCACCGCCGACATGGTGAAGCCGGGCATCGCCGTGATGAACGCCGACGGTACGCCGAAGTGGCGCATGGCGCCGTCGCCGCACGGCTCGTACTGGAAGGAAGGCATGAAGCTCGGCTACCAGGACGCCGGCTCCGTGACGCTGTTGAAGTCGACCCCGGCCGACCGCCGCAAGGCGGCCTGGCTCTATCTGCAGTTCATCGTCTCCAAGACGGTGTCGCTGAAGAAGAGCCATGTCGGTCTCACCTTCATCCGTGAATCCGACATCTGGGACAAGTCCTTTACGGAACGTGCGCCGAAGCTCGGCGGCCTGATCGAGTTCTACCGCTCGCCCGCGCGCGTGCAGTGGACCCCGACCGGCAACAACGTGCCCGACTATCCGAAGCTGGCGCAGCTGTGGTGGCAGAACATCGGCGATGCGTCGTCCGGTACCAAGACGCCGCAGCAGGCGATGGACGCGCTCGCCGCGGCCCAGGATTCGGTGATGGAGCGTCTTGAGAAGTCCGGTGTGCAGGGCGCCTGCGGACCGAAGCTGAACAAGAAGGAGACCGCCGAGTTCTGGTTCAAGAAGGCGGAGAAGGACGGCACCATCGCGCCGCAACGCAAGCTCGCGAACGAGAAGCCGAAGGGCGAGACGGTCGACTACGACACCCTGATCAAGTCGTGGCCGGCGACGCCGCCCAAGCGCGCCGAGGCGAAGTAAGGCGTACCAGCCCACGCCTTGCATGAAACTGAGAAGGCCGGGAGCAATCCCGGCCTTTTTTCTTTCTCACCTCGCCCCGCTTGCGGGGAGAGGTCGGATCGCATCGTTAGATGCGATCCGGGTGAGGGGGTACAGGTCTCACCTCGTTCACAGCTCGTGGAAGCAGCCCCTCACCCCAACCCTCTAAGAGCGAGCTTCGCTCGTCTCGACCCCGCAAGAGCGGGGCGAGGGAGCGCAGCGTGCTACTCCGCCGCTTCCTTCGCCTTCAGCGTCGGATAGTCCGTATAGCCCTTGGCACCGCCGCCGTAGAACGTCGCCTTGTCCCACTCGTTGAGCGGGGCGCCGGCCTTGAGACGCTCGACCAGGTCGGGGTTGGAGATGAACGGCTTGCCGAATGCGATCAGATCGGCCGCGCCTTGCTCCAGCACCTTTTCTGCCAGCGCAAAGTCGTAGCCGTTATTGGCGACATAGGCCTGCTTGAAACGTTTGCGCAAGCTCGCGTAGTCGAACGGTGCGATGTCGCGCGGGCCGCCGGTGGCGCCCTCGATGACGTGGATGTAGGTCAGCTTCAGCGCATTGAGCTGGTCGACGATGTAATCGAACAGCGGCTGCGGATTGGAGTCGGTGATGTCGTTGGCCGGCGTCACCGGCGAGATGCGGATGCCGGTGCGATCCGCGCCGGCCTCGGTCGCGACCGCCTTCGATACTTCCAGCATCAGCCTGGCGCGGTTCTCGATCGATCCGCCGTAGGCGTCGGTGCGGTGGTTGGCGCCGTCGCGGGCAAACTGGTCGAGCAGATAGCCGTTGGCGCCATGGATCTCGACGCCGTCGAAGCCGGCGGCCAGCGCGTTCGCGGTGCCGCGCTTGAAGTCGTCGATGATCCCGGGAATTTCCGACAGCTCCAGCGCGCGCGGCTCGGAGATTTCGGTGAAGGTGCCGTTCACGAAGGTCTTGCCCTTGGCGCGGATCGCGCTCGGCGCCACTGGTTTGCCGCCGCCCGGCTGCAGCGAGGTGTGCGAGATGCGGCCGACATGCCAGAGCTGGATGAAGATGCGGCCGCCGCGCTCATGCACGCGGTCGGTGACCTTGCGCCAGCCCGCGACCTGCTCCTTGGAATAGATGCCGGGCGTGTCCTGATAGCCCTGGCCCTGCTGCGAGACCTGGCTCGCCTCGGTGACGAGCAGACCGGCGGAGGCGCGCTGGCCGTAATAGTCCACCGCGAGCGGGCTCGGCACGAAGCTGCCGGGCTCCGCGCGGTTGCGCGTCAAGGGCGCCATCACCAGGCGGTTCGGCAGCGTCAGCGCGCCAAGCTTGTAGGGCTCGAGGAGTTTGGTCGGTTGGCTCATGTGCAATTGTTCCTGAGTGGTGTTCTTGGGTGATGTTCCCGGGCAATGTTTCAGAGAGTGGCTGATGGAGGAGATTTGTGCATTGCAGTGACGAGCGCAATGGCCGAGCCATTCGTGCGGCGCAGGCTAGCCGCGCACGATCCCGCCCATGTGGCCGGCATCGAGGAACAGGGTGTGCGCGTTGACGTAGGAAGATTCATTCGAGATCAGGAACAGCGCAGCATAGCCGACCTCCCAGCCGGTGCCCTGGCGGCCGAAAGGCACTGTCACGGCGCGGTCGGAACGCCGGCGGCTGGCGTCGCGGCCCATCGGCGTATCCATGAAGCCGGGCGCGATCACATTGCAGCGAATGCCTTTCTCTTCGCCGGCCCGCGCGATCGCCCGTCCGAGCGCGATCTGCGCCGCCTTGGAGGATTCATAGGCCGGGTTGCGGCCGCCTGAGCGCTGGCTCGCCATCGAGGAGATCAGGATGATCGCGCCGCCCGGCGCCATCACCTCGAGCGCCTGCTGCGCGAACAGCATGTGGCTGCGCACATTGACGGCGTAGTCGCGGTCCCAGGCTTCGGCAGTCATCTTCGGCAGCGACAGCCCGCAGGAGATGCCGACATTGAGCGCCAGCCCGTCGAGCCCGCCGAGTTTTTGCGCACAGCGCGCGACCGCAGGTGCGATCTGCGCGACATCGCTGACGTCGACCACGTCGGTGAAGGCCTTGCCGCCTTCGCGCGTGATCTGCGCGACGGTGTCGTCGGCGGCTTCCTTGTTGATGTCGATGCACGCGACGGAAGCGCGCTCGCGCGCGAACAGCACGCTCATGGCGCGGCCGTTGCCGATCGGCGGTTCTTCGTCGACGGTTGAGCGCTGTCCCGCGCCGACCACGATGATGCGCCGGCCGGCGAGGCGGCCGTGGCTCTTGGCCTGCCCGAGCGATTCCGCATGCAGCGACGCGGCGGGATCGACGGATTTCGGCGCGTGGGTCGTGGCGGACATAAGCGTGCTCCCTGACGTCTTGTTGTTGTCAGGGAGCAGTAGCACGGCATTGTGCGTGAGGCGAAAATCCCGCGGCGGGGAATTTGACGCGCGCTTCGCGTCAGCTCACGCCGAGGAAATCGCGCTTGCCGATCTCGACGCCGTTGTGGCGCAAAATGCCGTGCGCGGTCACGGCGTGGAAGTAGAAGTTCGGGAACGAGAACGCCGAGAGGAATTGCTGGCCCTTCAGCGTCATGGTGCGCTCGGGGCCGACCGGGAAGGTGACGTCCTTGGCATCGGCGCCGTCGAACTGTTCGGGCTTGAACGACTTCACATAGTCGATGGTCTTTGCCAGCCGCTGCTTCAATTCGGCAAAGCTCTTCTCGGTGTCGGGCGTCGACGGTACCTCGCTGTGCGTCAGCCGCGCGCAGCCGCGTGCGGCGTGATCGCAGACCAGTTGCACCTGCTTGGTCAGCGGCAGCATGTCCGGATAGAGCCGCGCGCCCAGCAGCACCTCGGGCTGGATCTTCTTCGCCTCGCAATGCGCTTCGGCCTTGGTCAGCAGCCCGGTCAGGCTGTTGAGGATTTGCAGGTAGGCGGGGACGACGGCGTCATGAAAGGACATGTGATGCTCTCGCGCTGTGGAGGTCGGATGTGCCGAACGGCGATGCTGCAAATGGGGCGGCCGGGGGATGAATACAACTGCGCGAGGCTGTAACACTTGGTCAAATATTTCCCGGCGGGCCCCACTCTTAGCCCCGTCATCCTGAGGTGCGAGCCCTTGCGAGCCTCGAAGGATGCACGGCCCGGTTGGTGGCCGTCGACCCTTCGAGGGCCGCTGAAGAAGCGGCCGCCTCAGGGTGACGGAGATAAGGTGGTGGTGCGCGGCGGAATCGAAGCCTACCTCAACCCGGGCATCGCGGCCTCGGCCGGCGGCGTGCGCGGGCCGCGCATGCGGGCCAGGAGCTCCGCGGTCGGCCAGGAATCCGCCGGCAAGCCATACTTGATCTGCATCGCCTTCACGGCGCTGCGGCTCGCCTGGCCGAGAACGCCGTCGACCTTGCCGACGTCGTAGCCGGCGCGCACCAGAAGGCCCTGCAGCTCCTTGATCTCGTTGAACGGCAGTTGCGCCACCGGCGCGTGCGGCTTTTGCATCGGCGGCGCGCCGGCGATGCGGCCGGCGAGATAGCCGGCGGTGGTCGAATAGATCAGCGAGTTATTCCATTCGGTGTAGGCGGCGAAATTGGCGTAGGCGAGGAACGCAGGTCCCAGCCGGCCCATCGGCAGCAGCAGCGAGGTCGGCATCTCGTCGTTCGGCAACGGCTTGCCGTCGGTCGTGGTTACGCCGAGTGCGGCCCATTTCGAGCGCGGCAGCTTGATGGTCAGGTCGGCCTGGTCCCACGGAAAGTTGGCCGCCTGCGGCACCCGCACCTCCTGCAGCCACGGCTCGCCGCGCCGCCACTTCAACCCGTTGGCGATGTAGTTCGCGGTCGAGCCGATCACGTCGGGGCCGCTGGCGAGCAGATTGCGATGGCCGTCGCCGTCGTAGTCGACCGCGTAGTTGAAATAGTGCGTCGGCAGGAATTGCGTCTGGCCGAGCTCGCCGGCCCAGGAGCCGATCATCTCTTCGGGCGAAAGGTCGCCGCGATCGATGATCTTCAGCGCGGCGATGGTCTCGGCCTGGAACATCTCGGAGCGGCGGCAATCATAGGCCAGCGACACCAGCGATTTCAGCGTCGGCAGATTGCCCATCTGGACGCCGAAGTCGCTCTCCAGTCCCCAGAACGCGGCGATCACCGCCGGCGGCACGCCATACTCCTTCTCGGCGCGCGCGAACGCGGCCGCATAGGTCTTGATGTATTGCTGGCCCTGCTGCATCCGGTAGTTCGCGGCCATGCGTCCGGCGAACACCGTAAAAATCTGACCGAACACGCGCTGGCCGCGGTCGCGGTTGACGATGCCCTGGTCGTAGATCAGGTACGGCGCGGTCTCCGCCATGGTGGCTTGCGAGACGCCGGCGGCCACCGCCTTCTGCTTCAGCTCGGCGAGGAAGCGGTCAAAGCTCTGCCCGTTGTGGCAGGACGCCGCACGCGGCGAGGCCGCCACCGGCCGCGGCTTGGCAGGCCGTGGTTCTACGGGGCCGGGCAGCAGCTGTTGCGCCGATGCTACGGACGAGAGCGTCAGCGCGACCGCTGCGATCACGATCGGGGCGCTCACGGAAGATGCTGGCATCGTTGTCACCGGGGTGGGATCGGGAGAGGTCCGCCTGCATACACCAGGGCGGCACCGGGCAACAACGGGGGTGGGCGGCCTTAGACCAATTGGGCTTCGGCAGCGCAAGTCGCCGCCGGTATGATCGGCAAAAGCGATTCGCGGGCAGGGGGTGTCGGCGGATCGATCACGCCCGGAGCGACCCATGTGGAGTTTTCTCGAGCGTCTGTTGGATTCATCGACGTTCTCGCCGCACGGCATCTGCCTGCTCTGGGAGCCGGAGCTGATCTGGCTCCACGTGATTTCGGACGCCATCATCGCCGCGTCGTATTTCTCGATCCCGTTCGCGCTCGCGATCGTGGTGTTGAAACGGCGCGATTTCCAGTTCGGCTGGATGGCCTGGCTGTTCGCCGCCTTCATCCTGCTCTGCGGGCTCACCCATGTGTTCGCGATCTACACGCTGTGGATTCCGATCTACGGCCTCGAGGGCCTGCTCAAGGCGATGACCGCGATCGCCTCGATCTTCACCGCGGTGCTGCTGTGGCCGCTGATCCCGAAAATCCTCGCCATCCCGACCGAGCAGCAGCTGCGCGAGGCGCATGTCGCGCTCGCGGAGGAGGGACGGCAGCGTCAGCGCCAGGAGTTCCTGCTGCAGCGGTTTCGCGAGGCCGAGGCCAATGAGAGCAAGATCCGCCAAGCGCAGAAGATGGAGGCGGTCGGCCAGCTCACCGGCGGCATCGCGCACGACTTCAACAACATCCTCACCGTCATCACCGGCACCATCGACATCTTGGCGGAGGCGGTCACCCACAACCGGCAGCTGGTCGAGATCACCGGGTTGATCCGCGACGCCGCCGAGCGCGGCGCGTCGCTGACGCGGCATCTGCTCGCGTTTGCGCGCAAGCAGCCGCTGCAGCCGACCGATGTCGACGTCAACGCGCTGATGGTCGACACCATCGAGCTGCTGCGGCCGACCATCGGCGACCAGGTCGAGATCGACTTCCGCCCCGCGGCGGCCCTGCCGCGCGCGCTGGTCGATTCCAATCAGCTCGTCACCGCGATCATCAACCTGGCGCTGAACGCGCGCGACGCGATGCCGAAGGGCGGCCGGCTGCGGATCGAGACCGGAACCGCCGAGCTGAAGGCAGCCGACGTGCACGGCCATGACGGGCTCGCCGCCGGCGACTATGTCGCGATCACGCTGGTCGACAACGGCCAGGGCATCGCCGAGGCGGACCTCGCCAAAGTGTTCGAGCCGTTCTTCACCACCAAGGATGTCGGCAAGGGCACCGGCCTTGGGCTGAGCATGGTCTACGGCTTCGTCAAGCAATCCAACGGCCACATCGTGCTCGACAGCGAGGTCGGCCGCGGCACCAGCGTCGTGCTCTATCTGCCGCGCGCGGCCGTGATCTCGCCGGCGGTCGCGCCCGAGCGGCGGCAGCCGAACCAGCGCGGCGCGCAGGAGATCGTGCTCGTGGTCGAGGACGACAGGCTGGTGCGCACCTACGTGCTCGCCCAGATCGAGAGCCTCGGCTACACCACGCTGTCGGCCAGCAACGGCACGGAGGCGCTCGCCGTGCTCGACAGCGGTGCGCCGGTCGATCTGCTGTTCACCGACGTCATCATGTCGGGCGCCATGAACGGCCGCGAGCTCGCCACCGAAGCGCTGCGGCGACGGCCTCAGCTGCGCGTGCTGTTCACCTCCGGCTACACCGAAAACGCCTTCGACCACGACGGCCGGCTCGACGAGGGCATCCTGTTCCTCGCCAAGCCCTACAGCCGCGCCGAGCTCGCCCGTATGCTACACGTCGCGCTGCGCGAGCAGGAAACCGCCGCCGCGCGCGTGCCCGCGGAGTAGTTGCGCTGCCGTAGCCCGGATGAGCGCAGCGATATCCGGGGCCGTCCGTCCCGCATATCGCTGCGCTCATGCGGGCTACGAACCTTGCTCACCCCACGGTCCTCGTAGCCCGGATGGAGCGAAGCGTAATCCGGGAGCGGTTTCGCCGCAGGCACTGCCCCGGATTTCGCTGCGCTTCATCCGGGCTACAATCGCTGCGCGAGGAGGAGGCGGTCGGCACCGCGCGGAGTAGCCACGATCCCGTAGCTCGGATGAAGCGAAGCGCAATCCGGAGCCTCTGCCACCGCGGGCGCTGTCCTGGACTTCGCTGCGCTCCATCCGGGCTAGCCTCGCTGCTTGCTGGCTTACGCGGCCAGCACCGCCCGTCTCACGGCTAGCGGAAGGGCGATCGACCGGAACAAGGTCCTGGGGTAGAGGTAATCCTCACCGGATTCATCGACGATTCGAAACATGCCGTGTTTCTCGGCGGCGGCATCGCGAAGCGCCACGTAGATCTTGCGCTTTTCCAGTGAAGCTGCGTAGCCATCGTTATTGACGCAGACGACCAGTTGCCTTGCTTGTGCTTTTGTCATCGTCCTAGAGCAGATGTTTGATCTTGAATTCCTTGCGGCCGATTCCGGAAGCCTCGTACCAGTGTAGCTCAGCTGTATGAACCGAGCCATCCGATAATCGCACGCGTGCGATACCTTTCCGCTTGCGCCAGCGGCCACGCCCGTAGATGCGGCGCAGCCGCGCGATCTCGCGAATACCGGACCCGGTCGCGAAGGTTTCGACATCGGAGATATCGCCTAGAATCTCGAAGCGCACGACTTGATCGTGCCAGACGGATCGGCCGGGTCAACGGCTCTGCAGCCCGACTGAGCGACTTGTACGCCGCCCGAGCTCGGAGAGATCACAGGCTAGCCGCACATGACCAATCCGTAACCCGCGCCCGCGTCGCTGCGACGCACGGCTTGGCCTTGCGGCGCCGCCGGCAAAATCCCTACCTCAGGCGCGACAGTTGTGGCAGGATTCCGCCTGCCGTCAGGGAACCACGATGAACTACTTCCGCACCGCGCTCCTGCTTGCCGGCCTCACCGCGCTGTTCATGGGCGTCGGCTATCTGATCGGCGGCGGCAGCGGCGCCGTGATCGCGCTGCTCGTCGCGGCTGCGATGAACCTGTTCACCTACTGGAATTCCGACCGCATGGTGCTGTCGATGTACGGCGCCCACGAGGTCGATCAGCGCACTGCGCCCGATCTTTACAACCTCGTCGCCGAGCTGGCGCAGCGCGCGAGCTTGCCGATGCCGCGGGTGTTCGTGATGGACGAGGCGCAGCCCAACGCGTTTGCCACCGGCCGCAATCCGGAGAACGCGGCGGTCGCCGTCACCTCCGGGTTGATGCAGCAGCTCAGCCGCGAGGAGCTCGCCGGCGTGATCGCGCACGAGCTCGCCCATATCAAGCATCACGACACCCTGACCATGACGATCACCGCGACGATCGCCGGCGCGATCTCGATGCTGGCGCAGTTCGGCATGTTCTTCGGCGGCAACCGCAACAACAACGGCCCCGGCATCATCGGCTCGATCGCGATGATGATCCTGGCGCCGCTCGGCGCCATGCTGGTGCAGATGGCGATCAGCCGCACCCGCGAATACGCCGCCGACAATCTTGGCGCGCGCATCGTCGGCCAGCCGATGTGGCTGGCCTCGGCGCTGGCAAAACTCGAGAACGCCGCGCATCAGGTGCCGAACATGGAGGCCGAGCGCAATCCGGCGACCGCGCACATGTTCATCGTCAACCCGCTGTCGGGCCACGGCGTCGACAATCTGTTCGCCACCCATCCCTCGACCGCGAACCGCATCGCCGCCCTGCAGCAGCTCGCCGCCGAACTCGGCACCCAGACCGCGCCGCGCCCCACTGGAGCGAGCTATCCGCCGCGCAGCCCATGGGGCGGCTCGTCAGGCCCGTCGGCTCCACGCGGGCCGTGGGGCTAGACAATTCTGCTCCAATTGAGCCGCGGACTCCGCTCCGCCTCGCCCCGCGTGCGGGGAGAGGCGCAGGCCGCCCTTGGGCGGCCGTTACTTAGAACGCCGAGGCAAAGCCTCGGCTATGACGCATCGCTAGATGCGTTCCGGGTGAGGGGGAGGCTCCGCAAATACAGCTATCACCGTGTACGCGCGGACGCCCCTCACCCCAATCCTTTCCCCGTAAGAACGGGGAGAGGGAGCGCAGTGCCGGCGCGGTCGATATTCGATCCAATCTCATCACGCTTTGGACTGCGGGCTACGCGCTTGCAGCGTCGAGGCGTTCGACCTGACCCTTGGTCAGCTCCAGCCTGGTCGCCGCGACCAGCGTCGCGACGTGCTCGGGCTTGGTCGCACTGGCAATCGGTGCGGTGATCGACGGCTTGGCCATCAGCCAAGCGAGGGCGACCGCGGCAGGCTCGGCGCGCGTTTCCGCGGCGACCTCGTCGAGACCGGCCAGAATGCGCAGGCCGCGCGGATTCAGGTATTTCGGAATGCTGCGCGGACCGCGCGGGCTCTTGGCGAAGTCGCTCTCCGAGCGGTACTTGCCGGTCAAAAATCCCGCGGCGAGGGAGAAGAACGTGATCACGCCGACGTCGTTGTCCTCGCAGACGCGCTGCAGCGCGCCTTCGTAGCTGGATCGCTCCGACAGGCTGTATTCGGGCTGCATGCTGTCGTAGCGTGGCAGCCCGGTCTTTGCGGAAATCTCGAGCGCGCTCTTCAGCCGCTCCGCTGAAAAGTTCGAGGCGCCGATCGCCCTGATCTTGCCGGCCTTGATCAGCCTGTCATAGGCCGCGAGCGTCTCCTCCTGCGGGGTCGTCTCGTCGTCCTTGTGGGACTGATAAAGATCGATGGTGTCGGTCTGCAGCCGCCGCAGCGAGTCCTCGACGGCACGCGCGATATAGTCGGCCTTCAGCCCGACATTGCCATTGCCCATGTCCATGCCGACCTTGGTGGCGAGGATGACGCGGTTGCGGTTGCCGCGCGCCTTCATCCATTTGCCGATGATGATTTCGGACTCGCCGCCGCTATGGCCCGGCACCCAGCGCGAATAGACATCGGCGGTATCGAGAAAGCTCAGCCCGTGCTCCAGCACGGTGTCGAGCAGCCGAAACGATGCGGCCTCGTCGACCGTCCAGCCGAACACATTGCAACCGAAGCAGAGCGGAGGAACGGAGAGGGCGGAGCGGCCGAGCGCGCGAAGCTTCATGCGTTTTTCTTTCGTTATTCTTGATGGGCGCGCGGAGACTGAGGCAGATCGCCGCTGTTTGCAAGGCACAGCCCCGCTCGCGCGCGGCTTAGCTGGACCCCTCTTTCGGCTCAGTTTCCCCCGCCTTCGGCGGCCAGGCTCCGCGGCGGATCAGCGCCTCGTGCAGCAGCTTTTCGATCTGCCCTTGCCGCGAGCGGAATTCCGCGGCGGCCAGCCGGTCGAGGATGTCGAGCAGCGGGCTGCCGAGCCTGAGCAGGATCGGCTCCTTGTCCGGCCCTTTGGGGCGGCCGCGCTTAGGCATACAGCGTTCCGGTGTTGACGACCGGCGTCGCGTCCTTGTCCGAGACCAGCACGACCAAGAGGTTCGACACCATCGCCGCCTTGCGCTCGGGATCGAGATCGATGTCGGTCTGCTCACGCAGCTTGTCGAGCGCTTCCTTGACGATGTCGACCGCGCCCGACACCACGAGCTTGCGCGCGGCGATCACCGCGCTCGCCTGCTGACGGCGCAACATCACCGGCGCGATCTCCGGCGCGTAGGCGAGGTGGTTGATCCAGGCCTCGTCGATGGTGACGCCGGCGACCGCGAGGCGCTCCCTCAGCTCGGCGATCAGCTCGTTGGTGACCTGATCGCCGCTCTCGCGCAGCGACAGCGTGCGCGCCGCGATCTGCGCGTGGCTGGCGCTGTCGTCGTGGCCGCTATGCGCGACGGCCTCGTCGAAATCATAGGGATGGCGGCCGGCGATGTGCCGCAGCGCCGACTCGGTCTGCGCGCCGACGAAGTCGGCATAGTCGTCGATCTGGAAGATCGCCTTGGCGCTGTTGTCGACCCGCCAGACCACGACCGCGCCGATCTCGATCGGGTTGCCGATCAGGTCGTTGACCTTCAGCTTGCCGCACTCATGGTAGCGGACGCGCTGCGAGACCTTTGCGACCTTGAACAGCGGCACGGTGGCGCGCAGGCCCGGCGCCGAGTCGGTGCCGGCATAGGCGCCGAACAGCGTCAGCACCGCGCTCTCGTTCGGCTGCAGCGAATAGATCGACGCGCCGAACAGCGCCGCGACGATGAGGCACAGCAGCGCGACGAACAGCGACCAGCCCGAGACGTGGACGCCGCCGTAGACATCCCGCGCGAATCCGCCATAGGCGATCCAGCCGGCCAGCAGGAAGAAGACGAAGGCGATCAGCAGCGCAACGTAGCCGCTGCCAACCAGAATCGCCGGGCGATCGTCGACCCGGACCCTGATCGTGGAGAGGCCTGAACCGGAATGATCTTGAATGGTCATGGGAGCAACCCCGATGCATCCAGCACAATTGCTGATATTTTTTGATATCAAAAAATAAGGGCGCGCGAAAGGGGTGGCTTGATGAACCTCGCCTATCGCCAGGATTCAGATGTAGAAACAATGACATGGCGTAGCGACTGGGAGGTCTCGCCTAAGGGACCGGTCGAGCCATCCATGACGGCACACCGGCGATTGCGTCTCGACCCCGGGGCCGCGAATTCTGGTTTGCTAGCCGTGGGCCTATTTCCAGACCTTCGCGAACACGATCAGCCCAAACCGTAGCGCATGATGGAGGCCGGGTTGGGCCGGCGCGCGCTGGAGGTGCACCTCTCGCGTCGGGTGGTGAATCGAGTCAGAGGCCAGCCTGATCTGATCGCGCTTTACTCGCGCTCGGCCAGCGCCAGTTCCAGCAGCGCGATCCGCTGCAGCGCGCCAACCTCGCGCTCGCCGTCGTTCGCGGTGCGCAGGATCGATTCCGCGATCAGGGTGATGTGCGAGGTGCTGACCGGATCGGGCAGCGTCGCGATCGAAGACTCCAGTGCCCGGGACATCAGGTCGATCACTTCGGGCGAAAAAGCAGCATCGGGAAAATTCTTCATCGTTCGGAGGTCGTGCATTGCGTTCTGCAACTGTCCGCGTCGACAACGCCGGATCCCACCTGCGAGTTCCGGTTCCGGCATCGCAGGTGGATCGGGGAACAAGGCCTGCCGCGCCCGCTGCCGATTTGCCCCTAGGGATAGGTCAAGCATGCGCGGCGAAAATATTTCTGTTTTCAGGAATGGCAACTCAGGTGTATGGTTTGCCCGTCTCACCCGATCGAGGGGCGCTTCGCGGTCGTCATGGTGTTGCGGTGAGATGCGGTGGACGCCGCGCGTGCGACTGACGAGAACGCGCGCGGCGGACGGTGAAGTCGTGCAGGCCTGACGCCCTAGTGGCAGGTGTCTTCTCGCAGGATGGAAATGCGTCTTGCGAGGGACGGTGACAAAAAAGCCCAGTCTCGCCGGGGAGAGCACGTATAAGCCGTAGCCCATCGCGCAGGGAAAGCCGGGTTGTTTCCGGTTTCACCTGTGGTCCTACCCCCGGTGCTTTTTTTGTTGCACCGGGCCCATGGGTGCAATCGGCACCCGGCTTTCCCTGCGCCCTCTGATCAAGAGAGGGCGAAACGAAGAGCAAAACTCGGACAAATCATGTCGCGAGAACGCGAAGCTGCACCCCACCCACAACTGTCATCGTCCGGCCTGGGCGCAATTGCGCCCATGGACCGGGCGATCCAGTACGCCGCGGCCTCTCGGCTCAAGCACTGCCGTCTCTGGAATACTGGATCACCCGCTTTCGCGGGTGATGACACCGAGTTAGTTGTTTGAGACGTGAATCAAACCAACAGTGGCGCAACATATCCAGGGACGACGCATGGGGTGAACACCATGGCCAAACGACAGGATCATTCGCGGCGCGCGTTCATTTGTGCCGCTGGGGCGGGACTGCCCGCAACGCTTCTACTTCGCGCCGCTTCCGCTTCCGACAAGATGACAAAACCGCAGGCCGAATATCAGGACGCGCCGAACGGCATCTATTCCTGCGGCCTGTGCACGCTGTTCGTCGCGCCCGACGGCTGCAAGGTGGTCGACGGCGCGATCAGCAAGGACGGCTGGTGCAAGGCGTTTGCGGCGGTGGATTGAGCGCACCCTCCCCTGCAGGGGGAGGGTCGTCTCGCATCGTCAGATGCGAGGCGGGGTGGGGTGACGGTCTCTCCGCCCGATCAGTGCCCGTGTTGAGAGACACCCCACCTCGTTTCGCATTGCGCTACGCTCCATGCGAACCGATCCTTCCCCTGCAGGGGAGGATAAGACTACAACTCCCGTGCGTTCGAGAACGCGAACGAGCTGACCCGCCGCGTGGTCTCGTCGAGGATCAGGCTGCGCGTGATCGGCGGCTCGGCGCGCTGGCTGCAGTTCTCGCGCTCGCAGAGCCGGCAGTTGACGCCGATCGGGGTGCCCTCGGCCTTCTCCAGATCCATGCCGGTGGCATAGACGAGCTTCGATGCATGGCGGATCTCGCAGCCCAGACCGATCGCAAAGCGCGGCTGCGGCTGCGGGTAGGGCGCCACCGGCCGCCGCACCATCTGCGCGATCGAGAAATAGCGCGTGCCGTCGGGCAATTCGATCACCTGGCTGAGCAGGCGGTCCGGCATGTCGAAGGTCGAGTGCACGTTCCAGAGCGGGCAGGTGCCGCCGAATTTCGAGAACGGGAAGGTGCCGGACGAGAATCGCTTGGAGACGTTGCCGGCGTTGTCGACCCGCAGCATGAAGAACGGCACGCCGCGCGCATTCGGCCGCTGCAAGGTGGTGAGGCGGTGACAGACCTGCTCGAAGCCGGCGTTGAAGCGCTGCGCCAGCACGTGGACATCGTAGCTCAGCGCCTCGGCGGCGGAATGAAATGCCTGGTAGGGCATCATCGCGGCCGCCGCGAAATAATTCGCGAGCGTGATGCGGTACAGCCTGCGCGCGGTGTCGTCGAGCGGGCCGGCGCGGCCGACGATGGCATCGATGCTGGCGCCGCATTCGGCAAAGCCGATCTGCAGCGCGAGCTGAAAGCTGCGGCCGGAACTGTCGACCAGCTCCGAGATCAACAGCTGCCGGCGGTGGCGGTCGAAGCGCCGCAGCGTCTCGCGCATCACGTCGACCGGCATCACCCGGGTGACGATCGAATGCTTCTCCCGCAAGCGCGTGGCAAGCGCAGCGTAAAGCCCCTCGGCCGGCACGTTGAGCTCGTCGCGCAAATTTTCCGCCGCGGTATCGAGCTCCGGAAAGTAGTTGCGATTGGCTTCGATCAGATCGCGCACCCGCTCGATCGGGTTGGCCTCGAACTGGGTGCCCTCGCGGTCGGCCATCTGCGCCGCCACCAGCGTTTCGCCGCGGCGCGCCTCGGTGTAGGCGGCGTAGAGCCGCTGCAGCGCGTGGGTGACGCCGGGGCAGAGCTCGGCGAGGTCGCGCAGTTCCTGCTTCGGCAGGTCGATCTGGCGGAACAGCGGATCGGAGAAGATCTCGTTCAGTTCCGCGAAGAAGCGGTCCTCGTCGGCGGTGGCAAGGTCGCGCAGATCGAGATCGTAGGTCTCGGCCAGCCGCAGCAGGATCTGCGCCGTCACCGGGCGCTGGTTGCGCTCGATCAGATTGACGTAGGACGGCGAGATGCCGAGCCCCTCGGCAATCTGGGTCTGCGACAACCCGAGCTGCTGGCGGATCCGCCGGAACCGCGGCCCGACGAAGAGCTTTTTTCCGGACTCAGCGGGCATGGGGAACTCCCGAGGTGCTCTCCCTCTCCCCGTTCTTACGGGGAGAGGGTTGGGGTGAGGGGCTCTCTCCACGGCGGGACTCGCGGAGAGTCCCCCTCACCCGCCGCGCTTCCGACGATGCTTCGCATCGCTCGGCGCGCGTCGGCCTCTCCCCCCGCGCGGGGAGAGCCGAAGAGAAACCGCCTCCAGAACCACGAACCATGGCAGTCTTCCTGACCTATATCGTGACAAAATTTACAAATCGACATTTGTTACAAGTGCATATGTTACATGACATCACCAATAAAAAACAAGGCATCTATACGTATTTGGTTTTCTCGCGTTTATCTCCCGACACGCATTTCGCAACGCACTGTCAAGAATGTCGATCGGAAGGATCAAGCACATGAATTACCAGCCACGCGGACTCAGCGACCGGGCACTGCAGGGACCGGCGTCCTATCTGAAAGAGGTCGAAGCCGCCAAGGCGCTGCTCGAGACCCAGCCGACGTGGAATGGCGTCACTGCCGAAGCCGTGGCGCGGATGCGGCTGCAGAACCGCTTCAAGACCGGCCTCGATGTTGCCCGCTACACCGCGGCGCTGATGCGCGCCGACATGGCGGCCTATGATGCCGATCCGACCAAGTACACCCAGTCGCTGGGCTGCTGGCACGGCTTCATCGCGCAGCAGAAGCTGATCTCGGTCAAGAAGCATTTTGGCAAGACCGATCGCCGCTATCTGTATCTGTCCGGCTGGATGATCGCCGCGCTGCGCTCCGAGTTCGGGCCGCTGCCGGATCAGTCGATGCACGAGAAGACCTCGGTGCCGGCGCTGATCGAGGAGCTTTATACCTTCCTGCGGCAGGCCGACTCCCGCGAGCTCAACGACATCTTCCGCGCGCTCGACGCCGCCCGCAAGGCCGGCGACCAGGCCAAGGAGAAGGCGCTGATCGAGAAGATCGACAGCTTCCAGACCCACGTCGTGCCGGTGATCGCCGACATCGACGCCGGCTTCGGCAATGCCGAGGCGACCTACCTGCTCGCCAAGAAGATGATCGAGGCGGGCGCGTGCGCGCTGCAGATCGAGAACCAGGTGTCCGACGAGAAGCAGTGCGGCCACCAGGACGGCAAGGTGACGGTGCCGCACGAGGTCTTCCTGGCGAAGATCCGCGCCTGCCGCCACGCCTTCCTCGAGCTCGGCGTCGAAGACGGCATCGTCGTGACCCGCACCGACTCGCTCGGCGCCGGCCTCACCCAGCAGATCGCGGTCAGCCACAAGCCGGGCGACATCGGTGATCAGTACAACAGCTTCCTCGATTGCGAGGAAGTGACGGCGGAGAACGCCCGCAACGGCGACGTCATCATCAACCAGAACGGCAAAATGATGCGTCCGAAGCGGCTGGCCAGCAACCTCTACCAGTTCCGTCCCGGCACGGGAGCGGATCGCTGCGTGCTCGACTGCATCACCTCGCTGCAGAACGGCGCGGACCTGCTGTGGATCGAGACCGAGAAGCCGCATATCGAGCAGATCGCCTCGATGGTCGACCGCATCCGCAAGGTCGTGCCGAACGCCAAGCTCGCCTACAACAACTCGCCGTCGTTCAACTGGACGCTCAACTTCCGTTGGCAGGTCTACGACGCGATGAAGGAAGCCGGCAAGGATGTCAGCCAGTACAACCGCGCCGACCTGATGAAGCCGGAATACGACGAGACGCCGCTGGCGATCGAAGCCGACGAGCGCATCCGGACCTTCCAGGCGGATTCGGCCAAGCGCGCCGGCATCTTCCACCACCTGATCACGCTGCCGACCTACCACACGGCGGCGCTGTCGACCGACAACCTGGCGCGGGAGTACTTCGGCGAGCAGGGCATGCTCGGCTATGTGAAGAACGTGCAGCGTCAGGAGATCCGTCAGGGCATCGCCTGCGTCAAGCATCAGAACATGGCGGGCTCCGACATCGGCGACGATCACAAGGAATACTTCGCCGGCGAGGCCGCGCTGAAGGCGGGCGGCGCCCACAACACGATGAACCAGTTCGGCTAACTTTTTTCAGGCGGCTGAGTGAGGTCGGCCGGCAACAGGAGACTGACAATGACCAAAGGCAGCAATTTCTGGGTGATCGGCGGCGAGTTCGGCTCGATGAACTTCCACAAGCTCGTGGAAGGCTCGGCCCAGGTCAAAGGCCCGTTCAAGACCCGCAAGGAAGCCGAGGACTGCTGGCGCGAGGTCTCTGAAGAGAACCGCCACAAGGCCGGCGTCCGCTTCTCCATCGTCGAGGAGCCGTCGCGGGTCTCGGCCTGAGACAGTTGCCTTCGAGCATGATCCGGAAAAGTGGGAACCGGTTTTCCGAAAGGGATCATGCTCAAACAAGAGATAGATCGTGATGCGAAAAGCATCACGATCGGATCAAGAAACGTCCAAGGACGGCGGCCCCATCCGGTTTCATCCGGGTGGGGTCGTCCGTTTTTGGAACAACGTTTCGGCGTTTTTGCGCTGGGGATAAGTGGCCGCGCAACCCCTTGGGAACCAACCGCCTTTGCGGACGTCATGGTTGCTGATAGGTTAACGGCAGGGAAAACCGCAACCTGAGGCCGCCAGCGATGTCCGATCCGCAGAACACCGGCAGTGAGGCGCGCGAATTGCGGCCGACGCTGCGCGAGGCGCTGCGGCGGGCCCGGATCGAGGCCGCCGACCGCACCGGCGTCGTGGTCGAGCTGCGCGATGCCGAGGTGGCGCGGCTCGAGATCCTCAACGAGGCGCTGGATCCGCTGTTTGCCCAGGTGCCGGAGAAGGTCGACCTGTTCGACCGCGGCATCAGCCAGGGCGAGACGCCGCGGCTGTGGATCGACGTCGTCGCGCACGTGCTGATGGGCCGCGACAAGCGCATCTACCGTTTCGTGCAGGACACGCGGTTCGGCCGCATCGTGCTCGCCGAATCGCACGACGCCTCCGTGATGGTCGACGCCGTCACCGACTATGTCGCGCGCCGGATGATCGAGCGCGAGCATGCGATGGTGGCGACACCGCTGCCCGCCGTCGAGCCGCTCGGGCCGCCGCCGCCGGTTCTGGTGGCGACGCCGCGGCGCCGCGGCGGCTTCGGCATGTTCGTGTTCGGCTTCCTGATGGGCGCGGTGGCGCTGTTCGGTCTCGCGCTGTTTGCCAGCCTGAGAAATCTTTAAGCCGCCGATGCGGCGGGGGGCATCGTGGTCGTAACACCGGTGTCGGCGTTGATGGGCGTGGTGGCGGCCGCCGCGGTGATCGGCAGCGCCGTGCTGTTCGGCAAGTGGCAGACGCTGCGGCGCGCCGAATTCATCCGCACCTTCACCCTGCCGCAGGGGCTATTGGCCCGGCTCGAGAAGCGCCATCCCGGCTTCACCCGCAAGGACAGCGCGCTGGTCTCGCGTGGCCTGCGCCAGTTCTTCCTCGCTTACCTCATGAGTGGCAAGCGCTACGTCTCGATGCCCTCGCAGGCCGCCGACGACCTCTGGCACGAATTCATTCTCTACACCCGCGAATATGATGCGTTCTGCCGCCGCGCCTTCGGCAGCTTCCTGCATCACACGCCGGCGGTGGTGCTGGTGAAGGAGCGGCGCCGGAGCAATGAGGGGCTGCGCCGGGTCTGGTGGTATTGCTGCAAATACGAGAACCTCGATCCTGTGCGGCCGACACGCCTGCCGCTGCTGTTCGCGCTCGACGCCAAGCTGAACATCCCGAACGGTTTTGTCTATCACCCCGACTGCGAGGCACTACGCCGCAGCGGCGCCGGCGGCAGCAGTCCCTATTGCGGCGGCGATTTCGCCGACTCATCGATCGACGGCTCGTCGGCCGGCTTCGGTGACGCCGGTAGCGATGGCAGCGGCGGCGATGGTGGCAGCGGAGACGGTGGCGGCGACGGCGGCGGCGGGGATGGCGGAGGTGGCTGCGGCGGTGGGGGCGGCGACTAGCGCATGCTCCGGAGCAGCCGTCGCATTCAGCACAGCCGCATCTGCTGCAGCTCGCGGATGCCGTCGTGACTATCGAAGCCGCGCACGGTGTGCTCGCAGCGCCAGCCATTGCCGTCGCGCTCGATCGAAAACAGATTGTAGGCCGCGGCCGGATAATGCTTGCGCGGCAGCGCCGAGGCCGACGGCACGCCGATCGCCGGGATCTTGCGCTCGGGGCCGTCGAACCACATCGTCGAATGGATGTGGTCGTGGCCGTGCAGCACCAGCTCGACGCCGTGCCGCTTGAGCAGCGCGAGCAGCTGGTGCGCATCGGTCAGCCGCTTGGCGCGACCGTCGGAGTGCAGCGGGTGATGCACCAGCAGCACGCGGAAGGCGTCCTCGCGGGACAGCTGCGCCAGGATCTTGTCCAGCTCGCCGAGCTGGGCATGGCCGAGCCAGCCGGTCGCCATCAGCGGCGGCGTCGGCACCGCCGAGGAGACGCCGATCAGCGCCATCGGCCCGCGCCGGCGCACGAACGGAAAATGCGTCGCCGCGCCATCAGTATCGCCGCGCAGATAGTCGCCGAACATGCCGACGAAGCGGTGCCGCGTCGCGCGCACATAGGCGTCATGATTGCCGGGAACCACGGTGACGTCGGCGGGCGGGCCGACGCCCTCCAGCCATTGCCGGGCCGGATTGAACTCGCCTTCCAGCGCGAGGTTGACAAGATCGCCGGTGACGGCGACATGGTCCGGCTGCTGCGCCTGCATGTCGGCCACCAGCGTGTCGAGCACGTCGCGGCGGTGGTACTTGTGGCGGTTGCGGGTCCAGTTGAGGTAGCCGAAGGCGCGCTTGCCGGCGAGATCGCGCAGCCGCGCCGCCGGCAATGGCGGCAGATGCGGGTCGGACAGATGCGCCAGCCGGAACGCCGCCATCATTCGCTTCCGTGTGAACTTTCCGTGACGAGTGGCCGGCAACCGGTCATGTGCTATCCCGAAAATCCGCCTCTGTATTGGCAAGACGCGGGCATCCGCGCAAGGATCAAACGCATGAGGGTTCAGTGACGCTCCTGCTGGAATTGCGCAAGCGCTTCGAGCCGCAGATCAGGTGGATTTTCCATTTCTACTGGCGGCTGGTCCGCAGCATGACGCTCGGCGTCCGCGGCGTCGTGCTCGACGCCGACAACAAGGTGTTTCTGGTCAAGCACAGCTATGTCCATGGCTGGTATCTGCCGGGCGGCGGCGTCGAGGTCGGCGAGAGCATTTTGGAGTCGCTGCGCCGCGAGCTGGTCGAGGAGGGCCGGATCGAACTGGTCGGCGAGCCGGTGCTGCACGGCGTCTTCTACAACAGCCACGTCTCGCGCCGCGACCATGTCGTGGTCTATGTGATCAGGAACTACCGCCAGGACCGGCTGCCGGAGCCGAACCACGAGATCGTGGCCTGCGGCTTCTTCGACCCGGCTGATCTGCCCGACGACACCACCCCCGGCACGCGGCTGCGGATCACCGAGGTGCTCGACGGCAGGCCGCCCACCGAGACGTGGCGGTGATGGACCCCGCGCGCATCAGATGCTATCCCGCGCTCCATCATGACTGAACTGTCCCTGACCATCCTGCCCGAGACCCCGAAAGACGCCCAGGCGATCGAGCGCCTGCACGAGCGCACCTTCGGGCCCGGCCGCTTCGTGCTCAGCGCCTACCGGCTGCGTGAGCATGTCGATCATCTGCTCGATGTCTCCTTCACGGCGCGGATCGGCACGCTGCTGGTCGGCTCGGTGCGCCAGCTGCCGATCCTGATCGGCGAGACGCCGGCCCTGATGCTCGGGCCGCTGACCGTCGAGCCGCCGTTCCGCAGCCGCGGCGTCGGCCGCGCGCTGCTCGAGCGTGCGATCGCCGGCGCCCGCGCCAAGGGCCATCGGCTGATCGTGCTGGTCGGCGACGAGCCCTACTATTCGCGCGTCGGCTTCAAGCTGATTCCGAAGGGGCAGGTCACCATGCCCGGCCCGGTCGATCCCAGTCGTCTGCTTGTCATGGAACTGGCAGATGGCGCCTTCGAGGGCGTCTCCGGGCCGATCCAGCCGGATTGGAGCAAGGCGATCTGACCTGCACGCGAGCGCCGCCGGAACGGTTGCGCCGTTGCACGATCTGACGCACAGTTGAGCGAAGCGCCGGGACCAGACCGGCGCAATTCATGTCAACAGGGAGAGTGCGCGCCATGATCAAAGTCAGTGTGATGTATCCGAACAACCCCGGCGCGCGCTTCGATCATGACTATTATCGCGACAAGCACATGCCGCTGGTGAAGGCGCGGCTGGGCGACGCCTGCAAATATTACACGATCGACAAGGGTCTTGCCGGCGGTGCGCCGGGCGCACCCGCGACCTATGTCGGGATGTGCCACATCTTCTGCGACACGGTCGAGGCGTTCGCCGCCGGCATGGGGCAGCATGGCAAGGAGATCCTGGCCGACATCCCGAACTACACCGATCAGCAGCCGGTGATCCAGATCAGCGAAGTCGTCGTCGGCCACTGATCACGCTTCGCAGCCCGGATGAAGCGAAGCGAAATCCGGGATTCTGGACGTGTGGCACAACGCCCCCGGATTGCGCTTCGCTGCATCCGGGCTACGCGAATGTAACTCCCTCTGCCGCTGACGGCAGAGGGATTTGCTTGGCTCAGAACTTCAGATTGGCGAACGCGCGCACGCCGAGGCCCGGCATCAGTACCTCGTCCTTGGTGTAGGAGACGGAGTTGCGGATGTTCTGGTTGAGCAGATTGTTGCCGACCAGGCCGATCGTCATCTCCTTCGCGCCGATCCATGACGACGTCAGCTTGGTGTTGTAGGTGACCTCCGCGTTCAAGAGATTGTAGCCCGCGGTCGGGGTCTCGCCGATCACGGCGATGTCGTTCTGCGCGAAGGCGTGCACCAGATTGATGCGGGTGAGCCAGTTGCTGTCGCGCCAGTAGACGCCGCCGCCGAGCCGCACCGGCGGAATCCGCGGCACGTTGCTGCCGTCCGTGAAGGTGGCGCGCACCACGTCGAACTGGTTCTCGATGCCCCAGATGCCGCCGTTCAGCGGGCCGATGTCGAGCTGGCTCTGGAACTCGGCGCCGCGGAAGATCGCGTCGCGCTGCGAGTAGCGCGCTTGGTTCAGTTCGAGGCCGGGGCCCAGCTGGCACGCGCTCTCGTCACATGTGTTGCCCGTCAGCCGGCGGAATATGAAGCCGTCGAACCTGGTGTAGTAACCGGTGAGCTCGAACCGCAGCGGTCCGGTCGCCCGCCGTAGGCCGATCTCGATCGATTTGGCGGTTTCGATGCCGAGATTGGGATTGCCGATGTCGAAGGTGGCGGTCGCATCGTGGGGGCCGCGCGAAAAGAGCTCGGCCGGTTTCGGCGCACGTTCGACGTATTGAGCGGTCGCGCTTGCTACCAGATCCCACGGCAGATTCTGGATCAAGCCGAGGCTGCCGCTCTTGGGCGTGAAATTCGGATTTTGCGCTGTAGCTGGACCGATGCTTGCGGGATCGGTGGCCACGTCGAATATGGGGGGAATGAAAGCCGGAGTTGTGCCGGAGAGATCGATATGTTCGATCCGCCCCGCAATCTGTGCCTTGGTGGTGTCGGTGAACTTTAGCTCGTTGAATACGTAACCAGCGACCCTGTTGTTCTTGTTGGGGTCCCATAATCCGTTGAGCGGGCTCGTCGGATCGTCAGGGCTCGGCGCGGTCAGTTCCTGGTGCCCGGCTTGCAGACCAAATGCCGTCGTCACGGTGGCGAAGCGCGCGTTGAACGGCATCATCTGCACCTCGACGCGGGCCTCCTGCTCCTTGTTGGTGAAGGTCTGCCGTACGCCGTCGCTGGATGAGTCGGCCGGATCGGCAAGGCCGAGCTCGTTGTGGCGATAGTCGGTCGCACCGAGCCAGAACCGCACTGCGTCGATCGCGGCCGCGTCGGGCCGGTATTCGCCCTTGACGGCGATCTTGGTCTGGTGCGCGTCGATCCGGGTCTGGTGATCGGCGCCGTCAATGCCGGGGATATGGTAGAGCGAGTCGTTCTGGGTGATCGATGCGCCGATATAGCCGCCCTGGAAGAAATACGATGCGCCGACCGACGCGCCGTCGGACTGCGTCGCAGAGTTCGGCTGGCGGCCGTTCACCGGCCGGGTCTGGTCGAACAGATACGGATAGCTCGGGATGCTGTAGTCGCTGGTCGTGCGGCCATAGACGTCGGCATGCACGGCGACATTGTTGCCGCCGGCGTCCAGCAGCATGCCGCCCTCGACGCCGCGATTGACCGAGCTGACCGAGGTGCGGGTCTCGACGTTGAGGCAACCGGGCGAGCCGACGTCGGCGAGCGGCGCCTTTGCCGGAAGCCCATAGGTTTGGAACGGCGCGGCCGTGCAGGTCGGCATCGCATCGGGAATGCGGTTGTTGGTGGCGCTGACCACGCCGCCGATCGAGGTCGAGCCGTAGCGCAGCGCGGCAGGTCCCCGCACCACCTCGACCTGGTTGGTCGACAGCGGATCGATCGGCACGAAATGATCTTCGCCGAGATCGGAGGCGCCGCCGCCGCCGAGGCCATTCTCGACAATGCCGACGCGGTTGACGTCGAGGCCGCGGATGATCGGCCGGCTGGAGGCGCCGGGCGCAAAACTCGAGCCGGTGATGCCGGGCTTGGAAAACAGCAGATCGCCGAGCGTGGCGCCGCCCTCGCGCCGCAGCTCCTCGTTCGGCACCACGGTGACGGTGGCGAACTGGTCGGTGACCACGGGCAGCACGCCCTGCTGGGGGGCGGGAGCGGCAGCAACAGCCGGCGCCGGCTGCGCCGCGGGCGCGCGTTCGCGGTTGCGGCTCGGCGCGGCGCGGACCGCGCGGGTCGGCGTGCGCGTCGTCACGGTCCGGTGCCGCTGGATCGGGCTCGGCGCCGTCACGGTGATGTCAGGCAGTTGCGTCGGCGTTGATGCCGATGGCGTGTCGTCGGCGATCGCGCCGTGGCTTGCCGCGCACAGCAGGAGCCAGCTCGCTCCGCCGATGGTGAGTGTTCGTCGTCCCTGGAATGTCATTGGTCCCGATCCTGATCCCGTCGACCGATGCGACGGATCGACTTCGATTTCCCTTCGCCGACGCCCGGATTGAGGGCGTGAAGGCGCGAGGGCACGGCGGTCAGTCGATCAGGACAGCGGAGGCGCGCGGGAGCGGAATGCCGCGGGCGCGGATTTCAGGTGAAGGAATTCGGCATCGGTGGTGCGGTGGAGAAACTCCACCGCTTCCGGCAACAGCAGCACCGGCGGGGTCGCGGCCAGAAGGTTGCCGGCCAGCGAGATGATGGCGCAGATCGCGCAAGTGTCGGCCGGCTGCGGGTCATTGTCGGGGTGGGCTGGCGGCTGCTTCTGGACCACCTGGATGGCGAGGTCCGGCGTCGCCGAGGTGCCGAGAAAGGCGAAGTCGAGCTGCGACAGCCCGGTTTGCAGCGCCGGAGCCGCCTGCGCGGCCGCAATCGGGTGGAAATGGCCGAACGACAGCACGAACTGGACGGCGAGCGCGAACAGCGCCAGCCGCGAGCCAGTTTTGATGTGCCGCCGAAACCACTTCATGACGATTGACGCCCACCCGATCGGAACGGCGTCACGACCCCGTGCCGTCCCGATGTTACATTATAACATCTGACGATGATGGTGATGTCAACCGTCGGCCAGATGAACCCGTGTCGATCAGTTGCCGGTGTGTGATTGACGCAACGCGTCCCGCTTCAGCGTCCTTCGCGCAGCCAGGTCGCCGCGAATGCGCCGAGCAGCAGCAGCAGGCCAACGATGCCGGCGAACATCGGCAGCACGCCGACGCCCTTGACGACGCTGGCGTCGCGCATTTTGACGCCGAGCCAGCCGTCGCCGCGGAAGATCGAGGAGGCGCGCACCGGCACCACGCGGGGCATATCGAGGCTCGATCCGTCGACGATGCGCCGCGCGTCGCCGCCGGTCGCCTGCGCCAGCGGCTTCAGCATCTCGGTGGTCGAGGTGACTTCCGAAAACTCCTTCGGATTGGTCGGGCCGACATTGATCAGCGCCTTCAGCGTGCCGTCGGTCGCCTGCCACAGGCCGAGCTCATTGGCGGGCAGCGTTGCACGCCACTCGCCGGGATCGCCGGCGGTGAGGGTCAATTCGCGCGTGGTGCCGCCCGGCGACGTCACAGTGACGGGTGAGACGGTGTCGGCCATGGTCTGGCGCACCACCATCAGGTCCTTGCCCTGCACCTGCATGCGCAGCGACTCTTCGTCGAGGTCGGGCTGCTTCATCAGCCAGTGCGACATCCGCCGCAACAAATCGAGATGCGGGCCGCCGCCCTCATAGCCGCGCGCCCACAGCCAGATATGGTCGGACAGCAGCAGCGCGACGCGGCCTTCGCCGAAGCGCGACAGCAGCAGCAGCGGCTTGCCGTCGGCGCCGGTCATGACCGGCGGGTTGATCGCGTTGCGGGTATCGACGGTGCGGAAGAACCGGCTCCAATGCGGCGGCTCGGCGTTCGCGCCCTCCAGCCCGCGCGTCACCGGGTGGCGTTTTCCGGCATCGCTCAAGTGCGCGTAGAACGGTTTTTCGGTGACGCCGACCGGCTCGGCCGGCAGCACTGAATCCAGCGGCGTGCGCCAGATGCTGGTGGTCGAGGCGTAGTCGGGCCCGGCAGAGACCAGCACCGCGCCGCCGGAGCGGACGTAGCGCGCGATGTTGTCGAAATAGGCGATCGGCAGCACGCCCTGCCGGGCGTAGCGATCGAAGATGATCAGCTGGAAGTCGTTGATGCGCTGCTGGAACAGCTCGCGGGTCGGAAACGCGATCAGCGACAGTTCGTTGATCGGCGTGCCGTCCTGCTTCTCCGGCGGCCGCAGAATGGTGAAGTGGACGAGGTCGACACTTGGATCGGACTTCAGCAGGTTGCGCCAGGTGCGCTCGCCGGCATGCGGCTCGCCGGAGACCAGCAGCACGCGCAACCGGTCGCGCACGCCGTCGATCGCGACCACGGCGCGGTTGTTCACCGGCGTCAGCTCGTTGGCGAGCGGCGAGGCCTCGATCTCGACGATGTTCTGGCCGGCGTGCTTGATGTCGATGTCGACGCTGGCGGTCTGGCCGCTGCTCATCGTGCGCTCGTTGATCGTCTCGCCGTCGCGGCGGACGGTGACCTTGGCGCGCTCGCCGACAACGCCCTGGTCGTCGAGCCGGAAGGTGATGGTCTGGGTCTGGCCGACGATGCCGAAGCGCGGCGCCGCCGTGATCGCGATGCGACGGTCGCGCTCGTCCTTGCGGCCGGTGATCAGCGCATGCACCGGCGCCTGGAAGCCGAGCGCCTGGGCGTTGGACGGAATGTCATGCACGCGGCCGTCGGTGATCATGAATGCGCCGGCGACGCGCTCGACCGGAACGTCCGACAGCGCCGACGACAGCGCGCCGAACAGTTTGGTGCCGTCGGTCTCGCCGTCGGCCTGGCCGGCCTCGACGACGCGCACTTCGAGGCCCCTGATCTGCTTCAGGCTGTCGACCAGCGCCTGCCGCGCCTTGTCGGTCTCTTCGTTGCGGGTGCCGAAATTCTGGCTCGGGCTCTTGTCGATCACGACCGCGGCGACCGAGGACAGCGGCTCGCGGTCCTCGCGGGTGAAGGAGGGGTTGGCCAGCGCGAGCAGGATCAGCGCCAGCGCGGCGACACGCACCGCGGCGCCGCGCGACCGCGCCACCAGCAGCAGCGCGGCGATCACCACGATCGCGCCGAGCGCGAGCCACAGCACGAGCGAAGGAACCAGCGGTGTGAACGCGATGCCGTAGTTCATGGCGTCACTCCGTCATTCCGGGGCGATGCGCAGCATCGAACCCGGAATCTCGAGATTCCGGGTCTGGTGCTGATGCACCATCCCGGAATGACGGTGTGGGCGGTTGAATGCATCACTCCCATCTCATTGTCCCAGCCGCTCGATCAGGGCAGGCGCGTGCACCTGGTCGGCCTTGTAGTTGCCGGTCAGCGTGTACATCACGATGTTGACGCCGGCGCGGAAGGCGAATTCGCGCTGCCGCGGCTCGCCCGGCGTCAGCGGCAGCATCGGCTGGCCGTCGGGGCGGATCGCCCAGGCGCCGGCGAGGTCGTTCGAGGTGATGATGATCGGCGACACGCCATCGCCGCCGCGGGCCGGGCGCTGCGCGGCCTCGTCGTCGTCGTCGCGCGGCAGCGCCTCGACCCAGGTCTGGCCGTTGTTGAAGCGGCCGGGGAAGTCGCGCAGCAGATAGAACGTCTTGGTCAGCACGTGCTCGCGCGGCACCGGCTCGAGCTCGGGAATGTCGAGGGTCGACAGCAATTCGCGCAGCGTCTGCATCGCCGGCGTCTGCGCGCCGCCATTGTCGCCCGGCGGCGCCTCGACGGCGTCGCGGGTGTCGAAGATCACCGTGCCGCCCTGCTTCATGTAGGCGTCGATCTTGTTGATGGCGTCCTGCGGCGGCTTCGCCGCGCCCGGCACGATCGGCCAGTAGATCAGCGGAAAGAACGCCAGCTCGTCGTGCGCCGGGTCGACGCCGACGGGATCGCCGGCCTCCAGCGCGGTGCGCTGCGCCAGGAACAGCGTCAGGCCGGACATCCCGGCCTTGACGACGGAATCGATGTCGGCATTGCCGGTGACGACATAGGCGAGCCGGGTCTGCGACACCGACTTGATGGCAAAGTCGTCGCTGCTCTCGGCGCGGCTCGGCGAGGGCGACATCGCCGCCAGCACGAACGCGAGGACGAGGACGGCGGGCGCCGCGCGCCGCCGCAGCAGCGCGGCAATGCCGCCGCCGAGCATCGCCACCACGATCGCGTCGATCAGGAACAGCGCCAGCGCGGTCGACAGCATGATGCCGCGCAGATCGCGCGGCTCGGTGTTGGTGTAGCTCGCATGCTGCGCCTTCAGGCCGGAAGTGTCGATCGGCGCGATGCGGTCGGCGGAGGCGAGGGTGTTGACCGCGATCGGGCTTTCCGCCGGACCGTAGAAGCCGGGCGGATGATCTGAAGTGGCGCGGTCGCGATAATCCGCCGGCATCGGCTTGGCGGTCGACGGCGGCGGACCGAATGCGCCGAACCCGTCGAGGGTGCGCAGCGGCGCCACCGTCGCGGCAGCAGGATCGCTGGCGACGCCGGGACCGGGCGTCGAGGTGTAGCCGGACATGTCGATCAGCCGCCGCAGCATCTCGACGAAGGTGCCGGACATCGGCAGGTCCGACCAGCGCATGTCGGCGCCGACATGGAACAGGCTGACCACGCCCTTGCCGCGGTGCTCGCCGGTGACCAGCGGCGTGCCGTCTTCCAGCGACGCCCAGCTCTTGGTCGCGAGCACGGCGTCGGGCTCGGCCAGCACCTGCCGGTTGACGGTGATGTCCTTGGGCACGGTGAGGCCGTTGAACGGCCCGTCGGCGGCGAACGAGGCCATGTGTTGCGGCTTCTCCCAGGTCAGGCTGCCGCCGAGCGTGCGGCCGCCCTTGCGCAATTTAACCGGCACGAGATCGTCATCGGCCTGCGCGAGGCGCGGACCGGCGAAGCGCACCAGCACGCCGCCCTGGTCGATCCAGGCGTTGAGGCGGTCGCGGATTTCCGGCGACAGCGTGCCGACATCGGCCATCACGATCATCGGCAGCCGCTGATCGAGGAATTGCGCGATCACCTGCTGTGGCGCGCCGCGATCGCCGAGCCTGATATCGGCGAACGGCGACAGCGCGCGGGAGAGATAGAAGGTCGAGGCCAGCAGCGGCTGCGCGGTATCGCTGCTCGAGCCCGAGACCACGCCGATCGCGCGGCGGCGCCAGCGCCGGTCGAGCAGCTGCACGGCGCCGGCCGAACGCTCGCCGGAGATTTCGAGCCGCGCGATGTCGTTGCGGAGTTCGACCGGAAGATCGAAGGCGGCCTCGGTCTCGCGCTCCTGCGGAGCGAATGCGTAGCGGGCCTCGCCGATCGGCGAGCCCTTGGCGTCGACCGCACGCACCGTGCCGCCGGCAACCCCGGTCTCGGTGCGCAGCACCTTGACCGTCATCTTGGCGGCGGCGTTCTCGGCCGCGACCAGCGCCTGCGCGGACGGCGCGCCGCCGGAGAAGATCGTCAAATTGCGGCCCTCGATCACCTTGCCAAGGCCTTCGGTGAATTCGCTGCCGCGGCCGGTGTCGACGCCATCCGACAGCCAGGCGATATCGCAATCGCCGGTCGATTTGAGGAAACGTCCAAGCGCCGTGAGGGTTTCAACGCGGTCGACCGAATAGGGCTTTGGCGCCAGCTGTCGCAGCGCGACGCGCGCGGCGCCGGCCGGCATCAGCGTGATGTCGCGCGCCGGCTCCGACAACGGCACCAGCGCGACGCCGCGGCGGTCGCTGTCGGCATCGGCGACCAGCTCGTCCGCCGCCCTGATCCGCGCATCCCAGCTCGAGGCGGAGCTCCAGCCGTCGTCGAGCAGGATCACGAGCGGCAATTTGCTTGCGGCGATGCCGGTTTGCGGATTCCAGATCGGGCCGGCGGCGGCGAGGATGACGAGGGCTGCAGCGGCAAGCCGCAGCAAGGTCAGCCACCACGGCGTGCGCGACGGCGTCTCCTCCTTGGGCGCAATGTCGAACAACAGCCGGGTCGGCGGGAATTCGATGCGCCGCGGCCGCGGCGGCATCACGCGCAGCAGCCACCACAGCACGGGCAGGCTGAGCAGGCCCAGCAGCAGCAGCGGTTCGGCAAAGGAGAGGGGGAGGCCTGCGATCATGCGCTGCGTCCCGCCTTGACGGTGGTGCGTCCGCCGCCCTTGTTCACCATCATGCCGGCATGCAGGAACAACAGCAGCTCGGCCGCGGAGCGGCTGGTGGTGTGGGTCGAGAACAGCCAGTCGAGCCGGTTGGTCTCGGCGCGGATCTGGTCGCGATGCAGCGCGACGCGGGCGACGTAGTCGGTCGTCCAGCTTTCGGCGCGGCCCGCGGTGATGACGCTGCCGATCTCCGGCTCGACGAATTCGACGCGGCCGGAATAGGGAAAGGTCTCTTCGGCGGGATCGACCACCTGGATCAGCGTGCCATGCGCGCCCGACGAGGCGAGCCCGCCCAGCATGGCCGTGATCTCCGCAATTGGCGACCAGAAGTCCGACAGCACCACGATCTCGGCGAGCGATGACGGCACGAAGGACGGCGGCAGGCTGGCGCGCGTCTTGTCATCGTGCAGCATCGCCTGCGCCATCTTGTCGATCACCGCGCGGCTGCCGGTCGGATTCATCAGGCCGGGAATGCCGACGCGTTCGCCGCCGGCGACCAGCAGCTCGGCAAGCGCGAAGGCGACGATCAGGCCGCGCTCGAGCTTGCTGTCGCGCGCATCGCGCGAGGCAAAGGCCATCGACGGCGAGCGGTCGGGCCAGATCCACACGGTGTGCGCGGCCTCCCATTCCTGTTCGCGAACATAGAGGTGATCGTCGCGTCCGGAGCGGCGCCAGTCGACGCGCTGCGCCGGCTCGCCGGAGACGAAGCGGCGATACTGCCAAAAGCTTTCGCCGGCGCCGGCGCGGCGGCGGCCGTGCAGGCCGTGGATCACATTGGCGGCGATGCGGCGGGCCTCAAGCACCAGGCGCGGCAGCGAAGCGGCGAGCGATCGGCTTTCGCCATCTGCACGTCGAACCGCAACAATCTCCTCGTCCTTGTGCTTGTTGTCAGCGGCCATCAAGCGATCCGCGTCTTCAATTGCTTGATCACGTCCGGAATGGTGCGCCCTTCGGCGCGCGCCGAGAAAGTCAGCGCCATGCGATGCTTGAGCACGGGTTCGGCAAGGTCGAGCACGTCGTCGATCGAGGGCGCGAGCCGTCCGTCGAGCAGCGCACGGGCGCGCACCGCGAGCATCAGGGCCTGGCTGGCGCGGGGACCAGGTCCCCAGGCGATCAGCTTGCCGGATTCACCGCCGTCGGGGCCGGGACGCGCGGCGCGGACCAGCGACAGGATCGCCTCGACCACGGAATCGCCGACCGGCAGCCGGCGCACCAGCCGCTGTGCCGTGAGCAGCGTCTCGGCATCCATCGCGGGTTTCGCCGCCGTCTCTTCGGCGCCGGTGGTCTCGAACAGGATGCGCCGTTCGGCGTCGCGATCGGGATAGTCGACGTCGATTTCCATCAGGAAGCGGTCGAGTTGTGCCTCGGGCAGCGGGTAGGTGCCCTCCTGCTCCAGCGGGTTCTGCGTCGCCAGCACATGGAATGGCTTCGGCAGATCGTGCCGCGCGCCGGCAATGGTGATGTGCTGCTCTTGCATGGCTTGCAGCAGCGCCGACTGGGTGCGCGGGCTGGCGCGGTTGATCTCGTCGGCCATCAACAGCTGCGCGAACACCGGACCTGCGATGAAGCGGAACGAGCGCTTGCCGGCCGAGCTCTCGTCCAGCACCTCGGCGCCGAGAATATCCGACGGCATCAAATCGGGCGTGAACTGGATGCGCTTGGCGTCGAGCCCGAGCGTGACGCCGAGCGTCTCGACCAGTTTTGTTTTGGCAAGGCCGGGGACGCCGATCAGCAGCGCGTGGCCGCCGGACAGGATCGTCACCAGGGTGTTTTCGATCACCTGGTCCTGGCCGAAGATGACGGTGGACACCGCCTCCTTGGCAGCCCGGATTTGCCCGGCGACCTGCTCGGCCGAACGGACGATCACATCCTCCAGTTTCTCGACGCTGTCTACACCAGCCATTCGGTCCGCTCCTTCTCGACATTCGCACCGTATCGGCGCGTCGTCATGTCATGGCCCACATGCTAAACCTGTGAGAAGGCCATGTATTCGTTGAATTAAACTATCCCCACCTTATCGGCATTTCGGGGTATGAACGGCATCACGATGTGGCGAGAATGACGTCCCGACCACATCTCAGAAGACGTACACAAAACGTGCCAGATTGAGGGTTGAAACTTTAGGGCAAACAATGGCGAAGCAAGGGCAAACGGGTCAGGGCAGGGAAACCACGGATAACGCAGGCAAGGGTCTCGAAAAGACCGGCCTCGACGGGCTCACTGCCGCGGCCAACCAGGCTGCGACATCGGGTCCTGCCGGGCGCAAGGGCCTGCCGCCGGTTCATCTGTGGAATCCGCCGTTTTGCGGCGATCTCGACATGCGAATCGCGCCCGACGGCACCTGGTTCTACATGGGAACGCCGATCGGCCGGCCGGCGCTGGTGCGGCTGTTCTCCACCATTCTGAAGCGCGAGGACGGCAAGCACTTTCTCGTGACCCCGGTGGAGAAGGTCGGCATCCGCGTCGACGACGCGCCGTTCCTTGCCGTGGAAATGCAGACGCAGCACGACGCGCGCGGGCGTCTGCTCAGGTTCCGCACCAATGTCGACGACTGGGTCGATTGCGAGCAGGGCCACGGCCTCCGATTCGAGGCCGCCGAGGATGGCGGGCTGACGCCCTATCTGCATGTCCGCGCCGACCTCTGGGCCAAGGTGACCCGCGCGCTCTATTACGATCTGGTTGACATGGGCGAGGCGCGGATGGTCGATGGTGAAGAGATGTTCGGCATCGAGTCCGGCGGCGAATTCTTCGCGATGGCGGATGCCAAGCAGGTGAGGGACGCGCTTTGAACGAGCCGATGGTGAAGGCGCAGCCCGCGAGGATCGGCTCGTCGGAATTTTTTGCGCGGGCCCGCGCCCGGCTCAATTTCGAGGTGCCGGCGGGGCTGGTCGATCCGCATATCATTCCGCGCACCGGAGACTCCGGTAACGACCGCATGCTCGAGATCGTAGCCAAAGAACAGCCGGTGCGGCCGGCCGCGGTGCTGATCCCGGTGGTCGATCACCCCGAGCCGACGGTGCTGCTGACGCAGCGCTCGCCGCATCTGTCGAGCCATGCCGGGCAGATTTCGTTTCCGGGCGGCAAGATCGACGCGACCGACGCCTCGCCGCTCGACGCCGCGCTGCGCGAGGCGTGCGAGGAAGTCGGGCTGAAGCGGGAATATATCGATCCGGTCGGCTATCTCGACCTCTACGGCACCGCATTCGGCTTCCGCATCCTGCCGACGGTCGCCAAGGTGGAGCCCGGCTTTGCGCTCGATATCAACGAGGCCGAGGTCGTCGATGCCTTCGAGGTGCCGCTGGCATTCCTGATGAATCCGGAAAATCACCAGATCCATACCAAGGAATTCCGCGGCATGGACTGTTCCTATTACGCGATGCCGTTCGCCGAGCGCTACATCTGGGGCGCGACCGCCGGCATCCTGCGCGTGCTGTATGAGCGGATCTATCTGTCATGATCCGCACGGTGCTGACCGAGGTCGGTGTCTTCCTGATCCCGTTCGTCGCCTATGCCGTCTTCCTTATGGCCACGCGCGCCGGCGTGACGCTGCCGGCGTCCTGGCCGCTCGACATGCTGGCGAAGCTGACGCTCGCGGCCCTTGTGCTTGTCATCATCAGCTTCCTCCTGCTCGCCGAATACACCGGCGCGCCGCCCAACTCGACCTACGTGCCTGCCCATATCGAGAACGGCAAGCTGGTGCCCGGAGTTGAGAAATGAGCGAGGCGCGCCTTCTGTCCGATGCGCCGTGGCTCGCCTCGGGCCCGGCGGCGCGCGTGCTGGCGCTGCTCAATGCCGACGGCGAGGAGGCGCGGGTGATCGGCGGCGCGGTGCGCAACGCCCTGATGAAGATTCCGCTCGGTGACATCGATATCGCGACCACGGCGCTGCCCGACGAGGTGGTGCGCCGCGCCAAGCGCGCCAGCATCAAGAGCGTGCCGACCGGCATCGAGCACGGCACCGTGACCCTGGTGGTCGAAGGCCAGCCGTTCGAGGTGACGACGCTGCGCGAGGACACCGAGACCTATGGCCGCAAGGCGAAGGTGACGTTCGGCCGCGACTGGGTGCGTGACGCCGAGCGGCGCGATTTCACCATCAACGGGCTGTCGGTCGATGCGGATGGCGTCGTGCACGATCACGTCGGCGGGCTGGACGACATCGCTGCAAAACGGGTGCGCTTCATCGGCGATCCCGCGCGGCGCATCGCCGAGGATTATCTGCGCATTCTGCGCTTCTTCCGCTTCCACGCCGCCTATGGCGAAGGCGAGGTCGATCGCGCCGGCTATCTCGCCTGCGTCAGCGGGCGCGACGGACTTGGAGAGCTTTCGGCCGGACGCATCCGCATGGAGATGCTCAAGCTCGTGGTCGCCGACGGTGCGGCGGCCGCGGTGGTCGCGATGGGCGATGGCGGCCTGCTGCAGCCGCTGTTCGGCGGCGTCGCCTATACCGGGCCGTTCGCGGCGATGATCGGGATCGAGAGCTGCATGGAGCTTTCGCCGAGCGCGATGCGACGGCTCGCCGCGCTGACGGTCGCGGTTACCGAGGACGCGCGGCGCATCGCGGGCCGGCTGCGGCTCTCCAACACTGAGGCCAAGGCGCTGGATTCGATGGGGCATCGCTGGTGGCGCCTGCCCGGCATGGACGAGGCGCATGCGCGGCGCCGGCTCTACCGGCTCGGCGACGACGCCTATCGCGACCGGCTGTTGCTGGCCTGGGCGCGCAGCGGCACCCGCGGCGACGTCGAGCAATGGCGCGCGCTCGCCACGCTGCCGCAGCGCTGGCGCGCGCCGCATTTTCCGTTGCGGGCGTCGGATTTCATCGCACGCGGAATTGCCGAGGGGCCGGCGCTGGGACATGTTCTGACGCTGGCCGAGGACGCCTGGCTCGCCGCGGACTTTCCGCTGGAGCCGAAGACGCTGTCCGATATCGCCGACCAGACCGTCGCCCGGTTCACCCGCGACCATCGGCTGTAACAGCAACGGTGGCGCGGCGATGATGCGGCCGCGCCGAAGAGGGGCGGAGGCGATGCCGCCGGCGTTGCGCCAGGCAGCATCGCACCGGAAATGCTACGCCGCCTTGCGCTTCTTCTTGCGGTCGCCGTCGTCGTCCTCGTCCTCGTCGTCCTCTTCTTCCTCGTCCTCGTCCTCGTCTTCCTCTTCGTCGTCTTCCGCTTCATCCTCTTCCGGATCGAGCTCGGTCGATTCGAGCGCGATGACCGGCAGCGTCTCGCGAAACAGGTCGCCGTCGACACCCATCCAGAGACACTCGACGTTTTCCTCGTTGACTTCCACCACCGTCAGCGGGTGACCGCCGGACTTCAGGATGACAACATCGCCTGGCTTCAGTTCCATGATCTTCCCTCCGCGCTTGATGACGCGGCCGGCAGGCTAGCGAGCGGTGATGACAGTCCGATCACGGACCGCTGCTCACGCGATCAATTGACGTGGAAAACGGCCGATGCGGCGCTATTTGCGCGCGGCAGGCACCAGCTCGGCCAGGGAGCGGATGATGCGGTCCGGCTTGATCGTGGACCCCGGCGGTAATCCGACGCCGTGCACGTCCATCCAGATCGCGTAGATGCCAAGCCGTTGCGGCGCCACGACTTCCCACTCCAGATTGTCGCCGACCATCCAGGTGTCAGGCGCGGTGACGCCGAGCGCCTGCATCGCGTGCAGATAAGCGCGCTCCTCCGGCTTGCCGAAACCGTGCTCGCCCTCGATCTGGATGTGGTCGAAGCGATGGCCGAGCGCAAAGCGTTCGACCTTGGCGCGCTGCATGTCGGCGGCGCCGTTGGTGACCAATGCGAGCTTGATGCCGAGCGCCTTGAAGGCGTCGATCGCCTCATGCGCGCCGGGGAAGACGAACATCTCCTCCTCGCGATAGGCGGTGAAGCGATCGGCGATGCGGTCGGCGAGCTCGTCCGGCAGCGCACGGTGGCCGTCGGCCGCGAGCGCCGCGAAGCCGCCTCGCACCGTGAGACGCCGCGCCTCGCCGAGTCTGATCCGCCAGATCGGCTCCGCCGTCGACCAGAATTTTCGCGCCGACGCCAACAACGCGGTCGCGACCTGCTCGGGAGGCAGGGGCGCGAGTTCATCGGCAAATTCGGCGGCGATCGTGTTCCAGGCGATCTCTGGGCGACCATAGGCCGACAGGATGGTGTCATCCATGTCGATCAGCATCGCGCGCGGCAGGTCTCTCACGGCCATTTCACCTCCGGCGGCAGCGACGACAGGATCGAATCGACATTGCCGCCGGTCTTCAGGCCGAAGATGGTGCCGCGATCATAGAGCAGGTTGAATTCGACATAGCGGCCGCGGCGCACCAGCTGCTCGTCGCGGTCCGCGGCGCTCCACGCTTGCGCGTAATTCCGCCGCACCAGCTCCGGATAGATCTTCAGGAAGCTGCGCCCGACGTCCTGGGTGAACGCGAGGTCGGCGTCCCAGTCGCCGCTGTCGTGCCAGTCATAGAAGATGCCGCCGATGCCGCGCGCCTCCTTGCGATGCGGCAAATAGAAATACTCGTCGCACCACTTCTTGTACTTCTCATAGTCGGCGACAGGACTGCTGCACGCCTCTTTCATCGCGGCGTGGAAGGCGACCGTATCGGCATCGTCCTGGGTGCGCCGCCGGTCCAGCACCGGCGTCAGATCGGCGCCGCCGCCGAACCACGCCTTTGTGGTGACGACGAAGCGCGTGTTCATGTGCACCGCCGGCACATTCGGATTGCGCAAATGCGCGATCAGCGAGATGCCGGAGGCCCAGAACCTCGGATCGTCGGCGGCGCCGGGAATCTGCGCGCGGAATTCGGGGGCGAACTCGCCATGCACGGTCGAGCAGTGCACGCCGACCTTCTCGAACAGCCGGCCCTTCATGATCGACATCACGCCGCCGCCGCCGGGCTTGCCGGTGTGGTCGGTGCGGTCCCATGGCGTGCGCGTAAAGCGGCCGGCGTCGCCGGGATAGAGCGCGGGCGGGGCGTCGTCCTCGAGCTTTTCCAGCGCGAGGCAGATGTCGTCGCGCAGCGCCTCGAACCAGCTGCGGGCCCGGGCCTTGCGGTCCTCGGTGATGGCGGGGTCTGTGGGGAGCATTTCTATCCCTGCGGTCCGAAATAAGTGCAGCTCTCGTTGCAGCTGTCGCGATGGACGCTGACGCGGGTCAGTTTTCCGGCATGCTGCAGCCGCTCCCAGATGAAGCGCGACAGGTTTTCCAGCGTCGGCGGGCCGAGCGCCTCAATCTTGTTGAGCAGCTTATGGTCCAGCGTCTTCTGCACGTCCGCCATGGCCTGTTCGAGCACGCCGAGATCGACCACCATCCCGGTCGCCGGATCCGGCGTGCCGCGCACCGTGACTTCGGCGCGGAAGGAATGGCCGTGGATCTCCTCGCTGTCGGCGCCAAAGGTCGTTCCGGACAGCGCATGCGCAGCCTCGAACCGAAACGCTTTCGTCAATTCCCACATCTCTTTCAACAATCCAATTCGGTAAGGGAGTTCATCGGATGCCGAGCGTCTTGTGCGTCTGCACGCTGAGTCGCCATTGCGGGTGCTTCAGGCAATACGCGATCGCGCGCTCGGTGTTCTCGATCACGTCCGGGCCGTCCATCGGCTGCAGCGAGAAGCGCTCGAAGGCGAGGCCGGCAAAGTCCTCCGGCCGGTTCTCCGGTTGCGGATAGACCAGCTTGAGCTCATGTCCCTTGCGCACCACGAGCTCGGCGGCCGCCTTGGGGCTGACGCAGATCCAGTCGAGCCCGTCGGGCGGGGCGATGGTGCCGTTGGTCTCGATCGCGATGGCAAAGCCGCGGCCGTGCAGGGCCTCGATCAGGGGCGTATCGACCTGCAGCAGCGGCTCGCCGCCGGTCAGCACCACGTAGCGGTCGGCTTCGCCTCCGGTCCATTGCGCGGCGATGGTGTCGGCCAGCGCGGCCGCGTCGGGATAGCGCCCGCCGAGCGTGCCGTCGGTGCCGACGAAGTCGGTGTCGCAGAACCGGCACACGGCGCCGGCGCGATCCTGCTCGCGGCCGCTCCACAGATTGCAGCCGGCGAAGCGGCAGAACACGGAGGCGCGGCCCGCATGGGCGCCTTCGCCCTGCAGGGTGAGAAAGATCTCCTTGACCGCGTAGCTCACCAAAAATCCTCTAACTTACCTGGTCATGTGTCTGGCCGGTCTGGCGCAGCGCCTCGCCGACCGCCATCGCCGCCGTGACCGCCACATTGAGCGAGCGCAAGGGCGGCTTGATCGGAATCAAGAGCCGCGCATCCGCGGCCGCCACCACCGCATCGGTGACCCCTGCCGTCTCGCGCCCGAACAGCAGCACATCGGAGGCAGCATAGGTGAAATCAAGATAGGACTTCGCCGCCTTGGTCGTGAACAGGATCAGCCGGCACCCGGCCTCGGCACGCCATTCCTCGAATTTCGACCATGAGTCGTGACGCTTCAACCGCACATGGTCGAGATAGTCCATACCCGCCCGGCGGAAATGCCGGTCCGAGGTGTCAAAACCCGCCGGTTCGATGATATGGGCTGAGACGTCCAGGCACGCGCAGAGCCGCAGGATGGTCCCTGTATTCTGGGGAATATCGGGCTGAAACAGCGCGATCTGCATGGTGCTCACGGCCTGTGAAGACTGGATGAAATTGTCTCAATAAAACATCGCCCGGGGCGGATTTCGTGCATTGCACGCTTGCGAGCCGATAGCGGGCTTGCGCTCGTCCGGCAAGGGTGCCAATAGAACGATTCTGGACTGCTGTTCCGCCGTTTGGGGTGTGGAATGGCGGTTTTCTGCCGCCGCGGGGGCCGCGGGCGCCGGCAGCCTTTCCTGGGCGCGTTCTGCGTCTCCGGGGCGGTTCCACCGGCTGCGGATATGAAAGGGCTTGGAAACGTGACGACAGCGTCTTCGGCGGACCATCCGACACGCCGTGATTTCCTTTTTGTTGCAACCGGGGCCGTCGCTGCGGTCGGCGCAGCCGCCACCGTGTGGCCGCTGGTTTCCCAGATGAACCCGGACGCTGCGACAATTGCGGCCGGTGCGCCGATCGAGGTCGACCTGACGCCGATCGCCGAGGGACAGGATATCAAGGTGTTCTGGCGCGGCAAGCCGATCTACATCAGCCATCGCACCAAGAAGCAGATCCAGGAAGCCCAGAGCGTGGCGCTCTCGAGTCTGCCCGACCCGCAGCCCGACTCGGCGCGCGTCAAGGCGGGCCACGATCAGTGGCTGGTCGTGATCGGCATCTGCACCCATCTCGGCTGCATCCCGATCGCCCATGAGGGCAATTACGACGGCTTCTTCTGCCCCTGCCACGGCTCGCAGTACGATTCCTCCGGCCGCATCCGTCAGGGGCCCGCGCCCGCCAACCTGGCAGTGCCGCCCTACACCTTCGTTTCCGATACCAAAATCCAGATCGGCTAAGCCCCGGACCGTCCGGGGCTTCGGCCTGCACTCGGAACCCATCGCGTCGTTTTTCTTCTCAGGATCGCATCAATGAGCGGACCATCCGATTTTCAACCGACCAACCCCGCCTTGAAGTGGATCGAACGGCGCCTTCCGATCTTCGGCCTGATCCACTCCTCGTTCGTGGCCTATCCGACGCCGCGCAACCTGAACTACTGGTGGACCTTCGGCGCCATCCTGTCGATGATGCTGGCGCTGCAGATCCTGACCGGCGTGATCCTGGCGATGCACTACACGCCGCATGCCGACTTCGCCTTCAAATCGGTTGAGCTGATCGTCCGCGACGTCAATTACGGCTGGCTGCTGCGCAACATGCACGCCTGCGGCGCGTCGATGTTCTTCTTCGCGGTCTACATCCACATGTTCCGCGGCCTCTATTACGGGTCGTACAAGGAGCCGCGCGAGGTGCTGTGGATCCTCGGCGTCATCATCTACCTCTTGATGATGGCGACCGGCTTCATGGGCTACGTGCTGCCGTGGGGCCAGATGAGCTTCTGGGGCGCCACCGTCATCACCAACCTGTTCTCGGCGATCCCCTATTTCGGCGAAAGCATCGTGACGCTGCTGTGGGGCGGCTATGCGGTCGGCAACCCGACGCTGAACCGCTTCTTCTCGCTGCACTATCTGCTGCCCTTCGTGATCGCCGGCGTGGTCGTGCTGCACGTCTGGGCGCTGCATGTCGCGGGCCAGAACAATCCGGCCGGCGTCGAAATGAAGACCGAGAAGGACAGCGTGCCGTTCACGCCGCATGCGACGATCAAGGACATGTTCGGCGTGTCCTGCTTCCTGATCTTCTATTCCTGGTTCATCTTCTACATGCCGAACTATCTCGGCGACGCCGACAACTACATTCCGGCGAACCCGGGCGTGACGCCGGCGCACATCGTGCCCGAATGGTACTATCTGCCGTTCTACGCGATCCTGCGCTCGATCCCGAACAAGCTCGCCGGCGTGGCCTGCATGTTCGGCGCCATCATCATCCTGGCGTTCCTGCCCTGGCTCGACAACGCGCGGACGCGTTCTTCCAAGTACCGTCCGCTGGCCAAGCAGTTCTTCTGGATCTTCGTGGTGGTCTGCATCGGGCTCGGCTATCTCGGCTCGCAGCCGCCGGAAGGCATCTACGTGATCGCGGGCCGCATCCTGACGGTCTGCTACTTCGCCTACTTCCTGATCGTGCTGCCGCTGCTCTCCCGGATCGAGACACCACGGCCGGTGCCGAACTCGATCGCCGACGACGTGCTGGCGAAGAGCAAGGGCAAGGTCGCGACCGCCGCGTCCGTGATGCTTGCGCTGGTGGTGGCCGGTGGCCTGTTCGCCGGCAGCACCCAGACCGCCAAGGCCGAGGAGGGCGGCGATGCGCCGCCGGCGCAGAAATGGTCGTTCTCCGGCCCTTTCGGCACCTATGACCGCGGTTCGCTGCAGCGTGGCCTGAAGGTCTACAAGGAAGTCTGCGCGGCCTGCCACGGTCTGTCCTATGTCGCGTTCCGCAACCTCGCCGATCCTGGCGGCCCCGGCTACTCGCCGGCGCAGGCTTCGGCGTTCGCGTCCGAGTACAAGATCAAGGACGGCCCGAACGACCAGGGCGAGATGTTCGAGCGTCCGGGCCGTGCGGCGGATTACTTCCCGTCGCCGTTCCCGAACGAGCAGGCCGCACGCGCGGCCAACGGCGGCGCGGCGCCGCCCGACCTCTCGCTGATCGCCAAGGCGCGGTCCTACAAGCGCGGCTTCCCGCGGTTCGTGATCGACTTCTTCACCCAGTATCAGGAGCAGGGACCCGACTACGTCGACGCCATCCTGCAAGGCTTCGAGGACAAGGTGCCGGCCGGCGTCACGATCCCGGAAGGCTCGTACTACAACAAGTACTTCCCCGGCCACGCGATCAAGATGCCGAAGCCGCTGTCCGACGGCCAGGTGACCTTTGACGACGGCTCGCCGGCGACGGTTGCGCAGTATGCCCACGACGTGACGACGTTCCTGATGTGGGCCGCCGAGCCGCATATGGAAGCGCGCAAGCGCCTCGGCATGCAGGTGTTCGCGTTCCTGATCATCTTCGCCGGTCTGATGTACTTCACCAAGAAGAAGGTCTGGGCCGACGCGCACTGAGGCGAAGGCCACCGTATCGCGATTGTGAAAAAGCCCCTGCGGGGGCTTTTTTGTTGGCTGCGCAACGTCAGCAACGCGTTTGCGCGGGGATGACGAGTGCGCGAGCGTGCCCGAGGGCGATTGCGTCCGTCACTTAGTGCGGACAGAATGCCGCCTAATCGGCCGGCAAACATCGCGGAGGGAACTCATGGGTACGATCATCAGCTTCAAGCGTCCGGACGGCAAGGATGCGTCGGGCTATCTCGCCAATGCCGCGCGCGGCAATGCGCCGGGTGTGGTCGTGATCCAGGAATGGTGGGGCCTGCAGGACCAGATCAAGGGCATGTGCAACCGCTTCGCGCTGGCCGGCTTCGATGCGCTGGCGCCCGACCTCTACAAGGGCACCGTGGTGCCGTATCACGACACCGACGCGGCGGCCAAAGAGATGAACTCGCTCGACTTCATGGACGCCACCACGCAGACGGTGCGCGGTGCCGCGCAATACCTCGGCAAGAACGGTACCAAGGTCGGCCTCACCGGCTTCTGCCTCGGGGGCGCGGTGACGATCATCGGCGCCACCAAGATCCCGGAACTGACGGCCGGCGTGGTGTTCTACGGCATTCCGCCGGAGCAGGCGGCCAAGCCGGCCGACGTCCGGATTCCGCTGCAGGGCCATTTTGCCAACAAGGACGACTGGTGCACGCCGGCGCTGGTCGATGGTTTCGAGAAGGGCATGAAGGCCGCCGGCAAATCACTGGAACTGTTCCGCTACGACGCCGAGCACGGTTTCGGCAACGAGCAGCGCCTGTCGGTGCACGACCGGCAGTGCGCGGAATTGGCCTGGGGCCGCGCGACGGAGTTTTTCCGCAAGCACCTGGGGTAGCGCTGCCTGCACCACCATCGGCGTCGCCCCGGCGAAGTCTGTAGCCCGGATGGAGCGCAGCGCAATCCGGGACAGCCTCCCCGTTGAGAAGGTGGTCCCGGATTGCGCTTCGCTCCATCCGGGCTACGCAGTGTCAATTGTTGCGCACCCCGTCCCACCACGGGCAGGTCCCCGACATCAGCTTGAAATTGCCCTCCATCACCTGCACCGGCGCGCGCTTGCCCTCGGCGGCGGCGCGCATCCGCATCTCGCGCGCGATCGCGCGGTCCTCCGGCGACAGCCAGACCCGCTCGTGGCCCCACAGGCTCGGGCCGTCATGCATCTCGAACGGCGTCCAGCTCGCCGGGTCGATCTCGCGGCCGCCCCAGCCGCACTCGACCATGAAGGCCGACGGCGATTTGGCATAGAACGACGTCATCAGATCGTTGGTATGGCGGCCGAGCGTGACATTGACGCGGTCTTCCTTGATCGCGATGTCATAGGCCTGGCCGACGTCGTCGAGCGAGAACAACTCCATCATCAGGTGATGCATGCCGTTGGCGCCGGTCTCGATCAGCGCCAGCGAGTGATGGCGTGGGTTGACGTGGAAGAAATAGGCGCGGAACGGTTTTTCGATGTAGTCGCTGAGGCCGAAGCCGAGCACGTCGACATAGAACGCCATTACCGGCGCGAGGTGCTCGACGGTCAGCACGGCGTGGCCGAGGCCTTGCGGCCCGGTGCGGAAGCCGGAGATCGACCGCCCCGGCTTGAACGGCGTGTCGTCGATCTCGGCGCCGTGAAACGCCTCGAGACGGTTGCCGGCCGGATCGTGGAACGAGATCAGGGAGCGCACCCGCCTGCTATCTGCCAGTGCCTGCGGCTCGGCGGTGACGCCGACGCCGGCGCGCTCCAGCCGCGCCGCCAGCGCGTCGAGCGCGGCGGCATCCGCCACCTCCCAGCCGAAGAAGCGCGTGCCTTCGCCCTGCGCTCGGTCGATCACGATGCGTTGCTTGCGGTCGTCCATTCGAAACGCGAGCAGCGAATTGCCGCGCTCGATCGCCTGCAAGCCCACCAGGCCGGTGCCGAACTGCCGCCAGTCGTCGAGGGCGTCCGAACCGAACCCGGCATATCCGAGACCCAAAATCGCCATGCGCGCTCTCCGCCATTGTCTGTTTTTTGGGCGGTCGATCGGCCGCCGTTGGGCGCAAATCCTACGCGGAATTCCGTCCGTTCAAACCGGAAAAAGGGTGTCCCGGAGCGGGGCAGGGGCTCGCCCCCTCCCTTGACAGGGCCGGCGCCCGGTGGTGAGTAGCTGCCATGCGCACCGTTGCCAGCCCATCCCGTCGTTGGTGGCCCACCTTCTCATAGGTGGCCGGTGCGATTTCATTTCCCAAAATCGTCGAAGGTCGCCGTCGCGGTGCGACCGATGGTTTTATTTGCCCTTCGTTTGTCCTGTGTGGCGCTCTCTCGGCAAGTCTCGTAAGAGGATCACATGAACAGGACAGTCTTCTCCCTGCCGGCCCGAAGCGAATACCTGACCAATGGCGGCCTTGCGGTCGCGCGCGTGGTCGAGCAGTTCACCGGCGGCGCCAGCCGCCTCGACGACCTGATCGCGCTGCTGGACCGCCGCCGCGGCGTGGTGCTGTCCTCGGGCACCACAGTGCCGGGCCGCTACGAGAGCTTTGATCTCGGCTTTGCCGATCCGCCGCTGGTGCTGGAAACCTCGGGCACCGACTTCTCGCTGTCCGCGCTGAACCCGCGCGGCGAGGTCTTGATCACCTTCCTCGGTGACGTGCTGCGCGAGCCCTGTGTCGTGATCAGCGAGCGTAGCGCGACCAGGCTGGCCGGCCACATCATTCGCGGCGCCGCGCCGGTCGAGGAGGACCAGCGCACCCGCCGCGCCAGCGTGATGTCGCTGGTGCGCGACATGGTGGCGGCGTTCACGTCCAATGCCGACCCGCTGCTCGGGCTGTTCGGCGCCTTCGCCTACGACCTCGTGTTCCAGATCGAGGACCTTGTGCAGAAGCGCGCCCGCGAGGCCGACCAGCGCGACATCGTGCTCTACGTGCCAGATCGCCTGCTGGCCTATGACCGCGCCACCGGCCGCGGCGTGGCGCTCACTTACGAATTCGCGTGGAAGGGCAAATCCACCTTAGGTCTCGCACACGAGACCGCGCCGAGCCTCTACGCCAAGACTGGCCGGCAGGGGTTTGCCGATCACGCGCCCGGCGAATATCAGGCGACGGTCGAGACCGCGCGCGCGGCATTCGCCCGCGGCGATCTGTTCGAGGCGGTGCCCGGGCAACTGTTCGCCGAGCCCTGCGAGCGCTCGCCGGCGGAAGTGTTCCAGCGGCTCTGCCGCATCAACCCCTCGCCCTATGGCGCGCTGATGAATCTCGGCGACGGCGAGTTCCTGGTCTCCGCGTCGCCGGAGATGTTCGTGCGCTCCGACGGCCGCCGGGTCGAGACCTGCCCGATCTCCGGCACCATCGCGCGCGGCTCGGACTCGATCGGCGACGCCGAGCAGATCCGCAAGCTCCTGAACTCGGAAAAGGACGAGTTCGAGCTCAACATGTGCACCGACGTCGACCGCAACGACAAGGCGCGCGTCTGCGTGCCCGGCACCATCAAGGTGCTGGCGCGGCGGCAGATCGAGACCTACTCAAAACTGTTCCACACCGTCGATCATGTCGAGGGCATGCTGCGCCCGGGTTTCGACTCGCTCGACGCCTTCCTGACCCACGCCTGGGCGGTGACGGTGACCGGCGCGCCAAAACTGTGGGCGATGCAGTTCGTCGAGGATCACGAGCGCTCGCCGCGGCGCTGGTATGCCGGCGCGATCGGGGCGGTGAATTTCGACGGCAGCATCAACACCGGCCTCACCATCCGCACCATCCGCATGAAGGACGGCCTCGCCGAGGTGCGCGTCGGCGCCACCTGCCTGTTCGATTCCGATCCGGCGGCCGAGGACCGCGAATGCCAGGTCAAGGCCGCCGCGCTGTTCCAGGCGCTGCGCGGCGATCCGCCGAAGCCGCTGTCGGACTCTGCGCCCGATGCCACCGGCTCCGGCAAGAATGTGCTGCTGATCGATCACGACGACAGCTTTGTGCATATGCTGGCGGATTACTTCCGCCAGGTCGGCGCCAACGTCACCGTGGTCCGGCATGTCCACGCCCAGGACATGCTGAAGCGGAAGGGCTGGGATTTGCTGGTGCTGTCGCCCGGCCCGGGTCGGCCCGAGGATTTCGGCATCGCGAAGACCATCGGCACGGCGCTGGAGAAGCAGCTGCCGATCTTCGGCGTCTGCTTAGGGGTGCAGGCGATCGGCGAGTATTTTGGCGGCCAGCTCGGCCAGCTCGGGCAGCCCGCGCATGGCCGGCCCGCGCGCGTCCAGGTGCGCGGCGGGCGGCTGATGCAGAACCTGCCGAACGAGATCGTGATTGGCCGCTATCATTCGCTTTACGTCGAGCGCGACAGCGTGCCCGACGTGCTTGATGTGACCGCGACCACCGAGGACGGCGTCGCGATGGTGATCGAGCACAAGACGCTGCCGGTCGCCGGCGTCCAGTTCCATCCGGAGTCGCTGATGTCGCTCGGAGGCGAGGTGGGACTGCGGATCGTGGAGAATGCGTTCCGGCTCAACCCGGGAGCGAATTGATTTGAACCGTCATTGCGAGGCGCGAAGCGGCGAAGCAATCCATTTCCCCGCAGGTGCGGAGGGATGGATTGGTTCGCGGAGCCTGTCATCGGGCGGCGCTACGCGCCGACCCGTTGGCTCGCAATGACGACGCGGAGAAAGCGAGAGCAATGACCTTCGACCAGGACATCAAGTCGACCGTTCGTCACATCCCGGATTACCCCAAGCCGGGCATCCTGTTTCACGACATCACGACCTTGCTCGCGGACGCCCGCGCGTTCCGCCGCGCGGTCGACGAGCTGGTGCATCCCTGGGCCGGATCGAAGGTCGACAAGGTCGCCGGCATCGAGGCCCGCGGCTTCATCCTCGGCGGCGCGGTGGCGCACCAGCTCTCGGCCGGCTTCGTGCCGATCCGCAAGAAGGGCAAGCTGCCGCACACCACGGTGCGGATCGCCTACTCGCTGGAGTACGGCATCGACGAGATGGAGATGCACGCCGACGCGGTGCAGCCCGGCGAGCGCGTCATCCTGGTCGACGACCTGATCGCGACCGGCGGCACCGCCGAGGGTGCGGTGAAGCTGCTGCGCCAGATCGGCGCCGACGTGGTCGCGGCCTGCTTCATCGTCGACCTGCCCGATCTCGGCGGCGCCGCCAAGCTGCGCGCGATGGACGTCCCGGTGCGCACCCTGATGGCGTTCGAGGGGCATTAATCTTCCTTCGCCTCGCCCCGCTTGCGGGGAGAGGCCGGATCGCATGCCAATGCGATCCGGGTGAGGGGGAGTCTCCGCGCACTCAAATGTTGATCGAATTTGCGGAGACAGCCCCTCACCCCAACCCTCTCCCCGCATCCGCCTTCGCCCGAAGGCGGGCTTCGGCGGACAAGAGAGCGGGCGAGGGAGAACTACGACCTTTGCAGCAGCATGCTCAGTTCGAGATCGCGGAACGTGGTGTAGTTCTTGCGGATCCACTGGTGCAGCTCGGTCGAGGAATCCTTTTCCTGGCGCAGATAGCCGGTGAAGGAGAAGCTCAGCCGGTCGATATAGGTCTTCAAAAACACCGGCAGCGCGCGCAGGCGCAGGATGCGGCTGCGGGTCATGGCCGGCGGCAGCTCGCCGCGCACCACGAACTCGTTGTCGATGACGACGAGCGCGTTCGGCGGCATCAGGCCCTCCAGCATCTGGTAGCTGCGCACCGAGACGCGGTCGGTATCGGCCACGAACAGGATCACCGGCGCGACGCGGCGGCGCAGCGCCTCCTTCATCAGGCCGATCTCGTCGCACATTTTGAAGAATTCGTCGAAGGCGTGGTAGCCGAGGTCGATCACCTTGGCGATGCCGTCATTGACGATGACCCGGTCCATCAGCTGCATCTTGCCGTAGGTGTCGATCACATCCGCGGTTTCGGTGATCCGCGGCAGATAGTCGAGCAGCGACGGCTCCTTCAGGTTGATGTCGAAGGACAGCACCGCCCCGTTCTTCAGGAGCAGGAATTCGCTGAGCAGCCGCGCGATCAGCGTCTTGCCGACCTGCGGGCGGGGCGAGCAGATGATGTAAACGGGCGTGGACGACATCGCCCGTTATATCAATCCAAATTTTCCCCTAATCCAGCCCCATCGCGGGCGGGATCGCGACTATTTTTCGCCGCCGCGGGTGGTCGACTTGGCGCCGACCAGGTCGGTCAGCTTGATCCGGTCGAACTCGCTCCAGACGTTGGCCAGCCAGTGCCGGACATAGCCGCGCAGCACGAAGGAGTAGTTCGCGGCGTCGTCGGTCATCAGCTTGTTGGCGACGAATTTCAGGAATGGAACCGAGGCGACCTCGACCTGCTCATAGGCCATTTCGTTGAGCTTGGGGATGGTGAGGTCGGTCGCATCCTTGATACGGTGGAAGTAGGAATTGTAGGTCGACTGATCCCACTGGAAGAACTGGGTGTCGTTGATGAAGTTCTTGACCAGGTAATATTTCGCGCCGGTCATGAAGCTCGACGTCTCGGCGATCTCGTCCAGCGAGGCGATCGACGGGCCCAGGATATGGAACACGGCGAAGGTGATCTGGCCGGAGCGCGCCGCATCCAGGAAGCCGATGTCGCGCAGCGAGGCCAGCGCGGGCGACAAGAGGCCGGCGCGGACGTCGATCACGGTCACCGACGGACCGGAATTCAAAGTATCGAAGATCTTCATCTGGTCCGCGGTCGTCGTCATGTCGACGATCTCGGTGATGTCAGGATGGAAGCGCTTCAGCGTGCCGCGCGGCGATTCGGTGTCGAATGCCCGGGTCTGCACGTTATTGGCACTGAAATAGTCCAGGAGCGTCCGCGAGACCGTGGTCTTGCCGACCCCGCCCTTGTCTGCGCCCACCACGATCACGACTGGCTTTGCCATGGAAGTCCTTATAAAAGCGCGCTCCCGACCGCGATGGCGATCGGCAAGTCCCCACATCTGCTTTGGGCGCGAACATGGCAGAAACGAGGGGGAATTCAAACCTTTAAGGCGCCAGCGATTGGTTTGGTGGGGATTTCCTTAATGGACTGAGGTGGCTAGCGCGCTATCGGAGGTGGCGGCCCCAGGGTCCCTGAAGCGGTCCCAATGGTCCCTGCTGCGGGTTGGCGCCCGGCAGTGCGGGCGGATTGCCGGCCGGCGCCGGCGGCGCATCGCCCCATGGGCCGTGCTTGATCGGGGGAGGCTGGTCGCCTTGTCCCGGCAACTGCTCCTGCGTCTCGGGCTCCTCCGATGTCTCATCGGGCAGCGCCAGCGGCCCGGGATCGCGTCCGCCGGCATATTTCACCAGGGCGTCGACCCGGGACTGCACCGACGGATGCGTCGCGAACAGGTCGGCAAAGCCCTCGCGCGGATTGTCGACGCACAGTTCCATCACCGCCGAGGTCGCGCCCTCCAGTTCGCCGCGGTTCTCGATCTTGCGCAGCGCCGAGATCATCGCATCGGGATTCTTGGTCAGCTCGACCGAGCCGGCATCGGCGAGAAATTCACGCGAGCGGGACAGCGCGAGCTTGACCACCTGCGACAGCAGCCAGGCCAGCAGGATCAGCACCACCGCGATGATGATCACGATGATCGCGCCGCCGCCGGAGCCCTTGCTGTCGCGGTCCGACGAGGAGGACCGGGAGGATGATGAGGACGACCAGCCGCCGCCGCTCGAGTTCCACGACAGATTTGTGAAGACGCGGAAGAACATCTCGCCGAAGAAGCCGACCACGCCGGCGATGATCACGGCGATCACCATCAGCTGCACGTCGCCGTTCTTGATATGGGTGAGCTCGTGGCCGAGCACGGCCTCGATCTCCTGGTCGTTCAGCGCATTGAGCAGACCCGTCGTGACGGTGATCGAATATTGCCGCGGGTTCAGCCCGGCCGCGAACGCGTTCAGCGCCGGACTGTCCATGATCTTCAGCTTCGGCATCGGGATGCCGCGCGAGATGCAGAGGTTTTCCAGGAGATTGTACAGCCGCGGCTGCTGCTGCCGCGTCACGCTCTCGCCGCCGGTGACGGCGTCGATCATGTTCTGGTGGAAGAAATAGGCGATCACGATCCATGCCGCCGCCGCGAGCGTCGCCCAGGGAAACGCCGAGACGAGGTCGCGCGAGGCGTGCCGCAAATAATAATCGACGGTGCGGTTGCTGTCGATCATCACCTCGGCGACCAGCGCGCCGGCATAGACCAGCACGTAGATCAGCAGGAACAGGCCGGCGAGCAGCAGCATCGAACGAAACTTGTTCGATGCGATATGCGTGTAGAGACCGTAGGCGGCCATGTTGCGCTTCCGCTAACCACCGTCATTCCGGAGCGCGCTGCAAGCGCGAACCCGGAATCCAGAGGTTTTCTGGCAGGTCGAGATTCCGGGTTCGATGCTTCGCATCGCCCCGGAATGACGGGGCAGGCTGCAGGCCATGCGGGTCAGAACTTCACGCTCGGTGCCGTCTCCACCTCCGTCCGGCTGGCGCCGAGATCGAAAAAGTCCTTGCGGGTGAAGCCGAACATGCCGGCGAACAAAGCGGCCGGCATCTGCTGAATGCCGGTGTTGTACTCCTGCACCGCGTTGTTGAAGAAGCGGCGGCTGGCGGCGATCTTGTTCTCGAGGTCGGAGAGCTCGGAGGCGAGCTGCTGGAAGTTGGCGTTGGCCTTGAGGTCCGGATAGGCCTCCGACAGCGCAATCAGCCGGCCGAGCGCGCCGGTCAGCTGGTTCTCGGCCGCCGAGACCTGCGCCGGTCCCTGCGCCGACAGCGCCGAATTGCGCGCCTTGATCACGTCGTCCAGCGTGCCGCGCTCATGCGCGGCATAGCCCTTGACGGTCTCGACCAGGTTCGGGATCAGGTCGTGGCGCTGCTTGAGTTGCACGTCGACGTCGGCAAAGGCCTGGTCGACCCGCTGCCGGAGCGCGACGAGGCGGTTGTAGGCGCCGAACGCAAACAGCACGAGAAGGACGATGACGCCGATAACGATCCAGCTGGTCGACATGACGGGCAGCTCCTGATGGGACGAAACGGCGGCACCGTAGCCCAAATCAGGCCACACGGCAGCCCGCCGCGAAAAGGTGGGCATTGCCTTGGTCGGAGATGGTGCCGAATTAGTTCAACGTTCTCCCAGGTGGTAACCTGGGCTAGGTGCCAAGCTCGCCGGCCTTCGGGGTGTCCCGTCGCCCATCGCGGACATGAATAATGATTATTTCCTGCTCCGTTATCCGGTGATAGATCAGATACGGATAGCGAGACGTCGGAAAGACCTTGACCTCTGGCATATCGGTTTCTCGCCCGAGGCGTGGATATCGTGCAAGCAGCTCGCAGGTCAGCCGGATCTGTCGCACCACCGCCGTGGCCGCTCGCTTGTTGCGTTCCGCGATGTATTCGTGAATATCGTCGATGTCGTTGCGTGCCCGCGGTGCAAAGCGCAGCTTCACAGGCCGCATTTCTTCCAGAGGGCCGACATCTCCTCGTCACTCACGAGTTCGCCGCGCTTGGCCTGATCGAGGCCTTCCAACACCGCGGAACGATGATCGTCGGGGATCGTGAACACGTCCGCGCCGGCGGCAGCAATCTGCTCCAGCACTTCGGCGATATACGCTTGGCGGTCCGCAGGCAGCCGGCGGACTTTCTCAATGGCGTCTTCCAAGACCTGGTTCATGTCCCAAATATATGCTGATTGACCGCGAAATGCGAGTGGCCGGCGGATCGCCGGGACGCCTGAAAGCCTAAACCGCGTCGCCCCAGCGCCAGCGCCGCGCGGCGGCGTAGTCGGCCTTGGCGCGGCGCGGGATTTTTGCCACGACGACGCCATCCGCCGTGCAGAGCTTGGCTGCGATCTCGACCTTGCCGACATCCGGCTGCGCCAGCACGCGCGATGGCCGCGCCGCGGCCTTCGCGCGGCTCAGTGCGACATAGGCGAAGCGCTCGTCCTCGAACGGCAGCTCGGCGCCCTTGACCTGCTTGTGCGCGCGCGAGCGCTGCAGGCGCTGCGAGAAATGGCACCAGTCGGGCGCGACCAGCGGGCAGGCGGCGTCATGCGGACAGGGCGCGACGACATGGGCGCCGGCGGCGATCACTCGGGCGCGGAGCGCGATGATCCGCGCATAGCCCGCGGGCGTGCCGGGTTCGACGACCAGCAGCGTGTCGGCGGTCTTGGACCACAGCGCCTCGGCTAACGCTGCGCGTTCGGCATCGCTGAGCTCGCCGATCATGTAGCTCGCGACAACGAGATCGGCCGGCTCGGCCTGCGCCAGCAGTGCGCCGGCCTGGCCGAGCGCGTAGCTGACGTCGTTCAGCCGGGCGCCGTCACGGAACAACTCCTGCGCCAGCGTTCGCAATGCGCTGTTGGTGTCGAGCAGGGTCAAGCGTTGCAGCGAGGAAAATGTTTCGGAGGCTGCCCAGGTTGCGGTGCCCGGGCCGGCGCCGACGTCGAGCAGGCTGGCCGGCGCAAAATCCGGTCGGATCCCGGTGAGCGCATTGAGGCTCGCCGCAACGGCGGCATAGGTCGCCGGCATCCGCGCCAGCGCGTAGGCCAGCGCATCGGTCTCGGTCCTGATCGTCCCGGAGCCGCCGCCTTCGCGATAGGTCTTCGAGATCACCGCCGCGCGGCCCGCGGCGTCGCTGCGCGACAGGCCTTCGAGTCGCGTGTTCAGGGCAGCTCGTAGTTCAGCGGGCAAGTCGGGAGAGGTCATACGACGCACTTTGCCACGTCATTGCGAGCGAAGCGAAGCAATCCATCGCGCCGCTTGCGGAGACGTGGATTGCTTCGCTTCGCTCGCAATGACGGGGCCCGGAGGGCCCCGTTCGTAGCTTGACGCGAGCAGGCTACGCCTACGCCACGTTCTGGTCGAGAATATCCACCGCGCCCTGCAGGTCGACCGAGACCAACTGCGACACGCCGCGTTCGGCCATGGTGACGCCGAACAGCCGGTTCATCCGCGCCATCGTGATCGGGTTGTGCGTGATGATGATGAAGCGGGTTTCCGTCGACGACGTCATCTCGTGCAGCAGGGTGCAGAACCGCTCGACGTTGTGGTCGTCGAGCGGCGCGTCGACCTCGTCCAGCACGCAGATCGGCGACGGGTTGGTGAGGAACACCGCGAAGATCAGGGCCAGCGCAGTCAGCGCCTGCTCGCCGCCCGACAGCAGCGACAGCGTCTGCGGCTTCTTGCCCGGCGGTTTGGCGATGATCTCGAGGCCGGCCTCGAGCGGATCGTCGCTCTCGATCAGATGCAGCGCCGCTTCGCCGCCGCCGAACAGCTCGGTGAACAGCCGCTTGAAGTGGCTGTTGACGGTCTCGAACGAGGTCAGCAGGCGCTCGCGCGCCTCGCGGTTGAGGCTCTGGATGCCCTGGCGCAGCCGCTTGATCGCCTCGACCAAGTCGTCGCGCTCGGTGGTCAGCGCGGTGTACTGGGTCTCGACTTCCTTCAGCTCTTCCTCGGCGCGCAGATTGACGGCGCCGAGCCGCTCGCGATCGCGGCGCAATTTTTCCAGCTCTTCCTCGACCTGGGCGACCGGCGGCAGCTCCGCGCCGGGCTCGATCTCGGCCATGGCGGCGACCGCGTTCGGCTCGACCTCGAGCATGTCGTGGATCTCGCGCTCGATATCGGCGAGCCGGCGGCGGGTGCCTTCCATGCGCTCTTCGGCGCGCGCGGTGCCCTCGCGGGCATAGGACAGCGCTTCGAGCGAGGCCTTGGCGAGACGGTCGGTCTCCGCCATGGCGGCTTCGGCGGTGGCAAGCGCGTCGGCGGCGATCCGGCGGTCGCCCTCGGCGTGCTCGATCTCCGTGATCAGCGCGCTGCGCTTCTCGGCGAACACTTCCGGTGCGTTGGCGAGCTCCTCGCGCTCGATCGACACCTCGGCGATGCGCGCCTCGATGGTCTCGACCTGCGAGGCGGCGCTGGTCTTGCGGTTCTGCCACTCGTTGCGCTCAGCGAGGATCGCCTGCACGCGGCGGTCCGCCAGCTCGGCCTCGCGGGCGAGCGCCTGCGCCTCGGCGCGCACCTGGGCGGCGGCGCGGCGCTGGTTGTCGATCTCGGCGCGGACCGCGGCGAGCTGGGCCTCGGTCTCGACACCCGGCGGCAGTTCGCTCAGAGCGCCGACCGCGCTTTCATGCGCGGCTTCGGCCTCGGCGCGGTCGGCGGCGACGCGGGTGTGCGCTTCGGTCAGCGCCGATTTGCGCGTGGCGTGGCGGTTGATCTCGCGTTCGGTCGCAGCATGGCGTTCGCGCGCGGCATCGGCCTCGCGGCGGGTGGCGCGCACGGCCTCGCGGGACGCGCCCTCGGCGGCCGACGCGGTCCGCAGCTCCATCTCGGCCGTTTCCAGCGCCTGGCGCTTGGCGGTGGCATCGAGGCGGGCCTGCTCCAGCTCGTGCTCGATATCGACCAGGCGGGCGCGCTCGGCGAGCCGGCGCGCGGCGCCGGTCGGGGCATGCGCGTCGGCGACGAAGCCGTCCCAGCGCCAGACGTCGCCCTCGAGCGACACCAGCCGCTGGCCGGTCTTGAGCTGCGCCACCAGCGCCGCGCCGCGCTCCTTGGCCACGACGCCGATCTGCGCCAGGCGGCGCGCCAGCTCGGGCGGCGCCTGAACATGGTCGGCCAGCCGCTCGACGCCGTCAGGCAGCGACGGGTCGCCGCCGTCGGTGCCGATATTGGTCCAGCGCATCGGCGCCGACGGATCGACCGGCGCGTCGAGGTCGTCGCCGAGCACGGCGCCGATCGCCTTCTCATAACCCTTGGCGACCGTGATGCCGTCGATGATCGGCGGCCACAGATTCTTGGTCTCGCTGTTGACCAGTTTTGAAATCGTGCGGGCTTCGGTCTCGAGTCGCTGCACGCGCTTCTCGGCCTCGACCAGCGGATTGCGCGAGGATTCCAGCGTCTGCCGCGCCGCGGCGTGATGCGCTTCGCTGGCCTGCACGGCGGCTTCGGATTCGGCCACCGCCTGCTGCGCCATTTCCATGGCGGCGGCGAGTGCGTCGATGTCGCCGAGACTGCCGGTCTCCTGCGCGAGCTTCTCCTCCTCGGCCTGGACGTTGGCGATCTCCTGCTCGAGCCGCGCCAGCCGGTCGCGATGGGTGCGCACGCCGGCCTCGAGCTGGTTGCGCTTCGCGGTGAGATCGGCGAGCTCCGTGGTCAGCTCGGTGAACTGCCGCTCGGTCGCCGCCAGGATAGCCTCGGCCTCCGCGACGCGCTCGTCGACGCCGGAGCGCTTCTCGACGCGGGTCTTGATCTCTTCCTTCAGCTCGGCGTCTTCGGTGTCGAGCCGCAGCAAGGCGACGTCGGCATCCGAGGTCTGCTGCTGTTCGCGGGCGATGTCCTGGGCGAACTGCGTGAGACGGCGATCGAGCTCGCCGACGCGCTCCTTGGCGCGCTGCTCCTCGCGGTCGAGCATCTCGCGCGCATTGGTCAGGCGCTGCAGGCCGGCTGCGGCGCGCGCCTCGGCATCACGCAACGCCGGCAGTTCGGCGGCGCGAATCGCCTGGATGCGCGCGGATTCCGCCTGCTCGCGGGTGCGCTCGGCCATCTCGCGCACCGCGACATCGTGGGTGTGCGCGGCGTCGTTGACGTCGGCATTGGCCTCGATCCAGCGCAAATGGAACAGCATGGCCTCGGACTTGCGCACCTTGGCCGCGACCTCGCGGTAGCGAATCGCCTGGCGGGCCTGCTTCTTCAGGCCTTCCATCTGGCCGGTGAGCTGGCCGATCACATCCTCGACGCGGGTCAGGTTGGTTTCGGCCGCCTTGAGCCGCAGTTCCGCCTCGTGGCGGCGGGCATGCAGGCCGGCGACGCCGGCGGCGTCTTCCAGCACGCGGCGGCGCTGCTCGGGCTTGGCCTGAATGATCTCGCCGATCTTGCCCTGGTGGACGAGGGCCGGCGAACGCGCGCCGGTGGCGGCGTCGGCGAACAGGATCTGCACGTCACGGGCGCGGACGTCGCGGCCGTTGATGCGATAGACCGAGCCGGCCTCGCGCTCGATGCGACGGGAGATCTCGAGCAGCTGGCTGTCGTTGACGGCGGCCGGCGCCGAGCGATCGGAATTGTCGATCGTCATCACCACTTCGGCGTGGTTGCGCGCCGGCCGATTGCCGGAACCGGCGAAGATCACCGCGTCCATGTCGGCGGCGCGCAGCGATTTGTGCGAAGTCTCGCCCATCGCCCAGCGCAGCGCTTCGACGAGGTTGGATTTGCCGCAGCCGTTCGGTCCGACGACACCGGTGAGGCCCGGTTCGATCATGAAGTCGGTGGGTTCAACGAACGACTTGAAACCGTGAAGGCGGAGGCGCGTGAGCTTCATGTACACAAATCTCGCTTGGCCGGGCGCGAATCTCCCTGCCGTGACAGTACCATAGAAGGCAATGTCGGTGTGGGTGTGAGTTGCTGCGGGCAGCTCTCATGCCGGGCGACAATGGCGAGGTGCGCGCTTCAGGGCAACCGCTTGACGCAGCTTTTCCCAAGGGATTTGCAGGGTTTTGCGCTCCCTGCATGTGATCGAAGATTCGCATCTCGCGAATCAAGTTTTCAACAACGAAATGATGTGACGGCCGTGGTCGCGATCGCTAGCCATCCACAATTATCGTGCCCCGCGCGAACGCGGGCGACGATATTCTTGCCGCGACGTCACCCGAGAGGATGTTCGTCGTCCCGGCTTTCGCAGGACGACATCGAGTTAAGTTCCCGTGGGCTCGATCAGCTCTTCAGCAGCGGATCGATCTTCTTGCTGAACTCCTCGAACGAGGTCTCGCCCTTCAGCATCTCGCCGTTGATGAAGAAGGTCGGCGTCGAGTTCACCTTCAGCACCTCGTTGGCGTATTTCTGGTCGGCCGCGATCTTGTCGAGCAGCTTCTGGTCCTTCAGGCACTCCTCGACCTGCTGCTGGCTGAGGCCGGCCTGCTTGCCGATCCGCGTCAGCGTCTCGGTGGTGTTCTTCATCACCCAGTCTTCCTGCTGGCGGAACAACAGATCGATCACAGCATAGAATTTCGGCGCGTCGTCCTTGGCGATGCAGCGCGCCAGCATCGAGCCGGCGGCCGCCTTGATGTCGAGCGGGAATTCGCGGAACACGTAGCGGACCTTGCCGGAGTCGATATAGGTCGACTTGAGCTTCGGGAACACGGTCGCGTTGAAGTTGGCGCAGTGCGGGCAGGTCATCGAGGCATATTCGGTGATGGTCACCTTGGCGTCCTGCGAGCCGAGCACCATGTCCGGCAGCGACTGCGGCTTGGCGACGTCGGTGGCGCTCTGCGCGAACGCTCCGGTGATCAGCCGCAGCGGCGACAGGCCGGCGAGGGCGGCGAGGGCGGTCAGCGAGAGAGCGGTGGTGAAGGCGCGGCGCGTGATGATCAAGGTCAGCTCCCGATTGGCGCGTTCACGCCGAATGAATAGGGGTCCCGAAAAGAAGCCTTCGCTAGCTTGAAACGACCATTGTGGCAATGCCGGGATCCCGCGGCAGAGCCGGCGAAAAACGTCAATTTCGCTTGATCGAGGCGCCGAGACGGGCGAGCGCGGCGCGCAGCTCGTCATCCTCCACCGCCTTGAGGTTTTCGGCCTCCCGGGCCACCGCCTTGGCGTCCGGCGCGCGCGGCCGCGCCACCCGGTCGCGGCGCGACAGCGGGGCCTGGCGGATGGTCAGCCGTCCCACCGCATGCCAGCCGAAGAAGCGGTTGACCCGCTCCAGGATCACGTCGGAGGAGTGCTGGATCTCCAGCGCCATCGGCCCCTCGACCCGCAGCACCAAGGTCGCCGGCTCCTGCGGCTGGCCCTCCACCGGCCGCGGCCACTGGATCTTGAGCGGCTCGCAATAGGCCGCGATCCGCTCGCCCGCGATCTCGCCCCAGCGCGTCACCAGTTCGCGCGCCGCAAACCCCTGCTTTGCGTAGGCGTCGGTAAAGACGTCGCTGAGCAGGATCGAGAGGGGCTTTGCGCTGATCGGGCCGGGTTTTGACATCGGGGGATTATAGCATGGTGCGCGGACGTGCTCAGGCCGCGCGGGGCCGGATGGCCTTGAGGTCGCGATCAATTTCGCGCCGCCGCTGCATCAGGTCATAATCCATCTGCAAGCCGAGGAAGAACCCCTCCGAAACGCCGAAATAGCGCGCCAGCCGCAGATCGGTGTCGGCGGTCATGTCCCGCTTTCCCAGCACGATCTCGTTGATGCGGCGCGGGGGCACATGAACGGCCTTCGCCAAGCCATTCTGGCTAAGGCCCATCGATCTGAGGAACTCCTCGAGCAGGATTTCACCGGGATGGGGATTGGCTGATTTCGACATGGATATCACCGAGTCCTTGAGCGCTGGTGCTTACGCGATGTCCCCGGGTGACGCTATATGACGACATGACTCTATCAAGCCCAGCCGCAAGACGGAAGAATGCGCCCGCGATCGATGATCGCGCCGACCGTCCGGCGCGGCTGCTCGCCTGGTATGACCGGCACCGCCGCAAGCTGCCGTGGCGGGCGGCGGCGGGCGAACTGGCGGATCCGTACCGGGTCTGGCTGTCGGAGATCATGCTGCAGCAGACCACGGTGCGGGCGGTCGGGCCTTATTTCGAAAAATTCGTGACGCGCTGGCCCGATGTGTCGGCGCTCGGGCGCGCCTCGCTGGACGACGTCCTGAGGATGTGGGCCGGGCTCGGCTATTATTCGCGGGCGCGCAACCTGCATGCCTGCGCGGTCGCCGTGCTCAACGACCATGGCGGGATCTTTCCGGATACCGAGGCGGGCCTGCGCGCGCTGCCCGGCATTGGGCCCTACACCGCGGCCGCGATCGCCGCGATCGCGTTCGACCGCCGCACCATGCCGGTGGACGGTAATATCGAGCGCGTGGTGTCGCGGCTCTACGCCATCGAGGAGCCGCTGCCGCAAGCAAAGCCGCTGATCCAGCAGATGGCCGCGACCTTGCTCGGCCCATCTCGCGCCGGCGATAGCGCGCAGGCGCTGATGGACCTCGGCGCCACAATCTGCACGCCGAAGAAGCCGGCCTGCGCGCTGTGTCCGCTGAACGACGATTGCGCAGCGCGCAGGCGCGGCGACCAGGAGACGTTTCCGCGCAAGGCGGCGAAGAAGAGCGGCGCGCTGCGCCGCGGCGCCGCCTTCGTGGTGACGCGCGGCGGCGAACTGCTGGTGCGCTCGCGCCCGGACAAGGGCCTGCTCGGCGGCATGACCGAGGTGCCGGGGTCGGAATGGCATGCCGGACAACAGGACGACGCGGCGCTGGCGCAGGCGCCCGCGCTGAAAGGCGTGGTGCGCTGGCACCGCAAAACCGGCGTCGTCAGCCATGTGTTCACGCATTTTCCGCTGGAGCTCGTGGTCTATACGGCCAGCGTTTCGGCACGGACCCGCGCGCCCGACGGCATGCGCTGGGTGCCGGTCGCGACGCTGGATAACGAAGCGTTCCCGAACGTGATGCGCAAAGTCGTCGCCCACGGCCTCGATCTCTAGCCTGCTGACACCATGCTGGCAGCAGGGCCCGGCTATCACGGCGGGCAAACGGAGGCCGCCATGATCGCAACTGCGCTCGACCACATCCCGATGCCGCCTGTCGCAAAACTGCTGGGCTGGCGGCTGATCGACGCCCGCCCGCAGGACGGCTGGATCAAGATGGCCTTCGACGGCAAGCCGGGTTTCTGCAATCCGGCCGGCTTCATCCAGGGCGGCATCCTGTCCTCGATGCTCGACGACACCATGGGACCGGCGGTGTTCGTGATGACCGAGGGGAAGCTGTTCACCACGACGATCACGATGACGGTGAATTTCCTGGCGCCGGCAAAACCCGGGCCGATCACCGGCGAGGCGACCGTGACGCAGCTCGGCAAGACCATCGCCTTCGTCGAGGGGCGGCTGACCGCCGAAGACGGCACGCTGCTCGCGACCGCGATGAGCAGCATCCGCCTGGTCGAAGCAGCGCGGGCGCTACGATAACACGTCACGCGCCGAAGCCAGTCCCGTCACCCTGAGGTGCGAGCTCTTGCGAGCCTCGAAGGGTCGACGGCCATCAGCCGGGCCGTGCACCCTTCGAGGCTCGCCTCGCAGCGCGATTGCGCTGCAAGGCTCTCACCTCAGGGTGACGGGGATAAGATCGGGGCGCCTCAGCTCACGCCCGAACGATGCGCGCAGTGCCTACCGGCCGGCCGGATCGTTCGGCATGATCTGCAGCAGCGGCTCGGGGCGGATCGAGATCTGGCCGGTGAAGGGACGGTCATGGGCCGCGATCAGCAGCACCGCGGCGGCGACGCCGGTAGAGAACAGCCCGAGCGCAAGCGCCGAGGCCAGCCGATTGTCGCAATGCACCAGCGCGATCGCCAGCATCTCGCAGATCGCCAGCAGATAGAGGCAGAACCATTTGACCGGATTGACTTCGGCCTGGCTGACGATGATCCGTTGTCGGCGCGCGTCGAGCGCGGACTGCAGCGCGGCGATCAGTTCGCGCTGGGCAATCGGTTGGCCTTCCTGCGGCGCGATGACGAGTTGCAAGGCCTCGACAAGGTTGGGCGGACTTGCCCGCAGCGAGGCGGTCTGGCGCGCCATCATCGGCCATTCCACGTTTGCAGCCTGCTCGACATAGTCGCGCACCAGGCCGCGCAGTTTTGCCTGCTTCTCCGCCGGCAAGCCGGCGGCGAGCAGCACCACGGCGCGCAGTGCGCTCGCCTCGTGGCTGACCGCCGTATTGGCGCGGTCACTATCGCTCCAGACCTGCGCGGCGGTGAATGCCACGAATAGGCCGAAGATGATGCCGAGCACCGGCAGCAGGCCGGGCGAGATGGCCTTGAACGACTTTGCCCGCTCGCCCGTTGCGAGCGCGGTCACGGCCATCAACGCGGCGGCCGCGAGCAGATAGGTGAAGCCAAAGACAACCAGCGCCATTGCCGTGACAGGCAGATTGTGCACCCAGTCGCTCATTCCCGCAGTCCCCGTTTGATTTTCCCGCGCGCGACCAACGCGAAACGCGCTTACGCGGAGATCATGCCCAAACAAGACCTAAAGCGTGATGACGATTCACGCAATGTCAGGTTGAACCGGCCCGTGCCGCTGCGCCGCGCGGCACGATCGGCGGCTTGGCGTTCAGTCCCTCGACCTGGAAGCCGGCGACGCGCTTGTAGTTGGCGGCGATGTCTTCCAGCTCCTGCTGCGACAGCACGTCGGTGACGACGCCGAACCCGTCCGGCGCGCGCTCCTCGACGAGCTGCATCACCTGCTCCGGGCCGTTGCGGCGGTTCAGCATCACGAGATCAGTGGTCGCCGGCCGCCGCTCGGCCTCGTAGGCCGCGAGCGCGGCCTGCGTCGCGCCCTGCGCCAGGATCTCGCGGGTCAGCACCCGCGCATCCAGAATCGCCTGCGAGGCGCCGTTGGAGCCGATCGGATACATCGGGTGCGCGGCGTCGCCCATCAGCGTGACGCGGCCAAAGGTCCATTGCGGGATCGGGTCGCGGTCGACCAGCGGATATTCGTAGGCGTGCGGGCAGTTCCTGATCAGGCCGGGCACGTCGAGCCAGTCGAAATTCCAGCTCTCGAACCACGGTAAGAACTCGCCCAGATCGGCGGTGCGGTTATAGTCCTCGCGGCGCCACTGATAGGTCGGCGGCATGTGGCGCTCGGCGACCCAGTTGATGTCGAATTTGCCGTCCGCGCCGGCCGCTTTCGAGATCGGGTAGCAGACGAATTTCAGGATCTCGTGGCCGGCCATGATCATGGTGCGGCCGGTGAGGAAGGCGTCGGCGCGGGTGATGCCGCGCCACAGGATGCGGCCGTTCCAGAGCGGCGGTCCTTCCTGCGGATACAGTTTTTCGCGCACCGCCGAATGGATGCCGTCGGCGGCGATCAGAATCGCGCCGTCGTAGCTGCCGGCTGGTTTTCCGGTGGCGCGGTCGATGAAATCGGCGCGGATACCGTCCGCGGTCTCCGTCCAGCCGGTGAGGTGATGGCTGGTCAGGATAATGTCGCGTCCGAGCCGCTCGGTCGCGGCATCGAGCAGGATCTGTTGCAGCCGGCCGCGATGGATCGAGAACTGCGGCCATTTATAGCCGGCCTCGAGCCCGCGCGGCTCGCTCCAGATCGGCTTGCCGTGCTTGGAGAAATAGGCGAGCTCGCATGTGCGCACCGCCGACGCATCGAGCACATCGTGCAGGCCGAGCTCGATCAATTCGCGCACCGCATGCGGCAGCACGTTGATGCCGACACCGAGCGGCTTCAGCTCGGGCACGCTCTCGAACACGCGGCAGGGCACCCCGATCTGATCCAGGCTGAGCGCCAGCGTCAGCCCGCCAATTCCGCCACCCGCGATGAGCACAGTCATGAAAAATCCCCTTCGATCGGCCATGGTCATGGCATGACAGCGCTGCGGTGGGCAACCGCGAAAGGCAGAGCATGATCCGGAAAAGTGAACCCCGGTTTTCCGAAAAGATCATGCTCAAGCAAAAAGTCGGGGAGCGATGACGAGTGCGTCATCGTTCCCCGGGGGATGGACGGCAAACGGCCGCGCCGGTAACCTCCGCCGCGTCAAAACAAGAACCGGAGCCATGGTTCTGAGCGAACCGACAAGGCTCGGAGAGGACAGCAACATGCTCAAGCTTTATTACGTGCCCGGCACCTGCGCGCTCGCCTCCCACATCGCGCTGGTCGAGGCCGGCGCGCCTCACACGGTCGAGCGGCTCGACTTCAAGACCAACCAGCAGAACAGCCCGGAATATCTCAAGATCAATCCGAAGGGCCGTGTGCCGACCTTGGTCACCGACCGCGGCGTGCTGACCGAGACGCCGTCGATCCTGGCCTACATTGCCCAGACCTTTCCGCAGGCCAGGCTGGCGCCGCTCGATGACGCCTTCGAGTTTGCCAGGGTGCAGGCGTTCAACTCCTATCTCTGCTCGACCGTGCATGTGAACCACGCCCACAAGGGGCGCGGCTATCGCTGGGCGACGCAGGAGACCTCGTTCGCCGACATGAAGGCGATGGTGTCGAAGACCATGGCGGCGAGCTTCGGCCTGATCGAGCGCGACATGCTGAAGGGCCCCTGGGTGATGGGCGACAGCTACACGGTCTGCGATCCCTATCTCTACACGCTGACGCTCTGGCTCGAGGGCGACGGCGTCGACATCGCAACCCTGCCCAAGGTGAAGGCGCATCGCGCCGCGATGGAGCAGCGTCCGGCGGTGCAGAAGGTGCTGGCCGAGCAGAAGGCGTAAGAGGCGATCACGCCAGCCAAGGTTCGTAGGGTGGGTTAGCGAAGCGTAATCCACCGCCTATCCGCAATTGCGGTCAAAATGGTGGGTTACGCCTTCGGCTAACCCACCCTACACTTTCCTCTGCTCCAGCTCGCGTCCGGTCTCCAGGTTCGTAGGGTGGGTTAGCGAAGCGTAACCCACCGCCTATCCGCAATTGCGGTCAAAATGGTGGGTTACGCCTTCGGCTAACCCACCCTACACTTTCCTCTGCTCCAGCTCGCGCCCGGTCTCCAGCATCAGCCTGCGCAGCCAGATCGAACCGGGATCCATCTGGGCCCGCGTCGGATAGAACATGTGCTGCTCGTCAATGCCGGGATCGAGCGGCGGCGTCACGGCGACCAGTGACAATTGCCTGGCCAGCGCCGCGATCAGCCGGCGCGGCACGAAGGCGACGAGGTCGGTGCGCGCGGTGACGTGCAGCGCCTCGATATAGCCGGGCACGACCAGCGCGATCCGCCGCTCGATGCCTTTTGCGCGCAGCCAAGTGTCGATCAGATCCTCGTTCTGGCCGCGGATCACCACGGCGACGTGCCGCGCCGCGAGGAAGACCTCGCGCTTCTTCAGCTTCGCACCCACCGGATGGCCGCGGCGCACCGCGAGCGCATCGCTGTCGGTGTAGAGCCGCTGGCGGTGAAAGCCCTTGAAGGAGTCGCCGATCGAGATCACGAGATCGATGGTGCGGGCGAAGTCCGGCGTGAAGATCGCGGGCCCGCGCCACGGCACCACGTCGATGGTGACGTTGGGGGCGAGCCGCGTCACCTTCTCCATCAGCGGCGGCATCAGGAGCTCGACCGCGAGGTCCGGCATCATCAGCCGGAAATGCCGCTCGCTGCTAACAGCGTCGAAATCGTCTGATACGAACAGCGCGCGGATCTGGTCGAGCGCCTGCGCCAGCGGCGCGCGCAGCGCCTGCGCCCGCGGCGTCAACTCCATCCGCGCGCCGCTCCGCACCAGGAGCGGATCGCCGATCAGCTCGCGCAGCCGCTGCAGCGCGTGGCTGGCCGCCGGCTGCGACAGATGCAGCCGCAGCGCGGCGCGGCTGACACTGGTTTCCTTCAGCAGCGCGTCGAGCGCCACCAGCAGATTGAGGTCAAGCGAATTCAAATTCATCAGATGAATATATATCATACCATCTATCGATTGGAAGAATGCGCGTCGGCGCGGCAATGATGGGCAGAAGCGTTTTCGAGCGACGTGGATACCCCTTCGCGTGAACAAAACGCGTCAAGGCAAGAGCCAACCCCCATCGATGGAGAGCCGCCATGAGCGCAGCCGACAACAAGAAACTGGTGCAGGAGATGTTTGCGATCGCGGGCGATCCCGATCCCGCGGTGCGCGAGAAATCGCTGTTCATGGCTGTTCTCGCCGATGACGCGGTCTGGACCGTGACCGGGCAATATTCCTGGTCGCGCAGCTTCACCGGCAGGCTATCGATCATGACCGACCTGCACGGCCATGTGCGCTCGAAACTGGTCGAGCGCGGCCGCACCATCGCCCATCGCATCATCGCCGACGGCGACATCGTCGTGGTCGAGGCCAAGGGCAACAACCTCACCAAGCAAGGCCAGCGCTACGACAACGATTATTGCCTGGTGTTCCGCTTCGAGGCCGGCAGGATCAAGGAGGTGCGGGAATATTGCGACTCGGTGCTGACCGAGCGGGCGCTGGGCCCGTTCCCGGCGCCCGAGGCGCGCGCGGCGGGCTGACCGTTGACGAGCATTTTTGCGAGCGTGGCGTGGATGGTGGGCACGGCGCTTTCGCGCCTTTGCCCACCCGATTTCTCGCACGGACCCATCAACGAGTCGTCCCTGCGAAAGCACTAGGGCATGCACACATCTGGAGGGCTTACAGGTCAGGAAGGCGCCACCGGATGGGTTCCCTCCCCCCTTGCGGGGGAGGGCTAGGGAGAGGGGTAAGCCCCGCGGGCGGTGATTGTGGCTTACCCCTCTCTCCAACTCTCCCCCGCAAGGGGGAGAGAGCCCTCCCACCTCCCGTGTCGCCTTAAGCAAGATCGGCTGAGTGATGAGATGTGTGCATGCCCTAGGTGCCTTCGCAGGGACGACGTTGGGGAGATAGGTCGCGCCAGCAAATTGCTTGCGTGGGTGGGCAAAGCGGAAGCGTGCCCACCCTTGTCGCGTTGAGGTGGCTCGTGTCACGCCACCTTGGTCTTGAGATGGCCGAACATGATGCCGCGGGCCTCGTCGTCCATCTCGGCCTTGAAGGTGTGCTTGTCCTTCAGCGCGTTGGCGCGGGCCGCCGCGGGACGCGCCGAGATCTCGTCGAGCAGCCGCTTCACATTCGGATACTTCGCAAAACCGTCCTCGCCGAGGATGAATGTTCCCATGCGGACCCAGCCCCAGAACGCCATGTCGACGATCGAATAGGCATCGCCGACCATGTAGCGCGACTTGGCGAGGTGATCGTCGAGGATCTTGTAGTGGCGATGCGCCTCGTACTGGTAGCGGTTGTGGGCGTAGTCGAGATCCTTCGGCGCAAAATGCTTGAAGTGCACGGCCTGGCCGGAATAGGGGCCGAGGCCGGTTGCGATGAACATCAGCCAGGACAGCGTCGCGGCGCGGTTGGCCGGTGTGTTGGCCGGCAGGAACTTGCCGTGCTCCTCGGCGAGGTAGAGCAGGATGGCGTTGGAGTCGAACACGAGGATGCCGTCGTCGTCGATCGCCGGCACCTTGCCGTTCGGATTGACCTTCAAAAAGTCCGGCGCGAACTGCTGGCCCTTGCGGGTGTCGACCGGGATCGCCTCGAACGGCAGGCCGGACTCTTCCAGGAACAGCGCGACCTTCATCGGGTTCGGCGCGCCGTTGAAATAGAATTTGAGCATGGAGGAACTCCCCTGGTTTTATGACCGATTGATGTTTTCACCGACGGGATCGGGACGCTGCGGGGGGAAAGCCCGCGCGTGTGCCTTCATGCGCAAACTTTGCTGCGATGCGCAAGCGACGAGTTTGCGAGAGAGCCGTGCGCGCCGCGCCGGTCAGCCATAGCCGAAAAAGCCGGCCAGGCCGGTTACGACCAGCGCCAGCCCGACGATCTCCAGCACCGCCGCGGCGCGGGTCGCAGCATGCAGGTTTGAGATCTGCGTCGCGCGTTCGGACGGACGCGCGTAGCCGTGGACGATGATCCCCTCGTTGAATTCGCCATGCGCCTCGAGGCCGAGCGTCAGCCCGACGCAGACCAGCAGGATGCCGAAAATGATCAGGCCAAAAAATCCGAGCAGGCCGATCAGCAGCATCGGAAACATGCCGATCAGGAAGATCGGCAGCAGCGGCACCAGCAGCAAGGTCTCGGATTGTCTGCGCATCGGGCGACCAATCGAAACGGCAAGTGACAGCGCCTATATCTTAGGCCCGGGCGTCGCGGAGCGGCAATCGAAAAACAAATGGCTGCCCTGCGTCCGACACGCGAAGGTGGGAACGCGTAGGATGGGTAGAGCGCAGCGAAACCCATCATCTCACCCGCGGACTCAAAGTTGATGGGTTTCGCTGCGCTCTACCCATCCTACGGCCGCGGTTCTCGGAAACGTTCAGCCCGCCGCCATCCCTGACCGGATCTCGGCGCGCAGCTCGTCGATCAGCTTCAGGCCGGTCTTGGTCTCGACGTGCCAGAAGGTCCAGCCGTTGCAAGCCCCCGAGCCCTGCGCCACCGCGCCGATGCGGTGGATCGAGCCGACCTTGTCGCCGAGCATGATGGCGCCGTCGGCGCGGACCAGCGCGCCGTGGCGCTTCTTGGCGTCGACCAGCTTGGCGCCGGGCAGGATCATGCCGCGCTCGATCAGTTCGGAGAACGCCACGCGCGGCGCCTCGCGCGCGGTCATGAACGGCGCCAGCGTCGCGTCCGGCAGCGGCTCGATCGCGGCGATCCGCGCTTCGGCGGCCGCGGCATAGGCCTTGTCGCGCTCGAAGCCGATGTAGTTGCGGCCGAGCCGCTTTGCGACGGCGCCGGTGGTGCCGGTGCCGTTGAACGGATCGATCACGAGATCACCCGGCTTCGACGACGACAGCAGCACGCGGGCGAGCAGCTGCTCCGGCTTCTGCGTCGGATGCACTTTCTTGCCGTCGCTGCCTTTCAGGCGCTCCTCGCCGGTGCACAGCGGGATCAGCCAGTCGGAACGCGCCTGCACGTCCTCATTGGCCGCCTTCAGCGCTTCGTAATTGAAGGTGTAGCCCTTCGCCTTCTCATCGCGCGCGGCCCAGATCATGGTCTCGTGCGCATTGGTGAAGCGGCGGCCGCGGAAATTCGGCATCGGGTTCGACTTGCGCCACACGATGTCGTTCAGCAGCCAGAACCCGAGGTCCTGCATCATGGCGCCGACGCGGAAGATGTTGTGATAGGAGCCGATCACCCACAGCGTTGCAGACGGCTTCATCACGCGGCGGCAGGCCAGCAGCCAGGCGCGGGTGAAATCGTCATAGGCGGCGAAGGACGTGAACTTGTCCCATTCGTCGTTGACGGCATCGACATGCGATTCGTCGGGGCGCTTCAGGTCGCCCTTGAGCTGCAGATTGTAGGGTGGATCTGCGAACACCAGATCGACGGAGCTTGCGGGAAGCTTCGACAACTCGGCGACGCAATCGCCGACGACGATCCGGCTCGACGGGGCATTCTCAAATTTAGTGCGGGGCGCCTTTGCAGACGCCCCGCGACGCGACACTACCATGACTCAAGAACTCTGACTCAGGCGACGCTGTCGGCGACGCGGGACTAAACAACCGACTGACCACACATTGACCCGGCAAAGTAAAAATCGACTTAATTGGAAATGTTCGCGTAAAAGATTGCAGCGACTTTCGAACCGCGCGGCACGTCGTCATTCGCATTGTGCGCTGCGCATCTGCACGGTGCGATGCGAGTTGCGCGATCATCAAACCGGCACGATTCGACCGCTAGAATTGCCTTCGCTCGCGCGGCAAACTCCGCGAGGGCGGCCGCCTCGGCGCACTAGGCAATTTTTGCCGGCCGGGTTATTGATTAACAGAGTAAAAATTTTACGTCTGATGTGTCCCGCATTGGGCCACGGACTGGAGTGGAGGGAAACCGCCATGCGCTACGATGACTTCCGCCGCAGCGACGACATCGAAGACCGTCGCGATGAAGGCGGGATGGGCGGAGGCGGCGGTGGTTTCGGCATTCCGATGGGCGGCGGTGGCGGGCTCGGCATCGGCACCATCATCGTGCTCGGCCTGCTCGGCTACGCCTTCGGCATCGATCCGCGCATCCTGATCGGCGGCGCGGAGATTCTCACCGGCGGCGGCCACGCTCCGACCTATCAGACCGACCGGCAGTCGTCGGGCGGTCAGGTCAAGCGCGGCGCGCCGACCGACGAGATGGGCAGCATGATTGCCGGCATCCTGGGTGAAATCGACGATCGCTGGAGCGAGATCTTCCAGGCGAGCGGCCAGAGCTACACCGGCCCGAAGATCGTGCTGTTCCGCAACGCGACCAACGGCGGCCGCTGCGGCATGGCGCAGTCGGCGATGGGCCCGTTCTACTGCCCGCCGGACAAGACCATCTATCTCGACACCGGCTTCTTCCGCGAGGTCGAGACCCGCTTCCGCGGCTGCTCCGGCAACGCCTGCAAGTTCACCGCGGCCTATATCATCGCGCATGAGGCCGGCCATCACATCCAGAATCTGCTCGGCATCATCCCGCGGGTGACGCGGCTGCAGCAGCAGGCCGGCGACAAGCGGGAAGCCAACGCGCTGCAGGTCAGGGTCGAGCTGCAGGCCGACTGCCTGTCCGGCGTCTGGGTCAATCGCGAGGAGAAGAAGCGGCCCGGCTTCCTCGAGGCCGGCGACATCGATGCCGCGCTGACCACCGCGAACGCGATCGGCGACGACACGCTGCAGCGCCAGGCGACGGGCAGGGTGGTGCCCGATTCCTTCACCCACGGCTCCGCCGCGCAGCGCAAGGAATGGTTCATGCGCGGCTACCAGCAGGGCACGGTGCAGGCGTGTAATACGTTCGGCAGCGGCGGGTAGCTCTAGATCGCGTCATCCTGAGGTGCTCGCCTCTTCGGCGAGCCTCGAAGGATAAAGCGCCCGCGGCCCATCCTTCGAGGCTCGCCCAGCGGCGCAAGTGCGCCGCAAGGCTCGCACCTCAGGATGACGGCGGAGTGTGTGGAGTGATTGAAATGTCCTCAACCGACGAAACCAAAACCTTCATCCCGCTCAACATCGCGGTGCTGACGATCTCGGACACGCGATCGCTCGCCGACGACAAGTCCGGCACCACGCTCGCCGACCGCCTGACCGCCGCCGGCCACAAGCTCGCGGCGCGCGAAATCGTCACCGACGATGTCGAGGCTATCCGCGCCGTGATCCGGCGCTGGATTGCGGATGAAGGCGTCGACGCCGTGATCACCACCGGCGGCACCGGCTTTACCGGCCGCGACGTCACGCCGGAGGCGGTCGAGCCGTTGTTCGAGAAGCGGATGGACGGCTTTTCGATCGCCTTCCACATGCTGAGCCACGCCAAGATCGGCGCATCGACGATCCAGAGCCGCGCCACCGCCGGCGTCGCGGGCGCGACCTTTATCTTCTGCCTGCCGGGTTCGCCCGGCGCCTGCCGCGACGGCTGGGACGGCATTCTGGCCGCGCAGCTCGACTACCGCACGCGGCCCTGCAATTTCGTCGAGATCATGCCGCGGCTGGATGAGCATCTGCGCCGCCCGAAGGCAAAAGGCGCCAGCGCGTGAGCGTTCCGTAGCCCGGATGCAGCGAAGCGCAATCCGGGGCGGTCTCTCCTGCGTCGACACCGGTCCCGGATTGCGCTGCGCTGCATCCGGGCTACGCACTCAGTGTGCGGGACCGATCACCTGCCTCTGACCATCCTCACCACCGCCCGCCACAACGCCAAGGCCGCGTTGCGATACGCCGCGGCGCGCAGCGCGTGGGCCCGCCGCGCATAGAACGTGATGAGTTCTGCCGTCACGCGCCGCCCTTCGTCGCGGCGCTGCGGCTTCACAGGTCCAGCTCCCAGGTCTCGCCGACCAGGTCGACGCCGAAGCTGTGATGCCTCTCTTCCTTGACCCGCTCGAAGCCGGCGTGGGCGTAGATGCCGCGGGCGGCGAGCAGGATACTCTGGGTCCACAGCGTCATCTTCTTGTAGCCGTTGTCGCGCGCGGTGCGGATGCATTGCTCGACCAGCGCCCGTCCGACGCCGAGCCCGCGCGCCTTCTCCTCGACCATCAGCAGCCGCAGCTTTGCAATGCCGTCACCGCCGTTGACGAGGAAGACCGAGCCGACCGGTTCGCCCGCCACCTCGGCGATCCAGCAATGCTCGCGCGCCGGGTCGTAGTTTCTGATGAACTGGGCGCAGATCTCGGCGACCAATGCCTCGTAGCTGATGTCCCAGCCATATTCCTCCGCATAGGCGCGGCCCTGCCGCGAGATCACCCAGCCCATGTCGCCGACGCGGTGGCTGCGCAGCAGGAAGCCGGCCGGCTTTGCGGCCGGCGGCTCCAGCAGCCGTTCGATGGTTGCCATTGCAGCGGTGACCCGGATGCGGTCCTCCGGCGACAGTGGCGCCAGCATCGCGGCGACTTCGTCATGTGAGGCGCGGCTGACCTTGGCGAACGCCTGCCGCCCCTTGGCGGTGAGATTGAGCCGGATCTGCCGCCGGTCAGTCGGCAGCGGCTTGCGGGCGAGCAGGCCGTCGTCCTCGAATTTCTGCAGGATACGGCTGAGATAGCCGGCATCGAGCCCGAGCTCGATCCCGATGTCCCGCGCGGCGGCGTCCTCGCGATGCGCCAGCTCGTACAACACCCGCGCCTCGCTCAGCGAAAACGGGCTGTGCACGAGATGCTGATCCAGCATGCCGAGCTTGCGGGTGTAGAAGCGGTTGAAGCCGCGGACGGCGGTGACCTGGTCGTCGGGATCTGTCATGGGATCAGTCATGGCGCACCTCGATATTTGCCAGTGTCAAATAATTATTTGACTTTGGCAAGTATATCTTGGGGGCGTCTATGCGACCATGATCCGGCTGCGCAGCATGGTGCGCGAGGAGCGGCCGAGCCGGCGCAGCAGCCGCGCCTCGGAGCGGCGGGCGTCGGGCCGGTAGCCGCCGAGCCGCTCGTAATGTTCGCGCGCGATCAAGAGGCCCTGTTCGGCCGACGGGCCGGCGACCATCCGGGCGACGAATTTGAAGCCGTCGCGCAGCCCGGCATCGGTGTAGGGCGAGCGGGCATAGCGAAAAATGCCGGCGCGGTCCTTGCCGCTCGCCGCCACGATCTGGATGAACTGGGTGGTCTCCTCGATCCAGCCTGTGTCCAGCACGGCGCCGGGATGCAGGAACATCAGCCAGGGCGAGCGCGCCTGTTTGGCGCCGGCGGCCAGCGCCGCGGCGCGGCTGCCCTCGAACCGCAGGAAGCGGCAGCCCGCGACGTCGGCGACGCGCTCCATCACGTCGGTGTTGGTCCGCTCGACCAGCAGCACCTCGCGGATGACCCCCGCAGCGGCGCCCGGCACCAGCGCCGCCAGTGTCGCAACCGCGGTGCGTTCGACCCCGTCGGTCGGAATGATCACGCTCAGCATTGAGGCTCAACGGCTCAAAGGGGTGGAAAAACCGCGCTGTGTTATCACCATGTCATATTCAAAGCAGCCTTCTCGTCTGCAGATTTTTGCGCCACGGTTCTGTGGAATTTCTCCGTTCATGTTCTTGATTTGTTCTCAAGCTGTGTTAGCTTCACGGCATGAGCAGAGCATCCTCTCATGCCCTCAGGCACCCGCCGGCAACGGCGCCCTCCGATAACCCGGCGGGTGCTTCCCCTTTTCCCGAGATCGCGGTGGCGATAGAGCGCGAGCGGCGGCGTGGCCGCGGCGCGCAGTCCAATGCAAGCGGCCGCTATGAGGCCGAGGCGCGGACGGCCTTCGACGACGGCTGGCAGAGCCTTGACGACCTGCCGCCGTTCAAGACCTCGGTGGCGCTCGATACCTCGCGCAAGGTGATCACCCGCAACGACTCGCCCGACATCGGCTTCGACCGCTCGATCAATCCCTATCGCGGCTGCGAGCATGGCTGCGTCTACTGCTTCGCGCGGCCGACCCACGCCTATCTCGGCCTGTCGCCGGGGCTTGATTTCGAATCAAAGCTGCTCGCCAAGCCGGATGCGCCGGAGCTGCTCGAGAAGGAGCTTGCCGCGCCCGGCTACGAGGCGCGGATGATCGCGATCGGCACCAACACCGATCCCTATCAGCCGATCGAGCGCGAACGGAAAATCATGCGCGGCATTCTCGAGGTCTTGGAGCGCGCCGGCCATCCGGTCGGCATCGTGACAAAATCGGCGCTGGTGACCCGCGACATCGACATCCTGGCGCGGATGGCCAAGCGCAATCTGGCAAAAGTCGCGCTGTCGGTGACGACGCTCGATCCGAAGCTCGCGCGCACCATGGAGCCGCGCGCCTCGACGCCGACGAAGCGGCTCGAGGCGATCAAGCGGCTGGCCGATGCCGGCATCCCGACCACGGTGATGGCGGCGCCGATCATCCCGGCGCTGAACGATTCGGAGATCGAGCGCATCCTCGATGCCGCGGCGCATGCCGGCGCCAAGGAGGCGAGCTATGTGCTGCTGCGGCTGCCGCTCGAGGTCCGCGATCTATTTCGTGAGTGGCTGATGGCGAACTATCCCGACCGCTACCGCCACGTCTTCACCCTGATCCGCGACATGCGCGGCGGCCGCGACTACGACTCGCAATGGGGCACCCGGATGAAGGGCACCGGCCCGATGGCCTGGATGATCGGCCGCCGCTTCGAGATCGCCTGCGAAAAGCTCGGCCTGAACAAGCGCCGCACCAAGCTGACCACCGATCATTTTGCGAGGCCGAAGCGGAATGGCCAGCAGTTGAGTTTGTTCTAGGGCAGACTTGTAGCCCGGATGCAGCGAAGCGAAATCCGGGGCCAGTCTCTCCGCGGAAAGACTTACCCGGATTACGCTTCGCTGCATCCGGGCTACGAAGCACGCTGCAACCAGAGCGTCATTGCGAGCGAAGCGAAGCAATCCATGTCGCAACGTTGGGATAGATGGATTGCTTCGCTTCGCTCGCAATGACGGGAATGAGGTAACAATGAGTAACGCCCCGACCCCACGCTTCACCGTCCTGACCCTCGGCGTCAATGACATGCGCGCCAGCATCGCCTTCTATGAATCGCTCGGCTTCACCAGAAAAATGCGCGCGACCGGCGAGGAGGTCGCCTTCTTCGACACCGGCGGCACCGTGATCGGGCTGTTCCCTTGGCATCTGCTCGCCGCCGACGCCGCGCTGCCCGACAAGCCGCGGCCGGCCGGCTTCCATGGCGTCTCCATTGCCTGGAACTGCCGCGACGATGCCGAGGTCGATGCCGTGATGGCGTTCGCGCTCGCCAAGGGCGCAAAGCTGCTCAATCCGGCGAAGCCGACCAGCTATGGCGGCTATTGCGGCTATTTCGCCGATCCCGACGGCCACGCCTGGGAGGTGGTCCGCGCGCCGGGCTTTACGGTCGGCGACGACCGCCGGGTCTCGCTGCCGGACTAGCTCTCGCGGTATTTTATTACCTCTAACCCGGTGCGCGAGCTACTTTGCATGGGGTTGTTTTCGCTGTTTTGACAGCGCGCCACCGTCAAGCGGAACGTGCTGCCCGGCGCCGCGGCCTGAATAACGGGGAAGGGCGCCGGGTTCCCGGTTGCGCTGGCGGTTCGGCCTGCGCCACGATCGGCGCATGATTCGGGACAAATCCAAGAGCGTGCCCAAAGCCGCGAAGACCGCGGCGCAGAAGACGCCGGCCGAGCCAGCCAAGCCGGAGAAGCGCGTCATCGTGCGGCCGAGCTTTCGGCGCGAGCGCGCGCTGATCAAGCGCGGGGTCTGGCCGATCGCTGGCTGCGACGAGGCCGGGCGCGGCCCGCTGGCGGGCCCCGTGGTCGCCGCCGCGGTGGTGCTGGATCCGAAGCGCATCCCGAAAGGCCTCGACGATTCCAAGCGGCTGACCGCCGAGCGCCGCGAGGAACTGTTCGAGGAGATCTGCGCGACCGCAGCCTATTCGGTCGCGGTGGCCTCGCCGGCGCGAATCGACCGCGACAATATTTTGCGCGCCTCGCTGTGGGCGCTGGCTCGCGCGGTGCATGCGCTCCCCGAGGCGCCCAAGCACGTTTTCGTCGACGGCCGCGACCGGCTCGCCACGCCTTGCGACTGCGAGGCCGTGATCGGCGGCGATGGCCTGGTGGCGTCGATCGCCGCGGCCTCGATCATCGCAAAGGTGACGCGCGATCGCCTGATGAGCGCACTGGCGCTGGATTGCCCCGGCTACGGTTTTGAGCAGCACAAGGGCTACGCCGTGCCCGAGCATCTCGAAGCGCTGGATCGGCTCGGCCCCAGCGCCCATCACCGCAGCTTCTTCGCCCCCGTCGTCGCGGCGCGGCTAAAGCATTTCCCGGAGCCGCCGACGCCGGACCTGTTCACCGTCGATCCGGAGAGCGAAGCCGTGGCCTCCGCCGCGGCGTAGCGTCCAAACGTACGCCATCGCTTGCGGCCACCCCTCTCCCCACCCTCCCCCGCAAGGGGGGAGGGAGCCTGACCTGCGTGCCCACCTCACATCGAGTCGTACGTTCGAACGTGCGCGAAAGCTATCCCTCGGTAGCAAGTGAGTGAGCCGCCGACGGAAGGGCTCCCTCCCCCCTTGCGGGGGAGGGTTGGGGAGAGGGGTGGCCGCGAGTCGCACTGTTGGTTTGTCGCGGAGAGAGTCGTGCGTACACCGGTTGCCTCCATCGCCGCCGCCCGTTATCAAACCGCAAGGACCAGCTTGCGCCGCTGACACGGGTGGTTGGGGCATTTCAGGCGTTTCATGCGGTTTACCTCCCTCGTCGTCGAACTGATCCGCGCCCGGCCGCGTCTGGTGGTGTGGATCGTGGTGCTGGCGCAGGCGGCGATCTGGCTGTTCCTGCCGCTGATCGTCTATGGCAGCCCGCCCGGCAATCTCGCCACCGTGCTGGCGTTCGGCCGCGAATACCAGGTCGGCACCGACATGGGGCCGCCGCTGTCGTTCTGGCTCGCCGACATCGCCTACCGCGCCGCCGGCAATCACGTGTTCGGCGTCTATCTGCTGGCGCAGATCTGCGAGATTGCGACCTTTATCGCCTTCTACCAATTGGCGCGCGCCATCGTCGGCGGGCCGCAGGGCGTGCTCGCGGTGCTGCTGTCGATGACGGTCGTCGTGTTCTCCTCGCCGAGCGTCGAGTTCGGCCCGCTGATCCTGGCGCGTCCGTTGTGGGCGCTGCTGCTGCTGCATTCCTGGCAACTGATCGGGCAGAACCGGCGCAGCGCCTGGTTCGCCTGGTCGATCGATTGCGGCCTGCTGCTGCTGACCACGCCTGCGGCGATCGGCATGATCCTCCTGGTCGCGGGCTTTGCGGTCGCGACCGCACGCGGCCGCCGCACCTTGCGCGCGGTCGATCCGATCTACGCGCTGCTCGTCGTCATCGTGCTGGCGCTGCCCTATCTGATCTGGCTGATCCGCGCCGACGTCTTGGCGCTGCCGCCACTGCCGGCGCTCGGCGAACTCGGCGCCCGCGCCACGCGCTGGGGCATCGTGCTCGGCGGCCTGATCGTGGCGACCGCCGCGATCGTGCTGCTGGTCATCCTCAATTCGCGCTGGTTTGCCCGCGAGAAGGAGGATCCGCCGATCATCTACCGCCCGGCGGTCGATCCGCTGGGGCAGCAATTCGTCTACTTCTTCACCTTTGCGCCTGCAGTCGTCGGCAGCTTCGTCTCCGGCCTGTTCAACCTCGACCGCGTGTTCGGCGGCGCCGGCGTCGCGCTCTTGATGTCGGGGCTCGCCGTCGTGGTCGCGAGCGGCGATCTGATTCGTCTGCGGCGGCAGCGGCTGCTGCGCTCGGTGTGGGCGCTGGCCGTCGCCGCACCGGCCGCGCTGGCGCTGGTGGTGGCGCTGTTCCTGCCCTGGACCAGCACCACGGAGGCGCCGACCTCGCTGCCGTCGGCCGCGATCGGCCGCTTCTTCGACGACAGTTATGAGCGCCGCACCAACCAGCGCCTGCGCGCGGTCGCCGGCGATCCGGAGATCGCCAGCCTGATCGCGATGCAGGCGCGCCGTCCACACCTGTTGCTCGACGCCACGCCGCAGCGGACGCCGTGGCTGTCGATCGCAAAATTCAACGAGACCGGCGGCGTCGTGGTGTGGCGCGCGCAGGACACCGCCGGCACCCCGCCGCCCGATATTGCGCAGCGTTTCCCGAATCTGGTGCCGGAGGTGCCGCGCTCGTTCGACCGCCTGGTCAACGGCCGGCTGCCGACCTTGCGGATCGGCTGGGCCATCGTGCGCCCGAAGGGGTGATCTTGCGACCGTCATTCCGGGGCTCGCGAAGCGAGAACTATGGTGCGCACTTGCGCACCTGAGAATCTCGAGATTCCGGGTTCGATGCTCCGCATCGCCCCGAAATGACGGTGCTTACGAAGCTACGCGCTTGCCGCCGCCAACGCCTTCGCGATCGCGCGCAGGTCGAGCCAGGTCATCTTCTTGTACGACGGCGAACGCAGCAGATACGCCGGATGGAACGTCGCGATGGCGCGGATGGTGCGGGTGCCGGTGTCGTAGTCGACCCATTTGCCGCGCGTACGCATGATGCCCTCGCGGGTGCCGAGCAGCGCCTGGGTCGAGGGATTGCCCAGCGTCACCAGCACGTCGGGGTTCACCAGCTCGATCTGGCGCTGGATGAAGGGCAGGCAGATTTGCGTCTCCTGCGGCGTCGGCGTGCGGTTGCCGGGCGGCCGCCACGGGATCACGTTGGCGATATAGGCCTTGCTGCGATCGAGCCCGATCGCCGCGATCATGCGGTCGAGCAGCTTGCCGGAGCGGCCGACGAACGGCAGGCCCTCGATGTCTTCGTCGCGGCCCGGCGCCTCGCCGACGAACATCACGCGCGCCTCGGGGTTGCCGTCGGCGAACACCAGTTTCGTCGCGGTGTGCTTCAGCGCGCAGCCGTCGAACGTCTGCAGCAATTCGCGCAGCGCCTCGAGCGTCGGCGCCATCCGTGCCGCATCGCGCGCCGAGGCGATCGCGGCGTCCGGCGCCACGGTGTTTTCGCTGCGCGGAACTGACGGCATCACCGGCGGCGGCGGACGCAGCGGATTGAGCGCGGCAACGGGCCGCGGCGCGGCGGGCGCGGGAACCGCGTCGACCTCCGCCAGGCGGTTGATCGGCTCATCGCCCAGCGCGCAGTCGACCCCGGCCTCGAGGTAAAAGGCCAGCAATTGCTGCAGAGTAGGGGCGGGTTCGGGCGTCAGGGCCATGGCATATTGAATTTAGGACAGAATGGACGCGCGCGAAACGTCCCGAAGCGCAATTCCATGGTTGTCCTTCCCCGAAAAATCGGAAACAACGACCCTGAAAAGCTTAGAAGCGTTCTCAATGGGCTGAGATCAGATCATGAGTGAAGAACTTCCTCCGCGCGAATCCATGGAATTCGACGTCGTCATCGTCGGCGCCGGCCCCTCGGGCTTGTCGGCCGCGATCCGGCTCAAGCAGCTCAATCCGGAGCTATCGATCGTGGTGGTGGAGAAGGGCTCTGAGGTCGGCGCGCACATCCTCTCGGGTGCGGTGATTGATCCGGTGTCGCTCGACAAACTGATCCCGGACTGGCGCGAGGACGCCGACTGTCCGCTCAAGACCCAGGTGACCAGCGACCGCTTCTACTGGGCGACGTCGCAGGGCTGGTTCCGCATTCCGAACTTCATCATGCCGCCCTTGATGAACAATCATCACTGCTACATCGGCTCGCTCGGCAATGTCTGCCGCTGGCTGGCGCCGAAGGCGGAGGCGCTCGGCGTCGAGATCTATCCGGGCTTCGCCGCCGCCGAAGTGCTCTACGACGACAAGGGCGCGGTGCGCGGCATCGCCACCGGCGACATGGGCATCGCCAAGGACGGCACCCACAAGGATTCCTACACCCGCGGCATGGAGCTGCTCGGCAAGTACACGCTGTTCGCCGAAGGCGCGCGTGGTTCGCTGTCCAAGCAACTGATCGCGAAATACAACCTCGACGCCAACTGCGAGCCGCCGAAGTTCGGCATCGGCCTCAAGGAGGTCTGGCAGATCGACCCGGCGAAGCACAAGAAGGGCCGGGTGCAGCACACGCTCGGCTGGCCGCTGAACGACAAGACCGGCGGCGGCTCGTTCCTCTATCACTACGACGACAACCGCGTCGCGGTCGGCTTCGTCGTGCATCTGAACTACAACGACCCGTATCTGTCGCCGTTCGACGAATTCCAGCGCATCAAGACGCATCCCGACATCCGCGAGCTGTTCGAGGGCGGCAAGCGGCTCGCCTATGGCGCGCGCGCCATCACCGAGGGCGGCTACCAGTCGGTGCCGCGGCTGTCGTTCCCGGGCGGCGCGCTGATCGGCTGCGCCGCCGGCTTCGTCAACGTGCCGCGCATCAAGGGCGTCCACAACGCGATGGGCTCCGGCATGCTCGCCGCGGAGCATGTCGCCTCGGCGCTCGGCGCCGGCCGCGCCAATGACGAACTCGTCGAGTACGAGAATGCCTGGCGCTCGTCGGCGATCGGCAAGGACCTGTTCAAGGTCCGCAACGCCAAGCCGTTGCTGTCGAAGTTCGGCAATCTGCTCGGAACGCTGTTCTCCGGTTTCGACATGTGGTGCAACACGCTCGGCTTCTCGCTGTTCGGCACCCAGTCGCACGCCAAGCCCGACCGCAAGACGCTGGATGCCGCCACGCAGCACCAGCCGATCGCCTATCCGAAGCCGGACGGCAAGATCACGTTCGACAAGCTGTCCTCGGTGTTTTTGTCCAACACCAACCATGAGGAGGACCAGCCGGTCCATCTCAAGGTCGCCGACATGAACCTGCAGAAGACCTCCGAGCACGACGTGTTCGCCGGTCCCTCCAACCGCTATTGCCCGGCCGGCGTCTATGAATGGGTCGAGGAGAGCTCGGGCCCGCGTTTCCAGATCAACGCGCAGAACTGCGTCCACTGCAAAACCTGCGACGTGAAGGACCCCAACGGCAACATCACCTGGGTTCCTCCGGAAGGCGGCGGCGGCCCGAACTACGAGGCGATGTAAGCCTGACCACAATTGCGTGAGGGCACAGCGCTCCGGACAACCCCCGTCTCTCCGCTTGCGAGGGGAGGCGGAACTGTTTCCAGGGCATCCTTCTGTGTCTCAACGCGTTTGTGCGCGCGCCGGCCACGATACCGCCACACTAGAAGCGTCTTGCGGGGCAGGCTGGCTGGATCGGCGGTCCTAAGGGCCTAATCTGCCGATTGATTCGTCATGCCTATCCTTGCGGTTGAACGCCAAAAGCGGCATTGTCGGCGGCCGTGATGCCGCCGCTTGGGTCGCATTTTGAAGCTGATCGCAAGCGAGATCTTGTAAGGATCTGGCCGTAAATCCCTGGAGCAAGGCGACCGTGATGCTGTTCACCCGTTTCAACCGCCTGACCATTGCCGCACTCGCCGCAGCCGCGCTCGCCGCGCCGGCGCAGCTGGCGGCGCAGACGCCCGACCATCCCGCCGACAACACGGCGCAATTCCCGACCAAGAACGATTTGAAATCGCTGACCACCGCCGGCAGCTATCTGGCCGCCCGCCATGCCAGCGTCGAGCGCGATGCGGCCTCGGCCGCGGCGTTCTACCGCTCCGCGCTGCGCACCGATCCGAAAAATTCCGAGCTGCTCGACCGCGCCTTCATCTCCTCGCTCGCCGACGGCGACATCGACGAGGCGGTCAAGCTCGCCGACCGCATCCTGACCCAGGACAAGGCCAACCGCGTCGCCCGCCTCGTGGTCGGCGTGCGCGACCTCAAGCTGAAGAAGTACGCCGCCGCGCAGACCAACATCAACCAGTCGATCCGCGGCCCGATCACCGACCTCGTCGCGACGCTGCTGTCGTCCTGGGCCGCCTATGGCGCCGGCGACTCCAAGGCCGCGATCGCCGGAATCGACAAGCTGACCGGGCCGGACTGGTATCCGATCTTCAAGGACCTGCATGCCGGCATGATCTACGAGCTCGCCGGCAAGGAGAAGGACGCCGGCACCCGGCTCGAGCGCACCTACAAGCTGGACGATTCGGCGCTGCGCACGGTCGACGAATATGCGCGCTGGACCTCGCGCAACAAGGATACCGCCGCCGCCACCGCGCTCTATGAGGCCTTCGACAAGAAGCTGCCGCGCCACCCGCTGGTGCTTGACGGCATCAAGGAGACCAAGGCCGGCAAGAAGCTGCCGCCGCTGGTCGATAGCCCGCAGGCCGGCGCCGCCGAGGCGCTCTACGGCATCGGCGCGACCTTGACCCGCCGCGGCGGCGAGGACCTCGCGCTGGTCTATCTGCAGCTGGCGCTCTATCTGCAGCCGAGCCATCCGATGGCGCTCCTCTCGCTCGCCGATCTCTATGAATCGGTGAAGAAGCCGCAGATGGCGATCAAGATCTATGAGCGGATGCCGGCGTCCTCGCCGCTGAAGCGCAACGCCCAGATCCAGCTCGCGACCAATCTCGACGCCGCCGACCGCAGCGACGAGGCGATCAAGATCCTCAAGGACGTCGCGACGGAATACCCGAAGGACATCGAGGCGATCCTGGCGCTCGGCAACATCGAGCGCGGCCGCAAGAAGTTCGGCGACTGCGCGGTGACCTATTCGCAGGCGATCGATGCGCTGCCGGCCGGCGGCGACAAGAATGCCTGGGTCACCTACTACTATCGCGGCATCTGCGAGGAGCGCTCCAAGCAGTGGAACAAGGCCGAGACCGACATGCGCAAGGCGCTCGAGCTGCAGCCCGAGCAGCCGCATGTGCTGAACTATCTCGGCTATTCCTGGATCGACCAGGGCATCAACCTCGACGAAGGCATGAAGATGATCAAGCGTGCCGTCGAGCAGCGCCCCGACGACGGCTACATCGTGGATTCGCTCGGCTGGGCCTACTACCGGATCGGCAATTTCGAGGAAGCGGTGAAGAACCTCGAGCGCGCCATCGACCTGAAGCCGGAAGATCCGACCATCAACGACCATCTCGGCGACGCCTACTGGCGCGTCGGCCGCACGCTGGAGGCCAAATTCCAGTGGGCGCACGCCCGCGACCTCAAGCCGGAGCCGGACGAGCTGCCGAAGATCCAGGCCAAGATCGACAACGGTCTGCCCGAAGACGCCTCGCCGGCCGCCGCCGCCAACGACAAGAAGAAGGACGACGGCGGCAAGGGCGGGTAGTTGCCCGCTAGACAGGCCAAGGCCTTCCGCAGAATGAGATCGACATGGCCGGGCTTGACCCGGCCATCCATCCCCTTCGCGAGATGCCCTTTCGGGCGATGGATGCCCGGGTCAAGCCCGGGCATGACGAGTGGTGCCGGAATTTCCGTGCCAACAAAGGGATAGGATCGTGGTGCGATTTACGCTAATCGCATCACGATGTTTGTTTTTTAGGGGTTATTCGCCGTGCCGGCGCTGATTGAAGAGGGGCGTGCCAAGGTCAACCTGACGCTGAAGGTGGTCGGGCGGCGCGTCGATGGATTTCACGATCTGGAGAGCGTCGTCGCGTTTGCCGATTGCGCCGATCGCCTGATCTTGGAGCCGGGCGACCAACTGGCGCTCTCGATGTCCGGGCCGCTGGCGGATGCCTGCGGCGACACCTCGGACAATCTGGTGCTCAAGGCCGCGCGCCTGCTCGGCGAGCGCGTCGCCGACCTCAAGGTCGGCCACTTCACGCTGGAGAAGGTGCTGCCGGTGGCCGCCGGGATCGGCGGCGGCTCGGCGGATGCCGCGGCCGCGCTGCGGCTTTTGGCGCGGCTCAACGAGCTGTCGCTCGACGATGACCGGATCATGGAGGTCGCGCTCAAGACCGGCGCCGACGTGCCGGTGTGCGTCGCCTCGCGCGCCTGCGACATGAGCGGCGTCGGCGAGAGCCTGTTGCCGCTCGACCTGCCGACGCTGCCGTGCGTGCTGGTCAATCCGCGCGTGCCGGTTGCGACCAGGGACGTCTTCAACGCGCTCGGCCTGCGTCACGGCGAGCTGTTGATCGGCGCCACCGATGTGGTGATGCAGGCCCCGTCCTGGCCCGACACTTCGAGCGCGATCGACGACTGGATCGACGCGCTCGCAAGCGGCACCAACGATCTCGAAACCCCCGCCGCGCGCGTCGAGCCTGTGATCAGCAACGTGCTGTCCGCGCTGCGGCAGGCAACCGGTGTTCGCCTCGTGCGCATGTCCGGCTCCGGCGCGACCTGCTTTGCGATCTTCGCAACGGATGCCGACGCGGCCGCTGCCGGCGAGAGGCTGCGCGCCGACCAGCCCGGCTGGTGGGTGCACGCCGGCACGCTGAGCTGAGGCTTTTTCCCATCGTCATTCCGGGGCATGCCAACGGTCCGCGCGAAGCGCGGCCCGATGACAGGCTCCGCATGAGCCGGGAATCCAATATTCACCCGTCATCCTGAGGCGCTCGTCCAGCAGCGCAGCTGCGCTGCTGGGCGAGCCTCGAAGGATGAATCGGCCCGGCTGGTGGCCGTCGATCCTTCGAGGCTCGCCGAAGAGGCTCGCACCTCAGGATGACGGGTTTGATAAGCTTCGCCAGGACGATACTGTTATCACGGCGCCAGCTCGGGGCCGCCGCAACGCCGGGCAGCGTTGCGGCGCGGTTGCTTGGCAAGACAAATCGGCTTTGCCATAACAGGCCGAAACAACAACGTTGCGCGCGCGGGACCGTCATAAAATCCGCCGGCAGCCAATGAGCCGGGAGGATGCCATGGCCAATATCCGAGTTCTCGCCACCGATCTGGAATTTCCCGAAGGGCCGGTCGTGCTGCCCGACGGTTCGGTGGTGCTGGTGGAAATCCGCGGCCAGCGGCTGACGCGGGTCTATCCCGACGGGCGCAAGGAGATCGTCGCGAAAGTGCCGGGCGGCCCGAACGGTGCGGCACTTGGTCCCGATGGCAAGATCTACATTTGCAACAATGGCGGCTTCTCCTGGATGCCGGCCGGCAAGATGATCATGCCGGGACCGCAGCCGGAGGATTATCTCGGCGGCTCGATCCAGCGTGTCGATCTGCAATCCGGCAAAGTCGAGACCGTGGTGACGAAGTGCGGCGAGCACGGCCTGCGCGGGCCGAACGATCTGGTGTTCGACAAGCACGGCGGCCTGTGGTTCTCCGACCTCGGCAAGCGCCGCGCCCGCGACATGGATGTCGGCGCGTTCTATTACCTCAAGCCCGGCATGAACGAGATCGTCGAGGCGGTGCACGGCATCCTGCCGGCCAACGGCATCGGCCTGTCGCCGGACGAGAAGACCGTCTACATCGCGGAGACGCCGACTGCACGGCTGTGGGCCTATGAAGTTTCCGAGCCCGGCACGATCAAGCCGCGCGAGGTGATCTATCGCGGCGAGCGCGGCAAGCCGATCGCCGGCCTCGGCGGCTACCAGATGTTCGACTCGCTCGCGGTCGAAGCAAACGGCAATGTCTGCGTCGCGACGCTGGTCTCGGGCTGCATCTCGGTGATCGCGCCCGACGGCACGCTGGTCGAGCAGGTGCCGACCGGCGACCGCGTCACCACCAACATCGCCTTCGGCGGCCCCGAGCTGAAGACCGCCTATATCACGCTGTCAGGCAAGGGCGAGCTGATCGCGATGGACTGGCCGCGGGGCGGATTGCCGCTGAATTTTTTGAATACATGATCGCGCCCACCGTCATTGCGAGGAGCGAAGCGACGAAGCAATCCATCGTTCCGCATGCGCGGAGAGATGGATTGCTTCGCTTCGCTCGCAATGACGGCTAGGATCGCGCCGGATTACAGATAGAGGACACAGAATGCCCTGGCTTGAACCGGTCACCCTGCGCGGCGCACATGCGCGGCTCGAACCGCTGTCGCACGATCACCTCGCCGGGCTGACCGAGGCGGTGAAGGACGGCGAGCTGTCAAAGCTCTGGTACACGGCGATCCCGCAGCCGGAGAACATGACGAAAGAGATCGACCGCCGGCTCGGCCTGCAGGCCGCCGGGTCGATGCTGCCGTTCACGGTGTTCGATGCCGACGGCAAGATCGCCGGCATGACCACCTACATGAATGTCGACACGCCGAACCGCCGTGTCGAGATCGGGTCGACCTGGTACGCCAAGCGTGTGCAGCGCAGCGCGGTCAATACGCAGTGCAAACTGTTGCTGCTGACCCACGCGTTCGAGAAGCTCGATTGCATCGCGGTTGAGTTCCGCACCCATTTCTTCAATCACCAGAGCCGCCGCGGCATCGAGCGCCTCGGCGCCAAGCAGGACGGCATCCTGCGCAGTCACCAGGTCGCGCCCAACGGCACGTTGCGCGACACCGTGGTTTACAGCATCATTGCCAGCGAATGGCCGACGGTGAAGGCGCATCTCACCTATCAGCTCAACGATAAACCGCGCTGACGGTGTCGGCGCCAGAAACGGAACGATGGAAACCTTCGATTATGTGATCATCGGCGCAGGCTCCGCCGGGAGCGTGCTGACCAACCGCTTGAGTGAAGACCGCACGACTCGCGTCTGCGTGCTGGAGGCGGGGCCGAGCGACTGGCATCCCTACATCCATCTGCCGGCCGGCTTCATCAAGACCTTCCACATGAAGAGCGTGAACTGGGCCTATCAGCAGGAGGTCGGTCCCTACACCGGCGGGCGCAGCATCTACGCGCCGCGCGGCAAGACGCTCGGCGGCTCGTCCTCGATCAACGGCCACATCTACAACCGCGGCCAGCGCCAGGATTTCGACACCTGGGCGCAGATGGGCAATCGCGGCTGGGGCTATCCCGACGTGCTGCCGTACTTCCGGCGCATGGAGAAGCGGATCGGCGAGGGCGACGACACCTATCGCGGCCGCGACGGCAATCTCACCGTCACCACGATGGACTGGCAGGACCCGCTCTGCGAGGCCTTCATGGCCGGCGCGGTCAGCCTCGGCATTCCGCGCAACCCCGACTACAACGGCCAGATCCAGGAGGGCGTGTCGTACTGCCAGCGCACCATCCAGAACGGCCGCCGGGTCAGCGCCGCGACAGCGTTCCTGCATCCGGCCAACCGGCGGCCGAACGTCGACGTGCGCACCCATGCGCATGTCACCGGCATCATCTTCGAGGGCAAGCGCGCGGTCGGCGTGCGCTACAATCGCGGCGGCAAGTATGGCGATCCCTTGGAGATCCGCGCCAACAAGGAAGTCATCCTGTCCGGCGGCGCCTACAACTCGCCGCAACTGCTGCAGCTCTCCGGCGTCGGCGCGCCCGAGCTGTTGAAGACCCACGGCATCGAGGTGGTTCACGCGCTGCCCGGCGTCGGCGAGGGCCTGCAGGATCACTACGCGCCGCGTTCGGTGGCGCGGGTCAAGAACATCAGGACCATCAACGAGCTCCGTCGCGGTCTCAGCCTGTGGGTCGAGGCCCTGAAATGGGCGACGACGCGGCGCGGCCTGCTGTCGCTATCGCCGACCATGGTGTACTGCTTCTGGCATTCCGGCGAGACCACCGAAAGCTCCGATCTGCAGCTCACCTTCACGCCGGCGAGCTACAAGGAGGGCGTGCAGGGTCAGCTCGAGGACGAGCCCGGCATGACGGTGGCGTCATGGCAGCAGCGGCCGGAGAGCCGCGGCTATGTCCGGATTCGCTCCGCCGATCCGTTTGCGCCGCCGATCATCCAGACCAATTATCTCGCCGAAGAACTCGACCGCCGCGTCGTGGTCGCCGGCATGAAGCTGGCGCGCCGGCTGCTCGCCTCCGAGCCGCTCAAGCCGTATTACGCTTACGAGGATTTTCCCGGCCCGAAGGTGCAGAGCGACGACGAGCTGCTCGCCGCCGCGACGGAGCGCGGCACCACCACCTTCCATCCCGGTTGCACCTGCCGGATGGGTCCGGCGGATGCACCGTGGTCCGTGGTCGACGACCAGCTTCGGGTTCACGGCATGGAAGGCCTGCGCGTGATCGATGCCTCGATCATGCCGCGAATGATCTCCGCCAACCTCAACGCGTCCACGCTGATGATCGCCGACAAGGCCTCCGACATGATCCGCGGCAAGACGCCCGAGGCCGCGGCGAAGCTGCCGGAGTATGCGTGAGGCCTTCGATCAGCGCGCACGACCTGTCACCGTCATCCTGAGGCGCGAGCTCTTGCGAGCCTCGAAGGATGAATCGGCCGCCGGCGGTGGCCGTCGACCCTTCGAGGGCCGCTGAAGAAGCGGCCACCTCCAGCGACAACGGCGAAGCCGTTGCGCGGGGGTGACGGGATTGGCAAGAGGGTGACGGGATAAGCAGCGGGCGCTACCCGTAGACGAACGCCTTGTCCTTGAGGTCGATGGCCGGGAATTCGTCCTTCTCGGCCCAGTAGTCCTGGTTGTGCTGCCACTCCGGCTTGTCGCCGCGCTTCGGCAGCAGGTGCATGCCGCGCATCATGTAGCCGGGATTGAAGTTCTCCGGATCGATCCACGGCAGCAGCGGCATGTTGTGGTCCTCGGGCCGCAGCGCCGGCGTCACCTTGCTCGCGCCTGTTACCTTCATGTGCTTGAGCATGCGGCAGACGAAGTCGGCGACGAGGTCGACCCGCAAGGTCCAGCTGGCGCGGAAATAGCCGAACACCCAGACGAGGTTCGGCACGCCGGTGAACATCATGCCGCGATAGGTCACGGTGTCCTTGAAATCGAGCGGCTTGCCATCGATCGCAAACTCGATGCCGCCATTGGCGGAGAGATGGAATCCGGTCGCGGTGATGATGATGTCGGCCTCGAGCTCTTTGCCGGACTTGAGCAGGATGCCGGTCTCGGTGAAGCGCTCGATCTCGTCGGTGACGACCGAGGCCTTGCCGCCCTTGATGGCGTGGAACAGGTCGGCATCCGGGACGAAGGCAATGCGCTGCCGCCACGGCCGGTAGCTCGGCGTGAAATGGGTGGCGATGTCAAAATCCTTGCCGAGAACGGCCTCGACCGCCGCCAGCAGGTCCTTCTTGGCGCCCTCGGGCTCGGCAAAGGTCCGCTTGGTGAAGGCATCCTGCTCGAACAGGATTTTTCTGCGGACGATCTCGTGGATCCAGGCCTCGTCGACCTGCAGCCGGCGCAGCTCCTCGGCGATCTCGATGGCGTTGCGGCCGGTGCGGAAATAGGTCGGCGAGCGCTGCAGCATGGTGACGTGGCCGGCATCGTTGGCCATCGCCGGGATCAGCGTCGCGGCAGTGGCGCCGGAGCCGATCACGATCACCCGCTTGCCCTTGTAGTCTAAATCGTCGGGCCAGGTCTGCGGATGCACGATGGTGCCCTTGAACTTCGCCATGTCGGTCCACTCGGGCGTGTAGCCGGCGTCGTGGCGGTAGTAGCCCTGGCACATCCAGAAGAAATTCGCGGTGAAGCGCAGGTGCTCGCCGGTGTCGATGCGCGTCGCATCGATGGTCCAGAGATTGGTCTCGTTCGACCATTCCGCGGCGGTGATGGTGTGGCGGTAGCGGATATGCCCGGCGAGATCGTTCTCCTCGATCACCTCGCCCATGTACTTCAAAATCTCGGCCGCGCTCGCGATCGGCGCGCTGGTCCACGGCTTGAAGCGGTAGCCGAAGGTGTGCAGGTCGCTGTCGGAGCGGATGCCGGGATAGCGGTGCGTCGACCAGGTGCCACCGAACGTCTTCTGCGTCTCCAGCACCACGAAGCTGGTGCCCGGACATTGCGTGGTGAGATGGTAGGCGGCGCCGACGCCGGAGATGCCGGCGCCTGCAATCAAAACGTCGAAATGCTCGGATGTAACGGGCTCGGCGGCCCGGATCTGGGTCTGGACGTTCATCTTCCCTGGTCTTCTTGTTGGTTGAGGCTGAGAAGCAAAACGCCGGAGCTTTCGCTCCGGCGCTCGCCGATATCGAAGCTAGACTTCGCGGCGGCTGAGGAACGCCAGCCGCTCGAACAGGTGCACGTCCTGCTCGTTCTTCAAGAGCGCGCCGTGCAGCGGCGGGATCAGCTTGCGCGGGTCGCGCTCGCGCAGCATCTCCGGCGTGATGTCCTCGTTGAGCAGCAGCTTGAGCCAGTCGAGCAGCTCCGAGGTCGACGGCTTCTTCTTCAGGCCGGGCACCTCGCGCACCTCGAAGAAGATGCGCAGCGCCTCTTCGACCAGCCGCTTCTTGATGTTGGGGAAGTGCACGTCGACGATCCGGCCCATCGTGTCGGCGTCGGGGAACTTGATGTAGTGGAAGAAGCAGCGGCGCAGGAAGGCGTCCGGCAGCTCCTTCTCGTTGTTCGAGGTGATCATCACGATCGGGCGCAGCTTCGCCTTGATGTTCTCGCCGGTCTCGTAGACGTAGAACTCCATGCGGTCGAGCTCGAGCAGCAGGTCGTTCGGGAATTCGATGTCGGCCTTGTCGATCTCGTCGATCAGCAGCACCGGGCGCTTTTCGGCGGTGAAGGCGTCCCACAGCTTGCCGCGCTTGATGTAGTTCCTGATGTCGGAGACGCGGGCATCGCCGAGCTGGCTGTCGCGCAGCCGCGACACCGCATCGTATTCGTAGAGGCCCTGCTGCGCCTTGGTGGTCGACTTGATGTGCCAGGTCAGCAGCGGCGCGTCGATCGCCTTGGCGACTTCCTCGGCCAGCACGGTCTTGCCGGTGCCGGGCTCGCCCTTCACCAGCAGCGGGCGCTCGAGCACGATGGCGGCGTTGACGGCAACCTTGAGATCATCGGTGGCGACGTAATCCTTTGTACCCGTGAATTTCATCTATCTGTTTGCCTTGGTTCGTTCGTCGGCCGCACGGGGCCCGACATGAAACGACCGCTCTCGCGGCGGTCGCAGATCCTGTCCAATGTCTTGTCAGCTGTCATACTAGATGAAAAAGCAGGGCGGTCTAGGCCGGATTCCGCAGCGCAGCGGGGCCCGGACAGCGCCGTGCGCATAGTATGTCAGGCGTACTGTTTCCGCCCTGCGGAATGACTGTCACCCGACAGCGACGACGCCAGCACGGTGCGGTCGCGCCCGGAATGCTTCGCCTCGTAGAGCGCGAGGTCGGCCCGGCGGAGCAATTCGCTCTCGTCGACAGTGGCGGCCGAGCGGCTGGCAATTCCCACGCTGATCGACACCACGCCGCGGCGCGCGGCGGGATTGGCGATCGCCAGCGCGCGCACCATGAGACGGATGGCTTCCGCCACCTTGAGCGCGTCCTGCTCGCCGACGCTGGGCAGGATGATGGCGAATTCCTCGCCGCCGTAGCGCGCCGCCAGCGCCGTCGTCTTGTCGGTGGCGTCAGCGATCACGTTCGCGACGCGCCGCAGACATTCGTCGCCGGCCTGATGGCCCAGGCTGTCGTTGAAGCCCTTGAAGTGGTCGATATCGAGCATGATCAGGGAGATGTGCTCGCGGTCGCGAAACTCGCGCGGCAGCGCCACGTCGAAACTTCTGCGATTGGCGAGCCCAGTCAGGCCGTCGGTGGTGGCGAGCGCGGCCAGCCGCACGTTCAGCGCGTTGAGCTCGTCCTCCATCTTGCGGCGTTCGGTCACATCGCGCAGCACGCCGACCACCTCGATGCCGCGGTGATCGTCCGCGGCGCCGGCAAGCTTGAAGTTGATCTCGACCCAGACCTCCGATCCGTCGGCGCGATGGGTTCTGAATTCCACCGTCTTGGTGATCGTCCAGTCGGTCAGCTCCGACGTCGCCTTGGCGACGTCTGCGAGGTTGTCCGGATGCACGAACGCGAAGCAGGACTTGCCGATCAGATCGTCCGCCTTGCGGCCGAGAATGGTCTCGACCGACTGCGACACGAACAGAAAATGGCCGTTGCGATCGAGCAGGATCACGACGTCGGCGATGTTATCGGCGAGCAGCCGATAGCGCGCCTCGCGTTCGCGCAACATCAGCCCGACCCGGGTTCGCTTGCCGAATTCGCGCGCCAGCAGGACCGCAAACAGGACGACGATTCCCATCAGCACCAAAGCAACGAGCAGGTCATTGCGCAAATCCTCGTGCCACGCGGCAAGAACCTCGGCCTCCGGCAGCGCAACGGTCACCACGATCGGATATTGCGAGGCCCGCTCGAAACCGAGATATTTGATCCGCCCGTCGAACGGCGAGGTGGTCTTGGTATAGCCGGTTCGATCCTGCTCGATCCTGGTCTTGAAAGCCGCCGACACCTCCTTGTTCCACTTGCCCGACGGCCAATGCGCCAGCACGATGCCGTCGAGCCGCAGCAGGGTGATCCCGGCATGCGGGCCGAACCGGAACGCCTGGTAGAAATTGTCGAAATACCGGCTCTCGATGGTGGCGAACAGGATGCCGCCGAAGCTGCCGTCCTCCTTGGTGATGCGGCGCGAGAGCACGATGGTCGGCCGGCCGGTCAGGCGCGACTCCAGCGGCTCGCTGATATGCAATGCGGGATCGGTGGAATCGCGGTGCGCGATGAAATAGCTGCGATCGGCGTTGTTGTGCGCCGGCAGTTCCGCGGCAGACGAGTAGACCCTGGCGCCGTCCGGCCCGATCACGCCGATCTCGCCGATCTGCGGCAGGGCGTCCGCGGTCTTGCGCAGCGCGGCATTGAAGCGGTCGACGCGGGGCTTCTGGTATTTCAGCAGGTCGACCATGGCGCCCATGGCCACGTCGATGGCCTGGATCGAATGCGAGGCATGTTCGGCGAGCGAATGGGTGAGATTGTGAATGTCCCGCTCGCCCTGGGCCAGCGCCGCGGCGCGACCCTCGATGGCCTTCCAGACCAGCAGTCCGAGCACGCAAGCGCTCATCGCGACGACGACCGTGGTCACGATGGCCCGCGGCGAAAACAATTTCGGCTGCTTGGCGGAGCTGTAGGGCAAGTTGGTGTCCACTGGTGTCATGCCGCCTCCAGTGATCAACGCGCCATCTTAATGTGACGTTTCGGCCGGCAGGACCGAAGCTGGCCGGGGTGGTTAAGTGAAGGTGAATGGCTGATCCGCGGGTCCCGCCGGGGAGGGGCCCTTGACGGCACCGGCGGGGCGGGCGATTTAAGTAACCATGTTCCTGCAGTTCTTCACATCGCTGCGCGACGCCCAGGTCCCGGTCACGCTCCGGGAATATCTGACGTTGATGGAAGCGCTTGACGCCGATCTCGCCGATCAGTCGGTCGAGAATTTCTACTATCTGTCGCGCACCGCGCTGGTGAAGGACGAGCGCAATCTCGACAAGTTCGACCGCGTGTTCGGCTCCGTGTTCAAGGGACTCGAGAGCCTGCTCGACGCCATGGACAAGGCCGAGATCCCCGAGGAGTGGCTGAAGAAGCTCGCGGAAAAATATCTCACCGAGGAAGAGAAGAAGCAGATCGAGGCCATGGGCTGGGACAAGCTCATGGAGACCCTGAAGAAGCGCCTCGAGGAACAGAAGGGCCGCCACCAGGGCGGCAGCAAGTGGATCGGCACCGCCGGAACCTCGCCGTTCGGCGCCCACGGCTACAATCCCGAAGGCGTCCGCATCGGCCAGGAGAAGAACCGCAACAACCGCGCCGTCAAGGTGTGGGACAAGCGCGAGTTCAAGGATCTCGACGGCAATGTCGAGCTCGGCATCCGCAACATCAAGGTCGCGCTGCGCCGCCTGCGCAAGTTCGCCCGCACCGGCGCGCCCGACGAGCTCGATCTCGACACCACGATCAAGGAGACCGCCAACCACGGCTATCTCGACGTGCACATGCGCCCCGAGCGGCGCAACGCGGTCAAGGTGCTGGTGTTCTTCGATATCGGCGGCTCGATGGATTCGCATATTGAGCAGGTCGAGGAATTGTTCTCGGCCGCCAAGACCGAATTCAAGCACATGGAATATTTCTACTTCCACAACTGCCTCTATGAGGGCGTCTGGAAGCAGAACAAGCGGCGCTTCACCGATCGCACGCCGACTTGGGACGTGCTGCACAAATACCCGCACGACTACAAGGTGGTGTTCGTCGGCGACGCCTCGATGTCGCCTTACGAGATCATGGTGCCCGGCGGCTCGGTCGAGCATGTCAACGAGGAGGCCGGCTCGGTCTGGCTCGACCGCATCATCCGCACCTATCCGCATGCGGTGTGGCTCAATCCGGTGGCGCAGAAGCACTGGGACTATTCGGAATCCACCACCATCATCCGCCGCATCTTCTCCGAGCGCATGTATCCGATCACAATCGAGGGTCTGGAGAATGCGATGAAGGAACTGGTGCGGTAGCCGTTTCCGTCGTTCCGGGGCGCACGGAGTGCGAACCCGGAACCTCGAGCTGATGAAACTCGATCGAGATTCCGGGTTCGCTTCGCGCCCCGGAATGACAGACAAAACGAGGGAGAGCGCCATGCCCCAGACCATCCACCGCGGCATCAAGGCGATGATCGACGAGGCCAATGCCGAGATCGAGACCATCAGCGCGAAGGATGCGATCACGCTGATCGGCAAGGACGACGTCGTGATCGTCGATATCCGCGATCCCCGCGAGATCGAGCGCGACGGCAGGATCCCCGGCGCGTTCCCCTGCACCCGCGGCATGCTGGAGTTCTGGATCGATCCGAACAGCCCCTATGCCAAGCCGATCTTCCAGCAGGACAAGAAGTTCATCTTCCACTGCGCCGGCGGCCTCCGCTCGGCGCTCGCCGCCAAGACCGCCAAGGACATGGGCCTGAAGCCGGTCGCGCATATGGGCGGCGGCTTTGCCGCCTGGCGCGACGCCGGTGGCCCGATCGAGGCCTGGGAGTCGAAAAAGAAGGGGTGAGGGGCGCTGCCGTTCTCGCCATCGTCATTCCGGGGCGCGCGAAGCTCGAACCCGGAATCCAGAGATTGCCTTGCGAGATTCCGGGTTCAATGCTCCGCATCGCCCCGGAATGACGGGAAAGAAACACCATGACCACCGCCGACGATCCGCTTGTTTCCACCGAATGGCTGGCCGCGCATCTCAACGATGCCAACGTGAAGGTGCTCGACGCGACTTTCAAGCTGCCGGGCGTGCTGCCGCTGCCGAAGGACGACTATCTCGCCGCACATTTGCCCGGCGCGGTGTTCTTCGATGTCGATGCGGTGTCCGATCGTGCCAATCCGCTGCCGCACATGTTTCCGAGCGCCGAGCAGTTCGGCCGCGACGTCGGCGGGCTCGGCGTCAGCAATGCCGACACCGTCGTGATCTATGACGGCGGCGGCTGGGTGGCGGCGCCGCGCGCCTGGTGGATGTTCCTGTCCTATGGCCACCGCAATGTGCGCATCCTCAACGGGGGCTTAAAGAAGTGGCGCGCCGAGGGCCGGCCGGTCGAGAGCGGCGACGTCAAGCCGAAGCCGGCGAGCTTCAGCGCGAGCTATGATGCGAAGCGCGTGCGCAGCATCGAGCAGATGATCGCCAATGTCGAAAGCCGCAAGGAGCAGGTGATCGACGCGCGCGCCGCCGACCGCTTCGAGGGCCGCGCGCCGGAGCCGCGGCCGGGCATCCGCGCCGGCCACATCCCGGGCGCCCGCAACGTGCCCTACAACCAGCTGTTCGATGCCGCGACCGGCGCGATGAAGCCGCTCGACGATCTGCGCGCCGCATTCACCGGCGCCGGCGTCAAGCTCGATGCACCGATCGTGACCAGCTGCGGCTCCGGCGTCTCGGCCGGCGTGCTGACGCTCGCGCTATACCGGCTCGGCATCACCGACACCGCGCTCTATGACGGCTCATGGTCCGAATGGGGCCAGGCGAGCGGCCCGCCGATCGCGACCGGGCCGGCTTAGCGCCGCGTAGTGGCCGGCACCGGCTGGCCGAACGGATCGAGTTGCTGCTGAACCAGCGCCTGCCGCGGCGGCCGCGCTCGGGTGACCCGGCGCCGTTCCTTCTTGCGTGCCGTCCGCTTGGGCTCGCTGCGCTCCGACTTCTTCTTCTCCTCGACCTTCGACTTCTTCTCCACGACCTTCGGCACCGCCGCCGGCTCAACGACGACTTCCGGTCCCCCCAGCGTTGCGATTGTCTTCGCGGCCGCGATCGCTTCGGGTGAGGGCGGCGGCGGTTCGGGCGCAACCGTCACCGGCGTCGGTGCAGCGGGGGCCGGCACGATGGCCGTCGTCGGAGCCGGCTCGGCCACCGCGGCGACTTTGACCTCGACGGGAGACGGGACTGCCTCAGTGACGGGCGGCGCGGGCTGCGGGGCCGGCGAGGCCTCCACGGCCGGTGCCTGCGCGGGGGCTTCGGCTGCCTCAACAGGTGCCGGCGCCTCGACCGCCTGCGGCTCCTGCTTCGGGTCGGCCGCCGGAGCGGGATCGGCGGTCGTCACGGCGGCGAGCTTCTCGGGCTCGGCCGGGGGCGGCGCCTCGGCAGCGGCAGGCGGCTCGGATGAAGGCAAACTCTGCGGCGCCGGGCTATCGGCCGTCACCTTCTCGGCGGGCGGCGGCGGGTCGACGCGCACCATGGCGAGCACCGGCTGCGTGTCCACCTGCTGGGCGAACGGGGGCTCGGGCGGGGCCCGGCGGGCCGGGATGCTGGCGAATTCCTCATGCGCGGCACGCAGTAACGCGGCGGCTCCCAGCCCGAATATCAGCAGCGAGGTCGCCAGTACGATCGCGGCGAACAGAAAACGAAGTCCGGGGAGCATGGGCGCGGTTCCCCCTTCTGCGGGAGGGTCTTGATGTCAGGGGTACGCGGTGACCACACGAGGAAGGCCGGCACGCGAAGCGCGAATCAGGCCGATTCGAGAATATCGCAACGCTTGGGGACTGTTTGTTACAAAATGCGCACGATTGATGACTTCAGGCACATGGACAGCGTTTCGCGGACCGTGAGACATCTTTGCCGCAGCGTGATGTTCAATCACAAAATGCCCGTATTGGACCGGATTTCGCGGATTTGTCTTGAATGCGCCGCTATCTTCCGTCATCTGCCCGTTAACAGTCCGGTGTGGCTTGGGGACTATACAAGAGCAATGATGATCAATCGCATTCTGACGATTTGCGCTGCCGCGGCGCTTGGCGTGGCAGGAACCTCGTTCGCGCATGCGCAGGGTTATCCGGCGCCCCGGGGTACCACCTATTCGGCGGCGCCACAGCCTTATCCGCCGGGCGGCCTGCCGGATTTCGACGCGATCAACGATGACGACGATGCGCCGCACGATTCGGCCGCATTGCCGCCGCCCGGTCCCGTGATGTCGCCGGACGACCCGCGCTACGGCCGCCCGATGAACGCCCCGCGCGCCTATTCCGATCGCGCGCCGGCGGGACCCGTGATGTCGCCCGACGATCCGCGCTACGGCCGTCCGATGAATGCGCCGCCGGTCTACTCCGACCGCACGCCGACTGGCCCGGTGATGTCGCCCGATGATCCGCGCTATGGCCGCCCGATGGGCCCGCCGCCGGTGATCTATGGCGACCGTGCGCCTGGTGGGCAGCAGGAAGCCTATCGCGACACCAACGGCGTTCCGGCCGCCGGCGTCGTCTATTCCGCCACCCCGGGCGGCGACGATCGTGGCGGCATCCGCCCGCCGGAAGCGGTCGGCGGGACCAACGTCACCGGCGCGGTGCCGTCGCAGCAGCCTCCGGTCGACGCCAATGGCAGGCCGTTGCAGATCGCGGCGCTGCCGCCGGATGAGCAACCGGAAGACGGCCAGGCGCAACTGCCGCCGAACTTGCGGCGCCAGGAAGTCGCGTTCGCCACCAAGGAGCCCGCGGGCACCATCGTGGTCGATACGCCGAACACCTACCTTTACTACGTCCTCGGCAATGGCCGGGCGATCCGTTACGGCGTCCGCGTCGGCCGCGACGGCTTCACCTGGACCGGCGTGCAGAAGATCACCCGCAAGGCCGAGTGGCCGGATTGGCATCCGCCGACCGAGATGATCGAGCGCCAGCCCTATCTGCCGCGCTTCATGGCCGGCGGACCCGGCAACCCGCTCGGCGCCCGCGCGATGTATCTCGGCTCGACCGTGTACCGTATTCACGGCACCAACCAACCGTCGACCATCGGCAAGTTCGTCTCGTCGGGCTGCATCGGCATGCTGAACGAAGACGTCTCCGACCTGTTCGAGCGCACCAAGGTCGGCACCCGCGTGGTCGTGCTGCCCGGTGGACAGGCCCCGGGAACGGCGACGGCCTCCGCAGCGCCGCCCTCCGGCGGCCCCGCGGCCGGCGCACCTGCACCGGTTCAGGCGCAGGCTGGGCCGGTGCCCGGCACCCAGCCGACCAGCGTGCAGCCGCTGCCTCCGCCGGTGACGGTCCGCTAGGCCCGACGGCGATCGATTTTTGAAAAAGGCGCGCGAACAGCGCGCCTTTTTTGTTGCAACAAGCTGCGGGTCTCGACGTTGCCGCGATGAGGCAACGCGATGCATGACTCCCGCTTGATCTATCCGCCGCTGAATACGCCAAAACTGGTTGCCGACGATGTCTGGATCGTCGACGGCCCGGTGATCCGGTTCGGTCCGCGCTGGTTCAAGATTCCATTTTCGACCCGCGCCACCATCATCCGCCTGCCGGATCGGCGTCTGTTCATTCACTCGCCAACGCCATTGGTGGATGAGCTGAAAGCCGAGATCGCATCTCTGGGCGTGCCGAGCTGGATCATCGGGCCGAACCGTCTGCACTATTGGTGGATACCGCAGTGGCACGCCGCGTTTCCCAATGCGCGCGTCTTCCTCGCTCCCCGCATCAGGGAGCAGGCCGGCGATGCGCTCATGCTCGACGGCGAACTGCTGGAGCGCGAAACAGGCTATCCCTGGGACGCGTGGATCGCGACGCTTCCGGTCGCCGGCAGCTACATGACCGAGATCGTGTTCTTCCACCGTCCATCGCGGACGCTGGTGCTGACCGACCTGATCGAGAACTTCGAAGCCGATCGCCTCGGCTCGCCCCTGATGCGATTCCTGACCAGGCTCGGCGGCGTGCGCGATCCCGATGGCAGCACGCCGAGCGACCTTCGATCGACGTTTGCGCGGAACAAGGCCGCGCTGCGGGACGCGGTCGCGCGCATGATCGCATGGAATCCGGAGCGGATCATCCTGGCGCATGGACGCTGGTACAAGTGGAACGGCCGCGCCGAGCTGCGGCGCGCGTTCCGCTGGATACCGAAGTCCTGACCATCCCGCGGACCCGGTCGCGTCGACCAGCGCCCGCGACGGTCAGGCCAGCCGCCGCGGCGGCTCGGCACCCTTGGTGAAGGCGTCGATGCACTCGACCATCTGCTGGTAATGCGTCTGCAGGCCCTCGCGCGTGGCGTAGCCGAGATGCGGCGTGATCACGACGTTGTCGAGCTTGCGCAGCGGGTGGTCCGTCGGCAGCGGTTCGACCGCGAACACGTCGATGCCGGCGCCGGCGATCTTCCTGTCACGAAGCGCAGCGAACAGCGCATCCTCGTCGACGATCGGTCCGCGCGCGGTGTTGACGAGATAGGCCGACGGCTTCATCCGCGCGATGTCGGCGGCGCTGACCAGGCGGCGCGAGCGCGGGCTCAGCACGACATGGATGGTGACGATGTCTGATATCGCGAACAGCTCGTCCTTGCTGGCGTAGCCGACGCCGGCCTCCTTGCATTTCTCGGGCGTGAGGTTGGGGCTCCAGGCGATCACGTTCATGCCGAACGGCTTGGCCATGCCGGCGACCTTGCTGCCGAGCTTGCCGAGGCCGATGATGCCGAGCGTCTTGCCCTCGATCTCGGTGCCGGCAAAGGTCTGCCAGGGCTCGCCGGCGTGCATCCGTGCGTTCTCGCGGCCGATGCCGCGGGTCAGTTCCAGGATCAGACCCATCGCCAGCGCGGCGGTGGGATCGCGGCTGTACTGGGTACCGCAAAACACGATGCTGCGTTCCTTGGCCGCCTCGGCGTCGATCGAGGCATTGCGCATGCCCGAGGTGATCAGGAGTTTCAGCTTCGGCAACTGTACGAGCAGGGTGCGCGGAAACGGCGTGCGCTCGCGCATCGCGCAGATGATCTCGACATCCTTCAGCTTGGCGGCGGCATCAGCCTCGCTCGCGAACGGCTTGTCGAACACGGTGACGTCGACCCGATCCTTGATGCGGGGCCAGTCGGCCACCGACAGCGCCAGGTCGAAATAGTCGTCGAGGATTGCACAGCTGAGCCGCGTCATTGGCAGGTCCGTTATTGGCGAGGAGGACGGCGGAGATCAAGCCGTCGAAGGCCTGTCATGGTCGCGCGCAATCGAGAGGCGCGCAAGCGGCCGCGGCTGAACGGCTGTTATGCGGAGGGAGACTTCTGCGCCTTCGCGGTGCGGATGTCTGACAGCATCGACTGCACCGCCGGCGACAACGTCCTCTGCTTGGCGCGGCAGGCCGGGCCCGGGCCGCGCATATAGTGCAGTTCCGGCCGATACGGGTTGAAGGCCTTGGCGGCGAAGGCACGCCAGAAGGCGCGGATTTCAGCGAACAGCGTTGCCCGGCCTCTAGAGGCCGGGCGCGCGAGAGATGCCGAGGTGATGGTAGCCATGACGCGGCCTCTGCTGTTTCGGTCGCGGTTTTGCCGCGAAAAACGCCGTTTTCGGCGTTCGAGACGAGTTTTGGCCTGATTTATTAAAAGATGGTTTCAATTGTCGTGATCCCGGGCACACACGGGGGTGGCCGGCGCGCACATGGTATCGGACCCGTTACCTCCGGCGGCGAAAGACCGGAAAACCGAGCCCGCGCGGTTGCGCTTTCAGGGGCCGGCCGTTACATCGGCGGCAGCAAAATTTCCACAAATCGGATCGAATTCAGGGACAGCGGATGGCGCGCCAGTTCATCTATTTCATGCAGGGTCTGACCAAGAGCTATCCGACCCGCAAGGTGCTCGATAACATCCATTTGAGCTTCTACCCGGACGCCAAGATCGGCGTGCTCGGCGTCAACGGCTCGGGCAAGTCGACGCTGCTCAAGATCATGGCCGGCCTCGACAAGGAATATACCGGCGAGGCCTGGGTCGCCGATGGCGCCCGCGTCGGCTATCTCGAGCAGGAACCGCATCTCGATCCCGCGCTCAACGTCCGCGACAACGTCATGCTCGGCGTCGCCAAGCAGAAGGCGATCCTCGACCGCTACAATGAGCTTGCCGTCAACTACTCGGACGAGACCGCCGACGAGATGACCAAGCTGCAGGACGAGATCGAGGCCCAGGGCCTGTGGGATCTCGACAGCAAGGTCGACCAGGCGATGGACGCGCTGCGCTGTCCGCCCGACGACGCCGATGTCACAAAACTGTCGGGTGGTGAGCGCCGTCGCGTCGCGCTGTGCCGCCTGCTGCTCGACCAGCCGGAACTGCTGCTGCTGGACGAGCCGACCAACCATCTCGACGCCGAGTCGGTGTCGTGGCTGGAAGGCCATCTGCGCAACTATCCCGGCGCGATCCTGATCGTGACCCACGACCGCTACTTCCTCGACAACGTCACCGGCTGGATCCTCGAGCTCGACCGCGGCCGCGGCATTCCCTACGAGGGCAACTACTCGTCATGGCTGGTGCAGAAGCAGAAGCGGCTGGAGCAGGAAGGCCGCGAGGAGGTCGCGCACCAGAAGACGCTGGCCCGCGAGCAGGAATGGGTGGCGTCCTCGCCGAAGGCGCGCCAGGCCAAGTCGAAGGCGCGCTACCAGCGTTATGAGGAGCTGCTCAAGAAGGCGAGCGAGAAGCAGACCCAGGCCGCGCAGATCATCATTCCGGTGGCCGAGCGGCTCGGCGCCAACGTCGTCGACTTCGAGGGACTCAGCAAGGGCTTTGGCGATCGCCTCTTGATCGACGATCTCACCTTCAAGCTGCCGCCCGGCGGCATCGTCGGCGTGATCGGCGCCAACGGCGCCGGCAAGACCACGCTGTTCAGGATGATCACCAAGCAGGAGACGCCGGACAAGGGCACCATCACGGTCGGCGAGACCGTGCATCTCGGCTATGTCGACCAGTCGCGCGACGCGCTCGAAGGCAACAAGACCGTGTGGGAGGAGATCTCCGGCGGCAACGAGCTGATCCTGCTCGGCAAGAAGGAAGTCAACTCGCGCGGCTACTGCTCGGCGTTCAACTTCAAGGGCGCCGATCAGCAGAAGAAGGTCGGCGCGCTGTCTGGCGGTGAGCGCAACCGCGTGCATCTGGCCAAGATGCTGAAGTCGGGCGCCAACGTGCTGCTGCTCGACGAACCGACCAACGACCTCGACGTCGACACGCTGCGCGCGCTGGAGGAGGCCCTGGAGGACTTTGCCGGCTGCGCCGTCATCATCAGCCACGATCGCTGGTTCCTCGACCGCATCGCGACCCACATCCTGGCCTTCGAGGGCGACAGCCACGTCGAATGGTTCGAGGGCAATTTCCAGGATTACGAAAAGGACAAGATGCGCCGGCTCGGCCAGGACAGCATCATCCCGCACCGCGTGAAGTACAAGAAGCTGACGCGATGAGCTGAATATCGTCATGCCCGGCCTTGTGCCGGGCATCCGCGTCTTTGCTTCGTAGGTACAAAGACGTGGATGGCCGGAACAAAGCCCGGCCATAACGGATGGATAAAGCAAGCTCGCGCCACTTTTCATCTTGAGGATCATGACGGCTTCGCGGCAGGTTCTGCGGCCAGTTGTCGCTTGGCAAGCGCGCGGGATTGCGTAGATAGAGCGCTCCGCAAATCCAATTCCGCGAGCTCTCCAATATGTCCGCCATGTCAGACGCGCCCGCCCACGCGAAGGGCCGGTCGCTGCGTCCCGTTCCCATGCTGATCTTCGGATCGCGTTGGCTGCAATTGCCGCTCTATGTCGGCCTGATCATTGCCCAGGGCGTCTATGTCGTGCTGTTCCTCAAGGAACTCTGGCACCTGTTTGCCCATTCCTTCGATTTCAGCGAGCAGCAGATCATGCTGGCCGTCCTCGGCCTGATCGACGTCGTCATGATCTCGAACTTGCTGGTGATGGTGATCGTCGGCGGCTACGAGACCTTCGTGTCGCGGCTCAATCTGCAGGGCCATCCCGACGAGCCGGAGTGGCTCAGCCACGTCAATGCCAGCGTGCTGAAGATCAAGCTGGCGATGGCGATTATCGGCATCTCCTCGATCCATCTGCTGCGCACCTTCATCGAGGCCGGCGCGCTAGCGTCCGGGAAGAGCAGCTACACCGAGACCGGCGTGATGTGGCAGACCATCATCCACTGCGTCTTCATCCTGTCGGCCATCGGCATCGCCGTCGTCGACAAGCTGTCGAACGATTCGATCGAGGGAGCGAAGCAGCAGGGCGCGCATTGAGCGCTGCCGCCGGCGGCTTCGCCGTTCACAGCGATCCGGTGCCGTGATAAGGCTCTCGGCACGACTACGCCGGGTGACCGCCGCACGGCGCGCCCATTGGACCGCTGCGTGAACAGGCTGCTCGATTTGACCTTCCTCCGCGCGCTCGCCCTCGGGCTGCTGCTTGCATCCTTGCCCGCCGTCTCGCCCGCGCGCGCCGCCGACGCCGCCTTCACCCAGTTCATCGCCTCGCTGTGGCCGGAGGCGCAGGCCGCCGGCGTGTCGCGCGAGACCTTCGATCGCGAGACGCGCGGGCTCGAGCCGGACTACAAGCTGCCCGACCTGATCCTGCCTGGGCGTCCCAAGACCGGCGCGCCGGCGCAGGCCGAGTTCGTGCAGGTGCCGGCCGATTACGTCAGGGAAGCCTCGATCGCGCGGCTGGCGGGCGAGGGGCAGCGGCTGCTGCAGAAGTATCGCGCTTCGCTCGATACGATCGAAAAACGTTTTGGCGTGCCGGCGACCATCGTGCTGGCGATCTGGGGCCGCGAGACCGATTACGGCCGCTATTCGCTGCCCTACGACACGCTGCGCGTGGTGGCGACGCAGGCCTATGTCGGCCGCCGCAAGGACCAGTACCGCACCGAATTCATCCTCGCGCTAAAAATCCTCGGCGAGGGCGTGGTGACGCGCAAGGCGATGACGTCGTCTTGGGCCGGCGCCACCGGCTACACCCAGTTCCTGCCGTCGGAATACTACAAGCACGGCGTCGATCTCGACGGCGACGGCAAGGTCGACATCTGGCGCTCGGTGCCGGATGCGCTGGCCTCCGCTGCGCAGCAGCTGGTCAACAAGGGCTGGCAACCCGGCGTGCGCTGGGCCTATGAGGTGACCACGCCCGGCAATGTCGATTGCACGATGGGTGTGCCCGAAGTGACGAAACCGATCGGCGACTGGCTACGCGCCGGTTTCGCGCCGGTGCGTGGCACGAGGCTCAGCGCCGCCGAGCAGGCGCGCCCGGCCTCGCTGCTGCAGCCGGAGGGCATCTACGGCCCCGCCTTCCTGACCACGCAGAACTACTTCGTGATCAAGGAGTACAATTTCTCCGATCTCTACGTGCTGTTCGTCGGCCATCTCGCCGATCGCATGACGAGCCCTCAGCCGTTCGCAACGCCCTGGTCGGCATCGAAGCAACTGCGCTCCACCGACGTCGAGGCGATGCAGCGGCATCTGACCAAGATCGGCCTCTACAAGGACAAGCTCGACGGCAAGGCCGGGATGCTGACCCGCGCCGCGCTCGGCGCCTATCAGAAGCAAGCCGGGCTGAAGGTCGATTGCTGGCCGAGCGAGTCAGTGCTGCGCGCGATGAGTTCGGCGCGCTAGAGCGGGGGGCACGGATGCGCGACAGGCTGTTTCTGCTGACGCCCGGCTTCGAGGATCCGGCCTTTCCCGGCAAGCGCTTCTACTGCTGGCACTGCGCGCTCTTGGAAGGCGTGATGGCATCGTTTCCGCAGCTCACCGAGGCGATCGATGTCGAGCGGATCGCATGGCCGCGGCCACGGCGGGAGGTCGTCGAACTGATCGGGGCTGGGAACCAGTCGCTTCCGGTGCTCGTGCTGGGCGACGATGCCGAGGCCGGGCTTGAAACGGGAACCGCCCATGGCCGCCGCTTCGTCGAAGGCAAGGACGCCATCTTGCGCGTGCTGAGCCTCAGGCACGGCATTCCTGAAGCGCATCCGTGAGCGGATCGCCCAAAAACGAAAACCCGGCCGCAAGGGCCGGGTTCGAAGCTTGATAGGCGCGAGACGCGAGGCTTAGTCGCAGACCTCGACGCGGCGGAAGCGCCAGGCGTAGCCATCCCAGAAGCGCTCACGGACCATGCGGCAGGGCGGGGGCGCCTCTTCCACATACACCGGTCCGCCGTAGGCGGGACGGCTGGCAGCGATCGCGCCGCCGACGATGGCGCCGCCGATCAGGCCGGCGGCGATGCCCGCGCCGACGCCGCGCTGGGCGCTGGCCGGGGTCGGGGCAAACGACGTAGCAGCGATCGCAGCGACAGCGACGAAGGCAGCCAGGGTCTTCTTCATGTCTAGGGCACTCCTGAGGTGGCGCCATCGGCCGGCGCCGGGTTGAGGTGACTCACGCTGGTTTCGAACTGCTGTCTCGCTAAACAGCGCATAACAGTCAATTGAAAGTAAACGTCCAACCGATGATCACTTAAAAAGCGGGCTTTTTCGGGCCATCAAGCACAGATGTCCCGGAATACAGTCGTTTTTCCGGGGCATCTGGTTCGATTTAATCGAGATGAACGGCGATTAATCGCAGACCCTGACGCTGCGCACGCGCCAGGCGTAGCCGTCCCAGAAGCGCTGGCGCTGCCAGAAGCAGCCGGGCGGAGGGCCGTAGCCGGGATCGACCACATAGGCCGGGCCGGGGCCGTAGTAGCCGGGGCCGTAATAGCCGTTCTGCGAGGCGATCGCGCCGCCGATGATGGCGCCGCCGATCAATCCCGCGGCGACGCCTGCGCCGACACCGCGTTGAGCATGGGCCGGGGCGGGCACCGCCACAGCCGAAATTGCGAGGGTGGCGACGGCGCAAAGCGCGAGCACTGTTTTCTTCATGACCTCACCTTTCCCGAAAGCTGAGCTTGCAAAGCGGTTTTGTCCAAGCAAGGGTTCCATATTCTGCTTGAATGATCAATGAACACAGCCACTGCGTTCGGCGGTGCACAAATCAAAAATGCTTTCGGTGGATGTCTGCGGGCCCCGATTTAGACTCGTTCCAAAATGAATCCCGCATCAGTTTGGAATTGCTTCAAAAAGCGCTTTTTCCCTTTGCGTCCGGGCGGGACGGACAATATCGATAATGGTCAGCATCACCGACCGACCAGCCGAATTCTGATGATTGTCTGTTCCTGCAACGTCCTCAGCGACCACGATGTCCGCAATGCCGTGAGTGCCGGCGGTCCCGTGACCCGCAACGCCAAGCAAGTCTACGGTTGCCTCGGCTGCAGCGCCGAATGCGGCCGCTGCGCGCGCACGATCAAGGCCATCATCGACGAGGCGCTGGGGCCCTGCGCCAAGGCCTGCTGTGCCGGTTGTCCGCACGCCGCCCATCCGGACGCCGCCAACGAAGATGCCGAGCCGGCCGAATTCGCGCTCGCCGCCTGCTGATCCCCTGAAATCCACAAAATCCGGTCCGCGCGCGCTTCTGCGAAGGGTTGCCCTTGCCCGCAATCTGATTTAGAAGCGTTCTAAATTGAGGTTTCGGCCGATTTTGGCCGGCGACAGGTGGAGTGGATCATGCAAGGCGACCCGAAGGTCATCGACTATTTGAACAAGGGGCTGCGCAGCGAACTGACCGCCATCAATCAGTACTGGCTGCACTACCGGATGCTGAACAACTGGGGCCTGCTCGAGATGGCCAAGGTTTGGCGCAAGGAATCCATCGAGGAGATGGAGCACGCCGACAAGTTCGTCGACCGCATCCTGTTCCTCGACGGTTTTCCGAACCTGCAGGTGCTGGACCCGCTCAAGATCGGCCAGGACGTCAAGGAGATCATCGATTGCGACCTCGCCTCCGAGATCGGCGCGCGCACGCTGTACCAGGAGGCGGCGACCTACTGCCACGGCGTCAAGGACTATGTCAGCCGCGACCTGTTCGAGCAGCTGATGAAGGACGAGGAAGACCACATCGACTTCCTCGAGACCCAGCTTGATTTGATCAAGCGCATCGGGCTCGAGCTCTACACCCAGAAGCACGTCGGCCATCTCAAGGGCGACGAATCCTGAACGCGATCCGAGATTATCCCTGAAGAACGACGAGAGGCCGTCCTTGCGGGCGGCCTCTTTCGTTTTTGCGGGGTGTCGGTGCCGCGCTCTCAGTAGCAGCGCGTTATGTTGATGGTCCGGTCGCCGCCGCGTCCGGGCACGGTGACGCTTTCGGTGGGGCAGCTCGACACGTAGGGACGATCCGACGGCACCACGGCCGGCGGATAGCGATGCGCCCAGTCCCAGGGAACGTCATAGGTGTAGGTGTAGCGGTAGTCGTTCGAGACGGCGGGTATAGCCTGGGCCAGCGGTTCGCTGCTGTATGGCCCGTTATCATAGCCGTAGCCCGGCCAGAACGTGCTGACGCCGCGGCCGTGGTGGCGGAATCCCGGGTGTGCCGGACGCGACGGTGCGAATCCGCCGCGCGGCCCCTGCGCCTGCGCCGATCCGGATCTCGCGAAGCTCTCGGTTGAGGAGGCAAGCAGCGCTGCAACGCCGACCGACGCTGCAAGGGCCACGGAAGTTCGATACGCCGATGTTCTATACGCCAATGTTCTAAACACCATGGCACGCACCAACTCGGTTAACGGAGCATTAAGCAACGCTATGCCGTGCTCCGTGACGCCCGCAAACTCCTCCTTAATTATTGGTTAAGAATTAAGGTTAACAGGCCGTATCGCTTCAAAACCGCGGGAGGCGACGTCGTGTCGCGTCACAGCTGGGTCTTGTAGCGCTCGTAGATGACCTCCTGGCTCTCCGGCTCGCCGAGCGCGGTCTGGTCGTGGATCACCTCGCTGATGCTCGGGAATACCTTGCGCTCGACGCGCGTCTCCGCCGACCACAGCTTCGAGCGCATCAGCGCCTTGCCGCAGTGGAAATAGGCCTCGCTGACCTCGATGCGCAGCACCGCGCGCGGCGGCTTGCCGAATTCGATCATCGACGCCAGCAGCTCCGGATCATCGGACAGCCGGCCCTTACCGCCGACGCGCAGCGTCTCGTCGATGCCGGGCACGAAGAAGATCAGTTGCAGCAGGCCGGAGCCTTCGACGATGTTGCGAAAGCTGTCGATGCGGTTGTTGCCGGAGCGGTCCGGCATCAACAGCTGCTTCGGCCCGGCCACGGTGACGAAGCCTGTGGTGCCGCCGCGCGGCGACGCATCGACGCTGCCGTCGGAGCCGGAGGTCGCCAGCACGCAGAACGGCGACATCTCGATGAATTTTCGCGCGTGGACGTCGATCTCGGGACGCGCCTTGGCGATCACGCGCGCGGTCGGCGGCGGATAGATCGTGGCGAGGTCGGACGCGGCAAGGTCGGTCACGGCGTGTCTCCGATTGCTTTGCGCCGGAGATTAGCACCTTGGCAGGCTTCCGTCATTTCGGTGTCATCGAGCTAGAGCGTTTCCATTGCATCGGAGCAGAGCGCTAGAGCGGGGTGAAGTTAGCTTGAATCGATTTGACCGCGGGTTCGGCCCACCTCTCCCCGATGGGGAGAGGTCGATTTGCGTAGCCAATCGGGTGAGGGGCCGCAGCTACAAGGAGAGACCGTAACCCCTCACCCGGCGCTGCGCGCCGACCTCTCCCAAAGGAGAGGTGAACCTCCCCTGCCGCTCCATCCGAACCTAATCTCATCACGCTTTAGACTGCATCGGCGGGAACGAAGCAACTGATGATGATGCCGCCACCGTGATGCACGTACCACACCACGGCCTCGCCGACCGGATTGCCGCGATCGCGGATGATGGCGCGCTCCGGCACCATCATCCATTGCCCCTCGATCGGTACCCAATAGGCGCCGTTCCGCACGTCATAGCTGGTGCGATGGCCGTCGGAGATGTCGCAGCAGGGCACGCCGTTCGGCGCCATCACGCTCTTGAACCAGGCCCGGATCTCGGGCGGCACGTTCTCGTATTGCCCGTTGTCGAATCCCAGCGCGGCGCTTGCCATGGAGAGCCACGCGAGCAGCGCGACATGCGTCAGCCTTCGCATTCCGTTCCTCCACATGACGTATCGGATCATTCGCGCGGCGTATGATGCGCGCGAATCCCGTTGTTGACGTGATTGGACACGAACCGCGCAGCAGATGCATGCTCAAAGAATGAGCGGCAACGCGCCGTGCGGTTTGATGCAGCGCGAGATGCGCTCTCTCAAGATGACGGGATTGGTTTGCTCAGCTTGCTCAGTGCCATCACCCGCGCATGCGGGTGATCCAGTATTCCAGAGACGGTAGTGCTTGAGCCGATAGGCCGCGGCGTACTGGATCGCCCGGTCCATGTGCGCAATTGCGCATAGGCTGGGCGACGACAGCGGTAGATGAGGACAAAGCCTCACATCCTCTCAGGATGACGGAGATGGCAGCGTAATTCTCTCCAAGCTTGCGACATCGCACGCTTCAGCTTGGCGCTACATCGTGCGCTGCGGCGCCGTCTGCAGCAATTCCTGCAACTGCCTGACGTAGAACTTGGCGTTGCCGGTGGTGAGGTGGCCGCGCGTCTCGGTGCTCGCGGGGATCAGGTAGATATTGCCGTGCTTGATCCGCTTCACCGCGGCCTCCGTGACGCCGGTCTCCGGCGGATTGCGCTCATCGTCGGCGGCGTTGATCGCAAGCAAGGTGGCCTCGATCTTCTCCATGCCGGCGGATGGATCGTAATCGTGCGAGGCCTCCCATTGATAGACATAGTCGTTGGCATCGGTGGTGACCGGCAGCGCCAGTTGCTCGTCGACCATCTTGTCGGCTTGCGGTGCCGTCGGCGCCAGCGTCTGGTAGCCGAGCGTGCCGCCGGCACTGGCAAAACGGTAGGCCGAGATGGCGTATTTCATCATCCGCGGCTGGCTCGTGTAGTTGCCGCCCTTGTAGTCGGGATCGTTGCGGATCGTCTCCAGCATCATCCGCCGCAGCATCCAGTTGCGCGCCGCCATCGCGGTCGGCTGCGAGGCCATCGGCACCAGCACGTCCATCGTCTGCGGATAGCGCACGCCCCAGATCCAGGTGTGCATGCCGCCCATCGAGTTGCCGATCACGAGCCGCAGGTGCTTGATGTTGAGACCTTCGGTGACGAGCCGATACTGCGCGTCGACCATGTCGTTGTAGTCGTATTTCGGAAAGCTGGTCCGCATCGCGTCCGACGGCTTCGACGATTTGCCGTGCCCGATGCCGTCGGGGATGATGATGAAATATTTCGTGGCATCGAGCGGCTGGCCGGGTCCGAACAGCTCGCCGGCGAAGGTCGGCGTCAGCATGCTCGCGGCCGAGCCGCCGGAGCCGTGCAGCACCAGCACCGGCTGTCCGGTCGGCGCGCCCACCGTGGTGTAGTGCAGCCGGAGTTCCGGCATCAACTCGCCCGAGTGGAACTTGAAATCCTTCGCGATCCACTCGCCGTCTTGCGGCGCGGGATAGTCTGCAGCCATGGCCGGTACCGAAATCGAGATGAGGGCGGCCAACAGCGCCGCGCACAAACGGATCATGGTGCGTTCTCCCTGGGCGCGGCACGTTTGTCCAGCCGCTTGGGCGCAAGCCTAGCATGACAGAAGAAACTGTCCGAGAGGCGCACCGCGCGGCTGGCGGAGAATTGTCTAGCTCTGCCTCAATATGTTGAGCGCGTACCAGCCCCAATAGACGCGGTGGCGCTGGATCAGGCCATCCGCGATCTCCATGACCTCGACGAGGTCCATCTGATCGCCATCCGGAGCCTGGCGCGGATATTCCCAGGTGAGGATCCGGCCGTCGCTGAAGAAGCCTTGCTTGAAGCGCCTGCGCTCCGGCGGATTGGTCTGGAACACGCGGGTGATGAACGCGCGCAGCGCCTCCGTGCCGCGGACGATACCTTCATTCGTCTGCATCAGGTGCTGAACCAGCGGGCTCTCGATCGAGGCGTCCGGCGCATAGAGTGCGAGCGCCGCTTCGAGATCCTTGTTGCCGAGGGCTTCGTCCCAGAGCCTGTAGATGCGTTCCGCGTCATGGCGGTTTTCCTTCATGTCTGTTCCCCTATCCTTGTTGGACCTGGGGCGATCTCAGCCGATGGCGCGGCGCCGATGTTTCAGGAAAATCTGAAATGAGTTTCGCGGCACCCCATATACGTTGAGTGCCGTTTGCGGTGGAGGCCGATGCGATGGAAACACACCAATCCATCCAAACCGGATTTTCGCGGATCGCCGAAGCCTTGGGCGATCCGATCCGGGAAGCGATGGTCAGCGCGCTGGCCGATGGCAAGGCCTTGCCGGCGGGCGAGCTGGCCGCGGTCGCCGGCATCTCGCCGCAGAGCGCGAGCGCGCATCTACAGAAGCTGGTCGATGCGCGCGTGCTGTCGGTCTGGGCGCAGGGCAGGTTCCGCTACTACCGGATCAGGGACGACGACGTCGCGGCGCTGATCGAGAACCTGGTCGACCTTGCGGCGAAGAGCCACGGTGCGCGCAAGCGGGCGATGCCGGCCGACCAGCTCAGGCAATCGCGGACTTGCTATCATCATCTGGCCGGACAGCTCGGCGTGCTGTTGTCCAACGCACTGATCCGCCGCCGGCTGGTCGCAATCGACGGCCGCGGCGGTCACGTCACCGAGCAGGGGCTGGCCTGGTGCCGAGCCGAAGCGATCGATTTCGACCCCGCGCGGCAGCCGCATGTCAGGCTCTGCAACGACTGGACCGAGCGGCTGCCGCATCTCGCCGGTCCATTCGCCAACGCCGTGCTGGTGCGATTGCTCGAGACGCGCTGCGTTGCGCCGCACCGCATTCCTCGCGCCTTGCGGATCACGGACCGAGGACGCGCCTTCTTCGACCGGCTCGGTGTGCAGGTGCCGTTTTGAGCTATGGCGCTTTAACGCCCGTCCTCGACCTCGGTCTCCGGCCGATCGTTGCCGGCGGCGGTTTCGGTCAGCCACTTGCCGTCGGATGTCTCGTACTGGATCGCCTCGGTGCGGCCGGGGACCCGTTGCTCGTTGGCGGCGCGCCGCGCCGCGGCAAGTGCCGCAGCGTGGGTTGGAAATGGTTCCGAAAACACCCCGTTGACGGTATAGGCCCAGCCGCCGTCGTGCTGGACGACCTTGTAGACCACGTGGCTCATCGGGAACCTCGCTCCGCCGTTGGACGATGAGGCTGCCAGAATAGTCCACGATGTCGTATTTTGCAGCAGCCGATCGTCCTAGAGCATGATCCGGAAAAGTGGGTACCGGTTTTCCGGAAAGATCATGCTCATGCTTAAAAGAGTCGCCCCGGTCAGGCGGGCGCGAGGGAGTTCATCATGTGCCGCAACATCAAGACGCTGTTCAACTTCGAGCCGCCCGCCACCGAGGACGAGATCCACGCCTCGGCGCTGCAATTCGTGCGCAAATTGTCCGGCTTCAACAAGCCGTCGCAGGCCAATGAGGCTGCGTTCAACCTTGCGGTGGCCGAGGTCTCCGACGCGGCGCGACGGCTTCTGACCTCGTTGCAGACCACCGCGCCGGCGCGCGATCGCGAGATCGAGGCGGAAAAGGCCAAGGAACGCTCGCGCCTGCGATTTGGCTGAGGCGCGGCGGCGTCCGTGACGTAGCTCACGGTATCGCGGCGCCAGGGGTGGGCATGATTGCCTTTCACCCCGGCACCGGAGCGCTGCCATGAAGTCTGCCGTCCTGCTTACCCTCGGTTCGATCGCGTTCGCCGTCCTGTGGACCGGCGGCATGGTGTGGTCGAGCGGCACGGTCGACAGTACCGACGTGATCATCCTGTCGGTCTGCGGGACATTCGCCGGCGTTGCCTGGTACTACGCGATGCGCTGGGTCTTCCAGCACATTCGCCTCGCGCCGCCATGCGACCCTCCGGCCAATCCCGGTGCGGACCGGTGAACGCGAGTTCGGGCGCGATGTTGATCAAGCGGTTCGGCTACAGGGCAAGCCTGCCGAACTGAGAGGTGTGAAGCTTTGTCCTCATCCACCGCTGTCATCGCCCGGCCTGTGCGCAATTGCGCACATGGACCGGGCGATCCAGTACGCCGCGGCCTATCGGCTCAAGCACGCCTGTCTCTGGAATACTGGATCGCCCGGTCAAGCCGGGCGATAACACCGAGTAAGTTGAGCAAATCATCCCGTCACCCCTGAGGACGAGAAGATTCTACTTCTTGTCCTTCTTGCGGTGCTTCTTCTTTTTCTTGCGATCGTCGTCGTCATCTTCATCGTCCTCGAAGTCGACGGCGTCGACATCGAGGGCGATCGCCTCAGCCGCGGCGCGTTCGATGGCGTCGCGCTCGGCCTGCTCGGCGGCTTCGCGCTCCCTGGTGCGCTTGTAGTCTTCATAAGCGTCGAAGATCATGTGCAGCCACGGCATCACCTGGTCGATCGACGGCAACTGGCCGGGCGGTCCGGCTTCGCCGCGCGGACCTGCCGGTCCCTGGGGACCCTGCGGACCGGCCTCGCCGCGCGGACCCTGCGGCCCGGGCTTTCCTGGCGCGCCCGGTTTGCCCTGCGGGCCTGGCTTGCCGACCGGTCCCGGCTTGCCCACCGGGCCCGGCTTGCCGCGCACGCCTTCCGGCCCCGGCCGTCCCGGGTGACCCTGCGGACCGGGACGTCCGGGCTCGCCCTGACGGCCCTGCGGCCCTTGCGGTCCCCGTAGCCCCTGGCGGGAAGTTGTGTCGTTAGCCACTGCTATGCTCCGTCGCGATGTGAAGCCGCTTGTAACAGAGGTTTGCGGACGGCTTCAATTCTGCCGGCCCGCACTGATCCGAGCGATCAACAGTCATAATTCGATGCGCCGGCGACGAGGGAGAGCGCGTTGCGGTTTCTGAAGAATGTGCGCGGCGAAGCCGCAGGCGAGGCGATGCCGCCGCTCGACATCGTCGTGACGCGGCAGGATGTGACGGACGAAGCGAGCTTTCGCGGCAGCGGCGTCCTCGAGCTCTACGAGGCGCTGTTTCCTTTAAGCGAGCGCGACAGCTCCGACGACATCGTGCGCTGGGTATTGTCGGAGGATCTCGGCGAGCGCAGGCAGTTCGCGCTCGGCGATCGGCAGCTGTCGTATTGCCTCGACTCGCGCTGCTTCGTCCTTCGCGCGGCGGAGCGCGCGATCGGGCTCGGCTTCTTCACCTGCGATCACACGAGTCATCTGATCTTCTGCAATTATGTCGGCGTGGCGCCGGCGTGGCGGGGCGGCGGCCTGGCGCGCGCGTTCTATCGCGAGATGGTCGACATGCTCGACGAACTGTTTCCGCGCAACATCGGCGTGGTGCTCGAAGTCGAGCCGTTCGATCGCGGTCAGCTCGAGACGGTCATTGGCGATCTCGAACAAACGGGACGGCGGCAGCTCGATGCGCATGAAGCGGCCACGATCCGCAAATTCCTTCGCGTCTGCTGGTACCACAAGCTCGGCTATCGCTTCTTCTGCGACGCAGCTACCGCGCGGCCGCTGCAATGCCGCTCGCCCTGTCTCGATCCGGCGTTGCCGCCAACGGAATGGGTCGGCGCCGAGGAGGACTACTGGCTGATGTGGCACGCGCGAGAGCGCGCAGCGCCCGCGCCGTCAAGCGCAGGCGAGCTTTGGCGGCAAGCGGTCGAGGCGATCTATGTCGAGATCCTGGCAAAGTCGCTGGTCGACGAGGACCCGCAGCGCCGGCGCGGCTATTGGGACTACGCGACGGCGCTGGTCGCCGAGACGGTGCAGCGGACCGCGGTGGCCGAGGTAACGCTTGCGCGCTATCTCGGCCCCGACGACAGCCCGCTGCTGTCGCGCTGGCGGCGTCTGGCGATCGATTTGCCGATCTGACTTTGCCGATCCGGGCTGTTATCCCGCCGCGTGGTCGCTATGCGCGGGCACGTCGATGCCCTCGGCGGAATATTCGCGGATCTTGTTGCGCAACGTGCGTACCGACAGCCCGAGCACGCGCGCAGCGCGGGTGCGGTTGCCGTCGCAGCGCGCCAGCGTCTGCAGCACAAGCTCGCGTTCGACTTCGTCGACGGTCGCGCCGATCAGCAATGGTACGATTTCATGTGGTGCGAGCGACGGCAGCACGGCTTCCGGCGCAGGCAGGGTGGACGCGTAGGACATGAACATCTCCCGATCAACGCCCGCCTCGTCGATGAAGCGGAAACATCGAGTACCCAACTACCCCAAGACCCGTGGTTTCACGGTGTGCCAGTTTGGTTAACAGGTCCTTAACGCGCCTCTAACTGTTTGCGTCGCAACGAAAATACCCTGAAATCGCCACGATTGCGGTTCCCCGCGTCACAGCGTCCGATAGCCGCCATCGACCATCACGATCGATCCCGAGACATAGGCCGACAGATCCGAGGCGAGGAAGATCGCGGGCCCGACGATGTCCTCCGCCTTGCCGGCGCGGCCGAGCGGGGTGTGGTCGATGAACACCTTCACCAGATCGGGATTGCTGGCGCGCACCTTCTCGTTCAGCGGCGTCTCGATGAAGCCCGGGCCGATCGCATTGACGCGTACGCCTTCCTTGCCGAGCTCGGCGGCGAGCGCCTTGGTGAAGCCGAGCACGCCGTGCTTGGAGGCGGTATAGGCCGGCGAACTCGGCGTGCGCAGATGCACGAAGGACTGGATCGAGCCGATGTTGACGATGCGTCCCTTGTTCTTGCGCAAGGCGGGGAGGAAGGCGTGCGTCACGTTGAAGACGCCAGTGAGATTGATCGAGATGATGTCTTCCCAATCCTTGATCACGGCCTCGTCCGCGCCGAGCATGCCGTTGCGGCGGGCGATGCCGGCATTGTTGACCAGGATCGAGACAGCTCCGACCTTGTCGGCCACGTGCTTCGCCATCGCGCTGCAGGCGTCGCGATTGGTCACGTCGAGCGTATAACTTTCCGCGTTGCAGCCGGCGTTGCGGATTTCCTTCGCCGCCTCCGCTGCCGCGTCGCCGTTCTGGTCGAGCAGCACCGCATGCGCTCCCTCCCGTGCATAGCCGGCCGCGATGGCGCGCCCGATCCCGGAGCCGGCACCGGTGATGACGGCGATGTGATTGGTGAGTAGGGGCATGGCGTTTCCTCGTTTTTGATTGCGTTGTCGACAACACTATTCAAAACCGCGCCAACCGAAACGCCAAGCCGGCTTTGCGCGTTGCTGTCATCCAGATTCGGATGACAAACATGGACCCGCATATCAGACGGTGGAAATTTGCAATCGATCGGTTTCGCGAGGCGTCCGATCCCGACTATGGCGAAATGGCGCGGATGGTGGCCGAGATCGCGGCGACCGACATCGACGAAACGCTGCGGCAAGCGGCCGCACAGGTGCTGCCGATCGCCCGGCAAGCGGCACAGCGGTCGGCCGATCGTCGCACCAGGGCGATGGCGCTGCGCCGTCTCGGCATCATCAGCGATGCGCTGCACATGCTCTCGGCGCCGCGGTTCGGCCGCCGTGGTCTCGCACCCAAGGTGCTGACGCAGGAGGACCAGTACCGTCAGATGCTCGGCCTGCCGCTCGGCCGCCGCCTTGCGCCGAGCGAGATCCACCAGGCCTTCAAGCATGCCGCCAAGACCGCGCATCCCGATGGCGGCGGCAACGGCCCCGCGTTCCTCGAACTTGCCGCCGCGCGCGACGCGCTGATCAAGCATCATTAGCGCGCGATGAAGTTAGGCTGAATCGGTTGACCGCAGGTTCGGTCCACCTCTCCCCGACGGGGAGAGGTCGATTTGCGCCAGCAAATCGGGTGAGGGGCCGCGGCTCCAACGAGAGACCGTAACCCCTCACCCGCGCCTTCGGCGCGACCTCTCCCAAGGGAGAGGTGAACTTCCGCTGCCGCGCCAGCTCAACCTAATCTCATCACGCTTTAGGTTTTAGGAGTGCTCACCGCTTCATGGATGGCGCGGCAGTGCCGCACGATGTTGTCGTGGGCGACCACGAACTGCTTCAGCGGCGTATCGATGTCGTAGAAATAGATATTGGCGATGAAGCCGTAGAGCCCGGCATCGATCGCGGTCGCCTTGTCGCCATGCACATAGCCCTGTGCCGGGATCAGCGCCGCGATCGCGGCGAGATCGGCGAGGCCGCGGGCCATTGCGGCGTCCGGATCGAAGCGGCCGATGCCCTGGTAGTAATAGCGCTGGGCGTTGAACGCCTTCGCCTTGACCAGGACCTCGTCCGTCACCGCCGAGTGCTCGCGCTTGAGTGCATCGCGGAACAGATGCCAGTAGCGCTCGTCCTGCCAACGCGAATACGACATCACCCAATAGAGGTCGTCGAGCATCCGCGTGATCAAAAGGTTCTGCGTTCGCTGCTGCGGCGTCAGCGCGGCATCGATGGTGAGGCGGTATTTTTGCGTGAGCCAGGCCAAAATGGTCTCGCTGTCGCCGACCGTGTCCTCGCCGTCGACGATATAGGGCAATTGGCTGCGCGGCGCCTTCGAGGCGTCGAAGATGTGCTCGTGGCGGAACGGCACGCCGGCGAGTTTGAGGAAGGCGAACACTTTCAAGCCGTAGCCGTTGTTGTCGGCGACGCCGAACAACGGCGGGTAGGAATAGAGCGTGAGCATATCGCACTAGCCCCCGAGAATTCGAAGGAGCTCTTTTTAGCTCGATACCGCAGGTTGAGCAAAGCGTCAGCGCGCCGCGGTCTCACATTCGAACGGCAGTGGCGGGCACGGCGCTTGCGCGCCTTGCCCACCACGAATTCTGTGCGATCGAGCGCGGCTCAGAACGAGCAGGTGCCGCTGCTCAGGAGGCCGGTCTTGAGCGCGAACGCAGCCTCGAAGGTCGGCAGCTCCGGGCTGACCACGCTGTAGTTCGCCGGGAACGGTGTGGTCGGGATGCCCTGATCCCAGATCTGGCAGAAGCCGGAGTCCTGCCAGCGGATCAGGTGATAGGGGTTGGCGCTGGCCGGGCTCGCCGCGGCAAGCGCAGCAACGGTGACGGCAATTGTGGCACAGGCAATCGTAAGACGGCGCATAGGAATCTCCGGTTTGAAAACAACGCGCTCCGCAGGGCAATGTCGGAGCTCTGGGGCCGATCGCCCCGGACATGCAGTGAGTGTTGCAACCCCCGGAACAGGTTCAACACCGCGGCGCGCGCACGTTTACTTGAACAGATGCAGCGCGGCGTATTGCAGCAGCATGATGGTCTTGGCGTCGACGATGCGGCCGTCGGCGATCATCGCGAGCGCCTCGTCGATCGAGAGCTCCAGCACCTCGATATCCTCGCCCTCGTCGGCGAGCCCGCCGCCGTCACCGATGCGCATCGCCGCGTCGTATTCGGCGACGAAGCAATGCAGCTTCTCGGTCACCGCGCCCGGGCTGGTGAAGGCCTCGAACACTTTTCGCACATGAACGAGCCGGTAGCCGATCTCCTCCTCGGCCTCGGCTCTGATCCGCGCCTCCGGCTCGGCATCGTCGAGCAGGCCGGCGGCGACCTCGATCAGGAGATCGTCATAGCCGTTGGCGAAGGCGGGAAAGCGAAATTGCCGCACCAGCACCACGGTACGCTGCGCGAGATTGTAGGGCAGCAGCGCAGCACCGCTGCCGCGCTCGAACACGTCGCGCAGCTGGGTCTGCCATTCGCCGTTGGCGCGCCGGTAGTCGAAGGTCGCGCGCTTGAGCTCGTAGCGGCCCTTGGCGAGCGTTTGGACGTCCTTGATGCGAACGCGGTCGGCGATGCTCATGCGGTACCCCAACTCCTCACGGCGTCGCTTCGCGGCCGTCGAGCCATTTGGCGAGCATCACCGAGGTCGATTCTTCATAGCCGAGCGATTGGTAGAACGCGCCGGCCTTGGCGTTTTCGCGGCGAACCAACAATTGCAGTTTCGGCACGCCGGCCTGGCGCAGCCAATCCTCGGCCGCCGCCATCATGGTGCGGCCAAACCCCTGGCCCTGGCGATCGGGGGCGACCGCCACGTAATAGACCCAGCCACGATGGCCGTCATGCCCGACCATCGCGGTCGCGACGATCGCATTGTCGTCGCGGCCGACCAGCACGGCCGAACCCGGTCCGCGGCGCGCCAGCGCGATGTCTGCGGCAGGATCGTTCCACGGCCGCGTCAGGCCGCAGGCCTGCCACAGCGCGATGACGTCAGTGACGTCGGCGTCGGCAATCGGGGCAATGGCGAGCGAGGGCATCGTCGCGTCCGCGCTCACAGCACCTTGCCCGGGTTCATGATGCCGAGTGGATCGAGCATCGCCTTGACGGAGTGCATCAGCTCGATCGCGACCTTGTCCTTGACGTCGGGCAATTCGTCGCGCTTGAGCACGCCGATGCCGTGCTCCGCCGAGATCGAGCCGCCGAGCCGCAGCACGATCTCGAACACCACGGCGTTGACGTCGTGCCAGCGCGCCAGGAAGTCGGCGGCATTGGCGCCGACCGGCTGCGAGACGTTGTAGTGGATGTTGCCGTCGCCGAGATGGCCGAACGGCACCGGCCGCGAGCCCGGAATCAGCTTCACCACCGCCGCATTGGCCTCTTCGATGAAGGCAGGCACCGCTGCGACCGGCACCGAGATATCGTGCTTGATCGAGCCGCCCTCCGGCTTCTGCGCCGCCGACATCTCGTCGCGCAGCTTCCAGAACGCCTGGCGCTGGCTCAGATTGGCGGCGATCACCGCGTCGTCGACGATGCCGTCCTCCATGCCCTGGGCGAGGATTGCCTCCAGCGTGTCGCGGGCGTCGTCGCGCGACGACGACAGCTCCATCAGCACGTACCAGGGATGCTTGCTGGTCAAGGGATCGCGGATGTCGATGCCGTGGCGGATCGAGAAATCGACCGCGATGTCGGCGAGCAGCTCAAAGCTGGTCAGCGCGCCCGCCGCCTCGTTGCGCGAGATCGACAGCAGTTTGAGCGCCGCGGCCGGCGATTGCAGGCCGACATAGGCGGTCTCGATCGCGCGCGGCCTCGGAAACAGCTTTAATGTCGCCGCCGTGATGATGCCGAGCGTGCCCTCGGCGCCGATGAACAGATTGCGCAAATCGTAGCCGGTATTGTCCTTTTTCAGCTTCGACAGCGCGTTGAGGACGCGGCCGTCGGCCAGCACGACCTCGAGCCCGATCGCCATCTCGCGCGCCACGCCATAGGCCAGCGCCGCGGTGCCGCCGGCATTGGTCGACAGATTGCCGCCGATCGTGCAGCTGCCCTCGGCGCCGAGCGACAGCGGAAACAGCCGGTCGACCTCGGCAGCCTTCTGCTGCGCGATCTGCAGCACCACGCCGGCCTCGCAGGTCATGGTGTTGGACTCGACGTCGATGTCGCGGATCTTGTCCAGCCGCCGCAGCGACACCACCACCTCGCCATTGTGCGGCGTCTGGCCGCCGACCAGGCCGGTATTGCCGCCCTGCGGCACCAGCGCGATGCGGTGCTCGCTCGCCAGCTTGCAGATCGCGGCGACCTCCGCGGTCGAGCCGGGGCGCAGCACCAGCGGCGAGCGGCCGTGGAACAGGTCGCGCTCTTCGGTAACGTACGGTTCGATGTCGGCGGCGTCGGTCACCGCATATTTTGCGCCGACGATGGCGCGGAATTTTTCGATCAATTCAGGCGGAAGCGGCGGCACGGCAGGCTTTGCGATGTTCATCTTGTTCTTGGTCTTTCACGCGAATTGGAATCTAGCCTCGTCCGACGGCGGCGCGGCGCAGCCGGTCATTGATCGCTTCGCCGAGCCCGTCCTCGGGGATCGGCATCACCGCGATCGCATCGGCGTTTCGCTTGTCGAGGGTGCGGAGGTAGCCGAACAGATTGGCGGCGGCCTCGGCGAGATCGCCGCGGGTCGACAGGTTCATCACCACGGAGGCGCATTCGCTGCGGGCGACCTTGCCCGACCCGAACGCCAGCAGCGCCTCGCCGACATGGACGTCGCTGGCATTGAGCCTGACCGGCGTGCGCGGCGCATAATGCGAGGCGAGCATGCCGGGCGCGATCGGCTGGGCGCTGTCGCTCTCCGCCTCGGGTGGCGGCGATAGCAGGGGATGGCCGAGCACGCGTTCGATTTCGTCGCGGGTCAACCCGCCGGGCCGCAGCAGCACCGGATCGGAGAAGCAGCCGACGATGGTGGATTCGACGCCGACCTCGACCGGGCCGCCGTCGATGATCAGGTCGATGCGGCCGGCGAGGTCGCCATTGACGTGCTCGGCGGTGGTCGGTGAGACGTGGCCGGACAGGTTGGCCGAAGGCGCCACCACGGCGCCGCCAAACGTCCTGATGATGTCGCGCGCCACCTTGTGGGCGGGAACGCGAATCGCCACCGTATCGAGCCCTGCGGTCGCCAGTTCCGCCACCGGGCAGGACAGGGCCTTTGGCAGCACCAGGGTCAGCGGTCCGGGCCAAAATGCCTCCGCGAGCCGCAGCGCCTGGCCGTCGAACAGGGCAATCCGCCGCGCCGCGGCGAGATCGGCGACGTGGGCGATCAGCGGATTGAAGGCGGGCCGGCCCTTGGCCTCGTAAAGGCGGGCGATTGCACCGGCATTGCCGGCGTCGGCGCCGAGGCCGTAAACCGTCTCGGTCGGAAACGCCACCAGGCCGCCTTCGGCCAAAACCCCGGCTGCGGTTGCGGTAGCGGCGGCGCCGGCGGGCAAAACGTGGGTTTTCAGACCTGTATCCACGGTGACTAAATCCTCAAAGGGTGCCTTGCGGTCCCGGAAACCCGACGCTATAAGCCCGGCTCTTAGTCGGAGTGTGGCTCAGCCCGGTAGAGCACTGCGTTCGGGACGCAGGGGTCGCAGGTTCGAATCCTGCCACTCCGACCATTCTTTCAAGCACTTATAGGTTCTGTGTTTTTTGTGCGCAACGAAATGCGCAACGATTTGAAGCTCGGCAGCCATGTCTGTCGCCCTCGAGGCACCCGTCAAGGACGTCGAAGAGCTGTTCGCGACGGCCTTGTACTGTTCTAAACCGGAAAAAAGACGATCGGGGAGCGCGAGGGAACTAGCCCCTGTCGGGATGTTGCATCGAACACCAGCTAGCACCACAAGTCCTCCCTTCGGACCTACGAGCTTATTTTGGCGGATATCAAAGCACGAATAGCTCGCACAGAGTAGTGGCCAGCTCAGCGCCTTGCCCCAAACGCTTCCGCCGCCTCTTCCTGAAAGTCCGGGTGGTGATGGCCATAGTTGGCCTCTAATTGCTCAACGGTCATCCCAAGCCAGCCGGCGGCTTCCCACATGTCGACGCCCGCCTGCATCAACCATGTCGCCGCTGTATGGCGCAGGGAATGCCGGACGACGTCGTCCCCCAGCCCGGCATCCTCCAGAATACCATTCCAGGCTGACCTGATCTTGCCGGCAAGCGGCTGGCCGTCGTGCATGCGGTTCACGACGAAGCGAATTTGCTCACCGTCTCTCATGACCCCTGAGGCGCGGAGTTCTGCAGACCGAGCTTGGTCGATCCTGCGCCAGCGAATCAGATGCGGACGCAGGCGGCTAGCGATCTTTGCCGGCGGCCGCCGTTTCTTGGTCGACCGCTCCAGCGCCCCTTTGCCCTGGTAGACCATCGCGTCAAGGTTCATCCACGGATGGGTCGTTGTTGGCAGCCACTGGGTGCGCCGGATGGTCTCTTCGCGACGAGCACTGTAGATACCAATCAGGCAGAAGCGCGCCGCGGCATAGCGACGACGAATGATCCACCGCTCCCGGCGCGCGAGCTCGCCATCCTCGCTGCGCTTCCACGTTTCCTGCTCGGTGTCCCACACGTAGCCGATTGTTGCTCCGAGTAGGCGCGCTGCCTCGTTGCGTGTTAGCCATCGGTGTCGTCCTTCGGCTTTAGGAGGAAGAGTGATCTTTGGAACGACGGTGAGCGTATGCTCGGCGTGGTAGGCGTTCACCGCAGCGCGTAGATCTTCGAGGCGACGTCGTGCCGTTTGATCAGAGACTGTCCCGTTGCGTGGCTTGATGCCAGCTTTCCTATTATTGTCGTTCACAGTACCGGTGGACCAATCGACAAAGTCGCGACAAAGCTGAGCTCTGAGCTGACTGACGGTTTTATCGCCAAAGAAATTGTTAAGATCGAGCAAGCGAATGAGCAGCAGGTCATGTTGTGCCCACGCGCGTTCGTCGCCCGTGTCCTTGGGCCGCTTTGAAATTTCGTAGGCTGTGAGGACGTCGGCTATCGCGAGGATGTTCGGGTCAGTTGCCCCGATGGTGCTGGTATGTCGCTCGCCGATGTAGGTCTCGAGCGCCTTCGCAGCTCCGTCAATGTCGTCGCGGCTGCAGCCTGTGCGGATTTGCCGGCCACGATCGAGGATGATCCAGGTTTCATCGTCCTCTCTAAACCAGAGTCGTGGCGGCTTGGCTTTGCGGCCCGGCATGACGGCTTGACCAATTTGCAGATCGCTCGAGGGGTTGTCAGATCCTTGCCCGCAACTTTGGCGATTTCAAGAGTCCCAGTGGCCGCGGCTCTACGCAACGATGATATTGTCAACGGACCGAGTGGGAAGAACACTGCCGCGGCCTCGACAAGGGTCATTACTTCATCCTCACCCCATTGGGCAGGATCGGGCCGCGCTTTTGCGCGAGCCAGCTTGTCGATCTTGCGCTTCGGCATTCCTTGAACGCGTTGCTCGTGGGTTCGCGCTGCCTTTGGATCGGAGCGTTAGGTCCTAAGTGTAGACGAAATCCACTCTTTGAGCAGTCTACCGATGCGTAAATGGGGTAATCGGCGGCTTACGACTGCGAATCGGACAATTTTGCTTGCAGCCCTGAAGCGCCGTGAAGTGGCGGCGGCCCCTTGCTCCGGGGACAGTGGGGGGCAGCCGCAATAGGCGGGAGGATCTTATTCGAGCTTGAGGTGGCGCCGCCCTATCGCAGGTTCTGCAATCTCAACAACCTGTGACAGCCGGTGACAATCCCTGACCAAACCCGAAAGAAGCTTGACTGGTCGGGGAGAACGACCTCCATTCGGCGAGGTTAGTTGCGAGTACGATGCAACCATGGGTAAATAGAATTTTCGTCGTTCGGATTTTGGTGTCGCAATGTCTAGATCGTGTTTTTTTCCCGTGTGGGCCATTGCGCTCGCGAGCGTACTCCTTCTTACGCCGGCGAAATCTCAGCAGCAGCCGACGACGCCGGCCAATAGTCCAGCGCCTGCAGCGCAAAGTACCACGCCCGAACCGCCACGCGCTGCTCAGCCGGCCCAGAAGCCCGGGGCGACGCCTGCGGGTGCCGAGATGCCGGCGGCGGTCACGCCGAGCGATCCGCAGAAGCAGTGCGTAGGGGCCAACGAGTTTGCGGTAGAGCTTCGGTCCGGGCGTAATCCCGTAGGCGCCGCCATCGTGCTTGCGACGAATTTTCTGCCGACGAACCAGCACGTTGACGTCGGCGTGCGCGCGGCGTTCGTCGACGGCGTCCGTTACTTCGCGGGCATCGATTACGGCGACGAGACCTACCTCTTCAAGCGGCAGGACGCGGTCACCCACCGCGCGACAGAATCCGATCCGTTGGTTCAGAAGCATCTGCTCGAACCCGATCAGACCATCGTCACGCTAAACATGGGCGACGATCTAGCTTGGTTCTGGAGCCGGGTCGATCTCTATCTCTACACGTGCAACAGCCCGGTCGGACAATCTCCGTGGCGGGCCTCGTCAGTGAGCGTCCGGCTCAGTCCGTACTGGTTTAGCATCTTTGCTGTCGTCGCTGAGATCCTCATCCTTTATGTCTGGATCGGGTTCGCGCTCCGCAAGCAGGATCACACGCTCGCATCGTTCCTCCGTGCATTGAACCCTGCCCAGGTCTCCGCGGGGCCGGACGGAAAGGGCAGTCTCTCGACGTTCCAGACGTTGGCCTTTTCTCTGTCCGTCGCCGCCCTAATCACGCTCCTACTGTTGCAGACGGGGACCTTGGTAGACCTTTCGGGCTCGATCTTGACGCTGCTCGGCATCAGCGGGATCGGAGCCACAATCGCGAAGGGCACAGATAGCCAGCGCAATACGCTGTCGGCCGACAACCGGGCATGGCTCCTCAGGCGTGGTTGGATTCCAATGGCCAAGACCGTCGTCGATCCGTCCAACGCGACGTGGCGCGATTTCTTCACGACGGACGGTGTCTTCGATGTGTATCGATACCAGAGCTTCATCTTCGGGCTCGTGGTGATCGGCGGATTGATCGCGGCGGGCGTCAATCAGCTATCGACGTTCGTCGTCCCGAACACGATCCTGGGCATCGTCGGATTGAGTCAGGTCGTCTATATCGGTGGCAAGCTCGTGACGCCTACCAACATTTCCGATCTAAACGCCGCCATTGCCGGCCTTCGCACCGACGAACAGAAGCTCAAAGCCGCCGCGGTCGCCAAAAAGCAAGGTCAAGTGGCGAGTTTGGCGGAAGCAATCCCGCTGATAGGACAGGACGTCTACGATGAGTACCGACAGAAGGCGAGGGATGTCGCAGCGATCTTCTCTGATGCGACCGGAATCATTATTGCCGACGCTTCACTCGAGCCCGTCATCATTTGAAGGAGTGGCATGCCCAAAAACATCCTGGTCTTCGCTGACGGTACGGGCAACGAGGGCGGCCTCTTGCCGGATGAGAGCCGCACCAACGTCTACAAGCTGTATCGAGCGACCCGGACAGGGCCTGACTCGATCGTCGACCCAAAGAAGCAGCTCGCGCTCTATGTTCCGGGCATCGGAACGCCGGCTCCGAGGCACGACAACGGCTGGAATCGACTCAAGGAGACCGTTCAGCAGATGTTCGGCTTCGGACTCACGACGAAAATCGTCGACTGCTATGTGGCAATTGTCGGCGTTTGGGAACCAGGAGACCGGATCTATCTGTTCGGCTTCAGCCGCGGTGCATACACGGTTAGATGTCTCGCGCACGTACTTGAGCTTTGCGGGGTTCCGCGGAAAGGCCAGAATGGCGCGTCCATCAGCCTCGAACCAAAATCCTTGAGGCGGGTCGCCAAGGAGGCCGTCTCTTCCGCATACTGGCTCGGAATGCCCCGAGACGGGGACGAGGCGCACAAGCGAGCGGCGCAATTCAGATCCACCTACAAATCGGAAGTCGGACGCCCTGCAGGTGCTTCCGCTTATTCATAGCAATCTGGGATGCTGTCGCCGCGATTGGGTGGCAGCGCTTCTTCCCCGACTGGGCATACGATCGGCATTTCACTACAGACGTCCAGTACGCGCGGCATCTGCAGTCGATCGACGAGGGCCGCAAGGACTTCAAGCGGGTGCCGTGGGGAGCGAGCGGGACTGTCAAGTGGCTCGACCGGCAGGGCGAGCCTGAGCAGTTCGATCAGATCTGGTTCGCGGGTAACCACGCCGACATGGCGGGAGCTATCCTGAGAACGAGTCTCGGCTGTCTGACATCACACTCGACTGGATGGTGGAATTCATCACCGAGAAGATTCCCGAAGCAGGTCGCGTGATCGTCGACAAGAACCTGTTACGGCTCTATCCGTCGGCCGATGGAATGATGCACGACGAATGCATGGTCGGGATGGGCGGAACCGCATTCCATTGGTCGAAAGCGGTCCGCGACGTGCCAGAAACCGCGCAACTTCACGAGACGGTCAATCAAAGGCTTGCGATGAGTTCGGTCCGCAACTTTACGAGCTTTGGCCCGTACAGGCCGGTCGCTCTGCGAAATCATCTAAAGGCAAAAGCGTTCTTCGAAACAGTCTCGATGGAGAAGGATCTCACCGCGAGATAACCTTCCAAATGAAAGGCAAACGTGCCTCAGCTTCATGAGGGAGACCCCGCGGCGAAATAGACCCTCGCTGCCCCGAACGCGACAACGCCGACCACTTCGTTTCTGAATAGAGGTGGTCAATGTAGCCTGTCCAATCCAACCCATCGATTGATGGCGGCTGCAACCTTCTTGGATAAACTATGCCAACGACGCCGCATCGCAGTCTCTGCTTGGATCTGGCAAACGGATAACCACAGTCTTTGCGCTCGTGTCATTCCGACGGCAGGAAATTCAACTGCTGATGCAATGGAGGTCCAGCGATACACTTGTTGGACGGGCCATCGATTTTGCTATCAAAACATACGGCTCTCGATTAGCCGTCTGTCGGAGTGTCTCCAAATTGTGAGGCGGCCCCAAGGAGGAGGCCTTGCAAGCTCGACGTCGTTCTCTATTCACCGGCTACCGTTACGGCGCTCCCGAGCGATCATCGGGGAGGCGTTCGAAGTGCGATAATGACATCGAGGTCAAGCCCTGTACTTCCGCGGCTTCAGATGCCGCCAAGGTTAGGGGCGTGACATCGCGTTCTCGCCATCAAGAGATGGCGCGGTGTTCGCGCAACTGTGGCCAAGAACGGCTTTCGCCTACGAAAGATCGGTCTGGAAAACGTTGCAAATGCGGTGCTGTGTTTGCAGAGGCTTACAAAGCGGACAACCGCCTCGAAACCAGAAAGCAATTCTAGCGCAGCCACCCAAATCGGAATGGCTTGGAAACACTGGTGTTCAACCGCTCGCCATTATCTTCAGCAGGCGAGTCTTCGCAACCGAGATTTCGCCCGCATGGCAACAATCGTCGCGTTTCGCGTCAACAAAAGAATACCGCTTTCCCGGACGCGCTGAAAAAGAGTTTGCCTTGGACTCGCTCGTCCCAACTTTCTCTGAGAGTATTGGTTGCTCGCCGATGACGCTTGCGAGGGGAACGCGAATGAATTTCAGGGGCCTCTTTGACCGATCTCGAACCTGCGTCACGCAGCTGATGTCGTCTCGCACACCGTATTGTTGACGCACAATTGCGCGCCGGCGCGGATCAGGACTGATCGCGCCAACTTTCCCATCATCCCGATCTCAGCGACGGCTCGAACGAGCCGTGTCGTAGCCCGCTGACCAACCGCAGCGTGAATGCATCGTGCTGCTTGCGTCACATCCATCTGCAAATCCAAACTCCAGAAGGACATTCCTATGACCGCGAACCATGATCAAATCAAATTCGCCTATTGGGTGCCGAACGTTTCCGGCGGCCTCGTGATCAGCAAGATCGAGCAGCGGACCGGTTGGGATATCGATTATAACCGCCGGCTGGCGCAGATCGCGGAACAGGCGGGGTTCGACTATGCCCTGAGCCAGATCCGCTTCACGGCCGGCTATGGCGCCGAGTTCCAGCACGAGCCGGTCGCCTTCAGCCACGCGCTGCTCGCGGCGACCACGAAGCTGAAGGTGATCGCGGCGCTGCTGCCAGGGCCCTGGAATCCGGCGGTCGCCGCCAAGCAGATCGCCACCATCAGCCAGCTCAACGAGGGCCGCGTTGCGGTCAATATCGTCTCTGGCTGGTTCCGTGGCGAGTTCACCGCGATCGGCGAACCCTGGCTCGATCACGACGAACGCTACCGGCGCTCGGAAGAGTTCATCCGGTCGCTGCGCGGGATCTGGACCCAGGACAACTTCACCTTCCGCGGCGATTTCTATCGCTTCAGCGACTACACGCTGAAGCCGAAGCCGCCCCAGCCGCTGCCCGAGATCTTCCAGGGCGGCAGCTCGCGCGCGGCGCGCGACATGGCCGCGCGGGTGTCGGACTGGTACTTCACCAACGGCAATTCAGTCGATGAGATCAAGAAGCAGATCGACGATATCAGAGCCAAGGCAAGGGCCAATAACCATTCGGTCAGGATCGGCGTCAATGCGTTCGCGATCGCGCGCGACAGCGAGGCCGAGGCGCGCAGCGTCCTCAACGAGATCATCGCCAAGGCCGATCCGGAGGCCGTCAATGCCTTCGGTCACGAGGTCAAGAACGCCGGCAAGGCCTCACCGGAAGGTCAGGGAAATTGGGCCAAATCGAGCTTCGAGGATCTCGTCCAGTACAATGACGGCTTCAAGACCAACCTGATAGGCACGCCCGATCAGATCGCCGAGCGCATCATCGCGCTCAAGGCGGTCGGGGTCGACCTGGTGCTGCTCGGCTTCCTGCATTTCCAGGAAGAGGTCGAGTATTTCGGCCGCCGCATCATTCCGCTGGTGCGTGCACTGGAAGCGGACGCGCTGCGGCACGTTCAGGCCGCCGAGTGATCCGGAAAACACGGGCGTGACCATGATTGCAGCAAGCGCGGGTGTTCTTCCATTGGATGGCGCCCTTGTCGAGCCGGCGCTCTCTGCGCCCTTGTCCACGCACGCGGACGTTGCGGACCGTGCGCTCGTGAAACGAGGCAGTGGCGAGATCCAGCCGGTGCTCGCGCTTGCTGACATCTCGCTTTCGTTCGGCGGCGTCGCCGCATTGCGCGACATCGATTTCGAGGTGGCACAAGGCGAGATCCGCGCGGTGATCGGCCCCAACGGTGCCGGCAAGAGCTCGCTGCTCAATGTCATCAGCGGGCTCTACCGGCCGGACCGGGGCCGGGTGTGGCTCGGCGAGCATTCCTTCGCCCATGTACCGACGGCGCGGCTGGCGCAGCATGGTGTGGCGCGGACGTTCCAGAATCTCGCCGTGTTCAAGGGCCTCTCGGTGCGGGACAACGTTCTGATGGGACTGGCGCACCGGGTCCGCGCCGGCTTCCTGCGCCAGATCGCGGGCATGCCTCTGGCGCGGCAGATCGACGCGGAGAACCGCGCCGCCGCAGAAGACGTCATCGGCTTCCTGCACCTTCGCGAGGTGCGCGACCGTGCCGCCGGAACCTTGCCCTATGGTTTGCTGAAGCGCGTCGAGTTGGCGCGCGCGCTGGTGGCGCGGCCGTCGCTTTTGCTGCTCGACGAGCCCTTTGCGGGCGTCTCGCTCGGCGAGAAGCGCGAATTAGCCGCGCATGTCCGCAACGCGCGCGACCACTATGGCGCCACCATTGTCCTGATCGAGCACGACATCGGCGTCGTGATGGGACTGTCCGATCGCGTCGCGGTGCTCGACTACGGCCGCAAGATCGCCGACGGCACGCCGGACCAGGTGAGATCAGACCAGGCGGTGGTCGATGCCTATCTCGGCGTTGCGCATGCGGACGAAACGGAGCTCGCACTTTGATGTTTGACTATCAATTCCTCATCGAAGTGCTGGTGGGCGGTCTGCTGTCGGGCGTGATGTATTCGCTGGTCGCGATCGGATTCGTAGTGATTTACAAAACTTCGGGCGTGCTCAACTTCGCGCAGGGCGCGATGCTGCTGTTCGCGGCGCTGACCTTCGTCAGCCTGGTCGAGCGCGGCGTCGCGTTTCCGTTGGCGTTGCTGGCGACATTGGCGATCATCGTCGCGCTCGGCGTCGGGGTCGAGCGTGCGGTGCTGCGCCCGCTGCTCAACCAGCCGCCGATCACCCTGTTCATGGCAACGCTCGGGCTCTCATATGTGATCGAGGGGGCGGCGCAACTGCTGTGGGGCACCCAAGTCCACGGCCTCGACATCGGCATCAGCGACGTGCCGCTCGATATCGCCGGGGTCTTCATCAGCCAATTCGACCTGTTCGCGGCGGCGGTGGCGGGCAGTCTGGTGACGCTGTTCGCGCTGTTCTTCCGCACCACGCGGACCGGGCTGTCGTTCCGCGCCGTCGCCGACGATCCGTTTGCAGCACTTGCGGTCGGCCTTCGCCTGCAGCGGGTCTGGGCAATCGTGTGGACCGTCGCCGGAATCGTAGCTCTCGTCGCCGGACTGCTGTGGGGCGCGCGGCTCGGCGTGCAGTTTTCGCTGTCGCTGGTGGTGCTCAAGGCGCTGCCGGTGCTCGTGCTCGGCGGCTTCGATTCGATCGCCGGCGCCATCGTCGGGGGCCTCCTGATCGGCGCGATCGAGAAGCTCGCCGAGGTCTATGTCGGCCCGCTGGTCGGCGGCGGCATTGAAGCCTGGGCCGCCTATGTCGTGGCGCTGGCGTTCCTGCTGGTGCGGCCCTCGGGCCTGTTCGGGCAGAAACTGGTTGAGAGAGTTTAGGGCATGGACACCATCGCTTCGACATCGCACCGGACCGGGCCGGTCGCCGAGAGTATCCTGGTCGGCGTTGCCGCCGTGATCGCCTTCGGCGTGATTCCGCTCGCCGGCTCGGATTACCTGATGGACGCCGTGCTGACGCCATTCCTCGCGCTTGCGCTCGCCGCGGTTGGGCTCAACGTCCTCACCGGTTATGCCGGGCAGGTGTCGCTCGGCTCGGCCGCGTTCCTCGCGGTCGGGGCCTACGCCGCCTACAATCTGCATCTGCGCGTGCCCGAGCTGCCGCTGCTGCTCGATCTGGTGCTCGCCGGTTTCGTCGCGGCGGCGATCGGCATCGTGTTTGGACTGCCAAGCCTGCGGCTGCGCGGGTTCTATCTTGCGGTCTCGACACTGGCCGCGCAGTTCTTCGTGCAATGGGCGCTGACGAAGTTCGGTTGGTTCTCCAACGACAATCCGTCCGGCGTGATCGATGCACCGGCGCTCAGCTTTGCCGGTTATTCCTTCACCAGCGCCGCCGGCCGTTATCTGTTCTCGCTGGCCGTCGTGACAGTGGCGACGATCCTGACATTGCGGCTGCTGCAATCGCAGACCGGCCGCAACTTCATCGCCGTCCGTGATCACGAAATCGCCGCAAAGGTCATCGGCGTGCCACTGCTGCAGACCAAGCTGCTGGCATTCGGCGTCTCCTCGTTCCTGATCGGCGTCGCGGGCGTGCTGTGGGCGTTCGCCTACCTGCGTACGGTCGAGCCGGCCGGATTCAATCTCGACCGCTCGTTCCAGATTCTCTTCATCATCATCATCGGCGGATTGGCGTCGTTGCGCGGCGCATTCCTTGGCGCGGCCTTCATCGTGGTGTTCCCGCTGATGCTGTCGCGGCTGGGCGCGGCGCTGCTCGGCGGTGTGTTCGACTCCGGCGTGCTGGAGATGAGCCAGCGCATCGTGATCGGCGCACTCATCATCGCCTTTTTGATCACCGAGCCGCGCGGACTGATCGCGCTGTGGGATCGCTTTCGTGCCGCGATCGGCCGCCGCACTGGACGGCCACGGCAGGACATTTCCTACAACTGACAAATGAAGGAGTGGACGATGACGACGTTACGAAATTTTAAGTTCGCGCTGGGTTTGGTGGGTACCTTGGCCATGGCCGGCGCACCGGGGGCGCGCGCCGACGAGCAGTTCTTCCCGCTGCAAAGCTATCGGGTCGGTCCCTACGCCGCCGGCGGTACCGGCTTCTTCGGCGGCTTCATCGACTATTTGAACCTGGTCAACATCCGCGACGGCGGCGTCAACGGCGTAAAACTGACCTGGGACGAGGGCGAGACCCAGTACGAGGTCGAGCGCGGCGTCGAGGTCTATGAGCGGCTGAAGAACCGGCCCGGCGTCGCCGCCTGGAATCCGCTCTCGGTCGGCATCGCCTACGCCATGATCGACCGCATCACCAAGGACAAGGTGCCGCTGATCACCGTCAACCATGGCCGCACCGATTCGACCGACGGTCGCGTCTTTCCCTACGTCTTCCCGCTGCTGCTCAATCCTTACAGCGAGACCTCGGGCATCGTGAACTACATCGCGAGCCGCGAAGGCGGCGTCGACAAGCTCAAGGACAAGAAGATCGTCGTGCTCTATCACGGCTCGCCCTACGGCAAGGAGACGATCCCGATCTACAAGCTCCTCGCGGACAAGTATCATTTCAGCGTCGAGCAGATCGAGGTGCCGCATCCCGGCAACGAGCAGCAATCGCAATGGCTCTCGATCCGGCGTGCCAAGCCCGATTATGTGGTGCTGCGCGGCTGGGGCGTGATGAATCCGGTGGCGCTGAAGACCGCGCAGAAGGTCGGCTTCCCGGCCGACCACATCATCGGCAATGTCTGGTCCAATTCCGAAGAGGATGTGATCCCGGCGGGCGATGCCGCCAAGGGCTACATCGCGATCACGACACAAGCCTCCGGTGCCGAACATTCGGTGCTGCAAGAGGTGATCAAGACCGTCTATGGCGCCGGCAAGGGTAATCTCGACGACAAGAAGCGGATTGGCAGCGTCTACCACAACCTCGGCATCGTCAACGGCATCCTCAATGTCGAGGCAATCCGGATCGCGCAGGCGAAGTTCGGCAAGCGCACGCTGACCGGCGACGAGGTGCGCTGGGGCTTTGAGCATCTGCAGCTCGATCCGGCGCGGGTCGAGGCGCTCGGTGCCAGGGGCCTGTTCCATTCGATCAACGTCACCTGGGACAATCACGAGGGCGACGGCCGCGTCACCTTCCAGCAGTGGGATGGTGCGAAGTGGAAGGTGGTCTCGGACTGGATAGCGCCGGACTGGGCGTCCCTGCGGCCGATCATCGAGAAGTCCGCGGCCGCCTATGCCCAGGAGCGCGGCATCAAGCCCCGCACCTCCGGCGACGATCCGGTCAGCCAGTAACCGATCGCGCGGCTGCGGGAGCCTTATGCCTCCCGCAGCCGGCAACCCGACGGATCGAACCATGAGTGAAGTCCTGCTCTCTGTCGACGGCCTGGCCGCGACCTACAACCACGCGATCCGCGCCGTCAGCGACGTGTCGCTCGTGGTGCAGCCGGGCGAAATTGTCGCCGTGCTCGGCGCCAACGGTGCCGGCAAATCGACCACCCTGCAGGCAGTGTCGGCGCTGCTGTCCGCCCGTCGCGGCCAGATCACTGCTGGCCGTATCGTGTTCGATGGTCGTGATCTCGCCGGTTCATCGGCCGCCACGCTGGTGCGCGAGGGCATCGTGCCGGTGCTCGAGGGGCGGCACTGCTTTGCGTCGCTGACGGTCGAGGAGAACCTCTTCACCGGCGCGATCGGGCGCGATGCGACCCGCGCCGAGACCGCAGATGATCTCGACCGCGTCTACACGTTGTTTCCGCGGCTGAAGGAGCGGCGCCGTTCGCTGGCGGGGCTGACCTCGGGCGGCGAGCAGCAGATGACAGCGATCGGCCGCGCCCTGATGTCGCGGCCGCGGCTGCTGGTGCTCGATGAGCCGTCGACGGGGCTGGCGCCGCTCGTCGTGGAGGGAATTTTTCGCGCACTCAAGCAGCTCAATGCCGAGAAGGATCTGTCGATCCTGGTCGCGGAGCAGAACTCGACGGTGGCGCTGCGCTTCGCCGACCACGCGGTCGTGCTCGAGAACGGCCGCAGCGTGCTCGCGGGTGCCGCCGCCGAGCTGCGGCGGCGAGGCGACATCAAGACGCTCTATCTCGGCGGATCGTCACAAGCCGATCCGAGCCGGCAGCCGACCCAGGCTGTCGCTTGACATCAACCTGGACAGGAGAATGACCATGGCCCAAGAAAATCTCGCCCGAAAGATCGACGGCGACGTCTATGCAAGACTCGACGCCGCGATCGACGCCACCGTGAAGGTGAACGCCGATCGCAACGACAAGGAGAGCCGCTTTCCGCGCGAGAATCTGCGTGCGCTGTCGGAGGCCGGATGGACCGGCGTGCTGAACGAGGTGCAGCATGGCGGGCTCGGCCTCGCTCACGTCGACTTTGCCGAAGCCGCCTATCGCATCGGGCAAGCCGATGCCTCGACCGGTCTCGTCTATGTGATGCATGTCGGCGCGGCCCAAACTATCAATCTGTTCGGCAGCGCCGACCAGAAGGAGCGCTGGCTCAAATCCAACAATGGCAGCCTGCTCGGCACCTATTCGACCAGCGAGCGCGCCACCGGCGGGCACTGGTGGTACAATCTCTCGGAAGCCTCGCGCGACGGCGAGGATTATCTGGTCAATGCCGAGAAGTCATTCACGACCAGCTCGGGCCAGGCCGATTACTATGTGGTGCAGACGCGCGCGCCCGGCGCACAGGACCAGGCCGATATCGTGTTCTTCATCGTCGACGGCAAGGCCGAAGGGATCGAATCACGGCCTTGGGATGCGCTCGGCGTGCGGGCCAATCATTCAGGCCCGATCCGCTACAGTAATGTGCGGGTGCCACGGCGCGACCGGCTCGGCACCGAGGGGCAGGGCAAGGAGATCATCTATGACGGCGTGTCGCCGGTCTATCTGATCGGACTCGGCGCGGTCTGGGAAGGCGTGGCGCGCGGAGCGCTGAACGCGGCGGTAGCGCACACCACGAGCTTCGTGCACAAGGACAGGAACAAAAGCTTGTCGGATTATCAGGCGATCCGGCAGGAGCTCGGCGCCGCCAAGGTACTGGTCGAGACCTTGCGGCCCTGGCGCAACGAACTCGCCGCCCGGCTTGACACGCTTTGGCGCGCCGGCAAGCCGCAGAGCGAGATCCTGATCCCGCTGACCGAGTTCAAGGTGCACGCCGCCGAGGTCGCCAACAAGGTCGCGGCCACCGCGCTGACCGTGACCGGGGGCTATGGCTACCATCGCGGTCCGATCGAGCGCTCCTATCGAGACGCGCGCGCCGCGATCGCGATGGGCCCATCCAACGTGATCGCACGCGACTGGATCGGCAAGGCGCTGGTCGGCTTGCCGTTGGAACTGTTCTACGAGGGCGGAGAGTAAAGCCTCGCGGCCTGCACTCCACGGGCTGCGGAATACCGTTCCCTACCGTCGCTGGTCGACCGCGAACCGTGAATCTGTGCAAGCTTAGGGGCCTTTCAGAAGGCGTTGGCAGTCTTTGGCTCGCTCGATCAGCTTTGCGGCAAGGCGCTGGATAACGGCGTTATCTAGCCCTTCCGCTTGCGCGGTAGCGCACACGCCGCTTACGCTGTCCGGAAGCAGATCGGCCAAGGAGTTCAGTCCCGCAATGACTTTTTCCGCATCGAAACGGATTTCGCGGGCGAATTTCCGCCATTCGCGCGCACCTATTTGACCAAGCTTGTATTCCCCACCAATCTTCATCGCGAGCTTCATCTTTTGCAGATCAACATCGTCGTAGGGAAGGATGCTGGCGATATCGTAGAGTGGCGCAAGCCGCACCGTTGGGCCATTGGCTAGCAGTAGTGAGTAGTTTTTGGCGTGCGCATCGGTACCCCCGATGAGCCAATTGAAGCCGAGAGCATCGATGAACGTATCGAGATCATCAACGCTCTCGGTGGAGTGGGTACGTAAGAGTTCGATAATATCCGTGGCGGACGGGCCGCCCTCGCTTTGATATTTCCTGGTTGGCATGATGCCGCGTGCCTGGCACACGTCCTCTTGATGGACGCGAATGACGTTATTGCCACTGAACTGCCGATCGTAGCGTTCGACGACAATGGCGACCTCATTCTCAAACCGCATGACCTTTGTTTCGGCGACAGGCAAGCCGAGATTACGCGCGAGATTGAGGCAGATATGTTCGTTCTCGGCATGGCCGTCGAAGTGGCCGGTCGGAGGCTTCAGGATATGGGTTGTCGGAATGCGTCCAGACGGTATCCCCCATCGTCTTTTTTGCAGAAGCAGTGCGGTTTTCGGCTGCGCACCGGCGAGGCTGAATTGCCCTGTATCACGCGGCAGCCGCCACGCGGCATGATCTTCTCTCAATGCTTGCAGACGTTTTGCGACGGCGGCTTCGTCAAGCCACTCAACCTTGTCGTCCGTACCGCTTCGCAATTTCTCCAAACGATCGGGCGTGACGAATTGAATGGCGCCGGCGCAGTCTTCGCCAACATGAGAGATCAGGGCAAACACGTTGCGGGCCGAGACCTGAAACTTCTTCGCCCAACGATCGAGAACGCGCTCATTGTCCGGGAGCAGTCCCCATAGAAAGGCCTGAACGGCGGCGGGACCGTGTTCCTCGGCCGCGAGTGGCATGGAGAGCGAAATGGGGTATGCGCCCCTCGTTTGCCGCCAATCGCTGTCATAGACAAAGGTGAGACGGCCACGAGCGTCGTTGTGCACGCGGCCGACTTCCCTGCCGTCCAGGAGCGCGACGAGTTCGTTGGTCATTGCCTGCTCTTTTTGGCTTTTGACACGATTGCATTGATATCGACGACTGGCTTTTCTGAACCGCGGCCATGGGGTTGTTCGCTGCCCGCGTCTAGACGGATGCCGAGAGCGTCAAGGGCGCGGAGCACGAGGCCGAGTTCAGCGCGGGCATGGCCGCGCTCAACCTCAATAACCCACTGACGGCTGACGCCAATGCGCTTGGCGAGGCTCGATTGGTCGAGCTTGAGGCGTTTGCGTGTGTCTCGAATGATGGCCCCGAGATCGGCCGACGTGCGTATGAGCATGGCAATTCAAAATGTTGGCGTTCGCTTACATTAGCGCATGTCAGCGTTCGGTTACAATTTGAAAATGTCAGCGAATGATGACTTCTGCAAATGTCATCGTTCGTTAACATAATCGGCTCGGCCGTCGAGAGAAAGAACTATATAGATCAGTGCCTTATCTTAGGGCGTGCGAACTTTGGTAACGACCCTTGATAGCCTCTGCCGAGCCACAGTTGGGTTATCCGCATTCAACGGAGATGCCAGATATCCATATCGGTGGGAATACGAACGGGCCCGGAACGGTGGCTAGCCACGACCGTCCCATGCCCTCAAGAATATTGAACCGGCATTCAAGCAGGGCTTTTCGGGAATGACGCGCGATCCCTTGGAACTTGCCTGCTCGCCGCGCGAGCGACGTTGATAAAGTCCATAGTGGGCGACATGCCGGCCGATCATCGCAAATTTCTTATCTCGTTCGAGCGTGGCGAGCCCGATTGGGATTTGTTGGGTGTGCCCAACGCGCCCGAACTTCCCGCGGTGCGCTGGCGGCAGCAGAATCTCCACAAACTCTCGGCGAACAAGCGTGCTGTCCTCGTCGAGGCTTGAAGAGGTGCTTGCTGACCCTGGAACCGAACCCTTACAAACGACACCCCAACTTGATCTCATTAGCGGTCCATGAACCGGCGCAGATCCGGAATCGACGCGTGCTCCTTGCGGACCCTAAGTCTGCTTGCGGAACTTCCGTGCTGTCGGCGATTTCGCGGCTGAGATGCTCGAGATCACGGCAGAGTGATCATCGGCCTGTCTGCAATAAAGCCGGAGTGCCCCCTGTTGTGCCCCAGCTGTTTAGGGGCACATTTGAAGGGAGCTAAATCGATAACTAATTGATTTATTGGGGTTAATGGTGAGCGCCCTTGGACCTCTTCCGTGTGAACGCTGAAGATCATCTTCCGGGTAAGCTCGATTGCAGACCTTTGTTCAGGCCTCTCGCGCCGGAGGTCGCGGGTTCGAGCCCGCTTTTCGCGCGTCCATCTGGCTCAGAAATGGGCGCCAGAGAAAACGCCCCCGCTACCATCTTTATAGCCGACACCCCTTCGACGCCCATTAGGGCCGCCAAACGGCCTTTAATCTGAACCTCATATTCGTCACCCGCCTCTCGGGGGCGCACTATTACGTTCTCCACCAGCGAACGGAACCGAGCGATGAGCGCCAAATCGGGGCTAGCGCCGCTTTTGAGGATTTCCGCCAAGTCTTCCAAGTTCTTCTTGAACAAGCGAACCGCCTTTGGGTGCAACTCGATTACATTGGTGTGAGTTTCAGCCAACGCAAGCTCAGCCTCGACTTTCGCTAGGTCTGCACGCAAGGGACTGAGCAGGTCACTTGCCTCGCTGTCACTGATGATCCCCTTGGCGATCGCCGTAACCACGCGCTGAATTTTGGCCTTTGCTGTGGTGCGATCTTTCTCAAGATTTACCCGCTGCTTTCGAGCGTTCGACTCGGCGCGATTTCTTTCGTTACGGTAGGCTTTGACGTATTCCTCAATCACGTCAGGATTATCTAGCTGGACGCGAAGAGCATCGATAACCAGTCGCTCTATCTTGGCGACATAGTATCGCGCGCCATTTTTGCAGACACCCGATTCTCTGTGAACGCTGCACTGAATACGAGGGCCGCTACATCTGCGCCGATGATAGTCATTCCCCCGCCGCAGCATCCACACTTCAACAGCCCGGACAGCATCCGTTTCGACCGCGAAGCTTGCTTGGCTTGCGGTCCTCCAACGGTGCTCAGCCGCTGAGCGACTCGCGCGAACAGCGCTTGATCGACAATTCTGAGGTGGGGTACGTCTACACTTTGCCACTCAGACTCGGGATTGACGCGAGACAAGCGCTTGCCGGTCGAAGGGTTCTTCACCATCCGAACGCGATTCCAAATCTGTCGTCCGGAGTAGAGCGGGTTGCGTAGAATTCCGTGGCCGCGTTGAGAATTGCCGTTGATCGTTGATGCGTTCCATCGCGTTCCCCGGGGAGGCGCGATCCCTTCCCGATTCAGCATCGCCGCAATAGACCGGGGTGCTGTACCGACAGCGTAGAGTGAAAAAATCCGGCCAATGACATTCGCCTCATCCGGGACGATCTCCAATTCGCCGGGCTTTCCTACGATGGGGCGATAGCCATATGCTCGACAAATCTCTAGCTGGTCCTCAACGGACCGGTCGTTCTGAAAATCGGTTGAATACCTCGCGTAAAGTACGGCGCGCTTCGGCGTGCTGGCCAACGTCAGTCAACACCACCCACCGCAGAAGAGATTCGTAAGTCGCCATCTTTCAAGCTGCCTATTACTGGCGGAGGGCGGAAGAAGGATGCTCAGCAACTGTTGCCAATGGAAGAACCTGTTTTGGTGCGGCCGCACCCAAAGGGTAACAAGCGAAAAAAATCCGCGTAACGCTTCCATGCTTGAGGCCTTTGAGGATTTCGTGAAGCGCCAGAAAAATCGGCTCGGGATCGATCCGAAGAAAGAGGCCGCCAACTGAGGCGGCCTCCGGTCGAGCGACCCCAGCAACCTTTGGGGGCCGTGGGGGCCGGCTGCTGGGGCCATCTACCCACCCGGGATGCCGGGCCAGGTGCCGGTTAGTTCGCGAACATCGCGATGCCGACAATGATCATCGGGCACAGCCCGAATAGTGCAATCCAAATACTGTTGAGGTCGCTGCCCATGACACAACCCCTGTGTGGTGTCTGGGTAACTTACGCCCCATGGGATTCCTTAGGTAGTGCAGATTGTGCCGCAGCGATCCGCCGAAGCAAAATCGACGGCAGGAACTCCGTTCACCCACGGAGAACCCCGGGACTGCCGGGGTTCGCTAGCTGAGAACGTTTTGCGCCCCATTCCATGTGATGGAGTCAGAACATCCGATGGCCGACTCAGTAGCTCTACTGAGAACAACGGTTAAGGTTTTGGTTTCCGTTCGCTTAATCCGAACTAGGACACTTCAAATTCAACTTAGGACACCGGGGCTTAAATACGGACAGCACCCAGCTAGACTTAGGAACGGATTGACATTTTAGAACAAAATAAGAACATGGGCGGATGGCCGAGACCGCACCGATCGCACCGACCCAAGCCGACCGCCTCGAAGCGGCGACCGATCAAGCCATCATGGCTTGCGGCGGGGACGCGCGGGCGGCGGTGACCGCGCTGATCGTTGCCAACGAATTCCTTCGAGCAACGGCTAGAACGGCTTGCATCGACCGGCTACCCCAGTAGGTGCCGTTATGATCCTTGCGCTCAAAGGAATCTATGAGGTGACGCTTGCGCAAACTCCTGACTTGATTGTCAACGGTATCCAGGACTCGCAGCGAATGTCTCGCCCAGTCGCGATGAGGATCTGGATCTGGGGCAATCTTTTGACCGGCGTCGCTGACCAGAAGCGTGACGAAGCGCTTCGTTATCGTCTCAAGCCCTAAATTGTCGTACACGCCACCGTCGCTCAGGATTGCCTTTTCGGTGTAAGGCTCCTTGTGCAGATCCGCTCCAGGCGTGTTGATAACTGGCTGCTCGATGTCGAGTTCGGAGGGAGAAAGCACTGGCGGAAACGCAGAAGATGCCGCAACTGCGATGGCGAGAAGGACATCGGGCCGTTCGACCAAACCGACGCGGTAGTCGCCCATGTAGTTACGAGAGAAACGCTAAAGCGCAGCCGTTTGAATATTTGTGGCGTTGATGACAAAACGGGGGTTTCCTGGCTGAGAATCGTCTGGCAGATCATTCAGCCTCGCGCCCTTGAAGAGCACCTTGTCGTACGCCTTGGCAACCCTGTCGCTGATCGAGCCCGGGAGCAAGATGCCGCCGATGATTGCGCCCGCATCAACTGTAGTGTCCGCGAGTTGCCTAACCCGTTCAATGACGAGTTCAAAGTTTACGGCGACGTCATCGGTAAATTGCAAGTCCTTCCAACTCGTTCCGAGTACGCCGGCCGTGATCGATCCGCCCGAGACGCTGGAAATCCGCTTGACCTTGCGCAGAAGTCCAACTTCATTGAGGCGGATCAATCCACCTACGTGGAAGACCATAGCGCGATACCCTCCACCCGAAAGCGCTAGGGCCAATTCCGTCTTCAGGCTGAGCGGGTCGCTTGTCAATGAATTCGTCTAATGACATTTGATGCTCCAATCTTGCGATTTTGACGAGGCGACCACAGGATGAAAAGGTTTGCTCTGACGGCAGTGATCTTGCTTTCGGCTCTTCTATGTCGTCGCGATCTATTCGATCTCCACGTCGATGAAGCCTTGCGAGCCGAGCATCCGCTCAAGGTCGGTGCGGACCGGCTGGGGGGCAGAGAATGACTCCTTCTCGTACTCGGCGAAGCGTGGTACTTCCGAGGTCGTCATCTTGGCCTTTTTGAAAAGAGCGGCGTAGTTTCTGGTGTTCGATACTCGTTTTCCAATTTCAGCGAGAAGGTCCGCGCGGGGAATCGTTGGATAGTTGGCCCTATGGGTTGAAACGATTGCGTTGGCGCCGGCTTTCGACGCCTCAGGAAGGATTGCATTGAGGATTGCCAGCGGCTCTCCCTTGCTGGCAGCGGCGGTTTGTCCCCAGGGCGTCGCATTGACACTCCCGTGATGTCCTACCTTGTAGAAATTAAGCGCTCCCTTGAGCTTGTTCTTCCGCAAGTTCCACATCACGTTCCAAGAGCAGTTTGCCTTGGTCCCCTTCTTGTACGCTCCGTCCCACTCGGCATCGCCGCCAAAAAGAAGTCGCTTGCCCTTCCATTCAAGCAAAAGCACAACGCTCGTGTTGTTACAGACTTTCCCGTCGAGATCTGCAAAGGCGAGTGCCGTCGACAGCATGCGCGAGCGCAACTGACGGAAGTCGGCAGGATCAAGATTACCAGGAGCTGATACTGGTACTTCCGGAACTGCCGCCTCCACGGGGGGGAGCCCCGAATCGATGAACGTCAGAGCATGGCGGAGCGAGGGGTCTCCCTCGTCGCCCAGATAGTAGAAATCAATGTCGCGCTCCGGCCCGAGCACGCTGATAGTTGCGCTGGTAAGCGGCAACGAAAGATCAGCCTTGCTCGAATCTGCATGAACGTAGGTAGGTTTAATGCCGCTTGCCTTCGGCAGCGTTACGCGAAGTGTCCGCATAGCGTCTGCGTTAAGCGCCATTACATTCGCGAGTTCCGTCAATTCAGGTCCGAGCGCCAGGTGGAGTCGCAATGCCTGGGCCATCGCGCCAGCGGCGAAACTATGTAGCTTCTTCGCTTTCTCCGCCTCAGGATGACTCGGGTCCATCGCGGCATTCATCCAGATCGCCCCAAACGAGATATCCTCCCAGAGGTCCATTCCGAAGCCGGTCATATGATCCTTGTGCTCGTGGGTGACGACCAAGAGATCGATGCGGCGCTTGCCTTTGATCAACGGCAATAAAGTCTTGAGGTTTTCGACCGCCGCCGAAAGATAATCCGTGCTGCTCAGCGTTCCGCAATCGATGAGGATGTGAAAGTCGCGACCCTCTTTATGAGCCTTGGGGATCCGACAATAAATGCAGTCGCCCAGACCGACATCGAACATCCGGATCAGAAGCTTATCTGCCATTGCCGATCCCCCGTTTCGTCGAGTTCGACGTCGCCACGAAGTGAAAAGTGCGGTGCAAGCTGAAAGCGGATTGTTCCGTCGATCTTCTGAAAGCCAAACGGCGGCGTAGCTCGCTCGACCAAGCCGATCTCACTGCCGATCGTTTCGCCGACGGCTCCCGCCGCGACCCGCGCTGCAATTGTCTTCAGAAGCTCAGTACGCCGAGCAGCGCCCTGGACTTGCTCTGCCGTGGCTGCCGCATTGGTACCGACGCTGACGCTGCCTGGCTTGCGGGCCCAGTGGATCAGATTCCCATTCTGGTCGAGTACCATGGTTGCGCCGCAAAGCATCGCCGTCCGCTCGCCGTCGAAGCGGCCAAATTGTTTACCTGCGAGAATAAGATTCTCACGCCAGATATATTGCACGATGATCTGCTCGGGTAACGATCGGCCGTCCCGCGCTAACTTGCTGGCGCGCACGATTTCGCTGACGATCAGATCCGCGTTGAGCGGAATCAGTAGTTTAGCGCGGTTGTCATCGAGGAAGCGATAGGCGCCGCCCCTCGACGCGGCGATAGCGTCGATCGAGTGAAATACGTCTAGGGGCGGCCGTTGAAACACCGGCGCTGGTTCAAGCAATTCCGTCCTGTCGCCTTCGGTCAGAATGCCGCGCCTGATGAAGCAATCGAGCATGAGCGCCCGATAGCCCGAAGGGTCGGTCGGATTGGCAACCTGCTCGGAGCGCAGTACTGCCAACGCATAGTCACGAAAGGTAACGGCGCAAGGGGGTAAGAGGTCAAGTGGTTGAAAAGCGAGCATCTGCATCCGAGGGACCGTGTCGGCCAGCGCTCTCACATCGCTGGGCCTACTGCTTCGGCCTTTCTTGTGTCGCTCTAACTCGCGCTCGCGGTGCTGGGCGAAAACACCCTTGAGAATGTCGAACATCGTGGCGGTCATGACCTCTGACAGCGCGTGCGGTTCGAGCTTGCCTTTGAGTTTCTCCATCGTCTGGTCGTTGAGCGCGCTGCGCAGATAGGGTGAGTTAGATGTCGCCTCACCGAACTGCCGAGCAAGGCCTGCAAGCAATTGGGCAGTGTTGAGATCGCCGTTACTTTCCTTGAGCACAACCTTGCGGAAAGCGTTATTTCTGAATGCCATCACAATGGCAGTGAGATCGCCGAAAAATTCGTGAAACGCGGCAGTTTGCGCGTCGACCGATTCGTAGAAGTGTGGCCGAAGGCCGTCGAGCAATGCATGGCCAAATTCGTGGTTTACGATGTCGCTCGACAAGCAAGTGTAGACTCGGTTCTTGTCATCGCCGAACCAATAGAATTGCAGCGACTTGCTAGTCCGGTCGTAGTAAGCGTTTTCGCCATATCCGGCGTGAGGCACGACTATCAGCCGATTACCTTCAAATGCCCAGCTGATCCTGCGCCCGAGCGCAAAGCCGCTCTCAAAAAACTCAAGAGTATTTTGCAGGTTTGCCCAGACACTGAGCTGATGATACTGGAAGCGATCCTTTGTTTTGCTGTTAAGTACGGAGCCATCGGGCGCTCGATAGCAATTACACTTACGGTCCCAGACCGCAGGGGGCGTAAGCGTGTTGCTTGTGGCGTCATAGTCAACGACGGCAAAGCGCGCGCTGGTTGGACCGTCGCGCAGCCCGGGCTCCCAAGGCGCAGTGAACTCGGTGTCGAAGCCCGCGCCCTCAGATGCGCTGGCTACAGCCGGATCCTTGAAATAGACCTCGATTGGCAAACGCAGCCCGGTCTCCTTTAGGGCAGCGAGTCCCAGGTAACGTCGGGCCGCATACAGCTCAATTAAGGTGGCGCGCGTTAGCTTTCGATCGGAGTTTCCCGCCGAGCCGTTCGCCTTGGCTTCAGCAGGTGCCTTAGTCTTCTTGGCCCCCATGTCCGCTCCCTCGCGAGGGTGCGCCGCTCCGCCTGATCGAGGCCCTAGTCGAGAGACGCACAATCTCGGGTAGTATAGTCGTCACGTTTGGAAAATTCGAGCAAGATTTTTCAAGCGATCCGATCTCTAGGATGGGGACCGCTCGCGAACGCAGAAAGTTCTTGCCTAGGAAATGTGCTTCGGGGAGGTTGCACGTAGAGCGCGAAAGGTGTTTGATGGCGCCAATGACATTATAGGCGGACAGATCCTGAGTGATCGTCCCCAAACAGATTAAACGTGGTCGTTGTCGGATTTGTGACCGGGAAAGATTTGAGAAGAATCGGGGCCACTAATCTCCGCGCTCTAATGGGTCGGCGTTGGCTTCGCGTGCCGAGCCCGAACGCTTACAAGGGTTGAGAGGCTGAGAGCAGGGCTGAAAGTGTCCGTAATCGCGGCGGGCAGGGCAAAACAATGAATCCTATCTTCTCACCAATTGGCGAGGGATGGCCAAGCTTTCCGAGACGCTCTTATGGTAAGCTAGACCAGAGCGAGCCGATTGCGCCCAAGGGTGCGTCGGTGGCCGTATTTTGCTTTGACGTGGTCGATGCTGATTGGCCCGGCTTCGGCGATGGCGGTCTCTTCGACCTTGGAAGTGTGCCACGTCTGAAGATTGACCATGCCAAGTACTGGCAAGGACTTTTCAAACATAATCCAATGGTCGGTCCGGATCCATACGATCAGCTTCCGATCTATCGAGTGGAGATTACGGCTAGCCCTGGCGATGCCTGGTTCGACTTACTCGTTGCCGTAGCTGAGACCGAGTGGGTGACTATTGAACTGGATGATTCTGGGCACTTCGAAGTCGATGTTTTTGGCGGGTTGCTCGCCGCCGCCGTAACCGCATCTCTCAAGGATGTTCAGAGATTTATACCTGAAGCGGCAGCACTCGATGCAGCGTTTTCGATGGATTCCTTTCCGGACGCCACTTCGTCTGAGCTCTCGGGGGCGATCTCAGCTCCCTCTTTCGACTATCTCATTGGCTTTGATGTCGGCCAGGGTGCGGCGGTAGGTCTGGCCGACGCTAACGAGGATGTTCATCTTTATTTCGATTTAGGTGGGGGCGTTTATAGGAATGCTCCCACCAGGCCGAAGCCGCTGCGATTCTGCTGGAGAGTGGATGCAGCGATCGTATTGAGCCACTGGGATTCGGATCATTGGTCGGGAGAGTTGACGGACCCGCAAGCGAGATCGAGGACGTGGATTGCCCCGCGTCAATCAATTACCAAGAAGCATCTTGCATTCGCGAATCGTATCCTAAAGGCCGGGGCAACTCTATTGGTTTGGGGCACAACCCCGACGACGCTTCGCATTTCGCTCGCAAGTGGCCGGCAGTCTATCGAATTGCGGCGATGCACGGGTACCGCCGCTCTCCGAAACGGTTCGGGGATCGCCGCCATTGTGGAGGACGCAAGTTCAGGCAAGCAGTGGTTGCTGACCGGAGATGCAGGCTATCACGAGATAGGGACGCCCCCTTCGAATCCAAGCGCAATCGTTGTGCCTCATCACGGTGCTGACATGGGAAGTAGCAGCATCCCTCCTAGCAGACCTACAGCGTATGCGCGTCTACTCTACTCATTTGGACCTGGGAACCGACATGGGCGAAAGCCGGGGGTGCAGCATCCAACAGTTGGTGCCATGAATGCACACCGAACTCAGTCTTGGGATCATGGCACTTGGGCTGGCAATACTCCGGGCACCAGCGTGGCAACGAGAGATGTTCTTGCAACAGCGCAACATCCAGGAACGCATTTGGACGGGGCGACCATAGGCTGGACGGCTTCGCCCACCACACCGTTCACGTCGTTGCCGTGCGCGGCACCCGGAGCGCCAATCGGATGCACTGGAGCGGTGAAGCAAGCTTGATCCTCTTGAAATCGTATTCGGCCGGAAGATGCACTTGGTGCTCTCTAGTCCACCCCACCTCTAGGGAAAGCGAAAATGTTCACAGCATCAGTTGTCAGGAAGCAATATGCTGTAGGTCATGGAGGATTTCACGCCGGTAAGATTACGGTCCGCAAGGACGAGCTTCACATACCGGAATTGATGCTGTTTGACGCCAAGGATGCCACGGGCAAGTCGACCACAGTCCTTGAAAAATTCTACGTCTACGATTGCGGGTCGGAGTCGCCTCAATCCTTTGATCGCTCTCTCGGAAATCATGAACGAATGACGGGAGGTCGAACCGATCTGCTTTTCATCTCACATCTCGATTCCGACCATGTAAACAAGATCGATCGGCTCATGGGCACGACACCCGCCAAGATAGTGGTGCTTCCTTATTTGGAACCCGAAGATTTGTCCGAATTATTGGTGCGCGAAGTAGATGGCGGGAGCGCCACCGCGTCCATCCGCGACTATGTTCGTGACCCGGGCGGATGGTGGCGTCGACATGGAGCAGATGTCGTCATCTTCGTAGAACCAGGAAATGGAGAAGACCAACCGCCCAGTGGTGGCGTGCCAGACAAGCCGATTGATCCCGAAGGACCGCTTCCGATTTCTCCTGGCTCGGAGGAGGGCCTTCAGGCGCGGCTCACCCTCATCGTAAATAAGCCGCGGAAGGCACCTCCAAAGGACTTCGTCACTGTGCCTTATAACACACCGCGCGACGTTGACCGCGAGCTATCAAGCGGATCGTTGTTGGCCGGATGCGGTTCGCATTTTCGACTTGAATGGCGAAAAGATGCGAGTGACCGTTGGCGTCTAGGAGACTGGATTCTTCTGCCCTATGTGCATCCCGTTGAAAACGAAATGAGGGCAGCTTTTCGCCAGGCGATCAGGAATGAATTGGGCCTCAATTCGTTGGACAGCGAGACCTTCGCGAGCGCGCTGCTCGAGAAACTGAGTTCAGATAGGAAAAAACTCGTCACGTTATACAATGATCATTTCGAAGTGGGGCAGAACGCGATATCGATGTCGCTCTATTCAGGTCCAGGAAGGTCGCTTGGATCTCAATCTGGATCGGATTGGCTCGTTCCTGCCGGCGACACTCCGATCGGGTACAGCATGCGGCCCTCGCCAGCAGCTTGGTTAGCGACCGGCGATTCTAAGCTCAAACAAAGCTCGAGGCGTCAGCCTTGGCACTCGTTCTTCAATCCCTTTTCGAAGCAAATATGCATTCTATCGCTGCCGCATCATGGTTCGTCGAAGGATTTCCATGAGGAAGTGCTAAATTTCGACGGCCTCGCACTTGCGGTGGCTACCACCATTCGAGATCGTAATCGTGTTGCTGGTTTGGAAGACACCCTCAGCCAGGTCCAGGCTGCCGGAAAGCAATACAAGATAGTAGACGATCGGGCCGAGACCGAATTTCACTTCATGTGTGCGCGAGCAATGCAGCCAACCTAGTCCTGGTGGTACAATGTTCATTTCCTTGGTCCAAAACGGTGCGTTCCTAGAAGTGCTGCTGTGCCCCGATGGCACAAACTCAGTCGGACGAGGCCAAACCAGATTCGCGGAGTGTGATCGGCACTCGATTCGCGCGGCATCCCTTAGCTTCTCTCATCGTCAAACATCTATCAAATCGTCCTTTGAAATGCTCTTTGCGGCTGCCTTTGCATCGCCCGCGACAAGGGAGGTGACGAAAGCGACGACCTTTTTCGTGATGGGCTTTGCTACCTCTCCTACAAGCTCGCCCGCTATCGCTTTGCCTGCTTCACCGGCGACCTTCTCCCCGAGCTTTGAAAGGACGCCCGTCGCTATAGCCTTGAAGCTCTTGTCAGGAAGCTGCTTGTCCTTGACTAAGGTTTGCCGGACGTTGTTTTTCGTTTCCTCATCCACGAGGTCATCGAGAAATTCGACAAAAGCATCGACCGGCATACGCACGATCTCTTTCGAAAATGACGCGTCGGAAAAGACTCCCTTATTCCGCAGACGTGCAGCAATATCCTCTTTCAGTAGCGGACTCTCAACCCCAAACGACAACAACGTGCCATCGCTGCTAAAGCGCGTCTTACCCAATGCCGCAACAATAGCTGGACGCAAGTCGCTATCCGGCGCCGTATTGCGTAGTTGCCAGTTCAACATCAGGCTGCGAACTCGAGCCGGTGTGATGTTCAGCGCGCGCGCGATTTCGTAAGTCGGCAACGCTGGATCGATCGCGCCGGCCGCAATCAGACAACTAATGACAAGCAGGTCAATTTCGGATTTTGAACGCGCACCAAACGCAGGAGAGAGGTAGCCATCAACAAACACCGTAGCGAACGTTGAAGCGTTAGCCGATCTAGATAGCGCTTTTTTAATGTCGATTGGCACGCCACAGCTCCTTTTCAAGACAAAGTGGTGTAGTCGCGTAGCCTACCCGGCCGGGCTTAAATTATAGAGGCTCGTGCGGGGCTCCCAAAGCCCGAACCCCTTGCCTACCAGACAGCGTCTTCCAGTGAGCTTGCACAAGACGAATTTAAGGCGCGTGATATCGGTCGTAAGAATTCGAGCCGAGCGATCCGAAGTGCTCATCTGATCGACCACTATCAATGCCGATCAAGAACGCCTACGCGCGCTCTTGTTGTACTCTTCCCCATTGTTCTTCGCGCGCCTTTCTTTGCAGTCTTCCTCGCGCGTTCTTTCGCTCCTTTGTTCGCGCGCGGTGCTCCGGATTGCGTGGCCGCCTGAAAAGCCCGGCGCGCCCTTGGTCCCTGATTCAGGACTAACGACTTGATACATTCTAAGACGATTGCCTGCTGCTTTTCTCCAAGGTGATGGTATTTCTCGTCAAAATAATAACGTTGGAGCGCTTCGGCCAATGTCGATGAGACGGTAATGCATTCCTCGGTGGAAGTGACGGCAATGCCGTACATTCGACAATCTCCCTCCGACTCGATTGTCTGATGTTCGAACCAAATCTCTCCACCGACGGGAGGCTCCCTGAGAAGCCAAGTCATTTGGCTCTCGATCCAGTCGTCGCCCGCGTCGATCGCCTCCTGATCTACGAAAGTGTCGTCCGTTGAGAACATTATCAGCTGTTGAGTGTCCCTCGGACAACCAACGAAGCCAGCCTCAATCTCGAAGTTGCCAGATCGGTCGCAAAGGTCGCGAAATGTAAGCAGTGGGGGCTTCTTCTTCCTCCGAGTATTCTCAAGCTTCGTGAAGCACGCCATCATCCGGAAGACGTCCACCAGCTTGCTATCGGTACTGGAATCCTTCCCGGCATAAAGGTTTGATGAAACCGCCCCTTCGTCGACCGTCTCGAGTACCCGTTTCCTCGACCCCATGCGAAGTTCATCGGTGCTGTGATTCAAAAATATCGGCCGCGCAGTGGCAGGCCCAGTAGCGCATTTCAGCACTGGATTGACCAACTCGTTGGAGGTCTCAAGACGACTCTTTGTCCAGCGCTTGAGAAGGCCGGCATGTTGGAGTCAGCGGAATTTGAACAACGCTCCGGAATAACCATTCCAACCAAGCGCTTTCTGCCTCATGGCCTTCAAAAGAGTCCGTGAATCCCCATCCCCCAACTGCATCTTCGGGATCGGGGACAGCCCCGCCCAACGTTCCCCCAGCCGATGCCCTTGAAATCGAGGCCAACGCCAAGCGGAAGTTGGCCGATGAATACGACGCGGCACAGGCGCGGGGGTAAGCGTGGCGTGGAGGCCCTTGAGAATTTTTGTACACAGTCCTGAGAGCACCGCTAGAAGAGTCACCTTCTGCAAGGGTGCTCACAATGGACGACCATTCGGACGACATAAGACGACCGTTGTCACCGCGTATCGAAGTGTACGCAGGCGCAGGTCGAAAGCGCTGGCCGGACGATTTGAAGGCACGGATTGCCGCGGAAAGCCTTGAGCCGGGGGCGATTGTCACAGATGTCGCGCGTCGCCATGGGTGCCGACCCCAGCAGGTGCACGACTGGCGGCGTCGGGCGCGTTTAGGCCAGTTAGTGCTGCCGGCTTCGGCAGACACGCTGTCGTTCGTACCGGTGGTATCGGAATCGGCGCTACCGGCAGCCACAGAGCCCACCGGGTCGCCGGAAGAAGCCGTTGTGACGGTTGAACTCCAGGGGACACGCGTGGAGGTGCGAGGGACGCCTGGCCTTGCTGTGTTGAGTGATGTGTTCTTGGCGCTTCGGCGGACACGTTCATGCTGACGCCGCCCGCGAGCCTCATGATTTACGTGGCGACGCAACCTGTGGACTTCAGAAAAGGTGCGGAGGGCTTGGCGCTGTTGGCGAAGGAGACGCTGGGCCACGACCCGATGAAGGGCGTGGCGGTGGTGTTCCGTGCGAAGCGCGCCGATCGGGTGAAGATTGTCGTCTGGGATGGCAGCGGCCTTGTGATGTATTGGAAGCGGCTCGATGGCAGCGGCTTCAAATGGCCTCCCATCGTAGCCGGCGTGATGCGGATGAATGCCGCGCAGCTGTCCGCGCTTCTGGCCGGCATGGATTGGACGCGGATGCACGCGCCTCGAATCCCGCAGCCGAAAGCACTTGCGTAGGGCATAAAATCTTCGCTGCATCGGGGCGCGAAGCATGGCAGACTCGGGCCAATGAGTGATTTGCCTGATGAGCTGCCGAGCGATCCGGCCGAGCTGCGTGTCTTTGCCGCGGCTCTGCTGGATCGCTGCGCCAGGCTCGAGCGGTTGCTCAAGCTTGCAAAAGATGCGCAGTTCGGTCGGTCCTCGGAAAAGCTCGACGCTGATCAGCTGCAGCTTGTTCTGGAGGACATCGAAGAGGCCGTTGCGGCCCTCGAAGCAGCCGAGGATCGCGCCAATCCCAGAACCAGCGAGAAGAGAACTGCCGCGCGCAGAGCCAACCGTGGTCAGCTGCCGGAGCATTTGCCGCGCATTGTCGAAATATTGATGCCGGCTGCGACCTGCTGCCCGTGCTGCAAAGGTGATCTCGTCGAGATTGGTCGCGATGAGAGTCAGAGGCTCGACGTCGTACCGGCGCAGTATCGTGTCATCGTCACCCGCCGGCCCAGACTGGCCTGCCGTGCCTGTCATGGCGTCGTCCTCCAGCACGCTGCTCCCGAGCGACTGATCAGGGGAGGATTGCCCACCGAGCGGCTGGTCGCGCATGTGATCGACGCCAAGTATCATTGGCATTTGCCGCTTTACCGCCAGGCGCAGATGCTGGCGACGCATGGAATTGCGCTCGACCGTTCCACGCTCGCCTTCTGGGTCGGCTATGCCACCCAGGAATTGAAGCCCTTGTGGCATCGTCTGCGCGCGCTTCTGCTGGCCTCCTCGAAGCTCTGTGTCGATGAGACCCCGGCACCGGTACTGGATCCGGGGCGCGGCAGGACCAAAACCGGCTACTTCTGGGCACTCTCGCGCGATGACAGGCCCTGGGCCGGACCTGACCCACCTGGCGTTGTTTACGCCTATGCACCGGGCCGTGGGGCCGTTCATGGCTTGCGGCTGCTTGAGGGCTATCGCGGCATCATCCACTGCGACGGCTATCAGGCTTACAAGACCATGACCCGAGAGACGCGTGCGGACGCCTTGTCCGGAACGCTCGCCTTCTGCTGGTCGCATCTGAGGCGCCAGTTTGTGAAGATCGAGCGCGAGGCGGCGCCCGCGCCAGCTCCGGTTGCCCGCGAGGCTCTCGAGCGCATCGCCCAGCTTTACGCGGTCGAGAAAGTGCTCCGCGGCCGATCGGATGCCGAGCGCCGTGTTGGCAGGCAGGTGCATGCCGGGCCTCTGGCTGCAGCCTTGAAGCAGTGGTTTGAGGCGAGGCTTGATCACCTTGCGCAGAAGAGCGACACGGCGAAGGCGTTGCGTTATGCGCTGCGTCATTGGGACGGCCTGACGCTCTACCTTGATGACGGGCGCATCGAGATGGACACGAATGCGGTCGAGCGTGCGATGAGGCCGATCAAGCTCAACGCCAAGAACTCCCTTTTTGCCGGTTGCGACGAGGGCGCTGAGAATTGGGCAGTTCTGGCTTCGTTAATCGAGACCTGTAAGCTCAATGGCGTCAGTGCCGAGCACTGGCTCGCTGACGTTCTCGCCAAGCTCGTCAATGGCTGGCCTGCGGCGCGACTGGACGAACTGCTCCCTTGGGCGTCGATCTACACGATGCATGCACACGATCCGAGGCTGGCAGCATGAGCCTGAACACGACCGCGGTCCGGATCAAGGTGACCCTCAAGGATGTGAAACCGGAAGTGATGCGATGCCTTGTCGTGCCGCTCACGCTGCGCCTTGATCGGCTGCATCTGACGCTTCAGGCGGCGTTTGGCTGGACGAACAGCCATCTCTTCGAGTTCCTGGCCGGCGAAGGACGTTGGGGTATCCCTGATCCCGATGGAGATTTTGGCCCTCAGCCCATCGATGCCCGCAAGACGCGGCTCTCTAATATCGTTCAGGAGACCGGTGCCAAGACAATCCATTATCTCTACGACTTCGGCGACAGCTGGGATCACGTGATCAAGCTTGAAAAGTGGTTCGACAACACGACAACGGAGGAACTTCCGTTCTTGCTCGAGGCCGCCGGCCGTTGTCCTCCGGAAGACGTCGGCGGTGCGCCAGGCTATGCCGAATACCTCAATGCCATCGGTGACCCCACCCATCCGGAGCACGAACATATGCGCCTCTGGGGCCCGGAGCAGTTCGATCCCAACGTCATCGACCGGAAGGCGCTTGAGGCCGCTGTTAATGCCTTGTCCGACAGTTGGAAGCCGCGCCGGCGCACGACCCGCTCAAAATAGACGTCAAGCGCCAATCAAATGGGCCTCAGAGCTACGCTTACGCGCGGGGTGAGCTTGCGACGGATGGACGGCCACGAAAAACCGCTCCCAATGAGAACAGTATTCCGACCGCCGCTGATGTTGGCTTGTCCCGCAAGCAAATTCACGAAGGGAGGCAGATCGCGCGGGCGGAACAGCGCGACCCCGGCGTGATACGGCGATGCGCGCGTTGATTGGCGGATAATGGATCGAATGGGAGAACTCCGAAAGTCTAATTTCGTCAGCATTGTCGGAGCGGCTAAGTGTCTTTGAGGTTGTAGTTGGCGCATCATTGCGCGCTCTGGGGTGGGGAAGCTTATGAGGTTAAGTTGGATTTATGTCGCCGCTTCGTCGCGGTGGCGAGCGTAAGCGTGCGTGCCATGGCGGAACCTGCCGAACCGTTCAAATCGAGATTCGCGGGCGCGTATGCAGCGATCACCGGTGGATACGATTTTTCAGACGGCCAAACGCACTACACGCAGTATTCAATGCGCAACCCCGCCGATCTTGCCGCCCTTGATTGCCCATCAGAATGGTGGGTTTGGTGACGATAAGGGGGCTACTCTTCAACCTACAGCAACTCGTTGCCATTTTGGTTTGGGTCTTGCTCTGGTGCATGCAGTCCGGACGCGTCGCTAAGCAGCATTACCTTGTTGCAGCAATCAAATTACACGGAGCGAGTAACGCGACCGTTCACGGCCGACCTGTCGTTTCGCGGGGGCATGATCTTTGGTGATTGGTTGATCTATGGGCGCGCCGGTGCCGGTGTTGAGTACAGCCGGAAGACTACAGTTGACGATTCATCGTAACCGGTATGAGCATCCACGTCGGCGGTGATCAGCGTGCGCGAGCGTAGCGCGTCGGCATCCAATACTGGCGCATGGCCTCGACGACGGCTGGGATGTCGTCGTGGGCGTTGCGCAGGAACTCCTCGGTCTCGCTGCCTTTCCTTGGCGGTCCAAGCAGTGGACGGCCTTGATCGTCGACGCAATGCAGCAGGATGGGCAGGAGCAAGCCGTGGTTTATGTTGCGGGTGTCGAGCAGCGGGGCCCAGGCCGATAGTCTCAGCCGCATGGCGGCATGGAATCCCTGGCACCACGGCCGCGCATCAACGTCGCCATTCGGCTTGCGGGCGTGGGTCGGAGCGAACCGATGTGGTGCGGTGGAAAGAACGTTGCTGATGTTGTTGTGGCGGAGCGCGACGGCCGAAATCGCGGCGAACTCCGGCGTGCCGCCGTGGTTGAATGCGTCGGCGTCGATGGCGAGTAGCGGGCAGATCCAGTCCGGCGGGCCGATCGACACCGGTCCGGCCACGATCGCGGCGACGTAGCCGTCGAGCACGGCAAGACTCGTAGCGACGGGATTCTGCTCGGCGCGAGCCTGCAGCCAATGCTCGAGTTCGTCGAGCGGCATCGCGGCTGCCGCCATCGATGGTGAAGAGGACGAAGACGAACGGCGCCGCCGGCTCATGCAGCGGCCTGTGCGCTGAGCTCGCGGGCCGCCTTCCAGTTCCAGGCGAGAAGTTCGTGTAACTGGTGGCTCCTGGTCTGACCGGAGACGATGCGCTCCAGCACATCGACCAGATAGGTCTGCGGATCGAGTTCGTGGAGCTTTGCCGTATTGACCAGGGATGAAAGAATTGCCCAGCTCTCGGCGCCGCCCTCGCTGCCGCTGAACAATGAGTTCCGCCTTCCCATTGCAATCGGGCGCATCGAACGCTCGACGGTGTTGCTGTCGACCTCGACGCGGCCGTCGCGAAGAAACAGCGTCAGTCCGTCCCAATGGTTGAGCGTATAATTGATGGCCTCCGTCAGCTTCGACTGGGAGAACAGCTGGTCGAGCATCGAGGCCAGCCGCACCTTCAGCTCCTCCATCAACGGAGCGGTCCTGGTGCGGCGGACGGCAAGCCGCTGTTCGGCACTCGAGCCGCGGATCTCGGCCTCGATGGCGTAGACCACCTGCAGGCGCTCGATCACCTCGCGGGCGAACGGCGACTGCATTGTCTTGTACACCTCGACGAATTTGCGTCGGGCATGGGCGAGACAAAAAGCCAGCTGGATCACGCCGCCATGACCGCGGGCAAGCGCCTTGTAGGCGGCATAGCCATCCACCTGCAGGATGCCCGAGAAGCCGGTCAGCTGCCCGGCGATCTCCTTGGTGCCGCGGCCATCGGCAAATACGTAGGCAACCGCCGGCGGGGATGGGCCGCCCCATGGGCGATCATCCATCGCATGCGCCCAGAACTGGCAGATACGGGTGCGATGTCGTCCGGGATCGAGCACCGGCATCGGCGTCTCATCGCAGAACAGCCGCGGCGAAGCCTGGATCGTCCGCAGTTGGACCTCATAAAGGCTTTTGAGCCACCATGCTGCACGCTTCACCCAGCCAGCAAGCGTCGCGCGGTCGAGATGAATGCCCTGGCCGGTCAGGATCTGCGCCTGGCGATACAGCGGCAGATACCAGGCGAACTTTGAGACCACCACATGAGCAACGAGTGCCGTCGATGCCATGCCGCCCTCGATCAGGCGTGGCAGCGCCTTGGCCTGGACCACGCCGTCGGTGCAACCGCGGCAGGCGTATTTGGGGCGGATCGTGCGCAGTACCCGCAGGATCGCCGGGATGACGTCCAGCACTTCGCTGACGTCTTCGCCGATCCGGTGCAGAACGCCCCGGCAGCACGGGCACGCCGTCGCGTCCGGCTCGAGCACCTGCTCGCAGCGCGGCAAATGCCTAGGCAGCGCGCCGATGTTGCGCCTTGCCTTCTTGCGTGGCTTCCCAGCCTGCTTCGTCGCAGGCACATGGTCGTTGGCCGGCGCAGGCGGTGTGACGCCGGTCGCGAGGTCATCCAGTTCGAGCGCGAGCTGTTCGTCCACGATCGCCGCCAGCCGCTCCGAGCGCTTGCCGAAGATCATCTCCTTCAGCGTCTGCATCGCCACACGCAGCTTCTCGTTCTCGGCATCAAGCGCGAGCACCATCTCGGTCAGAGCTGCTGCGTCGGTCGGAAGAGCTTCGGGGCGAATCGCCATGATCGAACGATACATCCACGCATCATAGGCTCCAGCAAAATCTTCGCTTCTCAGCCGACAACGGTCGGCCGCTTCACAGGTTCAGGTGAAACACGCGTCCACTGAAGGCCGTCGAGCAGCATCGCGAGTTGTGTGGCACTCAGATACACGACGCCGTGGCGGACCGGCGGCCAGGTGAAGTGTCCCTGGTGCAACCACTTCGTCACCAGCACCATGCCGCTGCCGTCCCACGCCAAAAGCTTCACCCTGTCCGCGCGTTTGCTGCGGAACACGAAGACGTCGCCGCAATATGGGTTTGCGCGCAATGCTTCGCTCACCAGCGCCGACAGCGTGTGCACCGACTTGCGAAAGTCGACCGGCTGTGCTGCCAGCACCACCTTGAGGCCGGGCCGCAAAGCAATCAACGAACGCTCCAAAGCGCCGATAACACCGTCGAAAGCGTCGCCAACTCAACTCCGGGTTCAACCCGGATACGTGCCCCTCTCACCTCGATCTCGATCATCCCGCCAGGCTTGCCTGGGGGCAGCGTCATCTGCGGCGTCACTTCATGCGCAGACGCCAGCCGGTCCGGCTCGTCTGCCGTCGCCGGACCGCTCTCGGAAGTGATCCGTACCGGTACGAAGCCTGGCGCCTGAAAGCTCGCTGCCGTCGCGAACTTGCGCCGCCACACCGTCAGCAGCCCACGGACAACGCCATGGCGCCGGGCGACCTCGGAAATATTGACCCCTTCCTCGAAGCTCTCCGCCACGATCCGAGCCTTCTCCTCCGCCGTCCACTGCCGCCGCCGACGCTGCCCCGTGATCACCTCGATCCGACGATAGGAGCCGCCTTCCTGCCTGGCATCAAGCATGGCTTCATGCATGGCATCTGCCATAGCCCACCTCCAAAAAACAGTTCATGCCAGGATCTATCGCAGCTCCGTCGCGCGATGCCCAGGTGGCGGGCTCATGCCGGTTACGATTCATCGAAGAACTCAACCTGCGTCAATCCCATTACGACGGCTACGCCGGCCGGAGGGGGCTACAATTACTCCGTCACTTCTTGCGGCAGTATCGAGAACAGGGGTACTTACACGACAAGCGTATTCAGCGGCTTCAATCCAATTGTGACGGTGGCAACCGGCATTGAGCGAAATTTCGGCAGTGTCTTTGTACGGGCCGAATTTGAGCTTATCGCGCACATACCGAATGTATCGGTTCCTTTCGGTCAGATTTACTACAATCCAGCTGCTAACCTCGCAGTAGGATATCGTTTCTAGAACGGGTGGCATTGCATCGCTTCCGACCAAAGCGATGCCCTGTTCCTATTTGTTCGCCGGCATGGTTAGGCCGCACGCTTCAACTTGGCATCGGAGCCGCCGTTTAGCTTCTCGAAGACTGATGTTGCATTAGCATGAGCGTATCGAAACAACATGGTAGGATCTCTGTGACCGCTAATGGTAGCGACCTCAGGGATGGTCAGCCTCATCGTCTTGAGGATGCTGGCGTCGGCGGGTAGATCAGACCGGTTTGCCCGGACCTCCATGTCCCTCGCCCAGGCTTCCGCATCCTTCCTCCTGAGGAAGGATTTAGACAGCGGGCGAGCGCCCGACCGCCTGACCTGTACCTGCCATTTTGCGCCTCTTTGTCGGATCGTAGCCATTGGTCCTCTCGCTGTGACACGGTTGTGACAGCGAGGTTTCCGGGGGTGGCGGCGGTCGGACCCGATTTGCCAAAAACGCCTGAAAACAGGCCATTTCAGCATTGGCACACCCGACACGATTCGAACGTGTGACCTTTGCCTTCGGAGGGCAACCCTAAGCGGTCGCCTCGAACAGCAATTTGAGATGGTTGCAGGTCCCCGCAACCACCGATTCTTACGATATCGGCGCATGCGAACCGCAAGGCTCACGCTGGAGGCCGCGGGTTCGAGACCATTTTCCGCGCGTCCATCGGCTCGTAAATCGGCGCTAGAGAGAACACCCTCAAGCGGCTTTTCTTTCCCTCCGGATGACGATGAAGAGTTCCGAGGGGGGAGGGGGGAACGCGTGAATCGCCCCCCCGCTACCATTGAACCGGTCTGCGCTCGGAGACTTCAAGTGGCGGTACGTCTGCCGTCCGCGGGGCTGGCGTGACGGAAGTTTCAGGTGTCTTGCGAATGATCGAAGTTCGATCAGGGCCCGCTCCTTAACGGCGAACGACAAAGCATCTGATCGCCTCATCGTGGAGAGCATTGACCGCAGTCAGTGCTCCCAATCGGCTTTTTCCAGCGAGCGGGCGAGCTGGTGCAGGAGATCGCGTAGTCTCTCCTTGTCGGACGGGGTGAATTCCCTGAAAAGTCGTGTGTCTCGTTCGCGTGAGACTTCCGTCAACTTGAGGGCGAATTTTCGACCTTCGGCCGTCAGCTTGGCGATCGCAGCTCTGCCACGCGATCGCGTTTGCTCGACCGATACGAGCCCGCGCTCCTCCAGGATCGCGAGGCTTCGGCTTGCGGCAGCCTTGTCTATGTCCGCAGCGTCCGACAACTCGCTGACATTCAGCGAACTGATGCTCTTGAGCGTCATGATCAGGCGCCACTCGACCGCGCCGATGTTCCAGACCGAGCGATAATACGCAGTCGCGCCTCTATTGAGACGCATGCCGATGGTCGAGACCAGCACGGCCAAATGTTCGCGCGCCAGCGTTCCGGCAGTGCGCGCGCGGTCGTTCGACGCTTGCTCAACCTCGCGCTTCTTGGCCGCAGGCATTCCAGGAATCTCCCTCAGCAAATCTTCGCCCAAAGTCTCACTTTTGCGGCGCGATTTATCCAGATCAAATTTCTTGACAAAACATTTATTGACATATCAACATAGAGCTCAATCTCCCAATTCCAAGAAAAAAGTGGCGAGAGCGACATGGAAGGAAACGGCTTGGTCGCCGGTCTTGATCAGGCGAGGACGTATGCCGGGGCTATCGATTGCGATCTTCATCCGGCGGTGCCCGGGATGGGCGCCCTCCTGCCGTATCTGAACGACTATTGGCGCGAGATGGTCTCGGTCCGCGCGCTCGATCGTCTCAATCTGAGCCTGACGAGTTATCCGCAGAACTCGCCGCTGTCGTGTCGCCCGGACTGGGCTCTCGAGGGTGGCGCGAAAGCGGGCTCCTCGCTCCAGGCGATGAAGGACCATGTGCTCGATCGGTTTCGGCCGCGCTATGGAATCCTGAACTGCCTCTACGGCGCGCAGGTCCTTCACAGCGAGGACATGGCGGCTGCGTTCTGCCGGGCGACCAACGACTGGATCAGGGATCACTGGCTCAACCACGATCCGCGGCTGCGCGCCTCGATCGTGATTCCGTCGCACAATGCGGAGCTCGCCGTGGCGGAGATCGATCGCCGCGCCGACGATTTCCGGTTCGTGCAGGTCCTCATGCTGGTGTCCGGCGAAACCACGCTGGGCCGGCGGCATCTCTGGCCTATCTATGAACGCGCCGAGCGTCTCGATCTGGCGATCGGGATTCATGCAGGCAGCGCCTATCGATACGCGCCAACCGCCATCGGTTGGCCGTCGCACTATGTCGAGGACTATGTGGCGCAATCCGCTGCGTTCGAGAGCCAACTGCAAAGCCTGATATCGGAAGGCGTGTTCGCGAAATTCCCCCGGCTCAAGGTCGTCGCCATAGAATCCGGACTGACATGGCTGAGCGGGTTCATCTGGCGGGCCGACAAGACCTGGAAAGGCGTGCGGGCCGAGGTGCCCTGGGTCACGCGCACGCCATCGGAGATCATCCGCAACAACGTCCGCTTCACCGTGCAGCCCGTCGATGCGGCGGACGACGGCGAGGCCATCATGCGGCTCGCCGATCACATCAAGTCGGATGAGCTGTTCCTGTTCTCGACGGACTATCCGCATTGGCATTTCGACGGGGATGCGGTTCTTTCCGGCCGGCTCCCTGACGAACTGTTCCGCAAGATTGCCAGTAAAAATGCGCTTGCCACTTACGCGCGATTGGCCAAAGCCGATCAGGTCATGGAGGTTGTACCATGAGCACCGTTGAACTCGAGCGGCCGCGGGTCTCGACCTACAAGCTGAAGGTCATCGATTGCGACATCCATCCGGCGATGACCTCGTGGACCGAGGTGCATCCCTATCTGGAAAGACGGTGGATCGAGCATCTGTCGGTCTATGGCAGCCATCTGCGCCACGCATTCTCCGAGGCGCTGTCGCATCCGCGCATGTCGCCCGACGCTGCGAGGATCGATGCCTATCCGGAGGAGGGCGGGCCGCCGGGATCGAGCCTCGAATTGATGAGGAAGCAACACCTCGACCCCAACGGGATCGAGGTGGGGATGTTGATTCCCCTGCGCTGGAATCCGGGGAGCCAGCGCAATCTCGACCTCGGCGCCGCATTGACCCGCGCGATGAACACCTGGCAGGTCGAGCGCTGGGTGAAGCAGGAGCCGCGGTTGCGGGCCTCGGTGCTGGTCGCCCAGGAGGATACGGTGGCGTCCGTCGCCGAGATCGACGCCAGGGGAGGTGACCCCAACTTTACCCAGATCCTGATCCTGCCCAAGACGGATGAGCCGCTGGGACGGCGGCGCTACTGGCCGATCTATGAGGCGGCCGTGCGCAACAAATTGCCGATCACGATTCATGTCGGCGGCACCAATGGCCATCCGTCGACCGGCGGAGGGTGGACATCCTACTACATGGAGGAACACCATTCGGTCGCCCAGACCATGCAGGCGGTGGTGGCCAGTCTCGTGTTTGAAGGGGTCCTGGAGCGCTTTCCTGAACTGCGCGTCGTCATCATGGAGGGCGGCCTCGGCTGGATACCATCCATCAATGCGCGCATGGACAAGCATTGGGCGCGCCTGCGTAGCGAGGTTCCCCACGTGAGGAAGCCGCCGTCGGAATATGTGCGCGAGCAGGTCTGGTTCAGCACGCAGCCGATGGAAGAACCGGCGACGTCAGCCGAATTGATCGATCTGTTCGACCGGATCGGCTGGGACCGGCTGCTGTTCTCGACCGACTACCCACATTGGGATTTCGACGATCCGCGCTACGCATTTCGCGCCAACCTCACGCAAGCGCAGCGCGAGCAGCTTCTCTATGAGAATGCCCGCAAGTTCTACAGGTTGGACTGATGGCGCGGCATGTGGTTGCGACTGTGGATCAGATCCCGCCGGGTCAGCGCCTGCTGGTCCAGGTCAATGGACGCGAGATCGGCATCTTCAATGTGGAGGGCGAGTATTTTGCCGTCGGCAATCGTTGTCCGCACGAGGGGGCGTCCCTGTGCAAGGGGCGTATCGTCGGGCTCGTCGAGGCCGCAGGTCCGGGCGACTATCGATATAGCCGTCGTGGCGAGTTGTTGCGCTGCCCATGGCATGGCTGGGAATTCGATCTGCGCACCGGGCGCTCGTGGTGCGAGCCTGACCGCACCAAGGTGCGGAGTTATGAGCTGAGGGTCGAGTCCGGCGGAGCGCTGATCGAAGGCGAGCTGCGCGCCGAAACGTTCCAGGTCACCATCGACAAGGAATATGTAGTCCTGGAGATCTAAAGACCGGCGAAGCAAATAGCCAATAAAAGGATTTTGGGAGGAGTAACGTGTTGTTCAAGCGAGTCATGCCGGCGGTTGTCGCCTGTCTTGTCGGTCTGTTGAGCCCGGCGCAAGCCGATGACGGTTCTTGGGACAAGGTTGTCGAGGCCGCCAAGAAGGAAGGCAAGGTCGTCGTCTACAACATGGCTTTGGGCGCGCCTTACTTCAAGGACGTGCTCAAGTCGTTCGAAGCAAAGTACGGAATTGCGGTCGAGAGCCTCGACCTGCGCGCCAGCGAGCTCGCCGAGCGCATCCGCACCGAGCAGGCGGCCGGCCGCTTCCTGGGTGACGCGGAAATGGTCACGACGACCATGATCGAGGAGCAACTCAAGAACGGCGATTTCGTGCAGAAATTGCCGCCGATCCCGAATGCCGCCCATCTGCGGCCGCCCTTCAAGGCCAACGAATACAGCGTGCCGGCCTTCATGCAGCCGATGGGTATTCTGATCAACACGCGGCTGGTCAAGGAGCAGGACATTCCGACGAGCTGGAGCGATCTCAACGATCCCAAATGGAAGGGCAAGATCCTTTCGGACGATATGCGGCCGCTCGGCAGCGGAAACACCATGTTCGCCATTCTGGAAAAAACCATGGGCGGCGACTTCAACCAGAAGCTCGCCGAGCAAAAGCCGGTGTTCAGCCGCGACATGCGAAACGACGCCCGCCGCGTGGCGCGCGGCGAGTACGCCATCTATATCCCGCAGATCTTTGCCTTCACGTCCGATCTGAAGGGCTTGCCGGTGAAGGTCGTGATTCCGAAGGAGGGCGCACCTTACGCGGAGATGGATCTCGCGGTGCTCAAGAACGCGCCGCATCCCAATGCCGCGCGTTTGTTCATCGACCACTTCCTCAGTGTCGAGGCGCAATTGCTCTACGCCAATGCCTGGATGCTGCCGGTGAACGCGGCGGCTGCCGAGCGCGCCAATCCGGACGCGCAGCAGTTCGTGAACGCCAAGATCATCGGTCCCGCAAAGCTGGCTGAGCGTCCTTCGATGATGGAACTCGCCAAGAAGCTCTATCCCTGAGAGGGCCATGAGCATTTCAGCCGGAGAGGGAGTGAACGACCTGGTCGAGAGGCGCCCGGCCGCCTTGAGCGGGCTCGGGCGGTGGCTGCAGGCGACTGCAGCGGGCCGCATTGCGGCGCTCGCGCTGCTCGTCGCCATCCTCGCCTTCCTTTCCGTCTATCCGTTGTCGATGCTGCTCTATGGCAGCCTGCATTCGACGCCGCCGGGGATGGCCGGAACGTTCAATCTGGACGGCTATCGCGACGTCATCACGCTGCAGAGCGCGGTGACGCTGCTCAACACCATCGGCATTTCGCTGGCCAAGACCATTCCTTCCGTGATCCTGGCCGTCCTGCTTGCCTGGATTCTGGCCCGAACCGACACGCCGTTCCGCGGAGCGCTGGAAGTCCTGATCACGCTTCCATTCTTCATTCCCCCGATTCTGACCGCGATGGCCTGGGGCATGCTCGGCAACCCGCAGGTCGGGTTGCTCAACCAGCTCTATCAATGGATCACGGGGTCCGAGACGGCGCCGATCAACGTCTATTCATATGGCGGCGTGGTCTGGCACATGATGCAGTATTCGGTGCCGTTCCTGTTTCTTCTCATCGTCGACGCCTTCCGCGCGATGGATCCGAGCCTCGAAGAGGCCGCGACGATGTGCGGAGCGTCGCGCCTGAGGACTTTTCGTACGGTAACCTTGCAACTCATGCTGCCCGCGCTGACCGGCGCGGCCATTCTGAGCTTCATTCGCGGCATCGAGAACTTCGAGTCTCCGCTGTTCTTCGGTTCGCCGGCCGGAATTCGGGTCATCACCACCGACATCTATGACTCGATCAACCAGCGGTCGCCGCCGCAATATCAGTATGCGACCGCGGTCAGCTTCGTCATCATGGCGCTGCTGTTCCTGATCGTCCTCCTGCAGCGGCGGATGTTGCGCGGCCGGAGCTTTCAGACCATCACCGGCAAGGGCTATTCGCCTTCGGTGATGAAACTCGGCGCATGGCGATGGGCAACCTTTGCGTTCTGCGTTCTATTCTTCGTGGTGACGGTGGTTCTCCCGGTCGGCCAACTCATCATCGGCTCGTTCTTCAAGTTCTTCGGGTTCTATCAGTGGGACATGCTGACACTCGAGCACTATCGGGAGGTGTTCGGCAGCAGCGAATTCTGGCGCGGGTTCAGCAACACGATGTTGCTGGGTCTCGTCGGTGCCACCTTGACCATGTTGCTCGGCGCTACCGTCGCCTATGTCTCGGTCCGCACGAAATGGCGTGGCCGGCTGCTGATCGATTCGATGGCCTGGCTGCCCTGGATGATGCCCGGCATCGTCCTCGGTGTCGGGTTTCTCTGGGGGTTTGCACTTTTGCCTCACGGGATTCCGATCTACGGCACGATCTGGGCGCTGTTGCTGGCCTACATCTCGCTCGGGACGCCGCTTTCGGTGCGGGCGATGTCGAGCGCATATGCGCAGCTTTCGTTCGACCTCGAGGAGTGCTCCAGGGTGCACGGCGCAAGCTGGCTGCAGACCATGAGGCGCATTGTCCTTGCGCTGGCGTGGCCGTCCTTCGCGGTCGGCTGGGTCCTCGTATTCTTCGGCATCATGCGCGAACTGAGCGCATCCGTTCTGCTCTATTCGGTCGGCTCCGAGGTGTTGTCGGTCGTCTTGCTGAAGCTGTGGGCGAACGGCAATGCGGAGCAGGTCAGTGTCATCGGGCTCATCATGATGGTTCTCGTGATCATCTTCCGATGGGTTCAACTCAAGTTCATCAACAGCCGCATCGGTGGAATGTGACCGGGCCTGGATCATGCCATGTCGAATGTCGTTCTTGAGAAGGTGAGCCGCGTCTTCAGTGATTTCGTCGCGGTCGACGGCGTCGACCTGCGCGTCAGCGAGGGTGAATTCGTGACCCTGCTGGGGCCGTCGGGGTGCGGCAAGACCACGACGTTGCGGATGGTTGCGGGCCTCGAGCAAAATACCGGCGGCCGCATCAGCATCGGCAACGAGGTCGTGAGCGATGCAGGGCGCGGCCTCTTCGTTCCCTCGGAGCGCCGCAGGCTCGGCATGGTCTTCCAGTCATACGCGATCTGGCCACATATGACGGTTTTCGAGAACGTCGCGTACCCGCTGCGCGTGAGACGCAAATCCACCGCCGAGATAGGCGATCTGGTCGGCAAGGCACTGCGCCTGGTCGAGATGGAAAGCTTCGCCGAGCGGCCGGCGCCGGCGCTGTCCGGCGGCCAGCAGCAGCGGGTGGCGATCGCGCGGGCCCTCGTCTTCGAACCCAAGGTTCTGCTGCTCGACGAGCCGCTCAGCAATCTGGACGCAAAGCTTCGCCTGCAGATGGGCGATGAGTTCCGTTCGATCCAGAAACGGCTCGGGATGACGAGCCTGTACGTGACACATGATCAGGCCGAAGCGATGGCTCTGTCCGACCGTGTGGTCGTGATGGATCGCGGCCGGATCCAGCAGATCGGCGCGCCTGAGGAGATTTACCGCTATCCCGCAAACCGGGTCGTGGCGGCCTTCTTTGGAACACCGAACCTGCTCGAGGCCAGCGTCGAGGCCTGCGCGCGGATCGACGACCGCCGGGTGCGGCTCAACGTCGTCGGCAAAGGCTGGCGCGGTGCGTGCGAGTCGGCAAGCGAGATCAGGCCGGGTCAGGCCGTGACCGTCATGGTCCGTCCCGAAGACGCCCGTATCGCGCCGCCTGACGCGGCCCACAGAGACCACGAACTTCGGTGGTCCGGGCAGATCGCGCACACGATCTTCCGCGGGCCGACCCGGTCGGTCGTCGTGCAGACCGGTGACGGCCGCCTCAACGTCGATGCACCATCGTTCGGCGATTTCGCCGTCGGCGACAACGTGACCGTCGTCGTTCCGCAGAAGTCGGCATGGGCTGTGCCGGAGCATCCCGGCACGGCCTCATAACCGGCTGTGCCGGGATGCCTCTCAGCGATAGATCTGCTGAGCCAGGGACAGCATCTCGTTCATGCGTTCGGGATCGGTGGTGCCGAGAAGCTTGGTCGTCTCGAGTTGCGCCACCGCCGGATCGACACCTGTCAGCGCGTCGGTCGTGGTCGGCAGTAACCCCAGCTTCGCCAGGTTCTGCTGCATCGTCTTGCCGAGGTAATGTTCCATCAGCAGCCGCGCCGCGTTCGGGTGAGGCGCATTCTTCAGCAATGCGAGATCGTAGCCGACATAGGGCAGACCCTCTTTGGGCGCGATGAACTTCACCGGCAGCCCCTTGAGTTCGAGCAGTGATGTCAGGCTGTCAGGGATGTAGAGCGGTAGCTCGCCGCGGGCCACCCGCCGCTCGTTGGCGGGTATCTCCCTGCTGAACTTCAGTTCCTGCTGGGCGAGCTTTTCGTGGAAGCCACGGCCGTAAAGGTCCTGCAGGACGGAGAAGAGCACCCCGCCGCCGCCCAGCGTCCGCAGATCGTCACTGAGAATCTTACCCTTCCAGCGCGGGTCCGTCAGGTCGAGCCAGCTTTTCGGCTCGTCCGCCGGCTTGACCAGCATGGTATTCGCCAGGATGCCGTAGACTATTGCAAAAATCGGCAGCCGCATGCCGTCGCTGGGGAAATCCGCCTTGAGACGGCCGAGGCTGGGGAGGGGACCGTGCGGCTCGAAAACGCGCTCCTCCTTGATCTGCAGCGTGGTCGTGGTCCGCCCGTTCTCGGAGACGTCGGCAGCGTTGCGGCCAGCCGCCTGCTCGATGCGGATGCGTTCCCGGACCTCGCTCGCCCGGGCTTCGAGAATGTCCACGGTGATTCCGTAGGCGGACTCGAAGTCCTTCTTGAGCTCCTTGTGCGCAGCAAGGCCGACGAAGGCGCTGTAGAGCACCACCCGGCCTTCCTTCTTTGCCGCGGCGACGAGTGCGGACCATTGGTCGTCCGCTCTTGCCGGGGCCATGATCGAAGGCAGGATCGAAGACGCCGTCAGTCCAAACACCGCAGCGCGGCGCGTGATGCGCGCGCGCTCCTTCCAATCCGGCGCGGACATCGGCGCTACTCCGCCGCCTGCTGGCTCGGTGCACGCCAGCGAATGGCGGTCTTCAACTTGTCCTGATAAGCCTCGAGCCAGTCGAGCTTCGCGTCCGCGTAGTACGATCCTGCGCGCGCGTTGAAGAACACCTCGGCATCGTCAACGCCGGACGGCACGGTGCCGCTGTTGGCGAATGCCCGTGCCGCGTTGAGCAGGCGGCGTCTCGTCCGCGAGATCATCACGTCGCTCGGTGCGAGATGTTCCTTGGTATGATCGACGATCGGCCCCATGCTCTCCGTGACGGCCTGGTCCTGCATCACGATGTTGCGGATGCCAGTGTAGATCTTGTTGCTACGCTGAGCCTCGCGATCGATCTGCCAGTCATTGCCGATGTTCTGGACCGGACGCCAGCGTCCAAACCAGTCCGTGGTGTTGGGCAGATAATCGAGACCGTCGGCTCCCGGGATGCCGCCGCCGGATTTCAGCTTCGAGCTCGAGTAAGTTGCCCCCTTGGCGCGGCCGCCATAGATCGAGATCAGCATCGTATGGGTGTCGTCCATAGGCACCCAGGCCTTCGCGACCACATGGTCGGCGAAATCGGCGTTCGGTGTCTGGGTCCAGAACGGCAGGCAGAAATGCGCCATGCGCCAGTGCATCTGGCCGTCCGTCTCCGGCCGGAATGCACCGTACATCGTTCCCCAGTCGGTCTCGGTGACTTTGTACTCCGGCGCGCGGTTGGAGACGGTGTGCCGGGCCGGATGGCCCTCCTCGAAATCGTCCGGATTGATGTGTCCCGCGTGCAGAAAGCCGAAATGCGATGTGTCGATGTCGCCTTCGAGGCCCTGGAGCCAGTTGGCCTCGCGCTGCAGAATGGTGACCGTCAAATCCTGCTCGGGAACGAACAGCGCCTCGAGCATCGGCATCGGCGGCGCTTCGGCGCGGGCGCCCATGTAGACCCAGATGAGGCCGGCGCTTTCGCGCACTTTGTAGCTTTTTGCGCGGACCTTTTCCTTGAAGTCCTGCGGAGGGGGCACGTTCGGCATTTCGAGGCAGCGGCCGTCAACGTCGAATTTCCATCCGTGATAGACGCAACGGATGCCGTCGTGTTCGTTGCGGCCAAGGAACAGCGAGGCACAGCGATGCGGACATTGATGGTCCAGCACGCCGACCCGGCCCGAACTGTCGCGGAAGGCGATCAGCTGTTCACCGAGCAGCATCAAGCGCATCGGGTCTCCGTCGACTGATAGTTCCGAAGAGAGCGCGGCGGGGATCCAGTACTGCCGCATCATCTCGCCCATGACCGTGCCTGGGCCAACCAGCGTCAGATCCTGGCCGTCAGTCGATTTCGACATAGTGACCTCCTTGCTTCTTTTGATTGCTTATTATTTTCATAATGCAAGTAATTTGATCCTGCGTCAATGGCGCGATCTCCGAATATCCGACGGGTTGAGAGGTGCGGTACGACTCGTTATGGTTCTGCTCCCATCATCGCGAGCGAATCTTCTTGAACAAACTCAGCACGATCCTCCCGCTTGAGAATTGGACCGGATACCGTTTTGGTCTCATCGCTTCGCGGCTGGGTAGCTTCATTGCTCCCATGTATGAAGAACGTTACGAGCTGACGATGCCAGCCTGGCGAAGCCTTGCGGTCATTGCCAGGCATCAGCCCCTGACCGCTGCACGGCTTGCAACGCTAACCTCGTCGGACGCCTCCAAGGTCGCCCGGGCGATTGATTTGTTGGTACGCCGCGGGCTCATTCATCGAGACCTGGACAAGGCCGATCGACGACGCGCCAGCCTTAGATTGTCAGCCGAGGGCCGCAAGGTTTACAAGGATATTGAGAAATTCGTTGTTCGGGTCGAGCGTAAGCTCACGGCCGCGCTCGATCCCCATGAAATCGAGGTTCTGAGGCGAAGCCTCGACAAGCTTGATCGTCAACTGGAGACCGAGATCAAAGCGAAAGGCCGAGAGAAATTCCTATAACTCCTTCAAGTGCGGCAAGCGAGCCAAGGCAACGCACGCTACCGGAACGGATCGGTAGTAGCCGACCTGATGACCTCAAAAGGATGTTTTCCGACGGCCGCAAGTTGGTCGGCGCGCCGCCGTCCGCGCCTCCGCAGCTCACAATGTCCGAATTGATACCATCGGCGATCTGACCGATCTGCTCCTCATCGATGACAAGAGGGGGTGAGAGGATCAGCGTATCGCCAAGGGCGCGAACAAAGATTCCGTTTTCGAGGCAATGGTTGGCCACAGCGCGGAGCCAACAGCATCGGCCGAAGTGCACGACATGTGGCCAGACGAGGACGAAGCAGAGGTCCTTAGTGGACCACAAGCGGAATGCGGCCGCCGCCGATTGCGGCGCGCCAACGGCGCTCGGTCGAGTTGAGCGCACCCACGGCTTGGGAGGTCAATCTCGGCAACACTTCGCCAGTCGCGGTGGTTTAGAGCTCGTCGGCCAGATCAGCGGCTTAGGCTTCGCATTGCTCTTACGCGACCTCATGACGCGACTAGCGATAGCGCAAGAAGCGACAGCACCAATGCCGGCGGCATGACCAGAACGCCGAGCCGCAGAAAGCGAAGCGCACCTACGTGCTCACCCTCGCGCCGCAGCGCAATCAGCCACAGGATCGTCGCGAGCGATCCGGTGACCGAAAGGTTGGGTCCGAGATCGACGCCGATCAGCACCGCCCCAATGGTGTAGTGCGAGACCTGCGCGGTTTGCGTCGTGGTCGCCGCGATCAATCCCATTGGCAGGTTGTTGATGAGGTTCGACGCGATCGCCGTGATGATGCCGGCTCCCCATGAAGCTCCATGCGGCGAAAGCACGGCGGCTCGCCTGAGTTCTTCGGCCAGTGTCGGCAGGACGCCCGTTCGGTTGAGACCTTCGACCAGAATGAACAGTCCGGCGACGAGGGGCAGCACCGACCAGGAGATATCACGTGCGACAGAGAGCGGCGATTTGCGGCCGAGCAGGAGCACGATCGCGGTCACCACCGCACCGCAGGCGAAAGTCGGGATTCCAAGATCGAGGCCAAAGGCCGACACGGCGAGCAGAACCAACGCCGTCGCACCGATCCCAGCTGCGACGATCGCAGCATTCCTCGTCAGTCCGGCGCGCTCTCCCTCGAGTTCATCGACGCCACCCAACAGGCTGTTCCGCAGGCTGATCCGGAGCATGATGAATGTCGCTGCGACCGCTGCGATCGATGGCAGCAGGAAGTGGTGCAGCCACTCCAGCAGCGTCGGCATCCGCGCGCCGAACAATACGAGGTTCGCCGGGTTCGAGATCGGCAGCACGAAACTCGCCGCGTTGGCGATAAACGCGCAGGCGAACAGATAAGGCAGCGGTTCGACCTTTGCGGTACGCGTCGCGGCATAAACCGCGGGCGTCAGCACGACCGCAGTGGCATCGTTCGACAAGAAGATGGTGACCAGCGTCCCGACCGCGTAGACGATCGAAAACAGTCGGGAGGCCGAGTTGCGCGAATGAATGACGGCCTGTTCGGCGAGCCAGTCGAACAGGCCCTCTTTCCGCGCGACCTCGGCCAGCAGCATCATGCCGATCAGAAAGAAGTACACGTCCGTGCCCTTCCCAGCGGCCGCGACGGCGTCTCGCCACGGCAACAGGTCGAAGGCAATCAGCGAGATGGCTCCGGTCACCGCCCAGACGTATTCTGGAAGATTCCACGGACGAGCGATGACGCCCAGGGTCGCAAGACCCGCGATTCCGCAGGTCGCGGCGTTGTTGACAAGCATCAGGCAACACCCACGACCTGTGGCGCCAATCCGTCTGATGTGCGCGGAGGTTTCGTCGCGCAAACTGGCCTCAGCAACGGAACGAAGACGCTCCACAGCACGACCGAGACTGTGGCGAAGCCGCCGAGAATGACAAACATCGGACCATAGCCGAACTCCTGCGCAATCCAGCCGCCGATCGCAGGGCTGAGGGAAGCGCCGATGCCCTGGACCGTCATGACCGCCCCCTGGCCTGCGTTGATCCGCCCGGTGCCATCGAGGATTCGGGCGACCAGTCCCGGCACGGCGACGCTTTGCAGGCCTGCCCCGACACCATCGAGAATCTGCACCGGATAGACACCCCATCTGTTCAGGAGCCACGCAGCTATAATACCCCGGATCGGCAGGGCCATGAACGACACCAGCAGGACCAGCCAGTATCCTTCCCTCTCGGTCATCCGCATCGCAGCCAGCGAGGTGAGAATCATAGTGGCTTGGGCGATGACGATGGTCATGGCGACGAAGCTTGCCGGATCGGCCTGCTTGTCGGCGACGACGGCCAATCCGTAGAGTGGAAGCATCGCCGCATTGCCGAGGTGAAAGAATAACAGCGCTGCGGCGAGGACCAGCAACGGTTTCGATTCGACCAGCACCTGCAATCCGCTCGCCGGCCTGTCATCATTGCCTTCGCGTCCGAGCCCGCAAGCTGCAGCGTCGTCGATCGACGCGCTCGGGATCATCCGCACCGAGACGATGGACAGGACGCCAAATAGCGCGGCGAGCCAGAACACTGCTGTGAAGCCGTATACCCAGCCAATGAATCCAGAAAGTCCGGCACCCACCATGTTGCCGGCGTGGTTGAAGGCCTGGTTGCGGCCAATTTGCCGGTTGAAGCCGGCTTGGCGCACGATGCCGAGCGTGATGCCAGCGACGGCCGGACCGATCGCGGCGCCTGCAATCGCGGTCGCGACCTGTGAGGCTGCCACCAGCCAGAATTCCTGCGACAGCAGTACGATGCCGGACGCAACGACGGTGCAGATGCCGGGAATGATGACGAACAGTTTCTTGCTGTGCGTGGCGTCGATCAGGGCGCCAGCCGGCGTTGTCATCAGCATGCCGGCGACGCCGCCCGCCGTCATCACCGTCCCAATCCAGCCGCTCTGCCAGCCGTGAGCGAGGAGAAATACGCCCAGGAACGGGCCGACGCCGGCCTGCATGTCCGCCATGAAGAAATTCAGTGCGAGCAGCGGGCGAAGCGCCTTCTCTGGACTTGCGCTGTATGAGGTCGCTGGTGGTATCGACACGTTGTATCCGTCCGATAAGATCCTCGATGGACCCGAGCCGGTTGAGTCCGGCTCGGGCCCGTTGTCCCGACTGCTGACTAGGGCTGCTCAGAGCAACGTCGGTCGCCCCCTTAAGCGTCGAGCAGCTTCATGTCCGTTGCCGATGAGCTTGGATTTTCGGATCCGTCCATCCAGTTCGATGTGCAGTTCGTAGGTCTCGCCGTTGCGCCGGCCGTCGATTTCGAAATGCTTCGGCTTGCGGCGGGGCGCACCCATCGGTTCGAACCCGGCCGACCGCGCGGCCTCGATCGCCGTGGCGGGATCCGCTGGCTTGTGATGGCCGTGATCTGGCTTCTCCCTGTGCTGGATCGCCAGGCTTGCGCCATCGCACGCGAAGCGCGTCACCTTGAGCTCAGAAGGCTTCTGTTCTCCTTCCAGCTCGACATCGGCACCGATCCTGAGCTCGACGAGATCCGCTCCGTGCGGCGTGAGATCGGCAAGCACTACGCCCTTCGAGGTCTGAACCACAAACCGGTGCGCGAACACGTGCACGATCTTGCCGGACAATTTGATCTGGTCTTCGGACATCCTGGTCTCCTGATTTTCATCCATTCGTCATTCGGTCACAGCGCCTTGAGTCCCGGGGCGTCGGCGCGCGGAGGTGGAGGCGGCGCCCCCGGAGGAGGAGGTAGCGGAGCGTCGGCCCGCGGTGGCGGAGGCGGCGCCCCTGGAGGAGGCGGGGTCGGCGGCGCATCGGCCCGCGGAGGAGGTGGGGGCGCCCCGCGAGGCGGATGCGGCGGAGGACCGAACGCTTCCGTGCGGCCGTCGGCATGCGATACGATCTGAGCGTGGATGATCCCCTGATCGAACATGCCCTGAATCGTAACCGTCTCTCCCTTGGTGACGACGTCGGCGTTATCTCCACGCGGTCCGAGGTCGACCAGTGCGCGGCCGCTGCCGTCTTCGACGACGAACAGGTGGCCGAAGATCTCAGCCACGTTGCCCCTGACTGCAGACGGGCCGGACTGCAACCTCTCGATCGCGGTTGGCCGTAACAGCATGATGCTTCGCGGCTGCCAATTCTGGGCGACGCGAACGCCGCCGGCACCGGCAGCCGCGCCGGCGGCAAGCACGGCAAGCGCGGCCCCTGCCAACAGGCCACGATGCCGGGTCTGCCGGCGTCCGGGCAGCGAGGGGCTCGCATCCCTCTGTGCATCGCTTTCGGTCATTGAGCGCTCCTTTCGTGATTGCGATACCTGGAGCCTAGGGCACCGTCCCCAATCCAGCCTGAACCGTTCCGTTCAGGTTGGGTTAAGCTTGGGCGCCTAGTTCCGGTCCGAGGTGTAAGCCGAATGAAAATCCTTCTGGTCGAAGACGATCGCCTGCTCGCGCAAGAGATCGCCCGAGCCTTGCGCGAGGAGAATTTCGCGGTCGACATCGCCGCCAACGGCGAGGACGGACAGCACCTCGGCGAAACCGAGTCCTACGATGCCGCGGTGCTCGATCTCGGGCTGCCCAAGGTGCCCGGCGCCGAGGTGCTGCGCGGTTGGCGGAAGCAGGGCCGGCATCTGCCGGTGCTGATCCTGACTGCGCGCGACGGCTGGACCGACAAAGTGGAAGGCTTCAAGGCCGGGGCCGATGACTATCTCACCAAGCCATTCCGGATCGAGGAATTGGTCATGCGCCTTCGCGCGCTGGTCCGTCGCGCCTCCGGGCATGCTGCGCCGCGAATTTCCTGCGGACCTCTGAGCTTCGAAACGCAAACCGGTGTGTTCGAGCTCGATGGACTGCCGTTGAAACTGACGGGGTTGGAGTGGCGTGTTCTCGAATGCCTGATCCTGCGCAAGGATACCGTGGTCGAGCGAGGCCTGCTGTCGGAAAAGGTCTATGAGGGCGACGTCGGGACGGATTCGAATTCCATCGAAGTGATCGTCGCGCGGCTCCGGCGCAAGGTCGGCAAGGCGCTGATCGAGACCGAAAGGGGCCGCGGCTACAAGCTCAACTCGGGATCCCCATGATGAGCCGGAACGCATCGCTCGGCCGGCGCCTCATGATCGGAGCCGGAGTGTTCATCACTGCGGCCCTGATCGTTTCCGCGATCCTGATATCATTCGTGCTGCATCGTTTCGTGCAGGGACAGATCGATCAGAGGCTCGACGCGCAGATTCTCTTCCTCGCCTCCATGCTTGAAGCCGATGGCGGCGGCAACATGCGTCTCGTGGGATCCGCCGACGGACCGCCGTTCGACCGGCGCCGACACGGCTGGTACTGGCAGATTTCCGGACCAAAGAATGTCTTACGGTCGCGGTCGCTCGAGGCGGCGGATCTGGCTCCGCCCGACATCAGCAACAGACCCTTGCCGCCCCCGCCGCCTCCCCCGATCGGCGACGATCCGCCTCCGCGAGAACACCCGCTGCCTGCCGACGGCAAGGGCCCATACGACCGCATGCTTCACTTCCGCATCCTCGATGTGGCGGTGCCCGGTGCCCCCGTCAGGATCGTGGCCTCCGCTCCGAGAGACGCGGTGCGTGGGCCGTTGTGGGAAGCGATGCGTACATTGGCCCTGTCGCTCGCGGCGCTCGGCATCGCATTGATCTCAGCGATGCTGATCCAGGTTCGCCTGGGATTGCGTCCCCTCGAACGACTTCGTCAAGCTGTCGCCGATGTGAGAGCTGGACTTCGTGACAATGTGCCCGACGCGCAGCCGGGCGAGGTGCAGCCACTGGCGGCAGAACTCAATGCGCTGCTGGTTCAGAACGCCACCAACCTGGAGCGGGCGCGCAAACACGTTTCGAATCTGGCCCACGGCCTGAAAACGCCGCTTGCGACGCTGGCGATCGCGCTTCAGAAGCAAGCCCCGGGCTCCAAGGATCTTCATGGCCTCGTCGTGTTGATGGACCGGCGCATCCGGCATCATCTGGGTCGTGCCCGATCGGCCGCACTTGGCGGTCCGGTTCGGACCAGAACAGCGATCGCGCCACGGGTCGCGGATCTCGGTCTCGTCCTCGGCAAGGTGAACGCCGACAAGGCGATCGATTTCGCCAACCGCATACCAGCCGGCCTCGCGGTGGCCTGTGAACAGCAAGACGTCGACGAAATGCTGGGTAACGTGCTGGAGAACGCTTTCTCCTGGTGCCGCAGCAAAGTCGCGGTCGGATCTCGCGAAGAGACGCGGAGCGTCGTTCTCGTCGTCGAGGACGATGGACCAGGACTTTCGCCAGAGCAGATGTCGCAGGCGATGCAGGCCGGCCAACGGCTCGACGAAAGTTCTCCGGGATTTGGCTTCGGCCTGTCGATCACGCGCGAGCTAGCCGAGCTTTACGCCGGATCCCTTACTTTGGACCGGTCTCCACTCGGAGGACTTCGAGTAACGATATGCCTGCCATCCGCGGGCGCAGATTGATCGATTATTCCAGATGTCTTGCGATGGCGCACCAAGCCCAACGCTCTCGCGAAGGCTCACGACGAACCGAGTGAGACATAGGCGGCACCGCAAGCGCCCTATGCACTTTTGAGCGGTAGGCAAAGAAGAGCGATGTGCCCCGATGTTCAGTGAGTGCAACGCATCAATGGTTGGTTTCGGCCTTATCGCGTGCGGCGACGCTCGTTCCGATCGGGATCGGGTTGACCGAGGCTGTTGGCCTTCCGCGCAGCAGTCAGATCGGCAAGGCCATGCTCCTTCTCGCTTGGATTCTGCCGTCGGTGACCGGACTAGGCGTGCTCACCGGAGCTGCACCCAATCCGGTGATGGTCGATTTCCTGACCGGAGCCGGCCAGGTCCAGGTCGGCTACGTCGACTGGCCGCTCTATTGGTTTCCCTACACCGTGCTTTTTTCCATCGGCCTCTATTTTCTGGCGACCCGGCTCTTCAGGTTCGAGTTCCCAGAACTACCCGGCGGCAGTGACTACATCGCACCGCCACCTTGACGCCGGGAATAATTTGCGGCCCGGCCCGAACCTCGGCATCGGGTCAGCCGACACAGTCGGTTGTGTGCCGCCCGAGATCGAGCGCTGGTCTAGCCGGCGCGAGGCAGGCAGCCGTTCATGGTGATCTCCGCAGAAATTTCCTCGATGGTCTTGCGCTGCTCCATGGCGGTTCGCCGAATTAGTGCAAATGCGGCCGGCTCCGCCAGCGCACGAGAGTGCATGACCTGAAGGACGGCAGCTAGCACAATCCGGCGCGAGCGAAGACGCTGTTCAAGCTTGAAGACCTGCTGCTTCAGCTCGTTGGTGCGCTCGTTCTTTTCCAATGCCATGACGAGCGCAGCGTAAATGCCAGCCGAGCGCAATGGCTTGATCAGGAAGGATGCCGGATCTAGCTCAAGCACCAGCTTCAGGCGGCTGGGCGTCTCGGTGCCGACCAACGCGATGATTGGGCATCCGGCAAGGAACTTGCGCTGTGCAGGCGAGGCCAGCGGCAGGAATTCATCGTCGACCAGCGCGATATCAGGGCGGCCGCCGATGACGCCGCCGGGCTCCGATGCGACGATGTCGATGCCGAGGCGTTCGAACTGACGTTTGACGATCGAGGCGTCGCGTTCGTCCTTGATGACAAGGAGCGCCTTGCGCCCGCGCAGCGAAAATGAAGACGGCTTGCTCATTTCACCACCCGCAAATGCGGCGCATTCGGCGAGGCTCCGTCCCTTGCGGGACTGACGGCGACGTCGAGCTGCGTCAGATAGGGATCAGGCTTTACCGGTGCGTCAGCTTCCCAGAAGATATCAAACTGTCCATCGGCGTTGGACACGGCGAGCCGCGGCGTCAGGACGCAATGATTGTTGCCGCCGTCGATCCACACCGGGCCCTGCGGCGAATTGTAGCGAAATCCGGCAGCGGCGCGTCTGACCTCGCCGATGTTGGACGCGCCGGCGCGCTGCAGCGCGCGCGCCAAGAGATAGACCGCGACATAGGCCGATTGGCCGTCGACGGAGGGACTGCTGTCGTCGCCATAGCGCGCCTTCCAGCGTGCGACGAAGGCGCGGTTCTCGGGCAGGCGAATGCTTTCGAAATAGGCCGATGAGGTGATGCATCCGGCCGATGCGGATCCGACGATCTTGAGCTCAGGCTCGCACAGGCTGCAGCTCAACATCGGGATGTCGAGGCCGGCCGCCGTGGTTGCGGCGTGAAACGCGCGGATGAAGTCGTAGCTCGAGCTGCCGACCAGCGTGTTGAACACCACCGGCGGCCGGCGGCGCACAATCTCGTCGACGATGTGTCCGACCGCGCTTTCGCCGAGCTCAAGCAGCCGTTCGGCGACAATTCGCCCGCCCGATGCGGTGACCAGCTCGCGGGTGACCCGATTGGTCTCCCAGGTCCAGACATAGTTGGAGCCGACACAGAATATCTCGCGCGACAAATTGTCCAGAACGTAACGCACCAGCGGCAGCACGTTATGGTTGGGTGAGGCGCCGACATAGATGACGTTGTCGGAGCACTCGAAGCCCTCGTATCGCGCGGGATACCACAGCAGACGATCCGTGCGCTCAACGATTGGCAACACCTGCTTGCGCGAGGCCGAGGTGTAGCAGCCGATAATGTGCTCCACGCCGACGTTGCGAATGAGGTCGTCGCAGACCGTGTGATACTCCGCAATGACGCCGCGCGGATCGCGGACATGGGCGGTAACGGTGAAGTCGAACTCGGCCTGGTTGTTGATCTCGTCGACCGCCATCAGCGTGCTCTTCAGGATCTCGCGTCCCATGGCCTGATAGGGCCCGTGCTGCGAGCAGATGATGCCAACTGGAATGGACGGCTTTGTCATTGAAGGCCTTCGGCGGCGAGGGATGCAGGAAACCATCTTCGCCGATGCCGGTGCAAGAGGTCATGCCGAATTGCTGCGCATGCACATCGCGAAATTTGTGCAGCTCGCCTCGTTGACAATGCGCCGGACACTTCCTTAGAATTTTCTCCTACGGGTTTCCTGTCGAACCTTGCGTGCGTCGATCCGGCCGATGACGTCCTGGTCCCTGCACTAAGTGCTCCGTTCGATCCTGGACCCATGCGATAGATCATAGCCGCGGCATTAGAGCCATTCGCCATCTCGTTTCCGAGGTGCGGGTGGCTTTTTTCTTTTGCTGCCAAACACATTGGCGATGCATCCGTGTCGCCAAGCCGGTGGTGCATGCGCGGTGATTGGCCCGCCTGCGCTTGCGCCGGATTGAGCGCGGGGATGAATGCGATGGCGACCACAGATCTTCACTATCTCGGACTGGTTGAAGTCGGGCAGCAGATCCAAACGAAGAAGCTGTCGCCCGTCGAGGTGACGAAGGCGGTGCTCGAACGGATCGGGCAGCTCGACGGTAAGCTCAAGAGCTATGCCCATGTGATGGCCGATGCGGCGCTCGCGGCGGCGGCCGCGGCCGAGAAGGAGATCGCGTCGGGCAAGATCAAGGGGCCGCTGCACGGCGTCCCGATCGCGATCAAGGACCTCTGCTGGGTCAAGGGTGCGCCGGCGGCGCATGGCATGATCATTCACCGCGACTTCCGCCCGAGCGAGGATGCCACCGTGGTGGCACGGCTGAAGGATGCCGGCGCGGTCATCCTCGGCAAGCTGCAGCAGACCGAGGGCGCTTACGCCGATCATCACCCGCAGATCGACCCGCCGCAGAATCCCTGGAACGCGGATCTGTGGTCCGGCGCATCCTCGAGCGGCTCGGGCGTCGCTACTGCGGCGGGCCTGTGCTTCGGATCGCTCGGTACCGATACCGGCGGATCGATCCGCTTTCCATCGGCCGCCAACGGCATCACCGGGCTGAAGCCGACCTGGGGGCGGGTCAGCCGTTACGGCGCGTTCGAACTCGCTGCGACGCTGGACCACATCGGGCCGATGGCGCGCAGCGCTGTTGATTGCGGCGCGCTGCTCAGTGTGATCGCAGGGCAGGATCCCAAGGACACGACGTCGGTGCCGCTGCCCGTGCCGGACTATCTCGCCGGCCTGTCCGGCGACCTGCGCGGCGTGACCATCGGCGTCGACCGGCGCTGGACCAGCGAAGGAACCGACGAGACCGCGAGCAAGGTGCTCGGCGAAGGTTTGCGCGTTGCGGCCGATCTGGGGGCGAAGATCAAGGACATCACGTTCCCCGATCCCAAGGCCGTGATCGAAGACTGGTTTCCATTGTGCGGCATCGAAGTCGCCGTCGCGCATGAAGCGACCTATCCCGCGCGCAAGGACGAATACGGGCCGGCGCTCGCTGGCCTGCTCGACCTCGGTCGGCAGCAGTCCGGCATGGACTATCAGAAGATCGTGCTGCGGCGCGAAGCGTTCCGCGGCGCGGTACGGCTGCTGTTCGAAACCGTCGATCTCATCGCGGTTCCGGCCCAAGCGTTTGCCGCACCTACGCTCGCCAAGATGGCGGCGCTCGGCGAGGACGCCTCGCTCATCGCGGGGCTGCTTCGTTTCACTTGTCCGTTCGACATGACCGGGAGTCCGACGGTGACACTGCCGGGCGGTTTTGCGGCGAACGGCGGGCCGGTCGCTTTCCAGTTCGTCGGCCGTCATTTCGAGGAGGCGGGCCTCGTCCGCGCTGGCGATGCGTTCCAGCGCGTCACCGACTGGCACAAGCGCCATCCCGGTATCTGAGAGCTTGAGGAGCTATTCGCATGGGCGCAGAAGACTGGTTGAAGAATTCGATCATGGCGAAGCGGGCCGTCGCCAAGGGCGCGACCGGCACGACCCATGGTTTGACGATCGAGCAGCAGGGCGGGTTTCACTACGTCTACGGCCCATACGCGAAGCCGACGCTGTCGATCGATCCTGGCGGGGTGGTCGTCGTCGAAACCGAAGATGCTTTCGGCGGCGTCATCACCAGCGAGAGCGACAGCCCAACGGCAAAACTGAACTTTCCGTACCTGAACCCGCAATGCGGACCGATCGCGGTCAAGGGCGCCAAGAAGGGCGACTGCCTCGCTGTCTACATCCGCGACGTCGAGACACGCGGCGCGCAGCCGGCAGGAACGACCTGCATCATTCCGGAGTTCGGTGGGCTGGTTGGCACCGCCGCCACGGCCATGCTCAATTCGCCACTGCCTGAACGCGTCAAGAAGCTTCATGTCGACCGCAACGGGGTGCGCTGGAACGACAAGATCACGCTGCCGTACGAGCCGTTCATCGGCACGATCGGCGTCTCGCCGGAAATCGAGGCGATCTCCTCGCTGCAGCCCGACTATCACGGCGGCAACATGGATCTGCCCGACGTCGCGCCTGGCGCGATCATCTATTTTCCGGTGCACACCGAAGGCGGGCTGCTCTACGTCGGCGACTGCCACGCCACGCAGGGCGACGGCGAGCTCTCGGGCGTCGCGATGGAGCAGCGTGCAACTGTGACGCTGCAGATCGACCTGATCAAGAACTGGAGTTTTGCCTGGCCGCGGCTCGAGACGCGCGACTTCATCATGACGATCGGCAGCGCGCGTCCGCTCGAGGATGCAGCGCGCATCGCCTATCGCGAGCTCGTGCGCTGGATGGCGGCCGACTACGGCTTCGACGAGATCGACGCCTACATGCTGCTCAGCCAGGCCGGCCGCATGCGGCTCGGCAACATGGTCGACCCCAAATACACGATGGGGGCGTCGATCCTGAAGAATTACCTCAAGGCGTGACTTCAAACATCCTTCAACGACAGGGGATTTCGCGATGTATTCGGGGCGACTAGCTGGAATGGCTTTGCTTGGTGCAATGCTGGGGACCGCGGCAATTGGTGCCGCTCAGGCGGCCGAGCCGCCACTGAAGATCGGTCTGCTCGAAGACGTCTCCGGCGACCTGGCATTCATGGGCATGCCGAAGCTGCACGGCTCGCAGCTTGCGGTCGAAGAGATCAACAAGAGCGGCGGCATCCTCGGGCGGCAGATCGAATTGATCCATCTCGATCCGCAGGGCGACAATGCGCGGTACCAGGAATTCGGCCGGCGGCTGCTCAACCGCGACAAGGTCGACGTGCTGATCGGCGGCATCACCTCGGCCTCGCGCGAGGCGCTGCGGCCGATCGTGGATCGCACCACCACGCCATATTTCTACACCAACCAGTATGAGGGCGGGGTCTGCGACGCCAGCATGGTCAGCATGGGCGCCGTGCCCGAGCAGCAGTTCTCGACGCTAATTCCGTGGATGGTCCAGAAATTCGGCAAGAAGGTCTACGTCATCGCCGCCGACTACAATTTCGGCCAGATCTCGGCGGAGTGGAACCGCAAGATCATGAAGGATCTCGGCGGCGAGGTGGTGGGCGAGGAGTTCATCCCGCTCGGCGTCTCGCAGTTCGCGCAGACGATCCAGAACATCCAGAAGGCCAAGCCGGATTGGTTGCTGACGATCAATGTCGGCGCTGCGCAGGACTCGTTCTTCGAGCAGGCCGCCGCGGCAAACCTCAATTTGCCGATGGGCTCGTCGATCAAGGTCATGCTCGGCTTCGAGCACAAGCGGTTCAAACCGCCGGCCCTCAATAACATGCATGCCACCGCAAACTGGTTCGAAGAAATCGACACGCCCGAAGCCAATGACTTCAAAAAGCGCTGGCACGCCAAATTCCCGGACGAGCTCTACATCAACGACATGGGCTACAACGCCTACAACGCGCTCTACATGTACAAGACGCTGGTCGAGAAGGCGAAGTCGATCAAGCTCGAGGATATGCGCAAGGTGATCGCGGCGGGTGATGCCTGCATCGACGCGCCCGAAGGCAAGGTCTGCATCGATCCGAAGAGCCAGCATACCTCGCACCGCATGCGCCTGATCTCGGTCGGGCCCAAGCATGAGGTGACCGTGGAGAAGGACTACGGCACGATCCAGCCCTACTGGCTCGGCGAGATCGGCTGCGACCTCACCAAGAAGAACGACAAGGATCAGTACACGCCGAGCCATCTTCCGAACAAGTCGTGACGCGCGGCGGGCACGGATCTTGCTGGCGTCACGCGTGACAGCCGTGTCAGGTGTGTCAGATGTCGCGACCTTGAACCACGCCGGCGCCGCGATGATGCGGCGCCGCGAATACGGAGACCAGGATGTCGGCTGAACTCTTCTCGGTATTCTATCAGTTCGCCGACGTCTTCGCGTTCCTGATCCTCTCGGCGGCGGGCCTTGCCATCGTGTTCGGCATGATGGGCGTCATCAACATGGCGCATGGCGAGTTCATCATGTGCGGCGCCTATGTGACGGTCGGCCTGGTGAATCTCGGCGTGCCGCTGCCGATCGCCCAGATCCTGGCCGCGCTGACCGCGGGCATCATTGGCGTTGCCGTCGAATTTCTCATCGTGCGGCGCTTCTACAAGCGTCCACTCGACTCGCTGCTCGCGACCTGGGGCCTCAGTCTGATCGTCACGCAGTCGATGCTCCTGATCGTCGGCTCTGCGGTGCGGGGCATCGGCACGCCCGAGGGAAGCTTTGCGATCGGCGAATACACTTTCTCGACCTACCGGCTCATCTTGTTCGGCTGCGCGGTGGCGGTGCTGGCCGGGCTGTACATCATCTTCATGAAGACCCGCTTTGGCGTGATCGCGCGTGCGACGATGCAGAACGCGGCGATGGCGAAGGCGCTTGGGGCGCGCACCGGGCGAATCTACTCCATCAGTTTCGGCATCGGGACGGCCCTCGCGGGGCTCTGCGGGGCACTGTACGCCCCGACCATGACGCTGATCCCGACCATGGGCGCGACCTTCGTGGTCGAGAGCTTTGTCACCGTCGTGATCGGAGGCGCGAATGTGCTGCTCGGAACCGCGCCGGCCGCGGTGTTCCTGGCGATGATCCGAATGGCATTGAATGCGAGCTACGGCCAGATCATCGGCCAGATCGGCATGCTGGTTGCCGTCATCCTGATCGTTCGTGTTCTGCCTGAAGGACTTTCCAGCGTATTGGTTCGGCGTGGGCGCTAGACGGGAATTCTCTTGATGTTGAAACTGCTTGAAGGCCCACAGACCCTCGGACGGGGAAAGATCTTCTGGTCCTGCTTCCTCGCGGTGCTGGCGGGCGCGCTGATCTATCCGCTGTTCGCCGATTCCTATGATGTCGGCAACTTCTCCTACTTCCTGATCTGGATCTTCATGGCGCTCGGCCTGTGCCTGATGTGGGGCTATGGCGGTATGCTGTCGTTCGGCCAAACCTTGTTTTTCGGCGTCGCCGGTTACGGATACGGCGTGCTGGCGATCAACATGGGCGGTGGCACGATGACGATCGCCGCGCTCGTCCTTTCGGTCATTGTCGCGATGGTTGCGGCCGGAATTCTCGGCTACTTCATGATCTGGGGCGGCATCAGCGGCATCTTCTTTGGCATCGTCACCCTCTCGGCGACGCTTGTCCTCGCCTTCTTCCTCGGACAGACGGCGGGGCCGGAATGGCACATCGGCACCGCGCGGCTGAACGGCTTCAACGGCATGAAGGGCATGGATCCGCTTGCCGTCGGCGACTTCTATATCGAGGGTTCGGCGCTCTACTACGTCATGATCGCCCTGATCGTGATCGTCTACGTCGCGCTGCGCATGCTGGTAAATTCAAGCGTCGGCAACGTGATCGTGGCGACGCGGGAAAATCCGCAGCGCGCCGAGATGCTCGGCTACGACGTCCGCAAGTATCAGCTTCTGACCTTCGTGATCGGCAGCGGCCTCGCCGGCCTCAGCGGCGCGCTGTACACCTCCTGGGGACAGTTCATCACGCCGTCGAGCATCGGCCTCCCGGCGGCGGCCATGCCGATCGTGTGGGTCGCATTCTCCGGACGCAGCGATCTGACCGCGACGCTGGTCGGGTCCTTCCTGTTGCTTTTCGGCTTCCAGACCATCACGATCTACAGCCAGCAGGCGGCGCTGGTGCTGATGGGCGCGTTGCTCCTTGCCACCGTGATGCTGGCGCCGCAAGGCTTTGTGCTCGGCATCGGCAAGCTTGTCGTCGATTGGTGGACCAGGCGCCGCCGGCCTGACTCCGGCCCCGCGCTGGCCGCCGGCCGCCTCCAGTCGGATGAGACCTGACCATGGCGCTTGTCGATGTGCAGGGCGTATCCAAGCGCTTCGGTGGATTGACCGCCGTCTCCGACGTCGATCTCACCGTCAACACCGGAGAAATTCATTGCCTGATCGGGCCCAACGGGGCCGGGAAAAGCACGCTGTTCAAGCTGATCGTCGGACTCTATCCGCCGACCAAGGGCAGCATTTTCTTCGATACTGTCGATATCACCAACGAGCGCCCCCATGCCCGCGTGCAGCGAGGCATGAGCATCAAGATGCAGGCGCCAAGCGTGTTCAAGGAACTGCCGGTGCGGCAGAATATCCAGATTGCACTGCAGGAGCGCTTTTCTGGTGCGGAGCGCAGCGCCGAGGAGGACCGTCTGCTGACGCTGCTCGATCTGGCGCCGGACAGCGGCAAGCTCGCGGGCGCGCTGTCGCACGGCCAGCAGCAGTGGCTGGAGATCGGGATGGCGCTGGCGCTCAAGCCGCAGCTCCTGCTGCTTGACGAGCCGACGGCCGGCATGTCGCCGGAGGAAACCTTCAAGACCGGCGAGCTGATCAAGTCGTTCAATTCAGAGGGAATGACGGTTCTGGTCGTCGAGCACGACATGGCGTTTGTGCGCCAGGTCGCGCAGCGGGTGACCGTGCTGCACCTCGGCAAGATATTTGCCCGCGGCAGCCTGGAGGCCATCCTGCAGGACGAGAAGGTCGCGGAAATCTATCTGGGTAAGGCCCATGCCCACTGATCGCATCCTGGACGTTTCGGGACTCTGGGCAGGTTACGGCGCGACGCCGATCCTGCAGGGCGTCAGCATGCAGGTCGCACGCGGCGAGATCGTCGGCGTGATCGGCCGCAATGGCGTCGGCAAGTCCACCCTGATGCGCTGCCTGATCGGACTGCTGCAGACCTGGCGTGGCACGATCACCTTTATGGGCCGGGACGTGACCCAGCTCGAGGCCGACGCGCGGGCGCGGGCCGGCTTCGGCTATATTCCACAAGGCCGCGACGTCTTTCCGCAAATGAGCGTCGAGGAGAACCTGCAGGTCGGCGAACTGATCGGCGGGCCCGACGGAAAGAAGTTGCCGGAATTGGTCTATGAGTATTTTCCGCGTCTGAAGGAGCGACGGCGGCAGGCGGCCGGCACCATGTCGGGCGGTGAGCAGCAGCAGCTCGCCATCGGACGTGCGCTGATCGGCAATCCGGCCCTGATGATCCTGGACGAACCGTCCGAGGGCATCCAGCCGTCAATCGTGCAGCATATCTGCGACGCGCTGAAATCGTTCAGGGACGAACTCGGTACCACGATCATCTTCGTCGAGCAGAATCTCGACACCATCCTGGCGATCGCCGAGCGCTGCTACATCATGGAGAAGGGTAAGATCACGCGGTCGCTGGCCGGCGAGCAGGTCGATGCGGACAATGTCCGCGCCCAGCTCTTGCTCTGACAGGCCGCGGCGGCATGGCCGGGAATCGCGCGCTTTAAAGTCGACAATAAATGGAGGGAACGGACATGGATCTGGGACTCAAAGGAGCAAAGGTTCTCGTCACGGGCAGCACCAAGGGGATCGGTCGGGCGATCGCCGACACCTTCGCCGCCGAAGGCGCCGATGTCGGCATTTGCGCGCGCAACCAGGCCGATGTGGATCGCGCGGTCGCTGATATAAAGGCGAAGGGCGTTGCGGCGTTTGGCGGTGCGGTCGACGTCTCCAACGGCCCGGCGCTGAAAGCCTGGGTCGGCGATATGGCCTCGAAGCTCGGCGGCATCGATGTCGTCGTCGCCAATGTCAGCGCGCTGTCGATCGGACAGGACGAAGAGAGCTGGGAGAAAGAGTTCTCGACCGACATGATGGGTACGGTGCGGCTGGTCAACGCCGCGATGCCCTATCTGGAAAAGAGCAAGGCTGCTGCAATCGTCACCATCTCCAGCGTGTCGGGCCGTGAGGTCGACTTTGCGAGCGGCCCCTATGGGACCTTCAAGGCCGCTATCATCCATTACACGCAGGGCCTGGCCTACCAGCTTGCCAGCAAGAGCATTCGCGCGAACTCGGTGTCGCCGGGAAATACCTATTTCGAGGGCGGCGTCTGGAACATGATCAAGGACGGGAATCCCGAGCTGTACAAGACCGCGCTGGCGCTGAACCCGACGGGGCGAATGGGTACGCCGCAGGAAATGGCGAACGCCGCCGTATTCCTTGCCAGCAAGGCGGCGAGCTTCATCACGGGGACAAACCTCGTGGTCGACGGCGCCTTGACCCGTGGGGTGCAGTTCTAGGCGCTTTGACGCGACGAGGAGCGCGACCGCGCCGACGACGGCGCGGCCGGTGATGATATTTTCAATAGCAGCAGGGCGTCAGATGTCAGCGGATCCATTGCATTACAAGTCGATCACCGAGATCTCGGAGTTGTTCCGCCGGGGCGAACCGCTGTCGTCGGAAGTCACCGCAGCGATCCTGAGTCGAATCGCGAAGCTGGACGGAAAATTCCACGGTTACGCTACCGTTCTTGCGGAGCGAGCGATGGCGCAGGCGGAGCGTTGCGACGACGAAATCGGCAGGGGCATTTGGCGCGGTCCGTTGCACGGCGTTCCGATCGGGTTGAAGGACCTCTGCTACACGACATTTGCGCCGACCGCGGGCGGCACGACGATCCACGCCAACTTCGTGCCGTCCTTCAATGCCACGATTGTCGATCGGCTTGAGCGCGCCGGCGCTGTCACGCTCGGCAAGCTCAAGATGACCGAGGGGGCCTATACCAGCCATCATCCCAACGATCAGGCGCCGCTCAATCCCTGGAATATCGACTATTGGGTCGGCTCCTCGTCGAGCGGTTCTGGCGTGGCGACGTCGGCGGGCCTCTGCTACGGCTCGATCGGCAGTGATACGGGAGGCTCGATCAGGTTCCCGTCGGCGACCTGCGGGTTGACCGGGATCAAGCCGACCTGGGGCCGTGTCAGCCGGCACGGCGTCTTCCCGCTGGCCGACTCGCTCGATCATGTCGGGCCAATGTGCCGGAGCGCGGCCGACGCCGCAGCGATGCTCGGTGTCATCGCGGGTGCGGACATCAACGATCCGACGACCTTGCGAGCGCCGGTGCCGAACTATCTGGCCGGACTCGGGGACGGCATCCGTGGCCTGAGGATCGGGGTCGATCGCAAATATACCCAGGAGGGAATTGACCCTCAGGTGGTGGCGGCCTTGAAGGATGCCGAGCGCATGCTTGCGGATCTCGGCGCCGACATTCGCGAGATCAAGTTCCCGGCCTACGAGAAGCTTGTCAGCATGTGGATTCCGATGTGCTCGATTGAGACGGCGGAGGCTCATCTCGGGACCTATCCGTCGCGCAAATCGGAATATGGCCCCGACCTCGCGCAACTGATCGAGCAGGGACGGTCGATGAGCGGCATCGAGATCGCCGCCGTCCACCATGAGCGGCTGAAGTTCAGCGGCAGCCTGGCTGCGTTGTTCGGGGATATCGACCTTCTGCTTATCCCGACGATGCCCGTGCCGATCCCGACGCTCACCAAGATGGGCGAATACGGCGCCGACCCAAATGTGCTGCTGAGCATCCTGCGCTTTACCGCCGTGTTCGATTTCAGCGGCAGCCCGACGATAACCCTGCCGATGGGCCTTGCTTCGGACAATATGCCCTTGAGCATGCAGCTGGTCGGCCCGCATCTGTCCGAAGACGTGCTTGCCCGGGCCGGCCACGCATTTCAATCCGCAACCGACTGGCATACCCGCCGTCCGCCGCTCGACTAAAACCTGAGCATCGAGGTGCGTTGGCTCATCCGGCGAAGACCACCACCATGACCGATCCCCAGGTCGTCAGCAGAATATTCGAGATCGATAGGCGGGCGTATAGCCAAGCACCACCACGGAGCTGCCGGAACGCTCCTGAATGGCAGCCATCGCTGCCGTGACCGTCTGTGCCCCGGTCAATGCGCCGAGCAGGAGGATAGGGTTCATGCGCAACACGAAATGGCCGAAGCAGAAGCCGACGATCTGCGGCAGCAGGGTGACGATCATGCCGCCCAGCAACAGGCCGATGCCGGATTCCTTGATGGCGGATAGGAAGATCGGGCCGGCATGAATTCCGGTCAGGCCGACGAACGCCGCCAGTCCGAGTGACGTCATCAGGCTGATGGCGCCGTCGGGGATCCGGCCGAAATACGGTAGACGCGTGCGCAGATAGCCGACCAGAAGTCCGGCGAGCAGCGTGCCGACGCTGGTGCTCAGCGAGATCGTGACGCCACCAACCGTAAATCCCGCGAGAACGCCAATCAGGCCGCCGAGGAAAATCGCTAGCCCCAGCACGACGAAATCGATGGTGTTGCTCGGCGCAACGATGACGCCGATGCTCTTGGCGGCGTTCTGCACCACGGCGTCAGAACCGACGATGCGAAGCAGATCGCCGCGCTGCAGGACCGTGCCGGCGGCGATCGGAAGCGCTTCACCACCGCGGCTCACCGCGCGCAAGTAGAGGCCGCGCGACCAGCTCTGTTCCGACGCCTGCTGGAGACTGGTGCCCGCGAGTTTTGCGTTGATCAGGAACACGTCGGCCGAGACCAGCGGGATATCGAGCAACTCCCGGTCCTCGACCTCCTCGCCGCGCGGTTCGATCAGCTCGACGATGATCTGGCGCGCTGCTGACAGCGCGATGACATCGCCGGCCGCCAGCACCGTTCCAGGCTCCGCCTCGAGAATGCGCTCGCCGCGGCGGATGCGATGAATGAACACGCGTTGTCCGGGCACGCGGGCTTCGGCGGCCGCGACCGTCAGTCCGGCGATCGCCGCTTCATCATCTAGCCGGTAGGCGCGCATTTCGAATTTGCGCCAGGCCGACGCCAGCCCCGGCTTGGCGCGCGTGATGCCTAGCGTCTGTTCCAGCTTGAGCGCTTCCGTCTTCAGATCGATCTTGAGCAGCGCCGGAACGACGATCGTGCAGAATGTGATCACGCCGGCATAGCCGAAGATGTAGCAGACCGCATCGGCGACTGCGATGTGCGAAACGAACAGCGCGCGCTGTGCGTCGGACACCGGCAGTCCGTTGACCGCGTCGGTCGCCGTTCCCATTGCAGCGCTCTGACTCAGGGCGCCGGACATCAGCCCGGCCGCAAAACCGGGGTCGAGTTGCAGCGCGCGTGTCACAACGATCGCGGTCGCAAGGCCGGTTAGGCTCACGACGACGGCCATCAGCATCGGCTTCAATCCATCGCGTTTCATCGCCAGCACGAATTGCGGTCCGACCGAATAGCCAACCCCGAATAGGAACAGCAGGAACAGGAACGATTTCGTCATGCCGGAGACCGGCACATGCGCGAAGTCGCCGACCGCGAGGCCGGCGAAGAGCGCGCCGGTTACCGGGCCAAGGCTGAAAGCGCCGATCCTGAAGCTTCCGATCCAGTAGCCCGCCGCGATCACCAGAAATAACGCGAGTTCCGGATAGCGAACCAGAAACTGCTGCAGCCAGATCGACATGGTCCGGGCCGCGGCTAGGTCATCATCATCACCAGCACCATGCCCCAGATCGTCAGCAGCGTGTTTCCGACCGCGTAGGTGACGGTGTAGCCAAGGCCGGGAATCTGGCTCTTGGCGCGATCGTTGATCATGCCGAGCGATGCGGTGGTCGTACGCGCGCCGGAGCAGCATCCGAGCAGGATCGCGTCGTGGAAACGGAATACGTATTTGCCGACAAACATCGCCAGGATCAGCGGCACGGTGGTCACGACGACGCCCCAGAGGAACAGGCTAAAGCCGAGCTTCTGCAATCCGGCGACAAATCCCGGTCCCGAGGAGATGCCGACCACGGCAATGAAGACGTTCAGGCCGACCGAGTTCATGAACCACACGGTGGGTGACGGGATGCGGCCGAACGTCGGGTGCACGGATCGGAGCCAGCCGAAAAACAGACCGGAGATCAGCGCGCCGCCGGAGGTGGACAGGGTGAGCGGCACGCTCCCGATCTTGTAGACGAAGGCGCCGACCAGGGCGCCGATCGCAATGGCTGCCCCAATGAACGCGACGTCGGCAACGTCGGTCGCGCGATCCGGCCGGCCCAGCATCTTTGTCGTGGCGGCCACGTCGGAGGTGCGACCGACCAGGGTGACGATGTCGCCCCGGTTGATCTTGGTGTTCGGCAGGATCGGAATCTCGGTCGCGATCGCGCCCCGCACGATCCTGCGCAGGAATACGCCGCGCGCGCCCGGTTCCTTCGCCAGTTCTTCCAGCGTCTTGCCATCGACGTCCTTGCTGGTCACGTAGACATCGACGCCCTCGATCGGCACCGCTAGCAGCTCACGGTCGTCGACTTCCTCCGCCTGCTCGCCGATCAGCTGCACCAGCACATCGCGGCGGCCGGCGACGGCGACGACATCGCCGGCATGGATCACGGTGTCGGAAGTGGCCTCCACGATCTTGCCGCCCTGCCGAAGCCGGAGGACGAAGACCCGATGATCGGGAATCAGCGCCTCGGCCTGCGCGACCGTCTTGCCGACGACAGGCCCACGCTCGCGAACGCGATAGGCGCGCACATCGAACTGGTGCCAGGCCGTCCCAGGACCACCCAGCTCCTTCTTGCCGCCATGCTCTTCCTCATATTTCTTGCATGCGGCCTCGAGATCGATGCCGAGCAGCGCGGGACCGAGCAGGGCCAGCACGATCGCCGACCCGACCGTGCCGAAAATGTAGGTCACGGCATAGGCGACCGGCATGGCATCCAGCAGCTTCTTGGCTTCGTCCGCGGGCAGGCCGAGGCGATTGATGGCGTCGGTCGCAAGCCCCATCGACGCGGAGATCGTCTGCGAGCCGGCATAGAGCCCGATGGCCGATCCGACGTCGTAGCCGGCGATCTTTGCGCCGAAATACGCAGAGAGCAGACAGAAGACACAAACCACGGCGGCGAAGATCGCCTGCGGAACGCCGTCCTGCGCGATGCCGCGCACGAACTGCGGCCCGACGCCATATCCGATCGCAAACAGGAACATCAGAAAGAAAAACGGTTTGAGCGGCCCTGAGATGGTAATGCCGATCTGGCCGATGATGACCGCGGCGATCAGCGTCGCGGTGACGGCGCCGAGACCGAGACCCTTGAAGGTGAAGGATCCGAAATAGTAGCCCAGGGCCAGAGAGAGGAAGATCGCGATTTCGGGATAGGTGCGGAGCGTCTGGAAGAGCCAATCGATCATGATGTCACCCGTTCATGCTGTCCCGGGGCTTCGGCATGCGCCTGCTTCGGTCTCGCGCAGGGGGCCGAAAAGGGCGAGCAACTGCTTCGGTCAGCATCAGACGGTGGTTGGCGAGATGGATGTTGATCTATGTCAACCGCTACTGCGGGAGCCTTGCGATTTCATCGTCTTGCCGACGACGCACGCGTGCGTCGCTGCAGTCGCATCGGCTGCACGGAGACCGTTGACATAGATCAAGGCGCGTCCCCGGCCGCCGATCATGCTGAGCGCAAGGCGCCTGTCCGCCTCCATCCCAACAGCTTGCATCGCCCCGGGAGTGTCAAATGGCCGATCTTCTGACCTTAAAGAAATTCGAAGCGTTGAGCCCGTTCGAGATCAAGGACGAGCTGATCAACCTCGCGAAGAGCACTTCGAAGCTGAGCCAGATGCCCTTCCTGAACGCCGGACGGGGCAATCCGAACTGGGTGGCCACGACGCCGCGTGAAGGTTTCTTCCTGTTGGGCCAATTCGCCATCACGGAGAGCAAGCGGGTGATGGAGCATCCGGCTGGGATCGGCGGCATGCCGCAGGCAAAGGGCATTGCCGGGCGGTTCGAGACCTGGCTCAAACTGCACAAGGACATGCCAGGCGCGAGCTTCCTGACCGAGATGCTGCCCTTCGCGGTGAAGAAATTCGGCTTCGATCCGGATGCCTTCGTCCACGAACTGGTTGATTCGATCATCGGCGACAATTACCCGGTACCGGACCGCATGCTGGTGCATAACGAGAAGATCGTGCACGAGTACCTGATGTGGGCGGTTTGTGGCGAGCCCCGGCCGGCGGGAAAATTCGACATCTATGCGGTCGAGGGCGGCACGGCGGCGATGTGCTACCTCTTCAAGTCGCTGAAGGCCAATCGGCTGCTGGTGCCCGGCGATACGATTGCCCTGGCGACGCCGATTTTCACGCCCTACATCGAGATGACGCACCTTGAAGACTACGACTTGAAGGTCGTTCAGATCAGGGCGCCGCAGGAAAACAAATTCCAGTTCACCGACGAGGAAATCAGGAAGCTGGAGGATCCGAAGATCAAGGCCTTCTTCGTCGTCAATCCGTCCAACCCTCCGGGGATGGCGTTAAGCAAGGAGACGATTGCCAAGTTGGCCAATTTGGTCAAGACCAAGCGCCCCGACCTGATGATCCTCACCGACGACGTCTATGGCACCTTCGTGCACGGCTTCCGTTCGTTGCTCGGCGAATTGCCGCACAACACCATCGGCGTCTACTCCTATTCGAAGTATTTCGGCTGCACGGGTTGGCGGTTGGGGGCCATCGCCATCAACGAAGACAACGTCTTCGACAAGATGATCGCCAGGCTCCCGGACGAGGCCGTCAAGGCACTCGACAAGCGCTATGGGCCGCTGACGCTCGAACCGCGCAAGCTCAAGCTGATCGACCGCATCGTCGCCGACAGCCGCGACGTGGCACTCAATCACACCGCCGGGCTGTCGTTGCCGCAGCAGGTCATGATGAGCCTGTTCTCGCTGGCGGAGATGATGGACGTGAACAAGGCCTATCAGGCCGCCTGCATGGAAATCGTCAACAAGCGCCTGTGGTCGATGCTCGACGGCCTCGGCCTTGCCGACAAACTGACCCCGAATCCGAACTATGATGCCTACTACGCCCTCATCGATTTCGAGTTCTGGGCTCGAAAGAACATCGGCGATGATGCCGTGGAACACCTGAAGAAGGGTGTCCATCCGCTGGATCTCGCGTTCAGGCTGGCCGAGGCCCACGGCATCGTGCTGTTGAACGGAGGCGGCTTCGATGCGCCGGAATGGTCGCTTCGCGTGTCGCTCGCGAACCTCCCTGATGATGTCTACGACGACATCGGACGCGGCGTCCGGACCATCGCCAGAGGCTATCGCGATGCCTACGAGGCGGCGACGGGCAAGGGCGGGGCGGCAAGGCGCTGATGAACTAAATTTTCCCCGGTCGCGGAGACGCCCTGACTTCCGGCGCGACAGCTGGCAGCAGACAACGCTGTCAGGTCATACGCCGCTCAGGTGTCACGGCGTCAACCGCCCGGCTCCTATAGCCCGATTGGGTTAGGCAGGTTGTCGCGTCTGATCTCGATCGTGTGGCACAAGCTGCACTGGACACCCGGTTCCACCGTGATCTACGTAGACACCATGGGGAACGGCAGCGACATATTTGGTCAAATGCTTCGCGCATGCCGGCCGGCCCAAATTCGCGGTCGGTTGCGTCATTGGCTTGAAGCGATCGACGGCGATTTTGCTTTCAGAATGGTCGTCATGACAGCCGGGATGGTGTCGACTGTCGCGTTTGCCTTTGGACTGCTGTCGCCCTGAGCGCTAAATCCGCATCAAGATCGTTGCAAATTCGCTACCATCCGTAATAGTAGCGCGGCTGCGCGTAGCCGTAACCTCCGCCAGGCGGGCAATAGCCGTATCCGTAACCATAGCCATATCCGCCGTAATAGGGGTATCCACCATAGGCCGAGCTCGCGATGGCTCCGCCAACGATCGCGCCGGCAGCGGCGGCGCCCCATCCTCGATAACCCCAGCCGCCGTAGCCGCCTCGCCAGCCGCGATAGCCCCAGCCACCGCGCCAGCCGCCACCCCAGCCGCCCCAACGAGCCTCAACGACGCCATTGTCGACCATGCCTTTCATGGCTGCGACGTTGGTCGGCAGCGGGGCCGCCTGGCCTGCGCCAATGCCGATCGTGCTCGCAAGCAGGATCGTGGCCAGCAGGGTGTTGGTGTTCTTCATGATGTCCTCCACATCGGGGTGACGCGTGCGGCCGCGATCGACACGGCGCGCAAGTGCATGACCAAATTCCGGATCATGCGGAGGCAAGCCTGTCAGCCGGCACCATCCGACGCTTGATCTGGATCAAGCAGCGTGTGCCAAGGTGATGCCACGGCTTCCTGCGTGCCTGCTGACGCTCAATCGGAAGCGCGCCCTTGAAAACCCCTCGCCAACTCGTGGCCGGAGACGAGTTCATCCAACTCGCAATCCGTCTCGGATTGCTGGCGTTGCTGATCTACTGGTCGTTCGTCCTGGTCCGCCCGTTCGTGCCGATCCTGGCCTGGAGCGCCGTGCTCGCGGTCGCGCTCTATCCGGTATTCAACTGGCTCACTGCGATGCTCGCCGGCCACGCGGGCATTGCCGCTCTGGTCCTGACCTTGATCGCATTGGGTGTCGTCATCGGACCGGCGGCCTGGCTCGGGATCGGGGCGGTGGAGGGGGTGAGGGAGCTCGCCGAACAGCTGAGCGCCGGCAACGTCGTCGTGCCGTCGCCGATGCCGGAGATCAGGGATTGGCCGCTGATCGGCGGCCCGCTCCATGACCTCTGGGATCGGGCATCGACCAATCTGCGCGCCGTGTTGCGCGAGGTCGTGCCGCATCTGAAGCCGCTGGCCGGGATCCTGTTTGCGTTTGCCAGCAACGCAGGGGTCGGAGCACTGAAGTTTGTGCTGGCGGTCGTCGTGGCGGGTTTCCTGCTTCCCCACGGACGGCAGCTTGCCGCGGCGTGCAGGGGCTTCCTGTCCCGTATCGTGCCCGAGCAGAGCGAGCACTTCCTCGACCTTGCCGGCGCAACGATTCGAGCGGTCTCCCAGGGCGTCATAGGCGTCGCCGTCCTGCAAGCGCTGCTGGCCGGCATCGGCTTCAAGCTGGCGGGAATTCCGAGCGCAGGGCTGCTGGCGTTGGTCGTGATGCTGCTTGCGATCGTGCAGATCGGGGCGGCGATCGTGCTGTTCCCCGTTATCATCTGGCTCTGGTCGACCAAGGACTTCGCGACGGCGCTCGCGCTGACGCTGTTCTTCCTGGTGGTCGGCGTCCTCGACAATGTGCTGAAGCCGCTGGTCATGGGGCGGGGCCTGACCACGCCGGCGCTGGTCATCTTCGTCGGCGTGATCGGCGGCACGCTCGCGCACGGCATCGTGGGCCTGTTCATTGGGCCAATTATTCTCGCGGTCGCCTGGGAGTTGATCACGGCGTGGATCCGCGATGACCGCGCCCGGCTGGCGGGGCAGCGATGATGCTATTTCAGCTGATCGTGGGATCGGCGGTCAGTGCGATCAATATTGTGCTGCACTCGTTGTTCACCGTCGCGGTGATCGGACTGTTGCGCAATGTCACCTTCAGCGCCACCGGCCGGTCTGGGCTGCAACTCAGCGGCGTGATGGTGGCGACTGCGCTGATCCTGATGCTAGCCCACACGTTGGAGATCGTGGTTTGGTCACTGGCCTATTTTGTATGCAGTGCCGCGCCCGCCGGCAGCGATCTGCTCTATTTCGCCTTTGTGAACTACACAACGCTTGGCTATGGCGACGTCGTTCCGGTCAAGAAGTGGCAGCTGATCGGGCCGATGGCCGCCATGAACGGCATCCTGATGTTCGGCTGGTCGACAGCGGTCCTGTTCGAAGTGCTGCAGAAGACCATCGAGCGCCAGGCGAGATCCTCGTGACGTCGCGGTCAATTGTCCAGCCTGGCCAACTGCTCGCGGTCAACCAGCATGATTTCGCGCTGGTTCGAACCGAGGAAGTTGAGGGCCCCATAGGCGTGCAGTTTGGATAGCGCGCGCGACACGGTCTCGAGGGTCAGCCCGAGATAGTCGGCGATATCGCGCCGGCACATCGGCAGGGCGACGACGCCTACCCCGGTCAGCCGGCGATCCATTTCGAGCAGGAACGCGGCCACCCGCTCCAACGCGGTCTTGCGGCCGAGCAGCAGCATGTGGTCTTCGGCGTGTTGCAGGTTGCTGGTGGTCATGACCAGCAGATTGCGAGCCAGGGCGGAATCGGAATGGGCCACCCGTTCGAGGCTCGTCCGCCTGATCAGGCGCACATTCGTGTCGACGATAGCTTCGGCCGTGAAGCGATGGAATTCGGCATTCTCAAGTCCGAAAATGTCTCCGACGAGATGAAAGGCGCCAATCTGGCGTCGGCCGTCGGACAGCAGCTTGTAGCTGCGGACGGCGCCGGAGACGACCTGGTAAACGTACTCCGCGGGTTCCTTCTCGCCGTAGATCTCGGCGCCCTTTCTGTAGTGGAATTCGCTAGTGATGAAATTGGCGTGCTGGGCGGTCAGCCCGCCGAGGATGCTCGGTACGTTGGCCGGTCTAACATTGACGTGAGCGAACATGGACCAACTCACTCTGTAATGAACTTGCGACGTCCGCGCGGTTCGAAATGTCTGTCCGCGCGCAATGACTACGACACGGATCGAACAGCTTCTATTGGTCTTGAGGTCATTGTCCTAAAGGACAGGGTACGCAAAATGCGATAGTCTCTTCGCAATTGCTGCACACAATCTTAGATTACTTTTCAATTTTCACGACGATGACGGGGTGCTAGCTTTCTTGAACCCGTCGGTCTCCGGCTCCGAGCGATATGGGCAAGGCAATTCGGCTCTCTGGACTGATTATCCTGCTGGCTACGTTGTTGTTGCCGGCTGGTCTCCGGGCGCAGCAGATGCGTCCACATTCCATGCTGGTGCTCGACCAGTCCGACCGGCGCGGTCCGTTCTACTACCAGGTCTTCGTCGGGTTGAGGGATGCCGTGAGCGCGCACGGTCACGCTCCGACGACCGTCTACACGGAGAGCCTCGATCTCAATCGCTTCGGCGGCGAGGCCTATCAGGACAGCTTCCAGAGGTTTCTCGAGGTGAAATATCGCGATCGGCCGATCGGCGTCGTGGTTGTCGTTGGAGCGGCGGCGCTCGAGCTTGCGCTCCGCTGGCGCCCGCAGCTTTGGCCCGACGCGCCGATTGTGTTTGCGCTGGTGGAAGAGGCCGATTTCAAGCGATTGCGGCCGCCTGCCTATGTCACCGGCGGCATCCTGGACTTGAAGTTCAACGATGCCGTCTCGGCCGCCCGCGCCGTGGTACCGAACCTCAAGACCGTCGTGCTCGTCGGCGCGGAATGGGAGCGGCAGGTCATCTTTCGCAACTGGAAAGACCAGGCAGCGGCCGGCATTGCGGGCGTCGATATTATCGAAATAGTCGGACGCCCGATGCCGGATATCGTTGTGCGGGTCGCCGCGCTTCCTGACCACAGCGCGATCGTCTACACGGGCCTCTATAGCGACGGCAAAGGCAACTACTATCCACCTTCGGATGCCCTCGCATTTGTCGCGGCGAAGGCAAATCGCCCCATCGTGGTGCCGGCGGAGACCTTTCTCGAGCCAGGCGGCGTCGGCGGATATGTTCTCGTTCCGTCCTTGATCGGTGCCGAGGCAGCGCAAAGGGCGCTGCGGATTCTGGATGGAGAGGCGCCGGAGAACCTGCCGCCGTCGGTCGTCGATGCTGTGAAGCCGATCTTCAATTGGCGGCAGATGGAGCGCTGGGAGGTCAGCGAGGCCAGTCTGCCGCAGGGCAGCGAAATCCGCTTCCGTGAGCCAGGCTTCCTGGAAAGGTATCGCTGGCGGGCGGTTGCGCTAGCCACGGCGGTACTGGTTCAGTCCTTGCTGATCGCCTTCCTGCTGCACGAGCGGCATATGCGGCGGAAGGCCGAGGTCGAAGCCAGCAATCAGCAGTCCCAGCTTGCCCACATCAATCGGCAAGCGACCGCCGGAGAACTGTCGTCCTCGATCGCCCATGAGCTGAATCAGCCGCTCGGCTCGATCCTGACCAATGCGGAGACGGCGGAGTTGATCCTCGCTTCGCCAACACCTGACCTTCAGGAGGTGCGGGAGATCATTTCGGACATCAAGCGCGACGATCTGCGTGCGAGCGAGGTGATCCGCCGGATGCGCAGCCTGCTGAAGCGTGCGCCATTTGAGAAGAAGGAGATCGATCTCAACCAGATTATGCGGGAAGCATTCGATTTCCTCAAGCTGCAGGCCTCGTCGCGCAACGTCGCGATCTACCTGCAGACGTCGCCGCAGACCCTGCGGGTGAAAGGCGACCCGGTCCAATTGCAGCAGGTCATTCTCAACCTCGCGGTCAACAGCATGGACGCAATGGCCAAGATGCCCTACGGACGCACGATCATCGGCCGTACTGAACTCAACGGCGAGGCGTCGGCCGTGATTTCGATCTCCGATTCCGGTCCGGGAATTCCCCAGGACAGGCTGAACGAGATTTTCGATCCGTTCTTCACCACAAAGGAGCAGGGAATGGGCATCGGGCTGTCGATCGCGCGGACGATCATTCTGGCGCATAGTGGTCAGATCTGGGCCGAAAACCAGTCCGGCGGTGGAGCGGTATTCCACCTTTCATTACCACTGGCGGCATAGCGCGTTTGGGCTCTTTTCTTGGCAAGAGGCAGTGCTAATAGTTTGCTTGTCAGTCGGGTGGAAGAGAGAGGGTAATGCACGCTTACGTGCATATTGTTGATGACGACGCCTCGTTTCGTACGGCGCTCGAGCGCAGGCTCAAGCTTGCGGGCTATCGTGTTGCGACATACGCATCGGCCCGGCAACTGCTCGATCAATTGCCCGGCGATGAAGAGGCTGGCTGCATCCTGCTGGACGTACGCATTCCCGGGATGAGTGGCCCGGAGCTGCAGATCCGTCTCAACGAGCTGGAGTCGACACTTCCGATCGTATTCCTCACCGGGCATGCCGACACGGCGACGACCGTGCAGGCGATCAAGGCGGGGGCCGAGGATTTCCTGACCAAGCCGATCGAGTCGGAGCAGCTGATCGAAGCGATCAATCGCGCCGTTGCCCGACACGAGTTGACCCGTACTGCGCGAACCAGGCTCGACACTCTCCGTGCGCTGCTGGCGAGGTTGACCCCACGCGAGCGGCAGGTGTTCGATCTGATTGTACGCGGTCGGATCAACAAGCAGATCGCCTACGAGCTCGGCACGACGGAACGCACCATCAAAGCGCACCGTCACCAGGTCATGGAGAAGATGCAGGTGCAGTCACTTGCCGAGCTGGTCTCGATTGCCGAGCGGCTCGGCGCGCGCGAGCTCGATGGCGAGCTCAAGGGGTGATCGGCCGGGGGCGGTTTCGGTCGTCCATGTCCCATGGTACAATATGAAAGCCCTGTGACGGCGCGTATCTCCAATGGTGGCCGCGACGATGTCGCGTGCCGGTGAGATTTCGATGTGTCCTTTGTCCGGGCACGGACGCTGGGCAGCAAGTGGAGATTCCGATTCCGCGACAAGGTAGAGGCCCCGGATTTGCCGACCGCCAAAATTGTCTTCGTCGTAGACGATAACCCCTCGATGCTCCGTGGAATCGGACGGCTGCTGCGGGAATATGGCTTTGCATCCAGATTGTTCGAGACCGGAAATGCCTTGCTGATGGATGGCGGCTTCGATCGCGCGCTGTGTCTGATCCTGGACGTCAATCTCAGCGATGGTTCGGGGATCGAATTGCGGCACCGCCTGACGGATCAGGGCGTCGACGTTCCCGTTATCTACATCACCGGGAATGACAACCCGGCGACGCGCATGGCGGCGATCGCATCGGGATGCGTGGCCTATCTGACCAAGCCATTCACGGCAAAATCGCTGATGCAGCCGATCGAGCAGTTGTTGGCTAGCGTCGTCTAGCGATCGCGAACCTCAATTATTCGTCAATGACCTGATCGAGCATCAGCGTGGGCGCTCCCTTGCGGACGCTCGCAAAGCGGTCGAGCGGCACGGATGTCGTCACCGTCAGAATGCTGGTGTCGACCACCTCGATCGCGAGTGCCTTTCCGCTATCCATTTCCTCGATCAGTCCGGGATCGGCAACATTGGCCGCGATGCAGATGTTGCTCACGCACCAGGTATAGGGCATGCGATGGATTTGCTGCTGGTCGACCGACAGTTTGACCCCGGCCTGCAGGTACATCCCGACCGGCAGGAACAGCTGGAGCCGGGAGGTGCCGTCTTCGCGCTCGACCAGATCAACGCGCACGGCGGTCTGGCCGGTCGCCAAAGTGCCGGTGATTGTCGTTCTGCACAATGTCTTGGCGCCGGCAGCGTTGAAGCAGAGCTTTCGCCATTCGCCGTACTTGACGTCCCGCGCTGCACGCGCTCCCCGCGGGGAAACCTCGGGACTGTCGTTGACTGCGGCTGGCGGTGAGGGCGCCTGCTGACCATGCGCCGCACCGATGCTCGCCGCCAACAGCGCGAGGGTAGCCAAGACACCATATCCGACCATGGATGCTCCTCCGGGGTGCCTAGCGAGCCCTGTCCACAAACCGCTCGACCAATGGCGACCTGATCGGAATCGAATCGGGAGAGCCGATCAGGAAATGCCCTTCGTCGCCGAACCGCGGCAACAGATGGTACTCGGCCCGGCCGCCGGCGCGGATGAACGCCTCGTACATTCGCTTCGACAGGGCCGAGCCAAAGAACGTGTCGTTCTCGATGTAGAGCCACAGCATCGGGACCCGCGATGTGTGGCCAAACGCGCCGGTCGCTTCGACCAGCCTGTCGGGATTGCAATTGTTGTTGGGCTTGCCGTCGACGCGGCCGCCGCGGCCTGCCGCGAAGGCGATGATGGCCTTGACCTGCGGCGGATTGAGGCTCGACAGCGCGATCGCCGCCCAGCCGCCGGCGGACTGGCCGAGGACGATGACGCCTTCCGGCAGGGTGCGCTTTTCGGCGGCCATGTAATCGATGATCCAGAGATCGACCTGCGCGACGGCGAGGCCCGGATCGAGGAAATTGGGATTGGCGCATTTCCCGATCTTGGAGAAGAACGGGCCATAGAGACCGCGTTCGGGAATATCGATCGCCGCTGCGCCGTAGCCGGTACCGACCGGCGCCACCACGAGATAACCGCGCCGTGCAAACCACATCGCGGCATCGCGAAACTCGACCAGCGGGAAGAAGCTGCGATCCCTGGGGTTCAGCGACACGCCGTGGTTCATGATGACCAGCGGAAAGGGGCCGTCGCCGAGCGGGCGGACCAGATAAGCGAACATCGGCAGCGGCAGCGGCAACGCCCAGATCTCCTCCTGGATGCGCGGGGATGTGCCCTGGTCGTCTGCGCGCGCTGCGGCGATCAGACCGAGCAACAGAAGTGCTCCGGTGGTGAGCACTCGGAAGCCGTGCAGGCGCATGTCATGCCCTCCGGCGGGCCGCGGACACAATGTGTGGGTTTGCGACCATCGTTGACCAGCGAGTGCGAGGCTTGATCTGAATCAATGCGAATTGGCCCGGCCGGCGCGACCACGTCCGACCATTGCGCTTCACACGGCGGGTATGATGTCAGCCCAGGGGGAGACGAGTTGGATCCGCCACTTTCCGCCGGCGAGCTGGCTTGCCGATTACCGCGCATCCTGGCTTGGTGCGGACGTCATCGCCGGGGTCACGCTGGCGGCCTACGCGATCCCGGTGTCGCTGGCCTATGCCGGGCTCGCCGGCCTGCCGCCGCAGATCGGGGTTTACGGTTACCTGCTTGGCGGCGTGGGTTACGCCTTGCTGGGCTCGTCCCGGCAACTCGCGGTGGGACCGACCTCGGCGATCTCGCTGATGATCGCCGGCGCCGTCGGCCTGCTGGCCGGCGGCGACGCCACGCGTTACGGGCAGATCGCCAGCCTGGTTGCCTTCAGCGTTGCCGTGCTCTGCCTGATTGCCTGGCTGTTCAGGCTCAGTGTGCTGGTGCGGTTGATCAGCGACAGCATTCTGGTGGGCTTCAAGGCCGGGGCAGGGCTGACCATCATCATGAGCCAGCTGCCCAGCCTGTTCGGCGTGGCGGGTGGCGGCCACAACTTTTTCGATCGCGCGATAAAGCTGGCCGGCCAGTTGGGCGATACAAGGCCGCTGGTGCTCGGCATTGGCGTGGTTGCGATCGTGCTGCTCCTGCTCGGCGAGCGCAGGCTACCCGGAAAGCCCGTTGGGCTGGCAGTGGTCGCGCTGTCGATCCTGCTCGTATCGGTACTTGGACTTGCTGCAATGGGATTGTCGGTGACCGGCAACATCCCGACCGGGCTGCCGAGCCTCGCGCTGCCGACCTTTGGCTTGCTCGAATTCGACGACCTCTTCCCGATCGCCGCCGGATGTCTCGTCCTGGCCTACGTGGAAGGCGTGTCCGCCGCGCGAAGCTTCGCGGCCAAGCACGGCTATGCACTGGATGTCCGGCAGGAGTTTCTCGGGCTCGGCGCGGCCAATCTCGCTGCCGCCCTGGGCCACGGCTACCCCGTCGCCGGCGGCCTGTCGCAGTCGGCGGTCAATGACGCCGCCGGCGCCCGGACGCCGCTGGCGCTGGTATTCTGTTCGGCGACGCTTGCGCTCTGCCTGCTGTTCTTCACCGGCCTGCTGACCAATCTGCCGAAGACGGTGCTTGCTGCGATCGTCTTCTCGGCCGTCTACAAGCTGGTCGATATCCCGGCGCTCGCCAGAATGTGGCGGATCAGCCGGATCGACTTCTATGCCGCGGTCATTGCGCTGGTGTCGGTGCTGTTCCTCGGGATCCTGCAGGGCGTATTGTTGGCGGCCGTCGCCTCGATCTTCCTGCTACTGCTCCGCGCATCGCAGCCCAATATCGCGTTTCTTGGCCGTCAGCCCGACAGCGGCCGCTATTCCGATCGGGCGCGACATGACGACGTGGAGCCGTTAAGGGGGATCATCGCGTTCCGTCCTGAAACCTCGCTGCTTTATGTCAATGCCGAGACGATCTTCGAGACGGTGTTGGCGGCGCTGCGGACGTCCGCCGACGTCAAGCTGGTGGCCTGCGATCTGTCGGCCTCGCCGTTCATCGACCTGGCGGGGTCGCGCATGCTGCATGATCTGCACCAGGAACTCGCATCGCGCGGAATCACGTTCTGCATCGTCGGCGCGCATGCGCAGTTGCGGGATCTGCTGCAGGCGGACGGTCTTGCCGACAAAACCGATAGCGGGGACTGGATGCGCACGCTCGACAGCGTCTTGAGCAACAGGATGCCGCAGCCGAGTAGCTAGCCCGCGCGGCCGCGCGGACCGCTCCCGATGCATCGGCCGTGTTGCATTGCAGGACATCGCGATCGGCTGCGAGGTTTACCTCAATCCGGCGCGGGCTTGACTTGGATCAAAGGCGGCGACGGGTGCGGTTCTTACGATTGGACGGAACCAGCGCCAAATCGGGAGACAGCGATGGCCAACGACGCGAAGCCGGCACAGCAGCGCATCGATCAGTTCTTCTCGGGCCCCGGCGGACGAGCCGACAGTTGGCGCGATCTGGTTGAGGCGGCAAAGATGTGGAGCAGGGACGGCGACCGTGCGGCGTATGACGCGGCGCTGTCGACGCTCGCGGTCACCGAGGAGTTTCACGGCTACCCGGGCCTTCACTTGATGACGGCGCTGAAGGAAGCCGCGGCGGCGGGCGACGCCGCCACCTCGCATATGCTTTCGGCGCGGATCGCGCAGGCGCTCCAGGCAAAATCCTTCCGCCAGCATGCCAGTGACTGGAGCACGCGCGACGAGGGCAATGGCGACGTACCCGATCTGCTCCCGCCAACGCTCGGACCATCGGCGGCGCGTCGTCCTTACTTCGAGACCTTGATCGTGACCGGGGTGCCAGCCAGCAACTGGCCGGGACTCCTGGCGGAATGGCGCAGGCTGCGGCGCCCGGTCGACGCGTTCATCTATGAGCCCGTGGTGGTCGGCAGCCTCGAGGACGCCTTCTGTGCGGCAATGCTGAATCCCAACCTTGCGGCGGTGGTGATCAACGAAGGCTTTGGACTGCGCTCGCGCCACGACGCGCCTGTGCTTCGTGCCATGACTGCCGCCATGGGGCTCAACGAGGAGTCCGATGCGTCCGCGCTACGGCTGGCCCACATCTTGAAGCGGATCCGGCCCGAACTCGATCTCTATTTGATGTCCAACCGCGACGTCGAGGAGCTGGCCGGCAGTCCCGAGGCCGACGTGGTGCGCCGGGTGTTCTACTCGGTCGAGGATATACTGGAATTGCACCTTTCAATTCTGGAAGGCGTGCAGGATCGCTTCGACACGCCGTTCTTCGACAATCTGAAAAAATACGCGCAGCGGCCGATCGGGACCTTCCACGCGCTGCCGATCGCGCGGGGCAAGTCCGTATTCAAGTCGGACTGGATCCGCGATATGGGCGAATTCTACGGGCTGAACCTGTTCCTTGCCGAGAGCAGCGCCACCACCGGCGGCCTCGACAGCATGCTGGAGCCGACCGGCAACATCAAGAAGGCGCAAGAGAAGGCCGCGCGCGCTCTCGGCGCCGATCGCGTCTACTTCGTGACCAACGGCACCTCGACATCCAACAAAATGGCGGTGCAGGCGCTGCTCGGTCCCGGCGACATCGCCATCGTCGATCGCAACTGCCACAAGTCGCACCATTACGGCATGGTGCTGGCGGGCGCGCAGCCGCTCTACGTCGAGGCATTCCCGATGACGGAATACTCGATGTATGGCGCGGTGCCGCTGAAGACGATCAAGCAGGCACTGCTGAACGCCAAGGCCGATGGCCGGCTCGACCGGATCAAGATGATCGACCTGACCAATTGCACCTTCGATGGTCACATCTACAACACGCGGCGGGTGATGGAGGAATGTCTCGCCATCAAGCCCGACCTGATCTTCCTCTGGGACGAGGCCTGGTTCGGCTTCGCGCGGTTTTCGCCGTTCCTGAGGCGGCGAACCGCGATGGGCGCGGCGAACGAGATCGAAGCCTGGATGCGCGATCCAAAGTCGGTTGCCGCTTACGAGAAGCAGCAGGCCGAACTTGGCAAGAACCCCTCGGACGAGGTGCTGCTCAAGACCAGGCTCATCCCCGATCCGCGCCAGATCCGGTTGCGGGTCTACCAGACCAATTCGACGCACAAGTCGATGTCGGCGATCCGGCAGGGCTCGATGCTGGCCGTCAAGGACATCGAATTCCACACCGTCGAAGCGCAGTTCAAGGAAGCCGTCTTCACGCATGCTTCGACCAGCCCGAACCAGCAGTTGATCGCAAGCCTCGACGTCTCGCGCCGGCAGATGGAGCTCGAGGGCTATGGACTGGTGGCCAACGCAATGGAGATTGCATTTGCCATCCGCAACGCGGTCAACACCAATCCGTTGATCTCCAGATATTTCCGCGTTCTCGGCGCCGACGCCATGGTGCCGAAGGATTATCGCCAGAGCGGATTCACGGATTATCTGGCGGCGGGCACCAACTGGTCGAGCGCCCTGAAGAGCCTGAACGATGACGAGTTCTGCCTCGACCCGACCCGCATGACGCTGGTCTGCGGCACGGCCGGTTACGACGGAACGTCGTTCAAGGGCCTGCTCGCCAGCCGCTACAACATCCAGGTCAACAAGACCTCGCGCAACTCGGTCCTGATCCAGTCCAATATCAACAATACGCGAAGCGATGTCGCGCATCTTGTCCGGGTGTTAGCCGAAATCTCCGGTGAAATCGATCGCGGCCTGGCCAAGGGCGGCGCGAACGCCAAGGTCGATTTCGACGCCAGGGTCAACAGCCTGATGAAGGACGTGCCCGACCTGCCGAACTTCTCGCATTTCCACGATGCCTACCGTGGCGATGCCGGCACGAAGACGAACGAGGGCGACATTCGCGGCGGATTCTATTCAGCCTATGATGCCGCCGGATGCGAATACATTCGCCTGAACGATCCCGAGATCGACCGGCGTCTGAAGAACGGGCCCGCTCTCGTCTCCGCCAACTTCGTGATTCCGTACCCGCCGGGCTTCCCGATCATGGTCCCCGGCCAGGTCATCACCCAGGAGACCATCGACTTCATGCGCAAGCTCGATGTCAAGGAAATCCACGGCTACGACGCGGCCGAGGGCCTGAAACTGGTGACGACCGAGGCCTTGGCCAGGATGGGCAAGCCGAAGGCGGCGGCACCGAAGCTCAAGGCTGCATCATAGATTGCTGACGCAACCGATCTCTGGAGGGAAAACATGAGGAAAGCAAATCTGCCTGGAATTGTCGCCGCATTGGTGATCGGATGCGCCGGCTTCAGCACACCGTCGCGGGCTGAAACCGGCTCAGTCGCCGTTATCTTCACCAAGGGTGGGTTCATCGTCGGTGTCGGAGGCGGCGAGGGCGTATTGACCCTGCGCGGCAAGCATTATCCATTCACCGTGTCGGGCATGAGCGTCGGCTTCACGATCGGCGCCTCGACCACCAAGTTTGTCGGGCGTGCGATCAACCTCAGGGGGCCGGCCTCGCTCGAAGGCTCGTACACCGTCGCGGGCGCGGGCGGTGCGATCGCCGCGGGTGCCGGCGGGGTGCAACTGCAGAACGCCAACGGCGTGATCCTGCAGCTCAGCGGCCCGAAGGTCGGTGCCGAAGTGTCGGCCGCGGTGGGCGGCGTCTCGATCCGCCTGAAATAGGCCGGGACCCGGGCCGCGCCTGGCGCGGCCTGGCCTTCAATAGCGCGCCTCGACGAACTTCATTCCGCGCAGACCGGCCTGATCATTGTAGCGGCCCTTATCGGAGCGCCGGGGAAGCTTGACCTTGTCGCGCTTCACGCGTCCGTAGGGAATCGTCTTCAGGAGGTGTGAAATGCAGTTCAGTCGCGCGCGCCGCTTGTCGTCGGAGCGGATGACGTACCAGGGTGCGTGCTTCGAGCTCGTCGCCTTGAACATCAGGTCGCGGGCCCGGGAGTAGTCGTACCAGCGGCGGTAGGATTCGGTGTCCATCGGGCTCAGCTTCCATTGCCGCAGCGGATCGTCGATCCGGGCCCTGAAGCGGCGCTCCTGCTCCTCCATCCCGACCTCGAGCCACAGCTTGATCAGGATGATGCCGCCTTCGATGATGTATCGCTCCATCTGCGGGCAAAGCGCGAGGAAGCGCTTGTGCTCCGCCGGCGTGCAAAACCCCATCACATACTCGACGCCCGCGCGATTGTACCAGCTGCGGTCGAAGATCACGATTTCGCCGGCGGCCGGAAACTGCTGCATGTAACGCTGAATGAAGAGCTGGGATTTTTCGCGATCGGATGGTGCGGGCAGCGCGACCACGCGAAACACGCGCGGGCTTACCTTCTCGGTGAGCGCCTTGATGGTCCCGCCCTTGCCGGCCGCATCGCGTCCCTCGAACAGGACGATGACCCGGAGCCTGTTCGCCTTCACCCATTCCTGCAGATGGCAGAGCTGAATCTGCAGCTTGTGCAGCTCTTCCTCATAGTCCTTGCGCTTCATCTTCCCGGTGGACTTGTCTTTGGCCATGGAATGCGCATCCATCGTTTGAACTAGTCGCCCCAGGCGATGACGATGCCAATGTCGCCGGGCATGCCACCAGGGTACTCAACGACCTGGTAGCGGATGCGGTAGCCGCGCGGCTGCAGGTAGTCCGCCCAGAGCTGGTATATTTCCTTGGGTATACCTGTCAGCGTCTTCTCCCAGCCCGCTTCCATCTGGTTGATGGCCCGTCCCTTGTCGGTGCACAGCGTGTTGGGAAATCGGTAGACCTGAACTTCGGTCAGGCCGTTGCGCACCGCGCGCTGGATCACCGTCGACGCCAGCTTGACCTTCTCGTCCTCGCTGAGCCCGGACGGCTTACTCAGCCGCTCGATCAGGGCGCGCTTCTCGGCTTCCACAGCCGCCGCGCGCTTGGCATGCTCCTCGGCTTTCTCCGCCTCCTTGAGGGCGGCCTGTTTCTGGATCTCGCGCGCATTTGGGATCAGGTCATCGATTTTGTCTGGCATGGCTGGGGACTCCTAAGCCCGATCTCGACCTTGCCCTCGAACGGTAGGGGCGGGCCGACCGCTTTGCTTGATCCAGATCAAGCAAGCGCGATAGGATAACCAGCACGGTTCAATCGGGAATCGCATGCGTTTCGGTCGCAAGTGGGAGGATTGGCTTGAGCGAACAGATTCATCCGTTGGCTCCGCATCATCTGCCGTTCTTCATTCCTGGCGTCGACGGGTCGGACACCCTGACCTTGGTGATGGGCATTTTCCTTGTAGCCACAGTCCTATGGGTCGGCACTCTGTACTGGAGGCTGCACAGCTTGCCGGAGCGCATGGCGCACAAGAGCCAGAAGCTGCAGTTTGAGATCGTCGCCGTCCTCGGCCTGATATCGCTTTTCACCCACATGCATATCTTCTGGGTTGCCGGCCTGCTGCTGGCACTGATCGACCTACCGGATTTCGGCACGCCGATGCGCAGCATTGCCGATTCCGTCGAGCGCATCGCCGACGCCACGCCGGGCGCGCCCGCTGCCGAGCCGGAAGCCGAAGCCGTACCTGGCGGCAGTCAAGACGTCCGGACGCCGACGAAGCAGGAGGTGCACAGCCATGCTTGAGCTGATGATCTGCTCGCTGGTGACGATCCTGCCGGATTACCTCTACCGCCGCTATCGGCAAGGCAAACGGTTCGGCAAGGAGATCACGTTCTTCTCGGTCTGGTACGAACTGAGGTGGGGTATCACCGGCTGCCTGATGCTCACGGTCTCGTTGATCACGATGATCTTCTACTTTCATCCCTCGACCACCGCCGCGGCGATCTACTTCAGGACGGTGCCAATCCTGCCGGAAGGCTCCGGCCGGGTCGTCGAGGTCAATGTCGGCTTCACCGCGGCGGTCAAAAAGGGGGACGTTCTGTTCCGGCTCGATAGTTCGAGGCAAGAGGCCGCGCTCGAGACTGCCAAGCGAAAGATCGCCGAGGTGGATGCGTCGCTCATCTCGGCAAAGGCCGATGTCGTCAAGGCGGACGCTCAGGTCGGGGAGGCGAAAGCCTCCTTGCAGCAGGCCAGGGACGAGCTGGATGTGAAGAGCGAATTGCAGCGCCGCAATCCCGGCATCGTGCCGCAGCGCGACATCGACAAGCTGCAGGTCCTGGTCGATCAGCGGCAGTCCGGCGTCGATGCCGCCAACGCCGTCAAGGAATCGGCGACGTTGCGCGTCACTACGCTCTTGCCGGCGGAGAAGGCAAGCGCCGAGGCCGCGCAGGCGCAGGCGCAAGTGGACCTCGACAAGACCTTCGTCCGTGCCGGCGTCAATGGCCGCGTCGAGCAATTCCTCGTGCGGCCCGGAGACCTCGTCGCTCAGATCATGCGGCCGGCCGGAATTCTGATACCGGACGAAGCGGGCCGAAACAGGTTGCAGGCGGGGTTCGGGCAGATCGAAGCCCAGGTGATGAAGCCCGGTATGATCGCGGAAGCCACCTGCATGTCGAAGCCGTGGGTGATCATTCCGCTGGTCGTTACCAGCGTGCAGGATTTCATCGCCACCGGCCAGTTTCGCGCCAGCGAGCTGTTGATCGATCCGCAGAACCTGCAAAAGCCGGGTTCGATCCTCGTGTTCCTCGAGCCGCTCTACAAAGGCGGGCTTGACGGCGTGACGCCGGGCAGCAGTTGCATCGTCAATGCCTACACCAGCAACCATGACGAGATTTCCGATCCGAAAACCGGCGCGTTGAAGGGCTTTGCCCTGCACGCCGTCGACGCGACCGCACTCGTTCATGCATTGCTGCTTCGGATCCAGGCCCTGCTGCTGCCGATCCAGACACTCGTGCTGAGCGGTCACTGACGCGCGCAACAGGGAGGTGTCGGATGAACCCAGGCTACAGGCTTCGCGCGATCGTCGTGGCGAGCACGATCCTCGTACTGCCAGATTGCGCGCATGCGTTCGATCTCACCGGCGCATGGGCCACGAGCGCGGACCAATGCGGCAAGGTGTTCATCCGCAAGGGGCGGGCGAGCCAGGTCACCTTCAGAAACCTCTCCGGCGTCTACGGCAAGGGATTCATCGTCGAGGCCGACCGGTTGAGAGGCAAGTTCGAGATTTGCGCGATCAAGTCGCGCAAGGACGAGGGGCAGACGATCAATATCATCGTCGGCTGTGCACAGGGGATCATGATGTCCAACGTGCAATTCTTTCTCAAGACCGTCGACGATAACACTATCACGCGGCAGTTCCCCGGTGTTGAGGGGATGGACGCCACGTACTACCGCTGCAAGATCTAGACGGTTTCGGGATGCGCAATCGATGCGTGGGTCTTGCGTTGCAGCAACCAGGCAATTTGCGAGATTGAAGCAGCGCGACTTTCCTTGATCTTGATCAAGGGGCTGCGATGCCCGTGTCCGATGCTGCCCGCCATCGTCGTCGATGGAGGTTGCAATGTTCCGTCCGGGCAAGTTCCTGCTCGCGCTCGTGCTGTCGTCGCTAGTCCCCGTTGCGGCGGTTGCGCAAACCACCGACAAGCCGCCGGCCCAGGCTAGCCAGCCGGCCGCCGCATCAGCCCAGCCGGCCGATCAGCTCCTGAAGCCTGAACAGCTGGAAGCCCTGGTGGCGCCGATTGCGCTCTATCCGGACTCGCTGCTGGCCAACGTGCTGGCGGCATCGACCTATCCGCTCGAGGTCGTGCAGGCCGATCGCTGGCTGAAAGAGCGCAAGACGCTCAAGGGGGACGCGCTGAAGGCCGAGGTCGACAAGCAGGCCTGGGACGACAGCGTGAAGGCGCTCGCGAGCACGGCCGACGTGCTCTCGATGATGAGCGACAAGATCGATTGGACCAAGAATCTCGGCGATGCCGTGCTGGCCCAACAGGCCGATGTCATGGATGCGATCCAGCGGCTGCGCAGCAAGGCGCAGGCCAACAACAAGCTGGTGACGACCAAGCAGCAGAAAGTGAGCGTGCAGACGCAGGAGAACAAGCAGGTCATCGTCATCGAGCAGACCGATCCCAATACGATATACGTGCCCTACTACGAGCCGGCGACAGTCTACGGGGCGTGGCCCTATGCAGACTACCCGCCGTATTATTTCGGCTATCCGTCCTACATCGGCGCCGGCGTGGTCGCAGCAGGCCTCGCCTTCGGTGCCGGTTGGGCGATCGGGCGATGGGGCAATTATTGGGGCGGCGGCTGTAACTGGGGCAACCGCAACGTCTACGTCAATCACCGTACCACCAACATCGGAAATGGCTGGCAGCACAATTCAGTCCATCGGCAGGGCGTGCGCTATAACAACACCAACGTTCAACAGCGCTTCGGCAATAACAACATCAAGGCCGGTGCCTCGAACCGGATGGATTTTCGCGGTCGCGACGGGCAGCAGGTGCTGCGTCCCAACCAGGATCGGCCGGGTGGCGGAGATCGTGCAGGTGCGGCGGATCGAGCAGGTGATCGAGCCGGCGACCGGGCCGGGGATCGCGGTGGAGATCGTGCCGGTTCTCGCGACCGGCCCGGCGGCGGCGAACGCGCTGGCGGGGCAGATCGCGCCAAGGGCGGCGACCGCGCCAAGGCCGCCAACCGGGGCGGCGCCGGCACGGCCAACCGGAGCGCCGGCAATCGTGGCGGGGGCAATCGCGGCGGCGCCATGAACGTGTCATCCAGCCGGGCGGCTTCAGCCGCGTCGGCGCGCGGCCGGTCGAGCATGGCGAGCATGCCGCGAGGCGGAGGTGGCTATGGCGGTGGCGGCTTCGCCGGCCGTGGCGGTGGCGGATTCAGTGCGGGCGGGGGCGGCGGTTTCCGCGGCGGTGGCGGAGGTGGCGGCTTCCGTGGCGGCGGCGGTGGACGGCGTTCCGACATCGCGCTCAAGCACGATATCGAACTGCTTGGCCATCTCGCCAACGGCCTCGGCTACTACCGCTTCAGCTATCTCGGCAGCAGCAAGGCCTATGTCGGCGTGATGGCGCAGGAGGTCGAGCAGATCATGCCGGCGGCGGTGACACGCGGCGCCGACGGCTATCTCAGGGTCTATTACGACAGGCTCGGACTCAAGTTCCGGAGTTACAACGACTGGCTTGCCGCCGGCGCAAAGATTCCATCCCAGTCGGAGGCATCACGATGACAGGCTCTTCGCACTTGCGATTTGATCGCATTGCTTCCATCGGTCTTGCCGCAGCGGCAGCGCTCGCGCTGCTGCTGTCGCCAGCACGCGCCCAGCAAGGCTTCCCCAATCCGGAAGACGCGGCGTCCGCCCTGGCAACCGCGGTCAAGGCCGGCACCAGTCGGGCCATGCTGAAGGTGCTTGGCCGCGATGCTGCCGATATTATCGAGTCGGGCGACGATGTCGCCGACGCCAACGCGCGGCAGAGCTTTCTGTCCGCCTACGACGCCAGGCATTCGATCAAGGCCGACGGCAACAAGAAGGCCATCCTGATCCTGGGCGCGGACGACTTCCCGTTCCCGATTCCGCTCGTCAACAACCATGACGGCTGGAGTTTTGATGCAGCTGCGGGGCGCCGGGAAATCCTCTACCGCAGGATCGGCCGCAACGAGCTCGCTGCGATCCAGACCTGTCTTGCCTATGTCGACGCCCAGAACGAATACGCGGAAACGGATCGCGGCGAAGGCGTGGGCACCTATGCCCAACGCATCGTCAGCAACCCGGGCAAGACCGACGGATTGTTCTGGCGCGACGACAAGGATCCGAGTCCGCTCGGTGAGCTGGCGGCCCAGGCCGCGGCCGAAGGCTACAGGGTCGGCGAGCAGGGCACGCCGTACCATGGATACTATTATCGGATCCTGAAGGCGCAGGGCTCCGACGCCCCGGGCGGCGCGCTGAACTATGTTGTGAAGGGCAAGATGATCGGTGGATTTGCCCTGGTCGCCTATCCGGCCGAATACGCCAATTCCGGCGTCATGACGTTCCTCGTCAACCACACTGGAACGGTCTACCAGAAGGATCTCGGCTCACGCACCGATTTCATCGCCAAGCGCATGATCGTGTTCGATCCGGATCACACCTGGAAGAAAGTGGACCCGACAAATCCCTGAGCGAAGAGGGGGCTGCAGTGATGCGATGCATGATCCGATCCGTCGTGCTGGCGCTTGTGGCAATCGTCCTGGCGGCCACGCCATGCGCCGCGCAGGCGACCGGCCACGTCCAGGTCAAGTTCGTCAAAGCGGCTCTCGTCGTCGGTGGCGGCGGCGGGAGCGGCACGCTGACCTACCGTGGACGGCACTATCGGTTCATCGTGTCCGGCTTCAGCCTCGGCATAAGCGCGGGCGCCTCGGTGACCTGGCTGGAAGGCACTGCCTCAGGCCTCAGGGAGGTCAACGATTTCGCCGGCAGCTATACGCTGGTCGGGGGAGGCGGCGCCTGGGCCGCCGGCGTCGGCGGCGTGAGCATGCGAAATGAACACGGCGTTCTGCTTACGCTCAAAGGGCCGAAAGCGGGGCTCGAATTCGCTGCAAATCTGGGCGGACTTACCATCTCGCTGCGGTGAGTTCCGATGTGGACGCTCGCGTCGCAAGACGGTCTGGGAGAACCCAATCACGGAATGCCGTCCAAACGCCACAATGCCATCGCGCTGCGCGCTGCTCTTCGGATGAGGAACACGTTTTGAAGAGTAATTTTTTCGGCGAGCGTACTTGAATCGCGGAGCTTTTTTGAACGTCGCGGTCTTTGTTCGATCAATAGAGGATTACGAAGGCGATTTTATTGATGCCCTACATTGTCCATCATGATGTTTATCAATTTCACGTGTGGTGCCTGTTGAATGCGGAGACAGGGGATCGCCGGACCCAAGTTGCAAAGACCCGGGTTGCGTCAACAGGCGAGTGCGGAGCGGAACCATCAAGCAAATCGTGGTGCGACGATGCCTGCCGCTCTTGTCGGGGCAGGCATGGCGAAGATATTTCAGCGCTGCGGCGGGACGCATTCTGCATTTGGCTTGCGTGGCTGTCGCCGGTTGCTCGCTGTGCGAGCAGGCTCACGCGCTGGATCTCTTTGGCCTCTTCGGTTCCGACGATCCGCCGCCGGTCAGCGCCACGACACTGTCCTATCGACTGGAGATCGAAGCCAAAACGCCGGACGGCAAGAGCGATAGCGACGCCGAGCAGGTGTTGCGCGATGCCTCCGGCACCTATCGCCTTCGACAGGAACCGCCGCCGGACGGCGAAGGCCTCGCGCGCCGCCTTCAGGCTGATATCAATCCGCTGCTCGATGCCCTTTGGGGGCTTGGTCATTACAACGCTGAGATCGATGTCACGGTGGATGGAGTTCCAGTATCCCTCGATGAGACCGGCCTCGCCGCCGCAGCGCGTCGCGCCGACACCTTTCGCAATCGAACGGTCGTTCCCATCAAGGTTGCTGCGCGACTCGGCCCGTTGTTCAAGCTGCGCACCGTCGAGGTGGACTACTCGCGCGACCAGGCGCCGCATGGGTTGCCGCGCCGCGCCTTTGCGCTGAGATCCGGCGATCCAGCGATCTCGGCCGACCTGCGCGCCGCGCAGGTGAAGCTTGTTGACTGGTTCCGCAGCAACGGACATCCGCTTGCGAAGATCGCCGACGTCAAGGCCACTGTCGATCATGCGGCCGCCGCGATGGACTTTCGGCTGCGGGTCGAAGCAGGTCCCAAGGCCGGCATCGGCGCCGTGACGATCTCGGGCGGAGACGTCGATCCGCGAGTGGTGGCCACGCACGTCTATCTGAGGGAAGGCGAGCCCTACTCGCCAGAGCGGCTTGCCTTGACGAAAACCTCGATCGCCAAGATCCCGGCCATCGGGGGAATTCGCGTCCGTGAGGCCGACAAGCTCGATGCCAATGGCAATCTGCCGGTCTTCATCGATTTGGCGGAAAGGCCCAGGCACGCGGTGGGCCTCTCGGCAAAATATTCCACCGTCGATGGTCCCGGCATTGCAGGCTATTACGAGGATCGGAACATATTCGGCGGCGGCGACCGCCTGAGGCTCGAGGCATCCGCTTCGCTCCTGCAACGGATCGACGGCACGTCCTTCACCGGCTTCAACAATGTGCGCGCCTCGGATTTCGGCGCACGGTTTACCGGTACCTTCATCAAGCCAGGCTTGTTCGGGACGGCCAACGATCTTCTGATCGAGGCCACTGCGTTCCGCGAGCGTGTCGGCAACAACGACCTCGGCGGTTACACTGACGACACGGTGCGCGGCACGTTCGGCGTGATCCATCGCTTTTCGGAGGCGGCTTCGCTGCAGGCCGGTCTTCAGGTCGAGCAATCGAAATCGCAGGACGTACTGGGGCGCGTCGATGCGACATTGATTGGCTTCACGGCGACCGGCCGCTACGACACCACAGACAATCCGCTCGATCCCACGCGCGGTGCGCGCCTCTCGGCGACTGTCAATGCCTATCCGAAGCTGATGGGTTCCACGATCGATCTGTTCGAAGCGCGGGTTGCGGGCTCGGCCTATTATGCGATCGACGAGCAGGCCGACTACGTTCTGGCGGGTCGGTTGGCCGCAGGCTCGCTTGCGGGCGCGCCGCTTTCCGAGATACCGGATGCGCATCGCTTCTTCGCTGGCGGCGGCGGATCCGTGCGCGGCTACGGCTTTAACACCATTTCGCCGATGATGTTCGGTCAAATCACCGGTGGTCGCAGCCTGATCGAGGGCTCCGCCGAAGTGCGGGTGAGGATCACGCCCACCATCGGGCTCGTGCCATTCTTCGACTTTGGCACCGCCTCCCGATCATCGCTGCCAGGCTTCGACAACTATGTGGGCTACGGAGCGGGACTTGGCTTGCGTTATCTCACACCGGTCGGCCCGATCCGCCTCGATGTCGCGACACCGTTGAACCCTCGCCCAGGCGACAGCCGTTACGCGATCTATGTCAGCATTGGGCAAGCTTTCTGATGCGCATCAGTCGGCCGTTCATCATCGGTTCCGCCGTCGCGGCCCTGGGCCTCGTCGCTGTCGCGGTGCTCGGCGTCGTGCTCTACGGAATGCTGGTGCGAGGCGGAGAGAACCAGCAGGACGTGTTGGCAGGCCTCGTCTCGCGGACGCTCTCGACGTCGGCGACCCAGGTCCATGTCGGCGCCGTCGATGGTGTGCTGTCCTCGGATGCAACGGTCCGCGACGTTAGCATCACCGACAAGGACGGAGTCTGGCTAACGCTCGACAAGGCGCGCCTCGTCTGGCGACGCAGCGCACTGCTGCTGGGGCGACTGGAGATCGACCGCCTTGAGATTGGTACGCTCGAGATCAGGCGAAAGCCGCTGCCGTCCGATCAACCGGTCGCGGAGTCCGATCAGCCGATCCTGCCGGACCTTCCGGTGAAGGTGCAGGTGAAAGCTTTCGACCTGCATGCCCTGACGCTGGGACAGTCCATTCTGGGCGAGGGGCTGAAGGTCAGGGCGACCGGCAACACCGAACTCGGCTCGCCCTCGGAAGGGCTCGTATTCAATCTCGACGCCACCCGCCAGGATTTTCCTGGCCGCTTCAAGGCCGCTCTCGCTTACGTTCCACAGGGAAATGCACTCACGCTCAACGTCACGCTCGACGAGCCCGCGCACGGGCTCACATCCAAGCTCGGCCATCTGCCGGGCGAACCGCCTGTTTCGTTCGCGCTCGGAGGCCGGGGCACGCTCGACAGCTTTCGTGGTGCCTTGAAGTTGCAGGCCGGCCCCACGATCGATGCGACCGGCACGATCACGCTCGATCGGGAAGGGAGCGGCCGCGTACTCGCAACCCGGCTTTCCAGCCATTTCGGGCCGCTGCTGCCGGCGATTGCCGCGCCTGTCTTTGCCGGAGAAACCAATCTCGAGAGCATGACGCGTATCGGCGACGATGGAAGCGTTGCGCTGAATGGGCTGACGCTCACAAGCCATCTTGCGCAGCTCGATGCGAAGGGTCTGCTCGGGGCCGACAAGATGATGGATTTCGCGGCGTCTATCCGCGCCCTGCCAAGCAACGGTGAACTGACCGAAACCGACCAGGGTTCTATCCGCAGCCTCGTCTTCGACGCGCGCGTCAACGGCCCCCTCAAGGCTCCCACGGGCTCGGTCAAGCTCGCGCTGTCGGGCGCTCGTCTGCCGGACGCAGGCGTCGACACGCTGGACGCTTCCGTCACGGCTGTCCCGCGTACCGAAGCCGGCGATCTTGCAACGCGTATCATTCTGGACGCGAACCTGCGCGCCTCCGGCATCGCGCCGCGCGATGCCGGCCTGGCAGCAGCGATCGGCAGCACCGCATCGCTCGTGCTGCACGGCGACACAGATCTTGGCGGCAACGCCAGGATCGAGCGGCTGGAGATCGGCACGTCCACGGTTCAGGCCACCTATACAGGTAACGTCAGCGCCGATCGGCTGCATGGCCGTGCAACCGGGGTGCTGCCAGACCTCGGCTACTTCGCCGACCTTGCCGGACTGAAGCTTAAGGGCTCGGCGGCGTTCGGCATCGATCTCGACGCCGACCTCCAGCATGGCGGCTTTGACGCCCGAATGTCAGGCACCGGCGAGGGGCTTGCGACGGGACTTGCGGCGCTGGATGGGGTCGCAGGGTCGCGGCTCGCACTCACAGCCGATGTCTCTGCCGATGGCCGCGACACCTACACGGTCCGCGAAATTTCGCTCGACGGCGCGCACATCGCGGTTCGCGCCAAGGGAACGGTGGCACGCGAGACGAGTGACCTGTCGGCTCACGTGGACCTTCCCTCTCTTTCGGCAGTCGATGCGCGCCTCACGGGTGCTGGAGTTCTCGACGTCGGCCTGACCGGCGGGCTTGCGCGTCCCGGCGTTTCGTTCGCGGCTTCGGTGGATCGCGCCACCGCCATGCGGCGCCCCATTGCGCACCTTGAGCTCGCCGTGACGGTCAACGACATCAACGGGCCCTGCGCCGTCGACGCCAGGCTCGATGGCTCCGTCGATGGCAAGCCAGCGCGTGGCGTTGTCCAAGTCAGCCGCCGATCGCCGGATCGTGACGATCGCGAAGCTGCGGCGTTTGCCGGATGGGACGCAAAGACCCTCGACGTCGAGATCGGCTCGGTTTCGCTGAAGGGCGCAGGAACGGTTGACACACAGAATCTGGCACGCGGACAGGTTCGCTTCGCCGCGGGGGCGCTCGCCGACCTTTCGCCGCTCGCGCTCGCAGAACTCGCCGGTTCGGCCTCACTCGACCTTGCCGCTTCGGTCGATGGCGGCCAGCAATCCGTCCGTCTCGTTGGCAAGGGCGCCGGAATCCGTGCCGCCGGTGCAGCCATCCGCAGCTTCGATCTGCGTGCCGATGGCGCCGATCTCTATCGCCATCCGGTGCTCTACGCGGATGCCAAGGTGAACGGTGCCGCGTTCGGCGGTCAGACCGTCTCGAACATCATGCTGACGTCCAAGGGTAACGCCGATGGGAGCACGATCGTTCTCTCCGCCAAGGCTGCTGGCTTCGATCTCGATGCCGCAGGCGCTTTGGCATCATGGGATCGGACGCGGTTCGATCTCAATCGCTTCACCGCACGGCGAGGCGCCCAGGCGATCGCGCTGCAGGGGCCAGCTAGCTTCACGCTCGACGATGGCACAGTGCTGATCGAGCATCTGGCCCTCGGGATTGGAAGTGGCCGCTTCACGGTCGACGGCAAGGCGGGCAAGGCGCTCGACCTCAAGGGCGTGGCGAGCGCGATCCCGCTCGGCGCGGCCGATGTCGTGATGCCGGGTTTGGGCCTCGCCGGGACCCTCGACGCTTCGGCCAGAATCGCCGGCTCCGCGAGCGCGCCGGTGGGCGAGTACAAGGTGGCCGTCAAGCAACTCACGGCGCCGCAGACCAGGAACGCGGGCCTGCCGCCGATCGACGTTGCCGGGGATGGGCGGCTCGACGGAAGCCGCGTCAGCCTGAACACCACGGTTGCCGCAGGAAAGGCCGGCGCGATCACGGCGTCGGGCATGGTGCCGCTCGACGCTGCGGGTCCTATCGCGCTGACCGCGAAGGGCCGTGTTGATGCTGCTGTCGCCAATGCCGCGCTGTCCGCCTCCGGCCGCACGGTGTCCGGCACCGTCGCGCTCGATGCCCGTATCGGCGGCACGCGCGCCAAGCCCCAGATCGGTGGGGTCGCTACCTTGAGCGGAGGGGCCTTCCGCGACAGCCTGCTCGGCACGCGCCTCGATGGCATCGAGGCGAAAATCACCGCCGAAGGAGAGCGGATCGTGGTGGAGCGCCTGGCCGCGGCGACGCCCAACGGCGGTACGTTGTCCGGCTTCGGCCAGGTGCGGCTCGCACCGGATGCAGGCTTCCCAGGCACGGTCTCGATCCGCGGCCAGCAGGCGACCCTCTCCGCCAGTGCTCTGGCAACCGCTCAGGCCAATCTCGCCCTCGACGTCACGGGCGCCCTGGCGCGCGATCCGCGGATCGCCGGTCGCATCGACTTGACCCGCGTCAATGTCGATATTCCCGATCGCCTCCCTTCGACGCTCAAGCCGATCGACGGCGTCGACCATGTGAACGCCTCTGGCCAGGCGGCCGCCCGGCTCGCGGCTGTGCGGAAGGTCGAGGCGCTGAAGGGCAACAAGGGGCGCGCGGCGCTCTTCAACGCCGCGCTCGACGTGGCGGTCTCGGCGCCGAACCATGTCTTCATCCACGGTCGCGGAGTGACCGCGGAACTCGGCGGCTCTGTTCATGTGGGCGGCACGACCAACAGTCCGGTGACGAAGGGCGCCTTCTCGCTTTACCAGGGCCAGTTGGTGGTGCTCGGTAAGACCTTGACCTTCACCAAGGGCAATCTCTCCTTCAACGGAGATCTCGCGCCCGAGCTCGATTTCGCGGCAGAGCTAAAGGCCTCCGATATCACGGCACAGGTCGGAATTTCGGGACCTGCAGCCGCGCCAGTCTTTGCCTTCCACTCGCAGCCCGAGCTGCCGCAGGACGAGATCCTATCGCGCATCCTCTTCCAGAAAGCCTCGGGCAGCTTGACGAGCTCGCAGGCCTTGCAACTCGCAGGGGCGGCGGCTCAGTTCGCAAGCGGTGGTGAGGGGACCGTGGACCGCATGCGCCGCTCGCTCGGGGTCGACAATCTGGACGTGGGCGCCGGGGCGAGTGGTCCAATGGTCGGCGCGTCGCGCGCGATCGGCGACAGGCTGAGCGTGGGTGTGCGGACGGGCGCGAGCCCTAGCCAGTCAGGAGTGTCGGCCAATGTCGACGTGACGCGCCACATCCGCGTCGAGTCGGATGTCGATGCGAAGGGCTCGACATCCGTCGGGGTCGGCACGCGATTCGAATGGTAAGGCGAGAGCGACTTCTGCGACCGATGCCGCCGGTTCCATGTTCGATAACGCACTTGCGCGCCCGATACTAAGATCGCGACCTTTAAAGGTACGTCGCGATATGAGCTGAACTCGCTACCGGGCTCGTGGACTGCGTTATGCGAAGGATTGGATGAGATATCGCAGGTTTGGTTAGTATATGGAAAGGCGGTAGCGTTCCCCCGCTACCAAGCCTGCGATTTTGTACGCCAGACTACGATTTCCTGCGATTTTGTCGTTTGCCGGCGCTCCAATGGCGAAGCTTAGACCGAGCGCCTCGGGTACCTCGCATCGAGGCGCAAATCCCCTGCAACTGATGCCGAGAACATTCGCGCGATTATCTCACGTGCTTGGCAGAGCCATGCCGGCCGGCCTGGAGCCCCACATGCAAAAGCTGGTTGGCTCGAAGCCGAATTGCCGGGGTCGGTGCGTTGCCTCATCCTCGATTTCATCGACCCCCACCGAATACTCGAAGATCATGCCGTCCGGTCCCCTGAAATAGAGGAAGCGGGCACCCGAGGTCGGATGCCGCCCCGGACCGAATACGATCGGCACGCGCTTGTCGTTCAGGAAGTAGTAGGAGCGCAGCACGTCGTCGCTGCTCTCGACCTGATGATTGATGTGCTGGATGCCGGCCTGGGGCGCGCGGACCAGCGCGATAGTGTGATGGATGGTGTTGACGCGCATCAGCGGGATGTCGCCGATGCGGTCACTGACGCGGGCGTTGCAGACCTGGGTCCAGAACCGCTCATCGCGCGCGGGATCGGTCGAGTTGAGGCCGACATGACTGAAGCCGGTGATGCCGGCGTCGCGGCTCGCGAAGTAGCGGCGGCCGCTGCGCTCGGGGCGAACCACCAGCTCGATATGATTGCCGGTGGGATCGCGGAAGCCGATGAAGGATTTCACCTTGCGCCGTTCGGTTTCCTCCGCGGTGCCGGCGTGGACGGCGTGACCGAGCACTTCGAGGGTGGACGCCGCATCCTGCAGGCTCGCCTCGTCTTCGACCTCGAACCCGACCGTCTGCTGCCTCGGGTCGCCCTCCGTGTAGCACAGCGTGTGCGCGCGCGCGTCGGACCGCAGGTAAAGATCAGCCTTGCCACGCCCGGCGATCTGCAGGCCGAGGCAAGTGGTGGCGAATTGCTCGGCCTGCTCGAGATCCGCCGAACCGAGGCGGACATAGCTGACGTCCTTCAGCTGGATCATGCATCTCTCCTGTTAGCGCTGCGTACTCAGTTCGGGGACATCCTTGCTTTCGCTGCCCCAGTTGCAGAGCGAGGTGGGATCAAGCGGAAACTGCCGGGGCGGTCGCGCATTGTCGCCGATCTCGGCCATGCCGCTGACATAGGACAGGATCAGTCCGTCGGGGCCTTCGACATGCAGGAAGATCTGCTGCGAGGCGGACTGGCGGCCGGGCCCCTGCACGATCTTCACTTGGTTCTCCTGCATGAAGTAACTGTTCTGCATGATCTGATCGAGCGACTCCACCTCGAAGGCCGCATAGAGCAATCCGTTGCGCGGCGACGGGTAGAGCGCGATGCGATGATGCAGGACGTCGATATGCAGATAGGCGATATCGCCGACCCAATCCGTCACCTCGGCGCCGAGCAGGCGCCAGAAGGCGAGATCTCTGATGTGGTCGGTGCTGCAGAGGCCGATGCCCTGGAACTGCACGATGCCGGCATCGCGCGGCGGAAAGTAGCGCCGGCCGCTGCGGGTCGGCCGGGTCACGAGATCGATCCGATTGCCGGATGCATCGCCGGCGAGCAGGGCGGACTGCACGTAACGCCGCCGGCACTCGTCTGCGCTCGCCGGTCTCGCGGCGAAGCCGTGTGCGCTCAGCCGCCCGCCGATTGCCTCGAGCGCGGCGTCGTTCCAGACCTCGATACCGATGCTGGTGCCGCCGTCGTGATCGCCGCTCAGGCTCAGGGTTCGGAAGCGATCGTCGGAGCGGAAGGAGAATTCGCCGTCCTGACCGATCACCTTCTGCAGCCCGAAGATATCGGAGACGAAGCGCGCGCTGGCCTGCGGATCGCCGACGGCGTGACGAACGTAGCAGACGGAGGTGATCAGTGGATTCGATCCGTTCAAGACGGCGTTCATCGCAGCCGCCCTCGCTTCTGCTCGGCTTCGAGGAAGACCCTGATCATCTGCCGCCATAGCCCGAACAGATGATCGAACCACTTCGGATCGTTATCCCAGAGCGTACGCAGCGCCATGCCACGAACCACGCCGAGGGTCAGCGCGACGACGTCGGCCGCGACGGTTGCTGGAACCCCGCCGGCCACGAGTGCTTCGGCCCAGGCCGCCTCGACGGGACGGCGCGCTCTGCGCGAGATGTCGAGGATCTGCTTGCGCACGGCTTGGTCGGTGGAGGTCGAGAGCACGATATCGATCGCCACCATGAAGTGTTCGCTGAAGAAGAACTCCCTGGCGTCCGCGATGACAGCCTCGATCAGGTCGCGCGGCCGGTTGACCGCGGCGGCGCGGCGCCGGCTGACGATCTGGGCCTGCTCGAATACATATTCGAGCGTGGCGACGACGAGCGCGTCCTTGGTCGGGAAATGATGCAGCTGGGCGCCGCGGGACAGGCCGGCCTCGGCCGCAACCTCGGCCGTTCTGAACCGCGCATAGCCGCGGCGGCGGATCAGATTGGCCGCCGCCTTCAGAATACGCAGACGGGTTTCCGCCGTCCGTTCGGCCTGGGTGCGTCGGCGCGGCGGCGCCAGCGGGCGGCGGGCGGATTTGAGCGGAGTGGGCGCGTGGTCAGGACGGCGGGCCATGTCACACCTCGATCTGGACCCGCCCGTCCACCACCGTGACGGGATATGTCTTCAGGGGAATCTCGCAGGGCATGCCGGTCGGTTCCCCGGTGGTGACGTCGAATGTTCCGAAATGGAAGGTGCATTCCACGATCTTGCCGGTGATGATGCCTTCCTCCGCCAGCGACGCCTCGCCATGGGTACACATGTCAGCGGTGGCGTAGATCGTGCCGGCCACGCGATAGAGCGCGACGTTGGTGCCGTCGGGCAGGGGCGCCTGCTTGATCTCGCCTTCGATGACCTCGTCAGCCGTGCAGAGAATAATCGTTTCAGCCATCGCGAACCCTACAACATGGTGCTGCCGCCATTGACGCTGATGACCTGGCCGGTCACGAACGACGCTTCGGCGGAGGCGAGATAGGAGACCATGGAGGCGACCTCCTCCATTTCGGCCGGACGGCCCATCGGTATGACGCTGACAAACTTGGCGGCGAGCGCGGGATCGCTCTTCGTGATGGCGACCATTTGCGGTGTGTTCACCGCGCACGGGGCAACCGTGTTCACGGTGATGCCGTCCCTGGCGAACTCGCGCGCCATGCCCGTGGTAAGGCCGTGCATGCCGCCTTTGGCGGCGTTGTAGGCGGCATGGTCCCACAGACCGTTGCGCACGGAGTCGGCACCGAGATTGACGATGCGGCCATAGCCCTGCTTGCGCATCGGCGTGACCGCATACCAGGAGCACCACAGTACGGTCCACAGATTGCGGTCGATCGTGGTTTTCAGCGTCTCCGGCGTGTGCTCTGCGAACGGCCTGATGATGCCGCCGCCGGCATTGTTGACGAGGATGTCGAGGCGGCCGAACCGCTCGGCCGCGAGCCGGATGGTCTTCTCGGCGACATTCTGATCGGAGAGATCGCCCGCCTGGGTCACAACCTCGGTGTCGAACCGGCTGGCGAGATCGGTTGACGCCTGCTGCAGCCCGGGCTCGTCGAGATCGGCCAGCACGAGTTTGGCGCCGTCTCGCGCCAGCCGCTCCGCGATCGCGAGGCCGATGCCCTTGGCGGCACCTGTCACGACAGCAATGTTGTTCTTGAGCTTCTTGTCCACGACTGAACGTTCCCTAGAGGATGATGCTGACGCGCCCCTGCGTGCGCAGGCCTTCGCTGTCGAGCAGGCAGCGTTTCTCCCTGATCCGCAGCCGGCCGTTCTCGGCGACCAGCCGGTAGCGGTTGCTGCCGAAATAGGTGTCGGTGATGCCGTCCTTGGTGCGGTAGGTGATGAAGGCGGCGGCGACCTCCATCTCGTTGTCGCTGCGGCCGCGAATCCGTACATTGCTAACGAGATGCCGCGTCCGTGAACGCGGGAACTCGGCATGCGCGGTCCGTTTCATCAGACGCTTGACCCGTTCGCTGAGGCGAAAGCGGTCGTCGGCGACATAGAACAGGTTCTTGTCGGGCGAGGAGTCCGCGGGAACGTCGGTCGACGGCACGTAGTAGATCGCGTCGTCCGTGAACAACTCGAGCCATTCCGGCAGTCGCCACTCATCGAGCAGCTCGGCCTCGGCGAACAGGAAATCCTCAACGTCGGCCCGGGAGATATTCTGCATGAGTCCCTCCCGGCTCAAGCAGATGCCGCGAAGACGTGCTTGTTCCAGTTCGACCAGAACGCGCGCATCTGCAACTCGTCGTCATAGGCCGGTGTCGCCTTGCCCATGCCCTTGGAAATGTCGTTCCACTGCGCCTCCGTCGCGTTGCGAAAGCCGCGCTGGCACTGCTCGAGTGCCTCGACGTCGTCGGGCGTGGCAAAGCCGCCGGGGCCGAGGAATTCGAGGAAGTTGAACAGGCGATATTTGCGGGCCCAATCGGTCTCCTCCTTAGGCGCCAGCGCCCAGGCGCTCACGGTCATGAAATCGGGCGCATGTGGATAGTAGGTGCGGATCGTCACGGCCATGATGTCGTTGACGACGAGGTTGGGAAATACGAACAGGTTGCGGTTGTAGAGCGCGATCCGCCTGGCGCGCTCCTCGCCGAAGCGGGTCACGAGCCCCTGATAGAGGCGGTCGATCTCGCGTTTGCCATCATCGCCCCACATCGGAACCCATTGTGCGACCGGCCGCCCCCATGGCGCCTTGTACTCCAGCACCGCATGTCCATTGCCGAGATCGCGCGCAGCGCCCTCCAGCGGCACCGGTGCGAGCCCGCCATTGGTGGCCTTGAGGTAATCGAAATAGGTCGCGTGGGTGGTGAGTGCGTGATAGCCGTCGATCGAGTTCTCGGTGAGCAGCTTCCAGTTGGCGCGCATGGAGTATTCCTGCGTGCCGCCGACGATGGTCATGCCCATCTCGGCCTGGTCGGCGATGACGTCGAGATATTCCTTGACCGCGCCGAGATAGCTGTCGAGCGGCTCCGCGTTCTTGTCGAAGCAGACGAAGCAGAAATCGCGATAGGTTTCGAACCTCGACACCTGCTGCATGTTGGAGGTGCTGCGCTCCTTGAAGTCGGGCGCGTAGGACGCTTCGCCCGGCTGGCTGCGCAGCGCGCCGTCGAGCCCGAACACCCAGCCGTGATAGAAGCACTGGAACGACTTTGCGTTGCCGTGCTTCTCGCGGCAGACCTGCGCGCCGCGGTGCGGGCAGGTGTTGAACATCGCGCGCAGCGACCCCTTGGCGTCGCGCGCGAACAGGATGCTGCGTCCGCCGACCTGGCGGGTGACGAAGTCGCCAGGCTTGGGCAGCTCCGAGGCGTGGCCGAGATAGAGCCAGCATTTGTCGAAGATGCGGGTGCGCTCGGCCTCGAGAATGTCGGGATCGACGAAGGCCTGGCGCGACACCTTGAAGATCTGCTTGCTCTCGTCGACCATCAACGCGGTGTTCATTCGCTGGAATGCATTCATTGCCATCCCTCCCTCGAATTGGTCATGGTGCCCTCAACGCGGTGCGCAAGTCGTAATCCGGTGATTCCAGATCAGCGCGCTGTGGCTTTGCATTGGCCGCAATGATCCGCCGCAGCATGGCCATGTCCTTGGCGGCATTCACGGAGAGCGCGCCGACAAGCTCAGTGCCGCGCATGGCAATGATCGAAAACCGGCCGCTGTCCGGATCGCCGCGCGCAATGTGTTCGGCGTCGCGCATGTCGCCGGCGACCTGGATGTTCAGGTCGTATTGATCGGTCCAGAACCACGGCGGGTCGCTGTAGTCCCGCGTCTCGCCGATCATGTTGGCGGCGACCGCGATCGCCTGGTTCAGGGCATTCGCCCAGGTCTCGACACGGATCGCACGGCCGTGGCAGCGGCTCCATTGCAAGGCGGCATCGCCGGCGCAGAAGATGCCGGGAGCCGCGGTGCGGCCGCAGGCGTCCACCGCGATGCCGTCGGCGGCGGGCAGACCGAGCCGGCCGGCGAGGTCGCTTGAAGGGCAGACGCCGATACCGATCAGCACCAGATCGGCTGCGATCTCCGCGCCATTGCTGAGCGTCACGGAGTGCGAGGAGCTTCCCGTCACCGTCGCGCCGAAGACGAACGTGACGCCGTGATTGCGGTGCCTGTCGGCAACGAGGTCGCTGATCACGATGGGGAATGCGCGCGCCAGCAGCCGCGCTTCATTCTCGATTACCGTGACATGGCAGCCGCCCTTGGCGGCTGCGCAAGCCGCCTCCAGGCCGATGACGCCGCCGCCGACGATCACGATGCGCGATCGCGCCTGGATATGGCGGCGGAAACGGAGCGCGTCCTCGACGTTGCGCAGATACTGAACCTCGAGTTGCGTGTCGTCGAGCGCGGGCAGCCGTCGCGGCCGCGTGCCGGTCGCAAGCAGAAGGGCGTCAAACGGAAAGCGGCGGCCGTCCGCTGTGGACACGATGCGGCGATCGGCATCGCCATCGATCGCAGCAGAGCCGGTCTGGATTCGGATATCCAGCCCCTCGTTCCAGTCTCCGGTCCGCTTGATGTAGGCGACAGGCACGTCAGCGGACTGTAGCATGGCCTTGGACAGCTGCGGCCGCTCGTAAGGAGGGTGCTGCTCGTCGCCGATCATCGTGATCGAACCCTTGAAGCCGCGCGCCCGCAGCGCTTCGGCGGCGCGCGCTCCGGCCTGACCGGCTCCCGCGATCACGATGTCGTTGATCGTTCGCGCCACGCTCGTTTCGTCCCCTGATCGCAAGGTTGGTTAGATAGTGCACTAGCATACGAATAATGGATTGCATAGAAAATAAAAACAGTCCAACCTGCTTGTAAGTAGACAAGCTCCCCTTGCGGGAGCTTGTCGGCGCCGAGTGCGGCGCAAAAAATCCGCCGAGGAGACGACGTGGTCGAAGCGATCGACACCCATACCCATTTCGTTCCGCAGCACATTTCGGCGGAACCAGGTCGCAACCCGCTTTGGCCTTCGGTCGAGCTCCGGGATGCATCGGCGGCCGTCGTGGTCGGCGGCAAGGTGTTTCGCGTGATCGACCACCGAAGCTGGGACGCCCATCGCCGGCTCGATGATATGGCGGCCGACGACGTCGATGTGCAGGTCGTCTCGCCGATGCCGGAATTGCTGTCACATTGGTTTCCATCCGGCGACGCGGACGCACTGTGTCGTCATGTCAATGCGGGAATCGCTGCCCTTTGCGCAGAACATCCGCGGCATTTCATCGGGATCGGCATGGTTCCGATGCAGGATGTCGCGCTCGCGGCGCGGCGCATGGAAGAAATCAAGTCGCTCGGTCTGCGCGGCATCGAGATCGGCACGCATATCAACGGCATGCCGCTCGGCGATGCGCGCCTCAACGAGGTCTATGCCGCGGCGGAGCAGGCAGGTTTGATGGTGATGATCCATCCGTTGCACCCGCTCGGGCTGGAGCGGATGGGCGGCCGTCCGGAGCTTGCGGCAGTGGCGGCATTCCCGCTGGAGACGGCGTTTGCCGCGATGTCGCTGATGACGAGCGGAGTGCTGGAGCGGTTTCCAAAATTGCGGGTCCTGCTCAGCCATGGCGGCGGTGCGTTGTCCTGGCTGCTGCCACGGCTATGTCACGCCTATGGCAGGGGGCCGCCGCTGCGGAGCCTGTTTCCGAGAGACCCGACAGATGCCGTGCGATCCTTTTACTACGACACGATCCTCTACGATGGGCCAGCGTTGCGCTATTTGGCCGACAAGGTCGGGACGGATCGCCTCGTCGCGGGCTCCGACTATCCGTTCACGATCAAGCAGGACAAGCCCGCGCAGTTTGCCGAGAACGCCTTGTCGATTGGGCGTGCAGCACTGTCGGCCAATGCCGCGCGGCTGCTCGCGCTCGGGTAGGGAGGAGAATTTGGCCCGCTGTTATTCCTATCGGCAGTTCTGCTCACTTGGTCCCTTGCCGCCGCGCACGCCGGCACGGCCGGATCCGCAGGTGCCGAAAGACACCAAGCTTGGTCCATGCGCGCACGGCAAGATCGGCGCGTTCTACTTCTATGCCGATGGTTCGACGGACGATCCCGCCTTCGGCTTCTGCGACATCGAGCTATCGGTGCAGCGGGTGACCGAGAACACAATGCGGCTCGAACTCTACTGCATTGCTGACGGCTATCAGAGCGCGCGAGGCGTAGGCGCCCGGCATCCATTGAAGCTCGCGGTGCTTGCCGGAGAGACGGTGTTGGGCACCGCGAGCTGGCATTTTCCGGACGTGATCTGCGGCCATGCCGATCCCATGCATTTTGCGGCCGACATTCGGCTCGACGACGGGCTCTTCGCGAAGCTCGATCGCGTCGAACTGAGCCGCACCAGCGGCGAATCGGAGCCGTGCGGATAGCCCGTCGTGTGGGGCAGCAAGGTCAGCTTCGGCATGGTACGGCAACAAACCGGACAGCTGTCCTGTAAACAGACGTTCTTATCAATCGTAAGATAGAGTACGATTGGAACAAAGCGGGACTGCGGCTCGAGGCTGAGCCGCGCATGGAAACGTCAAGCGCTTCAGGCTGAAGGAGAATTCATGCGGCTTCGTGTTGCGATCGTGATGTGGCTGATCGCCGTTTTGATCGGCACATCCGCGTCGGCGGAAGTCTATCCATCGCGGCGCATCAATCTGATCGTGCCGTTCCCTGCGGGCAGCGCCACCGATGCCGTGACGCGGCGTCTTGCGGAGAGCATTCGCACCGAGACCGGGGCGACCGTGCTGGTCGAGAACAAGCCGGGTGCCGACGGCAATCTGGCGGCACTCGCCGTTCTGAAGGCGGATGCCGACGGCTACACGGTGTTCGTGACCACGAACTCGACGCAGTCAGCCAATGTCAGCCTGTTCAACACGATGCCCTACAACCCCGCGACCGACTTTGCGCCTGTGGCAGGGATCATGACCATTCCGATGATGCTGGTCGTCAAGCCGGAGTTTCCGGCCAAGACCGTTGCCGAATTCATCGCGCTGGCGAAGTCGCGGCAGAAGCCGCTGTCATTCGGAAGCGGCAACACGTCGAGCCGGGGTGCTGCGGAATTGTTTCGCGCCCGGGCCGGGATCGAGATGCAGCATGTGCCGTACCGTGGGATGCCGCAAGCGCTGACCGACGTGCTGGCGGGCGAGATCGATTGCGTGTTCGCCGATCCGGCCAGCGCGCAGGGGCTGATCCAGGACGGCCGGTTGCGCATCCTTGCCGTGACGAGCAGCGAGCGGCTGGCAGGGATGCCCGACATCCCGACCCTGGCGCAAGCGGGCTTGTCCGGCGCTGAGCTGGCGGCCTGGGTCGGCGTGTTCGTCCGAACCGGAACGCCTTCCGACATCATAGCTAAGCTCAGCCAGACCGTGCTGGCCTTCGTCAACAACAAGGAGACCGCGGGCTATCTGCAGTCCGTGGGCGCCAAGCCGTTCCCAGCGGGGCCCGATGCGCTACAGGCTTTCGAGGAGGCTGACACGCGGCGCTGGGCAGAGATCGTCGCGATCGCCAAGATTGAGAAAAAGTAGCTCAATCTCGCAACACGGCCGTTCCCCGATCGAGCACGACGACGTCGCGTTCGATCACCCGTGAGCGGAAACGGACCTGGCCGTCGTCAGCGAAAAATTCCGTCCTGATCGTCTCACCCGGGAACACCGGACGGCTGAAGCGCGCCGACAGCGAGACAAGACGTCTGGCTGCGCCATCGGCGAACGTGCCGAGAACGGCGCGCGTTGCCACGCCGAGCGTGCACAGACCATGCAGGATCGGCCGCTCGAAGCCGGCCTTGGCCGCGGCATCGGGATCGGCGTGGATCGGATTGTAGTCACCGCTCAGCCGATAGATCAGCGCGCTCTGCGGCAGCGTCGCGATATCCCTGGTCAGCGTAGGGGGCCGTTCGGAAATCGCCGTCGGCTCGGCAGGAACATCGCCGAACCCGCCACAGCCGCCGTCGCCGCGCAGGAAGAGCACGCTGCGCACCGTCGCCAACCTTGCGCCGGTGCTCGCGTCGGCGAGCGTCTTGACGAGGTGAAGGATCGCGCCCTTGCCGGCGCCCTTATCCGCCACAGCCGCGATCTGATAGCTGGCTCTCAAGGTGCCTTCGGGCGGGATCGGATGGTGGATTTCAAAGCTCTGCTCGCCGTGCAGCAGCCTGAGCCAGTCGATGCCGAGCTCGGGCCGTTTCGCCCAGAAGCCCGGATGGGCAAGCACGCAACAGATCGACGGCACGGCACGGAGATTTGCTTCGTAAACGAAGTCGAGCTGCGCCGGATCCAGGGGATCGGACCCATAACCGAGGCCCAGCGCATAAAGCATCGTATCGCGGCGGGTGTAATTCTGCGTGACAGGCTCGAAGCGAAGATTTCTGACGGCTTCAAGATTCAAGGCGTCCTCCCATACCTGCCGGCGCGACTGAGCATCGCGCCGCTGCAAAGGCAGTTGCAATGATGTCATGTCATATAATACAGTAGTGTACGAAATAGAAGCAGGCTAGCTCCACTAATGCGCTTCGAGGGCGCGACCTGGCACCTGTTCGGTGACGTCATGAGCGGCGCTGCGAAGAACTGAAAGAGGGAGACGACGAATGGGACGACTATGTGCCGGACGGGTCGCGATCGTGACGGGCGGCGGCCGGGGACTCGGGCGGGAATATGCGCTGATGCTGGCGGAGCAGGGCGCCAAGGTCGTCGTCAACGATCTCGGCAGCACCGCGGCGGGTGAGGGCGCCGATCTTTCGCCCGCCCGGCAGGTCGTCGATGACATCAGGCGCGCCGGCGGCGAGGCCATCGTCAACGGCAACGACGTCAGCGACTGGGCGGGCGCCAAGGCGCTGATCGACGCCGCGGTCAACAGCTTCGGCCGGCTCGACGTGCTCATCAACAACGCCGGCATCCTGCGCGACCGCATGATGGTCAATATGAGCGAGGCGGAGTGGGACGCCGTGATCAAGGTGCATCTGAAAGGCACCTTCGCGCCGTCGCATCATGCCGCGCAGTACTGGCGCCAGCAATCCAAGACGCAGGGCAAGCCGGTGAGCGCCCGCCTGATCAACACCTCGTCGGCCTCCGGGATATTCGGCAATGTTGGCCAAAGCAACTACGGAGCCGCCAAGGCGGGCATCGCCGCGTTCACGATCATCAGCGCGATGGAGCTTCGGCAGTACGGCATCACGGTGAACGCGATCGCCCCCCGCGCGCAGACCCGGATGACCGAGGGATTGCGCGAGCGGACCGAGGAGGAGATCAAGCGGCGGAATCCGCGCTGGGTCGCCCCGATCGTGATCTGGCTCGCGAGCGAACAGTCCGCCGAAGTAACCGGTCGCGTGTTCGAAGCGGGGGACGGAATCCTGAAGGTTGCCGAAGGCTGGCATGCCGGCCCAGGCATCGATCCCGTCGAGGATCCGAACGAACTCGGCCCCCGGGTCCTGGAGATGGTGCGCAGAGCACGTCCAAACGCCGACATCTGGGGACGCGACATCGCTTCATAACGATCTGCGAAACTCCTCCCGGAGTGCACTCGGGGCGGGCGGATAGGCCCTAAGCCGCCGCCCGCTTCTTCTTCCGGGTCTTGGCAGGCTGGGCCTCTTCCTCTTCGTCGTTCGCGCCACTGGGGGTCTCACCGTCGGACATGGCGATGAGATTGTGCTTCATGGCAAGCAGCGCCTCGGATGCCGCCTCGAGCTGCTTGCGGTCGATGCCGTTGACGATTTTGGCGTTGAACTTGTCGGTTTCCTTCCGCAGCTTCTCAAGGAAACCGCGCGCCTGCTTGGTAACATAGACGCGCTTGACGCGCCGATCGACCGGATCGGCCTGGCGGAGCACGAAGCCGGACGCCTCGAGCCGGTCAATCAGGGCGCCGACGGCGACCTTGCCGACATCGAGCTCGTTGGCGAGCTGGGTCTGGGGCAGGCCGTCCTTGCGCGAGATGAAGGCCAGCACCCACCATTGCGAGCGGGTGATGCCGAGCGGCGCTAGCGCGCGGTCGAACATCATCCTCCTGAGCCGCGACACGTCGTGGATGAGATATCCGAGCCGGAGATCCCAATCGGGCTGTTCAACCATTGATATTTCCCTTCCAGGCCGAGTCGGGCCGCCGGTTCACTAATACCATACACCAGCGTATTTTAAAGGGAAGGCCGTGGGAATGGGCAGAAAAGCTTCGAATCAGGTGCCAGCGGCGGATTTACAAAAGAAGTACGCTAGTGTATTAATATCGCCGATGGCGGCCAGGCGAAGCTGCCGCAGAGGATCAGCCACAGGGAAGGAGCCACCCCATGTTCGACGCTGCGGTGCTCAAGGGAAAGCGCATCCTGATTACCGGCGGCGGGACCGGGCTCGGCAAGGAGATGGCGGTCGGCTTCGCCGGCCATGGCGCCCACGTCTATATCTGCGGGCGACGCAAGGAGGTGCTCGAGCAGGCTGCGCAGGATATCCGCGCGCGGTCAAAAGGACAGGCGTCCGCGCTGCTCGCCAATGTACGCGACCCCGACAGCATCGAAGCGATGATGGAGAGCATCTGGGCGGAGGGGCCGCTCACCGGTCTCGTCAACAACGCCGGCGCGAATTTTCTGGCGCCGACCGAAAGCCTGTCGCCGCGCGGCTATGAGGCGGTTCGCTCGACGGTGATGGACGGCTCGTTCTACGCCTCGCTCGCCTGCGGCAAGCGCTGGATCGCCGCCGGCCTGCCGGGCGTCATCATCAGCAATCTCGTCACCTGGGTGTGGACCGGATCGGCCTATGTGGTGCCGGCGGCGATGGCGAAGGCGGCCGTGCACGCCATGACCATGTCGCTCGCAGTCGAATGGGGCCCGAAGAACATCCGCGTCAATGCCATCGCACCGGGGCCGTTCCCGACCGAAGGCGCCTGGGACAAGCTCAATCCGCTGGCCGAGACCGGCGTCGGCGCGACCCAGGCCGACGAGGTGCCGTTGCGGCGCTTCGGCAAGATGGACGAGCTGCGCAATCTCCTGATCTTCCTGATGTCGGACGGCTGCAGCTACATCACCGGCGACACGATCAGCATCGATGGCGGTCACCATCTGGCGGCGCCGAGCACCCTTGCCGGGCTTTCCAAGCTCTCACCCGCCGACTGGCAGCGGGCGCGCGAGGCCATCCAGGCATCAGTGCAGAAAGAGAAGCAGGCGCGATCGATCTGAGCGTCGGCCAACCGACGTTCCGCAAACGCCTTAGAAGGGAGAGCCGATGGGACTGGGGATTGCGACCAAGAGTTTCCAATGCACCATCGAGGGTGGTCTGGCGCATATTGTGCTGGATCAGCCCACCCGCGGCAATCCGATCGACGGCGATTTCTGTCGCGAGTTCGCGCTTGGCATCGCCGAGCTGAGCGAGCGCGCGGACGTTCGCGCGGTGCTGCTCTCGGCGCGCGGACGGCTGTTCAGCGTCGGTGGCGACCTGATGTCGCTGGCCAAGCAGGGCGACGCCCTGCCGGGAACGATCAAGGCCTGGACCGCCGACATTCATGTCGCGATCGCCCGGATGGTGCGCATGCGCGCGCCGGTCGTCGCTGCTGTCCACGGCAATGTCGCGGGCGGAAGCGTGTCGCTGATGGCCGCGGCCGATCTCATCGTGATGGCGGAATCGGCGAAAATCTCCGCGGCATTCTCCAAGATCGGCTTCAGTCCGGACAGCGGATCGACGACCACGGTGACCCGACGGATTGGTGTTGCGCGCGCGAGACGGTTCTTCCTGCTCGGCGAGACGCTCGATGCCGCGACCGCGCTGTCGCTTGGCCTTGTCGACTTCGTCGTTCCGGACGGCGCGGTGCGGGCCGAGGCTGCGCGGATCGCAACGGAGCTCGCCGCCGGGCCGACCGAGGCGTTCGGCGCGATCAAGCGGCTGTTCTCCCAGACCAATGACCGCTCCTTCGAAAGTCAGCTCGAGGAGGAGGCGCAGACGCTGGCCGCGATCTCGCGAACGGCGGATGCGCAGGAGGGCGTCCGCGCCTTCGTCGAGAAACGCAAGCCGATGTTCTCGGGGAAATGACCCGCGACGCTGCCGCAAGCGACGATCTTTTGCATTGGCAGCCAATCATACTCTGCAATAACGTACACACATGAACCAATAACCGGCGGCGAAGCCGGAGTAGACACGACACCGCAGGAGGGAGAAATGACCGTGGCCGCCGCCATACGAGACACGTTCGACGCGAGCTTTCGCGAAGCCGGCTATTGGCTCGACAAGACCGTCGACCAGTTCCTGACGGAGGCTGTCGCGAAAATGCCAGACAAGGTCGCCATCGTCGCGGACCGGGCCGATCGCGACCAGGCGCCGCGTTTCACCTACAGGGAATTGAACGATCTTGCCGATCGCGCCGCGAGCTCGCTGTTGCGGCTCGGCGTCGGGCGCGGCGACGTCGTCACGGTGCAGTTGCCCAACTGGTGGGAGTTCGTGGTCACGGCCTTTGCCTGCAGCAAGATCGGCGCAGTGATGAATCCCGTGATGCCGATCCTGCGCGAGCGCGAGCTGCTCTACATCTTGAATTTCTGCGAGGCGAAGGTCTTCATCGTGCCGAAGAGCTATCGTGGATTCGATTATGCCGCGATGGCGCACGGCATGCGCGCCGAACTGCCGCATCTCAGGCACGTGATCGTCGCCGATGGTGACGGCGAGACCGGCTTCGAGCGCATGCTGCTGTCGTCCGAGGCGCCTAGGCTGCCGTCTGGTTTGCATCCGGATGACATGGCCGTGCTGATGTTCACATCGGGCACCACGGGCGAGCCGAAGGGTGTCATGCACACTTCGAATTCACTGATTGCCTGCTGCAAGGCGTTGTCGGGCCGGTTCGGATTGGATGCCAACGATGTGCTGCTGGTGGCGTCTCCGGTCGGTCACATGACGGGCTATGCCGCCATCGTTCTGCTCTCGGTCTATCTCGGCGGCACGATGATCCTTCAGGACGTCTGGGAGGCCAGGCGCGGCGTCAATTTGATGGCGCGGGAGGGGGTGTCCTACACCGCGGCCTCGACTCCGTTCCTCAGCGACATCTGCGACGCGGTCAAGGCCGGTGCGCCGCAGCCGAAGAGCCTGCGTTCCTTCCTGTGCGGCGGCGCGCCGATCCCGTCGGTCCTGATCGAGCGCGCCGCCGGCGAGCTCGGTCTGACCGTCTGCTCGCTGTGGGGGATGACGGAAGTGCTGTCGGGCACACTCACCGAGCCGGCGCGTGCGGCCGAGAAATCGGCGAGCACGGATGGCCGCGCGCTCGAAGGCATGGAGGTCAGGATCGTTGACGGCGACGGCAGGCCCTTGCCGGCCGGAGAGTCGGGCCGGTTGCTGGTGCGCGGCGCCCAGATGTTCAAGGGCTACTACAAGCGGCCGGAACTGCAGACCTTCGACAGCGAGGGCTGGTTCGATTCCGGCGATCTCGCCTACATGGATGGCGATGGCTACGTCCGGATCTCCGGCCGGGTGAAGGACATCCTGATCCGCGGCGGCGAGAACGTGCCCGTCGTCGAGATCGAGAACCTGCTCTACAAGCATCCTGCCGTTTCCGGCGTGGCGGTGGTCGGATTTCCCGATGCCCGGCTCGGCGAGCGCGGCTGCGCGTTCATCGTTCCCCGCAGCGGAAGCACGATCGATCTGGCGGCAGTGCAGGCCTATCTTGGCGAGGCGAAGATGGCGAAGCAGTTCTGGCCGGAACGCGTGGAGCTCGTCACCGAGCTTCCCCGCACGGCGAGTGGCAAGATCCAGAAATTCAAGCTGCGCGAGATCGCCGTCGGGTTCTCCGACGCGAAATAGCTTACTGATCGTGATAGGTCGGAGACCGTCGTTCGCGAAACGCGGCGACGGCTTCCGCGTGGTCATGCGTCTCCAGCAGGATGACCTGCTGGCGGTCCTCCATCATCAGCGCCGCATCGAGGCTCGGCGCATCGATCAACGTGTTGAGAGCCTGCTTGGTCATGCGCAGGCCCATCGGCGAAACGCGCAGCATGTCTTCGGCGAACGCCATGCCTTTTGCGAGGAGCTCTTCCGCCGGCACAATGTCGCTGACCAGGCCGATCGACTTGGCACGCTCGGCCTTGATGAAGCGCCCCGTGAGCAGGAATTCCGAGGCTACCGACAACCCGACCAGGCGCGGCAGCAGATAGCCCGAGCCCATGTCGCAGCCGCCGACGCCGATCTTGATATAGGCGGCGTTCATACTTGCATCGGGTGCGGCAAAGCGGACGTCGCAGGCGAGCAGGAAGGAGAAGCCGGCGCCGCAGGCTGCGCCGTGGGCGAGGCCAATGATCGGCTGCGGGCAGGATCGCATCAAGCGGATCACGCCGGAATAGTTCTGCTGCATCTTGAGCTGGCGCTGCGGCCGACCTTTGCCGGGCGCGGCGAATGCATCCGAGCCGAGTTCGGCGCCCGCGGAGAACTGAGGCCCGTTACCGCGCAGGATCACGACGCGCGTCGTTGGCCGGTCGTGCAGGGCAGAGAAATAGGCGGTGAGTTCCGTTATCATGTCAGGCGAAACGGCGTTGAGCTCGGCCGGACGGTTCAATGTCAGGATGTCGATCGCGCCCTTCGTTTCGGTCGTGATGGTGTTGGTTTGCGCCACGTCTCGCTCCCATCGTTCATTGTCCTTGGATATAGTAATAAAGTGTACTATCATCGGGCGCAATGCTCGCCGAAGCCTCCTGTGTTCAAAAGGCAGGGGGCAATAACCGGCGTTGAGGAGCTTCAGGGAGCCAGGGATGCCGTATCAATCCGTGTTCAGGCCGGATCTGTTCAAGGACCAGACCATCATCGTGACCGGCGCCGGCAGCGGCATCGGGCGCTGCACCGCGCACGAGCTCGCAGCGCTTGGCGCCAATGTCGCGATCCTCGGGCGGACCATGGAGAAGCTCGTCGAGGTGCAGCGCGAGATCGAAGAGGATGGCGGGCAGGCGATGAGCCATGCCTGCGACATCCGCGATGAGACGATGGTGGTTGGCGCCGTCGATGCCGTGCTGGGGCGCTACGGCCGGATCGACGGGCTGGTCAACAATGCCGGCGGGCAATTTCGCGCGCCGTTGAAGGCGATTTCGACCAAGGGCTTCGAGGCCGTCGTGCGCAACAATCTGACCGGCGGCTTCATTTTCATGCGCGAGGTCTATAACCGCTGGATGGAGGCCAATGGCGGCGCGATCGTGAACATCATCGCCGACATCTGGCACGGCTGGCCCGAATTCGGCCATTCGGCTGCGGCACGCGGCGGCATGCTGACCCTCACCGAGACGGCCGCCTGCGAATGGTCGGCATCGGGCGTGCGCGTGAACGCGGTGGCCCCCGGCGGCATCGTCTCCAGCGGCTTCGATACCTACACACCGGAGATGCAGAAGAAGCTGCACGATTTCACCGAGCGCGTGCCGCTGCAGCGGTTCGGCACCGAGGCCGAGATTTCGGCCGCCATTGCCTATCTGCTGTCGCCGGCGGCGGCCTACATCACCGGCTCGTGTCTTCGTGTCGACGGCGGAACGCCCAACGCGCGCACCACCTGGAAGCTCGAGCCGCACAGCCGCAGCGTGCCGTTCGAGGGTTTTCATCGCGTGAAGCTGCCGGAGGTGATGAAACGCAAGGCCAGCGCATAGCCCAGCCGCGTTCAGTCGACTTCGATGATCAGCTTGCCGTGGTTCTCGCCGCGGTAGAGTTTTGCGATCGCGCCGGGAGCGTGCTCCAGACCCGGTAGAACCTCCTCGTCGTGAACGATTTTGCCAGCCAACGCGAACTCGGCGAGCCGCGCCGCGGCTGCTTCGAACTCGGCGAGATGATCGAAGATGATGAAGCCCGACCAGCGCAGGCGGCGGGTGAGAATTTCGCGCTCGGGACGCGGGCCGGTGGGCGCGGGGGTCCATGACGCGTTCGCGGCCGTGCCGCACTGGATCACCCGTCCGCGTAAGCGCATGGTGCGAATGGCCGCGTCGGCGATCGCGCCGCCGGTATTATCGAAGAAGATGTCGTTGCCGTCAGGGCAGGCCGATCGGATCGCGGCGCCGAGATCGACCACTTCGCGATAGTTGATCATGTCCGCGTAGCCGTAGCGCGCTTTCGCGAACGCGGCTTTCTCGGCGGAACCGGTCAATCCGACCGCACGGCAGCCCGCGATCCGTGCCAACTGGCCGACAAAGCTCCCGACGCTGCCTGCCGCGGTCGACACCAGCACATGCTCGCCGGGCTTGGGATCGCCGAGGCCGTGAAAGGCGAGGTAGGCGGTGATGCCATTCATGCCGAGCACGCTGAGATTGGCGCTGAGCGGCAGGCTGGACGGCACGACGCGGCGCAGCACCGCGTCTGGCGTCGCAACGCAATAGCGCTGCCAGCCGAACCATCCGTAGACGTGCTCGCCGGTGCGATAGTCCGGGACATTGCTCTCGATGACCTCGCCAACCGCGAGCGCGCGCATCGGGGTGTCGAGCGGCACCGGGGCGCTGTAGTTCCCTTCATCATTGGCCCATCCGCGCTGCGCCGGATCAACCGACAGATAGCGGTTCTGGATCAGGAGCTCGCCCTTGCCGGGGGCAGCCACCGGCCCCGTGAAAAGCGAGAAATGTTCCGGCTGCGGGATGCCGCGCGGCCGGGCGGTCAGCCGGACCTGTCGATTTTCGCGAACGGACATGAGCGTTCCTCATAATTAGTACGCTTGTGTACGATATGACTATACGGTAGAAAACCGGCGGGAGACAAGGAAATCCGGGCGGCGTCGCCGCCGGCAACCCTGCAAGACAGCACAAGAGGCAACGACATGGCGGGGCTCTATTTCGAGCAGTTTTCGGTCGGACAAACCTTTGTCCATGAGATCCGGCGTACGGTGACCGATATGGACAATATCCTGTTCTCGTCGCTGACCTACAATCCGGCGGCGGTGCATATCGATCACGACTATGCCAAGGGCACCGAGTTCGGAAAGCCCTTGATGAATTCGATCTTCACCCTCGGGCTCATCATCGGGTTGTCGGTGCAGGACACGACGCTGGGAACCACGGTCGGCAACCTTGGCATGGAGGACACGCGATTCCCGAAGCCGGTGTTTGCAGGGGACACGCTGCGCGCCGAGACCAAGGTCGTCGCCGTGCGCGAGAGCAAGTCGCGGCCGACGCAGGGCATCGTGACCTTCGAGCATCGCGGCTTCAACCAGCGCGACGAGGAAGTGGTGTACTGCCGCCGGAACGGCTTGATGATGCGGAGGCCGGCATGAAACTGCGCTCGCTCCTCTTCGTACCCGCCGACAGCGAACGCAAATTCGCCAAGGCGGACGGCATCGGCGCCGATGCCTTGATCCTCGATCTCGAGGATTCGGTAGCACCGAGCCGGAAGGCCTTTGCGCGCGACGCGGTCAAGAATTTGCTGGGCGGTCCGAGGAACTGGTCGTTCCTGGTGCGGATCAATCCGTTCGGCACCGGGTTGACACTGGAGGACCTTGCAGCCGTGGTCCGTCCCGGCCTCGACGGCATCCTGATTCCCAAGGTCAACGGCATCGAGGATGTCGATCTGGTCTCGCATTATGTCGACGCGCTCGAGGTCGCGAACGGAGTTCCGCCTGGTCATGTCAAGCTGCTGACGGTCGCGACCGAGACGCCGGCGGCGATGATCGGCTTCAGCGGCTATTCGCGCAAGAACAGGCGCCTGGTGGCGCTGACCTGGGGCGGCGAGGATTTGAGCGCGGCGCTCGGCGCGCTGACGCCGCGCGAAGCCGACGGGAGCTGGACCTTCCCCTATCAGGTCGCGCGCGCGCAGTGCCTGTTTGCAGCGGGGGCCGCCGATGCTGCGGCGCTCGAAACCCTGTATGTCGACTTCAGGGATCAGCAGGGCTTGGCGGAAAGCTGCAGGATCGCCCGCCGCGACGGCTTTGTCGGCCGCATTGCGATCCACCCGGATCAGGTCGCGACGATCAACACCTGCTTCACGCCGTCGGATGACGATCTGGCGCACGCACGGCGCGTCGTCGCCGCATTCGCGGCCGCGCCCGATGTCGGCACCGTCGGCATCGACGGCAAGATGTACGACATTCCGCATCTGGTCGCCGCGAAACGAACCTTGGCGTCGGTCGGGGAGGGCAGTTCGAATGGATAGATCCTTTGCCAATCAGCTCGACGTGCCCGAAGATCACGCTGCCATTCGCGAGGGTGTCCGGGCCGTCGTCTCGCGCTTCGATGACGAGTATTGGCTGGCGCGCGACGAGGATGGCGAATTCCCGCGCGAATTCCACCGCGCCATGGCGGATGCCGGCTGGCTCGGCATCACGATGCCCGAGGAATATGGCGGCTCCGGTCTGGGCGTGACCGAAGCCGCGATCATGATGCACGAGGTGGCGAGCCATGGTGGCGGCATGACCTCGGCTTCGGCCGTGCACATCAACCTGTTCGGGCCGCATCCGATCGTGGTGAAGGGCACGGACGACCAGAAGCGGCGCTGGGTGCCACGGCTGGTGTCCGGTGAGGACCAATGTTGCTTCGGCTTCACCGAGCCGGATGCCGGGCTCAACACCACGCGCATCAAGACCTTTGCCGAGAAAGTCCCGGGCGGCTATCTGGTGTACGGCCAGAAGGTATGGACCTCGACCGCGCAGGTCGCCAACAAGATCATGCTGCTGACGCGGACGACGAAGTACGAGGATTGCAAGCGGCCGACCGACGGCATCACGATCTTCTACACCGACCTCGACCGCTCCAAGATCGAGGTGCGCCGCATTCCGAAGATGGGACGCAAGGCGGTCGATTCCAACGCCATCTTCATCGACGGCCTGTTCATTCCGGAAGCCGACCGGATCGGTGAGGAAGGCAAGGGTTTTTCCTACATCCTGCACAGCCTCAACCCCGAGCGTATCCTGATCGCGGTCGAGGCCATCGGGATCGGGCAGGATGCGCTGCGCCGGGCGACGCGCTACGCCCGGGAACGCGTGGTGTTCGACCGTCCGATCGGGCAGAACCAGGCGATCCAGCATCCGCTGGCGGAGAAGTGGATGTATCTGGAGTCGGCGTGGCTGATGGCGATGCGCGCGGCCTGGCTCTACGACTCGGACAAGCCGTGTGGTGCCGAAGCCAACAGTGCCAAACTGCTGGGCGCGCGCGCCGGCCACGATGCGGCCTGGCAGGCCATCATGACCCACGGCGGTTTCGGCTATGCCAAGGAGTATCACGTCGAGCGGCTGTTTCGCGAGGTCTCGATCACGCGCCTGGCGCCGATCACCGAGCAGCTCATCCTGAGCTTCATCGCCGAGAAGGTGCTGGATCTGCCGAAGAGCTACTGACCGCAAAAGGCGCGGGGCGCGATCGCGGCCCGCGTCAGAGGTTGCGCGCGATCAGCTCGCGCATGATCTCCGATGTGCCGCCATAGATGCGCAGCACGCGTGCGTCGGCAAACAGCCGGCAGATCTCGTATTCGCGCATGAATCCATAGCCGCCGAAGAACTGCAGGCACTGGTCGACGAGACGCCCATGCATCTCGGTGGTCCAGAGTTTTGCTGTCGATGCGGCGTAGGTGGTGAGCTCACCGCGGATGTGTTGCGCCAGGCATTGGTCGACATAGGCCCAGCCGACCTGAAGGTCCGATTTCAGATCGGCGAGCTTGAAGCGGGTGTTCTGGAACGTGCCGACGGCCTGGCCGAACGCCTTGCGCTCCAGGACGTAAGCCTTGGTGATGTCGAATGCCTTCTGCGCCGACGCGATCGAGTGGAGGGCGATCGTCAGCCGCTCCTGCGGCAGCTCGCTCATCAGCGCCGCCATGGCCCCGCCTTCCGAGCCCAGCAGGTTGCTGACGGGAACGCGGACCTGGTCGAAGAACAGCTCCGACGTATCGGAGGAGAGGTGGCCGAGCTTGTCGAGATTGCGGCCGTGCCGGAAGCCGGCGCGGTCGGTCTCGACCAGGATCAGGCTCATGCCGCGCGACCCGCCATCGGGATTGGTGCGGGTGACGGCGATGACGAGATCGCACATCTGGCCGTTCGAAATGAAGGTCTTCTGGCCGGAGATGACGTAGTCGTCGCCGTCGCGGACAGCGCGGGTTCGAATGCCCTGCAGATCGCTGCCGCTGCCGGGCTCGGTCATCGCGATCGCGCACACGGTCTCGCCGGCGACCATGCGCGGCAGCCACTTCTTCTTCTGCTCCTCGGTGCCGTAGCTCAGGAGGTAGCCGCAGCAGACGTCATTATGGACCGAGAAATCGGTCGCGGGACCCGCGAAGCCGGAATAGGCGAGCTCCTCGATGACGACGGCGTTGTGGCGAAAATCGCCGCCGATCCCGCCATATTGCTCGGGCACCTGCGGGCACAGCAGGCCGGCCTCGCCGGCCGCCGGCCACAGCGCGCGGTCGATGATCCCCGCTTTCTCCCATTCCTGGAAGCGGGGAGCGATCTTGGCCGCGGCGAAGCGGCGGACGCTGTCGCGCAGCAGGGCGTGCTCTTCGTCGTAGACCGGGCGATTTGGCAGCATGTCCGTCGAACCGTCTGTTGGAGCTAGAAGGCGACCGTGTCGCCGCCCTTGAGCTGGAGAATGTCGCGTGCCTCGTCGGGGCTTGCGATCTCGAGCCCAAGGCCTTCGATGATCTTGCGCACCTGCGTCACTTGCGCCGCGTTGGTCTCGGCGAGGCGGCCGGCGCCGATCCACAGACTGTCCTCGAGACCGACCCTGACATGGCCCCCCATCGATGCGGCCATTGCCGCGACCTGCATCTGGGCGCGGCCGGCGCCGAGCACGGACCAGCGGTAGTTGTCACCGAACAGGCGATCGGCCGTCCGCTTCATGTGCATGACATCGTCCGGATGCGAGCCGATGCCGCCGAGCAGGCCGAAGCAGGTCTGGATGAACAGCGGCGCCTTCACCAGTCCCTCGGTCCAGAAATAGTGCAGATTATAGAGATGGCTGGTGTCGTAGCATTCGAACTCGTAGCGCGCGCCGGTGCCGTTCAGCGTCTCCAGCGCGTAGCGGATATCCTTGAACGAGTTGCGGAAGACGAGATCGTGGGAACCTTCCAGCATCTGCGGCTCCCAGTCGTGCTTGAACGACTTGTAGCGCTTCAGCATCGGGAACAGGCCGAAATTCATCGAGCCCATGTTGAGGCTCGCGACTTCCGGCTTCCAGGTCGCCGCCGGACGGACGCGTTCTTCCACGGTCATATAGGGCGAGCCGCCGGTGGTCAGATTGACGACGACGTTGGAGCTTTGCTTGATGACGCGAAGGAAGGGCTCGAATGCCTCCGGGGATTGATCCGGCCGTCCATCGGCCGGATTTCGCGCGTGCAGATGCACGATGGCGGCCCCCGCCGCCGCGGCGCCGAGCGCGGACTCAGCGATCTCGACCGCCGTCACCGGCAGATGCGGCGACATCGACGGCGTATGAATCGATCCCGTGACCGCGCAGGAGATGATGACCTTCTGAGGCGCCATGATGGGGCCGCTCAGCGCACGAATTTGTGGAAGTCCGGGTCGCGCTTCTCGTTGAACGCGGCAACGCCTTCCTTCGATTCCGCCGTGTCATAGAACAGCTTGACGGCATGGAGCGCAAAATTGCTGATGCCGCGGATGTTGTCGGAATCGGCGTTGAAGGATCGCTTGGCCAGCGCGATCGCGGTCGGCGAGCGCTGCGCGAGCTTGTCGGTCCAGTCCTTTACGGCCGCATCGAGCTGCGCCATCGGGACGACCTTGTTGACGAGCCCCATCTCGCGCGCCTGCTCGGCGGTGTAGCGTTCATTGAGGAACCAGATCTCGCGCGCCTTCTTGTCGCCGACGTGGCGCGCCAGGAACGCGGTGCCCCAGCCGGCATCGACCGAGCCGACCTTGGGGCCGACCTGACCGAACTGCGCATGTTCAGCGGCGATCGTCAGGTCGCAGAGCGTCGCAAGCACGTTGCCGCCGCCAATCGCAAAGCCGTTGACCCGGGCGATCACCGGCTTCGGGACGTCGCGGATCAGGCCCTGGATCTCATCGATCGGAAGTCCGACCACGCCGCGGCCGTCATACTGCCCCTCATGCGCCGATTGATCGCCCCCGGTGCAGAAAGCCTTTTCACCGGCGCCGGTCAGCACGATGCTGGCGACGTTGCGATCGTTTCCGGCGAGCTGGAAAGCCCAGATGAGCTCGTCCAGCGTGCGCGCGCGGAATGCGTTGTAGACCTTCGGCCGATTGATGATGATCCAGGCGGCGCGGTCGCGCACTTCATAGATGACGTCGGTGAATTGCTTCGGGTCGGTCATGGCGTTTCCTTCCGCTGATCAGATCATGTTCATTCCGCCGGAGACGGAAATGGTTTGTCCGGTGATGAATTTGCCGTCGTCGGAGGCGAGCATCGCGACGATTCCGCCGTAATCATCCGGCTCGCCCATCCGCTTGAGCGGAATGCCGCGCACCATCGCATCCTTCCATTTGACGGCATGCTCGCCTTCGCCGAGCACTGCCGCCATCATCGGCGTGTTGGTCGGGCCGGGGCAGACGGCATTGAGCAGGACGTTCTTGCGCGCCAGTTCCCGCGCCAGCGACTTGGTGAAGGAGATCAGGCCGCCCTTGCAGGCCGAATAGACCGCTTCGTCGCTGGTGCCGACGCGCGCGGCGTCGGAGGCGATATTGACGATGCGGCCACCGCCGCGCTCGGCCATCAATGGCGCGATCGCCTTGTGGGTGTTGAGGGGCCCGTAGAGATTGATCCGGATGATCTTGTCCCAGAGCTCCTTGTCGGTCTTCAGGAACGGCATTGGACGGTCCCAGCCGGCGTTGTTGACCAGCAGCCAGATCGGGCCGAGCTCGGCCTCGACCTTGGCGACGGCGGCCTCGACCGAGGCGGCATCGCCCACATCGACCGCATAGGTCTTGATGACGGCCTGCGGCGCGAGCTTGGCGGTCTCTTCGCCGCCTTGCGGATTGATGTCGAAGATTGCGACCTTGCAGCCTTCTTCCGCCAGCCGCAGCGTCAATCCTCGTCCGATGCCCTGTCCGCCGCCGGTGACGACGGAAACCTTTCCAGATAGGCCCTTCAACGCTGATCTCCCTTGTCGTTTGTCGTTCTGTCGCTTCGCCGCCGGTCTTCGATGCTCAAAAGACGAGAGCTATGTGGCTGACCCGTTCTTCTGAATATCGAAGCCGCGCTGTGAATACATCTGCCGGGCGATGATCGTCTTCATGATCTCGATCGAGCCGCCGGCGATCTTCACCACCCGCGCGTCGGCATAGGCCCGCGCGATCGGGTACTCCCACATATAGCCCCAGCCGCCGAATAGTTGCAGGCATTCGTCGACGGTTTCGCAGTGCAGCTCGGAGGTGAACATCTTGGCCATGGCGGCGTCGACGGGATCGAGCTTGCCCTCCATGAAGAGGGCAATGCATTTGTCGGTGAACACGCGCGCCACGGCCGCCTTGGTCTTTAGCTCGGCGAGCTTGAACTGGGTGTTCTGGAAATCGGCGAGCTTCTGGCCGAAGGCGCTGCGCTCGGCGGTATATTGCAGCGTCCAGTCGATCACGGTCTCCGTGACCGTGGCCGAGCGAATCGCCTGCGCAAGGCGTTCCTGCGCCAGCTTGGTCATCATCTGCGCAAAGCCCCGGCCTTCCGCGCCCAGCATGTTGCTGGCGGGAATCCGTACATTGTCGAAGAACAGCTCGGACGTATCCTGCGCCCGCATGCCGAGCTTTTCGAGGTTGCGGCCGCGCTTGAAGCCCGGCCGGTTGCTCTCGACGATGAACAGGGTGACGCCCTTGGCACCGGCCTGGCTGTCGGTCTTGGTCGCCAGCACGATGAAATCGCAGAGCTGGCCGTTGGAGATGAACACCTTCTGGCCGTTGATGACGAATTCGTCGCCGTCGCGCACGGCCTTGGTGCGGATCGCCTTGAGGTCGCTGCCGGCATGCGGTTCCGTCATGCCGAGCGAGCCGATCGCTTCGCCCGACACCATCTTCGGCAGCCATTTGCGCTTCTGCGCCTCGGTGCCGAAAGAGAGCAGATAGGTGGCGACGAGGTCGGTGTGAATGAGAAAGCCCGGGCCGCTCGCGCCGGCCCGCCAGAGTTCCTCGAATACGACGACGTCGAACAGGTAATCGAGGCCCATGCCGCCATATTCCTCGGGCACGGTGCAGCAGAGCAGGCCGGCGGCGCCGGCCTTCAGCCACAGCTCGCGGGGGACGATGCCGTCTTCCTCCCACTGCGCGTGGAACGGCACGATCTCGCGGTCGACGAAGCGTCGGACCGTCTGCCGGAAAATTTCATGCTCTTCGCGAAAGATCGTGCGCTCGATCATTGTCAAAACGCGTCCCGTCTGATTTAGTTTGCTAGTGTACAGTATTCGGATTGGGTATACAACCCGAAACGGGGTAAGCGCAAGCACGATCGTACACCAATGAACTGTAATCAGGGAGGGAAGGATGCCGATCGGACCGGAGCTGAAGCAGTTTCGCATGGAGCAGTCGGGAAACGGCATCCTGCACCTGATCTTCGATATGCCCGGCCGTTCGATGAACGTGTTCTCGAATGCGGCGATCGAGGAGCTCGGCGTTTTTGCAGACTGGCTCGGGCAGAGTGATGTGGCGGGCGTCGTTATCAGCTCCGGAAAATCATCGGCGTTCTGTGCCGGCGCCGATCTGGCCGAGTTGGAGACCGCTTACGACATGATCATGGCGGCGCCGCCGGGCGAGCGAGACCGTCTTGCCTTCGACCATTTCTTCCGGCTGAGCCACGGACTGCGCAGGCTCGAGACGGCAGGCAAGCCCATTGCGGTCGCGGTCGCGGGCCTGGCGCTGGGAGGCGGCTGTGAGTTCGCGCTTGCCGCCCATCACAGGGTGCTCGCCGACCAGCCGCATGCCACATTCGGCTTGCCGGAGTCGCTGGTCGGATTGCTGCCGGGCGGTGGCGGAACCCAACGGCTGCCCCGCTTGGTCGGTATCGACGCGGCGCTGCCGGTGTTGCTCGATGGTGCGCGGATCAGCGGGCAAGCCGCCGTTGCAGCGGGCCTTGCGCATGAACTGGTCGCGCCGGGCGACGAGATTGCGGCCGCCGAACGGTGGGTCCTGTCGCGTCCTGCTCCCACCCAGCCTTGGGATCGACCGGATTGGCGTCCGGCTGCCGCGCAACGCGTCGCAGGCGAGGTCGATGCATGCCGGACCAAAATGCTCGCCGACACCCTCGGACACTATCCGGCGCCGTCAGCCATTCTTGATTGTGTCGCGCAGGGATTACCGCAGGATTTCGATACGGCGATCCGGACCGAGATGCAGATTTTTGCAAAACTGATTCAGCGGCGGGAGCCGCGCAACATGATCAGGACGCTGTTTCTCGGCAGGCTCGACTACGAGCGGCTGAAGAAGAAGGGGCTTGATCCCAGGATCACGCAAGCCGTCGGCGCGGTCTCGCATGCGCTGCGTGCGCAAGCAGGATCAGGACAGGAACTTGACGAGGCTTTTGCGCGAGCCGGCTTTCGTGGCGACGGACAGCGCAAGGCGAGCTTTGACGGCCGGATCACCGCCGGCGTCTATTGGCATGACGACGAGCCGAAAACCTGGGGCAAGGAATTGCTGCGCGCGCGGCTCGCCGATGCGGAAGCTGCGGCAGCGACCTGGCGTCCGGAGCTTGATGAGTCGGAGCGGCGCGCCGCCGACTACGTCCTGGTCACGCAACAAGGCTTTCCGGCGTATCTCGGCGGCTTGTTTGCCGCCGGGCTGAATTGATCGCGGTTAGGGAGAGACTGTCGTGTCAAGACCGCTCGATGGCATCAAGGTTCTCGATCTCTCAAAGGTTCTGGCCGGCCCGCTCTGCGCCCAATATCTCGGCGACCTCGGTGCCGAGGTCATCAAGGTCGAGGCGGTGGGGCAGGGTGACGAGACGCGGGGGTGGCCACCGTTTCCTGCGCCCGGCCTCGGCACCGTGTTCCTGAGCGCTAATCGCAACAAACGCAGCATTGCGATCAACATGAAGTCGGACCAGGGGCGAAAGCTCGTGCACGAGCTGGCGAAATCAGCCGACGTTGCCATCGAGAGCTTTGGCACGGGTGTTGCCGAGCGGCTGGGCATCGATGCCGCGACCCTTTGCGCACTCAACAGCCGGCTGGTCCATTGCAGCATCTCCGGATTCGGCCGGACCGGACCGCTCAAGAACTCGCCTGGCTACGACGTCATCCTGCAGGCCTTCGGCGGCATCATGTCGATGACCGGCGACGACGGCGGCGGCTACATCCGCAGCCCGATCTCGCCGATCGACCAGATGACCGGCGTACATGCCTTCAGCGGCATTCTGGCCAGCCTGCTCGCGCGGGAGAAGTCGGGCAGGGGCGGGGCGATCCAGGTGTCTTTGTTCGACACGGCGCTGGGATTGCTCGGCTACAATCTGCAGACCTATTGGCAACGCGGGACGCAGCCGGCCAAATGCGGCTCCAGCCACGAGTCGCTTTGTCCTTATCAGGCGTTCGAAGCCGCCGACGGACCGATCATGATCGGCGTCGCCAACGACAATCTCTGGCGCAAGTTCTGCGCGATTGCGGGGCTGAACGCGATCGTCGACGACCCGAAGTTCCGGACCAACGCGGAGCGGGTCAGGCACCGTGCCGAAACGCTGCAGCACGTCCAGGCAATTATCGCGACGCGGACGGTTGCGGACTGGAACGAGGCGCTGAACGCGGTCGGCATTCCCTGCTCGCCGATCAACACGCTCGCGCAGCTGCTGGATCACCCGCACACCAAGGCGGACAAGCTGATCATGCAATATGAGCATCCGGCTGCCGGCCGCTTGAACTGCGTCGGCCATCCCGTGACGTTCGTCGGCGCGGAGCGCGACCCGGGCCTGCCGCCGCCGATGCTCGGGCAGCATACCGATGACGTATTGAGGGAGATGGGGTTTTCAACGGAGAGCATCGCCGAATTGCGTCGCGACGAAGTCATCAGCTGATCGGGATGCAGCGCCTTCCACAATCGTCTCCGCGAGCGACGGCGTCAGTTAATGTGCCCTCTCCCCTTGTGGGAGAGGGCCACGAGAACGGAGTCACAGACTCATTCGGGTGAGGGGTTGCCTCCGCAAGGACAGTGCCGCATGGCGAGATACCCCTCATCCGGCGCTACGCGCCACCTTCTCCCACAAGGGGAGAAGGTACTTTCTAGAGCATGATCCGGAAAAGTGCGAAGCGGTTTTCCGAAAAGATCATGCTCAAAACAAAGAGCTAAAGCGCGATGATGATTCGATCCAATCTCATCGCGCTTTAGGCCAGCGTGAAAAACGGCAGCGGTGCGCCGCTTGTCGGCTTCCACACCAGCTTAACCTTTTGCCCGATCTTCAATTTCTCCAGATCGCAGTCGACGATGTTGGTCTGCAGCGACGGACCTTCCTGCAGCGTCACATACGCGATCGCGTACGGTCCGGTCGGCGATTTCCGCATCAGGCTGAACGTGTAGATCGTGGCCTCGCCCGAGCTCTCCTCCCATACGGTCCGATCAGAGAAGCAGAACGGGCAGATCGAACGCGGGAAATAGTGCGCTTCGCCGCAGGCGGTGCAGCGCTTGATCAAGAGCTTGCCGGCCTTGGCGGCTTCCCAGAATGGCGCCGTCTCGGGATTTGTCACGGGCGCCGGATATGTCTTCTCGCTCATCACACGCGCTCCAGAATGGCGGTCGAGGCGGCGTGGCGGACGCCCAGCAATCCGCCGGTGCCGTGGGCGATGGCGAGATCACAGTTCTTGACCTGCACCTTCGGGTGCGCCTCGCCGCGCAACTGCCGCACCGCCTCGATGATCTTGGTCATGCCGCCACGGTTGACGGGATGGTTGCTGCACAGACCGCCGCCATCGGTATTGAACGGCAGCTTGCCGACGCCGGAGATCAGGTTGCCGTCGGCCACGAACTTTCCGCCTTCGCCCTTGTTGCAGAAGCCGAGATCCTCCAGCTGCATCAGCACGGTGATGGTAAAGCTGTCGTAGATCGAGGCGTATTTGATGTCCCCCGGCGTGACGCCGGCTTCCTCGAAGGCGCGGGGGCCAGACCAGACGCCGGCTGAATAGGTGAGGTCGAGATCCTTGCCGCCGTTCGGTCCCTTCATGGCCTCGCCGTGACCGATCAGCCGGACCTGCGGCTTTTTCAGGCTTTTGGCGATCTCCGGAGACGTCACGATCAGCGCGCCGCCGCCGTCAGTGACGACGCAGCAGTCGAGCCGGTGCAGTGGATCGGAGATCATCGGCGAGTTCACGACGTCCTCGACGGTGACGACCTCCTTCAGCAGCGCGTGCGGATTGTATTGCGCATGGTGGGAGGCGGCGACCTTGATCCAGGCCAACTGTTCGGAGGTGGTGCCGTAATCGTGCATGTGGCGCATCGCGCACATGCCGTAGGCGTTGTGGGTGGTAGCGCCGTAGGCCGCCTCGAAATCCGCTTCGGCGCCCGGCGCACGCGGCGGCGTGTGGCTGGTGCGCGGCTTGCCTGCCAGCGTGATCAGCGCGACCGAGCATTTGCCGGCCGCAATCGCTTCGGCCGCGTGGCCGAGCTGGATGATGTAGGAGGAACCGCCGGTATCGGTGCTGTCGATATGACGGACCTTGAGGCCGAGATAGTCGACCATCGGCCAGGTTCCGCCCGGCGCGTTGCCGGACAGAAAATAGCCATCGATGTCGTCCTTGGTCAGCCCGGCGTCCTCGATCGCGCCCTTGGCGACCTCGGCGTGGAGCTGCGCGATCGATTTGTCCGGCGCATGCCGGGTGGGATGCTCATAGATCCCCGCGATGTAGGCTTTGCCCTTGATGCTCAACCTGGCCTCCGCCAACGCTGCTGAATGCATAAAGGCCCGCCGGGACATGCCCGGCAGGCACGGCGCGGCGCTACTCTTCGAGAAGCTTCCATGAGTTCTTCTCGAAGATCGCCATGCGCAATGTGCGGTAAGGAGCGAAATTTTCCTTTGAATTGGAGAGCTCGATTCCCGGCAGCAGCATGCCGACCCGCTCCTTGTTGAAGCTCGTGGCCTGGGCCAGCAGGTTCTCGCGCGTCAGGTTGTCGCCGCATCGCTGCAGGCCCTTGGCGATGGCCTGCGCATTGATGTAGCCAGACAGCGCGATGAAATCGTTGGGGCTGTCATTCGGTGCCCACTTCTTCATGAAGGCGATGTAGTCCTTCACCTCCTGGTCGTCGGCCCAGGCCGGGTCGCTGGCCTGCTTGGTGAACTGGGTCGTGTAGGCACCCTGGACGTTCTCCAGGCCGGCCGGCATCAGCACGCCCTGGATCGAGTTGACGGGGCTGGCGAGGAACTGCGCCGGCTTCCAGTTCACTTCGTTGGCCTTCTTGATCGCCTGTGCGGCAAACTTGGGCGTCGCGAAATAAACGATCGTGTCCGCGCCGGAGGCCTTGAGCTTGAGAACCTCTGAATCGACGGTCGGATAGCTCAGCTCATAGGACGCCTCCGCCACGATCTTGGCGGCGCTATCCGCGCCCAGGCCCGACTTGAAGCCGGTCAGATAGTCCTTGCCGTAATCGTCATTCTGATAGAGCACCGCGATCTTCGCGCTGGGCAGCTTCCGGGCGATGAATTTGCCGAAGGTCGCCCCCTCCATCTCGAACGGCGGATAGAACGGCACGGTCCAGGGGAAATTCTGCGGATCGTTGAAACGGCGGCCGCCGGCCGAGATGAACACCTGCGGCACCTTGTTCTGGTTCAGATATTTCTGAACGGCGACGTTGGGGACGGTGCCGACGGTTCCGACCTCGGCAAGGACGCCGTCGTCGTCGACCAGCTTGCGGGTCTGCTCGATCGCCTTTGGCGGGCTGAATGCATTGTCGAGCGAGATCAGGTTGACCTTCCGGCCATTGATGCCGCCGCTCTCATTCAGCATCTGAAAATAGCCGGTCATGACGCGGCCATAGCTGGAAAAGGCGGAAGCGGGCCCGCTATAGGGAACGGTCTGGCCGATCTTGATCTCGGTGTCGGAGACGCCCGGGCCGTACTGCTTCTCGGCAGCACCAGCCACGCTGCCGAAAACAAGTGCGGAAACGCCGACCAGTATCGGAATCCTCATGTTCTCTCCCATGTCGTTCCGGTTATGTGTTCTGACTGCATAATAAGTACACACATGTACCATATATTATCAAACGAAATATGCGGAGAGCGTCGCGACGAAATTTCCCGCCGGGCACCGGTTGCTACGAGAGGCCCAATTCCGGTGATCGCGTAATGCGGCGCAGCCATGCCTTGAACGCGGTCCGAATTATGCTAAAGATGGTACAGAAGTGTACTAATTATGCTGAGCGGCGATATTGATCGCCGACGGAACAGGGAGGGACCATGGCTGCTTCGGGTGCGACGGCACTGGCTGCGCTGAAAATTGGCGGACGGGTGGCCTTCGAGCGCCTGACGCGGCCGAAGGCCCGCCGGGCGGAGGATGTTCCGTGCTCGCCCGGGGCCATTACGCCGGAATGGCTGACCGCCGTGCTCTGCCAGAAAACGCCCGGCGCTATCGTCACCGGCGTCGTGGTGAAGCCTGCGAGCGCGGGGACCCATGAGCGCCATCAGTTGATCGTCAGCTACAATGATGCCGGCGAGCGCGCCGGCCTGCCGCGATCGATGTTCACGAAGTCGCTGCCCAGCGTCGTCACGCGGATGATCGGCGGCTTCAACGGCACCGCGCGGGTCGAGGGCCGCTTCTACATGCAGTTGCGGCCGCAGCTCGAGATCGAGGCGCCGATCGGCTATCACGCGGCATTCGATCGCCAGACCTACGCCTCGATTCTTCTTCTTGAAGACATGGTCGCGACCAAATCGTCGACCTTTTGCAACTACAAGACCTACGTCGATCGCGAGATGGCGGAAGACATGGTCGATGTCCTGGCCGCGCTGCATGCACAGTTCTACGGCAATGGTGAGCTGGCGGCGCGCTATCCGTGGGTCGCCAGCTATCCGCGATGGTTTACTATCGGCGCGGAGAAGATGAGCCTCGAGCATTACACGCGCAAGGCGTTCGACGCCGCCGCGCATGTCATCCCAAAGAGCGTGCTGGCGCAGCGCGACGCGGTCTGGCCAGCCGCCATGCAAGCCCTTGTTGTCCATGACAGCGAGCCGCAGGGTCTGATCCACTCCGACGTGCATATCGGCAACTGGTACCGCACCGGAGCCGGCAAGATGGGCCTGTGCGATTGGCAATGCCTTGCCCGCGGTCACTGGTCGCGCGACTTTTCCTATGCGGTGACCGCGGCGCTCACGCCGGACGATCGCCGCAAGTGGGAGAAGGATCTGCTGCTCCGCTATCTCGACCGCTTCGGCGCCTTGACGGGGACCAAGCCGGATTTCGACCGGAGCTTCCTCAACTACCGACAGCAGATGGTGCACGCGCTCCTGATGTGGACGATCACCTTGTGCCATTCGCCGCTGTTGCCGGCCATGCAGTCCGAAGCGACGACGCTGGCGATGATGGAGCGGATCTCCACCGCGATGGCGGATCTCGACGCGCTGCGCAGTTGATCGGGCGTCCGACGTCGGGTCGCCGATGCCCCGAACCAAAAGCTTCGCAAACATGGCGCGGCGATGCGCGAGATGCCGCAGCGCGCCGTCCAGATTAGGATTTGCGGCGAACACCAGTATATGATAAGCCAGTGTACTAATCGGGCAATGAACTCGAGATCGTCCGACAGGACGGGGAAGTGCTGAAGGCCGGCGCCAGGCGCGATCGACATCCGCCGTGGACGCCGAGCAATGGCGGGAGGGACCTTTGCGAGGTCAAGCGCGCAGACTGGCGGCGCATCGGACGGTCGTGTGCCGTCGTGCCGGGCGCCGCGGCGGGAGATCGCGGTCGTGATCGCGCTGCTGATCGCGAATTCGCTGGCGCTGGCGTCGCTGCTGATCATGCTCTCCAGCGGGCTCGCCCTGATCTATGGCCTGCGCGACGTCATCAATTTCGGGCATGGCGCGATCTACATGCTCGGCGCCTATCTCGGCTACACGATCGCGCTCGTCGGCGGGTTCTGGCTCGCACTGCTGCTCGTTCCGATCCTGCTGGCGCTGCTCGGGATCGCATTCGAGTATCTGGCGCTGCGGCCGCTACAGCGCCGCTCGCATATCGAGGTGGCGCTGGTCACGCTGGGCCTCGGTATCATCCTCGGCCAGATCATCATCTACATCTACGGCGGCGAAGCCCGCAGCGTCGATGCGCCAAAAATCCTGTCGGGCTCCGTGACCGTGCTGCATCTGTCCTATCCGGTCTATCGTCTGTTCCTGATCGTGATGGGGCTCGGCTCCTGCGTGTTGCTGGCGCTGTGGCTTCGCTACACCTCGTCGGGGCTTTACGTGCGCGCGGTCAGCCAGGACCCGTCGGTGGCGCGCATGATGGGCATCAATGCCGATCGCCTGAGCCTGCTCGTGACTAGCCTCAGCACGGCGTTCGCCGGCATCGCCGGCGTGCTGGCCGGGCCGTATCTGTCGGTCGATCCCGGAATGGACGTCGTGATGATCGTGAACTGCCTGATCATCGTGGTGATCGGCGGCACCGGCAGCATCGGCGGCGCGATCATCGCGGCGTTGCTGTTCGGCTTCGTTCAGGTGGCGGGATCGGTATTCCTACCCAATCTTGCGGCGCTCGTACCTTACATCCTGCTGATGGTCGTGCTTCTGATCGCACCGGGCGGAATCGGACGTGGGAGGGTGCTGAATTGAGCAACGGCACCATGACCGACGATCTGCGTGCACCTGCGACGGCAACCGTCGGCGGTCCGCTCTCGCGGCTTTCGCTCGGTATTGTCGTCGGACTGATCGGGCTTGGTGCGGGTGCGATCGTCCCGACCTATCTGGCCAGCGATTTCGTGCTCCGCCTCGGCAGCGAAGGCCTGCTGCTGGGTCTGCTCGCACTCAGCGTCGCCTTTCTGATGAACCAGGCCGGACTCGTGGCGCTCGGCGCGGCCAGCATCTATGGCGGCGCCGGATATCTGTTCGCGATCGGCATGAGTGACTGGGGCCTGACGCCGACCGTCGCGTTGTGCGTCGCGTTCGTGATCCTGCTCGCCTATGCCGCGATCCTTGGGGCGCTGATCGTCCGGACCAAGCCGCTTGCCTTCATGATGCTGACGCTCGCCGCCGGCGAGATGATCAGCCATGCGGTGCTGCTCGAGGGATTGCGCGACTATACCGGAGGCGCGGACGGACTGGTGGTTCGGGTCAATGGATCGGTCCTCGGCGTCGACGCGGTTCGCTTTACCGACCCGGCACAGTTCTGGTCATTCGCCTGGATCACGACCGTGCTGGTCGGGCTGGCGTTATGGGCGATCGCGCGGTCCCGCCTCGGTGCGGTGCTCCGCGCCATCAGGGAGAACGAGGAGCGCATGCGCTTCTCGGGCTTCAACACCTTCCTGCCGCGGCTGATCGGATACGTGCTTGTCAATGTCGTGGCCGCGGTCGCCGGCTTCCTGCATGTGCTCAATGCCGGTTTCGTTTCGCCGGAGAGCCTTGGGCTATTCGTCAGCACCAACACGCTGGTCGCCGCGTTGATCGGTGGCATCGCCGGTTCGCTCGGCCCGATTCTTGGCGGGCTGATCTTTTCCTTTGCGCAGGACGAGTTCGGTGCGCGCGGTCTCACGCAGCTTCTCACTGGTGTTGCCATCGTCCTGTTCATCGTCGTGTTCCCGCGGGGTGTCGTCGGCGGCCTCTCGAGCCTGTCCAGACGGCTCGGCTGGCGGCGGGAGGCGTCCTGACATGCTCGCGATCGAACAACTATCGGTGAGCTATGGCTCGGTGCGGGCCTTGACTGATGTCGATCTCGAGATCCGCGGCGAGGGCCTGCTGCACGGCATCATCGGCCCGAACGGTGCCGGCAAGTCCACCTTGCTCGATGCGATCTGCGGCCGACGGCGCCCCAGTTCCGGCCGCGTTCGCTATTGCGGCGAGGACATCACGCGACGGTCGATCAGCTGGCGGCGCCGGCAGGGCATGGCGCGGTCGTTCCAGCGCACCAGCATCTTCCAGGACCTGACCGTGCACGAGCAGCTCAAGCTGGTTGCGCAGCATCTCGGCGACGACAGGCTCGACGACGTCATCGAGGTCATGGATCTCGGCAGCTATCTCCAGCAGAAGGCAGGGCGCATCGCCTATGGCGTGCAGCGCCGAATCGACGTTGCGCTGGCCCTGATCGGCCGTCCGCGCCTCCTGTTGATGGATGAGCCGGGCGCCGGCCTGTCGGCAACTGAGACGTTGCGCCTGTTCCAGCATGTGCGCGACCTCGTCCGCGAGCGCAGGATTGCCGCCGTCGTGGTCGAGCACGACGTCGATGCGGTGTTTGCCTGCTGCGACATGGTCACCGTGCTCGATCTTGGCCGCCACCTCGCGACGGGGGCTCCGGACGTCATCCGGGCCGACCATCGTGTCATTGCGGCATATCTGGGGACGGCGGCATGAGCGCGCTGCGCATCCAATCGCTGTTTGCCGGCTATGGCGCGTCGACCGTGCTGCGCGGCATTGACCTCACGGTCGAGGAAGGCGAGTCGGTGGCGCTGGTCGGCCGCAACGGCGCCGGCAAGTCCACACTGCTGCTCTCCGTGTTTCGCGAGACGAATATTCTGTCGGGCGAGATCTGGGTTCGCGACCGTAGAATCGACGCCCTGCCGGGTTACACGGCAGCCAAGCTCGGTGTCTCGATCGCACCGCAGGGACGTCGCATCCTGCCGAACCTCACGGTCAGGGAGAACCTGCTGCTGGGCAGGTCGACCGGCAGGGTCGGGCATTGGACGCTGAAGACCGTCTACGAATTGTTCCCCGTGCTTGAGGAGCGCGCCGATCGGCTGGGCACGATGCTGAGCGGCGGCCAGCAGCAGATGCTGGCGATCGGCCGCGCGCTGATGGCCAATCCAAGCCTCATTCTGCTCGATGAGCCCTCGGAAGGTCTCTCGCCCGTGCTGATCGACGGGTTGGTCGACACTCTCAACAGCATCCGCAGGGCAGGAACAGGCGTGCTTGTGGTCGAGCAGCATCTCAATCTGGTCAGGCGTGCCACCGATCGGTTCGTCATTCTGGCAAAGGGCGAGGTGGTTGGCTCTGGCGCGATCGGGACCATCGGCGCGCCGGAGAACCAGGCGCTCATGGCGCTCTAGCGGAACATCGGGATAAACGGAGGAGGGAGGAAAATGAAAAGATCACCCATGGGTTCGGCTCTCGGCGTGTTGCGCGCGGCAGCCATCGGCGCGGCAATTGTCTTGGGCGCCACGACCGCAGCCTGGGCCGAGGATACGGTCAAGATCGGCGTTCTCCTGATCGACAGCGGACCGCTCGCCGGCTTGAAGGATACCCAGGTCAAGGCCGTCAACCTCGCGATCGAGCAGATCAACGCCGCCGGCGGCGCGGCGGGCAAGAAGCTGGAAGCGACCTTCATCTCCTACCCCGGCACGCCCGATACCGCGGTGGACGGCGCCACCCGCGCGGTCCAGAAGGACGGGGCGATGTTCATCACCGGCATGGATACATCTGCCGTCACGCCCGCGCTGCAGGCCAAGCTGCCGGCGCTGAAAGCCCTGATGCTGGAGGTGATGGCCAATGCCGACGGGCTGACCGGAAAGAACTGCTCGCCGAACTATTTTCGCGTCAACGCCAACGACTCCATGATCATGGGGACGTTCAGGGAATTCCTGAAGGATCAGGGCATCAAGAAGTGGGACATCCTCGCGGTCGACTATGCCGCCGGGCGCGACTCCGCCGACAAGTTCAAGGCGCTGGTGACGTCGCAGGGCGGAACGATCGGAAAAACCCTGTTTTCGCCCAACGGGACGCCGGATTTCGGGACCAAGATTTCCGAGCTCGGTGCGGATCCGGCTGAAGGCCTGTTCGTGACGATCTTCGGCAGCGACGCGATCAATCTCGCCAAGCAGCAGCAGCAGTTCGGCCTGTTCAAGAAGTACAAGATGGTGCTCGGCAATTCCTTCGTGATCCCGCAGACGCTGCCGGCGCAAGGCGAGACCGTGCTCGGCGTCTACCAGAATATCGGCTTCGTGGCCGGCTTCCCCGGCGCGCAGGCCGAAGCCTTCGTGAAGGCGTACAAGGAGAAATACAACGGCGAACTGCCGCCCTACACCAGCGCCGATCAATACGCGGCCATCCAGCTGATGGCTGCAGCGCTCAAGAAGGCGAACTCGACCGATATCAACGCGGTTCGCGCGGCGCTGTCCGGCCTCAAGACCGAAACGGTCCTCGGCGACGTCGAGATCCGCGCGGGCGACCATCAGACCGCGCGGCGGATGGCGATCAGCCAGATCGTGATGGGTCCGGAGGGCAAGCCGGCCTACCAGATCAAGAAGATCGAGCCGGGGGCGGACATCATTCCGCCGGTCGATCCCGCCTGCAAGATGTGACGCTGATCCGGCTCGCTCGTGGCGCGGAGTTAAGCCACGAGCGACACCTTGCCGAACTGCGCCCCTGAGGCGAGACGCGCGAGGGCCGCAGGAGCGTCGGCCATCTTGAACGTCGAGTCGATCACCGGCCGGACCAAACCGCGATTGAACACGTCGAGCAACTGCCGGAACTCCGCGACGCTGCCGCCGGTCGAGCCGTAGATCTCGAGCTGGCGGATGAAGACGCGTTGCAGATCGGCCGGCGGGTTGGAGCCCGTGGTGGCACCGCAGGTCACCAGCCGGCCGCCGCGGCGCAGAGAGCGCAGCGATTCACCCCAGCTCGCTTCGCCGACGCTGTCGATCACCATGTCGACGCCGCCGCTCATCTGCTGGATCGCGGCCGAAACCTTGTCGTGCCGATAATTGACGCCGCCGTCCGCCCCCAGCGCAATGGCCCTGGCGATCTTCTCGTCGCTGGAGGAGGTGACGAACACGCGGGCGCCGACCAGCTTTGCGAGCTGCAGGCAGGCGACCGCGACGCCGCCACCGATGCCGACGATCATGACGCTCTCGCCCGGCTGCAACGCGCGCTTGCCGAACAGCATCCGCCACGCGGTGAGATGGCCGGTCATCAGGGCGCCTGCGGCCGCCAAATCCGCATCGTCAGGCAGCGGAAAGAAGCAGCTGTTCGGCATCGCGATGTATTCTGCGAAGCCGCCATGGCGATGTTCGCCCATGATCCTGACGTTCTCGCAGAGCGGCTGGTCGCCGGCCAGGCAGTAGCGGCATTGGCCGCAGAACGCCTCGGAGAACAGGACCGCCTTCATGCCCGGCCTCAAGCCGCTGCCGGGCGCGGCCTCGGAGACCTCGCCGGCGGCCTCGACCCCCATCACCTGCGGCAAGGTGTGGGTAATGCCGCCGCCATTGTCGCGCATGTAGAGATCGACGCGATTGACCGAGGAGGCCGCGACCTTGAGCACCGACTCGCCTGCGGTGGGAACAGGATCGGGGAAATCGCGCCAGGACACGCCGTCCGGCCCGCGTCGTTGCAGAACTGCCGCCTTCATGACCGCCTCCCGTTTTTTGATCGCACTGCAAAACTAATGCACTAGCTCACCAAGCGTATCCGGCCTGGGCCGCAGAGCGCCGTGATTGCCGACGAATTTAGTATTGCAGTTCACTTCAAATATAATACACTAGCGAACTAACATGCCGTCAAGGGCATCGATCAATCCCATGGAGGCAACGTCATGAGCGAGAATCGTTTCGATCCCGTGGCGCATGCGCGCGCGATGCGCGCCAGCGGATTTTGGGTCGACAAGAGTTTTGACGAATTCCTGCAGCAGACGATCGCCGCGACGCCCGACAAGCTCGCCTTGATGGCGGATCGCGCCGATCGCGACACGCCGAAGCGCCTGACCTACGCCGAGCTGGGCGACATGATCTCGCGCGCGGCGGCTTCGCTGCGCCGGCTCGGCATCGGTTCGGGCGACGTGGTGTCGGTCCAACTGCCGAACTGGTGGGAATTCGCCGTGATTGCGCTCGCGGCGTTCCGGGTCGGCGCGGTGGTCAATCCGCTGATGCCGATTTTCCGCGAGCACGAACTGAAATACATGCTCGGCTTTGCCGAGACCAAGCTGCTGGTGGTGCCAAGACTGTTCCGCGGCTTCGATCACGAGGCAATGGCGCGCTCGCTACAGCCGGCGCTGCCGAAGCTCGCGCACGTCATCGTGGTCGACGGTGAAGGACCCAGCGGCTTCGACCAAGCCCTGCTGTCCGGCAGCGAGCGTCTCGGTCCGCCCCCGCTTGGCGAGATCGGCGCGCTGCCGGCCGACCGGATGGCTGTGCTGATGTTCACGTCGGGAACCACCGGTTCGCCGAAGGGCGTCATGCACTGCCTTAATACGCTGATGGGCTGCTGTATCGGACTTGCCGGACGCTTCGGCCTCGACGCCGGCGATACCATGCTGGTGTGCTCGCCGCTCGGCCACATGACCGGCTTTGCCGCCGGCATGCTGCTCGGCCTGAAGATCGGCGCCACCGTGATCTTCCAGGACATCTGGGAGCCCAAGCGCGGCGTCTCGATCATGGCCAAGGAAGGCGTCACCTATTCCGCCGGCGCCGCCACGTTCCTGGCCGACATGTGCGAGGCTGTCGCCGCGGGCGCGGCGAAGCCGGCCGAGCTACGCAAGTTCCTTTGCGCGGGCGCGCCGATTCCGCCCGCGCTGATCGATCGCGCCTATCGGGAGCTCGACCTCAAGGTCTGCTCGTTGTGGGGCATGACCGAGTCGCTCGCGAGCACGCTGACCGAGCCGGAGCGGGCGCTGGAAAAATCGTCGAAGACCGACGGGCGTCCGGTCGAAGGCGTTGCGGTCAAGGTGTTGCGCATGGACGGCTCGCCGGCTGCGGTCGGTGAGCGGGGGCTGCTCAAGGTCCGCGGCGCGCAGATGTTCCTCGGCTACTACAAGCGCGACGACATGGAGCCGTTCGATGCCGACGGCTGGTTCGACACCGGCGACATGGCCTACATGGACGACGAGGGCTACATCCGGATCGACGGCCGCATCAAGGACATCATCATCCGCGGCGGCGAAAATGTCCCGGTTTTCGATATCGAAAACCTGATGTTCAAGCTTCCTTCCGTGTTGTCGGTCGCCATCGTCGGCTATCCGGATCCGCGGCTCGGAGAACGAGCCTGCGCCTTCGTCGTCCTGCGTCCCGGCACGACGCTCGATCTCGCCGGCGTGCAGGCGCATATGGCCGAGCACAAGGTCGCCAAGCAGTACTGGCCCGAACGCCTCGAGATCGTCGCCGACCTGCCGAAGACGCCGGCCGGCAAGGTGCAAAAGTATCAGCTTCGCGAAATCGCCAAGGCGTTCGCCGAGCCTGCCCAAAAGGCCAGCGCATGAACGCACGTTTGCAGGACCGCGTCTGCGTCGTCACGGGAGCAGCGCGCGGAATTGGCTTCTCCATTGCCGAGCGCTTCGGCCGCGAGGGCGGGCGTCTCGCCTGTGTCGACATCAGCGCGAAGCGGCTGGAGCCGGCGGTCGGCCGGCTGAAAGACATGGGATTCGAGACCAGGGGATATGAGGTCGACATCGGCCGGCGCGACGATGTGCTCGCGTTGTTCGAACGTGTCGAGCGCGAGTTCGCCGCGCCGGTCGCTGCGCTCGTCAACAATGCCGTGTTCGCGCGCTTCGAGCCGCTGGCGCAGATCGCGGTCGAGACCGTGGAACGGATGTTTGCGGTCGGCGTGCATGGGTTGATCTGGTCGACGCAGGCCGTCGTGCCGCAGATGGAGCGGCGCGGCGGTGGCTCGATCGTCAATCTCAGCTCGGTGTCGGCGTTTCATCCGGCCAAGGACTCCATTGCCTATTCCGCGCTGAAGGCCGGCGTCGTCGGGCTGTCGCGGGCTTCCGCGATCGAGCTCGCGGCCAAGAAGATCCGCGTCAACGTGATCGCACCGGGCATGATCGGAACGCCGGCCTCGATCGCGCAGTTCGACGAAGCGACGATCGCGACGCGTCAGGCCGAGATGCCCGCCGGGCGGTTCGGTCAGCCCGAGGAGATCGCGGCGCTCGCGGCGTTCCTTGCCAGCGACGACGCCAGCTACATCCAGGGCGCGGTCATCACCGCCGACGGCGGTTGGACGGTTCCTGCACAATAGGAGAAGGCGCATGAAGCGGCTCGAAGGCAAGCGCGCGGTTGTCACCGGCGGTGGAAGCGGGATCGGGCGCGCCAGCGCCATTCGCTTTGCGCGTGAAGGCGCGTCCGTTCTAGTGGTCGGCCGCGCCGGCAATACCGAGGAGACCGCATCGACGATTCGGGGCGAGGGTGGCGTCGCTTCTGCCATGATCACGGACGCCGCGGTCGAGGAGAACGTGGCCGCGATCGTTTCGCGATGTGTGTCCGAGTTCGGCGGGCTGGAGGTCTTCTTCGCCAATATCGGGGTCACCGGGACCAATACGCCGTTACTGGAACAAACCGTGGAGGAATGGTCCGAGGTCTATCGCATCAACACGATCAGTTGCTTCCTCGCCATCAAATACGCCGGTCGCCGCATGACCGCGCAGGGCTATGGTTCGATCATCCTGACCTCGTCCGCGGCGTCGCTGCGCGCCAACGCGGGTGCGATCTCTTACAGCGCAAGCAAGGCCGCGGTGAACAATCTGGCGCAGACCGCCGCCAATGCCTTCGCTGGCACCGGCGTGCGCGTCAATGCGGTGCTGCCCGGCCTCGTCGAGACGCAGCTGACCCGCAAAGTGTTCGAGGATGCTCGCGCGCGAGGCATCGAATCCAAGCTCGGGCACGTCACGCCGCTGAAGCGCCCCGGGCGCTCCGAGGAGATTGCGGCTGCGGCGGCGTTCCTGGCGAGCGACGATTCCTCCTATGTCGATGGTCAGTTGCTGTCGGTCGATGGCGGCGTCAGCAGCACCCATCCCTATGGCCGGATCGCGCTCTAGCAGGGCGGGCAGCTCAACAAGAACAAAGGAAAATGTGCCATGGATTTCGAACTCCCGAAGGAGATCACCGACAAGCTCGCCGAGCTCGACGCGTTCATCGAGGCGGAGATCAAGCCGCTCGAGCGCGACAACATCCAGTTCTTCGATCATCGCCGCGAGAACGCCCGCACCGACTGGGACAATGACGGCCGGCCGCGCGACGAATGGCGGGCGGTGATCGGCGAGATGGAGCGCCGTGCCGACAAGGCCGGGCATCTGCGCTACGGCCTGCCGAAATCATGCGGCGGGCAGGGCGCCTCGAATCTCGCGATCGCAGCGATCCGCGAGCATCTGGCGGCCAAGGGCCTCGGCCTGCACAACGATCTGCAGGACGAATCCTCGATCGTCGGCAATTTTCCGATCATCCCGGCGCTCGCCGATTATGGGACCGCGGAGCAGAAAACCTATATCGAGGGTATCATCACCGGAAAGAAGCATCTCTCGTTCGGCTTGACCGAGCCGGGGCATGGCAGCGACGCGATCTGGCTCGAGACCACCGGCGTGCGCGACGGCAATCACTGGGTCATCAACGGCCGCAAGCGCTGGAACAGCCAGGTGGCCCGCGCGCACGCCAATCTGGTGTTCGCGCGCACCTCGGGCAAGCCGGGTGAGGCCAAGGGCATCACGGCGTTCATCGTGCCGACCAATACGCCCGGCCACAACGTGCTCTACAATCACTGGACCTTCAACATGCCGAGCGATCACGCGGAGACGGAGCTCGTCAATGTGCGGGTGCCCGACAGCGCGATCCTGCACCGCGAGGGCGAAGGCCTCGTCGTCGCGCAACGTTTCGTGCACGAGAACCGCATTCGCCAGGCCGCGGCCAGCGCCGGCGCCGCGCGCTATTGCATCCAGGAGGCCGTCAAATACGCGAGATCGCGGGTCGCGTTCGGCGAGCCGCTTGCCAAGAAGCAGGCGGTTCAGTTCCCGCTGGTCGAGCTCTGGGCCGACTATCAGTTGCTGCGCAACTTCATCTTCCGCACCGCATGGCAGATGGATCGCCAGAACCCGCTGACCATTAGCGACATGGTGTCGATCTGTAACTTCCGCGCCAACCGGCTCTGTTGCGAGGCCGCGGACCGCGCCATGCAGGTGCATGGCGGCATGGGCTACAGCCGCGCCATGCCGTTCGAGCACATCTATCGCCATCACCGCCGCTACCGCATCACGGAGGGAACCGAGGAGGTGCAGATGCGGCGAGTCGCGCAATATCTGTTCGGCTTCAGCGGCAAGAGCGCGAGCTGATTGCAATGAACGGACAGGCGAGCGACGGCGATGTGGATTTCGACCTTCGTCGGCTCGACGCATACCTGAAGGACTGGCTCGGCGGCAGCGCCGAGACGCGCGTGACGCGGACCAGCGGCGGGATGTCGAATCCCACCTATTTCGTGACGCGCGGCGATTGGCAGGCGGTTCTGCGCAAGCAGCCGAACAATGTTCTGATGCCGTCGGCTCACGCGATCGACCGCGAATATCGGGTCCTTAGGGCCCTGCAGCAAAGTGCCGTTCCGACGCCGACGCCCTATCGCTATTGCGAAGAGCGTGAGGTGCTAGGAACGCCGTTCTATCTCATGGAATGGCTGAAGGGACGTGTCATCTACGATTACGCGCTACCCGGGCTGGCGCCGGAGGAGCGCGCGGCCTGCTATCGGTCCATGAGTGAAACACTGGCCGCGCTCCACCGGCTCGACTATCGCGCGCTCGGACTCGGCGATTTCGGCAAGCCCGGGAACTATTTCGCCCGCCAGCTCAATCGCTGGTCCAGGCTGTGGGCCGAGTATCGCCGCGGCGACGACGACAATCCGGAGCTCGACCGGATGGTACGGTGGCTGTCGGCGCGCGTGCCCGAAAGCGATAGCCTTGCGCTATGCCACGGGGACTTCCGGATGGCGAATCTCGTGTTTCATCCGACCGAACCGCACGTCATCGGCGTGCTCGATTGGGAGCTGTCGACCTTGGGCCATCCGCTGGTCGATCTCGCGTTCAACACCCAGGCCTGGCGCATGGCGCCCGACGAAAACGGCGGCTTGCTCGGTCTGCCGCTCGAGCAGATGGGAATACCAAGCGAACACGACTATCTCGGCCGCTATTACGACTGCGCGGCGGCGACCGAACGGCTGACGGTGTTTCATCAGGTCTTCGCGATGTTCCGCGGTGCGGTCGGTAGCGCCGGCGTCGCGGCCCGCGGCGAACTCGGCAACAACACGCTACCTGATGCCGCGAATGTGGGGCGCCGGCTCGCGCGTGCCTATGCGACGCGGGGCATGGCCTTGATCGAGGGTGAGCCATGAACATGTCGGAGCGCCCCGCGATGAGTGTCGATGAGGCGATCCGCAGGCGCCGTTCGGTGCGTGGATTCCTTTCGTGCGAAGTGCCTGACCCGATCCTTCGCGAGGCTTTTGCGCTGGCGCAGTGGGCGCCGTCGAATTGCAACGTGCAACCATGGGTCCCTCACGTCGTGTCGGGCGAGACGCTCTCGCGGCTTCGAGAGGCGCTGGTGGCCGCGGGCATGCGCGATGAGCCGATCAAGCCGGACTGGCCGGCCGACGGCAAGTTCACCGGGGTCTATCGGGAACGGCAGGTCGGCGCGGCGCAGGCGCTCTATGGCGCGATGGGTGTGGCGCGGAGCGATCGGGTTGGACGCAAGCTGGCCTATGTTCGTAACCACGCATTCTTCGATGCGCCCCATGCCGTCTTCATCTTCATGCCCGCGCCGTTCGATACGCGTGAAGCGACCGATATCGGCATGTATGCGCAAACCCTGATGCTGGCGCTCACCGCCCGCGGCATCGCCTCCTGCGCGCAAGGCGCGCTCGGATTGTTTCCTGATATTGTCCGCGAGCAGCTCGGAATTCCCCACAGTCAGAAACTGCTGTTCGGCATCTCGTTCGGCTACGAGGACCTCGACGTCAAGGCCAACGCGGCGCGCGTCGACCGGTCCCCGATCGAGGACGTTGTGCGTTTTCACCGCTGAGGTTTCCGATCAGAGGAGATGCCGTCTTGACCGGACCGTTGCACGGCTTTCGTATCGTCGAAATGGGCGGAATTGGCCCAGCTCCCTTTGCCGGTGCGTTGCTCGGCGATCTCGGCGCCGACGTTCTGCGGATCGATCGCCTTCCCCGGCAAGGCGTCGAGCCGGAACTGCCGGCGCAGTTCGATTTCTACAACCGCAACAAGCGTTCGGTCGCGCTCGATCTCAAGCAGCCGCAGGGCGTCGCGACGGTGCTACAGCTCGTCGCGCAGGCCGACGCGCTGATCGAGGGTTTCCGGCCTTCGGTGATGGAGCGGCTCGGGCTTGGGCCAGATCCTTGCCATGCCATCAACCCGCGTCTGGTGTATGCACGCATGACCGGCTGGGGGCAGCAAGGTCCGATGTCGCAGGAGGCGGGCCATGACATCAACTACCTCGCGCTGACCGGCGCGTTGCATTGCCTGGGTGAGGCGGACCGTCCGCCGCCGCCACCGCTCAATCTCGTTGCCGATCTCGGCGGCGGCGCGCTCTATCTGACCGTCGGCCTGCTTGCGGCAGCCTTGGAAGCGCGGCAATCGGGCAAAGGGCAAACGATCGACGTTGCCATGATCGACGGCGTGACGCATCTGATGTCGGCGTTCCAGGCGTTCCGTCAGCAGGGCAGTTGGACCGAGCAGCGCGCCGATAACATCGTCGATGGCGGCGCTCCCTTCTATGGCAGCTATGCGACCAAGGACGGCAGGTTCATTGCCGTCGGCGCGATCGAACCGCACTTCTATGCCAATCTGTTGAAAGTGATGGGGCTGAGGCCAGAGGAACTCCCGAACCAGAACGAGCGCGCATCCTGGCCGCAGACGCGCCGGCGCTTTGCCGAAATATTCGCCGGCCGCACGCGCGACGAATGGGTCGCGGCTGCGATGGGGCGCGACGCCTGTCTCGCGCCGGTATTGACGATCGACGAGGCCCCTTCGCATCCGCAGATGAAGGCGCGAGACGCCTACACCATGTTCGACGGCGTACGTCACCCGAGCCCCGCGCCGCGGTTTTCACGTACGCCGTCCGAGCTTCACACGCCACCGCCGTCACCGGGGCGCGACAACCGTCAGGCCCTCGCCGATTGGGGCATTTCGCCGGAGCCCTAAAGCGCGATGAGATCGGGTCGAATCGTCATCGCGCTTTAGCTCTTTGTTTGAGCATGATCTTTTCGGAAAACCGCTTCACACTTTTCCGGATCATGCTTTAGCTGCTTTAGCTACTGCGCGCCGACAATGCGGCGACGGATCGCGAATTCCGCGATCTCGTCATTTCGCGCGTTGAGGTTCATTGGCTCAAGGTCGAAATTCCCGGGAGCGCGCGACGACCCAATTCGTCTTCGATTTCATCGGAAGTCATGCCCGCGGGTCCGGTGGGAATGAGCGAAGCCGAAGCACAGCATTTTCCCGCCATAACAGCTGGCCTGAATTCCCGTCAGCCAATCTGACGCGAGTTCCAGCCTCAACATGGCACTTGCAGAATGGAAAGAGGATGCTATTATTTAAACGGTCGTTCGGATTATTATTGTAGAAGCCGGCAGCAGAGCGGCGGGACGATGGTCGAGCCGCGGGAGGTCCTGGAAATGAACGTCATGCCGCGCACGTCGCAGTGGAGCGAGTTGATCCGGCCCGACCGGGTGCACGGCTCGCTGTACACGGATCCCGCGATCTTCGAGGCCGAGCTGCAGAACATCTGGTACCGCACCTGGGTCTATGTCGGTCACGAGACCGAGGTGCCCAACGCCAACGACTACGTGGTCAAATCGATCGGCCCGCAGTCGGTCATCATGACCCGCGACGAGCAGGGCAGGATCAATCTGCTGCTCAACCGCTGCTCGCACCGCGGCAACCAGGTCTGTTCCTACGACCGCGGCAATGCGCGCTCCTTCACCTGTCCGTTCCACTCCTGGACGTTTGCCAATGATGGCAGGCTGGTCGGCTATGCCTTTCCGGATGGTTATGAGGGGCAGGACAAAGCCGATCTCGCGCTCGGGCGGGTGACGCGGGTCGAGTCCTATCGCGGCTTTGTGTTCGGCTCGTTCGCAGCCGATGGACCGACGCTGAAGGAGCATCTCGGCGGCGCCGCCGAGACCATCGATCGGCTGGTGCGGACCTCGCCGGAGGGCGAGATCGAGATCACGGCGGGCTTCCTCAAGCATCGCGTCAAGGCGAACTGGAAGTTCATCCTCGAGAACGAGTGCGACGGCTATCACCCGGCCTTCGTGCACACCTCGATCTTCGGCGTCGCCGACAGCATGATCGGCAAACTCTATGGCGGCGCATCGAGCGCGCTGACGCGGGACTACGGCAGCGGCCACACCGAAATCGATCTGCGGCCCGAGTTCCGCAAGCGCGATCAACCGATGAGCTGGTTCGGCACCAGCGAGGAGCGGCTGCCGGACTATACCGCGCGGATGAAGGCCGCCTATGGCGACACCGCCGCACGCCAGATCATGATCGACGGCACGCCGCATGTGATGATCTTCCCGAACCTGTTCATCGCCGAGATCCAGATGTTCGTGATCCAGCCGCTCGGCGTCGACGACAGCGTCCAGCACGTCACCGCCCTGCAGTTCAAGGGCGCGCCGGACCTCAATCGCCGCCTGCGCCAGCAGACCATGGGTTCGGTCGGCCCGGCCGGCTTCCTGCTCGCCGACGATTCCGAGATGTATGAGCGCTGCCACCGCGGCGTGCTGGCGCGCAATCCGGAATGGATCTTCCTCGGCCGCGGCGAGAAACGCGAGCGCCGCGACGAGCTCGGCTTCACGGTCGGTCACGTCACCGACGAGGTGCCGTCGCGCGGCATCTGGCGCCACTATCGCAAGCTGATGGAGCCCGCCTGATGCTGTCGCGCGAGAGCAACGCCACGCTGATGGGCGCCGTCACCGCGTTCCTCTATCGCGAGGCGCGGCTGCAGGACGAGCACCAATACGAGGCCTGGGAAAAGCTCTGGACCGACGACGGCGTCTACTGGGTGCCGGCCAACGGCGCCGATATCGATCCGGAACGGCAGATGTCGATCATCTACGACAATCGCTCGCGGATCGCGTTGCGGGTCCGGCAACTGATGACCGGCAAGCATTTCACCCAGACGCCGCAATCGAACCTGCGCCGGCTGGTCTCCAACATCGAGCTGATGGACGAGCAGGCGGGCGGCGACATTTCGGTGGCCAGCAACAGCCTGATCTTCGAATCCAGCCTGCGCGACGACACGCTGTGGGCCGCGCGCAATGAATATCGCCTGCGCCACGTCGATGGTGAGCTGCGGATGGCCTACAAGAAGGTCGTGCTCGTCAACAACGACAAGGCAATCTACACGCTGTCATTCCTGGTCTAGGAAAGGTCTGCCGCGATGATCGACAAGGGCCCCGTTCTGCTCGACGTCACCGACGGTATCGCGCGGTTGCGGCTCAATCGCCCCGATGCCGCCAACGGCATGAGCGTCGAGCTGCTGAGCGCGCTGTGCGACGCCATCATGGCCTGCCACGGCCACCCCGATCTGCGCGTCGTGCTGCTGAGCGGCGAGGGTACCAACTTCTGCGCCGGCGGCGACGTGCGTGCCTTTGCATCCAAGGGCGAGAAGCTGCCCGACTACATCCGCCAGGCCACAGCCCATCTGCAGAATGCGGTGACCGGCATGCTGCGGCTCGAAGCGCCGGTGATCGCATCGGTGCAGGGCTTTGCGGCCGGCGGCGGCGGGTTTGGACTGGTCTGCGCTTCCGATATTGTGATCGCAGCGGAATCCGCAAAGTTCCTGGCTGGCGCGACGCGGGTGGCGATGGCGCCGGATGCCGGCGTTTCCGTGACGCTGTCGCGGCTGGTCGGCTTGCGGCGTGCGATGTCGATCCTGCTGACCAACCCGGTGATTTCGGCGGCCGATGCGCTGCAGATGGGAATCGTCACCAAGGTCGTTCCGGATGCCGAGCTCGGCGAGGCATCGCTGGCGCTGGCGCGTGAGCTGGCGGCCGGTGCGCCGAAGGCGCTCGCGGCCACCAAGCGCTTGGTCTGGGCCGGCACCGGCACCAGCATCGAGCAATGCCTGTCGGAAGAGGCGCGCACCGTCGCCGAACTCTCCGGCATGGCCGATGCGCGCGAGGGCCTTGCTGCCGTCGTCGAACGGCGCAAGCCGGTGTTCAGGGGGCGTTGAGGCGTGGCCGGCTCCTTGCCATTCGGGCGCCTCGACGGCCGCCGCGCCTTCGTGAGCGGTGGTGCGCGCGGCATCGGGGCTGCAATCGTGCGCAGCTTTGCCGGCGCGGGCGCCCGCGTCGTGATCGCCGATCTCGACATTGCAGCAGCGACGGCGCTTGCGGACGAAGTGGGGGCGGCTGCCGCCGGGCTCGACGTCAGCGATGCGGTCGCGGTCCCAGCCGTGATGGCGCAGGACGGCCCGTTCGATATCCTGGTCAACAATGCCGGCGTCGACCAGCACGCCTTCTTCACCGACACCACCGCGGACGACTGGGCGCGGCTTATCGCTGTGAACCTCACCTCGGTGCTCGCCTGCACCCAGGCTGCGCTGCCGGCGATGCAGAAGGCTCGCTTCGGCCGCATCATCAACATCACGTCGGAAGCGGCGCGGCTCGGCTCCAGGGGCGGCTCGGTCTATTCGGCTGCCAAGGGCGGCGTGATCGCCTTCACCAAGAGCATCGCGCGGGAGAACGCGCGCTACGGCATCACGGTAAATGCGATCGCGCCGGGACCGATCCGCACACCGATGCTGGAGCAGGCGGTGGCGAAGGGCGGAGAGAAGATACTGCAGGCGATGACCGGAGCGACGCTGCTCGGCCGGCTCGGCGAACCCGAGGAGGTGGCCGCTGCCGCGCGGTTCCTGGCCTCGGACCAGGCCGCCTACATCACCGGTGAAACGCTCGGCGTGTCCGGCGGCATGGGGATCGGTGGCTGAGATGGCAGATCCGGCCGACGATATCGAACTGACGCCGGTCGATCGCGCGACCGAGCGCCTGCGCGCGATCTATCGCAACTGGAATCGCGACACGTCGGTGGCGCAGATGCGCAGCGATTGGGACGCGGCGTTCGCCGGCTGCTCGGTCGCCGTGCAGTGCCGTCAGGTGTCCGCCGACGGCGTCGATGCCGAATGGATCGCGCCGCCCGCTGCGCCGCACGACAAGGCGATCCTCTACTTTCATGGCGGCGGCTTCCGGATCGGCTCGGTGGCCTCGCATCGCGATTTGATCGCGCGGCTCGCGGAGGCCGCGGGCTGCCGGGTGCTGGCGATCGACTATCGCCTGGCGCCGGAGCATCGCTTTCCCGCGGCGCTGGAGGATGCGCAGACCGCGTATCGATACCTCCGCGACCAGGGCCTGCGGCCAGCCGATATCGCGTTCGCGGGCGACTCCGCCGGCGGCAATCTCGTGCTTGCCGCTATGGTGGCGGCGCGCGACGCCGGCGATCCGCTGCCGGCTGCGGCCGTGCTGATGTCGCCCTGGACCGATCTTGCCGCGACCGGCGCCAGCTACCAAAGCCGCGCTGCCGCCGATCCGATTCACCAGCGCGCCATGATCCTGGCGCTGGCGAAAAACTACCTCGGCGCCGGCGGCGACCCGCGCCATCCGCTGGCGTCTCCGCTCTATGCCGATCTCGCCGGCCTGCCGCCGTTGTTCATTCAGGCCGGTGACCGCGAGACCGTGCGCGACGATGCCACGGTGCTCGCCGCCAAAGCGAAAGCTGCCGGCGTCGACGTCGAGCTCGAGGTCTGGGACGGCATGATCCACGTGTTCCAGATGTTTCCCGAGATCCCGGAGGCGCGCGAGGCGATCTCACGTCTTGCGGCGTTTCTGCGTCAGCAGCTTCACATCAGGGCCGAGAGGGCGCCATAATGAACGTCATGACGTCGGATCCGCGCCAGCTCACCGAGACCGCATTCCGCTTCGCGGAGCAGCCGAACCTGCCTGAGGAACTGCGGATGCTGCGCGAGCAGGTGCGTCGCTTCGTCGAGAAGGAGGTGATCCCGCACGGCGAGGCCTGGGAGCGCGACGGCAAGATTCCGCGCGAGATCTTCCGCCGCATGGGTGCGCTCGGCTTTCTCGGCATGCGTCATGAGGCCGAATATGGCGGCACCGATATGGGACCGCTGGCCTCGATGGTGTTTGCGGAAGAACTCGGGCGCTCGAGCTTCGGCGGCTTTACGTCTTCGACACTGGTGCACACTGACATGTCCGCGGTGCACATCACGCTCCGCGGCACGCCGGAGCAGAAGCGGAAATATCTGCCGGCGATCATCCGCGGCGAGACGATCTGCTCGATCGCGGTGACCGAGCCGGACGCCGGCTCCGATGTTGCCGGGCTGAAGACCCGCGCGACGCGTGACGGCGATGGCTGGGTGATCAACGGCTCAAAAATGTTCATCACCAACGCGGTCTATGGCGACATCCTGATCGTCGCGGCGCGGACCGATCCGCAGGCCAAGGGCAGCCGCGGCATCTCGCTGTTCATCGTCGAACGCAACACGCCCGGCATATCCGCAACCAAGCTCGACAAGCACGGCTGGCTCTGCTCCGACACCGCCGAGATCGCCTTCCAGGATGTCCGCGTGCCCGCCGACAGCCTGCTCGGCGAGGAGAACAAGGGTTTTTACGGCATCATGGAGACCTTCCAGAACGAGCGCATCTGCATCGGCGGCATCTGCGCCGGCGAGTCCGCCAAGGCGATCGAGCTGACCACGAATTATGTGAAGACCCGGCAGGCGTTCGGTGGCCCACTCTGGAACCAGCAGGGCGTGCGGTTGAAGCTGGCGCAGCTTGCGGCCAAAGCCGCCGCCGCGCGTCAGCTCGCCTATCACGCCGCCGAACTCGCCGCGGCCGGACAGGACTGCCTGCGCGAAGTATCGATGGTGAAGGCGCTGTCGCCGGAAGTGCTGCACGAGGTCGTACATGGCTGCCTGCAACTGCACGGCGGCAGCGGCTTCATGCGGGGAACGCCGATCGAGCGCATGGTCCGCGACGCCCGCGTCCTGACCATCGGCGGCGGTGCCACCGAGGTAATGCTGGAGGAAGTGGCGAAGCGGATGTGAGCGGAACTTTTCGCCCCGCTTGCCCGTCGCAGGGGGGCATGGTCAAAATGCCGAAAAACAACCCCATGCAAAGTAGCCGGCCGGTGGCAACCGGCGCTCCGACATGGCGCTTGACACGTCGGGCAACTCACCGGTATTCTTCCAAAATGCAGAAATTGTGCTGATGCTCCTGAACACGGCTTGACCGGGGGACCCAGTACGCCGCGGCCTATCGGTCGATCACTGCCGCCCCTGGAATGCTGGATCGCCCGGTCAAGCCGGGCGATGACGGCGGAGTTGCCGCACAAGCAAGGGCGCGCAGCATACGCAGTGTCGTCCGCCGGCTTGACCGGGGGACCCAGTACGCCGCGGCCTATGGTCGATCACTGCTGCCTCTGGAATACTGGATCGCCCGGTCGAGCCGGGCGATGACGGCGGAGTTTGCCGCACGAGCAAGGGCGCGCCGCATACGCAGTGTCGTCCCCCGGCTTGACCGGGGACCCAGTACGCCGCGGCCTATCGGTCGATCACTGCCGCCTCTGGAATGCTGGATCGCCCGGTCAAGCCGGGCGATGACGGCGGAGTTTGCCGCACAAGCAAGGGCGCGCCGCATACGCAGTGTCGTCCCACGGCTTGACCGGGGACCCAGTACGCCGCGGCCTATCGGTCGATCACTGCCGCCTCTGGAATACCGGATCGCCCGGTCGAGCCGGGCGATGACAGCGGAGTTTGCCGCAAAGGGCGCGCCGCATACGCAGTGTCGTCCCCCGGCTTGACCGGGGACCCAGTACGCCGCGGCCTATCGGTCGATCACTGCCGCCTCTGGAATACTGGATCGACCGGTCAAGCCGGGCGATGACGGCGGAGTTTGCCGCACAAGCAAGGGCGCGCCGCATACGCAGTGTCGTCCCCCGGCTTGACCGGGGGACCCAGTACGCCGCGGCCTATCGGTCGATCACTGCCGCCTCTGGAATACTGGATCGCCCGGTCGAGCCGGGCGATGACGGCGGATTTGCCGCACGAGCAAGGGCGCGCCGCATACGCAGTGTCGTCCCCCGGCTTGACCGGGGGACCCAGTACGCCGCGGCCTATCGGTCGATCACTGCCGCCTCTGGAATGCTGGATCGCCCGGTCGAGCCGGGCGATGACGGCGGGGTTTTGGATCGGGTGAGAGGAGCTCACTTCACCGGCTTGAAGCTCAGTGTCGCCACGTCGGCTTGCATGATCTGCAGCTTCTGGTTGGAGAAGCGGACGCCCGGGCCGAAGCTGATCGGCGCCATGACGCCGGTCTCGACGTTCCTGGTCTTTTCCAGCTCCGAGATCGTGCAGGCCCAGGTCGGCTGCTTGCCGCAGCGCTCGATCGCGGCGATCAGCACCTTGGCGGCGGCGTAGCCGGTCATGGTGTAGCGGTTGATGCCCTTGAACTCGGCCTCCGAGACCAGCGGCTTCGCTTTTTCGAGGAACGCCTTGCCGGCCTCGCCGGCGAACGGCTCGACATAGTCGACGGCGTAGATGCCGTCGCCCGCCGGACCCATCAGCTTCAGCACCGGCTCGATGCGGCCGGGCCAGAAGATGCCGGTCACGGGCTTCACGTTGAGCTTCTCGAGTTCCTTCATCATCGCGATGTTCTCGGCGATGATGCCGCCGGCCAAAAACACCTCGGTGCCGGAGTCCTTCAGCTGCAGCATGTCGGACGAAAAATCCTGCTGGCCCTTCTTGTAGTTGCCGCTGTAGACCACGTTCAGCTTCTTCGCCTTGACGACGCTGTCGAAACCGTCGCGCACGGTGATGCCGTAATCGTCGTCCTGGGTGATCAGGCCCCATTTCTTGCCGGGATTCTTGTCGGCGAGATAGTTGACGAGGTGGATGATGCCTTCTTCGTAGGACTGGCCGATCACGAATACGTTCTTGCGCGGCGGCTCCCACAGGAATTTCACCGGCGCGACATCGATCACGGTCGGAATGCCCGCCTTCTCCAGCACCGGCATCACCGCGATCGACTGGCCCGAGCCTGACATGCCGAGCATCGCAAACACCTTGTCGACGTCGATCACCTTCTTGGCGCCCTGGATGGTGCGCGCGGTGACGTAGCCGTCATCCTCGAGCACATATTTGATCTTGCGGCCGTTGATGCCGCCGGCATTGTTGGCCTCCGCGATCGCGATCTTGTGGCCGATCGAGGCGGCGACGCCGAGCAGGGCCGGCGGCCCGGTCAGCGGTTCGACGTCGCCGATCAGGATCTCGGTATCGGTGATGCCGGGGTCGGCGGCGAGGGCCGGGGCCGTCACGAAAGCCGCGGACAGCAGCAGCGAGGCTGCCGCGAGATGTTTGATCATGGTTTCCTCCTCATGGTGTGCTGTTATTGGTTAGTAGCGAAGCGGCCAGTGCACCCAGGTCCGCCTGATGTCGTGCCACGCGCCGACCAGCCCGCGCGGCTGGAAGCGCAGGAACAGGATGATGACGAGGCCGTAGAGCATGCTCTTCAGCTCCTGGGCGCCGGTGGTGAACATCGCGTCCATCTGCGCGCTGAACAGGCTGAAGACGAGACGCGTCGCCTCCGGCAGCAGCACGATCAGGATGGTGCCGAGCACGGCGCCGAGCGTCGAGCCGAGCCCGCCGACGATCAGGATCGCCAGCGCCTCGATCGAAAGCAGGAACGGAAAACCCTCGACGCTGACAAAGGAGAGGTAGATGCCGTAGAGGGCGCCGGCGATGCCGGTGATGAAAGCCGAGGTAACGAAGGCGAGCAGCTTGTAGGCATGCAGATTGATGCCCATCACGGGGGCGGCGATGTCGTTGTCGCGGATCGCAACGAAGGCGCGGCCGATTCGGCTGCGGCGGATGTTGAGGGTGGCGAACAGCGTCAGGATGGCGATGCCGAGGCAGAGATAGGTGAAGGCGGCATCGCCGTCGAAGCTGATGCCAAAGATCTCCGGCCGCGGCACCGCGATGCCGCGGGCGCCGTTGGTGAGCCAGCGCATCTCCAGGATCACGGTGTTGATGATGAAGGAGAAGGCGAGGGTGGTGATGGCGAGATAGAGCCCCTTCAGCCGCAGCGACGGCGCGCCGACGATCAGGCTCGCCAGCGCCGGCACCACGCCGGCGCCGAGGAAGCCAACCAGCGGCGGCAAATGGTATTTCGAGACCAGGATCGCGTAGGCATAGGCGCCGGTGACGAGAAAGCCGACATGGCCGAGCGAGATCAGGCCGGTGTAGCCGGTGAGGATATTGAGGCCCAGCGCACCGGTTACCGTGATCAGGATGATGATCAGGAATGACAGCGCGTAGGAGTTCAGCACATGGGGCGCCACGATCAGCGCCAGCACCAGCACCGCCGACCACAGCCAGACCGGCGGTGAATCGATCAGCGCAACGAGCTCGCCATAGGTCTGCTTGTAATCGCCGGTGCGCATCAGACCCTCTCGATGTCGCGTTCGCCGAAGATGCCGAACGGGCGGATCATCAGCACGACGATGATCATCAGAAAGCCCGCGACCTCCTTCATGCCGGAGCCGACATAGCCGCCGGCGAGGTTTTCGGTGATGCCGATCAGGAGGCCGCCGATCCCGGAGCCGAGCACGGCATCGAGGCCGCCAAGGATCGTCGCCGGAAACGACTTCAATCCCAGTTGGAACATCGCCGGCGACAGGTCATAGGACAGCGCAAAGAACACGCCGCCGATGCCGGCGATCACCGAGGAGGCCGCCCAGGCCAACGCGTGCACCCTGGTGGCGCTGATCCCCATCAGCAACGCGGTGCGGTCGTCGGCCGCAACGGCGCGCATCGCGACGCCGATCTTGCTGTAGCGGAAGAACGCCCAGATCGCGGCCAGCAGCGCCAGCAGTGTCACGATCACGGCGACCTGTCCGGTGCGCACGCCGATGCCGCCGAGGCGGACGATGTCGCGGCCCATGCCGACATCGAGGCCATGGGGGTAGGCGTCCCAGATGAAGTTGATCGCCGAGCGCAGGATCACCGCAAGCCCGATCGTCACCATCACAGTCGCGAACACCGGCTCACCCAGCATCGGCCGCATCACGACGCGCTCGATGATCAGTCCGAGCAGGATCGCCGCGAGGATCGCGCCGGCCGCGACCACGAACACGTTGCCGCTGACGGTGGTCGAGATCGTCCAGGCGATATAGGCCGTGATCATTGTCATTTCGCCCTGCGCGAAATTGACCAGCCCGGTCGACTTGTAGATCACGGCAAAGCCCATCGCGATCAGGCCGTAGATGGCGCCGATCGCGAGACCCGAGATCAGGAGCTGCAGGAAATACTGCATTCAGCCCTCCGTCGGATAGATGATGGAAAGCTCGCGTGCGAACTTCTTCTCGATCATGGCGCGGCGCACCTTCTGCGTGGCGGTCAGTTCGCCGTCATCGTGGTCGAGCTCCTTTTCGAGGATGGCGAAGCGGCGGATGTTCTCAACCCGGGCGAACCGCTTGTTGGTCTCGCCGACGATGCGCTCGACCAGCTCGTGCACCTCGGGGAGCTGCGACAGCGACTTGTAGTTGGTGTAGGCGAGCGCCCGGTCGCGCGCCCAGCGGCCGACATTGTCGTAGTCGACCTGGATGATGGCGCCGAGATACTTCTTGGCCTCGCCGACCACGATCGCCTCCTTGACGAACTCGGAATCCTTCAGCGCGTTCTCGATCTCGGATGGCGCGATGTTCTTGCCGCCGGCGGTGATGATGATCGCCTTCTTGCGGTCGACCACGGTGATTTCGCCGTTCTCGAGCACCTCGATAATGTCGCCGGTGCGCAGCCAGCCGCCGGGCTCGAGCGAGGCGGTCGAGGCTTTTTCGTCGAGGAAGTAGCCCTTGAAGACGCCGGGGTTGCGCAACAGGATCTCGCCGTCGTCATCGAGCTTCCACTCGGTTTGCGGCAGCGGCAGTCCGCAGCCGCCGAGCCGATGATGGCTTTCGGTCTGGATAAAGGCGACGCCGCCGCTCTCGGTGAGGCCGTAGCCCTGCGAGACCGGTCGGCCGATGATGTCGAAGAAGCGCAAGGTCTCCGGCGAGATCGAGGCGCCGGCGCAGAGCCGGTGCCGGCTATAGGCGAAGCCGAGATGGCGCTGCAAGTTCCGGAACATCAGGAGATAGAGCAGGCCGTAGACGGCGCGGTCGAACAGGCCTTCCTTGCCGGCCTGCCGCCGGTCGGACAGCGTCCGGCCCCAGGCGAGGCAGGCGCGCGTCAAGCGCTGGCGCAGGCTGCCGCTTTCGCCGAGCCTGAACATGAAGCCCTGCTGCAGCTTCTCGTAGATCCGGGGCACGCCGACGAAGAAGGTCGGCGCGATCTCGCGGATGTTGATTGCGACCGTGTCGATCGATTCGGCGAAGCTGACGGTGCCGCCGAGCACGAGATGGGTCACCAGGCCGTAGCAGCGCTCGGCAACATGGCAGAGCGGCAGATAGCTCACGGCCTCGAACGGCTTGTCGGCGATGCCGACCGCAACGGCGTAGGTATAGGCGGCGTAGATCAGGTTGCGGTGGGTCAGCATCGCGCCCTTGGGCGGGCCCGTCGTGCCCGAGGTGTAGACGAGGATGCAGACGTCGTCGGGCGCGGCCTGCGTGATCAGGCGGTCGAGCGTCGCATTCGCATCGGGGTTTTCGCGCGCATAGGCCTGGCCGCGCTGGCACAACGCCTCGAACGACATCAGGTTGGACTGGCGATAGTGCCGCAGCCCCTTCATGTCGATGCAGGCGATGGCTTCGAGCTCGGGCAGGCCGCCATTGTTGGCGAGGGCGTCGAGCACCTTGTCGGTCTGCTCCTGGTCGCCGGTGATCACGACGCGCGCGCCGGAGTGCTTGACGATGTATTGCAGCTCGACCCAGGGATTGGTCGGATAGATGCCGACCGCGACCGCGCCGATCATCTGGATGCCGAGATCGGCATAGAACCATTTCGGCGTGTTCTCGCCGGCGATGGCGACGCGGTCGCCCGGCTTGATGCCGAGCGACAGCAGGCCGAGCGCGACCGCACGCGCGGTGTTGTAATAATGGCGCCAGGAATACGGGTTCCAGATGCCGAAGTCCTTCTCGCGCAGCGCCAGGGCATCGCCGTGCATGGCGGCCCGTTGCCGCAGCAATTGGGGAATGGTGATGGCGGCGTCCCGCAACGCCGTCCGGAACGCATCGGTTTCGGTCGCAGGCAGGCTGCGTGCGGCATTGTCCGACAGCGGCGGGTGGGCGGTACGCAGGTTCTCGAGCGTCGACATCATGCACCCGCCCTTGCGAGGGTTTCGGCGCGCTGGCGGCCGAGATAGGCTTCGGCAACGGCGGGGTCGCGCTTGACGTCGTCGGGCGTTCCTTCCGCGATCTTGCGGCCGAAATTCAGCACATGGACGCGGTCCGAGATGTCCATCACGATCCGCATCTCGTGCTCGATCATCAGCACGGTGATGCCGAGCTCATCGCGGATATCCAGCACGAAACGCGCGATGTCCTCGGTCTCTTCCTGATTCATGCCGGAGACCATTTCGTCGAGCAGCAGGATCTTCGGCTCGCAGGCTAGCGCCCGGGCGAGCTCGACGCGCTTCTGCTGGCCGTAGGAGAGGGTGCCGACCACGGCGTCCCGGATATGCTCGATCTCGAGAAACTCGATGATGTGTTCGACGCGCTGCCGCGCCGCGACCTCCTCCTTGCGGGTCCGGCCGAAGAAGATCACGGCATCGAACACGTTGGAGCGCAGATGGGTGTGGCGGCCGGTCAGGATGTTCTCGACCACGGTGCCGTGCTTGAACAGCGCCAGGTTCTGAAAGGTGCGGCCGATCCCGGCGGCGGCATAGCGCCACGGTGACAGCGTCTTGAGGTCGATGCCGTCATACACGATGCGGCCGCCGCTCGGCCGCAGCACGCCGGAGATCATGTTGAACAGCGTGGTCTTGCCGGCGCCGTTCGGGCCGATCACGCTGCAGATCTCGCCGGGGGCGACGCTCAGATTGACGTCGGCGACCGCCTGCAGGCCGCCGAAGCGCTTGCTGAGATTTTCGACCGTGAGCAGCGCGGTCACGACAGCCACCGCTTGCGGCGCTTGTAGTGCTTGACGTCGCGCAGGCTCTTGCGGCCGGACGAGGAGACGCCGAGGTAGAACTCCTGGACGTCCTCGTTGGCGGCGAGTTTCCTGGCGGTGCCGTCCAGCACCACGCGGCCGGTCTCGAGAATGTAGCCATAGTCCGCGATATCGAGCGCGCGCTGCGCGTTCTGCTCGACCAGCAGCACCGTCATCTTCAACTCGTCGCGCAGGCGGACGATCACCTCGTAGATGCGGTCGATGATCAGCGGCGCGAGCCCGAGCGACGGCTCATCGAGCGCCAGCAGCCTGGGATCGGTCATCAGCGCGCGGCCGATCGCGAGCATCTGCTGCTCGCCGCCGGACATGTAGCCGGCGATCTGGTCGCGCCGCTCATGGAGCCGCGGGAACAGCGCGAACACCTTGTCGCGGCGCGCGCGCGCCTCCGCATTGCTCCTGGTGTAGCCGCCCATCTGCAGGTTTTCCTCGATGGTCAGCGACGCGAACACGCGACGGCCTTCCGGCACCTGCACAATGCCGCGCCGCACCAGCTCGTCCGGCGCCAGGTGATGCACGTCCTCGCCGCGGAAGCGGATGCTGCCGCTCTCGATCACGCCTTCCTCGGTATAGAGGATGCCGGACATCGCCTTCAGCAGGGTCGACTTGCCGGCGCCGTTGGAGCCGAGCAGGGCGACGATGCCGCCTTCGGGCACGGCGACCGACACGTCTCTGACAGCCTCGATCGCATTGTCGTAGACGACGCGGATGTTGCGGAATTCGAGCAGGCTGTCCTGCGCGGTCGTCGGTTGCGGCGCGGCAGATGGAGTCGGAATCGGGATCGTCGTCGGCATCGCGGTCAGATCCGGCTCGCCTGCGGCAGGCGCGGCCGCGTGGCAAGGATCGCGTCGGTCACGATCTTGGCCGTCTCCGCGCAGGCCTGGGTGCCGCCATTGCCGTATTGCTTGACCGCGTCGCCGACGCACCAGAGGCCCTCGATGCCGGTTTCCCGCGGCAGATCGTAGCCGGCGCAGCTCCGCTGGGCCGGCCAGTCGTCGCGCATCACCCGGATCGACAGGATTTTCGCCTGCGCGAAATTGGCGAACTGATCGCGCAGATCGGCAAGCGCGAGCTCGACTTCACTGTCCGAGTCGAAGTCGCCGAGCGCCGGCACCGGCACGGCATAGGCGACATAGAGATGCCAGCCCGGCGGCGCGAGTTCGGGGCAGGTGGCCGAGAGGTTGGCCATGTTGCAGAGCCGGCGGGTCTTGCCGAAGGTGACGATGCCGGGATGGTTCACCAGCGGCTCGCGGCTTGCGATGTTGATGACGATGTTGGCGGCCGGACGAAGCCCGTTCCGGACTTTTGCGACATAATCCGCAGGGAAGGCGGCCTCGCCGGCGAGCGCGACGGTCGCTTTCGGCCCGGCATTGCTGATGACGAGATCGGTGTCGATGCGAACCGGCGTGTCGCCCTTGCGAACCGTGACGCCGGTGACGCGGCCATCGGCAGTGTGGATCTCGGTGGCCGGGGTGTCGAGCCAGACGTCGCCGTTGCGCTTGACCGCGGTGGCGAGGCTTTCCCAGACGCCGATCGTTCCGTCCGGACAGAAGCCGAATTTCTTGAAGGCGCCCTTGCTCGTGAAATAGGTGAGGAAGGCGCGGGCCGGCAGCTCGGCGGCGTTGCAGGCGAAGATCGCGGCGCAGAGGTTGCGGAACAGCGCGTGCACGGTGGCGTTGCTGGTGTAGCCCTTCAGCCAATCCTCGGTCGACTGCCGTCCGTCCGGCAGGTTGCCGGAACGCGCATCGGCGAATTTCTCCAGGATGCGCGAGGCCTGTTTTGTCAGTTGCCCGAGCAGCAGCGACCAGCCGCCGCGGCCGACATCGATCAGCTTGCCGTCGATGAAGAAGGAGCTCGCCGGCTCCGGCGCGCGGATGTTGAGGGGGGCGCCGACCGTATGGAATGTCTCCTCGAACACGCCGCCGAACTCGATCGCGATCGCGCCGATGTTGACCTTGAAGCCGTCGATCTCCTCCGTCGAGGCGCGTCCGCCGAGCCGGCTGTTGTCGTCGACCACCAGCGTACGCAGGCCGCCATGGGCCAGCCGCGCCGCGGCGCATAGCCCGCCGGCGCCGGCTCCGATCACGATAGCATCGACCCTCTGCGTGTCCACGAACAGCCTCCCTCGATGCCGCCGGGTTGGCCCCGCGTGCCTGATTTGCTTGCTCTCGATGCCTGAGCATATTATAATCCGACTGTCCGTTCAAATTATTTTTCGTCGCAGGTTGGAGCCGGAACCTTCGGTGGAAGAGTTCTGGGGAACGGCGGGTGCAGGCCCGGGACGTCATCACCGCGGCGGTAGTATAGAGAGCGGGAGTCGCCGGATCGCGGCGGCGTCGCTTGGAATGTGAGAGACAGTCGATGGCGCGAACGCGCTCCGAGAACTACGACGGCATTCATCAGGGCATTCTTGATGCTGCCTGCGACCTGTTCGCCAGCCAAGGCTATATGCGCGCCTCGATCGCTGATCTTGCCGACGCCTGCAAGCTGTCGCGCGGCGCGCTGTATCACTACTTCGATTCGAAGGAAGCGATCCTGTTCGCCATTCTGGACGAGCATGTGCGCCAGATGATCGCCGATGTCGAAGCAGGGATCGCGAAGCACACGTCCACGCTCGATCAGTTTCGCGCCGCGATCCACGCCATCGTCGATCTCAATGCGCGCTCGCCGCAGGAGCAGCGGCTGATCCTCAACGACCTGACTTTCCTCAGCGAAGCCGACCAGCAGACCATCAAGTCACTGGAGCGCCGCATCGTCGATCTGGTGTCGACGCTGCTGCTCCAGCTCGACGATCAGGGCAAGATCGTCAAGCGGACCAAGAAGGTCTACGCGATGATGCTGTTCGGGACACTGAATTTCAGCCACACCTGGTACGACCCGAAGGGCGGCATCGGGCCGGCCGAGTTTGCCGACATGGTCGTCGATCAGTTCCTGTACGGCATCGCCGGCCACGCTGCGCCGAGGGCCGTCCGCGGGGCGACGAAGTCGTGAGGCGCGCTCGTGACTGCACAGTGACTATTCAGCCCACCGCCTTGAAGGTCGCGACCTGCATCACCCATGCCGCGGAGCCTCCGAGCGGAGCGATGCCGCTGTAGGATCCCGTCGCGGTCACGAACCGGTCTTCAGCGATGTCACCGTTGGGCGAGGTAATGATGCGCGACGTAAAGCCCGTTCCTGCTCCGCTGAACCCGCCGATTGTCGTGCCGGCGGCGAAGACCAGTTCATGGGCCGTTGTGGTCGTAACTGCACCGCTGTTGGCTGAATTGCTGGTCCCCGACGCCGAAGTGCCGACATCGAATGGGTTGGCCAGATCAAGACCGCTGTACTCCAGCGCGCGGAGATCGACGAACTGCGTGGACGCGCTGAAAGTCACCGTCACGGTATTGGTCCCGGCCGCGGCCGCTTTGATGTTCTTGGCGTAGTAGATGGCCTGGCTGATGCCGCTTCCGCGCACGGTCGGAACCGCGAGCTGGTAGACATTGCCCGCTGAATCGGTGACTGAGGTCACGTTTGAGGTGGTGTTGTTCCAGCCGACGACGAGGATGTTCAGGTCTCCCACGACCTGAGGCTTGGCGTAGGCCACCGAGACCTGAGTCTGGTTCGTTTGCGGCACGGCCGCGTTCACTTGCACGAATGCCAGCGGCACCGGCGCCGTGACCGCATTGTATGTCGCGGTATAGGCCGCGCCTCCGACCGGAACGGTGATCACGTGATCCTGCGCGCCGCCGTCCGACCAGGAGACGAAGTTGTAGGTGGTCGTTCCGACCGTTGCGTTGCGCGCTTCGATTTCGTGGTGGAAGCCGATCAGCGTGTCGTAGGTGAAGGGTGCCGTGTGCGCGATACCGTCAAGGTACAGCGTGACGCCGGCTGGAAGAGTGGCGAACTCGAGGTTGACCTTATCGGGGAAGATGATGACCGATTGGGTGGACTGCAGTCCGCTGGAGTCCGTGACCGTCAGCGATATCCGGTAGCGGGTGAAGCCACTGAAGTCGTGACCGCTGGTCGGGATGGTGAATGTGCCGCTGGTCACGCCGGTGATCGGTGTACCCGGATGAACGTGACCTTCATGGAGGAAGTCGATATTCCAGGTATACGCGCTGGCGGGCAGCGTGCCATCCTCGGCGTCAGTCGCGCTGCCGCTGAACGTGATGACATCCCCCGCGCGGAATATTGCGCCGTTGGTCGGCGAAAGGATGTTGACGAGCGGAGCGTTACCAACGCTGATTGCAAGCGGCGTCGAAAGCGTCGAATTGACCCCGTCGGAAACCGTGAGCCGGGCTTGATAGGGGCCGCTGACCGCATAGGTGTGCGACGGGTTGGCCTGCGTCGAGGTGACGCCATCGCCGAAATTCCACAGATAGGAGAGCGGCTGGCCTTCCGGATCGGATGAGCCGCTGCTGGAGAAGCTGACGGTGAGCGGGGCCTGGCCTTGCACGGGCGATGCCGAAGCGGAGGCCACCGGAGGAAGGTCGGAATTGATGAAGTCGATGCGGCGTATCTTGCTGACGCCGAAAGTCCCGCTGATATCCGAGTAGCCGAGGTCGACATAGTAGAGGGCGCCGTCGGGACCTTCGGTCATATAGACGATGTCGCCATACGGGCCGTCGACCGAGCCATCGGCCGGCTCGAAGTTGAACACGCCGGTGACGTTGCCATTGGCGTCGAACGTCAGTCGCTTGATCCAGTTTTGAGTGTAGTCGGCAAAGAAATAGCTGCCTTGATAGGAGGCGGGGAACTGGGTGCCGTGATAGACAAAGCCGCCGGTGATCGCCGCATCGCGTCCATTGTGCGGATAGTAGTAGGCCGGCGCCGTGTAAGCGGGATTGTTGTTCGGCGCTTCGACGTTCGGCCAGCCGTAGTTGGCTCCCCTGGCACCAATATCGACTTCCTCGATCGCGGTCGAATAGTCGTTGCCACCGACGTCGCCGATGATGAGGCGCCCGGTCGGCGCGTCGTAATAGGCGCGGTAGGGGTTGCGCAGACCGAGCGCCCAGATCGCGTCGAAGTTCGGCCCGGCGCCGTCATAGAACGGATTGTCCGTCGGTATGGTGCCGTCCATATTGTAGCGCAGGATCTTGCCGCGCGGCTTGGTGAGGTCCTGGGCCTCGCTGGCGTTGAAATGCTCGCCGGTCGTCAGCAGGATCTTTCCGTCGTTGCTGAAGTTGATCGAGCCGCCGTGATGTTCGGCATTGGCGGTCTCGCCATCCTGATAGATGACGAATTCGGAGCCTGCGATTGTCCCGGTCAGGGTCGCATTCGCGGTGAAGCGCGAGAAGCGATCGACGTTCGGCGTCCCCAGCGTGTAGAAAATGTAGTAGTAGTGATTGGTGGCGAAGTTGGGATCGAGCGCGATGTCGTAGATTCCCTGTTGCACGCCTGCCGAGCCGATATTGGTGAGTTGCAGGAAAGGCGTGGCGCTTGGCGTCGTGTAGGGCGGCGGCAGCACCTTGATCGTGCCGGCGAGCTCAACCACGAGCATGCGGCCATCGGGAAGGAACTTGATCGCGGTCGGCAGATTGAAGCCGGTGGCCAGAATCGTGTTCTGGAAAAAGCTGCTGTTCGCGACGTTGACGGAAATTGGCGCCGACATGGTCGAATGACCGTCGATGTCGGTCGCGAGCGCCGTCAGAGTATGCGCGCCGTTGCTCGTCGCGCGCGTATCCCATGCCAGCGCGTAGGGATCGGTGGTGTCCGGTGGGCCCATCGCGACATTGTCGACATAGAACTGAACACTGGCGATGCCGGTGTCGTCGGTCGCGTCGGCCGTCACGTTGACGATGCCGCCCACCTGGGCCCCATTGGCGGGGAAGTCGATCAGAACCTGCGGCGCTCCGACGATCGTCCCACCGACTGGCGTTGCCATGTCGGTTTGGACCTGTGCCTGTGTGAGCACGCGACTGTAAATGCGCACGTCGTCGAGCGCTCCATGGTAGAACTGCCCCGTCGAGGCATCCGCACCGATGTTCATCGAATTGCCGCGAGCCGTAATGGTCCCGACGAGCGCTTGCGTATTGACAAGCGTGCCGTTGACGTAGGTCCTGACCTGCGCGCCGTCGAAGGTGATCGCAAGGTGAGTCCACTGGTTGTAGGGCAGCGTCGTGCCCCCACTGGCGATGAGCGGTCCGCTCGCCGTCCCGACGAGGAAGTCAGTCTTGTTGCCGCCGCTCAGCTCCAGCCCGTACTGGTAGTAGGGCGACGCCATCGTCGTGTTCCAGAACTTTCCGAGGACGACGGAATCTCCGCTCGCGAGGGGTTGGGGATTGATCCACATCGACAGCGTAAGGGCATTGCCGGAAAAGTTGGTCGAGGCAGAGTTCGGAATCGTAATGAAGTCGTTCAGTCCGTCAAAACTCGCGGCCGATCCGTTCTTGCCGGGTACCCGGGCAACTCCGTTGTTGAGCGTCGCCGTATTGCCCTGGCCCGAGGCATCGATGGCGGCTCCCGTCGCCTCATCGAACGAGTAGGCGGCGACTAAACCGGATAGCTGGGTATTGGTTACGGTTATGCTGACGGGCAGGGAATCGCCCGTGTTACCCGACGTATCGCGTGCACGCGCGATAATCGTGTGAATGCCGTTCGGTACCGAGGTGGTGTCCCAGTTGACGCTGTAGGGAGACGTCGTGTCTTCGCCTCCGCCGACCACGACGTTATCCACCAGGAAAGTCACGCCGCTCACTCCGACGTTGTCGGATGCATTGGCGCGGATTGCGATCGTCCCGGAAACCGTGGCCGATCCGGTCGGGGCGGTGATCGTCGCGGTCGGCAACGTCGTGTCGGGCGTGAGCGTCGTGGTGCTGGCGGGCTGCGATTGTCCGGACGGATTGGCGGCCGCGTCGACCGCGCGCACCGTATAGCTGTACGTCGTGCCGGGCGACAGGCCGGTGTTGCTGAAGGACGTCGTCGTCGACGTGCCGATTTGCGTTCCGCCGCGGAAGATCTGATAGCCGGTCACTGCAACGTTGTCCGTGGACGGGTTCCACGAAAGGTTGATCTGGGTCGACGAAACCGCAGTGGCGGTGAGACCGGTGGGGGTCGACGGCGGTATGGTATCGGGAGCTGCAGCCGTCTTGAACGTACCGTTCGAGCCGATTTGTTCGTTGCCGGCAGCGTCGATCGAGCGGACGCGATAGTTGTACGTGGTGTTGGGAGCAAGAGCGGTCAGCGCGACGCTGTGCGCCGTCACGAGAGCTGGGTCGAGCGTCGTCGATGATCCGTAGCTGGTGGTCAATCCGTATTCGACGCGGGACGTCGCAGCCTCGTTGGTGGTCCAGGTGACTTGTGCGGTGGTCCCCGTAAGATTCGTCGCGGTCTGCCCGGATATCGTCGGTGCAGTCTTGTCGAGAATGATGGTGTCGGTGGCGGCGGCCGACCAGTTGCCGGCCGCGTCCCTGAACTGGACATAGACCGTCTTGGTGCCGACCGTGTTCTGCAACGTCCACGCCTTGGTGGGTGCAAAGGGTTCTGCCGTCGAATAGGACGTGCCGTTGTTGGAGAAACGCATTTGCGTGACGGAGGTCACTGCGTCGCTCGCACTGAGCGTAAGCGTGACGGCGGTGTTGTTGGTGGCCGCCGCATTCCCGTTTATGACGACTGTTCCGGTCGGCGCCTGATTGTCGACGGTGACCGTGAACGCTGTCGAGATCGCCACGTTGGTGGCGGCGTCGCGTGCCTGTGCGGTAAGCGAATGGATGCCGTTCGATGCGGTCGTTGTGTTCCAGGAAACCCCGTAGGGTGACGTCGTGTCTTCGGCGCCAATCTGGGTGTTGGCGTCGAGCAGGAATTTAACGCCGGCAACGCCGACGTTGTCGGAGGCGGTCGCCGCAAGGTTCACCGTGCCGGATACGATGGTTGCCGGCGGCGTCAGCGAAACGTTCGGCGGCGTCGTATCGGACGGTGGCGGCGTGGTCCCGCCAAGCGGCGTGACCATGTCGGTCTGGATCTGGTCCTGCGTGAGAGCATGATCGGCAATACGGACGTCGTCGATGCGGCCCGGGAATTCGAAGCCGGTGGCGCCCGCCCGACGGCCGATGTTCACATTGGCCGTGGAGTTCTGCTGGGAATTGGTGACCGTGCCCAGCAACTGGCCGTTATCGAGCACGCCGTTGAGATAGACGTTCAGCGTCTGGGTTGCCGCGTTGTAGACCCCGGCGATGTGATACCAGGTGTTGGTCTGCAGCGCCGTGGCGCCGTAGCGGAACATCGTGCCGCCGGAACTGCTGGTCAGCTTGAAGCCGATGGTGCGCACGCCGGTGTCGGCTGTCAGGTCAAGCTGGTAGCCAGACTCGCTGCTGGTGCGTTTGGACACGACCGCCGCATCATCCCCGGGGAACGAACTGGCGAAAACCCAGGCACTGATGGTCATGCTGCCGGTAAACTGCAGCGCGGTGGGATTGCCGAGATTGACGAAGTCGTTGGTGCCATCGAGGGCGATTGCATTGCCGTATTTTCCGGCCGTGAAGGTCGGGCCGTTGGTGAGCGTCCCGACGATCCCGTGCCCCGATGCATCCGCCGTGGTGGGTCCCGAGGCCTCGTTGAACGCGTAACCTGCCGTGATGCCAAGGGGATCTGCGGCGAGCAGCAGTCGGGGCTCAAGAGTTTCAAAGAGGATTTGCGAGGGGCGATTGGCGCCGTTGTTCTCACCGCTTGGCTCTTGGGCGCGTCCGCTGCTGCGATGGGTGAGTCGTTGCGTCAATCGACTGACAATGTCCCGAGCAATCGACATTGTGCCCTCCTAGCGCAACGAGTGGACGATCGAACAACACAGCGTTCCCAATCCTGCCTGGGATTGGGCACACTGTCTCATTCAGTAGTGTGACCTGATTATTCGCGTATCGATTGTGCTGTCGCGTCAAACGCGAATGATACGTTCTCCCGCGATATTCGCTTGCGGCGCATAAGGAGTACCTCGATCGTGCCAACTTTCGGATGCTCTAGTATTGTCAAAGCGTTAGGCGATCTCATTCAGTGCCGGCGAAACCGAGAATCCTGTTGATGCGCAGATCCTCCGCCAGCGCGGCCCGTCGGGCCCGGCCATGCAGGCGCTCGGCTGCGTGCTGGCTATAGCCGCGCAGCGTGCGTCCGCTCAAAGCAGAAATTGGCTGATCCGATTTCCATCCTTTGCCGACCAAGCGCAGCAGCTCGGCGTTCACGAAGCGTCGGAAGATCTCGTCATCGATAGCCACGATGGATTCGTAGCTGCCGGGATCGCCCTGACGGCCGGCCCGCCCGAAGAGCTGGCGGTCGATGCGGCGGGATTCGTGGTATTCCGTCAAGATGACATGCAAGCCGCCGGCGTCGCGCACGGCCGGATGTAACTGAATGTCTGTGCCGCGGCCTGCCATGTTGGTGGCGACCGTGATGCGCCCGGGTTGACCAGCAAGCTCGACGATGCGGGCTTCGGCGCGATCCTGCCGGGCGTTGAGCACCACGGGCTCGAGCCCGGATCTGCGGAGCAATTCCGCAACATGCTCGGAAGCCTCGACCGAACGGGTGCCGACAAGCACGGCGCGGCCGGCGCGCAGCGTCTCGGAAACCGATTCGACCACTGCGTTCCATTTGAGCTCAGCGGTTCGAAACACGCGCGTGCCCGAATTCGTCCGCCGTAGTGGCTTGTTCGTGGGGATGCGCACCACGCGCAAGCCATAGGTGCCGTAGAGCTCTCCCGCTGGCTCGATCGCGGTTCCGGTCATGCCGCAAAGATGCATGTAGCGCCGAAAGAACCGCTGGTAGGTGATCTGGGCAAGCGTCCTGCGGCGTTCCGTGATCGCGCAATGCTCCTTGGCTTCGATCAGCTGATGAATGCCGCTTTCCCATGAACGGTCGGGCATGACGCGCCCGGTGTATTCGTCGACGATCTGGACCTTGCCGTTGGCAACGATGTATTGGACATCGCGCCGGTACAGGTGAAGCGCGGCGAGCGCGTGTTGCACCAGCTCCTCGCGCGCGCGCCGCATCGCCCACAGGCCGGGTAGTCCGGCAGCGAGCAGGGCGATCCGGGCTTTGCCAGGTGCGGTCAGCTGGATCGACTTTTCGTTTGCGCGCAGAGCGAACTCCTCGCCGGCTGCCAGACGTCGGGCGATACCGAGCGCGGTCTCATAGAGGCCGCCGGCGTTTTCGGCGCCATCCTGCGTTCCGGCGAGAATCAGCGGCACGCGCGCCTCGTCGATCAGCAGGCTGTCGGCTTCGTCCACGATCGCGAAATGCAGGCCGCGCAGGAGGGGCTGGTGGTGGCCCGCAAGTCGGCTGTTGAAGATGCCGTCGACGGCGAGTTGTGCGCGCGCGCGACGAGAGCCGAGCGCGAGGCGATCGCGCAGGTAGTCGAATACGAGCTCCTTGTTGGTGCAATAGGTGACGTCGCTTGCGTAGGCGCGTTGCCGTTGCTGCGGGGGCTGACCTTGCTCGACAAGTCCAACTGTGAGGCCAAGGGCATTGTAGACAGGTGCGAGCTGCTCGGCGTCGCGGCGCGCGAGATAGTCGTTCACCGTGATGATATGGACTGGGCGGCCCATCAACACAGCGGTGATCGCCGGTAGCAGCGCCGTCAAAGTCTTGCCTTCACCGGTCTCCATTTCGGCGAGGGCGCCGCTCATCATGGCGGCTCCGCCGAGCAACTGAACCGGAAAGTGGCGCATCCCGACGTGCCTGCGCGCCGCCTCGCGCGCAAGCGCGAAGGAGGTGGCCATCTCATGCGAATAAAGGCTTGCCGAGAGCATCCGCGGGCGCAGATCGTCGGCGAAGTCACGCAGGCGGCGGTCTGTCAAGGTGACCAGCTGCGGTTCCAGTTCCCCCACCTGCCGCGCAAAGCGCCAGAGCCGGTTACGTGAAAGCGCCAACGGCAGGCGGGGCGAGATCCGACCCCAGGCGCCGAGCAGTGCGGTATCGAATCCGGTTTCCTTGCAGGCGGACCTCTCCACATAGGGTGCGTCTGCCGACACCGAACAGAAGCTGTTGATCTGTCGTGGGCCGAGCGAAAGCGACATGCGCGTGGCCTCAGATCTGCAGTTGCGAAAGCAGCAGCTGCTGCAATCGTCGCAGGATTTGTTGGCCAGCCGGTTCCCAGTCATAGTCGAAGCGGACATAGGCGCGGCTGCCGAAGGCGGACGCTGCTGCGTTGCCGGGCAGAGCGATGTCAACCTGGAAGACGCGTTGAAGCGCCTTCGTGCCGTGCGGATCTCCGGGATTGACGGCGACGGCGCCACCGCCGGCGCCACCCAGCGCCTTGCTGGGAAGGTCGTCATGCCCGGCCGGCACCTCGCGGATGATCTCCGCGGCCAGAATTTCATCAAGGCGCTCGGAAAGGACAACCGAGGCCCTCCGCAATCTGTGACGAACGAGATCTATGTCGGATTGAGATATCGTGGCCCGCACGATGCACGAACCCGACGCGAGAACGTAACCAATCTGCTGACCCTCGCGCAGAAAGCGTCCGGCCAGGTCCTCCGCCTTCATCACGGCGAAGGTGCCGTCACTGCGACTGCGGACGATGAGGCGGTCGACGCGATCGGCCGCGGTCGAGAGTTCGGCGCGGGCCTGATCCAGTTCAGTGGTCGTGATCTCGGCGCGCGCACGGTCGGTGAAGCGCTCGGTGGCAAGCTTCGCCTCGAGCTCAGCGACGCGCGCGCGCAGGATTTCGAGCCCGGTCACGAGCGCGGGATCTTCGCTTTCGACCAGTTTTTCTCCTGAGGTCACGAGGCTGCCTGGCTGGATCGCCAGGGCGCGCACGAAGCCGTCGGCTCCTGCGCGCACAATCGCATTCTCCGGCAGCCAAACCACGCCTTCGGTCGTGGTGTACGATGGCGCCGGAACCCAGAACAGCACAAACCCGGCGGCCAGAATCGTGGCGAGCGTCGCGCCGACGGCTCGGGAGCGGTTGCGCTGAAGGCGCGGGCTCGCGAGCACGAACCACAGCGCTTTGCCGATCGGCCGGACGACACCTGTCAGCAGGCTCCAGACCGCGATACCGATACCGACGGCGAGATATTGTGACGCGACGAAGACTGCGATCGTCAGCATCACGATCTGGCGATACACGAAGGCGGCCGGCGCGTAGAGCAGCAGCCACGCCCGCTCGCCGTCGCTCGCGACAAAGTCCTTCGATCCATCCGTGCGAAACACGTATCGGTCGACCAGATGGCCCCAGTACCGCGTGGCCCGCTGTGCCAGGTTCGGGGTTTCCAGCAGATCGGCAAGAATATAATAGCCGTCATACCGCAGCAGCGGGTTGCCGTTGAACACCACGGTCGAAACGCCGGCGATCACCATGGCGTCGAACGCCAGGGCTCGAACGAGGCCGGTCTCGACCGCGAGCCAGACATAAAGCGCCAGCGCGGCGAAGAACACTTCGACGATCATTCCGGCAGCGCCGACAAGCGCGCGATGCCACTTGTTGCGGAATCCCGCCGCGGTCGAGGCGTCAACATATGGCAGCGGCGCGAACACCAGGATCATCAGCCCAAACTCCTGGACTGCGCCGCCAAACGCCTTGACCGCGAATCCGTGGCCAAATTCGTGCAGGATCTTGAGTACAATGTAGATCAGGGCTAGCGGGAGAAGGTTTTCGGCCGCCAGGATGCGGTCGGAAGCGTCGGCGCCGAGCTCCTGCCAGTGCTGTGCCGCCAGTACCAGCGCCGGCAGCACCACAATAAGCCACAGCAGGGTGCCCGGCACGCCGAACAGCCAGTGTGCGAGCGGCCTTGCGCGCTCGAAAAACCTGTCGGGGTGCCAGAGCGGAATCCGTAGTGCCAACGGGTAAAGCGCATTGGCGAGCCATCCGGATCGTCCGGCCCGGGCCGCGCGCTGTTCCAGCGCGTCCGGGTCTGGCGTCACATCGGTCTGCAGCAGGTCGCAAGCATTGAGCTCGGCTAGCAGCTGGATGACGTCGCCTTGGCTGGGTGCCTCCTCTCCGAGATAGGAGCCTGCTTCCAGCCAGAGCTGATCGACGGTCCGCACGCCGTCCATTGCGGCAACGATCATGTACCCTGCCGGTGACAGTCGGTGCACGCGTCCGGTCGCATGATCCTGAATGACATACCAGACGCTACCGCGATAGCGATGCCGGCCGATCGAGGTATGCTCGCGAAGCCTGGGTTTGCGCAACGCGACGCGATACCATGACGAACTCAGGAACGGGCCGGCGGTCATGTCGACAATCTCACGGCAGGTACCTCCACGCCGCGAGGCGCAGCCAATCGACAACTGGATGCATCCAGATCCATACGATCGACCGTCGGCCCGCTTTGACCTTGGCCACGCCCTCCATACCCGATCGCAGCTGCAGTCCTGATCCCGACAGGCCCGCCTCGACCCGGAACGAATTGCGGCCTTCCTCGGCGACCGTGACCGGCGTGATCTTGTTCAACGTGATCGGCACCGGGTCGCCGGGCCGTCCCGCGAACGCGACGGTGCCGTTTTGTCCGACGGCGACATAGCGAACGTCGCGTTCGTCGACCTGTACGATCAAGCGATAAGATTCAAGTGGCGCAATTTCGAACAGCACCTTTCCTTTCTCGATTGGCGATCCGAGCATCTGGCTTAGGTCTCCGGAGACGACGATGCCGTCGAACGGAGCAATAATACGGGCGCGCGCAAGCTTCTCCTCAGCCAATGCGAGTTGCGATTCGGCTTGCCGGATCTGCGGATCGAGGACGGCAAGGCTGCTACGGTCGTGCTTGCCAAGCGCCTCACGCTGGCGTTGAAGCAATTTGTCGCGTTCGGCACGCCATTTCAAACGATCGAGAACCAGATCGCGATCGTCGAGCGCGGCCAGAAGATCGCCGCCTTGTACGGTGTCGCCGGCCCGAACCGCTGCTGACCGCACGAATCCGTCAAACGGAGCGACCGCCGCCCGCTGCACCTCGGCTTCGAGCACCGACTTTGCAGTGACGCGATGCTCGCCCTCGGCAAAGGGCAGGGTCAGCGCGAGTACAACGATGGCGAGAGCGCCGAGCTTGAGCACCGGACGGCGTGCGCCGAACAGCGCCTGACATGCATCGCCGACGCGATCTGCCAGCCGTCCGGCCACCAACCGGTTCGCTCGCAGCAACAGGCCGAGTTGAGGACCCAGTAGCGAGGTGATGGCTTCGGCCAGTTTCAATGTTTCTGCCGTAAAGGGCTCGTTGCGGTGACGTTCGAAGGTGAGTGCGCCGATCGGCTTGCCGCGACCGTCGACCAGCACGGCGGTCATCGCCGACGCGCCGGGGGCTTTTACGCTCTCGGCCAGCGCCCGCTGGGCAATCGTCACGGCGCGCTCCATTGCGGGCAGCACAGGATAGGCGACGGTGCCGCGCTGCTCGATCGCCTCGTCCATCGCATCCTCGATCGCGTCGGCCAGGCGATTGTCTCGCCTGAAGCCGGCGGAGTGCGAGACCGCGCGCAGGCGAACCGCGCCATTTCGCCGAACGATGCCCAAGGACACGCGATCGCAGGACAGGCGGGTGGCGAGCTCGTTCGTGACCGCGATCGCCATTCCGCGCAGCCGCGGCTGCGCCCCGACCGCGGCGAGAAGATCAAGGCACGAGGCTGCCCGCGTCACGTCGGATGAAAGATCCCCGGCTAGCCTTGCCCAAGGTAGTGTTTCAAGCCAACCCGCTTCCCATCGCAACCGATCGGCGATGATTTCGGGGGTGAGCACCGGCTTGCCCGCCGTCGTCGTCAAGGCGATGGCTGCCGCTGCAAAGGGACCTTTCGCGAAGCCAAGCGGCACCGCTACGACAAGGGCCACGGGGTGGGCCGAGCTGGTATCGGAGCCCACGCGGCCGGGCCCAACGACCATGCGGCGCTCGGCATACGCCGTTTCCGCAAATCGCGACAAATCGCTCGCATCAAGGTCGCGCGGCGGCCACGTCACCGTCAGGTGGGGCGCGGCTGCATCGGCCTGCCGGATCAGCAACAGGCCGCCGGCCACGCCGGGCAAGCGGCTGCATTGCAGCGCCAGCCAGGCGGAGCCAAATGCGGCTTCGTCTCTTGCATCCAGCAATCCACGCCAGTGCGGCGACGTGGCCGGATCGACAGGGACGCGCCGCAGTTGCAGGCCGAGGCCTTCGTTCGCCAATCGGCTCGCGTCCGGTTCAGACATTTGCTGCCTACCAAACCGGCCGACAGATGACCTTGCCGCTACGCCACTCGCGATTTCGATTAAAGCGGGTGGCCGCCATGCCCTGTCGCCGGGGCTGGAGCTTAATCATCACAGCGCAGCGCGAAGAATACTCCCCTCCGGAGGTACTCCATCCGTATAGTGTTCCCCGCGAGAGGGCATCGCCCACGCATTCCATACGCGTTAGCTTACGAGCAAGGTGCGAAAACTGTTGGAGGCCGCGCGGTGCTTTCAATTGGTAGGGCTTTTGGCAAGACTCAGCGCATGGTTGGCTTGGTTTTGCGCCTGATTGTCCCGTTGGGGAGCGTCCTTGCCACCGCTGCCGCGATGTCGCAGACCCGAACGATACCAGCCGCAGACAGGGGCGAGTTCGATTGCGTCATCGAGCCGCAACAGGTCGTCAAGCTCGCGAGCGCGGCAGTCGGGGTGATTGCACGGCTCGACGTCGACCGAGGAGACGTCGTTCGGCAAGGCCAGGTCGTCGGCAATATCGAGGATGGAGTCGAGGCGGCAACCCTGGCGCTTTCGCGCGCACGGGCAACAAATGATTCACCGGTGAAGTCGGCGGAAGCTCGAGTCCAGTTCCTCCGTCTCAAATACGAGCGACTGGCACAGCTTCATGCCAGGGCCGTCAGCCCTCTTGCGTCGCTTCAGGAAGCGGAAGCGGAAGTGCAGGTTGCCGAGCAGCAGCTCAAGGAGGCGCAACTCACCAGGGAGATCGCGCGCCTCGAGGTTGTTCATGCGGAAGAGATCGTGAAGCAGCGCACATTGCGAAGCCCGATCGATGGCGTGGTGGTCGAGCGCCTTCTGGTGCCGGGCGAGTATCGAAATGATCAGAGCCCGGTTCTCACGCTCGCGCAGATCGATCCGCTGCGAGTCGAAGTGTTCGTGCCGACAGCATATTTCGGGCAGATCCGGATCGGTAGCAACGCCGAAGTGCGGCCGGAACCGCCTGTCGGCGGTACGCACCTTGCCACTGTCACGGTGGTCGATCGCGTGCATGACGCCGCTAGCGGCACGTTCGGAGTCCGGCTGGCCTTGCCAAACCCGCGCTTGGTGCTACCCGGCGGGATTCGATGCCGGGTCATATTTGCACTGCATCCGGCCGGGGAGACCCCGACCCTGGTGGTGGGCGACGCTCCAAAATCCCAGAACTAGACGGCTCCGCTCGGGGGCCGACGTTGCCGCGCAGGTCGCTTGTGCGTGAGTAGCCAACCAGGCGAACAGCGCGTTAGCTCTTGCGTTGTTTCGCGCGGACAGCGATCGTGGCCGCTGCGGTGCGATTGTCGACCCCGAGTTTCGAATAAATCTGCTCGAGATGCTTGTCGACGGTGCGTGGGCTCAGGCCGAGTATCTGCGCGATGTCGCGGTTGGTCTTGCCCTTCGAGAGCCAAGACAGCACCTCGCCCTCGCGGGTGGTCAGACCGAGCTCGCTGGAGAACTCGGCCGGCATGTCGCCGCTGGTGTCCTTGGCAAGCCGGAGCAGGAATTCGTCTGCGCCGAGCTTGCCCATGTATTGCAGCCGAAGCTGCTCGTCGCCGGGGAGTAACGCTACGGTCGCGGTCTTCGATCCTGCCTTGCCTTTTTGCGCCTGTTCTAACCATTGCGGCGTCGGATCCGTCAGCACAAAATTGTCCGCTGCATCGCCGAGTGTATCGAACAGCAGTCGCTGCGCCTGCGGCGTCGCCCACAGCAGCTTGCCGGCGCCGTTGACCGCGAGTAGATAGCGGCCGGAGACGTCGAGCGCCGCGCGGGCGCTCTGCGTCATCCGTGCGTTGGCGAGGTGGACGCGGATGCGTGCCAGCATCTCCTCGACCACGATCGGCTTGGTCACATAGTCGACACCGCCGGCCTCCAGGCCGCGCACGATGTGCTCGGTTTCGGCGAGGCCCGTCATGAAGATGATCGGCACGCCGTCGAGCCCGGCGTCGCGCTTCAGCCGCTTGCAGGTTTCGAACCCGTCCATGCCGGGCATCACGGCATCGAGCAGCACGATGTCGGGCGTGATCTGGTCGACGATCCGCATCGCCGAGGATCCGTCGAGCGCGACCATTACGGTCATGCCGGCGCCGTCGAGCGCGTCGGTCAGCAGGCGCAACGTTTCCGGGGAGTCGTCGACGACGAGCGCAATGTCGCGCTTCTTCTGTTCAATGGTCATAGCTGTGCAATGTCTTCAACGTCGCCATGAATTGATCGAGATCGAAACGATCGATCAGCGTACGCATCTGACCGACGAAATCGGCGTGTTCGGGCTGCTCGCTGCCGATTTCATCGAGCTTGAGCTGGATCGCCCTGACATAGCCGAGCTGGCCAAGGCCGATCAGCTCCTCGACATATTGCACCGGCGGGCGCGGACCACTTTCCGGCTTCCACTGCGGGGGCGGGGCCGGCTCGGCCTGATACTGCCATTCGATCCTGAGCAACTGCCGGATGGTTTCCAGCAGACGCGGAATGTCGATCGGCTTCATCAGATAACCGTCGTGGAACGGCTGGGCCAGCGGCGCGCCGTGGGCTTCGAGTGCGCTTGCCGAGATCATCAGGATGCGGGCCTGATGGTGGCCAGCCGAGCGCAGTGTCTCGGCGACGGTCCAGCCGTCCATCCCCGCCATGGAGATATCGAGCAGGAACAGGTCGGGACGGCAGTGCTGGGCCAGCGCGAGGCAGGCCGGCCCGTCGGGCGCGCTCAGCAGGATGAAGCCGAGCGGCGCCAGCACCTCGCGAAGCAGGTCGCGGTGCGTCGGATCGTCGTCGGTGATCAGGATGGTCTTGCGCGGCCCGTGATAGCCGTAGACGGGGGCGTCGACCGGCGCCTCGCGCCGCGGATTGGTCACCTCGGAGAGCAGGAGTTTGACGCGGAACGTGCTGCCTCTACCGACGGTGCTGGTGACCTTGATGTCGCCGCCCATCACGCCCGCGAGCAGACGGCTGATGGTCAATCCCAGGCCCGTGCCGGTCTGGGGCTGCGCGACGCCGAGCGCGCCGCGCTCGAACGGCGCAAAAATCCGCTCGAGATCGTCCGGCTGGATGCCCGGCCCGGTATCGATCACCTCGAACTCGGCGACCGGGCTGCGGTAATGCACCACGAACTGCACCTGTCCTGTCTGGGTGAACTTGATCGCATTCGAGAGCAGGTTGATCAGGATTTGCCGCAGCCGCTTCTCGTCGGCATAGACCACGACGGGCAGCACCGCCGGTCGTCTGAATATGAAGTCGATGCCTTTCGCCGCGGCCTGCAGGCGGAACATGCCGACGAGCTGTTCGAGGAAGTCGTTCAGCCGGACTTCGTCGCGCGACAGATAGAGCCGGCCGGCCTCGATCTTGGAGATATCGAGAATGCCGTCGATCAGTCCCGACAGATGATCGGCGCTGCGGCGAATCACCCGGACCTGATCGCGCGGCCGGACCTGAAGGCTCTCGTCCTGCTCCAGCAACTGTGCGTAGCCGGAGATCGCGTTGAGCGGCGAGCGGAGCTCGTGGCTGAGGCCGACGACATAGCGGCTCTTGGCGAGGTTGGCAGACTCCGCCACCTCCTTGGCGCGCTGCAGCTCGGCATCCGTACGCTTGTGGGCATCGATCTCCTGGATCAGGAGCGCGGTCTGCCGCCGGGTTTCCGCTTCCGCGGCGCGCCGGCTCTGCTGCGCCAGCACGAACAGCCAGGCGACCACGCCGATGATCAGGATCAGTGCAAAGAACACCTTCCAGAGCACGTCGGCCAGCAACTCGTCGGCATGGACCGCGGCCGAGGTCTGCAGATAGATCAGGCCGAGGACCAGCGCCACGAGGCCGGAGGAGGCTGCAAACACGCCGAGATAATGCCCGAGCTGCGAATTGATGCGGGCGTAGATCGGCTGCGGCATCAGCTTGCCGAGTGTTTCCGAAATCTGCACGCCGATCCGCGCATGCGGCTTGCAGAGGTCGTGGCAGCGCGCGTCGAGCGAGCAGCACAGCGAGCAGATCGGACCGGCATAGGCCGGGCAGGCGGCCATGTCCTCGGGTTCGAACGCGTGCTCGCAGATGCAGCACTGGATCTGTTCGAGCTCTCGCCAGCTCCGCTTCGGCTTGCGCGCGATGTAGTACTTGCCGTCGGTCGCCCAGGCGATCAAGGGCGCTGCGATGAAGGCGACCGCAAGCGCGACGAAGGCGGACAGCGCCTTTGCGGTCGGCCCGAACAGGCCGTAGAACGCGCTGATCGAGACCACGGTCGCAATCGTCATCGCGCCGACGCCGACCGGATTGATGTCGCAGAGATGCGCGCGCTTGAACTCGATGTGCTGCGGGCGCAGGCCCAGCGGCTTGTTGACGACGAGGTCGGCGACCAGCGCGCCGACCCAGGCGATCGCAACGTTGGAATAGAGCGCAAGCGTCTGCTCCAGCGCTTTGTAGACGCCGATCTCCATCAGCAGCAGCGCGACGACGACGTTGAACACCAGCCACACCACGCGGCCGGGATGGGAGTGGGTGAGGCGGGAGAAGAAATTCGACCAGGCGATCGAGCCGGCATAGGCATTGGTGACGTTGATCTTGACCTGCGACAGGATCACGAAAGTGCCGGTCAGCGCCATCGCCAGGTCCGGCTGCGACAGCACGTAGCGGAAGGCCTCCAGATACATGCTGGCGGGCTCGGCGGCGTGCTCGGCTGAGACGCCGTGGCTGAGCGCGAAGAAGGCGAGGAAGGAGCCGGCAAGCAATTTCAGCGCGCCGAGCACGATCCAGCCGGGCCCGGCGCTGAGCAGCGCGATCCACCAGGCCTTGCGCGAGGTGCGGCGGTCGCGCGGCAAAAAGCGCAGGAAGTCGACCTGTTCGCCGATCTGCGCCACCAGCGCGAACACCACGGAGGCGGCGGTCCCGAACAGCAGCAGGTCGAGATGGCCGGAGGGATCGCCATGGTCGCCGGCGAATTTGCGCCACTCGGTGAAGGAATGCGGATTCGCCCACGCGATCGCCGCGAACGGCATGATGTGGAGGATGATCCAGAGCGGCTGGGTCCAGAGCTGAAAGCGGCTGATCAGCGTGATGCCGTAGATCACCAGCGGAATGATCACGACGGCGCTGATCAGATAGCCGATCGGGCGCGGAATGCCGAAGCACATGTCGAGCGCGCTGGCCAGGATCACGGCCTCGATCGCGAAGAAGATGAAGGTGAAGGAAGCGTAGATCAGCGAGGTGATGGTCGAGCCGATATAGCCGAAGCCGGCGCCGCGGGTCAGCAGGTCGATGTCGATGCCGCTTTTCGCGGCATGGTAGGCGATCGGCAGCCCGCAGAGGAAAATGATGACGCTGACGACCAGGATCGCGGCCGATGCGTTCATGGCGCCGTAGTTCAGGGTAATGGTGCCGCCGATCGCCTCCAGCGCGAGGAACGAGATCGCGCCGAGCGCGGTATTGGCGACGCGGGCGGCTGACCAGCGCCGCGCGCTCTTGGCGGTGAAGCGCAGCGCGTAGTCTTCCAGGGTCTGGTTGGCGACCCATTGATTGTATTGGCGCCTGACGCGGTCGATCCGCTGCCGCCCTGCCACTTGTTCAAACTCCTGGTCCACGATGCGCTGATCGCGGGCAAATCCCGTACCAAAACCTACGTCGCTATTTTGCGGTGCAGTATACGCAATCTCACGTATCAGTGCGCTGCACAAAAGTGAGCAATCCTCGCCTCATCAGTAAGCGTTTTCGAACCAGATGGGGTGCTCATGTCAGACGAAACCAAACCAGGCCTGAAGTCTCCGCTCCGGCGCACGCTCTTGATGGGAATGGCCGCTTTGCCGGCTATTGCAATGCTGCCGCGTCCCTCATTTGCGGACGTTCCCGCAACTTCCGCGGTCAACACCACGGGCCTTGCAGTCACTGATAGCGAAGTCACCGTCGGCATCCTGCACTCGGTCACCGGCACCATGGCGATCTCCGAGACCGGATCGGTCGAAGCCGAGAAGCTCGCGATCGAGCAGATCAACGCCGCCGGCGGCGTACTCGGCCGCAAGATCAAGTTCATCCAGGAAGACGGCGCCAGCGACTGGCCGACCTTCGCGGAAAAGGCCAAGAAGCTCTTGGTCAACGACAAATGCGCGGCGGTGATGGGCTGCTGGACCTCGGCCTCGCGCAAGGCGGTGCTGCCGGTGTTCGAGCAGTACAACGGCATGCTGTACTACCCGACCTTCTATGAAGGTCTCGAGCAGTCCAAGAACGTGATCTACACCGGGCAGGAGGCGACGCAGCAGATCATCGCCGGCCTCGACTGGGTCAACAAGACCAAGGGTGCGAAGTCGTTCTATCTGCTCGGCTCCGACTACATCTGGCCGCGCACCTCGAACAAGATCGCGCGCAAGCACATCGAGAACCATCTGCAGGGCTGCAAGGTGGTCGGCGAGGAATACTTCCCGCTCGGCTCGACCCAGTTCAACTCGGTGATCAACAAGATCAAATTGACAAAACCCGACGTGATCTACGCGATCATCGTCGGCGGCTCCAACGTCGCGTTCTACAAGCAGCTCAAGGCCGCCGGCATCGACCTGTCGAAGCAGACGCTGCTGACGATCTCGGTCACCGAGGACGAGATCGACGGTATCGGCGGCGAGAACATCGCGGGCGCCTATGCCTGCATGAAGTACTTCCAGTCGCTCGACAATGCGAACAACAAGGCCTTCGTGCCCGCGTTCAAGAAGATGTGGGGCGAGAAGACCGTGATCGGCGACGTGACGCAGGCGGCCTATCTCGGCCCATGGCTGTGGAAGCTGACGGTGGAGAAGGCCGGCTCCTTCGACATCGACAAGGTCGCGGCTGCATCTCCCGGCGTCGAGTTCAAGGGCGCGCCGGAAGGCTATGTCCGCATCCACGAGAACCATCACCTCTGGTCGAAGACTCGCGTCGGGCGCGCCAAGGCCGACGGCCAGTATGAACTGATCTACGAGACCGCCGATCTCGTCGAGCCGGATCCGTTCCCCAAGGGCTACCAGTGAACCCGTAGCCCGCATGAGCGGAGCGATATGCGGGACCATCCCGGGTATCGCTGCCGCTCACCCGGGCTACGAAGTTCCACAACGCATCGCGGCGTGGACGGCACCGTCCGCGCCCACGATCCGGCGTCGCGTCCTTGCCGCGGCGCATGCCCCTGGAAATGACGGAGCATCACAATGTTCGGCGACTATTCGATCAGCGATCTCGGCGCCATCCTGGCGATGCAAGGATTTGCCGGGCTCATCCTGTTCTCCGTCTACGTGCTGATGGCGCTCGGGCTCGCCATCATCTTCGGCCAGATGGGCGTCATCAACATGGCCCATGGCGAATTCATGATCCTCGGCGCCTACGTCACCTGGATGACGTCGAACACTGTGCAGCACGTCGCGCCTTGGCTGTTCCCCGGCTACTTCTTCATCGCGATGATCCTGGCGTTCATCGCCTCCGGCGCGCTCGGCATGCTGGTCGAGTGGGCGCTGATCCGCCATCTCTACAAGCGCCCGCTCGATACGCTGCTCGCAACCTGGGGTCTCAGCCTGATCCTGCAGCAGGCCTATCGCTCGATCTTCGGCGCGCGCGAGGTCGGCGTCGAACTGCCAGACTGGATGATGGGCTCCTGGCAGGCGACCGACTCGATCCAGATTCCGATCAACGGCATGTTCGTGATGGCGCTGACCATCCTGATCACGATCGCGGTGGCCTACGTGCTGTTCTGGTCGAGCTGGGGCAAGCAGGTGCGCGCGGTGGTGCAGAACCGCGTGATGGCGGGTACCGTCGGCATCAACACCGAGAAGGTCGACCGCTACACGTTCGGGCTCGGCTGCGGCATCGCGGGCATCGCCGGCTCGGCCTTCACCATGATCGGATCGACCGGGCCGACCGCCGGCCAGCTCTACATCGTCGACACCTTCCTGGTCGTCGTGTTCGGCGGTGCCGCTTCGCTGTTCGGCACCATCGCCTCGGCCTTCTCGATCTCGCAGACCCAGTCGACGCTGGAGTTCTTCCTGTCGGGATCGATGGCCAAGGTGATCACGCTGCTGACGATCGTCGCGATCCTGATGGTGCGTCCGCAGGGGCTGTTCGCCCTCAAGGTCCGCAAATAAGAACAAGCAGGTGGTCATGATCATCAACTCGCGCTTTTTCAATCGCTCCGAACTGCTCGGTTTCCTTGCGCTCGCGGTGCTGTTGTTTGTCATCCTGCCGCTGTCGCTGGATATCTTCCGCCTCAACCTGGTCGCCAAATACCTGACCTACGCTTTCGTCGGCATCGGCCTCGTGCTGTGCTGGGGCTATGGCGGCATCCTGAGCCTGGGGCAGGGCGTGTTCTTTGGCCTCGGCGGCTACTGCATGGCGATGTACCTCAAGCTCGAGGCATCCAGCGTCGAGAACACCAAGATCCAGTCGACGCCAGGCATCCCCGATTTCATGGACTGGAACCAGCTCACCTCGTTGCCCTTCTTCTGGAAGCCGTTCCACAGCTTTCCGATCACGCTGCTGGCGATATTGCTGGTTCCCGCGTTCTTCGCGCTGATCATCGGCGCTGCGATGTTCAAGCGTCGGGTCGGTGGCGTGTACTTTGCGATTATCACGCAAGCGATCGCCGCGATCCTCACCATCCTGATTGTGGGGCAACAGGGCTACACCGGCGGCATCAACGGCATCACAGATCTGCGCACGCTGCACGGCTGGGACATCCGCACCGATCACGCCAAGTTCATTCTGTATTTCGTCGAGGTTGTGCTGCTGTTCGGATGCATCGTCGCCGCGCAGTTCATCCGGCTGACAAAACTCGGGCGCATCCTGGTGGCGATGAGGGAGCAGGAGGACCGCGTGCGCTTCTCCGGTTACAGCGTCGCCAACTTCAAGATTTTCGCGTTCTGTGCCGCGGCGGTGTTCGCCGCGATCGGCGGCGCCATGTTCACGCTCGAGGTCGGCTTCATGTCGCCGTCCTTCGTCGGCATCGTGCCCTCGATCGAGATGGTGATCTACACCGCGGTCGGCGGCCGGATGTCGATCTTCGGCGCGGTATGGGGCGCGCTGCTGGTCAACTTCGCCAAGACCAGCCTTTCGGAATCCTTCCCGCAGCTCTGGCTGTTCGGCCTCGGCGCCCTGTTCATCGCGGTCGTGCTCGCCTTCCCGAACGGGCTCTCCGGCATTTGGGCGGATCATGTCCAGCCCCGCATCGATCGTCTGCTGGCGTCACGCAAACCGAAATCGGCGGCCGGCTATGTCGCCGACGGCGCACCGGCCGAATGAGGAGGGATCATCGTGCTCATCGGTCATCAGCCAAAAGAATTCCTGCTCGCGGTCTCCGGTCTCACCGTCTCCTTTGACGGCTTCAAGGCCGTCAACGATCTCTCCTTCTATGTCGAGGAGAATGAGATCCGCGTCATCATCGGCCCGAACGGCGCCGGCAAGACCACGGTGCTCGACCTGATCTGTGGCAAGACAAGGGCGACGTCGGGCTCGATCCAGTTCCGCGGCCAGGAACTGACCAGGCTGCGCGAAAACGAGATCGTGCAGGCCGGCGTCGGGCGCAAATTCCAGACGCCGTCGGTGTTCGAGGATCTCACCGTGTTCGAGAACCTCGAGATTTCATACCCGCGCGGCCGCACCGTGTTCGGCTCGCTGGCCTTCCAGCGCGACGACGCGGTCAAGCAGCGGGTCGAGGAGGTCGCCGAGATGATCTTCCTGAAGGATCGTCTCAACACCTACGCCGATCAGCTCAGCCACGGCCAGAAGCAGTGGCTCGAGATCGGCATGCTGCTGATCCAGGATCCGGACCTGCTGATGCTCGACGAGCCGGTCGCCGGCATGAGCGTCTCCGAGCGCGCCAAGACCGCCGAGCTGCTCAACCGCATCATCAAGGACCGTTCGGTTCTCGTGATCGAGCACGACATGAAGTTCGTCGAGGACATCGCCCACAAGGTGACGGTGCTGCATCAGGGCCAGATCCTGTCCGAGGGGACGATGGAGCACGTCAAGAACGATCCGAAGGTGATCGAAGTCTATCTGGGGCATTGAGAGATGATCGACGTTGGTCGAGCTCCTGCAGCGACCTCGGTTCACCTCTCCCGAAGGGAGAGGTCGAATTGCGAAGCAATTCGGGTGAGGGGTCTCGCTCACTCGTGGGACCTGAAGGCCCTCACCCGGCGCTGCGCGCCGACCTCTCCCCGATGGGGAGAGGTGAAGACAAGTATCCCGTTCTAGGAGCTATCGATGCTGGCAATCTCCGATCTTCACGTCGCCTACGGCCAGAGCGAGGTGCTGCACGGCCTCAACGTCCAGGTCGCGCCCAACGAGATCGTCGCCATCATGGGGCGCAACGGCATGGGCAAGACCACGCTGATGAAGTCCCTGATGGGCATCCTGCCGGCCAAGAGCGGCAAGGTGACCATGGACGGCGCCGAGCTTGGCACCATGAAGAGCTATGAGCGGGTCGCGAAGGGCCTCGCCTATGTGCCGCAGGGCCGCATGATTTTCTCCACCATGACGGTGAAGGAGAACATCGAGACCGGGCTCGTGGTGTCCGGCGGCTCCGAAGTGCCCGGCGACATCTACGAACTGTTTCCGGTGCTGCTGGAGATGAAGGGCCGCCGCGGCGGCAATCTCTCCGGCGGGCAGCAGCAGCAGCTCGCGATCGCCCGGGCGCTTGCGACCAAGCCGAAGGTGCTGCTGCTGGACGAGCCGACCGAGGGCATCCAGCCGTCGATCATCAAGGACATGGCGCGGACGCTGAAGCGCATCCGCGACCAGCGCGGCCTGTCGATCGTGGTCTCCGAGCAGGTCCTGAGCTTCGCGCTCGACATCGCCGACCGCGTGCTCGTCATCGAGAACGGCGAGATCGTCCGTGACGATCCGCGCGACAGCGTCGATGCCGCGCAGATCTCGAAGTACCTGTCTGTCTAGTCACCAGTAAACGAAGGGGAGCATTGCGATGCCAGATACACTGATCAAGGTCGATCTCAGCAAGTCGGCCTATGAAAACGACAAGATCCACAACCGCTGGCATCCGGAGGTTCCGATCGTCGAGTGGGTCAGCCCGGGCGACGATTTCATTATCGAGACCGTCGACTGGACCGGCGGGTTCATCAAGAACAACGACTCGGCCGACGACGTGCGCGACATCGATCTGTCGATCGTGCACTTCCTGTCCGGCCCGATCGGCGTCAAGGGCGCCGAGCCCGGCGATCTGCTGGTGGTCGACCTGCTCGACGTCGGCCCGCTGAAGGAGAGCCTGTGGGGCTTCAACGGTTTCTTCTCCAAGCAGAACGGCGGCGGCTTCCTCACCGATCACTTCCCGCTGGCGCAGAAGTCGATCTGGGACATCAAGGGCCTCTACACCTCGTCGCGGCACGTGCCCGGCGTCAACTTCGCCGGCCTGATCCATCCCGGCCTGATCGGCTGTCTGCCCGACGCGAAGATGCTCGCGGCCTGGAACGCGCGCGAGGCCGAGCTGATCGCGACCAATCCGACCCGCGTGCCGGGCCTGGCCAATCCGCCGTTTGCGCCGACCGCGCATGCGGGGCAGGCCAAGGGTGACGTCAAGGCCAAGATCGGTCTGGAAGGCGCCCGCACCGTGCCGCCGCGCGAGCACGGCGGCAATTGCGACATCAAGGATCTGTCGCGCGGTTCAAAGATCTACTTCCCGGTCTATGTTCCGGGCGGCGGGCTCTCGATGGGCGACCTGCACTTCAGCCAGGGCGACGGCGAGATCACCTTTTGCGGCGCCATCGAGATGGCCGGCTGGCTGCACATCAAGGTCGATGTCATCAAGGACGGCGTCTCGAAATACGGCATCAAGAATCCCGTGTTCAAGCCGTCGCCGATCACGCCGAACTACAAGGACTATCTGATCTTCGAAGGCATCTCGGTCGACGAGGCCGGCAAGCAGCACTATCTCGACGTTCACATCGCGTATCGTCAGGCCTGCCTCAACGCGATCGAGTATCTGAAGAAGTTCGGCTACTCGGGCGCGCAGGCCTATTCGATCCTGGGCACCGCGCCGTGCCAGGGCCACATCTCCGGCGTGGTCGACGTGCCCAATGCCTGCGCCACGCTGTGGCTGCCGACGGAGATCTTCGACTTCGACGTGATGCCGGCATCGGCCGGTCCGATCAAGCACATCAAGGGTGACATCCAGATGCCGATCTCGCCCGACAAGTGATGCTTTGAGTGATCCCTGCGCGAAGGGTGCGGGACGGCGCGTTCTTGCCGCCCCGCATCCATCGCGGGGAGCTTCACAGGAAAATGCGCAAGGATACGAAGATGCCTGTTTACGAATATCTCTGCAACGATTGCGGCCCGTTCACCGACATGCGGCCGATGGCCGAATGCGACCAGCCGCAGGATTGTCCGCAATGCGAAACGTCATCGCCGCGCGTGATCCTGACCGCGCCGGCGTTCTTCTGCATGCCCGCGGACAAGCGCAAGGCGCAGGCCACCAACGAGCAAAGCCGCCACGCGCCGAAGACGCTCGACCAGTACAAAGCCGCGCACGGCCCGGGCTGCGGCTGTTGCTCGACCGGCAGGAAGAAGCCGGGACGGTTGGTGACGAAGACGCGGAGCGGCGCGAAGGGCTTTCCCACCGCACGCCCATGGATGATCAGCCATTAGGTCGCCTCGCCGCTGGTCTCAAAACTGGGGCCCTGGCTATTCGCGCAGGCTTTGGCTGGACAGGCTTGCGCTGGCAGCCGCTTGCAGAGGCACGTCAGGCGTCAGCGATCAGTGAGGCGATGTCCTCGAGCGGTCGTCGGCTGAAGTCTTTCGCGAGCTCACCTATGATCTTGCCTTTCAGGTCGCGGTGGAAGTGCTTGCGCATCTCACCCAGGGTCCTCGGGTCGGAGACAACGACCAGATGTTCTATGGTCCCGTCCATGCTGAGCTTGTTCAGGAATGCTGCCGTCGCCGCCGCGAAGTCATCTTCGACGAGCCGCCTGCCATCGGGGTTGGCGGCACCGACCTGATGCCGTGCACCCGAGCCTGCGTGGGCGCGCGCGGGCGAAGCCACCGTGATCTCGACCAGGTGCACCCCGGGTTTCACGCCCGTGTTGTGGAACATGCGGATCGTCTCGCCGTCGGCGACTGCTACTGTCGTACCGGCAGGTAGAATCATCGAAAGATCTCCTGTTCACCATCCGGCGGGCCATGACGCTTGCATGCCGGCGCTCCGCGGCGCCTTTTCGATGAGCCGCTGTCGCGCGGTCGAACGGATGGTCGAGGCAGCCGGGCGAGATCATGGCTCACTCGCTGAGCCGGCTTCCAGGTGTTCGCGCCGGCTAAGATGCCGCCATAGCTGTCGCTCGGCTTACAACGTGAAATACTCCGCCGTTGGGTGAGGGCGTGTACGCGATCTCCGTGCCGACAACAGTGCCGGGGCGCCCGGCTGCGTGCACGCGCGGGAGGAAGAGACGCACCTGCGGGAGGACCCTCTCGGGCACGCCGTCCCCGTCGTCGGCGACGACGATCTCGACGAATCCCCGGGCCGCGTCAGCGGAGGATTCGACGTTATGCGCCGTGACGGAGATCGTGCCGCCCCTTGGCATGGCATCGGCCGAGTTTCGGCAAAGGTCCAGCAAAGCGAAGTACAGCTCCCCGGGGTCGGCATTGAAGGCCCACAAGTCTGGAGCGATGTCGATGCGGACCGCGATGTCCGGAGGCAACGTCCAGTAGAGCGTACCCGCGACCGTTGCGAGGCGAGTGCCTGAGACAAACCCGTCGATCGGCCTGGGACATGGTTGCTCGGCGTCGAGGAGCCGGCTGGACAACGCGCCTCGCGCGATCGCCTCCCGCATTTGGCCAAGGATGGCCTTTCGGTGCGCGGCGTCGCTCCGGCCCTCGAGCAGCAACAGGCCGCTGTCGATCACGGCAAGGAGGTTGTTGACGTCGTGGACGAGCAACTGCGCCACGTCCGCTAGGGCGCTCACCGTTTTCCGCCTGCGAGGGGCGACCACACCACGCGCGTCGGAGAACGCGCCGGTACGGCACAAGATCCCCGAGACCTCGCCATCGGCCCCGACGAGCGGGATCTCCACATACCTGGATGCGATGAGACCGCTGCCGCCGTTACGGGTGCCTCGCACCGTTGCGCTAAACACTCGCTCCACGCCGAGCGCGACGCCGGCGCTGTCCGCGAGCACGACCACATCCTCCAGCGGCGGGACTTCGACAGAGCCGGGCAATGAAACGCCGATTGTATCTTTGATTTGCATATCGGAGATTTGCATATCGGACCTCCTGGCCTGCGATCTTTCAACGGAACAACGGCATCGGCTCGTCTGAGCGGCGGACGATATAGGTTGAAGATTGGGTCCATGACGGCCGAAAGGAAAATCACCTATCGCCATGGAGTCGATAGCCGACCGTTATCGGATTGACCGGAGGACGCGTGGCTCGCTGCGGCGGAAGTGGCGGTTCCTTCGGCGAGACTCGCCGAGCGGAACTCTTTGCGACGGCCGGCCGGCGGATGGCGCGAGCCGCGGAGCGGCGGTTCTCCGGACTCTGGCTCGCCCCCAGCCCGTCCGGTTCGCGGCCCACCTCGCAGCGCACCGGCCCGGCTCTCAGAAGCTCCTGAAAGCGTGTCCGTGCGTCCAAAACAACAGGCCGGCCGTTCCAACGCGTGCACGCAAGTAGCATCTACGCCCTATGATTCGACGTGCCCGTCACGTCGTCGGGAAGGCTCGTCGGTATCGGCAGCCGCACCTTGACGGAGAAACACAACGCCATGGAGCTTCATCAGGTTCGCTACTTCCTCGCCGTTGCGTCCACACTCAACTTCACCCGCGCGGCCGAGCAGTGCAATGTCACGCAGCCCGCCCTGACCAAGGGGGTGCAGAAGCTCGAGCAGGAGCTCGGCGGCCAGTTGATCTACCGCGAGCGCCAGCTGACGCAGCTCACCGATCTTGGAAAGGAGGTCCTTCCGATGCTGGAGCGCACACTGGCCTCGGCGGAGGCGGTGCGTCGCCGAGCCCAGGAGTTCCAGCGCAAGGACGTCGCGCCACTGAAGATCGGCCTCGCGCCATCCATCTCGGCCTCGCTCATCCTCGATCCGATCGCGGAGATCGCGAAGTTCGTCCCCGGACTTCACGTCGAGCTGCGCGAGGGCGCGGCGAAGAAGCTCGTCGACCTCTTGCTTGAGGGGGAGATCAACGCGGCAATGGTCGGAGATGTGCAGGACATGCCCGACCGCATCGACGATTGGTCGCTGTTCGAGGAGCGCTACGTCGCGGTTCTTGCGCCGACCCATCGGCTCGCAAACCGCCTCTCGATCGGCGTCGACGACCTCCGTGAGACTATCTTGCTGGAACGCACCGACTGCGACGTCGCCGTGAAGATCCAGCAGTCGTATTTCCCCGAGGAGCCGCCCCAACTCGGCCACTGCAGCGGTCACGACCTGCACCTTCAGCACATGGCCGCCGCTGGCTTCGGCGTGATACTGGCGCCCGAGCACATGCCTCGCCTCCCAACACTCAAGACCATTCCACTCGAAGGCTCCCCGGTGTCGCGGGAGGTGCGGCTACTGGCCGTGCAGGGGCGCCGCTACTCGCCGGCGCTTGACGCTTTCGTCAAGGTCGCGCGCCTTCGCGACTGGTCGTTCGAAGTCGACCGGGGGGTGTCGCGCGCAACGGTCTCCGGGGTGGCAAGGGCGCCCGCATGACCACCACACGCACGCCGCCGGCCGACCGTTGCCAGCCTATCGATCCTCAGCTTGACAACTTCCCACCGATGCTAAGCCAGACCGACAAGACACTCGCCCGGATGCGCACCGAACTGCTGACGACGTTCAGCGGCGCGGACTGGGAGTCATACAACCACCTCGTCGGCTGGCTCCGCGATACGGGCGTGGCATCGCACGCGTTGAAGGTCGGAGACCACGCGCCGGATTTCCTGCTGCCGGACGCCGACGGCCGTCTCCACTCCTCCGAACAACTGCGCCGCAACGGACCCCTCGTCCTGAGTTTCTTTCGAGGCGGCTGGTGTCCGTTCTGCACCGCTGAGCTCTGCGCCCTCCAGGCCGCGAAGGATGAGTTCGAGAGCATCGGCGCGACCCTCGCGGTCGTGACCCCCGAGACGAGGGACTTTCCGCGGCAGCTCAAGCGAAGCCTGGGCCTGGAGCTGAAGGTGCTCTCGGACGTCGACTACGGCGTTGCCATGTCGTATGGCGTGCTGTTCCGGGTGCCCGACGAGACCAAGGCGCACTATTCCAGGCTAGGGTTCGACTTCGGCGCCCGGCACGGGTCATCGACGTGGATGTTGCCCATTCCCGCGACCTACGTGATCGGCGCAGAAGGCCGGATCCGCAGCGCGTTCGTCGAGCCCGACTTCACAATACGGGAGGAGCCGGCGCAAATCCTGGCGTCGCTGCGCCGGGTCGCTTCGGCATCCAGGTGAGGGAGGCCGAAGGTGAAAAGCGACATCCGGGACAATCCGGCAATGAGCCGGTTTGAAATGCCCCTCGGCGACAGCTTGCTCGCAGTCGCCTACTACACGATCGAAGACGGACGCGTCGTCCTGCTTCACACGGAGGTGCCGCAAGAGCGATCCGGCCTGGGGTACGGATCGAGGCTGGCGCATGGCGTTTTCGAAGCGTTGCGACGCGACGGGAAACGAGTCATCGCAAAGTGCCCGTTCATGTCCGCCTATGCCGCGCGGCACCCCGAGTACGGCGCGCTCCTCGACGGCTGATCGCGGACGGATGGGACGCCGGCGCACGGCGCTTTTGGACGACGATACCTCGCGCCTATCGAATGCATGTCCAAAGGGAATTTTTAATTTCGCCGGCTGCGTCCGATCTTTGGGACTGCCTGGATCCGCCGGGCACACGCGGTCGGCTCCACAGCGAATGAAACAGTGATCGAGGCCGCTGCGCCGAGTCACCATGCCGCGTGCGAGCAGCACAGGAGATCCCCCATGAAATTATCGAGGACTGCCGGCCTGGCTGTCGCCGTCTCGCTGGTCGCCGGCACCGTGGCAGCGCTCGCGCAGATCAGCGGAGCTACTCCGGCCGGCCCGACCGTGAACGTGGTGGACGCCGCCGGGCACCTGCGCGTGCCGGCGGACTACCGAACCCTCTACCAAGCGCTCGGCAGCTGGGCGATTGCCGCCGACAGCGGCCAGGGCGCGAAGGAAATGCACGCCGTCTACGCATCCCCGGGGGCGATCGACGCCTATCGGAAGACGGGCCACTTCCCGGACGGCGCCGTTCTGGTGAAAGAGGTCTTCGCGACTTCGACGAACGAGATGACCACGGGCACGGTGAGCCACGCCGACAAGCTCCAGGGCTGGTTCGTCATGGTGAAAGACAGCAAGGGAACGCACCCCGGCAACCCGTTGTGGGGCGACGGGTGGGGATGGTCGTGGTTCGACGCCGACAAGCCGCTCAAGACCACCTCGACGGACTACCATTCCGATTGCCAGGGGTGCCACGTGCCGGCCCAGGCCACGGACTGGATTTATGTGAATGGATATCCCGTCCTGCGTCGCTAAAGCGCGATGAGATCGGGTCGAATCGTCAGCCTATTGGATCATTCCTGAACAGGCCGATCGCCCGTTCGCCGTTCGAGCCTGCCTCCGCGAGGCAGGCTCCCGGCCATACATTACAGTCTCGCCGGTTCGACCATGAGCATCAGCGGAAGGCGAAGCACGTTCGAGTTCGTCCCGCACGTGCTCGTCGTTTTCGTTAGTGAACAGGTAGCCTCGGCGTTACGGTGGCATCAAACAGAGGGGCCAAGCAGCCTTGGAAATGGTCGATGCGCCTGGATCGAGCCTAGATCGAGCCAGCCGGCGCAACATCAGGAAAGTCCTTCTCCGGATCGAACACATTATTGAAAAAGTTCGTCAGGGAGTACATCGCAACCAGCGCGACGATCTCCATGATATTGGCATCCGTGTAGCCCGCATCGCGGACGGCCTTCAGATCGGCATCACTGACCTTGCCGCGGGTCACGATCACCTTGCGTGCAAACTGGATGGCGGCATCCCGCTTGGGATCGCTGGCATGGCCCATCCGGGCGAGAATGATTTCATTCGCCGGCAGCTTTGCCATATGCTCGGCCGTGAAGCTGTGAACCGTCAGGCAGTAGTCGCAGCCATTCACTTCGGAGACGGCGAGGCCGATGCTGTCGCGCGTTTTCACGTCGAGCGCCTTGCTGAGCGAGCCGAGGAGGGTGGCCCATGAGTTGAACGCGATCGGGCTTGCCGCGAAGGTCGACATCATGTTTGGAGTGAACCCGATGTTCTTGGTGAACATATCGAGGGTCGGTTTCGAATCGGCCGGCACCCGTTCCGGCTTTAAGGCCGCAGTTCTTGGCATCATAAGCTCCGTAAAATGCTGGGTTCACAGATAGTCAAACGAGATCCAACACGTCAGCCACCGGACGGCGCGGCTTTTGTGCCCAGTTTCCCGAACGCAGAGCCCCTACGGACAACAGCATGACCGGGACTTCATCCTTGGCCAGTCCGAACTCCCGGTGCACCTTGTCGGCATCGAAACCGATCATTGGCGTCGAACCAAGTCCTATCGAGCGGGCCGCGTAGATGATCGCGGCCGCGCCGAACGTGCCGGTGCGAACTGCCTCGTCGCGCTGGCGCTGCGGGTACTCCATGTAGAGATCGCGTGCGGGGATTTCCCATTCCGGCACCATCTTTGCCGGCATGATGCCGGCTTCCACCAGGGGCGCCAGGCGCTCCGGTACTACGCTGGAATCGGCCAGCTGGCCGCAGACGATGAAAGTAACGGCTGCCTCGGTGATCGCCGGTTGATCCCAAGCGATCGGACGCAGCCGGGCCTTGGCTTCAGGCGAGCGCACCGCAATGAAGCGCCAGTTCTGCAGGTGGAAGGATGTCGGCGCGGTGGTGCCGATTCGCACGAGCTCGCGGATGAGGTCGTCGCTCAGGGTGGCGGAAGGGTCGTAGTACTTGGCGGCGCTGCGGCCGAGGATGCATTCGATGACAGCGTTGGTCATGGCTATTCCGTTAGTCATGGTGATTCCTATGCGCGAAGGGATGGGTTGAGAGAACGAGTTCTTTCGCTCTCTCTGCTCGAAGTACCGCAGCGATGGTGCGCGTTGGAAATCTCGTGCCGGGTGCCGTGGGCGGTTTCCTGGCTTGCCGCGGGCGGCCGACAGGACGCGTGCGGGCCGGCATCGAACGCGCGTTCAGGGACGAACGCGGATGATTGTCTTCCCGCTGATCCGCCTGCTCGGATTGAAAGCAGCGACGGCCTCGTCGAGGGTTGCGATGTTGCCGATGTTCGTCCGCAGCCGTCCGTCCCTTACCCGCTGGACGATCTCACTCAGCTGGGCACGATTGGACTCGACGACGAAATCGACCGCGAGGACGTCGGCGGGCGGTGCCTCAGCCGGCCCGACGATGGACACCAGCCGTCCTCCGGCTCGAATCAGCCGCGCGGAACGCTTCCCGATGTCGCCGCCGATGACGTCGAACACCAGATCTATTCCGCCGACGTCTTCGAGGGCGTCGGTCTCGAGATCGACAAACTCCTTCGCGCCGAAGTCGAGCGCCTTCTGCCGATCGGCGGCGCGTCCGGTGCCGATGATGTAGGCGCCAGCCTCTCGTGCGAGTTGCGTCACCATCGACCCGACTGCGCCGGCCGCACCGTGCACGAGGACGCTCTGCCCCGCCTGAACGCGGCCGTGCTCGAACAGTCCCTGCCATGCAGTCAGGCCCGAGATCGGCAGGCTCGCGCCCACCGTAAAGTCGACGTCACCCGGCAGCGGCGCGAGGTTGCGTGCCTCGATTGCCACATACTCGGCCAGCGTGCCGTCGCGATACCAGTCCGCGACGCCGAATACCCGCTGTCCCACCGACAGCCCCGTCGTGCCATAGCCGAGGGCGGTCACCACTCCAGCCAGCTCATGGCCGGGGATCGACGGTGTTCGGTCACGATCGAGGCGATCGGTCCAGGTCGAGGGCCACGTCAGCTCGGTCGGAACAAATCCCGACGCATGAACCCGAACTACGACGTCGTTGATCGCCGCCTGCGGCTCGCGCCGCTCGACGAGCGTCATCCCGGCCGTTCCCGCGGCCTGATCCGCTACGACGATTGCCTTCATGGTCCACCTCCTTGTGTGTGTGTGGTGTGCATTTCCCTTGCAGGTGAGCAAAAAGTACGACCGCGAAACTCGATCGTCCAATGACCGGTGGCTATGGAATCGATGCCATCGACTTGGCGCGTGAAGATCAACGCGCGTCAAACCCGGCAGCGGACTGGTCCGAATGCCCCGCGAGCGCATGATTGCTGTGGCTGACGCCACACTAACCCGCTTCCACGGCGCTGGGCGAGTGGAATGGAAACGATAACGACCGGGCATTTCTGATGGTTGGCATGCCTGCGTACTGTTCGTCCAACCGGGCTGACCTGTGACGGTTGCATGGAGTGCTTGCCGGCGCGGGACGGCGTAATCGCCCTGATCATCCTCTTGGGTGGATGCGCTCTTCGCGTAAGGAGCCGCTCAAGCAACCAGACAAGTCCAAACAAGTAGGAGTCATCGATGTCGTTTCGCTTCGTCACCAAGTCCATTCACGCTTACCTGATCGACTACCCTGTCGCGATCGTCTTGATCGCAGCGCCGTTCGTGCTGGAGCTCGGCCAGAGCAAGCCGGCCGCAATGTGGCTTTCGGTCATTGCCGGCGCGGCTGCGCTGCTCTTGGCCGCCCTGACCGACCATCCCACCGGGCTCGTCCGCATCATTCCCTACTGGCTTCACCTTTGGGTCGATCGCGCCGTCGGCGTGGTGTTTGTCGTCGCCCCGTTTGCCTTCGCATTCGCCGGGCTCGACGCCTGGTACTACTGGGTTCTCGCCGCCGCTGTCCTGCTCACGACGACAGTCCTGAACGCGCCTGAGGAGCAACTCGCTACGCGTTCGGCATCGGACAGGCGCACAGCGGCTTGAAGGCCGCGACGGCGTTCCATCGCTTGGACCAAAAATGGTGCGAAAGAGAAAGATGCAGATGTCCCAGGAGAGGTACGACATCGTCATTGTCGGCGCGGGCGCGGCCGGCTGCGTCGTTGCGAGTTATCTCGCCGAACACACCGATGCGTCGATCGCGCTGATCGAAGCGGGCGACATGGATCGCGATCCGTTCATCCACATCCCCGCCGGCTTCGCCAATATCTTGGTCCACGACCGGCATGTCTGGAAATACGAGACGATTCCCCAGCACGGCAAGAAGAGAGCATATCGCTCAGGCAAAGTGCTCGGCGGCGGCTCCTCGATCAACGCGATGTGCTACGTTCGTGGCCAGATACGCGACTTCGCCGCGTGGCAGGATGCGGTCGGCGACACCGGCAAATGGTCGTATGAAGACCTGCTTCCCGTCTTCATGGCGCAGGAACGCAACGCCGAGCAGCTGCGGCGACACGGCATCGCGGTGATCGTCGATTCTCCGGGCGTGGGCGAAAACCTCCACGACCACCCGATGGTCCCGGTTCGCGCCTATGTGAAGGGCGATCTCGGCTATCAGGCAGCCGCGCAGGGGCTCGGCACCATCAAGGCGGGTCTGCGGTATCTCGTCACCAAGGACGGCCCGGCGTCAGGCAACGGCATCGAGACTGTTACCCACTGGAATCCGTCAGACTTCGCCGCCGACCCCACCATCCAATGCTATCACGCTCCTATCATCTTGAACGAGCAACTCGGCCCGACCGGCGACCGCTCGGGCGTCACCTTCGAACTCGTGGTGCTGCAGCCCAAGAGCCGTGGCTGGGTGAGGCTGGCCGATAGCGACCCGACGTCGATGCCCCTCATCAATCCGAACTTCATCGGCGAGGAGGAAGACCTGAGAGCCGCGGTAGAATCGGTGCGGGCGATCCGCGAAGTCATGGCCCAGGAGTCGCTGGCGTCGGTGATCGAGGAAGAGATGGATCCCGGCCCGCACATCCAGTCGGACGCGGAGATCGGCGAATGGGTGAAGCGTGTCGTGACGACGATGTGGCACCCTGTCGGAACGTGCCGGATGGGTCGGGATGAGCGAGCGGTGGTCGACGCGAGGCTCAGGGTCCGCGGGGTTGACGGACTTCGGGTGATCGACGCCTCGATCATGCCGAACATCACCAGCGGCAATACCAACGCCCCGACCCAGGCGCTTGCGCGCCACGCTACAGCGATGCTGGTCGAGGATCTGAAGCGAAGTTAGGACGCTCCGGCGCAAGCCGGCGGCAGCGATGTCAATCTCGTTGTCAGGATCTCGCCTTCAAATGTCCTTGCGGGCTTCGCTATCCTTGGCCATCCGCCGATAGTCACTCGGATCTCGTTCGTACGCCTTTCGAAAAGCCCGCACAAAACTCGAACGGCTCTCGTAGCCCGCGTTATGGGCAACGACGTCGATCGACATCGTCGTTGTCGTCAAATCGATCGCAGCCTGGCGCATCCTCAAGGCTCGCAAGATGACCATCGGGGATTGTCCGAAGATGTCCGAGAATCGCGCCATGAACGCCGAACGACTCAACCCCGCACTGTGTGCCAGGCTTTGAACAGAATGGGCAGCTCCTGGCCGCGCCACCATATCCGCAAAAGCACGGGTGACTTGCCTGTCGGCAAGTATTGAGAATCGCTCAGTCCAGCGCTGGGATGATTTGACGGACCGTCGCACCAATGAGACGACGATCTGCTTGAGCAGGGACGCTGTCATGGCTCCAACGCCGACCTCTTGCTGCATCAGCTCGTCCATAGCCTCGCGAAGCTTCAGATCGATCTTGTCCGCCGGCTCGAACTGCTCGATCACCGGTACGCCGAGTTCTCCGAACAGCCTCACAGACTGACCAAAGGATGCGTTGAAAAAGCCGCAAATCTGAACGATTTCGGGCTGCTCGTTCGGCACTGCGACGCGGAGGATGCCGTCTTGACGAGTCCAGCATTCTTTCGAAATGAGCTTCGGCGGGCCACTTCCACCGTCAACCTCGATCGTGAACGGAGTGTTTGGCGGCACGATGATGAGCAGATGAGGGCTCAACGGCATCGTTGGTCCGCCGTTGATCGATATGCGTCCGACGCCACTCAAGTTGTAGTGGATCCCCGGTGCGTCAATCGTGCCAAATTCGACTCGATGGCCGTGCGGCACCAGGATCTCGGTCAGCGCGATGACATCGATGTCGAGCGCCTGCATGAGGTTGTCGAGGTCTGTTGTAGACAATTTGACGGTGGAACCCGTGGGCAGCAACACGTTCTGCCCGACGAGAGCCTGCGCTGAAACCGCCTTCGTGTGCATGAGTGGCCCTTTGTTGCCTGGCGACCGGATTGCCTGGCGACCGGCGCCGATAGTGCCCCTAGGCCCGTTCTCCAGGGATTAGCGAGGGCATCGTCACGCTGGCTCCTGCCGCTGGCCGACCGTCCTCCCGAACCCAATGGCGCAATCATGATCAGAATGCCGCGGTTTGGAAGTGAAACTCTTGCAGATCGATCCTGAACCGCCTTCAGGTCGCGGCAGCTCACACCAAGGTCTTCGACGCCGCCATCGAAGACCGCGGCATGCGATGGGCAAGCCGCGACGCGGGATGACGGGCAGGGACTAGGACGACGACTTCAGCGAAGCCGTATCGATCGGCAGGCTGCGCACGCGCTTGCCGGTCGCGGCGAAGATCGCATTGGTCACTGCAGCACTGACGATGGCCGTCGGAGCCTCACCAACGCCGCCTGGAGCTTCGGCGTTCCTGATCAAGTGCGTCTCCACCACCGGCACTTCGTCGATACGCATCGGCAGATAGGTATCGAAATTGCTCTGCTCGACCCGCCCATCCTTGAACGTGATCGAGCCATGGAGTGCAGCGGTCAGCCCGAAAAGCGTTCCACCCTGAACCTGGGCTTCGATCGTATCGGGATTGACGTACATTCCGCAATCAAGCGCACAGACGATCCGCTTGACCTTGACGGAGCCATCAACTGACACTTCGACCTCGGCGACCTGCGAGACGTAACTTCCGTATGCGAATTGCACCGAAATCCCGCGGCCATGCCGCGCGGGAAGTGGTGATCCCCACTGCGCCTTTTCCGCAGCAAGCGACAGAACAGCAAGCGCGCGCGGGTTGTGGCCGAGCAATCCCTTGCGATAGGCAACGGGATCCTGTTTCGCGGCGTGCGCAAGCTCATCCATGAAGCTTTCGACCACAAAGACATTGTGAGTCGGTCCGACGCCGCGCCACCAGGACGTCCGGACACCACGGGGCTCGACCTGAACATAGTCGACGTGAATGTTGGGCAATGCATAGGGCGGCTCGGCCGCCGCTTCCACGGCATCGGGGTCCAATCCATCCTTGATATAGGGAGGATAATAACGAGCGAAGATTGAGGACCCGGCGATCCGATGTGTCCAGGCAACCGGCTTGCCGGCCGCATCAAGGCCGGCCGACAGCCGATCGAGATAGTACGGCCGATACATATCGTGCTGGATGTCTTCCTCGCGGCTCCAGACCACTTTCACCGGGCCGTCGACGTGCTTGGCGATCTTGACGGCCAGCACCGTACCGTCAGCCTCCAGCCTGCGGCCGAAGCCGCCGCCGATCAGATGATTGTGAATTTTGATCGCATCCCTTGGCAGGCCGGTCAGCTCGACCAGCAAAGCCTGCGTGATCGTTGGCGCCTGTGTCCCGACCCAGATGTCGCAGCGATCTCTTTGCAGATGGACGGTGCAGTTCATCGGCTCCATCGCCGCATGGGCCAGGAAGGGTACCTGGTACACGGCATCAAGCCGTTGCGCCGCCCCCGCGAGCGCCTTCTCCGCATCGCCGTCGTTGCGAGCAACAACGCCCGGCTTTTTGGATTCGTCCTCCAATTGCTTGACGATGCCGACATTGTTGACCTTGCCGTTCGGTCCGTCGTCCCACGTGGCCGCGGCGGCCTCGAGCCCCTTCTTCGCCGCCCCCATGTGATCAGCTACCACGGCTATAGCTTCGCCGATGTTGACCACCTGCCGGACGCCCTTGACCGCCAGCGCGGCCCTCTCGTTCACTGTTTTCGCGTGGCCGCCGAGTACGGGCGAAATGGCAATCGCCGCGACCTTCATACCCGGCAGCCGTGCGTCGATGCCGTAAAGGGCGCGCCCATCGACCTTGATCGATGAATCCACGCGCTTGGCGCGCGTGCCGATCAGTGTGAAATCCTTCGGACCCTTCAACTTGACGCTTGCCGCAGGCGGCACAGGCAAGTTCGCCGCGGCCTGCGCAAGTTCGCCGTAGCTCAGATGCTTCGAGCCCGTCGCGTCCGACACAACGCCGTTCCTGGCGCGGCAAGTCGCCGGATCGACACTCCACCGCTTGGCGGCGGCCGCAATCAGCAGGTTTCGGCCCACTGCGCCTGCCTGCCGCAATGGCGTCCAGAAGGCGCGGATAGAGGCAGAGCCACCCGTATTTTGAATGCCGATAATCGAGTTGACGTAGAGCGCATGATTTGGAGGCGCGTGCTGAACTTGAATCTGGTCAAGCTGCACTTCCAGCTCTTCAGCGAGGAGCATCGAGAGCGACGTGTAAACTCCCTGTCCCATCTCAACCATCGGCATGATCAGGGTCACGGCGCCGGTCGGATTGATCCGTATAAATCCGTTCGGGGCGAAAGTACCCGTGATCTCGTTTTCGATGACCTGCGAAGCCGGCGCCGCGAACACGGACTCCGTGCCTGCGCCGGTCGAGGTAAAGCCGAGCAGCAAGCCTGCGCCCTGAAGCAAGGTGCGCCGCGACATCACCGTTTCACCTTCGATTCGGTTCGTTAGAAGCGGCCTATCCATGACTCAAACTCCCGCTGCTTGCTTGATCGCGGCCCGGATACGCTGGTAGGTGCCGCAACGGCAGACGTTTCCCGACATTGCCGAGTCGATATCCGCGTCGCTCGGCTTCGGAGTGTCCTTCAGCAATGCCGCCGCCGACATGATCTGGCCGGACTGGCAGTAGCCGCATTGCACGACCTCCAGATCCAGCCACGCCTTCTGCAAGGCCGCGCCTTGCGGCGTGCGGCCGATCGCCTCGATCGTGGTGACCACGCTGCCGCCGACGCTATCGACCGACGTCTGGCAGGAGCGGACCGGTTGGCCGTCGACATGCACGGTGCATGCGCCACACAGCGCTTGGCCGCAACCGAACTTGGTCCCGGTCATGCCGAGCACGTCGCGCAGCACCCACAGCAACGGGATGTCGCCGTCAACGTCGACCTCATGGGCTGAGCCGTTGATGTTCAATGTGAAAGCCATGAATGCCTCTTGAGCGCGTTGGGAGTGAGCGGTGAGCCGATCAACGTCACTCATGAAGTCCGCGAAAGTGGTGCGCATTGATCGCAGCATGGAGCGAGGCTTTCCAATAGCCGGCATGAATAGTTTCTATAGCAACGGGGAATGCAGCCACGACGCTCGGCTCGGGCGCGAGCAGTGCTGCATTCCCCGTTGCCTGCGAACTGTATATTCCAGCTACTGGATAGCTTCGTCTTGCGCTCCCGAAAGTCCGGCGTCGCCGACTTGGCCGCGAAACCTAGGGGTTTCGCAACATTCAACCGCGCAACGGTGGCGGGCGCTTCATCGTCAAAAGCTCGGTCACATCATGCCGATCATCCGCGGAGGAGATCGCAACTGTCAGGAATTTTCCGTCCGGGTATGTTTTGGCTTCATCGTAAAGCTTGACCAACTGCGAGCGCCATGCATAACGCCGCTCCTCAAATTGTTTTCGTTCCGCTCCTCCCAGGACCACCACGGCCGAAAACCGCTTGTATTCCGGCAGCAGGGTGCAGAACGCCTTTGTCTTCTTGTAGCGCAGGGACCAGCCGCGCTTCTTGCCGCCATAGAGCCATTCCGGCGCGAAGACGCCGGGGTAGAATTCCTCGATCCAGCTCTGCAGCCGGGCCCAATGCTTGAAGGCACTCGGTCCGATCCAGTCGCGGACAGCGCCGTCATCGGGCGAAGCTGACTTGTCGGTGATCCTGTCGCCGACCCGGGGGGACTGTTCCATGCCGCTTTCCTTCCACCACGACCTGACGGCCGACCTTGAGGCTTGCGCGAAAGGTGTGCCGCCATGTTCCTGAGGATTGAATTTGTGTTGCGCCTGATATTTCTTCCGTCGCAGAACCGGACGTTCTGTCACGGGCTTCTCTCCGCCATTGGCGCATGGGCGAGTTGCCCGTCAATGCGGAAATCCGGCGCGTGGATTTGCGGACACGTAGTATGGACTTCTGGTCAATTCTTGCAGGACAGGCAGGCACCGCGAAACGCCCTCGGCAGGTCTCGAACGCCGACACCTACTTCGTGGACATTGCGGGCGGAGGACGTCTGTAGGAGCGTCTGCGTCCAGGATCTAAACCTTCTCAGGGATATTTTCGAGCCGGCGACAAATGCTGATGTCCGACGCTATTCCGAGCGGCCACGTCCATTCACGATTGCTTGCCTCTTGGCGTCCGGGACGAGGGCGCCGCGGTGGAGCCGCGAACCACCATCGACGCCGGCAGCAGCACATGCTTCGGCTGCCGCTCCTCCGGCGCGATCTTGATGTCGGCGAACAGGATCTCGGCGGCGGCCTTGCCCGCGCGCAACGGATCGACCTTCACCGTCGTCAGTGGCGGCGACCACCGTTCGGCCATCGGAATATCGTTGAAGCCGGTCACCGAAACATCGCGCGGGCACTCCAGGCCATGCCGCTGCAAGGTCTTCAGGGCGCCGAACGCGAGCAGGTCATTGGCGGCCATCAGTGCCGTGAAGGGGACGCCGGAGCGCAACAGCTCCTCGGCGCAGCGCGCGCCCTCTTCTTCGCGATATTCGTTGCTGTAGACCACGAGGTCGTCCGAGGCCACGGCCTTGACCCGATCGATCCAGTAGCGATAGGCGGCCAGCCGCTCCTCCGCCGTCGACCAGGATGATGGCCCGGAAATGAATGCGATGCGCCGGTGGCCGAGTTCGAACAGATGTTTCACGAGCGCGCCGATGCTCGGGCGCACGTTGTAGCTCACCGACGATACCGAATCGTCGTCGACATGGCTGTTGACGGTGACGATCGGCGTCCCGTCATGGGCGACCGCGGAGACCACCTCGTCCTCGCGCAAGGCGCTGGCGACGATCAGCCCCTCGATGCCGCGGGCGAGGAAGGTGCTGATCAGCTTCTCTTCCTTCTCCGGGTTGTTGTCGGTGTCGCCGATCAGCGCGACATAGCCGTGCTCCGACGAGATGCTGTCGATGCCCTTGATGATGGGACCGAACAGGCTGTTGGTGATATCAGGAACGATGATGCCGATCGTCTTGCTGGAATGGGTACGCAGCGTGGCGGCGGCGACGTTGTGGCGATAGTTGAGCTCGGCGACGGCCGCGTGGATGCGCGCGCGGACCTCATCGGTGATGCGATGCGCGGTCGCGGGGTCCAGCGCGCGCGACACCGTCGAGAAGTGGACGCCGACATGGGCCGCCACATCCTTCAGGGTTGGACGCTTACCTTTCGTCGGGCCCGTCAATGGTCAAAAATCCCTGCGCTCGCCTGCGGCCTGATCTCTTTGCAAGCAGATAGCAAACGCAGCTCCGCCGGGCAAACCTCCGGCGAGCTGAGCAAGCCATCGGGCATCCGATCACTGTCCGACATACTCTGCTGCGGCGGGGCAGGTCCGCTGCTGGTAAGGCACCAGCCATTCGGCATGGTTGGCCCTGGTGATGACAGCGCCGGGAATCACGACCCGCTTCGGCACCGGTTCGCCGCGAATGGCTTTCAGGCCGATCTCGGTCGCCACGCAGCCGATCTTGAAGCCGTTAAACTCGGCGATCGCGAGCAGGCCGCCGTTCTTGACGGCTTCCACGGCCTCGGGAACGCCGTTGATCGACACCACGGGCACGTTGCCGCGCCCGGCGGACTTCAATGCTTCGGCCGCGCCGAGCGCCGATGCATCCGCGGCGGCGATCACGCCGTTGATATCGCTGAACTGCTGGATCAGGTTCTCCATCACCTGCAGTCCGAGCAGGCGCTGGAAGTTGGCCGGCTGCGACGCCAGCAGCTTGATGTTGGGATACTCCTTCAGCGCCGCGTCGAAGCCGCGCTTGCGCTCATCGCCGGTGTTGGAACCCTTGATGCCCTCGAGGATCACGACATTGCCCTTGCCCCCGAGATGGTCGAACAGCGTCCTTGCGATGTCGTAGCCGAGCTTGTAGTCATCCTGGCCGACGAAGGCGAGATAGGGCGCATCGCCGGCCTTGTCGTTGTAGTTGAGAACCGGCGTGCCGGATTCGATCAGCCGCTTGATGGTTGGCAGTTGCGCCTTCGGGTCGATCGGCATGAACAGCACGAGGTTCGGCTTGGTGACGCCGACATCCTCGAGCTGCGACATGCCTTCGGTGATGTTGTTGGGCTTGGTCGGCACGTACTGGCGAACCGTCGCGCCCATTTTCTTCGCCATCTGCTCGACACCGGCGCGAACGCCCTCGAAATGCGGATCGACCTGGTTCTTGGTGAAGGCCGCGATGACCTCGCCGGCCGCGAAAGCGGGCGAAGCAGCAAGTCCACAAGCGACTACGGACAACAATCCAATTCGTCTGAGATGTCTGGTCTTCATGAGAACTCCCGATCGAGATGGCCAAGGGTGCAATGAGATTCGCTGCAGTCGGATCGTGAAACTTTCATCGTCGCGCCCCGCGATTGACCGCGGCATCCGCCAGAACGGCGACGAGCACGATCACGCCGGTCACGAACGGGTGCCAGCTGGCGCTGACATTGAGCAGATTGAGCGCGTTGACGATCAAAGTGAGAATGATCGCGCCGAGCAGCGTTCCGACGAGGCTGCCGCTGCCGCCGAACAGCGAGGTGCCGCCGACCAGCACCGCCGCGATCGCGGGCAGCAGCAGCGGCTCGCCGATGCCGGGCTCGGCCGCATTGAGCCGTGCCACATAGATCAGCGCCGCGAGGCCCGCCATCAGGCCGCTCACCACGTAGAGCAGGGTTCTGCGCCGGGCGACTGGAATTCCCGACAGCACTGCGGCCGCTTCATTGGCGCCCATCAGATAGACCTCGCGCCCGATGGTGGTGCGTGACAGGAAGATCACGCCGCATGCGCCGGTGACCAGCATGACCCAGATCGGCAGCGGGATGCCGAGCCAGAAGCCGCTGCCGAAGAAGCGGAACGCCGGCGAGAAGCCATAGACGACCTGTCCGGCCATGAACCAGTAGGCGATCCCCTGCGCCACCCACAGCATGCCGAACGTGGCGAGGAACGGCGGAATCTTCACCCGGTTGATCAGCACGCCATTGGTCAGCCCGACCAGCGCGCCGCAACCGAGGGCGACGACAATGCCGGCGGCCGGCTGGCCGGTGGACTTGATCGCAGCCGCGGAGAGACAGGCGCACAGCGTGAGGTTCGCGCCGATCGAGAGGTCGAGCCCGCCGCCGATGATCACAAGCGTCAAGCCGGAGGCGACCAGGAAGAGCAGGCTGGCCTGGCGCAGGATGTTGAGCAGATTGTCCGTGGTGGCGAAACCCGGGCTGAAGCTCGACAGCAGCACGCCGATGCAGGCGATCAGGCCGAGCCGCACCACGATGGCGAGCGTGCCGGGAGCAAGCGGCTGTGATCGTGCGGATGCAGGGGCAGGGGTATCCATTGTCGTCATGCGATGTCCCGTGAGGCCTGTTTGCGATTGCGATCGATCAGCAGGGCCGCGATCAGCAAAAGGCCGACGCAGACGACCTGGAGCGAGGGCTCCACCGAGAGAACGTTGAGGCCGTTGCGGAGCACGGAAATCGCCAGCACGCCGAGCACGGTGCCGAACAGCCAGCCCTGGCCCTTCTCGAACGAGGTCCCGCCGAGCACCACCGCGGCAATGGCTTCGAACTCCATGCCGACCGCGACCGACGGGTGCGCCGAGTTGGTCCGTCCGAGCAGCAACAGCGCCGAGAGCGCCACCGTGAGGCTACAGAGCAGATAGACGCCCATATGGACGAGGTTGGCATTGATGCCGGCGAGATGCAGCGCATCCTTGTTGCCGCCGATCGCGAAGACATAGTTGCCGAAGCGGGTGCGATAGAGCAGCAGCGACAGCAAGCCATAGAGTATCGCGGCGACCAGCACTGGGGTCGGCAGCCCGAGCAGCGTGGATCGATAGAAGGCCTCGAGCGCCGGCGTGAAGCCGCCGATCGGATCGCCGTTGGTGATGACCAGCGACAGCCCCTCGCACAGTCCCATGGTCCCGAGCGTGACCACGAAGGCCGGCAAGCCGAGATAGCCGACCAGAAACCCGTTCACGGCGCCGGCGACGAGCCCGACCAGCATCGCGGCCGCTACGGCCGCCGGCAGGCTCCATCCCGCGACGAGCAGTGCCGCGATCACGACGCCGCACAGGCCGAGCAGCGCGCCGACCGAAAGATCGAGCCCGGCGGTGAGGATGATCAGGGTCATCGGCAGCGCCAGCATCAGCAGCAGCGAGGCCTGCAGGCCGATATTGGTGAGGTTGACGGCCGACAGGAAGCGCGGATTGCCGACGGCGAACAGCACGATCATGCCGACGAGAATGAAGGTGACGCCCGGGATCCGGCGCAGCAGCGCAGCGGGCGCGGCCGTTGTCGCATGGACGGTTTGATCGGTCATTGCTGCACCGCCAGGTCGAGAATGGCTTTCTCTGAAAGCGCGTCGCGGCCGAGATGGCCGACGATCCGGTAGTCGCGCATGACGTAGGCGCGATCGCAGAGGTGGATGAGCTCCGGAAGCTCCGAGCTGATCACCAGCACGGCGGCGCCGTCCTGCACCAGATCGTCGATCAGCCGGTAGATCTCGGTCTTGGCGCCGATGTCGACGCCGCGCGTCGGCTCGTCCAGCATGAACAGCCGCGAGCCGGCTGCGAGCCATTTGCCGAGCACGACCTTCTGCTGATTGCCGCCGCTGAGATTGCGCACGATCTGCGCCGGCCCGGGCGTTGCGATGTTCAGCCGCGCGATCAGGTCGCGGCACACTTTGTCCGCCGCGGCGGGCGCGAACCAGCCGCGGCGAAACAGCCGCCACAGCGCCGCAGCGGTCGCGTTCTCACCGACCGCGAGCGGCAGCGCGAGGCCTTCGCGCTTGCGATCCTCCGGCAGCAGCGCAAGTCCGGCGCGGGTGCTGCGGTCCGGGCGCTGCGCAAAATCCGCGCCGTTCAGTTTGATGGTCCCGGTGCGCAGCGGATCGGCGCCGAAGATCGCGCGCACCACCTCGGTGCGGCCCGATCCGACCAGCCCTGCCAGCCCCACAACCTCGCCGGCGCGGACCTCCAGCGAAATGTCGGCGAGCCTGGCGGTCTGCAAATTGCTCACGGTCAGCACCGGCGCACCCGCCGGAACTGGCTCACGGCGCTTCAGTCCCGCAAGCGAGCGGCCGATCATCGCGCCCACCATCACATCGGGCGACACCTCGTCCCGGCGATAGGATGCGACCACGGCGCCATCGCGCATCACGGTGATGCGGTCGCCCAGCGCGACCACCTCCTTCATGCGATGCGAGATATAGACGATGGCGACGCCACGCTGCTTTAGCCGGGCGATGACCTCGAACAGCCGCTCCGATTCGCGCTCGGAGATCGCCGCGGTCGGTTCATCCATCACCAGGATGCGGGAGTTTTGCGACAGCGCCTTGGCGATCTCGACCATCTGCTGCTGCGCGACGCCGAGATCGGCGGCGAACGCCCGCGTGTCGTAGTGCAGGCCGAGCTGCGCCAGCACATCGCGGGCCGCTGCGTGCATCGCCGCCTTGTCGATGACGCCGGCTTTCGCGAAGGCGCGCTCGCGGCCCAAAAATATGTTCTGCGCGATGTCGAGATACGGCGCGAGCGAGAATTCCTGAAAGATGACGCCGACGCCGATCGCATTGGCGTCGGCCGGACCGTGGATCGCGACGCGGCGTCCCTCGTGTTCGACGGCGCCACCGTCGGCGAGATAGGCGCCGCAGAGCACCTTGATCAGCGACGATTTTCCTGCGCCGTTCTGTCCGAGAATGACATGCACCTCTCCCGCATGAATCTCGAGAGAGACGCCCCTGAGCGCATGCACGCCAGGAAACGACTTGCTGATGTCGATCAGGCGCAGCAACGGCGCCGTGGTCTCTGTCGCCGGCGTCGCCGCCATCTCGTCAGGTCCCTGATCGGGACTTTGCTCGTTCGCAAGCATATTCCGTCCCCGTTTGACGAGCGTGGCTCCGCTCTCCTGTTGACGGAGCTATAAACGCAAACGTTTGCACAATCAAGTGCGAAAATACGTCGCAATCAATCCGATCTCGAGAGCACTAAGATCGAAAAATATCAATGAAGTTGGATTTTGTCACAGAATCACAATGTTAGTGCAGAAATTGTGAGTGACGATGTGCAGAATATTTATGCAAGCGATTGCACAATTCATTCGATTGCGGTACAGGCGGTGCCCGAGCGGCGTTCGACCGGACGCCAATCAGCAACTCAGACAGAGCCTGGAGAGAAGCGCCCATGAACACGCCCGCCACGAGACGATCCGCTTTCGCGACGTCGCCCTCGAACCCGGACGTCAAGGAGATCCAGACCATTCCGGAGCGTAAGATCGACATGCCCTATGCACCGGCGATCCGCGTCGAGAGCCCCTGCGGCCTGTTGTTCATCTCGGGCGCGACGCCATCGCCGCTCTATCACAAGCATCCGCATCAGCTTGCCGAGCACGATCATCCCAACTCGATCGTCGATCAGACCCGCCGCGCCATGGAAACCATCAAGTCGATCCTCGACCACGAGGGCTTGGCCTGGACCGATATCGTGAAGGTCACGAAATATCTGACCGATATTCGCGACCAGGACGGCATGGTGGCCGTGCTCAAGGAATATTTTGGGACGTGGACGCCCGCGAGCACCACGATCTGCATCAACCAGCTGTCGACACCCGGCGCGCGCGTCGAGCTCGACATGATCGCTGCGTTTCCGAGGGCCAAGAGCTGATGGCGATGGCGGATAGTCTCCCCGTCCTGCTCGCCGTCGTTCTGGCCTGGGCAGGAAGCTTCAACCTCGCGGCGCCGGATTTCATCCGCGAGGAATTTCGGGCGTGGGGATATTCGGATCGCCTGCGCATGCTGGTCGGAGCGTTGGAGTGGATTGCAGCTGTGGCGCTGCTGATCCAGCCGCTCCGTTTGATCGGTTGCGCGATTGCCGTCATCATTTTGGCCGGCGTGCTCGTCACGCTGTTTCGGCACCGCGCTTTCATGCGGATCGAGTATCCGCTGGTGCTGCTGACGTTACTTCTGCTTGTCGCACAAGGAGCCTGACGCGTCACGTCGGGCACGGTTGTCACGCATGAGGAGCACACATGGACTTGATTGCCAGGCTATGACCGGTGAGCAGCCGCAAGGCATTTGCGCACGAGTACTTGTATCACGCGTGACGGTGCCTTGCCTGCCGCCGCGCCAGGCCGGCTGATGTCGCGAAGTGATCGGACCACGGTAGCACCCAAATCATGCTCGATCTCAAGGACGTGTTTTATTTTGTCCAGGTCGTCGACAAAGGCGGATACACCGCTGCGAGCAAGTCGCTCGGTTTTCCGAAGTCGACGTTGAGTCATCGTATCAGGGCGCTCGAAGACGCCCTGGGCGTAACTCTCCTGAGCCGGACGTCGCACCGTTTCGCCGTCACCGAGGTCGGCACGCAGTTCTACCACTACGCGCAGACCCTGTTGCAGGCCGCGGAAGTCGCCGAAGAGGCGGTTCGTCAGCGTGCGACCGAGCCCAGTGGCGTGATTCGAATGACGACCGCAGTCGAGATCGCGCAGTTTGCGTTGAAGGAATTGATCCCAGGCTTCTTGAGGATGCATCCGCAGGTCCGCATCGTCGTCAACACCACGGATGCTCTCGTCGATATCGTGGCCCACGGGTTCGACCTGGCTCTGAGAGGGCACAATACCTCCTTGCAGAATTCGTCACTGGTACAGCGAACGATCGCGCGCGCGCCCTGGTACCTGTTTGCGGGCGAGGATTATCTGAGCGCGCGAGGTGTGCCCGCCACCCCGGAGGAGATCGCGCAGCATGACACGCTCGCGATTGCCAAAAGCGGTCCATCGAATTGGACGCTGACCGGGCCGAACGACCGTCGCTGCATTGTTCAGATCACGCCGCGTCTTCAGAGCAACAACATGGTGGCGCTCAAGGAGGCTGCCTGCGCCAATCTAGGGATCGTTGCGCTACCCGGGTACATTTGCCGGGATGAGCTGGCCTCAGGGAGGCTAACGCAAATACTGCCGCGCTGGACGGCGGCCGATGCGCGAATCTCGGCGCTCATCCCGTACAAGCGCGGCGTGCTTCCCGCGGTGCGGTCCCTGGTGGACTTTTTCGCGCGTGAAATGCCGCGCCTGACCGCTTTTGACCCCGCGGATGCGACCCCGATGTGAATCCAAAGGCTGCAGTTGAACCGCGATCGTCGGCGTTCAACGGCTTGAACGCTGCGTGCCGCGGCCGCCGTCTTCCACTCACATCGCAATCGCTGCAATAGTTCGCCAGCAACGCACCGATGGCGACCGGAACGCGGGAGAGCTGGCGATGAACAATATGATCATCAGTGGCGTCAACAACCAGGTCTTCGTGGCCAGCAATCTCGGACGCATCGAGCATTTCTACGCGGAGATTCTCGGCCTGCCGGTGGTGAAGCGGACGGTCCACCATCTCGATCCGAGGTTGCCGGTCATCACCTTCGGCTTCCACGCATTCAAGGGCGAGCCGAAGCGTGGGCACACCATCAGCTATATCGAATGGAATCCGATCTTCTACGCGATGCCCGAAACCGGCTTTGTCGATCCGGCTGCGACTGCGGCGGGTGTCGCGAGCCCGCGGGTCGGTGACCCGAAGGGACGCTGGGGCGCCGGAACCAATCATCATCTCGCGCTGCACGTTCCGACGCGCAACGGCCTGCTGAAGTGGAAGCGGCGGTTGACCGATCTCGGACTGCATGTCACGGGACCGTACAATCGCAACTACTTCCATGCGGTGTACCTGCGCGATCCCGACGGCGCGATCATCGAAATCGCGACGACCGAACCCGGCTTCGGCCACGACGAAGCCGTGCTTGGATCCGGCTTCCGGCCTCAGCCCAAGGCGAACCTGATCGGCGGGCGCGACGAGGTGTTAACGGCGGCCGAGACGTGGCCACAGCCCGTGCCGGTCGTCACTGAGGATTTCGCGCTGCGCGGCTTCCACCACATCACATCGATTTCGTCGAACGCGGAACGGACGGAGAAGTTCTTCGTCGAGACAGTCGGGTTGCGATTGATCAAGAAGACCGACTATTTGGACGAAAAAGGCGGAACGCACTATTACTATGCGTGCGACGATGAACTGTCGCCGGGCTCGGTGCTGACTTTCTTCGGCTTGCCCGGTTATACGACGGGGCGTCTCGGCACCGGACTGTCGCATCATTTTTCCCTCGAGGTGGAGAATGAGGCGGCGCTGGCCCACGAGCACGGACGCCTGAAACGTGCTGGGCTCGATATCTCCAACATCCAGGACGCGATCTACAACAAGCTGTTCTACTTCCGGGACCCCGACGGCCACATCTGCGCGATCTCGACGCCGACGCTGCTCGCCGTCGACGAGCCGGAAGACGCGCTCGGCCGCAAGCTTTGCCTGCCGCCGAAGGTGGAGGAGCAACGCATCGAGATCGAACGCAACATTGCGTTGCGTCCGGCCCCGACGCCAGTTCCACCGGCTTGAGGCGTTGGTATCGTGTCGAAGGAGCTGTCCGTGATTGGCTGAAACCAGCGAGCCAAACAGGTCGGGCAGCTCATCCGACCGCTAAGGGCGAAGCTCTCAACGCTATCCGTCGTCGAACAGATCGGAAAAGATGCCTGCTGCGGGGTATCTTATCCGCTATCATGCGTCGGGCCTGATGAATCCGGACGAGTCTCGGCTTTTCGAGGGCCGGTTCCCGGTGATATCAAAGTTTTCGACTTAGGAACGACGAAGGCGAAACTCGACGATGTTGTCTCTCCCCAAAACCAAGATCCGCGTCCTGCTGCTGGAGGGCGTCAACGACTCGGCGGCACGCATGTTCGAAGGCAATGGTTACACCGAGCTGCTGCGGCTTCCGAAGGCGCTGGGTGCCGGCGAGCTCAAGCAGGCGCTTTCCGGCGTCCACATGCTGGGGATCCGCTCGCGGACACAGTTGACCGCGGAGATCCTGGAGGCGGCCGACCGGCTGATGGTGGTCGGCTGCTTTTCGGTCGGCACCAACCAGGTCGATCTTGATGCCGCGCGACGGCTGGGGATTCCGGTGTTCAACGCGCCGTATTCCAACACCCGCAGCGTCGCCGAGCTGACCATCGCCGAGATCGTGATGCTGTTTCGCCGGATCTTTCCCCGGTCGATCTCCGCGCATGCCGGCGGCTGGGACAAGTCCGCCGAGGGCAGCCGCGAGGTGCGCGGCAAGACGCTGGGCATCGTCGGCTACGGCAACATCGGCTCGCAGCTATCGAATCTCGCGGAAGCCATGGGCATGCGCGTGATCTATTTCGATCACACCGACAGATTGCGACACGGCAATACCGAGCCGGTCGAGACGCTGGACGATCTGCTCGCGGCCAGCGACGTCGTTTCGCTGCATGTGCCGGAGACGCCGGCCACCGCCAACATGATTGGCGCGGCCCAGCTCCGGCAGATGAAGCCGGAAGCCTATCTGATCAACAATTCGCGCGGCACCGTAGTCGATCTCGATGCGCTGGCAAGCGCCCTGCGCGAGGGCAGGCTGGCGGGCGCTGCGGTCGACGTGTTTCCGGTCGAGCCGGCGTCGAACAAGGACCGCTTCGCCTCGCCGCTGCAAGGCCTGTCCAACGTGATCCTCACGCCGCATGTCGGCGGTTCGACGGAGGAAGCGCAGGATCGTATTGGCGGGGAGGTTGCGCGCAAGCTGATCGATTACTCCGATGTCGGCTCGACCTTCGGCGCGGTCAATTTTCCGCAGGTACAGTTGCCGGCGCGGCCGTCCGGCACGCGCATCATCCACGTGCACCGGAACGTTCCGGGCGTGATGCGTCAAGTCAACGACGCAGTCTCCCGGCACGGGATCAACATCCTGGCGCAATACCTGCAGACCGATCCGGAAATCGGCTACGTTGTGCTCGAAACCGACGTTGTCGGCGGCGAAGGCGAAGAGCTGCTCACGGAGCTCAAGGCCATCCAGGGCACGATCCGCGTGCGGGTGCTGTACGAGCAGAACCGGACGCAGGGGTGATCGCGGTGCGTGGCGGAATGTTGCCTTAGCCGATCGGCAGGCAAGCGGGACGGCGCCTCTCCAACGGAATTGCCTGCCCCGACTTGACTTGCAAACTCAATGGGCCGGGTGCCGACCCCGTCATTGGGCGGGCGTCAGCGCTGGAGCAGGGTGCAAGCGCCGCACGGCGGGCCGGGCAAACAGCAGGTAGAGCAGCAGGGCAAGCAGTGATGCCGCGGCCATGACGGCGGTCATCGAAAGCGCCGAGTGCCCGTCGAACAGCGTCGCGACGAGGCCGCTCGCGATCGCGCCGGATGTCATCTGAATGCTTCCGGCGGCAGCGCCAACCGCGCCGGCGATATCGGGCAGCGGCTGCATCGTCGCATTCATGATATTCGGCATGCTCAGCCCAAAGGCGAGCGCCACCGCCATCAGTAGCGCCGCAAGCAGCGCGGGCGGCGTCCAGTGCGCGAGCGTCATCGCGAGCAGCGCGCTGGCGACGGTGAACAGCAGCACGAGCCCGATCGTCAGGACGGTGGTGGGCGCTATTCCGCGCCGGCCGAGCCGGCTGTCGAGGAATGCGCCGCACATCACGGCTGCCGAGCACGCGCTGAAGATCAGGCCATACTGGTCCGGCCGCAGCCCGACCACACCGATGAAGAACAGCGACGACCCCGTGACATAGGCGAACACGGTGGCGCCGCCGGCGGCGCCGACCAGGATGAAGGCCAACGCAGCTGGATTGGTCAGCACACGACGATAATCCGCGATCACGGCCGAAGGCCGCAGCCGGCCGGCGGCGCCGATCTTCGCCGTTTCGGCAAAGCCAAGCAGCACGGCCAGCAGCAGCACGCTACCAGCCGCGGCCTGAGTGAGATAGATCAGCCGCCAGCTGCCGACCGCGAGCAGCGCGGCGCCCGCGCTGGGCGCAACCACCGTGACCACATTGACGGCAATCACGACGCTGGCGATCTTTGCGCGCGCAATGGTTTCGCCGAACAGGTCGCGGATGATCGCAAAGGTCATCGTCGTGCTGGCGGCGCCGACCCCCTGGACGAAGCGGCAGATCAGCAGCATCCAGAGCGAGTCCGCCGCCGCGCAGGCGAGGCTCGCGATCGCGAACAAGGCCACTCCGGCCATAACCACCGGCTTGCGGCCGATCCGGTCCGAGATTGGCCCGTAGAGGAGCGGCGCCACCGCAAGGCTGAGCATGAAGGCGCTCATGGTGAGGCCGACATCGGACGGGCTCGCACCGAGCGTGGCGCCGGTCGCCGCCAGCGCCGGCAGGTTGATGTCGATGCCTGAATAGGGCACGGCGGCAAGAAAGCCGAGCAGCAGCGTGAAGGCGAGGGAGGTCGGCTGAATTTGCATGGCGTGATGGTTTCTTTGCTTTCATTTGCGACGCGCGAAGGAGGCGCGACGTCCTCCTTCGCATCGGGCCGCTCTGGTCAGATCAGTGCTGGCGCGCGGCGCGTCGCGTCTTGCCCGCCGCCATCGGCGCAGATCGCAACGATGTGCTCTGATCCGCGACCAGCTGGCCGACGATCCGCAGGATCTCGGACGGGGTGTCGATCGCGGCGTACTCGTCCTTCATTTGCGCGGCGCGCTGGCGGTAGTTCGGCTGATCGAGCACGGTGCGAACGGCGTTGCGCAGCGCCTGCTTGGTCGGCGCGTTGTCCGCGAGATTGATGCCGACGCCGGACCATGCGATCCGCGCATTGACGTCGGCCTTGTCTTCGGTGAGCCCCGCGCCGACCAGCGGAATGCCGAAGCTCATGGCCTGGTTGACGCTGCCATAGCCGCCGTTGGTGACGAGCACGTCGACCTTCGGCAGCAGCCATTCAAACGGCAGATAGCTGGAGAGGCGCGCGTTGGCGGGAACGGGGCCGGAGATGTCGTCGGTCGGACGGCCTCCCGTCGTCGCGACCACCAGCACGTCGCGTTCGTTGGCGAGCGCGGCCAGGGTCGGCGTGATCAGCAGGTCGAGATTGTGGTTGGCCACTGTGCCTTGCGTCACCAGCACGACCTTGCGCGACCCGTCGAGTTCATGCGCCCAGGGCGGCAAGTCGACCTGGCCGGGAATGATCGGGGGCGTGCCGACGAAATGCACTGACGGCGGGATCTCGCGCGGAAACTCGAAGCCCGGCACCGACAATTGCATGTAGGCATCGGCAAGTCCGACGCTGGAATCGAACAGCGGCATCGCAAGCGGCCCGACGCCGAGCGCCTTCAGCGCCTTGTTCAGGTGGCGTCCCGCGGGCCGGTCGACCGCCTCGTCGTAATCCCGGGCAAGCGCCAGATATTCGTCGCGCACCTCGATGGTCGTCGCCGGCGGCAGGCCGAGGAAGTTCGGCGCGCCGTCTTCGCGCGGCCAGTGCAGCAGCGACGTGCCGCAGAGTGCGATCGGCGGCCGCTTCAGCCGCGGGCCGAGCAGCATCGGCAGCAGGCCGAAAAACATGTCGTCGCCGAGGATGACGTCGGCCGGAAATTTCTTTAGCGCGTCCTGCACGCCGTGGTGTTGCGCGGCGATGTTGTCGATGAAGAAGCGCTCCAGGGCGATGCGCAACCATTTGAACCCGGGCGGCACGGTCTTGAGTTCCGGCGCGCGTTCGAACGGATTGCCGGGGTCGAAGTCGGCGTCGGCCGGCAGCGGCAAGAACCTGGCGCCGCTCGCGGCCACACGCGCCTCAAAGCTGGCGCCGGTGTGGAACGCGACCTCGTGGCCGTCGGCTTTCAAGATGCGGGTGATCGCCAGCATCGGATTGACGTGACCCGGTGCAGGCACTGAAGCGACGAGTATTTTCATGTGATCGGTCCTCTGATGGTCGTTTTGCGGGCATGGCCACCGCGTCTGGCGGCCGCTCGACTAATCAGGGACATCTGCCGGCATTCGCATTACGCGAAGGCTTCTGCGCGGCAGGGAAATGGTTACGGCGGCAACAATGGATGACGTTGCCGTGACGCGAAGCGCTTCCGGCCGTCACGCGTGTTACAGCCGTAACGCATCGTTTCTGTGCTGAAACAACCCGGTAATGCCGCACCCTTAGCCATGCTGTTCGCCAATCGGCACGCCCCGCAAATTTTCCGCGGCGCTCGTCTCTCGTGCGCCGGCCCGCTTCCCACAATCCACTGAGACATGACATGCAGAGTGTTGTCGGCCTGATTGCCACGCTCGTCGTTGCCGTGCTGCTGGCCTTGTCGGGCCTTGCTGCCTTGCGGCTCACGTCGCGCATCCCGAGATGGGGCGGAGCAGGGCTTGCGTTCGCGCTGACGATCGCGGTATCGGCGGTCGGCGCGCTCACCGCCACCGGCCTGGTCAGGCAGCATACGCGTTCCGCCCCGCTGCCGGATCTCAAGGTTGCATCGACGGCGGAGCGCGTTGCGCGCGGCAAGGCGGTGGCGGACAGCTTTTGCAGCGGATGTCACACCACGACGGGTCCGCTGACCGGCGGGGGCGACCTCGCGAAGGATATTCCCATCGACATCGGCTCGTTCGTCGCGGCCAATCTGACCCCTGCCGGGGCATTGCAGCGCTGGTCCGACGCCGAGATTTTTCGCGCCATTCGCAACGGCGTCGATGCCGACGGACGCTGGCTCGTGATCATGTCCTTCACCAACGCCGGCCGGTTGAGTGACGAGGACACCTTCGCCGTGATTGCCTATCTCCGCAGCCTCGCGGCCGCAGGCGCGCCGACGCCGGGGCCACTCGACCGCTTCAACTGGCTCGGCACCACGATGCTCGGCGCGGGATTGCTGCCGGACGCCAAGCCGGTGACGACCGCCGAAATCGTTGCCCCACCGAGGGGTCCGACCGCGCAATACGGCGAGTACCTTCTGTCCTATCAGGATTGCCGCGAATGCCACGGCCAGAATCTGGCCGGTGGCGTGCCCGGCCAGCTCCCGCCGCTCGGACCCGATCTCGCTGTGGTCAAGGATTGGTCGCTGGCGCAGTTCATCGCAACCATGCGCACCGGCATCGATCCGAACGGGCATCAACTCGGCGCGCAAATGCCGTGGCGTCCGATCGGGCGAATGGGCGATGACGAACTGGCCGCGATGTACCTGTACCTGACCCAGCTGCCGCCATCCTGATGCGCGGCTGTCCAACTGCCTGACGGCGTGCACCGCTGCGCTGTTCGATCGCGCGCGGACTTTGCAGGTCCAATTGCCCGAATCGTCTCAATGCTCAGGAAGGGCGATGCCCACATGCGTGCGGGACGAAGCAACTGTTCCGAGAAACCTGCGCGCAAAAATTGAGCGGGCGGTCATTGCCTGGATCACAACTCATCACGTATAGGAGAGTCTGTCGAATACGACTGAACAATGACTTAGTTGAGAGCGACAACTCCACAGTGCTTCGCACCGCGATCCAGTAAAGATCAACGTGCAGTTCGGGCATGTGAATTCTACTGGGAATAGCCGGCAACTGACGGGCCGTTTTGGTCCCAGACCGGAAGAGTCAAAGGCTTACGGATTCGAGCCCCAGGTAGTCACGTCCGAACTTCAAGAGATCAGTTATGTTGGCAGATGTCGGTCAGATCATTGTCGTCGATGACGATCCCACGTTACGGCAGATGGTGATCAGATATCTGGAAGAGCACAGCGTGCCGACCAGGGCCGCGTCCAATCGGGCGGAGCTGCATCGTCATCTCGAGGGAACCCAGCCCAGCCTGATCATTCTCGATCTTCGTCTCGGTCAGGACGACGGACTCGATCTGCTGCGGGAAATCCGCGCGCAGTCCGACGTTCCGGTCATCATCACCACCGGGCATCGGCCCGACGAAATCGATCGCATCGTCGGCCTCGAGCTCGGTGCCGACGATTACATCATCAAGCCGTTCAGCCTCCGAGAGCTGCTGGCGCGGGTGCGGGCGGTGCTGCGGCGCCAGGAAATGGGACGGGCTGCGCGCGCCCGTGATCCCGAACGCGGCGGCTATCGTTTCAACGGCTGGAAGCTCGAACGCCGCGGCCGCAGGCTGATCGATGCCAACGATATGCAGGTTGCGCTGAGCAAGGGCGAATACGCCTTGCTGCTGGCGTTTCTCGAAGCGCCGCAGCGTCCGCTGACTCGCGAACATCTGCTGCAGGCAACCCGCATTCACGAAGACATCTTTGATCGCAGCATCGATGTCCAGGTGTTGCGGCTGCGCCGCAAGCTGGAGACAGATCCGAGCGCGCCCCGCGTCATCCGGACCGAGCGGGGGATCGGCTACGTCTTCGCCGTCCCGGTAGAACCGTTCTAACCTCAGCCGCGTCGACCTGATTGTTGCTTTGCTCCGCATTGGTACGCGGCGGTCGTGCGGCCGCGCGCGATTCCCGTTCGGGGTGTGAGCGTTTCTGTGACGCCGCACTGCAACCGTAACCGTTTTGTGCGTGGTGGTGACGCCGGCGTAACAGCGCGACCCCAGACTGCTCCTGCAAACATCGTGCAGGAACAATTCCATGTCGAAGCAGAACTCTCTTCCGAATGTCGATCATGTCGCGCGGTTACCGCAGGCCGGTGGAATCATCCGCGCCATCCGTTCCGTTGATCGCGCTCCCGGCCGTCCGCCGCCGCACGGCGCGCATAGCACGCATGCGGTGGCACCGGTCGAGCAACCGGATCGCTCGGCCGTCGGCTGGTGGTTGGCGGCGCTGGCGTTTTTCATCGAGGGATGCGCGATGTATGGCGCCTCCATCTATCCGGGCGCGGAATTTCCCGTCCCGCCGGCGCCTGCGTCCGCACCGCCGCGATCGGTTCGTGTTCAGCAGCAACCAGCCATTGAGCAAGCCTGCGCTCAGCCCCTGGAAAGCAGCGTCACCTCCGGATTGGAGTGGGCCGTGTCGGCCGACGCACGTCCGCAGCGTCGCTGGAGCTGGTTGAGTTCCATTGGCGGGACGGTCGCGGCGATCTGGCGGTATTGGCGCCGCGAGTGGGCGGTCCAGACCGCGGTGGCGGCGCTCGCCGAGTACGATGATCGGACCTTGCGGGATATGGGCATCTGCGGCCAATCGGACATCGAGCGTGTGGTGAGGCAGTCCGGTGATTGTTGACGCTTTGTATTTCCTGGTCGCGGGACCAGGCTTCTATCACGCGGTGACCGGGTCCATTGCGCGCAGGTTCAGGGCGAGCCTGGTCGGGCTGACCCTGCACGCCTGGATCGGGTGCGTTGGCCACCTCGGCGGGACGGCGATCTTCATGGATCAAGAATTCTTGAAAGAGGGGAACAATGCGCCCCGTGATTGCACATTGCGGAATTGTCACCTGGCGTCTATTTCGGGGACTTGTCGCTCTCCCTGAACAGAATTCTTCGTGAATTGATGCGCCGGCGCCGCGTGCTCGCAGTGTGCGCGCTGACCTTGGGATGTCTGCTGACTTCTCCGGCGCCGTCCCAGATGCCCGCGCCGGCGCCGGTCTCGAACGGCGCGCAGGAGCCGATCACGCCGATCCCCGCTCCTCCCGCCATCGACCCGCTCAAGGTCAAGCTCGGTGAGCGCCTGTTCAACGATGCCCGGTTGTCGCATGACAATTCCCAGAGCTGCTCGTCGTGCCACGACCTCGGCGCGAACGGGGCGAGCGCAGCGCGGTTCGACTATGGCGTCGATGGCGGGCAGCAGCGGTTCAACACGCTCACCGTGTTCAATTCGACGCTGAACTTTCGCTTCGGTTGGGAGGGCAAGGTTCGCACCATTGAGGACGACATCAAGGCGCTGCTGGAAAGCCCGCGGATCATGGGCAGCAGTCTCGCCGAGGTCACGATGAAACTCGATAGCGATTCTGAGATGCGCGCCAGCTTCGCCGCGGCCTATGGCCGTCGCCCCGATGCCGCCAGCATCGTCGATGCCATGGCGAGCTTTTCGCGGACGCTGGTCACGCCCGGCAGCAAGTTCGACCGGTGGCTCACCGGAGATGCCGCCGCGCTGTCGGACGATGAATTGGACGGTTACCGTCTGTTCAAGTCGCTCGGTTGCGTCTCCTGCCATCAAGGGGTCAATGTCGGCGGCAATCTGTATCAGCGCCACGGCATTTTTCATCCGCTGGCTTCGCCGGAGCCGGCCATCCTGCGCGTGCCCAGCCTGCGCAACGTCGCAACAACGCCGCCCTACTTCCACGACGGCAGCGCGCCGACGCTCGACGATGCTGTTCGCAAGATGGCGCTCGCGCAACTGAACGCCAGGCTGACCGATGCGCAGGTGAAGGCGCTGGTCGCCTACCTGCAGAGCCTGACCGGGGAATATCGCGGCGTACCGGTTGGAGCCGCGCCATGAAAGTCGCGCCCGCGGCGGTCGGCGTATCGTTCCTGCTTGTGCTGCTGACCTGGCTTCTGCTGAGCGGACTCAACATGAATTCGGTCCGCTATGACCGCCAGTCGCAGGCGCTCGCGGAGTTCGGCCGGTCCGAACGCGGCATCACCCGCGAAGTGCTGACATCGCGCGCCGGTCTGTCGCGGAACTATGACGGCCTGGTGCGGATGGTCGATGCCTATGACAGCGCGCTGACACGATTGCGCGAGGCGGCCGGCTCGGATCGGGAGGAGGCCGCGGCGATCGATGTGCTGGCCGTCCGCGCACAGCGGCAGGAAGTGCTGGTCGAGCAGTTCAAGAGCAAGAACGCGCTGCTGCAGAATTCCCTTGCCTATTTCAGTCTGTTCGGCGAGCGCCTTGCGGCGTCGGAAGACAAGTCGCTGGTGGCGGGTACCTCCGCGCTCGCGGCCGCCATGCTGCATCTGACGCTCAACACGTCCGATGCCACCGCGCAGGACGTCAAGGCGCGGCTCCAGGATCTCGCGCGGTTGCAGACCCCGACCGGGGAAATCGATTCGATCCGCGCCATCATTGCGCACGGTCAGCTGCTGTACAGACTGCTTCCCGAGGTCGACGCCATGCTGCGAACGCTGGTCGAGGATTCCAGCGTCCGCGAGCAGGACAATCTGCATGCGCTGATCACCAAACGTCAGCTTGCTGCGCGATCCGCGGCTCGACAGAACCGCCTGTTGCAGTACGCCACGTCGCTGTTGCTGCTCGGTGGCCTGGTGTATTTCGGAATGTTGTTGCGCGCGCGGGCGATCGCGCTGCGCCGTCGCGCGGCGTTCGAGCACATCATCGCCGACATCTCGATGCGCTTCATCGACTCGCGCCATGACGAGATCGCCGGCGATGTCGAGCGGGCGCTCGAGCAGCTTGCCGGCTACATCGGCGCCGACCGGGCCTATTTTGCCAGCCGCGCCGGCGCTGCCGCCAGCACGTATCGATGGTCGCGCGAAGGCGTCGGGTTCGCGGAAGGGTGGCCGGAGCGCGTGTTCGACCTGGTGCCGCGGATCGATCGCGACGGCGCCGACATCATTTACATCCCGAAGGTCAAGCCGTCGCATCCGTACGACACCGCGAATCTGCTCGCGGCGGCCGGCGTTCGCGGCTGGCTGTGCATCACGGCGCCGGCGGGACAGCCGCGTGCGGCGGTGCTCGGCTTCGACGCGGTGCGCGCCGACGGGCTCACCCAATGGGCCGAGTTCGCGCTGTTCCGCATGGCGTTCGACGCCATCCGCAACGCGGTCGACCGGGTGCGGCTCGAGCAGGAAAAAGAGCGGCTTCAGGCGACCCTGCAACAAGCCCGGCGGATGGAGACGATCGGGACGTTCGCGAGCGGCATCGCGCACAACTTCAACAATATTGTCGGTGCCATCCTCGGCTATGCCGAGATGGCCGACGCCGACGTCAAGGCGGGCAGCCGCTCCGCGGCGAACCTTGCGGAAATCCGCCGCGCCGGCGAAAGGGCACGCGAGCTCATTGGGCAGATCCTGACCTTCGGCCGCCGCGGCAAGGTCAGGCGAGAGCGCATCTCGATCGAGGCGCTGGCCGCGGAAACCACGGCGCTGCTCGGCGCATCGTTGCCGTCGCATGTCAAGTTCGTGATCACCGAGATCGAGGAAACGGCGACGGTGTGGGGTGAACCGGCGCAATTGCAGCAGGTGATCCTCAATCTCTGCAACAACGCCGCGCAGGCAATGCAGGAGCCGGGCTTGATCGAGCTCAGCATCGGCACGCGCGAAATCCTGCAGCCGTTGCGGATCCGGCGGACCGAACTGGCGCCCGGCCGCTTCGCCGTCATTTCGGTGTCCGATCCCGGACCCGGCATGGATGCGGCGACGCTCGAGCGGATCTTCGAACCGTTCTTCACGAGCCGCGCCGACGGTCATGGTCTTGGGCTGGCGACCGTCCGCGAGATCGTCGAGCAGCACGGCGGCGCGATCGGCGTCGACAGCGCGCCCGGCGCCGGTGCGCGCTTCGAAGTCTGGCTGCCGGCGGGCGGACCGGCCGAGCCGATATCGGCGCCGCGCGCGCCGGATCTCGCGCTGCGCGGCTCCGGCGAAACCGTCCTGGTGCTGCAGCCCGATCGCAAGCGCCTGATGCGTTACGAGGAAGTTCTGGCCGCACTCGGCTACGAGCCGGTCGGCTTCACCGGCCTCACTGAGGCCGAGGAGGCCTGCCGCACCGAGCGGGGTCGTTTCGACCTGGCGTTGGTGTGCCACGTGCCGGGCGGATCTTCGCTGCTTCTCGCGGCGTCGCTGCACGCGGCCGCGCCCGATCTTCCGATCATTCTCACCAGCCCTTCGACGCACGACCTCGCTGCGCCGCTGCTGGCGGCCTCGGGAGTGACGGAGCTGGTTCATCAACCGCTGCTGTCGGCCGAGCTTGCCGCGGCATTGGCGCGATGTCTCGCGGCACCGCCGGCCGGCGAAAGAATCCCGCGGATCGCATCGGCGCGATAGCGCCCGGACCATCGCATCGTTGCACCCGTAGCGCGATTTGCTGCGTCCGAAGTCATCGCGTAGCGCGCGCCTCCTATCCCGTCGCTCCTGGTCGTTCCACCCGAGAACGATCTCGACACGATCGCGATAGGAGAATGATGATGTCCAAACGACTTGGTCTCGGCGTTGTCGCCGTCTCGTTTCTGTTCAGCTCGATGCCCGGTGTCGCCGCTGGCCGGAGTCCGACGAGCGTCCGTCATGACGCCCCGGAGCAATACGCCAGCCTGTTGCGCCAGGCTCCGGTCGGCCACCGGCAGCCGCGGCGAGCGGACATTCCGGAAGGCAGTCAATTGTCACCGATCGAATTGGAGCTGCGGCGGCTGGACGAGGAGGTCGACCGCAAGCTGATCATCTGCCGCGGCTGTTGACCGCAAGGTCTGCGAGGCTCTGTGACACCAGGCGGTCGAACGCGCCAGCGTCCGCATCTTTCCCGCCTCAACGGTGACCGAGGCCTGAGCTCGCCGGGCTCGACATCTCCGCCTCGGTCAATCGCGCGGGCCTTGTGCCGACATTCGGTTGCAGCCCGCCGCAGTAACCACATTACGGATGTAGCGCGATATCCGATCCGCGAAGTTCTCCCGTAACAGATCGCGCTCATCCTGCCTGCTTCGCGCAGCAACTCGCGCAGCTCCCCAACGCTGTGCTGCTGCTCACAGTTGCTCCGCAGAGCCGCGGCTTCAAGCAGCTGGCTCGGACGGCCCGGATCACAAAGGGAGAGCGTGATGAACCTACACACCAGTTCGGACTCAGCCGCGGCGCGCGGACTGCGTGCCTTGATGCAGGGACGGGTCGTGTCACGCGGTGACGATGATTATTCCCGCACCCGCAAGATATGGAACGGCGCGGTTGAGCACGAGCCGGCGTTGTTTGCGATGTGCGAGTCGGCGGTGGACGTGCAGGCCGCGGTGCGGATTGCCCGTCAACACGGGCTGGCGTTGTCGGTGCGCGGCGGCGGACATGACTGGGCGGGGCGCGCGTTGCAGCGTGGCGGGCTCGTCATTGACCTGAGCCGGATGAGGCAAGTCGTCGTCGATCCGCAAGCACGGGTCGCAACCGTCGCCGGCGGGGCAATGGCCAATGAGCTGGCCGCCGCGGCTGGTGCGCATGGTCTGGTTGCGGCGCTGGGCAATTGTGGCACGGTCGGCGTGGCCGGCCTGACCCTGGGCGGCGGCTACGGTCCCCTCAGCGGCAGCTGCGGCCTCGCGGCGGACAACCTGCTCGGCGCCGAGATCGTGCTGGCGGACGGACGGCGCGTGACAGCCGGTCCCGACGCGGAGCCCGACCTGTTCTGGGCGCTGCGCGGCGGCGGCGGCAATTTCGGCGTCGTCACCTCGCTGCGGATTCGCCTCCATCCCGCACCCGACATGCTTGCGGGATCGCTGATCTACGACTGGAACGAGGCGGGCAAGGTGCTGCGCCGCTACGCCGCATTCGCTCCCGCGACGCCGGACGAACTCGGCGTGTCGGTCGGCATGATGTCCGGCCCGGACGGCGAACCCGTCCTCATCGTCGTGCCGCTGTGGAACGGCGAGCGGCGCCAGGGCGAGCGTGTGATGGAAGGCCTGCGGGCCCTCGGCTCGCCGCTGTCGGTCCAGGTCGGACCGGCGACCTACTCCGACATGCTCGCCCAGTTCGACGCGTGGGTGGAAGCCATGGACGGCCACCATTGGGAGCTCCGGACACGCTGGCTGCCTGCGCTGACGGCGGAGGCCGCCGACGTCATCATCGCGGCAAGAGCGCGCGCGCCGTCGCCGGATTGCTCGGTGTTCTGGCATCACTTCCACGGCGCCGCGACGCGGTTCGTGCCGGCCGCCACCGCATTCGGCATGCGCAACGAGCACCTCATGATCGAGATCCTCGCAGGCTGGAAGCCCGACGGAGACGGCGCGGCGCACCGGCGCTGGGCGCAGGATCTATGGCAGAGCCTCGCTCCGTTCGCCCTGCCGGGCGGCTACGCCAACCTGCTCGGACCGAATGATCGCGAACAGGCGGCGGGGGCTTTTGGCGGCAACGCCGCCCGGCTCCGCATGCTCAAGCGCCGCTTCGATCCCGATGGCGTCTTCGCGTCCGCCCTCTTGCTGCCGGCAGAGTGAGCTTGGCCGGCGGCGTCGAAACGCATTTCGATGAACTGCAACCGTTCCGGCAGGTGTTGCGGAACGACACTCAGGAGATCAGCATGACGACCAATGTTCAGCTTGCACATCGAGGCGCAGATGCGCCCGTCGAACGCCAGCCGATCGGGCGTGACGCCGCGCGGCTGCGCGCCGCCATCGCGGATCTGGCGCCGGAGCTTGCTGCCCGCGCCGGCGAGATCGAGAGCGCCCGGCGCGTTCCTGCCGACATCACCGACCGGCTGGGAGCCCTCGGCCTCTTCCGGACCCTGGTGCCGCGCAGCCATGGCGGGCTCGAGTTGAGCGTGCCCGAGGTGCTGCCCTTGATCGAGGCGCTATCCGCGGCCGACAGTTCGGTCGGCTGGGTGGCCATGATCGGCACCGGGGCGCAACTGTTCCGCACGCGGGTGTCGCGGGCGCTATTCGACCAGATCGTCATGGACGGGCCTGATGCGCTCACCGTCGGCGTCGGCACGCCGGCGGGGCGCGGCGAGGCCATCGATGGCGGCTATCGGGTCTCGGGACGCTGGCCGTTCGCGAGCGGTTGCCAGAACGCGCGGTGGATCGCCGGTCATTTCGTCATCCACAAGGACGGTGCGCCGGTGATGTCGGACGGACGCCCGCTGACGCGTTTTGTCGTGCTTTCCGCCGAGCACTGGCGCGTCGAGGAGACATGGCAGGCCTCAGGACTGACCGGCAGCGGCAGCCACCATGTGGTCCTCGACAATGTGGCTGTCCGCGATGCCGAGACCTTTGATCTGTTTCACGGGCCGTCATGTCTGCCGGGGCCGTTCGCGAGCGCCGTGACGCCATTCATCGGAAGCTTGCATGCTGCGGTTGCCACGGGCATCGCGACCGCGGCGATGGCTGATCTCGCCGCCATGGCCGGCCGACGCCAGCTGTTCGCCGCCGCCGATCTTAGGGACACGCCTGTCTTTCAGCACGAGTTTGGCCGGCTCGATGCGGCGCTGCGCGCGGCGCGGGCGCTGCTGCAGGTTCAGGCCGACAGCTACTGGCGCCTGGCGCTTGCCGGCGAGCTCGACGGCAAGGCGGATTTTGCAGAGAGCCTGCAGGGCTCAGCCTGGATCAATGCGACCTGCAGCGATATCGTCAGCGGCTGCTATACGCTGGGCGGATCCAGCGTGGTGTTCAACGCATCGCCGCTGCAGCGCCGCTTGCGTGACATTCACGTCGCGCGGCAGCATGCCTTCGCCCAGGAACGGTTCTACGCCCGCGCCGGCGCCAATGCGCTCGGCTTTCCCCCGGTCGATCCGATTTCGGGGCAATGAGGCCTGATGGACCCGGCGAGACACGCCTGCGCCATGCGCCGGGGAGCGCAATGACGTCAGGCGTGCTTGTCGAGGCGGCGTTTCAGCAGCGTCAGATGTTGCAGCAGGTCGGATTGCGCGACGTGCGACAGCTCGCCGATCAGCGCGATCACCCACTCCTCGTGGCGGCGCGCCATCCGGCCGAATTCCTTGGCGCCGTCCTGCGACAGTCGCAGGCGGAAGGTGCGGCGATCCTCGGCATCGACCTCGCGATGGATCATGCCGTCGGCTTCCAGCTTCTGCACCAGCGCGGTGATGGCGCCGTTCGAGACCATCAGCAGGTCGGAAACTTCCGACATGCTGGCGCCCTCCGGCCTGCGCGCAAGCTGCGCCAAGAGGTCGAAGCGGGCCAGCGTGGTATTGAACTCCTTGCGCAGCCGCGCGTTCAGCGCCTTCTCGATCCGGGTCGCGCAGGCCAGCAGCCGCAGCCAGATCCGCAGCTCGAGATGGGCGCCGTCGGACTCCGGCGCGGGCTCGACCGGCCGCGGCGGCGCCGGGCGTGGGCTTTTCGCAGATCGGGCCTTGCGTTTGACCGTGGCATCCATGGTGCGCGTTCTCACCGCAGCTAAATCGAAATCGAGCCGATGCTGGCTCCGCCGCAGACATAGAGCGTCTGCCCGGTGATGAAGTCGGCATCCGGCGAACTGAAGAAACTGACCGCGCGCGCAACGTCGCTGGACTTGCCGAGCCGGCCGAGTGGGATCGACTGCGCCAGCTTGCGCGCCCGTTCCGATTCCGGCGACATCACGCTCTCGAACATCTCGGTATCGGCGATCGGACCCGGCGCCACCACATTGACGGTGATCCCGAACGGCGCGAGCTCCAGCGCCCAGGTCCGCGCCATGCCGATGATGCCGGCCTTGGTCGCCGAATAGACCGTGCGGGTGACGGCGCCGAGCGCGGCGCGCGACGACAGCAGCACGATGCGGCCGAACCGCGCCTGCTTCATACTTGGCAGCGCCGCCTGCGCCAGCGCGATGGCGGCGCCGAAATGCAGCTGCGCCAGCGCGCCGACGTCCTCGTCCTTGACTTCTTCCAGCAGGTTGGCGCGGATCGCGCCGGCATTGTGCACGACATGGGTGATCGCGGCCTTGGCTGCGATCTCCGCGGCCGCCTGGCGCGTCGCCGCCGCATCGAGCAGGTCGACCTCGCGCGAGGACAGCTTTGGATGGCTCCAGTCCGGCTTGCGCCGCGACAGCGAGATCACCTCATAACCCTCGGCGAGCAGGCCGCGCGCGATCGCCGCCCCGATGCCGGTGTTGCCGCCGCTGACGATTGCCGTGTAGTTGGCCACGCGTGGTCCTCACATGAAGAGCTGGATGTTGCCGAACGCCGCATCGCAGTTGATCAGGTCGACGCGCTTGAGCTTGATCTTCAGCCGGCCACCCTCGACGGCCAGATGATGCGTGGCCCAGGCCGCATAGAGCGTCTGCTCGTCCTGACGGGTCTCGATGTAATGCATCGGCGTCCAGGTGACGTAGCTGTTGGCGGCGGCATCGCGTGAATCCACTTGCGGCGTCTGCAGCACGTGATGGCAGCGGCTCTTCGGCTTCTGGCTGAAGGTGCGCGCGCCCTTGAGCCGTTCGACGCGGATCGACAGCAAGAGCTTGTCCTCATACATCAGCGAGCAGGTCAGCCGCGGATCGGTCTGGTTCCATTCCAGCGGCATCCAGTAGAAGGCGTCGTCGGCGTACAGATCGAGCCATTCGTCGAACCGCTGCTGGTCGATCAGCCGCGCCTCGCGCACGACGAAGTCGATCAGCTCCTGATCGGTGGGAACGGCATTCTTCAGCGGGGCATCGGCGACGACAGTCATCTCACATCCCCATCGTCATGAACTTTGTCCAGGCCCGGAACTGGTGGCGCATCGGCCACTCGCTGGTGCCGTTGATAGCGACATTGGTCTGGCCGGCCTCGTCGGGGCTGTAGAGCCGCTGCAGGTTGACCCACTCGTTGCCGTTCGAATGCAGGCCCTCCTGCGCGCGCTCGTACATTTCGAGATCGTCATGGCCGACGATCGACGTCGGCGCATTGATCAGGCGGTTGTACATCAGGGTGCGCTCGAGCAGCATGTCGGGCGCGTCGACCAACTGGAACGTCCAGGATTCCACCAGCGTCTTGTTGGCCGCGATCGGCTTGAACAGCCGCAAGAGCTGGATCGGCCCCTTGATCATGATGTTGGGGAAATACACCGTGTTGTGCCTGGCTTCGCCGAGGATCGCCTTGGCCCGCTCCTCGCCATAGGCCGCGGCCATCTTCTCGAAATAGCCGGGCACCGCCGAATAGTCGGAGTGGATCGAGTGGTGCACGCCGGTGTGGCCGTGGCCGTTGTCCCAGATCCTGATGCCCATGTTCTCGAAGAACTCGTACGGGCTCATGAAGGGCGCGATAATCTCGACCGCCATCGGCTTTTTGGTGCCGGGCGGAGCCTTCTTCCAGACCTCGACCACGGTGCCGGCCGAGGATTCGTGCGCCACCATCGGGTGGCAGGTGTCGGTCTGGTTCTCGACCAGCATCTTCCAATTGCAATTGTGCATGTAGCGCAGCACGCCGCCTGCGACCTTGAGCTGCCCGACGGGCGAGCGGTCGATCATGTTGTCGAAGCTCGACAGGCTGTCGCCAAAAAATTCCTCGAAGCCGAGGCCGCCGTCATTGATCTTGGCGAACACGAAGCCGCGGTAGTTGTGGACGTGGCGCACTGGCGTCATGCCGCGCGCCGCCTCGCTCTGCTCGAATCCGGTGTTCTCATAGCCCTTCTTCAAGGGGATCGCGAGCAGTGAGCCGTCGGTCTTGAAGCTCCAGGCATGATAGGGGCAGCGGAAGAATTTTCCGGTGTTGCCGCAGGTCTCCGAGGTGATGCGGGTGCCCTTGTGCGGACAGCGGTTGAACAGCACCCGCACCGTGCCGTCGGTGTGGCGGACCAAGAGCACCGGCTGGGTGCCGATCGTGGTGCCGAAATAGTCGCCGGCATTGGGCACCTGGCTGTCGTGGCCGACATAGACCCAGCTGTTCGGAAACAAGTGCTCCATCTCGAGCTGGAACACTTCCTCGCTGACATAGACGTCGCGGTGGACTTCCTGGTCGCGGACCAAAGCGCGGATCGCCGCCGAATTGCCGGCATATCGGGACATGCGTTCCTCCTTCACAGGTCGAGCACGAGTTTTGCGGTCTTCGCGCGCGAAACACAGATCTGCATCACCTTGTTCGACGCCTTCTCGCTGTCGCTCAGGATGTAATCGCGATGATCCGGGATGCCCTCAAGCACGGCGGTCTGGCAGATGCCACAATCGCCGCGCTTGCAGTCATGCATCGGGTCCTCGCCGGCCTCGATCAGCACGTCGAGAATGGTCTTGCCCGGGGGAATTGCGTAGATGCGGCCGGTGCTCTTGAGCTCGACCTCGAAGCTGCTGTCGCCGGATTTCTCCTCGGGCGCGCTGAAGATTTCGAAATGCAGCCGGCCCGGCGGCCAGTCCAGCCGCTTCGCCAGCGCGATCGCGGCCTCGATCATCGGCGGCGGTCCGCAGAGATAAAGCGGCACGTTCGCCGCAAGCCGCGTCATCAGGCCTTCGAGATCGAAGAAGCGTCCCGCCTCGTCGTCGGCGTGGATCGCCGCCCTGCCGCCGGTGAGCCGCTCGACCTCACTGAGGAAGGCCAGCTCAGTGCGGCTGCGGCCGGCGTAGTGGAACGCGAACGGCCGCTCTGCGGCGCCGAGCTCGCAGGCCATGGTGAGCAGCGGCGTGATGCCGATGCCGCCCGCGACCAGCACGATCTCGCCGGCGCCGGCATGCAGCGGAAAATTGTTCGCCGGCGGCGAGATGGTCAGGCGATCGCCGGCCTTGAGGCCGTGCATGTAGGTCGAGCCGCCCTGGCTCTTGCTTTCCTGCAGCACGGCGATGCGGTAGGAGGTCGGATGCTCGGTGGCGCGCGGCGAGGCCGTCTCGATCAGCGAATAGGAGCGGCGGCCGACATCGGGCAGATGAACGTCGATATGGGCGCCGGCGCTCCAGCCCGGCATCGGCGCAGCATTGGCGCGCGCCAGCACGAATTCGCTGATCCGCGGCGTCAGCGCCTCGACCTTCGACACCACGACTTCGAATTGATCCATCGTCAGGCGTCCTCGAACAGCGTTTCGACGGTGCGCAGCGCGCCGTCGAGCTCGGCGCCATCGGCGTCCTTCAGCGCGACCTTGGTCAGGCGCTGCACCCATTCGGCGGCGTCCTGCCGGCCGGCCAGGCGATCGGCCGCGCGCATCACCTTGTCGAACTTGGTTTCGCCGCGCGAATGCGTATCCGAATAGCCGCCGACCAGGCGGCGCGCCTCGCACACCGCAGTCGCCAGCGCGACATCCTGCGCCGCGAATTTGCGCACGCGCTGCGCCCAATCGTCGAGGTGGCGCATCTCGCGGGCGTGCCGCAGCGTGCCGCGACGGAAGCGGCGCAGCCCCGCGACGCAGTAGAGCAGCAGGAACGACGCCGGCGAAGTGGTGCGCAGCTTCCGGCCGCGGTCGATCAGCTTGGCAAGCCGTTCGCTGCGTTCGAGCTTTTCGCCGAGCCGCGGCGGCAGCAACCCCGCCATCTCCTCGATCCGCGGATGGAAGAATTCGGTGATGGCGAGCACCTGGTCGTCCGCAGCCCGCACCTCGCGGCGCACGCGGCCAAACCGTCCGGCGCGGGTCTTGAGATCGGCGACGCGGATCACATCGTCATAGGCCATCGCGACCGCGAGATATTTTGCGAAGGCTTGCAGCAGGCCAGTCGCATCGCGCGGCACGGCTTCCAGCCGGTCGAGATACTCGCGGCCATAGGCGACGTCCTGGAAATCGACCACGCGCTGCAGGCCGGCCGCGACGATGCCGTGCAGTTCGGCCGGCAGCTGCAGCGCCCGCCCAACCAGCGCGTCGTAGTCTGGATTGCCGATCGGCGCGAGTTTTGGATAACGCTTGCCGAGCGGCGGCTTTGGCGCGGGCTTGACCTTGGGATCCCGCTTCAGCTCGGCGACTGCGCGCTCGCGGCCCGCGGTGAAGGCGCGCAGGCTGGCATCGACGCCGACGCCGGCGGCGCGGATCGTGGCCTCGAAATCCTCGGTCGTGAAGGGCAGGGCGGCGGCGCCGGCCAGTGCACCGAACAGCACCGCGGAGACCGCGCTGCCGGTCGCGTCCGCGATCTCGGCCATGTCGAACGCGATGAAGCGGTTGGCGGCGACATTGGCGGCGTCATAGACCTGCGAGGCGTCGGCGGTGCCGTCGCCGGGCGCGGTCTTCTCGACCACCGCGAGCGAGCGGTGCGAGGAGCCGATCAACAGCGTGCGGTCGGGCGACACCAGCCCGCGCAGCATGGCGCGGCCGGCTTCCATCAGTTCGGCGCCGATCACGATGTCGACCTTGCCGGGCGCCGGCATCAGCGACAGCACGGGATGACGGTCCGGCCTGCTCGCGTCCGGCGCGATCATCTCGATGTAGTAGATCGTGGCCCCGGTGCGCTGGGCGACGCCGGGCACCGAGGTCGATTGCGCGTACCAGCCGCGCCGCTCGGCGAGCGCGACGATCCAATCGACCAGCACGCCGCCGCCCTGGCCGCCCATCGCGAGCACCGCGACGCTGATCGGACGGGCCTGGCTGAGGCCAGTGGAGATGGGCGCGACCGAGACGTTCATGCCGCCTCCTGCTCGAACATCACCCGCCGCCCGGCGCGCCAGCGCTGCAGCGCGCCGATCAACCGCCGCCACAGCCGGTCGAACCGGACTTCGAACGCGCTCGGGTTGGAGACGATGTCGGCGCGATAGAACGAGGGGCACAGCACGGCGGCATCCGCCACCTCGCCGCAATGGCCGCAGCCGACGCAGCTATTGTCGACGGCGGCGACCGGATTGTCCTTCAAGGGATCGCTGGTCGGCTTCACCGACAGCGACGGGCAGCCGGACAGGCGGATGCAGGCATGGTCGCCGGAACAGACGTCTTCGTCGACGCCAAAACGCTCGCGCACGATGCGCTCGCCGCGCTTGGCGGCGGCCGCCGCCAGCGGTTTTACGCGGCGCTGCTTGTTCAGCATACATTCGGAAGAGGCGACGATGATCTTCGGCCCCCTCTCCTCCGTGGTCAGCGCCTCGCGCAAGGTGTCGCGCATCCGCGTCACGTCGTAGGTGCGGTCGATCTGGCGCACCCATTTGGCGCCGACGCCCTTCACCGCCTCGACGATCGGATGCTTGGTCGAGCGCGAGCGGTTGTCGGCGCGCGAGGACGGGATGTCCTGGCCGCCGGTCGCCGCCGAATAGTAATTGTCGACCACGACGATGACGCCGTCGTGCTGGTTGAACACCGCGTTGCCGACGCCGCTGGTCAGCCCGTTGTGCCAGAAACCGCCGTCGCCCATCATCGCGATCGGGCGTTTGCCCGCCGGCACGTTGAAGGCCGAGGCGGACGCCGGGCCGAGCCCGTAGCCCATCGTGGTGGCGCCGATGTTGAACGGCGGCAGGATCGAGAACAAATGGCAGCCGATGTCGGCGGCAACATGGTGCGGGCCGAGCTCCTTTTCCACCAGCTTCATCGCGGAAAAGATCGGCCGCTCCGGACAGCCGGTGCAAAAGCCCGGCGGCCGCGGCGGCACCACGTCGGCGAGCGCGCGGATCTTGTCGTCGACCTCGACCCGGTCGATGTTCGGCGCGCGCGCGGCGTCCGGCAGCGCATCGGGACGCCAGCGGCGAATGAAGGCGCCGATCGCCTGGCCCATCACCTGCGCGGTGTATTCGCCGGCCATCGGAAACAGGTCCTTGCCGTGCAGCTTGGCCGGAATGTCGGCGTTGCGCAGGATCTTGTGCAGCGCCTGCTCGATGAATTCGGGCTGGCCCTCCTCGACCATCAGCACCGCCTTCTTGCCGCGGCAGAACTCGATCACCTCGGCATCGACGATCGGGTAGGTCACGTTCATCACGTAGAGCGGAATCCGCGTCTCGCCCCAGACGTCGGCAAGCCCAGCCTCGCGCAGCGCGGTGATGACGCCGTTATACATGCCGCCCTGCATGATGATGCCGATATCGTCGATGTCGCCGCTGAACGTCTCGTTCATGCCGCGGGCGCGGATGAACTCGACCGCCGCGGGCCAGCGCTTCTCGATCTTCTCCTTCTCGTGCAGGTACGAAGCCGGCGGCAGCACGATCCGGTTGGTGTCGCGCGACGGCTGCTCCAGCGCACGGGACAGCGGAAACGACGGACGGACATTGTCACGGGTGGCGAAGCGGCCGTGGACATGGCAGGCGCGAATCCGCACCTCCAGCATCACGGGCGTATTCGAGGCCTCCGACAGGTCGAAGGAATCCCGCACCGCCTTGACGATCGAGGCGACGTCCGGCCGCGGATCGACCAGCCAGAGCTGCGACTTCATCGCAAAGGCGTGCGAACGCTCCTGCATGATGGAGGAGCCTTCGCCGTAATCCTCGCCGATGATGATCAGCGCGCCGCCGGTGACGCCGCCCGAGGTGAGGTTGGCGAGCGCGTCGGAGGCGACATTGATGCCGACCGGGGCCTTGAAGGTCACCGCGCCGCGCACCGGATACATCACGGAAGCGGCGAGCGTCGCCGCCGCGGTCGCCTCGCTGGCGCTGGTCTCGAAATGCACGCCGAGGTCGGACAGGATATCCTGCGCGTCCGACAGCACGTCCATCAGATGCGAGATCGGCGCGCCCTGGTAGCCGGCGACATAGCTGACGCCGCATTCGAGCAGCGCTTTTGTGATAGCGAGGATGCCTTCGCCGCGAAATTCCTGGCCGGCGCCGAGCTTGAGGTCTTCCACCTCGCGCGCGAAAGAGCGTTCTGCCATGCTCGTCTCCCTCGGGCCTTCCAAGGTGTTCCGCACGGTGATCCGCGCGACCGGATTTAATTTTAGACATCAAACAAAAATGATGTCAATCGGAGTCGCTGCTTTCGCCGCGGGAAGCCGCGACGCATCGTTTTGTGTGCATCTTCGAGCCTGTTTCATAGGCTTTGTGCAGGGCGCTGCGGCTTTGCCGTTCGCCCGGATCGCTTGACAAGATATTTTAACAGTGAAACATTATTGGCGCGCGGTCCGCTTGGCGGCGTGCGGCCTTTGCGGGAGATACACATGACCCCGGTTTCGCACTTACGCGGGCCGTCGCGCGAGCATCTCGCGTGGCCCTTCTTCGAGTCCCGCCACAGCGATTATGCCGCCGCGCTCGACGCGTTTGCCGCCGATCTCGGCGATACCCATGGCCACGATGTCGACGGAACCTGCCGCGCGCTGGTGCGCCAGCTTGGCGCCGCGGGGCTGCTCGAGGCCTCGGTCGCCGGCGACCGCATGGACGCGGTGATCGATTCCCGCCTGATCTGCATCGCCCGCGAGACGCTGGCCTGGCACAGCGGGCTTGCCGATTTCGCCTTCGCGATGCAAGGACTTGGCACCGGCGCGGTGGCGATCGCGGGCTCGCCCGAGCTGCGCGCGCTGGTGCTGCCGAAGGCGCGGCGCGGCGAATGGGTCGCCGCCTTCGCGCTGTCGGAGAAGGAAGCCGGTTCCGACGTCGCCGCGATGACCTGCAGCGCCAGGCGCGAGGGCGACCACTACATCCTCGACGGCGAGAAGACCTGGATCTCCAACGGCGGCATCGCCGATGTCTACACGCTGTTCGCGCGCACCGGCGAGGCGCCGGGCGCACGCGGCATTTCCGCCTTCGTGGTGCTGCCGGACGATCCCGGCTTTTCGATCGCCGAGCGCATCGATGTGATGGCGCCGCACCCGTTGGCGACGCTGCGTTTCGAGAACTGCCGGATTCCGGCGGCGCGGCTGCTCGGTTCGCCCGGCGAAGGTTTCAAGATCGCGATGCGCACGCTCGATATCTTCCGCGCCTCGGTCGCGGCCGCAGCACTTGGGTTTGCCCGCCGCGCGCTCGACGAGGCGACCGCGCATGCCGGGAGCCGGCGGATGTTCGGCGGCGTGCTCGGCGATCAGCAATTGACCCAGGCCGCGCTCGGCGAGATGGCCGCCGGCGTCGATGCCAGCGCGCTCTTGACCTATCGCGCGGCATGGCGGCGCGACGTGCAGAAGGCGTCGACGACGCGCGAGGCGGCGATGGCCAAGATGGTCGCGACCGAGACCGCGCAGTCGGTGATCGACCGCGCGGTGCAGATGTTCGGCGGCCGCGGCGTGCGCTCGGGCGAGATCGTCGAGCAGCTCTATCGCGAGATCCGCGCCCTGCGCATCTATGAAGGCGCGACCGAGGTCCAGAAGCTGATCATCGGGCGCGATGTCCTGAAAGGCACCTGATCGAACAGCGACCAACGACGGGGGCGCCAGGCAAGGCGCCAGGATGGGAGGGCGAGATGGCAACAAGGCGTGAGAACCATCGCGAAGACGTCGCCGGCCGGGCCAATGTCGAGGATACGCCCGAGCTGCTCGCCTATTACGACGAGCTGGAGCGGCTGGAAACCGGCGCGCTCTGGACGGTCGCCAACAAGATCGAGCCGTGGCAGCCGAAATCGTCGTCGGTCCCGGTGGTGTGGCGTTACGAGGATCTGCGCGCGCATGTGCTGCGCTCGGTCGAACTGGTGTCGCCCGAGAAGGCCGGCCGCCGCGTCATCTATCTGAACAATCCCGGCCGCCGCGAACACGCCGCCGCGGTCGGCTGGCTGTATTCCGGATTACAGGTGATGCACCCCGGCGAGGTCGCCTCCGCCCACGCCCATTCGGCGTCCGCGCTGCGCTTCATCATGGAGGGCGAGGGCGCCTACACCATCGTCGACGGCCACAAGATGACGCTCGGCGCCAACGATTTCGTGCTGACCCCGAACGGCACCTGGCACGAGCACGGCGTCGCCGGCGACGGCACGCCCTGCATCTGGCAGGACGGCCTCGACATTCCCCTGGTCAACGCGCTCGAAGCCAATTTCTACGTGGTGCATCCCGAGCTGCAGCAGCGCGTCGGCTATCCCGTCGACGACATGACGCAGACCTGGGGCAATCCCGGCCTGCGCCCGGCGGGGAGCGAATGGTCCAAGGGATACTCGCCGCTCTTGAAATACGAGTGGGGGCCGACCTACGAGGCCTTGCTGCGCTATGCCAAGGCCACCGACGGCTCGCCCTATGACGGCGTGCTGATGAACTACGTCAACCCGGTGACCGGCGGCCCGGTGATGCAGACCATCGGCGCCTCGATGCAGATGCTGCGGGCGGGCGAGAGCACCCGCGCGCATCGCCACACCGGCAGCTTCATCTACCAGGTCGCGAAGGGCCGCGGCCACTCGATCATCGACGGCAAGCGCTTCGACTGGAAGGAGCGCGACATCTTTTGCGTGCCGTCCTGGGCCTGGCACGAGCACGTCAATGCTTCCGCCAGCGAGGATGCCTGCCTGTTCACCTTCAACGACCTGCCGGTGATGCACGCGCTCGGGCTCTATCGCGAAGAAGCTTTTGGCGACAACGGCGGTCGTCAGCCGCTCGTGTCGTAGCAACGCGATGACCGTACTTCGAATCGAGCGGCATACTCTGCTTCACCTCGCCCCGCTTGCGGGGAGAGGTCGGAATGCATCGCGAGATGCATTCCGGGTGAGGGGGAGCCTCCGCGAATCCCGCTGTCACCGTCTATGCGGAAGCAGCCCCTCACCCCGACCCTCTCCCCGTAAGAACGGGGAGAGGGAGCATAGCGCCGTCGCCATTCGATCCAACCTCATCCCGCTCTAGGAGAGCCCCGTGCGTCTTGTCACCTATCGCAGCACGGTCGAGGCTGCAGCCCGTCTTGGCGCCGTCGTCGACGATCTCGTGGTCGACGTCGAGAAGGCCGGCCAGCATGCCGGGGTTTTGCTCCCGTCATCGATGCAGGAGTTCATCGATCTCGGCCCGCAGGCACCGGCGGCGCTGAAGGCGATCCTGAACGAGGGCCGGGAGCGCTGGCCGGTCGGCGCCGCGCTGCCGCTTGCCAACGTCCGCCTGCTCGCGCCGATCCCGCGTCCGCGCAAGAACATTTTTGGTATCGGCCTGAACTATGTCGAGCACGTCGCGGAATCCTCGCGCGCGCTCGACACCGCCCGCGACCTGCCGAAGCAACCTGTGATCTTCTCAAAGCCGCCGACCAGCGTGATCGGACCGGATGAAGCGATCCATCACGACCGCAAGATCACCCAGCAGCTCGATTGGGAGGTCGAGCTTGCCGTCGTGATCGGGCGGACCGCGCGACGGATCGCGGAGGCCGACGCGCTTGCGTACGTGTTCGGCTACAGCGTCATGATCGACGTCAGCGCCCGCGACAATCGCCGCGCCGGCCAGTGGATCTACTCCAAGGGCCAGGACACCTACGCGCCGTTCGGGCCGTGCATTGTCACCGCGGACGAGATCGGCGATCCGCACGCGCTCGATCTCTGGCTGACGGTGAACGGCGTCGAGAAGCAGCGCTCCAACACCCGCCACATGCTGTTCAAGGTGCCGCATCTGATTGCCGACATTTCGGCCGCGATCACCCTCGAGCCGGGCGACATCATCGCGACCGGCACGCCCGAAGGCGTCGGCGCCGGCCGCAATCCGCAGGAATGGCTGTGGCCGGGCGACGTGGTGGAGGCGGAAGTCGCCGGCATCGGCCGGATCCGTCACCCGGTGGTCGCGATCTGAGCATGATCCGGAAAAGTGTGATGCGGTTTTCCGAAAAGATCATGCTCAAACAAGGAGCTAAAGCGCGATGAAGATGCACTCATCGCGCTTTAGGCGCGCGCCATGATCTTCGACATGGAGACGCTGGAGGCGCAGAACCGCTACAAGATCCTCACCGCGACGGTGACGCCGCGGCCGATCGCCTGGATCACCACGCTGTCCGCGACCGGCGTAATCAACGCGGCGCCGTTCAGCTTCTTCAACGTGATGGGGCATGAGCCGCCGACGGTCGCGATCGGCCTGTTGGCGGGCACCGGGCGCTTCAAGGACACCGCCGCCAACATCCTCGACACCGGGGAATTCGTCGTCAACCTCGTCGCCGAGCGCAACGCCGAGGCGATGAACATCACCTGCATCGACGCGCCGCCCGAAATCGACGAGCTCGAGCTCGCCGGTCTCACGCCCGCACCCTCGCAGGCGGTGCGCCCGCCGCGCATCGCGGAATCGCCGGTGTCGTTCGAATGCCGGGTGCTCTCCTCGCTGGTGACGGGGCCGCGGCAGACCGCGGTGATCGGCCGCGTGGTCCGCGCCCACGTCGATGATGCGATCATCCTCGACAGGGAGCGCTGCCACATCGACACCGAGGCGTTGCATCTGATCGCGCGTATGCACGGCAGCGGCTGGTATGCGCGCTCCCGCGATCTGTTCCAGATCGATCGGCCGACCTGGGCGGCCTGGCAGGACACCAACGGCAAGACGAAGCCGGCATAATCGTTGAAGCGGAGGACATCTTGAAGATCGCAGTGTTGGGTGGAGGCAATGGTTCGTTCGCGGCAGCTGGCGACCTCACGTTGGCCGGCCACGAGGTCAGGCTGTGGCGGCGCAATCCGGCTGATGTCGAGGCGCATCGGGCCGCGGGCGGCACCATCACCGTCATCGACCGCGCCGGCCGCCGCGAGGCAAGGCTCGCGGCCATCACGTCGTCGATTGCGGACGCGCTCGACGCCGCCGACCTGATCCTGTGTCCGGCGCCGGCCTTCGCGCAGCCGGCCATTGCCGAACTGGCCGCGCCGCATCTGCGCGACGGCCAGGTCGTGTTCCTGCCGCCGGGCACGTTCGGCTCCTACATCTTCGCCCGCGCCGCGCGCGATGCCGGCAATCGCGCGGAGATCGCGACCGCCGAGACTGGGACCTTGCCGTGGCTGGCGCGCAAGCAGGGGCCTTACGCGGTTCGCATCTCGGGCCGCGGCGCGCGGCTGCCGACCGGCGTGTTTCCGTCGCGGCGCGCCCGCCATGCGCTCGGCGTGATCGCAAACGCGTTTCCCAACGCCATCGAGCCGTGCGGCGATGCGCTGTCGGGGGCGCTGATGAATGCCGGGCCGATCATCCATCCGCCGCTGATCACGATGAACGCCGGCCCGATCGAGCACTTTGCCAAATGGGACATCCACAAGGAGGGCACGCAGCCGGCGATCCGCCGCGTCACCGACGCGCTTGATGCCGAGCGCATCGCGATCCGCGAGGCGCTCGGCTACCGCGGTCCGCATTTCCCGCTGGCCGACCATTATTCGCGCGACGGCGAGCCGTGGATGTATGCGCGCGACGCGCGCGAGCAGCTCACGGATTCCGGCGACTGGTCGGAGCGCCTGGTCCTGGTCGAGCACCGCTACATGCTGGAGGATCTGCGCCTCGGCCTGTCGTTCCTGGCATCGGTCGGCGATCTCGCCGGCGTGCAAACGCCGCTGGTCAAGGCGTTCCTCGCGATCGGCGCCGCGATCACGGCTGAGGATTTCGCGGTGACGGGGCGCAGCCTGTCCACGCTCGGCCTCGGCGATCTCGACCGGGCCGGCCTGCAACACCTGCTGGCCGAGGGCTTTTGATGCGGCCGGTCATTGGATGTCTCGGCGCCGGCCGCATGGGGCGCGGCATTGCGGTCGTGTTCGCGTTCGCCGGCCACCAGGTGGTCGTGATCGACTTCAAGGAGCGTGAGGCCGCGGCGTTCGAGGCGCTGGCCGCCGAGGCGAGGGCGGAAATCCGCTCCACGCTGGAAATCCTCTCGCGCATCGATCTGCTGGCGCCGGAGCTCGTCGCCACCATTGCCGAGAGGATCGCGATCGTGCCGCGGCAGCAGGCGGCCGCGGCGCTGCCGCGCTGCGACGTCATCTTCGAAGGCATGCCCGAAATCCTCGGCCTGAAGCAGACGGCGCTGGCCGAGGCCTCGCGGCTCGCCGGCGAGCGGCCGATCATCGCCTCGACCACCTCGACGATCCTGGTCGACGATCTCGCCGGCGCGATCGAACATCCCGGCCGCTTCCTCAACGCGCACTGGCTCAATCCGGCCTATCTGGTGCCGCTGATCGAGCTATCGCCCGGCAAGCTCACCGTTTCAGAGACCACGGCGCGGATGAAGGCGCTGCTCGAAGGCATCGGCAAGGTGCCGGTGGTCTGCGCGCCGCGGCCCGGCTTCATCGTGCCGCGCATCCAGTCGCTGGCGATGAACGAGGCCGCCCGCCTGGTCGAGGAGGGCGTGGCGTCGGCTGAAGATATCGACAAGGCTGTGATCTACGGCTTCGGCTTCCGCTTTGCGGTGCTCGGCCTGCTCGAATTCATCGATTGGGGCGGCGGCGACATCCTGCACCACGCCAGCCGCTACCTGGTCGACGCGCTCGGCGACAGCCGCTACGCCGCGCCGGAGATCATCGAAGCGAACATGCGCGAAGGCCGCATCGGCATGAAGACCGGGCAGGGTTTTATGAACTATGACGGCGTCGACCAGGCCGCCTACCGCGAAAAACGCCTCGCCGCCTTTGCCGCGGCGTTGCGGGCGATGGGGCTTGCGCGCGACCCCGTCGCGTAACGTGCGGCTGGTTCGCATCACCGGGCTCACTTCGCCTCTCCCGCTTGCGGGGGAGGCCGACGCGCATCGTGAGATGCGTGGCGGGTGGGGGTGTGTCCACGGTGGGATTCGCAATGCGGAGACACCCCCACCCCGCCCTCCCCCGCAAGCGGGAGAGGGAGCCCACCGCCAATGCCTGCATCACTCCAATCCCGCATATGCGATTGCACTGGGTCAGGCCCGGGCCAGTATCCCACTGCATTATCAAGAGAGTTCAAGCGCGCTATCATCATCTGGCCATTCTTTGGACAAGACTGACGGGAGTGCTGGGGGCTGATCGACCCGAATGGATAGCCGGCTTGGCACTCTTGGGTGACATTGGACGGAAAGGGAAACGCCAGTGAACTCCACACCCACTCCGAACCCCGTTGAATCGAACGACAGCCTGACCGCGCGCGCCGACGAAAGACTGGCGGAAGCCCACAAGCAGATCACGCGCGCCGATCAAGAGCTCACCCGTTTGAGTGAACAGCTGGCCAGAATGGAGCGCGAAGCCGCGTCCCCGCCTTCGGCGCCACCTGGTCCGCCTGCGATCGGGCCTGACCCTGCTTCTTCCGGGCCGAGCCCCGCCTCTTCCGGAACCGGTTCGCAATCACCTCCCGGAAGGCCGGTGCTCCGAGCCCTCGTCGGCTTGTCGCTGGCAGCGTGTATCGTTGTCGCTGCCCTGGCTTACCAGTCGTCTTATGGTGAGGGAGCCAAGCTGGTTGCGGCACGTTGGGTGCCGCAACTCGTCTCAACTCCGTCATTGCCGCCTGCTGATCCGCCGCCTGCGGCGCAGCCCGCTCCAGCCGCCGTTCAGGTCGCCGCGGCGGACGCCGCTCCGCCCCAGGCGACGCCCGCGCCTCAGACCGCACCGCCTCAGACTGCACCACCTCAGGCCGCACCGCCGCGGGACGCCGCGCCGGCAGCTAACGCAGCCGGTCCCGATCAGGCGCAACTGCTGCAAACGATCGCGCGCGACCTCGCAAATGTGCAGCGGAATATCGAACAGCTCAAGGCGGACCAGCAACAACTGGCCCGCGAGAGCGCCAAAGCCATCGAGGAGCTCAAGGCGAGCCAGGAAGAAACGAAACGGGCGCTCGCGAAGGTCTCCGAGCCGAAGGCGTTAGCGCCTCCGCCGCGCCCGACTCCCACCGTCCGCAAGCCCGAGCGGACGTCTCCGCCGCCCTACGCAAGACTGCCGCCTCGAATCCCGAGGGAGTGGCTCTACGACGATTGGTGACCATCGACGCAGTGAGTAGCCCGCATGAGCGAAGCGATTGCGGGAGTTCGTGACCCCGCATATCGCTTCGCTCAAGCGGGCTACGCTTGCTTCAACGCGGCAAATCAAGTTCGAATATTCGACCGTAGTTGATAACCGATGCTCGCGTACCGGAATGGCGCAGCGCACTCCAAAACGAGACCTGGTTCGCGGTCAAAACCGGTCGGTTGAGATTATCCTCCAGCGCTTTGATGACTCCAATGGCCCGAAAACCGTTGCCCCCGACGAAAATGGCGTCGGCACTGTCGGGCACGTGGGAACTGACCCAGTCGTAGAGCTGTTCTGGCTGAATAGCCTGTTGATCTGATGGCAGCCCTGCCGGTCCACTGGACACGACTTCAAACCCGCTGTCCTGAAAATACTTGACGCCCTGCCGATCCATTCCATCCGAGAACCATGGTGGGCTTATGAGCGCAATCCGCTTCGCGTTGAGCGCAGTCAACGCGACAGCAGCCGCCGCACAGGGGACGACCACCGGGATGCCCCGCGTGCGGCCCTCCAGACGAGATTTTAGCGCCGCGTCATCGGCCGCGCCGCGAACAAAACTGCTGCTCGTGAAGCCAAAGACAATCGCGTGCAATGGGGCCATCGCCAGCATTTCGGCGGCTTCATCTACCGAAGGTGGATCGACAATGGCGCGCACGGGATCGCTGGCAATTGTCGGGTCCATCACGCCGCCGGGCTTGTAGCCACCAAACGGGATGCGCGCGGCATGAATTGAAACTCCTTCAGGAGCCAGCGCGCTGAATTCGATTTCCGGAACTATGTCGGCATGCGGAGTAAGAATGCCGATCCTCGTCCGACTCCACCCGTCAGGTTGCCACATGGCTGTTTCACCCGGTTGCCCGCTGAAAATAGCTGAGTTTGGCACATTCGTCGATCCGCCATGGCCGCTACGGGTTCAATAGCCGCCCTTGGTGGCTGAATCGAACAGCCAGCAGCCCGCATGAGGGAAGCGATATGCGGGAGTTCGTGACCCCGCATATCGCTCCGCTCATGCGGGCTACGCTTGCTGTTGCGAGATCGGCAACGGGCCGCTTTTCTGCGCAGACACCGCGACACCATTGGGCGTATGCGTGTGCATCACGCACAGCGCATCCTCGCGCGCAGGCCGCCAACTGTGGCGGCCCTCGCGACGACAGGTGAATGGGTCGGTGCCGAGCGGTGCCGACCACTCTGCAACGTCGAACATTGGCGACCTTACATGCGACCTCTACAAGTCTCGCGATACCTACGGCAATTTCCTTCGCCTCGTTCGCCCAACTCGTTCTTGTAGAGGCAGGCTTGTCTCAGTTCGCCGCACACATCCCTCCGAACTGGTCTTTGGCAAGTCTCCCGGTATCTGCGGCAATTTCCTTCGCCCCGCTCCCCTAACATGTCCTTGTTTTCGCAGGCACGCCGCAATTCCTCGCATTGCCCACCCCCTCGACCGTCGTACACTCGGACGCCTCCCGGTCCAAACTCAATGGATTGGGAAAAGGCGGAGATCGGAATTACGAAAAGAGCAGTTGCTGCTGCGGCGCCGAACGCATACTTGCGCATAGCCGAAATAAGAAACTTCCTCATAGCGTCTCCTCCATTGTGCGTAGATTACGGAGCGGCGTGGTGTCGGATCCCGACTCGGAACTACGTTTATGTGTTCACTAACTTTCGGTTCCTGGACGGAGACCTTAAAAGGTTGATGTGAACCCCAGCCGAACGGGCAATTCAGAGACTGTTTATTTCGAGCTTACTTCAGGTTCGGGTCACGAGCCGACCACGGCGACCAGTTGACCATGGCCGGCGTCCCTCCTGAAAGCGGAAATCGCAACCTTCTCAGAAAAAGGTCGGGTACGGGCCACAAGCGGAAGTCAGGGCGACACGTCCGGCGCAGCTTTCAGGTGCGGCCGTCGGATAGCCAACTTTCGGTCGTGTGGACGATCAGAACGTGGGTATGAAGACCAAGCAGGGAAAGGCAGCGCATCGTTGCATATTACTTCGTCACACCGCCTTCTCCTTGTTCAAACAGCGAACTGCTTTGATGATACTTTGAGCTTTCTCTACATTGCCTTCGCGAGCAGCGCACTTAACATGGTCCTTGTTGCATCACACCTCTGGAGATTTCATGAAATACATAGCCATTATCGCAGCCGGAGCAGCGCTCGCAGTAGTCGTCACGACACCGGCACTTGCAGGAAGAGCGACGGAGAACCCCGAGTGGCTAAAGAGACAGAAGGCTTGCAAGAAGGAAGCTTCCGCGCAGGGCCTTCACCTCTCGAAGAAGCGCGCGTATGTCAAAGAGTGCATGGCTAAAGGCTAGAGCGTTTTCGAGCGAAGTGGATACCGGTTCGCGTGAAGAAAACGCGTCAAAACAAGAATCTAGAGCTCCGTTCCGATTCCATCGGAACGGAAACAGCTCTAGTACTTGCCAGCTAGATTGCATCAAGACCCCGCTTCGGCGGGGTTTTTCTCGTTTGGTCACGTGCCAGTTCGTTGACCAGCTTCGGGACATAAGCCGCCGATGACGGCGAACTGGGCGACTTCCGCTTTATGAATGGAAGCCGCCGTTTATGAGCAAACGCCCCAGCAGCCAGTAGCCCGCATGAGCAAAGCGATATGCGTGAGTTGGTGACCCCGCATATCGCTTCGCTCATGCGGGCTACGCTTGCTATGGGACTTCCGGTTCATCTTGAAGAGCCGACGTTCCCGATGGTCATGCGGAACGTCCGCTATGGGCCAACAGCGGAAGTCGTCCTTCGACAACCGAGCGTGCACGGAGAGACGGCCTACCGAAGTTCGATCGACGCCCAGATTGCCCCTGTGAAAATGGCTCCGCAGATCAGAAAAATCGCGATGGGTCTTCCTCGCCACGCATTGAAACGTGCTCGGTGATTTAAGGTCCAAATGCTGTAGCCCGACGCTCGCAGTCGTTTAAAAAACAGAACATAGCCATACACTGCGCCGCACCAAGCGAGAACTGAGACGATGCCCAAACCGGTCTTCATGGGTTATGCCGATCCATCGCGAAGGTGCGCTCGGTTGAATAAGGCAAACACATCTACTTTAAGTGCCGCCAAACGCTCAACCTTGAATTAAAGAAGCGGCGCGAGGTCGGCTTTGGGTCAAAAGCCGACCTCGGCGGGCCTGCTGGATCTTGTCCGCCACCTGTCTCGTTTCACAACGGAGCACCAAAGCCTATCTTACGGCAAGCCATCCACAAGCGATGCAGATCGTCGTCTGATGGGGAATCCGAATGGTCCATGCCGGTTTCGATGCACTCGTTCTTCAGTGCTCTGTATTGCGGCGATCCGTAGAAATAGAGACCTACAAGTATGGCGAGGGCTAAGCCTACACCCATTATGGCGCGCCGCATTAGATTTCGCTGTCAATCATGAGGCTCCTCGTCATAGTTTCGCGGAGAGCCATCAGCAAAGACCGCTTCCAAATGGGAGGCAAAAAACGTGGCGGATTTTTTGGTGCGATCCTCAACCCATATGCAATCACACGGATAGTCGCTGCGGTTGGGAAGCCATAAACGTTCGGGCCACACGCGCTCGATCATCATGATCGGGCCGCCGGTCTTGTGGACTACGAGGTTTCCGGGTCTGAGGCGCACGAAGAGGAACCTACTCGATTTGCATCAACGTGATCTTCCTCGGTGAGCCAGCAACTGCCGCGTTCGCTTAGGACATTGGCAACCATGTGACGTCCGCTATGAGTCAATGGCCGCCCTTGATGGTTGAACCGAACCGCGTCCGCTCTTTCTCATTAAGCCGACGTTACGATGGCCAAGGGGACCGTCGGCTGTGGGTCATTTTCGACGGTTTCAGCCAGCCAGTAGCCGCATGAGCGCAGCGATATGCGGGAGTTCGTGACCCCGCATATCGCTTCGCTCATGCGGCTACTTTGGGTCAGAAGCGGGCATCAGCCTCCGTAGGCATCCCATCCAATCTGTCGTACAATCACATCTAGCTTTGGGTCGCAGGCCATGGTGCAGGAAAGGCCAGTCCGGGTGAAGCGCAGGTTGTTGGCCATATTGGCGGCCGACGTCGCTGGCTATTCGCGGCTCATGCATAGCGACGAAGAGGCCACACACGCTAGGCTAACTACGCTCCTCGTGGAAGCTGTCCACCCGGCTATCGCCGAGCATGGCGGCCGCATAGTGAAGAACACCGGAGACGGGTTCTTGGCGGAGTTTCCGAGCGCGGTCGAAGCGGTTCGAGCTGCCTTGCAGTTCCAAACCCGCGTCAGCGACCTTACACTTGGCGAGGCGGAAGACAGGCGCATTGCTTTTCGTGTGGGCATTAATATCGGCGACGTGATTGTAGAGCCACACGACATCTTTGGAGACGGCGTGAACATTGCGGCGCGGCTTGAGAGCATCGCAACTGCCGGCAGCATATGCATCTCGTCTTCTGCCCACGAGTATGTCCGAGGCAAGGTCGACGTTGAGTTCACCGATATGGGCGAGCAGACGTTGAAGAATATCGCCCGCCCGGTCCGCGCCTATGCCGTGGTCCGAGAAGAGCACAGCCCGGCTACGCACGCTGAGCGCGCCGGGCCGGGCGCGCACTCAGCGCCTCGTCTTTCCATCGTTGTGTTGCCTTTCGTCAACCTCAGCGGCGATCCCCAACAGGACTACTTTGTCGATGGTGTGACCGAGAGCCTGACCACAGATTTGTCACGCATTAGCGGCTCATTCGTTATCGGCCGACATACCGCATTTGCCTACAAGGGCAAGGCGCTGGACCTAAAAAAGATAGGGCGCGAGTTAAACGTCCGCTATGTGCTCGAAGGCTCGGTGCAACGAAGTGGCAACCGCCTTCGGGTCAATGTGCAATTGATCGACGCAGAGACCGGCGCCCACCTGTGGGCCGACCGTTTTGACAAGGCTGTCGCCGACTTGTTCGAGATGCAAGACGAAATCGTGGCGCGGCTCGCTAACGCGCTCGATGCCGAACTTGTCGCTGCCGAGGCTCGCCGAGCGGAGCGTTCATTGCATCCCGATGCACGGGACCTGGTTTTTCAAGGCCTTGCGTTCTTATACAAGGGGTGGACGCCCAAGAATTTGACCCAAGCGCGCGACTTTTTTGAACGAGCGATAGCCCTCGATCGCGAGAGCATTTCTGCAATGCTCGGCATTGCGAGTACCCACGTCGCGATGTCAGCAATTTTCGTGGACGATGACCGCGATATGCAACTCGCGGCAGCCGAAGTGTTGTCTGACAGGGCGCTGTCCCTTGCGCCGAACCACGCCTTGGCCCACCTGACATTGGGTGCTGTGTACATACTGACGAACCGCGCAGCACAAGGTATTTCTGAATGCGAGCATGCGTTAGCAATTGATCGCAACTTGGCTTTCGCCCACAGCGGAATTGGTTTGGGAAAACTCTATTTGGGACGCGCTGCTGAGACGGAACGACACGAACTCAGGGCCCTCCGTCTCTCCCCTCGCGATCTTAGCGCGTATCAATGGATGTTTTTTGTAGGTCTAGCCAAGGTACATCTCGGTTCTGATGCTGAGGCCGTCGATTGGCTGCGAAGGAGCGTAGAGGCCAACCGCGGTTTTCCACCTAGCCATCTCATCCTCGCCGCAGTCTTGGCCTTACTCGGCGTACTGGACGAAGCGCGAACTTCTGCGAAGACTGGACTTGCACTCAATCCAAGTTTCACTCTCCGTCGGTTCCGTCTCGAAGCACCTAGCGACAATCCGATTTTCCTTGCTGCGCGCAAGCGTATCCACGAGGGCCTGCGCTTGGCTGGGATACCGGAGGGTTGATGTCGCCCAAGGGTCAGAAGCGGATATCAGTCATTGGGCCCGCACTTTAAGGCGATGGCGTTCGCGCCAAGTGCAACGCGGCCGCAACGCCTCCATCCAGGATCTGTTGCGCTTCGGCAGTGGAAGGCACTGCCCGCGCAAGCTGCAGGGTCCCCACCATGAGGCCGAAGATGACCCTCGCGCGCCGGCTGTTATCGGCAGAATCTCCGCCGGGAAGTAACGCGGCCAAAGTCGCAACGTAGCTTCGCAGCGCCTGCTCGTAATCCTGCCTGGTGGACAGCGGCTGGCGGGCGATTTCCGGAAGCAGCGCCGCGGAGGGACACCCGTCGGCGGGGGCTTCGAGGTGGGCGCGGTTCAGGTATCGGCGGACCGCGCCTTCGAGGTCGAGGCCCCTGAGCTGATCTTCCTCGAGGCAATGCTGCTGGTCGCCCAGCGCTTTCGCCAGCGCCTCGCGAACCAGCACGTCCTTGGACTCGAAGTGCGGGGAGAACGCCCCTTTGGTCAGGCCGGCCGCGCCCATGATCCCCGCAATCCCCGTCGCGGAGATGCCGTCCCGGCGCACACACTTCGATGCCACATCGACGATGTGCCGTCGTGTCGACAGCTTGTGACCTTTCTCGAAACGCATCTTCTGCCAACTCCTCGAATGTCCCGCTACCGAGTCACGGTGCTAGATTGCGGTCGGCCTGGGACCCAAAACGCCTTCGATCTTGCGGGCAAGCACCAAAAGCGTCCGGTCGCTACCGGGCGAAGCGTCAAGCTCAAGGCCAATCGGCAGTCCGGTACGAGACACACCGACAGGGAGACTGATTCCCGGCAGCCCCACGCTGCTCGCCGAGACGGTGTGGTTCGCCAGCGCGAGGTAGCTGACATCCTGCCCCGCGATCCGGACCGTCGCCTGCTCCTCGATCGAGGGCGCGGTGCATGGCGTCGTCGGTTGCAGCATGGCCTGCGCCCCATGAGCGACGAACGCCCTGTCGAAACGGCGCTGGATTTCAGGCCGGCTCACCTTGAGCGCCGTCTGATAGGCCTCTGCCGAGATAGCACCTGCACCGCCCGGCAGCACGATGTGTCCCCACGCCTGCCGAAGCTGGGGTTTGAGCCCCTCGTAGATCGCCTCGAACGTGGTCGGGACGTCGTGGCGGCGAAGGAATTTTGAAATTGCGCCCATCGTCTCATGCGCGAAGATGCTCCATGTCGCGGTTTGGATGAGGGCGTTGAAATCGTCACCAAGGTCGACCTCGACGATTTCGGCGCCGGCATCCTGCAGCCGCCTAAGCACGTCGCGGAAGCGTGTCTCGACTTCCGAATCCACAAGATCGAGGAACTGTCGCGGCGCGAAGGCCAGCCGGGCTCCCTTGAGATCGTAACCACCGTCGAAGGACTCGGCCGCCTGTTCACCGGTCACGACCCGATCCAGCAAAATGCAGTCCTCGACGCTTCGGGCAAATGCGCCCGTGGTGTCGAGCGTATGGGAGATCGGAGCAACGCCGTTGCGCGGCCAGCGTCCGGTGGTTGGTTTGAATCCCACGACGCCACAGAACGATGCCGGCACCCTGATCGATCCGACGGTATCGCCTCCGAGGGATGCGGGCACGATGTTGGCGGCGACGGAGGCAGCGGAGCCGCTCGAGGAGCCGCCCGACACGTGATCTCGTTCGTGCGGATTCTTCACCTGGCCGTAACGCGCGTTATGGCCGGTCAGGCCGTAGGACATCTCGACGAGGTTGTTCTTGCCGAAGACCAGGGCGCCCGCGCGTTTGATGGCGCGGACGGCGTCCGCATCTTCGCGCGGCACGAAGTGGGCGAGGCCGTCCAGACCCAGGCTCGTCGGTATCCCTTTCGTCAGATAACTGTCTTTCACCCCGAGCGGCACGCCCAGCAGCGGAGCCGCCGATCCGGCCGCACGTGCCTTGTCCGCATCCCGCGCGGCCTCCAACACGGCGGCCTCGTCGATGCTGATGAAGGCATTGAGTTCGGCAAGCGTTCGGGCGCGCGCCAGAAGCGCCCCGGTGTAGGCTTCCGACGTGATATCGCCGTTGCGGATGGCTGCTGCGGCGGCCGCGAGCCCCAGCGACGTGGGATCCATGGCGTCTCGCGGTGCGCGATAGTCTGAGATGGCGATCGTGTCGTTCATGAAGTCCTCGCAAAACGCTGTTTTCGGCATCCGCGCTGCCCTCAAGCAGCAGCTCATATGCGATTACGGTCGTAATATAACATTACGATCGTAATGCAATGGCCGTGTTTGGCTTCTCTGGACACATGCGCGTGAGGCGCCGACGGAGGCGATGGATAGGGCCGCCAATAGTCGGCAGATGGCGTCTTGGCTCGCCGCGCGCGTCATGACGCCGACTCTACCCCCTAGATTTAGTGTGTGCGGACGGAGGCGAGGCCCCAACCCTACTTTGCATGGGGTTGTTTTTGCGGTTTTGGTCCCGCGCCTGGCCTCTAATGCCCGCCGAGATAGGCCGCGATCAGTTTTGGATCGTGGATCAGGGTGTCGGCCGGCCCGGACTGGATGATCTCGCCGGTCTCCAGCACATAGCCGTAGTCCGCCGTCTCGAGCGCGGCGCGGGCGTTCTGCTCGACCAGCAGCACCGAGACGCCGAGGCTGCGCAGCGAGGCGATGGTGCGGAAGATTTCGCGCACGATCAGCGGCGCCAGCCCGAGGCTCGGCTCGTCGAGCACCAGCAGTTTTGGTTTCGCCATCAGCGCGCGGCCGAGTGCCAGCATCTGCCGCTCGCCGCCCGACAGCGTGCCGGCGGCCTGCTTGCTGCGCTCCTTCAATCGCGGAAAGCGGTCGAACACGTCGTCGAGGCATTGTCGCGTCGCCGAGCGGTCGCGCAGACTGTAGGTGCCGAGCAACAGATTGTCGGCGACCGACATGTCGGCGAACAGCTCGCGCTTCTCGGGCACGAGACAGAGCCCGCGCTCGACGCGGCCCTCGACGTCGATCTTCGCCAAGTCCGCGCCCTGGAACAGCATCCGTCCCGTGGAGCGCAGCAGGCCGATCGCGGCCATCAGCAGGGTGGTCTTGCCGGCGCCGTTCGGGCCGATCACGGTCACGATCTGTCCCTGCTCGACCGACAGCGAGACGTTGCGCACCGCCTCGACCTTGCCGTAGGCGACCGACACATTCTCGATCGACAGCATCCGGGTCATGCGACGCCTCCGAGATAGGCCTCCTGCACGCGGGCGTCGCTGCGGATCGCCGCAGGCCCGCCCTCGCAGAGCTTTGAGCCGAAATCGAGCACCACGATGCGGTCGACCAGCGACATCACGAACTCCATGTCGTGCTCGACCAAGAGGATGGTGAGGTGGTCGGCGCGCAGCGACCGCAGCAGCTCGGCGAGCTTCTGCTTCTCCTGGCGGCGCAGCCCGGCGGCGGGCTCGTCGAGCACCAGCAGCGTCGGATCGGCGGCCAGCGCGCGGGCGATCTCCAGCACGCGTTGATTGCCGAGCGGCAGATTGCCGGCGAGTTCGAACGGCTTGTCGCCGAGCCCGACCCGTTCGAGCTGCTGCAGGGCCTCGTAACGCGCGCTCGCTTCCTCGGCCTGGTTCAGCCGCATGGCGCCGGCGAACAGGCCGGTGCTGGTGCGCGCATAGGTGCCGAGCAGCACGTTGTCGAGCAGGCTCATCCGCGGCCGCAGCTTGACGTGCTGGAAGGTGCGGGAGATGCCGGATCGCGCAATGCGGAACTGCGCATCATGCGTGATCGACCGCCCCGCGAACTTGATCTCGCCGGCATTGGCGCGCAGCGCGCCGGTGAGCAGGTTGAACATCGTGGTCTTGCCGGCGCCGTTCGGCCCGATCAGGCCGAGGATCTCGCCAGAGCGCACCTCGAACGAGACGTTGTTGACCGCGACCAGGCCGCCGAAGCGCTTTTGCGCGCTGCTGACCTTGAGCAGCGGCGTGCCCGGCGCCGGCTGCTCGCGGCGCGGCAGCGGCTTGGCCGGCTGCGGCCGCGACATTTTCAACTCGGGCAGGAAGCCAGCGAAGAACGGCACGATGCCCTGCCGCGCCCGCTGCAGGAACAGGATGAACAGCGCCGAGAAGACGACGATCTCGAGCTGGCCGGAGCCGCCTTTCACGATCAGCGGCAGGTAGTCCTGCACGGAATTCTTCAGCAGCGTCACGATCGCGGCACCCACCACGCCGCCCAGCACGCTGCCGGCACCGCCGACCATCGCCATCATCAGATATTCGATGCCCATGCTGGCATCGAACGGTCCCGGGCTGACGAAGCGGCCGAGATGGGCGAACAGCCATCCGGACAGCGCGCCCAGGAACGCGGCGATGACGAAGGTTGTGAGCTTGATCTGGAACGCGCTGATGCCGAGGCTCTCGACCAGCGTATTGCCGCCGCGCAGCGCCCGCATCGCGCGGCCGAGCCGCGAGTCCAAGAGATTGTAGCAGAGCAGCAGCATCGCGCCGACGATGGCCCAGATCAGGAAATAGATCTGCCAGCTCTCGACCAGCGCGACCGGGCCGATCGAGATCGGCGGAATGCCGGAAATGCCGTTGTGCTCGCCGAGCCCCTGGATGTTGCCGAACAGGAATGCGATCGCCAGTCCCCAGGCGACCGTGCTCAGCGACAAGAAGTGGCCCTGCAGGCGCAGCGTCACGAAGCCGAGCATCGCGGCGATGCTGCAAGTCAGGGCCACGGCGAGCAGCAGTCCAAGCCACGGCGAATGGCCGTTCAGCGCGGTGACCCACGCCGTCGAATAGGCCGCGACGCCAACGAAGGCGGCCTGGCCGAACGACACGATGCCGCCGACCCCGGTCAGCAGCGCCAGCCCGATCGCCGCCAGCGAATAGACGCCGATATAGTTCAGCAAGGTGATGCTGAACGGATTGAGCACGAACGGCGCCGCGACCAGGCAGGCGATGACAGCGAGCGCGATGAGGCGGATCTGCGTCGGGGTCATTCCTCGACTTCCTCTTCGGAATGCTGCGAGGCGAGCGAGCGCCAGAGCAGGACGGGGATCAGCAGCGAGAAGACGATGACGTCCTTCAAGGTGCTGCTCTGGAACGAGGCGAAGCTTTCCAGAATGCCGACGCCGAACGCGCCGAGCGCCGCGCCCGGATAGCTGGTCATGCCGCCGACGATCGCGCCGACGAAGGCCTTGAGGCCGATCAGGAAGCCGGAGTCGTAGAAGATGGTGTTGACCGGAGCGATCAGGATTCCGGAGACGCCCGCCATCAGCGATCCCAGCAGGTAGGCGATGGTGCCGGCGCGCGCCGGCCGGATCCCCATCAGCCGCGCCCCGGTGCGGTTGAAGGCGGTGGCGCGCAGCGCCTTGCCGAGCAAGGTGAAGTCGAAGAACAGCAATAGCAGCCCGCTGAACACCAGCGCCGCCACGAGGATCAGCACCGTCTGGCCGGAGACGTGAACGCCGGCGATCTCCATGCCGAGCGAGGTCAAGGGTTCGGTCCGCACGCCTTCAGGCCCGAAGAACAACAGGCCGAGGCCGACCAGCGCAAAGTGCAGCGCGACCGAGACGGTGAGCAGCAGCAGCACCGAGGCATCCGCGATCGGGCGGAACACGATGCGGTCGAGCAGCGGCGCCACCGGCATGATCAAGAGCAGCGCCAGCACGATTCGCACCGGCATCGGCGGATTGAAGCGCATCGTCAGCCAGACGATGCCGACCACGACCAGCGGCAGCACGAGATAGCCGAGAATCGCTCTCGGCACCGAGCGAAGCTCGCCGGCGCGCGCCAGCGAGCCCACTTCCATCACGCAGGCCATGCAGGCCAGCACCACGACCAGCCCGACCGTTCCGGGAAGCTGGCGGGCATCGAGCGCCGCCAGGGTCAACGCGGTGAACGCGGCGATGTCGCCAAACGGGATGAAGATCACCCGCGTGACGGTGAAGATCAGCACGGTGCCGATTGCCACCAAGGCGTAGACCGCCCCGGTCGCAATTCCGTCGATCGCCAGGATCGCTGCAATATCTGCCGTCATGCTCTCGGCCGTTCCTGATTGCTAGGGCTCGTAGGTCCAGGCGCCGTTGACCAGGCGCACGATCACCAGCGCGCGCTCGTCGACGCCGTGATAGGCGCCCGCCTTGAAGTTGTAGATCGCGTGCACGCCGGCGAGTTCCTTGGTGTTGAGGATCTCGTCGCGCAGCGCCTTGCGGAATTCGATGGTGCCCGGCTTTGCGGTTTTCAGCGCGCGCTCCGCGGCGGTGGTGAAGATCCGCCAGCCGTCGAACGAATAGGCCGAGAAGCCGTCGGTGGTCGGGACATTGTTGGCCTTCAGGAACGCGGCGCGGAATTCCAGCGCGAGTTTCTTGGCGAAATGGTTGTCCGGCAACTGCTCGGCCACGATCACGGGGCCCGCGGAGACCTGGATGCCATCCGCGGCCTTGCCGCCGACGCGCACGAAATCCGGATTGACCAGCGCGACGGTGCCGTAGGTCTTGCCCTTGAAGCCGCGCTCGCCGAGCGCCAGCAGCGGCAGCGCGCCTTGTGTGCCGGAGCCACCGATCAGAACCGCATCGGGACGCGCCGCCAAAACTTTCAGGATCTGGCCGGTCACCGAGGTATCGACCCGCGCATAGCGCTCGTTGGTCAGCACCTTGATGTCGTCGATGGCTTCGGCGGCCTTGGCGCCGTTGTAGACGAGGTCGCCCCAGGCGTCGGAGAAGCCGATATAGCCGATGTTCTTCATTGCATCGCGCTTCATGCGGTCGGCGACCACCTTGACCAGCAGCGAGGCGGGCTGCGGCACGGAGATGCCCCACTGATCGGCCGGGTTCGGCTGTCCGGTGACCGGAGAGACGGCGATCATCGGCACCTTCAGTTCGGTCGCGACCGCCATCATCGCGATGGTCGACGGCGCCGTTGCGGTGCCGATCAACAGATCGACCTTCTCCTCCTCGATCAGCTTGCGCGCGGCGCGGGTGGCAGCCGACGGATCGGAGCCGTCGTCGAGCTGGATCAGCTTGATCTTCTCGCCATTCACCTCGCTCTTGTACTCGAGCGCGGCTTGGATGCCGCGGCCATAGGGAATGCCGATCGAGGCGCCTGGTCCGCTGAGCGATGTCACGAATCCGACCGTGATGTCGGCCTGCGCGGTCGAGGCCGTGACGAGGCCTGCCAAAAGAGCCGTCGAGAGTGCAGTCAAACTCAAGATCTTGCGCATTGCATTCCCCTTGGTTGAAAACAGCCGCTAGCTGGGCAAGATGTCAGCATCGATCGCGATCGGACCGACAGGAGTTGTGAAATGAATGCTAGCCGTGCCGGCTCCGAAATCGAGCGCCGCTTCGTCGCGACGCGCCTTGGCCGCATCCATGTCGCCGAAGCTGGCGCAGGGTTTCCGGTCCTGCTGCTGCACCAGACGCCGCGCTCGTGGGACGAGTATCGCGACGTGCTGCCGCTGCTCGGCCGCGATTTCCGCACGATTGCCATGGACACGCTCGGCTTTGGCGATTCCGACCGGCCGGCAGATCCGCCGTCGATCGAATTGTGGGCGCAAGGCGCGCTCGCCCTGCTCGATGCGCTGGAATTGCCGCGCGCGGCGATCGTCGGCCACCACACCGGTGCCGCGATCGCGGTGGAAATCGCGGCGCGCGCGCCGGCACGGGTGAGCGCGCTGGTGCTCTCGGCCTGTCCCTTCGTCGATGCGGCGCGTCGCGCCAAGCACGAAAGCATGCGGGTGATCGACGACGTCGAGACGCGGAGCGACGGCGCCCATCTCAGCGAGCTCTGGGCGCGCCGGCAGCCGTTCTATCCGGCCGGCAATGCCGATCTGCTGCGGCGCTTCATGATCGATGCGCTGCGGGCCGGCGAGATGGCGGCGGAAGGCCACCGCGTGGTGAACCGCTATCGGATGGAGGATCGTCTGGGGCAGATCCAATGCCCCACGCTGGTGATTGCTCCGACAGACGATCCGCACGCTCATCCGGCGGCTCCGAAGGTTGCTGGCGCGATCGGCGGCAGTGTCCTGCGCGAGCTCTCAGGAGGCATGGTGCCGCTTCCCGATCAGATGCCTGAGGTATTTGCCGGCGTGGTGCGCGATTTCGTGGCGGGTCACGTCGCCGGGTCGTGAGACGCCGCATCCGATCGCGGCGAATGCGAACCCGCCCGTCGCACCTGCTGTTCCGAGCTCGATGATCTCAGCCACGATTGAGGAACCTTTGGCAACGCAACAATCGGCGCGATGCGCGCCCCCTGGAAGCGCCGCCGCCTGTCAATTGTTTAAAGCCTAAAGTATTTCCTGACGGAACGTCAATACGCCAACTCCGCGGTTTCCGAGAAAAGTTTGCGGCAGTTTCGCGCGGTCATAAGCGCTGCGTTCGCTTGTGCAAAAGGGAAAGGCGTCAATTGCTCGCCGTTTCGGCAATGTGTTGCCGCTCGTGCATGAAGCGCGTCGGCACGCCGTTCGATTGACGCCAAAATTATTTTGTGCTTGAAATATTTCGGTCGATGAGACGCCGCCATTGCAGCGGCGCGCGTTCGCAACGACAGGCTCGCGTGTGTGTCGTCAGCCCTGGCTTCGGCGGTTCGAGGATCGGCACGGTCGCCTGTGAACAGGATTTCCGCTGTGCGCATCTTCTGGCAGAGCTTCGTCGACCGCACCTCGAGCGCGCCCTACATGGCGCGGCTCGCCCATTACCTGAACGAGATCGCCGCACCCGGCACCAGCGTCCATGTCGAGGGCATCACGCCCGCCGATCGCGACTTCGGTCGCCTGAGCGAATTCCGTTGCGCGATCCAGGCCGTCGACAACGGGCTCGCGGCGCAGGAGCGCGGCTTCGATGCCTATGTCATGGGCCACTTCCAGGATCCGGGATTGTACGAGCTGCGCTCGGCGCTGACGATTCCCGTGACCGGCGTCGGCGAGGCGACGCTGCTCGCGGCGTCGCAGCTCGGACGCCGCCTCGGCCTTGTCACACTCGATTCTGCTTTCGAGGTCTGGCACTACGAGCAGGCTGATCGCTACGGCCTTGCCGGCCGCATCGTGCATGTCACCGGCATGGGCTGTCGTCCGGAGGATTTCAGCGCCGCGTTCGCCGGCGACGCCGAGGCAAAAGCGCGCATGCTGCGCGACTTCACCGTCTGCGCGCAACCGTTGCTCGATCGCGGCGCCGATGTCGTGATCCCGGCCGGCGTGCTGCCCGGGTTGCTGATTGCGAGCGAGCACGGCTTCAAGATCGGCCACGCTCCCGTGGTCAATTGCGCGGCGGTGGCGCTGAAGAGCGCCGAAATGTGGGTGCAGTTGCGGCGCCTCAACGGCACCGAGCCGAGCCGCGGCCCGAGCTTCGCGCTGGCCAATGAGCGCGCCCGCGAGGATTTTCGTGCGGCGGTGGCGCGCACGGCCACCGAGACCAAGCCAGACTGAGGACACGCATGCTGCAGCCCGACAAGATTCTGTATGAAGCCGAAGTCACCGCCACCGGCGGACGCGACGGCAAGGCGGCGAGCGACGACGGCCTGCTGTCGGTGGCGCTGTCGTTGCCGAAATCGCTCGGCGGTCCCGGCGGGCCGGGCACCAATCCGGAGCAGCTGTTCGCCGCCGGCTATGCGGCGTGCTTTCTCGGCGCAGTGAAGCTCGTGGCGCGGACGCGCAAGATCACGCCGTCGGCGGAACCGACCGTCACTGCCAGAGTCGGCATGGGACCGGTCGCGGTCGGTTACGCGCTCACCGCCGAGCTGAAGGTGCGGATCCCAGGCGTGGAGAAATCCGTCGCCGAGGACATCGTCGCCGGCGCGCATGAACGCTGTCCTTATTCGAACGCGACGCGCGGCAATATCGACGTCAAACTGACCGTGCGCTGAGTGGTCTTGCGGCGGGAATCCGGCAGTCAGATGCAAAACTCCATCCGCACACCTTATGACCGGGTCGTGATGGCAGTTCCGGTGACGATCCCCTATGTGCGCTACTCGATCGAGAGCGCGCAATGGTGGATCGGGCGTGCGCTGAAAGCGCTGGTCGACGGCGCCGGGATCACGCCGCGCGATATCGACGGGTTCTGCGTGTCGAGTTTTACGGCTGGCCTCGACAGCGGCATCGGGCTGACCCAGCATTTCGGTCTCTGCGTGCGCTGGATCGACACCATTCCGCTTGGCGGGGCCAGTGCGATCGCGGCGCTGCGGCGCGCGGCGCGGGCGGTGCAGGCGGGGGATGCGCGGATCGTGGCTTGCGTCGCCGGCGACACCAACCACGTCGATTCCTTCCGCACCACGCTGGAGAACTTCTCGCGGTTCAACCAGGACGCCGTCTATCCCTATGGCGCCGGCGGCGCCAATGCCAGCTTTGCGCTGATCGCGCGCAATTACATGAAAACGTTCGGCGCGCGGCGCGAGGATTTCGGCAAGATCGCCGTCGCCCAGCGCGCCAACGCGCTGCGCAATCCCAACGCCCTGATGAAGACGCCGCTGACCATCGAGCAATACATGGCGGCGCGGCCGATTGCCGACCCGATCCATTTGTTCGACTGCGTGATGCCCTGCGCCGGCGCTGAGGCCTTTCTGGTGATGGGCGAGGACGACGCCGCGTCGCTCAATCTGCCGGCGGCAAAAATCCTCGCCACCATCGAGCGCCACAACGCGTTCGGCGATGATCCGGTCCAGGTCCGCGGCGGCTGGGCGATGGACGTCGACGAGCTCTACGCGATGGCCGATGTGAAGCCCGACGATCTCGATTTCGTCGAGACCTATGACGATTATCCCGTGATCTCGATGATGCAGTTCGAGGACCTCGGCTTCTGCCGCAAGGGCGAGGGGCCGGATTTCGTGCGGCAGCACGATTTGACGATCGATGGCACGTTCCCGCACAACACCTCCGGCGGCCAATTGTCGGTCGGGCAGGCCGGCGCCGGCGGCGCCTATCTCGGCGTGGTCGAGGCGATGCGCCAGGTGCTTGGCATCGCCGGGCCGACCCAAGTCAAGGATGCGCGCATCGGCCTGGCGTCGGGCTTCGGCATGATCAATTATGATCGCGGCCTCGCCTCGGGCGCGGCGATTCTCGCGGGGCCAGGCGCATGATCGACCCGATCGCGAAACCGCGCCGGAAAAATCCGCTCGCAAGGACGCGGCTGCCGACCTCGCCGCCGCGATCGCGCAGCCGCACCGCGCACGGCTTCACCCGCGCCGCCGCCGAGGGCCGCTTCATGCTGCAGCGCTGCGGCGCCTGCGCGGCGTTCTGCTATCCGGCGCGCGACGCGTGCCCCGCCTGCTTGTCCTGCGATCTCGCCTTTGTCGATGCGCCGCCGCGCGGCACGCTGCTCAGCGAGACCACGCTGCACGTGCCGGCCGACGTGCATTTCCGCGAGCGCGCGCCATGGCGCGTCGGCCTGGTTGCGATGGATTGCGGGCCGACGCTGGTGACGCACCTGCATGCCGATTGCGAAGAAGGCAAGCTGGTCGTGATGTCGTTTCAGCTCGACAAGAGCGGGCAGGCGGTGGCCTTCGCGCACCCCGAACGTGAGACCCCCAACATGACGGACGACAGGCAGTGGCGTGAAATGACCGCCGATCCGAAATTCCGCCGCGTTCTGGTGACGAACGGGCGCAGCATCGTCGGCCAGGAAGTCGTGACTGCGCTGAAGGCGGCCGGTGCATCGATCGTGTTCGTCGGCGTCGCCGAGCCGTGGAAGCCGTTCCGCGGCGAAGAGGCGCTGCGCGCGCTCGATGGTGTCGAGATCGTGCCGCTCGACATCGGCGACGAGAAGTCGGTCAGGGATCTCGCGGCCGATATCGGCGGCAAGGTTGATATCCTGATCAACACTACTGAGCACGTCCGCGCCGGCGGGTTGCTCGATCGCCAGGGCACCAGCGTGGTGCGCGACGAGATCGACCAGAGCTATCTCGGCGTCGTGCATCTGGCGCAGGCGTTCGGGCCGGCGATGCGGATGCGCGGCGCCGACGGCGTCAACAGCGCCGCGGCCTGGGTCAATATCCTGTCGGTTTATGCGCTGGCGAACTGGCCGGCGTTCGGCGCCTATTCGGCCTCGCAGGCCGTCGCGCTGTCGCTGTCGCACAGTTTGCGCGCGGAGCTGCGGCCCGGCGGCGTCAAGGTGGTCAACGTCTTCACCGGCCCGCTCGACACCGAGTGGTTCCAGACCGTGCCGCCGCCGAAGGTCGCGCCGCGCGCGGTCGCGAACGCGATCGTATCGGCGCTGAAGCGCGGCCTCGAGGATGTGTTCGTCGGCGACGTCGCCGAGGAAATCCGCCAGCGCCTCGCGGCCAACCCCAAGGCGGTCGAGCGCGAGCTTGGTTCATAAGCGAGCGTGCTGAAACAAAACGGGAGAAGCGCCATGGACAGCAACAGCCTGATGCAATTTGCCGGCGCCGTCGCCTCGGGCGCGGTGCGCGTCGTCGACCTGACTTTTACGCTCAGTCCCGATTTCCCCGTCATCGTGCTGCCGCCCGAATTCGGCCAGGCCGCGCCGGTGCGCATCCAAAAGATTTCGCAATACGACGCCGCAGGTCCAGCCTGGTACTGGAACAATCTCACCTTCGGCGAGCACACTGGCACGCATTTCGACGCGCCGATCCACTGGTTCACCGGCAAGGATCTGCCGAACAATTCGGTCGACACGCTGCCGGTCCGCGACATGATCGCGCCGGCCTGCGTGATCGATTGCTCGGCCGAGGCGGCGAAGGATCCGGACTTCCTGCTGTCGATCCCCGTCGTCGAGGCCTGGGAGAAGCGCCACGGCAAGATTCCGCCGCGGCATTGGGTGCTGCTGCGCACCGACTGGTCGAAGAAGGGCTGGCGCGACTACGCCAACCTCAAGGACGACGGCGCGCACACGCCCGGGCCCGATGCCGCGGTGATGCGCTGGCTGGTCGAGGAACGCGACGTCATCGGCTTCGGCACCGAAACCATCGGCACCGATGCCGGCCAGGCCGGCCATCTCGATCCGCCCTATCCGGCGCATCATTTCCTGCACGGCGGCGGCCGCTACGGCCTGCAATGCATGTGCAATCTCGATCAGCTGCCGCCGACCGGCGCGGTGATTGTTGCCGCACCGCTGAAGATCCAGAACGGCTCGGGCAGTCCGCTGCGCGTGCTGGCGCTGGTGGCGGGGTCCTAAGTCCTTATCGTCCACACCGAGTGAAATCATGAACAAGAAGACTTTGTTGATCGGCGCCGCGTTGCTGCTTGGCGTCATGGCTCCGGCACGCGCGGACATCCTCGTCGGCTTCGTCACCGGGCTGAGCGGGCCGGTGTCCTCGATCGGCGTGCCCAACGCCAAGGGGCTCGCGGCCGGCCAGGCCTATGTCGGCGAGGTCGACGGCGAGAAGGTCCGCGTCATCCAGCTCGATGACGGCTCGGATCCGGCCGCGTCGACGCGCAATGCGCGCAAGCTGGTGGAGCAGGAGAAGGTCGATTTCCTGATCGGCACGTCGGGCGCGCCGCAGACGCTGGCGATGGCCACCGTCGCGGTCGAGATGAAAGTGCCGATGGTGGCGATCTCGCCGATCGCGCCGGTGCCGGCCGGCGAGGGCGGACCATGGGTGGTGCAGACGCCGCAGCCGACGCCGCTCTTGGTGCAGGGCATCGTCGATCACATGAAGAGCCGCGGCGTGAAGACCGTGGCCTTCATCGGCTTCTCCGATGCGTTCGGCGACCTGATGTACAATTCGCTGGCGGACAGCGCTGACAAGGCCGGCATCAAGGTGACCGCGAACGAGCGCTATGCACGGTCCGACAGCTCGGTCACCGCGCAGGTGCTGCGCGCCATGTCGGCGCGGCCCGATGCGATCATGCTCGGCGGCACCGGAACGCCCGGCGCGCTGCCGGTGATCGCTCTCGCCGAGCGTGGCTACAAGGGCCCGCTCTACGGCAATCACGGCATGATCAGCGCCGACTTCCTGCGGCTCGCCGGCAAGTCGGCGGAGGGCATCATCTGCCCGACCGGACCGGTGACCGCGGCCGAGCAGCTTCCCGAAAGCAATCCGATCCGCAAGGTCGCGCTGGCGTTCCGCGCCGCCTATGAAAAGGCCAATGGCGAGCCGCCGGCCGATGCGTTCTCGCCCTATGCGTTCGACGGCTGGCTGGTGTTCATGGACGCCGCCAGGCGCGCCAAGGCGACCGGCGCCGCGCCGGGCACGCCGGCGTTCCGCACCGCACTGCGCGAGGCGCTGTTCACCACCAAGGAGGTGGTCGGTACGCACGGCATCTACAGCTACACGCCCGCCGACCGCCACGGCGTCGACGCGCGCGCGCGGATTTTGGTGCAGATCGAGAACGGCAAGTACAAGCTGCTGCAGTAGTTGAACGGCGGCCATGCAGGCGGTGCGCTCCCTCGCCCCGTTCTTACGGGGAGAGGGTTGGGGTGAGGGGCCGCTTCCGCATATACGGCAATAGCGGTGTTCGCGGAGGCTCCCCCTCACCCGGATCACATCTTCGATGTGATCCGACCTCTCCCCGCAGGCGGGGAGAGGTGAAGCGAAAGCGGCTCAGCCGTGGCGCAGCTTGGCCTTGAGCGGGCGCAGGTCGATCGCGCGGCCCGCGGCGACTGCCGCGGCTGCGAGCGTCTTGATCTCGCCGCGGGCGAGCTTGCGCGTCGATGATAACGGCAGTTCGCTGGCGAATGCGATATAGCCGGGCACTTTGTGGTAGGCGAGCCGCTCGGCGCAGGTTTTGACGATCGAGCTCGCGAGTGCGTCGGCGTCGTCGACCTTCGCATTCGGCACGATGAAGACAAACACCTCCTCGCCGCGGATATCGTCCGGAACCGGGGTCACCGCGCAGCTGCTGATGCGCGTATCCATGTAGAGCGCGCTTTCGACCTCGAGCACGCCGATGTTCTCGCCGCTGCGCCGCACGATGGTCTTCTTGCGGTCGAAGAAATACATCAGCCCGTCTTCGTCGGCGAACACGAGGTCGCCGGTGTGGAACCAGCCGCCTTGCCAGGCGGCTTCGGTCGCTGCCTCGTCCTTCAGGTAGCCGCTGAAGAAGCCGGCGCGCGGCGCATCGCCCTTGGCGCGGACCAATAGCTCGCCGGGCTTGCCGAGTGCGACGTCGGCACCCTGATCGTCGACCAGGCGATAGTCCATGCCGTCGGACGGCCGGCCGACGCAGCGCGCGCCAAAGCCGGCCGGCTCGCGCGCAGTGGTGGTGGCCGCGGCGCCGCCGGTCTCGGTCATCGCCCAGGCCTCGACGATCGGGATGCGGTAGCGCTCTTCAAACGTGGCGCGGTGGCGGACGTCGACGCCAGGCGCAAAAGCAAAGCGCACGCGATGCTGCCGCTCGACCTCGGTCACCGGGAGCTGCAGCAGGATCGCCGGGATGACGCCGAGACAATGCACGACGGTCGCGCCGCTCTCGGCCACGCACTGCCACCAGCGGTTGGCGTGAAAGCGGTCGAGCGGCACGACGGCGCCGCCGAGCAGCATCATCCCGACCGCGCTGCAGCCGAGCGCATTCATGTGGAACATCGGCAGCGGCGTCAGATTGACCTCGCGGTCCGGCTGCAATTCGGCCGCGCCGCCCTGCGCGAGATACCAGTCGGCGACCTGCAGGAAATAGCGGTTCGAGAGCATGCAGCCCTTCGGCTTGCCGGTGCTGCCCGAGGTGAACAGGAGCGCGCATTCATCGTTGAACTCCGGCTGCTGCCGCGTGACGTTGCTCGTGCAGGACGGAATGCGGCCGTCGGTGTCGATCAGGCGGGCACGTCCGAGCGCCGCATCCTTGGTGACATGGATGCGATCCGGCGTCGCCACCAGCAGGTCGGCCTCCGACAACTCGAGCTGGAACGAGAGCTCGTCGGGGCGAACGTCGGGATTGATCGGAACGATCGAAACCCCGAGCGCATTGAGCGCGAGCCAGTGCAGGAAGAACACCGGGCGATTTTCCAACAGCAGCGCAACGCGCGCGCCATGTCCGTAGCCTGCGGCCGCATAGTCCGCGCGCAGCCGGTCGACCTCGGCCTTGAATGCGCCATAGGCGAAATTGAAGCCATCGGGCGCGTAAGCCAGTCCCGCCGCCGCGGGCGCCAGCAGGAACGGCGCGTCGGGGCGCCGAGCGGCGGTGGCCATGAAGGCGTCGGAGGGCGATCGATAGGGGATGTCGCGGCGCATTGCGGGCAGTGCTCCTGTTGATGCCTCCGGCCGCGCTTGCGGCGACGGCCCTGTACGCAGCCCTTGCCGTGGCCGCGGCTTTGGTTGATACTTTAAGCCTAAACTATTTTGCTGGCCAGTGGCGATCTCGGCATATCGGCGCGGCGCAAGCGGCGGAGGTGCGCATGCAGGCAGGCGACAGCAGCGCGGCGGGGCAGCCGGTCTGGCCGCAGGCGGCCGAGCGGTTCCCGCCGGCCGACCGGATTCTCTCCACCATCCTGACGCGGCAGGCTGCGCGATACGGCGATCGCACGCTCCTTATCTGCGGCGAAACGCGATGGAGCTATGCCGAGACCGCCGGGATTGCCGCGGCGTCGGCCGCGCGGCTGATGCGGAGCGGCATTCGCACTGGCGACCGCGTCGCGCTGATGTGCTCGAACCGGCCGGAATTTCTGGAAGTGTATCTCGGCTGCGCCTGGATGGGCGCCATCTGTGTTCCGATCAACACCGCGCTGCGCGGCATCCAGCTCAGCCACATCCTGCGCAATTCGACGCCAAAGCTGCTGGTGATCGAGGCGCCGTTCATGGCGGCGATCACGACGCTGGAGCGCGAGGTCGCGCCGCCGGATCTGATCTGGAGGATCGGCGAGGGCACTGATGCGCCATCCGTGCCGGGATCGATCGCGCCACTGCCTGCACTGGGCGAAGGAGTACAACCTGCACCGGTGAGGCCCGGCGATACGGTTGCGATCCTTTATACCTCCGGCACGACCGGACCTTCCAAGGGCGTCTGCTGCCCGCAGGCGCAGATGTTCTGGTGGGGCGTCTATTCGGCGCGCGCGCTTGGTATCGTCGAGGCGACGTGCTGTTCACGACGCTGCCGCTGTTTCACACCAATGCGCTGAACGCGTTCTATCAGGCATTGCTCAACGGCTGCAGCTATGTGCTCGAACCAAAATTCTCGGCGTCCGGCTTCTGGGCCGCGGCGCGGCGGCATCAGGCGACGGTCGGCTATCTCCTGGGCGCGATGGCCGTGATGCTGCTGGCGCAGCCGTCATCCGCCGACGACACCGCCCATCGCCTCCGCGTCGCGCTCGGTGGCGGCGTGCCCGGCCAGTTTCACGAACCGTTTCTTGCGCGCTTCGGCGTGCCGCTGCTCGACGGCTACGGCTCGACCGAAACCAATTTCGTGTTCGCAAGTTCTGTGCCCTCGGATCGCCCCGGCACCATGGGCCGTCTCGTCGACGGCGTCGATGCCTGCATCGTCGATCCCGACGATGCCGTGCTGCCCGATGGCACCGCTGGCGAATTGCTGCTGCGTGCGCGCGAGCCGTTTGCATTTGCGACGGGCTATTTCGGCATGCCCGACAAGACGGTCGAGGCCTGGCGAAATCTCTGGTTTCACAGCGGCGACCGCGTGGTGCGCGATGCCGACGGTCACTACCGCTTCATCGACCGGATGAAGGATTCGATCCGCCGCCGCGGCGAGAACGTCTCGTCCTGGGAGGTGGAGCAGGTGCTGCTGAAACATCCGGCGATCGCCGCCTGCGCGATCTATCCGCTGCCGTCCGAGCTTGGCGAGGACGAAGTGGCGGCAGCCGTCCAGCTCAAGGCCGGTCATGCGCTCGAGGCGATCGACGTGGTCAAACATTGCGAGGGGCAGATGGCCTACTTCGCGATTCCGCGCTTTGTCCGCATCGTCAGCGAGATGCCGCTCACCGAGAACGGCAAGATCCGCAAGGTCGCACTGCGCGAGGCCGGGCGCACCGCCGACACCTGGGACCGCGACGCCGCGGGATACGTCGTACGACGTTGAGAGGTCCCGCGCGCCGCGTCGCCGCCGCGTGCCGTCAGCGCGGGATCCAGACCGTCATGCCCGGCTCGAGGCTTGCTGCGTCGCCCTGCGGGTCGAGCCGCAGGCGCAGCGTGTTGCGGTCGTGATCGCCGATCACCCGCTCGGCCTGCCAGGTGGCGAAGACGCCGATCGGCCGCAGCTCGGTGACGACGGCCCGGGCCGCGCCGGACGCACCGTTGCGCGTCACGTCGACCGCCTTTCCGATCGTGAGGCCGCCGAGATGATCCTCGCGCGCATTGAAGGACAGCCATTGCTTGCCGGCCGCCTCGACCATCAGGATCGGTTGTCCGGCGCGAACGTTCTCGCCGACCTCGGCGGCGACGACGCTGACGAAGCCGTCGGCCGGCGCGCGCAGGATCATTTTGTCCAGCCGGCGCTCGAGCACGGTGACGGCCGCCGCTGCGGCCTGCACCTGGGTGTCGGCGATCGCCCGTTCTTCCTTGGTCGGACCCGCGACCGCGGCGTCGTAGTTCGCCTGGGCCTTGGCCACGTCGGCGCGGGCGCCCGCGACATCGTTCTCGGCCTCGTCGAGCGCCTGCTGGGTGCCAAAGCTCTGCTGTGCCAGCGTGCTCGCCCGGGTGAGTTGGACCTCCACAAAGGTGAGGCGGGAGGTTGCCTTGGCGATCGCCGCTTTCAGCGACTCGACCTGCTCGCGGCGGACGCCGGCATAGACGTTGTTGCGGTTCGCAACCGCCGAGGCCAGCGCCGCGCGCGCCTGGTCGAGCTGCGCCGTCAACTCCACTGCCGAAAGTTTTGCCAGCACCTCGCCGGCCTGCACGCGGCTGCCCTTCGTCACCGCAATCGAGACGAGTTGGCCGTTCACTTCCGGCTCGACCCTGACCTCGGTCGAGCGGACGACGCCGACGATCGCCGACGGCGCTCCGGAGCGATTGACCGAATAGATCACGGCGCCGGCGGCGAGCGCCAGCAGCAGCGCAACGATCGCGACGCGGTTGCCCCTATGCATGTGCCCGTCCTCTCTTGACCGCAAACGCCGAGATCACGGCGAGCGCGAAATAGGCCAGCGCCAGGCACCACAGGCCGAGCCAGTCATGCGCGACCTCCCAGATGCTGGCGCCGAGCTGGTTGATGCGCACCAGGCCATCGATCGCGGCGTCGGCGGGGAATAGCCGTCCCAACGCGGTGGCCGCATCGGGAATCGCCTCGCGCGGCCAGGCAAAGCCGGCGGTGAAGAACTGCGGCAGGCTGGTCGCCAGCAGCAAAATGGTCGCGTTTTCCGGACGTGTGAACCAGGCGCCGATTGCCTGCCCGAGAAAGCTCGTCGCCAGCAGGAAGATGCTCGCCAGCGCGAAGATCTGCGGCAGGTGGCCGAGCGTCGAGAAGCCGTAGATGCGCGGCAGCACGATGAGATAAAGCGCGAGCGCCGGCAAGTAGATCGTCAAATGCGCGACGCCGCGGCCGAGCACGCCGCTAAACGCTCCGCCGCCGGCCGCCAGCGCGGTGCCGGTCAGCATCGCCGCGCCGATCAGCAGCGTCTGCTGCAGGATCAGGATGAACGCGGCGGGCACGATGTAGCTCGCATAGCCGCCGACCGGGTTGAAGACCGGCTGCAGCAGAACGCTGGCCGGGCTGATGCTCGCCAGCTTCGCCTTGACGATGCTGCCGTCCGAGCGCGCGCCCCGTGCCGCCAGATCGGAGGTCAGCGACCCGATCGCGGTGGCGATCCCGCTGGCGATCGATCGGAAGATGAAGAGGTAGGTGCCATCCGCGTAGACCGGAATGTGCGCGGTGATGCCCTTGAGCACGTCGCGCTCGGTGCCCGGCGGGATGTCCACGGCGGCAAAGGCCTTGCCGCGATCGATGGCGGCGTGCGCTTCGGCCAGCGTGCGGGCGCGCACCGTCACGCTCAATGTGCCGCTGGCATCGAGCGTCTCGACGATCTGCCGGGAGAGGTCGCTCAGATCGTTGTCGACCACCGCGATCGGAAGTTTGCGCAGGATCTGGTTCAGATAGGGCTGCGGATAATAGATGCCGTAGATCAGCGGAGCCAGGAACAGTAGGGTGAAGGCGCTCCGCGTTCCGAGCGCACGCCGCCACTCCGCCATGAAGGCGCCGCCGATGCCGTGCGCCGGCCGCTCGCTCTCGGCCGGTTCGGCGGGCCGCGCCGCCTCGAACCAGCCCCTGCGCTTGAGGCTCGCCATGCGCCACCAGGCGAGGCCGGCGAAGATGATCGCGAGTGCGGCAAGTGCCGCGAACGGAACGGCGGATTCTGCGACCGGCAATCCGCGCGCCGCCTGCCCGAGCAGCACGGCCATGTACCAGCGCAGCGGCAGGATCGCGCTCCAGACTTGCGCGAAGCCGTTCATGGCGATGGTGGGAAAGCCGACGCCGGCATAGCCGAATGCCGGCGAGGCGATCAGGCCGGCAAGTCCGAGCCCGGTCGCGAGGTCGCCAACCAGAAGCTGCAGCAGCGCGCTCATCGACATATAGGCGATGATCAAGAGCGAGGCGGCGGCGACCATCAGCAGCAGATCGCCCTTGAAGGAGATTTGCAGTACGCCCTCCAGCACCAGCGGCTCGGCCAGCATGACCAGGACGAAGATGACGAACAGCGGGGCGAGCTTGCCGGCCAGTGCGACCAGCGGATCGCCGCCGGCGCTTTTCAGCCACTCCCGGGCATTGCGCCGGTGGAACTCGGAGCCGACCGAATAGCCGGCTGCGAGCGTGATCACGACATGGATGATGGTCGGCAGCAGCGCACGCAGCAGGAACTGCGCGTAGTTCTTTTGCGGGTTGACCAGCGCGATGGTCTCCGCGGTCAGCGTTCCCGTGGCCGTTAGCGCAGGCGCCGCGGTCGCAGCAGGCGCGGCGACACGCGCCGCCGCGGACAGCGCATCGTTCAAGCCTGAGGACGCAATGCCGGCCGCCGTCAGGAATTGCTGGTTGTAGAACCCGACCACCTGCGGGCGGCGTTGCGCGTTGACGTCGCGCTCGAAATTCGGCGGGATATAGACCGCCGAAATCGCCTTGCCGGACCGGATGTCCTGCACCGCCGTGGACAGCGTGCCGGAGCGGTCGACGATGTTCAGGCTCGGCGAGGCCGCGATGTATTCCACCAGCGCGCGCGAGGTGTCAGACTTGTCTTCGTCGACCACCGTGACGCCGAGCCCCCGGATCACCGGGTGGCTGAACACCGTGGTGAGCACCACGAAGGCAAACAGCGGCACGCCGAAGATCAAGAGCAGCGCCACGCGATCGTGCAGCAGCCAGCGGCTTTCGCGCAGTGCGACCCGCCAGAATCCCGGCTTCGATCCTAGCCTCATTGCCGCGTCCGCCAGTCGAGATAGGCGCTCATGCCCGGCCGCAGCTCGGGTATCGGCTGCACCGGATAGGCGCGGATCGAGAATGTCCGCAGGTCGAAATCGCCGGTGGCGCGGGTCGCCCGCCAGCTGGCATATTCGCCCTTGGTCGCGATCAGCTTGACCTCGACGGTGACGCGGCGATCATCGAGCGCCGGAATCCGGACGTCGAACTTGTCGCCGACCTTCAGGCCCTTCACCAGATCCTCGCGCAGATCGAAGTGGATCCAGAGATCGGCGAGATTGATCAGGGTCACCAGCGGAACGCCCGGCGACACATATTCACCCGGCTCCACATTGCGCTGATAAATCTGCGAGGCGACCGGGGCGTAGACCGCGAGCTGATCGATGACCGATTGAACACTCTGGATGTCCGCTTCGGCCTTCTCGACATTGGCCTTGGCGATCGCCCGTTCTTCCTTGGTGTAGCCGTTGACCGCCTGTTCATAGGCCGACTTGGTCTGATCGAGTCCGCGCTCGGCCTCGTGCAGCGCGTCGGTCACCTGGTCGAGCCGGGCCTGCGGCGCGTTGCCCTGCTCGGTCAACGTGTGCACGCGGTCAAACGTCTTCTGCGCCAGTTCCACCGCGGCCTGCGCGCGCTCCATCTCCGCCTTGCGCGCCGCTACGGTTTCCACCCGCGTTCCGACCAGCACATTGGCAAGCTGGGCCTCGGCGACGGCCTTTGCCGCCTTCATCTGCTCGATCTTGGCCAGCGTTTCCGGATTGTCGATCCGGACCAGCATGGCGTTCGCAGCGACGTTCTGACCGCGCTCGACAGGAATTTCCTTGACCCGTCCGTCGACGCGCGCGGCGATATCAAGCCGCGTCGCATCGACCTCGCCCTGAACCAGCAGCGGTTCGGGTCGCAGCAGATAGAAGATGGAAAGCGCAGCGACGGCCAGCGCGACGATCCCGACGATGATGGCCGGCGTGCGCGTATGGTCTCTTGGTGCGGGAGGCGCCTCGGACGTGGGTTGGATCTCGTTACCCGGGGTCTGTCCGTCCATGGCTCGCTCCACTTGGTCGATGACCAGGATAGCGAGTTACTATGGCCCGATTGTAAAGCGCTGTCCAACGTCGCCGCGCCGGCCTGCTCGATCTGCTCAAACGGACAAATTCATGGCTGGTGCGGACAGCCGCTCGGCAATCTGTTTGAAATGGTGCACATCGAGTACTGCCCGGTCAGATTGTTCACGATCGCCGCTACGGGCCCAATAACAGCATCGACAAAACCGCCCTTGAGCCGTGACGGAGCAACAGAGGCGCTATTCCGTATCCGGCGTGGAATTATCCGACCGGATGGTCAATAAATAACGGCCCGGTAAGCTGCCGGGCTGTTTGTTTTTGGCATTTGCCTTTATTGATTGGTCTCAAGCGGATGGCCGAACGGCCGGTTGGTGGAACGGACGAGACATGGCCCGAACGCGCGCCAAGGACTACGACGACAAGGCTCTCTCTATCCTGCATCGCTCGGCCGAGCTGTTTGCGGCATCGGGATATGTCGGCACGTCGATGAACACGATCGCGGACGCGTGCGGAGTCTCGAAGGCGTTGCTCTACCATTACCATCCGGACAAGGAGTCGATCCTCTTCGATATCCTATCGTCCCATCTGCAGGAGTTGGTTGCGGCGGTCGAGCAGGCGAACGCGGCACCCGGCGAGCCGGTGCAGCGTTTGCGAACCATCATCGGCACGCTGCTCGAGCTCTACCGGCATGCCGATGCCGAGCATCAAGTCCAGATCGCAAGCCTCAAGCTGTTGCCGAAGGACAAGCAGGAGCCGCTGCTCGCCAGCGAGCGGGTCCTGGTCGAGATCATGTCGGATGCGCTGGCCGCAGCGGTGCCGGCGGCGAAGCAGAAGCGCGTGCTCAAGCCGCTGACGATGAGCGTCTTCGGCATGCTGAACTGGCATTACATGTGGTTCCGCGAGGGCGGACCGCTGACCCGCGCCGACTATGCCGACTTCGTCGTGCGCCTGGTGCTGGCCGGTGCCGACGAGGCGGTGACGGCGGCGGCCCGGCCGCGCGGCAAGAGCAAGTCGGCCAGCCGGAGCCGGCAGGCCGAGCTGCTGTAGCAAACGCCGAGCAACGGACTCCGCTTACCTCGCCCCGCCTGCGGGGAGAGGTCGGAACGCATCGTTAGATGCGTTCCGGGTGAGGGGGAGTCTCCGCAAGCGCAGCTAGTCGTATACACGCGGAGGCAGCCCCTCACCCCAACCCTCTCCCCGTAAGAACGGGGAGAGGGGGCGCAGCGCCGCTGCGGTCGCTGTTTGACTTAATCCTACCCCGCTCTACGTCCGCATCGCGTTCATGGTCAGCAGCTCGTAGGTCGCCGCGGTCTCGCCGGTGCCGGTGGTGATCTCGACGTCCCAGCGCACTTCGCCGTATTGCTTGTTGCGCGGCGTCTTCTCCTTGGCGGTCAGGCGCACCTGGATGGATTCGCCCGGCTGCACCGGCTTGATGAAGCGCAACGAGTCGAGGCCGTAATTCGCCAGCACCGGACCGTAGTCGGGATCGACGAACAGGCCGGCCGCGAATGACAGCAGCAGATAGCCATGGGCGACGCGGCCGGGGAAGAACGGGTGTCCCTTGGTCGCTTCCTCGTCCATGTGGGCGTAGAAGGTGTCGCCGGTGAAGTGCGCGAAGTGCTCGATGTCCTCGAGCGTGATCTGCCGCGATTTCGAGACCAGGGTGCGGCCGATCTCGAGATCGTCGTAGTGATAGCGGAACGGGTGCAGCGCGCCGTCGAGCACGGGGCTGCCCTTGAACCAGCGGCCGGTGACGCCGGACAGCATGCGCGGCGAGCCCTGCAGCGCGGTGCGCTGCATGTAATGCTGCAGGCTGCGCACGCCGCCGAGCTCCTCGCCGCCGCCGGCGCGGCCCGGCCCGCCATGCACCATCTGCGGCATCGGCGAACCGTGGCCGGTATGCTCGGTGGCGCAGTCGCGGTCGATGATGGCGACGCGGCCATGGAAACTGCCGATCTCGAACGCGAGCTCAGTCGCCGCCGCAATGTCATGCGTATAGATCGAGGCGACCAGGCTGCCGCCGCCGCGGTTGGTCAGCGCAACGGCCTGGTCGAGATCGTCGTAGCCCATCACGGTGCTGACGGGTCCGAACGCCTCGATCTCGTGCACCGCAGTTGCAGCCGTGGGCTTCGCGCAATGCAACAGCAGCGGCGGCACGAAGGCGCCGCGCTTGGCGTCGGCGTCGAGCAGCGCAAACTTCTCGGGATCGCCAGTCACCAGTTCGGCCTCGGTCCGCAGCTTCGCCACGTGGGCCAGCACGTCGCTGCGTTGGCTCAGGCCCACCAGCGGTCCCATCCTGACCTTATCGTTGTCCGGATTGCCGAGCGTGACCTTGGCGAGGCGGTCGCGCAGCGCGGTGATCACGGCGTCGATCTGCGCCGCCGGCGCCAGCGCGCGGCGGATCGCGGTGCATTTCTGCCCCGCCTTCACCGTCATCTCCTTCGCCACCTCCTTGATGAAGAGGTCGAACTCCGGGGTTCCCGGCACCGCATCCGGCGCGAGGATCGCCGCGTTGAGCGAATCCCGTTCCGCGATGAACCTGACGGCTTCGCGCGCGATCACCGGATGACGCTGCAGCTTTTGCGACGTGTCGGCCGAGCCGGTGAAGGAGACGACATCCTGGCAGGTGAGGTGGTCGAACAAATCGCCGGTCGATCCGACGATGAATTGCAGCGCGCCTTCGGGCAGCACCTTGGACTCGCTGATCATCCGGACCACCTCGTGCGCCACATAGGACGTGACGGTCGCAGGCTTGGTGACGACGGGAACGCCGGCGAGCAGCGCGGGGGCCAGCTTCTCCAGCATGCCCCAGCACGGGAAGTTGAACGCGTTGATGTGCACCGCGACGCCGTGCAGCGAGGTCACGACATGCTGGCCGGCGAACGCGCCGCCCTTCGAGAGCCCTTCGACGGCGCCGTCGAGCAGGAATCTTGTGTTCGGCAGCTCGCGGCGGCCCTTGCCGGCATAGGAGAACAGCGTGCCGATGCCGCCGTCGACATCGATCATCGCATCGGTCCGGGTGCAGCCGGCGTAGAGCGACAGCTGGTAAAGCCGGTCCTTGTGCTGGCTCAGATGGTCGGCCAGCGCCTTCAGCAGTCCGGCGCGCTGGTGGAACGTCAGCTTGCGCAGGTTCTTGCCGCCGACCGCGCGGCCATAGCTGAGGATCTCGCGCATGTCGAGATCGCTCCGGGTTGCGAGCGCGACCACATCGCCGGTCACGGCGCTGTGGATCTCCGTCGCCGGTTCGCCAGGGCCGGTCCACTTGCCGCGAACAAAACTGTCGAGTTGCAACACGTTGCTGGATTGAGGCTGTGCCATTGTGTTGAATCCGTGAATCCCTGATCGATGAGTGAGTCTAGTCTTGCCGTGAGAACGTTCAACCTGACGGCTCAGGCGCGTCCGATGAACCGCGGCGCGCGCTTATCGAGAAAGGCGGTGACGCCCTCGGCGTAGTCGGATGTCCGGCCGGCGCGGCCCTGATAGTCGCGCTCGAGCTCGAGCTGCGCGTCGAGCGTGTTGGTCTCGGAGGCATCCAGCGCCTGCTTGATCAAGGCGAGGCCATCGGTCGGCTGCGCCGCGAGATAGGCGGCGAGGGCGTGGGCTTCGGTCATCAGCTCGGCATCCTCCACCACCTTCCAGATCATGCCCCAGGCTTCCGCGCGTTCCGCCGAGACCGGCTCGGCGAGCATGGCCAGCGCCCGGGCCCGCGCGCCGCCGACCAGTCGCGGCAGAAACCAGGTGCCGCCGGAGTCCGGGACCAGGCCGATCTTGGCAAAGGCCTGGATGAACTTGGCCGAGCGCGCGGCGATCACGATGTCGCAGGCAAAGGCGACATTGGCGCCGGCGCCCGCGGCGACGCCGTTGACCGCGCACAGCACCGGCAGCGGCAGGCTGCGCAGCTTGCGCACCAGCGGATTGTAATACTTTTCGATCTGTAACGAGAGATCGGGCGTTTCGCCCGGTGTGAACACGCCGTCGGAAAGGTCCTGGCCGGCGCAGAACCCGCGTCCGGCCCCCGTCAACAGCACGGCGCGGCAGGACTTGTCGCTCTCCGCCGCGGTCAGCGCCGCCATCAATGCGGCGTGCATCTCGCCGCTGAAGGCGTTCAGGCGGTCGGGCCGGTTGAGCGTCAGGACGCGATATCCGTCGCGGACATCGGTCAACACCAAGTCGCTGACCATGGTTTTCCTCCCGTGTTCGGTTTCTGCTGACCGGGGACAAAGCTCGCATACCCCTGCGACCGAATTACTATTAACCGTCCGGTCGGTCAATTATAATTCTCCGCATCGGCGGATGCGCTGCGGTGTGGCGCGGATCGGTCACTCGCGCATCGCTGGCGCGGCGCGGCGATTCGCGTCTCGCCTCGCAATCACGACGTGATGACCGGGCTGTGACGGGCAGCACATTGCACGAGCGTTTCGCGCGAAGCGGATACCGGTTCGCGTGAAGACAACGCGTCATGACAAGTGTCTAAAACTCCGTTCCGATGCCATCGGAATTGGAAATAGCTGCAGTGTGATCTTAGAGCACATCCAAGTCGCCCGCTGTTCCGCGTTTCCCGACGGCAATGCACGACAACGTGTTTCACATTGTTGCGCAATGTCGCATATGTCCAATCCCCCGTCGTCTCAGTCCGAGCCTGCCAGCCAGCACCCGCCTAAAAGGCAGCCCCCGGTGATCGTCGCATTCGGCGAGATTCGTTGGTGCGATGCATTGAGACGACTTAAGACCATCGAGGAGAATAGGATGAAGTTCGCACTTCGAGGATATTGTCTTGCGCTCGGCGCCAGCCTGGCGCTGTCCGGCGCCGCCATGGCCCAGGATATCAGCGTTGCCGTGGTCGGTCCGATGACCGGTTCGGAAGCAAGCTTCGGCCAGCAGTTCAAGAACGGTGCTGAACTGGCCGTCGCCGACATCAACGCGGCCGGCGGCGTGCTCGGCAAGAAGCTGAAACTGGAAATCGGCGACGATGCCTGCGATCCCAAACAGGCGGTGTCGGTGGCCGAGAAGATGGCCAGCATGAAGATCCCGTTCGTCGACGGACATTTCTGCTCGTCGACCTCGATCCCGGCCTCCGACTCCTACGCCGAGGGCAACGTGCTGCAGATCACCCCGGGCTCGACCAACCCGCTCTACACCGAGCGCGGCCTGTGGAACACGTTCCGCGTCTGCGGCCGCGACGACCAGCAGGGCATGGTCGCGGCGGCCTACATCATCAAGAACTACAAGACCAAGAATGTCGCGATCATCCACGACAAGACCACCTACGGCAAGGGCCTTGCCGACGAGACGAAGAACGCCATCAACGCCGCCGGCGTGAAGGAAAAGCTCTACGAAGCCTACACCAAGGGCGACAAGGACTTTGCCGCGCTGGTGTCCCGCTTCAAGAAGGAGAATATCGATTTCGTCTATGTCGGCGGCTACTACGCCGAGGCGGCGCTGATCCTGCGCCAGATGCGCGAGCAGGGCGTCAATGCCGTGCTGATGGGCGGCGACGCGCTGGTCGACAAGCAGTTCGCGGCGATCGCGGGGCCGCTTGCCGAGGGCTCGCTGTTCACCTTCTCGCCCGATCCGCGCAAGAAGCCGAGCGCGGCCGCGACCTTGAAGAAGTTCAAGGACAAGGGCATCGATCCCGACGGCTATACGCTCTACAGCTACGCCGCGTTCCAGATCTGGAGCCAGGCGGCCGCCCGCGCCCAGAGCACCGACGCCAAGAAGGTCGCCGCGACCATCAAGGCCGGCAAGTGGGACACCGTGCTCGGCAACATCAGCTACACGCCGAAGGGTGACATCACCCTGATCGACTATGTCGTGTACCGCCGCGACAAGGACGGCAACTACGCCGAACTGCCGGCTGCCGGTCAGTGATCGCACGCCGCGACGCCGGTCCTCCCTGACTGGCGTCGCGGCAGCAGCTTCTGCCGCCAGCGGTCACACGTTCTGCGCAAAGCGCGCGGCGCCCGGCACCGGGGCAAGCCATTCCGCCGCTCGATCGGTATAGATCTCGGCTTGCGGCTGTAGCCCCTCCAGGTTGTCGAGTGTGCCGGCCTTCACCACGACCTTTCCCGGCATCAGTGCTGATATCGCCAGGATCGGCGAGCCGCATCGCCCGCAGAAATGACGGAGCACCGGATGGCCGCTGTCGCCGGTATCGACGAACACCGACGTTTCGCCGGACTGCTCGTAGTCGGCCTCGCGGATCACGAGGTTGAAGGAGAACAGGCTGCCGCTTTGCCGCTGGCAGTGTGTGCAGTGACAGATCGCGATCGAGCGCGGCTCGCTCTTCAGCACGTAACGCACCGCGCCGCACAGGCAGCCGCCGTTCCGATCCGGCATGATGTAATCTCCAGCGTGATTTGATCGTCAGATATTTGGGGCACGGGTTGCGCAAAATCTATCCCCGTCATTGCGAGCGAAGCGAAGCAATCCATTGTCACCGCCCGCGCTGAAGGATGGATTGCTTCGTCGCTGTCGCTCCTCGCAATGACGGCTGCATGCAATCGCTGATTCTCAGCCCTCGCCAACCACCGCGTCGATGAAGGTCGCGGCCGTCTCCTTCAACTGCTTGCGGCTGTAGCCGGCGCGCTCCATCACCGCGAGGCCGCGCGTGAAGGTGACGATGACGCGCGCCAGCCGATTGGCGTCGGCGTTGCTGCGCCGGCCCGGCGTGGCGCTGATGGTTTTGGCGACGAGCGCTTCCAGCCCGGCCAGCACGTCCCTGACGCGCTGGCGCACCTCCGCGCTCGAAATCGTCGCGTCGAGCGCGGTGCGGGTGGTCAGGCAGCCGCGCGGCGGCGCGCCGTCGGTCATGTTGACGATGATCATCTCGAAGAAGCTTTTCAGCCCGGCCGCGGCATCGCCCTGGCCGAGCGCGTTACCGGCGGCTTCCAAAAACTGCTCGGCATACTGGTCGAAGGCGCGCAGAAAAATCGCTTCCTTGTCGCCATAGGCGTTGTAGAGGCTGCCGCGCTGCACGCCGGTCGCGGCCGCAAGATCCTGCATGGTCGCATCGTGCAGGCCCTTGCGCCAGAACACGTCGAGCGCGGTCGCGATCACCTCGTCCTCGTCGAACTGACGCACGCCCACCATTCGGCTCACCTCATCGATCCATTCTTGACATTGTGGTCAATATTGACATTGATGTCAAGAATGGTGTTTCAGGAGGTTCGCATGATTACCGCACTCACGACGTTCATCTTGCCTAAGCCGATCACGCGCGAGGAGGCGCGCGACATCTTCATGAGCACCGCGCCGACCTATCGCGGAATTCAGGGCCTGCTGCGGAAGACCTATGTGCTGTCGGAGGACGGGTCGACGGTCGGCGGCGTTTATCTCTGGAACTCAAGGCCGGAGGCGGAAGCCCTGTACACGGATGCCTGGCGCGCATTCGTTCGGGAGAAGTACGGCACCGAGCCGACGGTGACCTATTTCGAAAGTCCCGTGGTGGTCGACAACGTCGCGCAGCAGATCGTCGCCGACGGGAAGATTGTTGCATCGTAACGCCGAGCCGGATGGCGGCAGCGGAACTCTCGATTGGCCGTCTGGGGCCGCACGCAGTTTTTCCAGCCGACCACCACGTGCGTCGGCTTGTGTTTGACGAGGCTGCAAGGCTAGTCTCCCCGCAATCAAGAAGATTGCAGGGAGCCGCCGCGATGAACCAACAACAATCCTCCAATCCGATCGCCGCTTCCGCCCTGCCGCGCCGCAGGCTCGGCCGCACCGGGCTCGAAGTTTCGATCCTCGGCTTCGGCACCGCGCCGCTCGGCGATCTCTTTGCGCGGCTCGACGATGCCAAGGCGATCGCAGCGGCGGAGCGGGCGTTTGCGCTCGGCGTCAATTTGCTGGACTCCTCGCCGCTCTATGGCCATGGCCTCGCCGAGCATCGCTGCGGCACCGCGCTGCGGCGGGTGGCGCGCGACAGCGTCATCCTGTGCACCAAGGTCGGGCGCTGGATGGATCCGTTCCACGACCGCGGTGACGGCTCCAATTTCGTCGGCGGCCAGCCGCATCGCGCGGTGGTCGATTATTCCTATGACGGAACCATGCGCTCGGTCGAGCAGTCGCTGCTGCGGCTCGGCACCGACCGCATCGACCTGCTGCTGATCCACGATGTCGACGTCTGGACCCACGGCCGTGACGCGATCGAGGCACGGTTTCGCGAGGCCATGGAGGGCGCCTATGTCGCCCTCGACAAATTGCGGAGCGAGCGTGTCGTCAAGGGCATCGGCATCGGCGTCAACGAGGCCGAGATGTGCGTGCGTTTCGCCAAGGCCGGCACCTTCGACACCATGCTGCTCGCGGGCCGTTATTCGCTGCTGGAACAGCCGGCGCTCGCCGAGTTCCTGCCGCTGGCAGAGGCGCAGGGCATCGGCGTCATGCTCGGTGGCGTGTTCAACTCCGGCATCCTCGCCACCGGCGCGGTCAGCGGCGCCAAGTACAATTACAAGGACGCGCCGCTCGACATGATGCAGAAGGTCGCCGCGATCGAGCGGGTCTGCCGCGCGCATGGCGTGGCGCTGCCGACCGCCGCCCTGCATTTCGCGCTGGGCCATCCGGCGGTCGCAAGCCTCGTGCTCGGCGCGCAGGCGCCTGAGGAAGTCGAGCGCAACGTCGTCGCGCTGTCGACGCCGGTTCCGTCAGCGTTGTGGCGCGACCTCAAGGCCGAGCGGCTGCTCGACGTCAACGCGCCGGTGCCGGCATGATGCGGATCGATGCCCATCACCATGTCTGGCGGCTGTCGCGCGCCGATTACGGCTGGCTGACCGAAAACCTCGCGCCGATCTATCGCGATTTCGGCCTGCCCGACCTGACGCCGCATCTGGCCGCCGCCGGGATCGCGGGCACGATCCTGGTGCAGGCCGCGCCGACCGAGGCGGAGACCGGGTTCCTGCTCGACGTCGCCAAAGGCAGTGAGTTGGTGCGCGGCGTGGTCGGCTGGATCGACTTCGACGCCGACGATGCCGCGGCGCGGGTCGATGCGATCGCGGAACGCGATTTGCTGGTCGGCCTGCGCCCGATGGTGCAGGACATCGCCGATGACGACTGGCTGCTGCGCGAGGAACTGACCGCGCCGCTGGAAGCGATGGCGCAGTACGACCTGGTGTTCGATGCGCTGGTGCTGCCGCGCCATCTGCCGCGGCTGGTCGAATTGGTCGATCGCCATCCCGACCTGCAATTTGTGCTCGATCATTTCGGCAAGCCGCAACTCGCCTCGGGCGACATCGCGGCCTGGAAGGACGATGTCGCGACACTCGCCGCGCGCGCCAACATCGTCTGCAAGCTGTCGGGCCTGGCGACGGAGGCCGCACCCGGCTGGCAGGTTGCAGATCTGCGCGAGGCCGTCGATCACGTGCTGGCGTGCTTCGGGCCGCAGCGGCTGCTGTGGGGCAGCGACTGGCCGGTGGTCAATCTCGCCGGCGGCTATGCGCAATGGTTGTCGGCAAGCGAGACGTTGCTGGCTGATTTGTCAAGTGATGCAAGGGATGCGATTTTCGGCGGCAATGCGGCGCGCGTCTATTTGTCAAGCCGCGGGCGGCCAACATCCCGGAAATAGATCGTAGGCCGGCGCCAAATTTGATCCACAGCGCGCCTTGATGAATCAATCCGGGATGGTCCATAAGCGGCGTCCGCGCCGCCGCAAATCAGCAGTGCAAGTCCGCAGTGCTAATCCGGCGGTGCAACGAAGTCAGAGAGACGAGCGTGGCAAAGATTCATCGACAGATTGCGCAGGAGCTGGGGGTTCGCGACGAGCAGGTCGAGGCGGCGGTGACGCTGCTCGACGGCGGCGCCACGGTGCCGTTCATCGCGCGCTACCGCAAGGAGCTCACCGGCGCGCTCGATGACGCGCAGCTGCGCACGCTGGAAGAGCGCCTCACATACTTGCGCGAGCTCGAGGAGCGCCGCGCCGCGGTGCTCAATTCGATCCGCGAGCAGGGCAAGCTCGATGCGGCCCTCGAAGCCCAGATCATGGCCGCCGACAGCAAGGGCCGTCTGGAAGACATCTATCTGCCGTACAAGCCGAAGCGCCGCACCAAGGCCGAGATCGCCAAGGAGGCCGGGCTCGAGCCGCTCGCCGACTTGCTGATGGCCAAGCCCGAGAACGATCCGACCGAGGCCGCTGCACCGTTCGTCGATGCCGAGAAGCAGGTCGCCGATGTCGCGGCTGCGCTCGACGGCGCGCGCGCCATCCTGGTCGAGCGCTTCGCCGAGGATGCCGATCTGATCGGCGCGCTGCGCGAGGAGATGTGGAGCAACGGCGTCATGGTCTCCACCGTCCGCAAGGGCAAGAAGACTGAGGGCGAAAAGTTCAAGGACTATTTCGAGTACAGCGGCGCGCTGCCAAAACTGCCGTCGCACCGCATCCTGGCGCTGTTCCGCGGCGAGAAGGAGGAGATCCTCGACCTCGCGATCAAGCCGGAGGCGCAGGAGCCGGCGGCCGGCGTGCCGAGCACGTACGAATTGAGGATCATGCACCGCGTCGGAATCTCCAACCAGGGCCGCAAGGGCGACAAATGGCTGGCCGAGACGGTGCGCTGGGCCTGGCGCACCAAAATCCAGATCCATCTCAACATCGATCTGCGGATGCGGCTGTGGACCGCGGCCGAGACCGAAGCGGTGCGGGTGTTCGCCTCCAATCTGCGCGACCTCCTGCTCGCCGCCCCGGCCGGCGCGCGCGCCACGATGGGGCTCGATCCCGGTTACCGCACCGGCGTCAAGGTCGCCGTGGTCGACGCCACCGGCAAGGTGCTGGCGACCACCGCGATCTTCCCGCACGAACCGCAGCGGCGCTGGGACGAGGCGCTCGCCATCCTCGGTAAGCTCGCGATCGAGCATGGCGTCGAGCTGATCGCGATCGGTAACGGCACCGCCTCGCGCGAGACCGACAAGCTCGCGACCGAGCTGGTGCAACGGCTCGCCGATCGCAAGATCACCAAGATCGTGGTCTCGGAGGCCGGCGCGTCGGTCTATTCGGCCTCGGCCTTCGCCTCCAGCGAACTGCCCGAGCTCGACGTCACCATGCGCGGTGCGGTCTCGATCGCGCGCCGGCTGCAGGATCCGCTGGCCGAGCTGGTCAAGATCGATCCGAAGGCGATCGGCGTCGGCCAGTACCAGCACGATCTCGGCGAAGCAAAACTTGCGAAGTCGCTCGATGCCGTGGTGGAAGACTGCGTCAACGCGGTCGGCGTCGATGCCAACACCGCCTCGGTGCCGCTGCTGGCCCGGGTGTCGGGCATCGGGCAGGGGCTGGCGCAGAGCATCGTGCAGCACCGCGACGCCAACGGCCCGTTCAAGTCGCGCAAGGCGCTGAAGGACGTGCCGCGGCTCGGGCCGAAGGCGTTCGAGCAATGCGCCGGCTTCCTCCGCATCAGCAACGGCGACGATCCCTTGGATTCCTCCGGCGTGCATCCGGAAGCCTATCCGGTGGTGCGGCGCATCCTCGAGGCGACCAAGAGCGACATCAAGGCACTGATCGGCAATGCCGACGTGGTGCGCGGGCTCAAGCCGCAGGCCTTCGTCGACGACACGTTCGGCCTGCCCACCGTCACCGACATTCTGCGCGAACTGGAAAAGCCCGGCCGCGACCCGCGCCCGGCGTTCAAGGCCGCGGTGTTCAAGGAAGGCGTCGAGGAGGTCAAGGACCTCAAGAAGGGCATGATCCTCGAAGGCACCGTGACCAACGTCGCCGCGTTCGGCGCCTTCGTCGACATCGGCGTGCACCAGGATGGATTGGTGCACATTTCGGCGATGTCAAAGACCTTCATCAAGGACCCGCGCGAGGTGGTGAAGCCCGGCGATATCGTCAAGGTCAAGGTTTTGGACGTCGAGGTCGCGCGCAAGCGCATCGCGCTGACGCTTCGGCTCGACGACGAGGTCGGGCCGAAGAAGGAGAACTCCGGTGGGTCGCGGGATTTCTCGCGCGGTTCGATGACGTCATCGGCGCCGCGCCGGCCGCAGGAGCAGTCCGGCGGCGCGCTCGCCGACGCGCTGCGCCGCGCCGCGGAGAAGAACGGACGCGGCAAGCCGACGTAAGTGAAGCGACGAAGCAATCCATCTGTCCGTGCATGCGGTACGATGGATTGCTTCGCGGAGCCTGTCATCGGGCGCGCGTTCGCGCGACCCGTTGGCTCGCAATGACGTCGAGTGATGCGCCATCGCTCTGGTGCCGGTCGACGCTAACGACTCCGTGCCATCACATCATCGTCAGAGGGTGCCGCGCAAACTAACTTCAGCGTCAGAATCTGGCGCATTTGTAAGTTGAAGAAGCCCTCCGATTTGCATCTCCTGATGCACGTCTTCCTGCGGCGTAAGCAATTTGCCGCAGCTCAGCGACGGAGGTTCTTACGATGAAGAACAAGTTCCTTACTTGCCTGATGGCTGCAGCCATCGGCGTGACGAGCGTGCTAGCGACGCCGGCTTTCGCCAGAGGTGGCGGAGGCGGGGGCGGCGGCGGGCATGGTGGCGGTGGCGGCGGCTTTGGAGGCGGCGGCCACGGCGGCGGTGGCTTCGGTGGCGGAATGCACGGCGGTGGCATCGGCGGCGGTGGTTTCGGCGGCGGCATGCATGCGGGTGGCTTTGGCGGCGGCATGCGCGGCGGCGGTGGCGCCATGGCGTTTGCCCGCGGAGGCGGTGCGCAGATTGGCGGCACGCATTTCGGCGGCTCCCGCTTTGCGGCCGCACCGATGGGGCGCGCTGCGTTCGGCCCGCGCTTTGCGGGCGGATTCCACGGCCGGCACTTCTTCCATCACGGCTTCCACCACCGCTTCAACCGCTTCGCCTTCGTCGGCGGCCCCTTCTACGGCGACTACTATGGCTACTATGACGGCTGCTGGCGCAGGACGTACGGACCCTATGGCCTGCGATGGATCAACGTGTGCGGGTATGGCTACTACTAAGGCATGATCCGGGAGAATGTTAGGCGGTCTTCCGGAGTGTTCATGCCTCAACCAGCAGCGACCGCACTCGCTGTCGCGGTCGTCGCCAGGCGTTCCATCCAGCCCCAAAATGGGATAGTCTGGTGGCGACCGTCGCGGGGCGCTCGGAGACTTCAAACGAAGACCTGATATGACCGGAGCCCACCGCCGCATTCTCGTCGTCGAGGACGATCCGGAGACCGCGGGTCAGCTCGTCGAACAGCTCACCACCAGCGGCTACGATGTCGACCTCGCCGCCAACGGCCGCGAGGCGCTCGACCGTGGCGCGGCGCGCGACTATGCCGTGATCACGATCGACCGCATGCTGCCGGACATCGACGGCATCGCCGTGATGCGCCAGATGCGCGACGACGGCATCGCGGTGCCGTTTTTGATCATCAGCGCGCTCGGCGAGATCGACGATCGGGTGCGCGGCCTGCGCGCCGGCGGCGACGACTATCTGGTCAAGCCGTTCTCCTTCGTCGAGCTGCTGGCGCGGCTGGAGGCGCTGGGGCGGCGCAGCGAGACCGTGGCCAAGGAAACGATTCTGCGGGTCGGCGATCTTGCGATCGATCTGATCGCGCGGTCCGCGAGCCGCGGCGGCCGCAGGATTCCGCTGCTGCCGAAGGAGTTCCAGCTGCTCGAATACCTCGTGCGCAACGAGGGCCGGGTGGTGTCGCGCGCCATGCTGCTGCAGCACGTCTGGGATCTGCACTTCGATCCCTCCACCAACATCATCGACGTCTATGTCGGGCGCATCCGCCGCAAGGTCGACGACCAGCAAGCCTATCCGCTGATCCACACCATCCGCGGCATCGGGTACTGCCTCCGTGCTCCTGGCTAAGACCTTCCGGTCAACGACGTTCCGCCTGGCGCTGATCGCGATTGGCACCTTCGGCCTGATCGTCTCGGCGATCTTCGCCTATGTCTACTGGTCGACGGTATCCTATGTGCGCAGCCGGTCCGATCGAGCTGTTGTGACCGAGCAGGCGAGCCTGCGCGAGGTCTTCGCGCGGTCGGGACGCGACGGCCTGATCGCGCTGATCGACCAGCGCATCGCGGACAAGAGCTTTGCCGATCACGTCTATCTGCTGTCGGGGCCGGGCGCTGTGGTGCTGGCCGGAAATCTCAAACAGTGGCCGGACGGCGCCACCGCTGCGGGCTGGACCGAATTCCGCGCGGCGGTGCCGACGCTGGCAGCGCAAGACCCGCTGCTGCGCGGCCTGGCCGCGACCTTGCCGGATGGCAGCCGGCTGCTGGTCGGCCACGACATCAGCGATCTCGACGGCTTTACGGCGCGGATCCGGGCGGCCGGCATCGCGGTCGTGGTGCTGATCCTCGCGCTCGCGGCGGTCGCCAGCATCGGAGTGACGCGGCGGACGGTCGCCCGCATCGAGTCGATCAACGCAACCAGCCGCGCCATCATGCTCGCCGGGCTCGACCAGCGCATTCCGCTACGCGGCAGCCACGACGAATGGGATCGCGTCGCGGAAAACCTCAACCTGATGCTCGACCGCATCGAGAGCCTGATGGGCGACGTCAAGCAGGTCAGCGACAACATCGCGCACGATCTGCGCACGCCGCTGACGCGGATGCGCGGCCGGCTGGAAAAGGCCTATCATGCGCCGCGCGACGGCGAGGGCGATGCGGCGCTGATCGGCGACACCATCGCCGATCTCGATATCGTGCTGGCGATGTTCGCCTCGCTGACGCGGATTTCGGAGATCGAGACCCGTGCCCGGCGGGGCGCGTTTCGCACCGTCAATCTGGTCGAGATCGCAGGCGAGGTGGTCGAGCTCTACGACGCCGCGGCCGAGCGCGACAGCACCCGGCTCGATCTTGCCGGCGATGCCGAGGTGCTGATGACCGGCGACCGCGATTTGCTGTTCGACGCCATCGCCAATCTCGTCGACAACGCCATCAAGCACGGCCGGGCCGGCGGACGGGTCACCGTGACCTGCTGCAACAGCGCGGACGGCGCCGTGATCGCGGTCGCCGACGACGGTCCGGGCATTCCCGCCGACCAGCACGACCGCGTCTTCAAGCGCTTCTACCGCCTCGAGCAGAGCCGCTACACCCCCGGCAACGGCCTCGGCCTCAGCCTGGTCGCGGCGGTCGCGAGCCTGCACGGCGCGAAGATCGAACTGCGCGACAACGCGCCGGGCCTGTTGGTCAGGCTGTGTTTTGCAAGATCGGCAAGCGGTGCATCGGAGCGCAGGGCGTAGGATGGGTGGAGCTGCTATTCCCCGTCATCCTGAGGTGCGAGCCTTGCAGCGCAATTGCGCTGCTGGGCGAGCCTCGAAGGATGAATCGGCCCGGTTAGTGGCCGTCGATCCTTCGAGGCTCGCAAGAGCTCGCACCTCAGGATGACGGGTCTGAGAGGGCAACAAACTCGGAGTCGTCCTGACTTTCTCGCCAGGACGACGACCGGAGGGACTGCATCGGCCGCCTTGCCGCCCCGTCTCACAAATTGATCACCCCGCGCCGTGCGGCATGCGCCACCGCGTCGGTGCGGCCGGTGGCGTCGAGCTTGTCGAGCAGGGAGCCGACGTGAAATTTGGCGGTGTGGACGGAGATGCCGAGCCGCTGCGCGATCATCTTGTTGGAGGCGCCCTCGGCGAGCAGCGCCAGCACGTCGAGCTCGCGCGGCGTCAGTTCGAACTCGCCGCCGGCGCCCACCTCCTTGCCCCGCGCGACGAGGGCGGCCGCGGCCTGCTCGCCCGGCGCGGCGAGACGCAGGCCGGCGACGCCGCCGAGCAGCGTCGCCAGCCGGTCGGCCAGCGCGGGATCGTCGATCTCGAGCGCAATCACGACGTCGGGGGCAGGCGGATCGCTCACGTCTCGGGCCTCTCGCCGATCGTCACCTTGAAGTTCTGCGGCTCGCCGCCGCGATGTACGGTCAGCTCGACCACGGTGCCGACGCTCTGCGGTCCGAGGCTGCGCGACAGCGCCCGCACGCCCGCCAGTCTTTCACCGTTGACCGCGACGATCACGTCACCCTGCCGAATGCCGGCGGCGGCCGCGGGGCCGGCCTTGTCGACATTCATCACCATCGCGCCAAAACCGTCGTCAAGCCGCACCGGCTGCAGCCCGACGCCGAGATATCCGCGGGCGATGCGGCCGCGCGTCTCGAGCTGCGCCGCGACGCGCGCGATGGTCGCGGCCGGGATCGTCAGCACGCGGCGCGGGCCGAGCACCGCCATGCCGAACGCTTCGCCCGCGGCATTGAGCGCAAGCCCGCCCTGCTGGCTGTGCCGCAGGCGGATGTCAAGCTCGACCCGCGCATCGATCTCGCCGCCGCGCAGGCTGCGCCAGGCCGGGCCCGATCGCGACACCATGCCGAGCCGCGCGGTCGGCGCGCCACGGTCGGCGGCGACGACGACGGCGAGCGATCCCAGCGCCGGCTTTTCAGTCGACAGCTTGACCGGCGCGGCATCGCCGTCGAACCGCAGCAGCGCGATGTCGGTGGTGTGGTCGCGTCCGGCGACGGTCGCCTGCCGGCTGCTGCCGTCGGCAAGCTCGATCTCGACCTCGCCTTCGTCGGCCAGCGCTTCGTCGGCGGTGACGACGAGGCCGGGCTTCCAGACGAAGCCGGAGGCGCGCAGGCGATGCGAATGGACCGAGACGATCGCGGGCGCCGTGCGCGCGACCGTCTCCGCAAGGGCTGAGGAGAGCGAGGCGAGGGTGGTCGGTTCGGTCATGAGAAGCTCCGTTGGCTTCCCCCAATCTGTGCGGTTGCGGCTGGCGGCGAAACTGGCCGGATGGGCAGGGCCCGGCCGCGCTGAACCGGCCGTCAGCTCAGCCGCTGCAGGGTCGCCTTCGGGCTCTCGCCGAACTTGGCGCGATAGGCGCTCGCCATCCGGCTCAGATGGGTAAAGCCGAGCTCGAATGCAATATCGACGATGCGTTCGCCCGGCCGCGCGGTCTTCAGCCGGGCGTTGAGCTGGGCGAGGCGGATGTCGAGCAGCATCTCGGTAACGGTCGCGCCGAAGTGGCGGCGAAAGCCGAGCTGCAGCGCGCGGATGCCGGTGCCCGCGATCCCGGCCAGCTCGGCGAGATCGAGCGGCTCGGTCGCCCGCGTCTCCAGATAGGCCCGCGCCCGCTTCAGCGCGGCCGGCTGCGTCTCGGCGCGGCCGTTGAACGTATCGATGGCGCCGCTCAGGCTGTGGCGCTGGCCGTCGAGCAGCGCGTCGAGCAGCGCCTCGCGCCACTCGGTCGCCGCCACCGCGGACAGCGATTTGCGCGGCCCGAGTTGCTCGGCGAGCGTGACGAGCTGGTCGATCTTCGCTGTCAGCGTCTGCCCGAGGGGTCCGGTCAGCGTGACCTCGGGCTCGAACTCGACCGGCCGCACCGCGACGCCGCCGAGCGCCGCGGCGCGATGCTCGACCAGCTTTCGATCGAGCAGCAGGATGAGCTGGGCGCAATCGCCGCGCCAGATCATCTCGGTCGGGATCGTCGGCGACAGCAGCGATGCGCTGTGGCGCGGTCCCGTCGTCACCTCGCGCGCCGCGGTGCGGATCGCGGCCGAGCCATGCAGCGGCAGCTGCAGCAGGAAGAAGCGGTCGAGGCAGCCCGGATTGATCGCAACCGATCCGCCATAGGCGACATAGTTGACGGAGAACCCGTCGTACCCTGCGCAATTGTGGAGCGCAAAGAAGTCCGCTTCCGAGCGATCGACCGGCGTCAGCTGGTGCGGACAGAAGATCCGGCCGACCGCTTCGGCGGCATCGTCGACGCGCTCGGTGGCGACGCGCGAAAAATCCTGCAGCCGTGTCTTCGCCAAAACCTCGTTGCCCGTCGCAATCACGCCGGCCGTCCGGAGTTGTTTGAGGTCTAAAACATCAGCCAGCCTAGAGCATTTGCCGGCCAAGGGAAATGCAGTTTCGGCGCGCAATCTGCCCGATCGCTGCGCAGCCGGGGGCCGGGGTTTTGGGCCAGCGCTGCTGCCGCATTGCAGCATGATCATGTCAAACACGGATTCGTTTATCGGCTAGACAGTGCCGCCCGCCGGCGACAGGCTCCGCGTCCACAAGGAGCATCAAACTGGAGGCTGACATATGGGCGCGCTCGAGAAAGGCATCACCCGCAACGGCACCGGCTACAGCGGCAAGACCTGGAATATCCTGGGCCAGGTCTATTACCCGAAGGCCGTCACCGACTCGACCTTCGCATTCGAGACCAACAGCGATCCCGGCCAGTTCGTGCCGGTGCACATCCATCCGACCCAGGACGAGTTCATCCTGGTGCAGGAGGGCGTGCTCGACCTCAAGCTCGACGGGGTCTGGGTGCAGGCCAAGGCCGGCGACCTCGTGCGCATGCCGCGCGGCATTCCGCACGGCTATTTCAACAAGTCGGACAAGCCGGCGCGGGCGCTGTTCTGGGTGTCGCCGATGCAGAAGCTCGAGGCGCTGTTCGACAAGTTGCACAATCTGCAGGACCCCGCCGAGGTGGTGCGGATCTCCGCCGAGCACGAGGTGGATTTTCTGCCGCCGGAAGCCAACGACTAGGCCGACGCAGCTACCGCGCACGCCTTGCGGGTTGCCGGACCAGACTCTGGCGACGACGGGGTCGCGTGCGCGCAACGATGGACCAGTTCACTGATCGGAGCGATCTCATGGTCAAGCAGAAGCATGTGTGCGTGATCGGCGCCGGCGTCTCGGGGCTCGCCGCCGGAAAAGCCTTTGCCTCGCGTGGTCACAGGGTGACCATTGTCGAGCGCAGCAGCGAACTCGGCGGTGTCTGGGATCCGACGCGGATGTATCCCGATGTCCAGACCCAGAGCCCGAAGGAGCTCTATCGCTACACCGACAAGGCGATGCCGGAATCCTATCCGGAGTGGCCGAAGGGCCCGCAGGTCCATGCTTACTTGCGCGACTATGCGCGCAGCCATGGGCTCGACGGCGCGATCCGCTTCAACACCAAGGTCGAGGCGATGAAGCGCCGCGCCGACGGCAAGCCGGGCTGGACGCTCGAGCTGCGCGCGAGCGACGGCGCCGCCGGCCATGAGGATTTCGATTTCGTCGCGGTCTGCACCGGGCAGTTCAACGAGCCGCAGACGCTGCCGCTGTCGGGCGAGGACGGCTTCAAGGCGCAGGGCGGCCAGATCCTGCACTCGTCGCAATACAGCGATCCAACGCTCGCCAAGGGGCGCAAGGTCGTGGTGCTCGGCGGCTCAAAATCGGCAACCGACATCGCGGTCAACGCGGTCAATTCCGGCGCCAGCGAAGTCACCATCGTGTTTCGCGAGCCGGTGTGGCGGATTCCCTACTTCGTCGGCGGGCTCGTCAACTTCAAGCGCATTCTCTACATCCGCGCCCAGGAGCAGATGTTCGCGAGCTGGGGCATCGGTCCCGCGGCGCGCCTTGCGCATGCGATCGCCAAACCGCTGGTGTGGGCGAACTGGCGCGGGCTGGAGAGCATGCTGAAAATGCAGCTCAAGCTGAAGCAGTGCAACATGGTGCCGAAGGACCGCATCGAGGACGGCGTCAACTGCTCGGTGCCGATCGCGACCCCCGGCTTCTATCCGATGGTGGCCGACGGCCGCATCAAGGCGGTGCGCGGCACCTTCGATCATTATGACGGCAAGGCCATCGTGATGACCGGTGGCCAGCGCGTCGCCGCCGACGTCGCCGTGCTCGCGATCGGCTACAAGCTCGGCGTGCCGTTCCTGCCGCAGGAGTATCAGGCCAAGCTGGTCGAGCCCGACGGGCAGTACCGGCTGTACCGCCTGATCGCCAATCCCGATCTGCCCGACATGGGGTTCGTCGGCTTCAATTCGAGCTTCTGCACCGTGCTGTGCGCGGATCTCGCCGCCAACTGGTTGGTGCGCTATGCCGACGGCCAGTTGGCGCGGCAGCCGAGCGCCGCCGAGATGCACGACAACATCGCGATGATGCTGCATTTTCGGCGGGTCGAGCGGCCGGCGGCCGGCGTCTATGGCGGGCTGTGCGTCGCGCCCTACCACTTCAAGCATTTCGACGAGCTGCTCGCCGACATCGGCACCAAGGCCTCGCGCCGTAACCCGCTGGTCGAAAAGTTCACGCCGCCCGACGCCGACGCCTATGCGCGTTTCCTCGCGACGGCGCCGGACTACAAGGCGATGGCGTAGCGCAAACGCCGTTCTCAGGATGACGGATTGGTTTGCTCACCTTGCTCGGTGTCATCACCCGCGAATGCGGGTGATCCAGTATTCCAGAGGCAGCGGTTATTGAGCCGAGAGGCCGCGGCGTACTGGATCGCCCGGTCCATGTGCGCAATTGCGCACAGGCCGGGCGATGACAGCGGTGGGCGAGAACAAAGCTTCACATCCTCTCAGTCGCGGCCGGCGTCGATGAAAGCTTGCGCCAGCCGCTCCGGATTGGTGAAGCAGAGCTCATGGCTGCCCGGCACCTGGACCAGGCGGAACAGCCCGAGCTTCTGCGACAGCCGCGGATGCCAGGGCAGGCCGTGCGGCATCGCGGTGTCCTCGGTGCAGTTGACGTAGGACTTTGCGATTCCCATTTCGGCCGGATTGGTCTTGAGCGCGATCTTGTCCTGAAATGTCTTCAGCGGGTGCGGGTTGAGCACGTCGTAGGCGCGCTGCGCTGTCTCGAGGTCGGCATCGTTGATGAAGGCTTCGCGCCAGATCGGGAACGGCAGCACCACCGAGCCGTCGCCGCGCTCGGCGGCGATCGCGTCGAACAGCCCGAGATAGGTCGGCGGCACCATGTCGTTGAGACACTCGCCGTTGTTGGGCACGAAGGCGTTCCAGTAGACCAGCCGGCGGATGCGGCTCGCCGCAGCATCGGCGACACCGGTGATGATCATGCCGCCATAGCTGTGGCCGACCAGCACGATGTCGCTCAGATTGTGCTCGGCGAGATAGTCGACGATCGACTGGATCGCCTCGGCAAGGCCGGAGTCCTTGCGGTCGCCGGGCCGGTTGCCTCTGATGGTCGGCGTATGGACGACGTGGCCGGCCTTGCGGATAGCCGCGGCGACCGGCTCGAACTCCGCGCCGGTATGCCAGGCGCCGTGGACGAGAACATAAGTGGACATGGCGTGCCTCCCGGATTGGTTTGATCAGATCGCTCGTGGCGTTCGATGGATATTGACCTGGGCCCGCGGATCGCGCTTGGCTGTAACCGAACCGGACTAGGCTCGGAGTGAACTGATGCAGCAGACCAGCGCCGCGGATCGCTCACGCCGGCTGAGCTGGAATACCGCCGATATCAGGGCGGACCAGCAGTTCGCCTATTATCGCGAGGCGATCTGCCAGGCTTTCATGAACCTGACGCCGGAGCCGACCGCAGCGCCGGGCTTCCTCGCCCGCGTCGATACGGTCGGGCTTGGCGACGGCGCGGTGAACCGGGTCAATTTCCCGGAGCATGTCGTGCGCCGCTCGGCCGCCGATATCGCCGCCTCCAGCCGGCGCTGCTACTACCTCAATCTCAAGCTCGCCGGCCGCTGCCGCATCCAGCAGGCGGGGCGCGAGATCAGCCTGTCGCCGGGGCAGGTCGGCATCTTCGACAGCGGCGAGCGGTTCGCGCTGCTGCACGACCGCGGCCCGGCGCTGCAGGTCGCCTCGTTCTGGGTGCCCGCCGAGGCGCTGGATCAGCGGCTGCCGTCGCCGCCTGATTTCGCCCCGGCGCGGGTCTCGGATGATCCGTTCGTCGGCCATTTGATTGCCGAGACCGCGCAGGTCCTGAACGCGTCGGCGCTGCGCGCCTCGGATGCGGAGAACGCCCGGCTGTTCGGCGTGCTGCTCGACCTGGTCGCGCTCAGCCTGTCGCGCGGCAGCCGTGAAGGCGCTGCCGAGGCCGCGAGCCTCGCGGACGCGACCTGGCTGGCACTGCGCCGCGCGGTGGACCGCAGGCTGCGCGAGCCCGGCCTCGGCGTTGCCGCCGTCGCCGCCACGATGCGGATCAGCGAGCGCTACGTGCACAAGCTGTTCGAGCGCGCCGGCACCACGTTTGCCAACTATGTGATCGATCGCCGCCTCGACGGCGCCGCGCGCGATCTCAAGGATCCCACGATGTTCGGCCGCGCGATCGGCGACATCGCATTCGACTGGGGGTTCTCCGATCTGTCGCATTTCACGCGGCGTTTCCGTCATCGCTTCAACTCTACGCCGGGCGACTGGCGCCGCGGATCAACAACTCTTGTTCGGAAATCACCATGACTCAGCCGTTCACCTATCAGATCAGCCCGATGCGGGTCGTATTCGGCGTCGGCACGATCGAAAGGCTCACCGACGAGCTCGAGCGGCTCGGCGTCAAGCGGGCGCTGGTGCTGGCGAGCCGGCGGCAGCAGGCCGAGCTCGGCGATCTCGCTGCATTGACCGGCGGCCGCGTCGCCGGCCTGTTCGACGGCGCCATCGTGCACACACCGGTCGCAGTCACCGAGCAGGCGATGCAGGCGGTGCGCGAGTTGAAGCCCGACGGCGTGGTCGCGATCGGCGCGGGTGCTGCGACCGGCCTCAGCAAGGCGATCGCGCTGCGCACCGACCTGCCGCAACTGATCGTGCCGACCAGCTACGCCGGCTCGGAGATGACGCCGGTGCTGGGCGAGACCGTGGATGGCGTCAAGACCACGCAGTCGTCGCCAAAAATCTTGCCCGAGGCGGTGATCTATGACGTCAATCTGACCGTCTCGATGCCGGCAAAATTCTCCGCGATCTCCGGCCTCAACGCGCTCGCGCATGCGGCCGAAGCGCTGTATGCGCGGGATGGCAATCCGATCACGTCGCTGATGGCCGCCGAGGCGATTGCCAAACTGGCGTCATCGCTGCCCGAGGTGATCGCGCGGCCGCGCGATCTCGAGGCGCGTTCCGATGCGCTCTATGGCGCCTGGCTGTGTGCGGTCTGTCTCGGCGCCGTCGGCATGGCGCTGCATCACAAGCTCTGCCACACCGTCGGCGCGCTGTTCGATCTGCCGCATGCCGAGACCCACGCGGTGCTGCTGCCGCACACCATCGCCTACAACACGCCGGCCGCGCCCGAGGCGCTCGGCCGCGCGGCGCGGGCGCTCGGAGCGCGTGATGCTGCCGATGGCCTGTTCGATCTGTCCGCAAAACTCGGCGCGCCGCGCGCGCTGGCCGAGATCGGCATGCCCGAGGATGGCATCGCAAGGGCCGCCGAGCTGGCGACGAAAAACCCGTACTGGAATCCGCGGCCGATCGAAGCGGACGGCATTCGCGCGCTGCTTACGCGGGCCTGGTCCGGCGCGCGGCCGCAGGCCGGATAAGCATGATCCGGAAAAGTGTGTAGCGGTTTTCCGAAGAGATTATGCTCAAACAAAGAGCAAAAGCCTGCATCACACCCCGATCGCGTTGCGGGCGATCACGTCGCGGTAGAACGCCGCGCTCAGCTTCGGTCTACGTTCCTGGCTTTCGAAATTCACCCGATAGAGGCCAAAGCGCTTCTCGTAGCCGAAGATCCATTCAAAATTGTCCATCAGGCTCCACAGAAAATAGCCGTGCACCGGGACGCCTTCGCTGGTGGCGCGCTGCAGCTGGGCGAGGTAGTTGCGCAGGAACATGATGCGGTCGAGGTCGTAGATCTGGCCGTCGGGATGCACCTTGTCCTCGCCCGAGGTGCCGTTCTCGCTGATATAGATGCTCTTGATGTTCCACAGCTTGGCGGCAATGCGTGGCGCCCAGTAGATCACCTCTGGCGCGATCCGCAGCCATTCCGAGCTCATATGCGGGAACGAGGCCGGCATCGGCAGCGGCTGCCAGCCCGGGTGTTTGTCGGTGGCCACGATGTAGCACTGCGGCGCATAGATATTGAGCCCGACGAAGTCATTGGGCTGCGAGATGATCTTCAATTCCTCCGCGGTGAATTTCGGCGCGTCCTTGCCGGAATAGGCGAGAAATCCCTCGGTGTACTTGCCTTCGAGCACGACGCCGAGGAAGCCCGAATTGAACTCGCGGGTCGCGGTCTCGGTGGCGCGGATGTTGTCCGGCGTGTTGATTGCGGGCACGCAGGCGGTGATGTTTTCGGCGGGGCCGACGCGGGTGCCGGCGCGGCCTTTGGCGCGGATCGCCTGCACCGCAAGGCCATGCGCCAGCGCGACGTGATGGCGCGCCTGGTTGACCTCGGCCGGCGGCAGCGTCAGGCCCGGCGCATCGACGCCGAGCGCGTAGCCGAAGGGCAGGAAACGTCCAACCTCGTTGAGCGTGAAGACGTTCTTCACCCGGTCGGTCAGCCGCTCGGCGACATAGCCCGCGTAATCGGCGAACGCCTTCGACGTGTCGCTGGAGCGCCAGCCGCCGACGCGGTCCTGCAGCGCCTGCGGCAGGTCCCAGTGATAGAGCGTGGCGTAGGGCTCGATGCTGTTCGCCAACAGCTCGTCGACCAGGCGATTGTAGAAGTCGAGCCCCTTCGGGTTCGGCGCGCCGGTGCCGTCGGGAAACACCCGCGGCCACGCGATCGAGAAGCGATAGGCCTTGGCGCCGAGCTCCCGGATCAGGCCAACGTCATCCTTGTAGCGGTGATAATGCTCGTTGGCGCGGTCGCCGGTGGTGCCGTCCTCGATCTTGCCGGGGGTGTGGCTAAAGGTGTCCCAGATCGATTTGCCGCGGCCGTCCTCGTTGACGGCGCCCTCGATCTGGTAGGACGAGGTCGCGGTGCCCCAGACGAAACCGGGCGGAAAGCTCGCGTCGTTCGGCGCCGGCACGCCGTCCGCAGCCAGCGCGGGGGCCGACAGGCCGAGCGCCGAGAGGCCTGCAAGGCCTGCAAACTGCCGGCGCGAGACATCACTGGGCATTGCTGGCTCCCGCAAAATTCATGTCGATCTGGTAGGCGGAGATGCGATCGATCTCGAACGCGACGCTCGCCGGCGACCCTGCATCGACGAAGCCGACGCCAACAAAGAATTTCGATCCCATCGCGAGGTTGACGATCATGTACATCGGATCATCGAAACCGATCGGCACCTTGATGTCGGAGACCGGCTTGCGGTCGATGAAATAGATCAGCCGGTCCGGCTCCCACAGCACGCCATAATTATGGAAGTCGGCGTCGGCGCCAGGCACCGCGAAATCGAAGCCGCAGTGCTCGATCTTGCCGGTTGCGGGGATGCGCCAATGCGTGGTCATCACGAGGTCGCCGGGCCGCTGGCCGCGTCCCTCGATCACATCGACCTCCGGCGGCCAGCCGCCGTCATCGGCGAGCATCCAGAATGCCGGCCACACGCCGGTGCCGACCGGGATCCTGGCGCGGATTTCGAAGTAGCCGTATTTCTGCGAGAACGTGCCCTGCGTGGTCAGAATGCCCGAGATGTACTCGTTGTCGAACAGCACGTCGCGCAGCTCGGCCGGCGTGCGGCGCGCCACGATGGAGAGCACGCCGTCGCGAACCTGGAACGGGTCGAGGCCGAGCGGCGCGGCGCCGCGCCCGGCATAGCGCGGGTCGACATAGATCTGCTGCTCGCCATTGGCGCTGGTCTTGCGCTTGAAATCGGAGCCGGCGCCGCCCCAGTAGCGCGCCTCCGGCCACGCCGCGCCGCCGGCGTAATGCGGCACCCAGCGTCCGCTCGCCAGCGGATGCTGGTCGAAATCGTCGTTGAAGGTGCGGCGCATCGGCAGGAAGGACAGCGATGTCGCGTCCTGCGCGCGGATCTGGCGGCACTGAATCATTGCGGGATCGGTGGTCACCGGCAGGGTCAACTCCAGCGGCGCATCGCGCGGATCCTCGGCGGCAAGGGCCGGCGTCAGCGCCGCAACAAGGCCGATCGTGACCAGAAATCGTATCGTCATTCGCCGGTCATCAAATGTGTCAGGACTGCAGCAAACGGAGAGGCGTTCCAAACTAGCCTTTCATTGTGCCGAGGGGCAACAAGCAATCGACACCTCCTTCGCGCGGTTGTCAGTTTCATCGCGACATTTTCTTCTCTAGATTGCCCGCCTGCGTCATTCGTCTCCAGGATGACGTCTCGTATCCCTCGATCCCGTTGAAGCGCCCGTCATGAACAAGCCTGCGAGCCATCTCAAGAGAGCGCTTCTGCGTCGTGTTGCCACGGCGGCGGCGCTGTTGCTGGCGATGGCGGCGAGCGCGCCCGCCGAGCAGACATTTTCCTTCGACCATACGCCCGGAAAGCTGCCGAAGACCGTCGTTCCCGTGAGCTACGCGATCGAGCTGACGCCGGACATGACGACGCTTGCCTTGCCGGGTGTCGAGACCGTCGAGATCGAGGTGCGCCAACCGACCCGGCAGCTGACGCTGAACGCGGTCAGCACCACGTTCGGCGACGTTACGCTCGACGACGGCGCGCAGCGCGCCGAGGTGACGACGGATGCCGCGGCGCAGACCGCGACGCTGAGCTTTGCCCAGCCGCTGACGGCCGGTCGGCACCGGCTGCGCATCGCCTTCACGGCGCAGATCAACAAATTCGGCACCGGCCTGTTCTCGGTCGACTACCCGACCGGGGGCGGCACCAAGCGGCTGATCTCGAGCAAGCTGGAGCCGGCGGATGCGCGGCGGATCTTTCCCTGCTGGGACGAGCCGGCATTCAAGGCGAGCTTTGCGCTGACCGTCGTGATCGCGCGCCATCTGCTGGCGGTCGGCAACATGCCGGTGACCGGCGAGCAGCCGGTCGGCGACAATCTCAAGAAGGTCGCGTTCGCGCCGACGCCGAAAATGTCGAGCTATCTGTTCGTGCTCACGGTCGGCGAGCTCGAGCGCGTCACGGCGGATGCCGGCGGGGTCACCATCGGCGTCGTCACCACCGAAGGCAAGAGCGCGCAGGGCCGCTTTGCGCTCGACAGCGCGGTCAAGCTGCTGGCCTGGTACAACGACTATTTCGGCGTGAAATATCCGCTGCCCAAGCTCGACCTGATCGCGGTGCCCGGCGGGTTCGGCGGCGCGATGGAGAATTGGGGCGGCATCACCTTCTTCGAGAGCCGGCTGCTGTTCGATCCCGCGACCAACGCGGAGACGGCGCGGCGTGGCATCTTCGCCATCATCGCCCACGAGATGGCGCATATGTGGTTCGGCGATCTCGTCACCATGGCGTGGTGGGACAATCTCTGGCTCAACGAAGGCTTTGCCAGCTGGATGGCGACCAAGGCCTCCGAGCAGTTCTATCCGCAATGGCAGAGCTGGCTGAACGGCTACGGCGCCAAGCAGCTCGCCATGAGCCTCGACGCCCGCCGCACCTCGCATCCGATCCAGCAGCCGATCGCCGATCACAGCGAGGCGGTGACGGCGTTCGACGCCATCACCTACTCCAAGGGCCAAGTGCTGATCCGCATGCTCGAGAACTATCTCGGCGAGCAGGCGTTTCGCGATGGCATCCGCAAATACATGGCCGCGCATGCCTACGGCAACTCGACCACCGCCGATCTCTGGCGCGCGCTGGAGAGCGCCGCCGGCAAGACGATCACGGGCGTCGCTGCATCCTTCACCGAGCAGGATGGCGTGCCGCTGATCGTGGCGAAAACGGATTGCGACGGCGCGGCGCAGCGTTTGACGCTGCGGCAGGACCGCTTCGTGATCGCCCCGCTCGGCACGGACGCGGCGCCGCTGGCTCCGCGCAGCTGGCAGATCCCGGTGGCGATCGGGCCGGTCGGCGGCAAGCCGTTCGACGAGATCCTGCTGCAGGGCAGTGCCGAGATGGCGGCGGGCGGCTGCGGCGATGCGATCAAGGTCAATCTCGGCGACATCGGCTATTTCAGGGTCGAGTACGGTCCGAAGAATCGCGGCGCGCTGCTCAGCGCGTTGCCGCGAATGCAGGTCAATGACCGGCTCAACGTCGTCGCCGACAGCTGGGCGCTGGTGCAGGCCGGCCGCGCCGAGCCCGCGACCTATTTCGCGCTGCTCGATGCGCTCGACCCCGCCGATCATCGCGCGGTGTGGGACCAGGTGATCTCGAGCCTCGCCGCGCTCAATCGGCTGTCGCGCGATCGCGCCGAGCGGCCGGCGATCCAGGCCTATGCCCGCGCCAAGCTGCGCCCGGTGCTCGAGCGGGTCGGATGGGACGGCGCCGGCTCGGCGGACGACGACACCGCGCTGCTGCGCGCCAGCCTGATCTCGACGCTTGGCGATCTCGGCGATGCCGCCGTTGTCGCCGAGGCGAAGCGGCGGTTCGCGGCCTTCCTCGAGGATCCGAACGCGCTGCCGACCGCGTTGCGCGACGCCGTCACCCATGTGGTCGGCGTCACCGCGGACCGGGCGACCTATGACCGGCTGCTGGCGCTGGCGCGCAAGAGCACGGTCACCAACGAACGGCTGCGCTATTATTACGCCGCGGCGAGCGCCCGCGATCCCGAGCTCGCGCGCGCGACCTTGGCGTTGACGCTGACCGGCGAGCTGCCCGAGACGATCGTGCCGGGCATCATCAGTACGGTCGCCTCCACCGGCGAGCAGCCGCAGCTCGCCTGGGACTTCGTCCGACAAAATTTCGAGGCGCTGCTGGCGAAGCAGGGGCCGAATTTCCGCGATGGATTCGTGCCCAACTTCATGACCAACTTCACCGATGCGGCGCACGCCGCGGAGCTTGCCGCCTTTGCGCCCTCGCACTCGACCAGCGGCGGGCGGGTGATGGTGGCGCGGGCGCTGGAATCGATCGCGATCTCCGGCGGCCTGGTGTCGCGGGTGCTGCCCGCGGCCAGCGACTGGATCAGGGTCCACAAGCCCTGAGCGTGTGAGGGTGTTTCCGGCGGCGTGCGATGCCGCTATGCTTGCCTGCGGGCAGCATGCAATTAGATGTGCGAGGCTGACATGGTCAAAGGTTCCGATTTGCTGGTCAAGGCCCTCGAGAACGAGGGCGTGGAGCGCGTGTTCGGCGTCCCCGGCGAGGAGAATCTCGACGTCGTCGAGAGCCTGCGCACCTCCTCGATCGAGCTGGTCGTCACCCGCCACGAACAGGCCGCGGCCTTCATGGCGGCGACCTATGGCCGGCTGACCGGCAAGCCCGGCGTCTGCATGACGACGCTCGGCCCCGGCGCGCTCAACCTCACCACCGGTGCCGCCTATGCGCTGCTCGGCGCGATGCCGATGGTGATGATCACCGGACAGAAGGGCATTTTGAGCAGCCGGCAAGCCAAGTTCCAGATCGTCGACATCGTCTCGACGTTTCGTCCGCTGACCAAGCTGTCGCTGCAGATCGTCTCGACCGCGACGATCCCGACGATTGTCCGCGACGCCTTCCGGATTGCGATGCAGGAGCGGCCCGGGCCGGTGCTGCTCGAGCTGCCCGAGGATATCGCGGGCGAGGAGGCGGAGCCGGCGTCCGTGATCCCGCCGCATCCGATCGAGATTCCGGTGGCGCATGCCTCAGCGCTCGACCGCGCCGCGGAGATGATCCTGAAGGCGCAGCGGCCGCTGATCATGCTCGGCGCGGCGGCGTCGCGTCCACGCAGCACCGCCGGAATCGGCGACTTCGTGCGGCGGACCAAAATCCCGTTCTTCACGACCCAGATGGGCAAGGGCACGGTCGCCGGCGGCACCAACCTCTACATGGGCACCGCGGCGCTGAGCGAGCGCGACTATGTGCACGAGGCGATCGACCGCGCCGACCTGATCATCGCGATCGGCCACGACACCATCGAGAAGCCGCCCTTCATCATGGGCCCGAAGGGGCCGCAGGTGATCCATGTCGGCTACACGCCCGCCAATGTCGAGCAGGTCTACTTTCCGCAAGTCGAGGTGATCGGCGACGTCGGCCCGAGTCTTTCGCTGCTCGCCGACCGGGTCGCCGGAAAACTGCCGCACGCCAGCGCGCTGCTCAGCCTGCGCGAGAGCATCTTGGCCAAGATCACCGACCGCGCCACCGAGGGTCGCTGGCCGCCGACGCCGCAGCGCATCGTGCACGACGTGCGGCAGGTGATCCCCGAGGACGGCATCGTCGCGCTCGACAACGGCATGTACAAGATCTGGTTCGCGCGCAATTACCGCACGCTGCTGGCGAACTCGCTGCTGCTCGACAACGCGCTCGCGACCATGGGCGCCGGCCTGCCGTCGGCGATGATGGCGGCGATGCTCTATCCCAGGAGCCGGGTGCTCGCGGTCTGCGGCGACGGCGGCTTCATGATGAATTCGCAGGAGCTGGAGACCGCGGTCAGGCTCAAGCTCAACCTCGTGATCCTGATCCTGGAGGATTCCGCCTACGGCATGATCCGCTGGAAGCAGGCGGTCGATCATTTCCCGGATTTCGGTCTCACCTTCGGCAATCCGGATTTTGTCAAATATGCCGAGAGCTACGGCGCCAGGGGCTCGCGGATCGAGAGCACCGAGGCGATCATCCCGACCCTGGAACGCGCGTTCGCCGGCGGCGGCGTGCATCTCGTCGTCGTTCCCATCGACTACACCGAGAACAAACGGGTGCTGGTCGACGAGCTCCGCGAAAAAGTGCAGCAGATCGACATGTCGTGACGCATTGTCGTGACGGCAAGGAACGAAATGCCGTCGGCTTGATTGGGTGTAAGCCATCATGCTAGCACCCTGAGGCATCACTCATTTGCGCTGATAGGCAGGTCTGAGAGGTCACGTGACTGCTTTAAATCCCGCCGCCGGCAAACCCATCGATCCCGCCGCGCTCGCCAATGTGCCGCGGCTGGTCACGGCCTATTTTGCCGGCAAGCCCGACGCCGGCGATCCCGCCCAGCGGGTCGCCTTCGGCACCTCCGGCCATCGCGGCTCGTCGCTGAAAAATTCCTTCAACGAGGATCACATCCTCGCCACCACGCAGGCGATCTGCGATTATCGCCGCGAGGCCGGACTGACCGGACCGTTGTTCATCGGCATCGACACCCATGCGCTGGCCGAGCCGGCGCTGGCCAGCGCGGTCGAGGTGTTCGCCGCCAATGGCGTCGAGATCATGATCGACGGAGAGGGCGGCTACACCCCGACGCCGGTGATCTCGCACGCGATCCTGAGCTACAACAAGGGCCGCAGCAGCGGTCTTGCCGACGGCGTCGTGATCACGCCCTCGCACAATCCGCCGGAGGACGGCGGCTACAAATACAATCCGCCGCATGGCGGCCCGGCCGATACCGACGTCACCGGCGTGGTCGAGAAGAATGCCAACCGCTACATCGAGGCCGGCCTCAAGGGCGTCGCGCGGATGCCCTATGACCGCGCGCGCAAGGCTGCGACCACGCATCTGCACGATTACATCACGCCTTACGTCGCCGATCTCGGCAACACCGTCGATCTCGCGCTGATCAAATCCGCCGGCGTCAAGATCGGCATCGATCCGCTCGGCGGCGCCGCGGTGCATTATTGGCAGCCGATCATCGCGCGCTACGGCATCAACGCCACCGTGGTCAACGACGCGGTCGATCCGACCTTCCGCTTCATGACCGCGGACTGGGACGGCAAGATCCGGATGGACTGCTCGTCGCCTTACGCGATGGCGAGCCTGATCGGCATGCGCGACCGTTTCGACGTCGCCTTCGCCAATGACACCGACGCCGACCGCCACGGCATCGTGACGCGCTCGAACGGGCTGATGAACCCGAACCATTTCCTCGCCACCGCGATCGCCTATCTGTTCGCGCACCGGCCGCAATGGGGCAAGGACGCCGCGATCGGCAAGACCATCGTGTCGAGCTCGATCATCGATCGCGTCGCCAAAAAACTCGGCCGCAAGCTGGTCGAGACTCCGGTCGGCTTCAAATGGTTCGTCGAAGGGCTCGGCAGCGGCGGTTTTGGCTTTGCCGGCGAGGAGAGCGCGGGCGCCTCGTTCCTGAAGCGCGACGGTTCGGCCTGGACCACCGACAAGGACGGCCTCATTCTGGGTTTGCTGGCCGCCGAGATCATCGCCAAGACCGGCCGCGATCCGAGCGAGCTGTTCAAGGAGCTGACCGACGAGCTCGGCATGCCCTATTATGAGCGCATCGACGTCGCGGCGACGCCGAAGCAGAAGAACGCGCTGAAGGCGCTCGGGCCCGATCAGCTCAACATGGCCACGCTTGCCGGCGATGCGGTGAGCGCGGTCAGGACCAAGGCGCCGGGCAACGACCAGCCGTTCGGCGGCATCAAGGTCGAGAGCACCTCCGGCTGGTTCGCGGCGCGTCCGTCTGGCACCGAGGACGTCTACAAGATCTACGCCGAAAGTTTTCGCGGGCCGGATCATCTGAAGCAGATCCAGAGCGACGCGAAGGCCGCGATCGCAAAAGCGTTCTGAAGGCGCGGCCGGGGCTGATGCGATGCGCGTGCTGTTGACGGGCTCCTCCGGCTGGCTCGGGCGTTTCCTCGCACCAAAGCTGCGCCGGGCCGGCCACAGCGTGGTCGGTCTCGACATCGTCTCCGGCGAAGCAACCGACATCATCGGCTCGGTGGCCGAGCGAGCCGTCGTCGACCGCGCCTTCGCCGATCACGGCATCGAGGCCGTGGTCCATGGCGGCGCGCTGCACAAGCCCGACATCGCGCGGTTTGCACCGCAGGCCTTTGTCGACGTCAACGTCACCGGCACGCTCAATCTGCTGCAGGCGGCGGCCGCCGCCGGCCATGACCGCTTCGTCTTCACCTCGACCACGTCGCTAATGATCTCGCAGGCGATCCGCGACGACGAGGGCTCCCACGCCGTCTGGCTCGACGAGACCTCAGGGCCGCTCGAGCCGCGCAACATCTACGGCATCACCAAGCTTGCAGCCGAAGGGCTGTGCCGGCTGTACAGCCGCGAGCATGGGCTGAATTGCGCGGTGCTGCGCACCAGCCGCTTCTTTCCCGAGGACGACGACACGATCGACGATATCCATGGCGAGAACCTGAAGGCGACCGAGCTTTTGTATCGCCGCCTCACGGTCGAGGACGCCGCCGACGCGCATGTGGTGGCGCTGGAGAAAGCCAAAGGATTCGAGGTGTTCGTGATCAGCGCGCCGCCGCCGTTTGCGCGCGGCGATGTCGCGGCGCTGAAATCGGACGCGGCAGGCGTCATCGCGCGCTATTTCCCCGATGCGCCGGCGTTGTTCGCGCGGCGCGGCTGGCGCCTGCCGCACGCGATCGGCCGGATCTACGATCCGACCAAGGCGGAACGGCTGCTCGGTTTTCGTGCAACGACCGATTTTGCCGCCGTGCTCGACGCGCTGCGCAATGGTACACCGCTTCCCTTTGCGCACGATCCCGACTATGTCTCGCCGTCAACGAGGCTGGCACATGGCTGATTTCCACGGCGTCTTTCCCTATCTGGTGTCCCCGGTCGATCCCGCCGGCCACGTCCGCACCGAGGTGCTGGGCCGGCTCTGCGACGATCTGATCAAGGCCGGCGTGCACGGGCTGACGCCGCTCGGCTCGACCGGCGAGTTCGCCTATCTCAACAACGCCCAGCGCATGCAGGTGGTGCAGGCCACGATCGAGGCCGCGCAGGGCCGCGTGCCGGTGGTCGCCGGCGTCGCCGCGACCACGACGGCGGACGCTGTGGCGCAGGCCAAGGCCTACCAGAAGCGCGGCGCCAGCGGCATCCTCGCGATCCTGGAAGCGTATTTCCCGCTTGTTGATGCGCAGGTCGAAGCCTATTTCCGCGCCATTGCCGATGCCGTCGATATTCCGGTGGTGATCTACACCAATCCGAATTTCCAGCGCTCGGATCTCACGGTCGACGTCATCGCCCGGCTCGCCGCGCATCCGCGCATCGGCTACATCAAGGACGCCTCCACCAACACCGGGCGGCTGCTGTCGATCATGAACCGCTGCGGCGACCAGCTCAAGGTGTTCTCGGCGTCGGCGCATATTCCGGCGGCCGTGATGCTGATCGGCGGCTCCGGCTGGATGGCCGGCCCGGCCTGCATCATTCCGAAGCAGAGCGTCGAGCTCTACAACCTCTGCCGCCGCACCCGCTGGGACGAGGCGATGTCCCTGCAGCGAAAGCTCTGGCGCATCAACGAGGCCTTCGCCCGCTTCAACCTCGCCGCCTGCATCAAGGCAGGGCTTGCGATCCAGGGCTACGACGTCGGCGACCCCGTGCCGCCGCAGGCGCCGCTGACCGCCGAACAGCGCAAGGTGGTGGAGGCCACGCTGCGCGATCTCGGCTGACGCGACGTCCTGCGCGCGTCAAAATGTCGGGCGCGATGCCTTGGTCGCGCCTGAAACCTCTGTTGTTCCCGTGCGTTTGTTGCGTGGAGCCCTCCCATGAACAAGCGCACCGCCGTCGTCCTGTCGGTTATCGCGGCCATTCTGCTGGTGTTCGCAGCCAGCAACATTCGCCAGAGCGGCTGGACGGGTCCGCCCGCCCGCGCGATCACCGCGCGCGGCGTGCTGTCGGATGTCGAAAAGGCCAATGTCGAGATCTTCGAAAAGGTCTCTCCCTCGGTGGTGCAGGTGGTGACGCAGACCGCCGCCAATCCACTAAGCGAGGAGCAGGAAGGCGGTTCGGCGTCCGGCACCGGCATTGTCTGGGATGGTGACGGTCATGTCATCACCAATAACCACGTGGTGCAGAACGCCACCCAGGTCGCGATCCGCTTTGCCTCCGGCGAAGCGGTGCGCGCCGAGATCGTCGGCACCGCGCCGAACTACGATCTCGCGGTGCTGCGGATCAGGAGCGCGCGCAAGCTGCCGCCGGCAGTGGCCGTCGGCAGCTCGGCGGACCTCAAGGTCGGCCAGTTTGCCTTTGCGATCGGCAATCCGTTCGGGCTCGATCAATCGATGTCCAGCGGCATCATCAGCGCGCTGAAGCGCAGGCTGCCGACCTCCAGCGGCCGCGAAATCTCCAACGTGATCCAGACCGACACTGCGATCAATCCGGGCAATTCGGGCGGCCCGCTGCTGGATTCCGCCGGCCGTCTGGTCGGCGTCACCACGGCGATCCTGTCGCCGTCGGGCTCCAACGCCGGCATCGGCTTTGCGATCCCGGTCGACGTCGTCAACCGCATCGTCCCCGAACTGATCCGCGACGGCCGGGTGCCGACGCCCGGCATCGGCGTCGTCACCGCGAACGAGACGGTCGCCACGCGCCTCGGCGCCGAGGGATTGATCGTGGTGCGCACGGCGCCAAGCTCGCCGGCCGAGCGCGCCGGGCTGCGCGGCGTCGATCTCTCCACCGGCGAGCTCGGCGACGTGATCACCGCAGCCGACGGCAAGCCGGTTCACCGGCTTTCCGACCTGACCGATGCGATCGAGCAGGTCGGGGTCGGCAAGAAGGTGCGTCTCAGCGTGAAGCGCGACGGGTCGACACGTGATGTCGAGGTCGCCGTCGTCGATATCGGCCGCGCGCAATAATATTCTCCCTGGCTGGCCGATGGCGCAAATCCATGCACTCACGCGTCGCCAAAGCAGGCATCTGCCCTGACGCGCGCTCGGTTGTCAGCCGGCCAAAATCGGTTAAAACCCCCGCCAAATTCTTGCAAGCTAAGGATCACTCGATGAACATTCTTCCCGGCAATCTACGTTTTGGTGCGGGCCAGCCGGTCAAGCGTTTGGAAGACCAGCGGCTGCTCACCGGGAAGGGGCATTTCATCGACGACAAGCCGGAGGACGGCGCGCTCTGGCTGCACGTGCTGCGCTCGCCGCATGCCCATGCCAACATCAAGTCGATCGACACCAAAGCGGCGCTGGAGATGCCCGGCGTCGAGGCGGTCTATACCGGCGCCGACCTCGTCAAGGACGACATCGGCACGCTGCCGACGCTGGCGATCTTCAAGCGGCCGGACGGCTCGCCGATGAGCGTGCCGCCGCGACGCCTGCTGGCGCATGAAGTGGTGCGGTTTGCCGGCGAGGGCGTCGCGGCGGTGGTCGCGACCTCGCGCGTGCTGGCGCAGACCGCAGCTGAAGCGATCGAGGTCGATTACGAAGTGCTGCCTTCGGTGGTCGATCCGGTCGAGGCGATCAAGCCGGGCGCGCCTTTGGTGTGGCCGGAGGCGCCGGACAACATCGTCGCAGCGATGAGCTATGGCGATGCCGCCAAGGTCGAGGAAGCCTTTGCCAGCGCCGCGCACAAGGTGTCGCTCGATCTGGTCAGCCAGCGCCTGGTGCCGTCGGCGATGGAGCCGCGCTCGACCATTGCCGAGATCGAGAAGAAGACCGGCCGTCTGCTGCTGCACGTGCAGTCGCAGACCCCGGGCTCGACCCGCGACCTGCTCGCGGAATCGATCCTGAAGCGGCCGAAGGACAGCGTGCGCGTGCTGGTCGGCGATATTGGCGGCGGTTTTGGCCAGAAGACCAGCCTCTATCCCGAGGATGGCGTCGTCGCCTATGCCGCGACCAAGCTGAACAAGAAGATCCGCTGGCGCGGCGACCGCACCGACGAGTTCGTCGGCGGCACCCATGGCCGCGATCTCACCTCGACCGGCGAGTTCGCGCTCGACGCCAAGGGCCGCGTGCTGGCCTACCGGGTGCGCTCGATCGGCGGCACCGGCGCCTATTCGTCCGGCACCGGCAACATCATCCCGCTGGTGCTCGGCCCGTTCGTGCAGACCGGCGTCTACGACCTGCCGCTGGTGCATTTCGAGGTGAAGTCGGTGATGACCCACACCGCGCCGGTCGGCGCATATCGCGGCGCCGGCAGGCCCGAGGCGGTGTTCATCGTCGAGCGTTTGTTCGACGCCGCGGCGCGCCAGATCGGCATGGACCCGCGCGCCATCCGCAAGGCCAACTACATCAAGCCGGCGCAGCTGCCCTACACCAACGCGGTCGGGCAGGTCTATGACTCCGGCGCCTTCGCCCACATGCTGCAGCGCGCCTCCGAACTCGCCGACTGGGACGGCTTCGCCGCGCGCAAGAAGGCGGCGAAGAAAAAGGGCCTGCTCTACGGCCGCGGCCTGACCAGCTACATCGAATGGACCGGCGGCCGCGCCCACACCGAAAACGTCTCGCTGCATGCGACCGCCGAAGGCCGCGTCATCCTGTGGTCCGGCACCATGGCGATGGGGCAGGGGCTGCAGACCACCTACAGCCAGGTGGTATCAGACTCGCTCGGCATCCCCCTCGACAAGATCGACGTGATTCAGGGCGACACGGACCTCGCTACCGGCTTCGGCAGCGTCGGCTCGCGCTCGCTGTTCGTCGGCGGCACCGCGGTTGCGGTCTCCGCCAACGACATGATCAACAAGGCGCGCGAGAAGGCCGCCAACATCCTGGAGGCCAGCGTCGAGGACATCGAGTATCGCGACGGCTTCCTCACCGTGGTCGGCACCGACAGGCGCATCAGCCTGTTCGAGATCGCCAAGAAGGAGACGGGCGCAAAGCTCTCGGTCGAGAGCCAGGGCGAGGTCGACGGGCCGAGCTGGCCGAACGGCACCCATATCTGCGAGGTCGAGATCGACCCCGAGACCGGCGTCACCCGCGTGGTGCGCTACACCACGGTCGACGACGTCGGGGTTGCGGTCAATCCGATGCTGGTGACCGGCCAGATCCATGGCGGCGTCGCGCAGGGCATTGGACAAGCGCTCTACGAGGGCGTCGCCTATAGCGAGGAAGGCCAGCTGCTCACCGCGAGCTACCAGGATTACTGCGTGCCGCGGGCCGGCGATATCCCGCCGCTGTCAGTGACGCTCGACGGCTCCGCGCCGTGCAAGACCAATCCGCTGGGATCGAAGGGCTGCGGCGAGTCGGGCGCGATCGGCGGCCCGCCCTGCATCACCAACGGCGTGATGGACGCGCTGAGCGAGCTCGGCATCAAGCAGCTCAACACGCCGCTGACCCCGGTGAAGATCTGGCAGGCGATCCGCGACGCCAAGGCGGGGACCTAGACGCGCCGTGCCTTCACCCTCCGGTAGAGGGCAATCGCATATGAGGCGCACAAGCTTATCAGCTGGCTCACTTCGCCTCTCCCGCTTGCGGGGGGAGGCCGACGCGCATCGTGAGATGCGTGGCGGGTGGGGGTGTCTCCACGGTGGGATTCGCAGTGCGGAGACACCCCCACCCCGCCCTCCCCCGCAAGCGGGAGAGGGAGCCCACCGCCAATGCCAACATCACTCTAATCCCCATGTGCGACGGCCCTGCCCGCAATGGGGAGGGTCGTCACGCATCGTCAGATGCGCGACGGGGTGGGGTGATCTCTCAACTCGGGCAGTGTTTGCGAGGAGGGACCTTCACCCCACCCCGCCGCTCCTTTCAGTCGCGTCGACCCTGCCCCTCCCGGGGAGGGTGACTGGAGCCGAGTTAGGCGAGTGCTACAGCCCCAGCACCATCTTCGCGATGATGTCGCGCTGGATCTCCGACGATCCGCCGAAGATCGTGTAGGCCCGCCCGTTGAGATATTCCGGCACCACCGGCAGCAGTTCCTCCGGGATCGCCGGCTCGTGGTTCAGTCTGTAGAACGGCCGCGCCGGTTCGACCGCGAGCCCGTCCTGGCCGATCACGTCGACGCCGAGCCGCGTCACCGCCTGGCGGATCTCGCTGACGCGGAGCTTGATCAGCGACGACACCGCACCGGGATTCTGCCCGGTCTGCAGCGCCGACAGCACCCGCAGCTCGGTCATTTCCAGCGCATCGATGTCGACCTCGACCTCCGACATCCGCAGCGCGATGTCGAGATCCTCGATCGCGCGGCCGGTGACGTCGGACTCTGCGAGCTCGCAAAGCGTCTTCAGCGCCTCGCGCAGCTTGGCCGACGCGATGCCGGAGCCGCGCTCGAACTCGAGCAGGTATTTGCCGTAGGTCCAGCCCTTGCCTTCCTCGCCGACGCGGTTGGCCACGGGCACGCGGACGTCGTCGAAGAACACCTGGTTGACTTCGTGATCGCCGCCGATGGTCAGGATCGGCCGCGTCGTGATGCCCGGTGTCTTCATGTCGATCAGGATGAAGCTGATGCCGTCCTGCTGCCGCTCGCCCTCGTTGGTGCGCACCAGTGCGAACATGCGGTTGGCGTGGTGCGCATGCGTGGTCCAGATCTTGGTGCCGTTGATGACGTAGTCGTCGCCGTCGCGCACCGCGCGGGTCTTCAGCGAGGCGAGGTCGGAGCCCGAGCCCGGCTCGGAATAGCCCTGGCACCAATAATCCTCGCCGGAGAGAATCTTCGGCAGATAGAAATTCTTCTGCTCCGGCGAGCCGAAGCCGATGATGACGGGGCCGACCATCTTCACGCCCATCACGTTGACATTGGGCACGCCGGCGCGGGCGCATTCGGCCTCGAAGATCCAGCGCTGCGCCGGCGTCCAGTCCGGGCCGCCATGCTCCACCGGCCAGCCCGGCGCGCCCCAGCCCTTCTTGTGCAGCGCGCGCTGCCAGGCCATGCCGATGTCGGGATCGGAGAACACCGACGGCGTCAGCGCGGTGGCGCGCTTCATCTCCGGCGTCAGGCTTTTGGCGATGAAGTCGCGGACTTCCTGCTCGAAGGCGCGTTCCTCGGCGCTGAAGGTGAGATCCATCTTGCGCTCTCCGTTACGCGTGGGCGCGGCCGCTCAAGGCGGCGTGGCGGCGATAGTGATGGGCGCTGCCGCCGAACAGCGTGTCGAAGGCGAGCAGCCGCTTGAAATAGGCGCCGATGTCGAGCTCCTCGGTGACGCCCATGGCGCCGTGCAGCTGCACGGATTGCTCGGCGACGAAGCGGGCGCATTTGCCTATCTTTGCCTTGGCGCCGGACGCCGCGCGGCCGCGCGCCACGGGTTCGGCGTCGGCCATCAGCGCCGCGCGCAACGCCATCGAGCGCGCCTCGTCGACCTGCATCGCCATGTCGGCGAGGCGGTGGCGGATCACCTGGTTGGCCGACAGCGGCCGGCCGAACTGCTTTCTGATCTTGGTATATTCCAGCGTGGTGTCGAGCAGCGTCTGCATGATGCCGACCGCCTCCGCGCCGAGTGCCGCCATCGCGCGATCGACCACCGCCTCGATCGCGGGCAGCGCGTCGCTGCCGTCGCCGAGCAGAGCATCCGCGGGAAGCGTCACGTCGTTCAGATCGAGGTTGCAGCCGCGTCCGCCGCCGAGCCGCGCATAATCGCGCAGAGCCAGACCAGGCGTGCCGGCCGGGACCAGGAACAGGCCAAGCTTGCCCGATGCACCGTTCGCGTTGGCGATGCGGGCGCAGACGATGATATGGTTGGCTGCAGCGCCATCGAGCACCGCGACCTTGTGGCCGTTCAGTCGCCAGCCGTCGCCACTCTTGGCGGCCGTAGTGCCGACATGCGCAAGATCGAACCGCGCGGCACGCTCCGCATGCGCGAAGGCGAGATAGAGCGTGCCCTCCGCGACATCAGGCAGGATCGCCTGCTTCTGCGCCTCCGTCCCGCATGCGCCGATCAAGCCGGCGCCGAGCACGACCGTGGAGAGGAACGGCTCGGACACCAGTCCGCGCCCGAACGCTTCCATCAGAATCCCGATCTCGATCGCGCCGCCGCCGAGCCCGCCATCGGCCTCGCCGATCGGCAGCGCCAGCCACCCGAGCTCGGCGAACTGCTTCCAGACCGCGGGCGAGAAGCCGAGCGGATCGTTCGCCGTTTTCTTGCGATGGTCGGCGGTAAAGGTTTCCGCCACGAAGCGGTCGACGCTTTCGCGCAGCAGGCGCTGCTCGTCGCTGAGAGTGAGGTCCATCTGTCCTACTTCACGTTGGCGGTTTTCTTGACGGAGGGGTGCAGGCCGGCGGGATCCACCACCATGCCGAATTCCTGCAGATTGTGGGCGTGGCAGAGCTGATGCAGCGCAAACGCCTGATCGATCGCGGCGGGCTGCCCCATGATGTCGATCGAGCGGTTCACCGCCTCCTTGCTCAGCTTCAACGCAAAGGCCGGCTTGGCCGCGATGCGGCGCGCCAGCGCCAGCGTGAACGCGGAGAGTTCGCCGCGCGGCACCACGTGATTGACCATGCCGAGGCGATGCGCTTCATCGGCGCTCCAGACGTCGGCGGTGAACAGCATCTCCTTGGCCTTGCGCGCGCCGAGCTCCCAGGGATGCACGAACCATTCGACGCCGCAGACGCCCATCGTCACCACGGGATCGCAGAACTCGGCGTCGCTGCTGGCGACGATCAGGTCGCAGGCCCAGGCCAGCATCAGCCCGCCGGCGATGCATTTGCCGTGCACCTCCGCGATCGTGGGTTTTGCCAGATTGCGCCAGCGCCGCGTGATCTGCAGATAGATCTCCTGCTCGCGCGCGAAGCGGCCATGCGCGTTGGGTTCGGCAAACCCGCCCCAATTTCCGACCGGCGGGAAATCCACGCCCGCCTGGTTCTTGCCGGTCGGCCGCAAATCGTGGCCGGCCGAGAAGTGCGGGCCGCTGCCGGCGAGGATGATGACATTGACCGCATCGTCCTGCACCGCCTGGTCGAAGGCGGCGTTGAGGTCGTAGGTCATCTGCAGGTTCTGAGCGTTGCGCGCCTCCGGGCGGTTCATCACGATCCGCGCGATCGCGCTCTCCGGCCGCTCGACGACAATCGTCTCGAATTGTTCCGACGCCATGGATCCTCCCAGGATCGATTATTATTGGATCGATTTTCTCGGCATGATGAACGGCGAACCGACGGATAGGCAAGCGTCAATTGATTGCAGTCATTCCGGGATGGTGCGCCAGCACCAGACCCGGAATCTCGAGATTCCGGGTTCGATGCTAAGGCATCGCCCCGGAATGACGGTGCCATCTAGAATCTGCTACCGTGGCGTGGAATTCCACCGGGAGGACATTCATGCGCAAGCTTTGGACCGTGCTGGCAGCGCTGGCGACGTTGAGCCTGACCAACTGCGGCTACAACGCGATCCAGACCAATGACGAACAGGTCAAGTCGAGCTGGTCGGAGGTGGTGAACCAGTACCAGCGCCGCGCCGACCTGGTGCCGAACCTGGTCAACTCGGTGAAGGGTTTTGCGCAGCAGGAGAAGGACGTGCTGCTCGGCGTCACCAACGCGCGCGCCAAGGTCGGCAGCATTCAGGCGACGCCCGAGGTGCTCAACGACCCGGCCGCATTCCAGAAGTTCACCCAGGCGCAGGGCGAGCTCTCCAGCGCACTGTCGCGGCTATTGGTGGTGACGGAAAACTATCCGCAGCTCAAATCCGACGCGCTGTTCCGCGACCTGATGGCGCAGCTCGAAGGCACCGAGAACCGCATCACCGTGGCGCGCAACCGCTACATCAAGTCGGTGCAGGACTATAACGTCGGCATCCGCACCTTCCCGAACAATCTGACCGCGATGCTGTTCGGCTACAAGGACAAGCCCAACTTCTCCGTCGACAACGAGAAGGAGATTTCCACGGCGCCGAAGGTTGATTTCAGCCCGACGCCGGCGCCGGCGAAGTAGCGGCGGCAGCGAAGCTGCCGTGATGGCTGCCGCACGCGTCATTCTGCTCGCGCTGCTGTTGGGCTTTGTGGGCCCGGCGCTGGCCGAGGTCGCGGTGCCGCAGCTCACCGGCCGCGTCGTCGACCAGACCGGCACGCTGTCGTCGGGCGATGTCGCCGCGCTCACCGACCGCCTGAAGGACCTGGAGACCCGCAAGGGCAGCCAGATCGCGGTGCTGATCGTGCCGACCACGGGCGAGGAGACCATCGAGCAGTTCTCGCTCCGCGTCGCCGAAGCCTGGAAGATCGGGCGCAAGAAGATCGACGACGGCGCGCTCCTGGTCGTCGCCAAAAACGATCGCCATCTGCGCATCGAGGTCGGCTACGGGCTCGAAGGTGTGCTGAGCGACGTCGTCACCCATCGCATCATCGACGAATACATCACGCCGAAATTCAAGGCCGGCGATTTCGCCGGTGGCATCTCCGCCGGCGTCGACCGCATGATCGGCCTGGTCAATGGCGAAAAACTGCCGGCGCCGGAGCCCGAGCACTGGCAAGCGCCTGATCTCGTCGACCTCGCCAATCCGGTTGCGATCTTCGCCGTGATCATCGTGGCGGGCTTCCTGCGCGGGCTGCTCGGACGACTGCTCGGTTCGGTCGCAACCGGCGGCGTCGCCGGCGTGTTCGCCTGGATCGCGGTCGGCTCGCTCGCCACCGCCGTCGTGGTCGGCCTGTTCGGCTTCGTCGCGGCGCTGATCTTCGGTGGCCTGAATTTCGGCGGCCCGGTGGTCGGCTCGGGCCCGTACCGGCGCAGTTCTCCCGGAGGCTGGTCGGGCGGTGGCTGGAGCGGCGGCTCGAGCTCGGGCTCGAGCGACAGCGGCGGTTTCAGCGGCGGCGGCGGCAGCTTTGGCGGCGGCGGCGCCTCGGGGAGCTGGTAGGCACATGAGCATCAAGCGCATCGCCAGACATCTCATTGAACACCGCTGGAAGGTGCGGCGCGATTTTCCGCCGCGCGTGCTGGCGGCTATCGAGCAGGCGATCAAGGCGGGCGAGGCCACCCATGCCGGCCAGATCCGCTTCGTGGTCGAAGGCGCGCTCGACGGTACGCCGCTGTTCCGCAACCAGCCGGCGCGCGAGCGCGCGCTCGACGTGTTCTCGCATCTGCGCATCTGGGACACCCATCACAACAACGGTGTTCTGATCTATCTGCTGCTCGCCGACCGCGACGTCGAGATCGTCGCCGACCGCGGCATCGACGCCAAGGTCGGCCACGCCGGCTGGGAGGCGATCTGCCAGGCGATGGAGGCGGAGTTTCGGGCCGGCCGGTTCGAGCAGGGGGTGATCAAGGGTATCGAGGCGGTGTCGCGGGAACTGGCAAAACACTTCCCGCATACCGAAGGCGGCCCGAACGAGCTGCCCGACAAGCCAGCGGTGATTTAGGGCTTGGGCGAGGGGGGCTTGGCACGATTTCGGAATATTGGAAGATTACCCCTGACTTGCCCGACGTGTCAAGCGGCCATCTCGACGCCGGCCGGCTACTTTGCATGGGGTTGTTTTTCGAGATATTGCCAGCGCGCTCCTGCGCCGGGAAGTTCGCTAGCTTCTCGCTGCCGTCTTGTCGGTCGCGAGCGGCAGCGGCGATAGCCCTGCGAGCGCGGCGTCAGTCTGCGGCCGCGCCCGGTAGACCGACAGCCCAGCGAGGCCGATCGCGGCGGCGAGGAAGATGTAGTAAACCGGCGCCGCCTTGTCGCCGGTCGCCTGCACCAGCCAGGTGTTGATGAAGGGCGCAAGCCCGCCGAACAGCATCACGGCTAGATTGTACATCAGCGATGCGCCGGTCGAGCGCACGCCGACCGGGAAGATTTCGGTCATGAACGCCGGCCCCGGGCCGGCCAATGCGCCGAGGAACACGGCTGCGGCTTGCAGTTGCCAGAGGTTGGTGGTGGTCGGCGCGGCGACGAGCCGCTGCAACAGCAGATAGAACAGCACGGCGTAGATGATCATCGCCGGCATCAGCACCGCGCGGCGGCCGATCCGGTCGGAGAGGGCGCCGGCGGCCACCGCAATCGCCGCGTTGGCGAGGCTGAACACCAGCAGGCCCAGCTGCGCATTCAGCAGCGGCAGCTTCAATTCGGCGACCGCATAGGCCGGCAGGAAGATCGCGTTGACGTAGTTGATCGCGGTGCCGGCCGCGATCAGGCAGAACGAGGCGATCAATTCGCGCGGATGCTCGGAGAACAACTGGCCGAGCGTGGTCTGCCGCTTCGGCTGCGCGGTCGCGGCCCGCTCGGCGAGGTAGGCCTGGAATTCCGGGGATTCGTCGCAGCGCTGGCGCAAATACCATCCGGTCGGTCCGATCAGGATGCCGAGGATGAACGGCACCCGCCAGCCCCAGCTCGCGAACGCGTCCGGCGACAGGCCGAGATTGAGCCCGATCGCCATCGCAGCGCCAAGGCCGAACGCCAGCGACTGCGACACCATCTGGAACGAGCCGTAGAAGCCGCGCCGGCCGGGCGAGGCGAATTCGATCAGCATGGCGCTGGCGCTGCCGAACTCGCCGCCGGCGGAAAAGCCCTGGATCAGCCGCGCCAGCAACAGCAGCAGCGGCGCCGCGATGCCGATCGCGCCAAAGGTCGGCAGGAAGCCGAGCAGGCCGGTGCCGATCGCCATCAGCGTGATCATCACGACCAGCGCCTTCTTGCGGCCGTGCTTGTCGGCGTAGAGCCCGAACACCAGGCCGCCGAGCGGGCGCGCCGCAAAGGCGATGCCGAAGGTGGCGAAGGTCAGCAGCAGCGAGGAGCTCGGATTGTCGGCCGGAAAGAACAGCTTGCTCAAAATGCCCGCGAACAGGCCGAACACCGTGAAATCGAACCACTCCAGCGCGTTGCCGATGGTCGAGGAGATCACGACGCGGCGGCGCATTTCCGCTATGGCTTCAGCTTGCCTGGCGTCCGCTTTCACGGCTTCGGTTTGCATGATTTGTCCTTCCACACCCGGCGGCGGTTGGCTCCGCGCCGCAATGTTCTACGCCTTGACCGACGGCCGTGCGGCGACGCGGTTGAACCACGCTACAATGTTGGTGTTGGACTGGTCCAGCGGCTGGCCGACCTGGTTGCCGAAATCGAGCCAGCAATACAGCAGCATGTCGGCGAGCGTGAAGCGCTTGCCGCAGAGATATTCGCGGCCATCGGCCATCTGGTCGTTCAGCCATTTGATGCGGTTGGCGGCGATCATCTTCAGCCCGGGCGAGGCGTCGGGCGCGACCGGAATCCGCTTCTCAAAGAACTTCAGCGCCTCGCCGAAGCGGTAGCCGTTGGCGAGCGGCTCGGCGATGTTGAGGTCGACGCGGCGCGTCCACATCCGGCACTCGGCGCGCTCCTCCGGCGTCGCGCCGATCATCGCAGGCGCGGGATGCTTCTCCTCGAGGTACTCGCAGATCGCGGTGATCTCGGAGAGAAAGTTGCCGCAGTCGAGCTCCAGGGCGGGCATCTGGCCGTGCGGATTGCGCTTCAGATGCGCCTCCTCGCGGTTCTCGCCCTTGCGCAGGTCGACGGTCTGCTTGGGGATATCGATGCCCTTCTCCGCCATGAACATCCGCACAATGCGCGGGTTGGGGCCGATCGAGTCGTAAAGCTTCATGGTCCTCGCTCCCTGTTCTTGATGTTGTTGCCACCGTTGAACAGGCCGCGCGCGGATTTGTCAAATCGGGGGATGCACAGCTCTTTCCCCGTCATTGCGAGCGAAGCGAAGCAATCCATCTCACCACTTGCTGGGAGGCATGGATTGCTTCGCTGCGCTCGCAATGACGGGGAGGATGGATCTCAATCGTCGAGCTTGTTGAGGTCCCGCACCGACTGCATGATCGGCTCGAAATTGGCGCGGGCATCCAGCGCGTCGAACAATTGCGCGGTGTCCTCGAGCAATGCGTGCGAGCGCTGCAGCGCGATCCGCACGTCGTCCTGCGGGGTGTCGGACAGCCGGCCATGGCCCGACAGCAGGATCTTCGAATTGAGGCCCTTCAGCCGCTCCAGCGACTGGATGTAGTCGGCGATCGAGCCAGAGCCGAACACACCGCCCATCACACCGCCCGGCATCAACGTGTCGGAGGCGAACAGCAGGCCCTTGTCCTGGTCGAACAGCGTGATGCAGGCCGAGGTGTGGCCCGGCGTGTACATCACATTGAGGCGGAAATTGCCGAGGTCGATCAGATTGCCTTCCTCGAGCCAGAGGTCGATGTCGATCGGCACGTTGGGCTCGTTGAACATCTTGCGCAACATCGAGAAATCATCGCGCAACATGATCTTGTTGGCGGCGAGCCGGTGCGCGGCGATGTAGGCCCGGCCGTGGAAATGATAGGCGGCGCCGATATGGTCGAGATGCTCGTGGCTCAGCACCACCATGTCGATCATGTCGGGCGTCACCCCGATGTGGCCGAGGCAGGCGAGCAGCTGCGGATAATTGGTCGACAGGCCGACGTCGATCATGATGGTGCGCTTGCTGCCGCGCACCAGATAGGCGTTCGCCGCGCGGTTCTTGAAGCGGATCTGGTAGACGTCGTCGGCAGCCTGGATCAGGCTGGCGACGTCGGTGTCGAACAGGGTCTTGAACGGGCTCGGCCGGCGGTCGCTCATGGGTTGGCCGCCGTCCGGTAGGTGATGGTGTTGGACGCGCGCAGCCGCTTCGACAGCGCGTCCATGATCATCAGCGCGAATGCCGGCTGCTGGCTGACGAGATAGACGAAGCGGGCGTGGTTGATCCGCATCACCCGCGTCTTGGGCGCTGCGGCGATCGCGGAAGCGGAACGCGACGAGCCGTCGATCACCGCCATCTCGCCGAAGAACTCGCCCTTGCCGAGGGTGACGATGACCGTCTTTTGTCGGCCGTTCATCTTGGCGATGTCGACCTTGCCGTCGAGGACGACGAAGAGCTCGCGGCCGGTCGAGCCTTCCTCAAAAATGACGTCATCGACATCAAAGACATTGATGCATTTCTCGATCGTCATGGCACCACCCCTGCCTTCTGGCTGGTAGGTGACGGCATGTTAATCTCGAAAGTGTCGGGCGCAAACCGGTACTGATGCGGATTGCCGCAGGGCAGCATCGGCCCAAATCCGGCCCCGGAAATTCCCTAAAATTTCGGTAAGGACCCGGCCGGGTAAGGATTTCGCAAGCAATAAAAGTTACCGAATTGTCAACCTCATCTGGAGACTTTGAACGTGAGTGAGCAGCAGAGCGAGCCGGTTAGCGGTCAAGCCGGCGCCGAAACGGCGGCGAAAAGCCAGCCGGTGACCGCGGCCAACGCCGAGCCTGTCAGGCTCTCGCCCGAGCAGGAAGCGACGTCGCCGAAGGCGGACGCCGCCAAAATCGAGGCCGGCGCCGAGACGCCGAAGGTTGAACCGCCGAAGATCCAGCCGCCGCCGCTTGAGCCCAACATCGATGCCAAGATTGGTGCCAACATCGATCCGACCAACATGGACGTGCCCAAGGTCGAGACCGGCACCCGCGAGGAGCCGCGCTTCCCGGGCAAGCTGATGATCATGGCGCCCGGCGAGCGCAGCTGGGATCACGAGGAGACCGCCGCAAAGCCGGAGGCCGCGCAGGCCGCCAAGCCGGCCGGCAACCGCCGGTTCGCGGCTATGGCCGCAATGGTGGCGCTGGCGACGGTGGCCGGTGCGATCGGCGGCGCACTCGCGACCGCGGGTCTTGGCCACGTCACCACCGCTGCGGTCGCGTCCGCAAAGGATACGGCCGCCAAGGATGCTGCGGCGAAGGAAGCGCTCGATACCTCGATCGCCCGGGTCGAATCCGAAATCGCCGCGCTGAAGGCCAGCGTCGAGCAGACCGCCAAGGCCGGCCAGGCCCAGTTCAGCAAGGCCAACGACCGCATCGAGAAGGTCGAGAAGGCGCAGGCCGAGCCGATGGCCAGGCTCGCCAAGCTCACCGAGACCGTCGACAAGCTCCGCGCCGCGCCGCAGACAACCGTTGCGGCGGCGACGCCCGCCGCTGCCCGCGAGGTGACCGGCACCGTGACGCCGCCGCAGGCGACCGCCGCGGCCGCGTCGCCGGCCGCACCGAAGCCCGAGGTCGGCCGCCTGCCGGTGGTCGAAGGCTGGGCGCTGCGCGACGTCGGCCATGGCAGCGCGCTGATCGAGGGACGCGGCGGCGTCTATGAGGTCTATGCCGGCGATCCCGTTCCCGGCCTCGGCCGCGTCGACGCGATCCGCAGGCAGGACGGCCGCTGGGTGGTCGTCACCAGCAGGGGCCTGATCGTCTCGCGCTGATCGCCTGATCGCGACAATACCAAGGCGCTTCACCGCGATGTGAAGCGCCTTTTTTCTTGAATAGGGTTTGCCGCGCGGTGTTAGTGGGGGCATGAGCCGCGCGCTGAAACGCCTCCTCGTCTTGTTCCTTCTGCTTGGCGGCGTCGCGCCCCTGCGCGCCGGCGAGGATCGCGCGCTCGAGCGCGGCGCGGCGATCATCGATCCCGCAACCTTGCGCGATCTCGATCACGGCCGCTTCGGCCTCGGCCGCATGCTGGCGCCGGAGCGCCCGGCCGACGCGCCGCTCTCCAACAGCGAACTGTTCAAACTGTCTTCGATGCTGCCGGTGCGCGAGGCGCTGATCCGCGAGTTCGATCGCTATGTCGAACGGAACAAGGCCAGCCTGCCGAACGAGAGCATCGGCGTCGGCGACGGTTTTGCCTTCCAGCTGTTCGACCGCGCATGGCTCGATTCCGCGGACGTCCGCTTCGTGCTTTCAGGCATCGTCAACCGCATGGACCGCGCCTATGTGGCGCCGGAGAATTGCGGCGAGATCCGGCTGATCTATCGCCTGACCCGCACCGACGTGCCGCCGATCGGAGAGAATGCGGTCTCGCAGCGCCTGCCGATGACGCTGAACCTGGTGCTGAAGGCCAAAGGCGCCGGCAACGATGCCTCGCTCACCTGCCGCGAAATCGCCCGGCGCTGGCTCGCCGCAGGCAGCGCGCCTCAGATGGCGGAAAAGCTGCTTGGCGGCGACGGCCCGCTCGCGCTGGTCCGTGAGCGCAACATCGACCGGATCGAGACCAATCTGCAGATCGCGCACGCGCCGAAGTCCGCGCTCCGCGATTTCCGCACCGACTATCTGCTGAAGGTGTTCGACTACGATGGAGCTTCGAAGCGCTTTGCCGAAGCGCCGATGGAGAACCAGATCGATCGCGATCGCATTCTGGCGGACGACGGCCTGCGCCGCGACTTCAAGGCGTGGCTGCTCGATCCCAAGCATTTTGCCGAGCTCGATCGCGGCACGCTGCTGATCCCGGAAAAATTCCTTGCAACCGGTGCGGTTGCTCCGACGCCGATCGGCTTCGATGTCGGCGAGTTGCAGCCCGAGTTCGGGCTGGTGCAAGGCGAGGGCGCGGCGGGCGAGGCGGTGTTCTCCGAGGGCGACGTCGTCGGCGCCTTGCAGAAGGCCGCGGCCGACGGAACGAAGCTGCAGAACATCCAGTCGCTGGCCGGCTTCGAGCGGCGCCTCAACGACGTCACCTGCGCCGGCTGCCACCAGACCCGCGGCATCGGCGGCTTCCATTTTCCCGGCGTCGACTGGATGGCGGCCAAGCCGTCGAACTCCACCGTGGTGCCGGCCTCGCCGCATTTCTTCGGCGATCAGGTCCGCCGCCGCGATATCCTTTCCAGCTTCCGCGACGGCAAAGCGCCGGACTTTTCGCGCGGCTTCTCCAATCGCCCGCAGCTGCGCGGCTCGACCGAGCTCGCCGGCACGGAATACAGCGACGGCTGGGGCGCGCATTGCTATTTGCCGGCCGCCAAGCCGACCGACACCGACCGCAGTTTTCGCAGCTGGAGCTGCGCTGAGGGCCTCGCCTGCCAGGTCGCCGGCAAGACCTCGCGAATGGGCATGTGCTTCGTGAAGGGGCGTTAGGTCCGGGAACCGGCACGCGCTGGCGTCATTATTTGATGCTACATTGCGGGTTGCGACCAGGACCTGAAAAAGCCCGGGATCACGATGCGAAATCGCATCATGATCCCATCTCTTTAGTTTGAGCATGATCTTTTCGGAAAACCGGCTCCCACTTTTCCGGATCATGCTCGTGAGCGGAGACCGGCCGATGAGCGCCCCCGACCAGGACAAGCAGCGCAACCGCGAGATCGCGGCCAACGAGGCCGAGCGCGAGGCGGTCAGCGCCGTCCGCGTCAGCAGCTGGGCGATCGGGATCGCGGTCATCCTCGGCGTCATCGCCGTGGCCATCGTCTGGGCCTGGATGAGCCGGTGAGTTTGCTTCACCTCTCCCCGCGCTTTGCGGGGAGAGGTCGGATCGCATTGCAAGATGCGATCCGGGTGAGGGGCGAGCCACACTGCTCAACACATCGCAAAGTGCTCGCCGGATAGAGGCCCCTCACCCCGACCCTCTCCCCGCGAAGAGCGGGGCGAGGGAGAAGAGGCGGTGTTAGCCTACGCCACCGCGCCCGATGCGCGCAGCTTCTGAATCGTCGCCTCGTCGTAGCCGGCCTGCCGCAAGATCTCGTCGGAGTGCTCGCCGACCTCGGGCGGTTTGCGCGGCTGCACCTTCTTGGCGCCGTCGATGAAGATCGGGCTGTTGACGGTGAGCATGGTGTCGTTCTCGAAGCGCACCAGCACCTCGTTCTCGATCATCTGCTTGTCGTTCGGAATGTCGTCGAGAATGCCGACCACGCCGAACACCAGGCCGTTGCCGTCGAGGATCTTGCGCCATTCGGCGAGATCGCGGGTTGCGAAGATCTCATCGAAAACCTTGATCAGCTCGACCGAGCGCGAATGGCGGTCCGCCTTGGTGGCGAAGCGCGGGTCGGCGACGAGGTCCTCGCGCTCCATGCAGCGCGCCAGCGTCGGCCATTGCCGGTCTTCGTTGAGCAGCGACAGGATGATCCAGCGGCCGTCCTTGCACTTGTAGTGATTGGTGACCGCGTTGAGCGCCTCTTCGCGCGGCTTGCGCTTCTTGAACTTTGCGCCAACCAGCTTGGCCTGCGCCAGCACGCCATTGGCCCAGATACCGTTGGCCATCAGGTTGGTCGCGACATGCGATCCCTTGCCGGTCTTCTCGCGCTTGAACAGCGCGGTGACGATCGCGCCATAGAACGCCATCGCGCAGGGATGGTCGCCCATGCCGGCGACCGAACGCGCCGGCGTGGTGTCCTCGTCGGCGCGCACCAGATCCATCAGGCCGGAGCGGGCCCAATAGGCGTTGGAATCGAAGCCGGGCTTGTTGGCCTCTTCGCCCTTCTCGCCATAGCCGGTGAAGGAGGCGTAGATCAGCCGGTCGTTGAGATGAGCGAGATGGTCGTAGGTGATGCCGAGCTTTTCGCGCACCTGCGGCGGCATGTTGGTGATGAACACGTCGCTCTCGGCGACCAGCTTGTAGAGCACCTCGCGTGCCTCAGGCTTGGTGAGGTCGAGCGCCAGACTCTTCTTGTTGCGCGCTTCCAGCATCCACGCGAAATTGTGCTCGCTATGGGGATAGCCGGGCAGGTTCGGCAGATTGCGATAGGGATCGCCGGCGCCCGGCGGCTCGATCTTGATCACGTCGGCGCCGAAATCAGACAGCACAGTGGCGGCCGCGGGCGCTGCGATGAAGCTCGCGCAATCCAAAACCTTGAGCCCGTCAAAAATGCCTTTTTCCATCGTGCCGTCGCTCCCGTGGCGCTTGTTGGTGTTTTTCCGGTGGCTGGAATATCGCGTGCGATGTTCCCGATCGAGGGGCCATTTGACCCATGTTGCCGGGCTGATGCAACGGCGCTCTTGGGGGGCCGTCATTGCGAGCCAACGGGTCGCGCGAACGCGCGCCCGATGACAGGCTCCGCGAAGCAATCCATGCCTCGGCGCGGGGATGGATGGATTGCTTCGTCGCTTCGCTCCTCGCAATGACACGGGAAGGATTGCCGCACATGCTCAACCCGTCATCCTGAGGTGCGAGCCTTGCAGCGCAATTGCGCTGCTGGGCGAGCCTCGAAGGATGCACGGCCCGGCTGGTGGCCGTCGATCCTTCGAGGCTCGCAAGAGCTCGCGCCTCAGGATGACGGGGCTGATAGGTCGCTACAAGCTACTCCACGCCCGACATCAGAGCGGCGTTGCCGCCGGCGGCGGCGGTGTTGATCGTCACGGTCTGCTCGGTGGCAAAGCGCGCGAGGTAATGCGGGCCGCCGGCCTTGGGGCCGGTGCCTGAGAGCCCGCTGCCGCCGAACGGCTGCACGCCGACGACCGCGCCGATCATGTTGCGGTTGACGTAGATGTTGCCGACCTGGAGGCGATCGATCACGTCTTCCACCGTGTCCTCGATGCGCGAGTGGATGCCGAGCGTCAGCCCGAAGCCGGTCGCCTCGATTGCGGCCAGCACCTCACTGAGCCTTTCGGCGCGGTAGCGCACGACGTGCAGGATCGGGCCGAACACCTCTTCCGTCAGCTGGCCGGCCGCCGACAGTTCGAAAATATGCGGCGCGACGAAATTGCCGGCCGGCGCGTCGCCGGCGAGATGCACGCGCGCCTCACGCTTCATCCGCGCGATATGCGCGTCCAGCCGCTGCTTCGCCTCGGCGTCGATCACCGGTCCGATATGCGTCGACGGCTCGGCGGGATCGCCGATCTTCAACTCGCGCGCGGCGCCGGCGATCATCTCGATCATGCGGTCGGCGACGTCGTCCTGCACGAACAATAGCCGCAGCGCCGAGCAGCGCTGGCCGGCGGAGCGGAAGGCGGATGTCACGACGTCGTCGGCGACCTGCTCGGGCAGCGCGGTGGCGTCGACGAGCATGGCGTTGATGCCGCCGGTCTCGGCGATCAGCGGCACGATCGGACCGTCCTTGGCGGCGAGCGTCCGGTTGATCGATCGCGCGACGTCGGTCGAGCCGGTGAAGACCACGCCGGCAATCCCTGGATGCGCGACCAGCGCCGCGCCGATTGTGCCATCGCCCTGCACCAGATGCAGGGCGGAAGCCGGCACGCCCGCTTCATGCAGCAGCGCGACGGCCTCGGCGGCGATGCGCGGGGTCTGCTCGGCCGGCTTCGCCAGCACCGCATTGCCCGCCATCAGCGCCGCCGTCACCTGGCCGAGGAAGATCGCCAGCGGAAAATTCCACGGCGAGATCGCGACGAAGGCACCGCGGCCGCGCAGCGCCAGCACATTGCTTTCGCCGGTCGGACCCGGCATCGTATCGGCCTCGCCGAACAGTTTTCGCCCCTGCGCGGCATAGTAGCGGCAGAAGTCGGTTGCCTCGCGCACTTCCGAGAGCGCGTCGTCGAGCGTCTTGCCGCCCTCGCTCTGCAGCAGCGCAATGAAATGCGCGCGGCGCTGTTCCAGCAAGTTCGCAGCCTTGTTCAGAATCGCGGCACGCCGTCCGGCCGGCATGTCATTCCACGCCTTGAAGCCGCGGCCCGCAGCGGCAACGGCTGCGCTCGCCTGCTCGGCTGTCGAGATATCGACAGCGCGAGGCGCAGCCTTGCGCTCGGCCGCAATCGCCGATGTCAGCCGGTCGAGCGCAGCCCGCTCGCCGAATTCGATGCCGTGCGAATTCTCGCGCTGCGGGCGATACAGATCGGCCGGCAGCGGGATCGTGGGGTGAGACGCCTTGCTATCGGCGCCGATGATCTCGGCCGGGCGGCGCAACAGATCCGCGATATGCACGCGATTGTCTGCGGCGAGCGCGACGAAGGAGGAATTGGCGCCGTTCTCGAGCAGCCGCCGCACCAGATAGGCGAGCAGGTCGCGGTGGCTGCCGACCGGCGCATAGGTGCGGTGGGCGATCTCCGGACGATCCTTGCCGAGCTGCTCGTAGAGCGCTTCGCCCATGCCGTGCAGCCGCTGGAATTCGAAGCTTGCGGGATCGTCGGCGAGTTCGAGGATGGTCGCGACCGTCAGCGCGTTGTGGGTCGCGAATTGCGGAAACAGAAGCGGCCGCAAGCCCAGCAGTTGTCGCGCGCAGGCGACGTAGTTGAGGTCGGTCATCGCCTTGCGGGTGAACACCGGATAGCCGTCGAGCCCGCGCTCCTGCGCGCGCTTGATCTCGGTGTCCCAATAGGCGCCCTTGACGAGGCGCACCATCATCCTGCGGTCGAGGCCGCGCGCCAGCGCGGCGACGTAGTCGATCACCTCGCTGGCGCGCTTCTGATAGGCCTGAATCGCGAGGCCGAAACCGTTCCAGCCGGCGAGCGATGGATCGGCGAACGCCGCGGCAAGCACGTCGAGGGACAGCTCCAGCCGGTCGGCCTCCTCGGCATCGACGGTAAAGTTCAGGTCGAACGCCTTGGCGCGGCGCGCCAGATCGACCAGGCGCGGCACCAGTTCGCTCATCACTCGCGCGTGGCTCACCGCCTCGAAGCGCGGATGCAGCGCCGAGAGCTTTACCGAAATGCCGGGCCGGTCGGGCAGGGGGTTTTCGCCGGCCGCCCTACCGATTGCCTCGATCGCGCGGGCGTAGGATTCGAAATAGCGCTCGGCGTCGGCGGCGGTGCGCGCGCCCTCGCCAAGCATGTCGAATGAATAGCGCGAGCCGCTCGCGGCATGCGACTGCGCGCGCGCCAACGCCGCCTCGATGGTCTCGCCGAGCACGAAATGGCTGCCCATCAGCCGCATCGCCTGCCGCGTCGCGGCGCGCACCGCCGGCGCGCCGAGCCGCTTTGTCAAACGTCCGATCGTGCCCTGCGGCGTCTCGCCGGGCTGGATCACCCGCGCCGACATGCCGAGCGCCCACGCCGAGGCATTGACCAGGAATGCGCTCGACCTGGTTTCGTGATGGACGAAGTCGCCCTGGCCGAGCTTGTCCTCGATGAACTGGTCGGCGGTGCGGGCATCAGGCACGCGCAGCAGTGCCTCCGCCAGCACCATCAGCGCCAGCCCCTCCTTGGTCGACAGCGCGAACTCGCGCAGCATGTCCTCAACCCCGCCGAGCGGATCGTCATTGGCCCTGATCGCCTCGATCAGCCGCGTCGCGCTGCGATCGATCCGCGCCTCGCGGTCCGCGCCGAAACGCGCGTCCTGCAGCAGGCGAGCGGCGATGGCGGCGTCATCAGGCGCGTAAGGCGCGCTGAACGGCGGCGGGGCGGGGGAGGGGTCTGGCATGGCGGTTCCTTCGGTTACAGGGAACACCTACGCGCTCACGAACCGTAGTTCGATAGACAAATTAGCAGATTTGCCTTAGAAAATAAGGATAATATTGGGTCGCGCCAGATATATGACAGAGATTGACAAGATCGACCGCAAAATCCTCTCGATCCTGCAAGGGGATGGAAGGATCGCCAATGTGGAACTGGCCGAGCGGATCGGGCTGTCGCCGACCTCGGTCGGCGAGCGGCTGAAGCGGCTGCAGCGCGACGGCTTTGTCGAGGGCTATGGCGCCCGGCTCAATCCGCACCGGCTTGGGCTGGGCTTGCTGGTGTTCGTCGAGGTGCTGCTCGACAAGACCACGCCCGACGTGTTCGAAAAATTTGCCAGGGCGGTGCAGACCGCGCCGGAAGTGCTGGAGTGCCACATGGTGGCCGGCGGCTTCGACTATCTGGTCAAGGCGCGGGTCGCCAACATGACCGCCTATCGCCGCTTCCTCGGCGAGACCCTGCTGGCGCTGCCGGGCGTGCGCGAGACCCGAACCTACGCCGTGATGGAGGAAGTCAAGCGCGACGCGCCGCTGCCGGTCGGCTGATGTGATCCACAGCCATGCGCCGCGTGTATTGGCTTCGCGCCGCACCCGCGCTAATCCTCTCCGCAGTTGGGGCAATCATCATGAGCGACGCCAATCGACCGATACCAGCGATGCGGGCCGGCTTTGCCGGCGTGCTGGTGGCTGCCACGCTGGCATTGCTGTCGGTGGCGCCATCGCGCGCCAGCGAGCTCAGCTCGGGGGTGGCGCAGTTGTATACCTCGGTCTCGATCTATCCGCCGTCGGCGACGTCGATGACGGTCTGCTACGGCTTCGTCTGCCGGCGCCGCGAGACGCTGGATTTTTCCGCCGCCGACCGCGCCGCGCTGACCAAGATCATGGCCGCGGGCCGCGCCAACGCCGCCGCCGAGCGCGCGGCGATGCAGAAGGCGGTGATCTGGTTCGACCGCCGCATGGCTCCGATCCTCGGCACCGACAAGCGCGTCGCCAAGGCCGACTTCCGCGCCAACGACGACAAGCACAATTACGATTGCTGGGACACCACCCGCAACACGACCAGCCTGATGCTGGTGCTGCGCGCATGGAACCTGTTCAAGTTTCACGACGTCGGGGATCCGCATTATCGCGGCTTCTCGCTTGGCCAGACGCCGCACAACACCGCCGTGCTGGTCGAGCGCGCCACCAAGGTGGAATGGGCGGTCGATCTCTGGCCGCGCGGCTATTTGCAGCCGCCCGACGTGATGACCGTCACGCAATGGGTGACGGAAGATTGAACGGCTGAATTTCGCCGCCGCGCGACCCGTGGCGTTCGTCCGGCGTTGACGGTAGGGATAGCGGCGAGCGATCGGTCAATGCCGGGGCCACGACATGCGTTTACGCCCGACCTGCAGTGATGCCGCGATGCGCGGCGTGTGTTCCCATCTGTTGCTCGCAGCCGTGCTGCTGCTGGGTACGGCGTCCGGAGCCCGGGCGGACGATCTCGCAGATTGCAACGGGCCGGTAGCGGACAAGGTCGAGGCGGCCTGCTCGGCGATCATCGGCGACACCGCGCGCCCCGTCGAGGAGCGCACCAAGGCGCTGTCGAGCCGCGCGCGCTTCCATATCGGCCGCGGCAACACCGATCAGGCCTTGAGCGATACCGAGGCCGCGCTGCAGCTCAACCCGCAATTCGTGCAGGCGCTGATCGAGCGCGGCTATCTGCGGCAGCGCAAGGGCAGCCCCGATCAGGCCCGCGCCGATTTCGATCGCGCCATCGAGCTCGAGCCGAAGTCTCCGTTCGGCTACCTCGCGCGCGGCAATCTGCGCGCCGACCAGCGCGCCTGGAGCGATGCGATCGCCGACTACGACCAGGCGATCAACTTGCGGCAGGATCTGCCGGCGGCGCGCGTCGGCCGCGCACGGGCCTATGTCGAGACCGGAAAGCCCGATGAAGCGCTGGCCGACGTCAACGTCGCGCTCGCCGTCAACCCGAATACGCCGAACGCGTTCTACTGGCGCGGCCAGGCCTATCGCCGTAAGGGCGACGTCGATCACGCGATCGAAGATTTTTCGCGCGCGATCGCCCGGGCGCCGCAGACCGAGCGCAACGCCTATTTCAACCGCGCCCAGCTCTACAGCGCCAAGGGCGATTATGCGCGCGCCATCGCCGATTTCGACAAGCTGCTGAGCTTCCTGCCCGACAACAAGGAGATCCAGCAGCAGCGCCAGCAGGCGGTGGCGATGCAGGCCGAACTGGCCAAGGCCGGCACTGCCGCGCCGCCGCCGGCAGCATCCGCACCCGCAGCGCCCGGCGCGCCGGCGGCGCGGCCATCGCGGCCGGCCGCAGCTTCCGCGAACCAGCAGATCGAGCAGGCGAAGCAGCTCATCGCGCAGCACAACTATGCGGCCGCCGTGACCACGCTCAGTCAGGTGCTGTCAGGCGATCCTCGCAACGAAGCGGCGCTGCGGCTGCGCGGCATGGCTTATTCTGTACTCGGCCGCCCCGCCGACGCGCGCAACGATCTCAACGAACTGGTCAAGCTCAGGCCGAACGACGCGCAGCTGTTGGCGCACCGCGCGATCCACGTGGCGGGCATGCGGCTGTTCGACGATGCGATGGCCGATGCGGACCGCGCGCTCGCGCTCGACCCGAACAATGCGCTGGCCTATATCGGCCGCGGCATGGCCAAGGCCGGCGCCGGCAAGGCGCAGGACGCGCTGGCCGACTACGATCGTTCGATCGCGCTCAATGCCAAGGACACGCTGGCCTTCACCGAGCGCGGACTGGCCTATGTCAGCCTGAACCAGATCGACAAGGCGCTGCTCGATTTCGACCAGGCGCTGGCGCTTGCACCGACCAATCTGCTCGCGAAGTCGTGGCGCGGGCTGGAGCTGCTGCTCAAGGGCCGTACCGACGAGGGCATGGCCGATATCAACGCCGTGCTGGAGCGTAACCCCGGCAATCCAACGGCGCAGCTTGGCCACGCGCTGGCAATGTTGACCTCGGCGCAATACGACCGCGCCGTCGCCGCGTTCGACCAGATCGTCGCCAAGGCGCCCAACGATCCGTTCGCGCATGTGCTGCGCGCGCGGGCCTATCTCGGGCTGAAGAAGACCGATGAGGCGATGAAGGACCTCAATCTCGTGCTCGACGCGCGGCCGGATTATCTGGCGGCGCTGACCTTGCGCGGCATCGCCTGGTCGGCGCAGCGCAATTACGACAAGGCGGTCGCGGATCTCGACCGCGCGATCGCGCAGAAGGAGTCGGTGGAGGCGGTGTTCGCCCGCGCCAAGGCCCATGAGGCGCTCAACCACACCGACAAGGCGGCCGAGGATTTCCGCAAGGCGACGCAGCTAGAGCCGGCCAGCGTGTTCGACGTGATGGCGCAGGCGGAGTCACGCCGCAAGCTGCAGGAATATTCGAAGAAGCTGCCGTGCGGCTCCGGCCAGAGCGGCACCTGTCTGTGACGCGCAACGCAGCAGCAAGGCGGCGCGGCTCGGGCGGCTTCGCGCAATGCTGCGCACCGGCACGCCGGCGAGGGCGGCTACAATGAAATCCGGCGTCGTGGCGCGCGGGCGTGGTGCCCGCCCCGCCGAACGTCGCGTTGTCTGGGTTGTTGGCTCGGCCTCACTCCCGAATGGCGTCCGAGAGTGCGCCGTTTGGTCTGGCGCGGCCGCGCTAGACCTTCAGGTTCTCAGCCGATGTCTTGCCGCGATTTGCAATTTCTTCGTACTCGACCGACTGACCTTCGTTGAGCGTCTGAAGACCAGCCTTTTGAACTGCAGAAATATGCACGAAAATGTCCTTGCCGCCCGATGAGGGCTGGATGAATCCGTAACCCTTGGTCGGATTGAACCACTTCACGGTACCTTTGGGCATTCCAGTCGTCTCCGCGGAATCAAAACGAAACAGACCCGCCGGTCCCCGCACAACCGGCGCGTCCGCGCCGCACAGGATAGCAGTTTGAAATAGACTGGATAGATCAAACGACGGTGTGATTTTGCCCGGAACCCCCTGCTTTCGGGCGGTTTGGCGCCGCACTGCCTGTTTCGTGGTCAATTGATGCGCTGCAAAAGCGGACGGCTTCGCGCCGGCCGGCGCCCGGATGCGGCGCGCCCTCGGCTCTTTTCGGTGTCCAACTCAGGCACGCCCGGCGGTGATCGGCGCCGCGTCGCGCGGCCGGAATCGATCCTGCGAAAAGCCGCGCGCGCGACTGCGCGCGGCGGCGATGCGCCAGATCGAGAAAAATTCTCGAAGAATCATCGGAACATGCACGAAACAATTTCGCGGCATGTGTAGGCACGCAACGTCGCCGAATTCGTTGCTGATCAAATCTGGATGTTCCTGCGAACGGGTAGTTTGTTTCTGTGTTTCTCGTCACACTGCGAGATCAAAAAGGTGGGTGCCTCGCGGCGAGGTTCCTGCTCGGACACGACAGGGAACAATGTCCATCGTCAGCAGGATCACGGGGAGCGGCGCAACGGCGCGACGTCCGCGCCGCCGTGGCGTGATTCGTGGCTGGCCAGCGGCGGTTGCTGTCGGCCGGCCAACAACAAGCTGCGGCGGCTGCGCTCGTTCGCGGCGTCAACTGAAGACACATGCAAGACGCACATCAAGAAGACTATCAAGAAGCGGATCACGTCCTGGCACCTCCCGCCGAATATTTGCAACATGCGCCCCTGCCGCGCGAGCCGCGCGACATCAGGGACAGGACCCCGGCGCGGCCGCGGTTCTTCTCGACCCGGCCCTATGAGCCGTCAGAGCAGTTCGACGTCTGGAAGACGCGCATCAGCCGGCTGGTCGAGGTCGGCCCGCCCGAGGACCACGATGTCGCGCAAGGCTTTGCGGTGGAGTACATGACCTGCAACATGGCCGACATCGTGCTGACGTCGGGGTATTTCGCCGCGCAGACCTTTGCGCGGGTGCCGCGCGCCGCGCCGATCGATTATTGGTGGCTTTATCTCGGACGGTCCGGTGAAGCCTGGTTCGAGAGCAGCGACCGCCACCTTCACGCCGGGCCGGGCGCGATGTTCCTGGTCTCGCTGGACAAGGAGTTCCGCGGCCGCATCACCGGCTACGACGGCCAGATCTTCGCTCTGCCGCGCAGCGCGTTCACGGCCGTGGCGGATGAGCTCGACAACGTCCACACCACCATCCTCTCCGGCGGTCTGATCGAGCTGTTGGCCGATCATCTGCGCAATCTGGAAGCGCGGGTGCACGAGATGGAGGCGGATGAGTTCCGCCATGCCGGCCGGGCCACCGCGGCGATGATCGCCGCCTGCATCCAGCCGACCGCGACCAGGCTGGAGCGGGCACAGGGCGCGATCGATTCCGTGCTGTTCGAGCGCGCACGCCTGCACATCGAGAATCACCTCGGCGAATTCGACCTCACCCCGGAACGGGTGGCGCAGGGGCTGCGGATCTCGCGCTCGAATCTCTACCGCGCCTTCGAGAGCGTCGGCGGCGTCGCGCGCTTCATCCAACGCAAGCGCCTGCAGGCGGCCTATGCCGATCTGATCGCGACCGGCAACGCCCAGGTGCAGGAGATCGCCTATCGCCACGGCTTCCGCCTCGCGTCGGATTTCACCCGCGCGTTCCGCCGCGAGTTCGGCATCAGCCCGCGCGAGGCGCGCGAGCGCGCCCGCCTCTGATTCGGGTTTCGGTTGCATCGCGCGGTGGAACCGCAGGTGCACACCGCAAATCGTTCAACTTGTGAGACGCTGTGCCAGCTATTTGGACGGGGTGCTGGGTGACGGCGGCAAATTCGTGGCTATGATTCATCAATATCATGACTCGGGTGTTGTGATGGGGATCGGCAACGGGTGCGTGTTCTTTGATCGTGCCCGTCTCTTTCAATCGTATCGTTGGATGAAGGTGGAAAGTGCCGGCGTGTTGCGCCGCTGCTGTCGCTTGTTCCTGTCTGCGCCTAGCCCGGCTGTGGGGTCGTACAGCCGGCGGCACAATGCTCCGGGGGCATAGGGGCAGACAGTCAGGGGGCGCAAATGCCAACCACGCAGGTTTCAACTCCATCGTCGATCTCGGGACGTCGGGCGGGCTTTGTCCGCAACTGGGTTGAAGATGCCAGTGCGGGTCCACGCGCGCTGCGCCGCCGGCTGATGGCGGTGCTGCGTTCGGCCCACCGTGTCCTTGGCATGAACCGACACCGATTGGGCCTCGGGACGTTGGGAATTGGCGGAACGACCGTTGCGACGACGCTTGGCGCGTTCGCCGTTGTCATAGTCGCCGCCTCGCCCGCAAGCGCTGGAAGTGTGCAGCTTGGCGGTGGAAGTGCGACCGGCACCGATTCCGTAGCGATCGACACCGGATCGGTGGCGAGCGGGCTGCGCGCTATCGCGATTGGTAGTGGAGCATCGGCAGCCGGATTAGATGCCGTTGCCCAAGGCACGGGCACCAGCGCAGCCGCTCAGAACGCCGTCGCGATCGGCTTCCAGTCGATCGCTTCACAGCTCAACTCCGTCTATCTTGGCTCGCGCACGGCTCCGGGAACCGGTGCCCTTGCCACCAGCGCCATCGGCATCGGCACGGATGTGACGGCATCCCAGGTCGACGCCATTGCGCTTGGACGTCAATCCATTTCGTCGGCACAATACGCTGTGGCTCTCGGCCTGAACGCGCAGGCATCGGGCACTGGCGGCGCGATGGCGCTGGGCCAGGGCACGATCTCGAGCGGAACTAATTCGGTCGCGCTCGGCGTTCAATCCAACGCTACCAATGCGGGCGCCAGCGCCCTCGGCACCTTCGCCGTTGCCTCCGGAGCGAACTCTACCGCGCTCGGCGTCAGCTCCTTATCCAGCGGCAACTTTGCGATGTCCGGCGGCTGGGCGTCGGTTGCAAGCGGGGTGCGGGCCGTGACGTATGGCGCGCAGTCGCAGGCAGCCGGGGACTTTTCGGTTGCGCTGGGTACCAATGCCGTCACCAACGGGACAAGCGCGGTTGCGATCGGACAGGGCGCAGGGATCGGCTCGACGGCCGGAAGCTCCGGTTCGGTCTCGGTCGGCATTGGAGCCGGCCAGTCCGTCGGCGGCGTCCAGAACGTCGGCGTCGGCGGCGGCGTCAACACCACGATGCGCGGCGCGGGGTCGGGTGTCACCGGCGCACGCAACGTCGCCATGGGAACCGGCGATGGTACCATTGCCTATGACGGCACGACGTCGGCCGCCGCGGGCAGCCTCGTCACGGGCAACGACAACATCGCGCTCGGCACCAATGCCGGCATTGGCGTTGCCAGCAATGCAACGACCTCGATCGGCTTGAACGCGAACGCGTCGGCAACCAATTCCATAGCCATCGGCACCAGCTCGGTAGCCAATTCGGCCAATGCGGTTGCGATCGGCACCAACACCTTGGCGACCGGCGGCCAGGCGGTCGCGGTCGGCGCCGGCAACGTCGCCAGCGGCAACGGCGCGGTCGCGATCGGCGATCCCAACACCGCGACTGGCAATGGCGCAATCGCGAGCGGCCTCAACAACACCGGCACCGGCGACGGCACGGTTGCGATGGGCAACACCAACATGGTGGGCGGCGGCGGCCAGGCCGTCGGCACGCCCGGCACCCAGGCGCAAGGCGCGGTCGGCATCGGCTTCCAGAACACCGTCACCGGCCAGGGCGCCGTCGGCATCGGCGACCGCAATATCGCCAGCGGCGTCAGCGCCATCGCCATGGGCAGTCAGGCCAACGCTTCGGCCGCCAATGCCATCGCGCTCGGTGGCGGCGCAACCGCGACCAATGCGGGCGCCGTTGCGCTCGGCAACGGCAGCGTCACCGCTGCGGCGGTCGGCACGTCGAATACGGTGATCAACGGCACGACGTATACATTCGCCGGCACCGCGCCGACCTCGACCGTCAGCGTCGGCGCTGTTGGCGTCGAGCGCACCGTCACCAATGTCGCGGCGGGACGGCTCAGCAACTCGTCGACCGATGCGATCAACGGCTCGCAGCTGTTTGCCACCAACCAGGCGGTCGACGGCCTCGCCACCACCGTCAACAACATCACCACCGGCGGCGGCATCAAGTATTTCCACGCCAATTCGGCGCTGGCCGATTCGAATGCCGTGGGCACGGACTCGGTAGCGATCGGTCCGGTCTCGACCGCAACGGGGACCAATGCGGTGTCGGTCGGCAACGGCGCCACCGCGACCAATGCCAACGATGTCGCGCTTGGCGCCGGCAGTCAGACCGCCGCGGCGGTCGGCACGCCCGGCATGACCATTGGCGGCACGGCCTACAGTTTCGCCGGCACGACCCCGACATCGACGGTCAGCGTCGGCGCGGTTGGCGCGGAGCGCACCGTCACCAACGTTGCCGCGGGGCAGGTCTCCCTGACCTCGACCGACGCCGTCAACGGCTCGCAGCTGTTCGCGGCCACCACGGCGATCGACAGCCTCACGACCACCGTCACGAACGGCCTCAGGCACTATTACAGCGTCAATGACGGCGGTACGCCGGCTGCGAACTACGCCAATGACGGGGCGACCGGCGCCAACGCGATGGCCGCCGGCATCGGTGCCTCGGCGACATCGGCGGGATCGACGGCGGTGGGCTTCAACAGCCGGGTCACGGTGGCCGACGGCGTCGCGATCGGCTCGGGTTCGGTATCCGACCGCGCCGTCGCACCGGCCTCCGGCACCATCGGCGGCACCGTCATCCCCTTCAACACCACGGACAAGACGCTGCTCGGCGCGGTGTCGGTCGGCGACTCCACGAACTATCGCCAGATCACCAACGTGGCCGACGGCACGCAGTCGAGCGATGCCGTCACCGTGCGGCAGCTCACCGGCGCGCTGGCGTCGTTCGCGGTCACGCCGATCCAGTATTTCCATGCCAATTCGACGCTGGCGGATTCACTGGCGGTCGGTAACAACTCGGTCGCGGTCGGACCGCAGACCGTGGTCAACGGCGACAACGGCATCGGCATGGGCTTTGGCGCGATCGTGCAGCAGACCGCGCCGGGCGGCATCGCGATCGGCCAGAATTCGCTGGTCAGCTTTGCCGATTCGATTGCGTTCGGCACCAATGCGCAGGCCAACGGCATCCAGTCGGTGTCGATCGGTGCCGGTTCGGTCACCTCCAATCCCACCAGCGTCGCGCTCGGCCCCAACGCCAAGGCGACCGCGCAGGCCGGCGACGTGGCGCTCGGCGCCAACTCGACCACCTCGGCGGTGGTGGCGACATCGAGCACCTCGATCGGCGGCACCACCTACAATTTCGCCGGCACCACCCCGACCTCGACCGTCAGCATCGGCAGCGCGGGTGCCGAGCGCACCCTCACCAATCTGGCCGCGGGGCAGATCAGCGCCACCTCGACCGACGCGATCAACGGCTCGCAGCTCTGGGCCACCAACACCTCGCTCGACAGTCTCTACACGACGGTCAACAACATCACGAGCGGCGGCGGCGGCATCAAATACTTCCACGCCAACTCGACCGCGGCGGATTCCGCCGCGACCGGCGCGGAGAGCGTGGCGGTCGGGCCGCAGGCGGTGGCGAGCGGTGCCAACGCGGTCGCGATGGGCAACGGCTCCGCCGCGTCGGCCGACAATTCGGTTGCGATCGGTGCCGGCGCCCGGGCGACGGCGGCCAACTCGCTGGCGCTCGGCGCCAACGCCACCACCACGGCGAACCTCAGCGATGCCGCCTATACGCCTGTTGTCGGCAAGGCGGTCGCAGGTGTTGCCACGGGCGAAGTGTCGGTCGGCTCGTCCGGAGCCGAGCGCCGCGTCACCAACGTGGCGGCGGGCTCGGCTGCGACCGACGCGGTCAATGTCAGCCAGCTCCAGGCGCTCGCCAACTCGACGATCCACTACGACGGCGACGGCGCCGGCGGCACCACCAACAGGCTGACGCTGAACAGCGGCAACGGTGCGCCCGTGACCGTCAGCAACGTGGCGGCGGGCATCGCCGGCACCGATGCGGTCAACGTCAACCAGCTCAACAGCGCGTTCCAGCAGCTCAACGGCCAGATCGGCGAGGTGCGGCAGGATGCCTGGCGGGCTGCGGCGATCGGCATGGCCGCGGCCTCGCTGCGCTATGACGACCGGCCCGGCAAGGTCAGCGCCTCGGCCGGCGGCGGTGTCTGGCGCAGCCAGGGCGCGCTGGCCTTCGGTCTCGGCTACACCAGCGAGAACGGCCGTCTGCGCAGCAACGCGGCGGCGACCACCGCCGGCGGCGACTGGGGCGTCAGCGCCGGCCTTAGTCTGACGCTCAATTGATCCGGTGTTCGGCGAGACGGCTGGCATGGCTGGCTTTGACGATCTGGAGCTGTGCGGCGGCAAGTGTCGCCGCGCAGCCCGCACCATCAGGCTATGCCGTCAAACCGTCCGACGTGGTGATCCCCGAGGGCGAGACGCTCGGCGACTACCGGCGGATGATCCAGCCGTTCCGGAACTGGACGCTGATCTGCGACGAAAGCCTGAAGTCGAAGCGCCGGGTCTGCAATGTCACGCAATCGATCGTCAACGCGCAGGGCGTGTTGGCCTTCAACTGGTCGCTGGTGGCGACCGCCGACGGCAAGCCGCTGATGGTGATGCGCGTGCCCGCCGCTGTCGGCACCGGCCAGCCGATCGAGCTCGCGATGGGCGACAAGCCGGACCGCATCATCGCGCAGACGGATCGTTGCGATGCCGCCGGATGCTTCGCGACGATTGCGATCGGCGACATGCTGCGGCGGCACATCCGCGCCGCGACGCCATGCCGGGTCAGCTATCCGCTGCCGCAAGGGCAGCCCGTGGTGCTGGAGGCGCCGCTGGAGGGATTGTCGGTCGTGCTGTCGAAGCTGAAATGACGGCGATGCAGGTACGGCCTCTCCACGTCATTGCGAGCGAAGCGAAGCAATCCATCGGTCAGCATATGCGGAGCGATGGATTGCTTCGTCGCTATCGCTCCTCGCAATGACGGGACGGCATGGATCATGGGTATGAGGACAAGGACAAACGACCAATGCAACTGAATCGTACGTTCGTCCTGATCTTCGCCTCGGTGGTTACGGCGCTGGTCGTCGCGGCGTTCAGCGCCGCCGTGGTCGGCTACGCCCAGCAGGCCGCGCCGACGCAGCTGCAGCCGCCGCCCGGCGCACCGCAGCCCGCGAAAAAGCCGGTCGCGGCCAAGCCCCATGCCAAGCCGCAGGCGCAGACCCAGCCGGCTGCCCCGCCGCCCGCCGCTGCTGCCGCCGCCGCGCCGCCGGCCGCGGGGCAGCAGCAAGCCACCGTGTTCGACGACCACGCGCGGCAGGCCAACATCACCACCTGCGCCAGTCTGTTCGGCACGCTCGGCCGCGGCGTCACGGTCAATTCGACCTACACGGCGAAGTCGCAGTGGGATTCCAGGGCCGGCAACGTTCACTCGGTGCAGTCGCTGGTCGCGCTCAGCCAGCCGGCGCCGAACAACACCACCCTGCCGGCGGCCGGCGTCGTGTTCGCGGCGCCGGTCGGATCCGGCTGCGAGGGCAATCTGGTGCGGGTCACGCCGAATCCGCAAAGCTGTTCGGCGGTCGCAGCCGAGCTCGCCAAGCTCAACGGCCAGAGCGGCGCGCTCGGCGAGCTCTCGACCCTGACGCTGCCGAACGGCGCCCAGGTGATGCTGATCCCGGTCGGCAACGCCTGCGTCGCCGTCACCGCGTTGCGGATTGCGGGGTGAGGGTGAGGGGGTGTGAAGCAAGACTCGGGCAGATCATATCGCGAGAATGCGACGTCATGTTTGACCGCGCAGCTGCTGTTTCCCCGTCATCCTGAGGTGCGAGCCTCTTCGGCGAGCCTCGAAGGATGAATCGGCCCGGCTGGTGGCCGTCGATCCTTCGAGGCTCGCAAGAGCTCGCACCTCAGGATGACGGGTCTGACAGCCGCGTCGCGATTCTTTGCGTCGTCCCGGCGTAGGCCGGGACCCATAACCACCGAAGTTCGTTGTTGCGCGATGCTGGGGCCACAGCCCTCTTCAACAACCCAATCCTGTGGTTATGGGTCCCGGCTTTCGCCGGGACGACGGATCGAGAGAGCCGCGCGGTGCGGCTCTAGCCTTGGCGGTAGGAAGACCGCGGCGCCTCAATACGTCGCGGCGAGGTACTCCACGATCTTGCCGACATCGGCGTCGTCGATCGGTGCGCCGTAGACCTTGATCATCTTGGTGACCTCGGCCTGCCAAAAGTCCTTCTTGAACTTCTCGCCCTGCGGCTGGGTCTTGATGTAGTCGGGCGAGTGGCAGGCGGTGCAGTTGTTCTGCACGACCTCAAGGTTGGGACCGGGCTTGAGCGTCGCGGTCTCCTCGGGGAGCGTGTAGTTCACCGGTGCGGCGATGCTTGCGGCGATCGACAGCGTGGCGATCGCGGCGAAGGCGGGGATGAGCTTGCTGATCATGATGCCCTCCTCACGCCGCCGTGACGCGCACGGTTTCGACGACGTTGCGCAGATAACCGGCCGGATTCCACAACGGGTCCATCGGCTGGGTGTCGCCGGCATTGTTGGTGGCGCGCACCTTCAGCTCCGAGGGTCCGGCGGGGAGCTTCACCGGCAATTTCCATTCCCGGAAGGCGTATTTGCCGAGATCCTTGCCGAGCTTGGCCGGGGTCCATGTCTTGCCGCCGTCGGTCGACACCGCGACCTCCTTGATGCCCTTGCCGCCGTCGAAAGCGATGCCGCGCAGCAGGGTGCGGCCGGCCTTCACCTTGGCGCCGTCGGCGACGCTGGTGATGAACGAGCGCACGGTGAAGCGGTTGATCGGGATGGTCGCCTTCGGCGCGGTGCCGGGCTCGACCGCGTTGTTCGGCGTATCCGGAATCCGGTAGGCGGATTTCATCCAGAAGCCGTCGAACACGCTGTCGATCACGGTGATTTCATTGAGGTGCTTGACCCAATAGGTGCCGTAGTAACCGGGCACCACGAGGCGGAGCGGGAAGCCGTTGAGGAACGGCAGGTCCTCGCCGTTCATGCCGTAGGCCAGCATCACCTCGCCGTCGCGCGCGTGGTCGATGTCGAGCGCCTTGACGAAGTCGGGCGTCTTGTCGCTGACCGGCCCGTCCATGCCGTTGAAGGTAACCTGCTTGGCGCCGGCCTGCACGCCGGCCATGTCGAGCACGGCCTTCAGCGGCACGCCGCGCCAGCGCGCGCAGCCCATCGCGCCGTTGCCGAGCTGGCCGCCGGCGACGCGCGGATTGAAGAAGCCGCGGCTGTTGCCGGAGCATTGGTTGACGGCGACGATCTCGGTCGCCTTCATCTTCCGGATCTCGTTCAGCGACAGCTTCAGCGGCTTGTCGACCTTGCCCTTGATCTCCAGCGTGAACTTGTCGGGATCGAGGTTGTAGGGAATGTCGGCGAGGTGGTAGCGCACGAAGAAGGCGTTGTTCGGCGTCAGCGGGCCGTCGTTGAAGATAGCAAACGGCGTCTCGAGCTGCGGCGGGCGGCTGGTCAGGCCGATCATCGGGCGCTTCTGCGGATAGCGCACCAGCGGCCGTTCGCCGTTGCCGAACGGCAGCGTCACCGTGTCGAGCGCCCATGCGCCGCGTGATCCCAGCCCCGTCACCAAAGCGGCCATGCCGGCGCGCTTCATCAAGTCTCGTCGATCGAGCATTCCGCTTCCTCCGAAGCCAATCTATCGCGAGCCGGTCACCACCGGACTCATGCGAGCAAATGTCGCATCGGGGAACCCTGAGTCAATTGATCCTTCGCAGGTCCCACGGCCATCGCATTGCAGCAATGAAAAGCCCCGGCCACAGTGCGTGGCCGGGGCGTTTCGATCGAACCGTCAGGTTTCGATCAGTAGCAGACGTTCACGGTGCGGTAGCGATAGCCGTAGGGCGTCATCACCAGGCGGGTGACGTAGCAGCCGGAGTCGACGAAGCCGACGCCGATGCCGAAGCCCGGACCCCAGTAGTGATGATGATGCGGATGGAAGCCCCAGCCGAACGGCTTGGCGGAGGCGGCGGTCGGCGCCAGCGCGACGGCGCCGAGGGTGGCAACGGTAGCGAGTGCGAGCGTGACTTTGCGGAACATGGTCTTCTCCTTCAGATGCGCGTTGAACTCTGTCGCGGCGCGGTTGCAGTGTTACCCATCGCCGATCTGTCGTGCCCACCAGCCGGCACGTTCGAGATAGCTCGCCGGGCGCGGCTTCAGATGTGCGCCAGGTCACACTGTCAAGTCACACTGGGAGAAGGAGCGGCCGGTCAGGCCGCGACGGCGCGTCGGTTGGCAACCAGCGTCGACAACATGCGGGTCGATTCCACGGCGCGCACCAGCATCGGCTCGTTGCGGCCGCGGATCGCGACCTCCTGCGCGGGCAGGGCGTCCTCGGCGACACCCGCGAGGGCACGCACCTCGTCGGAGATCACGGCTTCGCAGGCAAGGCTCTTGGTCATGTCCTGCAGCCTCGCCGCGACGTTGACGGCATCGCCGAGCGCGGTGAACACCATGTGGTCGCGATAGCCGATGTCGCCGACGATCACCTCGCCGCCGTGGATGCCGATGCCGAAGCGGATCGGCTGGTGCAGATCGTGGCTGAGGAACTGGTTCAGCTCATCGATATTGGCCGCGATCAGCGCCGCCGCGCGCAGCGCCTGGCGGCAGGCCTCTTCGCGGCCGGTGGTAAGCCCGAACAGCGCCAGCATGCCGTCGCCGATGAACTGGTTCGGCCGGCCGCCAGCTTCCAGCACCGCCTGCGACACGGCGCCGAGGAAGCGGTTGACGATGAACACGGTGTCGAACGGCAGCCGCTTCTCGGCGAGCTGGGTCGAGCCGCGCATGTCGACGAACATGCTGACTAGGTAGCGCTCCTGGCCGACCCGCGCCGGATGGTCGGCGTGGGCATTCGCCGACATCGTGTGCGGCAGGAACAGCTGGAAGAAGGTCAGGTCGGCATTCGGCCGCAGCTGGCAGGCCAGCCGGATCGACGGGTCGTCGCTGCCGACCCGGTGCAGCACGAAGGCCTCGCGCGGCGACGGCTCCGGCAGCGCGGCGTGGTCGCCGATGATCCGGATGCGGCAGGTCGAGCAGCGCGCGCGGCCGCCGCAGACGCTGGCATGCGGCACGTTGTAGCGCAGGCTCGCCTCCAGCACGCTCAGCCCCTTCGGCACCCGCAGCGTGCGGCCGTTGCCGTAAGACAGCGCGATCATGCCGCCGCGGCGCTCGAGCAGCGCACGGCCGGCGCGCGCCACCAGCACGAGGCCGAGCAGGCCGAGATAACCGTAGATCAGATAGTCAGTGATGCTGTCGAGCATCTTGCCCTGCGCCGCGGTGCCGAACTTCGCGACCGACAGCTCCTGCTTGCGCCAGTCGGCATCTTCCCAATCGGACATCGTGGCGCGGCCGCCTTGGTAGATGCCAAGCATCGCCAGCGTCGGGATCAGCACCGCGGCGGCAAGCAGCAACGGCGCCGCGCGTTTGAAGAAGGCGCGCATCCGCAGCCAGAAATACAGCCCGATGCAGCCGTGCACCCAGGCGATCACCAGCACCGCGAGCATGGTCCAGAGCCGGTTCGGCGAGGCGATGAAGAACGTGTACAATTCCTGCGGATAGAGTTTTTCGTGCCCGTACAGCGCCTGGCCGAGCCGTACGCCGACGATATGGGCAATGATCAGCATCGGGATGCTCAGCCCGAGTGCGAGCTGCAGCGGCTCGATCGCCTTCCAGCGGAATTCGCGGCGCTGGTACAGCGCCCAGATGCCGAGCGCGGTATGCACCAGGCAGGCGCCGTAGAACAGGATGGCGACCGGGAGAAACTGCCAGAACATGGTGTGGTAGTGGACGCCGATCCCCATCGCGTCGACCGAGATGTTGCCGAGCGCGTGGTTGAGGAAATGGCTGACCAGATAGGCGAACATGATCGCGCCCGAGACGAGGCGGACCTGCCGCAGTCCGACGCCGCGGGCCATGTCCTGCAAATGTTCGCGCGAAGGGGAGGCCATGTGATTCATGATCGGCAAGTCTAGTGCTTAATTCCCGTGGTGAACACCACCGCGGCGCCGGGTGGGCGTGATGGCGGCGGCCGTAACACGTTGACACCCCAGCAAGAGTCGAACAAAAAGCGCGCCGTGACGATAGCCTCCGCCGATAACAACAACGTTAAGCCGCGCCGGTCGCGCGCGCCCGACTGGCGCGGCGTGATCGCCGTGATCGTGGCCATGACCGCGATGCGGCTGGTCTATGCCCACGCGCTCGATCTGCGTACCGACGAGGCCTATTACTGGACCTGGTCGAAGGAGAACGCGCTGTCGTTCCTCGACCATCCGCCGATGATCGCCTGGTTCATCCGCTTCGGCACCGCGATCCTCGGCGACACTAACCTGGGTGTCCGCCTCGGCGGCATCGTGGCGATGCTGGCGACGCAGCTCTTGCTCGCCGACATCGTCCGCCGCGTCACCCACAACAATGTCCGCGCCGTCGTGCTGGCGCTGCTGCTGCCGGAGGCGGCGCTGTATTACGGGCTGCTGATGGCCAAGGTCGCGCCCGACACCGCGCTGATCCCGTTTGCAACTGCGATGCTGTGGTCGCTGGTGCGGCTTGCGCAAAGCGACGACGGACGCTGGTGGCTCGCGGCGGGCCTGTTCGCCGGGCTGGCGCTGTTGTCGAAGTTCACTGCGATCATGCTGCTGCCGGCGGTGCTCGCGTTCGCGCTGGTGCCGGAGTGGCGGTGGCGCTGGCTGCGCAGCCCGTATCCGTACCTCGCGGCGCTGATCGCCGTCGTCGTTTTTGCGCCGGTCATGATCTGGAATGCCCAGCACGACTGGGCCTCGTTCCGCTTCCAGGCGGTGCGCGCCACCGCCGAGCGCGCGTTCACGCTGCGCACCGTCGGCGAGTTCATCGGCATGCAGTTCGGCCTGGTCGGCTTCGTGCTGCTGCCGGTGACGCTGTTCGGCACGGCGCTGACGGCGTGGCGCGGCTATCGTAGCCGCGAGCCGGTCGCGATCTTGCTGTCTTCAGCGGTGCTGGTGCCGTTTCTCTATTTCCTCTGGAAGTCGCTGACGCTGCGGGTCGGCGACACCTGGCCGATGTTTTTGTGGCCGGCCGGCTTTGCCGCCGTCGCCATCAACGTGACGCGAATGCCGTTCGAGGGCTGGTCGGTCGGACTGATCAAATCCACGGTGTTCTGGGCGCGGACCGCGATCTCCACGGGCATCGCTTTCGTCGTCATCGTGTTCCTCTACTACATGTTCGCGCCGTGGAATCTGACCGGCCACACCGATCCGATTGGCGCCGAGGCCGGCTACGACAGGCTGGCCGCGCGCGTCGAAGCGCAGGTGCAGGCGACCGGCGCGACCTGGGTCGCGACCTCCGACTATCGCACCTATGCGATGCTGCGCTGGTTCCTGCGCGGCAAGCTGCCGGTGGTCGAGATCACCGAGCGCGGCCGCTTCCAGGGCTTTGCCGATCCCGGCATGGCGATGATCAAGGGTCACGTCGGCCTCTATGTCGGCCGCGAGCCGGAGAACAATCTGGCGCTGTGGAACGAGACATCAGCGGTGCGCCAGCCGCTCGAGCGCGTCGTGCGCAGCTGGCGCGGCACGGTGATGGATACGTACGCGCTGGAGAGATTGAGCGGCTGGACGCCCGATCTGTCGCCGCCGCCGGACAGTACGTTCTTCCGCTGGCGTGTGCTGGCGTTCGTCTTACCTTCTCCCCTTGTGGGAGAAGGTGGCGCGCATTTGCGCGCCGGATGAGGGGTATCTCACCGCGGGGTCGGTGCTTGTGGAGAGATACCCCTCACCCGAGCGTGCACGTGGCTGACGACGGAGCTGCCCTCTCCCACAAGGGGAGAGGGCGCCATAACTGCCGCCGGCGCTATTCGTTCTCCGCTGGCGCGTGCTGGCGTTCCTCTTACCTTCTCCCCTTGTGGGAGAAGGTGGCAGCCGAAGGCTGCCGGATGAGGGGTATCTCACCGCGGGTTCGGTGCGCGTGGAGAGATACCCCTCACCCGAGCGTGCGCGTGGCTGATGGCGGCGCCGCCCTCTCCCACAAGGGGAGAGGGCACCATAACTGCCGCCGGCGCCATTCGTTCTTCCGCTGGCGCGTGCTGGCCTTCCTCTTACCTTCTCCCCTTGTGGGAGAAGGTGGCGCGCATATGCGCGCCGGATGAGGGGTATCTCACCGCGGGGTCGGTGCTTGTGGAGAGATACCCCTCACCCGAGCGTGCGCGTGGCTGATGGCGGAGCTGCCCTCTCCCACAAGGGGAGAGGGCGCAATCACTGCCGCCGGCGCCATTCGTTCTTCCGCTGGCGCGTGCTGGCCTTCTCCTTCTCCCCGCTTGCGGGGAGAAGGTCGGGATGAGGGGGAGTCTCGGCAGGGATGGTGAGAGACGGACTCGCGGAGACTCCCCCTCACCCGGATCGCATTGGCATGCGATCCGGCCTCTCCCCGCAAGCGGGGCGAGGCTGAGGCCTAGCGCGCGTCGTCTTCCTCCCGCTTGCTCAAAAGGTCCTTCGCGAGATCGGTCAACGCCGGCCGCGGCAGCGCGTTGAAGGGCATCGGGCGCGTCACCTCGATCGCGGCGAGGCCGAGTCTTGCCGTGAGCAGGCCATTGAGCATGCCTTCGCCGAGCCGCTGCGAGAGTTTTGCGGCGATGCCGTGGCCGAGCATCTGCTGGATCAGGCTGTCGCTTGCGGCGATGCCGCCGGTGATGGCGAGGTGCGCGATCACCTGGCGCAGCAGGCTGATCATGCCGAGCGCGCCGGGCCGGCCGCCATAGAGCCGCGCCAGCTGGCGGATCATGCGCAGGCTCGCCACGAATACGAACACCACGTCGATCAGCGCGCGCGGTGAGACCGCGGTGACGACCGAGACGCGCTGCGCCGCCGTCGACACCAGCCGTCGCGCTTCCTGGTCGAGCGGCGTCATCAATTCGCGCTCGGCGAGGCGGATCATGTCGGCGCCGTCGATGATGTCCTCGGTATGGCTCTGCAGCGCGCTGCGGGCGCGGGCGAGCTGCGGGGTGCGGTGCGCGAGTTTCAGCAGGTCGGCGACGACGGCCCGGCTCGCCTTGCGATCATCGCTGATCAGCACCTCGGCCGCACGCAGATGCAGCTTCTCGATGGTCGCAAGCCGCGCCAGGCCGACCAGCTCGCGCGCGGTGATGACGGCGAGCGCCACCGCGGCAATGACCGCAAAGCCGAGCCCGAGAAAGCCGAGGCCTTGATTGCGCGCAAAGAGATCCTCGACCAAATTGATGACGCCGAGCCCGGTGCCGAGCACCACGAGGCCCGCGACCGCGCCCCAGAACAGCGTGCCCCAGCGGAAACCGCGGCGCGTCGGCAGCAGCGGCGCATCCGCCGGCACCGGCAGTTGCGCGGGCTCGGCCTCGGGCACGATCTGGATCGTGCCGCGGGCGAGGCGGCTGGTGTCGTCGGGATCGATCAGCACCACGCCGGGATCGTCGAGCTTGAACGTCGCCGGCCGCCGTGGCGGCGTCTTCTCGTTCATTGCAGTCTGTCTCCGATCAGGAACTGGAGAGCGCGGTCAAGGCGGATGTGAGGCAGCACAGGCTCGGCATCGCCGTTTCGTTCCAGTTTTGGCGGGCGGAAGCGCAGGAAGCGGTAGTCGGCGCCGTCAGCGCCGGCGCTGGCGAGGCCGCGGAATGTCCCTTTGAACAGCTCTTCGGGGTTGTCCGGGAGGTCGCCCGGAAAGGTCGCAACCTCGGTCTCGCCATCGAGTATCTCGCCATTGGCGACCTCGCCCGGCGCCGGCGTGCCGAGGATCGACGGCAGCTTGTCGCGGCCGCGCTGCACCTGGGCCTCGCGGGTGGCGCGCACCGCGGCCAGCGCCACCACGTCGATCGCGGCGCCGGCATATTCGGCGCGCTCGGCGGCCTTGGCCACGATCCGGCGCAGCACCGCTTCGAGCCGGTCGTGGCTCTGGTGATGCAGGTGATCGGCCTTGGTCGCCGCGAACAGGATGCGGTCGATGCGCGGCCGGAAAAGCGTGCTAAGGATCGTGCTGCGGCCGATCCGGAAGCAGTCGAGAATGCCGGCCAGCGCGGCCTCGAGGTCATGCAGCGCCTCGGGCCCGGCATTGAACGCGGCGAGCGCGTCCGCCAGCACGATCTGGCGATCGAGCCGGGCGAAATGATCGCGGAAGAACGGCCGCACCACGACGTCCTTGTAGGCCTCATAGCGCCGCCGCATCATCGCCCACAGCGAGCCGTCGGGCGCGCTGCCGTCGACTGATACGTCGAGCGGCGCAAAGGTCAGCGCCGGTGTGTCGGCGAGGTTGCCCGGCATCAGGAAGCGGCCCGGCGGCAGCAGGCTCATCGCAAAGCGCTCGTCGCGGCAGCCGCGCAGATAGTCGGTGAACAGTTTGGCTTCGGTCAGCGCGGCCTGTTCGTCCGCCTTGGCCTCGGGCTGAAGCGTTGCCAGATGCGCGTGCCACTGCGTCGCGAGGCTGGCGCGCAGCGGCTCGCGCGACAGCGCAAGGCTCTCGGCGGCCCATTGCTCAAAACTCTTGTTCAGCAGCGGCAGGTCGAGCAGCCACTCGCCGGGGTAGTCGACGATATCGAGCGTCAGCGTACGGTCCGCGCCATTTTGCCGCTGGTATTCGATCACGAGCCGCAGCTCGGAAATGTCGGTGGTCGAGTTCGGCCAGCGCCGCTCCTCGACCAGGGTGCGGACGTGGTTCTCATAGGCGAAGCGCGGCACCGCATCGTCAGGTTGCGGTGCAAGATACGCTCGCGCGATCCGTCCCGAGGCGTAAGCCTCGAACACCGGGAAGCGGCCGCCACGCGTCAGGCCGTGCACCAGCGCCGTGATGAACACGGTCTTGCCGGCGCGCGACAAGCCGGTGACGCCGAGCCGCACGGTGGGATTGAAGAAGCCCTCGCCATAGTCGAGCAGCGCCCGCGCCGAGAGCCGGGCTTCCTCGACGATATCTGAGAAACTGGGGGTCATGGAGGGTTAACAAAAACCCGGCAGGAGAGGGCGGAATGAGGCAGGCGGATACCAGCAAGGTGGCGATTATCGGGCCAAAATCAAGCTTCACATTTCCGGCGCCTTTGCAGGCGAGGCATTGAACGCTTCGTCGCTCCAGCGATACCCATCCTAATCGGTCCAGAGGAAAGCGTACTGGCATGACGGTGTTCCGCCTGAAGCAACTCGCCTCGAACTCGATCCACGCGGCCGGCGCCGTGCTCTGGAATTACGACCGTGCCGAGCTGATCGCCGACGGCGTCGTGCATCTCGTCGGCATCTGCTTCGGGCTGATCGCCGCCACCGCGCTGATCGTGCTGACCGCGGTCTATGCCGGCCCGTTCGACGTCGCCGTGGTGTCGGTCTATGTCGCCGGCCTGCTGGCGATGCTGGTGCTGTCGGCGACCTACAATCTCTGGCCGGTGTCGCGCGCGAAATGGGTGCTGCGGCGCTACGATCACTCGGCGATCTATCTGTTGATCGCGGCGACCTATACGCCGTTCATCGTCCAGCTTCGGGACAGCTATGTCGCGATCGCGCTGCTGGTCGGCGTATGGTGCGTGGCGATCGTCGGCATCTGGCTCAAGCTGGCCTATCCCGGCCGCTTCGACCGTCTCTCGGTCGGGCTCTATCTTGCGATGGGCTGGAGCGGCATCATGCTCTACGACGCGGTGGTAAAGGCGCTGCCGGCGATGGCGCTCGGCTTCGTGCTGGCCGGCGGCATTCTCTACAGCCTGGGCGTGATCTTCCACTCCTGGCGCCGGCTGCGCTTCCAGAACGTGATCTGGCACTGCTTCGTGCTGCTCGGGGCCGCCTGCCACTATACCGCCGTGTTCGACGTCGTGCTGGCGAGCTGAGGCCCTCGCCAACCGCGTTGAATGGGCTATCATGCTCCGGATAAGGCCGTTCCGCTCTCTCACCGTCACCCTGAGGAGCCGTGAAGCGGTGTCTCGAAGGGTCGACGGCCACCAGCCGGGCCGTGCATCCTTCGAGGCTCGCCCAGCGGCGCAATTGCGCCGCTAGGCTCGCACCTCAGGATGACGGGACGCGCGGGGTAGGTGAGCAAAGTGCGCAAGCTAACATCTTGGGAGGATGGCCATGCAGGTCGCTGATAAAGTCGTGGTCGTCACCGGCGGTGGCAACGGCATCGGCAAGGCGTTGTGCGAGGCGTTTCATGCTGCAGGCGCGGCCAAGGTCGTGGTGGTCGATCTCGATCACGCGGCGGCCGAGAAGGTCGCAGCCAGCGTCGGCGGCGCCGCATTCAAATGCGACGTCGGGCAGGAGAAGAACGTTCTGCACGTGGTCGAGGCGACCGAGCGGATGTTCGGCCCGATCGCGCTGTTCTGCTCCAACGCCGGCATCGGCGGTGGATTCGATCCGCTGTCGGTCAACGCCGGCGGCACCTCGGATGAGCCGTGGTCGCGGAGCTGGGCGATCCACGTCATGGCGCATGTCTATGCGGCACGACACTTGGTGCCGCGCATGAAGGCGCGCGGCGGCGGCTACTTCCTCAACACCATCTCGGCGGCGGGCCTGCTCTCGCAGGTCGGCAGCCCGGCCTATTCGACCACCAAGCACGCGGCGGTCGGCTTCGCCGAAAACCTCGCGATCTCGCACCGCGCCGACAACATCAAGGTCTCGATCCTCTGTCCGCAGGGCGTCGACACCAACATGCTGCGCTCGATCCCGAAGGGCCCGCAATCCGGCGACGGCGATCTGACCGCGGAGCAGGTCGCGCGGGACGCGCTCAAGGGCATCGAGCAGGAGACGTTTCTGATTCTCCCGCACCCGCAGGTGCTCGGCTACATGCGCAAGAAGACCGAGAATTACGACCGCTGGATCGGCGGCATGGCCAAGATCCAGGCCAAGATGCGCGAGACGCACGGGAAGTGATGGCAGGCGAGGGCGGTGCTTGTTACGTGAGGTGAGCACGCCGGCCAGGCTCCCTCCCCCCTTGCGGGGGAGGGCTGGGGAGAGGGGTGGCCCCGGACGAGAAAAGCGCGAGGAGCCTCGCCTTCGCAATCTCGGCAGCGTGCCGTTGAGATTCACATTGAGAGAGCACGTCGTGTGGTACCCCTCTCCCTAACCCTCCCCCGCAAGGGGGGAGGGAACCCTTCCGCCGGTGCGTCCCTTACGTACGTCGACGCCGTAAGCCTACGACGTCAACGACTCACGTGAGGTGAGGACGCTGGCCAGGCTCCCTCCCCCCTTGCGGGGCAGGGCTATCGCATATGAAAGAAACCCGCGTGGAATCGATAGTTGTGCGAAGGCCGGATCGACCGAAGCTTTTCGGCATTCGCGGTCCGATTCCGATTTGTTCTCCATCCGATTCCAACGACCATCCGAGTCCCGCTCGTGCCACGCCAAGCCAAGTATCGGAAGAGACTCGGGAATTGCCATATGCGATAGCCCTACCTTGCGGGGGAGGGCTGGGGAGAGGGGTAAGCCCCGGACGAGATGATTGATCGAAACGTCTCTCTCTCTCTCAATCTCGACCACGCATCATCGAAAGCAAATCGAGAGAGCGCGCCGTGTGGTACCCCTCTCCCTAACCCTCCCCCGCAAGGGGGGAGGGAACCCTTCCGTCGGTGCGTCCCTTACGTGCGTCTACGCCGTAAGCCTTCGCTACTTCTTCTTGCTCTTCTACTTCTTCTTGCTTTTCTTCGGCTTCGCCGGTTTCTCGCTCAGCTGGCCGCCGATCTGGGCGATGCTGCAGGAGGGCAGGAAGTCTGCCGACGCGCAGATGTCCATCGCCTGCTGCGGCTCGAGCGCGGAGGTGTCGCGCTCCTTGCTCTCGCCGCCGCCGGCGACCCAGGCGCTTTCCCAGAGCACGGCGAGCAGATGCGTGCCGTCCTGCATCGCCGTGATCGTGCCCGCGCCGTACTTGTCCCAGAACATCGCCTTGGTGTCTTTGTGGTTCTTGATCGCGGCCAGATAGTCCCGCACCATGTCGGGCGGCGGCAGCGCCTCGAAGGTCTTGCGCATCAGATCGATGGTCGCCTTGGCGGCATCGAAGCCGCTGCCGATCCGCTCCGGCGCCTCCACGGCCGGCGTCTTGTTGAGGGCGGTGAGGATGTCCCTGCGGTGGGCATTGACCATGCCGTCTTCATAGGCGCTGTGCAGCCCCTGGCCGAGCGGGACGCGCTTGACGTCCGTGGTGCCGTCGCGGTGATGCACGGTGTGACTGGTGGCCTTTTTCGGATCGCCGTCATGCAGGTAGGAGATGTGCAGCGGCTGGCAGGAATCGCCGATGTAGTGGGTGAGCACGCCGGCGGCGCAGACGAAATTGGCCATCTCGTCGTTCTGCACGAACTCGACCATCTTGTCGAAGATCTGCCAGACCCGGAACGGCAGCAGGCCGCGATGCTCCATCGTGATCGGCTTCTGCTCCAGCAGATCCTCGACGCTGGAGTAGAACTCGTTCCACACCTTCGGGTCGATGTTCTTGGCATCCTTGCACAGCGTCAGCAAGTCGACGCCGTCCTCGTCGCGCACCTGGTCCATATCGGCGAAATGGTTCGGGCCCTCGAAGTGCCGCGTGTGGCCCTGATGGCCGTGCTTCCAGAAGAAATCCGGCACGTCGGCCATCGGGATAAAGTCGAGATCACCCATCTTCTTGAAGTCGCTCTTGAGGATGGTGCCGTCGTCATGGCTGATGATGGCGGCGTTGTTGTCCATCAATTCCTTCAGCTTCGGCACGGCCTCGGACAGCGCGCCGCTGACGCGGCTTGCGATGGCAAAATGCCCGACCGCGCCCCAGGTGTCCGGCTGGTCCAGATTCCAGTCTCTGACGACATCGACATCGAGCCGGTCGCAGATCGTGCTGAGGCAGGTGGCCAGCGCATAGGCATGCGGCTGCTGGCTCAGCGCCGAATACAGCCGGTTGGCGCCCCATTGCAGCGCCAGCGGCCGCGGCTTGTCGCTGGCGCCGAGACTGTCGACGCGGCTTGCGCCCTCGCTCGGCTCCAGCAGCCAGAGCGTGCCGGAGTCGCCGGGGACGGTGACGAACGGCGGCGTCGTCGGGGTCTCCTTGGTCGGCGTTCGCGGCCCGATGAAGAAGTCGGAAATGTATTCGAACCCGCCCTTCGACTTGTAGCGATAGAACAGCGCTTGGATCTCGCCGCTGATCCACTGGTTCGACGCGGCGCCATAGCCGCGGACGGTGCGGCCGAGCAGCGCCATCGGGAAATTCGCCGACGACAGGTCGACCATCGGGCCCATCACCGAGCCGTCCTGCAGCTTTGCGGTCCAGGCGTTGGCGTCCTTGATGTCGATCAGCCCGGCGTCCATGTTGACGTAGACCGACTTGCCCGGCCAGCTCGGATAGACGTCGGTAAACGGCACGCGCGTTGCCTGGTGCGATGACGAGGTGCCGATCGGCTGCGCGCGGCCGCCGAGCTGCGACGACAGCACTTCGCCGGTCTCGCCGGTGACGTGACGGTTGGTCAGCGCGTAGGCCTTGTGGCCGTCGGTGACGAGGCAGGCGACGGTCGCGAAATGATTGCGGTTCTGCACGTCGACGAACACCGGATGGCCGCTGCCGATGTTGTTCAGCGGATGCCGCTTCACCGCAGGCGCCTCCGGGCTCACCGGATCCTTCGGCGCCTCGATCACGCAGACCGGCACGCGCCGTCCGTCCGGCAAATACAGCGTCTTCGGCACCGCCTCGTCGGCGTTGTAGCGCCGCCCGCTGCCGAACTCGGTGGCCGCGATCCAGTCGTCGACGAACACCAGCACGGCCGGCCAGGAATAGGACCGCACCTCCGAATTGGTCAGCGTGCGCACGCCCTCGCCGCGAACGATCGGGGTGACGCCGGGCGGCGTGTCCTCCTTGCGGATCCGGTAGTAGCCGATCGCGGTCGCCAGCACCTTGGGATGCCGCATCAGATGCACATGGTACTGCTCGCGCGCGTCGAGCAGATCGAGCATCGAGAGTGCGTCGTATTCGGAACGCTCGGGCGAGTGGGCGCGGCTGGCGGAAGGGGCGGCGGCCGGTGCTGCGGCCTTGGCTGCGACGGTGGTGCTAGGGGGCATGACACTCTCCCAACGGGCAATGAAAATGCGCGGCGGGATTTGACATCACGGCGGGCAACAGGAGTGTGACGCCATCCACAAATTGCGAAAAATGATGGGCTGACCGGGGCGCACTACGCGGCAACTCAGCCCGGAGCGAGAATCGTAATCCCGTCATCCTGAGGTGCGAGCCCAGCAGCGCAATTGCGCTGCTCGGCGAGCCTCGAAGGATGAATCGGCCCGGCTGGTGGCCGTGCATCCTTCGAGGCTCGCCGATGAGGCTCGCACCTCAGGATGACGGATTACAGACCTGCGGGCTCGCCGCTAGCTCTTCTGCGCGTAGAGCAGCGGCACCGCGGAATCCACCATCACCTCGATCAGGCTCGTGCCCGCCGACGACAGGCCGCGCTTGTAGGCCTCAGCGAGCTCGGCCGATTTGGTCACTCGCACCGCATCGCAGCCCATGCCTTGCGCGAGCTTGACGAAATCAATGCCGGGCAGTTCGAGGCCCGGCACGTTGCGCACCTGCATCACCTGGCTGAACGAGCGCATCGCGCCGTAGCCGGAATTGTTGAGCACGACCACGGTCAGCGGCAGCTTGCGTTGCGCTGCGGTCCACAGCGCCTGGATCGAATACATCGCCGAGCCGTCGCCGATCAGGCAGACGGTGCGGCCCTCGCGGCGGCCCAGCGCCATGCCGACCGCGGCCGGCAGGCTGTAGCCCAGCCCGCCGCTCGCCATGGTGTAAAAACTGTCCTGGCCGCGCATCGGCATCGTCTTCTGCATCAGCGGCCGGTGCGAGGGGATTTCCTCGACCAGCGCGTCCTGCGGGCCCATCGCCGCGGCGAGCGCATGCAGCGCGTATTCGGCGGGGATCGAGTCGCCGGCCGCGGGCGCGGGCGGCAGGATGCGGCCGGCCGGCGCGGCGCGCTTGGTCTCGCCCAGCATCTCGAGCAGCACTGAGAGCGCCGGCTTCATGGTCGCGATGATGCTGTGGCCTGCGGGCGTGATCGCCGCAGCGTCGGCATCGTCGGTGATCTGGAAGATCGTGGTGGCGCCATCGAAGATCGCGGCGTGACCCTCTACATGGAAGGTGAACACCGGCGCGCCGATCACGACGACGAGATCATGCTCGCGCAGCGCGTCGGAGAGCTGGCCGGGCGCGGCATGCAGGAAACCGGCAAATTGCGGATGGCGCTCCGGGAATGAGCAGCGCGCCGAGAACGGGCTGACCCAGACCGCGGCCCTTGTCTTCTCGGCGACCTTCACCATCAGGTCGACCGCCTCCGCGCGATCGACGGCGGGGCCGACCACGAGGGCAGGGCGCTTCGCGTCGGCAAGCGCCGCCACCAGCGCCTGCATCGCGGAATGATCCGGGCCGATCTCGCGGCTGACCTGGCGCGCCTCGAGCGGCTGCGTCGCATGCGTCCAGTCGTCGATCGGCACCGAGACGAAGGTCGGCCCGCACGGCGGCTGCATCGCGACGTAATAGGCGCGCGCGATCGCGGCCGGCACGTCCTCGGCGCGGGCCGGCTCGACCGCGAACTTGACATACGGCCGCGGGAATTCGCTGGCGCGCTCGGCGTAGAGGAATGCCTGCAGCGGCATGATCGAGCGCGCCTGTTGGCCTGCCGTGATCACCAGCGGCGTCTGGTTGCGATAGGCGTTGTAGATGTTGCCGAGCGCGTTGCCGACGCCGGCCGCCGAATGCAAATTGACGAAGCCGGCATTGCGTGTCGCCAGCGCGTAGCCGTCGGCCATGCCGACGACGGCGGCTTCCTGCAGGCCGAGCACATAATCGATGTCGTCGGGCCAGTCGCTCAGGAACGGCAGCTCGGTGGAGCCGGGATTGCCGAACACCTTCTTGATGCCCCACGCGCGCAGCAGGCCGAAGGTGGCGTCCTTGACGGTGACGGTCTTGCCTTTCGCGGCGGCGGGTTTGCGGGACGACATCGGGCGCGGGCTCCCATTGCTGGTGTCTTATGGTGTTTTGCCTTCCGCCATTGCGCGGGGAGCACACGCGGAAAAGCAATCCACCTGTCGATGGATTGCCCGATAATGTCAAGCTGCGGGCGCTGCCTGCGCGTTACGCGTCGTTGAGCCCCGCCCCGCGATCCGACAACAGCTTCTGCGCCTTGGGCGTCAACTCGTAGAGATCGCCGTCCATTGCGACGTATCCCTCCTTGATGAGCCTGTCGACCTCGCCTTGCATGTCGTCGGCAAAGGCAATGGACTGGGCGATGTCGCGGAGAACCGCGACCTGTTCGTCTCTAAGCATGGCGTCCTCCGTCTGGGGCGAGGAACGCGCGACGTGCGATTGTGTTCCAGCGCCGGCCGCCGGGGGGCGGGAGCGGCGCCGGGATCGAGCTCTCGCCTTAGCAGCAATCGCTCTGCAACGACGACAATCGCTCTGGGGCAGCGGCGGATCCGGCTCGCTAAAAGTCGAAGCTACCGCCGGCGTGGCGTCGTCGACGCATCCGCAGGGCGGGCGGTCAGGAGGAGACACACATGGACCTCGACAACACTTCACACTCCGCTGGGCACAACCCCGAAGAACTGGTTCCGTCGCGCTACGCGCTGAAGATCGGTGAGATCGACGTGATGGTGGTCAGCGACGGCGTGCTGCCGCTGCCAGGCGCGATGCTGGCCCACAATGCCGATCCGGCCGTCCGGGCGGCATGGCTGAAGGACATGTTCCTGCCGTCGGACGCGTTCGATTGGGCGCTGAACGTGGTCGTGGTGCGCAGCGGTAGCCAGACCATCCTGGTCGACGCCGGGCTCGGCTTCGACCCGCAATTGAACTTGCCGCGGGCCGGGCAATTGACCAAGCGGCTGGAGGCCGCCGGCATCGATCTCGGCTCGGTGACCGACGTGGTGCTGACCCACATGCATATGGACCATGTCGGCGGGCTGATCGTCGACGGCGTGAAGGAGCGGCTGCGTCCGGACCTGCGGATCCATGTCGCGGCCTCCGAGATCGAGTTCTGGGAATCGCCCGATTTCTCCCGCGTCGCCATGCCGCCCGGGTTCCCGGACGCGCTGCGGGCCGCCGCCAAGCGGTTCACGAAGGAATACCAGAACCATCTGCGTACGTTCGATGATGAGCACGAGGTCGCGCCGGGCGTGGTCGTCACGCGCACCGGCGGCCACACCCCCGGGCACAGCGTGGTCCGCGTGGCGTCCGGCGGCGACCGGCTGATGTTCGCCGGCGACGCCGTGTTCACGGTCGGGTTCGAGCATCCCGACTGGTACAACGGCTTTGAGCACGACCCCGCGGAGGCGGCCCGCGTTCGGGTTCGTCTGCTGCAGGAACTGGCAAAGACCCGCAGCCTCCTGGTGGCCACGCACCTGCCGTTCCCGTCGATCGGCCACGTGGCGGTCGACGGCGATGCCTTCCGCTGGGTGCCGGTCTACTGGGACTACTGAGCGCTTGTCACGTAAGGGCCGAAAACGAGGGCGCGCTGTTTGGCGCGCCCTAATTGGCCTTGTGCAGCGCGGCCGTCTGCTTGGCGAACTGCTTGTCGAAATCCTGCTCCAGCCCGCCGACATAGGTCGCGTTCTCGCCGGGCTTGACGAACGGGTTTGCTGCACCGTCCTTCATCTGCGCGCGCTTGGCCTGCATGTCGTAGACCTCCGGATGCGGTCCGAGCAGCACGTCGACCTTCATCGCCTTGACCTTGGCGAAGGTCGATCGGTAGTCGTCGACGATGCCGGAATAGGTCGGGTTGCCGACCAAGCGATTGAGCGCCACCGTTCCGCTGCAGAAGAACAGCACCGTGCGGTCCTGGCCGCCGTCGCTGATGGTCATCTCCCAGCTGGTGCAGCCGGGCGAATGACCGGGCGTCGCATGCGCGATCAGCGTCACGTCGCCGAGCGTCACCTTGTCGCCTTCCTTGACGGTGCGATCGACCTTGACCGGCGGAAAGCCGAGATCGGCGTTCTTCTCGTCGCCGGGATAATAGCCGCCTTCCAGCAACGGCTTGTCGCGCTCGCCGGCGATCAGCTGCGCGCCGGTCTCCTGCTTGATCTCGGCAAAGCCGCCGGTGTGATCGAGGTGGGCGTGGGTGTTGAGGATGATCTTGATGTCGCCGGGCTTGAAGCCGAGTTTTGCGATATTGTCCTTGATCATGCCGGTCGACTGCGGCATCGCGGTGTCCATCAGGATCAGACCCTGCGACGTCTTGATGACGTAGACCGCGATCCCGTCGGTGCCGGCATAATAGATGTTGCCGATCAGGTTGAACGGCTCGAACGGCGCGGTCCATTTCTTCATGACGGTCGCCATGAAGTCCTTCAGCGACTGCGCCTGCGCGCCGGTCGTGATCAGCGCCAGGGCGCACAGTGCGGCTGCGAGCGTTCTCATGATTGCCTCCCCGTTCTTGTTGTTTGTGCACGCGGCGGCACTATGCGTGGCGCCGCTCCCGACCGCAAGCGACGGGCGCGGCGAACCGCCATGCACGATCAGAGCAAGTCACGCAGCAGTGCGATCAGGCGGCCGCATTCATCCTCGGTTCCGACCGTGATGCGCAAGAAATCCTCGATCCGCGGTTTCTTGAAATGCCGCACCAGCACGCCGCGCTCGCGCAGCCGGGCCGCGAGGTCGGCGCCGCGATGCCTGGGATGGCGCGCGAACACGAAATTCGCGTGGGACGGCAGCACCTCGAAGCCAAGCGTGGAAAGGTCATGGGCGAGCGCCTCGCGGCTTGTGATGATGCGCTGGCGCGTCTCCTGAAACCACGCATCGTCCTCGAGCGCCGCGGTCGCGCCGGCGATGGCGAGGCAATCCAGCGGATAGGAGTTGAAACTGTCCTTGACCCGCTCCAGCGCCTCGATCAGCGGCCGCTGCCCGATGGCAAAGCCGACCCGCAGCCCGGCCAGCGCGCGGGACTTGGACAGGGTCTGCACGACCAGCAGATTGTCGTGGCGTGCGACTAGCGGCACGGCGCTCTCGGCGCCGAAATCGACATAGGCCTCGTCGATCACCACCAGCCGGTCCGGACGTTCGGCCACCAGGGCCTCGATTGCGTCGCGCGGCAAGGCGATGCCGGTCGGCGCATTCGGATTGGGCAACAGGACCGCGCTGCATGGCCGTCGATAGTCGGCGAGCGCGATGCGCATCGCGGCGTCGAGCGGCACCTCCTCGTAGCGGACGCCATAGAGACCGCTATAGACCGGGTAGAAGCTGTAGGTGATATCGGGGAACAGCAGCGGCGCGTCGTGCTTCAGCAGCGCCTGGAAGCTATGCGCCAGCACCTCGTCGGAGCCGTTGCCGACGAACACTTCGTCCGGCGCGACGCCATAGCGCGCGGCGATCGTCTCGCGCAGCAATGTGGCGTGCGGGTCGGGGTAGAGCCGCAAACGATCCACCGCGGCGGCGATCGCGGCCAGCGCGCGCTGCGACGGCGGGTAGGGATTCTCGTTGGTATTGAGCTTGACGAGGCCGGCGATCTTCGGCTGTTCGCCGGGCACGTATGGCGACAGATTGTGGACGACCGAACTCCAGAACCGACTCATGATCTCCGACCCGAATGATGCGACCCGACTATGGATCGTATAGGCGATGCCGGGCCGCGATGAAAGTCAGCCTTTGCGCAGGGGGTGTAGCGTTGAGCAGCGGTGCAACACATTCGGTGTCGTCCCGGCGAAGGCCGGGACCCATAACCACAGGGGCGGATTGTTTAAGAGCGCTGTGGCCCCAGCGTCGTGTAACCAAGACGTTCGGTGGTTATGGGTCCCGGCTTTCGCCGGGACGACACTGCGTTTTTGGTGCCGCGCCCAGTCATACATTCACACTCGCTCAGGTCGCGTATTGGGCGATGCCGTGGCCGAACGACCAGTTCTCCATGGCGACCTCGACCAGGTTGATGACGACATCGTCGGCGCGTCCGCCCAGCTGGCTCTGGAAATCGTCCACGATGCGCTTGTAGAACGCCTTCTTCATCTCGACCGTGCGTCCGGCGTTCAGCGTGATCTGGATGAAGACGATGTCGTCGCTGTAGGTGTTGCCGAGATAGCTTTCGGCATAGTTCAGGTCGCCGCGATCGTGCTCGGTAATGATCTGAAACTTGTCGTTTTCGGGCACATTGATCAGGTCGGTCATCGCCTTGTAGACGATCTCGCCGAGGGTCTTGCGGTATTCGGCGGACTTGCCGCGCTTCAGGTCGATGCGAACGAATGGCATGTTGGTCTTCCTTGTTGCGCGGGCCTCGGCCGGACCGGTCCTGCGTGATTGGAAGCGCTGCGAAGGGCGATCGCTTCTGGAGCGTCGTCTCTCGCGCCGGCGCGCGGAATTTCAGCGGCTCGCCTTGAACGCCTCCCATCGCGCGTCGCGCTCTTTCTGGTATTTCGGCGATCGCTCCGCGACCACGTCCGCCCAGTGCAGCGGCTCGCCGCAGCTCTGGCAGACAGGGCCGAGCCCGGTCGGCTTGCCGCAACTGAGATGCGTGTAGTTCATGGAAAGGCCTTCCCTGGGCGACTTGCACCAGGTCTCGCCCCAGGCGCGCAGCGCGAACATGACGGGGAAAAACGCCTCGCCCTTCTTGGTCAGGTGATATTCGTGGCGCAGCGGACGCTTATTGTAGACGCGCCGCGTCACCAGCCCGTCGGCCTCCAGCTTCTTCAGCCGCGCCGCGATCATCTGCGGCGTGCCGCCGGTGTAGGCCTGGATCTCCTCGAAGCGGTGGTTGCGTGCGAACAATTCGCGCAGGATCAGCACCGTCCAGCGGTCGCCGACCACGGCTTCTGCACGAGCGACGGGGCAGAGCGTTTGGTCAGCTGTCTTGTCCTTCATGATCACGGTTTCTTCATTGGGCTTGTTACTATGAATTTCATAGTAACGTGGATATTGTCAAATGCGGATTCAACACGTGCCGTTGCGCGGTCATCACAATCCAGGGAGCGAGCTATGACCACCGAAACCAAGGCAGCGAGCGCTGCGACAGTCGATCTGAAGCTCGAAGTGGTGGTAATTCCCGTCTCGGACATCGATCGGGCCAAACAGTTCTATCAGCATCTGGGCTGGCGGCTCGATGCCGATTTCGTCAGGCCCGACGGCTCGCGCGCCGTTCAGCTCACGCCGCCCGGCTCGCCGGCCTCGATCCATCTCGGCAGCGGCGCACCGTTGCCGCGCTTCCTGATCGTCAACGATATCGAGGCGGCGCGCGCCGAGCTGATCGCGCGCGGCGCCGATGTCAGCGAGGTGTTTCACCGCGGGCCGCAGGGCCCGGTCAGCGGGCCGGACCCGGAGCGGCCGAGCTACGGCTCGCTCGCCACCTTCAACGATCCCGACGGCAATGTCTGGCTGCTGCAGCAGGTGACGCAGCGTCTGCCCGGACGCGTCGACGGCAACAGCACGACCTTCACCTCGTCGGCCGATCTTGCCGCCTCGCTGCGCCGCGCCTCCGCCGCGCATGGCGAGCACGAGAAGCGCACCGGCGGGCACGATGCGAACTGGCCGGACTGGTACGCCGAGTACATCGTCCGCGAGCAGGCCGGCAAGCCGCTGCCCGAGTGAGCTGCCAAGCAGGAGTAACTGGTATGCCCAAGCTCGCAATCATCGCCACCATCGACGTCGCGCCGGGGACGCGCGACAAGGTGCTGCCGCTGTTGATGGCACACCGCACCCGCTCGCTGAAGGACGAGCCGGGCACGCTCGAGTTCAATGTGCTGGTGTCGCGCGACGATGCTGCAAAACTGCTGCTCCACGAAGTCTACCAGGACGAGGCGGCGTTCGAGGCGCATCGCAATGCGCCGTCGATCGCCCAGTTCCGCAAGGAGAGCGCCGAATTCGGCGTCAAGGTTGCCGGGACATGGTGCACGCCGGCTGAGTAGCTACACGTTGGCGTCGAACACCGGCGCGTAGCCGCCGCCCTGCGCGCGGATATGCGCACAACGCCGGCCGCGGAAATGCGCCGGCACCACCAGCCGGCCGCTGTCCGCGGCCTCGGCAAGGATCTTGGTGCGCGTCTCGCGCGCCAACTGCGGGTCGGCGCAGGATGACGTCGACAGGCCGTGCTGGAAGATCTGCAGCGGATTGTGGATCGCATCGCCGCAAAAGATCGCGCGCTGCTGCGCCTGCTCCACCACGAGCCCCATCTGGCCGCCGGTATGGCCCGGCAAAGGGACGAGCCGCAGGCCCGGACCGGGCTCATAGCCGTCGTCGACCAGATCGGCGCGGCCGGCCTCGACGATCGGAATCACGCTCTGCTCGAGCGCGCGGGCATGGATCGGCGGCGCGCGTCCAGCATCGTGCTGCGCCATCCAGTCGGCGAGCTCGCGACGTCCGAACAGATAGCGCGCATTGGGAAAGGTCGGCTCCCAGCGTCCATTGTCACGCTGCGTGTTCCAGCCGACGTGATCGACGTGCAGATGGGTGCAGAACACCAGATCGATCGCGGCAGGATCGACGCCGGCGTGCCGCATGCGGTCGAGGAAGCCGCTGCCGCGCCGCTGGTGCCACCCCGGGATCTCGGGAATGTCCTTGTGGTCGCCGATGCAGCAATCGATCAGCAGGGTTCGTCCGCCGCTTCGCAGCACGAAGCTCTGGATCGCGAACCTGGCGAGACCCCGCGCGAGATCGACGAAGTCGGGCTCCAGCGTGCCGCGATGCGCCGCGATCAGGTCGGGATCGTAGCCCGGGAAGAATTCCGAGAGCGGCGCGATAAAATCGTCATCGTCGACGATGACGTCGACCGTCGTGTCGCCGATCGCAAAGCGCATGACAGCTCCTGTCCCGCAATCCGGTGCTACCCCGAGCGTAGCACGGCGGCGCTACGCTGGCGAATTGCGGGGAGGGAGCCGTCAGGTTCTCACCAGGTCGCTGTGCCCTTCATGGTCGGCTGGCCCTCGGCATTGGCGGTCCACAGCTCCATGGCGCCGTCCTTGTCGTTGGCGTTGATCGAGAACTCGCTGCCCTCGAACAGCGGCTGCACGCCGCGATAGGAAAACTTCTTCGGCGGCTTGCCGCCGCGCAGCTTTGCGGCGAGCTCGACGATGAAGGCGGCCTGCAGCGGGCCGTGGAAGATCAGGCCCGGATAGCCCTCGACCTTGGTGACGTAGTCGCGGTCGTAATGGATGCGGTGGCCGTTGAAGGTCAGCGCGGAATAACGAAACAGCAGCACCGGATCGGAGACGTGGCTCTCGCGATGCTGCGCGGCCGGCGGAGGCGGCGGCGCCTTGGCGGGTGCGGCGGCCGGGGTGCTGGTCATCTCGCGATACACGATGTCCTGCCGCTCGCGGATCGCAACGCCGCGCGAGGTCGTCACCTCGTGATTGACCGAGACGAAGCACAGCGTGCCGGTCGAGCCCGACTTCACCGTGACGTCGGCAATGCGCGAAGTCCGCTTCGCCTCGTCGCCGATCCGCAACGCGTCGAGGAATTCCAGTTCGCCGCCGGCCCACATCCGGCGCGGCAGCGGTACCGGCGGCAGGAAGCCGCCGCGGGTCGGATGGCCGTCCGGGCCGAGCTGCGACATCGGAAACACCGGCTGCGCCAGGCACCAATGCGTGGTCCACGGCGCGGCGTCGCCGGCCTTCGGCTCGCCGATTTCCTGGAACAGCGTCGCGCGCAGCCCCATCACCAGATATTTGGTGACGACGTCGGAGGCCTCCGTGCTGCGGCCGATCCACTGGCGGAGATGATCGAGGTCGATTTTGTCGCTCATGAGATTTTGCCCGAGCAGGAGAAATCTTAAGACCGTTTGATGCGCTCGCCGATCGCGGGCACCTTGCCGTAATGCCTGTCCGCGCCGACCACGATCGCGGCGGGGGCCGGATAGCTGACCTTGCCGTTCGGGGTGTCGACCTCGATGCGGCGCAGATGCGGGTGCTTGGCGAGGTCGTCCATGCTGTTGACCTCGGCGAACGCGATGTCCGCTTCCGCGAGCTTCGCCAGCAGCTGCTCGCGCGTCAGCCGGCCGAAGGCCTCGCCGACGATCCCGTCGGTCAGCGCGCGGTTGCGAACCCGCTCGACCATGTTGGCAAAGCGCGGATCGTCGGGGAGGGTGGGCTGATCGAGCACCTTGGCGCACAGCGTCTTCCACTCGCGCTCGCTCTGGATCGAGATCAGAATCTCCTTGCCGTCCCTGGAGCGGAACACGCCGTAGGGCGCGATCGATGGATGGGCGAGGCCGATACGTTTGGGCGCCTTGCCGTCCTCGGCATTGAGCAGCGGCACCGTGAGCCAGTCGGCCATCACGTCGAACATCGAGATGCGGATGTCGGCGCCTTGGCCGGTGCGACCGCGCCCGATCAGCGCCTCGAGGATCGCGGCATGCGCGGTGGCGCCGGTGGCGACGTCGACGATCGACATGCCGACCCGCGAGGCGCCCTCGGGGCCGCCGGTAATCGAGGCGAGGCCACTCTCGGCCTGAATCAGCAGGTCATAGGCCTTGCGGTCGGCGTAGGGACCGATGTCGCCGTAGCCGGTGATCGTGCACATGATCAGCTTCGGATAGTCCTTGCGCAGCCGCTCGCGCGCAAAGCCGAGCTTGTCCATCGAGCCGGGTTTGAGGTTCTGCAGCAGCACGTCGGCGCCCGCGATCAGGTCTTCAAGCTGCGCGCGGCCTTCCTTGGTGGCGAGATCGACCACCGCGGAATCCTTGCCGCGGTTGAGCCAGACGAAATAGCTGCTCTGGCCCTTCGCCGCGGCGTCATAGCCGCGGGCGAAATCACCCTCGGGCCGTTCGATCTTGATGACATGGGCGCCGGCGTCGGCCAGGCGCGACGAGCAGAACGGCGCGGCAACCGCCTGTTCGACGGCGATGATGGTCAATCCCTCAAGCGGCAGCATGATGCAAACTCAGTAGGAGCGGGGCATGCCGAGCACATGCTCGGCGACGAAGGAGAGGATCAGATTGGTCGAGATCGGCGCCACCTGATAGAGCCGGGTCTCGCGGAATTTGCGCTCGACGTCGTACTCCTCGGCGAAGCCGAAGCCGCCATGGGTCTGCACGCAGGCATTGGCCGCTTCCCAGGAGGCATCCGCCGCCAGCATCTTGGCCATGTTGGCCTCGGCGCCGCAGTCGAGCCCGGCCTCGTATTTGCGGGTGGCTTCCTTCACCATCAGCTCGGCCGCGCGCATCGAGGCGTAGGCCTTCGCGATCGGGAACTGGATGCCTTGATTTTGGCCGATCGGCCGGCCGAACACGCTGCGCTCCTTGGCGTAGTTGGTCGCCTTGGCGATGAACCACTTGGCGTCGCCGATGCATTCGGCGGCGATCAGGATGCGCTCGGCATTCATGCCGGACAGGATGTAGCGGAAGCCTTTGCCTTCGTCGCCGATCAGATTCTCCGCCGGCACCTTCATGTCGGTGAAGAACACCTCGGTCGTGGCGTGGTTCATCATGGTGCGGATCGGGCGAATCTCCAGACCCTTGCCCTTGACCTCGCGCATGTCGACGATGAACACCGACAGACCATCGGTGCGCTTGCGCGACTGCTCCTTTGGCGTGGTGCGTGCCAGCAAAATCATCAGGTCGGAATGTTCGGCGCGGCTGGTCCAGATCTTCTGGCCGTTGACGACGTAGTGGTCGCCGTCGCGGCGCGCTGTGGTCTTCAGCGACGAGGTATCGGTGCCGCTGGTCGGCTCGGTGACGCCGAACGCCTGCAGCCGCAATTCGCCCGTCGCGACCTTCGGCAGATATTTTGCCTTCTGCGCGTCATTGCCGTGCCGCAGCACGGTGCCCATCGTGTACATCTGGGCGTGGCAGCCGCCGCCGTTGCAGCCGGCGCGCTGGATCTCTTCCAGGATCGCCGCCGCCGCCGACAGCTTCAGGCCCGCGCCGCCATATTCCTCCGGGATCAGCACCGAGAGATAGCCAGCCTCGGTCAGCGCATCGACGAACTCCTTCGGATAGGCCATCTGGCGATCGAGCTTGCGCCAGTATTCGCCGGGAAACTGCGCGCAGAGTTTTGCGACGGCGTCGCGGATGTCGGAATGATCGTCGAGCTGCTGTTCGTGTGCGGTCATGGGTTCTTCTTGTCGCGAGGTTGTACTAGAGCGTTTTCGAGCGAAGTGGGTACCGGTTCGCGTGAAGAAAACGCGTCAACACTAGAATCTTGCGGGCTAAGCGCCCGTTGTGGGGCCCCGGTAAACTCCCTATGCTGTTTTGTTATAGCGTATGAACCTGCCTTCCAGGATTGGCAAGTATGGATTTCCGCCAGCTTAGGACCTTTGCGTGTGTCGCGGAACTCGGCAGCCTGAGCAAGGCCTCCGATACGCTGCGGGTCGCGCAACCGGCGCTGAGCCGGCAGATCAAGCTGCTGGAGCACGAGCTGCGCACCGAGCTGTTCACCCGCAACGGCCGCGGCATGGTGCTGACCGATGCCGGCCGCCTGCTGCTGGCGCGCACCAGCGGTATCGTGCGGCAGATCGACCAGATCCGCGACGACATCCAGTCCGCCGGCGGCGCGCCGTCGGGGCGCGTGGTGCTGGGATTGATCCCGACGGTGAGCTGCGTGCTGTCGGCGCGGCTGGCGCGTCGCACCGTGGAGCGCTATCCCGGCATCTCGCTCTGCATCGTCGAAAGCTACAGTGGCCATCTGATCGAGTGGCTGCATCGCGGCGAGATGGATCTCGCCGTGATCTACGGCCCGTCGGTCGATCTGCATCTGGCGGTGCAGAGCCTCGGCCGCGACTCGATCGTCGCAGTCGGCCCGCGCGGCAGCGGGCTGAAGCAGAAGAAGCAGGTCGATATCGGCTGGCTGCTGCGCCAGCGCCTGGTGCTGCCCAGTCATTCGCACGGCCTCCGTGCGCTGATCGAGCACGCAGCCGCGAAGCGCAAGCTCGATATCGACGTCAAGCTCGAGGCGGACTCGTTCCGGGTGCTGACCAGCCTGGTCGAGGAGGGGCTCGGATATACGCTGCTGCCGCCGTCCTCGGTGCGCGCCGAGGTCGCCGACGGCCGGCTCGAGACCGCGCCGCTGGCGCGGCCGGCACCGCGCCGCGAGCTGGCGCTGGCCGCGCCGGTCGAGCATCCCGGCTCCAACGCGATCACGCTGATTGCAAGACTGTTGCGCGACGAGGTCGCCGCGTGCCGCACCGACGGATCCTGGGATATCCAGCTCGCCTGAAGGCAGCTTCGTCGCTTTATCCCCGTCATTGCGAGCCAACGGGTCGGCGCAAAGCGCCGCCCGATGACAGGCTCCGCGAAGCAATCCATCGCGCCGCATGCGCGGAGGCATGGATTGCTTCGTCGCTGTCGCGCCTCGCAATGACGGGACTAGTTTTCTCATCGCACCGCGAAACCGAGATGGCCGCGGAAGCGGTTTTTCAAGTACGTGCCGTCGCGCGGCGGCAGCGCACGCTCGAGCTCGCCGGCTGCGATCCGGATCCGCGCCAGCCGCGGGCCGCCGCTGACGTCGCGCAGGCGCGCGCGGAATGCTTCGATGCCGGCCATGTCAGCGATGTCGCTGACCGTGCCGATGCCGGCGCCGCTCGCGATCACTTCCAGCTTCGCACCCAAGCCCGAATGGCTGGGCTGCATCCCGGTCTCGCCGAACTGGCCGTTGTCGAGCACCGCGATCGAGTGATTGCCGGGCTGCTTGGCGGCGATGGTCAAGAGACTGCCGATTCCCATCAGCTGCTCGCCGTCACCGGTGATGACCAGCACCGGGCGCTTCGGCTGCGCCAGCGCGAGCCCGAGCCCGACCATCGCGGCGCCGCCCATCGCGCCCCAGAGATAGAAATTGCCGGGATGCTCGCCGGCGGCGAACAGATCGTAGGACGAGGAGCCGAGCCCGGAGATCGCGAGCAGGTCGCCGCGCTCAGTGAGCAGCGCCTTCACCGCGGCGCGGCGATCGAGCGTTCCAATTGGCTCTGACATCAGTGCGTCTCCTTCGTCCACTTCTTGCGGCCGATCATCCGCTGCGAGATCAGCACCGCAACCTGCTGGTCGCCGTCATAGGCAAGCGTGGCGGCGGCCGAGATCACCTCCTCGGTATCCTCCGCCTTCTCCAGCCGCAGCACGGTGACGCCCATGATCTCGAACGCCTGCGGCGTCGCCCGGCCCATCGGGATCTGCCAGGGATTGAACTCGGCCCATTCGCCGCGCATCGTCACCAGCGTCAGGAACGGAAAGCGGCAGCTTGCCATCAGCGACAGCATGTTGACGCAATTGCCGACGCCGCTCGATTGCATCAGCAGCACCGCGCGCTCGCCGCCCAGCCAGGCGCCGGCGGACAGCGCCACGCCTTCCTCCTCGGTGGTCAGCACCGTGGTCTTGATTGCGCGATCGGCGTGCGACAGCTTGATCAGCTTGGAATGCCCCGCATCGGGCACATAGGACAGCTGCGCCACGCCAAATTCCTTCAGCGTGCGATAGATCGCGACCGGCCAGTCGGCGCCGGTCGCGTTGTCCTGGTGAACGGCAATTTGGTCCATCTTGGCCTCGGCTAGAGCGTTTTCAAGCGAAGTGGATACCGGTTCGCATGAAGAAAACGCGTCAAACAAAGAATCCGTCTCGATTCCATCGGGGCGGAAAGGCAGCGCAGTGGCGCGGCCTCACGCCGATGGCATAGCGCGTGAGCGGGCGTTACTCTCTTCGCATCTGTTTCGCGCAGCTATGCCGGGATTTTATAGCCCCGCGGAAACGGCGGCAGGGCGAGGTCACGAGGCTGTGTCATTTGGCGGGCTCGGCAGGCAGCCTCATTGCAGCCTAAAACGCGGTTCCCTATGTTTTGCAATGCAGAGTAGCGGCAGCGCCGGCCGGCACAGCAAAGGCGACATTTTTTCGGAATATTGATCGACCCGTCGCTTTTTCAGGTACCAGGGCATGATTGTCCGAGATCGGTTTCGCGGCCTGTTTCCAAAGTATTTCCTCGTGCTCTTCATGGCCGTCGCGGTCCCGCTTGCCATCAATGGCGTCGTCGAGGCCTGGTTCGGTTACCGCGATCAGCGCGCGCGGGTCGACCAACTGCTCGACGCCGAGGCGTCGTCCGCTGCCGCTGAGATCCATAACTTCATCCACGATATTTCCACCCAGCTCGGCTGGCTGGTCCAGCTGCCATGGACCGACGAGGTCGACGAGCGGCGGCGCACCGATGCGCAGCGGCTGCTGCGGCAGGCGCCGGCCATCGTCAGCCTGACATTGCTCGACCACAATGCGCTGGAGCGCCTCCACGTCTCGCGGGTCAGTCTCAATCGCATCGAGAGCCGCACCGACCGGTCGGCCGATCCGGCGCTGGTCGGCGCCCGCGCGACCCAGGTCTGGTTCAGCGACGTCAGCTACAACCGCGGCTCGGAGCCCTATCTGACGGTCGCGGTCGTCGGCAACCGGCCATCGTCCGGCGCGGTCATCGCCGAAGTCAATCTCAAGCTGATCTGGGATGTGATCTCGGCGATCAAGGTGGGCGAGACCGGTCTTGCTTTTGTGCTGGATCGGCCAGGCCGGCTGATCGCGCATCCCGACCTCAGCCTGGTGCTGCGCGGGGCGGAGGAGACGACCTCGCGGCCATTTCGCGCGGTACGCGACGCGATCGGCCCGGGGGCGGACTTTGCGACCAGCCAGGCTGCCGACGGACGCACCGTCGCCGTCAGCGCCGCGCCGGTGGCGGGCCCGGACTGGACCGTGGTGGTGGAGCAGCCGCTCTCCGAAGCCTACGCGCCGATCTATGCCGCCTTGCGGCGCACCGCGACGCTGCTCGCGATGGGCACCATCTTCGCCGGGCTGCTGGCCTATGCCTTGGCGCACCGGATGACGGTGCCGATCAAGCTGCTCGAGGAAGGCACCGAGCGGATCGGCGCCGGCGCCTTCGATCACCGCATTTCGCTGCAGACCGGCGACGAGTTTCAGCGCCTCGCCAACAGCTTCAACAAGATGGCCGGCGGCCTCGCGCTCGCCCAGCAGCATCAGGAGCGCATCGCCAAGCTGAAGCGCTTCCTCGCGCCGCAGGTCGCCGACCTCGTCGACCGCACCGGCGACGACAGCGTGCTGGACGGCCGCCGCACCGACGTCGCCGTGGTGTTCTGCGATCTGCGCGGCTTCACCGCGTTTTCCGCCGGCGTCGCCCCCGAGGAAGTCATGGGCGTGCTGTCGTCCTATTATGAGGTGCTCGGCAGGGCCATTGCGCAATATGAGGCGACGCTGATCAGCTTTTCCGGCGACGGCCTGATGGTGCTGGTCAACGCACCCGTCGCGGTCGAGCAGCCGGCGCTGCGGGCGGTCGACCTCGCGATCGAGATGCAGAAGCGCGTGCAGGAGCTGATCGCCGGCTGGCGAGCGCGCGGCTACCAGATCGGCTTCGGCGTCGGCCTCGCCGGCGGATCGGCGATCGTCGGCCGGATCGGCTACGAGGACCGGCTCGATTACACCGCGATCGGCACCGTGGTGAATCTCGCGGCCCGCCTGTGCGCATCTGCCGCAGACCGAGAAATCCTGCTCGACGTCGAGATCGCCACCAACGTTGGCGGCCAGCGCCCGCTGCACGATATCGGCAATCGACAAATCAAGGGCTTCGACGAGGCAATTCCGGTGTTTGGAATTTCGTTCGGGGCGCTGTAGCCGATGCCGCCGCGCTTATGCCCGGTGCATTGCGTTGGCGACAGGCCGGTCGCGGGATATGCTTCGATCGACGGCAGCGGGTTCGCAAAACAATGACAAGCGCTGATCCCAGTGCAGCAACGTCGCACCGGCGCGCCAGCCGGCGCGACGTCCTGTTGATGATGGCGGCCGCCGCGACCTCGACCACACCCTCGCATGCACAGAAGTCATCGATGCCGGTGATCGGCTATCTCTGCCCGGAATCGCCCGAGCTGTTTGCCAGCCGGCTCAGGGCTTTTCACCAGGGGCTTCGCGAAGCCGGCTTTGTCGAGGGCCGCGATGTCACGATCGATTATCAATGGGCGCATGGGCAATATGCTCGCCTGCCTGCGCTGGCCGGCGAACTGATCGCGCACAATGTCGATCTGGTGGTGGCGCCCGGCGGCGCGCCGGTCGCGCTTGCCGCAAAGGCTGCCGGCGTCACCAAGACCATCGTGTTCGAGATGGGCGGCGATCCCGTTGCGCTCGGTGTGGTCGACAGCCTGTCGCGGCCGGGCGGCAACATCACCGGCGTTTCCAGCCTGAGCGTCGATGTGTCGCCGAAGCGGCTCGAGCTGATGCACGAGCTGTTGCCGGCGGCGACCACATTGGGCGTCGTCGCCAACCCGACCAGTCCGACCGCCGGTTCGCAATTGCAGCGGCTGCGCGCCGCCGCCGAAACTCTCGGCGTCAAGCTGCTGGTGCTGAACGCAAGCAAGGAAGAGGAATTCGACGAGGTCTTCGCTGCCGTGGGCAGGGAGTCGGCCAACGCGCTGGTGTTCTGCTCCGATCCCTATTTTGCCTTTCGCAGCCGCCGATTGGCCGAGCTCGCGATCAAATACGGCGTCCCTGCTATCACCCAGACCCGGGACTTTCCGATGGCCGGCGGCTTGATGAGCTATGGCGGCGATTTCGTGCAGTCGCATCGCCGCGCAGGCATCTATGCCGGCCGGGTGCTCAAGGGCGAGAAGCCGGCCGATCTGCCGGTGCAGCTGGTGACCAAGGTCGAGCTCGTGATCAACCTGAAGACCGCCAAACTGCTCGGCCGCGCGTTCTCGCAGTCGGTGGTCAGCGGCGCGGATGACGTGATCGAATAGGCGGTCCTACGCTGTGTCTTCAGCGCGCGCTCTTGCCCGCCATGAACACATACATGTCCCAGAACGTCTCGGGGTGATCGACCTCGAAGCGGTGCCATTGCTCGAGATCGGTCTCGTCGGCCGTGCCTGACTGCTTGCGGAATTTCTCGAGCACCGTCGGGTCGTCGAACGGTTCGAAACCCTGGAAGGATAGATCATTGTCGTTCAGGAATGCCGCGATCTCCGGGATCGTGAGGCGGTGCTCCATGACGTTGAACAGCAGGTCGCGGCAGCCGCTGACGCTGTAGAAGTCGCGCGCGCCGATCAGCATCGGCCAGTGCTCGGCCTCGCGGAAGATCTCCTGGCGGCATCGTCTGATGTCGTCGGCGGTGGCGCGATAGCCGCGCGCGGCGATGCGGGCGCGGGCATCGACGATGACGCGGCGCGCCAGCTCGCTGTAGAGCCCGATGCGCATTCTGCCGCCCGGCCGCAGCAGCGAGACCAGCACCCGCCAGCCGGCGGTCGGCTCGGCAAGGTGATGCAGCACGCCGACCGATTCGATGTGATCGAAGCTGCGGCCGATCGTCCCCAGCTCCAGAATATCCGCCTGCGCATAGTCGATATTGCGCAAGCCGAGCTCGCGGGTCTTGCGCCGCGCATAGGCGAGGCTGGTCAGGCTGATGTCGACCGCGAGCAGGCGGGCGTTCGGATAGACCTGCGCGATCTGGATCGCGTGCGAGCCGGTGCCGCAGCCCGCGATCAGGATCTCCAGCGCGGCCTGCCGCTCCGCCGTCGGCGCGATCTTGCCGCGCGCCTGATCGGCCGCGAATGCGGTCAGCGGATTGATGGTCCAGCGCGGGTAGGGGTTTTCCTGGTACTGGTGCATCACCTGCACCGAGACGCTGTCCTTGATGGGCGTGAGCGCCGCAATGCGCGCGCGATCGGCCGCTTCCTCGAGCGGCTCGCGAAGCTGCACCCGCAGCAGGCCGGCCACGCTCGCCGGCCAGTCCCGGCGCAGCAGTGTTTCCGCCGTCGGCAGGGCATGCAGCGGAAAATACGCCGCGACCACCGCCAGCGTGAGCGGCGTGATGGTGGCCCCCGACGCCAGGTTCTGCAGCAGCCGATCGCGCAGCGCATCGGCATCGCCGCTTTCCGCCGCGCTCTGCGCATAGGCATATTCGCTGATGAAGCACTGCCGCGCCAGCGCGCAGGCGAAGCCGACGATGTCGTCGTCGACCGCGGCGCGATCCTTGCCCGGCGCGCCTGCCAGCCGCAGCAGCTCGGCGAGCGCATGTCCCAGCAGCAGTTCGAGCTGCATGCTCGGCAGCGTCGTCGCTTCCATCGCGCAGCGCAGGAAAAGATCCTTGGCCAGCGGGGCGATGCTTTCGCCGCCGAACAATTCGGCGGCCGTGATCGCCAGCGGCCACTTGCTCGCAATCCGCCCGACATATCCGGCGATCACGGGGCTTTGCAGGATGAAGGCGAGCGCCTTGTCTTCCATGCCGAGCGCCAGCGCCTTGCTGAAATGCGCGGCCGCCTTGCCGCGTTGACCGAGCGCCTGGTACGAATTGCCGGCATTGTAGTGGCAGGCGGCGTTGACCTCGTCCGCGGCGATCGCCTTCGCGAACAGTTTTGCGGCGCCCCGGTGATCGCCGGAGGCCTGCGCGATCAGGCCGAGCAGGTTCAGGCTCTGCACATGATCAGGCTCGCGCGCAAGAATGTCGCGGCAAATCGCTTGCGCCTCGTGGATGCGGCCCATCGCGCGCAACCGGCTCGCCTCGGCGGCGAGGTCGGCAATGCCGATGCCGGCCGCGAAGGCTGGCGCGTTCGCGCGTCCCGCGGAGGCGCCGCGTTGCTTCTCGGCCGCACGTCGTTCTTTTCGGTTCATGGTCCCGTCAACCGGCCCGAAGTGCTAGCGCCGCCGAACCGCGCACCGAAAAAACGGCGGCGGTCCGGGCGGCGCAATCATCGGGCAGACATAGGGCGGATCAGGATTGCAGCCAAGGATATTCTAGCGGATGGCGGTCGCCTCGATCCGAACGATGGAGCGCGATCGACGCGCGCCGCGCTCACCCGTTTGAGCGTGGTGATTGTCCGCGCTCAGCCGTTCGGTTGCAGGAGCGTGCCGTATTGCCTGCTTGCGGCGACCGTGGCGGCGGCCTGTCCGATCGCCCGCATCGCCGCCATCATCGGCCACGGTCCGAGGCTGATCCGCCGCACGCCGGCGCGAGCGAGATCTGCGATGGCGGGGATGCCCTGCGTCACCATGATGTTGACCGGCAGCGGCGTGCGCTGAACCAGCTGCTCGATCAGCGTGAGGTCGGTGAGGCCGGGGACGAAGATTCCGTCAGCGCCGGCCTCGGCGTAAACCGCTGCGCGCCGTGCCGCTTCCTCCAGGCACTGCTCCGGCGATCCGAACTTCAGCAGGAACGGATCGGTCCGCGCATTGATGAACAGATCAACGCCGAGCTCCTGCGCGGTGTCGCGCACGGCCCTGATCTTGGCTGCGTGCTGCTTCGGATCGACGAGCTGCCGCTGTCCCGCGGACAGCCCGTCTTCGATATTGATGCCGATGGCGCCGGCTTTCACAATCCCGGCCGCCGCCGTCGCGGCCGCCTCCGGCGTGTCGCCATAGCCCGCCTCCAGATCGATCGAGATCGGAACCGAAACCGCTGCCGTCATCCGCGACACCAGGCCGGCCACCATGTCGAACGGAACATGTTCGCCGTCGGCGTAGCCGAGCGCTGCCGCGACCGCCCCGCTGCTGGTCGCGACCGCCGCCGCCGTTTTTGCGATCGCCTTAGCGGTGGCGACGTCCCAGGCATTGAAGAGGACGAGCGGATCGCCCGCCCTGTGAAGACCGCGAAACGTCTCGGCGTATTGCTGCTGCTGTGTCCTGGCGTCCATTGCACGCACTCCTGTTCAGTGAATTTCGATCCTGCGGTCGGCACACGCGTTCAGTCGGGCGCGTGCGTCCTGAACCAGTCCATGATCAGGCCGGTGACTTCGGCCTCGCGCTCGAGGTGCGGGAAGTGGCCGACGCCGGGCAGCACAACGCGCCGATGTGGCCCCTTGAACAGCGGCTCTTCCTGCATTGAATACCGCGCGGTCGGATCGTTGCCGCCATAGATCGTCAATGTCGGCGTGTGCATGTCGTTGATCGGCAGCCGGCCCGCAACGCCCGCATCGACCAGACCGTTGTAGTATTTCAGCGCCGCCTTCATGGTGCCGGGAGCGCTCAGCGTCCGCTTGACCGAGCGCAGATGCTCGTCGTTCTGCAGAGCTGGCGACCACAACTTCCAGAGATAGTCGACGAACGGCAGTCCCTCGATGTTGACGGCCGCGTGGGCGCCGGGCACCGTGAAGAAATAGACATGGAAGACCGATCGAACGGCATCGGGATCGCTCCTGAGACTCGCGATCGTGATCGGGTGCGCGGTGTTCATGACCACCGCGGCCTTGATCGCCGCAGGCGCGGTGGCGAGCGCCTGAAAGGTGGACGTGCCGCCCCAGTCCATGCCGACGACGCGCGCCTGTCCGTCGTCGCTCAGCGCCGCAATCAGCGCTTCCAGATCCTTGCCGAGCTCGATCGGATCGAACACCCCGTTGGCCGGAATCTCGGTCGGCGCATAGCCGCGCAGGAACGGCGCGACCGCGCGATATCCTGCATCGGCAAACGCCTGCAACTGCTTGCGATAGGACCAGGCGTTGTCGGGAAAGCCGTGCATGAACATCACCAGGGGTCCGCTGCCCTGCTCGAGATAGGCGAACCGCACGCCGTTGGCTGTCACATATTTCAGAACCGGCTCGCTGCCGGTGACATCGGAAATTGCCAGTGCGCTCATCGTCGTTTCCTTTTTTATGTGCGTAACGCATATATGCGTAGCGCATATATCCGGTCAAGTTGTTTTTTGTGCGCTGCGCACATATTGTCGGCGGCATGGACACTGAAATCGCCAATTTGCTGGGGGCGCTGTCGCTCGCCGTGATGGACCGGATCGAGCAGGGCGCGCGCGAGGTCATCGGCCGTGGCGGCGAGACGCCTGCGGCGCTGGTCGTCATCGGCTATGGCGAGGGCATGACCAACGAGAAGCTGCGCCGCATCCTCGGCCTGTCGCATTCCGGAACGGTCCGCCTGGTGGACCGTCTGGTGTCGGATCAGCTGGTCGAGCGCCGGCCGGGCGATGACGCCAGGGAGGTCGCGCTGCATCTGACGCCGAAGGGCGCCGCGGCCCGGAAGGAACTGATGGCGTCGCGGATTTCAGCGGTTGCGTCGCTGCTGGACGTGCTGTCGCCGACGGAGACCAAGCGGCTCGGCACGCTGATCCGCGACCTGCTGGTGCGGCAGGATACCAGCGAGATGGATCGCTTCACGATCTGCCGGATGTGCGACGACAGGGTGTGCACGCGCTGCCCGCTGCCGACCACCAAGGGCAAGCGCGCGCGCTAACGCCGATCCATTCCCGTTGGCGGCAGATCATGGACCGCCAAGGGAACCTCACAGGAACGATGCATCGCCGGGCAGCTTGTTGGATGTCATCAACCGCGCAAGGCACCCCTGGATGCCGAATGTCCCCGATCGATCGCTTGCTGTCTGGTGTTTTGCATTTTTGCTTCTTTTGAGTGCTTGCGGCGAGAACAAGCTCGAATGCGATTCCATCGACACGCGCAATGCCGTGCTTCAGAGCGTTGCGGACGACCATCGCAATCCGCTGGTCAACTACGCCGCCAAGGAGTCGACGGCTAAACCGAATCCGGAGAACAGCAAGCCGCTTTACCTTCTCAGTGAGAGAATGGTCACGACCTCGACGAGTCCGGACAAGCGGACGTTGCAATGCAGCGGCGGCATTTCGGTGAGCGTGGGCGACGTGAAAGCCTCGAAGGAAATTGAGTTCACGGTGCAGCGCGCATCGGACGGCAAGATCTCCGTTTCGGTGGTGCCGTTTCAATTCTGACGCCGCGTGGCCGCGGCGCGCTCGCCGCGGCTGATCCAGCGCAATGTCGACAGTTGGCGAAAACGCGCGAGGCGACCTCGCTTCCCTATTCGTCCGATATCCATGACGGCGTCGTCGGAATATTCCATTGCAGGAACACTTCCGCGTAGGAATAGCCCAAGGTCGTGAACAGCAGCGCGTCGAGGTCCTGGCCGAGCGGCTTGCTTTGATCGCTGTCCGACGCGTATTGCAGCAAAGCTCCCTTGTAATTATCGCCCATCGTGTTCCACCACGTGTGTGTCGGGCTGACATAGACCGGTTTGCCCTTGTACGTGTTCCATTGCTGATCGTTGTTGACGACAATGAGATTGATTGCGGTGACGAGCGGCACGAACGCCTGAAGATAGGAATGCACGCACCCGTCGCGATAGGCCTGGAAGGAGCTCGGCACCTCGTTTGAACCCGCTTTGTAGTCGGGCGGATTCGCGGTCCACGTCCCGTTTCGGTAGAGGGCGCCGACCGTCGCCAAAATCCCGCCGTCCCTGGTCGCGGCTGCGGCGTAGGATGTGATCATGTCCTGCGTCGCGGCGAACACCTTGCCCAGATCATTGTCGACCTCTCCGAGCTTGGCGCTGATGTAGTACGCCGGATCGCTCACGCTGATGGAGTAGTCGGTGTTGCGAGACCCGAAGAACGCACACAGCAGGCCGACGACGGCCGCCGCTGCCGAAAACAGGCCCAGTACCGCTGCGCCTTCCGGCGCAGTGACTGCGAGGATCCCGCCGAGGCAAGTGAGCACAGAGCCGGCGCCGCCGGCGGTTACGGAGGCAATATTCAGGGCGTTGACCTGACGGGCGGTGCTGCTGATCAAGGTCGCGGTCGTCGGGATCACGAGCGCGTTTGCGACGTAACTTGCCGCCAGACTTTCGATCTGACTTTGCACGACGACGACTTGCGACATCGCAGACCAGAACGAGGCCGACGACACCAGATCGTTCAACTCGTTTTGCAGGTCGTTTTGAACGCCGCTCCACGCAGCCTTGTTCGAAAAGGTCGGCGGCACCGTCATCGTTGCCAGCGCGGTGACATAATCACCGGCCTGTGCTGCGGACATCTGGCTATATTGCGCCCGGATGTCGTTCGCGGTCGGGCCGCCCTTGATCAGGTCCTGGCTGATCTGGGAGTAGGCGGTGAGCGCGTCGCCGCTGTATGAATGGAGCGGAACGGCCGGCTGATCGAACACGCCGATGCCGACGCGGGTCATCTGCCACACCATGCTGCCGCCGGTATCGTTCAACGCGTAGGAACTCGCGTTCGGCGTCGTCAGCAGCAGGATGTCGGTGGCGGAGAGCGGGATCGCGTCCATGATGGACTGCGTCAGTCCGGCCGGATAAAGTGAGGGGTCGGCGCTGGCGAACGGATCGATCCAGGCGGGGTTGCGGCCGTTGACGGGATAGCTCGGGACCAACAGGGCGACCTCTGACTTCGGCTGCTGAAGATCGTTCGGGTTGAGATCGGAGACCACCTTCCAGACCGCGCCGTCAGGGGTCGTCTTGATCGTGCCGAGGGCAAATCCCGTCTCGATCGTCACCGCGCTTGCCGGGTTGCCCGCCTGGAACTCGACCAGGCTGTAGCCGCCAGCGCTCGCAACCGCCGACAGCACATAGCAGGCGGGAGCCGCTGTGGCATCGGTAACAATACCCTGAACGATTCCGGTTGAGCTGATCTGCTGCAACGAGGTGGTCTTGTTCGTCAGCACGTCGGCAAGCAATACCTGCCAGAGCGAGCCGTCCTGCTTGGTGAACCAGACCGTCTCGCCGATCGACCAAACTCCCTGCGGCTCGATGCCGGAGGTCGGTTGGTAGACCTGCATCATCGGCGGAAAGAATTTGTAGTTCTCGGTCAAGCAGAGCCAGTACAGCCCGTTGCTCGGAGTTGGCGATGTCGCAGACGCGGCGCAGACGAAGTAATGGCCGCCGCTCGCCGGATCGATGACGTAGGTCCATCCGTTGAATGCGGAGAGCTGGCAGTCGTCGGCGAGAGTCTCGAAGACGCCTGCCGCGCCCGAATGCCCGGATAGCGCGACCGGGTTGAGGCTGAAGTCGTACCGCATCCCGGTCGGCGTGCCGCCGTCGTCCAGGACGATGCAAAAATATTGCACGCCGGTCGTCGGATCCGGCGGAGAAACCGCGCTGAACCGTGCGGTGTTGGCGTCCCACGCGCTCATGCCGATATAGGGCAATGAGACCGGCACCGCCGCGGTTTTCAGAATGCGGTTCGGCGTGGCGTTGGTCCACGGGGCTGCTTGCGAATACACATCGAGTGCGGACGGCGTTGCGTGAAGGGATGTCATCGACAGGTTTCCTGGGCGAGTCTGGTTTCGTTGGGAAGCATTGGCACGGGGCCGCAGGCTTGTTACCTGCCGCCCGCACAGCCAAACCGGCCGGCTATATCCCTGATTGCGCCGCAGATGCGTTCAGCCGTGCTTTGCGATCAGGTCGCGAAAGGAGTTGAGGATCTTTTTTTGCGAAGAGCGTGGTGACTTTGTAGGCAGCGCTTGCAGAAAAGCCGGAAGCGTTCGTCGGAAATTATAGATGCATGTCAGGTTGGTTTGCAACTTCATGTTGATGACGTGGTCCCGCGAACGGCGGCAGGGGGCGTTGCTCCCTCGGGCCCCCATAAAAACGATGCTTCGCCGGATCGAAGCGAACGTTGCAATGCAGCGGCGGGATTTCGGTGAGCGTGGGCGACGTGAAAGCTTCGAAGGAGATCGAGTTCACCGTCCAGCGAGCATCGGACGGCAAGATCTCCGTCTCGGTTATGCCCTTTCAATTCTGAGTCGCGCCGCGTGGCCGCGGCGCACGCGCCGTCAGCCCGGGATCCGCACCGGCAGGGTCTCGATGCCGCGCACGAAGCTGGAATAGACCCGCTTCGGCTCGCCGACCACCTCGATGCGGTCGAAGCGCTTCAGCATCTCTTCCCAGACGATTTTGAGCTGCAGCTCGGCGAGCCGCATGCCGACGCAGCGGTGGATGCCGAAGCCGAACGACAGGTGGATGCGCGGCCGGGCGCGGTCGATGATGAACTCGTCGGGCCGGTCGATCACCTCGTCGTCGCGGTTGCCGGAGACGTACCACATCACGACGCGGTCGCCCTTTTTGATCGTCTTGCCGCCGACCTCGGTGTCGACAAGCGCGGTGCGCCGCATATGCGCCAGCGGGGTCTGCCAGCGGATCACCTCGGGCACCATGGTATCGATCAGCGCCGGGTTGTCCTTCAGCTTCTGGAACTGGTCGGGATGCTCGTGCAGCGCCAGCACCGAGCCGCTCATGGTGTTGCGGGTGGTGTCGTTGCCGCCGACGATCAAGAGGATGATGTTGCCCATCAGATTGTCGGGGTCCATGTGCCGCGTGGCGTCGCTATGCGCCATCATCGACAGCAGGTCGTTGCGCGGAGCGGAGTTGACGCGCTCGTTCCACAGCTTTGAGAAATAGGCGTAGCACTCGTCCATCTCGCGGCGGCGCTGCTCCGGCGATTCGACGACGCCGCTCTTCGGCAGCGCGGTCGAGACGTCGGACCAGCGCGTCAGCTTGCGCCGTTCCTCCCAGGGGAAATCGAACAGCGTCGCCAGCATCTGGGTGGTCAGTTCGATCGAGACGCGCTCGACGAAGTTGAAGGTCTCGTTGCGCGGCAGGTTGTCGAGCACGCTCTGCGAACGCGGCCGGATGAGTTTTGCGAGCTCGTCAAGATGCGTCGGGGTGAACATCGGCGACACGGTCTTGCGCTGATGCGCATGCTTCGGCTGGTCCATCGCGATGAAGCTCGGATAGTCGTAGCCCGGCGGCACGTCGCGGATCGAGATCCCGCCGAGCGTCGAATCCGAGGAGAAGATGCCGTGGCTGGTGTCGACATGCATGATGTCGTTGTACTTCACCACCGACCAGTACGGCTCGATCGGCGCGTTGGTGCAGTAATGCACCGGCTCTTCCTTGCGCAGCCGCTCGAACCACGGCCACAGCGTGTCGTTCTGGAACAGTCTTGGCGCGCCGGGATGAAAATCCTGCAGCGGCGTCGCATACGCTTCCTCGCGCGCCTGGCGCAGCAGCTCGGCGCGATCGGCACGGATTGCGGTCTGGACGTTCATCGTAGCTGGCTCCGGTGACGGTTCTCACCTCTCCCGCTTGCGGGGGAGGTCGCATTGCATCGAAGATGCAATGCGGGTGGGGGCTTTCTCCACGCGAAGGCTCCCGCTGGGGTGGCACCCCCACCCCAACCCTCCCCCGCAAGCGGGAGAGGGGGCAGACCTTCGTCGTGGTCACAGTTCGATTTCATTGCACTGCCGGGCTTGTGGCCGCCTCTCACGCGGCGATGCGGACTGGCAGCGTCTCGTAGCCCTTGATGAAGCTTGAATACACCCGTTGCGGCTCCCCGACCACCTCGATGGTGTCGAACCGCTTGAGGATTTCCTCCCAGATGATCTTCAGCTGCAGCTCGGCGAGCCTTAAGCCCACGCAGCGGTGGATGCCGAAGCCGAACGAGATGTGGGTGCGGGGCCGGGCGCGCTCGATGTCGAACTCGTAGGGCCGCTCGATCGCCTCCTCGTCGCGGTTGCCCGAGACGTACCACATCACGACCTTGTCGCCCTTCTTGATCTGGCGTCCGCGGAATTCGTAGTCGGCGAGCGCAGTGCGCCGCATATGCGCGAGCGGGGTCTGCCAGCGGATCACCTCCGGCACGAAACTGTCGATCAGCGCCGGGTTCGCCTTCAGCTTCCTGTACTGCTCCGGATGCTTGCTCAGCGCATAGATGCTGCCGGACAGCGTGTTGCGCGTGGTGTCGTTGCCGCCGACGATGAGCAGGATCAGATTGCCGAGGAAATTCTTCGGGTCCATGTTCCGCGTCGCGTCGGAGTGCGCCATCATCGAGAGCAGGTCGCTCTTCGGCGGCTGGCTCGAACGTTCCTTCCACAGCCGCGCAAAATAGCCGGCGCATTCCATCAGCTCGGCCTGCCGCTCGTCCTCCGTCGCGACAAGGCCGCCGGCGCCGGGCAGGGTGGTTGCGACATCAGACCAGCGCGTCAGCTTGCGGCGGTCTTCCCAGGGGAAGTCGAACAGCACCGCGAGCATCTGGGTGGTCAATTCGATCGAGACCTTGTCGACCCAGTCGAACACCTCGCCGCGCGGCAGATTGTCGAGGCATTCGGTCGAGCGCTTGCGGATGTTGATCGCGAGCTCGTCGAGATGCGTCGGCGTGAACATCGGCGCCACGGTCTTGCGCTGCGCCGAATGGCGCGGCTGGTCCATCGCGATGAAGCTTTCGCGGCGCAGATCCGGCGGCACGTCGCGGATGGTGATGCCGCCGAGCGCGGCGGCGGAGGAGAACACCGAATGGTTGGTCTCGATGTCCATCATGTCGTTGTAGCGGGTCACCGACCAGTACGGCCCGAACATCGAGTCCTTGCAGTAATGCACCGGGTCTTCGCGGCGCAGCCGGTCGAAATACGGCCAGAACGTATCCGATTTGAACAGCTCGGGATCGCCGGGATCGTAATCCGACAACGGCAGCGCATTGGCGCGCTCGCGCGCGGCATCCAGATTGACGTCTTTGACGAGATCGACGGTCCCGTGCATGAGCGGCTCCTCAACCGTTTCAGCAGCCGGGCAATGGGAAGGCAATGCCGGCGCAGATGTTTTATCGAATTACATTCCCATTCGCAGCTTTGCGCAAGGCCTTCGGCGCGCATTTGGCCGCATCGAACCAGTCCAAAGCGGCCAATTCCGGGCGCCATGCGGCGGCAGCGGAGAGCGAGGCTGTTTGAAACAGCGTTTGATTTGGCGTGATCTGCTCGTGAGGGCAGCAAAAGATTTGAGGAGCCGATCAACGAAGAGCGGAGCAAGCGGCACCCCTCTCCCCAACCCTCCCCCGCAAGGGGGGAGGGAGCCCTTTCGGCGTGCTCACCTCACATCGCAATCCGACTCTCAGCATCTAACTTTCGCCTTTGCTCGTAAGGGACGCAGGGTTGAACGGCTCCCTCCCCCCTTGCGGGGGAGGGTTGGGGAGAGGGGTGGCCGCGGGCGATGGCGCCAGTGATAGGCGCCGCGGCATCAACCACACGTCCAACGGCTCACGGATCGACAACGCCCCATCAATGCAAAAGCCACCGCATCCGGCCAAAAAACCGACCGCGCTCTCGACCTCGTGTGAAACCTGGATCACACTCGCAGCGACCAATCTGTGATTTTGATCCGCAGAGATTGCCGCCACGTTCGGAGTTGATCCCGTGAACGAGATGAGCTGGCCCCCGCAGCTGCCGCAGCCGCCGGTTCCGCCGCCGATGCCGGTGGCGTTTTCCGGGAAGCGCAAGGAATTCTTCCATTTGGTCGCCCGCGGCGCCGGGCTCGAGCTGATCACGCTCGGCTTCTACCGGTTCTGGCTCACCACCGACATCCGCCGGCACCTATGGTCGAACACCCAGATTGGCGGCGACGCGCCGGAATATACCGGCCGCGGCAAGGAGCTCCTGATCGGCTTTCTGGTCGCGATCGCGATCCTGGTGCCGATCTATCTCGGCTACTTCCTGATCGGCGTCGAGGCGGAGCACCTCAAAGCGTTCGCCTCGCTGCCGCTGGTCGCGTTCTTCTACATGTTCGGCCAGTTCGCGATCTACCGCGCGCGGCGCTACCGCCTGACGCGCACGGTGTGGCGCGGGGTGCGCTTCTGGATGAGCGGGTCGGGCTGGGTCTATGCGCTCAAGGCCTCGCTGTGGGGCCTGCTGGTCCTGTTCACGCTCGGCCTGGCGCTGCCGTGGCGCGAGGCGGCGCTCGAGCGCTACAAGATGCGGCATTCCTATTACGGCGATCTGCAAGGCGCGTTCGAGGGCCGCGGCTGGGAGTTCTTCAAGCGCGGCTGGTGGCTGTGGCTGCTGATGCCGTTCGCGCTGTACAGCACGATCTTCGCGCCGTTCGTCTGGGCGGCGTTCAAGGCGATCGAGTGGCGCTGGTGGCTGTCGGGCATCCGCTTCGGCGAGGTCAGGCTGGAATCCACCATGCGGCGCAGTGCGCTGATCGGGCTCTACTGGAAGGTGATCGGCTGGGCCGTCCTGCTCGGCACGGTGTTCGCGGCCTACGTTGCGCTCTGCACCGTGCTGGTCGCGAGCATCGACGGCTCGTCGATCGAAGACTTCTTCAAGACCGAGGCGTTCGCCAAGAGCATTCCGCTGCTGGTGCTGCTCGGCATCGGCTATCTCGCCTTCGCGCTCGCGATGAACGTGGTGATGCGGGTCTATCTGATGCGCGACTTCTGGGTCCGCGTGCTGTCGACGACCATCGTGCACAATCTCGAGGCCGCGGCGAGCGTCAGCGCGCGCGGCGAGCTCGCCAATGCGCTCGGCGAAGGCTTTGCCGACGGCCTCGACGTCGGAGGCTTCTAGCGCCATGACGCCGGATGGCGATGCCGCCAACGCCGCGCCCGCGGGCGCCACCTCGGTCTATTTCGACGGCACCTCGAACCGGCGGCGCGCGGTCGCGCCCAAACTGTCCGATGCGCTGGAGATCCGGGAGGATGGCGAAGTCCTGGCGCGCTGGGCCTATGCCGACATCCGCCGCGCCGACAGTCCGTCCGGCCTGCTGCGGCTGAGCTGCATGACCGCGCCGGCGCTGGCGCGGCTCGAGATCCGCGACGAGACGCTCGCCGCCAAGCTGGTCACGCTTTGCCGGCAGCTCGACGACAATCTGCCGAACCGCAAGGGCGTCGCCGCGATCGTCGGCTGGTCGCTGGCGGCCGCGGTGTCGATCGTGCTGGTGGTGCTGTTCGGCGTGCCGCTCGCCGCCGACCGCCTGACGCCGCTGGTGCCCGACAGTTTTGAGCGGCGGCTCGGGGACGTCGCCGCGGCGCAGGTCAAAGTCGTGTTCGACGGCAAGCCGTGCGACAATGCCGCCGGCCAGGCCGCGTTCGAAAAACTGGTCGGCGCGCTGCGGCAGTCCGCGGGGCTCGACAATTCGCTGCAATCGGGCGTGCTGGAAACGTCGGTCGCAAACGCCTTCGCGCTGCCCGGCGGCAAGGTCTATCTGTTCGATGGATTGCTGGCCAAGGCCGAAAGCCCCGACGAGGTCGCGGGCATTCTGGCGCACGAGCTTGGCCATCTTCGCCATCGCGATAGCATGCGTGAATTGATCCACAATGGCGGCACCTCGTTCCTGATCGGGCTGTTGTTCGGCGACATCACCGGCTCCGGCGCGCTGATCTTCGCCTCGCGCTCGCTGGTGACGTCGTCCTATTCGCGCGACGCCGAAACCAATGCCGACAGTTTTGCGATCGAGACCATGCACAGGCTCGGCCGGCCGGCGAAGCCGATGGGCGAACTGATGTTCCGCGTCACCGGCAAGGAAGCCGGCAAGGGGCTGTCGATCGTCTCCAGCCATCCGCTGACCGAGGACCGCCTCGCGCGCATGAGCAAGGCCGACGCCGGCGCCACGCTGAACGGCCCGCCGCTGCTGTCGGCGGCCGAATGGCAGGCGCTGAAGGGCATCTGCGGCAAGGGGTGAGGCAAAGCGTTCGAGGTCGTCGCACGGGAGCGCGCCGATGCCGCGTGACAGCAATTACTGGTTTCCGGCCAAGCGATACGGCTGGGGCTGGGGGCCTCCGGTCCGCTGGCAGGGCTGGGCCGTCATCGCGGGCTTTGCGATTTTGCTCGCCGCCGGGGCCGCGGCGCTGCTGCGGCATTCGCCGGCCGGCTTCATTGGCTATGCGCTGTTACTGACCGTCCTGTTCACCGGTATCTGCTGGTGGAAGGGCGAGCCGCCGCGCTGGCGCTGGGGCGGCGACTAATTTAGAGCGATGAGATTGGGCCGAGCTGGAGCGGCGGCGGAGGATTTACCTCTCCGTTGGGAGAGGTCGGCGCGCAGCGCCGGGTGAGGGGTTACGGTCTCTCGTTGGAGCCGCAGCCCCTCACCCGATTTGCTGCGCAAATCGACCTCTCCCCGTCGGGGAGAGGTGGACCGAATCCGCGGTCAAACCGATTCAACTTAACTAGAGCCCGCTATCGGGTGGATGAGGGGCGCGATTTCGGAATATTGGAAGAATAACCCTGACTTGCCCGACGTGTCAAGCGGCCTTGCCAAGCGCGGCCTTGCCAAAGCGCCGGCAGCCGCCGGCTACTTTGCATGGGGTTGTTTTCGCCATATTGGCGACGCGCGCTATTTCAGCAAGCGGAACTTGCCCTTCTCCACCTTGATCAGGAACGCGGAGCGCTCGTCATAGCCGTTGTGGTCGGTCGGGCTCATCGTCGAGAGGCCGTTGTTGAGATAGACGTCCTTGCCGCGCTCCAGCTCGTCGCGCAGCGCGGCACGGAATTCCGCGGTGCCGGGCTTTGCCACCTTCAGCGCGTTCGGCACCGCCCGCTTGAACAGCGACACGGCGTCCCACAGATGCGCGGCAAAGATATTCGGCTTCGCACCGTTGGCCTTCTCATAGGCCGAGACGAATTCGTCGCGCGCCTGCCGGAACGGATCGCTCTCCGCCAGATCGTCGGCGATGGTGAAGGCCTCGCCGGTGAAGATCGCGCCCTCGACATTGGCGCCGCCGAGCTTGATGAACTCTTCCGAGGCGATGCCGTGGGTCTGAAAGATCTTGCCCTGGTAGCCGCGCTCGCGCAGCGCCTCCTGCGGCAGCACCGCCGGCGTGCCGGCGGAGGCGATGAACACCGCCTCCGGGTTGGTCGCGATCACCTTCAGCGCCTGGCCCATCGCGCTGGTGTCGGAGCGCGCATAGACCTCGTGCGTCGTCACGGTAATGCCGAGCCCGGGCGCGAGTTTTGAGACTTCCTTGTAGTAGCCCTCGCCATAGCCGTCGGAGACGCCGATATAGCCCAGCGTCTTGATGCCGGACTTGGCGATGTATTTCAGGATCGCCGACGCCATCAGATCGTCGTTCGGCACCACCTTGAACGCCCAGCGCCGCTTGTCGTCGATCGGCTGCACGATCGCGGTGGCCGCCGCGAGCGAGATGATCGGCGTCTTGGCCTCATAGGCGACGTCGAGCATCGGCATCGTCACCGGCGTCAGCGAGGAGCCGATCAGGATGTCGACGCCGTCCTGGATCACCAGGCGGCGGGCGTTCTGCGTGCCCTTGGTCGGATCGGATTCGTCGTCGAGCGCAATGTAGGTGACCTTCTCGCCGCCGATCTCCTTGGGCAGCGCGGCGATCGCGCGCATCTGCGGCTGGCCGAGCGCCGAGCCCGGTCCGGAGCCGGACACCACGATGCCGACCTTGATATCGGCATGCGCGCTGGACGCGGCGAGCACCGCGCTCGCGAAGATAAGTCCGGCCATGGCCAGCTTCATTGCAATTCCTCCCCGGAAGTCCTTTGTGTCGTGTGCGGCCGATGATAGCCGACGGGTCGTCAGCTGCGCATCATATTGATTTGGCTGATGCCGTCTGTCCCACGGATTGGGGACATCGGGAGGCGATGTGACGCTGGTTTGACAAGTATCGGCTTACCAAGCGACACGGTGCACGCATGCGACCTGACAGCTTGGCCGGTTCGCGCTAGTCTCTTGCGGGCGATGTCGCGTTCTGCACGCGCGCGACGCGCATAATCCTGCGGAGGCGACCATGGGCAAACCGGCCGAGCGGATCATCAAGAGCAACGGCATCAACCTCAATATCGTCGAGCAGGGCGAGGGCCCGCTGGTCGTGCTCTGTCACGGCTTTCCGGAAAGCTCTTACTCCTGGCGTCACCAGATCGAGGCGCTCGCCGCCGCCGGCTTCCATGCGGTTGCCCCCGATATGCGCGGCTACGGCAAGAGCGACAAGCCCGAGGCGATCGACCAGTACACGATCCTCCATCTCGTCGCTGATCTCGTCGGGCTGCTTGACGGGCTCGAGGCTTCCACCGCCGTCCTGGTCGGCCATGACTGGGGCGCAGGTGTGGTCTGGCAGGCCGCGCGCCTGCGTCCGGATCGTTTTCGCGCGATGGTCAATCTCAGCGTGCCGTATCGGCCGCGCAGCCCGGCGCGCCCGACCAGTCTGATGCCGCAGACCGCCGACGCGCAGTTCTATCAGCTCTATTTCCAGGAGCCGGGCGTCGCCGAGGCCGAGTTCGAGAAGGACCCCCGATTGACCCTGGGGGCGATGCTGTACGGCGGATCCGGCGAAGGCGTCGCCGCGATCCGTGCGATGGGAGCCGCGAGTGGCCGACCGGCCGGCGTCGGCATGGTGCCACGCAGCGGCGGCTGGCTGCCGCCCAGCGCCCCGCCATTGCCGTCATGGCTCAGCGACGCCGAGCTCGAGATCTATGCCGGCGAATTCGCCCGCGGCGGCTTTCGCGGGCCGCTCAACTACTACCGTAACATCGATCGCAACTGGGAGCTGACGGCGGCCTTCGACGGCGTCAAGGTCACGGTACCGGCGCTCTACATCGCCGGCGACCACGACATGGTGGTGGCGTTTCCCGGCGCCGCCGAGCAGATCGCCAACATGAAGCAGCTCGTGCCGCAGCTGCGCGACGTCAAGATGCTGCCCGGCTGCGGTCACTGGACCCAGCAGGAACGCCCCGCCGAGGTCAGCCGCGCGATCATCGAGTTTCTGCACAGCCTCAACTGAACGGCAGCAGGCGTCACTTGACAGGACGGCGATATCACCGCCCATCTGGGCCGCGGTTGAGCCTCACGACTGCGCCGGACCCGCAGTCCAGGATGTGACGATGTTTGGCTCACTAAGTCGTCCCGGCGAACCGCGCTGCTTGCGGCAAGGCGCCGTTATTCTCCCTCTTCCCGTTCTTACGGGGGGCGCCGGGCACGCGCATCAGACGTTCTTCGCTACCTTCCGCGTGCGCGTCGGTCCGGCGCCGGTCACCGCGGGCTTGATGTTCCACGCCGCCCGCACCGCCGCGAAGGCCTGTGCGATCGCGCCTTCGTGGCGGCGCGCGGCGAGGCAGGCGAAGGAAAGGTCGCAGGTGACCTTCACCTTGTCGGCGACCACGAAATGATGCGGCCGCGACAGCCGCGGTGTCAGCACATTGTCGCGCGCCAGGCTGAGGCAGATGCCGGACTCGACGAAGTCGACCATCGACTCCTCCTGATCGGTATAGGCGACGCGTTTCGGCAACGCCCCGAGCGGCGCGAAGATGTCGTCGAGCAGCCGCCGATGGCCGGAATGCGTCGGGGTCGCGATCCAGGGCAAGTCGGCGAGCTCGGCCCAGCCCTTGCCCATCACCCGGTCGCTCCAGCCGATCGGCGCGATCACGCGGTAGTCGTAGCAGAGCAGCGGCGCCAGCTGGTAGCGGCCATCGCCAATGCTGCGCTCGGCATAGCTGTGATGGACAAGCTGGTCCGCCGGCGTGGCGTCGACATAGTAGCCGACGTCGAGCTCGCCGCGGCCGATCTGCGCCAGCACGTCGTCGCTGACGCCATGGCGCAAGAACACTTCGGTGCGCTGCGGTGAGGTGGCGAGGCTGCGCACGAACGGTCCGAGCCTGGTGAATTCAGGATCGAGGATGGTGCCGACGCGCAGCGTGCCGCGCTGCGCTTCCTTCAACTGCTCCGCGGTGGTCCTGAAATCGGACGCCGCCGCCACCGCCTTGTGCGCCAGCGGCAGCAGCGCGGCGCCGGGTTCGGTCAGCGTAAAGCCGTTCGGCGTGCGGTTGAACAGCTGCAGCCCGGTGCTCTCCTCCAGCGCCTTCAGTTGCAGACTGACCGCCGGCTGGGTCAGCCCCAGCACCGTCGCCGCGCGTGACACCGTGCCTTCGCGGGCGACGGTGATGAAGCAACGCAAGGCCTGGGTGCGGGGGAGCTCGCTCATTTGCAGGGCTTATAGCACAGTTTCGCCGGTATATCCGACCGGAACCGTGCGTAGAGGTCACGCCGCCGCGCGGCTGCAACCTCGGGCTGTCAGGCCGGCCGCCACGCGATCACGCCTGAAGTGCGGGCGCGAACCTCGGCCGCGGCCAGGCAGGTCGCGACCGCCTCATAGCCGGGCGCGCCGGAAACCGGCGTGACGGCAACCGGCGGGCTGTGATTGGCCGGGCGAGATGATTGACCGAAGCATCGCTCGTGCAATTCTGATCGCGTGTCGCCGAAGCCAATGTTGAGAGAGCACGCCGAGTGGCCCCCTCTCCCTAACCCTCCCCCGCAAGGGGGGAGGGAACTCTTCCGCCGGTGCGTTCCTCACGTGAGTGAAACGAGAGATGCGGAATACGAACGTGAAGAGAGGCGGCACTGCGAGTGCCCTAATCCAGCCCGCTCTTGCCCGGCGCCCAGTAGGCCTTTGCCCGGATGCGTGACGATGCGACGCCTTTCGCTTTCAGCGCCTGCCGGGCGCGCTGGATCGATGTTGCCTTGCCGGCCAGAATGTACTGCGCGCCGTCGGAGGCGAGCGGCCGCAGGTGGGATTCGATGTCGGTGAGGTGGGCATCTCCGGCGGTGCGTTCGATCAGCACGGCATCGCCCAGTTCGACGATCTGCAGCACCAGGCGCGACTCGGCAAGATCGCTCACTTCAAAGATGAACCGTGTGCGCCGACCACCGAGCGTGTCCTGCAACGCCTTGGCAAGGCCGAAGCAGGTTTCGTCGCCGAACAGCACGCAGGGTTCTGGGATGTCGGACAGGTCGATCGAATGGCGCGGGCCGAGGAAATCGAACGCCTGCTGCGGCCGCAGCGCGCGCATCCATCGGCTGCCCGGCGCATCGCCGTGCAGATAGACCAGGATCCGTGTCGTGCCGTCCTGCACATTCCACGAGATCGGCGTGTAGGTGCGGTTGGTCATGCCGGCGCCGATGCCGATCTGGATCTGCTGGCCCGGTATCCAGGCGGCGGTTTTCAGCGCATCACCCTCGAGCTCGATCAGGCGGAAGTGCCGCGAGAAGGTGTGGATGAAGGACACCCGTCCCGGGCGCAGAAACCAGCGCTTCAACAGACGCGTCAGTTTGCCGTCCTGCGGTTGCGGGCGCGGTTGATGGTCGGTGGATTCGGTGAGCGACAAGGCAGGGCTCCTCTTCGCGTTGGCGAGGGCGACGGCTTGGGATCTCACCGGTTAGGTAAGCTGCAGCGGCATTGGCGCCATTGGGGAGTTCTGACAGAATATTGCGAGATCCTGCCAGCGCGATTGAACCTCTCTAAACTTGGCCGAGCCCGCCATGCCGATGATCACGGACTTCAACAAGCCGTTCACCGATCCGGATACGTTGGCGGCGCCGGTGGTGACGATCGGCGCGACGGTGGTCACGGGCGAGATCGAGCTCGACTTTCACCAGCACCGCAAGGCGCAGCTCATTCTGCTGATGCGCGGCGTCCTGACCTGCGAGCTCGCAGGCGGGCTGTGGATCGTGCCGCCGCGATGCGCGATCTGGATTCCCGGCGGCGTGACACACAGCGTCAAGGCGGCCGGCTCGCTGGAGGGCTACAATGCCTTCATCGAGCCGGCGGTGGCGCCGAACCTGCCGGCGAATTGCTGCACGATCTCGGTGACGCCGCTACTGCGCGAGCTGATGATCCGCTCGGCGAGCTTTCCGCTCGTCTATCCCGAGGGGGGCCCGGAAAGCCATCTCGTCACGCTGCTGCTCGACGAGGTCGCCGCCGCAAGCGTCGGCGAGTTGCATCTGCCGATGCCGGCCGATAGCCGCCTGCGCAAGATCGCCGGCATGATGATGGACAATCCGCGTGATCACGGCACGATGGAGATCTGGGCCCGCCGCGCCGGCATGAGCGAGCGGACGCTGGCGCGCATGATCGTGCAGCAAACCGGCATGACCTTCGGTCGCTGGCGCCAGCAGCTCGACATCATGCTCGCGCTGCGCTGGCTCGCCGACGGCGCCACCGTGCAGCAGGTCGCGATCGACCTCGGCTACGAAAACGCCGGCAGTTTTGTCACCATGTTCAAAAAGGCGCTCGGCACCTCGCCCGGCCGCTACATGGCCGAGCGGCAGGGGTTGGTGTCGGCGAGTCCGCGGGCGTAGGTCGTGGTGGTGAATGAATGCGAAGCTGCGTCTCCAACCCACGCTGTCATCGCCCGGCTCGACCGGGCGATCCAGTGCGCCGCGGCCTCTCGGCTCAAGCATTACGATCTTTGGAATACTGGATCACCCGCCTGCGCGGGTGATGACACCGCTTTTTGACGCGGCGCATGAGTCTCGGCTTTCGCAGGGACGACAGCGGTGGGTGGAGCATCGCGCTCAAGCCGTCGCTACCACCTCACTCCAGATGGTTCACCTTCTTCACCCAGGCACGCACGTCGGTGAGCACGTCGGGGAGCAGGGCGCGGACCTCCTGCACGGTCATGCCGGGCTTGATGCGGGGGTCGTAGAGCAGGTTGAGCAGGTATTGGTCGTAGACGTCGAAATAGCCCATCGAGACGCTGTCGTTGAACATGGTCCACGGCACCGTCGCGGTGTCGTTGATCGGGCCGAGCGACTGCAGCAGCTCCTCATAGGCGCAGTCGAGGAAGACGAAGTCGCCATTGTCGACGGTAAGGATCACGTCGGAATGCTCGATCTCGTAGTTCTCGTTCTTGCGGAAGCCGGACAGGCATTGCGGGTCGAGCGAGGAGCGGATCTCCTTGGCGCGCTCGCGGCCGTAGAAGGTCGTGATGGTGCGATAGAGGTCGCGGTCGCGCACCAGCTTGACCACGACGTTGGCGGCCTCGCTGTCCTCGGTCATCGCGATGTCGAGATGCTGGACCTTGGCGCGGATATCGGCGACCACCTTGGCGAGTTGGGCCTTGCGGTTGGCGAAGCTGCCGTCGGCGAACACCCGCACCGGGCTGTCGTATTTTCTGATGCGATCGACCCGGCCGGCGAGGTGATATTCGGCGCCGAACGCGGTCTTCAGGAATCCTTCGACGATCTCGGTGTCGGTGAACACCTTCTTCTCGTTGCGCTGGCGTGCGACAACGGCTGGCACCTCGCCGGCGGCCGCCGGCACGATGGCATCAGTGCACAGTGCCGCGAGCGAAGCGGCGACGAAGAGCAGGATCGAAGGGCGGGATTGGCGCATTCTGACGACGCTGCCGCAACGCGTGCGGCAGCGCAAGGCGCGATCAGCGGTCATGCCGCATGGCCGTGCCGGGTTCCTTTGAACTCGACGCGATCAGTTCTTCACCACCACGGTGGTGCCGACCGAGACCCGATTGTAGAGGTCGACGACGTCGTCATTGGTCATGCGGAAGCAGCCCGAGGAGACCGCCTGGCCGATCGTCTCCGGCTCGTTCGAGCCGTGGATACGGTACAGCGTCGAGCCGAGATACATCGCCCGCGCGCCGAGCGGGTTCTCGACGCCGCCGTTCATGTGGCGCGGCAGATCGGGGCGGCGACGCAGCATCTGCGACGGCGGCGTCCACGACGGCCATTCCTTCTTCGCGCTGATGCGGTGGGTTCCGCTCCAGCGGAAACCGTCGCGGCCGACGCCGATGCCGTAGCGCAGCGCCTCGCCGCCCGGCAGCACCAGATAGAGCCGGCGCTCGGCGGTATTCACCACGATGGTGCCGGGCGCGTAATTGGTCGGATAGTTGACGGTGGTGCGCGGGATCGAACTTGCCCCGCTGCCGTAATAGGTCGAACCGCCGCCGAAGAAGTCGCGGAAATCAGTACTCTCGGCCAGAGCCTGGCCGGTGCCTGCCAGCACCGTGAGCGCGGCAAACATCAGGGCAATCGGGCGCATCGTCATCGTCCTCGCGAACAATCAAATACCAGGCCAGAAAGGCCATAATCGACGGCCTCGCGCAAGCGACGAAGCCGTGAGCCGTACTACTTTCCGGCAACACGGTTTAAAAAGGCAACACATCGGAAGCGATGGCTGCATTGCCCGGCCAAACCTTTGACGAAGCGAATGAACAATGGTTGATCTGGACCGGTCAGAAGAACATCTCGAAGCGGGAGCGAGGCCATGAACGGTGCGGAAAGCCTGGTGCGGACATTGGTTGCGGGCGGCGTCGACGTCTGCTTCACCAATCCGGGCACCTCGGAGATGCATTTCGTCGCCGCGCTCGACAAGGTCCCCGGCATGCGCTGCGTGCTCGGCCTGTTCGAGGGCGTGGTGACGGGGGCTGCCGACGGCTATTTCCGCATGAAGGGCACGCCCGCCTCGACGCTGCTGCATCTCGGGCCCGGCCTCGCCAACGGCCTTGCCAATCTACACAACGCCAAGAAGGCGCATTCCGGCATCGTCAACATCGTCGGCCAGCACGCGACCTACCACATCGGCTACAACGCGCCGCTGACCTCGGACATCGAGGGCCTGGCGCGGCCGATGTCGTCCTGGGTGCGCACCTCACCGGATGCGAAGTCGGTGGCATCCGACGGCGCCGCCGCGATCGCCGCCGCCAAGAGCGCGCCGCCGCAGATCGCAACCCTGATCCTGCCCGCCGATACCGCATGGAACGAGGCCGACAGCGTCGCCGAGGTGCCGGCCGACACCCAGCGCCCGAGCTATTCGCCGCAGGCGGTCGAGACCGCCGCAAGGGTCCTGCACGGCGATGCCGCGCAGACGCTGCTGCTCGTCACCGGCAGCGCGCTGACCGCGCAGGGGCTGGCGCTGGCCGAGCGCATCGCCGGCAAGACCGGCTGCACCGTGATGGGCCAGACCTATCATCCGCGCATGGCACGCGGCCGCGGCCGCTTCTCGATCAACCGCATCCCCTATGTGATCGAACAGGCGCTGCCGATCCTGCAGAAGTTTCGTCACATCGTGCTGGTCGAGGCCAACGATCCGGTGGCGTTCTTCGCCTACCCGAACAAGCCGAGCATGTTGAAGGCCGAGGGCTGCGAGGTGCATCGCGTGACGTCGTGGGGCGAGAACTCGGTTGCCGCGCTCGAGGCGCTCGCCACGGCGCTGCATGCCACCGCCGCCGACGTCAAGCCGCAGGCATTGCAGGAACTGGTCAAGCCGACCGGCGCGCTCAATCACACCACGATCGCCCAGGCGATCGCCTGTGCGATCCCCGACAACTCCATCATGGTCGATGAATCCGTCACCACCGGACGCGGCTTCTTCCCGCCGACCGCGGCCGCCAGGCCGCACGACTGGCTGCAGAACATGGGCGGGTCGATCGGCTTCTCGACGCCGGTCGCGACCGGCGCGGCGGTGGCCTGTCCGGACCGCAAGGTGATCTGCATGGTCGGCGACGGCAGCGCGATGTACACCATCCAGTCGCTGTGGACGCAGGCGCGCGAGGGCCTCAACGTCGTCACCATCGTGTTCGCCAACCGCATCTATCAAATCCTGCGCGGCGAGTTCGACGGCGTCGGCGCCGGCGAGCCGGGCAAGCGGGCGCAGGACATGCTCAAGATCGACCGGCCGACGCTCGGCTTCGTCGATCTCGCCAGGGGCATGGGCGTGCCGGGCGTTGCGGTCACCACCGCCGACGAGTTCAACAAGGCGCTGGCGGACGCCGTCGCGGAACCGGGGCCGCGGCTGATCGAAGTGCAGATGTAGAGCTTCTCATCTGGCGCACGATCCGAAAGAATGGAGACCGGTTTTCCAACGGATCATGCGCAATGAAATCGGCCGCGGCGGCGGTCTGGTTTGGTCGGAGGCGTCATGCAGACCGAGCTGAACAAGGTGATCGCCGCGCTCGCCGAGTTTTACGCGCAGGAGCATTTCCTGCTGGAGCGCGATCTCGGCGAGCGGACACTCACTCACCGCCTTGCGGTTTACGTCGAGCGGCAATTTTCCGGCTGGCAGGTCGATTGCAACTACGATCGGCTCGGCGAACGCACGCTGCGGCTGCCGCGCGGCTCGATCGTCTCGACCGACGACCATCTCGGCAAGTCGATTTATCCGGACATTGTCGTGCATCAGCGCGACATTCCCAACAATCTGCTCGCGATCGAGCTGCGCAAGGACAGCAATCACCAGCCGATCGAGCACGATCAGCACAAGCTGCAGGCTTTGACCGATCCAAATGTCTGGTTCGCCTATGCGACCGGCCTGCTGCTGACGCTCGCGCGTGACGGCGTGAGCTCTTCCGAGGTCTATGTCGGTGGCGTGAACGAGCGCGTGGTATCGCTGTGGTTTGCCGAGCAGCTGCGTGCGAACTCGCTTGCGGCGAGGCGTGACCACGGCGCGCAGCATTAAGCGTATTGCCGGATCATTACGGTGTTTTGCTGTGATAGCCCGTTTGGATCATGCGCGGCTGGTGCTGTCGCGTCAGAACAGAGTTGCGGCAGGTGGAGCAATTTCTGGGGCTGGTGGTCGTTTTTCAGTACGATCCGATGGCGGTGCGGATTGCCGGTTCTGTAACTTCATTCGCTCCCCCTGCCGCACTTCAATTCGCCGATCCGAGCCGTCGCTCGATCGCAATCCGCACAGCGAAAAGGCCGCCCGTAAGGCGGCCTTTTCTGTGCGTGCGGACGCGCGATTGTTATTGCTTGGTGGCATCCTCGCCGGATTTGGCGCCGGATTTCTTGGCGGTGTTCTTGGCGGTTTTCTTCGCCTTCTTCGGCGCCATCTTGCTCGCCTCGCCCTTCGACATGGTGTCACCGCTCTGCGCCGCTGGCGCGGGGCTGCCGGCCTTGTCTTGCGCTAGTGCGGTGGACGAGACGAAGGCAAGCGCGGTGGCGGCGAGGATCAGAGTTCGCATCGATAGGTCTCCCGTTTGTTGGTGTCCGGCAGGCCTTAACGGGACAGAATGTCGCAGGGTTCCGCTACACGGATCAGCAGTCCGTGAAGTGTATGTGAACGGCGGCGGCCGGCAGCCGTTGCCGGCATCATCGCTGACGGTGCGGGACGGGGGTCGCCGGGGGTGATCCGGGCTTACTTCCGCAGGATGACCAGCGCTTCGCGATAGAGCTGCGAGAAACAGACCAGCAGCGCGCTCGACAGCAGGAACGTCGAAAGCCGGTCATAGTCGGCCGCGGTGGGCCAGCTGAAATCGAAATAGGGCGGCATGAACATCCACCAGACGATCGGAACCGTGACGATGGTGGCAAACGCCCCGGCGGGCGCGCCGCCGAGCAGACCGGCAATCAAAATCGCCGGCACGAAGCCGGCGAAATAGAGCTGCAAGCCGAAGCTTGCGAAGATCTCCTGCATCGCGGCGGCAAGGGCCACGGCCAGCAGGGCCACCACGAACGTCGACCACGACCACGGCCGCAGGCTCAGAATGTAGTCATTGCCCTTACGCATCAAGATTTCCCCGCCCCCGCGAAGTTCCGGGAAGCTATCCGAGCATGCCTGTAAAAAAAAGTCCGTAGGAGTCCGTGGGGTGCGCCTGGCCGGGATCGGCCATCGCACCATTGGCCGCACCGGGGAACCCCGCGGTGGTCAAGCCCCTGCCGCATTGTCGCGCTTATTGCGCTGCGGCAGGGTGATCGAGGGACGACACCATGATGATGGGACTTCTGATCATTCTTCTCACCTTCGGCCTCGGCTACGGCGCCGGATTCGTCGTGCGCGGGATCGTCGCCCGGCGCCGGCGCCGGGCTGCGCGCGGTGAGGGTCGTCCGCAGCAGCGCAAGCCCGTGGCCGCCGCCGGCCGGGACGAGGCCATCAATCTCGAGGGCCTGCTCGTTGCCGCCAATGACGATGTCTCCGGCCGCCGCCGGCAACGGCCGGGCGCCGCGCAGCCGGCCGATCGCCACCCGCGGACCGACGAATTCGACGGCGCCGTCCGCGACCTGCTCGGCGAGCTCCACCGCCGGCCGGAGCAGCCGTCATCGCCCCGGCCGCGCGCCGTGCCGGTGAGCAACGCGCGAGGCCGGTCGGAAAGGTGATTTGAGCGGGATCTCGACGTTCAAGAGAACGGCGTGATCGGTCGATCCTGCAGCACCCCGTCGACGTACAGGTCGACATGCTCATTGTAGAAGCAGAGCAGATTTTCAATCTTCGGACACTCGGGAATTGGCGCCGGATAACTCCACACGATATCCTTGACGAGGTTGTCGCCGACCCGGGCGGACCAGTAGCGCGCGACGCCCTTGTACGGGCATCGTGTCACCGAGTCCGTGGGTTCGAGCAGATCCATGCGCGCGTCGAGCTTCGGGATGTAATAGCGGGTCGGCAGCCCGGTCTCGAACAGCAGGATGGGCCGGCGCGTTTCACCCAGCGTCACGCCGTCAATCTCCACGCGTACATGCCGCGAACTGTGGACGGTGTCGACCCGTGTGTACGGATCTCGGGGATGCACGAAGACCTGCTCATCCTCCTCGAACCACGCGTCCATCTCATTCCAGAAAAAGGTAAGGTGGCCCTCGAGTGCGGCTCGATCATCGGTCGGCTTGACGTAAGCGCGGGCCGCGTTGGGGGCGATGCGATCCCCCACGACCAGGCGCCAGCGAATGGTGTCCGCCCCTTGCTGTGGCTGCTCCAGGTGCTCCATCCGGACGTCCGCAATCGGAAACCAGTAGGCCGGCGGCCGCTTCGTTTCGTAGACGAGGAGAACGTGCTCGCTGTCCGCGATCAGCTTGCCGCCAAAATACGTCCGCACCCGGCGAGGGCTGCGTTCGATGTGTACGCCCTCCTTGAGCCGGGCCCGCGCCTCGGCGGATGGAACGACCGGTCGTGCGAGCGCCTCAGTCATCTCGAAGCTCCTTACGTTTGACCCTTGGATCCCGCGCGGGTGATCTCCGAGCGAGCGATCGTGCCGCAGAGCTGCATCCAGCTCACGGCAGATCCTACCAGATGATGATCGCAGCCGCTTTGGGCCGTTTGCCGCGATTGCTTCAGTCGTGCTGCACTTCTCGCGCCGGTGCGATCGGGAGCCGAATGACATCAGGGCCGCGGCTGGTGATCAGCCGCGTTTTATTCAGTCCGTAAGTGATTGAATGAAGCTGAGGAGGCGGCACAACGACTTCTCGCCGAGCACGCGAAATATTTCACCGTTGAAACGAGCGTGGAAGCTCGGATTGTCTGCGAGCTGGAGTGGGAGGATGATGAACCGCCTAACGTCAAGCGCTGAAGGAAGGCGTATTTGAATGGAAGAGGCCGCCCACTGAGCGGCCTTACTGCTTAGGGGCGCGTGTTTCAAAAATAAATGCGGCCTTGAAAATGGGGCCGGCCCCCGTTCGCACTTCGATTATCACGTCGGTCCGCTCATCCATCGGAGCCGCGTCTTTGGCTATCTCTGCCAAGGTGCGTGCGGCTTCAACCTCCGCCGCCTTCTGATCTGGGAACTCTATGCCCTCTTCGTCGGGGTAGAGCCCGGTCACGTCCCTGATGTCGAAGAAGTAGCGCGCCACTAACGCCTCCATCGGCCGTCACCGCGGGCAACAGCAGAGGCGCGGAGTTCGTTCCTAGGCTCAGCCGGAGAGCCAGCTTCCGAAGCGCGCGGCGAGGAATTCTGTTCACCCACGGAGAACGCCGGATTTAGGCCTCCGGCCTCCACGCCGGGGGCTTCTTATTGGGCAGACAGCACAACGCCGTCCGCTCGGAATACACGCGGACGGCGTTGGCCCTAGCCCCAGGAAGGAGTGCAAAATCCTGACAAGAGTAAGTCTGCACACCGTATGCCAAGGTTCATGTACCAAATCGGCTATCGCGCAGGAGTAATCCGGGTGAGCAGCCTGGATTGACGCATTCTCCCGGTACGATGAAGTCGGCGCTCCCCCGCCGGAGCGCCTTGTGGGGACGGCTCTGGCGCGTTGCCAGCCAGCCCCGGTGGAGCGCCGGGGCCGTTCTTTGAATTAGGGCATCATTTCTGACGCGCATAAGTAATGCAAACTAGCGATCCGAGCGCTAAGGTGGCCGTCATGACCGAGATCGATCACGCCGATGACGTTGAGTACAGCTACATGGTGCTGGTTGCGGCATCCTTCATTGTGCTCGTTCTTGGTTGCGTTGCCTTTCTGGGCGATTGATCGTCTTTTCTCTGCATGACGGACGTCCTTGGCCTCAGCGTGTACCCTCGCTGGGGCCGTTTCTTTTCTTCGGGATGTCCAAATGAACGAGGCCACAAACTGCGCCGGCCTTACACGGGTCTGATTTTCTTTTTCAGCAGCTTACGATTGATCAGTATCTCCGCGCGGCGCTTCGCAAGTTCTGTAAGGCGTGTGCGCACCGTGTGGCTGGTCGTTTCTCCATCGATCTCAATGATGATCTCGAATTGATCGTCGTATACGCGTTTCACGGCGAACGTGACGCCTCTATGGTTGAAGGTGCTCGGCATGCGCGAGAGATAGCAATCGTTGCGCGAAGCTTGCACCGGAATGCTACGGGAAATTGTCCCATTGCAGGAATGGAGCTATGCGAGGCCGCCAGTCTGAGGCGGCCTCGTGCAATCGTTCGTTCGCAAAGTGACGCGGGATTATGATTATCCTGTGTATATAGACTCCGGCGAGTTCCCGGCGCATGCTTTTGCCGCTTGGGTGGACTGCCGTGAAAGAGTACCGCATCTACATTCTTGACGATGACGGGCACATAGACGCGCCGTCAATCAACGTCAGATGCCTCACTGACGATGAGGCTTTGTCGGCTGCGCGCAAGTATCTCCATGAACACGTCGTCGAGGTCTGGTCCGGTAGCAGGCGCGTCGGTCGGTTAGAGCCGAGGAAGTAGTTCAAATTCAAACTGAGGCATACCAGCGCGTGCTGTGAGGCCGGGTCAGCCGTGGAACAAAAAGCCTGTCTGCTGTTGTGGACAGAATCTTTGGAACGGTCTGCCTTTTTCAGCGTCATGAATCCCGTCACCGAAAGGAGTACGGGGAACACGACGTGAGGTCTGCTGAATATCATCTACGCCAAGCAGAGTTGGCCTCCCGGCTAGCTCTAACTGAATCCGACCCAGCCAAAGCCACCGCCCTGCGGGTTCTCGCTTTAGAGCACTACGACAAGGCCGCCAAGGCGGGGTCCCCGCCGGGGCAAGCATCGCGAATACCGGTCCTAAGAGATCAGATGACCTGAATATGGTTGACCTTGATCAAGACGAGGCGGTCGCGTCGGGTGAGCGTATCGACATGACCGAACGCTACGACTGGATTTCCATTGCTTGCTTGATTTCGATCGCGCTCGCGATGGTGGCGACTGCGGCCTTGTTCCTGTAAGAGCTTGGCCGGCCGTGCCGTGGCACAAATCGCACCAGCGGTCGCCCAGCATGAGGAATAGGGTCCCAACCCCAAACGCAGGGGTTGTGTCATGAGAGGTGACCTACCTTTTAGCACGCTCATCGTGGCGCTCGGGCTGAGCCCCATCGCAATCATGGCTATCGCCCTATTGATGTAGGAAACGGAGGCCGCCTCAGTTGGCGGCCTCTAGGCGCTTCTTGTAGGGCCCCTTAAGTGACTTGTGCGGCTCAATGAAATTGTACCAAACGAAATACAGCGCCAGCGCGTGGCGCGCTCAGCGAACGGGAAGCGAACATATTCCACGGATTTTCCACGGGCGTTGCTACTTGGTTCTGCCCATTTCAGCCGATAATTGCAGAATGGACTAACCTCGATTGGCTCCAACAACGCAATGATTTCAGCAGGTTAGATGGTGGACGCACAAGGGATCGAACCTTGGACCTCTCCCGTGTGAAGGGAACGCTCTCCCGCTGAGCTATGCGTCCGGGATTGTGACGTGCGGTGGGCCGCTGGTCGGCGGCCGGTCGAACAAGGCGCTTCGTCAGAGCGTGCGATTTACGAAGTGCCGGGTGGGGGTGTCAAGCCAAGACCTGAGAAACGAGGCCTGCAAAACAACAAGAACCCGTCGGAAATCAGGCGCCCTGCTGGCGGGCGCGGGAGGCGTGGGACTGCAGCGCCCGGATGCGTTCGGCCAGCGTGCCGCCGCCCTCGGGCATTGCGCCGCCGACGGAGCTGCCATTGGCCGGCTTGGCGGCGGTCTTTCCCGGCACGGTCGGCTCGGCCGCCAGCATGGCCTCGATCGCCGAATTTGGGCCCTCGAGCTGGATCGCGAGCTTGGCGACCTCCGCGGCGATGTCGTTGATGCGCTCGCGCAGCAGCGCGTTCTCCATGCGCTCGGTGGCCCAGGAGCTTTCGGCCTGCTGCTGGATCGCGTTGATGTCGCGCTGCAGCTTGCTGCGCTCGTCGCGGGCGATCCGCAGCTGCTCCTCGGCCGCCGCCTTCTCCTGGCGCAGCCTCTCGAGCGCCGGCGACTTGCCGCCGCTCGACGCGGCGATCTCCTCGCGCAGTTCCTGCATGGTCCGCTCGGCGGCGGCGTTGGCCTGCTTGAGCTGGCCGTTCTCGTATTCGCGCTCGGCGAGCAGCTTGCCCTGGGTCACGAGCCGGGTCTCCAGGTCGCTGACGCGGTTGCCGAGCATCTCGGCTTCCTTGACCTGCGCCACCAGCTGGCGGTCGAGATCGGTGACGCGCTGGCTCAAATTCTCGACCTTGCCGCGCGCATCTGTCAGGTCACGCGTGACCGTCTCCGACTGGCTGCGCTCCTGGGCGAGCCGGGCTTCGGTCGCGGCAAAATCCCTGGCGGCATCGCCGACCCGGTTCTTCAGCTCCTCGACCTGGGTCCGCACCGCGACCAGCTCGATCTGGCGGCTGTCGGCGGTCATCGAGCGGTCGTTGAGCGCGGCATTGATCTTGCCGAGCTCGGCCTGCTTGTCGGCGAGCGCCTGCTCGGCGGCGCGCAAGAGCTCGGTCTTGGCGGAAAACTCTTCCTCGGTGGCGCGCAGCTGCTCCTTCATCGCCTTCTCGCGCGCCTCCAGCGCGAAGATGGTGGCGTTCTTCTCGCCAAGCTCGAGCTTCATGCGGTTGATCGCATCGGTCTTCTTGCCGAGCTCGGCGAGCTGGCTCGTGGTCTTGCTCTTGAGCTGGTCGACGCTCATCTCGAGCCGGCGCGCCGACATCGCGAACTCGGCGCGGAGCTGGTCCTTGTCGGCCTGGATCTCGGCCATCGACAGCGGGGTGGCCGCCTCGAGGCGCCGCGTCGTCAGCCGGACCGCGCGGTTGTGCACCAGCGGCACGATCATCAGGCCACACAGCATCGAGATCAGGAAACCGATCGCCGCGTACATGATCGGTTCGATCATGAAGGGTTGCTCCACAGAAGAAGGAATTCGTTAATCACAATGCCACGGCGGGCCGGCCCAAGGCCAGCCCGTTTGCCGCGTTAACGTTGATCGCTAACCGCGCTGGATCGCCTGCCGGCTATCCCCGCGGGGGGCGACGGCCTAGAACGGGTTCCAGGTCGCCCGCGGGGTGTATTTGAGGTAGCCGACATTGGCGCCGAGCCGCAAACCGATGCCGGAGCGGATCGGCACCAGCACGATGTTGTTGGAGGTCAGCGCGGTCATCCCGAAGCCGCCGACGATATAGGCCGAGCCGTCGATGCCGACGAAGCGCTGGTAGATCGCCTGGGTCGAGGGCAGGTTGTAGACCAGTGTCATGGTGCGCGCGCCGTCGCCGCCCCAGTCGAAGCCGACCGACGGGCCCTGCCAGTAGACCCTGAGGTCGCCGGCATTCTTGGTGTAGAGCGTGCCTTCGCCGTAGCGCAGCCCGGCCACGAAGGCGCCGGAGCCTTCCTCGCCGAGCACGTAGCCGTTGGGCAGGCCCCATTGGCTGACCGCGCGCTCGATCACCGAGGCGAGGCCGCGCGAAACGTTGCCGAAGAACTTGTGACCGGCGCCGACGAGCTCGTCGGGCCCGTAAGTATACGGGGTCGGTTCACGCTGTGGCGGCGGATATTGCGGCGGCGGAGGCTGCTGCGCGGACGCCCCCGCCGTCCAGCACATCAGCGCGGCGAAGCCGACCGCGGCAAGGCGTGATGCGAATCTCATTAAGAACCCCTGCTATCGAAATCCGGCGCTGCCCTTAACCAGACGCCAACAAGAACGGCTCTAGGTTGCACTCGGTGTCCCCTCGACTCGGATGTTATCGATATCAACTATGACGGCACAACGGCAGGAAAACTATGGTTGGTGCCGTCGAATGGCCTTTTTCGGCCTGTTGGCGGGCATTTTGGCGGCCGGCTGGCCCGACCCCGCCGCCCGGGCCGCCACCACCGAGCGCGTGGTGACGAACCGCTATTCGGGGTTAGCGATCGAGGGATTCGATCCCGTCGCCTATTTCACCGATGCCGCGGCGAGCCAGGGACGGCCTGAATTCGAGGCCGCCGAAGCCGGCGCGGTCTGGCGCTTCCGCAACGAAGGCAATCGCGCCTCGTTCGTGGCGTATCCGGAAATCTATGGTCCGCAGTTCGGCGGCTACGATCCGACCGACCTGGTGCGCGGCGTCGCCTGCGCCGGCAATCCGCGGTTCTGGGTGATATCAGGGAACAGGCTCTATCTGTTCAATCGGGAGAACAGCCGCGACGCCTTTGCGGCCGATCCGGCGCGCTTCCTGAAAGAGGCCGCCGCGCGCTGGCCCGAGCTGGAAGAAAATCTCGCGCAGTGATCAGGCCACTGCGGCCGGGTCGCCCCAGGCGATGAATTCCGGCACCAGAAAATCCTCGCGGCCAAGTCCGAAATGCAGCGGACCGCCGTTGGCGCCGGTCACCTTGCCGCCGGCCGCGACGACGACCGCGGCACCGGCCGCAACGTCCCATTCGGATGTCGGCGAGAGGCGGGGATAGATATCGACCGCGCCCTCGGCGACGCGGCCGAACTTGACCGCGGATCCCAGCACGGCGCGGACCGCGTTGCCGCGCGCGTCGATAAAGCCTTCGGTGCGCGGATCGCCATGCGAGCGGCTGACCGCCACCGTCCATGGCTGACCGCGCGGCGGACACGGACGGGTCCTGATCGGCACGCTTTGCGTCACAACGCCGTCCTTCAGCGTCAGCCGCTCGGCGCCCTTGCCGACGATGCCGCGCCAGATCAATCCGAGCGCCGGCGCCCCGACGATCCCGAGCAGCGGCGCGCCGTGGGTGACCAGGGCCAGATTGACCGTGAACTCGTCGCGGCCGGCGACGAACTCCTTGGTGCCGTCGAGCGGATCGATCAGGAAAAAACTGTCCTTGTAGGGCGGCTTCGCGAGATGAACGCGCTCCTCCGACAGCAGCGATATCCGCGGCGCCAGCCGGCCCAGCCCCTCCACGATGATGCGGTCGGCGGCGAGATCGGCCTCGGTGACCGGCGAACCGTCGCTCTTGCCGGCAACGTTCATCGTGGAACGGTTGACGGCGAGAATCGCCTGGCCGGCCCGGATCACCAGCTCGGTCAGTGATTCCAGCAGCGCCGCCGCGCTGTCGCAGCCGATCGCCGGCTGCTGGACCTCTTTCATGGCAGTCTCATATCCTGTTCGTCTCTTCCTGACATCTATGATACGATGACAATCGCATCATAGATGTCATCCCCTTGTTTGAGCATGATCTTTCCGGAAAACCGGTTTTCACTTTGCGCTAACGCGGCCGTTCCGGTCTGGATCATGCTTTAGCAGCCCCGCCGCAAGCTGGCAGCATCTGTCTGCGCGGTGTATCAAGCCGACAGGCATGCGTGATTCGCACTCCTCCCGCGGCGTGCGGCTTTCCAGGAACAATCAATGTCTGTCACTTCTCCCGGTCCCGCTCCCGATGCACTCGAACTCGCGGCGCTGTTGTGCTCCCGGGTCTGCCACGATCTCATCAGTCCGGTCGGCGCGATCGTCAACGGGCTCGAGGTCCTTGACGACAATCCGAAGCCGGAAGATCGCGAGTTCGCGCTCGACCTGATCCGCAAGAGTGCGAAGACCGCCTCGGCGCGGCTGCAGTTCTGCCGGCTGGCGTTCGGCGCGGCCGGTTCCTCCGGCGCGCAGATCGACCTCGGCGACGCCCAGACCATGGCGAAGGGCCACATCGAGGACGGCAAGGTCACGCTGACCTGGAATTTGCCGCGGCTGCTGCTGCCAAAAAATCGCGTGAAGCTGCTGCTGAACATGCTGGTGATCGCGCAGCAGACCATCCCGCGCGGCGGCGCACTCACCGTCGATCCGGTCGGCGACGGCGAGACGATGAGCTTCCGCATCACCTCGGCCGGTCTCAATGCCCGCGTGCCGCAGAACATCGTCGACCTGCTCAATGCGACGTCGTCGAACACCGTCGATGCGCATGCGGTGCAGCCGCATTACACGCGGCTGCTCGCGGAAGCCTGCGGGCTGAAGGTGACGCTGACGCTCGACGGCGACAAGGTGATCGTCGCTGCGGCATAAGGCGCATCGGCGGGCACTTTATTAATCAGGGGTTACTAGAGACCGCGCGATTGAATCGCGCGGTCTTATCTCTTTGTTGATCCCGTTCTTTTCCATTTGCTCAACCAAACTTAAACGCTTTGCGGCCAAGCTGGCCGGGTTCCGTCAGGCGCGTCGATGTCGCGCGCCGCTGCGTATTTGAAGGTTGGTTTCATGGACGATCTGTTGCGCGAGTTCCTGACGGAGAGCAGCGAGAGCCTGGACACGGTCGACAACCAGCTGGTGCAGTTCGAGCAGGATCCGAACAACGCCAAGATCCTCGATAACATCTTCCGCCTGGTGCACACCATCAAGGGCACCTGCGGCTTCCTCGGGCTGCCGCGGCTCGAGGCGCTGGCGCATGCCGGCGAGACCTTGATGGGCAAATTCCGCGACGGCATGCCGGTCAGGGCCGAAGCGGTGACGCTGATCCTGTCCTCGATCGACCGCATCAAGGAGATCCTTGCAGGGTTGGAGGCCACCGAGGCCGAGCCGGAGGGCAATGACCGCGACCTGATCGATCAGCTGGAAGCGATGGTCGAGCGCGGCATGGCCGCGATGTCAGCGTCGGCTCTGCCGATCGCGGCTGCTGGGGTTGAGGACGTCCCTGTCGTCGAAGCGCCGTCGATGCAGCCTGATGTCACCGAGGGCACGCTGGTGGTGCAGACGCTGGAGCGTCCGCTGCGTCCGGGCGAGGTCTCGCTCGACGAGCTCGAGCGCGCCTTCCGCGAGACCGAGACCGAAGTGGCCGCGCCGGCGCCCGTCGCCAAGCCGACCGCCGCAGAGCCCGAGGCCGCCAAGAAGCCGGCCCGCAAGGCGGCCGCCGAGAGCGACGTCCAGGAAGGCGACAAGATCGCCAACCAGTCGATCCGGGTCAATGTCGACACCCTCGAGCATCTGATGACGATGGTCTCCGAGCTGGTCTTGACCCGCAACCAGCTCCTGGAAATCTCCCGCCGCAACGAGGACACCGAGTTCAAGGTGCCGCTGCAGCGGCTGTCGAATGTCACCGCCGAGCTGCAGGAGGGCGTCATGAAGACGCGCATGCAGCCGATCGGCAATGCCTGGCAGAAGCTGCCGCGCATCGTCCGCGATCTCAGTGGCGAACTCGGCAAGCAGATCGAGCTCGAGATGCACGGCGCCGACACCGAGCTCGACCGCCAGGTGCTCGATCTGATCAAGGATCCGTTGACGCACATGGTGCGCAACTCCGCCGACCATGGTCTCGAGACCACCGCGGAGCGCGTTGCCGCCGGCAAGCCCGAGCAGGGCACCATTCGCCTAAGCGCCTATCACGAGGGCGGCCACATCATCATCTGCATCGCCGACAATGGCCGCGGGCTCAACACCGAGCGGATCAAGGCCAAGGCGCTCCAGAACGGTCTCGTCACCGAGGCCGAGCTGGAGAAGATGACGGAAGCCCAGATCCACAAGTTCATCTTCGCGCCGGGCTTCTCGACCGCGGCGCAGATCACCTCGGTCTCCGGCCGCGGCGTCGGCATGGACGTGGTGCGCACCAATATCGACCAGATCGGCGGCACCATCGACATCAAGAGCGTGGCCGGCGAGGGCGCCTCCGTCACCATCAAGATCCCGCTGACCCTGGCGATCGTGTCCGCCTTGATCGTGGAAGCCGGCGGCGACCGTTTTGCGATCCCGCAGCTCTCCGTGGTCGAGCTGGTGCGGGCCCGCGCCAACTCCGAGCACCGCATCGAGCGGATCAAGGACACCGCGGTCTTGCGGCTGCGCAACAAGCTGCTGCCGCTGATCCATCTCAAGAAGCTGCTCAAGATCGACGACGGCGCGACCACCACCGACGCCGAGAACGGTTTTATCGTGGTGACGCAGGTCGGCAGCCAGACCTTTGGCATCGTGGTCGACGGCGTGTTCCACACCGAAGAAATCGTGGTCAAGCCGATGTCCACGAAGCTGCGCCACATCGACATGTTCTCCGGCAATACGATTCTGGGCGATGGCGCGGTGATCATGATCATCGACCCCAACGGCATCGTCAAAGCGCTCGGCGCCTCCAGCGCCGCGGCGCATGACCTCGCCGAGGATCACAGCGCGGCGCACGCCAACTCCGGCGAGCAGCTGACCTCGCTGCTCGTGTTCCGCGCCGGCTCGAGCCAGCCCAAGGCGGTGCCGCTCAGCCTGGTCACGCGCCTTGAGGAGATCGCGACCGACAAGATCGAGCTCAGCAACGGTCGCTACATGGTGCAGTACCGCGAGCAGCTGATGCCCTTGGTGCAGATGGCCGGCGTCCAGGTGCAGACCCAGGGCACCCAGCCGATCCTGGTGTTCGCCGACGACGGCCGCTCGATGGGGCTCGTGGTCGACGAGATCATCGACATCGTCGAGGAACGGCTCAACATCGAGGTGGCGGGCTCGCAGGACGGCATTCTGGGCTCGGCCGTGATCAAGGGCCAGGCCACCGAGGTGATCGACGTCGGCCACTTCCTCCCCATGGCGTTTGCCGACTGGTTCTCGCGCAAGGAGATGCGGCCCTCGGCGGGCGCGCAGTCGGTGCTGCTGGTCGACGACTCGGCCTTCTTCCGCAACATGCTGGCGCCGGTCTTGAAGGCCGCGGGCTACCGGGTGCGGACCGCGCCGAGCGCGCAGGAGGGTCTTGCCGCGCTGCGCTCGGGCCAGAGTTTCGATGTGGTGCTGACCGACATCGAGATGCCCGAGATGAACGGCTTCGAGTTCGCCGAGAGCATCCGCTCGGACAACAATCTCAATGCGATGCCGATCATCGCGCTGTCGGCGATGGTGTCGCCGGCGGCGATCGAGCGCGGCCGGCAGGCCGGCTTCCACGACTATGTCGCAAAGTTCGATCGTCCCGGGCTGATCGCGGCGCTGAAGGAGCAGACCGCCGAGATGCGGCGCGCGGCGTAGAGCATGATCCGGAAAAGTGTGAAGCGGTTTTCCGATCAGATCATGCTCAGACAAAGGACTTGAGGGAAACAATATCGATGACCAGCAAGACCGAAGCAGGCGAAGGCGCGATGGCCGAATACGTCACCGCTGTGATCGGCGGGCAGCTGTTCGGGCTGCCGATCTCGCGGGTGCAGGACGTGTTCATGCCGGAGCGGCTGACGCGGGTGCCGCTGTCGTCGGCGGAGATCGCCGGCGTGCTCAATCTGCGCGGCCGCATCGTCACCGTGATCGACATGCGCGCCCGGCTCGGGCTGCCGAAGGCCGAGGACGGCCAGCCGCCGATGGCGGTCGGCGTCGACCAGCGCGGCGAATCCTATGGCCTCTTGATCGACCAGATCGGCGAAGTCTTGCGGCTGCCCGATGCCGGCCGCGAGGACAACCCGGTCAACCTCGATCCGCGCATGGCCAAGCTCGCCGGCGGCGTCCACCGCCTCGACGGCCAGCTCATGGTCGTGCTCGACGTCGATCGCGTGCTCGAACTGGTGCCCGACGCCAAGGCGGCGTGAGCCGGGCGAAGAACTGAAGAACTAGCCATCCCCTCGGGGGATGAGGAAGCAGAGGTCGCAGATGAGAACCTGTCTTGTTGTCGATGACTCAAGCGTCATTCGCAAGGTTGCCCGCCGCATCCTGGAAGGTCTCGATTTCCAGATCACGGAGGCCGAGGACGGTGCCAAGGCGCTCGAAGCCTGCAAGCGCGGAATGCCCGATGCCGTGCTGCTCGACTGGAACATGCCGGTCATGGACGGCTACGAGTTTCTCGGCAATCTCCGCCGTATGCCCGGCGGCGATCAGCCCAAGGTCGTGTTCTGCACCACCGAGAACGACGTCGCGCATATCGCGCGGGCGCTGCATGCCGGCGCCAACGAATACATCATGAAGCCGTTCGACCGGGACATCGTCACTGCGAAGTTCCAGGAAGTCGGTCTGATTTAAATCACCGCTTGATCCGGCGGCAGAAGCCTTCGGCTCAACGGTTGTTGTGCGTAGTGTTTGCGTCGCTGGTGAAGTCATGAGTATTGCGTTGACAAGTGCTGCGTCCCCGACGTCGACCCACACCGACAAAGTGCGGGTGATGGTGGTTGACGACTCCGTCGTCATCCGCGGCATGATCTCGCGCTGGATCGGCGCCGAGCCCGACATGGAGGTCGTGGCTTCGCTGCGCACCGGCCTGGATGCCGTCAACCAGCTCGAGCGGATCAATCCCGACGTCGCGGTGCTCGATATCGAGATGCCCGACCTCGACGGCATCTCGGCGCTGCCACAACTGCTCGCCAAGAAGCGCGACCTCGTCATCATCATGGCGTCGACGCTGACCCGCCGCAACGCGGAGATCAGCATCAAGGCGCTGTCGCTCGGCGCGTCCGACTACATTCCGAAGCCGGAAAGCACCCGCGAGGCGACTGCCGCCGAAACCTTCCGTCACGATCTGATCCAGAAGATCCGCCATCTCGGACCGAGGGCACGGCGCAGCCGGCCACACACCGCGAGCCCGCCGCTCGCGCCGAACCATGACAGGCCGCGTGCCGTGGTTCCGGGCACTGCGCCGGCAACGCCCGCCGCGCCGGCGCAACTCGCGCGCCGTCCGTTCGGGCTGCTGCCGCCGAAGGTGCTGCTGGTCGGTTCCTCGACCGGCGGTCCGCAGGCGCTGATGGCGCTGGTCGCCGAGATCGGATCGGTGATCGATCGCTTCCCGGTGCTGATCACCCAGCACATGCCGCCGACCTTCACCACCATTCTCGCCGAGCATTTGGCGCGCACCAGCAAGCGGCCGGCGCATGAGGCTGTCGACGGCGAGACCATCAAGGCGGGCCAGATCTATCTGGCGCCGGGCGGCCGCCACATGCGCATCGCCCGCCACGGCATCGACGCCGTGATCGCGCTCGACGACGGGCCGCCGATCAACTTCTGCAAGCCCGCGGTCGATCCGATGTTCACCTCCGCGATCGACGTCTGGCAGGGCAGCATCATGTCGGTGATCCTGACCGGCATGGGCTCCGACGGCATGCGCGGCGGCAAGGACATCGTCGCCGCCGGCGGCAGTGTGATCGCGCAGGACGAGGCCACCAGCGTGGTGTGGGGCATGCCTGGTGCTGCGGCCAACGCCGGCATCTGCGCCGCCGTGCTGCCGCTCAACCAGATCGCACCGAAGCTTGTACGCGTGTTTTCGGGAGACCGTTCGTGACGCCGCTGGACTATGAGTATCTGCGTAAGCTGCTGAAAGAGCGTTCCGGCCTCGATCTCTCGGCCGACAAGCAATATCTGGTCGAGAGCCGCCTGGTGCCGCTGGCGCGCCGCTCGAACCTCGCCGGCATTCCCGAACTGGTGCAGAGGATGAAGGGCGGCGCCGAACCGCTGACGTCGGAGGTGGTCGAGGCGATGACCACCAACGAGACCTTCTTCTTCCGCGACAAGATCCCGTTCGACCATTTGAAGGAGTTGCTGCCCGGGCTTGCGCAGGCACGCGCGGCGCGCCGCAGCCTGCGGATCTGGTGCGCGGCCTCGTCGACCGGGCAGGAGCCCTATTCGATCGCGATGCTGCTGAAGGAAATGACCGCGCTGTTCACCGGATGGCGCATCGAGATCGTCGCCACCGACCTGTCGCAGGCGGTGCTGGAGAAGTCCAAGGCCGGTCTGTTCAGCCAGTTCGAGGTGCAGCGCGGCCTGCCGATCCAGATGTTGGTGAAGTATTTTGTGCAGAAGGGCGAGCTCTGGCAGCTCAATGCCGACATCCGCGGCATGGTGCAGCACCGCCAGCTCAATCTGCTGCAGGACCTCTCGCATCTCGGCACCTTCGACGTGATCTTCTGCCGCAATGTGCTGATCTATTTCGACCAGGACACCAAAGCCGGCATCTTCGCCAAGATCGCGCGCATGCTCGAGCCCGACGGCGTGCTGGCGCTGGGCGCGGCGGAGTCGGTGGTGGGCATCACCAATGTGTTCAGGCCGTTTCCGGAGCGCCGCGGCCTCTACCAGCCGAGCAGCGCCGTCGCCCGCGCCGGCGCCGCGCCACACGTGCTGAAGGCGGTGGCCTCGGCCGCGCGGTGAGCAGAGGCGGGGCGGTCACAACTCTCTCCACGTCATTGCGAGCCAACGGGTCGCGCGAATGCGCGCCCGATGACAGGCTTCGCGAAGCAATCCATCGCGCCGTATATTCGGAGCGATGGATTGCTTCGTCGCTTCGCGCCTCGCAATGACGACAGCTAAGAGCGCTAATGCCTATCCCGTCACCCTGAGGTGGCCGCTTCTTCAGCGGCCCTCGAAGGGTCGACGGCCACAGTGGGGCCGATTCATCCTTCGAGGCTCGCCGAAGAGGCTCGCGCCTCAGGATGACGGGTTGATTTGCTCAACTTGCTCGGTGTCATCACCCGCGCATGCGGTGATCCAGTATTCCAGAGGCGGTGGTGATGAACCGAGAGGCCGCGGCGTACTGGATCGCCCGGTCCATGTGCGCAATTGCGCACAGGCCGGGCGATGACAGCGGTGGGTGAGGAAAAAGCTTCACACCTTGTCAGGATGACGGGGAAAGAAGACTACAAAATCGCGTGCGGCAGAAAGCGCGAGGTGTTGCCGGTGATCGGGTTCTCGTCCTCGCGGATCGACAGGCCGCACGGCGTGTGGTCGACCAGCCAGCTGCCGATCACCGGATATTGTCCGGAAAAATTCGGCAGCGGCGCCAGCGCCTGGCGGATGAAACCTTCGGCGCCGTAGGGCCCTTGCTGCTCGACCAGCGTGGTGCCGGCGCTGATCAGGGCGACGTTGGCGCCCTCGCGGGAATAGATCGGCTTGCGCACGAAGGAGGAGCCCAGCGATGCGGCCTGCGGGTCGTCCTCGAAATAGGCCGGCAGCAGATTGGGGTGGTTCGGAAACATCTCCCACAGCAGCGGCAGGATGCCCTTGTTGGACAGGATCGCCTTCCACGGCGGCTCGACCCATTGCGTCGGTGCGGTGGCGAGGTTCTTGCCGAACGCGTCGTGGAACATCCACTCCCAGGGATAGAGCTTGAAGGCGAGCCGGATCGGCCGGTCGTCGAGATCGACGAAGCGGCCGTCGTCGTTGAGCCCGATCTCCTCGATGTCGAGCACCGTCGTCTTCAGGCCGGCCTGGACCGCGGTGTCCTCGAGATAGGCGAGCGTGCCGGCATCTTCGGTATTGCCGGTCATGCCGGTGAGATGCAGCGGATGGGTGGCGCCGAGCGTCTTCCAGGCCTCGATCAGCCGGTCGTGGATCGAGTTGTACTGGTCGGCGCGCTTCGGGATGATGTTGCGCTCGATCGCCTGTTCGAGCCAGGTCCATTGAAACACCGCCGCCTCGAAGATCGAGGTCGGGGTGTCGGCGTTGTATTCGAGCAGCTTTGCCGGGCCGCTGCCGTCGAATTTCAGATCGAGCCGGCCGTACAGGCTCGGCTCCTTGCGCCGCCAGCTCTCGGAGATCAGCGCCCAGAAGGCTTCCGGGATCTTCAGCCGGCGCAGATAGCGCTCATCCTTGACGGCGCGTCCCACTAGCTCGAGGCACATCGCGTCGATCTCGCCGGTCGGCGCCTCGATCGCGCGCTCGATCTCGTCCAGCGTGAAGGCGTAATAGGCGCGCTCGTCCCAATAGCGTTCGCCGTCGATGGTGTGGAAGACGAAGCCGGCGTTCTCGGCGGTGGTCCGCCAGTCGTCGCGCTCGGGGCATGCGATGCGTTGCATGAGGTGGACCGTGTTCGCCGGGAGTTAGCTGCCGCCGTGCGAGGGATCGTCGTCGCCGAAGCGGGCGATCTTGCGCGGCGCGCTGCCGAAGCCGCCGGTGACGGCCTCGCGATTGGGCTTGTGCTTCGTTCCGGCCGCATGGTGGTGGCGACTGCGCGCGTCGGCCGGCGTGACGCCGACCGAGGCCGCGCCGACCGCGATGCTCCCCATCAGCTTCAGCCAGACGCGGCGCGAGCGTTTCATGGCGAGATCCTTCCCGATACGGAGCATGGTCGAGTTTCCTTCAGCTGCGCCTGCCAGGCAAGCGAAAGCGGATCATGCCACGCTCACGTGCCCGGGATTGTGTCAGCCGCCGCTCGAGCCGAACGCATGCGCGAACGAGCCGAAGCCGCCGCGGCTCACCGACGAACTCGAGGACGACGACGAGGATGACGACGAACCGCCAGAGGAGGAATCGCTGCTGAAGAAGCTGCTGCGCGACGAACTCCCGCTGCCGCCTCCGCCATGGCCGCCGGACGACGAACTGCGCGGCGCGCAGTCGGCCGGTTGCGGGGTGACGGGCGCGGTCACGCCCGGCTGCGGCGGCGGGACGGGCTGGCAGGTCTGCCGCGGCATCAGCGCGTAGGCGCCGCCGCCGACCGCGAGCGTGCCCATCACCAGCAGCGCGACATGGTTGGAGCGCTTGACGGGCGGGCCCTGCCGCGGCGGCACCGCCGGCACGGTCGGCCGGCGCTTGCCGAAATTGGGATCGGGTTTGCGCGACATCGTCAGTAGATCATGCAGGCCGCGTTCAGCGCGCCTGCGGCCAGCGAGGACAGTCCGAGCCAGATCGCCGGCGCCAGTTCGCCGGCTGCGATCCGCGCCGACAGGTTCGGCACCGGGATTTTGACAATGAAGAACACGATGATCTGCACGATCAGCGCGATCATGCTCCAGACCATGCAATCGATCACATTGGCGGAATGGGCGATGGCGCTGACCACCGGCAGCACGAAGCCGAGCAGGCTGAGGCCGAGCGCGATCGCGGCGGCCGGATCGTTGTCGCGGATCAGCTGGAATTCGTCATGCGGCGTGACGCGGGTGTAGACGAAGAGGTAGGCGACCACGGCGATCAGCGCCGTGCAGAAATACACCAGAAACGCCGGCAGGCCGGCGAGGGATTGCAGAATCATAAGGTGGCGCCCGAACTACCGCTTGCCGTTGTTCTATAGCCGATTGGTCGCAGATGGCGAAGCGCAGGTTCGATCTCCCCGCCCGTTGGGGCTGCGGACGCCGCGCGCCTCAAATGCTGCCCGGGCTGTGAGCCGCTTCACACGATAATCTGGAATCGTCATCTATACGAAATACAACCTGTGGTGAAATGCCGTCGGCTTGGCGACCGCCCGGCCACGCCCGGCCGGTCGACACTTGGCACGGCAAGCCCAACCCGGGGATTTCGAGGAGGACGACGATGAGAATACTGGTCAATGCCGCACTCGGCTGCGCCTTGTGCCTGCTTCCCGTTGTGCAGGCCGCGGCGCAATCAACGCCCAACCCGGCGATGAATGCGCCGGATCAGCTTGCCTGGCAGTTCTTCATCCAGGTGAACACCCGCGCCGGCGGCAGCAACGCCCTGTTCGAGACCTGGGCCAGCGACACCGACACGTTCAAGATGAATCCCGAGTTTCCGGCGACGGCGGCGCCGCTGGCGCTGCGTGAGCCCGCGGTGCCGGCGCTGGGACGGCTGGCGCTGCAGCGGGCGGGCAAGCTGCTTCCGGCAGTCCCGCCCGGCAAGGGCGTGCTGGAGGAGTCGCGGCGCAACAAGGACTCGTTCGACTTCATCGTCCAGAACAACCTGTACAAGGTGTCAGGCCTGCGCGCCGCCTTCGGCAAGACCATCTCATTTCCGGTCGGCGCGATGGAGGTCAAGGCAAACTGGATGTTGGTGACCGACATTCCCGAATTCAGCGGCGGCAGGGTGACGCTCGCCGATGTGCCAAAGGTGTATCACGTCAATACCGGCGCCGACGGCAAGCAATATGCCTTCGTCGCCATGCACATCATCTCCAAGGCGGTTCCGAACTGGACGTGGGCGACGTTCGAACACAAGTTCAATCCAGCGCGATGCGACATCATCGGCTGCCGGGATTCGTTCGGCGCGCAGACCAATCCGGTGCTGCCCAATGCGCAGCCGAACCAGGGCTATCCCGATTGCGTCAAGACTCCGGCGCTGCAGGCCATGATATCATCCGCCGACTGGGATCCGGCGTTTGCCAATTATTGCCTGAAGGGGTCGCAGACCGACTTCACGGACGCCACCGGGCTTGACATCCGTGTCGGCAATTCGGTCACCGAGAGCGGCTTCGTCGATCAATCCTCCTGCATCACCTGTCACGGCCGCGCGGCCTGGGACAGCAAGGGCACAGCGACCTCCTTCGCAGGGTTCGACGACAATGGTGCACCGCTCGGCCCGATCCAGCCGAGCTGGTACTGGAGCTTCTCCAGCCAGCCGCCGATCTTCCAGGGCATGAGCGGCCTGACGCAGATCGCGACCTCGGCCGACTTCGTCTGGTCGATCCCGTTCTGCGTGGTCGACGATACGCAGACCCCGCCGGTGCTCAACCGGAACTGCCAGGGCAAATGAGCGGTCGCGACCGGTGACGGGCCAAACGATAGAACTCGCCGGCAGCTATCGCGCCGCGCCGCCCGGCGCGACCGATGTCGGCGAGGTCGATCCCGACGAGCGCATCGTCCTGACCGTCTACCTGAAGCGGCGCACGCCCGACACCTTCGAGCCGGGCTGCGCCGAAGACCTCGCGCGGCTGTCGAAACCGGTCACGCGGCGCGCTCTGGCGGCGCAGCGCCGCCGCACCCACGCCCGCGCCGCCGCCCGCATCAAGAAGCTGGCGGCGAAGTTTCACGTCACGGTGCTCGAGATCGACCTGTCGCGGCGCATCGTCGTGCTGGAGGCCACGGCACGAACGCTGACGGAGGTGCTCGGCGCGACGCTTCGCATCTACGATGACGGCCGCAGCCGCTTCCGCGCCCGCGTCGGCTCCCTGGTGGTGCCAAAGGAGATCGCGCCATGGACTCGTGCCATCCTCGGCTTCGACCAGCGGCCGGTGTCGAGGCCGCAGCCGCGGTTGCGCGCACTCGCCGGTGCCGGTGCGGGTGCCGGACTATGGCCGACGGAAGTTGCAGCGCTCTACGGCATTCCGCTCGATCGCGACGTCTCGAAAGTCTGTGTCGGCATCATCGCGCTCGGCGGCGGTTACCTCGCCAGCGATCTGGCGCAGGCGCTGGCCGCCACGGGGCGCGCTGCGCCCAAGGTGATCGATCAGCCGGTCACGATCGGTGTGCCGCCCGGTGGCAACGCTGCGCCTGGCAATCAATTCGGCGGCGGCACGGTGTCGGACCAGGAGATCGCGCTTGATCTGCAGATCCTGGCAAGCCTGCTGCCGGGTGCGCGGATCGTGGTCTATTTTCGCCGGCAATACCATTCAGAGCCTGGTCGGCGCGATCAACCAGGCGATCTTCGACGCGGTCAACCGGCCGCAGGTGCTGTCGGTCAGTTGGGGCAGTGCGGAAATGTTCTGGAGCGCGTCCGCGCGCGACGCGATGCAGGGCGTGCTGGCCGACGCCAAGCGATTGAATGTCACGGTCCTGTTCGCCGCCGGCGACGAGCTCGCGACCGGAGGCCTGACCGACGGCAATGCGCATGTCTGGTTCCCCGCATCGAGCCCCTATGCGCTCAGCTGTGGCGGCACGCAGCCGGCCACCGCGGGACTGAATGAGGAAGTCGTCTGGAACGAGGGGGGCACCGGCACCGGTGGCGGGATCAGCGACGTCTTTCCGGTGCCGGCCTATCAATCCGGTCTGGCGCTGCCGCCCTCGGTCAATGATGGCGCGGTGCGGCGCGGCGTTCCCGACGTCGCCGCGGCTGCGGCCGGAACGCCGGGCTACCGCATCGTTCTCAACGGCAGTGTAATGATCAAGGACGGCACCAGCGCGGTCGCGCCGCTGTGGGCCGGGCTGATCGCGATCGCCAATGCCGGGCGCGACTTGCCGATCGGCTTCGTCAATTCCGCGCTCTACTCCAATGCGGCGCTGTTCAGGCAGATCGAACATGGCAACAACCGGGTGGACGGCAAGGGCTACGATGCAGGCCGCGGCTGGAACGCGTGCACCGGATTGGGCGTGCCGAAAGGCGCCGATCTGGTTGCAGCCCTGGGCGCGATCCCCGTGGCGTGACCATCACAAACAAAAACCCCGCCGGTGAGGGCGGGGTTCAGGTCGGGAGGATTGCACCGGAGGATCAGGCGGGGATGCGCTCGTCGGCCTCGTGCGGCTCGCGCAGCACGTAGCCGCGGCCCCACACGGTCTCGATGAAGTTGCGGCCCTCGGAGGCGTTGGCGAGCTTCTTGCGCAGCTTGCAGATGAAGACGTCGATGATCTTCAGCTCCGGCTCGTCCATGCCGCCGTAGAGGTGATTGAGGAACATTTCCTTGGTGAGCGTGGTGCCCTTGCGCAGCGAGAGCAGCTCCAGCATCTGGTATTCCTTGCCGGTCAGATGCACGCGCTGACCGCCGACCTCGACCGTCTTGGTGTCGAGATTGACCACGAGGTCGCCGGTCTGGATCACCGACTGGGCGTGACCCTTGGAACGGCGCACGATGGCGTGGATGCGGGCGACCAGCTCATCCTTGTGGAAGGGTTTGGTCATGTAGTCGTCGGCGCCGACGCCGAGACCTTTGACCTTGTCCTCGATGCCGGCGAGGCCGGAGAGGATCAGAATGGGAGTCTTGATCTTCGACACCCGAAGCTGCTTGAGCACGTCGTAGCCGGACATGTCGGGCAGATTGAGGTCGAGCAGGATGATGTCGTAATCGTAGAGTTTGCCGAGATCGACGCCTTCTTCACCGAGGTCCGTCGTGTAGACGTTAAAACTCTCGGATTTGAGCATCAGCTCGATCGACTGCGCGACGGCGCTGTCATCTTCAATCAGCAAAACGCGCATGCCAGTCCCCTTTAGTCGCCGCTCCGGGCGTCAGGTCGGCCGCACTTGCGGCACTCACAAAACGCCTTTGACAACTGATTCGGATCCTGACGAGCTATGGTTAACAAAAACTGATTCCTCCACGCAAGCTCTAACCGTGCAATTTTTGTCGAATCGCCCTAAGATATTGCGTAGAAGAAGCTTTTCCTACCCGCGCTCGTTCAGATTCCAGATTAAGAGCCGGGCCTAACCGACTCTCGCGACTCGCCCTTCTTCTGATGGGCAAGCGACCTCAGTCACCAAAGACAGTGACGCAATGATTAATGATGCGGGTAAACACGAAGTTAAGCGGCCGGGCCAAAATCGCGGAAACTTAAGGTTTTCGCAATGAAGGCCCTCGCGGAACAGATTACCGACATCGACGGCGTCAATATTTATGGCCGCGTGGTCGGCGTCCGCGGGCTGATGGTGGAGATCGCAGGTCCCATTCACGCGATGTCGGTCGGCGCCCGCATCGTAATCGAAGTCGGCGGCGGCCGCGTCATCCCGGCCGAGGTGATCGGCTTCTCCGGTGAGAACGCGGTGGTGATGCCGTTCGGCGGCCTCGAGGGTGTGCGGCGCGGCTGCCGCGCCGTGATCGCCAATGCGGCGAGCCAGGTGCGGCCATCGCCGGCCTGGCTCGGCCGCGTCGTCAACGCGATGGGCGAGCCGATCGACGGCAAGGGCCCGTTGCCGCAGGGCGCCTCGCCGATGCCCTACCGCAATCTGCCGCCGCCGGCGCATTCGCGCCGGCGCGTCGGGCCGCCGCTCGATCTCGGCGTGCGCGGGCTCAATACTTTCCTGACCTGCTGCCGCGGCCAGCGGCTCGGCATCTTCGCCGGCTCCGGCGTCGGCAAGTCGGTGCTGCTGTCGATGCTGGCGCGCAACGTCGATGCCGCGATCTCGGTGATCGGTCTGATCGGCGAACGCGGCCGCGAGGTGCAGGAGTTTTTGCAGGAAGATCTCGGCGAGGAGGGGCTGAAGCGCTCCGTCGTCGTGGTCGCGACCTCGGACGAGCCGGCGCTGATGCGGCGCCAGGCGGCCTATCTGACGCTGTCGATCGCTGAGTATTTTCGCGACGAGGACCAGGACGTGCTGTGCCTGATGGACTCGGTGACGCGCTTTGCGATGGCGCAGCGCGAGATCGGTCTGTCGGCTGGCGAGCCGCCGACCGCCAAGGGCTACACCCCGACCGTGTTCACCGAGCTGCCGAAGCTTTTGGAGCGGGCCGGGCCGGGCACGAGCGCCGGCACCATCACCGCGATCTTCACGGTGCTGGTCGACGGCGACGATCACAACGAGCCGATCGCGGACGCGGTGCGCGGCATCCTCGACGGCCATATCGTGATGCAGCGCTCGATCGCCGAGCGCGGCCGCTATCCGGCGATCAACATTCTCAAGTCGGTCTCGCGCACCATGCCGAAGTCGGCCGATCCCAATTTCCTGCCCTTCATCAACAAGGCCCGCCAGGTGATGGCGACCTATGCCGACATGGAGGAATTGATCCGGCTCGGCGCCTACCGGCCGGGTTCCAGCACCGAGGTCGACGAGGCGATCCGGCTGCACGAGCCGCTGGAGGCGTTCCTGCGCCAGGGCAAGGACGAGGCCAGCGGCCTCGCCGAGGGCTACCAGCAACTCGCTCAAATCCTTTCGGGTTTGGAAACGGAACGCTAACTTTGTCAGGCCATCATCGGCGCCACACCATTAGCGAAGCCGGCGGGGCCCAGCGGGGAGCCGGCTCTGTCCCGCGTTCAGTTTCGGGACTTCTGGGGAGTATGAGTCGATGAAGTCACGTGAAACGCTGATCCGCCTGAAGAAGTTTCAGGTCGATGAAAAGCGCCGCCGGGTCACCCAGATCGAAGGCATGATCGCCGACTTCCACCGCATGTCGGTGGAGCTCGAGCGCGAGATCCAGGTCGAGCAGGAGCGCGCCGGGATCAACGATCCCACCCATTTCGCCTATCCGACCTACGCCAAGGCGGCGATCCAGCGCCGCGAGAACCTGACCCGTTCCGCCGACGAATTGCGCGTCCAGCTCGAGGACGCCAAGGCGCTGCTGGCGGAAGCGTTCGAGGAATTGAAGAAGGTCGAGCTGCTCGACGAGCGCGACCAGGCGCGCGAGCGCGCCGAGGAGAGCGCCCGCGAGCAGGCCGACATGGACTCGATCGGGTTGATGCGCGCCCGTCTCGGCGTCATCGCCTGACGCGCTTCATCCACTGCCGACCACATCCGAGCCCGGGCCCTTGGCCCGGGTTTTTCGTTTTGAGGATGTCCACAACGGGGGCCACTGGTGGACCGTGGTGTCCCGAAATATGCTACGACCGGATCAGGTCTGGCGACCTGGCGATCGGCAGCGGTTGGAAATGAGGCGACGGGGGACGCGGGTTTTGGGGGCGCAAGATGCTGACGCCAGCTGAGCTGGTCTGGCTGATCGCCGCCGTCGCAAAGGGGGATCAGGCCGCCTTTGAGCGGCTCTACGCCGCGACCCGCGCGAAACTCTTTGGCGTCGTGCTCCGTATCTTGCGCAGGCAAGACCTCGCCGAGGAGGTCCTCCAGGAGGCCTACGTCAAGATCTGGAACAGCGCCGGACAGTTCAATCCAGCCCTGGCTTCCCCGATCACGTGGATGGCGTCGATCGCGCGCAACCGCGCCATCGACGTGGTGCGCAAGCGTGGCGAGGTCTCGCTGGAGGAGGAGCCGGCGGCCATGGAAGTCGCCGCGGATTCGCCCGATCCGCTGGCGCGACGGGAGATGACGGAAGAGTTGAAGCGATTGCTGGAATGTGTCGGCCGGCTGGAGCCGGATCGCCAGAAGCTCGTGCTGCTCGCCTATTACAACGGCTGGAGCCGCGAGCAGCTCGCCGCAAAGTTCGAGACGCCGGTCAATACGGTGAAGACCTGGCTGCGCCGCAGCCTGATGGATATCCGGGAGTGTCTTGGACTCTGAGTGATGGCCCTTAGCGAAGACCATATCGCGCTCGCGTCGGAATATGCGCTCGGCACGCTCGATGCCGGGGAGCGCGCCCAGGTCGAGAGCATGATCGCCGACGACGCCGAGTTCGCCGGCGTCGTGCAGGCGTGGGAGTTCAGGCTGGCTTCGCTGAACCAGATGGTCGGCGCGGTCGAGCCGCGCCCGGTGGTGTGGGACAACATCAAGGCCGCGCTCGGCCATTCCACCGAGCCGCAGGCGCCGCCGGTGCTGCCCGAGCAGCAGGCGCCGCCAGCGCTCCTGGAGCAGCAAGTGCCGTCGGTATTGCTGGAGCAGCAGGTGCCGCTCGTGCTGCAAGAAACGCCGCCACCCGCGCCGCCGTCGCCTCAGCCGCAGTTCGATCTCGACGAGATCAGGCAGGCCATCGGCGACGGCAACGTCATCGAACTCTCGACCCGCGTGAAGCGCTGGCGCCGCATCGCCTCGGTGGCGAGTGCGATCGCGGCGGCGCTGCTGGTGACGCTGAGCCTGCAGGTCTTGCAGCCCGATGCCCTGCCGAACGCGCTGCGGCCGAAGCCGCGCATCCAGACCGTGGAGGTGAAGGTGCCGGCGCCGGCGCTGACGCCGTCGTCGCAATATGTCGCGCTGCTGCAGGGACCGGCCGGCGGCCCGGCCTTCATCATGACCATCGACGGCGCGACGAAAAACTTTACCGTCCGCAAGGTCGGCGCCACCTCCGAGCCCGGCAAGAGTTTTGAGCTCTGGCTGATCTCCGACAAGCTGCCGCAGCCGCGCTCGCTCGGCGTGATCGGCGCCGGCGATTTCACCGCGCGCCCGGTGCTGTCGGGTTACGATCCCGACGTGATCAACGGCGCCACCTATGCGGTGACCGTCGAGCAGGCCGGCGGCTCGCCGACCGGCCAGCCGACCTCGGCGCCGATCTTCACCGGCAAGCTGATCGAGACGGTGCCGCCCGCATCGGACGCGCCGCCGCGGTAAAATTCTTTCCGTCATTGCGAGCGCAGCGAAGCAATCCATTGTCACCGAGAACGCGGAAAGATGGATTGCTTCGCTGCGCTCGCAATGACGTGGATAGCGCTCGATGTCGTACCGCACAAAAAGAAAACGCCCGTGGGGAGCGGGCGTTTTCAACAGTCAACTTGGGGGTAGTTGGGGGTCTTAAATATCCACGTAGCGACTTTGGGGGGCTGTAAAGAGACTACGTGAATTCCGTGAAACTCTCCTGTTTGCGAGCCTGCCGATCAACGGACCAGCGAGTTGCTCGAGCTTGTGATTGCAACCGGCTTGCCGGCCTTCATGACACGCGCCGTCTGGGTGTAACCCTCATCCGACGAGTTGTGCACCGCGATGCCGAAGCCGGCGACCAGGATACCAGCGGTCAGGGCAACCACGACGATCTTCAGATGCGTCATGCGATCTGCGCTATAGATCGAGTGGTTCATGGAAGTCTCCTGCCGCCTTCCTGCTCTTCGGAGATTTGTCGGTCGGCTGGGCCGGCCGGTTCAAAATCTCTCGCCCCGCTAACGTAGGATTCTCCGATTCCGTTCCCAAGAGGCCATCACAAGGCCGTGATGAGACGTGATCCGTTGCGATCAAAAGTGCCCCTTAGGGGCGTCCATTTCACATTAACATCCAGTAATATCAATCGCTTGTTCGAGCGGTGGAGTGCCAGATCCCAGATAGGGCCGTTCCGGACGGTTCCACAACAAATCAGTTGCCTGTGACGCAAAAGCACGCCGCGAAAAGCGGCTGATTTGCCTCCACTTAGACGCTGCCGACCGTCTTCAGCCGGGCGCGCGGATGGATCTCGGCCTGCGACAAAACGGTGGTCTGCGAGCGGAACCGTTCAACCAGCGAGCGAACGAAAGGACGGATCGCGGCCGACGTCACCAGCACCGGGGCCTCGCCTTCGCGCGCCGCCTGCTCGAAGGCGTTGCGGACCGCGGTCATGAACTCCGAGAGTTTTGAGGGTTGCATCGCCAGGCTGCGGTCGTCGCCCTGGCCCACGATCGACTCGGCAAACGCCTGCTCCCAGCGCGCTGACAGCGCGATCAGCGGCAGATAGCCGTTCGGCGAGGTGTTTTGCGCGCAGATCTGCCGCGCCAGCCGGGCCCGGACGTGCTCGACCATGGTCGCCGGATTGCGCGAGAACGCCAGCGCGTCGGCGATGCCCTCGAGGATGGTCGAGAGGTCGCGGATCGAGATGCGCTCGGCGAGCAGCAGCTGCAGCACGCGCTGGATGCCCGAGATCGTGACCTGGCCCGGAACGATGTCCTTGATCAGCTCGCCCTGTTCCTTCGGCAAGTCCCTCAGCAGCTTCTGCACCTCGCCGTAGGACAATAGGTCCGCCATGTTGGTCTTGAGCAGCTCGGTCAGATGCGTCGACAGCACCGTGGCGGCGTCGACCACGGTGTAGCCCTTCAGCGCGGCCTCCTCCTTCAGGCCGGCATCGACCCAGGTCGCCGGCAGGCCGAAAGTCGGCTCCAGCGTGTTGATGCCGGGCAGCTGCACCTGGTTGCCGGCGGGGTCCATGACCATGAACTGGCTCGGCCAGATCCGTCCCGTACCGGCATCGACCTCCTTGATCTTGATTGCGTAGCTGTTGGCCTCGAGCTGGACATTGTCGAGGATGCGCACCGCCGGCATCACAAATCCCATCTCGACCGCGAGCGAGCGGCGCAGTGCCTTGATCTGCTCGGTGAGGCGGTCGGTGCCGTCGGGGCCGTTGACCAGCGGCAGCAGCGCGTAGCCGAGCTCGATCTTGAGGTCGTCGATCTTCAGCGCGGCCGAGATCGGCTCCTCGGCGCTGGCCGCGGCCGCGGCGGCGGCGGGGGCTGCAGCGGCGGCGGCCTCGGCGGCCTTCGCCACCCGCTTCTGCTTGCGCGCGCTCCAGGCCAGCGCGGCGGCGCCGGAGCCGAGCGCCAGGAACGGCAGCGTCGGAATGCCCGGCAGCAGCGCCAGCACCAGCATGACGCCGGCCGACATGCCGAGCGCCTGCGGGTAGCCGGAGAGCTGGCGCATCAGCGCCTTGTCGGCGGCGCCGGTGATGCCGGCCTTGGAGACGAGCAGGCCCGCGGCGGTCGAGACGATCAGCGCCGGCACCTGGGTGACAAGGCCGTCGCCGACGGTCAGCACGGTGTAGGTGCGGGCGGCTTCGCTGAAGGAGAGGCCCTGCTGGGCGACGCCGATGATGATGCCGCCGACGATGTTGATGCCGACGATCAGAAGGCCGGCAATGGCGTCGCCGCGGACGAACTTCGAGGCACCGTCCATGGCGCCGAAGAAGCCGCTTTCGTCCTCCAGCGCCTTGCGGCGCTCCTTGGCGGTCTTCTCGTCGATCAGGCCGGCGGAGAGATCGGCATCGATCGCCATCTGCTTGCCGGGCATCGAGTCGAGCTGGAAGCGCGCCGCGACCTCGGCGATGCGGCCCGAACCCTTGGTGATGACCACGAAGTTCACGATCACCAGGATCGCGAACACGATGATGCCGATCACGAAATTGCCGCCCATCACGAAGTTGCCGAAGGCTTCGATGACGTGGCCGGCCGCCGCCGTGCCCTCGTGGCCGTGGCTCAGGATCAGCCGGGTCGAGGCCATGTTCAGCGACAGCCGCAGCATGGTCGAGATCAGCAGGATGGTCGGAAACGAGGAGAATTCCAGCGGCGCCTGGATGAACAGCGAGGTCATCAGGATCAGGATCGAGACGATGATCGAGACCGCCAGGAACAGGTCGAGCACGATCGAGGGCAGCGGCAGGATCAGCACCACCAGGATGGTGAGGACGCCGACCGCGAGCGCAATGTCGCCGCGTTTGAGGATGTCGCCGATTTCGGCGAGGCTCGGCAGTCCGTTCTTGCCCGCCGTGCCCTGACCCGCTGTGACGTCGACCATGGTAGCCGTATCCCCCCGCGACTGGCGGCTGCGAGCGCCAAACGTCTGCGCGGCGGCCGAAGGGCCGCCGTTTCGAAAGTGAGGCACCGCGCTGGCGTCCACGGGGATCTCCACCCGCTAGTCGCGACCGACGACACTCGACTTCACTGGGCAATTCTTGCCGGGTGTATGGTTAGCAAAGGGTTAATAAGCGCCCTCTCAAGGCCGCGCGGGGACGTCGCGGGCGCCGGGCACGCGGGATTCCCCGTCGGCTGTGGGGGCGGGGTAGCGGCCTCTATCTCAGCGCACCGAGCACGGCGCCCGATGCGGCGATGATGCCGAGCGTGATGACGCTGGCGCGCCACAGCAATTGCTGCCGGGCGGCGCGGCGCTCGTGGAAGGCCAGCCAGTCGTGGACAAAGCCGGCGGGGATGTCGAACACCACCGCCGACTTGTTGCGATGGTGCGTCTCATGCTCGCAGTACATCGTCCGGACCGTCGGCACACCCAGCCGCTCGAGCTCGCAGTGCCACTCCCAGGCATGCTTGCCGTTCGTCCAGCGATTTTCGAAAGGGACAACGTGTGATTCCATGACGAGCCTCCTGGCTCACCTGAACCCACGTGACCATTCTAGCCCAAGATGCGAACCGGCGCGAGATCGGTGTCGGCCGCCCTTGCGGCAATCACGACGCCGCTAATTGGCGGGCCGCATCCATCTGCGCCAATGCGTCGGCTGGATGTCGAGATGCCTGCTGCCGGCCTGGTCGACCCATTCGGCGCCGTCGCGGTGGCAGGGGAACATGAGCGCGTGGACCATGCCGTCATAATCGAGGACACAGACCTCGAGCTCGCGGTCCGACGGGGCTGACGCAACGGGTAACCACTCTGCTGACGACGAATGCATGATGACCCTCCGACAGGTTGCGCTTCGATCCTCATACTTTGCGAACTGCGCGCCATCCGGCGGGATGATAGAACCGGATGGCGGGCCGCCAGTGTGAACCGGCTCGCATTGTAGCAGTTTCTTCGTCAGCATGGATCACGGATCGACGGCCGATATTCCCGGGGCCGGCGGAACGCGGCGCGGATTGAACTTGTCGGCCCGGCGCCCGACCAAATGCAAACCGAACGACCTTCGTCAGGGATGCTGGATGCCAAACCCGATGCGCCGCACCATCGCATGGACAAGAAAGCACGGGCTCGTGACGCCGGGACTTGCCGCGGCGATCTTGGCTTGTGTTGCGACCGCCGCAGCCGCGAAGCCGCCCGGCGCCGAGGCCGTGATGATCCGCATGATCGCCTGCGACGGCGAGGGCGTCCGGATGGAGGTCTATCTGCCGCTATCGGTCGATCGCCATATGCGGGGCGGACAATCGGTGATCGGCTACTACACGCTCGATCTGACTGACGTGAACAAGGGCAAGCCGCTTGAGCCGGTGCGCGTCACCCTGAGCACCGACGAGAAGACCGTGACCGTCGATCAGTACCTCCGCGGCCTGCCGCCGACCCGCATTCCGGTCGCCGGCGGCACCGTCGACTTCGACCAGCGGTTCGCAAAGCACGCGAAGTGCGGCCCGTTCCAGTCGCAGGATCCGAATTTCGGCAATTAGGTGCGCGGTCTCGCGACCTCCCCATGCCGTCGTCCCGGAAGCGCGTCCCGGCGCTACTGCATGCCTAATCTCTCGGCATGTGGCTTGACCCGTAGGCGAAAGCCGACGAAGTTCGCGCCGCCGTGGATACTTATTCTAAATACTCCCCCCGATACGCCCAGTTTATTCCCGACTCGCGCCGGGCATGGCTGCGGCTTGCCGTTGCCGTGGTCATCGGTTCGCTCGGCAGCGTCGGCATGTGGTCCGTCGTCGTGGTGTTGCCGGTGGTGCAAACCGACTTCGGCGCCACCCGCGGCACCGCCTCGCTCGCCTTCACCATGGTGATGCTCGGTTTCGGCATCGGCCAGGTGGTGACCGGCAAGATTAGCGACCGCTACGGCATCGTCGCCGCGATCGGCGTCGGCATCGGCATTCTGGGTCTCGGTTATGTCGGCGCCGGCTACGCGCCGTCGATCTGGGCCTTCAACCTGCTGCATTTCGCCATCGGCCTGTCGTCGGCCGCGACCTTCGGCCCCCTGATGGCGGAGGCCTCGCACTGGTTCGAGCGCTACCGGGGGCTCGCGGTCACGATCGCGGCGAGCGGCAACTATGTCGGCGGTACGATCTGGCCGCCGCTGGTCAATTTCGGCATGCAGAGTTTTGGCTGGCGCTCGACCCATATCGCGATCGGCATCTTCACCGCCGTGACGATGGCGCTCGCGCTCGTGGCGTTGCGCCTGTTGATGGGCGCGGCTGTCAGGCGCAGCCATGCCAACGCAGCGCCACCGCGGGTCGACTTGCGGCTCTCCACCAACGCGCTGACTGCGATCCTGGCGCTGGCCTCGATCTCCTGCTGCGTGGCGATGTCGATGCCGCAGGTCCACATCGTCGCCTATTGCGGCGACCTCGGCTACGGCGTGGCGCGCGGCGCCGAGATGCTGTCGCTGATGCTCGGCTTCGGCATCATCAGCCGGATCGGCTCGGGCTACCTCGCCGACAAGATCGGCGGCCTGCGCACGCTCTTGATCGGTTCGATCGCGCAGGGCGCGGCGCTGCTGTTCTATCTGTTCTTCGACAGCCTGACCTCGCTCTACATCATCTCGGCGATGTTCGGCCTGTTCCAGGGCGGCATCGTGCCGAGCTACGCGATCATCGTGCGCGAGGCGATGCCGGCGTCGGAAGCCGCGACCCGGATCGGCATCGTGATCTTCGCCTCGGTGTTCGGCATGTCGTTCGGCGGCTGGATCTCAGGCGTGATCTTCGACGCCACCGGCTCCTACGCCGCCGCCTTCGCCAATGGCCTCGCCTGGAACCTGCTCAATGTCAGCATCGTGCTGCTGCTGTTGATGCGCGCGCGGCAGCGGCGGCTCACCTCTCCCTTGGGAGAGGCATCGGCCGCGTTTCGCGGCCGTCCTTAGTGACGCCGAAGCGAAGCTTCGGCTATGGCGTAGCGCCGGGTGAGGGGTTACGGTCTCTCATTGGAGCTGGCGGCCCTCACCCGATTTGCTGCGCAAATCGACCTCTCCCCGTCGGGGAGAGGTGGACCGAACCCGAGCAGTCACACCGCCTGGCCGGCCTTGCGCAGCGTGCAGCCGGTGATCTTCAGACTGCCGTCGGCCTGCCGCTCCAGCGTGTAGAGCGCTTGCCAGGCCTCGCCATTGGCATCGACGATGTCGACGCGCTGCGCGATCCAGTCGCCCTCGGTCCTCGCCTCGCCGAACTCGAAACTGCGGTGGCGATAGACCGGGGCGTAGCTCTGCTGCACCATCGACATGAAGATGTCGGCCTGCGGAAAGATCTGCCGGATTGCCGGCGCGGCGTAGGAATAGGCGGCCGCGGCATCGTCGCGGCCGAAGGCCTGCTCCTGCGCCCGGATCACCTCTTGCGCTGCGGTCACATCGGCGGCCGCCGCCGGCATGATCAGGGCGAAGAGAAGCACGGTGATGAGGGCGAGCGCGCGCATGCGGGACTCCAGCTCGGATACCTGCAGATGCGCAGCATATCATAGGCCGGTTTCCGCGGCCTCCAGGGCCAAGCGGGGCGGCCTAAAAATCCCAGCGGCAATGGATCGACGGCGGCCAGAACTCGGTCGAGCAGGCTTTGGGCGACAGCCAGTTCACGAAGAAGATGCAGCCGTACAGGATTGCCGCCGATACGAAAATCGACGTGATGAGCTGCCGTTTGGGCTTGGCGGGCGCATCGTGCATGGCCCTGATTAGTCGCCCCGAGCCGCCTGCCGGTTCGAAGGCGGCCCGCGCCGGTCAGCGGATCGAGCCCTTGAAGCGGTCGATGTCAGGGGAGGGACGCGCGGGAAACAGCCGGGCGGTCGAGGAGACGTCGAGCCGGCGCCGGCACTTCTGCTCGTCGGCGTCCCTGTTGTCGCTGCCGTCCTTGTTGCTGTAGCGCTTCCTGGCGAACACATCGTCCTGCCGGTTGACGATCAGCATGCTGCCGTCACGCTCCAGCGTGTCGGGGTTCTTGCGCGCCTCGTCGGAGCGGAAGGTGCCGCGCACGATCTTGCCGGTCATCTCGTAATCGCAGCCGGCCTTCCAGTCGCCCTGGTCCCACTTCCAGCCGGTGGCCTTCACGGTGCCGTCGCTGTCGGTCGTCACCTTGATGATGGCGTTGTAGGCGAGCCAGATCCCGGTGATGCCGCTGCGCTTGTCGTCAAAGCCTTCGAGCAGCGCCAGCCGCTCGCGCTGCAGGGCGTCGACATGGTCGCGGGCATCGACGGTGGCGTGGATCTGCGAGGTGGTCTTTTCCCAGGCCGGATGCAGGAATTCCGGATATTGCTCGGTCTGGCTCTTCACCCAGTGACGCTGGTCGTCGATCAGCGCGCGCCGCGTCGCTTCGTCGAGCCGCGGCTGCAGCGCTTTCCAGGCGCGGTTCAGCCTGATGTCGTTGTCGGCGAGATCGGGGTCGGCGCAGATTTCCTCGTCGGTCGCGGTCTCCGGCCTGGTGCAATCGAACGTCGGGGTGACGAAGGCAGTGGTCGCCTTGTCGGACGTTGCCTCCTTGCCGGCGCCAAAATAGCTGCCGGTGATCTGCGCCATCGAATCGCAATCGCTCAGGCCGGCCCAGTCGTCGTCGCCATCGCTCCCGACGATGCGCAGCGTGTCGCCCTGGCGGCGCATCCTCAGCGACGGCGGCTTCGCGGGCTTGCTGCGGGCATCGGCGCTTGCAGGCTTCTCCGCCTCCTTGTCGGCGAGCACGGGTCCCGCGAGCCAGCCTGTCGCCGCGGGCTTCAGCAGCGCGCCGAACCTGCAGCCGCGGTGCCGGTTGCTGCCGTAGTCGGATTGCAGCTCGACCGCGACGCGATAGGCGCCGTCGTCGGCCGGCGAGACGCTGATCTTGCCGAAGGCGTTGATCCATTGGCCGGCAAGGCCCGGGCGGCCAAAACCGTCGGCGATGCCGTCAAGCGCCGCGATGCGCCGGCGCAGCGTCTCGGCAAAATTCTGCCTGAGCTCGTCCTCGTCGGCCTGGGTCATCGTGTCGGCGGCCTCCTGGATCATCTCGTTGAACCAGGCCTGGTCGCGCTTCAGCAGCGGCTTGATGTTGGGCGGCGTCTTTGCCAGCGCGGCATCGAACGCCTTGTCGATCTGTCCGATCTGCATGTCGTAGCCGGCCTTCTTGCAGTCGGCCGTCTTGATGCGGTCGCTGTCGGTATCGCCGCACAGCCTGATCGCGGTCGGTGCGCTGCTCGAGGCGCGCAGATAGTCGTCCAGCGCCAGCGACGGGCGGGGGAGCAGGACCGTGATGGCCGCGGCGAGGGCGGCAAACCGTAGCGAGCCGGACATGGAGATGATCCGCGGGCCGCGCCATGCAGCCCCTTGCGGCTTGGGTCGCACGCCGCGCCCGCCGGGTTCAAAACGACGGCGGCGTGCAGGCCGAGATCACCTCGCAGGCCTTGGCGCCGATGCAGCGGAAGCGGTGCGGGCGGCGGCTCTCGAAATAATAGGCGTCGCCGGCGTTGAGCACCCGCCGCTCGTCGTCGACGGTGACCTCGAGCCGGCCGGAGACCACGATGCCGCCTTCCTCGCCCTCGTGCTGCAGCGGCACCCGCCCGGTGTCGCTGCCGGGCTCGTAGCGCTCCTTGAGGATCTGCAGGGCACGGCCGAACAGATTGTCGCCGACCTGCATGTAGGAGATCGGCTTCTTGCCGATCTCGGTGAGTTCCTCGGCACGGTAGAATGCCTTGCGCGGCCGCTCCGGCTCGATCGCGAAGAATTCCGCCAGTCCCATCGGGACGCCGTCGAGGATGCGCTTCAGCGCCCCCACCGACGGGTTCATCTGGTTGGATTCGATCAGCGAGATCGTCGAATTGGTCACCCCGGAGCGCTTGGCGAGCTCGCGCTGCGACAGCTTGGCGCGCGCACGGATGAATCGCAGCCGTCCGCCGATATCGACGCTCATGACAAATCCCTGTTGCAGGTGTTGCGGATCGAACAAATCTTGGCAGACCGCCTCAATCAGATCAATGGCTTGCGCTGCGACAGAAAAGGACTTGTTGAGTGATGGGAAGCGTGGTCCGACTATAGGAAACTCATAATGGAGCGCCCGCCGTGACCGTTCATCAGATTCCGAACACCATCAAGACCGACTCGTTCTGGATGCCCTTCACGGCCAACCGGCAGTTCAAGAAAGCGCCGCGGCTGTTCTCCTCCGCCAAGGGCATGTACTACACCGCGGTCGACGGCCGGCAGGTGATCGACGGCTCCGCCGGGCTGTGGTGCGTCAATGCCGGACACGGCCGCCCGCAGATCGCGGCCGCGGTCGAGCGCCAGCTCTCGACGCTGGATTTCGCGCCGTCCTTCAACATGGGCCATCCGCTGGCGTTCGATTTCGCCGAGCGCCTTGCCGAGATCGCGCCGAAGGGGATGGACCGCATCTTCTTCACCAATTCCGGCTCTGAATCGGTCGACACCGCGCTGAAGATCGCGTTGGCCTACCACCGCGCCAACGGCCAGGCGACCCGCACCCGCCTGATCGGCCGCGAGCGCGGCTATCACGGCGTCGGCTTCGGCGGCTTGTCGGTCGGCGGCATGGTCGCCAACCGCCGCCAGTTCGCGACCCATCTGCCCGGCGTCGATCACATCCGCCACACCCACGATCTCGCCCGCAACGCCTTCGCCAAGGACCAGCCGGATCATGGCGCCGAGCTCGCCGACGACGTCGAGCGCATGGTGGCGCTGCACGGCGCCGACACCATCGCCGCGGTGATCGTTGAGCCGGTGCCGGGTTCCACCGCGGTGCTGCCGCCGCCGAAGGGCTATCTGCAGCGGCTGCGCGAGCTCTGCACCAAGCACGGCATCCTCCTGATCATGGACGAGGTCATCACCGGCTTCGGCCGCCTCGGCACGCCGTTCGCCGCCAATTTCTTCGGCGTGACGCCGGACATGATGACCACCGCCAAGGGCATCACCAATGGCAGCGTGCCCTGCGGCGCGGTGTTCGCGAAGCGCGAGATCTATGACGGGCTGATGGTCGGTCCTGATAACGCTATGGAGCTGTTCCACGGCTACACCTATTCGGCGCATCCGGTGGCCTGCGCGGCCGGCCTTGCCACGCTCGACATCTACAAGGACGAGGGCCTTCTGACCCGCGGCGCGCAGTTCGCGGAGTACTTCCGCGACGGCCTGCACTCGCTGAAGGGCCTGCCGAACGTCATCGACATCCGCAATCTCGGCCTGATGGGCGCGATCGAAGTTAAGCCGCGCGACGGCGCGGTCGGCGCGCGCGGCTACGACCTGATGGTCGACTGCTTCAACAACGGGCTCTATTTGCGCATGAGCGGCGACTCGCTCGCGGTGTCGCCGCCCTTGATCGTCGAGAAGAAGCACATCGACGACATGGTCTCGATCCTCGGCGATGCCATCAAGCGCGTGGCCTGATAATTGCTAGGGCTTAAGTGCCGAAGCTGATGAAACTACGTCGAGGTGTGGCGGCAAGGAAAACTGCGTCCCCTCTCCCGCTTGCGGGGGAGGGTTAGGGTGGGGGCTCTCTCCACGAGTCGTATCGTGGAGAGAGCCCCCACCCGGATCCCGCAAGCGGGAGAGGTGCACGGATCCTGCGGCAGCATCGAGTCAATCCAACATCGAGCTTCAGCTCGATACAAATTGCTGTCGCCGCTGCGGAGCAGGATGGTTTCGCAGCGGCGATAGCGTTTTTTGCTGCAGGATGTGAGGAAAAGTGCAGGTCCTAGTTCTCGGCAGTGGCGTGATCGGCGTCACCTCGGCCTATTATCTCGCGCGCGCCGGCCATGACGTCACGGTGATCGATCGCCAGCCGCGGCCCGCGCTGGAAACCTCCTTTGCCAATGCCGGTGAAGTGTCGCCCGGCTACTCCTCGCCCTGGGCCGGCCCCGGCGTGCCGGTGAAGGCGGTGAAGTGGCTGTTGATGAAGCACGGCCCGCTGGTGATCCGCCCCAAGCTCGATCCGGTGATGTGGTGGTGGCTGCTCAAGATGCTGCGCAACTGCACCTCGGCGCGCTATGCCGTCAACAAGAGCCGGATGATTCCGATTGCGGAATACAGCCGCGACTGCCTGCAGGCGCTGCGCGGCGAGATCGGCATCAAATACGACGAGCGCGCCCGCGGCACGCTGCAGCTGTTCCGCTACCAGGCGCAGCTCGACGGCACCGCCGAGGACATCGCCGTGCTGAAGCAATATGGCGTGCCCTACGAGGTGCTCGACCGCGACGGCTGCATCGCCGCCGAACCGGCACTGGCGCTGGTCAAGGACAAGGTCGCCGGCGGCTTGCGCCTGCCGCACGACGAGACCGGCGACTGCCACATGTTCACCCAGGCGCTGGCGCTCGAAGCCGAGAAGCTCGGCGTGCGCTTCCAGTTCAATGTCGGCATCGACGGCCTGAACGCAGATACGACGCGCATCACCGGCGTTGCGACCAGCGCCGGCGTGATGACCGCCGACGCCTACGTCCTCGCGCTCGGCAGCTATTCGCCGCAGCTGGTGCGGCCGCTCGGCATCTCGCTGCCGGTCTATCCGGTGAAGGGCTATTCGATCACGGTGCCGATCAAGGACGCGGCCGGTGCGCCGGAATCCACCGTGATGGACGAGAGCTACAAGGTTGCGATCACCCGGCTCGGCGACCGCATCCGGGTCGGCGGCACCGCGGAGATCTCCGGCTATTCGAAGAAGCTCTACGCGGCGCGACGCGCCACGCTGGATCATTCGCTGACCGACATGTTTCCGCGCGGCGGCGATCTCGCCAGGGCCACCTTCTGGTGCGGCCTGCGGCCGATGACCCCCGACGGTCCGCCGGTGATCGGCAAGACGCGCTACGCCAATCTGCATCTCAACACCGGCCACGGCACGCTCGGCTGGACCATGGCCTGCGGCTCGGGCCGCGTGCTGGCCGACATGCTCTCCGGCAAGACGCCCGAGATCGACACCAAGGAACTGTCGATCACGCGCTACGATCACCGCTTCGGCTGAGGCGGTGCGTTACTCGTAGCCGGAACGGCGCAGCAATGCGGGCAGGGCGAACAGGCCGAACACCACCATGCCGACCGCCACCGCGGCGAAATTCCAGGTGACGTCGGCCTTCAGCCACGCCACGGCAAGACCGCCGAGCACCGCGATCGCGGCACGCAGCAGCGCGGCGAGCACCGAGGCTTCCATGCGGCGCGTCGCCTGCCCGGCGCAGTACAGCACATAGCCGAGTCCGAAGAAGCCGAAGAATGGCCCGACGCGATGCAGATACGCCGCGCCGACCTGCAGCACTGCGGGGTCGCGGCTGAACAGTCCAATCCAGGCCTCGGGGAAAGCGGCTGCCGCAAGCCCGATCGTTTCGGTCAGCGCGCATGCCATCGCGATGCCGATCCACGACGTCTTCACGGCGCGGTCGATCAGGCCGGCGCCGAGATTGGCACTGATCACGATGCCGACCGGGCCGCCGATGCCGTAGGCCAGCGGCACCAGCAGAAACTCGAGCCGCGAGCCGGCGCCGTAGCCGGCGAGCGCCTCGACGCCGCCGAGCGCGACATAGGCGGTGACGATCGCGAGCGTCAGATTGGTGGTGGCTGATACCACCGCCGACATGCCGCCGACGCGGAGAATGGCGAGCGCCGGCGCCAGCGTCAGCCGCGGCACGCGCAGCGACGGCTTGAGCGCGCCGAAGCCGCCCCAGAGGTAGACGGCGTAAGCCAGCGTTCCCAGCGTGTAATAGGCCAGCATCGCGACGGCGCCGCCGGCGGCGCCGAGCCCTCCATAGCCGAAGCCGCCGAAGATCAGCAGCGGCGACAGCGGAATCAGGATCAGCGCGCCGCTGCACACCACGATCACCGGCACCAGCAGATTGCCGGTGCCGCGCACCACTGCCATCAGCAAATTGAACAGCCAGATCGGAATCGCGCCGGCAAAGATGATGAACGAATAGGACAGCGCGATCGCCAGCGGTTGTCCGGAAAGCCCCATCGCGGCATAAAGGCTCGGGCCGAATGCCAGCATCACTGCGGTCGTCACCACGCCAAGCGGGACGCCGATCGCGACCGCGTACCAGGCATACGCGCTGGCGTCTCCGGCCCGGCCGGTGCCGAGCGCGCGCGCCACCGTGGTGACGAAGCCGCCGCCGATCGCGCCCTGCGCGATCGCCACCACCAGCGACGCCAGCGGAAACACCGGCGCTACGCCGGCCAGCGCGTCGACGCCGATGCGCGACACGAAATAGACTTCCAGCAATCCGATCAGGATCTGCACCAGCATCACGGTGGCGTTGGGCAGCGCAAGCCGCAGGATCAGCGGCGCGATCGGATGCTCCAGCAGCATGCGGGTGCGGGCGTCGAGGTCTGCGGCCGGCTTGCGGGATGGCGCGTTCGTGTTGCGCGGAGGATTCGTGTTGGCCGGCGTCGCGGTCGCGCAAGCCCGGCTGCTCGCGCGGGACTCGCCGCAGGCGTTGTCGACTTGCGGCTGCGCGTCGGTTCGGCGCAACAATACTACGGTCGCGTTCATCGCTGATGCTCCATCTCGGCACCTGTCCGACTACGCCCGGCGCCGCCGCGGCGCGAACGATATGATTTGACAGCACTTGTTAGCGTTCCTAACAATTGCCTGATGGCACCGTTACCGCCGCTGGAAACCTTGCGGGTGTTCGAGGTGGCCTGCCGCCACGGCAGCTACTCGGAGGCGGCGCGCGAGCTTAACGTCACCCACAGCGCGGTGAGCCAGCGCATCCGCCAGCTTGAAGAGGACCTCGGCCTGACGCTGTTCGAGCGGCAGGGCAACCGGATGATGCCGACGCCGGCCGCGCTTCGATTGCAGGCCGGCGTCAAGGGCGCGTTCTCGGAACTGGGCGCCGCGCTCGGCAGCCTGCAGACCCGCCGGAGAGATGCCGAACTCACCGTCAGCCTGCTGCCTGTGATGGCGGCGCGCTGGCTGGTGCCGCGGCTGTCGCGTTTCACCGCGCGGTTTCCCAACATCAATCTCCACATCAAGAGCGGCCAGCCGCTGGCCAACTTCAAATCCGACGGCGTCGATATCGCGATCCGGTTCGGCACCGGCGACTGGAAGGGGCTGCGCGCCATCAAGCTGCTCGACGAGGCGTTCTTTCCAGTGTGCAGCCCCAGCCTAAACGGCGGCCGGCTGCCGAAGGATCCGGTCGCGATGCTGGCGGGGCCGCTGCTGATCGATCGCAATCTGTCATGGCGCGCCTGGTTCAAATCCGCTGGGCTTACGCTCGATCGCGACATCGCCGGCACCTCCTTCACCGATAGCAACGCGCTGATGGAGGCCGCGGTGATGGGGCAGGGCATCGCGCTCGGGCGAAAGTCGTTCACGCGCTCGGACATCCTGGCCGGCAGACTGGTGCGGCTGTCCGACCACAGCCTGCGCGTAGCCTATTGTCATTACGCGGTTTACCCGGTTGCGTCGGAGTCCAACCCGGCGCTGCGCGCGTTCCGCGACTGGCTGATCGAGGAGGCGCAGCGTGGCTGACGCGCGATGAGATCGGCTGAATCAGGCGGACCGCAGGCTCGCTTCGCCTCTCCCGCTTGCGGGGGAGGCCGGATCGCATCGCAGATGTGATCCGGGTGGGGGCTATTTCCGCGATACGATTCGTCGAGAGACCCCCACCCCAACCCTCCCCCGCAAGCGGGAGAGGGGGCCGACTGCAATGCCGGCAATACTGCGATCCCATAGCGACAAGCTTGGGGATGAGGGGTTTATACAATTTCGGAATATTGGAAGAATATCCCTGACTTGCCCGACATGTCAAGCACCTGGTCGACAGCACCTGGTCGAATAGCTGCCTGATCGCACACCCGACTACCGCCGTCGGCTACTTTGCATGGGGTTGTTTTTCGGCATTTGGGGGCACCCCCTCGCGACGGCGACTATGCCGGCTCGATCAACGCCACGACGTCGCCGGCGCGCAGGGTCTGGCCGGGCTTGACCGGCAGCGACGTGATGCGGCCGGCGGCGGGTGATTGCACGCTGATCTCCATCTTCATGGACTCGATGATCGCCAGCACATCGCCCGGCGCGACCGTTGAGCCTTCCTCGACCAGGATCTTCCAGATGTTGCCCGGCACCTCCGAAAAGGCGCCGAGATGGCCGTCGGGAATGCCGGTCGCGCTCGCCGCCGCATCGATCGATTCGGCCGGCGCCTCGTCGAGCTTCATCTCGCGCCAGCGCTGGCGTTCGGCATCGAATGCGGCCTGCTGCGTCGCCTTGAACGCCGCGATCGACGGCCGCGCCCCGGCCAGGGATTTTGCAACCTCGGCGTAGCTGAACTCGCCGTCCTCGATCCTGACGTCATATTGCCCGTGCGGGAATGCAGCGCGGGCGTCGAGCAGTTCGTCGGCATCGACCGGGAAGAAGCGGATCTGATCGAAGAAGCGCAGTAGCCACGGATGGCCCGGCTTGAACGCCGGTGTCGTGCGCCAGCTGTTCCACACCTGAATGGTGCGCCCGAACAGCTGGTAGCCGCCCGGTCCTTCCATGCCGTAGATGCACATATAGGCGCCGCCGATGCCGACCGCGTTCTCCGGCGTCCAGGTTCGCGCCGGGTTGTATTTCGTGGTCACCAGCCGATGCCGCGGGTCGATCGGCGTCGCCACCGGCGCGCCGAGATAGACGTCGCCGAGGCCGAGCACGAGGTAGCTGGCGTCGAACACGATGCGGCGGACGTCGTCTTCGCTGGCGAGCCCGTTGATGCGGCGGATGAACTCGATGTTCGAGGGACACCACGGCGCATCCGGCCGCACCAGCTCCTGATACTTGCGCATCGCAAGCTCGGCCTGCGGGTCCTTCCAGGACAGCGGCAGATGGACGATGCGGCTCGGCACGCGCATCGCATCGACCGGCGGCAACTCCTGCTCGACGCTGCGCAGCGCGTCGAGCAGTTTCCGCCGCGACAGCGACGTGCCGTCATAGTGGATCTGCAGCGAGCGGATGCCGGGCGTCAGATCGATCAGGCCCGGCAGTTTTGCCGCCTCCAGCGCCTGCGCCAGCACGTGCACGCGCAGCCGCAGCGCGATGTCGAGCTCCATCGGGCCATACTCGACCAGCAGATTGTCGTCGCCGGCGCGGCGGTAGACCACCGGGATAGGGCCGTCGTCGTTGCGTCCGACGATAGCCGAGCCGAGATCGGACGCGCGCAGCACGGTGGGACCGGCAATCGGATCGTCACGCCGCGCGGCGACGAAGCGCACGGTGTCGCCGGGCTTGAGCTGCCCGATCTTCCAGAGCTCGTCGCGCGCGACCACGGCCGGGCAGACGAAACCGCCGAGGCTCGGTCCGTCAGGACCGAGGATGATCGGCATGTCGCCGGTGAAATCGATCGAGCCGACCGCATAGGCGTTGTCGTGGATGTTCGACGGATGCAGCCCGGCCTCGCCGCCGTCTGCGCGCGCCCAGCGCGGCTTCGGGCCGATCAGCCGCACGCCGGTGCGCGCGCTGTTGAAATGCACCTCGTAGCTCGCCGAGAACAACGTTTCGATGTCCTCGTCGAGAAAGAAGTCCGGCGCGCCGTGCGGGCCGTAGACGACACCGATCTCCCATGCGCGCGCAAGCTGCGGCCGTTCGCTCTCAGCGATCCGTTGCGGCGCGGCGAGGCCGGGCCGTTCGGCCCCGACATGCAGCACGTCGCCCGCCTTCAGCGCGCCGGTGGCGTGGCCGCCGAATGCGCCCAGCGTGAACACGGCCCGCGACCCCAGCACCTCCGGCACGTCGAAGCCGCCGCGAACGGCGAGATAGCTGCGTTGCCCGGGACCGTGAATGCTGCCGATCGCGAGCGTCTGTCCCGCACGCACCGTGACCGGCTCGTCGAACGCGACCTCGGCGCCGTCGAGCGACGCCTTCATGCGCGCGCCCGACAGCGCCACCGTCGCATCGGTGTTGAAGCGCAGCGTCGGGCCGTTGACGGTCAGCTCCAGCGCGGTCGTCGTTTCCGGATTTCCGACTGCGCGGTTGGCGAGACGGAACGAGCGCTCGTCCATCGGCCCGCTCGGCGGCACGCCGACATGCCAGAGATGCAGGCGGCCGGGCAATTCCTGAATGCCGCTCTGCGCACCCGGCGCGACGACGTCGATCGTGCGCGGGCGATAGCTGAATTCGCCGAGCACAGAGGTCGCGACCTTGCCGCTGCGAAACACCTCGGACGCTGCGATCGCGCGCAGATAGGCGAGGTTGGTCTCGATGCCTGCGACGACGGTGTCGTCGAGCGCCTTGGTCAGCCGCGCGATTGCATCGTCGCGGGTGTCGCCGGCAACGATGATCTTGGCCAGCATCGGATCGTAGAACGGCGACACCTCGGTGCCGGTCTCGATCCAGCCGTCGATCCGCGCCTCCGGTGAAAACACCACGGAGGTCAGCCGCCCGGCGCTCGGGCGGAAGCCTGCGCCGGGATTTTCGGCGTAAAGTCGCACCTCGATCGCCGCGCCCTTCGGCGAGAGGTCGCCAGCCTGGCCCAGCACATCCTCGCCTGCGGCCTGCCGGATCATCCATTCGACGAGGTCGACGCCAAAAACCTGCTCGGTCACGGGGTGCTCGACCTGCAGGCGGGTGTTGACCTCGAGGAAGTAGAAGTCTTCACGCGCGACGTCGTAGATGAACTCGACGGTGCCGGCCGACTCGTACGACACGGCCTTGCCGAGTGCCACCGCGGCGGCATGCAGCCGCTGCCTGATCTCGGCGGACAACCCAGGCGCGGGGGTTTCCTCAAAAACTTTCTGGTTGCGCCGTTGCAGCGAGCAGTCGCGCTCGCCGAGCGCCACTACGTCGCCCCTGCCGTTGCCGAAGATCTGCACCTCGATGTGACGCGCGGTGGCGACGAACCGCTCGAGATAGACCCGGGCGTCGCCAAAACTGGCGCGCGCGGTGCGCTGCACCGATTCGAAACGCTCGCGCAGCGTCGCCGCGTCATGGCAGAGCTGCATGCCGATGCCGCCGCCGCCGGCGGTGCTCTTCAGCATCACGGGATAGCCGATCGTCTCCGCCTGCAGCAATGCCTCGTCGATGGTCTCGAGCAGGCCGGAGCCCGGCAGCAGCGGCACGCCGCTGGCTTCGGCAATGGCGCGGGCCTTGTGCTTGAGCCCGAAGGCGTCGAGATGCTCCGGCCGCGGCCCGATGAAGGCGATGCCGTGCTCGGCGAGCCGCTCGGCAAAACGGCGGTTCTCCGAGAGAAAGCCGTAACCGGGATGCACGGCCTGCGCCCCCGTCGCAAGACAGGCCGCCATGATCGCGTCGACGCTGAGATAGCTCTCGGCGGCCGGCGCCGGGCCGATCCGCACCGCCTCATCGGCCTCGAGCACAGGGGAGGTGAAGCGGTCGGCATCGGAATAGACCGCGACCGAACCGATGCCCATCCGCCGCAATGTTCTGCCGATCCGCCCGGCGATCTCGCCCCGGTTGGCAATCAGGACCTTGCTGAACATGCCTCACGACTCCGGCGCGAAGATCGTGACCTGCACCGGCGTCGGGAAGAAGCCATTGCAGGGGTTGTTGATCTGCGGGCAGTTGGAGATCAGGCAGAGCACGTCCATCTCCGCGACCAGCTCGATGGTATCGCCGGGCTTGGAGACGCCGTCGACCACGGTGAAGTTGCCGGCGGGATCGATCGGCACGTTCATGAAGAAGTTGAGGTTGGGCACGATGTCGCGCTTCGACAGGCCGTATTTTGCGGCTTCGAGCACGAAGTTCTCGCGGCAGGCATGCTGGTAGCGGGTCTGGTGGCCGAACCGCACGGTGTTGCTTTCGCAGGAGCAGGCGCCGGCCGAGGTGTCGTGCAGGCCGCAGCTGTCGGCCACCACGCGCAGCATCACGCGTCCTTCGTTCGACATGATCCTGGTGCCGAGTCCGACATAGGCCGAGCCCTGCGCGCGCAGCGTATCCTGGCCGCTGTAGCGCTCGCCAAAATCGTCGGCGCAGTAGAACAGGGTGTCGACGGCCTGCTGGCCGTGGGTATCCGTGATCCGCAGCGTTTGCCCCTTGCGGATGATGGCCGACCACGGCTTGCGCGCGGCAATCTCGACGTCGAGGATGATGCGCTTGCTCATCGCACGGCTCCTTCGCTGGGCTGGCCGAGATACATCGCGTTGTTCTCGAAGGCGCGAACCGCTTCCGCGGTCGCGGTGCGGCACAGATCGTCGGCAGCAGGCGCGGGCGCCCGATAACGCACGATCCCGACGTCCGCCTGCGGATAGGTGTTCGCGGGATCGAGCGGATGCGGACAGTTGGACAGCGCGACCAGCAGATCCATCTCAGCGCGCAGGTCGACGAAGTCGCCCTTCTGTCGGCGCTGTTCGGACCAGATGAACTTGCCGTCGGCATCGATCGCAACCGGCGCGAAGAAGCTGACGCAGGGATGCACGTCGCGGCGGTCGAGCCCGAGCTTGCTTGCTGCGAGGATGAAATTGTCGCGGGTGTTGCGGAACGCGCCGTCGCCGTACTTCGCCGCGTTGGTCGCGGCGGTCGAGCCGCCGACCACCGCATCATGCGCGGCGCTGGTGTCCTCGGTGATGCCGAGCAGCGCGCGTCCCATATCCGAGAGCAGCACGCGGCCCTTCTGCAGCCGCGCCGCCCACTGCACCTTGATGGTGTCCGCGTGATTCAGCCGCTCCGAGGGATCGACGGCATTCCAGGCCAACAGGGCGACGCATGATGTTCCCGACGTGTTGACGATACGCAAGGCGTCGCCGCGGTCGAGGCGCGTCGTCCAGTACCAACCTGCTGGAATTTTCTCGCGGTGAATGACCGCCCTGGCGTCAATCGGCGCGGCGTCGCGCTGGGTCGGCGCCGGCAGTGCGCGCGGTGCGTGCTCCTGTCCCGCCGCCTTCAATTCGTTGTATCGCCGCGTATGCGCCGCGACCTCGGCCTTCTGTTCCTCGGTGAGGATCATGACTGCTCCTTCAAGACAAGGGCGCCGGGTCGTCCCGGCTGATGCTCCTTGCTTGACCGGGTCGTCCCGGCCGGAGCTGGATTGGTGTCCTGCCGCGCGTCTGCAAAACGGCGCGGAAAGATCTCGAGGTCGCGCGACACGGTCGCGCCATAGCGTTCGCGTTCTTCCGGCCGGTTACGGTGCCGCTCCAGCGCGATCACGCGGGTGGCGAGGCCAAAGGCTTCGCTGAGGTCGTGCGTCACCATCACGACCGTCAGATGGGTCTCGTTCCAGAGGCGCTTCATCAACAGATGGATGTCGGCGCGGATGCCCGGATCGAGCGCGCCGAACGGCTCGTCGAGCAGCAGGATCTTTGGGCCGCGCATGATCGCCTGCGCCAGCGCGAGCCGCTGCTGCATGCCGCCCGACAGCGCCGACGGATATTTGTTCTCCTGGCCGGCGAGCCCGACCTCGGCCAGCAGCGCCATGGCCTCGTCTCTGGCCGCGCGCCGCGCCGCGCCGAACAGGCGGCCGATCAGTTTCGAGTCGCGCAGTTCGCGGCCGAGCATGACGTTCTGCAACACGGTCAGATGCGGAAACACCGAGTAGCGCTGGAACACCACGCCGCGGTCGGCGTCCGGTTCGCCGGGTAGCGGCTTGCCGTCGACCAAAATCTGTCCGCGCGTCGGCTGCTCCTCGCCGAGCAGCATCCTGAGCAGCGTGGTCTTGCCGCAGCCGGAGGGACCGACCAGCGCAATGAACGCGCGCGGCTCGACTTCCATCGTGATGCGTTCGAGCACGATGTGATCGCCATATTCCTTCCAGACGTCGTCGAAGCGGATCGCGCTCATTCGGCCCTCACCGACGCAAACCACGGAAACGCTCGGCGCTGCAGCACGCGCAGACCGGCATCGATCAGGAACGCCAGGAGCGTGATCCAGGCGACGTAGGGAATGATGATGTCCATCGCGAGATAGCGGCGCACCAGGAAGATCCGGTAGCCGAGCCCGGAGTCGGAGGCGATCGCTTCGGCGGCGATCAGAAACAGCCAGGCCGGTCCGAGTTGCAGCCGCAGCACGTCGATCAGCCGCGGCAGCGTCTGCGGCACCGCGACCCGCAGCGCGATCTGCCAGGTCGAGGCGCCGAGCGTCTGCGCCTTGACGATCTGCTCGCGCGGCAGCTCCTGCACCTTCATGGCGAGGTCGCGGATCATACAGGGCAACGTCCCGATCACGATCAGCGCGATCTTGGAGTTCTCGCCGAGCCCCATCACGATGAACAGGATCGGCAGCAGCGCCAGCGGCGGCACCATCGAGGTGACGGAGACGAACGGGCCGAGCAGGGCATTGGCACCCGGCAACAGCCCGATCACTATGCTGAGCACCAGGGCTGCCGCGGTCGAGATCGCCAGCGCCGAGCCCAGCCGCCCGAGGCTCGCGACCGTGTCCGACAGCATCAGATGGCTGCCGGAGCGCGGGTCGATCTCGAACGCCATTTGCTTGACGGCCTGCACCATGCTGGGCAACGCCGGCAGCAGCTTGTCGTTGGGATTCTCGGCGAGCCGCGCGGTGGAGCCGGCGAAGTAGGCGATTGCGACCAATACGAACGGCAGCGCGAGAAGATAGAATCGCGTCTGCCGGCCCGGCCGTATGTTCACAAGTCGCATGGCGAGCTCCTGCGTAAAGCTATTCCGCGGTCAGAGCTTGCCCTTGGCGGCGTCGTCCATGTAGGTCGGATCGAAGCGCAGCTTGACGTTCGACTTGTCGCCCAGCACCGACTTGTCGGCGAGCTCGATGCCGACGGCGTCGGCCGACTTCGCGCCCTTGCCGAGCAGGTCCTTCTCGAACAGGAACTTGCGCACGCGGTCCATGGTCGCGCCGACGGTCTGGCTGCGGGTGAAGGCTTCCGCATCCGCCGCCTTGTCGAACAGTTTTGTCGACGCGAGCTGGCTGTCGAAGCCGGCGAGGTCGGTGCCGGAGGCCTTGGCCATTGCCTCCTTGGCGGCCTTCGCGGCCTCGTCGTTCGCCGTCATCTTGGAGATCGTCTCGTACCAGATGCCGGCCAGCGCCTTGGCGAAGGCGGGATTGTCCTTGGCGACCTGGGTGTTGACCACCATCAAATCCATGATCTCACCGGGGATCTGCGAGGAATCGAACACCTTCTTGGCGTCGGGCGAGCCGAGGATTTCGGTGACGATCGGATTCCATGTCACGACAGCGCTCACGTCCGCGGTCTTGTAGGCGGCCGCCATGTCGGCATCCGACGTGTTGACGACCTTGATGTCCTTCTCGCTCAGCTTGCTGCTTTCCAGCGCGCGCGCCAAGAGATAGTGCGACACCGAGAATTCGACCAGATTGACACTCTGGCCTTTGATCGCGGCGAGATCGGACTTGTTCTTGAGGATCACGGCATCGTTGCCGTTGGAGAAGTCGCCCATCACGATCGCGGTGGTGTCGACGCCGCCGGCGGCGGGGATCGACAGCGCGTCCATGTTGGTGATGGTCACGGCGTCGAAGCCGCCGGCGGTGTACTGGTTGATCGATTCGACGTAGTCGTTGAACTGCTTGACCTCGATCTCGATGCCGTATTTGTCGGCCCACTTCTTCACGATGCCGGTGTCGGCGGCATAGCCCCACGGCATCCAGCCGACATAGATCGACCAGGCGACCTTGAAGCTTTTCTTCGGTGCGGCGTCGGCGGCGGGCGCCGCCGCAGCAAGCACGACGGCGCAGGCGATGATGACAGAGCGAAAGAAGATGGTGAGTTTGTTCATTGCCGATCCCTCTTGCGAAATTTCACAAAAAGGGAGTGGCGAAAGACCATCGCTCCGCCAATCCCTTGGCTAACGAGGTCTCCCGGGCTTTTGTCCCGCCGTGCACCTGCGGGGATGTCTCCCCCGCAAGCGGCTGCTCTCGGACCAGCGCCTTGCTGCTTGCAAGACCGGAACCCTAGCGGCCAACTCACCACCCTGTGATGCACGAGCCGTGCCACGGCTCGCTCGGTTGAATCGCAAGAGATTTCAGCCGCGCCGGCCGTCCGATTTGCTACCGCGCGCGGGCATCGTGCCTAAAGACTGTGCAGCAGCTGCCGGAAATTGGCTCTGTCAATTCGCCGGCGGCGCGCGCACGATCGTGACGTTCACCTGTTGGGGAGCAGCCTCGATGCGCACCCTGTTGCGCGTGTTATGTGACGGCTTCTGGCGCGGACTGCACGGCCGTTATGGCCGGACGCCGCATTGCGGCCTCGGCAACCGCTAGGCCTCTTCGCCGCCCCGCGCGATCGCCGTCGCGCCGATCATCCTATGCGCTTCATATGCGGCTGAGCCCGCAGCGCTCTCGAATTCATATCCCGCCCTATTGCCCGCGAGACAAGCGCGCCCGCGACGAGTTCTATGGACCGATCGGCGCGGGCGCGAAACCAACGGGTGATAGCATGCCTTCCATTCAGGCCGCCGCGGGCGACAGGATAATCGAGCCGATGATTGCGCTTGCCGGCTGCTCGACGCAGCAGCGCATCCTCGTTGCCGGCGCGAAGAGCATGGAGTTGATGTTCGATCTGCACCGGCGCGGCTATCTGCGCGCGGCGGCGACCGGCAATTGTGGCCGTCCGGCCGGCCAGTATGACACCGCGCTGGTCGACTGGCGGCGCCGTCCGCTGCGCACGCTCGACACGACGTTGGACTGGCTGACGAACTACCTCGGCGCCCGCGCGGTGCTGGTGGTCTGGCTCGATGCCCAGAAGGCGTCGGCCAACGAAAGTCTGCGCGGTTCGCTGCAAAGCCGCGGTTTTGTGATCGGACGTGACATCGTGCACGAATGCGGCTGCGCGCTGTCGGCGCGCCGGCTGCAGGCGCGGCCGCTGCAATTGGCGGCCTGACGAAAGACGCTGCTTCTCCTCGAAGGATTCCAACATGTCCAAGGTGCGACGCGCGATCATTCGCGAGTGGATGACGCTCGCGCGCGAGCAGCGGCAATTCCCCGCGCAGGCCTCGGCTTTCGCGAAGGTCGCCATCGCGCGGCACACGCTGCCGCGCCGCCGGCGCACGGCGCAGGACATCGTCATGGGCTGGTGCGGCCGCGCACCGGGCGGCCCTGATTTGGCAGCATAGACGGCGTAGCCTGGATGAGCGAAGCGATATCCGGGGCTGCTGGTCCCGCATGTTGCTTCGCTCATGCGGGCTACGGACGATAACTAACGTGACGACCGTCGACTGACCTTCTTCTTCGCGGGCTTCGCCGCCGCGGCCGTCTTGCCCGCCGGCCGCACCCGCAAACCATCCACGAACACATCGAGCAGCCGCAGCGCGGTCGCCTGCCAGCCGGGCTGGTCGTGCATGTAGCACATGCCGATCAGCGCGCGCAGCACGTCCTCGGCGCTGATGTCGCCGCGGATCTCGCCGGCCGCGACCGCGCGGGCGAGCAGGGTGCCGATCGCCTTGGTCAGGCGGTCGAACGAATAGGCGTACAGCTCGGTCGAGCCGTGCGCGACCAGCGCCAGCGCCGAGATCATGCCCTTCTTGGTCGCGACGAACTCGACGTTGGCGCGCATCCAGCGCCGCAGCGCCTCGACCGGCTCGGGCGCGCATTGCAGTTGCTCGGCAAGATCGCCGAGCTGCTCGACCTCGCGGCGATAGACCGCCTCGAACAGCGCCTCGCGGGTCGGGAAGTGGCGATAGAGCGTGCCGATGCCGACGCCGGCCTGCCGCGCCACCGCTTCCAGGCTCGCCTCGCTGCCGCCGGCCGAGAACACCGCTTTGGCAGCTTCCAGCACGCGTTCGCGGTTGCGCACCGCGTCGGCGCGCGGCTTGCGAACAATTTCTGTTGAGCGACCGGCCATCGTTTTTCTTTTCACCCTCCCTTGTAAACGGAGGATGCCTCCGTATATGGCGACCAGCATCCGGCCTGACAAGGCGCGCCGACCCTCCATCGGCGGGCCACGGCGCCGTGTTGCCTCGATTCAACCGACCATACACGGATCGGAGCCCTGCATGAATCTTCCCATCAGCCTCACCATCAACGGCGTCAGGCGGGACATTGTTCTCGACGACCCCCGCGTCACCCTGCTCGACCTGCTGCGCGAGCGGCTCGATCTCACCGGAACCAAGAAGGGCTGCGACCGCGGCCAGTGCGGCGCCTGCACCATTCTGGTCGACGGCCGCCGCATCAATTCCTGCCTCGCGCTCGCCGTCAGCCATGACGGCGCCGAGATCACAACCATCGAGGGCGTCGCGCAGGGCGACCAGCTGCATCCGGTGCAGGCCGCCTTCATCGCCCATGACGGCTTTCAGTGCGGCTTCTGCACACCGGGCCAGATCATGAGCACCATCGGCCTGATCCAGGAAGGCCAGGCCGGCGATGATCCGGAGCGCGTCCGCGAATGCATGAGCGGAAATCTGTGCCGCTGCGGCGCCTATGCCGGGATCACCGAGGCCGTGCTCGACGCGCAGGCCAACATGACACACGCAAAGCAGAGGCGCTCCGCATGATGAACTTTGATTATGTCCGGCCGGCCAACGTCACCGAGGCGATCGCGGCGGCCAGCGAGAAGGGCGCGACCTATCTGGCGTCCGGCACCAATCTGCTCGACCTGATGAAGGGCGGCGTCTGCCGGCCGAGCCGGCTGGTCGACGTCACGCGGCTGCCCGGGCTCGACCGCATTGAGCGTCTTGCCGACGGGTCTTTGCGGATCGGCGCGCTGGTGCGCAACGCCGATCTCGCCCATGACGCCGAATTTGCCTACGCCTATCCGGCGGTCGCCGAGGCGCTGCTGTCCGGCGCATCGGCGCAGCTTCGTAATGCCGCGACCGTCGGCGGCAATCTGATGCAGCGGACGCGCTGCGCCTATTTCTATGACGTCGGCAGCGCCTGCAACAAGCGCTGGCCGGGCGCCGGCTGCGACGCGCTGAAGGGCGAGAACCGCCTGCACGCGGTGCTCGGCTGGAGCGAGGGCTGCATCGCGACTCATCCGTCCGATTTCTGCGTGCCGCTGGTCGCGCTCGACGCCGTGGTCGAGATCGAGGGCAAGGACGGCCGGCGCGAGTTGCCGCTCGAGGCGCTGCACCGTCTGCCCGGCGACGCACCGGCCCGCGAGACCGAACTGGAGCGCGGCGACCTGATCGTCGCGCTACGGCTGCCGGCCCAGGCCAAGGACTTTGCCGCGCATGCGCGCTACATCAAGGTGCGCGAGCGCACGTCCTATGCCTTTGCCGTTGTCTCTGCCGCAGCACACCTGCGTATCGGGGACGGCAAGATCGGCGAGGCGCGGCTCGCGCTCGGCGGCGTCGCCGCAAAGCCGTGGCGGCCGCGCGAGGCCGAGCAAATCCTCGCAGGCGGTTCGCCTGACGCTGCCCTCTATCGCGAGGCGGCGCGCGCTGCGCTCGCCGATGCAAAACCGTCCGGCGACAACGCCTTCAAGATCGAGCTCGCGCAGCGCATCGTCGTGCGCGCGCTCTCGCTTGCTGCCCAAGGCACCCCGGCGCGCATTCCCGCGCTGCCCGGCTCTCCCTTCTCCTCCGTTGCAGGAGCCTGACGCATGACGCTTGAGATCAGTCTGACCCGCGACCCCGCCCATCTCCGGCATGGCTCGAACATCGGCCAGCCGCTGACCCGCACCGATGGCATTTTGAAGGTGACCGGTAAGGCGCGCTACGCCGCCGACAATCATCCGCCCGGCATGCTCTATGCCGTGATCGCGACGAGCTGCATCGCGCGCGGCCGTGTTACCTCGCTCGATGTCGCCGCGGCAAAGCGCCATCCCGGCGTCGTCGACGTGATGACGCCGTCGCACAAGCCCGAGCTGGCGGAAGACCCCGACGCCAAGGGCAATCCGTTCGCCTTCCGCATGGAGCTGTTGCAGAGCGATGCGGTGCGCTACGCCAACCAGGCGATCGCGGTCGTGATCGCCGAGACGCTGGAGGCCGCGACCGAAGGCGCCGCGCTGCTGTCGCCGCGCTACCAGGTCGAGATCGCGCGCGTCGGCCTCGAGGCCGGCGAGGCCTATGCGCCGCCGGTGGTCGGGATCGGCAACCCGGCTGAAGTCGTCGTCGGCGATATTGATGCCGGCCTTGCTGCAGCGTCGAAGGTGACCGATGCGACCTACGAGACGCCGGCGCAGTATCACAACGCGATGGAGCCGCACGCCATCGTCGCGGTGTGGGACGGCGACCGCCTGTTCATCGACACGCCGAGCCAGGGCATGGCGTTCGCGCAGATGCGCGTCGCCGGGCTGTTCGGCATTCCGCCCGGCAACATCCATGTCAACAGCCCGTTCCTCGGCGGCGGCTTCGGCTCCAAGGGGCTGATCTCCGGGCCGCAGGTGCTCGGCATCATGGCGGCCAAACTGGTCGGGCGTCCGGTCAAGCTGGTGCTCCGGCGGAGCCAGATGTACGGCCCGGTCGGCCACCGCCCGCCGACCCGGCAGCGGCTGCGCATCGGCACTGATGATGCGGGCATGCTGACCGCGATCGATCATCACGCGCGGATCGTGACCTCGAGCTTCGACGATTTCTACGAGCCCGCCGCCGACGCTTCGCACACGCTCTATGCCGCACCCGCGATCCACACCGCGCATGAAGCGGTGCGCGTCGACACCGGCACGCCGCTGTTCATGCGCGCGCCGGGCGAGGCCACCGGATCGATCGCGCTGGAGAGCGCAATCGACGAGGCGGCGTTCGCCTGCGGTATCGATCCACTGGAGTTTCGGCTGAAGAACTACGCCGAGGTCGAGCCGACCACCGGTAAGCCGTTCTCCTCCAAGGCGCTGCGGCAGTGCTATGCCAAGGCCGCCGAACGCTTCGGCTGGGCGCGGCGTCCGCTTGCGCCGAAGCAGATGCGCGACGAGAACGGCTTTCTGGTCGGCTGGGGCATGGGCACCGCGACCTTCCCGGCGATCATGTTCCAGGGCAATGCCCGCGCCGTGATCCGCGCCGACGGCAAGGGCGTGATGGAGACCGGCGCGCACGACATGGGGCAGGGCGCCTGGACCGCGCTGGCGCAGATCTCGGCTGACTCGCTCTGCCTCGATCTCGATCAGCTGACGTTCCGCTCCGGCTCGTCCGATCTGCCGGATGCCGGCATCGCCGGCGGCTCGGGGCATACCGCAACCGTCGGCGCCGCCATCCACAATGCCGGCGCGGCGGTGATTGCCAAGCTCGCCGAGCTTGCGACATCGGATGAACGTTCGCCGCTGTTCGGCGCCGGCAATGCCGGCGTGATTGCGCGCGGCGGGCGGCTGCATCGCCGCGACGACGAGGCTCGGAGCGAAGGCTATGCCGAGATCCTGGCGCGCGCCGGGCTCGCCGAGGTCGACGGCACCGGCAGCGGCGCGGCCGATCCGGCGGCGCAGTCGCGATATGCGATGCATGCGCATGGCGCAGTCTTCGCCGAGGTCAAGGTCGATCCGGAGCTCGGCCAGATCCGCGCCACGCGCATGGTCGGCGCCTTCGCCGCGGGCCGCATCATCAATCCGCTGCTGGTGCAGAGCCAGCTCTATGGCGGCATGATCTGGGGCCTGTCGTTCGCGCTTCATGAGGAGGCGGTGATGGATCATCGCTCGGGCCGCATCCTGAACGCCAACCTCGCCGAGTATCATGTGCCCGTGAATGCCGACGTGCCGCCGATGGACGTCATCACCGTCGACGAGCACGATCCGCACGTCAACGCGCTCGGCATCAAGGGCGTCGGCGAGATCGGCATCACCGGCAGCGCCGGCGCCGTCGCCAACGCCGTCTGGCACGCCACCGGCGTCCGCGTGCGGCGGTTTCCGATCCGGATCGAGGAGGTGGTGATGGGGTTGGGAGGCTGACCCCTCTCACCGTCATTGCGAGCGAAGCGAAGCAATCCATTTCACCGCGCGTGCGGAACGATGGATTGCTTCGTCGCTTACCCTCCTCGCAATGACGGCGGAGAGGTTGAGCGAGAACTATCCCCACCGTCGTCCTGGCGAAAAGCCAGGACGACGGTGTCATCCCGCCGCCGTCACGCAATTCACCCACAGCACCACGGCCTTGGCATCACGCGCGGGATTGGAAAACCGGTGCGGCCGGCGGCTGGCAAATCGAAAACTGTCGCCCTGCTTCAGCGTCCACGTCTCCGTATCCACCGTCAGCGTCATCTCGCCTGATAGCACGAGACCGGCTTCCTCGCCGTCATGAGTGTAAAACTCGTCGCCGGTGTTGCCGCCGGGTTCGAGATGCACCAGGAACAGATTGAGCCGGCTCTCGCTGCCGGCCGGGCTCAGCAATTGCTTTGAAATTCCGGTGCGCCACAGTTTCAGCTCGGCGCGCTGCGGCTCGCGGGTGACGACGCCGCCGGTGCTGTCGTCATTCGGCGCGGCACCGAACAGCGCCGCGATGCCGACGCCGAGCACGTCGGCGAGCGTTGCCAGCACGCGCAGCGAGGGCGACGACAGGCCGCGCTCGATCTGGCTGATGAAGCCGATCGACAGCTCGGTGCGTGCCGCCACCGTCTCCAGCGACATCGCCTTGCCGCGGCGCAGGTCGCGGATGCGGCGGCCGACCGCGAGATCCATCGGCGGCTCGGCCGGCTTGCTGGCCGGCTTTCTGACAGGTTTTCCGGCCGGCTTTTTCGCGGCGCGGCGTGCCGTCGCGGGCCGCGCTGCCGCCGCTTTGCGCATTCTCTTGCCGCCGCTCACGTCAATCCGCTTCCTTCATGTGCATGAAAACCGCTTGCATTGGCCGCGATTTCGTGACCACAATTTCATATTGGTGAAAATAGGCCGGAACGGCGTCGCCCGCAACAACAAGCTCAGAAACCGCGGGCGATGCGGCGCCGGGACCAGCTTCGGGAGGTCGTGCAATGTCGTTTCAGCGTCTCGTCCAGGCCGCGTTGGCGGCGCTTGCCCTTGTCTCGATCCCGGCCCTGAGCGCGCCGTCGCAGGCGCAGCAGGTGCTCAAGGTCGGCTCGACGCCGACCGGCATCCCCTTCACCTTCCTCGACACCAAGACCAACTCGATCCAGGGCATCATGGTCGATCTCGCCACCGAGATCGGCAAGGACGCCGGCTTCACCGTGCAGATCGAGCCGATGCAGTTCTCGGCGCTGATCCCCTCGCTGACCGCGAACAAGATCGACATCATCGCCGCCGCGATGTTCGCCACCGCGGCGCGCAAAGAGGTGATCGACTTCTCCGACGCCGTCTACACCTATGGCGAGGGGCTGATGGTGCCGAAGACCGACAGCAAGGCCTACAGCTCGCAGGAGGACCTGAAGGGCACCGTGGTCGGCGCCCAGGTCGGCACCGCGTTCGTCGATGCGCTGAAGAAGACTGGGCTGTTCAGCGAAGTCAAGGTCTACGACACCATTCCGGACATCCTGCGTGACGTCAATTCGGGGCGGCTGAAGGCCGGCTTCGCCGACTATCCGATCCTCGCCTACAATCTGCAGCAGGGCAATTTCGCCGACGTCCGCCTGGTCGACAGCTACAAGCCGGTCACCGTCGGCACGGTCGCGATCGGCGTGCGCAAGAGCGACACCGAACTGCTCGGCAAGATCAATGCGTCGCTGGCGAAGCTGAAGGCCAACGGCACGATCGCGAAGATCTTGGAGAAGTGGGGCCAGAAAGCCAACGCGTCGTGATACAGCAGGCCGCGAACGTGCTCGAGTTTGAACACGTGACTCTCTCCACGTCATTGCGAGCGAAGCGAAGCAATCCATCGGCCGGCACACGCGGAGGGATGGATTGCTTCGTCGCTGCCGCTCCTCGCAATGACGCGCGCGGATGCATTTGGAGCGTCTCGCTCGCCATCCCTATGAAGCCGCACACTTAGCCGATGCAAAAATTCTTCCATGACGCGGTCGAGTTCGTGCCGATCCTGCTGCAGGGCGTCTGGCTGACCATTGTCGTCACCATCGGCTCGCTGTTGCTGTCGACCGTGCTCGGGCTGGTGTGGGCCTTGATGCGGGTCTCCGGCATCGGCTTCTTCGTCGGTCTCAGCGCCACGCTGATCAACGTGATCCGCGGCATCCCGATCATCGTGCTGCTGTTCTACATCTACTTCGTGATGCCCGATTTCGGCATCGCGCTATCAGCGCTGCAGGCCGCGATCATCGGGCTCGGCATCGCCTATTCGGCCTACCAGGCGGAAAATTTCCGCGCCGGCATCGAGGCGATCGACAAGGGGCAGATCGAGGCGGCGCAGACCATCGGCATGGGCTGGTGGCTCACCATGCGCCGCGTGGTGCTGCCGCAGGCGGTCAGGATCATCCTGCCGCCCTACGGCAACATCATGATCATGATGCTGAAGGATTCCTCGCAGGCCTCGACCATCACGGTCGCCGAGCTCGCGCTGCAGGGCAAGCTGATCGCCTCTTCGACCTTCAAAAACACCAGCGTGTTCACGCTGGTCGCGCTGATGTATCTCACCATGAGCATTCCGCTCATCCTGCTGGTTCGGCATTTTGAGAACAAGGCGAACCGGAAATGATTGAACTGAGGGATGTCCATAAGAGCTTCGGCAAGGTCGAGGTGCTGAAAGGCATCACCGCGTCCGTCGCCAAGAGCGAAGTGGTGTGCATCATCGGGCCGTCGGGTTCCGGCAAGTCGACCATCCTGCGCTGCATCAACGGCCTCGAAAGCTACGATGCCGGCGACATCACCGTCGAAGGCGCGCGGGTCAACCGCGACGACCGCTCGATCGTTTCGATCCGCACCCAGGTCTCGATGGTGTTCCAGCGCTTCAATCTGTTCCCGCATCGCACCGCGCTCGAGAATGTCATCGAAGGCCCACTCTATGTGAAGAAGGAGCCGCGCGATCAGGCGATCGCGCGCGGCCGCGCGCTGCTGGCGCAGGTCGGGCTCGCCGACAAGGCCGACGTGCATCCGCCAAAACTATCCGGCGGCCAGCAGCAGCGCGTCGCCATCGCCCGCGCGCTGGCGATGCAGCCGAAGGCGATCCTGTTCGATGAGCCGACCTCGGCGCTCGATCCCGAACTGGTCGGCGAGGTGCTGTCGGTGATGCGCAAGCTCGCCGACGACGGCATGACCATGGTGGTCGTCACCCACGAAATGGGCTTTGCCCGCGACGTCGCCGACCGCGTGCTGTTCATCGACGGCGGCGTCATCGTCGAGCAGGGCGCCGCCAAATCTGTCCTCAACCAGCCGCAGCACCCGCGCACGCAAGACTTTCTGCGGCGCGTGCTGCATCCGCTCTGATCCGGTCGCATCTTATGTCTCCACCTGTCCGCCTGCCGCTGCCACCGAGCCTCTATGCCGACACCGCAGTCGAACCGACGCCGACCTCGCCGCTGACCGCCGACAAGAGTGTGCCGGTTGCGATCATCGGCGGCGGCTTCACCGGGCTGTCGACCGCGCTGCATCTTGCCGAGCAGGGGGTGTCAGCGACCGTGCTGGAGGCGCAGGAGCCGGGCTGGGGCGCCTCCGGCAACAATGGCGGGCAGACCAATCCGGGGCTGAAGCACGATCCCGACCAGATCGAGGCCGATTTCGGCGCCGATCTCGGCCGCCGCATGATCGACTTCTCCTACGGCACCACCAATTTCACGCATGATTTGATCCGCCGCTACCAGATCCCCTGCGAGGCGCGGCAGAACGGCACGCTGCGCGCCGCCTACAACGAAGCCAGCGCGGCGGCGATCGCGACCACCGCCAAGCAATGCATCGCCCGCGGCATGCCGGTCAAATTGCTCGACGCCGCCGAGATCCGCGAGATGACCGGCAGCGACCGCTATCTCTGCGCCATGCTCGATGCCCGCGGCGGCGATCTGCATCCGCTGAGCTATGCGCGCGGGCTGGCGCGTGCCGCGATCGACGCCGGCGCCGCGGTGCACGGCGAGACGCCGGCGCGGCGGCTGACCCGCGACGGCGGCCGCTGGCGGATCGAGACGCCGCGCGCGGTGGTGCATGCCGACAAGGTGCTGCTCGCGACCAATGGATTTACCGATGATCTCTGGCCAGCACTCCGCCGCAGCATCGTGCCGGTGTTTTCCTCGATCGCCTGCACCGCGCCGCTGTCCGACGCCGTCGCACGTTCGATCATGCCGGGGCGGCCGGTGCTGTACGAGAGCGGCCACATCACGGTCTATTACCGCATCGACCAGCGCAATCGCCTGCTGATGGGTGGCCGCGGCCCGATGCGCTGGATCAGCAAGCCGTCCGACGTCGCCTATCTCATCAGCTACGCCGAACGGCTGTGGCCGCAGCTTGCCGGCGTCGCCTGGACCCATGGCTGGAACAGCCGCCTCGCCATCACCGCCGATCACTATCCGCACGTGCATCAGCCCGCGGAGAACCTCCTGATCTCGCTCGGCTGCAACGGCCGCGGCGTCGCGCTCTCGACCGCGATGGGTGCGCAGCTCGCCCGCCGCCTGATCGACGGCAAGTGCGAGATCGACATGCCCGTCACGGGCATCAAGCCGATCCCGCTGCACGCCTTCTGGCGCGTCGGCGTCACCGCCGCGGTGCTGACCGGGCGGGTGCGCGACCGGCTCGGGGTGTGAAACCCGCGAGCTATTTTTTCGCGAGGATTCTCAGCTCCGCCGTCGCCTTGGCGACCGTCACGTCCTGGGCATCGATCAGGTCGGCCTCGACAATCATGTCGCGCTCGGTGCGGGAGACCACTCTTGCCTTTGCGATGATCGGGCCGACGCTTGCGGCCTTGAGGAAGCGGGTGTTCAAACTCTTCGTCACCACGGTCTGGGTCGAGGGAAGCGCGGCCAGCGCGCCGAGGCCGGTCGCCGAATCCAGCATCGCCGCCAGGAAGCCGCCCTGGATCGTTCCGTGCCGGTTGGTGAATGACGGGTGCGCCTGGAAGCGGATCGATGCGGTCTCGCCATCGAAGCCCAACCATTCGCGTCCGAGAAGCTGGGCGCCCGGCGGCACATCTGTGCTCTGATCGTTCATGTCGCCGACCGCCACCACGGATACTGGCTCGGCATGTCCTCCGAGACCTTGCCCGGAAAGGCCGGCTTCCGCTTCTCGATGAAGGACTGCACGCCTTCGCGCACGTCGGGGTGGCCGCCGCGCTCGATCGACATCGGCTTGTCGATCGCGAGCAATTCGAAGGGATCGGGTGCGCCGGCGAAGCGCCACAGCAACTGCCGGGTCAGCGCGACCGATACCGCAGAGGTCTCCGCCGTCATCTCCTCGGCGATCTGCCGCGCGCGATCCAGCAGCGCGGTGGGCTCGACGACCTCGCTGACAAGGCCCCCCTTGAGCGCTTCGTCGGCATCGAAAGTGCGACCGGAGAGCGACCAGCGCAATGCCTGCGGCAGCCCGACGAGTTTGGGCAGGAACCAGGCGCTGCCGGCCTCCGGCACCAGACCGCGGCGTGCGAAGATGAAGCCGACCTTGGCGCCCCTTGCGGCAATGCGCACGTCCATCGGCAGCGTCATGGTGATGCCGACCCCGACCGCAGCGCCGTTGATCGCGGCGATCGAGGGTTTCCGGCAGTTGAAGATCGCCTCGACGAAACGGCCGCTGCGCTGGCCGGCGCTTGCGAACACGCCGGCGCCGTGGCTGCCCGACGTGTCAAAGCTCTTCGCGCCGCCAGAGACATCGGCGCCGGCGCAGAACGCACGGCCGGCACCGGTGACGATGACGGCGCGGACATTGTCATCCATGTCGGCACGCTGGAAGGCGTCGGCGATCTCGGCGCCCATCGTCCCGGTATAGGCATTGAGCTTGTCCGGTCGGTTGAGCGTCAGGATCATCACGGAGCCGTCGATGTCGCACGTGATCTGTTCGTAGCTCATGGCGGCCTCCTTTTGACGACGCTGTTCTTGTGCCAACTGCGATCGGATTACTGCTCCGCCACCGCATCGCTCCACGGCTGGAACGGCTCGGTGGCGCCGCTGTTGGTGGTGCCGTCGCGCAGCACGAGGCTCGGGCAGGCGAACTTCATCGGCAAATTCTGGATCCGCGCCTCTTCATAGTCGAAGCGGCCGCGCAGCGCCTCGCGCACTGCGGCGGGCAGGCGGACATCGCCGATCACCACCGCGCCCTCGCTGGCGTCGATCCGTGGCTGGTGAATTGCAGCGTCGAGGTCCATGCCGAAGTCCATCACGAAGGACAAAAGCTGCGACACCGCGGGCAGAATGCGGCGGCCGCCGGATGCGCCGGCGGCGACGCGCCGTCCGTCGGCGGCCTCGGCCACGACGGGCGTATAGTTGGTCAGGCAGCGCTTGCCGCCGGCGAGCGAGTTCGGGTTGCCCGGCGTCGGGTCGAACCACATGATGCCGTTGTTCATGGTGAGCCCGGTGCTCGGCGTCACGAATTTCGAGCCGAATGTCGACAGCAGCGTCTGCGTCACCGCGGCCATGTTGCCGTCGCGGTCGACCGCGGAGAAATGCGTGGTGCAGCTCGGCGCGATCGCCTCGGCGCCGAGCGAACGGCGGCCGTCGACGTCGCCCATGTCCTTCAGCCGCTCGCGATAGGCAGCCTGCAGCGCCTCGACATAGGCGGTGTAGGCCACGGCATCGGGGCCGCCGCGCGCGGGCGCGAATGCCTTCTGCAGCAGGCCGAGCGTGCGCGCCATGGTCGGGCCCGCGGTCAGTTCCGGCGTCGCGTAAACCGTGCCGCCGCGATAGGGGATTTTCAGCGGCTCGCGCAGGTGCGCGTGGAACGCGGCGAGGTCGCGCACCGACAGCGCGCCGCCGGCGGCCTGGATGTCGTCGGCGATCGAGCGCGCCAGATCGCCCTCGTAGAAATCGCGCGCGCCGGCCGCCGCAAGCTGCGCCATCGTCGCCTTGAGCCGGTCCTGCGGCATCCGCACCACCGATTTGATGCCCCATTGCGCGTTCGGCGGCAGCCCGTCCTGCAAGTAGGCTGCGGCGCTGGCCGGATAGCGCCGGAGATCGGCGGCCGAGCTCGCGATCATCGCGGTGGTCCACCAATCGACCAAAAGCCCTTCGCCCGCGAGCTTCACGCTCGGCGCCAGCAAATCCTTCCACGGCAATTTCGCATGGCGGCGATGCGCCTCCTCCATGCCGGCGACCACGCCGGGCACCGCGATCGATCCGGGTCCGTGCAGGTTGCGGTCGTCCTTGACCCGCGCCCAGGGGAAGATGTCGGAGGCAACGCCGCTGGCGCTCAGCGGATAATCCTCGATGCGCAGGCTGTCGGGCGCGCGCATGCCGTAATCGATCACCTCGACGCGGTTCTCGCGGGCGCGGTACAGCACCATGGCACCGCCGCCGCCGGCGCCGCTCATCCAGGGTTCCAGCACGCCAAGCGCAAAGGTGGTGGCGATCACGGCGTCGACGCAATCGCCGCCTGCCGCCAAAACCTCGGCGCCGACCTCGGCGGCCTTGCGCGATTGCGCGGCGACGATGCCGCCCCTGGAACTGACGGCGGGTTTGCGGATCACTTGCGAGTTGGAGAACTGGTCGGACATGGCACTGCTTCCTGGCGTTGCATTCGCCGTTCTTGTTGCGGTTGGCGTTGGCGTAGCATGCCAAGCATGGCACAGTCAGTGCAACAACAAGCCTGTTCCGGGGAGAGGAAAATGACCGGTGTGAAGCGCGAGCGGGACGGCAAGGTCGGCATTCTGACGCTGAACGATCCCGCCAGCCTGAACGCGATGACGCCGGACCTGCTCGGCGATCTCGCAATGGCGATCGGCGAGATGACGGGCGACGCCGGGATCCGCGCGCTGGTGCTGACCGGCGAGGGCCGCGGCTTCTGCTCGGGGCAGAATTTGAAGGCGGTCAATTCGCTCGGCGACAACCTCTATGCTGGCGTCATGCAGCATTACTGGCCCGCGATGCAGGCGCTGCGCGAATGCCGCGTGCCGGTCGTGGTCGCGGTCAACGGCGTCGCGGCCGGCGGCGGCTTCAGCCTCGCGATGTCCGGCGACATTATTCTTGCAGCGCGTTCGGCGAGTTTCATTCAGGTGTTCAGCCGGATCGCTTTGGTGCCCGACCTCGGCTCGACCTGGCTGCTGCCGCGCCTGATCGGCCGGCAGCGCGCGCTCGAACTGATGCTGCTGAACGAGCCGCTGTCGGCTGAGCGGGCCAAGGAGTGGGGGCTGGTCCGCGAGGTCGTGGACGACGCAAAGCTGCTCGAGGCGGCGAAGGCATTGGCGCAGCGCCTTGCCGACGGGCCGACCCGGGCGCTGGTGGCGACGCGGCAATTGCTCGAGGAGAGTGAGCACGCGTCCTACGAGGCCCAGTTCCGCCGTGAGCTCGAGGTGCAGTCGGTGATCCGCACGGGCGAGGACGCGCAGGAAGGCCGCAAGGCCTTCGTCGAGAAACGCAAGGCGCAGTTCACCGGACGCTAGACCGTGATGTCAGGTGCGTCAGCCGATCGCGATCGCCACCTTGCCGAAATGCGCGCCGCTTGCCATGTGCGCGAACGCGTCCCTGACCTGGTCGAAGGGGAACACCTTGTCGATCACAGGCTTGACGCCGTGCATCGCGATGCCGTCGCAGAGTGCCTGAAGGTCCTCGATCGAGCCGACGGTAACGCCCTGCAGCCGCTGCTGCTGCATGACCATCAGCGGCAGCCTTGTGTCGGCGGTGGCGGGACCTGCCAGCACGCCGATGAAGGCGATGGTGCCGCCGATTCTGGTGGCGCGGATCGACTCGTTCAGCGTGCCGACGCCGCCGACCTCGACTACGAGATCGACGCCGCGCCCGGTCAGTTCGCGTGCCTTCTTGCCCCAGTCCGGCGTCGTCTTGTAGTTCAGCGTCACATCGGCGCCGAGCTGCTTCAGCCGCGCAATCTTGGCGTCGCTGGAGGAGGTCGCGATCACCCGCGCGCCGCACATCTTTGCGAATTGCAGCGCGAACAGCGAGACGCCGCCGGTGCCTTGGGTCAGTACCGTCTGCCCGGGCTTCACATTGCCGAGCTTGACCACCGCGCTCCAGGCGGTGAGGCCGGCGCATGGCAGCGCAGCGGCCTCGACGTCGGACAGATGGGCGGGCGTGCGCACCAGCGCGTGGGCGGGAAATACCCGGTACTCGGTCAAGACGCCGTCGACACTGCCGCCGAGCGCGGCGCGCATGCTGGCCTCGCTCGGCTCGCCGCCGAACCAGTTCTCGAAGAAGCTGCCGATCACGCGGTCGCCGGGGACAAGACTCCTGACCCCGGCGCCGATCGCTTCGACCACACCGGCGCCGTCGGAGACCGGCACCAGCGGAAACTTTTGCCGCGAGCCGTAGCCGCCCTTCACCGTCAGCAGATCGCGGTAGTTCAGCGTCGCCGCCTTCAGCCGCACCAGCACTTCGCCGGGGCCGGCCTGCGGAACCGGCTTGTCGACCAGCGCCAGCGCGTCGACGCCTTCGGGACCCTGCAACTCGTAGCACTTCAAGGGACGCCTCCTGCGGACGGTTGTTGTCTTGGGCGGCGCTTCCCGCGTCGCTGGGCATGCCCTGAGCATATGTCAGGCGGGCGGCGGCTGACCATCATGGATGACATGGCGCGCGGAATGGCGCCCATGCCGGAACCTGCGGCGATGTCGCAGAGCGGGAGGTAAACATGGCTGGCTTGCTTGAAACGCGACCCGCCCTGACCGGTATTCTCATGTGCCGGATGGCTCTGCTCGCCGCCAGCTTGATCTGGTGCAGCGGCGCAATGGCTGCGGCCGACGATTTGTACCGCGCGCAGACCGTCGTAACCGGCCAGGGCGAGCCGAACCGCATCGTCGGCTTCGGCGCCTGCCTGGAGGACGTGCTGATCAAGGTCTCCGGTCAACCCGCGCTCGCCGGCGATCGCCGGCTTGCGGCGTACAAGGCGAGGGCGAAGGAGGCGGTCAGCAATTTCAGCTATCACGACCAGTTCGCCGGCAAGCCGCACCGCGACGAGCAGGGCACCCGCGACCGTCCCTACGACCTGACGGTGGATTTCGACGACAGCAAGATCGACGGCATCCTCGGCGAGCTCGGCCTCAAGCCGTGGCGATCGCAGCGGCCGGTGCTCGGCGTCTTCGTTGAAATGCAGAATGGGCCGAAGGATTTTGTGGTCACCGCCGACGGTACGCAATCCGACCTGCAGCGCGACGCGCTGGCGGCGGCGGCCGACAAGCGCGGCATGCGCGTGGTGCTGCCGGAAGCAGCCGCGCTGGCGCGCGCAAATGTCGGCGCAGCCGACCTCCTCAAGATACCGCAGGCGAAACTGATACCGATCGTCGCCCCCGGGGGCGGTGAGGTCGCGCTGGTCGGTCGGCTGGTCTGGGACGATAAGGATCTCGGCTGGGCCACGCGCTGGCAGTTGGCCTGGCACGGCAAGGACTACAAATGGCAGTTTCGCGGCGTCAGCTTCGATGAGGCCTTCCGCCGCGCCGTCGGCGGCGCCGCGCAGGTGTTGTCAGGCAATGGCGACCCGGCGCGAGCGAAATGAAGCCGCATGCCAACGCTTCAATCAGGACGGGAACCGCGGATGCCCTACCTGCCAAACTCTGTTTCCACCTGTGGCTGAACTCGGACGTCGCATCTCCGCGTTCCGGCGATCGCAAGATTTAGGCTTGCAGGAAAGCGCGACCCGATTGACTTATGCCGTGATCAGGAATTGGATAGCGCCGTATTTTTGAGAAGGTGATTTTTACCTATGTCAACCACAGGTATAGTCGCAATTGTGACAAGGGTATTTCCGGAAGGACATTCCCGCCTACCAGCAACCGTCCCGCCCGCAACAACCTCCCCCGCAACAGCGTCCGTTGCGCGTCGCCACGCCAGAACCGCCGGCTAGGGTGACATCATGTGGAAGAGTGAAAAGCTCAGGCATCGCGAACGCAGGGTCGCGGCGCTTCGCTCGGTTCGCCCGCTGTCATCGCCCGTTCCATCGGGCAAGAACATTCCCACGCCCGACGCCATCGCCGACTTCACGGCGCAGATCGAGGGCACCGTGGTCTTGCCGACCGACCCGAACTATCAAGCGGCGCGGCAGCTCTTCACCCACGAATTCCAGGTCTTTCCCCAACTCATCGTGTATTGCGAGGTGTTCGACGACGTCAGGCACTGCCTGAAGTTTGCGCAGGACCAGGGGCTCTGGGCCGTCACCCGGTCCGGAGGGCACAGCACCGCCGGATATTCGGTCAGCTACGACATGGTGATCGATCTGAGCCGGATGAACTACGTCGTGGTCGATGCGGCGGCAAGGCGCGCGGTGATCGGCGCCGGCGCGACGTTCGGACATATCAACGCGGTGCTCAACGGCTACCAGCTGCACATGCCGGGCGGAGCCTGCGAGGACGTCGCCATCGCCGGCTACATGCAGGGCGGCGGCTACGGCTTTACCTCCCGCGAATACGGGATGAATTGCGACAATGTGATCGATGCGACGGTCATGCTCGCCGACGGCAGCATCGTGATGGCCAGCGAATCCGTGAACAGCGACCTGTTCTGGGCCATCAGAGGCGGCACCGGCAATAATTTCGGGGTGTTGCTGCAGGCGACCTACCGGTTGCATGAGCTCTGGAAGATCTGGGGCTTTGGTCTGCTATGGCCGATCGAGGATGCGCCGGCCGCGCTCGTCGAACTGCAGAACAACTATATGACCTCGGGCGCGGTCGACCAGCTCGGCTACATGGTGATCGTCACCGCACAGCAGGGCAAGAACGTCATGCTGATGCGCGGCACCTATCATGGCAGCCGCGACGACGGCATGAAGGCGCTGGCTTCGCTGCTGGCGACCAAGGGCGTCGAGCTGCAGGTCGACATGGTCGACCACACTTACCTCGAGGTGAACCGCTACATCGTCGACAAGCCGTTTCCCATCCCCGATGTGCCGATGACGGTGATGGAAGACAAGCAGAGCGCCTATGTCGCGCGGCCGCTCAGTCTCGACGATTGGAAGAAGGTCATGCAGCGGTTCGGCGAGTCGCCGTCGCCGTGGAGCTGGTTCGTGATCGAGCCCTATGGCGGCGCGATCAACCGCAAACCGAAGGGCTCCAACGCCTTCATCCATCGCGACGTCCTGATGAACACGTTCTTCGGCCTGTTCTGGCGGACGCCGGATGAACGCGAGCCGTTCGAGCAGTTCCTGGACGATTTCATGAAGATGTACGCGCCGTACGGCAACGGCCATTCGTACCAGAACTACCCGCGCCGCGAGCAGAAGGATTTTGCGAAGGCCTATTGGGGCGACTACTACTGGTTCCTGGTCAAGATCAAGGCCAAGTACGATCCCGACGGCTTCTTCCACTATCAGCAGGGCGTCGCGCTGACGAACGGGGGCGCCGCGCCGCCGGTGCCGCCACCTTTGCCGGCCCCGATCGACGGGCCCATCGTGCGCGAGCCTTATTAGCTATCGATTGTTGGGGGGGAGGACTGCGTGGACCGTGTCGTCGAGATGTACTTCCTGCCCCCGATCGCGGTCGCCCGCGTCGGCGGCAGCGATACTCCGCTGGAAGCCTTCGTCTGGGACACCGACATATCGACGCACGGCGCGCATCAGACCGTCATCAAGCCGGCGGTCACGCTGAAAGTCGCCGCCGACGGATCGGTTGAACCGTACATTCCCAACGAAATCAGATTCCGCGACGGCGATCAGCTTCGGCCGGCGGCGCCCTTCTTCGAGCTGTGGTTGAAGATCCAGTCGGGACCGGATGGCGAGACCCGTGACGAGCCGGCGACGCCGTCCTTGCTGGCGCATTTGGGGGTCTCGACCAAAAATCTGCAGTTCAAGGTCGCGGTCGGCAATTGCAAGGCGGAGCGGCGGACCAGGTCGCCGGCCTGTTCCTTTATTGCGCGGCTCGAGGTCCGCGGCACCGACCATGGGCGCAAGCCGCTGCTTGCCGTCAGCCCGTATACCTCGGGCGAGACACCGCTGGTTGCTCCGGAGCGCCCGATCCCGCTCGGCAGCTTTCAGGTGATGAAGCCTGCGGCGGGGAGCGGACCGGAGGTTAACCAGCTGGGCGTGGATCTGTCGCAGATCCGCGTCCGTTTCACGCCGGCACGCGGCGAGGTTTACGGGCCGCCCGAGGCGATCGCGGGCCCGTCGTCGCCGGTCCAGCCCGGCGAGATCGTCCCGGCCGCGGCGCTGCCCGGGAAGATTTACGAGATCGTGCCGGAGCGAAACCGGATCCTCAATTCCGAGACACCGTGGTCGACCTACATCATGGATGAGAAGGGACAGACCGATCCGCAGCCGTGCGATTCCTATGACGGCGCCGACGTCGGCAACTGGCAATCCTGGGGCGTGGTCGACGACACCTGCGATGGAACGATCACCGCCGAGCTGGTGATCCGCGGCGTGCGCTTCGTCGCCAACGCAAGGGTGCTGTCCGGCGTGCCGGATTTCGCGCCGGATCGACGCCCCTTCGTCTCGCTGGCGGGCGACCTTGCCGACCGCCAGTTGCCGCCGCTCGAGGTGTCCGAGAAAACCCGTCGCGATACCAGCACCGAAATCGCCGACCTGTTCTCCCGCGTGTTCGAGACGGCGACGCTGATGAACCTCGATGCCCAGCGCTACAAGGCGGTGCTGATCAACACCAACGATCCGCCGCCGCCGAATTATCCGGGGCTGCCGCAGATCGGCGACGGCATGATGACCAAGGACGATGTGCCCTATGTCGATCTCATCCCGGTGGAGCTCGGCTCGAACAAGGTCGAGCAGGAGAGCGACGGCGTGCCGTTCCGGCCGTTGCCCTATACCGATGTCGCCAGGGTCGCGCACGCCCCGTTGACCGATGAGATCTCGCTGCAAGACTTCCTGCGCACCCGCGCGGAACATGTGCGACGGCTGATCAGGCCTCCCTACGGCCGCTTCTGGCAACTCGATCAGGCGCCGGGGAAGGTGCCCAATCCTCGCTTCCGCGATTCCCGCGTGTCGCGCGACAGTCTGCACGACATGCGCATGCCGCCCTTCATGCGCGATTCCGACGAGAACCCGCTGTCATTGACCTGGCGCGACTACGACGCGCTGATGCGGTACATCGCGTTGCTGGAGGCGGAGGACGCCGCGGCGGCGCCGTCCCAGCCGTCGAACGACTGAGGACAGCCATGGACAACGGATCGGGCAAGATATTTCCACGCAACCTGACCGCGCGGGCTGCCTATCAGGTGCCCGGCAATCCGGTGGTCACGCGTCTCGAGGATGTGGTCGCCAATTGCTATCCCGGCCTCGAGCTCGACGTGCGCAATTTCGATCGCCGGTTCTTTCCGGGCCTCGTCTTCGAGTTCGTCGCCCGGCTCGACAATACCGCGAGCTACGAGGAGCCCGAGCGCTACGGAGCGTGGCTGCACTATGTCGACGTCCTGATGGATCCCGACGTGCAGTCGGAAGCGCCCGAGGTCAAGAAGCTGCGGATCGACCTGCTATTGAACGCCGGCGCGCTCGGCGCCCATGACGACTGGTACCTCGAATGGGTGGAGCAGAAGGGCAAGCGGCTGTCGATGCGGCACCACAATCCGGACAATCCGGATTATCCGCTCGATGGCCTCTACGTCTGGCGCCTGCTGCGCGGGCTCGAGCCCGGGCCGCTGACGATCGGGCTGAGGCGGCGCTCGGGGGACCACAGCGAGATCGTGCTCGAGGGGTGGCGGCGGAATTTCGTCGATCCCGTCACCGGCGTGATCAGCGGCGCCTACCAGCCCGGCGAATTGTTGCAAAGCCTGTGTTCGCCCTGGCAGCACGATTTCCGCGACTGCTCGTGCATGTACTGGGCCGCCAATCATCCCGACGTGGTGTTCCAGGAGGTCGGACCGGACGACGAGAAACTGCCGAACGGCCAGGCCGCGGATCCGCTGCTGGCCAATCTGAGGGTCGACTGGCTGCGCTCCGATCGCGCTCGCGACGCCACGGCGGCGGCCGAAAATACCATCGCCAAGAACCGCCCCTACCAGTTCGACCATTTCCAGATCAATCAGGAATGGCAGCGCCTCAACGTCGTGGTCCGCGACCAGGAAATCGATCAGGTCTACGCGCCGCTGCCCGACAAGGACAAGGCCAAGCCCTTCGACACGCCGGAAGAGCTCGCCAAGGAATTGCGCGAGAAGCTCGGCCCGATGGAAATGGCGCTCGCGCTCGAATATGTCTATGCGCGCTTCTCGCTGCTGTCGCCCGAGCAGGCCGACCAATCGGGGTGGCCGACGATGCGCGACGACGTCGCCTTCATTCGCGGCGTTCTGATGATCATCGCGTCCTGCGAGATGCAGCATCTGCGCTGGGTCAACGAGCTGTTGTGGATCCTGCACAATGCCAAGCTCATATCCTCCTACGCGCCGGTCTTGCATCCGGCGAAGACGTTGCCCGACGGCAAGCGCGGCTGGCGCAACGCCGTGCTGTCTCCCCTCACGCCCGATACATTGACGCGCTTCATCGATATCGAGCGGCCCAGCGGCGTGCTTGATGGCGCTTATGCGCGCGTCATCGCGACCTTGCGTCTGCCGATCTATCCCAAACTCGCCATCGAGCTCGCCGAGCGCATCGACAGTGACGGCATTGATCACTACAGCAAGTTCTGCGAGGTGGAGGTCGCGCTGAAGACCTATCGTAGGGCCAACCCCGCGCTGCCCTATCTGCGCAAAGTCGAGGTCGGAACGCCCAACGAGGCGAAGGACGCGCTGAAGGTCTATCACGACATCCTACGGCTGCTCGGCAACGGGTACACGGACTACGCGCGTGACCAGCTCGAGGAAGGCGCACCGTTTGTCATGGCCGCGCGGGCCAAGATGAACGAGCTTCTGACGGTCGGCGAGGCGCTCGCGCTGCGCGGCATCGGCATCCCATTCTGGTAGCCGACATGATCACCGCCAGTTCCTCCGTCGCGTCGGCCGACGTCCATCTGTTCGACACCGAGTTTGGTCCGCATGCGCTGCTGGCCGACGCCTCGCAGATCTTCGCGCTCGACGCGCAGAGCCGGGACGAGCTGGCGCGGGCGGCCGGGCTCGGCCGTGAGGCCGTGCGTGCGGTGATCGGGCTGTCGCGGCCGCTGGCATCGGCCATGGAGGCGCCGCGCGATCCGCCGCTGCGGTCGCTGTCGCTCGCGGTGGCGCAGGCCTGCAATCTCGGCTGCACCTATTGCTACGCGCAGGAAGGAAGCTTTGGCGGCAAGGCCAGGGACATGGCCTGGCGCACCGCCGAGGCCGCGGTGCGCCGTTTGTTCACTGATGCCGCAGCGGGCGACAGGCTCCACATCTCGTTCCTGGGCGGCGAGCCGCTCGCAGCGCGCGAAGTGCTGCGCGATGCGACCGAGCTTGCCGTCGCGCTGGCGCAGGAGAAGCGGGCGACCGCCGCGTTCTCGATCACCACCAACGGCACCCTGCTGCGGCCGGACGACGGCGAATTCTTCGAGCGCCACGGATTTTCCGTGACGGTCAGCCTCGACGGCATCGGCGCGGTCCACGACCGGTTGCGGCCGTTCAAGAGCGGCCGCGGCAGCTACGAGCGGGCGATCGAGAATGTGCTGCCGTTGCTCGCGATGCGCCGCCGCATGCAGATTTCCGCGCGGGTCACGGTGACGCCGGACAATCTCGACCTGCGCGAGACGCTGGACGGGTTCGCCGATCTCGGCTTCGCCAGCGTCGGATTTTCCCCGGTGCTGCGGTCACCGACCGGCCGGAGCGAGCTTCACAAGCCCGACTTCGAGGTCCTGCTGGCGCAGATGATCGCCTGCGGGCGCGAGTTCGAGCGGCGCATCGCGCAGGGCCGGCCGTATCCGTTTGCCAACATGCACAGCGCGATGCGCGAGATCCATCGCGGCACCCATCGCCCCTATCCATGCGGCGCGGGCGCCGGCTATTTCGGCGTCTCCGCCGACGGCGGCATGTTCGCCTGCCATCGCTTCGTCGATGATGACGCCGGCGCGATGGGGCATGTCGAGACCGGCGTCGACCGCGCGCGGCAGCGGCAATGGCTCGAAGAACGTCTGGTCGACCGGCAGGAGCCGTGCCGTTCCTGCTGGGCGCGCTATCTCTGCGGCGGCGGCTGTCATCACGAGGTGATCGCGCGCGGACGGCCGGCCTGCGATTACATCAGGGGGTGGCTGGAGTATTGCCTGCAGGCCTATGTGCGGCTGTCGGTGCTCCGTCCGGACTATTTCGACGGCCGGACTGCGGCTGACGCCACCGCCTTGTCATGACCCGCGTCACGACCGCCGAGGTCTGCGTGATCGGCGGCGGGCCGGCCGGGGCGGCGTTCGCAGTGCGGCTGGCGCGGCTCGGCCACGACGTCGTCGTGATCGAGCGGAGCGCATTTCCGCGCCCGCGCATCGGTGAGGCGATGGCGCCGTCGATCTGGACCGTCCTCGACCTGTTGAATATCCGCGATGAGGTCGCGCAGGCCGGCTTCGTGCGGGTCGAGAAATCGATCCTGCGCTGGGCCGGCGGCGTCGATGAGGACGTGTCGCCGCCGCCGGGGCATTTCGGCCTGATGGTCGACCGCGGCCGCTTCGACGCCATTCTGCTCGACACCGCGCGGAAGGCGGGCGCCCGCGTGCTGCAGCCGGCGCGGGCCAGGGCACCGCGCGCATGTCCCGGTGGCTGGATCATTCCGGTCGAGAGCGCAGCAGGCGAGCTGCTCGTGGAGGCGCGCTTCCTCGTCGATGCCGCGGGGCGCTATTCCAACATCCGCAAGACCGAGCCTGCGGCAGGGCCATCGACGGTGGCGCTGTCAGGGCATTGGCGAAATACACGGCTCGCTCCCGGCGCTAACCGGATCGAGGCCGGCAGCAGCTGCTGGTACTGGGGCGCGCCACGGCCGGACGGCGCATTTTGCGCGATGGTCTTTGTCGATGCCGCGCAATGCAGCGGTCGCCGCCGGCGCGAGATCGAAGCCCTCTATCGGGACCGGCTGGCGGAGTCCGCCCTGCTGCAGGATTGCCTGCAGGGCACGCTGGAAGACGGCGTCCGGCTCCATGATGCGACACCTCATCAGAGCGCCGTGTGCGTGACCGGGAATTCGATCCGGATCGGCGAGGCGAGTTTTTCGCTCGATCCGCTGTCGTCGCAGGGCGTGCAGGCGGCGATGAACGCGGGCCTGCAGGCCGCAATCGTGGTCCATACCATGCTGACACGCGCGGTGGACGCCGAAGCCGCCCGCGCGTTCTATCGCGATGCGCAGAGGGACACCGTCGAGCGCCACCGTGTCGCGGCGACGCGTCACTACGCGGCGGTAGCGGGCACAACGCCGACGCCGTTCTGGCGCGAGCGGGCGGCCGCACCTGTTGCGGTACCGCCGATGCCGCTGCCTCCGCCGCCGGCGTTCGCTGGACGGGCGCGCCTGTCGCGCGACGTGCGCATCGCGGATGTTCCAATCATCGAGCGCGACCACATCACGCTGCGCAAGGGCCTGCATCATCCGGCGCTGGGGCGCCCGTTCGCCTATCTCGACGGGGTTGATGTCGAGACCCTGCTGCAACGCGTTGCGCAGAGCGACAGCCTGGAGATGCTTGGACGCGAGCTCGCGCGCGACACCAGCGGCGAGCGCGGCAGGCGTATGGTGTCGTGGCTGGTCGAACGCAGGATCCTCGTGGCGTCGGAATGACGTCGGCCGTCACGCCGGCGAGACGTGCGGCGCCAGGATGGCGCGCGCGGCGGCAAGATCGACGCTGTCGAAACCTTCCTCGAAGCGGCGATAGACTCCGTCCACCAGCGCCTTGCCTTCGCCGGCGCGCCCGAGTTCGGCGAGCAGGCGGGCGAGATCGACCGCCGCACGCAATTCCCAGGACAGCGCCGCGTGATCCCGCGCGACCGCAATCGCCCGGCGCAGGCATGCCTCGCCGTCGGCGATCCGGCGCTCCGGCAGCGCCAGCAGCAGCATGCCTTCGACGCGATAGAGCTCGGGCTCGGCCCATCGCTCGTCGGTCGCCTCGAGCAATTCCTTGGCCTGGGCGACCACGGCCAAGCCCTCGTCGGGCTGGCCGGCATCGAGATAGGTCTCCGCAATCACCGTCAGCACATAGCCCTGATACTGGCGGGCGCCGGTGCCCCACCACAGGTTTGCGGCGTTCAGCATCTCCGGCAGCAAGTCCTCCGGCGCAGCCTCGCCGCGCCGCGCCGCGGCGAGGAAGAAGCTTGCGCCATGCTCCATCAGGTCGAACGACAGACGCCGCGCCAGATGCCGTCCCTGGGTGGCGGACTCGATCACGCCGGGATGGTCGCGCGACAGCACGCGAAGCAGCGCGCTGTAGATCAGCGCCTGGCAGATGCTGGGCAGATGCTTGAGATCCTCGGCGTGCGACAGCGCCTCCTGCTGCGAGGCTTCGGCCTGCACCGGCCGTCCGAGCAGCCACAGCGTGGTCGAGCGGAACGAGGCCGCGACTTCCTTGTGGTCCAGCCCGAAGGACGGGGCGAGCGGACCGTGCGTGACCGGATCGTAGAGCGCCAGCGACTGCTCGAAATGATCCAGCGCGGCCAGCTGATGTCCGAGCTGAAACTGCACGCACCCGGTGCTGCGCAGGCCGATCATGATGTAGTTGGTGTCGCCCTGCTGGCGCGCGAGCGCGAGCAATTCCGCGGCGATCTCCTTGGCGCGGATCGTCTCGGAGCGGACGAGGTGATAGGCATAGAGGCCGGCGAGCGTCAGCAGCAATTGCGACGGTTCGCCGACGCTTTGGCTCAGCGCATGGGCGCGGCGGATGGCATCGCCGGTTTCCGGCGCCGAATAGCCTTTGGTGCTGCGCAGCGCTCCCGCACGCTGCAGCTGCACCTGCAGTTCGAGACGGTCGCGCTCCGCGCCTGACGGCAAGGACTCGATGACGCGCAAGCCGTCGTTGAGATAGGCGAGGGCCTCGACGTTGGCGGACCGCGCCGCTGCCCGCCCGCCCGCCAGGCGGTAGTAGTCGGCAGCGCGCGCAGGGTTGCCGCCGTGCTCGTGATGCATCGCCGCGATCTCGGGCTGCGCTTCCACGATTTGCGGAAACCGGCTCTCGAGCACATCGACGATGCCGCGATGCACGTCCCGCCGCCGGCCGCGGATCATGAGTTGATAGGCGGCATCGCGCAGCAGCGCATGCTTGAAGGTGTAGACGGCCTCGGGCGGATCGCCGCGGCGATGGATGATGTTGGCAGCGATCAGCTTGTCGAGCGCGTCCACCAGGGCGCGGTCCGGGATGGCCGCGACCTCCTCCAGCAGGGAATGCGAAAATTCGCGTCCGATCGCCGCGCCGATCTGGGCGATGTCCTTCACCGAATTCAGCCGGTCCAGCCGGGCCAGCAGCGAGTCCTGCAGCGTCGAGGGGATCGCGATCGGCGTGCGTGCCGAAATCAGCTGGTAGGAGTCGCCCTCTTCGCGAAGCAAGCCTGATTCCATCACCGTTTTGGTCAGCTCTTCGACGAACAGCGGCACCCCGTCGGTCTTGACGATGATCTCGTCCAGAATTGCCGCCGGCAGGGCCTTTCCGCCGGCGACGCCGCGAACCATGTCGGTGGCTTCTTCCCGCGGCAGCGGCGCGAGCTGCACGATCGAGAGATTTGGTCCGGCGTCCCACGGCGGGTTGAATTCGGGACGGGCGGTGATGACCATCAGCGCACTCAGCGCGGGCATCTGCTCGAAAAAGCGCCCGAGCACGACCAGCGACGTCGGATCGATCCAATGGGCGTCTTCGAGCAGCGCGAGCGCCGGCGTCCGCCGCGCCCTGGCTGCGATGAGCAGGACCAGCGCGACGATCGTCCGCTCCTTCTGTTCCGCCGGCGTCAGGTCGAGCGCGGGATAGCGCCCGGCGGTCGGGATCGACAGCGCCCCGGCGAGCAGCGGCGCGAACTCGCCGGCGCTAAGGCCGAACCGGGTGATCATCGCCTCGAGCTTGTCGAGCTTTGTCGACGCAGGCTCGTCGCCGACCAGGCCCGCCGTGCGCCTGATTTCGCTCAGGATGGGATAGAGCGCTTCGTTCACGTGATGCGGCGAGCACTGGTAGCTGATCGCGACATGGGGTGACGCGGCGGCGTGTTCGGTCAGGGCGGCCACGATGCGCGATTTGCCGATGCCGGCTTCACCGAATACCAGCACCACCTGGCCTTCGCCGTTGCGCGCGCGTCGCCAGCGGTCCCGCAACAGCGCGGTTTCGCTCTCGCGGTTGACCATCGGCGAAAGGCCTTGCGACCTGAACGCTTCGAAGCGGGTGCTGGTCCGGGCATCGCGGAGCACCGACCAGATCGGGACCGGCGTTTCGAATCCCTTGAGCGTGTGCACGCCGAGCGGCTGCAGATCGAAGGTTCGGCCGACCAGCCGCATGGTGGATTCGGCGATCACGACAGTGCCGGGTGCCGCCAGGCCCTGCAGCCGCGCCGCCAGATTGGGCGTCTCGCCGACGACGTCGCGCTCCTGCGCGGGACCCTGGCCGATCAGATCGCCGACCACGACGATGCCGGTGGCGATCCCGACCCGGACCGCGAGCTTGCGCCGCGCCGCAGTCTCCAGCTTCGCGACCGCCTCGGCGATGTCGAGACCGGAGCGGATCGCGCGCTCGGCCTCGTCCTCGTGCGCGCGCGGGAAACCGAAATAGGCGAGGATGCCGTCGCCCATGAACCGCGCGACGAAACCATCGTAGCGGGCGATCACGCCCGAACAGGCATCCTGATAGGCGCGGATCACATCGCGCATGTCTTCCGGGTCGAGCCGCGCCGAAATCTCGGTCGATCCCACGAGATCGCAGAACATCACGGTCAATTGCCGGCGCTCGGCCTCGTCCGGCACTTGTGGTGCAGGTCCGCGAAGCGCCGCGACGGCCTTCAGCAGACGCTTGCGGTTGCCGAGCGATACGCCCAATTCGACGAGGTCGGCATCGGTGAGGTCAGGCAGAACGTCAGCCCCGACCTCCGCTTCGCGAAACGCGGTCTCGTACTGCTCAAGACCCAGGCCGCGCAGCCACTCTCCGACGTCCATGATGCTTCCCACCACCCCGGCTAGGGTCTTTCAACATCCTACAATAGTCCAGCAGATAGATGGGCGGTCAACTGCCCCGAAAGTTGCACGTAAAGGGCCGTGCAAATACGGGGCGCGGCCGTGAGCTTGCAACCGGACGTTATCGATGCCGGAAAGCCACATCGCGTTGAGCCGAATTCGCTATCTTCCGGGCGTCCCGATCGATTTTGTTCCCGTTTGGTGCACCCGCTTGGGCGGCGAGCTTGCCGCGCCGGATCGCGTCGTCGCCCGCCGCAGCGCGCGGGGAGATTGGCCGTAGATCCGCAGGAAGGCGCGCCGCATGCGGTCCTTGTCGCCAAAGCCGACCTTGCGCGCGATGACCTCGATCGGCTCCGTTCCGTCCTGAATTCGCAGCAGCGCCGCCTCCGCACGCAGCCGCTCGACGGCGCGCGCAGGCGTATCGCCGGTCTCTTTGAGAAACAGCCGGGCAAATTGCCGCGCGCTGATGCGGGCCGCCGCGGCCATCCGCTCGACGGGAAGCGGCTCGTGCAGGTGCTCGCGCGCGAAGTTCAATGCATCCCTGACGCGGTCGGACCACGGCTCCAGTTCAAGCAGCGTCGAGAACTGCGATTGTCCGCCCGATCTGCGGTGGTAGACCACCATGTCCTTGGCGACGGCCTTCGACATCTCGATCCCGAAATCGTCCTCGATCAACGCGAGCGCCAGGTCGATGCCGGAGGTGATCCCTGCCGACGTCCAGACGTTGCCGTCCCTGACGAAGATCTTGTCCGCGTCGATGCGCACGTTCGGAAAGCGCCGCTGCATCGCGGCGGCGTATCGCCAATGCGTCGTCGCCGATCGCTGGTCGAGCAGGCCAGCGGCGGCCAGCGAAAAGGCGCCGGTGCACACGCTCGCCACGCGCCTTGCGCGCGGCGCCAGTTTCCGGATCAGAGCGACGGTGTCTGCATCGGGATCGATCGCGCCGCCGGCGGCGCCCCCGACGACGACAAGGGTATCAAAGGGCGTGAGCCGCGAGACCTTCGCGGTGTGGACGGGGACGCCCGAACCGCTCGCGACCGCGCCGCCGTGAGCGGAGATCGCCTCGACCAGATAGGCGGCCTGATAGAACTCCGACGCCAGATTGAAGGCGCAGAGCGGGCCACTCAGGTCGAGCAACTCGAAGCCCGGGAATACGACCAGGCGAACACGCCGGCAAACGTCCGAAGCCATGGCCCTTCCTCCTGTTGCCGCCGCCGGAAAAAACGAACCGGAGCGGACTTCGTCACACGTGTCCGAATTTGTCGCTTATACGTCATTTCTGCCAACCGCATGTTCGGATAGGTTGCGGCGAATTTCAACGCCGGACCAACGAGGCAAACATGAAAGTCGTGGCAGTGGCTTTTCCTGGCTTCACCTTCATCGACCTAGCCGGGCCGATGCAGGCTTTCATGATGCTCCCTGGATTTTCCTCGCAGGTGGTGTGGCACAGCAGGGGCGCCATCGATTCCGACGCCGGCGTCAGCGTGCAGGCGACGGAGGAATTCGGCAGCTGCTGGAAGGATCCCGACATCCTGTTCGTGCCCGGCAACACCGTGTCGCTGTTCAAGCAATTGCAGGACGACCGGACGCTCGACTGCATCGCCGAGCTCGGCAGCCGCGCCAGGTGGATCACCAGCGTCTGCAACGGCTCGCTGCTGCTCGGCGCGGCGGGACTTTTGCAGGGATACAAGGCGGCTTCCTATTGGTACACGCGCGAGCATCTCGGTTTGTTCGGCGCCATTCCGACCGACGCCAGATACGTGATCGACCGCAACCGCGCGACGGGCGGCGGCATGACGGCGGGGATCGATTTCGGTCTCGCCATGGTCGGGCAGATTGCCGGAGAAGCGGTCGGCCGCGTCGCCGAGTTGTCCTTTGAGTACGCGCCGGCGCCGCCGTTCGGGACCGGTCGGCCCGAACTGGCCGACCCTGCGACGCTGGCTCAAACGACAGAGATGTTGAAGCACCTGATGCCGGTCGAGCAACTGGAGGGGGTGAGAGCGCGCCGCCTGAAGATGGGAAAGCTCTAGGGACCGGACCCAATCCCTGCCGGCGAATGCGGCGAACATTCCGTCAGCGTCTTGCGAGGTCGCGTCATGCAACAGATCTTCATCGAGCTCTATAACTACCGCCCCGCTTGGGTCGAACGTTCGGAAGGCGAGCGAACCGAATTCGCAAGAACCATCGCCGAAGCGGTCAAGGGTCTGAAGTCCGCTGGCGTCGACGTCATTGCCTACGGCATGAACTCGCCCGCGACCGATCGTCGTGCGCCGTACGATTTCTTTTGCGTCTATCGTGTGCCGAATGCGGGGTTTCGGCGCGAGTTCGAGCGGCAGGTCGTGGCATCAGGCTGGTACGATTACTTCGAGCAGGTCAATGTCAGCGGCGATGCGGAAGACTTTGAAGCGGTGCTGCTCGGCAATGCCAGGATGGTCCTGCCCGGTTCGTCCTGACGGCCGGCCGCTCTCCTTCCGATCATTCCAGGACGCTGGATTGCGGCGTGCGGTCACCATGTCGACTCCAGGATCCCTGGGCTCCGCAGCCTGATTGACGGCTCGCCTGCTGTTGGCGAGCAGGCGGGACGCGCCCGCTGAACGCCGCGCCGTAGCGTCGGTTGCGGTCGGGCAAGCGCCCGCGCGATCCGACAATGTCATTGCCTTGCAACTGCGCCGGCGCATTGGAGCGGGCAAGCCGTCGTCAGATCGAAAGCAGTGCGCTGGTTTGCCGGCCGTCGAGATCAAGCGAGCACGACGCTGAGGCATTTCCGGTGCGGTGATCGGACGCCGCGAGTCTCGCGCTCTCGACCGCTTCATTGAACGTTCAGTAAAGTGACTTTGCTAAACATATCGTTTGCGGCTAACCGTCCGAATCTTCTGCTATTCAGATGGGCCAAATTGCTTGCGCCAGGCAGATCGGCGATCCTGCTCTCGGGCAATCCTCACACATTTTGCTGCATTGCAAACCTCCCGGTCCTGCGTGCACGCGTCGCAGGTATTTTCGCCGCGGTCGCGAGAAACCGGCTTGACGGTTCGAAAAATTTAGTAATACGTTTAGTTCCACAAAAAACTAAACATCGCGCATCGGGCCGATGTGCAGGAGGAGCCCAAGCCATTCCGGAGCAGTCTCCGGAAGCGGTCCGTCTCGTCCTTCACTCATCGCTCCTCAAACTCGGTTTCAGGGTCTTGGCGTCGCTCCAGCAGGAGCCGCCGAGCGGGTTAGATGCTTCAACGAGAGAGGAAACGGATATGCGGGCATTCAATTGGTTGAGAAGCTCAGCGGCCACCACGGTTCTCGGGGCGGCGCTGCTGGGGGTATTTGGTGGCGGCGAAGCTGCGGCCCAGGGTAAGCAGCTCACGCTGTGCTGGGCAGCTTGGGATCCGGCCAACGCGCTGGTGGAGCTCGGCAAGGACTTCACTAAGCAATCCGGCATCGAGATGAAATACGAGTTCGTCCCTTGGACGAGCTATGCGGATCGCTTCCTCAACGAGCTTAATTCCCACGGCAAGCTCTGCGATCTCATCATCGGCGACAGCCAGTGGATCGGCGGCGCCGCCGAAAACAAATGGTACGTCAAGCTCAACGACTTCTTCGCCAAGGAGAAGATCTCGATGGACGACTTCGTCCCGGCGACGGTGGTCGGTTATTCGCAGTGGCCGAAGAACTCGACGAACTATTGGGCGCTGCCGGCGATGGCCGATGCGGTGGGCTGGACCTATCGCAAGGACTGGTTCTCGCGGCCCGAAATCCAGTCGGCATTCAAGGCCAAGTACGGCCGCGACCTGGCGCCGCCGAAGACCTATGACGAGCTGAAACAGATCGCGGAATTCTTCCAGGGCCGCGAGATCGACGGCAAGAAGGTGTACGGCGCCTACATCTTCACCGAGCGCGGCTCCGAAGGCATCACCATGGGCGTGACCAACGTGCTCTATAATTACGGCTTCAGCTACGACAATCCGAAGAAGCCGTACCAGATGCAGGGCATCGTCAACTCTCCTGAGGCGGCCAAGGGGCTCGAGTTCTACAAGGAGCTCTACAAGTGCTGCACCGCGCCGGGCATGACCAACGCCTACATGCAGGAAGGACTGGATGCCTTCAAGTCCGGCCAGGTCGCGATGCAGATGAACTGGTTCGCCTTCTTCCCCGGCCTCTACAAGGATCCGAATGTCGGCGGCGACAAGATCGGCTTCTTCGTCAATCCGGCCGGTCCAGGCGGACACTTCACCCAGCTCGGCGGGCAGGGCATCTCGGTGGTCGCGACCTCCGAGCGCAAGGATGACGCGCTCGCCTACATCAAATGGTTCGCGCAGCCGACGGTGCAGCAGCGATGGTGGCAACTCGGCGGCTACTCGGCGCTGAAGGCCGTGGTCGACGCACCCGACTTCCCGAAGAGCGCGGCATTCGCCCCGCAATTCCTGGAGTCGATGGGCATCGTCAAGGACTTCTGGGCCGAGCCGTCCTACGCGCAACTGCTGCTCGACATGCAGAAGCGCGTGCATGATTACGTCGTCGCCGACAAGGGCACGGCGCAACAGGCGCTCGATCTCCTGGTCAAGGACTGGACCAAGGTCTTCAAGGAGCAGGGCAAGCAGGTTGCCTCGCAGTAGACGCGGACGGCTTCTAACCGAACCGGTTTCCCCGGGGCGTGTCTCGGGGAAACCATCCCAGCCAGCCGATGGACAAGATGACCACGATCTCTCAACCTGATGATGCCACGGTCGCTGGCATGTGCGAGCCCGCGAGGTCTCGAACCACGCGACGCGTCTGGGCCCTGTCGGACCGGGCGATCGCCTGGCTGTTCGTGGCGCCGACGATTGCGCTATTGCTGGCGATCAACATCTTTCCGTTGGCGTGGATGATCCGGCTGTCCTTCACCAGCCTGAATCTGAGCATGTCCTATCTGCCGTTGCGGTTCGTCGGGCTCGACAATTTCACCGATATTCTCGGCGACGAGGACGTCTGGCTCCGGCTGCAGACCACGGCACAATTCGTGATCTGGTCGGTCACGTTTCAGGTGATCATCGGGTTTGGCCTCGCGCTGCTGATCAATCGCCAGTTCCGCGGCCACAGCTTCTGGACCACGATCATCCTGCTGCCGATGATGCTGTCGCCGGCGGTGGTCGGCAACTTCTGGACCCTGCTGCTGCAGCCGCAGATCGGGCCGTTCAACTACCTGATCAGCCTGTTCACCGGCGTGCCACCGAGCGCGTTCAGCATGACCGGGCAGGTCTCACTCGCACCCTGGACCATCGTGCTCGTCGACACCTGGATGTGGGCGCCCTACGTGATGCTGATCTGCCTGGCCGGGCTTCGCTCCATTCCCGATTACATCTACGAGGCGGCCGAAGTCGATCGTGCCTCGGCATGGCGGCAGTTTTGGTCGATCACGCTGCCGATGACGGTCCCGTTCCTGATGCTGGCGGTGCTGTTCCGCGCGATCGAGAACTTCAAGATGTTCGATATGGTCAACCTCCTGACCTCGGGAGGTCCGGGATCGACCACCGAGCTGGTCTCGATCACGCTGAAGCGCGCGGCGTTCGAGAAGTGGCGCACCGGCTATTCCTCCGCGCTCGCGATCATCCTGTTCGTCACCGTGTTCGGTGCCGCCAACATCTACGTCAAAGCGCTCAACAAGGTGAAGCAACGATGACCGCCGTTCTCGCCAAGTCCACCGCGCACTCCATCGTCGAGGCGTCGCCCCGTTCGAAGGCCGTGGCCGGCGGTCTCGTCATTCTCTACGCCGTGATCACGATCCTGCCGCTGCTCTGGATCGTCGCTACCGCCTTCAAATCGCAGAGCGACGCCATCGCCTATCCGCCCAAGGTGATCTTCGAGCCGACGCTGGAAGGCTATGTCAACCTGTTCACCGTGCGCACCCGCCAGACCCCGGATTTCATCGCCAAGCTGCCGCCGCCCGAAACCTGGTATGACAAGCTGGTGCGTCAGCGCGACATGGTGATTGCCGGACCGTCCAAGGTCGTGCCGCGCTTCGTCAACTCGCTGATCATCGGGTTCGGCTCGACCTTCCTGGCCGTCTTCCTCGGCACACTTGCGGCCTACGCCTTCTCGCGCTTCCGCATTCCGCTGGCCGACGATCTCCTGTTCTTCATCCTCTCGACGCGCATGATGCCGCCGGTCGCGGTCGCGATCCCGATCTATCTGATGTACCGGCAGCTCAATTTGACCGACACCAGACTCGGCATGATCCTGCTCTACACCGCCGTCAACGTCTCGCTCGCGGTGTGGCTGCTCAAGGGGTTCATCGACGAGATTCCGCGCGAATACGAGGAGGCTGCGCTGGTCGACGGTTACACGCGGCTGCAGGCGTTGCGCAAGGTGGTGTTGCCGCAGGCAGTCACGGGAATTGCGGCCACCGCAATCTTCTGTCTGATTTTCTCGTGGAACGAATACGCCTTCGCGGTCCTCCTGACGAGCGGCGAGGCGCAGACCATGCCGCCCTTTATTCCCTTCATCATCGGCGAAGGCGGACAGGATTGGCCGGCCGTTGCTGCCGCGACCACGCTGTTCGTCGTCCCGATCGTCCTGTTCACCGTGCTGCTCCGCAAGCATCTGCTCCGCGGCATCACCTTCGGAGCTGTGCGCAAATGAGCGGTTCTGCGGTTAGCAAAGGTGCGGTGTCCCGCTGGTTCCGTCGCGGACCCTGGGAGGCGGTCACAATGACCCTGATCGGGGGCGGCATCATCATGCTGGTGCAGCCATTGTCGATGGATCTGTACAGCTACTCCTTCGTCACGATCCTCGCCGGTACGGTCGGCTACGTCGTCGTCAGCCATTTTCCGGAATAGGGCGGTCAACATGGCACAGATCCGCGTCGAAAACCTGCGCAAGTCGTTCGATCAGTTCACGGCGGTGCACGGCTCGACCTTCACGATCGACGACGGTGCCTTCTTTGCAATGCTCGGCCCCTCCGGCTGCGGCAAGACCACCACGTTGCGCATGATCGCCGGCCTCGAGCTGCCGACTGAGGGCAAGATCCTGCTCGATGGCGAGGACGTGACGTTCCGCCGTGCTGCCGCCCGCGATATCGCCTTCGTATTCCAACTGTTCGCGCTCTATCCGCATATGAATGTCGCGGAGAACATCGCGTTTCCCCTGAAGTGCCAGGGCATGGCGAAGCGCGAGATTTCCGGACGGGTGCAGGAGACCGCGCGGCTGCTGCGGATCGAGCACCTGCTGTCGAGCAAGACGTCGAAGCTTTCAGGCGGCGACCGGCAGCGCGTCGCGCTTGGGCGTGCCATGGTGAGGCGGCCGAAGGCCTTTCTGATGGACGAGCCGCTCGGCGCGCTCGATGCGGAGTTTCGCCACCTGATGTGCAACGAACTCCGCGAGCTGCATGACCGCATCGGCGCCACCACGGTCTACGTGACGCATGACCAGCTCGAGGCGATGTCGATGGCCGATCAGATTGCCGTCATGAACAAGGGATGCGTCGAGCAGATCGGCTCGCCGCAGGAGATCTATGACCGGCCGGCGAGCATGTTTGTCGCCGACTTCATCGGCTCGCCGCCGATGAACTTCCTGCGCTTCGAGGGCGGCCTGAGAACCGGCGATCGGGCCATTGTCTTCCATGACACGAGCTTCGCGGTGCCGGAGATTGGCCAGGACTGCGCGCCGGCGCCGCTGGCGCTCGGGGTTCGTCCTGAGCATATCCGCTTCAGCGATGCGGCCCCCGTCCGCGGCGAGGTGTTCGGCGCGGAATATCTCGGCACCACGCAGATCGTCACCGTCGATACGGCGCACGGCCGCGTCGCCGCGCGGCTGCCGTCCAGCGCCATGGTGCGGATCGGCGAGACAGTGGGGCTCGAATTCCGCTCGGAGAGGCTCGTGTTGTTCGACGTGAGCTCGGGCCTTGCCATACCGACCGCCAATGAGGGGAGCGCGCAACATGGCTGACGTCGCCCTACGCAACATCACCAAGCGCTTCGGCGCGGTGGCGGCGGTGCGCGAGCTCTCGCTGACGGTGAATGACGGCGAGTTCCTGGTGCTGCTCGGGCCGAGCGGCGCCGGCAAGACCACGACATTGCGGCTGATCACCGGACTTGAGACGCCGGACACAGGCTCGGTCATGATCGACGGGCGCGATGTCACCCGCGACCCGCCTGGATCGCGCGATATTGCGTTCGTCTTCCAGCAATACTCGCTCTACCCGCATTTGACGGTCTACGACAATCTGGCCTTCCCGCTGCGTTCGCCCGCGCGGCGCGTGCCAGAGCCTGTCATCCGCAAGCGCGTCGAGCAGACGGCGGAACTGCTGCATATCGCAAGCAAGCTGAACAACCGTGCGACGCGCCTGTCCGGCGGCGAGATGCAGCGGGTCGCGATCGGTCGCGCACTGGTGCGCGATCCCTCGATCTATCTGATGGACGAGCCGCTGTCGTCGCTGGACGCCAAACTCCGTTCCGAACTCCGCCTCGAGCTCAAGCGGATCCAGCTCGAGCTCGGGGCCACCATTCTCTACGTGACCCACGACCAAGTCGAGGCCATGACCATGGCCTCCCGGATCGGCGTGATCAAGGACGGCGAACTGCTTCAGTGTGGCACGCCGCGCGAGATTTACGAAAGCCCGTCCTCGCGCTATGTCGCCTCGCGTCTCGGCACGCCCCAGATCAATTTCCTGCCAGCCCGACTGCTGTCCGAGGTCGCGGTACCGCCTGGAACGGAGACGGTCGGAATCCGCACCGAGCATCTGCGGATCGGCGCGCGCAACGGCGGGGCGATGGTCGGCCGCGTGCACCGCGTCGAGCACCTCGGCGAGCAGAATCACGTTCATCTGGACTATAAGGGTGAGACACTGGTGACGCTTGCGGATCCGCATCAGCCGCTGCAGGCCGGTCAGGAGGTCGAATTGCATCTGATGCATCCGCTCTGCTTCGATTCCGCGGGGCAACGCGTTGCTGCGGCGGCCCATTGAGAGGATTGTTTGCGATGTCGATGCAAGCCGAAACATTCAAGTCGCTGGTCAGGGTGGCCGCCGAGCAGGTCATCGCCAGCGCGCCCGAGCTGACCAGCCTGGATCAGGCGATCGGCGACGGCGACCACGGAACCAACATGAAGCGCGGCTGTGAGGCCGTGCTCGGCAAGCTCGATGCCATCTCGGCACAGCCGCTCGATGAGGCGCTGAAGATGATCGGCAAGACGCTGGTGATGACGGTCGGCGGCGCCTCGGGGCCGCTTTATGGCAGCTTCTTTCTGGCGGCCGGCGAAGCGCTCTCCCACGACAAGCATCTGCCCGAGGATCTTGCCGACGTCTTCGGCAGCGGCGTGAACGCGGTGAGCGCGCGAGGCCGCTCGCAGGCCGGCGAGAAGACGATGCTCGACGTGCTTGTTCCTGTCCTGCAGACACTGAAGACAGCGGCCGGCCAGCCGGACCTGATCGCGCGGGTGCGAACCACGGCGGCCGAAGCGGTCGAGCGGACCGCGCCGATGCAGGCCACCAAGGGGCGTGCGTCGTTCCTCGGAGCGCGCAGCGTCGGACACGTCGATCCCGGCGCCCGTTCGAGCTGCGTTCTCGTGCAGGCGGTCTGCGCGAGCCTGGAGGGAAAGCAATGAACGATACCGTGGGAATCGTGATCGTCTCGCATTCGAGGGACATCGCCAAGGGCACCGCCGACATGGTGCGGCAGATGGTCGGCAGCGAGGTCAAGGTCGCCTTCTGCGGCGGCAATCCCGACGGCGGGCTCGGCACCAGCGTTCCCTCGATCATCGATGCCATCAATGATGCGTGGTCCGCCAAGGGGGTCGCGATCCTGGTCGATCTCGGCGGCGCTGAAACCAACAGCGAGATGGCGGTGGAAATGCTGGAGCCCGCGCGGCGCGATCACGTTGTCGTATGCAACGCGCCGATCGTCGAGGGCGCCGTGATGGCGGCGACCGAGGCGGCGGGTGGCAGCACATTGGCCCAGGTGAAGGCCGTGGCCGAGGAACTCTCTGCCGACTGAACTGTCGGCGAAGCGATGGAATATGACGATGCTGGACAAAGCGGACGGACAAGTCTTCACGGGCAATGTGCGGCTGGTGCACGCGGTGGGCATGCATGCGCGTCCCGCGGTCAAGCTGACCAAGCTTGCCAAGAAGTTCCAGGCCCAGATTTCCGTCCGGGTCGAAGGCGCCGCCGAGTGGATCAATGCCAAGAGCGTCGCCAAGATCATGGCGATGCGCGCGGCGCACGGCAGCACCATCGAGATCAAGGCCTCCGGCAGCGACGCCGAAGCTGCGGTCGCCGCGCTGGTCAAGCTGGTCGAAACCGATTTTCCTGACGAGGTGTCGTAAGATGCAGGGCGGCGCTGCAGCACTGGCCTACCGCGGCAGGACCGCCTCGATCGGCTTCGCCCATGGTCCATTCGTTCGTGTCAATGCTGGCACCAGCGGCGAGCGGGTCGCCGGCTCACTGGTCGAGGAAGCGCTCGCGCTTCGCAAGGCGATCGACGCGGCCAGCGGGCAGATCGCGGAGCTCGCCGCGATCGCCGGCGGCGAAGCCGCGCAGATCCTCGAATTCCAGGTCGCGCTGCTGGAGGATGAGGATTTCATCGAAGCGATCTTCGCCGCGATCGGCGAGGGGGATGCTGCTGATGTGGCATGGTGTTCGGCGCTCGAAGCGCAGATCGCGGATTACAATGCGGCGGAAGACGAATATCTGAAGGCGCGCTCCTCCGATCTGGCTGATCTGCGCGATCGCGTGATGGCGATCCTGCGGGGCGGGGTCGGCCAGGCCCTGACGGTTCCGAGCGGCGCCGTGGTCTGCGCCGACGACCTGCCGCCGTCGCGCTTCCTTGAGATCGACTGGTCCGGCGGCGGTGGCCTCGCCCTGCTGCGCGGCAGCCCGACCAGCCACGTCGCGATGTTGGCGCGCGCGCGCGGCATTCCCATGGTGGTGCAACTCGGCGCCGTCCCTGAGCTCGGCGCCACCGCGCTGCTCGACGGTGAAGGCGCCACGCTCGAGCTCGATCCCAGCGCGGAGCAACTCCGCCTGTTCGAGAAGCGGCGCGATATCCATCGCAAGAGCAGGGCCTCTGCCCGCGCGATCCTCAGGCGCCCGACGGCGTTGTGGCGCGGCGAGCGGATCAAGCTGTTCATCAATATCCAGCATGTCGATGATCTCGCCCATGCCGATGCGCAATATGCCGACGGCATCGGGTTGATGCGCACCGAGTTTCTGCTCACCGGGCGGGGCGGCCCGCCCGACGAGGAGGCCCAGTTCGAAGCCTACGACGCGGTCTTGCGCTGGGCCGGGCAGCGGCCGGTCACGATTCGCACCTTCGATGCGGGTGGCGACAAGCCGGTACCGGGATTTACGCTGGATGGCGAAGCCAATCCCTTCCTCGGCGTTCGCGGCTTGCGGCTCTGCCTGGCGCGGCCCGAGATCTTTGCCGTCCAGCTCCGCGCGCTGGCGCGTGCGGCCGTGCGGGGCAACCTCAAGGTCATGTTCCCGATGGTTACCTCGGCCGACGAGCTCGAGGCGGGGCGGAAACTGTTTGCTGAAGTCGTGAAGCGCCTGCAGGCCGACGGCATTGCCGCGACGCTTCCTGAGCTGGGAATCATGGTTGAGGTTCCGGCTGCGGCCCTGGCGATCAACAGCTTCAAGGCCGCCTTCTTCTCAATCGGCTCGAACGATCTTGCGCAATATGTTCTTGCCTGCGATCGTTCCAACGGAGCTCTTACCCCCTTGATGGATCCCCTGCATCCGGCTGTGTTCGAACTGATCGCGCGGACCGCGGAACACGGGCGGCGCGCCGGCGTCAGCGTCAGCCTGTGCGGCGACATCGCGAGCGACCCGCGCTGCCTGCCCGCGCTGTTGAACTGCGGCCTGCGCGAGCTGTCCGTGACCACGTCGGCACTGGCCCAGATCAAGCAGACCATCGACCGCTTGAGCAGCGGAGGCAGCCTTGGCTGATACGGCGACCGATGAACCGGCCGAAGCCGGCGCAGTTGCGGTCTACAAGCGCGTTTTCAAGGAGGTGCTGGAGAGCCGTCCGTCGGGTATGCGGCTTCGCCTTGCGCATGCCATGGGCAAGAACCGCAGCTTCGTCAGCCAGATCAGCAATCCGGCCTACCCGGTGCCGATCCCCGTGCAGCATCTCAACACGATCTTCGACGTCTGCCACTTTCCGCCGCAGGCCAAGGCTGCGTTTCTGCGCGCCTATGCGCGTGCGCATCCGCGCCGGATCGGCCGGCTGACCGAAGGCACGCATGAGCGGACCCTGACGCTGCATTTGCCGGACCTCGGCAGCGCGAAGCGGAATGCCGAGCTGGACGCGCTGCTCCAGGAATTCGCGCGGCGCCTCGTTGCCATCTTGCGGGAAAAATAGCCGCGAGGTTCAAAAGGACGAAGCGGGGAGGAGACAATGAAAAAATTCATCAATTCGGTCGACAGCGTGCTGGCGGAAAGCCTCGATGGGTTCGCGGCCGCGCATGCCGATCTCGTCGCGCTCGGCGCGGAGCGCAAATTCGTGCGGCGTCGCGAGCTCAATCCGCGGAAGGTCGCGCTGGTGTCGGGCGGCGGCAGCGGGCACGAGCCGCTGCATGCGGGCTTCGTCGGCTATGGCATGCTGGATGCGGCCTGTCCGGGCCAGGTGTTCACCTCGCCGACGCCGGACCAGATCGTCGAGGCCACGCAGGCTGTCGCCGGCGATGCCGGCGTGCTGTTCATCGTGAAGAACTATGCGGGCGACCGCATGAATTTCGAGATGGCGGCCGAGATCGCCGAGGGCCGCATCGCCACCGTCGTGACGGATGACGACGTCGCGGTCGAGAACTCGACCCACAGCAGCGGGCGGCGCGGCGTCGCGGGCACGCTGATCGTCGAGAAGATCGTCGGCGCCGCTGCCGAGAAGGGCCTCAACCTCGAGGGCTGCGTTGCGCTCGGCGAGCGCGTCAACGCGCGAACCCGCTCGATGGGCGTGGCGCTGACGAGCTGCACGGTCCCGGCCGCGGGCACGCCGACTTTTTCGCTTGGCGAGGATGAAATGGAGATGGGGGTCGGTATTCACGGCGAACCGGGACGTCGGCGCGTCAAGCTGGAGCGGGCTGATGCGATCGCCCACGAGATGATCACGGCCATCGCCGACGATCTCGACGCGCGCGCCGGCTCCGAGGCCCTCCTGCTCGTTAACGGATTTGGCGGGACGCCGACAATCGAGCTCTACCTGATGTACAATGCGGCGCGCCGGATGCTGGAAAAGCGCGGCTTGCGCATCGCCCGCTCGCTGGTCGGCAGCTTCGTCACCTCGCTGGACATGGCCGGGTGCTCGCTCACCGTGAGCCTGCTCGATAGCGAGGCCACGGCGCTCTGGGATCATCCCGTTCGCACGGCCGCATTGAAATGGTGATCGTTACGACGCGCGGCCGCTGATTGTCAGATCGCGCCCCGGCCGACGATCGGCCGGGGCCTCACGCATGCACCGGAAGTCTGCCGGTTCACCCTCCCTGAAACTTGCCGTGTCCTTCGGGCACGGCGTCTTTTTGGGTAGTGCAGACAGCATTTCCAGCGATCGATGATCGCGAGTGCCAAGTGGTTGATCTCATTGGCGGGCCCGGCAGGACTCGAACCTGCAACCAGACCGTTATGAAATGGCTCATCCGTTAGCTGACGCGTTTCGTTCAGGACGCGGAGCGCAGCTTAGGCAATCGATGAATGAGCTGAGTTCCCCCGAGGAATTGGATATGCGTCACGGCGCCAGCAAATGCCGCAGCGTTCGACGTGCCATGTTGAGTGGCTTGGGGCTGCGCTCGACCTTCGCTGAGAGCACCGCGCCTTCCCAAAGCGCCAGAACCGTGCGTGCAAGCTCGGTCGCGGGCACGTCGGCCCGCACGCTGCCGTCGCGCTGCCCATCCGCCAGGCAGTGGGAAAGTGCATCCGTCCACTGGCGCCACAGGCACGACAAATCCGGGCGGAAGGCGTCGAGTTGCGCGAGTTCGGCCGTGAAATTGCCGATCAGGCAGCCATCCTCGCTATAGCCGAGCGACGCGAGGTAGCGGTCAAGCCGCTCGATCCCGGGAAGGCTGGCGTCCCGCAGCAGTGCACGCGCCTTGGCGCGATCCTCCCAGTAACGTGCCAGCGCCGCCTGGCCGAGGGCGTCCTTGCTTGCGAAATGGCTGTAGAAGGAGCCCTTCGGCACACCGGCCGACGAGACGATCTCCTGAACACCGGTCGCATGGTAGCCGCGGTGATGAAACGCCGCGAGACCCGCATCGAGAAGTGCTTCCTTATGACTAGGTTTCGGCATGGTCAGTTCAGCGTCCAGTTCTCGGCGAAAGGCCGGATGACGTGATCGAACGACCAGGTGGAGGGATGTTGATGCGCGATGTGATAAACCTCGTCGGCAATCGCGTCGGGATGCGCGAAATGGTCAGCCGGCTTGTCTTGCCAATCGGGCAGCGGAAAGGTGTCCCTCCTCCACGGGGCGTCGATCGCGGCATCGATGGTGATATATCCAACATGCACGCGCTTCGGACCCAAATCCTTCGCGAGCGACTGCGCGAGGATGCGCTGGGCGGCCTTGGTCGGCGCGAAGGCCGGGCGCAGCGGAATGCCGCGGAACGACGACGTGTTTCCGGTGACCATGATGGCTCCCTCGCCGCGGTCGATCATCGCCGGTGCGAGCTTCTGCGCCAGATAGAACAGGGAGGTGGTGTTCACCTGAAAATTTCGTTCCAGATCCTCGACCGACGCATCCAGGATCTTGGCGAATGTTGCGGCGACGGCGTTATGGACGAGGACATGGGGTGCCCCTAGCTCGGTCTGCACGCGCTCGACGATTTCACCGAGCCGGTCAAGGTTGGCTACGTCGCAAGGGTAGCCGCGCGTCCGGGGTATCTGCCTCTCGAGCTCCGCGAGCCGCTCGGCGTTGCGGGCGATCATCGCCACACGATATCCGCCTTGTGCGAAGCGCCGAGAAAGCGCTGCGCCGGTCGCGCCGCCGACGCCGGCGATGAGAGCGATCCGATCAGTCATGCTTTCCTCCATGCGCCTCAAGCCGCTGCCCTGGTCAGCGCGAAGGGCGGTGCATCTCGATATTCGGCCACAAGCTCGGCCAAGGCGGGGATTGCCGGAAGGGTCTCCAAATCCGGATTCGTCCGCGCGAGGTATTCCACCGCCACGATAGCGGTGATCGCTGCCGCGTCCAGCGGCGTTGCCCTGAGCGGTCCGCCATCGCGCGCGGCCTCGTCGAGCGCGCGCAAGCCTCCAAGGATCTGCGCCTTCCAGCGCCCGGCCTCGGTCGCAGCGACATCGCGTCCGCGGAACGAGAGGTTGGCGGCCTGTTCATAGACGCCGTAACCAATCGCCGCGAGTTTGAGAGTGGTGCGGCGGGCTCTCGATCCGGCGGGGATCAGCGGCGCCGAAGGCGTCAGTTCATTGAGGTAGTCGAGGATGGCCGTACTGTCGATCAGGATCTCGCCGTCATCGAGCACGAGCGAAGGTACCTTCGCCACGGGATTATAGCGGCTCGCGATCTCGAACTCGCGGTAGCCGTTCACGGCCTCATGCTCGAACGGCAGACCCCGAGAGATCAGGGCCGCTGCGACCCGCCTCGCATAGGGCGACAGATAGGTGCCGATCAGCTTCATAGGAACTCTCCTCGCAACTGCGTTTCTGAACTCAAGACGACCGGTCGGATTGAAAGAATACGACCGGTCGTCTATAAAGTCAATCATGAAGAAATCCGACATGGAAGCTGATTTAGACCTTGCCCCGAATATGCGCGGAAGCCTGCTGATGACTTCTGCCATGGCGACGTTCAACATCAACGATGCGATCACCAAGATGGTGTCGGCCGAGATGAATTTCGGCCAGGTCATGATGGTGCGCGGCTGGTTCGCGATTGTGCTGATCGCAGCACTTGCTTTGTATCAGGGGGCGTTGCGGCCGCTAGGCGCGCTGATGATAATACCGGTCGTGCTCCGGGTAGCTGGCGAAGTCGGCGGAACGATATTGTTGCTGGCGGCCATCGTGAACCTGCCTCTGGCCAATGCGATGGCAATCATTCAGGTGCTGCCACTCGCCATCACACTCGGCGCAGCCCTGACGTTCGGCGAATCCGTTGGCTGGCGGCGTTGGCTCGCTATCCCCGACAATGTCTCGGGTCTTTGATCCGATCAGTCATTGCGATGTTCGAGCTTCGACCGGACACCCGGCGAACATAGCCACTCCGCCAGATAAGCCGTGTTTTCATCGTTGCGCGCCTTGCGAAGAAGAGCCTCTCGTTTGGCGCCCGGTGGAAGACATCTCGCCTGCTCGCGCAACTCCTTGGCTTCGTTGGCAAGGCGCGTTTCAAGCGAATGAATTTGCTTCACTCGCCGTCGTCGTCGCATCTGTAGTCCCTCGTTGTCATCTCTGCCCACGAAATTGAGACGTTAACACCGGCGCGGCGCGGCAGTTCCTTCGGAAAATCAGTGATATCCGAACTCGGCCGAGCCCGTAGGTGAACTGACGCCCGATATTGTCGATCTGTTCCCGCCGCCTTTGTATTCTCGGAAGTGACGTTTGGGCATGCGCGGGCCTATCGGATTCTCAGTTCTCTGATCGCCTGGGCAGAAATCTCCGCAGGGTCGGCGATGTCGGTTTTGGCGATCTTGATGACTGACTTGGCGATTGTTTCCGTGAGCGGGTCGTCGCCGTCCCTGACGCAGAGCGCGTGAAGGGTTCGTTCGTAGGCCGTTACTATGCGGTCGATCTCCGCCGGCCTCATGTTGCGCACTTGCATACGCAGGTAGTTGCACATTTCTCCATCTCCGAACTCAAAGACGCCGTGCCGGAACGGTGAATGCTCCGGCCGCTGCTAACTTGCGATCGCCGGCACATCCTTCGATCCGTATTGTCGACCTCGGCAATCCATCATCGTGGAGGCCGACATTGCTTCAAATTTCGTCCATGCCCGCGGCCGTCAGAACGGGAAGCGAGTTATGGATCTCGATGCAGCCCATCTGGCTGAGCTTTTGAACATCGGCCGGATCAAGCGGGCTGATGATGAAGCGTCTGGCTCGGATATCCCGCAAGACCCACCGAAGTCTGATGGCCTCATCCAGGGGCAAGCTCTTCAACCGACTCATGCAGCCCAACTGCGCTCCCTTCATGCCGCGCGCGAGCGCGCCTCAGTCTGCCGCAACCTGTCCAACAGCAACTGCTCTTCGTCGATGCGTTGGCGAAAGCGCTCGCGCTCTCGTTCCGAGGTTGCGGTCGCAAGAAGATATCGGTAGTGGCCGATGATCTTCTCGCTGCCGCGAATGAGTGTTCTTTGAAGCTCGATCATAGGCTTTCTCCCGAGCTGTCATGTGCCGACACCGGTGTCGGGAGCACGCCGAGGGGCGGGATGTCGGACGCCGTACGTTGAGCGGCGGCATGCTCCTCGGCGAGGCGCCTTTCGATGAATTGGCGCTCCAGGTCGGTAAGCTTGGTCTTCAGCAGCCGTCGATAGCGCTGGATGTTGTTGCGGTGCGCCCGCAACTTCTCGAGCCGCTGGTCGATCATTCTGGAGCGTCGTTGGTCGGTCCGGCGCTGCCGCGAAATCCAGCGGGCGTCAATCCTGTCCATCACCTGCTTGGGAAGCTTGACGTCGTCCATCATGCGATCCTCCTACGCGGCAAGAGCATGCGAAGCGGGGTGGATCGAATGGCGGCGGCGTCGTCGGAAGCCCGGGATGCCAGGATGGCGCGCTTCTTGGCCAGAGACGGCTCCAACAGTACATCCCGCGGGTGCTCGAACCGGCGTTCGTATTGGGACGATGATTGCAGGGCATGCAGGTTTGCGTACGCGGTCGTCGGCCGCATGGTTGCCTCCGTTCTGTAGACGAATATCGATGTGAAAGCCGCGTTCCCGGTTTTCGGAACGCGGCCGGCGCCGGATCAGGCCGCAGCAGACTCGAGTTGCCGGAGCGTCTTCGGTTGCGCGGCGTTGATCGCGATCCGCCGTGGCTTCATGGCCTCGGGAATCTCCCGCGCAAGCTCGACCTTCAGCAGCCCATTGTCGAATGCCGCGCCCTTGACCTGGACGTAATCGGCCAGGCTGAACTGCCGCTTGAACCTCCGGGTCGAAATGCCCTGATAGAGGTAATCGCGTTCGGCTTTTTCGAGCTTGTTGCCTTCGATCGTCAGGACATTCTGCTCGGCCGTCACCGAAATCTCGTCCGGCGAGAAGCCAGCGACCGCAAGGGCGATTTGATAACGGTCATCGGCCAGCCGTTCGATATTGTAAGGGGGATAATTGTCCTCAGCGCCCCGCTGGGCCATCTCGGCGAGGTTGAAAAGATAGTCGAACCCAATGCTCGACCGGAAGAGGGGAGAGAAGTCGTAAGTGCGCATAACCAAATCCTCCACAGAGCAAGATGGATATGAACGGCACCGGACACGACCGGTGCCCGTCTGGTCTGGACCCGATGGCGCCCAGACGCTTCCCCGCCAGGCGGGGATAGCGTCGAAAAAATTAGGGAACGGATTTGCGGCGTCAAGAGCCGCCTGGCAAAAAAGTTTGCGGCGGCAACTCGGATAGTTCGGAGCTGCGACAGCATGTGGCACCGCAGCGAAGCGATGGGCCGATCAGGGCATCCTTCGTTCCCGACCCTTCGTCGCGCGGTGCGCGGCGAAGTGAGCCGCGCCAGCTTCGGTGATCGCGGCGTCGCAACGGATTTTGCGCCGGCGCATGATCCTCCGGGATACGATCCGCAGTGCAGCGGTTACGTACGAGCCACTCAGGACCTCATAAGGATCACCGCGGTGAAGAGAAAACAAACGTTCCCGTCATTCAACGCCAGGCCGCAGCATGGCTCGCGCCACTTCGAGTTCGCTTATCGCTTGGCGTAACGCCGTTCGCGCCGCATCCTTGTCACCATTCGCACAAGCCGCGCACATGTATTTCAGGTTGCGGATCGCAGCTTCAGCTTGCTCGACAAGGTCGTGGGCACCCGCAAAGCTGGATCGGCGCTTCGGGTCATTCATCGAACTCACTCCCGATCTTTGCCCGGATGTCCCCAGACAAAGAATTCTCAGCCGGAGAAAATCGAGTTATCCCGTCGTCTACGGAACACGTTTTGACGCGCGACCACTTGTCGACACCTCTGGCAAGTACAGTTAAACGTGGCGCACACTGAATCATAGGAGAGCAGCTCTACGGTTCAAGGCCCTTCGGTTGCGAGCGCGGGCTTGAGCACGGCGACCGGTCCACCGCGCAGCGGTCGCAGCGTTGGCCGATTTACCAACGGGGAACCGATGCCCGAGCAGTGAGTTGGCTGATAGATCGGAAGATCAATACCCGGTTCACCGAGACCAGACCGTCTAGCACGATGGAGAGCACGGGGACGAGCTATGTTCAAGAATCATGAAACCACGCCTCCGATGATGAGCGTTGCACATCTCTTGACACAAAAGCAGAACTTGCTCAGCCGTCTGGATGAGTTTCCCGGTCCGAACGAGAGGGCGGAGATCGAGCAACTCCTCGGCAAAATCGACGCGGAATTGAACGCGGTGGACAGCCCAGATCGGCTATAGGCGATGGTGAGGACCACACCTCCACCCCTGTCCGAGATTTACGGCCGGGTAGTTTATTCTGACGCGGTTCGACAGGTCGCCCATCTTGTCGGCGACGATATGTCTTGAATGCTAGACGCAAAGATAAGGAAGTGATTGCGACCGCAGCTCAATTCAAGCTCAAGAGTCGTCTATGCCTGACCGAACGCCATACACGAGGTTGCCCCATCGCACGCTCGTCTTCGTCGGAGACGGGCGTAAGGCACTATTCCTGTTGAACGAGGGTAGCAGCCGGGAGCCGCGCCTGAAGGTCCAGCGGGCTCTCGAAGATGAGAACCCGCCGACCCGTGAGCAGGGCGCTGATCGACCGGGTCGAGCGCTTTCTCGCATCGAGTCCAAGCGAAGCGCGATGCAGCAGACCGATTGGCACGAGATCGAGAAACATCGCTTCGCCCGCGCGGTTGCAGGTGATCTGGACCGCCTTCTACGACAGTCGCATGCGGAGCGGGTCGTCATCGTGGCACCGCCGCGGACACTGGCGGATCTGCGCCGATCATTTTCTCCCGCGATAGAACGGCGCATCGTCGCGGAAATTGCGAAGGATCTGACCGGCTTTCCGGTCAAGGATATCGCGCGATATCTGACCGTCTGACTATTGCCGCTTCGCGGATGGTCCGCGCAGAAACTCGCCCAGCCGGAGGCGCTCAGACGCCGCGCTGCCCGTCGGGTTTCGTCATTTTTCACAGTCAAAGATCGGCGCAAACATCAAGGGGGAAATTCGTCAGTTCGTCAGGGAGACGGAAAACCGAGTCGTTCTCAAAGTGTCCGCACGCCACTGAAATCCTTGGTGGGCCCGGCAGGACTCGAACCTGCAACCAGACCGTTATGAGCGGCCGGCTCTAACCATTGAGCTACAGGCCCCGCCGCCTCGCGGGCCCCGCGTCTAGGGGCCGGCAACGGTGCCGGCTCCATTTACAGGGCGACCGCCGTTTCGGCAATGGTGCGAGGGTCAGTCCACCGAAACGCCGGCGAACTCCACCACTTTGCGCCATTTCTCGGTCTCGTCGGCCACCAGCTTGCCGAATTCGGCCGGGCTCATCGGCTTGGGAATGCCGCCGACCTCGGCGAGGCGCGCCACCAGTTTGGGGTCCTTCAGGGCTTCGCCGACCGCCTTGTTGAGGGCATCGATGATCTCGGGAGGCGTGCCCTTCGGCGCCGAGATGCCGTAGAAGCCCACCGACTCGAAGCCCGGCACGGTCTCGGCGATCGCCGGCACGTCGGGCACGCTGGGCCAGCGCTGCGGCGAGGTGACGCCGAGCGCGCGGACATTGCCGCCGCGCGATTGCTCCAGCGCCGAGGGCAGATTGTCGAAGATCAGCTGCACCTTGTCGGAGATGATGTCGGGAAAGGCGATCGCCGAGCCGCGGTACGGCACGTGCTGCATCTCGCATTTGGTCATCGCCTTGAACAGCTCGGCCGACATGTGCACCGAGGTGCCGTTGCCGGACGAGGCGTAAGAGATCTTGCCCGGGTTGGCCTTGCAGTAGTCGATGAACTCCTTGACGGTCTTCACCGGCATCGCATTGGAGACCACCAGCATGTTGGTGAGCTGCATGATGCTGGCGACCGGCGTGGTGTCGCGCAGGAAGTCGAACGGCAGCTTCTTGTAGAGCGAGGTCGAGATCGCATTGTTGGGCGCGACGAACAGCAGCGTATAGCCGTCGGCCGGCGCGTTGATCGCAGCGGCCGCCGCGATGTTGCCGCCGGAGCCGGTGCGGTTCTCGACCACGAATTGCTGGCCGAGATGATCCGACAGAAACTGCGCCATGATGCGCGCCACGATGTCGACCGGCCCGCCGGCGGCAAAGCCGATCAGCCAGCGCACCGGACGGTTCGGATAATCGGCGGCGGAGGAGGGGGCGACAGTACCAAGGCAGCAGAGCAAACCAAGCAACGCAGCGCGCATAAACCGGATCATCGTTCCCCCGTCATTTTCTTTTGAACCATTGTCGGCATGGTTTCACAAAACGCCGGCTTTGCCTATGGCATCAGCCGTGCAACCATCGTCTGGCCTGTGTGCAATGCTGCTTGAGGCTCGAGATGAAATTCACTGTTATGATGTGCGCCGGCGCGTTGCTGCTCGCGGGCGGCGCGATGGCGCAAGTGAAGAATCAAGAGGGGAACAAGGCCATTAGCAACGAGGCTTCGAAGACCACGATCAGTTTCGGCACGGCGACGCCCGGCGGCGGCTTTCCGCTCTATGGCAATGCCTTCGCCGAGGTCATGAACGCGGCCGATCCGACGCTGTCGATCGAGCCGCGCAACACCAAGGGCTCCAACGAGAACATCCCGCTGCTCGAGACCGGCACCATCGATATAGCAACCGTCGCGGGCGAACCGTCCTACGAGGCCTTCATGGGCATCGGCCGGCCGAAGGCGACGAAGCTGAAGATCCTCACCGCGATGTATTCCAGCCCGGGCATGTTCGTGGTCCGCGCCGACAGCCCCTACCGGACGATCCAGGATCTGGTCGGGCTATCAGTCGCGTTCGGCGCCAAGGGCTCCGGCCTGCCGATCCTGTCGCGCTACATCCTCGACGGCATCGGGCTGAAGCAGGACGAGGACTTCAAGTCGATCTATCTCGATCGCGCCGGCGACGGCCCGGCAATGGTGCAGGACGGCCGCGCCGCGGCGCTGTGGGGCGGCGGCATCGGCTGGCCCGGATTCACGGCGATGGCCGAGAGCGCGAGCGGTGCCCGTTTCATCGTGCCTGACGCCGGCGAGATCGCGAAAATCCGCGCCAAGCACACCTTCCTGAAGCCGCTGACGGTGCCAGCCGGCAGCTATCCGAAGCAGACCGAAGCGATCGCCTCGGTCGGCTCCTGGAGCTACATCCTGGTGCGCGAGAGCCTGCCCGACGACGTCGCCTATCGGCTGGCGAAGACACTGCACGGCGCCGAGGCGGCGTTCTGCAACAAGCTCGCGCAGGCCTGCGAGACCACGGCGGCGAACACCGTTGCCGCCGCGCCGAGCACGGATCTGATCCACCCCGGCGTGCTCAGGTATTTCCGCGAGATCGGGGTGGCGCGCTAGCGCGGCGAATGGTGAGTGGCGAATAGCGAATGGTTGCTTCCATTCGTCACCCGCGGCTCGCTATTCGCCATTCGCTTATCTCACTTCTTCGCCATCGCGCAGGCCGGATCCGGCGGACCGAACGCGTCCTCGCCGGAGATCTTGGCCAGGATCTTGTAATAGTCCCACGGATATTTCGACTCCGCCGGGGTCTTGACCTGCACCAGCCAGAGGTCGTGGATCATCAGATTGTCCTCGCGCAGCTTGCCGTTGCGGGCGAAGAAATCCTCGACCGGCTTCTCGCGCATCTTGGCCGCGACCTTGAGCGGCTCGTCGGTGCCGGCCTCCTTGACTGCGTTGAGATACGCCGTCACCGAGGAATAGACGCCGGCCTGCCACATCGTCGGCATCCGGTTCATCTTGGCGAAATAGCGTTTTGACCATTCCCGGGTCTTGTCGTCCATGTCCCAGTAGAACGAGGTGGTCAGCAGCAGTCCCTGCGCGGCCGACAGCCCGATCGAGTGCACGTCGGTGATCAGCGCCAGCAGCGCGGCCATCTGCTGGCCGCCGGCGAAGACGCCGAACTCGCCGGCGGTCTTGATCTCGTTGGTGTTGTTCGGCGGTCCGCCGGCGATGCCGATGATCTTGGCCTTCGAGGCCTGCGCCTGCAGGATGAAGGACGACAAGTCCGGCGTCGCGAACGGAGGGCGCACCGCGCCGAGCACCTTGCCGCCGTTCTTGGTCACCACCGCGGAGGCGTCCTTTTCCAGCGAGTGGCCGAAGGCGTAGTCGTCGGTGATGAAGAACCAGCTGTCGCCGCCGCGCTTCACCACTTCCTGCGCGGTACCGACCGCGAGCGCGCGGGTGTCGAACACCCACTGCATGGTGTAGGGCGAGCAGAACTTGCCGTGGAAATCGGTCGCACCGGTCGAATGCGTGATGAACAGCTTCTTCTTCTCGTTGGCGATGTTCTGCACCGCGAGTCCGACCGCGGAGACCGGCACGTCGACGATCAGGTCGACCTGGTCGACGTCATACCAGCGCCGCGCGAGGCTCGCGCCGATGTCCGGTTTGAGCTGGTGATCGCCGACGATCACGGTGATCGGTTTGCCCAGCACCTTGCCGCCGAAATCGTCGACCGCCATCTGCGCGGCGGTGACCGAGCCCTGGCCGGTCGGCGTCGAGGCCGGGCCGTTCATGTCGGTCAGCACGCCGATCTTGACCAGATCGTCGGACACCTGCGCCAACGCGGCCGGGGAGGCCAGCAGCGCGGCTGCGAGCGTCCCGAACATGGCAAGTTTCTTGGTGATCATTCCGTCTCCCTCCGTGAATTGGCGCATTGGCCATTATTGCTTGTGCCGGGCTCTTGGGGACCCGGCCATATTGGTTTCTTTTGCAACTAGTTTGGGGTCCGCGTCAACGCGCCTTCGGTCTAATTGCGGTCGTCCGGCAGGTTGCAAAGCGGTTTCTTTCCGCGCCGATTCAGTTCATAGCGGGCCATGATCACCGCCCAGCGCCTGCCGGCCTCGCTCACCCCGCTCGATGCGGCCCTGGCCGCCGTGCTGCGCAATGTCGCACCGGTGGCAGCGGTCGAGCTGCCGCTGACTGAGGTCCTGCATTGCATCGCCGCCGAGATGCCGCCGCTGCGCGCGCATCCGCCGCACGACGTCGCAACCCTCGACGGCTGGGCGATGCGCGCCAACGATCTGGTCGGGGCCTCGTCCTACGCGCCGCTGCCGCTGCCGGCACCGCCAACCTGGGTCGAGGCCGGCAGCGCGATGCCCGCCGGCACCGACTGCGTGGTCGATGCCGACGCCGTCGATGCCTCCGGCCCGCTTGCGCAGGCGCTGGCTGAGGCGATCCCCGGGCAAGGCGTCCGCCGTGCCGGCAGCGATATCGCCGACGGGCGTCCGTTGACGGAGGCAGGCCATCCCGTGCGGCCGCGCGACCTGCTGCTCGCGCGCGCCGCGGGACTTGCGACCCTGCGCGTGCGGCGGCCGCGGCTTCGCCTCGTCAATAATCCCGGTGCCGAGGTGACGGCGCCGTTCATTGCTGACGCCGCACGCCTCGCCGGCGCCGACGTGCTGCGCGTCGAGGCGACGGGGCGCGATCCGGCGGCGATCGCTGAAGCACTCGATGCGGGCGGCTGTGATCTGCTCATCACGATCGGCGGCAGCGGCGTCGGTCGTAGCGACGCGGCGGTGAGCGCGCTGGCCGCGCGCGGCGAGGTGATTGCGCATGGCATTGCGCTGCAGCCCGGGCGCACCACGGCAGTCGGGCGGATCGACACAACGCCGGTCATCGCCTTGCCCGGCGCGCCGGACCAGGCCTTCGCCGCTTGGTGGGCGCTTGCGCTGCCGGTGCTCGATCGCCTGTCGGGCCGGCGCACGCGTCAGACGCAGGCGCTGCCGCTGGCGCGCAAGATCGCCTCCAGCGTCGGCATTGCCGAGGTCGCGCTGCTGATGTGTCAGCAGGGCTCGTGGACGACGCTCGCGATCGGCGACCTGTCGCTCGACGCGATCGCGCGCGCCGACGCGCTCTTGATCGTGCCCGGATCGGCCGAAGGCTTTGCTGCGGGGACCGTCGTCGATGCCTATATGTTGCGGGAGTGAGTTCCCGAGATGAGCAATACGTCGACGCCGAAACCCAACCCGTCCCTCGATCAGGACCAGTTCCTGACCATCCTGTCGCGCGAGGACGCGCTGGCGCGGTTCGAGACCGCACTGTTCCCGCGCGACGTGCCTTCCAAGACGCGCCGGCTCGCCCACGCGCTCGGCTGCGCGCTGGCTGCGGACGTGGTGGCGCCGATCGACGTGCCGCCGTTCGACCGCTCCAATGTCGACGGCTTTGCGGTGCGCTCCGCCGATCTCGCGAGCGCCGGTGAAGCGGCGCCGGTGCAGCTCCTGCTCAACGACGAGACCGTTGCCTGCGGCACCGCGCCGACCCGGCCGGTGCTCTCAGGCACCGCAACATCGATCGCAACCGGCGGCCCGGTGCCGCGCGGCGCCGACGCCATTGTGATGGTCGAACACACTCAGCCCGCCGGCCATCGCGCGATCGAGGTCCGGCGCGCGGCCTCGCCCGGCCAGTTCGTGTCCTATGCCGGCTCCGACATCGCGCGCGGCGAGGCGCTGTTGCGCGCCGGCACGGTGATCGGCTCGCGCGAGATCGGCATGCTCGCCGCCTGCGGCATCGCCGATGTCCTGGTGGCGCGCCGGCCGCGGGTCGCGATCCTCTCGACCGGCGACGAGCTGGTGCAGCCGGGCGAGGTGCTGCGGCCCGCCGCGATCTACGACACCAACGGCGCGATCGTTACCGCTGCCATCGCCGAGAACGGCGGCGAGGCGCATTTCCACGGTGCGATCGCCGACGACGAGGCCGAGCTCGAAGCCGCGATGCGCAACGCGCTGGCGGGCAGCGACATGCTGGTCCTGTCGGGCGGCACCTCCAAGGGCGCCGGCGACGTTTCGCACCGGATCATTGCACGGCTCGGCAAGCCCGGCATCATCGCGCACGGCGTCGCGCTGAAGCCGGGCAAGCCGCTGTGCCTTGCGGTCTGTGACGGCAAGCCGGTGATCATCCTGCCGGGCTTTCCGACCTCGGCGATGTTCACCTTCCACGACATGATCGTGCCGGTGCTGCGCCGGATGGCCGGACTGCCGCCGCGCACCGACGCCAAGGTGACGGCGAAGGTCCCGGTGCGCATCGCCTCCGAGCTCGGCCGCACCGAATTCGTGATGGTGTCGCTGGTCGAAGGCAGCGATGGGTTGATCGCCTACCCGAGCGGCAAGGGCTCCGGCGCGATCACGTCGTTCGCGCAGGCCGACGGTTTTTTGAAGATCGATGCGCTCGCCGACCAGATGCCGGCCGGCAGCGAGACCGAGGTGACGCTGTTCACGCCGCATGTGCGGGTGCCCGATCTCGTCATCGTCGGTAGCCACTGCACCGGGCTCGATCTCGTCACCGCGCCGCTGGCACGTACCGGCCTGATCGTGCGCTCGATCGCGGTCGGCAGCCTCGGCGGCCTGGCGGCCGCGAAGCGCGGCGAATGCGATCTGGCGCCGATCCATCTGTTCGACGACAAGACCGAGACCTACAACGCGCCCTATCTCACCGACGGCCTCGAGCTGGTGCCGGGCTGGCGGCGCATGCAGGGCATCGTGTTTCGCAAGGACGATGCGCGCTTCGTCGGCCTAGACGCGCAGCAGGCGGTGCGCGCTGCGCTGGCCGATCCCGCCTGCATCATGGTCAACCGCAACCAGGGCGCCGGCACCCGCATCTTGATCGATCGGCTGCTGGCAGGCAGCCGGCCGGACGGCTACTGGAACCAGCCGCGCTCGCACAACGCCGTCGCAGCCGCGGTCGCGCAACACCGCGCCGACTGGGGCATGACCATCGCGCCGGTCGCGCATGCCTCGGGCCTCGGCTTCATTCCGCTCGCCGAAGAACATTACGATCTCGCCCTGGTCGCAGCGAGCAAGCGGCGCCCGGCGGTGCAGGCGTTCCTCAACGCGTTGGCATCGGATGAAGGCCGCGCCGCGTTGACGGCGGCAGGGTTCCGGCCGGCGTAGATGCGCTCGGCGGCATGAGCGAGGCGCGAGCTCGCAACATACACCAGCGTCGTCCCGGCGAAGGCCGGGACGACAGCGACTTTGTTGTGCTGCTTTCAGCACCGTCACCCTGAGGAGCGCGAAGCGCGTCTCGAAGGGCGACGGCCACCAGCCGGGCCGATGCATCCTTCGAGACGCGCGCAAGAGCGCGCTCCTCAGGATGACGGTGATGGCTTGATTCGATTATCGGACAGCTAGCTCGGTGTCATCACCCGCGCATGCGGGTGATCCAGTATTCCAGAGACGCCAGTGATTGAACCGAGAGGCCGCGGCGTACTGGATCGCCCGGTCGAGCCGGGCGATGACGGTTGTGGATGGGATCAAGTTCGTAGGATGGGTAGAGCGCAGCGAAACCCATCATCTTTTCGCGAGTACGAATGATGGATTTCGCTGCGCTCCACCCATCCTACGAACTGGGGCCCTAACCGCTCGCCTCGTCCAGCGCCGCGAGCCGTTCGGCCTCGGCGATGTCGTCCATGGTGTTGGCGTTAAAGAACGGATCGAGCGGCGTCGCCGGCCAATTCACGGTGGCGAGCCGGTAGCGCGCGGTCCAGCGGTCGATCTTTCTGACGTCCTCGACGACCAGCGCCTCGCGCAGTTCGCTGCGCAGGGCCACGCTCCACAGTCCGATCACCGGATGCGACTGGCCGTCGGAGGCTGCGACCGCAAGCTGTGCGTTTTGCTCGATCAATGCCTGATGCAGCCGTGCCACCAGGTCGCGCGGCAGGAACGGGCAATCGGCGGCGGCGCTCAGCACCAGCGCCACATCGGGGCGATTGGCTGCGACCCAGTCGAGCGCGGCGAGAATGCCAGCGAGCGGGCCTGGGAAATCCGCAACGGTGTCGGCGATGACAGGCAGGCCGAATGACGCAAAGCGCGCCGGATCGCCATTGGCATTGAGGATCAGCTCGCTGCATTGCGGCTGGAGCCGCGCGATGACGCGTTCCAAAATGGTGCGGCCGCCGATGGTGCGCATCGGCTTGTCGCCGCCGCCCATTCGCCGCGCCAGGCCGCCGGCCAGCAGCACGCCGGGAATCGCCTCAGTCGTCACGCGCTTCGCCCTTGCGTTTGTGGCGCGCCGACTCCTCCTCGACGTAGTCGAGGTTCTGGTCGAACACGATGCGCTCCTGTCCCGATAGCGCGATGAAGCGCTTGCCGCGGGTGCGGCCGATCAGGGTCAGCCCAACCTGCCGCGCCAGCTCGACGCCCCAGGCGGTGAAGCCCGAGCGCGACACCAGGATCGGAATGCCCATCCGTACCGTCTTGATCACCATCTCCGAGGTCAGCCGGCCTGTGGTGTAGAGGATCTTGTCGCCGGGATCGACGCCGTGGCGATAGATCCAGCCCGCGATCTTGTCGACGGCATTGTGGCGGCCGACGTCCTCAGTGTAGCACAGCGGCGTGCCTTCCTTGCACAGCACGCAACCATGGATCGCGCCGGCCTCCAGGTAGAGCGAGGGCATGGTGTTGATGGTCTGCGTCATCTGGTACAGCCACGACGTGCGCAGCTCGGCCTTGGGCAGCGCCACGCTCTCGACCGCCTCCAGCAGGTCGCCGAACGCGGTGCCCTGCGCGCAGCCCGAGGTCTGGGTGCGCTTCTTCAGCTTGGCCTCGAAATTGGTGTGATGCTCGGTGCGCACCACCACGACGTCGAGGTCGTCGTGATACTCGACCTCGGTGACGACATCGTCGTATTTCAGCATGTTCTGGTTCAGGAGATAGCCGAGCGCCAGATATTCCGGATAGTCGCCGATCGTCATCATGGTGACGATCTCCTGCGCATTGAGATACAGCGTCAGCGGCCGCTCCACCGGCACCCGGATCTCGACCGGCGCGCCGGTCTGGTCGGTGCCTGCGACGCGCTCGGTCAGGCGCGGATCGTCCGGATTGGGGACGATCAGCGGAACGGGGGCTTTCTCGATCTTCATCATGTTGGTCAGGCTAGCATGACAAGGGCTCAGAGCCGATATAAGCATGTGAAGAATAGAATGAAACCTCGGCCAGAGGCCGTCATTGCGAGGAGCGAAGCGACGAAGCAATCCATGCCTCCGCGGGCGGATAGGTGGATTGCTTCGCTTCGCTCGCAATGACGGGGTGAGAGCGGGTTCCGTTATGGAGATCGAGTTCGAATGAAAGTGATTGGCCTCGCGGGATGGAGCGGTGCCGGCAAGACCACCTTGCTGTCGCGGGTGATCCCGTATCTGCTCGGCCGCGGCCTGCGCGTCTCCGTGATCAAGCACGCTCATCACGAATTCGACGTCGACGTGCCGGGCAAGGATTCCTGGGTGCACCGGCAGTCCGGCGCGACCGAGGTGCTGGTGTCCTCGACCCGGCGCTGGGCGCTGATGCACGAGCTGCGCGGCGCCGCCGAGCCGCGGCTGCCGGAACTGCTCGCCAAGCTGGCGCCGGTCGACCTCGTCGTGGTCGAAGGCTTCAAGCGCGAGCCGATCAACAAGATCGAGGTGCATCGCGCCGGCAACGGCAAGCCGCTGCTGTTTCCCGACGATGCGAGCATCGTCGGCATCGCCAGCGATGTCGCGGTTGAAACGGCGCTGCCGATCGCCCATCTCGACGACATCGAGGAGGTGGCGGAATTGATGCTGCGCTCCGCGATCGCCGTCGAGGACGTGCTGGACGTGGCTTCGGCCGGGAGCTGACGAGGCGGAATGGCGCAACTGTCCGACGATTGCTTTGCCTTTGGCGGACCGATGATGTCGGTGGACGAGGCGGTGCGCCTGATCGCCGAGCGCGTCACGCGCGTGGTCGAGACCGAGACCGTTGCGCTCGCGGCGGCCGATGGCCGCGTGCTCGCCGGCGATATCGCCGCACCGTTGCCACTGCCGCCCTTCACCAACTCTGCGGTCGACGGCTACGCGGTGGCGAGCGGCGATCTGCCGGCGGCGGACGCACAGGCGTTTCCGCTGTCCGGCCGCGTCCAGGCCGGCACCTCGGCGCCGGCGGCGGTGAAGCGCGGCGAGGCGATGCGGATATTTACCGGCGCGCCGATGCCCGATGGCGCCGACACCGTGTTCATGCAGGAGGATGTTCGGCTCGAGGGCGGCAAGGTGGTACTGCCGGCCGGACTGAAGGCGGGCGCCAATGTTCGCCCGGCCGGCGAGGATATTCCGCTCGGGCATGTTGCGCTGCAGGAAGGGCTACGGCTGCGGCCACAGCATGTGGCGCTGGCGGCGGCGTTCGGGCTGACCAATCTGACCGTGGTCAGGCGGCTGCGGGTTGCGGTGTTCTCCACCGGCAACGAGCTGGTCTCGCCCGGCGAGGTACGCGCCGCTCCGCAGCTGTTCGACTCCAACCGCTTCATGCTGATGGCGATGCTGCGCCGGCTCGGCTGCGAGGTCAGCGATCTCGGGATCTTGCGCGATGAGCGCGCAGCGCTGGCGTCGGCGCTGCAGAGGGTTGCAGGTAGCCATGATCTGATTCTCACCACCGGTGGCGTCTCGACCGGCGAGGAGGATCACGTCAAGGCCGGCGTCGAGGCGGTCGGAAAGCTGGTGCTGTGGCGGATGGCGATCAAGCCGGGGCGGCCGGTCGCGATGGGCATCATCGACGGCACGCCGCTGATCGGGCTGCCGGGCAATCCGGTGGCGAGCTTTGTCACCTTCGTCCATGTGGTGCGCCCGACCGCGCTGGCGCTGTCAGGCGCGCGGCAGGAGCCGCTGGCGCCGCTGCCGGTGCGCGCCGCCTTCAGCTACAAGAAGAAGATCGCGCGCCGCGAATATGTCCGCGTCAGCCTGCGCCAGGCGGACGACGGCGCGCGCGAGGCGGTCAAGTTTCCGCGCGAAGGCGCCGGGCTGCTGTCGTCGCTGGTCGACACCGACGGGCTGGTCGAACTGGGCGAGCAGGTGACGCGGGTCGAGCCGGGGCAGATGGTCGGCTTCCTGTCGTATGCAAGTCTGTTGTGAAGGCCTCGCGTTGACGATGCCGGAATGCTCCGTCATGGTCGGCTCATGACCACGACAAAGCTCGATCTCACCGGCCTGAAATGCCCGCTGCCGGCATTGAAGACGCGCAAGGCGCTGAAGAGCGTGACGCCGGGCGATTTCCTCGAAGTGCACTGCACCGATCCGCTCTCGGTGATCGATATCCCCAATCTCATTCGCGAGACCGGCGACAAGGTCGAGATCACCGAACGCAGCGACGCGCGCATCGTGTTCTTGATTGAGAAGACGAATGGCACGATAGACAAGTCAAATAATGCATCGCCGCGTACTTGATACGCGCAGTTGATCCGACCTTTTACCTATCGACACCTATTCCACTTCTGCGCCAATTGATAATCTCCACGACGCTGTGGAGATGCAGCCGCGCCCGGAAGAGGTGCGCAGTCGTCGAGGGTGGGCCAGTTTCCAGACTAGGCCGCGTGATCGGGCATAGCCGGTCGCGCCGAGGGTTAGACTCCCGGAATGCGCGTGGTGGTCCCAGCGCATGCCGGGAAGCTCGTGGCGCAACACCGTGACGGTTACGCCGCGAGGGGCTTAGACGGGATCGATGACGCAGACCCGCTGCATATGAGAGCGGGCTGCAGGGGAGGTTACAATGACGACGATGAGCAGCGCCGGGACCGTATCCGGAGCAGGCGCAGGTTTCCTCGACAAGGAACGCACGATCGCGGCCGCCGGCTTCAACCGCTGGCTGGTGCCGCCGGCAGCGCTGTGCATCCATCTCTGCATCGGCATGGCCTACGGCTTCTCGGTGTTCTGGCTGCCGCTGTCGCGCGCGATCGGGCTCACCGCGCCGAAGGCCTGCCCCGACATTTCGCTGGTGCAGGAATTGTTCACGACAAGCTGCGACTGGAAGGTCGCGAGCCTGGGCTGGATGTACACGCTGTTCTTCGTGCTGCTCGGTGTCTCCGCCGCGATCTGGGGCGGCTGGCTCGAGCGCGTCGGGCCGCGCAAGGCCGGCTTCGTCGCGGCGCTGTGCTGGTGCGGCGGTCTCGTGCTCGCAGCGATCGGCGTCTACATCCATCAGCTCTGGCTGATGTGGCTCGGCGCCGGCGTGATCGGTGGCGTCGGGCTTGGCCTCGGCTACATCTCGCCGGTGTCGACGCTGGTGAAATGGTTCCCCGACCGCCGCGGCATGGCGACCGGCATGGCGATCATGGGCTTCGGCGGCGGCGCCATGATCGGCGCGCCGCTGGCCGACAGGCTGATGAACTATTTCAGGACCCCGACCACGGCCGGCGTCTGGGAAACCTTCCTCGCCATGGGCGCGATCTACTTTGTGTTCATGATGATCGGCGCATTCCGCTATCGAATCCCGCCGACCGGCTGGCAGCCCGAGGGCTGGACCCCGCCGGCCAAGGCGAACGCGATGATCTCGAGCAAGAACGTCCATCTGGACAATGCGCACAAGACGCCGCAGTTCTGGCTGATCTGGTGGGTGCTGTGCCTCAACGTGTCGGCCGGCATCGGCGTGATCGGCATGGCCTCGCCGATGCTGCAGGAGATTTTCGCCGGCAAGCTGATCGGGCTGCCCAATGTCGGCTTCAACGCGCTCGACGCCGCGCAGAAGGCGCAGATCGCGGCGATCGCCGCGGGCTTCGCCGGCCTGCTGTCGCTGTTCAACATCGGCGGTCGCTTCTTCTGGGCCTCGCTGTCGGACAAGATCGGCCGCAAGAACACCTACTATACCTTCTTCGTGCTCGGCATCGTGCTCTATGCACTGGCGCCGACCTTCGCCGCGATGGGCTCGAAGCTTTTGTTCGTGCTCGGCTTCGGCATCATCCTGTCGATGTATGGCGGCGGCTTCGCCACCGTGCCGGCCTATCTCGCCGACATGTTCGGCACCCAGTTCGTCGGCGCCATCCATGGCCGGCTGCTGACGGCGTGGTCGACCGCGGGCATCATCGGCCCCGTGGTGGTGAACTATATCCGTGAATTCCAGCTCGCCGCCGGTGTGCCGCGCGACCAGCTCTACAACACCACGATGTACATCCTGTGCGCGATGCTGATCGCCGGCTTCATCTGCAACTACCTGATCAAGCCGGTCGATCCGAAGTGGCACATGAGCGACGCCGAGGTAGCCAAGCTGCAGGAGCCCACCGCGACCGGCGGCAATGGCGCGACCGGCTCGTTCGGCATCGGCAAGGGCGGCCTCGACGCCAGGGCGGCGCTGTTCTGGCTGTTCGTCGGCATTCCGCTGGCCTGGGGCATCTACATGACGCTGCTCAGCGCGGTCAAAATTCTCTGACCGCTATGCGCCTTGCCGCAGGTTGCCGATCACAGGCAACCTGCGGCCTTTGAATTTTTCTCGCGACTTTTCTCGACGAACAAAAAATAGAACTGGGGATCTCGATGTTTCGCATTTGCCTTGCTGCCGCGCTGCTCGCCCTGGGCCTTCACGCCGCCTCGGCCCAGACCACGGCGCCGGCCGCGACCACCGCCAAGCCGTCGAAGATGAAGCTGAGCATGGAGAAGCTGAAGGCCATGAAAGCGCAGTGGCGGGCCAACAGGCCCAAGCTGAAGGCCTGCCGCGCCGAGGTGAAGTCGAAGGGCCTCACCGGCGACGACCGCTGGTTCTACATCGAAGAGTGCATGACCAAAACCTGAGGCAAGATCTGACGGAAGACCTGAGGAAGACCTGAGACGGGAACCCGAGAACCGGCCGGTCCGGAACGCGTTGGTTCAAGGGGCGTGACAATGGCGCCCCTTAATCCTGTTTGGAACGGTTCGAATTTACTTGGCATCTGGTATGCCAACAGCTAGATTGTTGATCTGGCAGCAGGAAACGAGACGCCCTGATGACGACCGATGACGTTCACAAGGTCCGCAGCTTCGAGCACCCCGGCGCTGGGCGGAAGCGGGCCAAGGCCACGCCGAAGGGCCGCCAGGTCGATCCGACCGCCGCGCACGAGATCGAGCAGCTGCTCGGCGACCGGCCGCGGCAGCGCGACATGCTGATCGAGTACCTGCACCTGATCCAGGACCACTATCGCCAGATCTCGGCCGCGCATCTCGCAGCGCTCGCCGACGAGATGAAGCTGTCGTTCGCCGAGGTGTTCGAGACCGCGACCTTCTACGCGCATTTCGATGTCGTGAAGGAGGGCGAGCCGGACATCGCCCCGCTGACGATCCGGGTCTGCGATTCCCTGACCTGCGCGATGCTGGGCGCCGAGCGGCTGCTCGCCGAGCTGCAGGACAAGGCCGGTCCCGGCATCCGCGTTGTGCGCGCGCCCTGTGTCGGCCGCTGCGACACCGCGCCCGCCGCCGAGGTCGGCCACAATTTCGTCGACCACGCCACCGTCGACAATGTGCTGGCCACGGCGAAAGCCGGCGACGCCCACGCGCATCTGCCGAGCTATATCGGCTACGACGCCTATGTCGCCGACGGCGGCTACACGTTGCTCAACCGCCTGCGTTCGGGCGAGCTCGCAAAAGAAGACCTGCTGAAGTCGCTCGATGATGCCAGCCTGCGCGGGCTCGGCGGCGCCGGCTTCCCCACGGGACGCAAATGGCGCGCGGTGCTCGGCGAGCCCGGGCCGCGGCTGATGGCGATCAACGGCGACGAGGGCGAGCCCGGCACCTTCAAGGACCGCTACTATCTCGAGACCGATCCGCATCGCTTCCTCGAGGGCATGCTGATCGGCGCCCATGTCGTCGAAGCGCCCGACATCTACATCTACATCCGCGACGAATATCCGGCGTCGCGCGAGATTCTGACGCGCGAGATTGCGAAGCTCCCGGCCGGCGGTCCGCGGCTGCACATGCGCCGCGGCGCCGGCGCCTATATCTGCGGCGAGGAATCCTCGCTGCTCGAGAGCATCGAGGGCAAGCGCGGCCTGCCGCGGCACAAACCGCCTTATCCGTTCCAGGTCGGCCTGTTCGGCCTGCCGACCTTGATCAACAATGTCGAAACGTTGTGGTGGGTGCGCGACATCGTCGAGAAGGGCGCCGATTGGTGGAAGAGCCACGGCCGTCACGAGCGCCACGGCCTGCGCAGCTTCTCGGTTTCTGGCCGGGTGAAGAATCCCGGCATGAAGCTGGCGCCGGCGGGCATCACGGTGCGCGAACTGATCGACGAATATTGCGGCGGCATGGCCGACGGCCACAGTTTTCGCGCCTATCTGCCGGGCGGCGCCTCGGGCGGCATCCTGCCGGCGTCGATGGACGACATCCCGCTCGATTTCGGCACGCTGGAGAAATACGGCTGCTTCATCGGCTCGGCCGCGATCGTGATCCTGTCGCAGCAGGACAGCGTCCGCCTCGCGGCGCTGAACCTGATGCGTTTCTTCGAGGACGAGAGCTGCGGCCAGTGCACGCCGTGCCGCGCCGGCACCCAGAAGGCGGCGCAGCTGATGGAACGGCCGGTCTGGAACCGGGCCCTGCTCGACGAACTGAGCCAGGCGATGCGCGATGCCTCGATCTGCGGCCTCGGCCAGGCCGCCTCCAATCCGCTGACATCGGTGATTAAATACTTCCCCGACGAGTTCAAGGAAGCTGCCGAATGACCAAGATTACGTTCGAGCTCGACGGCAAGCAGGTCGAGGCCAAGGCCGGAGAAACCATCTGGCAGGTCGCGAAACGTCAGGGCACCGAGATCCCGCATCTCTGCTACTCGCCGGCGCCCGACTATCGGCCCGACGGCAATTGCCGCGCCTGCATGGTCGAGATCGAGGGCGAGCGCGTGCTGGCGGCATCCTGCAAGCGCACGCCGTCGGTCGGCATGAAGGTCAAGTCCGCGAGCGCCCGCGCCGTCGCCGCACAGAAGATGGTGATGGAGCTTCTGGTCGCTGACCAGCCGGCGCGCGAGACCTCGCACGATCCGGATTCGAAGTTCTGGCACTGGGCGGAGAAGACCGGCGTCACCGAGAGCCGCTTTCCGGCCGCGGAGCGCTGGAGCACCGATGCCAGCCATCCGGCGATGCGGGTCAATCTCGACGCCTGCATCCAGTGCGGCCTGTGCGTGCGCGCCTGCCGCGAGGTGCAGGTCAACGACGTCATCGGCATGGCGTATCGCAGCCATGAGTCCAAGATCGTGTTCGACTTCGACGACCCGATGGGCGAGTCGACCTGCGTTGCCTGCGGCGAATGCGTGCAGGCCTGTCCGACCGGCGCGCTGATGCCCTCCGTGATGCTCGACGACCAGCAGACCCGCGTCACCTATCCCGACCGCAAGGTGGATTCGCTGTGCCCGTATTGCGGCGTCGGCTGCCAGGTCACCTATGAGGTCAAGGACGAGAAGGTGATCTACGCGGAAGGCCGCGATGGTCCCGCCAACCACAACCGGCTCTGCGTCAAGGGTCGCTTCGGCTTCGACTACATCCATCACCCCAACCGCCTGACCAAGCCGCTGGTGCGGCTGCCCGGGGTCAAGAAGGACGCCAACGACCAGGTCGATCCGGCCAATCCCTACACCCATTTCCGCGAGGCGACGTGGGAAGAGGCGCTGGATCTCGCGGCCAATGGCCTGAAGAAGATCCGCGACGAGAAGGGCGCCAAGGCGCTCGCCGGCTTCGGCTCGGCCAAGGGCTCCAACGAGGAAGCCTATCTGTTCCAGAAGCTGGTGCGCACCGGCTTCGGCTCCAACAATGTCGATCACTGCACCCGGCTGTGCCACGCCTCGTCGGTGGCGGCGCTGTTCGAGGGACTGAGCTCCGGCGCGGTGTCGGCGCCGTTCGCCGCCGCGGCCGACGCCGAGGTGATCTGGGTGATCGGCGCCAATCCGGCCGTGAACCATCCCGTTGCCGCGACCTTCATCAAGAACGCCGCCAAGCGCGGCGCCAAGCTGTACGTGATGGATCCGCGCCGGCAGTCGCTGTCGCGCCACGCGACGCAGCACCTCGCCTTCAAGCCGGGCAGCGACGTCGCGATGCTGAACGCGATGATCCACACCATCATCACCGAAGGCCTCACCGACGAGCAGTACATCGCCGGCTATACCGAGGGCTACGAGGAGCTGAAGGCCAAGATCCAGGAGTTCACGCCGGAGCGCATGTCGGCGATCTGCGGCATTCCCGCGGAGACGCTGCGCGAGGTGGCGCGGGCCTATGCGCGCGCAAAATCGTCGATCATCTTCTGGGGCATGGGCATCAGCCAGCACGTCCACGGCACCGACAATGCGCGCTGCCTGATCGCGCTGGCGCTGATCACCGGCCAGGTCGGCCGCCCCGGCACCGGGCTGCATCCGCTGCGTGGCCAGAACAACGTGCAAGGCGCCTCGGACGCCGGCCTGATCCCGATGTTCCTGCCGGACTATCAGCCGGTCGGCCGCGACGACATGCGCGGCGCCTTCGAGAAACTGTGGGGCCAGGAACTCGATCCGGTTCGCGGGCTGACCGTGGTCGAGATCATGAACGCGATCCATGCCGGCGAAATCCACGGCATGTATGTCGAGGGCGAGAATCCCGCGATGTCCGATCCGGATCTGCAGCATGCGCGCGAGGCGCTGGCCAGGCTGGATCACCTCGTGGTGCAGGACCTGTTCGTCACCGAGACCGCGTTCCACGCCGACGTCATTCTGCCGGCCTCGGCGTTCGCCGAAAAGTCCGGCTCCTTCACCAATACCGACCGCCGCGTGCAGCTCGCGCGCGAGGTGATCAAGCCGCCGGGCGACGCACGGCAGGATCTCTGGATCATCCAGGAGATCGGCAAGCGGATGGGGCTGCCCTGGAATTATGCGGGGCCGGGCGAAGTCTTCACCGAAATGGCCGAGCTGATGCCGTCGCTGAAGAACATCACCTGGGAGCGCCTGGTGCGCGAGGGCGCGGTGACCTATCCGGTCGACGATCCCGACAAGCCCGGTAACGAGATCATCTTCACCACCGGTTTCCCGACCGAGAGTGGCCGCGGCAAGATCGTGCCGGCCAAGGTGATCCCGCCGGACGAACTGCCCGACGACGAATATCCGATGGTGCTGTCGACCGGCCGCGTGCTCGAGCACTGGCACACCGGCTCGATGACGCGTCGCGCCCAGGTGCTCGACCAGATCGAGCCCGAGGCGGTCGCGTTCATGACGCCGAAGGACATGCGCAAGAAGGGGCTCACACCCGGCGACTTCATCCGCCTGGAGACCCGCCGCGGCGCCGTCGAGGTCAAGGTGCGCGCCGACCGCGACGTGCCGGAGAACATGGTGTTCATGCCGTTCTGCTACGCCGAGGCGGCCGCGAACCTGTTGACCAATCCGGCGCTCGACCCGTTCGGCAAGATCCCCGAGTTCAAGTTCTGCGCCGTGCGCGCCGAGAAGGCGGAGTTCCGCTCGGCGGCGGAGTAGGGGACGGCGGCGGTTGGCGTTGCTGACGCGAGCCGTCGAGAGAGGACGCCGTGCGGCCACCCCTCTCCCTAACCCTCCCCCGCAAGGGGGGAGGGAACCCTTCCGCCGGTGGCCTCCTAACTCTCTCAACGAGCCAGAGCGAAAGCGGTGATGCCGCGTCAGGTGAGCACGCTGGTCGGGCTCCCTCCCCCCTTGCGGGGGAGGGTTGGGGAGAGGGGTAAGCCCCGGGCGAGAATGATGATGAGGCGTCAGGCGCCTCAACCTACAGCCAGTTACAACCACCCTGAACGCCGGAAGCGCCAGAACAGCAGGGTGCAGATCGCGACGATCGCGCCGATCACGGCGAAATAGCCGTATTCCCATTGCAGCTCCGGCATGTTCTTGAAGTTCATGCCGTAGATGCCGGCGATCGCGGTCGGCACCGCGACGATCGCAAGCCAAGAGGCGAGCTTCTTCGAGATCGCGGTCTCCTGCGCCTGGCCGACCAAGAGGCTCGCCTCGAAGGCGAATGCCAGCACCTCGCGCAGCGAGTCGATCTGCTCCTGAATGGTGCGAACGTGGTCGGTGACGTCGCGGAACAGCGGACGCATCGTCGGACGGATCATCGGCAGGTTGTCGCGCTCTAGCCTGCGGCAGACCTCGACCAGCGGTCCGACCGCATTGCGCAACCGCATCAGGTCGCGCCGCAACAGATAGAGCCGCTCGATCTGCGCCCGCGTCATCGCGCTCGCCAGCACCTCGGCCTCCATCGCCTCGACCTCGTCCTGGATGGTCTCGATCACCGGGGAGTAGTTGTCGACGATGAAATCGAGGATCGCATAGAGGATGTAGTCCTCGCCGCGGGCGAGCGCGCGCGGGCAGCTCTCGCAGCGTTCGCGGACCGGCGTATAGGACGTCGATGCGCCATGGCGGACCGAGACGAGATAGCCCTCGCCGACGAACAGATGCGTCTCGCCGAACGCGATACTCTCGCCGTCCAGCTGCGCGGTCCGCGCCACGATGAACAGCGCATCGCCATACTGCTCGATCTTCGGCCGTTGATGGGCGTGGTCGGCATCCTCGATCGCGAGGTCGTGGAGTTCGAACTGCCGCTGCAGGCTCTTGAGCAGCGCCGTCTCCGGCTCGTGCAGGCCGATCCACACCACGTGGTCGGGCTTGTTGCGCCAGCTCGCGGCCTCGTCGATCGCGATGTTGGCGACGCGCCGTCCTTCGACATAGACGCCGGCCGCGATCACGCCATCGCTGGTGACCGGCTCCGGAGTTACGACGCCCGGTGATACGAGGTTCATGGCGTCCACCCTTGTCGATAGTTTTTTGAACCCGCCCTGCGGCGATTTGTTCCTCGCGAGGCTATAGCACCGAATAGGCCGCCGTCAACGCGCACGGGCCGCTTTGCGGTCCGTGCCGTGCGCGGCGCCTTACTGTGGAGACGCCCCGATTCCTACAGGTTTTTTAGACGCGTCCGTCGCCGCAAGCCGGTACTACGCGATGATGAAATCGCTGTGGTCGAACAACGTGGTGCTGCCGATTGCGACGAACAATGTGCCTGGCTTCAAGAAGCCGGCTGATCCGTCGACATCGAGCACGACGCGCGTCGCCGGCACGCCGGTGCTGCCGAAGGAAGCGATCGGCTCAAATGTCAGCACGCCGTTGGTGAACGGATCGGCGCCGACCGGGCCGAGCAAGCTCATGATCTTCGAGACGTCGATCTTGTCGCCCTCGGCGCGGTTGAAGTCGTGAATGAGGTCGACGCCGTCGTTCGTGGTCGTGAAGACGAAATGATCCGCGCCGCTGCCGCCGGTCAGTTCGTCGCCGCCCCATCCGCCGATCAGCGTGTCGTTACCGGCACCGCCGTAGAGGAGGTCGTTGCCAGTACCTCCCCGAATGAGGTTGTCGGCAGCATTGCCGGTCCCGGTGAAATTGAACGTACCGGAATAGAGCAAATCCTCGAAGTTGGCCGGCAACGTGAACTGAGTGAGGGTGGTCTGGACCGTGTCATGGCCTTCATTGGCGAATTCCACCAGCGTGTCGCCGGGGCTCTCGACGAGATAGGTGTCGTCTCCCTTGCCGCCCTGCAGCGTATTTGCCGAACCGCCGCCGCCGTACAGCGTGTCGTTGCCGTCGAGACCGATCAGATAGTCGTTGCCGGTGTTCCCTTGAATCCAGTCGTCGCCGGCGGTGCCGATGCCGATGAAGTCTGCTGGCCCTAGATAGAAAAGCTTCTCGACATTGGGCGCCAGCACGACAAACGTCGCCGTGGTCGTGAGGGTGTCGTAGCCCTCGTTTGGCTGCTCGAAAATCGTGTCCGAGCCGTTGCTGCTGGAATAATAGTCGTCGCCGACGCCCCCGACCAGCGTGTTCAACCCGCCGCTGTCGAACAGGGTGTCGTTGCCATCCCCACCATAGAGCGTGTCGTTACCCGCTCCGCCATAGAGCACGTCGACGCCATCCTGGCCGAGTAGCGTGTCATTGCCCGATCCGCCGATCAGCGTGTCGCCACCCGTTCCACCCAACGCGAAGATCGCGGTCCCCGTCGCATGCGCGTCGAGAAGATCGTTTCCGGATCCGCCGTCGAAATAGACTTGCCCTGTCAGCGCTGTCGACGACAGGTCTCCGATCGTCAGAACATCATCTGTTCCATAAACCGTATAGTAGGGAAAGTAAGGTTGGCCCGGCGGCGCCGGATCATGCGTGCCCACGAAGCTGAAGTTCTCAACCCCGTACATCGTCACAGCCGAGACATGCGTCTGCGGACCGGGCGGAGGTAGAGTGACGTAGTCATAAAAAACCGAAGAGATGGTGAATACCGCTGATCCATCGATATCCGCAAAGAGGTTGTAACGTGGCGGATCGAGCGCGTAACTATAGTTCGAGTACGCCATCCAGACGCCACCGCCCACCTGGACCGTATCATTGCCCAGACGCCCGTAGACGACATCGCCATAGGACGGGGTGAAGACGTCGGGACCGTCGGTTCCTTCAATGTACATTATTCCAAATACTCCAAAATGCGGCCGGGCGGGCGCCCGCCAGAAAAGCAAGGCGGCTGGCGCTGGATCATCCGGTTGTCGCGATGCGCGGCCGCAATTATGAGGCGATCATGCCGCCTTGTCGACACGTGCAATTGTGTCTCTTTAGTATGAATTTCAATCGGATCGTTCTCGGCATGGCCGCTTTGGCCGCAAACATCAAATGTTTGACCCCACAAAACAAGTCACCGCGTCGCCGACGCCGGCCGCGAAACGGCTTCGGCAACAGCCGCGATTTTTTTGTGATGTTTCACGCGGCGCACCGGGCGCCAACATATTGCTGGATCAGCGGCTCAAGCCGGCTTCTTGACGATCTCAAAGCCTCTGGCCGCCAGCTCCTTCAAAATGCTCGCTGCCAGGTGCGAGCACTCATCCGGCTTGATCCAGCACGAACTCCGCCAATCCGGGTCGTCGTCTCTGGAATATGCGGTGAAGGCGGACCGGATTCCGGCTTCGATTGCATTGGCGGCTTCGTTTGGCATGCGGGCTCTCCCTGCCATCTCTCGCATGAGGCTTCATGGAATATCCGTGGCAACGTCGACGGCAATCAACACCTTCTGTGAACTTCACCATGGCCTTGCCGCCGCGATTACTCCGCGGCAGCAGGCGTGGTCTTGGCGGCTTCCAGCGCCGCTGCAATCGCGTCGTCGACCCGTTCGAGCCAGATGAACTCCAGCTTCTCGCGGGCGCTCGCCGGGATGTCGTCGTAGTCGCGCCTGTTGCGCGCCGGCAGCATCACGCGGGTCAGCCCTGCCGCGGCGGCAGCGACCACCTTCTCCTTGATGCCGCCGACCGGCAGCACCAGGCCGCGCAGCGAGATCTCGCCGGTCATCGCGGTGTCGCTGCGCACGGTGCGATCGGTCAACAGCGAGGTGAGGGCGGTGAACATCGCAACGCCCGCGCTCGGGCCGTCCTTCGGCGTTGCGCCCGCCGGGACGTGAACGTGGATGTCGTTCTTCTCGAACACGGCAGGATCGATGCCGAGCTGGGTGGCGCGATTCTTCACCAGCGTCAGCGCGGCCTGCACGCTCTCGCGCATGACGTCGCCGAGCTGTCCGGTGATCATCAGCCCGCCGCGGCCCGGCGTGCGTGACGCCTCGATGAACAGGATGTCGCCGCCGACCGGGGTCCAGGCGAGGCCGGTGGCGACGCCCGGAATGCTGGTGCGCATCGCGATTTCGTTCTCGAACCTGGGCTGGCCGAGCAGCGGCACGATGTCCTTTGGCGCGATGCTGACATGGCTGGTGCTGCCTTCGGCGATCTGCACGGCGACGTTGCGCAGCACCTTGCCGATCTCGCGCTCGAGATTGCGGACGCCGGCCTCGCGGGTGTAGCTCTTGATCACCAGCCGCAGCGCCTCCGGATCGAGCTCGACCTGCTCGGCCTTCAGCCCGTTGGCCTCGAGCTGGCGGCGCACCAGATAGCGTTTTGCGATCTCGAGCTTCTCCTCCTCGGTGTAGCCGGCGAGGCTGATCAGCTCCATGCGATCGAGCAGCGGCCCGGGGACGCCGTCGAGCATGTTGGCGGTGGCGATGAAGACGACGTGCGAGAGGTCGAACGGCACGCCGAGATAATTGTCGCGGAAGGTGCCGTTCTGCTCGGGGTCGAGCACTTCGAGCATCGCGGCCGAGGGATCGCCCTGGATGCCGCGGCCCATCTTGTCGATCTCGTCCAGCATCATCACGCAGTTGCGCGCGCCAGCCTTCTTGATGGCCTGGATGATGTTGCCGGGCAGCGCGCCGATATAGGTGCGGCGGTGGCCGCGGATCTCGGCCTCGTCATGCACGCCGCCGAGCGAGACGCGGACGAACGGCCGCGCCATCGCGCGGGCGATCGACTGGCCGAGCGAGGTCTTGCCGACGCCGGGCGGGCCGAGGAAGCAGAGGATCGGCGCCTTGCCGCCGGGCGCGAGTTTTCGTACCGCGAGATACTCGATGATCCGGCTCTTGATCTTCTCTAGACCATAGTGATCCTCGTCGAGGATCTTGCGCGCCTCGGCGATGTCGATCGGCTTCTCCGCGGGCAGTGCCCACGGCAGGTCGATCAGCCAGTCGAGATAGCTGCGCACCATGCCGGATTCGGCCGCGGCCTCCGGCATCCGCTCGTAGCGGCGCAGCTCCTTTTGTGCCTGGCCCTCGGCCTCCGGCGGCATCTTCGCTTCCACAATTGCCTTGGTCAGCTCGGCCACCTCGGCGGCCTTGCCGTCGCCTTCGCCGAGCTGGCGCTGGATGGTCGCCATCTGCTCGCGCAGGATCGCCTCGCGCTGCCGCTCGTCGAACGCGGCCTTGGTCTTCTGGCCGATCTCCTGGCTCAGCCGCAGCACCTCGATGCGCTCGGCGAGATGGCGCGAGACCTTGTCCATGCGGGCCGCAAGGTCGATGGTCTCGAGGATGTCCTGCTTCTCCTGCGGCTTGATGTCCATGTAGGAGGTCGCAAGATCGGCCAGCGTCGCCGGCGAGGTGGTGCCCTGCAGCGCGGCGATCAATTCCTGCGGCACCTGCGGCAGCAATTGCGCGGCCTCCAGCGCCTGCCGCTGCAGGTTGAGAAAGCGCGCCTCGATCTCGGGCGAGGTCGTGGTCGGCTCGGGGATCTGCAACACGCGGGCCGCGGGGAACGGCGTACCCGGCAGATAGTCGAGCACGCGCATGCGCTGCACGCCCTGGCAGACCAGGTGATGGGTCTCGTCGGCGCCGGTGATGTAGCGCACGATGTTGGCGACGGTGCCGATGCGGTAGAGGTCGTCGGGGCCGGGATCGTTCACCTCGGGGTCGCGCTGTAGCAGGATGCCGATCTGGCGCTGCTCGCGCACCGCCTGCTGGGCGGCGGCAATCGATTTGGGCCGCCCGATCGTGATCGGGATGATGACGTTCGGGAACAGCACGGTGTTGCGCGCCGGCACGAGGATCAGCGCATCGCTCGGTATCGACGTCGCGCGGTCGGGCGACGATGCGGATCCAGCGGTTGAGATGTCGGAAGCAGCCATGTCGAAATCCTCAACGCGATTTGCCGAGCCGCAGGCCGACGCAGCCATGCGCGGTGAAGCGGTTGATGGTGTAGCGGCCGGTCGGTAGCGCGATACGGCGCTCGAACCGGCCCTGCGGCAGCTCGAGACGCAGGATGCGGGCATCGCGCAGCTCGGGGGGCAAGGTGCGGCGGCCGCTGATCACCAGCGTCGCGCCGTCGAGCGCGGTCTCCACGTCACCGGGGTCGACCCCGGGCAGCGCAATGAAAATCAGGATTTCGTCGTCGGTCTCGATGACGTCCATCGGCGGTTCCCAGCTCGGCTCGCGGTTGCCGGTCTGGGGATGCAGGTTGAGGAACCGCTGGTGCATGCGCTCGGCCCGGGCCAGCGTCTCGATCGCGTCAGACAGCATCCAGTTGATCGGGTCCTTGGACCGCATGGCACTCTCCATGTCGTATTGGGGGTGAGGTTACCGGTCTTGCCGCCGACCGTAAACCGCCCGTCGGGCGGGCCGGATCGGGCCGTAAAAACCGTCATAATGTTCCGATTTGGCGAAACCGGCGGGTGCGCCCCTTTATGCCGCGGCTATGCGGCTTGTTCCGGGGCCATCTCGAATTCCTACGTCCGTCTCAGCATCTTCCCAAGTGACGCGGTGCGCCGAGATGCGCGCCGCAGGAAGGAAGGTGGGACATGACCTTGCTGTATTCACACGATGTCCGAATGGTCGAGGCCTCGGCATCCACTCGCTTGCCGTTGCGGCGGATGTTCAGGCGGATCCGTGCCGTGTTTCGGACCATCCACCGCTCGATCGCCGCGGCGAAGATCCATCGGCTGCGCAACGAGCTGTTGCTGCATCGCGGCCACGAGGACTGGGCCAAGATGAACCTGAATATCGGCGTGCTCGGCAGCGACGCCGAGAAATATCCGCGGCCGCCGGTCGTGCTCGGCGAGAAGTGGGATTACTGAGATGCGCGCCGCTCTGTCGACCGCTGCCGTCACCGTGCTGCGCCGCGCGGGCGAGCAGCTGTTCAAATTTCTCGCCTGGATCGGCGAGGAGCCGATCACCGTCTACCGGCCCGAGGCGCACTACATGCGCGGACCCGGACCGGCCTGGCGGGCCAAGCATCAAGGCGGTCAGGTCGCCTCGCTTCGCCGCGTCAGGTGATCGAGCAGGTTCATCGGCAGCGGAAACACCACGGTCGATGAACGCTCATTGGCGATGTCGTGCAGCGCTGCGAAATAGCGCAGCTGCATCGCCTGCGGCTCCTGGGCGAGGATCCGTCCGGCCTCGACCAGCTTCTCGGCGGCCTGCTGCTCGCCCATCGCGTTGATCACCTTGGCGCGCCGCAGCCGCTCCGCCTCGGCCTGCTTGGCGATCGCCCGCACCATGGTCTCGTTGATGTCGACGTCCTTGATCTCGATGCCGGTGACCTTGATGCCCCAGACGTCGGTCTGCTTGTCGAGGATCTCCTGAATATCGGCGTTCAGCCGGTCGCGTTCGGCCAGCATCTCGTCGAGCTCGTGCTTGCCGAGCACCGAGCGCAGCGTGGTCTGGGCGAGCTGGCTGGTCGCGGCCATGTAGTCGCTGACCTTGATGATGGCGCGCTCGGGGTCGACGATGCGGAAATACAGCACGGCGTTGACCTTGACCGAGACGTTGTCGCGCGAGATCACGTCCTGCGGCGGCACCACCTGCACCACCACGCGCAGATCGACCTTCACCAGCTGCTGCACCACCGGAATCAGCAGGAACAGCCCCGGGCCCTTGACGCCGGTGAAGCGGCCGAGCGTGAACACGACGCCGCGCTCATATTCGCGCAGCACGCGGATCGCCTGCGACAGAAAGATCACGACCAGCAGCGCGATCGCCGCGTAGGTGAAATAATCGAGCATCATACTGAGCCTCCCTCGCCGGTGGTGGCCGGGGCGCGCCGCACCACCAGCGTCAAATCGATGATATTGGCGACCTCGACCCTGTCGCCGGAGCTGAACGCCTCGGCGCCGCGCGCCTGCCAGCGCTCGCCATTGGCGAACACGTGGCCCGACGTGCCGGACCAGTCGAGCACCTCGGCGGACAGGCCCTGCATTGCCTGCGCGCCGGTCAGCACCGGTCCCTTGGCGGCGCGGCGCAGCGCGCCGAGCACGGCCACCAGGAAGGCGGCGAAGGCCGCCGTGGTGATGCCGATCACCCACCAGGACAGGGTGTAGCCGGGCGCCTCGATCCGAAACAGCATCAGCGCGCCGAGCACGAACGCGATCAGCCCGCCGACGCCGACCACGACCGTCGGGGTGAAGGCCTCCACGGCGAGCAGGCCGATGCCGACCAGCATCAGCGCGAAGCCGGCATAGTTGACCGGCAGCAGATTGAGCGCATAAAGGCCGAGCAGCAGGCAGATCGTGCCGACCACGCCGGGGCCGATCAGGCCGGGCGACATGAACTCGAAGATCAGCCCGTAGATGCCGACCATCAGCAGGATGAAGGCGACGTTGGGGTCGGTGATCACAGCAAGGAAGCGCGCAATCCAGCCGGGATCGATCGCCTCGCGCGTGGCATCCCTGGTCGCGAGGCGCTGCGTCTTGCCGCCGGCGACCTCGACCTCGCGGCCGTCGACCTGCTTGAGCAACTCGGCCTCGTCACGCGCGATGAATTCGACCGCCTTGGCCTGCAGCGCGCCGTTGGCGGACAGCGTGGCGGCCTCGCGCACCGCCTTCTCGGCCCAGTCGGCGTTGCGGCCACGCAGCTCGGCGAGGCTGCGGATGAAGGCGACGGCGTCATTGGTCGCCTTCGCCGACATGGCATCTTTCGCCTCGTCCTTCTTGTCCTTGCCGTCCTTGTCGGGCGCACCGCCGGGCAGCCCCGGAAATGCGCCGCCGATCTGCACCGGCGTCGCGGCGCCGATATTGGTGCCCGGCGCCATCGCCGCGATGTGCGTCGCATAGAGGATGTAGGTGCCGGCGCTCGCCGCATGGGCGCCGGACGGCGCGACATAGCCGATGACGGGAACGGGCGAGGCGAGCACGTCGGCGATGATCTCGCGCATGCTGGTGTTGAGGCCGCCCGGCGTGTTGAGGCGCAGCACGACGATTTCGGCGCGGCGCTCGGCGGCTTTTGCCAATGCGCTCTTCACATAGCTGGCCGACGCCGGGCCGATTGCGCCGTCGATTGCAATGGTCAGGGCAAGGCGGCTGTTCTCCTCCGCGCCGCAGGGGCGGATCGAGACAGACAGAGCAACGATCGCTATCGCCGCAACGAGGGCCGCCCTTAGCGTTTGCACGGCAAGCACTCCCTTGCCGAGGATATGGGGCGCCGCGCGCCAAGCTCAATATGGGCGCGGTGTCGCGGCACTGTGCAAGCGAGCCATTGTGCGTTGCGATGGCAGCGTTGGCCGGTCTCACTGCGCGGTTGCAAGGTACTCGTCGGCAAGGCAGGACATCGCGTCCGCGACCGCGGCCTTCGCCGCGGCGTCGAGCGGCACGATCGGCAGCCGCGTTGCCGGCTCGATGAAGCCGAGCAGCGCCAGCGCGAACTTCAGCGCGGCGGGATGCTCGCGCTCGAGCAGCGTGGCGAGCGGCACCAGCCGCCGGTGCAGATAACGCGCCGGCTGCAGACGGCCTTCGCGAAGATTGCGGTACACGGCCAAGCACAAATCGGGCGCGACATTGGTCATCGCCGAGACGCAGCCATGGCCGCCGGCGGCGAGCCAGGCGAGCGACGTCGCGTCGTCGCCGGTCAGCAGCCGGAACGCCGCCGGCAGCCGCGGCTGCAGCCGCAGCAGCCGGGCGAGGTCGCCGCTGCCGTCGCGCAGACCGGCGAATTGCGGCGAGGCCGCGAGCTCGACCAGCGTGTCGTCGGGCAGGCCCTTCACGGTGCGCGAGGGAATGTCGTGCAGGATGACCGGCAGCGTCGTCGCAGCGGCGACGGCGCGGAAATGCGCCGCCATGCCCTGTGGCATCGGCCTGACGTAGTAGGGCACGACGGTCATGATGGCGTCGGCGCCGGCTTGCTCCACGGCGCGGGTGAACGCGACGGCGCGGTCGGTCGCGTTCGAGCCGGCGCCGGCGATGATGCGCGCGCGCCCCCGCGCAATGCCGGCGGCGATGCGGACCAGCTGCTCGCGCTCGAAAAACTCCAGCGTCGCATTCTCGCCGGCAGTTTCGCCGACCACCAGCGCGGTGGCTCCGGCCGCGATCTGGCGCTCGCACAGCCGGCCAAAGGCCTCCGTGTCGATCTCGCCGCGATCGTTGAAAGGGGTCGGAAGATCGGGAATGAAACCCGACAGCCATTCGGCCGAGGCCGCGCGCGATGTCATCGGTGGCTCAAGCCACGCGGCGTGCGGGGAAGGTGGCGGCTTCGCCGGCCATATCGAGCTCGATCTCACGCGACAGCTCGATGATCATTTCGGGGTGTTGGCCGTTCTCGAACAGCGCGTATTTGACGGCCTGGGCGCGGTTGACGAACAGGCCGCCAAACAGGCCGTTCTGTTGCTGGGCGACCCACTGGCCGCGACGGTTGCGGCCGATGAAGACAATGGAAGACGCTGTACTACACGAAGGAGGTTCGACGAGTTTCACGTTGGTCAGTCCTTGTAATGACATTCACGCGATCAGTGTGTGATGTCAGGGATATGAAATCGAGCGCGACAGCCGAGCGACTTCATAGGAACGGCATAGGATTTTGAGGGAGGAATTCAGAGCCGCTGCACGATGCCGGTGGTGAGCGCGCACAGCGCGGCATAGCCCGCCATCTCGTCCCAGTGATTGAGCTGGGCGGTAAACGGCGGCTCGCGCCTGACAACGGCGACCACGGCGCAGATCAGCGCCGACATCCACAACAGCACGACCAGGCCCTTGCCGAAGCCGACATTGGCGAACATGGCAAAGCCGGTCATGATGGCGAGGCGGAATCCGAACCTGACCAGCACCTGCACCGGGCGCAGCGCGCGCGGCAGATCCTTGGCGCCCATGGCGGTGCCGCCGTCAGCCGAAATTGTCGGTGAGCAGCGGCTCGTAGAGCGCGCCGGCGTCGCGGCGGACGCTGGGCACGCTGGGCCGGCTCTCGGGCGCGCTGATCCGCTGCGCCTCGACGAAGGCGGCCAGGATCGCGAGCGCGAGGTCGGCATGACGGGTCTCGACCGACGGGTCGAGCCAGTCCGGCAGCTCGCGTTGCCGCGACAGCGCGCAGTGCCACTCGCCCTCGTCATAGACCAGGCGGCGGACTTGCCATTGCGGCAGCTCGAGATCGATCAGCGCCAGCGCCGCATCGGTCCATGCGCCGGATAGAATCAGGCGCTCGACCCGCGAGCTCTTGACGCTCTGTCCGGCCGAGGGAAAGCGCCGGCAGCTTTGCCTGACGATGTCGGCCATGAACTCGGCCGTGACCGCATAGGCGTCGCGCAGCCGCTCGGCGAGCGCGGTGGAGGTGTGTTGTGCATACAGTGACATGACTTGATCTCGTTCACGCGCGGCCCAACACGTTGGCCGCACGCCCAAAATGACTGGGCCGCCATTTAAATACGAGATGAGGGCAGGGGCCGAGATATAGGGATTCCATAAAGGTTCCGTCGTCCGTGCGCGGGCCGGATCGAGCACCGCCAGTTTCGGCTGCGATTCGCCGGGCTCGTGGGCAGCTGTCTGCGCCAGCATCCGAGCACGCCGCCCTCTAGCGTCGCCAAGACGGTGTCAACCCCATGCGACTATCAGTCATATGGTTCTACCTGAGATTGATGCCACGCTGACGCGGCGCTATGGTTTCACGAGCTGGGGAGGCCGACGCCAGGTGGCATCTCCCGCGAACCGTCGCCGCTCGAGAACGCATGCGTACCGTCGTTTCGTGGTTACGCAATCCCGTGGGATCTGCCGCCCCGGTCATTTGCGGCTCAGTCAATGGAGGTGTCTGAAATGGCCCGACTTGTCCAAGAGTTTATCGCGGGATCAGATCCGGTTCGTTCGATCTCGGTCTCGGGCAACGGTCAGCGAATGGCGTCGACGACCGGCCGCATGACTGACGGTGTGCGGTTTTGGAACGTGCAATCCGGCGGGCTGCTCCACACGTTTTCCCCGGTCGATGACCAGGATGAAATCAGCGGGGTGGCGTTGTCTCCGGAAGGATTTTTCCTTGCGGCAGCCACCCATCACTATTTGCTGCTGTGGGACATCGAGGCCGGCCGGCAGATCGGCACAGTCGAAACGCCCTTCGGCGGCACCAGTGTCGTCTTTTCCCGTGATGGATCCTTCATTCTCTTCACGCATGGTCATCGCTATTCGCGCTTCGACACGGCGCTCGCCCTGAAGATGGAGCACGATCTGCAGAGCGGGCCGATATCCTCACCATCGCTGTCGGCGGGCGGACGGTTCGCGGCGTCGATCCACGAGCCCGGCCAACCCAACATCATCGTCTACGATCTCCTCAATGACCGTGCAGCGCTGAAGACGTCTCAGACCGGGGTCTACTCCGCCGTTGCGATGGGCCCGGATGATGGTGTCGTGCTGACGGGCAACATCCACGGCAAGCTGGAGACCCTGAACGCGCAGACCGGTGACTCGATCCGCAAGTTCGACCTCCCGGGTCATTCAAGGAACGTGACCAGCGTCGTGTTCTCGCCCGACGGCAGCCTGGCATTGTCTGGCAGCGAGGACTTCTCCGCGAAGCTTTGGGACGTGAATACCGGAAGGGAACTCGATACGCTCGACCACGGTCACGGATTCGTGTCATGCGTCGCCTTCTTGCCCAACGGAAAGCTCGCGCTCACCGGCGGGCATGACAACAAGGTGAAGCTCTGGGAGCTCGCGCCATAGCGCATATCCTCCGCTAGGTGAGCGTTTCCGGCCAATTCCGTCCAATCCCGGAATTGGTCAAGGGATATCGGTCAAGCGATGTCATCTGCAATTGCGCGTCGCATGACGCTGCCGTTGCGGCCTGCGCAGGGCTGGCACTTATAGGATTCCTATAACGTGCTTATGCGCGCCCTCTCGAAAACCTATGCCCCGGATGGCACTTCACGGCAATCCGGCACGGGGTGCTTATGCGCCTCCCGTGGCCTGTGACGCATAGGAGTCTCTCATGATGGACATTGTCATGGCGGCGCTCGCGATCGGCCTGTTCGCGGCCGGCATCGGCTACGCATACGCCTGCGAACGGCTGTAAGGGAGGCGGCGATGATCTTCGACTATTCGCTCGCCGGCCTCGTCTCGCTCGGCCTGCTGTTCTACCTCACCTACGCATTGCTGCGCCCCGAACGCTTCTAGGCATCAGCCATGCTCGCACTTTGCCAGATCCTCGTCGCCGACGCGGTGCTGACCGGGCTGTTGCTCGGCGTATTCGCGTCGCTGCTGCGTCACGCGCCCATTCGAAAGGTTTGACTTCGATGACCGTCATCGGCTGGATTCAAATTATTCTGTTCTGCGCCATCGTCGCCGCGCTGGTCAAACCGCTCGGCGGCTACATGACCCGCGTGTTCAGCGGCGAGCGCACCTTCCTCTCGCCAGTGCTGCGGCCGGTCGAGCGCGGCATCTACTGGGTCGGCGGCGTCGACGAGCGGCGCGAGCAGCACTGGCTGACCTATGCGGTCGCCATGCTGCTGTTCCATGTCGGCGCGTTCTTCCTGATCTACGGCTTGATGCGGCTGCAGGCCGTGCTGCCGTTCAACCCGGCCGGACAGTCCGCGGTCGCCGAGGACCTCTCCTTCAACACCGCGATATCGTTCCTCACCAACACCAACTGGCAGAACTACGGCGGCGAGAGCACGCTGTCTTATCTGGTCCAGATGCTCGGCCTCACCCCGCAGAACTTCCTGTCGAGCGCGACCGGCATCGCGCTTGCGGTGGCGCTGATCCGCGGCTTTGCGCGCTCCTCGATGCGTACGATCGGCAATTTCTGGGTCGACGTGACGCGCTGCACGCTCTACGTGCTGCTGCCGGTCTGTGTCGTCTATGCGCTGTTCCTGGTTTCGCAGGGCATGCCGCAGACCCTCGGCGCCTATGTCGACGCCACCACGCTGGAAGGCGGCAAGCAGACCATCGCGCTCGGGCCGGTGGCCTCCCAGGTCGCGATCAAGATGCTCGGCACCAATGGCGGCGGCTTCTTCAACGCCAACGCCGCGCATCCGTTCGAGAACCCGACCGCGCTGTCGAACCTCGTGCAGATGGTCTCGATCTTCGCGATCGGCGCTGCGCTCACCAACGTGTTCGGCCGCACGGTCGGTAACGAGCGCCAGGGCTGGGCGATCTTCGCCGTGATGGGCATCCTGTTCATCGCCGGCGTCGCCGTCACCTATTGGGCCGAAGCCAACGGCACCTCGACCCTGCAGGCGCTTGGCCTCTCCGGCGGCAACATGGAGGGCAAGGAGGTCCGCTTCGGCATCGTCGCGTCCTCGCTGTTCGCCGTCATCACCACCGCGGCATCCTGCGGCGCGGTCAACGCCATGCATGACAGCTTCACCGCGCTCGGCGGCATGATCCCGCTGATCAACATGCAGCTCGGCGAGCTCATCATCGGCGGCGTCGGCGCCGGGCTTTACGGCATGCTGCTGTTCGTCGTGCTGGCGATCTTCGTCGCCGGCCTTATGGTCGGCCGCACCCCGGAATATGTCGGCAAGAAGATCGAGGCGCGCGAGGTCAAGATGGCGATGCTCGCGATCCTGGTGCTGCCGCTGATGTATCTCGGCTGGAGTGCCGTCGGGGTGGTGCTGCCGTCGGCGGTAGCCTCGATCGCCAATCCCGGCCCGCACGGTTTCACCGAGGTGCTCTATGCCTATACCTCGGCGACCGCCAACAACGGCTCGGCCTTCGCGGGCCTGACCGGCAACACCTTCTTCTACAATCTGACGCTTGCCATGGCGATGTTCGTCGGCCGCTTCTTCATGATCGTGCCGGCGATGGCGATCGCGGGCTCGCTGGTGGAGAAGAAGTCGATCCCGGCCTCGGTCGGCACCTTCCCGACCACCGGCGGGCTGTTCGTCGGCCTCGTCATCGGCGTGATCCTGATCATCGGCGGCCTGACCTTCTTCCCGGCGCTGGCGCTCGGGCCGATCGTCGAGCACCTCGCGATGAACGCCCACACCCTGTTCTGACCTGATACGTCCGGAGTGACATCCATGGAAACCATGAAACTGCAGAAGCAGGTGACGGCGTCGACCATGCTCGACCCGAAGATCCTGGTGCCGGCGATCTGGTCGGCGTTCGTCAAGCTCGATCCGCGGCTGATGGCGAAGAACCCCGTGATGTTCGTCGTCGAGGTGGTGGCCGCGTTGACCACGGTGATCTTCGTCCGCGACCTCGTGACCGGTAGCGCCAGCCTCGGCTTCACCTTCCAGATCATCATCTGGCTCTGGTTCACGGTGCTGTTCGCCAACTTCGCCGAGGCCGTGGCCGAAGGCCGCGGCAAGGCGCGGGCGGAATCGCTGAAGAAGACCCGGACCGAGACCCAGGCCAAGCTCCTGACCGGCACAGACCGGACCTATCGCATGGTGCCCGGCACCTCGCTGAAGGTCGGCGACGTCGTGCTGGTCGAGGCCGGCGACAACATCCCGTCCGACGGCGAGGTGATCGAAGGCGTCGCCTCGGTCAACGAGGCCGCCATCACCGGCGAGTCCGCGCCTGTGATCCGTGAATCCGGCGGCGACCGCTCGGCGGTCACCGGCGGCACCCAGGTGCTGTCGGACTGGATCCGCGTCCGCATCACCGCAGCCCAAGGCTCGACCTTCATCGACCGCATGATCAAGCTGGTGGAAGGCGCCGAGCGGCAGAAGACGCCGAACGAGATCGCGCTGAACATCCTCTTGGCCGGCCTCACCATCATCTTCGTGTTCGCGACGGTGACGATCCCGAGCTACGCCGCCTATGCCGGCGGCTCGATCTCGGTTGTTGTGCTGGTGGCGCTGTTCGTCACCCTGATCCCGACCACGATCGGCGCGCTGCTGTCGGCGATCGGCATCGCCGGCATGGACCGCCTGGTGCGCTTCAACGTGCTGGCGATGTCCGGCCGCGCGGTCGAGGCCGCCGGTGACGTCGACACGCTGCTGCTCGACAAGACCGGCACCATCACGCTCGGCAACCGCCAGGCCACCGCGTTCCGGCCGATCCGCGGCGTCACCGAGCAGGACCTGGCGGATGCCGCCCAGCTCGCCTCCCTCGCCGACGAAACCCCGGAAGGCCGCTCCATCGTGGTGCTGGCCAAGGAGAAATACGGCATCCGCGGCCGTGACATGCACGAGCTCGCGGCGACCTTCGTGCCGTTCACCGCGCAGACCCGCATGAGCGGCATCAACGCCGGCTCTTCGTCGGTGCGCAAGGGGGCGGTCGATGCGATCCTCGGCTATGTCGAGGGCGGCGAGCCCCGCACCGTTGCCTCCGGCAACACGGTCCGCTCGATCGCGGCGACGATGAGCGCCGAGGCGCGCGAGATCCAGGCCATTGCCGACGAGATCGCCAAGGCCGGCGGCACCCCGCTGGCCGTGGCCAAGGACGGCAAGCTGCTCGGCGTCGTGCACCTGAAGGACATCGTCAAGGGCGGTATCCGCGAGCGCTTTGCCGAGCTGCGCCGGATGGGCATCCGCACCGTGATGATCACCGGCGACAACCCGATGACCGCGGCCGCGATCGCCGCGGAAGCCGGCGTCGACGACTTCCTGGCGCAGGCCACCCCCGAGGACAAGCTCAAGCTGATCCGCGAGGAGCAGTCCAAGGGCAAGCTGGTGGCGATGTGCGGCGACGGCACCAACGACGCGCCGGCGCTGGCGCAGGCCGACGTCGGTGTCGCCATGAACACCGGCACCCAGGCCGCGCGCGAGGCCGGCAACATGGTCGACCTCGACTCCAACCCGACCAAGCTGATCGAGGTGGTCGAGATCGGCAAGCAGCTCTTGATGACCCGCGGCGCGCTGACCACGTTCTCGATCGCCAACGACGTCGCAAAATACTTTGCGATCATCCCGGCGATGTTCCTCGCGTTCTATCCGCAGCTTCAGGTGCTGAACATCATGCACCTCGCGAGCCCGCAGAGCGCGATCCTGTCGGCGATCATCTTCAACGCGCTGATCATCATCGCGCTGATCCCGCTGGCCCTGAAGGGCGTCAAGTACCGTGCAATCGGTGCCGGCGCGCTGCTCAGCCGCAATCTGATGATCTACGGCGTCGGCGGCATCATCATCCCGTTCATCGGCATCAAGGCGATCGACCTCCTGGTCGCCGCCCTGGGCCTGGCCTAACCCGTGCAACCGTCATTGCGAGGAGCGAAGCGACGAAGCAATCCATCCATCCGTTATGCCGAACCATGGATTGCTTCGCTGCGCTCGCAATGACGACAGAGATTTAGGAGACTGACCATGTTGAGAGAAATTCGCCCCGCCATCCTGGTCCTGGTCCTGTTGACCGCGATCACGGGCCTCGTCTATCCGCTCGCCATCACCGGGATCGCCGGCGTCATTTTCCCGAGACAGGCGCAGGGCAGCCTGATCGAGAAGGACGGCAAGGTGATCGGCTCCGCCCTTATCGGGCAGGAGTTCAAGGAGGACAAGTACTTCCACGGCCGGCCGTCGGCGACGCTGGCGCCCGATCCGAACGATTCCACCAAGACCGTGCCGGCGCCGTATAACGCGGCCAATTCCGGCGGCTCCAACCTCGGTCCGACCAGCAAGGCGCTGGCCGACCGCCTGAAGGACGATGTCGAGAAGCTGAAGGCCGAGAACCCGAACGCGCAGGTGCCGGTCGATCTCGTCACGACGTCCGCCAGCGGGCTCGATCCCGACATCTCGCCGGAGGCCGCGCTGTTCCAGGTGCCGCGGGTCGCCAAGGCGCGCGGCATGTCCGCGGATGCGGTGCGCGAGCTGGTGACGCAGAACACGCAGGGCCGCTTTGCCGGCGTGCTCGGCGAGCCGCGCGTTAACGTTCTTGCGCTCAACCTGGCGCTGGACGGCGCCGGCTCGAAATAGGGGAGTAGGCTCAATCCGCTGGGATGACTATATTGCGGTATGGCCAGTCAGCGCCGCGACCCTGAAAAAAGACCCTCGCCGGATGCGCTGCTGGAGGCAGCGCGCCGGGAGACCGATCGTTCCGGGCGGCTGAAGATCTTCATCGGCGCCGCCCCCGGCGTCGGCAAGACCTACGAGATGCTGCAGAGCGCGCACGCCCGCCTCAAGGCGGGCGTCGATGTCGTGGTCGGCGTGGTCGAGACCCACGGACGGGTCGAGACCGAGGTGTTGGTGAAGGGTCTCGAAGTGGTGCCACGCAAGCGCCTCGCCTACCGCGACCAGACCCTCGAGGAGATGGACCTCGACGCCGTGCTGGCGCGGCGCCCGCAGCTCGCGCTGGTCGACGAGCTCGCCCATACCAATGCGCCGGGCAGCCGGCACCCGAAGCGCTATCTCGACGTCGAGGAATTGCTGTCGAACGGCATCGACGTCTACACCGCGATCAACATCCAGCACATCGAAAGCCTCAACGACGTGGTCGCGCAGATCACCCATGTGCGGGTGCGCGAGACCGTGCCCGACTCGGTGATCGATCGCGCCGATGCCATCGAGCTGATCGACCTCACCCCCGACGACCTGATCCAGCGGCTGAAGGAGGGCAAGGTCTATGTGCCCCGGCAGGCCGAGCGGGCGCTGGAGCACTATTTCTCGCCGGGCAATCTGACCGCGCTGCGCGAGCTGGCGCTGCGCCGCACCGCCGAGCGGGTCGACGAGCAGCTGCTCAACCACATGCAGGCCAATGCGATCGCCGGCCCCTGGGCAGCGGGCGAGCGCATCCTGGTCTGCGTCAGCGAAGACCCGCGCGCGGCGGGCCTCGTGCGCTACACCAAGCGCACGGCCGACCGGCTGCATGCGCAGTGGACCGCGCTCAGCATCGAGACCCGGCGCAGCCTGCAGCTCAGCGACGAGCAGCGCGACCGGCTCGCCGACACCATGCGGCTGGCGGAATCGCTCGGCGGTGAGGCGCTGACCATTCCCGGCGTCGGCCGCCGCATCGCCGACGACATCATCAGCTTTGCGCAAGCCAACAACGTCACCCAGATCATCATCGGCAAGTCGACGCGCTCGCGCTGGTTCGAGCTGACCCATGGCTCGGTCGTGCACGATCTGGTACGCCGCGCCGGCAATATCAGCGTCAATGTGATTGCCGGCGACGAGCAGCCAGTCGGCAAGGCGGCGGTGCAGACCGCGCAGCGGCAGGAGCCGTTCAATCCGCGGCCCTATCTGATGTCGCTGCTCTTGGCGGCAATCGGCCTCGGCGCCGCCAAGCTAATCCAGCCGTATTTCGGCATCGAGAACGTTGACCTGGTGTTCCTCACTGCCGTGGTCGGTGCCGCGGCGCGCTACGGCCTCGGGCCCTCGCTGCTGGCCAGCGTCGTCGCCTCGCTGTGCTACAATTTCTTCTTCCTGCCGCCGGTCTACACTTTCACCATCACCGACCCGACCAATGTCGCGGCGTTCTTCTTCTTCATGCTGATCGCGCTCTTGGTCTCCAACGTCGCGGCGCGGGTGCGGATCCAGGCCGACACCGCGCTCAGCCGCGTCCGCACCACCGAGTCGCTCTATGCGTTCAGCCGCAAGCTCGCGGGCACCGCGACGCTGGACGACGTGCTGTGGGCGACCGCCTATCAGATCGCCCTGATGCTGAAGGTGCGGGTGGTGCTGCTGCTGCCCGAGGACGGGGTGCTGACGGTGAAGAGCGGCTACCCGCCGGAGGACCAGCTCGATCAGGCCGATCTCGCCGCCGCCAACTGGGCCTGGGGTAACGACCGCCCGGCCGGCCGCGGCTCGGATACCCTGCCGGGCGGCAAAAGGCTGTTCCTGCCGATGCGCACCGGTCGCGGACCGATCGGCGTGATCGGCATCGACGACGACCGCACCGGACCGTTGCTGACGCCGGACCAGCGCCGCCTGCTCGACGCGCTGGTCGATCAGGGCGCGCTCGCGATCGAGCGGGTGCTGCTGGTCGAGGACATGGACCGCGTCAAGCGCACGGTCGAATCCGACCGGCTGCGCGGCGCGCTCTTGACCTCGATCTCGCACGACCTCAAGACGCCGCTGGCCTCGGTGCTCGGCTCGGCCTCGACCCTGCGCGATCTCGGCGCCAATCTGAGCGACGCGCAGAAGCATGATCTGCTCGCCACCGTGATCGACGAATCCGAGCGGCTGAATCGGTTTATCGCCAATCTGCTCGATATGACCAAGCTGGAATCCGGCGCGATCGTGCCCAACACCGCGCGGCACGATGTCGGCGAGATCATCGGCAGCGCGCTGCGCCGTGCGGCAAAAATCCTGGTGCATCACAAGGTCTCGCTGGATCTGGCGGCCGATCTGCCGATGCTGGAGCTCGACGCCGTGCTGTTCGAGCAGGTGCTGTTCAACCTGCTCGACAACGCAGCGAAATATTCGCCGTCCGACACCACGATCGCGATCCGCGGCCTCCGTGATCGCAATGCGGTGACGTTGCAGGTGCTCGACGAGGGCAACGGCATTCCGGCGGCCGAGCTGGAAAGCGTGTTCGACAAATTCTATCGCGCCGAGAAGGGCGACCATGTCCGCCCGGGCACCGGCCTCGGCCTTGCGATCTCGCGCGGCTTCGTCGAGGCGATGCGCGGCACGATCGCGGCGGCCAACCGCTCCGACCGCAGCGGCGCCGTCATCACCATCCGCCTGCCTGTTACGGCGGACACCAACGCGCTGGATACTGCTGCATGAATGCCACGCCGATCAAAGTCCTGGTCATCGACGACGAGCCGCCGATCCGCAAGCTGCTGCGGATGGGCCTGAGCACGCAGGGCTACGACATCCTTGAAGCGTCCAACGGCAAGATCGCTCTGGAGAAATTGGCCGAGGACCCGGCGCTGATCATCCTCGATCTCGGACTGCCCGACATCCAGGGTCACGACCTCCTGCGCATGATCCGCGGCCGCAACGAGGCCGTCCCGATCGTGGTGCTGTCGAGCCGCGGCGACGAGGCCGGCAAGGTGCAGGCGCTCGATCTCGGCGCCGACGACTATCTGACCAAGCCGTTCGGCATGGACGAGCTCTTGGCGCGGCTGCGCGCCGCGCTGCGGCACCAGCTACAGGTGCAGGGCGAGCGGCCGGTGTTCCGCTCCGGCGATCTCTCGGTCGACCTGGTGCGCCGCATCGTCAAGGTCGGCGAGAGGGATATTAAACTGTCGCCGAAGGAATACGACCTGCTGCGCGTGCTGGTGCAGCATGCCGGCAAGGTGCTGACCCACCGCTTCCTGCTCAAGGAATTGTGGGACGAGTTGACCGACGCGCAATATCTGCGGGTCTATGTGCGCCAGCTGCGCCAGAAGATCGAGGCCGACCCCGAGCGCCCGCAATTCGTATTGACCGAGACCGGCATCGGCTATCGGCTGCGCGCCGCGGATTAGGTGCGCTCTTGTAGCCCGGATGAGCGAAAGCGATATCCGGGGGGCTTCCACGATTTCGGAATTTTGGAAGGGTAATGCTGAGTTGCCCGACGTGTCAAGTGGCTTGGACAGTCGCCTGTTCGAGTCGCCTATTCGAGCGCGGTCCACCACCCGCTACCGCCGTCCGCCGCCGCCGCCTACTTTGCATGGGGTTGTTTTTCGGCATTTGGTTGGCGGGCCCCTGCAGGCGGGATCTGCTCCAGTTCGGAACCTTCGTTCCGATCGAGGATTGGTTTCCTTCAGCGGGAGAGAAGCCATGGCAAGAAAGTACTCGCGAAAAGCATCGAGCGACGTCGAGCGCGTGATGAAGAAGCGCAAGGCCGGCACGCTGCGCAGCGGCCGCTCCAAGAAGAAGGTAAAGAGCCGCAAGCAGGCGATCGCGATCGGCCTGTCGGAAGCCCGCGCCAAGGGCAGGAAAGTGCCGAAGAAGGCGTCCAAGAAGCGCAAGACGAAGAAACGCAAGGCTGCAAAGAAGCGGTAGGGCACTCGGACCATCCACCGTCATTGCGAGCGAAGCGAAGCAATCCATCCCTCCACGCGTGCGGATAGATGGATTGCTTCCGCCTTCGCTCTTCGAGCTACGGCGGACAAGTCGTCGCTTCGCGCCTCGCAATGACGGTGGAGAGAGTTACCCTGCCTTACGTGACCGCGCGCCCGAACGATGCGATTTCTTCGCTGCCCGGCGATGCGAGGTCGGGCGCCGTGCGGTCGAGCCCGCGCGCCGCGTGCCGCCGCCCTTCAGGCTCTGCTTCAGCGCATCCATCAAGTTCACCACATTGCTCGGCTTTTCCTCGCGCGCGGCGGCCCTGATCGGCTTGCCGGCGGCCTTGCGGCGGACCAGGGCCTTCAGCGCGGTCTCGTACTCGTCCTTGAACTTTGACGGATCGAAATGCGCGGCCTTGCTGTCGAGAATGTGGCCGGCGAGCTCGATCATGTCCTTTGTCACCTTCGGGCTCCTGATGTCGTCGAAATAATCGTCGGCATCGCGCAGCTCGTAGGGGTAGCGCAAGGTGGTGCCGAGCATGCCCTTGTCGAGCGGCTCGATCGCGATGACGTGCTCGCGGTTGGTCAGGACGATGCGGGCCAGTGCGACGCGGTCCTGGTCCTTCATGGCGTCGCGGATCACCGCAAAGGCGTCGACGCCGGCCTTGCCGTCGGGCCGGATGTAATAGGGATGGTCGAGATAGCGCTTGTCGATCTCGCCCTCGGGCACGAATGAGTCGATGTCGATGGTGTGGTTGCTCTCGATCTGCACCGCCTCGAGCTCGTCCTTCTCGATCTCGACATATTTGCCCTTGCTGACCTCGTAGCCGCGACCCTTCTGGTCGCCCTCGACGACGTCGCCGGTCTCGGTGTCGACCATCTGCTGCTTCAGCCGGTTGCCGGTCTCGCGGTTGATCATGTGGAAGCGGGTTTTCTCGACCGCGGTCGAAGCCGGGTACAGCGCCACCGGGCACGACACCAGCGAGAGTTTGAGCGTGCCTTTCCAGTAGGCGCGGGGAGCGGCCATCATCGTCTCCAAACAGCTTGAGTTTGGAACTTGAACGGATACCGTGGGTTTTGGTTCCTGAATGGCCGCGCGGGCGGCGGCCGTCGTTTGCCCCGGGATTTCTGACGTGCCGCTGAAAAACCTGTCGACCTATCGCAAGAAACGCGATTTCGAGAAGACCAACGAGCCATCCGGCGACGTCAAGGTTGCGCCCGCAAAACAGCGGCGCTTCGTGATCCAGAAGCATGATGCGACGCGGCTGCACTATGATTTCAGGCTCGAGTTCGACGGCGTCTTCAAGTCCTGGGCGGTGACGCGCGGCCCCTCGCTCGATCCGCATGACAAGCGGCTCGCGGTCGAGGTGGAGGATCATCCACTCGACTACGGCGATTTCGAAGGCACCATTCCGGACGACCAGTATGGCGGCGGCACCGTGCAGCTGTGGGATCGCGGCTATTGGGAATCGGACGATCCCGAGCGCGGCTTCAAGAAGGGCGACCTGAAATTCACGCTTCAAGGCGACAAGCTGCATGGCAGCTGGGTGCTGGTGCGGATGAGAAATGACCGCAATGGCGGCAAGCGTACCAACTGGCTCCTGATCAAGCACCGCGACGAATATGCCGTCGACGGCAACGGCGAAGACATTCTTGCCGAGGATCGCTCGGTCGCCTCGGGGCGCTCGATGGCGCAGATCGCATCCGGCAAGGGGCGGGCGCCAAAACCGTTCATGCTCGCCAAGGGCAACGGCAAGACCAAAGCCGACGCGGTCTGGCACTCCAATCACGGCATCGCCGCGGAGGCGCGCGCCAGGACCAAGGCGCCGGCGCCCAAAGAACAATTGAAGGCGCGGCCGCCGGCGAAAGCGAAGCAGGTCTCGGAGATGCCGGATTTCGTCGCGCCGCAGCTCTGCGCCGCGGTCGAAACGCCGCCGGGCGGCGCCGGCTGGTGCCACGAAATCAAGTTCGACGGCTACCGGATGCAGTTGCGCGTCGAGGACGGAGCTGCGGTGCTGAAGACCCGCAAGGCGCTCGACTGGACCGAAAAGTTCGGCGCGATCGCGAAGGAGGCGGCGAGGCTGCCGGACGTGTTGATCGACGGCGAGATCGTCGCGCTCGACAAGCACGGGACGCCGCATTTTTCCACTCTGCAGGCCGCCCTGTCCGACGGCAAGACCGATCGGCTGATCTTCTACGCCTTCGATCTGCTGTTCGAGGCGACCAGCGACCTGCGCCCGCTGCCGCTTACCGAGCGCAAGGCGCGGCTGAAGACGTTGCTCGAGGCGCGCAAGGGCAAGAATCCCGTGATCCGCTATGTCGAGCATTTCGAGCAGAGCGGCCCGACCGTGCTGGACTCGGCGCGCAAGCTCAAGCTCGAAGGCATCGTCTCCAAGCGGCTCGACGGTGCCTATCGCTCGGGCCGCTCCGACGACTGGACCAAGGCAAAAATCCGCGCCGGCCACGAGGTGGTGCTCGGCGGCTGGAAGACCACCAACGGCAAATTCCGCTCGCTGATGGCCGGCGTCTATCGCGGCGATCATCTCGCCTTTGTCGGCATCGTCGGCACCGGCTTTGGCGCCGACACGGTTCGCCGCATCATGCCGGCGCTGAAGGCGGCGGAAGCAGACAAGAGTCCGTTCGGCGGCAAGGACGCGCCGAAGAAGACCCGCGACGTGCACTGGCTGAAGCCGGAGCTGGTCGCCGAGATCGAGTTCGCCGGTTGGACCGACGCCGGCAATATCCGCCAGGCTGCGTTCAAGGGCCTGCGCCAGGACAAGCCGGCACATGAGGTGGAAGCCGAGACGCCGGTCAAAACCACAGTGGTGAAGCCGATGGCCAAAGCTGCGGGGAAGGCGTCCGGCGAGGTGATGGGCGTCGCCATCTCGAACCCGGACAAGGCGCTGTGGCCCGATGCCGGCGACGGCGAGGCGGTGACCAAGCTCGAGCTGGCAAGATATTTCGAGGCGGTCGGCGCATGGATGATCGGCTATCTCAAGGGCCGGCCGTGCTCGATCGTGCGCGCGCCCGACGGCATCAAGGGCGAGACGTTCTTCCAGCGCCACGCGATGGCCGGCACGTCGAAACTGCTGAAGCTTGCCAAAGTCTCGGGCGACCGCAAGCCGTATCTGCAGATCGACCAGGTCGAGGGCCTCGCTGCGGTCGCGCAGGCCGGCGGGCTCGAGCTGCATCCGTGGAATTGCGCGCCCGACGCCTATGACACGCCGGGCCGGCTGGTGTTCGACCTCGATCCCGCGCCCGATGTCGCGTTCCCGGATGTGGTCGAGGCCGCCAAGGACATGCGCCAGCGGCTCAGCGCGGTCGGTCTCGAAAGCTTTTGCAAGACCACCGGCGGCAAGGGCCTTCACGTGGTGGCGCCGCTGCTGTCCGGCGCCAGGGACAAGGTGACGTGGAAGGAAGCCAAGGCCTTCGCGCAAGCGATCTGCCAGTGGATGGAGCAGGACGATCCGGCGCGCTATCTGATCAACATGTCCAAGGCCAAGCGCAAGGGAAAGATCTTTCTCGACTATCTGCGCAACGACCGGCTCTCGACCGCGGTCGCGGTGCTGTCGCCGCGGGCGCGTCCGGGCGCCACGGTATCGATGCCACTGACCTGGGCGCAGCTGCGCGGCGATCTCGATCCGAAGGCATACACGCTGCGCACAGTGCCGGCGCTGCTGGCGAAGACCAAGGCCTGGGACGGCTACGAGGATGCGGCGTCATCGATCAAGACGGCGATCAAGAAGCTCGCGGCGCAGTAGCTGATGAGGGCGGGCCGCCGCGTCGCCCTCAACTCGTCATACCCCGCGAAAGCGGGGTATCCAATACGCCGCGGCTTATCGGTTCAATCAACGCCGTCTCTGGAATACTGGATCACCCGCTTTCGCGGGTGATGACAGTCGTTTTGTGGAAGCCGTATGCCGCTAGAGCCGTCCCAGCAGCAGCAGGATCAGCAGGATCACGATCACGAGGCCCAGGCCGCCGCCGCCGTAATAGCCGGTGCCGTAGAACGGGCCGCCGCCGATCCCGCTGAAGCCGCCGAGCAGCGCGATCACCAGAATGATGAGAATGATGGTTCCAATTGACATCTCGTGTCTCCTCAGCCCCGCGGGCCTCACTCTTTCTGCCCTTCGGAAAAGCCAACAATCCGCATCTGCGAAGGTTCCGGCTCCCGCAGCGCGATAAAACTGTGTGCGTCTTCCGTTTTCGAGGAACCGAACTACATCAACGACATCGAGGGAGGACCGCCCGCATGTCGGCGCCACTGATCGTTTCGATTCCCCACAGCCTCGGCCGCGACGAGGCGATGCGCCGCCTCAAAACCGGCCTTTCGCGCGCGGCCGCGAGCGTCCCGGTCTTGAGCGTCGACGAGGAGCGCTGGGAGGACAACCGCATGAACTTTCGCGTCCGCGCGCTGGGGCAGGTCGCGGCCGGACAGGTCGAGGTCGAGGATGCCTATGTGCGGGTCGAGGTGACGCTGCCATGGCTGCTGCAGCGCTTTGCCGAAGTCGCGCAGGCTGCCATTCAGAAGCACGGGCAATTGCTGCTGACCAAGCGCTGACCTGCAGCTTAGCCATTTGCTTGAGCATGATCTTTCTGGAAAACCGCTTTGCACTTTTCCGGATCATGCTCTAGGCGTGTGAGGGCGACCGCTTGGCCGCTCGTTTCGCGCTCGCCGCGACCTTCGTCTTCAGCACCGCGACCGGCAGAGGGGCGAAGAGCTTCGAGAGTTCAATCTCTCTGCCGCCACCCGGGAGCGTGTATCCCGCCACATCGATCGCGCCCTCGAATGTCTCCGGACGCGGCCACGCCCGCCCGCTTTGCGTGAAGGGAGCAAACGATTTTGCCAGCGCGACGATGACAGCGTCGCGGCCGTGACGCCTTGCGAATGCCACGACGTGATCGCGATGCGGGCCGCTGACCGCGAGCGGTGCATAGTCGCCACTGGTGAACACATCGGGCAGTTCGTTGCGCAGCCGCAGGAGATGCCGCGTCCAGGCGAACTTCAGCCGGCCGTCGCGCCAGTCCTGCGCCAGCGCATGCCAATCCGGCGTTTCGAGCGCCTCCAGCGCCGCCGCGCGTTCGGCAAAATCGACCGGCCGGCGGTTGTCGGGATCGACCAATGAAAAATCCCACAATTCGGTGCCCTGGTAGAAATCCGGCACGCCCGGCATGGTCGCCTTCAGCGTCACCTGGCTGAGCGAGTTCAGCGCGCCGATCAATGCGGTGCGTTGCGCCAGCGTATCCAGCGCCTGCAGAAATTCGGGCGAGGTGTTGCGATCCAGGATCCGTTCGATGAAGGTCTTGATGCCGTCCTCATAGGGCGCATGCGGATTGAGCCAGCTGGTCTCCTGCTTGCCCTCGCGCGCGGCCTTCAGGGCGTAGGCCTGGATGCGGTCGACAAAATCCTTGTCGGCTGGATCCCAGGCGCCGAGCAGGGCCTGATACAGCATGTATTCGAACGTCGCCGACGGCGCCCGCATCTCGCCGTCGAGCACGAGATGCGGCGCGTTCAAGACCTTCCAGCGCGCCACCGCGCTGGTCCATTCGCCGGGAATCTCGGCCAGCGCCATGATGCGGGCGCGGGCATCCTCGCCGCGCTTGGTGTCGTGGGTCGCGGTCGCCGTCATGCCGTGCGGCCAGTCGCGAGCGCGCGCCTGCATCATGGCGTGAAAGTCATCGGCCGGCAGCGCGCTCGCCGCGGGATCGCCGCCGACCTCGTTCAGCGCCAGCAGGCGGTGGTAGCGATAGAACGTGGTGTCCTCCAGCGACTTCGCCATCATCGGCCCGGTGAACTGCTGCACCTTCAGCGCGAAGCGGCGCACCCGCGGCGTCGAGTGCGGCGGACGGCCGGGCTTCAACAAATCCATGGTCAGCGCGTCGCGCAGGAAATCGAAAATGCCTTCGTCGGCGGCGAACCAGTCGGCGCGGGCGCGCGCGATGGTCGCGCTGATCAGCGCGCGGTCATGCGTTGTCGGTCCCGCGGCGGTGAGGTAGGTGCGGTACACCGGGAAATGCAGCACATAGAGCTCGAGCGCCTGGCGCAGGCTGTCGGCGGAAAAGTCCCGGCTGCTGTAGTGGCCGTTGGCGATGCGCGCCAGAATGCGTGCCAGCACGGTGAATTCGCTGGTCAGCAGGGTCTCCAGCACCCGCCGCTTGGCCTCGCGCAGCACCGGCACGAGGTTCGGCGAGCGGTTGCTGATCTGGCGCCAGATCTCGCCGAGCGGATCGAGCCCGCTGCCGTCGACCAGCAGCTGGCCGATCACGTTCATCCATTCATAGCCGGTGGTGCCGTGGACGCCGGCAAAGCGCGGCAGCTTCTCGTCCTCGCCGAGGATCTTTTCGACCACCATGTAGAACGGCTTTGCCTTTGGCCCCTGCGCGGCGCGGATCAATCGGCGCAGCCGTTGGAAATATTGGGCGGGGTCGCGCAGGCCGTCGATGTGGTCGAGCCGCAGGCCCTGTAGCCGGTCCTCCGCGATCAGCCGCTTCACCAGACTGTGGCTGGCCTCGAAGGTCGCGGCGTCCTCGACGCGCAGCCCCGCCAGCGTGTTGATGTCGAAGAAGCGGCGGTAGTTGATGTCGCTGGAGGCGAGCCGCCAGTGGCCGAGCTTGTAATGCTGGCGCTCCAAGAGATGATGCAGCGCCAGCGTCTGGCTTGCGCCGTCGCCGGCGCGATACGCGGCGAGCCCGCGCGCAATGATGTCGGCAGCGCCGTCGATGGCGCGCAGCGCCGCCTTGAAGGCCGGCGCCTCGATGCGGTTGGGGTGACGCAGTCCGCGATATTGCGCAGCGAGCTGGAGCACGGCGCGTCCGGCCGCGCTGTCCTCGGCGCCGGCTTCGCGCACGACGGTGCGCAGCACCTCGCCATAGCGTTCCGGCGCGATCGGCAGGCGGTGCTCGTAATACCATGCCGAAAAGCTGCCTTCGCTCGCGTCGTAGCGCAGTTCGATCTCGCCGCGCTCCAGCGCCTGGCCGTAGGACGAACCGAGGATCGGCAGCAGCACGCCGCCGCGCGCCCGATACGGCAGCAGGTCCCAGTCGATGTCGAAGGAGACCGCGTGCGGCGAGGCCGGGCCCCACTCCAGCACGTCGAGCCACCACGGATTGTCGGCGAAATGCACGCCGACATGGTTCGGCACGAAATCCAGGATCAGGCCGAGATCGTTCTGCTTCAGCGCCTCGCTCAGCCGTGCAAAGCCGGCTTCGCCGCCGAGCTCCGGATTGAATTTGGTGTGGTCAACGACGTCATAGCCGTGCGTCGAGCCCTTGCGCGCCTTCATGAAGGGCGAGGCATAGACGTGGCTGATGCCGAGCCTCTTCAGATACGGCACGACACGGGCGGCAGCATCGAAGTCGAAATCGGCAGTGAGTTGCAGGCGGTATGTCGCGATCGGGATCGCGAGAGGCATCGAGCTATCCGAGGTTCCAGCGCACCGCCCAGCCGGGGAGGCCCCCCGACAACGCGCCGCCCCAGATCCCGGTTCCCTTCGGCTCCGGCGCATCAGCGATCGCGCGGTCCGACAGGTTGGCGGTGAGCCGCAGCGTGCTGCCGTCGCCCATCCGCCAGTGCGCGGTCAGGAGATCGCCGGCGACGATGGCATCGCCGAAGCGCGCGCCGGCCAGCCGCGGCGTGATCTCGCGTCGGCGTACGGCGAGCAGGTCGCGCACCAGCGCCAGCCGGGCCCGGCCGGGATCGCGGGCGAGCGCGGTCCAGTCGAGCACCGCGGATTGCATGGTCTTCTCGTCGAGCGGATCGGGAATGTCGTCGCCGTATTTGGCATAGGCCCAGGCGAACTCCTCACGCCGTCCCTTGCGCACGGCGTTGGCGAGATCGCCCTTGAAATCGCAGAAGAACGGGAACGGCGAGGTCGCGCCCCATTCCTCGCCCATGAACAGCATCGGCGTGGTCGGCGCGATCAGTGTGACCGCGAGCGCGGCGGCGACCGCCTCAGGCTTCGCGATACTTACGAGCCGGTCGCCGAGCGGCCGGTTGCCGATCTGGTCGTGGTTCTGCAGGAAGTTGATGAAGCAGATCGGCGACAGTGCGCCGCTCCGCTCGCCGCGCGGCTTGTTGCCCCAGAATGCCGAGACCTCGCCCTGGTAGACATAGCCGGAGGACAGCGCGCGGGCGAGCTCCTGCTTTGGCGCGCGGTAGTCGCCGTAATAGCCCTGCGTTTCCCCGGTCAGCATCACGTGCCAGACGTGATGATAGTCGTCGTTCCACTGGCCGCGGAATTTGCCGTGCGGCGGATCCTCGGTGGCGTCGAGCAGGCGCGCGAGATTGTCGCCGTTTTCGAGCACGAGGTTGATGTGCCGGCTGTCGTTGGCGACGAGATGTCCCGCCGCCTTGCTGAAGTCGTGTACGACGGCGACCTCGCCGGCCTCGACGATCATGTTCACCGCGTCGAACCGGAGCCCGTCGAAGCGATAGTCGCGCAGCCAGCTCACCACGCTGCCGATCGCAAAGGCGCGAACTTCAGGTACGCGATAGTCGATCGCGCTGCCCCACGGCGTGTGCGCATCGGTGAAGAACGAGGGCGCGTAGCGGCCGAGATAATTCCCCTCCGGGCCGAAATGGTTGTAGACCACGTCGAGCATCACCATCAGCCCGCGCAGATGCGCCTCGTCGATCAGGGTCTTGAGGTCTTCGGGGCGGCCATAGGCGCTGTCGGGCGCGTACCACAGCACGCCGTCATAGCCCCAGTTGCGCTTGCCCGCGAAGTCCGCCAGCGGCATCAGCTCCAGCGCGGTGATGCCGGTCGCGACCAGATGATCGAGCTTGTCGATCATGGCGCGGTAGGTGCCTTCACGCGTGAAGGTGCCGACATGGGCCTCGAGCACGACGGCCTCATGCCACGGTCGACCGCGCCACTCGGTCGCGCGCCATTTGAAGGCTGTGTGATCGATCACCTCGCTCGGGCCGAACACGTCATCCGGCTGGAACGCCGAGGCCGGATCGGGCACGTCGATCTCGTCATCGATGCGGAATCTGTAGCGCGTGCCGGCGCGCACGCCGGGAATCTCGGCGACATACCAGCCGGCGGCGTCACGCGTCAGCGGATGCGGCTTGTCGAGCAGGACGTCGACGCGCTTCGCCGCCGGCGCCCACAGCCGGAAGCGCGCGCCGTCCGATGTCAGCTCCGGGCCGAAATGCTGCGCACTCATGGGGCGCCTGCGAAGGCCAGCACCGCACGCGGCGGCGCCTTGGTTTCAACGCCGGAGAGAAACTGCTCGGCCGTCTGCACCGTCCTGGTCGTGTTCAGCACCTGCTGCCAGCTCCTGTATTCGGGCATTTTCGGCATCTTGAACGCGATCTCCTGCGGTGCGGCATTGAGCACGACAAAGATCGGCGCCTGACCTTGTTCCATCGGCCCCAGAACATAAGCCACAAACCGGCTTTCCGGAAACTTCCAGTCGGATTCCTTCATCTCCTCCGCCGACGGCGTCAGCCACAGCACGCCATAGGAGCCGTCGCCGCGGCGGCCGTCGAGCCAGCGCTGGCAGCGGATCTGGCCAAAGCGGCGGCGCAGCGCGGTGAGATGGCCGACGAAGTCGATGAAGTCGTCTTCGCCGCCGAGATTCTCCCAGCCGACCCAGCCCGTCTCGTTGTCCTGGCAGTAGGCGTTGTTGTTGCCGTTCTGGGTGTTGGCGACCTCGTCGCCGGCGAGGATCAGCGGCGTGCCCTGCGCGAGCAGCAGGCAGGCCAGCGCATTCTTGCGCAGCTGGCGGCGCAACGCGTTGATGGCGGGATCGTCGGTCGGGCCCTCATGGCCGCAATTGTTGCTGTGATTGTCGTTGGAGCCGTCGCGATTGTCCTCGCCATTGGCCTCGTTGTGCTTCTCGTTGTAGCTGAACAGGTCGGCGAGGGTGAAGCCGTCGTGCACCGTGATGTGGTTGATGCTGGCGCGGGTGGCGCGGTTGTCGTGGTGGAACAGGTCGGAGGATGCCGTCATCCGGCTTGAGATATCGCCGATCAGGCTGCCTTCGCCGCTCCAGTAGCGCCGCATCGCGCTGCGATAGCGGTCGTTCCACTCCGACCATTGCGACGGAAACGCGCCGACCTGATAGCCGCCGAGGCCGAGGTCCCAGGGCTCGGCGACCATCTTGGCGGTGGCCAGCACCGGGTCCTGACGCACGGCGGTGAGGAAGGCGTGGCCGCGGTCAAAGCCGTTCGGCCCGCGCGCCAGCGTGGTGGCGAGGTCGAAGCGGAAGCCATCGACATGGCAGACCTCGACCCAGTAGCGCAGCGAGTCCATCACCATCTGCAGCACCCGCGGATGGGTGAGGTTGACCGAGCTGCCGCAGCCGGTGAAGTCGTCGTAGAACCGCGGGTTCTCGCGGTTCAGCCAGTAATAGGAGGCGTTGTCGATGCCGCGAAAGCTCAGCGTCGGGCCCAAATGGTTGCCCTCGGCGGTATGGTTGTAGACCACGTCGAGCATGACCTCGATGCCGGCATCGTGCAGCCGCGCCACCGTGGTGCGGAAGGAGTCGAGTGCATTGTCCTGGGCGTAGCGGACCTCCGGCGCGAAGAACGCGATGCTGTTGTAGCCCCAGTAGTTCGCCAGCTTCTTCTCGACCAGGATGCGGTCGTCGATCAGGCCGTGGATCGGCAACAGCTCGATCGTGGTGACGCCGAGCCGCTTGAGATGCTCGATCATCGCCGGCGACGACAGCCCGCCATAGGTGCCGCGCAGGTTCGGCGGTACATCCTCGCGCTTCTGCGTCAGGCCCTTGACGTGGGCCTCATAGATGATGGTGTCTTCCCAGGGAATGTGCGGCCGCATCTCGCGGCGGCCCCAGTTGAAGCTCTCGTCGACCACCGCGGCCTTCGGCATGCCGCGGGCGTTGTCGCGCCGGTCGAACGAGAGGTCCTCGCGCGCGCTGCCGGTGCGGTAGGCGAAATGCGCGTCGCTCCACACCAGCCGTCCGACCAGCCGCTTGGCATAGGGATCGAGCAGCAGCTTGTTCGGGTTGAAGCGGTGGCCGCGCTCCGGCGCATACGGCCCGTAGACGCGATAGCCGTAGAGCTGGCCCGGCGAGACGTCGTTGAGATAGCCGTGCCAGACGTCCTCGGTGCGCTCGGGCAGCTCGATGCGCTCCAGCTCGCGGCGACCCTGGCCGTCGAACAGGCAAAGCTCGACCTTCTCCGCATTGGCTGAGAACAACGCAAAATTGGTGCCCCTGCCGTCCCAGCTGGCACCAAGCCGCGACGGCGTTCCCTCGGTCAGTCGCATCATTCAGCTTTCCGGTACGAGGAAGATCGCAGCCAGCGGCGGAATGGTCAGGCTGAGCTCGGGCGTTGCTCCCTCCGCGGCGCGAATCTCGCCGGCATTGCCGACATTGGTGCCGCCGTAGTGTGTGGAATCCGAGTTGAGCACCTCGTGCCACTTGCCCGCGAACGGCACGCGGACGCGATAGTCGCGATAGACGTTGGGCGAGAAATTGGCGACCACGAGGCAGCGCGCGCGTGCGTCACTGCCCTTGCGGATCCAGGCGAACACGTTGTTGGCGGCGTCGTCGGCAATCACCCATTCGAAGCCGGCCTGGTCGCAGTCGAGCTCGTGCAGCGCCGGCACCGCACGATAGAGCCGGTTGAGATCGCGGATCAGGCTTTGAATGCCGCGGTGCCTCGGCTGCTCCAACAGATGCCAGTCGATCGAGTAGTCGTGGTTCCACTCGCGTTCCTGGCCGAACTCGCAGCCCATGAACATCAGCTTCTTGCCGGGATGGCCGAACATGAAGCTGTAGTACACGCGCAAATTCGCAAAGCGCTGCCAGTCGTCGCCGGGCATACGGCCGAGGATCGAACGCTTGCCGTGCACGACCTCGTCATGCGAGAGCGGCAGGATGAAGTTCTCCGAGAAGGCGTAGTGCAGGCCGAACAGGATGTCGCCGTGATGGTATTTGCGGTGAATCGGGTCCTTGCCGATATATTTCAGCGTGTCGTGCATCCAGCCCATGTTCCACTTGTAGCCGAAGCCGAGCCCGCCATATTCGACCGGGCGCGAGACCTGCGGCCACGCGGTGGATTCTTCCGCCGCCGTCGTCGCCTGCGGAAAGCGCGCGAACACCTCGGTGTTGAAGCGGCGCAGGAAATCGATCGCCTCGATGTTTTCGCGGCCGCCATATTTGTTTGGGATCCAGCCGCCGGAGGGGCGGCTGTAATCGAGGTAGAGCATGGAGGCTACGGCATCGACGCGCAGGCCGTCGATGCCGTAGCGATCGAGCCAGAACAGCGCGTTCGAGACCAGGAAGTTGGTGACCTCGGTGCGCCCGTAATTGTAGATCAGCGTGCCCCAGTCGAGATGGCGGCCCTGCAGCGGGTTGGCGTGCTCGTAGAGCGCGGTGCCGTCGAAATGGCCGAGACCATGCGGATCGTCGGGAAAATGCCCGGGCACCCAGTCGAGCAGCACGCCGAGACCCTCGCGATGGCAGGCATCGACCAGCGCGGCGAAATCCTGCGGCGAGCCGAAGCGGCTGGTCGGCGCGAACATGCCGGTCGGCTGATAGCCCCAGGAGCCGTCGAACGGATGTTCTGATATCGGCAGGAATTCGACATGGGTGAAGCCGAGGTCGCGCGCGTAGGCCGGAAGCTGCTCGGCCATCTCGCGATAGCTCAGCCACTCATTGCGTCCCTTGCGCCGCCAGGAGCCGAGATGGACCTCGTAGATCGACATCGGCGAGCTCAGCGCATTGACGCGGTCAGGTGCCGGGCGCGGATGCGGGATGTTGCGTTCGTCGATCACGATCGATGCGGTCTTGGGGCGGACTTCGGCGGCGAAGGCGAGGGGATCGGATTTCAGCGGCAAATGCTGGCCGTTGCGCCCGATGATCTCGAACTTGTAGTGGTCGCCGACCCGCGCGCGCGGGATGAACAACTCCCAATAGCCCGGGCCGCGCACCCGCATCGGGTGCCGCCGCCCGTCCCAGAAATTGAAGTCGCCGACCACGCTGACGCGCCGCGCGTTCGGCGCCAGCACCACGAAGCCGATGCCGTCGACGCCCTCGAGCGTCATCGGATGCGCGCCAAGCGTGTCGTAGACCCGCTGATGGGTGCCTTCGCCGAGCAAATAGAGATCGAAGTCGCTCAGGATCGGCGGAAAGCGGTAGGCGTCCTCGAATTCGACGACGTTGTCGCCGAACTGCGCGCGGAGCTGATAGCGCATCGAGCCGTTCGGCAGCGTGCCGGCGAACAGCCCGGAGTCATGGATGCGCGCCAGCGCCGCCGTCTCGCCATGCTCGCCGATCGCCTCGACCTTGCTGGCATCGGGCAGGAAGGCGCGCACGACGCTGCGATCCCCCTCGGTATGACGCCCGAGATAATGGAAGGGATCGGAGTGGCGGCCCTCGATGATGGCGTAGGCTTCGGCTGGCAGCTTGTTCATGCAACCTCATGCGGCTGTTGCGCCAGGATCCTCAACAGGCCGGTCAGCGGCACCCGCAGCCAATCCGGCCGGTTCGTGAGCTCATATTCGATCTCGTAGAAGGCTTTCTCAAGCAGGAAAAAGCTGAGCAGGCGCTCGGCCGCCCTGGCGTCGGCAGGCCACAGGCGCTGGCCGGCCATCACCTCGCGATAGGCCGCAAGGAACGCATCCGCGGCCTGGTCGCGCCATTCGGCGAGGGCGAGGCTCAGCCTGCCGCTCTCGTCCGGCGCGACCCTGAGCGCGCGCTCCAGCGCCGCCGTGGCCGCGTAATCGATCGAGCGGATCACGCCGGCGACGTCGCGCGCGGCCGGCGCCTTGCGGCGGCGCTCGGCGATGGTGCGGCCCGGCCCGCCATCGAAATCGATGATGAAGATATCGTCCTTGACGACCAGCAACTGGCCGAGATGCAGGTCACCGTGATGGCGGATGTTGAGCCCGTCGGTGTCGCGCGGCAGCAGCGCCTTGAGCCGGTCCGGCAGCAGGTCGTGCTGCGCCAGCAGCTGGTCGGCCAGCAACCGCTCGGCATCCTTCAGGCCGTCGCGGCGCTGCTTCAGCGTGTCGAACACGCGCTCGGCGCGCGCCATGATCTCGTCGCTCCAGCGCTGGAGGTCCTCCGGCTTGGTCGGCTCGGGCGAGAAGTCCGGCATGTCCTTGCTGGCGAGCGCAATATGCAGTTCGGCGAGACGCTTTCCGCTCTGCGCCATGTGACGCATGTAAGTGGCGTGATCGCCGTTCTCCGCCGGGTCCTCGCTCGCGGCGAGCAAGCGTTGCCTTTCGACGAGGCGATCGAGGTGCGAGGCCCCAACCGTCCAGAGGTCGCCTTGGTTGACCACCATGGCATGCAGGACGGCGACCGCGCTGCGCTTGTCGCCCTCGACCAGCTCGGCGGTGCCGAGCAGGGCAGGCGTGTTGGGGAAGCCGATCACCTCGGTGAGGAAGCGGCCCATCTCGATCTCCGGATTGAGGCCGACCTCGAGCTTGCGGTAGATCTTGGTGACGTACTCATTGTCGACCAGCGCGGTCGAGTGCGGCTGATCGTTCTCGAAAACACGGATGCGCTCCGGCTGCCGGACCGGCCGGTCCGAGAAGCGGCTGGTCGGCCGGAATTCGAGCCTGAGGCCTTGCTCGCTTTCGTCGACCACGAGGTTCTCCCGCAGATTGCGCAGGAACAGTCCGGTGAAGATCTGGTCGGTGGCGACATCGAGCAGCGTGCCTTCGCGCGCGCCCTGGCGCACGGCGGCAAACGCGCGCGGATTGTAGCGCTCGCGGTCGAAGCGCACCCACTCGATCTGCATCGGCAGCACGTAGCGGCTGGTGGTGCCGCGCTCGGTGGTTTCGAAGAAGATCAGCCAGGGCCGGTTGTCGCCGATGTCGCAGAACGGGATCGCCGACACCAGCTTTGGCTGGATCGCCTTGGCGGAATGTTCCGAATACCAGCGGCAGCGCGCGAGATGGCCGGGCAGCACGTCGTGCTCGAACACGCCGCGCTCGCGCGCCAGCGACGTCCAGGTCGAATTCAGCGGCACCACCAGTGTCTCGAACTCCGGCACCGCGCGCGGGACGACCGGCTCGGACTTGTCGCGCTCCTGCAGCTGGAACCAGTAGAAGCCGTACGGCGCGAGCGTGATCATGTAGGGCAGTTCGCCGATCGCCGGAAAGCGCGTCCGGCCCAGCATCTCCAGCGGAATGCGGTCCTTGAACGCGGAGAGATCGAGCTGCGTGGCCTGCGCCGAACGCGACAGATTGGCGACGCAGAGGATCACCTCGCCGTTGTACTGGCGCACATAGGCGAGCACCGAGCGGTTCTCCGGGCGGATGAAGGTCATGGTGCCGCGCCCGAAGGCGAGCGTCGACTTGCGCACCGCGATCAGCCGCTTGGTCGCCGACAGCAGCGACGACAGGCTGCGCGACTGTGCCTCGACATTGACGGCCTCGTAGCCGTAGACCGGGTCCATGATCGTCGGCGCATAAAGCCGTGCGGGATCGGCGCGCGAAAAACCGCCATTGCGGTCCGGCGACCATTGCATCGGCGTCCGCACGCCGTTGCGGTCGCCGAGATAGATGTTGTCGCCCATGCCGATCTCGTCGCCGTAATAGATGATCGGCGTGCCGGGGAACGACAGCAGCAGCGAATTCATCAGCTCGATCTTGCGCCGGTCATTGTCCATCAGCGGGGCAAGGCGCCGGCGGATTCCGACATTGATGCGGGCGCGCGGGTCGTTGGCGTAGGTCGACCATAGATAGTCGCGCTCGACGTCGGTGACCATTTCCAGCGTCAGCTCGTCGTGATTGCGCAGGAACAGCGCCCACTGGCAGGCGGACGGGATGTCGGGCGTCTGCCGGAGGATATCGGTGATCGGAAAGCGATCCTCCTGGGCGATCGCCATGTAGATGCGCGGCATCAGCGGGAAGTGGTAGGCCATGTGGCATTCGTCGCCGTGGCCGAAATATTCCTGCACGTCCTCCGGCCATTGATTGGCCTCGGCGAGCAGCACCTTGCCCTTGGCGTAGGCGTCGAGCTCCTTGCGCAGCCGCTTGATGATGGCATGCGTCTCCGGCAGGTTCTCGTTGTTGGTGCCGTCGCGCTCGCACAGATAGGGAATGGCGTCGAGCCGGAAGCCGTCGACGCCGGTATCGAGCCAGCGCTTCATCACCTGTACGATGGCGCTGACGACGCGGGGATTGTCGAAGTTCAGGTCCGGCTGGTGCGAGAAGAAGCGATGCCAGTAGAACTGGCCGGCTTCGGGGTCCCAGGTCCAGTTCGACTTTTCCGTGTCGGTAAAAATAATCCGCGTATCGAGGTATTTCTGGTCGGTATCGCTCCAGACGTACCAGCTTCGCGCACTCGAATTCGGCGGGCTGCGGCGCGCGCGCTTGAACCAGGCATGCTGGTCCGAGGTGTGGTTGACCACGAGCTCGGTGATGACGCGCAGGCCGCGCTTCTTGGCCTCCTGGATGAAGCGCTTGAAGTCCTTCATCGTCCCGAAATCGGGATTGATGTCGCCATAGTCGGCGATGTCGTAACCGTCGTCGCGGCCGGGCGAGGGATAGAACGGCAACAGCCACAGCGTGGTGACGCCGAGTTCCTGCAAATAGCCGAGCTTCTCCGTCAGGCCGGCGAAGTCGCCGATGCCGTCATTGTTGCTGTCGGCGAACGCCTTGACGTGCAGCTGGTAGATGATGGCGTCCTTGTACCAGAGCTCGTCCGCGGTCGCGGTCGCGATCTTCTCCTTGATATCGACAGTGGAGAATACGTTCATGACGGCTCCTTCAGGCGATACAGCGCAGCAGCAGCGCGGGATCGCGCGCAGGATCGATATGCAGGCGGATGCCTCCCCATTCGAGCGGATGGCGCTCGCCGGTGACAAGATCTTCCACGGCCGTGACGGGACGGCGCGCCTCGCCGCGGCCGACCGCAATGTCGCCGAGCGGAAGCCAGACGTCACGTGCCTCCGGCGACAATGCGATCGCGGCCGCGATCACGTTGCTCTGATCGACCGCCTCCTTGACGAAGCCGATCACGCCGCCGTCATCGGTATTGATAAAGCGCAGATTGGCGAATTGTTGCAGCGCTGAGTGACTGCGTCTGATCCGATTTAGCGCCGCGATGTAGGGCTTGATGTTCCCCGCCTGGTCCCAGTCCCGCACCCTGATCGCGTATTCCTCGGAGTTGAGGTATTCCTCGCGGCCCGGGATCGGCGTGTGCTCCAGCAGCTCGAAGCCGCTGTAGATGCCATAGTTGCCAGACAGCGTCGCGGCCAGCGCGAGACGCGACTTGAACATCCAGGATTCGCCGCTCTGCAGGTGGAAGGGCAGGATATCCGGCGTGTTGACGAAGAAATTCGGCCGAAAGAAGTCACGCTCGGGATAACCGGTCAATTCGCCGAGATATTGCTCGAGCTCGCGGCGCTGCGTGCGCCAGGTGAAATAGCTGTAGGACTGGGTGAAGCCGAGCTTGGCCAGGCCCTTCATCAGCTTCGGCCGCACGAAGGCTTCCGCCAGGAACAGCACTTCGGGATCGTGCTGCTGCACCTCGCGGATCAGCCATTCCCAAAACGGCAGCGGCTTGGTGTGGGGATTGTCGACCCGGAAGATTTTGACGCCCTGCTCGACCCAGAACAAAACGACGTCGCGCAGCGCGTGCAACAATGCGCCGGCGTCCTCGCATCCGAAATCGGGGTTGACGACGTCATCCCAGCGCTGCGGCGGGTGCTCGGCGGTGCGCATCGATCCGTCCGGGCGGCGCTTGAACCATTGCGGATGCTGCGTCAGCCAGGGGTGATCGGGCGAGCACTGCACCGCGAAGTCGAGCGCGACTTCCAGGCCATGGGTCCGGCACGCCGCCACGAAGGCGCGAAAATCGGCGAGCGTGCCGAGCTCCGGGTGCACGGCGTCGTGGCCGCCCTCGGCCGCGCCGATCGCATAGGGGCTGCCAGGATCGCCGCCTTGCGCGATCGCCGCATTGTTGCGGCGCTTGCGGTGCTGCCGCCCGATCGGATGGATCGGCGCGAGCAGCACGACGTCAAAGCCCATCGCCGCGATATCGGGCAGCCGCGCGATGCAATCGCCGAAGGTGCCATGCGCGCTCGGCACCTTGCCCTGGCTGCGGGGAAACATCTGGTACCAGGCGCCGGCGCGCGCCCGCGGCCGGTCGGCGATCAGCGGGAACAGCTGCGAACGCGTGAGGTCGGGGCGAAACTGGCTGCCGGCCATCGCGTCCTGCAATTCCGGCGCGAGCAGCGCGCCGGCCTCGCCGGTCTGCAGATAGATCTCGCACTGCCTGATGATCACGGCGGCCGCTCCCGGGCCACCGGCCTGCGCCTGGGTCAGCATGCCTGCGCCTTCGAGCGCGTCCAGCGTGTGGTCGCTGCCGTCGCGCTGCTTCTGCGCGAAGCGATGCCGCCAGCTGGCGAACTGGTCGGTCCAGGCCTCGATCGCGTAGGTGTAGCGGCCCGGCCGGTCGGGCACGAAGGCGCCGCCCCAGCGGTCGTCGCTGTGCAAGGTCATCGGCGCGTGCTGCCATTCGCCGTCGCCCTCGTGCCGCCACACCAGCGCGGCCGCGATCACGTCATGTCCGTCACGGTAGATATCGGCCCAGACCTCGACCGGCTCGCCCACGATGCGCTTGACCGGGAAGCGACCGCCATCGACCGATGGATAAACATCGGTGATATGAAAAGTGCCGTGCGCACTCTCGACAGGCCGGGCAGTTTTGTTCACGGTGATGCCGCCGCCATTAGAAATGCAAATGACGTCCCGGCGCTGCAAAGGAGGCACGCCAGACCCATATAGTAAGCCGCTCGCCGGGTAATGGTTCCCGGCGGAACGCCGGACAGGGTAGAGCGTTAATCATCATCTATCCCTTTCCCTTATCTGTACAATTTAGCAACGGTCCGGATCCCGTTGCGAGCCAGCAGCGTGCCCAATGGACCTTTACTCCAAAGCCAAGACCCTGGGTATCCAGACCGAGTATATCGACGGCAGCGGTCACCTGCGTGTGACAACCCCCGAGGCGCTCGCGGCGATCCTCGCGGCGCTGCCGCCGGAGACGCCGCGGCGGATCGTCGCCGAGCCCGTGGTGATCAGAACGGGCCGCGCCGCGCACACCGAGCTGTCGGAGGCCGCGCAGCTTCCGGTGCAGTGGAAGGTTACGCACGGCTCCAGCCTGCTTGCGCAGGGTGAGGCGCGCGAGCGGACCGTGGCATGGCCATCCGGTCTGCCTGAAGGCGTGCATCGGCTGCAGCTATCGGACGCATCGGGCGCGCGCGAGGAAATGCCGCTGCTGGTTGGGCCGCAGGCCGCGTTCGGCGGCGAGTTCGATCGCTGCTGGGTGATCGCGGTGCAGCTCTACGGCGTGCGCTCGGCGCGCAATTGGGGCATCGGCGACTTCACGGACCTGCAAAACCTGCTCGAATTCGCGCACTCGGTCGGCGCCGACGGGATCGGGCTCAATCCGCTGCACGCGCTATTCGACGATCGGCCGGGCGACTGCAGCCCGTACTCGCCGAACAGCCGGCTGTTCCTCAACGCGCTCTATATCGACGTCGAGAAGATTCCCGAATTCCGCATCGATGCCGAGACGCGGGCCGCGCTGGCGCAGCTCCGCACCCGCGACATGGTCGATTACGTCGCCGTCGGCCCGCTGAAATGGCGCGCGCTGCGTGCGGCGTTTACGGCTTTCAAGGCCAATCCGGGGCTCGGCCGCTGGCAGGACTTTGAGAATTATCGCGCCGAGCAGGGCGCGCTGCTGTCGCGCTTTGCCTGCTTCGAGGTGATGCGGCACAGCTTCAACACGCCGTGGTGGGAATGGCCGGACGAATGGCGGCAGCCCAACGATGCAGCTTGCGCCAAGTTGCGCCGGGCGCGCGACACCGCCGGCGAGGTCGAGTTCGTCGAATTCGTGCAATGGACCGCCGACCGCCAGCTCGCCGCCTGCCAGGCGCTGGCGCACAAGCTCGGCATGCGCGTCGGCCTCTATCTCGACGTCGCGGTCGGCGTGCAGTCGGATGGTTTCGACGCCTGGAATGAGCAGACCGCGATCTCGCGCCAGCTCGGCGTCGGCGCGCCGCCCGATCCGCTCAACACCGCTGGCCAGGATTGGGGGCTCGCCGGCTTCAATGCCGCGGGCCTCGAGCTGCGCTCCTTTGCGCCGTTCAAGCAGATGCTGCGCGCCTCGATGCGCCATGCCGGCGCGATCCGGCTCGACCACGCCTTCGGGCTGAAGCGGCTCTATCTGGTGCCGCGCGGTTTTGGTCCCGCCAACGGCGCCTATGTGCTGATGCCGTTCGAGGCGCTGCTGGCGGCGACGGCGCAGGAGAGCGTCGCAAGCCGCTGCGTCGTGATCGGCGAGGATCTCGGCACCGTGCCCGAGGGTTTTCGCGAGCAGATGAACGGCTGGGGCATCTGGTCCTATCTGGTGATGATGTTCGAGCGTGACGGAGGGGGCGTGTTCTGCAACGCCGACCATTACCTCACCGATGCGCTCGTCACCTTCAACACCCACGACCTCTCGACCTATGCCGGCTGGCGCTCGTTCAGCGATCTCAAGACCAAGCGCACGCTCGGCATCGATCCCGGCGAGACCGACCAGATGCGCTGGGATGCGCTCGGCCAACTCGACGCCGTGCTGCGCCGGCACGACATCCACCATCACGATCTCTATTCGGTGGTGAGTTTTCTGGCGCGGACCCGGTCGCGGATCATGGTGGTCTCGATGGAGGACCTGCTGGGCCTGGTCGATCAGCCGAACATTCCCGGCACAGTCTATGAGCACCCGAACTGGAAGCGGCGGCTTCCAGTCTCGATCGCGCAGCTGGCCTCGGCGATCGACGTCGATGCGCTGAAGCACGCGACCCGCGAGCGCTCGCGCAACGGATCATGATGCGGAGCGCTGCATTTGGCCTCGCGTATCGAAGACTATGGACTGATCGGCGATTGCGAGACCGCGGCGCTGGTCGGCCGTGACGGCTCGATCGACTGGCTGTGCTGGCCGGCCTTCGATTCCGACGCCTGCTTCGCGGCGCTGCTCGGTACGTCCAGGCATGGCCGCTGGCTGATCGCGCCCGCCGAGGAGGTCACCGCAACGTCGCGCCGCTACTGGGACTATACGCTGATCCTGGAGACGCGGTTCGAGACCCAAGGCGGCGTGGTGGCGCTGATCGATTTCATGCCGCCGCGCGGCAACGCCTCCGACGTGGTGCGTCTGGTCCGCGGCATCCGCGGCCGCGTGAAAATGCACATGGAGCTGGTGCTGCGCTTCGGCTTCGGCGTCGACGTGCCCTGGGTCAGGAAAAATCCTGATGGCGACGGGCTGCTCGCGATCGCCGGGCAGGACATGACCGTGCTGCGCACGCCGGTCCAGACCCACGGCAAGGATCTGACCACGATCGCCGATTTCGAGGTCGGCGAGGGCGACACCGTGCCGTTCGTGCTGACCTACGGCGCGTCCTATTCCCCGGTGCCGGACCCGATCGATCCCGAGGCCGCGCTGAAGGACACCGAGGAGTACTGGCGGGAATGGTGCAGCCGCTCGACCTATGACGGCGGCTATGCGCGCAACCTCGTGATGCGCTCGCTGATCACGCTGAAGGCGCTGACCTTCAGGCCGACCGGTGGCATCGTCGCCGCGCCCACCACCTCGTTGCCGGAAAAGCTCGGCGGCGCGCGCAACTGGGACTACCGGTTCTGCTGGCTCCGCGACGCCACCTTCACGCTATTGGCGCTGATGAACTCCGGCTACACCGAAGAGGCAGCGGCCTGGCACAACTGGCTGCTGCGCGCGGCGGCGGGCGCGCCGGCCAACATGCAGATCATGTACGGCATCGTGGGCCAGCGCCGCCTGTTGGAGTGGGAGGCCGGATGGCTGCCCGGCTATGAAGGCGCGCAGCCGGTGCGGGTCGGCAACGCTGCGCATGCGCAGCTGCAGCTCGACGTCTATGGCGAGCTGATCGACGCCTTCCACCAGTCCCGGATGGCGGAGCTGAAGCTCGACGAGGAGAACTGGGCGCTGGAGTGTACCGTGGTCAATCACCTTGCCGAGGTCTGGGACAAGCCCGATCACGGCATCTGGGAGCGCCGCGGCGTGCCGAGGCACTACGTGTTCTCCAAGGTGATGTGCTGGGTCGCGTTCGACCGCGCCATCAAGAGCGCGGAGCGGTTCGGCTTCAAGGCGCCGCTGGTCAAATGGCGGGTGATGCGCGAGGCGATTCATCGCGACGTCTGCCACCGCGGATTTGACCGCGAGCTGAACAGTTTTGTCGAGAGCTACGGCTCGAAGCTGCTCGATGCCAGCCTGCTGCTGCTGCCGGCGGTCGGCTTCCTGCGGCCGACCGATCCGCAGATCCGCGGCACCATCGCGGCGATCGAGCAGCATATGATGCGCGACGGCTTCGTGCTGCGCCACGACCCGCGCGAAGTCTCCGACGAGACCCAGCCGATCGAGGGCGCGTTCCTGGCCTGCAGCCTGTGGCTCGCCGATGCCTATGTGCTGGCGGGTGAGATCGGCAAGGCGCAGACCATGTTCGACCACGTCGTGGCGGTCGCCAACGACCTCGGCCTGCTGGCCGAGGAGTTCGATCCCGGCGCCGGCCGGCAGACCGGCAATTTTCCGCAGGCGCTGACCCATATCGCGCTGATCAACACCTCGCACAATCTCAGCGCGGCGCAGGCCGAGGCCAAGAAGCCGGCGGTGCAGCGCTCGACCTGACGCGAATCCGTCGCGCTCCCCGGTCAGTGCAGGTCGACCGGCGGGAACGGCGTTCCCGAAGGTGCGCCGAGATAGAGGTATTCAAGGCCAAATTGGCCGGCAAATGCGGCGGCCGTCGCGTCGAGCAGGATGTGGCCTGTCGAATCCAGGTGCAGCTCCGGCCGCGTGAAGCCGTTGATCGTGAACGCCGGAAGGACATTGGAATTGCCCCCCGGAGGATTGCCGGGCGGTGGATTGTCGGGTGGAGGATTGCCTGCCGGGGGCGCGTTCTCGTTCACCGACAGACCGCTGAACAGCTCCGAGACGTGACCGAGGTCGGCGAGGTTGCCGGCGAGATCGGTCACGACAGCGCCATGCGTATCGAGGCCGGTGATCGCAAGCGATGCCGTCGGTGCATCGCCGGCCGACACCAGATAGTCGAACACCAGCTTGCTCGCATCACCGAGCAGGGCCGAAGCCACGGCGTCGAAACTGGCCGTGCCGCCGTCGTTGAGCGAAAGCGTCGGCGTTCCGCCAGCCACCTGCACCGCTTCGTCGAAGTCGAGGGTGAACTGGATCAGCGCCCCGGCCGCCTGATTGCCGCTCGCAGGCGACGCGGTGATGTCGCCGAGCTGCGGCGCTGTCGTATCGACGTGCAGCGTGCCCGTCGGGTTGCCCACTGCACCCGCCAGATCGGCGTCGTTGCCGGCCTGATCCCTGATCGTCGCGCCATTGAGGCTGGAGCCGGTGACGGCAAGGTCGGCGGTGTTTTCACCGGTGGCTACCGTGTACTGATAGGTCAGCGTAGCGGTCCCGCTGCCGCCGGCGAGATGCGCTACTCCGCCGTCGTTCAACGTCAAGGTCGGATTGCCGCCGGCAACATTGACGATCTCGTCGAAGGCGACCGCGAAGGTGATAACCGAACCCGCGGCTTCGTGGCCGTCAGAAGGCGTGGCCGCGACGCCGGTCACATGCGCCGCCGTCGTATCGATCTGCAAGGTGCCGGCCGGATTGACCGCGGCGCCTGCGAGATCGGCGTCATTGCCGGCCTGGTCCCTGATCGTCCCGCCATTGAGGTTCGAACCGGTCACGGCGAGATCGGCGGTGTTTTCGCCGGCTGCGACGATGTACTGATAGGTCAGCGACCCGGTGCCGCTGCCGCTCACATAATGCGCGAGGCCGCCATCGTTGAGCGTCAGCAGCGGAGTGCCGGTGACGGTGACCGCCTCGTCGAAGGCGACAGCGAGCGTGATCACCGATCCGACGCCCTCGTGACCATCCGCCGGTATGGCGGTCACGGCGGTGGCCTGCGGCGCAACCGCGTCGATCTGCAGAATGCCTGCAGGATTGACGATGAGGCCGGACACCTCGGCGTCCTTGCCGAGACCGTCCGTCATGGTGGCGGTGTCGAGATCGATGCCGGCAATGGCGAGGTCGGATGTGCTTTGATCTGCCGCGACCTGGTAGATGAATGTCAGCGTGGCGGTGCCGCTGCCGGTGGAGAAGGTCGCAATCCCGCCATCGTTGAGAAGCAGGGCCGGCTGACCGGTCACGATCACAGGCTCGTCGAACGTCACCGTGAAGGTGACTTCGTCATTGACCGTCAGCAGACCGTTGCCGGCGGTAATGCCCGTCCCCGACGTGGTCACCGAGGTGACGCCGGGGCCGCCAAAGACGAAATCGTCCTCGCTCAGATCGGTCTTGAGGACGTTCAGCAGCGTCAGCGTGTTGCCGCCGCCAAAATTGATGACCGTATCCGCGCCGACCTGGGCTGCGAGCGGCAGCACGGTTGCGAGCTCGTGAAAGCCGAGGCTGGCAAATGGTCTGAGATCGATCCTGTCGTCCGTGCCTGCGCCGGCGACGAAGTCAGTGACGGTGTCGGGCCCTCCGGTCGGCTTGTAGACATAGGAGTCGTTGCCGGCGCCGAGCGTGACGCGGTCGCCGCCCGCGCTGCCCGTGACGATGTCGTCGCCGATGCCGGCGTCGACGACGACCTTGATCTGCCCGGCGCCGAGCCCGGATGCATCGATGATGTCGTCGCCGTCACCGGCGTTGATGGTGAGCGTGTCGTTGGCGGCTTCCTGGCCGGATACCGACACCTCGGCCGCCAGGCCGTCCACCAGGATCTTGCTGCCGCTCTGGGTTACGTTGATCTGGTCGGCGACGGCCGTGCCCTCGACTGTCACCGTGTCGGCCGCGCCGTCACCGGTGCTGCCACCGGGCGTGGACGCGAGATCGATCAGAACCTGATTGGTGTCGGTGCCGGCGAGATCGTGAACGGTGACGTGGTCCGCGCCGCCAAGGGCCTGGAAGGCGATCTTCTCGACGCCGTTGAGGTCCATCACGATGCTGGCGACGTCGCGGGTGAAGCGCACGCGCGAGCCGTTGGCCGAGATATCGATGTTCTCGGCGATATTGGCGCCGTTGAACTGCAGCGTGTCGTTGCCGCCCTGGCCCTCGACAGTGTCGCTGCCGTCGCCGGGATTCCAGGTGAAGGTGTCGTCGCCGCCGCCAAGCAGGGCGGTGTCGTTGCCTTGTCCGCCGATCACGGTGTCGCCACCGGCGCTGCCGACGATCAAATCATTGCCGGCCCCGGCATTGATGGTGAGCGCGATCAGTCCGGCGGCAAGGCCGGAGGCGTTGATCTGGTCGTCGCCGCCCAATCCGTTGACCTGCAGGACGTCGCTCGCATCCTGGCCGTGCACCACGACCTGGGCGGCGAGGCCGTTCACCAGCACGTCGTTGCCGCTGTTGGTGACGGTGGTGGTGTCGGCGCCGGCCGTGGCGTTGGCGACCACCGTGTCGAGCGCGCCATCGGCGCTGCCGCCCGAAGCGGAGAGGTCGATTGCGATCTGCTGTGCGTTGGTGCCGGAGAGATCGTTGACCGTGACCGTATCGGCGCCGCCCAGCGCATCGATATTGATCTTCTCGACACCGTTGAGATCCATCACGATGTTGGCGACGTCGCGGGTGAAGCGAACGCGGCCGCCGTTGGCGGAGATATCGAATTTCTCGGCGATGTTGGCGCCGTTGAACTGCAGCGTGTCGGTGCCGGCCTGACCTTCGACAACGTCGCTGCCGTCACCGGGATTCCAGATCAAGGTGTCGTCGCCGTCGCCGAGCAGCGCGGTGTCGTCGCCGCGACCGCCGGTGACCGTGTCATTGCCGATGCCGCCGATGATCGTGTCGGCGCCGGCGCTGCCGATCACGGTGTCGTCGCCGTCGCCGGCGTCGATGGTGAGGTGAAGCTGGCCGGCGGGCAATGCGGACGCATTGATGGTGTCGTTGCCGCCGAACGCATTGATCTTCAGCGCGTCGTTGGCGCCTTCCTGGCCGGATATCGATACCTCGGCGGCCAGGCCGTTCACCAGGATGTTGCTGCCGCTCTGGGATATGTTGATCTGATCGGCGGCGGCTGTGCCCTCGACAGTCACCGTGTCGGCCGCGCCATCACCGGTGCTGCCGCCGGGCGTGGCCGCGAGATCGACCAGAACCTGATTGGTGTCGGTGCCGGTGAGATCGTGAACCGTGACGTGATCCGCGCCGCCACGGGCCAGGAAGGCAACCTTCTCGACGCCGTTGAGGTCCATCACGATGCCGGCGACGTCGCGGGTGAAGCGCACGCGCGAGCCGTTGGCGGAGATGTCGATTTGCTCCGCGATATTGGCGCCGTTGAACTGCAGCGTGTCGTTGCCGTCCTGGCCCTCGACACTGTCGCTGCCGTCACCGGGATTCCAGATGAAGGTGTCGTCGCCGTCGCCGAGCAGCGCGGTGTCGTTGCCGCGGCCACCGGCGACGGTGTCGTTGCCGGTCCCGCCGATCAGGAGGTCGGCGCCGTCGCCGCCGGTGATGGTGTCGTTGCCGGCGCCGCCATCCAGCGTGAGCGAGATCAGGGCTGCGAGCCCGTTCGAGGCCGTGATGGTGTCGTCGCCGCCATTGGCATGCAGCACCAGATTCTCGGTGGTGCCGATGTCCACGGAAAACGGATCCGGGCTGACCCGATCGAATCTGACACGCGAGCCGTTCGGGACGATGGTGAAGACTTCGCCTGCGTCTTCGCTCTCGATGTCCGCGGTGTCGGTGTTGTTGCCGCCCTCGAGCACGATATTGGGCAGCGCGCCATTGCTTGCGTCGAGCGTGAGGGTATCGCTGCCGTCCTGGCCCAGGACCTGAACCGCCGTCGTATTGGCGGTGGTGGAGGGCCCTCCCGCGATCGGTACCGCGCCGCCATTGATCTCAAGAGTGCCTGCAAGGTCGCGGCTGGTGGTGATGGAATTGTCAGCGGCATCGCCGGTGACGGTGAGGGTTCCAGCGGCGAGATTGGCGATGACGGCCATGGCATGACTCCAAAAAGCGCTGACGTGTCCGTGTCCGCAAACGTGCGGGGGCCGATCCGCGAGGGTCGACAAGGTGGGATCGGACGACGTCAAAAAAATTCCGGAACGCAAACGGCTGAGAGGGGATCTGACGCGAATGTGCTTGGGCGACTCCTTTGGGTGGCGACGGGCGGCATGCCGCCTTTGATGGGGCGCTGGGAACCGCGAACCCGGTCGATGTGACACCGTGGTGCGACAAACGGTCGCATGATCAGTGTGACGTGATCACACAACCAGTATGGCGCGATCCGGCGTCTGGAAATGTGCTGTAGATCACGGTGAAGCTGCGCTCAGTCTGGGCGCAGATCGGATTCGCGGGCTCAGCGGAGCTGCAGCACGCGGTCCATCGCGCGCGCGAAGCCGTCGTGCTCGTTGCTCTCGGTCACATGCGTTGCGCGCGCCTTGACGTCGTCGCTGGCGTTGCCCATCGCGAAGGAGGTGCCACTTCGCGCGAACATCGGCAGATCGTTCTGCATGTCGCCGATCGTTGCCACGTTCTCCAGCGGCACGCCGAGGCGCTTTGCGATCGCCTCGACGAAGGTGCCCTTGTCGTGGCCGGGCGGGGTGACGTCGAGATAATAGGTCTGCGAGCGGACTGCGGTCGCCTCATTGCCGACCAGCTGCTGCATCTCCTTTTCGCAGCGCTGCAGCAGCGCGGCATCCGGGCTCGCGCCGACGATCTTGCAGGCCCGATCGAGATAGGGCGTGAAATCGCTGATGATGGTCGGATCATGCTTGATGGTGTGCTGCTCGTGGGCGGTGTACTCGCCTTCGGGATTGCGCGTCAGCCAGCGGTCGTTGGTGAACAGCCAGATGTCGACGCCATGATCGCGCAGCATATCGACGCTGCGCTTGGCCACGGCGGGCGGGATCACGTGCTGCTCCAGAGGCCGCAACTCCGGATCGACGATCGAACTGCCGTTGAAGACACCGATCGGCTGCGTGATCGCGAGCGGCGTGACCAAAAATCCCATTCCGATCGTCGGCCGGCTGGAGACGATGGTGAAGCCGATGCCGGCCTCGTGCAGCTTGCGGACCGCCGCCCGTGCGCCGTCGGTCAGGATCTTGTCCTTGGTCAGGAGCGTGCCGTCGACGTCTGATACGACAAGGGCGATGCGGGTCATGGGCGGTCCAGCTTCAGTTGGTTGACGATGTCTTCGACGATCAGGTCGACGGTGCGGTCGATCGCGACGGTGATCGGGTGTTCATCCGGCGTCGGCGGCTCCAGCGTCTTGAACTGGCTCGCCAAGAGGCCCGGCGGCATGAAATGGCCCTTGCGCACGATCAGCCGTGAGGCGATCAGCTCCTGCGTGCCATCGAGGAAGACGATGCGGACATCCCGGCGGCCATGCACCAGGATGTCGCGATAGCTGCGCTTCAGGGCCGAGCAGGCGATCACCGCGCGCTCGTTCGCCTTGCAGGTGCGGTCGATCTCTGCGGCGATGGCTCTTAGCCATGGCCAGCGGTCCTCGTCGGTCAGCGGCTGCCCGGAATGCATCTTCGAGACGTTGCTCGGCGGGTGAAACGTGTCGCCGTCCTCGTAGCGCCAACCGATCCTGACCGCGAGGTGATCGGCGATGGTGCTCTTGCCGGAGCCCGATACGCCCATCACCACCAGCGCGCAGGGGTTTTCCCCGTCAGCCACGAAAATCCTCCGGCAGCGCGGCCTGATCGACCAGCCAGGCGGTTTCGTGCTGCGACCGCGCGCGGTTCGCCGGCAGGTCCTCACCGGCGAGCAGCCGCGCCAGGATCGCGCGCTTGCTCTCGCCTGCGATCTCGAACAGCATCTCGCGGCAGGAGGCGAGCGTCGGCAGGGTCAGCGTGACGCGCGGCACGAACGGCTCGACATTGGCCTTGGGCACGCCGACCACCCAGCGTGCGCTTTCCGCGACCGCGGGGTAGCCGGGAAACAGCGAGGCGGTGTGGCCGTCGGGGCCGACGCCCATCAAGACGAGATCGAACAGCGGCCGCGCCGGGTCGAGCTGCTCGGCGCCGTAGAAGGCCATCAACTCGTTCTCGTAGAGCGCGGCGCTGACGTCGGGGTCGTTGAGATCGGCGGTATCGGTCGCGATCGGATGGACGTTGGCGGCCGGCGCGCAACGGTCGAGGAAGGCCTGGCGCGCCATGCACATGTTGTGCAGCGGATCCTTCCTCGGCACCAGGCGCTCGTCACCGATGAACCAGTCGACGCGGTCCCACGGGATCGCGTCGCGATACTCCCGCGTCGCCAGCAGCTGATAGAGCGCCTTCGGGCTCGAGCCGCCGGTGAGGCAGACCGCCACCCGGCCGGGGTTTTGCTCGATCCTAGCGATCACCCGCTCGGCCGCAGCCTTCGCCAGTGCCGCCGGGTCGGCGACCGGGATGATCTTGCGCTGGTGGCTGGTGGCCATGGTCAGCCCAGCTTCCGCCAGCTGCGGCCGTCGCGGGTCAGCAGCGCGTTGGCGGCTTCCGGGCCTTCGCTGCCGGCCTTGTAGGGCTGCAGGCCGCGGCCGCCGGCGCTCTTCCAGGCGTCGAGGAAAGGCTGCACGGCCTGCCAGCCGGCCTCGACGCTGTCGGCGCGCTGGAACAGGATGTTGTCGCCGATCATGCAGTCATAGATCAGCGTCTCGTAGCCGGTCGACGGCTCGGCCTTGAAGTAGTCCTTGTAGCGGAACTTCATCTCGACGCCGTCGATGTTGATGACGGGGCCCGGCACCTTGGTGTTGAACTGCAGCTCGATGCCTTCAGTGGGCTCGGTGGAGATGACCAGGTAGTTCTGCGACAGCCGGTCGACCGCCGTATCGCGGAACATCGCGAACGGCGCCTGCTTGAACTTGATCGCGATTTCGGTGCGCTTGCTGGTCAGGGCCTTGCCGGTGCGCAGGTAGAAGGGGACGCCGGCCCAGCGCCAATTGTCGATGGTCAGCTTCAGCGCGGCATAGGTCTCGGTCGAGCTGTCGGGTTTGACGTCCGGGGTCTTCAGATAATCGCCGATCTCGGTATCGCCGATCTTTCCCGCGCGATACTGGCCGCGCACCGAATTCGACAGCGCCTCATGCTCGGTCTGGGTCTGGATCGCGCTCAGCACCTCGGCCTTCTCCGAGCGCACTGCATGGGCATCGAAGCGCGCCGGCGGCTCCATCGTCACCAGCGACAGCAGCTGGAACAGATGGTTCGGCACCATGTCGCGCAGCGCGCCGGTGGCGTCGTAGAAGCTGCCGCGGTGGCCGACGCCGAGCTTCTCGTCGACGGTGATCTGGACGTGGTCGATGTGATTGCGATTCCAGATCGGCTCGAACATGCCGTTGGCGAAGCGCAGCACCAAAATGTTCTGGACGGTTTCCTTGCCGAGATAGTGATCGATCCGGTAGATCTGATGCTCATCGACCAGCTTCAGCAGCGCGGCGTTCAGCGCCTTGGCCGATGCGAGGTCGGTGCCGAACGGTTTTTCCACCACCAGCCGCCGCCAGGCGCCGTTCTCTTCCAGCATGCCCGTGCGGCCGAGCTGCTCGCTGATCGGCAGGAAGGCGCTCGGCGGGGTCGCGAGATAAAACAGCCGGTTGCCGCCGGTCTCGCGCGCCTTCTCCAGTCTGTCGAGCCGCTCGCTCATGGCATCGAACGATGCGGGGTCGCGCGGATCGGCCTCGATCGCGGTCACGCATTCGAACAGCCGCTTGGCGATCGCCTCGTCGACGGGGCGGGTGGCGAACTTGCGCAAGCCCTGCATCAGGCTGTCCGTCAACTGCTCGCTCGACATGCCCTTGCGGACGATGCCGACCACGCAGAATTTGTCGGGCAGCAGATTGCCGGCGGCGAGATTGTAGAGCGCCGGGATCACCAGGCGGTGCGTCAGATCACCGGTGGCGCCGAAGATGACGAAGGAGCAGGGATCGGGTTTCTTCTGCACGTGACCTTCCGCGGTTGGTCTTAAGCTTTCTTCGGCGGTTCCTTGTGGCCGCCAAAACCTGCGCGCATCGCCGAGAGGATCTTCTCCGCAAAGGTATGATCCTTGCGCGAGCGGAAACGCGCGAACAGCGCGGCCGTCAGCACCTCGGCCGGCACGGCCTCGTCGATCGCGGCGTTGACCGTCCAGCGGCCCTCGCCGGAATCCTCGACGAAGCCCGAGTAATTGTCGAGCGTATGGTTCTCGGCAAGCGCGATCGCGGTGAGATCGAGCAGCCAGGACGGGATCACGCTGCCGCGCCGCCACACTTCCGCAATGTCGGCGATGTCGAGGTCGAAGCGATGCTCCGGAGGCAGCGTCGCGCTGCTGGCGTTCTTGAGGATGTCAAAACCTTCGGCATAGGCCTGCATCAGGCCGTATTCGATGCCGTTGTGGATCATCTTGACGAAGTGCCCGGCGCCGATCGGGCCGGCATGGATGTAGCCCTGCTCGATCCTGGGATCGCGGCCCTCGCGGCCGGGCGTGCGCGGGATGTCGCCGATGCCGGGTGCCATGGCCTTGAAGATCGGGTCGAGCCGGTCGACCACGGCCTTGTCGCCGCCGATCATCATGCAGTAGCCGCGCTCGATGCCCCAGATGCCGCCGCTGGTGCCGACATCGACATAGTGCAGCCCGCGCTCCCGCAGTGTCTTGCCGCGGCGGACGTCGTCCTGCCAGAACGTGTTGCCGCCGTCGATGATGACGTCGCCGGGCGACATCAGCTTCGACAGGGCCTCGATGGTGGCCTCGGTGATCTTGCCGGCCGGCAGCATCACCCAGGCGGTGCGCGGCGCTTCCAGCTTGAGGACGAAATCCTCCAGCGAGGCGGAGCCCGCGGCATTGTCGGCGACGAGCGCCGCCACCGCCTTGGGATCCTTGTCGTAGACGACGGTGGTGTGGCCGTGCGCCATCAGGCGGCGGACGATGTTGCCGCCCATCCGCCCGAGGCCGATCATGCCGAGTTGCATTGCCTGCCTCCCGTCAGTTCAGCGCCGCCGAGATCGCGGCGTCGAGCGCCGCGAGGCCGGAGGTGAGGTCGCCCTTGAGATGCACGCGCAGCGCACGCCGCCCGCGCTCGGTGAGCACGTCGAAATCGCCGCGCGCCTGCGCCGCCTTGATCACGCCGAAGCTGGCCTTCTGGCCGGGCACCGCGAGGTCCTCGGCGTCATCGACCGTGACCTGCAGGAACACGCCAGTGTCGGGCCCGCCCTTGTAGGCCTGTCCCGTCGAGTGCAGGAAGCGCGGGCCGAACTCGGCGCAGGTCGCCAGATGCCTGGTGTCGCGCAGCTTCAGCCGCATCGCCTGCATGGCGTCGATGGTGTCGCCGTCGCGCTCGATATAGGCGAGCAGGGCGACATAGTCGCCGCGGCCGGAGCGCGACAGATGCGCCCTGATCCAGGAGTTGAGATCGCCGTTGGCGCCGGCCTTGCGCAACTCGTCGGCGTTCTGCGCGTCGGTATAGAGCTCGACGTCCGCCGCCGACACCACCGGCTCCTCGGCAGGCAGCGACCCGGTTTTCTCGAACGCTGCGGTGAGCTCGCGGGTCTTGATCTTGGCGGCTTCGACGTCGGGCTGGTTGAACGGGTTGATGCCGAGGATCGAGCCCGCGACCGCGGTCGCGATCTCGAAGCGGAAGAACTCCTGGCCGATGTGATCGATCGATTTCATCACGATGCGCGCCACCGGATGGCCGGCGGCCTCCAGCGCCGCGAGTTTTGACTCATGCGCGGCATCGTGCTCGTCCTCGGTACGCAGGTCGATGAAGAAGCGGTCGTTGCCGTAGACGGCAGCGTCGCCGATGGTCTCGCCCTCGATCGGGATCAGGCCCTTGCCGTCCTTGCCGGTCGATTCCGCGATCAGCTGCTCGGTCCAGGCGCCGAAATCGGCGACGCTGGGCGAGGCGAAGATCGTCACCTTGTCGCGGCCCTCGAGCCCGGCGATGCCCATCGCCAGGCCAAGCTGCACGCCGGGGTTTTCATGCGGCGGCACGTCGGCGCCACAGGAGCGCACCATCGACAGCGTGTGGCCGAGCAGGCTGCGGACATCGATGCCGGCCGCGGCCGCCGGCACCAGGCCAAACGGCGACAGAACGGAATAGCGGCCGCCGATCGCGGGGGCGCCGTAGAAGATACGAGCAAAGCCCTGCTTGATCGCGACCTTCTGCAGCGACGAGCCGGGATCGGTCACCGCGATGAAGCGGTGGCCGGCCTTGTCCTTGCCGATCGCCTGGCTGACGCGGTCGAAGAAGTAGTCCTTCAGCACGTTCGGCTCGGTGGTGCCGCCGGATTTGGAGGAGACGATGAACAGCGTCTTCGAGATGTCGACATACTCCTCCATCGCGCGCACCTGCGCCGGATCGGTGGAGTCGAGCACGTGCAGTCGCGGGAAGCCCGATCGGTGCGGGAAGGTCTCGGCCAGCACCTCCGGCCCGAGGCTCGATCCGCCCATGCCGAGCACGACGGCGTCGGTGAAATTCTGCCCCTTCACGCGCTGGGCAAAATCCTCGTAGTCGGCGACATCGGCGGTGGCGGCGCTGGTCAGCCAGCCCAGCCATTTGTTCTCGTCGTCGCCGGTCCAGACCGACTTGTCCTTCTGCCAGAGCCGGCGGATTTTTGCCGCGGCGCGCCATTCCTCGGTGCTCTTCTCGACCGCCTTCTCGATGGTCGCGCCAAGCGCAAGCTTCTGGCGGTCGATGCCGCTGCCGAGCGAGGTCGCGCGCTTGTGGGCGACGGCGCCGTAGAGCTTGTCGGCCGCGTCGGCGAACAGCTTGACGCCGTCCTTGACCAGCTCCTCGGTGATGGCGTCGAGCGAGATGCCGGATTTCTCCAGCTCCTCCAGCACGTGGCGGGCGTCCTCGACATTCTCTTCGAGGCTGTCGCGGGTCTTGCCGTGGTCGCGGAAGGCATCGAGCGTCGCCGGCGGCACGGTGTTGACAGTGTCGGGGCCGATCAGCTCCTCGACATAGAGCACGTCGCTGTAGTCCTTGTTCTTGGTGCCGGTCGAGGCCCACAGCAGCCGCTGCGGCTTGGCGCCTTTTGCCTTCAGCTTGTCCCAGCGGCCGCCCGCGAACAGGCGCTTGTAGTCCTGGTAGGCGAGTTTTGCATTCGCGATCGCGACCTTGCCCTTCAGCGCGGCCAGCCGCTCCTTTTCGGACGGGTCGTTGGCGCGGGCGATCTTCTCGTCGAGCTGCTTGTCGACGGCCGAATCGATCCGGCTGACGAAGAAGCTGGCGACGCTGGCGACATGGGAGGGATCGCCGCCCTTGGCGACGTATTTCTCCAGCCCCTTGAGATAGGCTTCCGCGACCTGGCGGTAGACCTTCTGCGAGAACAACAGCGTGATGTTGATGCTGATGCCTTCGCCGATCAGCTGCTCGATCGCCGGCAGGCCTTCGGGCGTCGCCGGCACCTTGACCATCAGGTTCTTGCGATGAACCTCCTTCCAGAGCCGCTCGGCTTCCGCGATTGTGCCCTTGGTGTCCATGGCGAGATAGGGCGACACTTCGAGGCTGACGAAGCCGTCGCCGCCGTCGCTGTGGTCGTAAACCGGGCGCAGCACGTCGGCGGCGTGCTGGATGTCCTCGATCGCCAGATGCTCGAACAGGTCGGCGACCGAGCGGTCGCCTGACTTGAGGGCCTGGCCGATCGCCCCGTCATATTCGTCCGAACTGCCGATCGCCTTCTCGAAAATCGACGGGTTGGACGTCACGCCTTTGACGCCGTCGGTCTCGATCAGCCGCTTCAGGTCGCCCTTGGCGACGAAGCCGCGGGCGAGGAAGTCCAGCCAGACCGCTTGGCCGTGATTTTCGAGTGCTTTGACGGGGTTCATGGGTGCCTGTTCTCGTTCGATCGAGGGTCGATTTTTGGGTTCCCGGGCAGCTTTCGGGCGCGGAGGCGGATTGTCAACATGGGGGGCCCCGGGGCGGAATGTCAGCATTCCCAAGGGATAACGCCATTCACAAAAGTTCGATCCCTCGGACGCGATCCAAGCCTGAACCCCATCTCAGCACATTTTTATGACGTGTCGCGGCGCCCGGTCAGTTGGTCCGGTCAGGTTATGGCCGCAGATACAGGTAGCCCTGCGACTGCAGCTCGGCGAGGCGGACCACGCCGCCCCGCTCGGCGGCCACGAAGCCGGGTAGCAGGTCATTCAGCGTGATATGCTGCGATTTCATGGTGTTGCCGCAGGCGGCAAGCTCGATTCCGGCCTTTGAGAACTGCCCGACATGCCGCGACAGGTCGGGATTGGCGGCGGCGGAGTGAAACGCCTTCAGCGCCTGACCGTGCACCACCAGCGCGATCGTCACGTTGTCCGGCCCGCCGACGCCGTCGAGATGGTTCTGGATGTTGCCGATCACGAAGCTGACCTTGTCGAGGTCGTTGAGGTGATAGACCACCTTCAGCTTCGCGGGCGCTTCTGTCGCGGCGTGCGCGCGTGAGGTGGCGAAGGCGGCGCCGATCGCCGAGAGCGCGCCCGACAAGATGCTGCGTCGATGCATGGCATCCTCCCACAATTATTGTTGATCAGGCCAAGCCTGATCACCTAACGCCCGATCACTTAAGGCCCATCACTCGCAGCCTATCACTTGTGGCTGAGGGCGGCGAGTTCCTCGCGATCGGTCACGAGTTCGGCGCATTCGCTTGCCTCGGCGCGATCGACCCGAAACACCTTGTCGTCGCTGCCGTCGGTTTGCATCTCGGCCGGTTCGGCGTCCGGTTTGCTGCGATCCGAGACCATGATGCGCCCGATGCGGGCAGTCGCCGATTTATTATCGTTCGACAATGCCACAGTTAGGCCACCGCCCTCACAATCGACGCCGCATTCGTAAGCCGTGACGCGGCCGGCTTTGGTCGGCAGCGCGTGATTGCAGTAGCCGCCGGAGTCGAAATTGCCCGAGCGATCGCGGTACTGAATGCCGACGCGGAAGGAGTAGTTGATGGTCTTGTCCTCCGGCACGGTCTCGGCTTCGACCAACAGCTTCATCGCGCTGACCTTCTGCTTCGGATGCTGCGCGAGATGGTTGGCGTCGTAGCGCCGTACGAAGCAGGCGAAGCTTTTGGCGCCAAGGGGGCCCGCGAACATCCGCTTGTCGAAGGCGGCTGCCTGCGCCTTGCCGGCGGCCTCCTGCGCCCGGGCGGTCGACAGGGCTCCGGCGCATGCCGCAACTGCGAGGACAACGAAGGAAGACAGCTTCATGACGGGCCTCGGGAATAAGCGATGCCGGAGCCGCATCACCGTCCTGCGCGGCACGTGGATGCCGTCCGGAACTGTGTGGGCTCGCTGCCTTAGTCGCGGCGACAAGGAGGCGCGTTCAAGCGTGCCTGAATGATTGTTCATCCGCCGCTGTGACGCACCATCTTGACGCCAAGGCTGGACAGTCACACCTTTTCAGGGAGGCCAGCGTTGATCGCCGGGCAGGAAGTCGCCCGTTCGGAAGTCCCGCCTTTGGAGGCCAGGCCCCGGTAAACCACGGATGTGGCGGCGGGGCTACAACGGCCAAAAACAGGGGGATATTGATGAACTATTAAGCTTCCTGCCTGTTGATAAGGCGGTGGCTGCACGCGCCGTGCATTGCCGAAGTGAGTCGGTCGAGTGTCCAATGGACGTAGCGTGCCGACGCTGATTCGATCCTAGGACGCTCTGGTTGCGACTCGTGTCAGTCGTGCGGCGATACATATCGTGGAGAGAGGGATCATGTACAACGATTCTTTGTTCAACGCCTTTGCCAGGTCGTTTGAAGCACGAAGCCAAACCGACATGTCGATGGCCGAGTATCTGGAGTCGTGTCGAAGTGATCCGATGCGATATGCAAATGCGGCCGAGCGGTTACTAGCGGCGATCGGTGAGCCCCAGATGATCGACACGGCCAAGGACCCACGCCTTGGCCGTATCTTTTTGAACCGCACGATCAGATCCTATCCTGCCTTCGCCGGCTTCCACGGCATGGAGGATACGATCGAGCGCATCGTCGGCTTCTTCCGCCACGCCGCGCAGGGCCTCGAAGAGCGCAAGCAGATTCTCTATCTGCTCGGGCCGGTCGGCGGCGGCAAGTCGTCGCTCGCCGAGCGCATCAAATCGCTGATGGAAATTCATCCGATCTACGTGCTGAAGGCCGGTGACGAACTCTCGCCGGTGTTCGAGTCGCCGCTCGGGCTGTTCGATCCGGATCAGCTCGGGCCGATGATCGAGGAGAAGTACGGCATTCCGCGCCGCCGGCTCAGCGGGTTGATGTCGCCCTGGGCCTACAAGCGGCTCGAGGCGTTCGGCGGCGACATCTCGCAATTCCGCGTCGCGCGCCTCCAGCCCTCGCGGCTGCGCCAGATCGCGGTGGCCAAGACCGAGCCCGGTGACGAGAACAACCAGGACATCTCCTCGCTGGTCGGCAAGGTCGACATCCGCAAGCTCGAGACCTACGCCCAGAACGATCCCGACGCCTACAGCTATTCCGGCGGGCTGAACCGCGCCAACCAGGGTGTGCTTGAATTCGTCGAGATGTTCAAGGCGCCGATCAAGATGCTGCATCCGCTGCTGACCGCGACGCAGGAAGGCAACTACATCGGCACCGAGAACATCGGCGCGATCCCGTTCACCGGCATCATCCTCGCGCACTCCAACGAGGCCGAGTGGCAGAGCTTCAAGACCAACAAGAACAACGAGGCCTTCATCGACCGCATCTGCGTGATCAAGGTGCCGTATGTTCTGCGGGTGGCCGAGGAGCAGAAGATCTACGAGAAGCTGATCCAGAGCTCGGAGCTCGCCGCCGCGCCCTGCGCGCCGGCGACCTTGGAGACGATGGCGCGGTTCTCGGTGATGTCGCGGCTGCGCAAGCACGAGAACTCGACATTGTTCGCCAAGATGCGGGTCTATGACGGCGAGAGCCTCAAGGAGTCCGATCCGAAGGCGCGCAGCGTCCAGGAATACAAGGACGCCGCCGGCGTCGACGAGGGCATGGACGGTGTCTCCACCCGCTTTGCCTTCAAGGTGCTGGCCTCGACCTTCAACCACGACACCACAGAGGTCGGCGCCGATGCGGTGCACCTGATGTACGTGCTGGAGCAGTCGATCCGCCGCGAGCAGCTGCCCGATGAGACTGAGAAGCGCTATCTCGAGTTCATCAAGGCCGACCTCGCCCCGCGCTATGCCGAGTTCATCGGCAACGAGATCCAGAAGGCCTACTTGGAATCCTACGCTGACTACGGTCAGAACCTGTTCGACCGCTATGTCGACTACGCCGACGCCTGGATCGAGGATCAGGACTTCAAGGATCCCGACACCGGCCAGCTGATGAATCGCGAGCTGCTGAACCAGGAGCTGACCAAGATCGAGAAGCCGGCCGGCATTGCCAACCCGAAGGACTTCCGCAACGAGGTCGTCAAGTTCTCGCTGCGCTCCCGGGCGCACAATGGCGGCAAGAACCCGAGCTGGACCTCCTACGAGAAGGTCCGCGACGTGATCGAGAAGCGGATCTTCTCGCAAGTCGAGGATCTGCTCCCGGTCATCTCGTTCGGTTCCAAGAAGGACGGCGAGACCGAGAAGAAGCACGGCGAGTTCGTGGCGCGAATGGTCGAGCGCGGCTACACCGAGCGCCAGGTCCGGCGTCTTGTCGAATGGTACATGCGGGTGAAGCAGGCCGGCTAGCGTATCAAGAATTTGGACAGGATCCCGAGCGTGGACACTGCGTTCTCCATGCTCGACTAACGACAAAAATAATGATGCGATCGCTTGTGGTCGCATCCCGGCGTGAGGCAGATGCAACGTGGTCATGCATATCGTCGATCGACGCCTGAATCCGGGTAGCAAGAGCCTGGAGAACCGGCAGCGTTTCCTGCGCCGCGCCAAGGCGCTGGTGCAAGGAGCCGTGAAGAAATCGTCGCAAAGTCGGGACATCAAGGACGTCCTTGAGGGCGGCGAGGTGACGATCCCGCTGGACGGCATGGACGAGCCGCGGTTCCGCCGCGAGGGCGGCACGCGCGACATGGTGCTGCCCGGCAACAAGAAATTCATCGAAGGCGATTATCTGCCGCGTCCGAACCAGAGCGGCGGCAAGGGCTCCGGCGCTGGCGAGGGCGACAGCGAGGATGCCTTCCGCTTCGTGCTCAGCCGCGACGAGTTCGTCGACCTGTTTTTGGATGATCTCGAACTGCCCGATCTCGCCAAGCGCAAGCTCGCTGAGACCGAGAGCGAGGGCATCCAGCGCGCCGGCTACGCCACCTCAGGCTCGCCCGCCAACATCTCGATCAGCCGCACCGTGAGCCGGGCGCTGGCCCGCCGCGTCGCGCTGCGCCGGCCGCGCAAGGACGACATCGAGGCGCTCGAGGCCGAACTGGCGGAGTGCGAGGACGGCCCGCGCCGCCGCGAGCTGCTGGCCCTGCTCGAGGCGCTGAAGGCCAAGGCCAAGCGGATCCCGTTCATCGATCCGATCGACATCCGCTACCGCCGCTTTGAAACGGTGCCGAAGCCGGTGGCGCAGGCCGTGATGTTCTGCCTGATGGACGTCTCCGGGTCGATGTCCGAGCACATGAAGGACCTGGCGAAGCGGTTCTACATGCTGCTCTACGTGTTCCTGAAGCGGCGCTACAAGCACGTCGAGATCGTGTTCATCCGTCACACCGACCGCGCCGAGGAGGTCGACGAGGATACGTTCTTCCACGGGCCGGCCTCCGGCGGCACCCTGGTGTCGAGCGCGCTGGTTGCGATGAACGATATCGTCCGCACCCGCTTCCGCCCGGCCGACTGGAACATCTATGCTGCGCAGGCCTCCGACGGCGACAACATGACGTCGGACAGCGCGCTGACCGGACAGCTCCTCACCAACAACATCCTGCCGGTGTGCCAGTTCTTCGCCTATCTCGAGGTCGGCGAGGCCGCCAACTACACCTTCGACATGCCGGACTCCTCGCTGTGGACGCTCTACGAGCGCCTGCGCAATGAAGGCGCGCCGCTGTCGATGCGCAAGGTGAGCGAGCGCGGCGAAATCTTCCCGGTGTTTCAGGACCTGTTCAAGCGCCGCAGCAAGCAAGAGAGGGTTGCGTAATGGCTTCTTCCGGCGATCGCCTGTTCGAGGGCGCCGACTGGGATTTTCCGCTCCTGCAGCGAATTCACGATGCCTGCGAGGAGATCGCACGCAAGGAGCTCGGGCTCGACGTCTATCCGAACCAGATCGAGGTCATTACCGCCGAGCAGATGCTGGACGCCTATTCGTCGGTCGGCATGCCGCTGTTCTACAAGCACTGGTCGTTCGGCAAGCAGTTCGCCTTCCAGGAAGCCTCCTACCGCAAGGGGCTGATGGGGCTCGCCTATGAGATCGTGATCAACTCCTCGCCGTGCATCTCCTATCTGATGGAGGAGAACACCGCGACCATGCAGACGCTGGTGATCGCGCACGCGGCGTTCGGGCACAATCACTTCTTCAAGAACAACTATCTGTTCAAGCAGTGGACCGATGCCGAAGGCATCCTCGATTATCTCGAATTCGCCAAGGGCTACATCGCGGCCTGCGAGGACCGCCATGGCAGCGAGGCGGTGGAGCGGACGCTCGACGCCGCGCATGCGCTGATGTCGCACGGCGTCGATCGCTATCCCGGCAAGAAGACGCTCGACCTCCGCGACGAGGAGAAGCGCGCCGGTGAGCGCCGCCAGCACGAGGAAAGCGTGTTCAACGACCTGTGGCGGACGGTGCCGAACGTCAAGGCCAAGAGCAAGGCGACGCTGTCGGCGGAGCGCCGCCGCGCGCTGCTCGGGCTGCCGCAGGAGAACGTCCTCTATTTCCTCGAGAAGACCGCGCCGCGGCTGGCCCCTTGGCAGCGCGAGCTGATCCGCATCGTGCGCCACATCGCGCAGTACTTCTACCCGCAGGGCCAGACCAAGGTGATGAACGAGGGCACCGCGACCTACGTCCATTACCGCATCTTGAATCGGCTGCACCGGCAGGGCCGGATCACCGACGGCAACTTCCTGGAATTCCTGCAGTCGCACACCAATGTGGTGTTCCAGCCCGAGTTCGACGACCGCCGCTACTCCGGCTTCAACCCTTACGCGCTCGGCTTCGCCATGATGCAGGACATCGAGCGGATCGTGTCCAATCCGGAGGATGAGGACCGCGAGTGGTTCCCGGACATCGCAGGCAAGGGCGACGTCGAAGGCGTGCTGCGCGAGATCTGGAGCAACTACCGCGACGAGAGCTTCATCAATCAGTTCCTCAGCCCGGCGCTGATCCGGCGCTTCCGCATGTTCCATTTGCACGACAATCCGGCCGAGAGCGCCGGCATCAGGGTCGACGCGATCCACGACGAACGCGGCTATCGGCGGGTTCGCCGCGAGCTGTCGCGGCAATACGACGTCGGCTTCGTCGACGCCAACATCGAGGTCGTCGACGTCGATCTCGACGGTGATCGCCGGCTGCTGCTGCGTCACACCACCGTGAAGGGCGCGCAGCTCAACGAGACCGACACCAGGCGGGTGCTGCAGCACCTCGCCGATCTCTGGTCCTACGACGTCGCACTGACCGAAGTCGACGGCGCCGACAATGTGCTGAAGGAATACGTCATCAGCCCGCGCGCCGCAGCTGTCGCGGCGTAGCAAACACGCCACTGACGGCGCGCCTGCAACCGCGCGCCGTCATGCGGAATGCGTGTCTTGCCCGGCGAATTTTTGATTCCATCGACGGCTCATATCATGAACATCGCGGCAACGTTCGGGCACCGCGCGTTGCGCGCGCGAGTGTGATTGCCGGCATACGAAATTTCCTGAGCGCTTCTTGGTGATTGCCTGCGCGGACGCGATTGATAAGGTGCGCCGCGTCAAGAAGACCAAGAAAAGGATACGCTCTTGTCAACTCACTCACGCCTGGCGGGCTTGCTCGCCGTCACTGTTCTCACCGCTTCGTCGATCTCGCCATCCCCAGCCGCCGAAGGTGCGATCAAGATCGGAAACACCGCGCCCTATAGCGGGCCGGCCTCCGCCTACGGCACCATCGCGCGCGCCGAAGGCGCCTATTTCCAGATGCTGAACGACCAAGGCGGCATCAACGGCCGCAAGATCGAGTTCGAGAGCCTCGACGACGCCTACTCGCCGTCGAAGACGGTCGAGCAGACCCGCAAGCTCGTCGAGCAGGACGAAGTGCTGGCGATCTTCAGCGCGGTCGGCACCGCGCCCAACATCTCCGTGCAGAAGTATCTCAACATCAAGAAGGTGCCGCAGCTGTTCGTCTCGTCCGGCGCGACGCGCTGGAACGATCCGAAGCACTTCCCCTGGACGGTCGGCTTCAATCCGACCTACGAGCTCGAGGGTAGGCTTTACGCAAAGTACATCCTGCAGACCAAGCCGAATGCCAAGATCGCCGTCATCACGCCGAACGAGGATGCCGGCAAGGATTACCTGAAAGGCTTCAAGGACGGGCTCGGCGAGCATGTCGGCCAGATCGTCGCGGAGACCACCTATCAGACCAGCGATCCGACCATCGACTCGCAGATGGTGACGATGCGCGAGTCCGGTGCCGACGTGTTCTTTGCCGAGGCGACGCCGAAATTCGCCGCGCAAGCGCTGCGCAAGGCGGCGAGCATGGGCTGGAAGCCGCTCACCATCCTGCCGTCGGTGTCCAATTCGGTCTCGGCGGTGCTCGAGCCGGCCGGCTTCGAGAACGTGGTCGGTGTCGTCACCGGCCTCTATCTGAAGGACCCGACCGATCCGCGCTGGGCCGATGATCCGGCCCAGAAGGAATTTTCGGCCTGGATGAAGAAGTACCAGCCGAACGCCAACGCCGGCGATCTCTTCAACGTGCAGGGCTACACCGTCGCGCAGCTGATGACCGCGGTGCTGAAGAACTGCAACGGCGACTACAGCCGCGACAACGTCATCAAGCAGGCGGCCAATCTGAAGCCGCTCGAACTGCCGATGCTGCTGCCCGGCATCAAGGTGCAGACCGAGCCCGACAACGTCACGCCGATCCGGCAGATCCAGATGGCGCGGTTCGACGGCAAGTCGTGGGCGTTGTTCGGCGACGTGCTGAGCGACAGGTAAACCTTGTCGTGACAATCGGCCAAAGCGCGACGATCCGTCACGCTTTGGCCGGCGAGATCAGCCGATTTCGACGGATTGCTGCAAGGCGCCCTTAACACGTTCCACACGAAACATCCGGACAGCCAATGCCATTGACTGTCCGAACGCCGATGCTTCGCAAGACCTACGCCTATCCGCCGCTTCCCGACGTCGAGATCGGCTATTCGCTGGTGCGGCTTGTGGGCTGGGCTGGCGTCTTCGTTCTGATGCTGGTGCTGTGCACCTGTATTGCCCTTGGCATACTTCCGCACAAGCCGGGCGATACGGCCCATCTCTACGTCGGCTATGGCGGCATGGTCCTCTTCGCTGTTGCGATCTGGAACTCGATCCGGATCTTCATGTCGCCGAGGGCGCCGGTCATCGTTGTCAGCCGCCACGGCATCCGGGATTCGCGGACATCGCACGGGCTGATCCCGTGGCACTCGGTGGAGGCGATCTCGCTCTGGCAATCCCGCGCCAACAAGAGCGTGCTCCTGAAGCTCAGCCCTGCGGCGGAAGCGCAGCTTTACACGACCAGGACGATGCGTTTCGTGGCGTGGAGCAACAGGCTGCTCGGAGGTGACGGCATCATGATCGGCACGACAGCGCTGACGATGGACACTGACGAGCTGTTCGACCTGTGCAGGACCTACCACGAGGCCGCGCTGCGATCACCGCAGGCTGGCGTTGATCTTGTCCAGTACCGCTGAGCCCGGGCACAGCGCCTTTTCATCCAGCGTGTTGAGCGGCGTCTCGACGGTTTCGAGATGGCTGTGCATGTCCTCGGCGTCCGGATCGACATAGAGCAGCCCGGTGACGATCTGGCCCTTGGCGGCATGCTTCTGCAGGAAGGTCTGCGCGCCGAGCCGGTCATGCGGATCGTAGTCGGCGTCGAGCTTGCGGAGCGCCAGCCGCGAGCCGTCATGCTGCTCGACCACCTGAACGGTACCCGGCGCATAGTCGACGCTGATCGGATCGCGGCCGACCAGCACGTCGAGCCGGTTCACCGCGTCATTGTGCTCGCGGACGTAGTCAAAACTCTTGGTCGAGCCGGCGTGGTTATTGAAGGCGATGCACGGGCTGATCACGTCGATGAACGAGGCGCCCTTGTGCCGGATCGCAGCCGCAATCAGCGGCACCAATTGCGTCTTGTCGCCGGAGAAGCTGCGGGCCACGAAGGTGGCCCCGAGCTGCAGCGCGATCGCGACCAGGTCGATCGCATTGTCGGTGTTGGTGACGCCCTTCTTGGACTTCGAGCCGCGGTCGGCAGTCGCGGAGAACTGGCCCTTGGTCAGGCCGTAGACGCCGTTGTTCTCGACGATGTAGGTCATGTTGACGCCGCGCCGGATCGAATGCGCGAACTGGCCGAAGCCGATCGAGGCGCTGTCGCCGTCGCCGGAGACGCCGAGATAGATCAAATCGCGGTTGGCGAGATTGGCGCCGGTCAAGACCGACGGCATGCGGCCGTGCACCGAGTTGAAGCCGTGCGAATTGCCGAGGAAGTAGTCCGGCGTCTTCGACGAGCAGCCGATGCCGGAAATCTTCGCCACCCGGTGCGGCTCGATCGAGAGCTCGTAGCAGGCCTCGATGATCGAGGCGGTGATCGAATCGTGGCCGCAGCCGGCGCACAGCGTCGAGATCTTGCCCTCGTAGTCGCGGTGGGTGTAGCCCAGCTCGTTCTTCTTCAGGCCGGGGTGATGAAATTTCGGCTTTGCAATGTAGGTCATGACACGGCCTTGCGGAGAGGGGTCACCTTGAGGTGGTCCTGGTGGTCGCCGATCGAATTGGCGATGAAGCGCGCGGTGATCGGCGTTCCGTCATAGTGCAGGATCGGCACCAGCCGCACCGGATCGATGCCGTTCTCGTTGACGATCAGCTGGCGCAGCTGCGCGTCGCGGTTCTGCTCCACCACGTACACGAAATCGTGGTCGGCGATGAAGCTCGCGACGCTGGAGTGGAACGGGAAGGCGCGGATGCGCATGCGGTCGAGCTGGTGGCCGCGCGCTTCCAGGAGGCCGATCGCCTCGTCCATCGCCGGCGAGGTCGAGCCGAAATAGATCACGCCGTATTTGGTCGGCTTCGCCGCATTGGCCTGCAGCGGCCGCGGCACCAGGTCCTGCGCGGTCTCGAACTTGCGCACCAAGCGTTGCATGTTGTCGGCGTAAACAGCGCCTTCCTCCGAATAGCGCGCGTAACGGTCGCGCGAGGTGCCGCGGGTGAAGTAGGAGCCCTTGGTCGGATGGGTGCCGGGATAGGTGCGATAGGGGATGCCGTCGCCGTCGACGTCGAGATAGCGGCCGAAGTCGCGGCCTTCCTCGAGCATCTCCGCGGTCATCACCTTGCCGCGGTCGTATTGCCTTGCGTCGTCCCACTTCAGCGGGCGGCAGAGACGGTGGTTCATGCCGATGTCGAGATCGAGCATCAGGAAGATCGTGGTCTGCAGCCGCTCGGCAAGATCGAACGCGTGCGCGGCGAACTCGAAGGCCTCGGCCGGATCTTCCGGGAACAGCAGCACGTGCTTGGTGTCGCCGTGCGAAGCATAGGCGCAGGCGATCACGTCGCATTGCTGGGTGCGGGTCGGCATGCCGGTCGAGGGGCCGGCGCGCTGGATGTTCATGATCACGGCCGGGATCTCGGCAAAGTATGAGAGGCCGATGAACTCGGTCATCAGCGAGATACCCGGGCCCGAGGTCGCGGTGAAGGCGCGGGCGCCGTTCCAGGAGGCGCCGATCACGATGCCGATCGAGGCGAGCTCGTCCTCGCCCTGCACGATGGCGTATTTTGCCTTCCCGGTCTCGGGGTCGTGGCGGTACTTCTTGCAGTGGCTGGTGAAAGCCTCCGCGACCGACGATGACGGCGTGATCGGATACCAGGCGCACACCGTGGCGCCGCCATAGACCGCGCCGAGCGCGGCTGCGCTGTTGCCCTCGATGAAGATGCGGTCGCCGACCTTGTCGGCCTTCTTCACCCGCAGGCCAATCGGGCATTTCAAGTTCTGCAGCGCCCAGTCGCGGCCGAGATGCAGCGCGTGGACGTTGGAGGACAGCAGCTTCTCCTTGCCCTTGTACTGCTCGCCGATCAGCTGCTCGACCAGTTTCGGATCCATGTCGAGCAGGGCGCAGAGCGCGCCGAGATAGATGATGTTCTTGAACAGCTGGCGCTGCCTGGGATCGTTGTAGGTCGAGTTGGTGATCGCGGTCAGCGGCACGCCGATCACGGTGATGTCCGCGCGGAATTTCGACGACGGCATCGGCTTGGTCGAATCGTAGAACAGATAGCCGCCGGGCTCGATGCCGGCGACGTCCTTGTCCCAGGTCTGCGGGTTCATCGCCACCATCATGTCGACGCCGCCGCGGGCGCCGAGATGGCCGTCCTCGGTGACGCGCACCTCATACCAGGTCGGCAGGCCCTGGATGTTGGAGGGGAAGATGTTGCGTGGCGAGACCGGCACGCCGTGGCGCAGGATCGCGCGCGCGAACAGCTCGTTGGCGGAGGCCGAGCCCGAGCCGTTGACGTTGGCGAAGCGGACGACGAAGTCGTTTACGCTGCTGATCGGGCTTTGGACTGACATGTTGATCCTGCGTGAACCATATCGATGAGGTACTTCTGCATGTCCCAGGCGCCGGTTGGGCAGCGCTCGGCACACAGCCCGCAATGCAGGCAGACGTCTTCGTCCTTGACCATGACGCGGCCGGTCTTGAGGTCGCCGGAGACGTAGAGCGCCTGGTCGTGGTGCGGCGAGGGCGCCTTCAGGCGCTGCCGCAAATCATCTTCCTCGCCGTTTTCGGTGAAGCTGATGCAGTCCATCGGGCAGATGTCGACGCAGGCGTCGCATTCGATGCAGAGCGGCGCGGAGAACACCGTCTGCACGTCGCAGTTCAGGCAGCGCTGCGCCTCGCCGAGCGCCAGCTTGACGTCGTAGCCGAGCTCGACCTCGGCGCGGATGTCCTTCAGCGCGATCACCTTGTCGCGATGCGGCACCTTGAAGCGCTTGTCGGCGGAGATGTCGTTGTCGTAGCTCCACTCGTGAATGCCCATCTTCTGCGAGGAGACGTGCACCTCCGGCAGCGGACGCTCATTGATGTCCTCGCCTGATATCATCTTGTGAATGGAGAGCGCGGCGTCGTGGCCATGCGCCACCGCCCAGATGATGTTCTTCGGGCCGAACGCGGCGTCGCCGCCGAAGAACACCTTCGGATTGGTGGAGGCGAACGTCTTGGGATCGACCTTCGGCATGTGCCACTTGTCGAACTCGATGCCGCAATCGGCTTCGATCCAGGGGAACGCGTTCTCCTGGCCGACCGCGACCAGCACATCGTCGCAGGGCACGGTCTCGTCGGGCTCTCCTGAAGGCACCAGGCTGCGGCGGCCCTTGTCGTCGTACTCCGCCTTCACCTTCTGGAAGGTGACGCCGATCAGCTTGCCGGCGACGTGCTTGAAGGCCACCGGCACCATGTAGTTGAGGATCGGGATGTCCTCGTGCAGCGCGTCTTCCTTCTCCCACGGCGAGGCCTTCATCTCCTCGAAGCCGGAGCGAACGATCACCTTGACGTTCTCGCCGCCGAGCCGGCGCGCGGTGCGGCAGCAATCCATCGCGGTGTTGCCGCCGCCGAGCACGATGACGCGCTTGCCGATCTTGTTGACATGGCCGAACGACACGTTGGCCAGCCACTCGATGCCGATATGGATGTTGGCGGCGGCCTCCTTGCGGCCGGGAATGTCGAGCTCGCGGCCGCGCGGCGCGCCGCTGCCGACAAAGATCGCGTCGTAGTTCTCGGCGAGCAGCTGCTTCAGGCTGTCGATGCGCTGGCCGCCCTTGAACTCGACGCCGAGGTTCAGGATGTAGCCGGTCTCCTCGTCGATCACGCTGTCGGGCAGGCGGAATTTCGGGATCTGGCTGCGCATCATGCCGCCGGCCTTAGGATCGCCGTCGAACACCGTGCAGTGATAGCCGAGCGGGGCGAGGTCGCGCGCCACCGCGAGCGAGGCGGGGCCGCCGCCGACCAGCGCGATGCGCTTGCCGTTCTTTGCCGCAGGCCGCGGCAGGCGCTGCGTGATGTCGTCCTTGAAGTCGGCTGCGACGCGCTTCAGGCGGCAGATCGCGACCGGATTGTCCTCGACCCGGCCGCGACGGCAGGCCGGCTCGCAGGGGCGGTCGCAGGTGCGTCCCAAAATTCCCGGGAACACGTTCGACTGCCAATTGATCATGTAGGCGTCGCTGTAACGCCCCTCAGCAATCAACCGGATGTACTCGGGAACGGGGGTGTGTGCGGGACAGGCCCATTGGCAATCGACCACTTTATGGAAGTAGTCCGGCGCCGAGATATCAGTCGGTTTCATTCCTACCTTTGACCCGCGCGAAAATGCCTGACCGCGCGGCCTTATCGTTGACGAGCGCTCACGCGACGTTGTTTTGGTTTTTGAATTGGATCATAGGCTTATCTTATTAGAGCCGTTCCAGAGAAGGCAAAGGCAAAATTGGGCGATCATCAGCTTTCGCGTGGCTGATGCGCGTCTGGCGTCCATCTCGATCTTGTTATGTGGCGGTGCAGCATGACGCACCGTACATCATGCGCGTTAACCGTGCGGAAGATCGCTCTTCGCGATGTCCCACAGCAGCCGATAGACACCGTGGGTAACGACCAGCGGCTTGAACGCCGCGTTGTCGATGATGCGCGCCGAAGCCGCCGGCACCGCGTTTAAATCGGTGGCGTCGATCAGCACGAACCAGTCGCCGGCGCCCGGATCGGCCTTCGCCGCGTCTGACGTGAGCGGCTTCGACAGGTCAGGATCGTTCTCGAGCAGATGCATCGAGATGATGCCGTCCTGCGTGGACGGATCGAGCTGTTCCCGCAACGCAGCGCGGAGCTTGTCCGCGCCATTGGCGGGTGGCCGCAGGCGGATGATGCCAAGTGTCGCACCCCTGCCGACGCCGCGGCTGATCGTGATGCGCGCGACGCCGCGGATCATGTTCTTGAAGCGCGCGATGTTGGCCTTCGACCAGTCGGTCTGGTTGGCGAGCGCCTTGCGGTAGACCGGGCTGTCGAGCACGTCGAAGGTCGCGGTCGAGTACAGGCTCAGATATTTCGGCTTGCCGTCATAGGCGACGTAGCGCCGCGCTTCGAGGAACCCGTCGATGGCGACGCGCTCCTCGAGATGTTCGCGGTCATACCAGCGATTGAATTCGGCTTCGTCGTGGGCGTCGACATCCATCGATGTCAGCAGCATGCCTTGTCCGGCGATCGGCATCGATTGCTCCTCTTTGCCTGTTTTGCCTGCTCCATATCGCCGAATGGCGAGTCAGGGAAGCAGGTTCCCGGCGCGGAGACCAAGGATTGCCACAATGCTGCAATGCTGTTCAGGGCGCGTTCACAGACCTTGCACTTCCATGTGAGCGCCGACCTCCAGTCGAGAAGGACAACAACGATGGCGCGAATTTGGTGGGCATTGCTCGTTGGTCTATCGCTGGCGTCGTTCCCCGCGCATGCGCAAGAGCCGGAGAAACAGCAGGAAAAGCGGCTCGCGCTCGTCGTCGGCAATGGCGCCTACCAGGCCGGCGAATTGCAGACCGCCGCCAACGATGCCGGCCTGATCGCGCAGACCTTGCAGGCCGCCGGGTTCGACGTGATCGGCGCGCGCGACCTCGACGGTGAGACGCTGCGCAAATCGTTCCGCGATTTCGTCCAGAAGGTGCAGGAGGCCGGACCGAATACGGTCGCTTTCGTCTATCTCGCCGGCTACGGCGTGCAGCTCACCGGCGAGAACTATTTCGTGCCCATCGATGCCAAGACCGCGCGCGACATCGATGTGCCGGTCGAGGCGATCCGCATCTCCGACTACAGCCGTCAGCTCGCGGCGCTGCCGCTCAAGGCGGGCGTGATCGTGCTCGATGCGGCGCGCAGCAATCCGTTTGCGAAAGAAGGCCAGCCGCTGGCCGGCGGTCTTGCGCTGGTCGATCCCGATCCAAAGCTGCTGATCGCGTTCAATTCCGCACCCGGCACCGTCGCTCCCGACGGCGCGCCACCCTATGGACCCTATGCGCAGGCGCTGGCGGAGATGATCCGCACCGGCGGTCTCTCCCTGCCCGAAGTGTTCGACCGCGTCCGCCTGCGCGTCAACGAGATGACCAAGGGTGCGCAGATCCCGTGGGATGCGCAGAAGATCGATGCGCCGTTCGTGTTCTTCGAGCGCCAGCCGGACGCGCCGCCGCAGCAGGTCGACGCCGGGCTGCGCACCAAACCGATCCGCGATTTCTCGGCGCAGGACGCCTACGCGGCCGCGCTCGAGCGCGACACGCTGCAGGGCTACGAGGAATATCTGCAGGCCTATCCGAACGATCCGCTCGCCAAGCGCGTGCGCGCCATCGTGGCGGCGCGGCGCGAGGCCATCACCTGGCGGCGCACCTATTCTGCCGACACGCCGGACGCCTACTGGTCGTATCTGAAGCGCTATCCGCGCGGGCCGCACTCGGCGGACGCGCGGCGCCGGCTCGCTTATCTCTCGGCTGCGCTGGAGCCGCCGCCGCAATTCACCGCGCTCGACTACGACGTGCCGCCGCCGCCGCCGGATGAAATCGAATATGTCGACCGTCCGGCGCTCTATTATGGCGATCCGGTGTTCGCCTTTGCGCCGCCACCGCCGCCGCCGGTGTTCTTCCTGCCGCCACCGCCGCCGGACTTCGTGGTGTTGCCGCCACCGCCGCCGCCGGACGATCTGTACGTGCTGCCGACGCCGCTGTTCGTGGCAATTCCGGCTTACATCGCCGCGCCGCGCTATGTCGTGCCGCCGCCGAACAACATCGTGTTCAACAACATTCACAACACGACCGTGATCAACACGGTGATCAACAACCGCAACCCGACGCCGGCGCAGCTTACCGCCGCGGGAGTGCGGCCGCCGATCCCGGGCGGCAGGATATCGGCAGCGCCGTCGCTGCCGCCCGCCGCCCTGCAACGCGCCAATTTGACGCCGCAGGGCACACCGCAAGGCGGTCAGCCCGGCCCTGGTGGACGGCCCGGAGCCCTGCCGGGGACCGTGCCGAACGCGGCCATTGCGCCCAACGCGCCCGCTGCACCTGGCGTCCACACCCTACCGGGCGGCAGGAACGCACCGCCGCTGCCGCAGAGCGCGACCGCACCGCCCAACGCGCCGCAACCGGGCGCCCGGCCGAATGCGCTGCCGTCCGGCAGGCCGCCGGCGGCGGCGATGGCGCCGCCCAATGCGCAACCGGCACCCGGCGGCAGACCGGCGATCCTCCCCGGTCCGAACGCGCCGCCGGCTGCCGGCAGACCGCCTGTGCGGCCACCGGTCGCGCATGCCGTTGCACCGCCGCCGAGCGCGGTGAGGCCTCCGGTGACGGCTCCGGCGCCGGCGATCCGCGCGGCGCCCGCAAGGCCGGCGCCGGTCGTGCGGCCGGCGCCGCATGCCGCCGTCGCTCCGCCGGCGGTTGCACGCGCCGCGCCACCGCCTCCGCGCATGGCCGCCCCGCCGCCGCCGCGCATGGCCGCCCCGCCGCCGCGCGCGGCAGCGCTGCCGCCGCGCCCTGCGCCGGTCGCGCCGGTCGTTCGTGCCGCGCCAGCGCCGGCGATGCAGGCGCAGCACGCCGCGCCACCGCCGCGAATGGCAGCGCCGCCACCGCGGCCCGCCGCACCGGCGGCCCGGCCGCATCCGTGTCCTCCCGGAGCGTGTGGGCGCTAACGCATGATCCGGAAAAGTGTGAAGCGGTTTTCCGGAAAGATCATGCTCAAACAAGGAGCTAAAGCGCGATGATGATTCAACCCAATCTCATCGCGCTTTAGTCGTCGGAGACGGCGAGTGTTAGCTCGCTCTCGACGCGAGGTCGGCGATCGCCTTCATCACCGCGTTGCGGATGCCGGGGTCGTAGAGGATGTGGCCGGCGCCATCGACGATGCGGACCTCGCTGCCCGGCCAGCGCGCGGCGAGCGCATGCGAGGTCGCGGGCGGGCAGAGCAAATCGTAGCGGCCCTGCACCAGAATGCCGGGAATGCCGGCGAGCTTGCCGGCGTCCTCCATCAACTGGTTCGGTCGCATGAAGCAGTCATTGGCGAAATAATGCGCTTCCATGTACGGGGTCGACGGCAGCACGCCTGACGTCTTCTGAAAATCGAGCCGCGTCTGTTTCGGCGTATGCTCCGACAGCGCGCGCTCGGTGTCGTGCCAGGCCCGCGCGGCCGGCGCGTTCACGTCGATATTCGGATCGAGGATGCGGCGGTAATAGGCGGCGAGCGGCGCCGCACGCTCGTTCTCGGGCAGTAACTTCAAAAAATCCTGGTAAAGCGCGGGATAGAACCGCGGCAGCGTATGCAGGAAGGCGCCGTCCAGTTCCTCGCGCGTGCCGAGGAAGGTGGCGCGCAGCACAAGGCCGCTGACGCGCGCGGGATGCGCCTGCGCGTATGCAAGAGCCAACGTTGCGCCCCAGGAGCCGCCGACCACCATCCAGCGCGCAAAGCCGAAGCGCTCGCGGATCTTCTCCATGTCGGCGATCAAATGCGCCGTGGTGTTGTGGGCGCGGCTGCCTTTCGGCCGGCTGCGGCCACAGCCGCGCTGGTCGAACAGCACGGCGTGGAAGCGTTCCGGATCGAACAGTCGGCGATGGTCCGGCTGGCAGCCGCTGCCGGGCCCGCCATGGAGATAGACCGCGGCAATGCCGCCTTCGCGGCCGATGCTCTCGACATGGACATCGTGCCCGTCGCCGACATCGAGCAGTTCCGACGTCAGCGGGGCAAACGGATCGGCGCGCTTGGCGAGCTTGCCGGCGTCGGCGTCAGGCGCCATTTCGGTTGTCCTGGCGATTGTCCTGGGATTCTTCCGTCTCCAGCGTGCCGCCGGCAAAATTGCGATACAGGAAGCGGTTCTGGCTGGCCGCGGACTCCCGCTCGGCCTGCTTGAAGATCTCCTCATGCCGCGGCGACAGCGCGCAGGCCGGATCGGTGTTGCCGGCATCGCCGGTCAGCGCAAAGGCCTGGCAGCGGCAGCCGCCGTAATCGACCTCGCGGAATTCGCAAGACTTGCACGGCTCCGGCATCCAGCCGGTGCCGCGATAGCGGTTGAAAGCTTCCGAGTTCTGCCAGATCCAGGCGATCGAATGGTTCGAGCGCACCGATTCGAATTCCAGTCCGGTGATGCTTTCGGCGGCATGGCACGGCAGCACTTTGCCGGCCGGCGAGATGTTGAAGAACTGGCGGCCCCAGCCGCCCATGCACTTCTTCGGCCGCAGTGCGTAGTAGTCGGGGACGACGTAATCGATCGCCAGCGTGCCCTTCAGCCGCGCCTGCGCCTCCTCGACGATGCGGCTGGTCTCCTCGATCTGCGCGATGGTCGGCATCAGCGCGGCGCGGTTCTTCAGCGCCCAGCCGTAATACTGCACATTGGCGACCTCGAGCCGGTCGGCGTCGAGATCGACCGCCATCTGGATGATGTCGGGGAGTTGATGCAGGTTCTGCCGGTGCATCACCGCGTTCACCGTGAGCGGCATTTCAAGCTCGCGCGTCCATTTCGCGACTTCGAGCTTCTTCCGGTGCGCGTCCTTCAACCCGGCGACGCGGTCGGCAACGACCGGCTCGTTGCCCTGAAAGCTGATCTGCACATGGCTGAGGCCGGCATCCGCCAGCGCCGCGAGCTTGTCTTTGGTCAGCAGCACCGCCGAGGTGATCAGATTGGAATACAGCCCGACATCGCTTGCATGCTGCACCAGCTCGACAATGTCCTTGCGCGCGGTCGGCTCGCCGCCGGAAAAATGGATCTGCAGCACGCCGAGCTCGGCGAGCTCGCTCAGCACCTTCTTCCATTCCTCTGTCGTGAGCTCGGTCGAGCCGCGGTCGAGCTCGACCGGGTTCGAGCAATACGGGCATTGCAGCGGGCAGCGGTGCGTGATCTCGAGCAGAACCGCGAGCGGGATGCCGTAGGTCTCGGCCGCCGAGCGGCGGCTCTCCAGCACCGCGAGCCCGTCGCTCGGGCCTGGCGGTGTCTTGTTGTCGGCGAGCGTGTCACTCATGCTGTGCTCTCGCGCGCTTCGGTGAGAAAGCCCTTGTCGGCCAGGTCCTGCAGCATCGCGACCACGTCGGTTGCGATCGCCTCGCGCGGCGCTGCGTATTTTTCCGCGAGCATGTCGACCACGTGAGCCACGCTGCGCACGCCGTCGCAGAGCTGCAGCACCTCAACCGCGATCTCGTCCGGCGCCAGCACGCGCTCCGGCGCCAGGATCACCCAAACCTGCCGCGTCTCGTCGAATTTCAGCTTGGCATGGCGCGGCAGTTTCGGCCGGCTGGTCTCGCTGACGCTGATGTTGCGGCTCGCCATGTGTCGTTCCTAGCTCGTCTTCTAGCTCGTTTTGGGCACGAAGGCGCCGGGCGGAATGTGGCCGTCGACATAGGCGTGATACAGCGCGTCGAGCTGCACCCACAGCACGTTGGTCTTGAAGATCAGCGCGTTGCAGACCGCCTCGCGCTCGGCCGGCGTTCTGGCGTGCTGCTTGACGTAGTCGAGCGCAAAGCCGGCATCGCGCGGCGCCTGGGTCAGGCGGCGGCTGAAATAGCTCATGATGTCGGGATTGACGAAGTCGTAGTGCTTCAGCATCCCCGAGATGCGTTCCTCGTGCAGGTTCGGCGCGAACAGTTCGGTCAGCGAGGAGGCGATCGCCTCCAGCGGCGTGCGGTCGCGGCAGAAATGCACGTAGGCTTCGACCGCAAAACGCGTCGCGGGCAAAATGCCTTCGGTGGATTCGACGTAAGTCGTGTCGAGGCCGAGGCCCTCGGTCAGCTTGAGCCAGCGCTCGATGCCGCCCTCGGTGCCGAGATCGCCGTCATGATCCTCGATGCGGTGACGCCATTCGACGCGGGTGTTGCGATCGCGGAAGCGCGAGATCACCATCGCGTCCTTCAGCGGGATCGTGCTCTGGTAGTAGTAGCGGTTCAGTGCCCAGGCCTGCACCTGGCCCTTGTTGAGCTTGCCGCCGTGCAGCAGGCGGTGGAAGGGATGCAGGCTGTGATAGCGCGTCGCGCCGATCGTGCGCAGCGTCGCTTCCATCGCCTCGGCGCTGTCGAGCGTGATGCCCTTGCCGATCGAGAGCGCCGTCATCCCATTGGTAGGCACCACATTCACAGCACGATCTCCGTTCCGTCGGAGGGAATCTGCCAGCCCGCCTGTTCTGCCGCCTTGCGCTCGGCCGAGGTCCCAAGCAGCGCCGGGTTGGAGTTGTTGATATGCAAAAACACTTTTCGTCCGATGTCGAGACCGGCGAGGCCTTCGATCGCGCCGTGCTCGCCCGACATGGCGATATGGCCCATGCTCTGGCCGGTCTTGTTGCCGAGCCCGGCCACGGCCAACTCGTCGTCGCGCCACACCGTGCCGTCGAAGAACACCAGCGGCGCGCCCTTGATCCGCGCCTTCAGGTCGTCGGTCACCCGCGCGCAGGCCGCCAGGAAGTAGAAATATTTGCCGCTGGCCTTGTCCGCAATACGCAGGCCCAGCGTATCGCCGACGCCGTCGCGGCCTGCCGGATGCGCGGTGCCCTCGAGATACCAGGCGCCCTTGCCGGGAACCTCGAACGGCAGCACCTCAAGGCCCGACGGCGTGCCGTCGGGCAGGGCGGGCTCAAAGGTCTGATCGACCGCGATCGGCTGGCGCTTGACGTTCTTCTCGTTCAGCACGTTGAAGACGCTGTTGGCGCGCAGGATCGCCAGCACCCGCTCATGCGCATAGATCGAAAACGGCGAACCCTCGCGCATCGACAACAGCCCCGCGACCGCATCGATCTCGCCATTGGTGAGGATCACGCCCGCGATCGGCGTGTGCCGCAGCGCGCCGGCCTTTGGATGCAATTGCGCCGTTGCGATCAATTGCTGGCGCAGATCGGGCGAGGCATTGACCAGGAACCAGTGCGCGCCGTCGCGGCTGAATGCGATCGAGGCTTGCGTGCTCTGCAGTTCCGGATGGTCGCTTCGTGCCGCCCTGCAATTCGGGCAACCGCAGTTCCACTGCGGAACGCCGCCACCTGCTGCGGCACCCAGGACGACGACACGAAGCATGATCCGTCTCCCGGAGAATCAGAGCCCAAGCGAGTGACCACCTAGGCGAATCAGCGCCCAGAAACGTTACGAGGTGGAGCCGGGGTCTGAACCGCACTCCCTCGCTCGGGAGCGCGCGTCACGCCCGGACGTCCACCTGCGCTAAACGCTAAACGTGTAGAGGGCGCTGCCGCTTACTTGCGGGTGGCGCACATGTACATGTTGATTTCCATGCCGACCGACACTTCAACGATCTTCGGTGCTTTCCAGGCCATTTGGCTCTCCTTATTGCGACCGGACGACTTCCGCCCTGCGGACTAAAGTACTGCCGTCAAAAAAGTTCGCCACCTAAATTTTTTGCAAGGTTGCCGTGCCCGGTGCATGCTGCGTTGCGGCATGCAAATTCCCCCCGCTCACGTCATTGTGCGCGCGTTTGCCTCAAAAGCCCGTGGCATCAGACGTTTTTCCTGTTGTTCGCCATACGGTGAATGGTGATCTTGGGTTAAGGAGGGTCCTCCCAAGGTCCTGGTGACGATGTCGCGCCTTCGGCGACGAGGAGCGCATAACTGAAGCCGAGTTCAGCCCGATGCCACGCTATTTCTTCAACACCCGTATCGGCGACGAGCTGATTTCCGACCCTGACGGCGAGATTCTGCGGGATCCCGACCGCGCCTGGGAAATGGCGCGGGCGATGATCCGGGAGCTGCTCAAGACCGAGGGCGCCGACGGCGCCCTGCTCAGCGCGGTCATCGAGGTGACCGACGACGACGGCGAGATCGTGCTGGAGTTTCCGTTCACGGAGGCGATCCTCGACCGCCCAGACCGCTCGATCACCCGGCATTGACGCGCGCGGAAGTTGCGTGCGGCTCGAATGTGTTGGCCAACGTTCATTTTTCAGCACGTTTCGATTGCATTTGTCCGGACAAATTCGCAAAACTAACAACTCCGGAAAGCCGCCGGCCGATGTCATCGGTGCCAAGGAAGACGGCTTCCGCTCAGGGGAGAAACATCATGATCCGTCATTGCTTCGCGCCGCGCAGCCTGCTGCTGGCGGGCGCTTTCTTTGGTGCATTCACGCTCGGTGCTGCGGCACAGCAACCGGCCAGCCCGCCCGCTGCAGGCGCCGCACCAGCCGCGCAGCCGCTGCCGCCGGGATCGCCGCTGATCGGGCGTCCGGACAATGAGGCCGCCGCCAAGCTCGCACCCGTCGCGCCGCCGCCGCTGCCGGCCGCGCCCGACAAGCTGCCGCTCGCCAAACTCAAGGTACCGGCCGGCTTCAATGTCGAGGTCTATGCCGCCGGCATGGCCAATGCGCGTTCGCTCGCGGTCAGCGACAAGGGCACGGTGTTCGTCGGCAGCCGCCTCGTCGACAAGGTCTATGCGATCGTCAACAAGGACGGCAAACGCTCGGTCAAGGTGGTCGCCTCGGGGCTCTACCGGCCGAACGGCGTCGCCTTCAAGGACGGCACGCTCTACATCGCCGAACTGTCGAAGGTCTCCAAGATCGACAACATCGATGACGTGCTGGACAACCCGCCGAAGCCGACCTTGATCTATGACAAGCTGCCGAAGGACGAGGCCCATGGCTGGAAGTTCATCGCCATCGGTCCCGACAACAAGCTCTACGTCCCGGTCGGCCAGCCCGGCAACGTCGTGCTGCATGACGACGCCCACGGCCAGATCCGCCGCATGAATCTCGACGGCTCAGGCGCCGAGGTCTACGCGCTCGGCGTTCGCAACACCGTCGGCTTCGACTGGAATCCCGAGACCAAGCAGATGTACTTCACCGACAATGGCCGCGACTGGCTGTCGGAGACGGTGCCGGAGGACGAGCTCAACCGCGTCACCAAGGCCGGCGAGCATTTCGGCGCGCCCTATTGCCTGCAGGGCAATATCATCGACCAGGAGCTTGGCTGGGGCAAGGACTGCAAGGACTACACCGCGCCGGTCGGGCTGATGGGCCCGCACACCGCGGCGCTCGGCATGCGCTTCTACACCGGAAGCCAGTTCCCGAAGAGCTACAAGAACGCGATCTTCGTCGCACGCCACGGCTCCTGGAACAAGTCGAAGAAGCAGGGCGGCGACGTCGTCGTGGTCAAGCTGAACAAGGACGGCACCGTGAAGTCGATGGAGCCGTTCATGACCGGCTTCCTCGAGGACAACAAGTATATCGGCCGCCCGGTCGACGTGATGCTGCTCAAGGACGGCTCGATGCTGGTCTCCGACGACTGGAACGGCGCGGTCTACCGCGTCAGCTACGGCAAGCCAAAGGTCGCGAACCAGAGCAACTGAGAATAATCATCGTCATTGCGAGCGAAGCGAAGCAATCCATCTATCCCCGCGGGGACAGTATGGATTGCTTCGTCGCTTCGCTCCTCGCAATGACGGGAATGTGTCGGGAGTGCAATGTACAAAACCATCACCGCGGTCCTGGCATTCGCCTCCATCGCCTTCTCCGCCAGCGCCGAAACCATTCAGGAGCGTGCCGTCGTGTGCCTTGCCTGTCACGGCGAGCGCGGCACGTCGGAGGCCGAGAACACGCCCTCGCTCGGCGGCCAGCAGGCGCCCTATGCGCTGATCCAGCTGTTCATGTTCCGCGAGAAGCTGCGGGTGTTCGAGCCGATGAACGAGATGGCAAAGCCGCTCACCGACGACGATCTGCGCGCCTTCTCCGACTTCATCGCCACGCTGCCGAAGCCCGCGCCGCCGGCGGACGCCGGTGATCCCGCGCGGATGGCCAAGGGCCAGGCGCTGGCGCAGCAGAACCGCTGCAACACCTGCCACAACACCGATTATTCGGGCAAAGAGAACGTTCCGCGCATTGCCAACCAGCGCGAGGACTACCTCGCCAAGACGCTGGCCGAATACAAGGACAACACCCGCCACGGCTACGACGCCACCATGGCCGACGTGATGCAGCCGGTCGCCAAGGAGCAGATCGCCGATCTCGCCTATTACATCGCGCATGTCCGTTGACCTGTCCGGGCCGCTGGCCATGTGCTCCTTGCGGCGCTAAAACGCCTCCGTCACACGGAGTGCGTTATGCAGGATCTTTGGCGTCTGTCGGCGGCCGAGCTCGCCGGTCTCATCAAATCGAAGAAGGTTTCGGCGAAGGAGGCCGCAGAGGCGGGGCTTAGCCGGCTCGACGCGGTCAATCCGAAGATCAATGCGGTGGTCGATCACCGCCCGGACGACGTGCTGGCGCAGGCCGCCGCGGTCGATGCGGCGATTGCGCGCGGCGAGGAGGTCGGGCCGCTCGCCGGCGTGCCCGTCACCATCAAGGTCAATGTCGACCAGGAGGGCTATGCCACCACCAACGGGCTGAAGGCACAGCGCTGCGTCATCGCCAAGGTCGATAACCCGGTGGTCGCCAATCTGCGCAAGGCCGGCGCGGTGCTGCTCGGTCGCACCAACTGCCCGGCGGTGTCCTATCGCTGGTTCACCACCAATCTCATTCACGGCGACACCAAGAACCCGCGCGACCCCGGCATCACGCCCGGCGGCTCGTCGGGCGGCGCGGGGTCCGCGGTCGCGGCCGGCATCGGCCACATCGCGCACGGCACCGATATCGCCGGCTCGATCCGCTATCCGGCCTATGCCTGCGGCGTGCACGGCCTGCGGCCGAGCATGGGCCGCATTCCGGCCTTCAACGCGGCGCTGCCGGAGCGCCCGATCGGCCCGCAGATCAGCGCGGTCTCCGGCCCGCTGGCGCGCACGGTGAACGACCTGCGCATCTCGCTGGCGGCGATGGCGGCGCCGGATTTTCGCGATCCCTGGTACGCGCCGGTGCCGCTGGTGGGGCCGCCGCGCGAGAAGCGGGTCGCGATGTGCCTCAATCCCGGCGGCCTCAACCCGGTCTCCGAGGTGACTGCCGCTGTGGCTGACGCCGGCAAGCGGTTGCAAGCGGCCGGTTGGACCGTCGAGGAGATCGATGACACGCCACCGTTGAAGGAGGCCGCCGAGATCCAGACCCGGCTCTGGCTCGGCGACGGCTACGAGGCCCAGCTCGCCTTTGCCGAGCGCGAGGGCGATCCCGGCGCGCTGGCCTGCCTGCGCGGCGTGCGCTCGCGAGTGCATCCGTTCGACCTGTCGCAGGCGTTGGCCCGCCGTGCGACGCTGACCCGCGAATGGTTTGGTTTCTTCGAAAAATATCCGGTGCTGCTGATGCCGGTGTCGGGCGAATTGCCGTTCCCCGATCATCTCGACCGCAAGGACGAGGCATCGTTCGCGCGGGTCTGGCACGCGCAACTGCCGCAGATCGCGATTCCCTTCATGGGGCTGCCGGGGCTCGTCGTCTCCACCGGCCTCGTCGGGCGGATTCCGGTCGGTGTGCAACTGGTGGCGGGGCGCTACCGCGAAGATCTCTGCCTGGCTGCGGGCGAAGCAGTGGAAGCGGGCGGCACGCCGTCCGCGCCAATCGATCCGGTGACCTGAGATGCCGACGGTCTACGATTTCAGTGCCAAGTCGCTCGCGGGTGAGGACATATCGCTGCAGCGCTTCGAGAACCAGGTGCTGTTGATCGTCAACACCGCGAGCGCCTGTGGCTTCACCACGCAATACAAGGGCCTGCAGGAGCTGTACGCCGATTTGTCGCCGCGCGGCTTCGCCGTGCTCGGCTTTCCCTGCAACCAGTTCGGCGCGCAGGAACCGGGTGACGCCAGGCAGATCGCGGAGTTCTGCGAGACCAAATACGCCGTGACGTTTCCGATGTTCGCCAAGATCGACGTCAACGGCAGCAACGCGCATCCATTGTATGAACACCTGAAGCGTGAGAAGTCGAGCCTGCTCGGACCCTCGATCAAATGGAATTTCACCAAGTTCCTGGTCGACCGGTCCGGCAAGGTGGTGGCGCGGCATGCGCCGACCGCCAGGCCCGAAGGATTGAGGAAGGAAATCGAGGCGTTGCTATGAGCGAGAACGACGACACCACCAACCAGCCCCTGCCGGACCGCCTCTCGGTCGATCCGAACAGCCCGTTCTACAACGCGGAGGTCCTGTCGCGCGACGTCGGCATCCGCTTCAAGGGCGTCGAGAAGACCAATGTCGAGGAATACTGCGTCAGCGAAGGCTGGGTGCGCGTCACCGCCGGCAATGCCAAGGACCGCCACGGCAATCCCCTGACCATCAAGGTGCACGGCCCGGTCGAGCCGTATTTCAGGGATAAGAAGTAGCACCGTCATTCCGGGATGGTGCGCAAGCACCAGACCCGGAATCTCGAGATTCCGGGTTCGATGCTGCGCATCGCCCCGGAATGACGTGCCTAACAACCCCGAGAGTATTTCCCATGTCCGTCCGCATCGTCGACGTCCGCGAGGTCACCAAGCCGATCTCCTCGCCGATCCGCAACGCCTATATCGACTTCAGCAAGATGACCTCGAGCCTGGTCGCCGTGGTTACCGACGTCGTGCGCGACGGCAAGCGGGTGGTCGGCTACGGCTTCAATTCGAACGGCCGCTACGGCCAGGGCGGGCTGATCCGCGAGCGCTTCGCGCCGCGGCTGCTCGAGGCCGATCCGAAATCGCTGCTCGACGCCGGCGGCGACAATCTCGATCCCGACAAGGTCTGGGCGACGCTTATGTCGAACGAGAAGCCCGGCGGCCATGGCGAGCGCTCGGTCGCGGTCGGCACCATCGACATGGCGGTGTGGGACGCGGTGGCGAAGATTGCCGGCAAGCCGCTGTTCCGGCTGCTGGCCGAGCGGCACGGCCTCACCGCCGATCCGCGCGTCTTCGTCTATGCTGCCGGCGGCTACTATTATCCGGGCAAGGATCTCGGCGCGCTGCGCAAGGAGATGCGCGGCTATCTCGACCGCGGCTACAACGTCGTGAAGATGAAGATCGGCGGCGCGCCGCTCGCCGAGGATCGCGAGCGCATCGAGGCGGTGCTGAAGGAGATCGGCAGGCATGCGCAGCTCGCCGTCGACGCCAACGGGCGCTTCGACCTGGAGACCGCGATCGCCTACGCCAAGATGCTGCGGGAGTATCCGCTGTTCTGGTACGAGGAGGCCGGCGATCCGCTCGACTATGCGCTGCAGGCCGCGCTTGCCGAGTTCTATCCGGGGCCGATGGCGACCGGCGAAAACCTGTTCAGCCATCAGGATGCGCGCAACCTGATCCGCTACGGCGGCATGCGCCCCGACCGCGACTGGCTGCAATTCGACTGCGCGCTGTCCTATGGGCTCTGCGAATATCTGCGCACCTTGCAGGTGCTGAAGACCCACGGCTGGTCACCGCGGCGCTGCATCCCGCATGGCGGCCACCAGATGTCGCTCAACATCGCCGCCGGCCTCGGCCTCGGCGGCAATGAGAGCTATCCCGACCTGTTCCAGCCCTATGGCGGCTTCCCCGACGGCGTGCGGGTCGAGGGTGGCCACATCGTGATGCCCGACCTGCCGGGCATCGGTTTTGAAGGCAAGTCCGACCTCTATGCGGAGATGAAGGCGCTGGCCGACTAAAATGCCGAAAAACAACCCCATGCAAAGTAGCCGGCGGCAACCGGCGTTCGACATGGCACTTGACACGTCGGGCAACTCACCGGTATTCTTCCATTATTCCGAAACCTGCGCGGCGCCCGTCACCCCCGGGCAATCGCATTTGGCATTGAGCGCTGTGGGTCAGCGGTCGATCCGGTAGAGCTTTGCGAAATCGCCGTCATAGAGCGGCGATAGCTTGCCGACCTTCGGAACTTCCGGCGGCGGATCGATCAGCAGCACATAGTCGAAATTCGTGCGCCAATCGACGAGGTAGCGGGCGTACTGGATCGATTCCGCCGAGTACGGCTCATGGGTCAGCACGCTCCAGCCGATCGGCTCGGTCAGCGGGTGGGCGATGCGGTCGAACGGCGGCAGCACGGTCACCGGCTGCTGCGCCGGATCGGCGTACAGCAAGGGCCAGAACGCCTTGCGCTCGATCACCAGCAATGCGGGGATCTGTTCGGTCAGCCGATAGATGCCGGGCAGGGCGCGGCGCGCGGGATGCGCCTCCGTCAACTCGCCCGTGTAACCGGTCGCGGCCATCACGCGCGCGCCGGGCTCGACCTCGGCGATCGCCTTGCGCAAATCGACAAGGTCGTGCCGCGCGTCGATCCAGGTCACACCGAGATCGGCCGACCGCACCACGATCAGGGCCGCGAGCACGACGCCGAACATCGTCGCCTCGCGCCGCGCGAGCTTCGGCTGCATGCCCGCGAACAGCAGCAGCGCGAACATCAGCGCGACCCTGAGATCGATGAAGGAGCCGCCCTTCAGTCGCAGCGGCGCGGCGATGAAGATAATCACCAGCACCGCAAGCACCAGCGGCAGCCCCGGCGCGAGCGCGATGCGGCGGCGCATGGCGACCAGCGCCACCGTGACGGCGACGGCGGTCACGATGGTCAGCTCCAGGTTGGTGGTCATGAACGGGCTGAGCAGCCGCATCACCTTGGAGATCGCGCGCCATGCGCCGAACGTCGTGGCGGTGTCGCCGAATGGGCTGAGCCGGTACAACACGACCGCTGGCGCCAGCGCGATCAGGATCGGGATCGCCGCCTTGATGACATCGCGCGAGGTGAGGGAGCCCGTCGCGCGGCGTTTCCAGAGCGCGGCGGCTTCGTCCGCGCCGATCAGCAGGAACAGGAGGCCAAGCCCAAAGATGTGGGTAAAGAACGTCGCGACCGCGGCCACCGCGCCTGCCAGCGCCTTCCAGGCGGAACGATCCTGCCGGCGCAATGCCGTCCAAGCGGCGGCGCCGGCCAGCGCCAACCCCAGCGACAGCAGGAAATTCATGAAACCCATCATGAAGGCGGCGTTGTAGGCGACCAGCCCCGACGCCAGCGGCCACCAGGAGCGCTGCCCGAACACGACACGGTGGTAGATGACGGTGCCGGCCACCGGCGCCAGCAGGCTGAGCGCCAGCAGGATCCGGCCGCCGGTGTGCACATCGGTGATGCGCAGCAAGGCTGCGCCGATCAGGTCCATGCCGAGATTGGGCAGGATCGTCCAATGCGGCGCGTACATCTTCGAAAGGATTGGGTCGTCGGGATGCGCCAGGATGAAGAACCGCGCCAGATGGTTGGGATAGTCCAGCAGCGGCGGCACATCGATCACGAACAGCGGGGCGACCAGCACGGCCGCGAGCGCCACCGCCGTGCCCCACCACGCCCAGGCCGCGGTGGTGTCGGGAGCAGAAATCCTGGCGAGCGGCGCGTGCATCAGGAGCATGTTCCGGCTGACCCGCCAGCCTGCGGTGAATGGGCGAGAGTTTCGGCTTGGCCCGGACCATAGCCCCGGCTTGGTTGCGGACCTCTTACGGGACGGCCCCCAAGCCCGACGTTCGCGAACCGCGCCGGAACCGGTCCGGCAGAGCCGGGGCGCTCACCAAAATGTGTGAGCGTTGCTCAAAATATCCTTGAACATTGCTCAAGTTGAATTATACCAATCCTGCGAGCCCGGCTCTTGCCCGTATGGCACGGGAAAGCGAACCCGCGGCACAGGAACCAGTCGCATGCCCTATTCAGCAAAAGACCTACGGGGTGCAGCAGATGCCGGGGTGATCACCACCGCCGACCTGGACCGGCTGCTCGCCTTCCTGGCGCAGGGTCCGGGGCAGGACGCCGCCGGTGAGGCCAGCCCGGCGGCGAAGTTCGATGCCGCGCATATCCTCTGGTACGCCGGCGCGCTGATCGTGATCGGCGCCATGGGCCTGTTCTCGACCCTGGCGTTCACCCAGATGGGCGGGCGCGCGCTCACGATCTGCGCGATCGCCTACGCCGCGGCCTTCAGTTTTGCCGGTCATTACCTTTGGCACCGCAAGAACCTGCGGGTTCCCGGCGGCCTCCTGATCGCGATCGCGGTGTCGATGGCGCCGCTCGCGGTCTACGGCGTCCAGGAAGAGCTCGGCTGGTGGGGCACGTTCGGCAAGCCGGGCACGGTGCGCGATTTCTATATCTGGGTGAAAGGTAGCTGGATCTTCATGGAGATCGCGGCCGTTGCTGCCGGGATCGTCGCGCTGCGCTACTACCGCTTCGCCTTCATCGTCGCGATCATCGCGTTCGCGCTCTGGTTCATGTCGATGGACCTCGCGCCGTGGTTCGCCGGCATGGATCACGCCGACTTTGCGACGCGGCGCACGGTGTCGATCTGGTTCGGCCTTGCCGTCCTCGCGGTGGCCTGGGTGATCGACTACCGCAGCCGCAACGGCGACTTTGCCTTCTGGCTGCATCTGTTCGGCCTGATGGCGTTCTGGGGCGGCATCACCGCCTCCGACGGCGCCACCGAGCTCGGACGGGCGGTGTATTGCCTGCTCAATGTCGGCCTGGTCGCGCTGGCCGTGATCCTGATGCGGCGGGCCTATGCGGTGTTCGGTGCGTTCGGCATCTGCCTCTATCTCGGACATCTCGCCGACGTCGTGTTCAAGGACTCGCTGCTGTTCCCGTTCGCGCTGTCGCTGATCGGCGTGGCCGTGATCGCCGCGGGGCTGGTCTACCATCGCAACGAGCGCGCGATCGCCGCCTGGCTTGCCGCGCATCTCCCCGCGCCGCTGTTGCGGCCGCGGGCGTGATCCCTGACTGTCATGCCCGGGTCAAGCCCGGGCATGGCTACGACGAGAGACTCTGCATCCCAGCGTCATTGCGAGCGAAGCGAAGCAATCCATCTCTCCGCACAAGCGGAGGCATGGATTGCTTCGCTTTCGCTCGCAATGACGTGGAGAGAGGTTGGTGGCCGCCTACCCCAGCCGCATGTCCAGCAGCCGCCGGCCTTCGCCCTTCAGCAGCTTCTTCACCGCGCTCGAGGCGATCACCTCGCCATTGTTGGCATAAGCCTCATGGTTCTTCTCGATGTCGTCGAGCCGGTAGAGATAGTTGACCATGATGCCGGCGGATTCGCGCAGCGCCTTGGCCGAGAGGTCGCCGAGCCAGTTGATCCGCTCCAGCCGCGCGCCGTTGCCGAGATGGAAGCGGGCGACCGAATCGATCAGCCGGCCCTTCGGCGTGCGCGCCTTCAGGAAATAATACGCGGCGAGCGGCTCCAGCACCGGGCGCAGCTGCGTGGTGAGCTCGGTATTCTCCGGCCAGTCGGACTTGCCGAGGCTTTCCAAGAGCTGGCGGTCGTCCTCGGTGAGCGGCACATCGTCGGCCTGCTTGACCCATTGCATGAAGCCCGGCACCGGCGACAGCGTCACGAAGGTGTCGAGCTTGGGCAGCTCGCGGCGCAGCTCCTCGACCACCTGCTTGATCAGGAAGCTGCCGAACGAGATGCCGCCGAGCCCGCGCTGGGTGTTGGAGATCGAATAGAACACGGCAGTGCGGGCGCGCTCGGCGGCGACCGGCTCGCGCTCCTCGGCGAGCAGCGGCGCGATCGCGCCCGGGATCGCTTCGGTCAGCGCGACCTCGACGAAGATCAGCGGCTCGTCGGCGAGCGCCGGATGGAAGAAGGCGTAGCAGCGGCGGTCGACCGGATCGATGCGGCGGCGCAGGTCGTCCCAGTCGCGGATCTCGTGCACGGCCTCATAGCGGATGATCTTTTCCAGAATATTGGCCGGCGACGACCAGTCTATCCTGCGCAGCACGAGGAATCCCCTGTTGAACCAGGACGAGAGCAGATGCACCACGTCGCGGTCGAGCGCGGCGAGGTCCTTGTTGCCCTTCATCAGTGAAATCAGATCGGATCGCATCGACACCAGCTCGCCGGTGCCGCCCGGCGCGCGATTGAGCCGCCGGATCAGTTCCTGGCGGCGCGGCTCGGACGCAAAATGCAGGTCGCTGGCGTCGTCGCCATTGGCATTGGCGCGCCAGCTTTCGATCGCCTGGGCAAGCCGGGCCTGGTCGGGCCCGAAATTCTTCGCCAGCGACTGGAAGAAGGTGAGGCGGCCGGCGGCATCGAGGTGGTGATAGCGGTCGAGCACCTCGCGCGCCATCGCGGTGCCGGAAGCCTCGCCGCGGCCCGACAGCAGCGCCTCGCACAATTCCACCAGCTCGGAGGCGTCCTGCTTGCCGTTATTGGGATTTGACCGGCCGAGCAGGGTGCGGCCGCGTTCGGAGATGGTCGAGAGCAGATCAGAGAAGAAGGCATTGGCCATAGGCAGGGCGTATCCGGTGAAGCCGAACCTTACACGGGATTTAAGGCCGGGCGCACGGGAATCAAGCGCATGGATCGTACGGAAATATGTCGCAGCTCATCATAGGTCGTTATCGCCGCCATCCATCTCAAATCTAGAAGCTTTCTGAGGATTGATGGATACGCGGGTCAAGCCCGCGTACGACGAGTCGCGTAACGTTCACGTTTTCTCCGCGAATGCGGTCGGTGTCTTGCCGGTGACCTGGCGGAACGCATGGGAAAACGCCGGCACGCTGGCATAGCCGAGGTCGGAGGCGACCTGCTTGACCGAGACATTCGCATCGGTCGAGAGCCGCTCGATCGCGGCGGCGATGCGGGCGCGTTGGCACCAGCTCTTGAACGAGAGCTGCGTCTCCGCTGAGAACAGCCGCGACAGCGTTCGTGCCGAGGTGCCGACCGTGCGCGCGAGCGTCTCGATCTCGTAGTCGCGGGTCGGATCCGCCAGCACGATGTCGGCGGCGCGGCGGCAGCGCGCTTCCTGCGGCAGCGGGATGAAGGTCGCGGAATCCTCGGCGCGGTGCAGCTCCAGCATCACCAGCCTGATCAGGAGCTCGATGCGTTCGTCGCTGCTCGATTTGTCGAACAGCGCGAGGATCGCCTGATGCAGCAGCGGCGAGACCCGCACCACGAACTCGTTGTCGAGACTGTCGCTGCGCTCCTCGCGCGCGAGCCAGGCCGGCTCGAAATACAGCGTGCGCATCTCGATGTCGGCGAGCACGTCGATCGCATGGCCGAGCAGGGCCGGGACCCAGACCGCGCGGTCCGGCGGCACCAGCCAGCGGCCCTTCGGCGTCGTCACCTGCATGGTGCCCTTGGCGGCATAGACCAGCTGCGCCTCGCGGTGCATGTGCGGGTCGAGCCGGACACCCTTTTCATAGGAGCGCGCGACCATGTGCACGCCGTCGCCGGTCATGCGGCGTTGCTCGTACAGGGCCCGGATTGGCGGGTCAGCGATACTCATTGGCGACATCCCGTCACGACAAGCACCTATAACCTATTTCCGAGCAATTGAAGATTCGAGTGAGAGACGTGCAAGTGAAAGACCTGCAAGTGAAAGCCCTGCAAGTGAAAGACCTGCCCATCAACAGCCCGAGCCGGGTGATCACCTTCGTCAACGGCGCCCATTTCATCGACCATTATTCGATGCTGATCTTCGCCGCCGCGGTCATCATCATGGGCCCGGCGCTCGGCATGGCCTATTCGGAACTCTTGCCCTATGCGACGCCGGGCTTCATCGCCTTCGGCGCCGGCTCGCTGATCACCGGCTGGCTCGGCGACCGCTGGAGCCGCCGCCACATGATGCTGATCTTCTTCGTCGGCATCGGGCTCTCAATGATCTCGGTCGGCCTGGTGCAGACGCCGCTGCAGCTCGGCGCGGCGCTACTGGCGATCGGCATCTTCGCCTCGATTTACCATCCGGTCGGCACCGCGATGATCGTGTCCTATGCCGAGAAGCTCGGCGCCGAGATGGGCATCAACGGCGTCTGGGGCAATCTCGGCGTCGCCTCGTCGGCGCTGGTCACCGGCGTGATCGGCCAGTATCTCGGCTGGCGCTGGGCCTTCATCGTGCCCGGCGTGATCACGGTGCTGATCGGCATCGCGTTCGCGATGACGGTGGTGCATGAGGATCGCAAGGGCTCAAAGCAGGCCGCGGCGCAGGCGCGGGTCGCCAAAGAAGACATGTGGCGGGTGGTGCTGTCGCTCCTGATCGTGGTGATCGCGATCTCGACCACCTTCAACGCGGTGACGGTGGCGCTGCCAAAGCTGTTCGCCGAGCGTCTCGCCGATCTGACCAAGAGCCCGGCGCTGCTCGGCGTGATCGCGGCCGGCGTCTACGTGTTCGGCGCGATGACGCAGTACACGATCGGCAAGCTGCTCGACCGGCATTCGCTGAAGGCGGTGGCGCTGCCGCTGTCGTTCATGCTGGCGCCGTTCCTCTATCTGGCGGCGAGCCTGTCGAACCTGTCGCTGATCGTGGTCTCGATCGGCATCGTGATGGGCGCGTTCGGCCAGGTCACGGTCAACGACGCCATGGTCGGCAAGTACACCACCGAGGAATGGCGCTCGCGCGCCTATGCGGTGCGCTACTTCGTCGGCTTCACTGCGGCCGGCGCCTCGGTCGGCCTGGTGGCGTGGCTTTACGACCAGGGCGGCTTCAGCATGATGCTGCGCGCCTTCGCGGCACTGTGCCTGCTGGCGATCGCGGCCGCGATCATCCTGCCGCGCGAAATCAAGGCGCCCGCCGCACAGGCGGGCTGACGCCCTGACGGTTTGCCGCCACTGAGCTTGTCCGGAGCAGCGCATCGGCGTTTTTGCCGATGCGGCCATGCGGGCTGTTGTCTGTGAGCTCGGTCACTTGTTCCGACCCGGCGGTGTGATACGATCCGACGCGGGCTTCGGGGAGCCGAGGCGCCGGTTGCGCCTCGACATGCCAACTATGGTTTGCGGAGCGGCCGGAGCAATGGGAGAACTGCGCGACTTCAGGTCTGGGAAGTCCACCACGCCGCCTTCCGGCGGCGATATTGGGCCCCGACGGCTTGCCGCGATCGTTGCGGGCGATATCGCCGGCTACAGCCGGCTGATGCAGCTCGACGAGGAAGGCACGCACAAGCGCGTGAAGCGGCTTGAGCGCGATCTCATCGAGCCCACCATCACCGAGCATCACGGCAAGCTGGTCAAAACCACCGGCGACGGCTTCATCGCGATGTTCGACAGTCCGGTCGAGGCCGTCCGCTGCAGCATCGTGATCCAGCAGAACATGGTCGGCCGCAACGCGGCGATGCCGCGGGAATTCTGGATCGAATACCGCCTCGGGGTCAATCTCGGCGACGTCATCATCGAGCCCGACGACATCTATGGCGACGGCGTCAACGTGGCTTCGCGCCTGGAAGGGATTGCGGCGCCGGGCGAGGTCTTCATCTCCGGCGGCATCTACGAGCAGATCAAGCACAAGCTGGTGTGCGGATACGAGTCGCTCGGGGACAAGAAGGTCAAGAACATCACCGATCCGGTCAGGGTGTATCGCGTGCTGCCGGATGCCGCCGCGTTCCAGCGGACGCGCAAGCGCCGCGAGACGATCCTGATCACCTTGCTCGGCCTTGCGATCGCAATCATCGCCGGCGGCGCGCTCTGGTACATGCTGACGCAACAGCGCGGCAAGCCGGCCGACGTGGCGCAGGCGCCACCGTCACCTGCGGCATCGCCAAGCCCGGCTGCAAGCCAAACTCCAGCTCAAGCTCCAAGTCCGGTCCCAAGCGCCGCGCCGACCCAGCAGGCGTCGCCTCAAGTTGCGCCGTCCGCGAGCCCCGCGCCCGCTGCATCCGCAGCGGAGCCCGAGATGGTCTCGCTGCAAGGCGGCAGCTTCTCGATGGGCAGCAATGACGATCCCTCGGAGCGGCCGATCCACAGGGTGACGGTCAAAGCCTTCGCCATGAGCAAATATCCGGTTACCGTGCGCGAATGGAACGCGTGCGCGGCGGCCAAGGCCTGCGGCTTCACGGCGGCCGGCAAGGATGACTCCCCGGTCACCAATGTGAGCTGGAGCGATGCCAAGCAATATGTGACGTGGCTCGCCGAGCGCACTAAAAAGGCCTACCGGCTTCCGAGCGAATCCGAATGGGAATTTGCAGCACGTGGCGGAACGCAAACCAGATACTGGTGGGGTGACCAGATGCAATCGGGCAACGCCGGTTGCAAGGATTGCGGCGGCGATGCCGGCGCCGAGCAGCCGCTCAAGGTCGGCAGCTTCAGGGCGAATCCGTTCGGCCTCCACGACATGGGCGGCGGGGTCGATCAATGGGTGGAGGATTGCTGGCACCGGAATTACCAGGGCGCGCCCGCCGATGGTTCGGTCTGGTCCGGCGGCGATTGCGCCTCCCACGTCATCCGCTCCGGCTCCTGGAAGAATGACGCACGCTACGTGCGTCCGGCCAATCGCGACAGTTACGACACCAATGTCCGCTATCCGACCCACGGTTTCCGCGTTGCGCTGTCTCCTTGAGTTCCATCCGCATCGCCTGGTTCATGGAGAGGTAATGAAAATCGCATGTTCGATCCTGTTCGCGGCGGCGCTGGCGCTGCTCGCGAGCCCGGCAGCGGCGCAGAACAAGCCGGCGGGAAAAGACGTCAAGCTGTATTTCATCTCGCCGCGCGATGGCGCGACGGTCAGGGGCGCGTTCCTAGTCCGCTTCGGCCTGCGCAACATGGGCGTCACCCATGCCGGCGACGATTACCCGAACAGCGGTCATCACCACCTCTTGATCGACGTCAACGAGCCGCTGAATCCGAACGAGCCGATACCATCGGACAAGTCGCATCAGCACTTCGGCGCGGGGCAGACCGAGACCCGCATCGAGCTGTCGCCCGGCAAGCATACGCTGCAACTGGTGCTGGGTGACGCCAAGCACTTTCCCTTTGATCCGCCGGTCGTCTCCGAGAAGATCACCATCCGGGTCAGGTCGCTCCCTGATCGCCCCTAGCAATGACACGCGCTTGCGCGAACGAGTCGCGCAAGCATCATTGCGCGCGTTCTGTTCGATCGTGACCACGATCGTTGGTGTGCGAGATCGGGACGTCGCCCGGTCCGGCGCGTCGATCGCATTCTGTATGCAACACAATGTCGTGCGCGCAGCTCAACACCGCGGCACGGAACGTTGACCATTTTTGGATACACGCTAAGATAGATATACTCGGCAATTTCTATCGATATCATTGCAAATTTATTTCACATGCCGAGCAGCCCGGAGGCATCAGATGTCATCAGGAAAGAAACCGCGTGGATCTGATTTGCTCGCCCAGCGATGGACGAAGCAGGACTTGGCCAGGCTCGTCGACATCGAGCATGACGGCGTCAATCTCGTCGAATTCTTCCCCAAGGGAATCCCGGATCCCGATGGCGGATGGGGGACATGGCATGTCAAACCGGATGCCCTGCTGAAATTCCTGGGAACGTTGCTCAACCACGACAAGATTCCCGGCGTCTGGGTGTTCCCGAAGGGGCTCCCTCCCGCCATCGAAGGGTTTGACGTCGGATTCCAGGCGGGCTCCGCGCGCGAGCGCTAGCAGTGGGCTTCATCCGGTCCGCAAGGATCGTCCAGATACATCCGACCCGGCGATGCAATCTGCGTTGCTTGCATTGCTATTCGGACTCCTCGCCCGAAGCGAGCGACGAGCTTCCAGCGGAGCTCGTCGCGCGCGTCCTCGGCGAGGCGGCGACGCTCGGCTATGGCGTCGCTTCGGTATCGGGCGGCGAGCCTTTCATGTATCAGCCGCTGCCGCGATTGCTCGCGGCGGCCAAGGCGGCGGGCATGCGCACGCAGCTCGTCTCGAACGGGCTTGCCATCACCCCGTCACGCCTGAAGGCGGTGACCGGCCTGCTCGATCTGCTCGCCGTCAGCATCGACGGCGCGCCTGACGATCACGACCGGATGCGCGCGCAGGCCGGTGCGTTTCGCCGGCTCGGCGATCGTCTTGCACTGGTGCGCGACAGCGGCATCCCGCTCGGCCTCGTCTTCACGCTGACGATGTGGAACGTGCACCAGATCGAATGGGCAGCGGAGTTCGCGCTCGCCAGCGGCGCGGGGCTGCTGCAGATTCATCCGCTCGAAGCCTCCGGTCGGGCAATCGGTCTCGCCGACGATGTTCCGGACGAGATCGAGGCCTCCGCCGCGCTGGTGGAATGCCTGCGGCTGCAGCGTGCCGTCGGTTGCCGGCTCACGATCCAGGTCGACGTCGCCACCTCGGGCGGGTTGCGCCAGATCATGGCTTGCGCGGATCAGCATACGCCGCCACGCATCAGCGACATCGTCTCGCCGCTGGTGATCGAGCCGGACGGGATGTGCGTGCCGCTCGAATACGGTTTTCCGCGCGACTACGCGCTCGGCAATGTCAGAGAGGCGAGCCTGCACGATCTCGCCGCAAGCTGGATGGAGCGCGTGCTGCCGTCGTTCGCCTCGGGCATGGCGCGGATGGACGCACGGCTCGCCGAGATGGGCGACGGCGTTGTCGTCAACAGCTATGCGCTGGCGCGCGAGGTGCTGGTAGGCGCTGCGCACTGACGGCGTTGCAGCTTCGCGCCCGGGTAAGCTACAAGACACCGGATCATGCAACAGCCGGGCGCAAGACCCGGCGTGGAGGAAGTCCGATGTCGTCTCGACTGCTGCGTCTGGCTGGCCTCGTTTTTGGAGTACTGATGATGGCCGTGCCAGCCCATGCCGATGCCCTGAAGGATGAGATCGCGCCGACCGGAAAGCTTCGGGTCGCGATCGCAATCAGCGCGGCGGGCGGCGCGTTCTGGTCGACCAAGACCGAGAGCGGCTATGCCGGCGTTCCCGTCGAGCTCGGCCGCGAGATGGCAGCGCAGCTCGGCGTTCCCGTCGAGTATGTCGTGCACCAGAATTCCGGCCAGATCACCGACGCGGCGGCGAAGAACAGCTGGGACGTCACCTTCCTGCCCAAGGACCCCGAGCGCGAGACCAAGATGATTTTCGGGCCGATCTACGAGGTCGCCGACGCCACCTACATCGTCAAGCCGGGCTCGACGATCACGAATTTTGCGACGCTGGATCAGGACGGCGTCAAGGTCGGCGCGGTCAACAACACGACGACCATGCGCGGCGCGATCGCGCATCTCAAGCACGCCAAGGTGACGGGCTATCAGACCTATGACGAGATCTTCAACCTCTTGAAGAACGGCGAGGTCGACGCCTTCGCGCTGTCGCGCGACCAGCTCCGCGCGATGGCGAAGAAGATCCCGGGCACCAGGGTGCTGGACGAAACCTTCAAGCAGACCGTTACCGCGATCGCGGTGCCGCTCAACCATCCGCTCGCCGCCGCCTTCGCCGCCAAGTTCATGACGGACGCCACCAGCAACGGCACGCTGCGCAAGGCCTACGACAACAACGGCCTGAAGGATTCGCCGATCAGGACGGGCGCGAAGTAGGCGCATCGAGCAGCATGCCGGACGCGCTGGCGCTCTGTCCCCGTCATCCTGAGGTGCGAGCCTCTTCGGCGAGCCTCGAAGGATGAATCGGCCCGGCTGGTGGCCGATTCATCCTTCGAGGCTCGCCCAGCGGCGCAAATTGCGCCGCAAGGCTCGCACCTCAGGATGACGGGGAGAGAGACTGCGAACGCCAGTGGCCGACATCTGTGCACGCTGCATAAATTGGCGGCAGCGCACCGGCCGTTCCCACGAGGCCTCAGGGAAGTCATTGGTTCCAAAGGATTTTTGAGGCCGCCGCCCGCGCCGCGCTTGGCATATCGATTGCTTTGACTGCATCAGTCAATGACGACTGCCGTCCTCCGGATTGCCGAAGCCAACGCTGGCCGAGGTAAAGGGACGCTTGCGCGCCTCGTTTGGGCGCGCCGAGCAGTCAGACATCCACGACAGCTTGTCTTGTCCCCGCCGTGATCGGCGTCGCTCCGGGCCAAAACCCCGGCACCGGCGCTCCGATGCCGGCACACGTTCCCGGATCGACGCGCATTTCAACCAGCCCGCGCCGCGGCTGCATGGCAGCCAGCGCGATCCGATTGCTCAAGGGGACTTTACGCTATGTCCTATCTCGCACCTTCCGAGTTCGTCACCAAGATGGTGGACGCCGGCGAATCCAAGATCTTCATGTCGACGCGCGACACCGTGATCCGCGCCTACATGGCCGGCGCGATCCTCGCGCTCGCGGCCTGGTTCGCCGTGACGATCAACGTCAACACGGGCCAGCCGCTGGTCGGAGCGCTGTTGTTTCCGGTCGGCTTCGTCATGCTCTATCTGTTGGGCTTTGATCTCTTGACCGGCGTGTTCGTGCTGTCGCCGCTCGCGCTGGTCGACAAGCGGCCGGGCGTCACGCTCGGCGGCGTGCTGCGCAACTGGGGCCTCGTCTTCATCGGCAACTTCGCCGGGGCGCTCACGGTCGCGTTCATGATGGCCTTCGTCACGACGTTCGGCTTCACGCAGGAGCCCGACAAGGTCGGCATGACCATCGGAAACATCGGCGAGGGCCGCACGCTGGGCTATGCTGCGCACGGCGCGGCCGGCATGGCGACGCTGTTCATCCGCGGCATGCTCTGCAACTGGATGGTCTCCACCGGCGTCGTCGGCGCCATGATCTCCACCACGGTCCCCGGCAAGGTGATCGCGATGTGGATGCCGATCCTCGTGTTCTTCTACATGGTGTTCGAGCATTCGGTGGTGAACATGTTCCTGTTCCCGTCCGGGCTGATGCTGCATGCGAAGTTCTCGATCCTGGACTACCTGATCTGGAACGAAATTCCGACCGTGCTGGGCAACCTCGCCGGCGGCCTCGCCTTCACCGGGCTCACGCTCTACACGACGCATGTGAAGACGGCGCGGAGCCGCGCGCGCCTCGCGGCTTGATCCGGTAGAATTGATGGGTCTCTCCTTTCCGGAGAGACCCATCAGGACGGGCGATGCCGCGCACGCTGAAAATTTCGGTCGGGCAATTTTCTGACAAGGGCCGCAAGGAGGCCAATCAGGATTTCCACGGCGTGCTGATCCCCGCAGAGCCGCTGCTCGGCCTGAAGGGGATATCGGTCGTGCTCGCCGACGGCATCTCGTCGAGCAGCGTCAGCCGCATCGCCGCCGAATCCGCTGTCAAGGGCTTTCTCACCGACTATTACTGCACCTCGGAATCCTGGTCGGTGAAGACCTCGGCGCAGCGGGTGCTGGAGGCGACCAATTCCTGGCTGCACGCGCAGACCAGGCGCAGCCAGAACCCCTACGACAAGGACAAGGGCTACGTCTGCACGCTGAGCGCCATGGTGATCAAATCGACCACGGCGCATCTGTTTCACGTCGGCGATTGCCGCATCTACCGCGTCGCCGGCCACAGCCTCGAGCAGCTCACCAACGATCATCGCGTCGTGATCTCATCGCAGCAGAGCTATCTCGGCCGCGCGCTCGGCGTGAATCCGCAGCTCGAGATCGACTACCAAAACCTTCGGCTCGAGCCGGGCGACACCTTCCTGCTGGTGACCGACGGCATCTACGAGCACGTGCCGCCGCGCCAGCTCACCAAGACCATTCTGGACAATGCAGCCGACCTCGACCTTGCCGCGCGATCGCTCGCCGAGCAGGCGTTCGAGCGCGGCAGTCCGGACAATCTCACCGCGCAGATCGTCCGCATCGACGAATTGCCTGACGGCGAGGCCAGCGAGGTGTTCGGCCAGCCCGGCGAACTGCCGCTGCCGCCGCTGCTCGAGGCGCGGATGCGGTTCGATGGTTACCGCATCGTGCGCGAGCTGCATGCCTCGCACCGCAGCCACATCTATCTCGCCGTCGACGAGGAGTCTGGCACCACCGTCACGATCAAGATCCCGTCGATCGATTTGCGCGACGATCCGGCCTATTTGAAGCGCTTCATGATGGAGGAGTGGGTCGCCAAGCGGATCGACAGCCCGCATGTGCTGAAACCGTGGCTGCCGCAGCGCCGGCGCAATTTCCTCTACGTCGCGACCGAATATGTCGACGGCCAGACGCTGACGCAGTGGATGATCGACAATCCCGCTCCGGCGCTGGAGACGGTGCGCGACATCGCCGAGCAGATCGCCAAGGGCCTGCGCGCTTTCCACCGCAAGGAGATGCTGCACCAGGACATCAGGCCCGACAACATCATGATCGACACCACCGGCACGGTGAAGATCATCGATTTCGGTTCGACGCGGATCTCGGGCGTCGCCGAGGCGGCGCCGTCCGGCAGCGATGATATTCTCGGCACCCAGCAATACACCGCGCCGGAATATTTTTTGGGCGAAGGCGGCTCGGCGCGCTCCGACCTGTTCTCGCTCGGCGTCGTCACCTACCAGATGCTGACAGGACGGCTGCCCTATGGCGCACAGCTCGCGCGCGCCCGGACCCGCGCCGATTTCAACAAGGCGGTCTACAGCTCCGCCACCCATGGCGGCCGCGACATCCCGACCTGGGTCGACGGCGCGCTGGAGCGCGCGGTGCATCCCAACCCGCTGAAGCGCTACGAGAGCTTTTCCGAGTTCCTGTTCGACCTGCGCAATCCCAACGCCAAGTACCTGACGACGTCGTCGACCCCGCTGATCGAGCGCAACCCGGTGCTGTTCTGGAAGTCGACGACCCTGCTGCTGGCACTGGTCATCGTGCTGCTGCTCGCCTACGGCGCGCATCACTGGCGGTAGGGGATGTGCCGACCTATCCCGGTCATTGCGAGAAGCGAAGCGACGAAGCAATCCATCCTTCCGCATATGCGGAGCGATGGATTGCTTCGCTTCGCTCGCAATGACGGGGATAGAGGATAGAGCGTCGCGTACAAAACTATCCCCGTCATCCTGAGGTGCGAGCCCTGCGGCGCAATTGCGCCGCTGGGCGAGCCTCGAAGGATGAATCGGCCACCAGCCGGGCCGTGCATCCATCGAGGCTCGCCGAAGAGGCTCGCACCTCAGGATGACGGGGAGGGAGTGGTGGCCGACTCCCCAGCTAATGCGTCCCGCCGGCCGGAATCGGATCAAGCCCGCTCTTCACCAGCGCGTCGCGGGCGTCGGGCGAGGCGAGGAAGCTGATCAGCGCCTTGCCGGCGTCGGGCTCCTTCGACACCGTGGCGATGCCGGCGGAGAACACCGTGATCTTCTGCAGCGGCTCCGGCAGCGGGCCGACGATGTCGATGCCGGCGACCGGCTTGAGCTCGGAGATCTGCTGGAAGCCGATCTCGGCCTCGCCGTGCGCCACGATCTCGCCGACCGGGGTGGCCGGGATCATCCGCGCCTTGTCCTTCATTTGATCCGCGATGCCGAGCTTGCTGAACATCTCGGTCGAGACATAGACGCCGCTGGCGCTGTCGGAATAGGCGATGGTTTTTGCCGCCAGCAGCGCCTGCTTGACGCTGTCGGCCGAGCTGATGTCGGGCTTCGGCGCGCCGGATTTCACCGCGATACCGATCGGGGACTTCACGAGGTCGACGCGGCTGTCGGGCTTGACCTTGCCCTGCTTGATCAGATCGCCGAGCGCGTAGCCGACCATGATCAGCACGTCGGCCGGCTCGCCGCGCTCCAGCCGCACCGGGATCGCGTTGGTGGTGGTGCCCATCGACGGCCCGAACGCGGTGACCACCTTGTGCCCGGTCTTGCGCTCGAACTCCGGCACCAGCGCCTTGTAGGCGGCGGTCAGCCCGCCCGAGATCATGACATGGACCTCGGCGGCCGATGCGGCCGAAGTGAAGGCGAGGGCGGCGGTGACGGCGAGCGCAAGGGCGCGGCAGGCGGGGCGCATGGAGGGTTCTCCCTGGACGATTCTTGGGGACGGGTCGTCGTGGCGGGGGACACTACTGCGCGGGAAGAGGCGTGGCTAGTCGCTCCGCAGTCCGTAGCCCGGATGAAGCGTAGCGAAATCCGGGACCGGCTGCTCCGCGGAACACTTTCCCGGATTGCGCTGCGCTTCATCCGGGCTACGAGGGCATCGTGATGACGGAGAGCGCGTCGCTAGCCCCTCACGCATTCACATGCACGAAATCGCGCAGCAGCGGATAGATCTCGTTGTTCCAGCGTTTTCCCGAGAACACGCCGTAATGGCCGACGCCGGCCTGCATGTGATGCACCTTGCGATAGGTGCGCACGCCGGTGCAGAGGTCCTGCGCCGCCAGCGTCTGGCCGATCGAGCAGATATCGTCCTTCTCGCCCTCCACGGTCATCAGCCCCATGCGCCGGATCGCGGCCGGGTTGACCGGGCGGCCGCGATGCATCAGCCGGCCCTGCGGCAGCAGATGCTCCTGGAACACGTCGCGCACCGTCTCGATATAAAATTCCGCCGGCAGGTCCATCACCGCGAAATATTCGTCGTAGAAGGTCTTGATCGTCTCGGCCTTTGCGGTCTCGCCTTTGGCGAGATGCCGCGCCAGCTCGACGTGCTGCTTGATGTGGCGCTCCAGGTTCATCGAGACGAAGGCGGTGAGCTGCACGAAGCCGGGATAGACTTGGCGCAGCGCGCCCTTGCATTGCACCGGCACGTAGTTGATCAGATTGTCCTCGAACCATTTGATCGGCTTGCTCTTGGCGAAGCCGTTGACCTTGGTCGGCTGGATCCGCGTGTCGATCGGCCCGGCCATCAATGTCAGCGACGCCGGCCGCGCCGGATGATCGTCCTCCGACATGATCGCGGCCGCCGCCAGCGCCGACACCGAGGGCTGGCAGATCGCCACCATGTGCGCGCGCGGGCCGAGCTGGCCGAGGAAATCGATCAGATGGTCGGTGTAGTCCTCGAGCCCGAAGCGGCCTTCCTCGCGCGGGATGTCGCGCGGATTGTGCCAGTCGGTGATGTAGACGTCGTGATCCTGCAGCAGCGTCTTCACGGTGCCGCGCAGCAGCGTCGCGAAATGGCCGGACATCGGCGCCACCAGCAGCAGCCGCGGCTGCTCCGGTCCGTCGACCTTCCTGAAGTGCAGCAGCGAGCCGAACGGCGTCGCGTAGGCGACCTCCTCGGTGACCTGCAAGTCCCGGTTGCCGACGGTGACGCTGTCGATGCCGTAAGCGGGCCGCGTATAGGTCAGGCTGGCGCGGGAGATCAGCTCGAGCGCCGCCGCGAGGCGGCCGAAGGTCCGGTCGGAGGCGCCCTGCGGCACCAGATTGAGATATTTCAGCGCCGCCGCGGCGCCGGTCCGCCATGGCGCCGTCAGGTCCATGTGGTTCTGATAGGCTTGGTACAGCATCGACATCATACGCATCCGCCCCTTGCCAGGCACACCATGCAATATCGACGCCAGAGCAGGGGCCACTGCCCCGAAAACTGGCACGTGGCTTGCCAGCAAAAACGACTGAAGCCCAAACCTTCGGCACCGTTTGGGCGGCGTTGGCGTGAGGAATGGGCATGGCGAAGACGACACTCACCATCAGCAGCAAGAACTATTCGTCCTGGTCGCTGCGCGGCTGGCTGCTGGCAAGATTTGCCGGGTTGGAGTTTGAGGAGATCGTCGTCGCGCCCGATGACCCGGCGGCACGGGCCGAGCTGCTGCTGCTGTCATCCTCGATCCTGGTGCCCTGCCTGCGCCACGAGGGCGCGACGGTCTGGGATACGCTGGCGATCGGCGAGTATCTCAACGAGATCATGCCGCAGGCCGGGCTGCTCCCGGAGGACCGGATCCAGCGCGCGCATTGCCGCTCGATCTGCGGCGAAATCCATTCCGGCTTCACCACCTTGCGGGCCTCGCTGCCGGTCAACCTCAAGGGCCATTTCCCCGGCTTCAAGATCTGGTCGCGCGCGCAGGCCGACATCGACCGTGTCTGCAGCATCTGGCGCGATTGCCTCGCTGCATCGGGCGGGCCGTTCCTGTTCGGCAAACGCCGCACCATGGCGGATGCGATGTATGCGCCGGTCGTGACCCGCTTCCTGACCTACGACGTGAAGCTCGGACCCGATCTTGCCGCTTATGCCACCACCATCATGATGATGCCCGAGATGACCGAATGGATCGCGGCGGCGAAGGCGGAGCCGGCCGACGTCGAGGAGCTCGAGGTCGAATATTAGGCAGCCGGCTGCACGCCTGACCGCATCGGCGGTCCAAGCGCCGGGCAGGCCTGCTCAATGGACGTGCCGCAAGTGATCATTGGCTCCGGCCGCCGGGGCCGCCTCGCGACATCGGCCATGCGCAAATTTCCGCTTTGCTTCAGATGCTTCCGGCAGAGTGACGATCGCAGCCACCGCAGCGAACGCCGCTGGCAAGGATTTCGCATAGGAGTTCCCGAGCTGTGACCGCGACGATGCGACGCTGCCGAAAATTTGGACGCTGAGCCCGCGCCGCGATCTCGCGAACACGAGAACCGTGGAGGCTTCAGATGAACCAGCATGCCGTCGTCAGCAAATTCTCCCACGTCAAACCTGCCGATACCGAGTTCAAGGGCGGAGGTCTGCGCGACTTCTTCCTGTACCGCGATCTCGGCATTGCGGATGCCACCGGCGGGCAGGTGATCTGCCATCTGGTCAAGGCCAATCCCGAGTTGCCGCCGGAGCAGGGCACCGGCTGGCACAAGCACCTCTGCGATTTTCAGATCGTGATCATGACCAAGGGCTGGGCCCGCTTCATGTACGAGGACAAGGAGACGCTGGTCGAGGCCGGCGACGTCATCCATCAGCGCCCCGGCATCACGCATTATCTGTTCGATTACTCCAAGGATATGGAATACCTCGAGATCGTCAGCCCGGCCGACTTCAAGACCGTGGATGTCGAGCCGGCGACCGACAAGGTGCCGCCGGTCACGCCGTGGTCCTGATCGAACGGAGCCGGCACGATGTCATCAGCGGAAGAATTAACCTTTATCATCGGCCGCTGGGTGCGGCCGGTCATCATGGTTCTGTATGTGGTGCGCTGCCTCGGACTGATCGCCACATCTAGCCGTGAACAAGCGCGTACGACGCGCGATCAGTGATTCGGACGCGGTTCGTTCCGTCCGTGTTCCGGATCTTAAGGCGGTGAGCACGCGCGTCGCGTTTTGAAACAGGCGCGCGTGCGTCGTGCTGGATCGGTCCCTCGCGGCGATGTCGGCGCGAGCATGCGTCGCAGCTCTCCTCGCGGCAAAGGCGAGGCGCTTTGCTGCGAGGATGATCCAACGAGGGTTGCGGAAATCCGGCCTAGGCCAGGCCCGCCTGCTTCTCCCGCGGCATGCGCCAGGCGATGACGTTGGCCTCGAGCGCGCCGCCGGTCGTGTCATTGCGCCACTGGCCATCGACGAAACGGCAGGCGAACGGCAACTGATACGTTCCACTATGATCTTCACAAAGCACTTCCACGCGCTGGTGGGGCGAGGGTTCGCCATTGCCATCGAATTGCGCCAGCCGTTTTTCGCGCGTCGCCATGTGATCTGTCTCCACTGCCCAAGGTCGAGCCAAATAGGGGTCGAACCAAACAAGTTCCGAAGGCCCCCGTCCCCACGAGAAGTCCCCGTAATGGGTGAAGCACACCGCTTGAATGCGGTATCAGTGTGGTATGGCTGCCTTGCTTTCAGCGTCGTGAGCACAAAACTGTGAATGACACGCCCGGCCGGAGGATGATGGATGATCGCTCGTATCGCTCTCGCACTGTTCGTGCCGCTTGCATTCGGCATCGCTGCAAGCGCCCGCGCGCAGGACGTGCCCGGCATCGAGATCTGCACCGTGGAAAAAACCATGGAGCGTCGCACCAGCTGTCTGCAGAGCAATATCGATTTCCTGCAGAAGACCATCAGCAAGCTGACCTCGGATCATCAGCAGAAGCTCGACGCCGCCAATCGCCAGATCGCCAACCTGCAAGGCACGGTCGCGAGTTTGCAGAAGCTCGCTACGGATCTGCAGACCGCGCAGGGCAAGCTGGCCGATGATTTGAAGAAGAAGGCCGACGCACCGGCGGCAAAGGATGCTGCGCCTGCCGCGAAGGAGGGGACGAAGTAGCTCTCGTCATTGCGTGGAGCGAAGCGACGAAGCAATCCATCGCTCCTCATACGCGGGCCGATGGATTGCTTCGCTTCGCTCGCAATGACGGTGGAGAGCTAGTCGCTCACGCCACCCGGTACGTCTCCATCACGTCGCGGTCCGGCTCGTAGCCGAGCCCTTCGCCCTGCGGCACGGCGACGTGGCCGTTGGCGTCGACATCGATGCGGTCGCCCCACAGGCAGGCAGGGCGCTTCATGAAGAACACCTCGATCAGGCCCTCGTCGCGGATCGCCATCAGATGCAGGGTGGCGAGGAAGCCGGGTCCGAAATACGGCGAGTGCGGGATCACCTTGACGCCGAACTCGTCGGCGAGCACCGCCACCTTCAGGAATTCGGTGACGCCGCCGACCTTGATCACCGACGGCTGGGCGTGGCTCACCGCGCCGGCGCTCATCATCTGGCGGAATTGATGCACGGTGCAGGCGTTCTCGCCGGCCGCGATGTCGAGTCGGCCCTCCCGGCGCACGTCCGCCAGCGTGGCAAAATCCTCCGGCGGCCACACCGGCTCTTCCAGGAACAGCGGCGCGGCCTGCTTGCAGTCGCGCGCGAACTGGATTGCCGCCGGTCCATCCAGCGGGCAGTTCATGTCGACCATCAGCGGCACATCAGGACCGATCGCCTCGCGCGCGGCGGTGACGGCAGGAATCGTGGTCTCGTGCAGTTTGATCGCGGAATAGCCAAGCTTGATCGCCTTCTTGCATTCGCTGGCGATGTGTCCGGCATTGCCGATCCGCATCAGGCTGGCATAGGCCGGGATCGTCGTGCGCCGGGCGCCGCCGATCAGCTGATGCAGCGGCACGCCTTTCACCTTGCCGGCGAGATCCCACAGCGCGATGTCGAGCGCCGAGATCGCAAACATCGTGATGCCGTAGCGGCCGAACAGATGCAGGTTGCGCTGGATCTGCTCCATCACGGCGGGGATGCCGGAGGCATCGGGCACCTCGAGGCCGCGGGCCTGCGGCGCGATCATCTCGGTCACCGCCGCGCAGCTGGTCTTCGGGCAGACATAGGCAAAGGCATCGCCCCAGCCGGTGAGGCCGGCATCGGTCGACACCTCGACGATCACCATGTCGAGCGCCGAGATCGCCGATGCGCCCTGCCTGAAACTCGCGGGACCGGCGTCATAGGGGATGCGGATATGGTGAGCGCGGACGTCGGTGATTTTCATTGTTGTTGTCCTTCCGATCGCAGGACGGGCTTCGTGAATGTCGTGGCCCGTCATATTCGCCTGACGAACAGCTTCATTGCCCTTCGCCAGGTTCCAGCTAATCAAGTGTAGCGCATAACAAGTCTAGCGCGTGAATCGTGTCGAAGACGTGGATGCCCGGCAGCCGGCTACGCCAAGGCTTCGCCGGGCCCGGGTGCAGGCCTCGACGAAGCTTTGGCGAAGGCGGGCACGGGCCCGGGCATCACCAACGCCGGAATTTGCGCAGCGCGACGCCTACGAGCTCTTCTCGCCGCTCATGATGGGGCCGAAGCGCTCCCAGCTCTCGCCCTTGAACCGCATCATCTGCAGCTGCTCGATCGGGGCGTAATCGTCAGGGCTGGTCTTGATCCTGGTGCCCGGCAGATAGATGCCAATCTCGAAGTTCAGGCTGGCGGCCTGCTTCATCAGGTTCTCGCGGGTGAGGTTGTCGCCGCACTGTCGCAGCACCTGCTCCAGCCCCTTGGCGACGCCGTAGCCGAACACGGTCGCGGCATCGTCGAGGTCGCCTTCGGGGTACCATTTGGTCATGAAGGCGCGCCACTCGGTCATCGCCGCATCGTTCTTCCACTCGGCGTCCTTGGGATCCTTGAGATAGGCGGTCGACAGCACGCCTTGGCTCGCCTCGTAGCCGGCCGGCTTCATCACGCCGCCGATCGAGCCCGAGACGTTGGTCAAAAATTGCACCGGATGCCAGTTGAGCTCGGCGGCCTTCTTGATCGCCTGCGCCGCGAATTTCGGCGTCGAGATGTTGACGAAGATGTCGGGATTGGCGCCCTTGATCTGCACGATCTGCGAATCCACCGTCGGCGACGCGGTCTCGTAGGAAGATTCGACGACGATCAGCTTCTTGGCCTGATCGCCCAGCCCTTCGTGCAGGCCGATCAAATAATCCTTGCCGAAGTCGTCGTTCTGGTAGAGCACGCCGATGGTCTTGCCCGGATAATTCTGCAGGATGTATTTGGCATAGATCCGCGCCTCGACCTGGTAGCTCGGCTGCCAGCCCATGGTCCATGGAAAATTCTTCGGGTCGTTCCACTTCGCAGCCCCCGTGGAGACGAACAGCTGCGGCACCTTCTTGGAGTTCATGTACTTCTGGATCGCGGTGTTGCCGGGCGTGCCCAGCGGATTGAAGATCAACAGCACCTCGTCGCTCTCGACCAGCTTGCGGGCCTGCTCGACCATCTTCGGCGGCGAGTAGGCGTCGTCGTAGGAGATGAAGTTGATCTTGCGGCCGTTGATGCCGCCTTCGCTGTTGAGCTTGTTGAAATAGGCGGCTTCGGTCTTGCCGATGGTGGCATAGGCGGACGCCGGGCCGGAATAGGGCATGATGTTGCCGACCTTGATCTCGGTGTCGGTCGCGCCCGGATCGTATTTCTTCTGTGCGTTGGCGGCGCCTGCGACGGCAACCGTCACAAGGGCCGCAAGTGCTGCGGATAGGGCATAGCTCAGGCGTCGGTGATGCATCATTGTCCTCCCTGACAGTCTGGCCGCGGCTCAGTTTTGTTTATCGGGCAGCTTGTGAGCCATCGGATCGATGCGACAGCGAGTATGCACGATTGCGATCATGTTGCCAGCGACGGCGATGCGCTAGATTTCCGCGTAGCGGAACCGAAGTTTCAACGGCCGACCCGCAAGGGCGATCAAGCGCCGGACGCGGCCGCGTCGCATGATGCGCCTGCTTTGCAAGGGAAACGTTGTCCATGAACCCGGCCCAGAAGGCGCTCTGGTACATCGAAAGCCATCTCCGCGCGCCGCTGACGCTCGACGAGATCGCCGGCGTCGCCGGTGTGTCGCGCTTCCATCTGGTGCGCGCCTTCGCGGAGGCGACCGGATTTCCGGTGATGCGCTATGTGCGGGCGCGCCGCCTCAGCGAGGCCGCGCGCGAGCTCGCGGCCGGCGCGCCCGACATCCTCTCGCTCGCGCTGGATGTGGATTACGGCTCCCACGAAGCATTCACCCGCGCGTTCCGCGACCATTTCGGCGTCACGCCCGAGACGGTGCGCGCGACGACGTGCCTCGCCGCGCTCAAGCTCCAGGAGCCGATCACCATGATCTCGACCGCCCTCGATCACATCGATCCGCCGCGCAAGGCGACCGCCAACGCATTCCTCGTCGCCGGCATCGGCGAGCGCTACAATCTCGGCAATGGCGGCGGCGCCGGCATTCCGAACCAGTGGCAGGAGTTTCACCTCAAGCACGCCGAGATTCCGCGCCGGGTCGGCAATCTCGCCTATGGCGTCTGCTGCAACGGCGACGACGCCGGCAATTTCGATTACATCGCCGGCGTCGAGGTCGCCGATTTCTCCGACCTGCCGCGCGAATTCGCCCGCGTGCGGATTCCGGCGCAGACCTATCTGGTGTTCACGCACACCGACCACATTTCGACCATCCGCCGCACCGTCAACACCATCTGGAACCGCTGGCTGCCGCAATCCGGCATGAAGGTCGCCGACGCCCCGAGCTTCGAGCGCTACGACGACAAGTTCGATCCGGCCACGGGTAATGGCGGGCTGGAGATCTGGGTCCCGGTGGAGGGGTAGGGGCGTCGGCTGAATGCGATCAACCAACCCGTCATCCTGAGAGGGCGCGAGGAAATACAGCCGTCATTGCGAGGAGCGATAGCGACGAAGCAATCCATGCCGCCGCATATGCTGCGCGATGGATTGCTTCGCTTCGCTCGCAATGACGGAGGATAGAATTGCGTATAACCTCTCACCGTCATTCTGAGAGGGTGTGAAGCTTTGTCCTCATCTACCGTTGTCATCGCCCGGCCTGTGCGCAATTGCGCACATGGACCGGGCGATCCAGTACGCCGCGGCCTCTCGCTTCTATCACTGGCGTCTCTGGAATACTGGATCACCCGGTCAAGCCGGGTGATGACACCGAGCAAGCTGAGCAAACCAACCCGTCATCCCCGCGCAAAGGCTTCGCCTTTGTCGCTGGAGGTGCGAGCCTCTTCGGCGAGCCTCGAAGGGCCCGGCTGGTGGCCGTCGACCCTTCGAGGGCCGCTGAAGAAGCGGCCACCTCAGGGTGACGGGACTGACAGCGGCGCAACACATTCGATGTCGTCCCGACTTTCGCCGGGACGGCAAGTTGGGATCAATGCGCGAGATCCAACACCGTCATCCTGAGGTGCGAGCCTCTTCGGCGAGCCTCGAAGGATGAATCGGCCCGGCTGGTGGCCGTCGACCCTTCGAGGGCCGCTGAAGAAGCGGCCACCTCAGGGTGACGGGACTGACGGTGGCGTGCGTGAGCGAGGGCCGGCTTAATGCGACCGTGCCAGGCAGAACGCGACCACCTCTTCCAGCGCCGTCTTCATCGGCGAGGGCGGGAACAGCGCCAGCGCGTCGACCGCCATGGCGCCGTAGTGCTGGGCGCGGCTGATGGTGTCTTCCAGCGCGCGGTGCTTGGTCATCAGGCCGATGGCGTGGTCGAGGTCGCTCGCGCCGATCTCGCCGCGCTCCAGCGCGCGCACCCAGAACTTGCGCTCGGTGTCGTTGCCGCGGCGGAAGGCGAGCACCACCGGCAGGGTGATCTTGCCCTCGCGGAAATCGTCGCCGACATTCTTGCCGAGTTTTGCGGACTTGCCGCCATAGTCGAGCACGTCGTCGACCAGCTGGAAGGCGATGCCGAGATTCATGCCGACCGAGCGGCAGGCGGTCTGCTCGGCCTTCGGCCGGTTGGCAATGACAGGCCCGACCTCGCAGGCGGCCGCGAACAGCTCGGCGGTCTTGCCTCTGATGACGGCGAGGTATTCGTCCTCGGTGGTCGCGGTGTTCTTGGCGGCGGCGAGCTGCATCACCTCGCCCTCGGCGATGGTGGCGGCGGCGGCCGAGAGGATGTCGAGCGCGCGCAGCGAGCCGACCTCGACCATCATGCGGAAGGCCTGGCCGAGCAGGAAGTCGCCGACCAGCACGCTCGCCTCGTTGCCCCACAGCATCCGCGCCGAGAGCTTGCCGCGGCGCAGCTCGCTCTCGTCGACCACGTCGTCGTGCAGAAGGGTCGCGGTGTGCATGAACTCGACCGCGGCGGCGAGCTTGATATGGCCGTCGCCGGCATAGTCGGAGAGCTGGGCCATCGCCAGCGTCAGCATCGGGCGCAACCGCTTGCCGCCCGACGAGATCAGGTGGTTGGCGACCTCCGGGATCATGGTGACCTCGGAGCCGGTCCGCGAGAGGATGGCAGCGTTGACCCGCTCCATGTCGGCGGCGACCAGTCCCACCAGCCCGTCGATCGAAGCATTGGACGGGCTTTCGAAGGGTACAATAACCGCCACGCTGGTCTCCAATTTTGCCGAATTCGCACTATCCTCAGCTATAACAATAGAAACTGCGCGGTGAAGCGGCAAGGCCACGAAATTGTTGACATGTGTCGCAGCCGCAGCACAGCCAGAGGCTGGGCGGGCCAGAGGAGAACGAGTTTTGCGGGAATTGGTTCGGACCAACGACATGGTGCTGGTCTCCGCCGTCGGCGCGCTGCTCGACAGCGCTAACATCCATCATCTGGTGCTGGACCAGAACATGAGCGTCATCGAGGGCTCGCTCGGCGTGCTGCCGCGGCGGATCCTGGTGCACGAGGACGATGCCGGCCAGGCCCGCCAGCTGCTGACCGACGCCGGTCTCGGCCACGAATTGCGGGCCGATGACTAGGACGTTTTCCAGCGAAGTGGGCCCCGGCTCGCGTGAGGAAAACGCGTCAAAAAACGAGTCTCAGGCCGCCGTCACCGAGGACCGATTCCTCGGCGGGCAATTGCGCCTGCGGCAGCCGCGGACCGGCCACCGCGCCGGTCATGACGCGATCCTCTTGGCCGCGGCGACACCAGCGCGTCCGGGCGACCGCGTCGTCGATCTCGGTTCCGGCGTCGGCGCGGCCGGGTTTGCGGTGGCGCGGCGGGTCGGTGGGATCGATCTGGCCCTGGTCGAGATCGATGCTGCGCTGGCCGGGCTCGCCCGCGACAATGCCGCGGCGAATGCGATTGCCGCCGACGTGATCGTGCTCGACGTCGAGGCCGATGCCGCGGCCTTTGCCGCGGCCGGCCTCGGGCCCGATAGCGCCGACGTCGTGCTGATGAACCCGCCATTCAATGATCCCGCGCGGCATCGTGCGTCGCCGGATGCGGTCCGCGAGCGTGCGCATGTCGCGACCGCGACCACGCTGGCAAGCTGGGTCCATGTGGCGCGGCGGATTCTGAAGTCGAACGGCCGGCTTTCGATGATCTGGCGGGCTGACGGCATTGCCGAGGTGTTGGCCGCGCTCGCGCGCGGCTTCGGCAGCCTCGAGATCATCCCCCTTCACGGTGACGTGACGTCGCCGGCGATCCGAATCCTGGTGCAGGCCACCAAGGGCGGCCGGGCGCCGACGCGGCTCCATGCCGCACTGCTGCTCAATGAAGAGTCAGGCGTGCCCAATAAATGGGTAGAGGAGATCTTGGCTGGACGGGGAGGTTTGCCGTTGGCACGGCCATAAGCGGGCGGTTCGCCGCCCGCGTCGTGATGGGCGCGGGTTACTGCGGAGCCGTTTCCGACTGGCGTTCCGGCGTAGACGTGAAGCGGATTGCCGTGAGCAGTGTACCGATCAGAAAAATGAGCAGATAGATTTTCATGTCCCCTCTCCGCCGCGCATTGCAACCACCCAACGGCAAGAATGCAAAACGCGTTCCGCGTATTCCAATGACAGTGGCGTGATAAAAAGTGGTTAATTCGAGGTAAGCGCATGAGTGAACAAATAAGTGATCGGCAGCAGCTTTCGGGCGGCGTGCTGGAGCGTGTGCAAGCGATGCTTCCTGCGCGCTTCAGGCGCGGCGCGGCCGTCGTGCCGGTGGTGCGGCTGGCGGGCGTGATCGGCGCGGTAACGCCGCTGCGGCCCGGCATGACGCTATCCGGCGTCGCCAAGATGCTGGAGCGCGCCTTTGGTACGCGGAATGCCAAGGCGGTGGCGCTGGTGATCAATTCGCCCGGCGGCTCGCCGGTGCAGTCGCGGCAGATCTATCTGCGCATCCGCCAGCTTGCCGCCGAGAAGAAGCTGCCGGTGCTGGTGTTCGTCGAGGACGTGGCGGCGTCCGGCGGCTACATGATCGCCTGCGCGGGCGACGAGATCTATTGCGACCCGTCCTCGATCCTCGGCTCGATCGGCGTGGTCGGCGGCAGCTTTGGTTTCCAGGAGGCGATCAAGAAGATCGGGATCGAGCGGCGGCTCTATACCGCGGGCATCCACAAGGCGACGCTCGATCCATTCCTCCCGGAAAACCCCGATGACGTCGCGCGGCTGAAGGCGATCCAGCGCGAGATCCACGCCATCTTCATTGCGCTGGTCAAACAGAGTCGCGGCGGGCGGCTGAAGGGCGCCGAGGACGAGCTGTTCACCGGCGAATATTGGGCGGGCGAGACCGCTGTTGGCCTCGGACTCGCCGACGGCATCGGCGATCTGCGCTCGACGCTGCGCGCCCGCTATGGCGACAAGGTGCTGACGCCGGTGATTGCGCCGGCCAGCGGCATGCTGTCGGGTCTGCTCGGCCGGCGGGCGCCGGGGGCAGGGTCGCTGTCGGCGCTGGATGGCATCGCCGCCCTCCCTGACGATCTGATCTCGGCGCTGGAAACCCGGGCAATTTGGGCCAAATTCGGATTCTAACGCGGTTGTGAGCGCGCCATTTAGTCCCAAAGCGCGGTTGCGGCACGGTTACGGTTGCGCGAGAATACCGGTCATTGGGGGCCTGACCGACGTGAACGACAAGGATCGACCGATGCCGCCGCTGATTGCATTCGCAGGCGTTTTGGGAGGCCTGGCCGTGGTCCGCTGGGCCTACAGGACGGCCACTCGGATCAACCAGGAACTGGAAGAAGTCCGGCTTGCCCGCATGGAGCAGGCCGCCCGCGCAGGCGAAATCAAGACCCTGCGTCAGGACCCCGTGACCGGAGCCTACCGGCCGGTTTAGCTTCGCCGTCATTCCGGGGCGATGCGTTAGCATTGAACCCGGAATCTCGAGATTCCGGGTCTGGTCCTTCGGACCATCCCGGAATGACGCTTCAAATCCCCCATCGCCTTGATTCCATTGGCTGCCGCCGATACGGTCCCGCGCGCTTCAAAACCCCCTCGCGAGATCGATTCTGCCGATGGACGCCCTGCCTGACCACATGCGCCCGGAACGTTCGTTCCAGGGCTTCATCCTCGCTCTCCAGCGCTTCTGGGCCGAGCAGGGCTGCGTCATCCTGCAGCCCTACGACATGGAAATGGGCGCCGGCACCTTCCATCCCGCCACGACGCTGCGCGCGCTGGGGCCGAAACCGTGGAACGCGGCCTATGTGCAGCCGTCGCGGCGGCCCAAGGACGGCCGCTACGGCGAGAACCCGAACCGCCTGCAGCACTACTACCAGTTCCAGGTGATCATGAAGCCGTCGCCGCCGAGCCTGCAGGAGCTGTACCTGAAGTCGCTCGCCGCGATCGGCATCGATTCCGCGGTCCACGACATCCGCTTCGTCGAGGACGATTGGGAGAGCCCGACGCTCGGCGCCTGGGGGCTGGGCTGGGAGTGCTGGTGCGACGGCATGGAGGTGTCGCAGTTCACCTACTTCCAGCAGGTCGCCGGCGTCGAATGCGCTCCGGTGTCCGGCGAGCTCACCTACGGGCTGGAGCGCCTCGCGATGTATGTGCAGGGCGTCGACCGCGTCTATGACCTCAACTTCAACGGCCGCGAGGGCGCCGAGAAGGTGACCTATGGCGACGTGTTCCTGCAGGCCGAGCAGGAATATTCGCGGCACAATTTCGAACATGCCGACACCGCGATGCTGTTCGAGCAGTTCAGGATGGCCGAGGACGCCTGCCGAAAGTATCTCGCCGCCGGCTGGCGTGAAGGTGGCAACCAGAAGGAACATCTGATGGCCTTGCCGGCCTACGACCAGTGCATCAAGGCGAGCCACGTCTTCAACCTGCTCGATGCCCGCGGCGTCATCTCGGTGACGGAGCGGCAGAGCTACATCGCGCGCGTCCGCGATCTGGCGAAGGCCTGCGGCGAGGCGTGGATCCACACTGAAACGGGCAGGGCGGCCTGATGCCCGATCTTCTCCTCGAACTGTTCTCCGAAGAAATCCCCGCCCGCATGCAGGCGAAGGCGGCGGACGATCTGCGCCGCATGGTGACCGACAGACTGGTCGCCGAGGGCCTGGTCTATGAGGGCGCAAAGGCGTTCGCGACGCCGCGCCGCCTCGCGCTCACCGTGCACGGCATTCCCGCGCGCCAGCCCGACCTCAAGGACGAGCGCCGCGGCCCGCGCGTCGGCGGCCCCGAGCCCGCGATCCAGGGATTTCTGAAGGCCACCGGCCTCGCCTCCATCAGCGAGGCGAAGATCCAGCACGACAAGAAGGGCGATTTCTACATCGCGCTGATCGAAAAGCCCGGCCGCGCCGCGATCGACGTGATCGCCGAAATGCTGCCGGTGATCATCCGCACCTTCCCGTGGCCGAAATCGATGCGCTGGGGCGCGCGCTCGGCCAAATCCGGCGCGCTGGTCTGGGTGCGCCCGCTGCATGCGATCACCGCGACCTTCGGGCTCGAGACCGAGGAGCCGGATGTGGTGCCCTTCGAGGTCGACGGCATCAAGGCCGGCCAGACCACCTACGGCCATCGCTTCATGGCGCCCGGCGCGATCTCAGTGCGCCGCTTCGAGGACTATGAGGCCAAGCTGAAGGCGGCCAAGGTCATCCTCGATCAGCAGGCGCGCAAGGACATCATCCTCGAGGACGCCAAGGAACTGGCGTTCGCGCAGGGCCTGGAGCTGGTCGAGGACCAGGTGCTGCTCGACGAAGTCTCGGGCCTCGTCGAATGGCCGGTCGTGATGATGGGATCGTTCGAGAAGGAATTTCTGGCGATCCCGGACGAGGTGATCCGCGCCACCATCCGCAACAACCAAAAGTGCTTCGTGGTCAAGGATCCCAAGACGGGTAAGCTGACCAACAAGTTCGTTCTCACGGCTAACATCGAGGCGCCCGACGACGGCAAGACCATCATCGCCGGCAACGAGCGCGTGATCCGGCCGCGGTTGTCGGACGCGAAGTTTTTCTACGAGACCGATCTGAAGACCAAGCTCGAAGACCGGCTGCCGAAATTCGAGCAGATCGTGTTCCATGAGAAGCTCGGCACCCAGGCGGAGCGGATCAAGCGCATCGAACGCCTCGCCGCCGAGATCGCGCCGCTGGTCGGCGCCGACGTCGAAAAGACCAAGCGCGCCGCGCGGCTCGCGAAAGCGGATTTGCTGACCGAAGTCGTCGGCGAATTCCCCGAGCTGCAGGGCCTGATGGGCAAGTACTATGCGCTGGCGCAGGGCGAGGATGCATCGGTCGCCGCGGCGAGCGAGGAGCACTGGAAGCCGCAGGGGCCGACGGATCGCGTGCCGACGGATCCAGTGAGCGTCGCGGTGGCGCTGGCGGACAAGCTCGATACGCTGGCGGGCTTCTGGGCTATTGTCGAAGAGCCGACCGGGAGCAAGGACCCGTTTGCACTTCGTAGAGCGGCGCTTGGCGTCATAAGAACAATTCTTGAACGCGCACTGAGAGTGAACCTCGCCCCAGTGATCAAGCGACACTTGTGGAGTATTCTGGCTTTCCCTTCAGGTATGGAGCCTGCGCAGAATGCTGTGCGATTGGTTGCGGCAGTCCGCGGCAATGAGATGGCCTTTCGCGTCGTAGGTGTCCCGAACGGTGCACCGCAGCGGGTCATCGAGGAGCTAAAGGTTGATTTTGCAACGGAGCACATGAATCTAGTGGCGAGCAAGCTGCTCGCCTTCTTCGCCGACCGCCTAAAAGTTCAACTCCGCGATCAGGGCGCGCGTCACGATCTCGTCGATGCCGTGTTCTCGCTCGGCGGCCAAGACGATCTCCTGCTCGTGGTTCGCCGCGTCGAGGCGCTCGGAAAATTCCTCGACAGCGACGACGGCAAGAACCTGCTCGCGGGAACGAAGCGCGCCAGCAACATCCTCGCGATCGAGGAGAAGAAGGACAAGCGCACGTTTGATGGTGCGCCTGACGCCGCGCTCTACAAGCTCGACGAGGAAAAGGCGCTGGCTGCGGCAATCGACCAGGTCAAGAGCGAAGCCTCCGCCGCGGTCGCCAAGGAGGATTTCGCCGCCGCGATGAGTGCGATGGCGAAGCTGCGTCCTGCTGTCGACGCGTTCTTCGACAAGGTCAAGGTCAACGACGACGATCCCAAGGTGCGCGAGAACCGCCTGAAACTGCTCAACGAGATCCGGGCGGCGACGCGCGCGGTGGCGGATTTCTCGAAGATCGAGGGCTAGGCCATGGACCGCGCAACGCTCGCCGCCTACGACAAGCAGGCGGCGGCGTTTGCGCAGGACTGGCACGATCAGCCGGCGCCCGTCGACCTGCACGAGCTCGTTTCGCGCTACTTCATCAAGGGCGGCGCGACCGCCGACATCGGCTGCGGCAGCGGCCGCGAGGTGGCGTGGCTCAACGCCAACGGTTTTCCGGCCGAAGGCTATGATGCCTCGGATGGTCTGCTCACCGAGGCCCGCGCGCGTTATCCGCACCTGCGCTTCACGCATGCTGAATTGCCTGAACTGGCCGGCATCGCGGCCGCCAGTTTCGACAATGTGCTGTGCGAGACCGTGATCATGCATCTCGACCCCGCGCTGATCGCGCCGTCGGTCCGCCGCATGCTCGACATCGCAAGGCCCGGCGGCGTGCTTTATCTGAGCTGGCGCGTGACCGATGGCGCGGACCTGCGCGATGCGCACGGCCGGCTCTATGCGGCGTTCGATGCGGCGCGGGTGCGGGCCGAACTGACAGGGGCCGAGATGTTGCTCGATGAGGAGGTCGTCAGTGCCTCATCCGGCAAGGTCATCCACCGCCTCGTGGCGCGAAGAGGCGGGTAATCGTCGCGGAAGTATTTCGAAACAATTTGCAGTTTGTTAACCATGCCCTGCGAAGGTCCGGGCCGATCAACGATTTCTTAAGAAATCGCCCCCGCGCCAATGCAGGGAGCTCGGCAATGACCTCGATCGGCAGCAACCCCTACGCCCAGTATGGTTCGGCCTATGCACGGGCCGCGGCGACGCCCTCGCTGGCGGCGACGCTGTCCGGCGACGGCACGGCCGGCGATGCATCGGCATCCCCGGCCTCGAATGCCGCGACCAATTTGACGCTGTCGGAGGCCGCCCGCGCGCAACTGGCAAAAGCGCCGCTGCCCGACTTTGCCACCGTGACGAGCGACGCGCGCACCACCCTCGACCGGCTCTACACCGTCGCCGGCGTGAAAGGGCCGATCGTCGACGGCAAGACCTCCATTGATCTGTCGACACTGGACCGCCGCTCGCTGTTTGCGATCTCGACCAACAATGGCGGCAAGTTCACACCGGACGAGCAGGCCGTGGCGGCGACCGAATTGAAGCAGCGCTTCGACAAGGCGCTGGAGCCGTCGCTCGCGACCACCCGGCTGACCGGCGACTACAGCGTCAGCTACAAGGCGGCGCTCGACTGGCTCGATGGCGCCAGCGACGAGGAGAAGGCGACCGCAACCTGGGCCAAGCAGCGCGCCGCGGTGCTGAAAGGCTATCAGGCGACGCAGCAGGATCCCAACACGGCGCCGACAGGGATCGACGGCGACCCGATCGCCGCTGCGCTCTCGGGAACTGCGCCTCCGACCAAGAGCGACACGCCGCGCGACTTCAGCAGTGTTGCGAACGACGTCCGCGCGTTCCTCGACCGGCAGAAGAGCGAGGCCGCGAAGAGCGGCAAGGAACTGGTGTACGATTCCCGCCGCAAGACCGGGCAGCTCGCCGACCTGTCCTCACTCGACAACCGCTCGCTCTCGGCGATCTCGCTGAACCAGGACAAAAAATTCTCCGCTGACGAAATCTTCGCCGCCAAGCAGGAGCTCAACACCAGGACGCGCCTCGCCGTGCTCGACGCGCTGAAACAGAGTCAGTCGGCCGGCGATCCGCGCCAATTCAGCCTCGGCATCCTCAAGCAATATTCCTCGATGAGTTCCGAGGAGCGGCTGGCGTCCAACTGGACGCCGGATTTTCAGGACGCCGCGATCAAGAGCTACAAGTCCACCTCGACGCTGCTCTCGCTGCTCAGATCATAGGCCAGCGCAAGGCGGCGGCACTTCGACAGAAAAGCCCCGCCCGGAGGGGGAGCCGGGCAGGGCTTTCTGGTCCGGTCGATCCTCGCGCACATCCGCTTGCGCGGCGCCCGGACTATCCGTTCAGGCTATCGCGCTGATCAAGCTCGATCTAGTCGACCACCTGAACGATCCGGCGCGACCGCGGCTCGACCAAAACGGTCTCGCCGTTCACGACGGTGTAGCGATAGGGCGTCGCGCCGAATCGCTGCGGCACGTCGTAGGTGGTCACGCCGGCTTCGGGCAGCACCGTGCCGACCACGACGCGATCCGGAATGGTGTAGTTCGGCACGCGCTCGCGCACGATGTATTCACGGAACGCCGGACGCTGTTCGACCGTGAGGCCGTAGTCGTCCTCGACTGCGACCGGAGGACCGCCGCGCACGATGCCAACGGTCTGCGCCTGTGCGGCAACAGCCGGCACCGTGATCGCAGCAGCAACGGCTGCAACGGCAAGTAATCTGTTTCGCATGGCTCGCTCCATTTCACGTTCATGCTTCAACGCGCCGGCCTTCGCCAGCACGCATGTTGAGCCAATGCATCCGGTGTTGTGATGTTCCGGAAAAACGGCTGTCATATACGCGGCATTTTCGAGCAAATTTCGTGAGGAGGGGAACCCGTTGGCGTGTCGGGCGTCTTGATGTGGGAACCTGGCCAGCAGATAAACTGCGGCCCTCGATTCGACCTCCCGAAAAACTGCCGGAGAAACTTCAATGACCATCACCGCTGGGCATTTGCCTGCCATCGTGGCCCTGATCGCAGGCATTCTGATCCTGATCATGCCGCGGCTGCTCAACTACATCGTGGCGATCTACCTGATCTTCGTCGGGCTGGTCGGCATGGGGTTGCTGAAGTGGCTCCACCTGTAGCGGGAAAGCGGGGTTTCGCGGCTTGCGCGGAACCCCCCAAAATGGTGTAAGGCGCGCATCTTCGACCCCTCTTTTCGGATTGTTGTCTGACATGGCCAAAGCCGTCGCGAAGTCCAAGAAAACTGCCGAGAAAACTGCAGCGAAATCAAAGTCCTCTGCACCGGCCCGGAAGGCCGCGCCGGTGCGCAAGGCGCTGAAAAAGAGCGCCCCGAAGGTGGCGCCGAAGGCTGCCGCCAAGCCTGCGGCAAAGCCTGCCAGCAAGACGCCAGCAAAGGCGGCTCCCGCTGTGAAGGCGCCTGCGATCAAGGCCGGCAAGTGGGTTTATACGTTCGGTGACGGCAAGGCCGAGGGCCAGGCCGGTCTGCGCGACCTGCTCGGCGGCAAGGGCGCCAATCTCGCGGAAATGGCCAATCTCGGTCTGCCGGTGCCTCCCGGCTTCACCATCCCGACCTCGGTCTGCACCTATTTCTACGAGCACGACAAGACCTATCCGAAGGAACTGAAGACCCAGGTCGAGAAGGCGCTCGACTATGTCGGCAAGATCACCGGCAAGAGCTTTGGCGATGCCAAGAACCCGCTGCTGGTGTCGGTGCGCTCCGGCGCGCGCGCCTCGATGCCGGGCATGATGGACACCGTGCTCAATCTCGGCCTCAACGACCAGACGGTCGAAGCGCTCGCCGAGCTCTCCGGCGACCGCCGCTTCGCCTATGACAGCTATCGCCGCTTCATCACGATGTATTCGGACGTGGTGCTCGGCTTCGAGCATCATCACTTCGAGGACATCCTCGACACCTTCAAGGACAGCCAGGGCTATTCGCTCGACACTGATCTGACCGGCGACGACTGGGTCGAACTGGTCGGCAAGTACAAGGAGGCGGTGGCCAAGGAGACCGGCCACGACTTCCCGCAGGATCCGCACGACCAGTTGTGGGGCGCGATCGGCGCGGTGTTTTCCTCCTGGATGAACGCGCGCGCGGTGACCTACCGCAAGCTGCACGATATCCCGGAGTCCTGGGGCACCGCCGTCAACGTGCAGGCGATGGTGTTCGGCAACATGGGCGAGACCTCGGCGACCGGCGTCGCCTTCACCCGCAACCCCTCGACCGGCGAGAGCAAGCTCTACGGCGAGTTCCTGATCAATGCGCAGGGCGAGGACGTCGTCGCCGGCATCCGCACGCCGCAGGACATCACCGAGGAAGCGCGCCAGGAGTCCGGTTCCGACAAGCTGTCGATGGAAGCCGCGATGCCCGCGGCGTTCAAGGAGCTGACGCGGATCTACACCCAGCTCGAGAAGCACTACCGCGACATGCAGGACATGGAGTTCACGGTCGAGCAGGGCAAGCTGTGGATGCTGCAGACCCGCGGCGGCAAGCGCACCGCCAAGGCGGCGCTGCGCATCGCGGTCGAGCTCGCCAATGAAGGCCTGATCTCGCGGCAGGACGCAGTGACGCGGATCGATCCGGCCTCGCTGGATCAGCTGCTGCACCCGACCATCGATCCGGCGGCGAAGCGCGACGTGATCGCGACCGGCCTGCCGGCCTCGCCCGGCGCGGCATCGGGCGAGATCGTGTTCTCGTCGGATGAGGCCGCCAAACTGCAGGCCGACGGACGCAAGGTGATTTTGGTCCGCATCGAGACCAGCCCGGAAGACATCCACGGCATGCACGCCGCCGAGGGCATCCTGACCACGCGCGGCGGCATGACCTCGCACGCGGCGGTGGTCGCGCGCGGCATGGGCAAGCCCTGCGTCTCCGGCTGCGGCACCATCCGCGTCGATTACGGCCGCGGCACCATGACCGTCGGTCAACGCACCTTCAAGACCGGCGACGTCATCACCATCGACGGCTCGGTCGGCCAGGTGCTGGCCGGCCGCATGCCGATGATCGAGCCTGAGCTGTCCGGCGAGTTCGGCACGCTGATGGGCTGGGCCGACGAGGTCCGCAAGCTCGGCGTCCGCGTCAACGGCGACACGCCGGATGACGCGCGCACCGCGGTGAAGTTCGGCGCCGAGGGCATCGGCCTCTGCCGCACCGAGCATATGTTCTTCGAGGAGACCCGCATCCGCACCGTGCGCGAGATGATCCTCTCCGAGGACGAGCAGTCGCGCCGCTCGGCGCTGTCGAAGCTGCTGCCGATGCAGCGCGCCGATTTCGTCGAGCTGTTCGAGATCATGCAGGGCCTGCCGGTCACGATCCGCTTGCTCGATCCGCCGCTGCACGAGTTCCTGCCGCACACCCAGGCCGAGATCGAGGAGGTGGCGCGCGTCATGAACACCGATCCGCGCAAGCTCGCCGACCGCGCCCGCGAGCTCGCCGAGTTCAACCCGATGCTCGGCTTCCGCGGCTGCCGTCTTGCGATCGCCTACCCGGAAATCGCCGAGATGCAGGCACGCGCGATCTTTGAGGCCGCGGTCGAGGCCGGCAAGCGCACCGGCAAGCCGGTTGGTCTCGAGGTGATGGTGCCGCTGATCGCGACCAAGGCCGAGTTCGATCTGGTCAAGGCGCGGATCGACGCCACCGCGAGCGCGGTGATGAAGGAGACCGGCGTCAAGCTGAGCTACCAGGTCGGCACCATGATCGAGCTGCCGCGCGCCTGCCTGATGGCCGGCGAGGTGGCGGAGACCGCCGAGTTCTTCTCGTTCGGCACCAACGATCTGACGCAGACCACCTACGGCATCAGCCGCGACGACGCCGCGAGCTTCCTCGGCACCTATGTCGCCAAGGGCATTCTGGAGATCGATCCGTTCATCTCGGTCGATCGCAGCGGCGTCGGCGAGCTGGTGCAGATCGGCGTCACCCGCGGCCGCAAGACCCGGCCGAGCCTCAAGGTCGGCATCTGCGGCGAGCATGGCGGCGATCCCGCTTCGGTCGCGTTCTGCCACGAGGTCGGCCTCGACTACGTCTCGTGCTCGCCTTACCGCGTGCCGATCGCACGCCTCGCCGCAGCGCAGGCCGCGCTCGGCAAGGCGATCGCCAGCCAGGCGTGAGCGCGCAGCAGCTAGTGACCAACTACATGTGACGAATGCCCGGGCCTAGTCCCGGGCATTTTCGTTTTGAGCACTGCCGGTCCAGCACCGTCATTGCGAGCAAAGCGAAGCAATCCATTCTCACCGCGCATGTGGAGGGATGGATTGCTTCGCTGCGCTCGCAATGACAATGGGAAGATACGCACTCGCGCTCGGGCATTTTCGTTTGTAGCGCGCTGCCCGCCCGATACCGTCATTGCGAGCAAAGCGAAGCAATCCATTCTCACCGCGCATGTGGCGCGATGGATTGCTTCGCTGCGCTCGCAATGACGGCGGAAGGGCCTGCCATCAACACTTCCTTCACCATCCTCATTGACCGGATGTTCACGATCTCCATCCGCCGCGCATTTACCAAGCTGCGCGATGCAGCAGGCGAAAACTGCTGGATTGCTTGAGTGTAGCGCGCGTGCAACGCCGATTAACTCCGCGGCAACCTAAACACGTTAGCAACAATAAAGGTCGAATTGCGCGGATGTACCGCGTTCGATTGCATTCAGTAAGCGTTGCGTGAGCGTACGATGTTTGTGTTGCTTAACCAGCCGAGGAGCGCACGGCTCGCGCTCTTCGGTCTCGGTCTCAGCATCTTCGCTTTGATGCCGACCGAGATCGGATATCAGGATGTCGCTTCGCTGCTGGCCCGCCAGCCGGGCGTCGCCGAGCGCTGGCAGAAGCGCGTCTTCTCATCCGCAATCGGCTCGATCCAGGTCGCCACCTACAGCTTTGGCCGTCCGATCGGAACCTCGGCGCCGCAAGCGCCCGCCGTGCTGCTCGCAAGGCTCGACACGTCAGGCGATATCACCGGCGCGCTGACGCGCAATCCGATCGCCGCGCCGCCGCCGCGCTACCAGGCCGCCGACTTTCCCAAGGTCGATCGCACCATGAAGGGCGATCGTCTCGTGGTCAAAAAGCCCGATGCGGACGCACCGGCCGCGCCGGAAAATGCCGCGCCGGCAAACGAGGATCCCGCGACGTCGAATTCCTCGGTGAAGGGCATGAAGACCGTGACCGCGCCGGCCGACAGCGCGCCGCTCGATCCCGAATTGCAGGAGGCGCTGCGTGCGCCGCCATTGCCGCAATATTCGCAAGCAGCGCCGTCGCATGACGGCGTGTCGCTGTCGCTGGAGTCGACGCCGCTCGACGACCTGAAGCCCGCACCCGCGCCGGCACCGGCGGCTCCCGCCCATGCGGCGCCGCCGCGCGATCCGTTCTCGTTCCAGACCGCCAGCCTGTTCTTCGGCTCGTCGCTCGGCGCGCCCGAGAGCATGGAAAGCTGGCAGCCCGGTGAGGCGCCGACCATCGTGACGCCGGCCGCGCAGCCCGATCCCGACATGAAGGTGATGGCCTCGCTGCCCGTCGATGCCGACGGTCCGGTGAAGGCCGGCGAGATGGGCGAGAGCATCGCGCCGAAGGGCGAGGTCAATGCCGACGACCAGCACACCAGGACGCCGGCCGAGCGGCTCGGCCTGTTCGACGAGCACGCGCGCGCCAAGTCGGAGAAGTGCCTTGCAGAGGCGGTCTATTTCGAGGCGCGCGGCGAGGCGGTGCGCGGCCAGATCGCGGTCGCCCAGGTGGTGCTGAACCGCGCCTTCTCCGGCAAATATCCGGAAACCGTGTGCGGCGTGGTCTATCAGAACAAGCACCGGCATTACGCCTGCCAGTTCACCTTCGCCTGCGACAATGTCCGCGACGTGGTGCGCGAGCCCGACATGTGGGACCGCGCCAAGAAGATCGCGAAGGCGATGCTCGAAGGCAAATTGTGGCTGCCCGAGGTCAACCGCTCGACCCATTATCACGCCTATTGGGTGCGGCCGTCCTGGGTCAGCGAAATGAAGAAGATGTACAAGTTCGGCGTCCACACCTTCTATCGCCCGCGCGCCTGGGGCGACGGCAGCGACGCACCGAGCTGGGGTAATCCGGCCGAAACCGCCGCGATCTCCGCCCAGCTCGCAGAAGCCGCGCAAAGCTCGGCCGAGCTGGCCAGCGCCAAGCGGTAAGCGAGATACTCGCCACGTCATTCCGGGGTGGCCCGTAGGCCAGACCCGGAATCTCGAGATTGTCTTGGCTGTGACGCTTCCAAGCTCGAGATTCCGGGTTCGATGCTCCGCATCGCCCCGGAATGACGGCCATCATGCTTTTCCAATTCTGCAGAGCAGCTCTGCAGGCGAAGATTTTTCTCCGCCGCCCCTTGGGGTTTCCATGCACCTGCATTAACTCCCTGTAACATTTGGTGCGGGGTGCCCCGCAGCAGTTGCGGGGAATGACATGGCTGTAACCACCGGGGACCTGCGTCCGACCTCTGCCACGTGGCGGACGCCGCTCGTGATCATCGTCTGTGGCTGCGCGATCGCGCTGCTCAGCTTCGGCCCGCGCTCCAGCCTCGGCTTCTTCGTGCAGCCGATGAGCAAGGAATTCACCTGGGGCCGCGACGTGTTCGGCCTCGCGCTGGCGCTGCAGAATCTGCTGTGGGGCCTCGGCCAGCCGATCGCCGGCGCGATTGCCGACCGCTTCGGTCTGCTGCGCGTCATGATCGTCGGCGCGCTGCTGTATGCCGCGGGCCTGCTGTTGATGCGCTATTCGGCGACGCCGCTGTCGCTCAACATCGGCGCCGGCGTGCTGATCGGCTTCGGCCTGTCCGGCTCGTCGTTCAATCTGGTGCTGACGGCCTTCAGCAAGCTGCTGCCGCCCGAACGCCGTGGCATCGCGCTTGGCGCCGGCACGGCGGCGGGCTCGTTCGGCCAATTCCTGTTCGCGCCGTTCGGCGTCGCCATGATCGATAATTTCGGCTGGCAGACCGCGCTGCTGGTGTTCGGCGCGCTGATGCTGCTGATCCTGCCGCTGTCGCTTGCGCTGGCGACGCCGCCGTCCGAGACCAGCAACGCGCCCGCCGGAGATCAGCAGTCGTTCAAGACCGCGCTCGCCGAAGCCTTCGGCCATCGCTCCTATGTGCTGCTGGTGCTCGGCTTCTTCACCTGCGGCTTCCAGCTCGCCTTCATCACCGTGCATCTGCCGGCCTATCTCGCCGACCGCGGCATCCCGGCCACGACCGGCGGCTGGGTGATCGCGGCGATCGGCCTGTTCAACATCATCGGCTCGCTCGGCGTCGGCTGGCTGCAGAACGTATTCCCGAAGCGCTACATCCTGTCGGTGATCTATTTCACCCGCGCGCTGTCGATCGTCGCCTTCATCTCGTTCCCGATCACGCCGTTCTCGGCGATCGCGTTCGGCGCGATCAGTGGCCTGACCTGGCTCTCCACGGTACCGCCGACCTCGGCGCTGGTGGCGCTGATGTTCGGCACGCGCTGGTTTGCGACGCTGTATGGCTTCGCTTTCGTCAGCCATCAGGTCGGCGGCTTCCTCGGCGTCTGGCTCGGCGGCATCGTGTTCGAGCAGTTCGGTTCCTACACGCCGATCTGGTGGCTGTCGGTGCTGTTCGGCGTGCTCTCGGCATTGATCAACCTGCCGATCGTCGAGAAGCCGGTCGCGCGCCCGGTTGCGCAGCCTGCCTGATGGGTTAAACATGCCCCGAAACCAGGCTTTCGGGGAGTGCACATCGTGGCAACGTTCAAGGCGATCAGGATCGACAAGGCGGACAAGGGCACCACCGCCGCACTCACGCAATTTGACGATGCCGAATTGATGGACGGCGACGTCACCGTGCGGGTCGAGTGGTCGACGCTGAACTACAAGGACGGCCTCGCGCTGACCGGCAAGGCGCCGGTGGTGCGCCGGTTCCCGATGATCGCCGGCATCGACTTCGCCGGCACCGTCGAACAATCCAGCCATCCCGACTGGAAGGCCGGCGACAAGGTCGTCTGCAACGGCTGGGGCATGGGCGAGACCCATCTCGGCGCCTACGCCGAGAAGGCCCGCGTCAAGGGCGACTGGCTGGTGCGGCTGCCCGACGGCATTTCCGCGCGCGATGCGATGGCGATCGGCACCGCCGGCTACACCGCGATGCTCTCGGTGCTGGCGCTCGAGAAGCACGGCCTGACGCCGAACAGCGGCCCGGTCGTGGTGACCGGCGCGGCCGGCGGCGTCGGCTCGGTCGCGACCGCGGTGCTGTCGAAACTCGGCTATCACGTCATCGCTTCGACCGGACGGACGTCCGAGGCGGATTATCTGAAGGGCCTCGGCGCCTCGGAGGTGATCGACCGCGCCGAGCTTTCGGGCCCGGTGAAGGCGCTGGCGAAGGAGCGCTGGGCCGGCGGCGTCGACAGCGTCGGGTCGACCACCCTCGCCAATGTGCTGTCGATGACGCGGTATGGCGGCGCCGTCGCGGCCTGCGGTCTCGCGGCCGGTATGGATCTGCCGTCGTCGGTCGCGCCCTTCATTTTGCGGGGGGTGTGCCTTCTCGGCATCGACTCGGTGATGTGTCCGATCGAATTGCGCCGGACCGCCTGGCGCCGCCTGGCCAGCGATCTGGATAAGGCAAAACTCGCTGATATCACTCACGAAATCGCCATGGACGAGGTGATCGGCTACGGGCCGAAAATCCTCGGCGGCGAGGTCCGCGGACGCATCGTGGTAAAAATAGTCTGAGGACGTTCAGACTTTACCAACCAAGCTGCTCCAATGTTGCCACTGTTGGTATGGTAAGCAGCGGGTAAAGAGACTTGCAGCATGATCCGGGGGGCCGGATTTCCCTCGCGCAGACGTCGAAGGCGTCCGGTGCGGGGATCATGCTCAACAAGGAGCGGGAGCCCGCGCTCGTAGGGTGGAGTAGTTGCATGCTTGCGCGTTTGGTGTTGGGGGCCGTCACGGCCGGAGCGATGGTCGTGCCGGCATTCGCAGGCATGATGAATGCCGACGAGGCCCGCAGATTCGTCGCCGGCAAGGTCTTCGCATTCACCTGTTTCGACGGCACGCGCGGCGCCGGCCGCATCCTCGACGACATGGGCGCGGCGGGCTCGATCCAGTTCTCCGGCGCCGGTCCGATCCGTCATGTCCGGCTACCCGGCAACACGCTGCAGATCCGCGGCCAGAGCGTCTGCGCTTCGCTGAAGGGCATTCCGTTCGAGCCGTGCTTCAATCTCGACAAGCAGGACGATCGCTCATTCCGCGGCTCGGTCTCCGGCATGGGCTTCGCCTATTGCGACTTCCGCCACCAGGGCGCGCAGCAGATGTTGATGGCCCGCTCGGTGGCGCGGCCGCGCTCGCATGTGCGCACCCGTTCGGCCGACGCCTCGCAGGCCGAGGTGTCCCGCGTCGAGACGCCGCAGGTCCAGAGCTCGAAGATCGAGCCGGTCAGGGCGCCGGCCAAGGTTGAAAGCGCTCCGGAATTGCGCCGCTCGACCGACTGACGCCGCAGGCCTAGAAATCTTCCCAGTCATACGATTATCCGCCGCCAAGCCGTAGTCATACGGATGGCGGCGTTTGCGTTGGTGGATACTCAATACCCTACGTTCACCCGAACGATCGAACGTGGGGGACCACGCATTTGAGCACAGTTATGGCGCAGTATTTTTTCCGGATCAGCGATGGCGATTACGCGGGCGCGTCCGACCATCCGACTGAGTTCGAGAGCCGTGATGTGGCTTGGGCCGAGATGACGAAAGTCTGCGGTAATTTCCTCGGCAGCATCTCGCGCAATCTCAAGCAGAACAGCGAATGGCACATGGAATTGCTCGACGAGGGCAAGAAGCCCGTGTTCCGGATTCGCCTGGTCGCGGAATCCGTCGATTGAGGTTGGCCGTTCGAACTTAGCCGCCCACTATCCCTCCGCCTGCGGGACGGGCGGCGGAGCTTGCCTGCGAAACAGGATGCGCTGGTATAGCCAGCCGATCGCCACCAGCACGATGCCGAGGCCCATGAACGACAGGGCGCGATAGACCCCGGTCAGCGTCGACATGTCGATGAAGAATGCCTTCAGGACGGTCAGGCCGATCACCACCGCGGAGGCGAGCCGCGCCCGCTGTGAATTGACCAGTATCCCGATACCGAGCAGCGCGACGCCGAACATCAGCCAGGCGATCGAATAGCTGTACTGCTCCGCATCCGTCGTCGCGCCCCGGCTCAGCACCGGTCCGTGATGGAGCCTGCGAACTTCGAAGGTGACGTAAGCGAGCGCCAGGATCAGCGCTCCCGCCGCGATCGTGTTGCCGTAACTCGGCGGGCGATGGCCCGCCACTGCATAGGACAGCAGCAGTGCCAGCACCGCCGGCAGGGCATAACCGAGCAGCAGCAGATTGATGAAGCTGCCGCCGACGTCCTGGGTCCACAGCATCGGGTTTTCCAGCACCAGCAGTCCCCACACACTGGCAAGCCCGGCAAAGGCGGCGAGCAGCACCGCGCCGACATTGTGCACGATGCTGCCGGTGCGCAGCCGCAACCGCTCCAGCCCGATCGCCATCGCGAGCGTCACGCAGACCTGCAGTGCGACCTCGGTCAAGCCGGCGCTTGCGTAATAGACGTCGCCGGCGTTGACGAGGTGGCGGATCTCCATGAAGGCGAGCAGCACCGTGAACAGGATGGCGGCGGCTTCCACGATCCGCAGCGGCGGATCGTCGCCGTTGCGGCGGAGCAGATGGCTTCCCGCCCAGAACGACAGCGCCGGGATGCCATAGCCCCACAGCAGCCAGTTGAAGATCGGCGTGGTGCCGACGGCGTCACCGGCGATCCGCGGCTCATGGCCGATGCGCAGCACGACGATCCCGGCGAGGATCGCGGCGAGCCAGCGCAGGAACGGGATCGGCCGCTGCACCGAGAGCCACGCGGTGCCCATCGACACCAGCGCCAGCGCGATGGTGAGCCAGCCCTTTTCCAGCGCGAAGGTGAGCGCCAGCGCCAGCGAGGCGAGGGCGCCGGTCGCCGCCAGCGCGATCGAGGGCGACAGCTCCGGACGCTCGCCACGCCGGGTCAGCGCCTCGGTCGCGGCCGCGTAGGCGGCGGCGAGCAGCACGGCAAGGATCGCAAACGGGATCGATCGATCGAGATGCGCGATGCGCGCATAGAGCGTGACCAGCAGCGCAACCGGCGTGAACACCGCGGCTGCGGCCCAGGTCACCGTGACCTGCGTCGTCGCAAAGCGCAGCTGGGCGAGGAAGCCGGCGATGCCGAACGCGGCGGCAAAAATCGCTGCGGTTACGAGATGCAGCGACACCGAGCCATCGGTCGCCGCCGGTCCAATGCCGGGGATTGCGCCGCCCGGCAGCACCAGCATCTCGGCGTTGCTGCGCACCGCCCATTCGCCGAACACGATGAAGACGAACGCCGCCGCGGCGCCGACTGCGCCGACCGCTGCGGGCGCCCGCCAGGCGACGAACAAGGCGCCGGCCACCAGCAGCGCGAAGCTGATCATCGCGATGTCGGCGTGAAAGCTGTTCAGCACGATCAGCATCGCGCCGAACAGATAGGCCGCGAGCGAGCCCGACGAGATCGGCTCGATCTCCTCGCCACTGCCTTCGGGGCCGAACATGAAGCCGCAGACCACGAGCAGCGCGGCGAGCACGAAGCCCGCGATGACGTGGAAGGCGTGCGGGGCGATCAGGTCCGGTCCGCATGCCAGGCACGGGAAGGTCCACAGCAGCGCGAAGGCGATAGTGGTAACCGCAAGCCAGCGCCACAGCCGGATACGCGCGAGGCCGAACGCCGCCGCGGTGACGATCGCGAGATAGATGTAGAGCGACCAGTAATCCGGCTTGTCGGATGAGACCAGGATCGGCGTGGCGAAGGCGCCGACGATGCCGAGCCCGGCCAGCGCCGGGCCGTGCAGCAGCGCGGCCGCCAGCGTGCCGAGCGCGACCATGCCGAGCAGGATGAAGGCGGTGGCCGGCGCCAGGAAGTCGTAGAGCGCGTAGGCCGCGTAGACCGTGGCGAAGGCCACCGCGGTGCCGGCGGCGGTGAGGATCGCCGGAATGTTGGCGATCGGCACCGGCGCGATGTTCGAGATGTTCTCCTTCCGCCGCGTCCATTCGCCGGCCGCAAGCAGCGCCAGCGCGAACAGGCTGCCGAGCATGGTGCGCACGCCGGGGCCGAGCAGGCCGGCCTCGATCGAGTAGCGCACCATGAAGAAGCCGCCGAGCGCGAGCGTCAGGCCGCCGATCCACACCACCCAGCGGGTGCCGAGGGTCTCCTCAAAGCCCGGTGCCGGCTGCGGCAAGGGCGGCGGTGCGGCGCTCGGCGCGCTTGCGGCCGGCTGCTCCTCCGCCTCGGGCAGGATGGGAGGCGGCTCCGGCAGCGGTGGCGGCTGGCTGGCGGAAGGCGCCGTTGGCGGCGCCGGCTCGAAGTCCTGCAGCGGCGCCAGCGGCGGCGGCATGGCGGTCCGTGCGGCGCCGGCGCCTTCGATCGCATCCAGCCGTCGTTGCAGCGCCGAGACCTGGCTCATCGCCTTCTGGGCGAGAGCGATCGCGATGATGGCGATGACCAGCGTGAGGAAATCGAACGGCGAATCGAACATCGGGCCTCCGGCAAAGCGCGCCGGAGCCATGGCCAGTACCCTTGGCCAGCCAGCGGCCCGTCGCAATCTATTATGTGCAGCCGTGGAGACTGAAAGTTCAAGCCGCCGGGTGTGGCACGTTCGTGCTATTCCAGATCGATCCGGAACGGACGGCCTTCGACGGTCATGCTGCCCGGCCCCATCGCCTCGACCGCGCGCAGCATCCTCCCCTCGCGGCCCAGCGCCTTGTCGGCGAGGCTGACGATCAGGCGGTTGGGCTGCGCGATCGGCGAGGCTTCGCGTATCAGCCGGGCGATCGCCATCTCATCGCGATGCGGGTTGAGCGCACAGGCGGCGGCGAAGGCGCTCGCGGTCGAGCGGCTGATGCCGGCATAGCAGTGCACCACCATCGGCGCGCGGCGATCCCAGCCGCGCACGAAGGCCAGCACCCGCTCGATATGCGCCTCGTTGGGCGCAACGAAGCCGTCCATCACCTCGGTGATGTCGTCCATCGACACCTTCAGGTGATTGGCGGGAAGCACGGAGGGCGGCCGCGGCACCTGGTCGACATTGGCCATCACGGTCAGCACATGGCTGGCACCGGTGACACGGACCGTGTCGGACAGTGCGGCAAGCGAACAGACGTGGAGCATGGTGGTCCTTGGGTTCGTTGGCGCAATTATAGCTGCTGCTGCAGGGCGGGCAAAGCGACGCGGGTGCGCACCCTGCGAAACGACAATGCTGCGCTGCTACGCGTGCAGTGCGTTGAAGCGCTCGAGGAACTGCTTCTCGGCCCTCGCCGCAGTCCACGGCGTCAGATAATCGCGCTCGGTCGCCTCCGGCAGCCCGGGATCGCGGCCGAACAGCCGCTTTGCTTCGGTCCGGGAAAACCCCGCAAGATGCGTCGCCTCGAGATAGGCCGCGCCGCGGTCGGCGGCCTTGATCTGCTGCGTGATCTCGTCCGCCAGCACCGCGGGCAGGCCGAAGCGGACATGGATCGCGGACAGCAGGCGCTTCTCCACCACCTTGTAGTCGCCGCCGAGCACGGCCTTGAACGGCGAGATCATGTCGCCGATGACGTATTCCGGCGCGTCATGCAGCAGCGCGGCGAGACGAAACCGCGTGTCGACGCGTGGCGTCTGCTGGCGCATCACGGCTTCGACCAGCAGCGTATGCTGCGCCACCGAGAAGATATGCGCGCCGGAGGTCTGTCCGTTCCAGCGCGCGACCCGCGCCAGCCCATGCGCGATGTCGACGATCTCGATGTCGAGCGGCGACGGATCGAGCAAATCGAGCCGGCGCCCGGACAACATCCGCTGCCAGGCGCGGGTGGTTTCCGCCGATCTGCGCGCGGTCATTTCGCCTTGAGCCGCGGTACGCGAGGCTTGCCGCCGCAGGTCGCGTGACAGTAGCAGGTGACGAGGTGATCGTTGACCATGCCGGTCGCCTGCATGAAGGCGTAAACGATGGTCGGGCCGACGAATTTGAAGCCGCGCGCGCCGAGCTCCTTGGAGATCTTGATCGAGACCGGCGTCGAGGCCGGCACGCTCGCGGTGGTCTTGAACTGATTGACCTTCGGCTTGCCGTCGACGAAGTCCCACAGGAATTTAGAGAAACCGGGACCCTTCTCCATGATCTCCAGATACGATCTTGCGCTCGCCACCGTGCCTTCGATCTTGGCGCGGTTGCGCACGATGCCGGCGTCGTTCATCAGCGCATGCACCTTCTTGTCGGTGTAGCGTGCGATCTTCTCGGGCTGGAAGTCGTCGAAGGCTTTGCGAAAGTTCTCGCGCTTGCGCAGGATCGTGATCCAGGACAGGCCGGCCTGGAAGCCGTCGAGGATCAGCTTTTCGTAGAGCGCGCGGTCGTCATATTCGGGCACGCCCCATTCGGTGTCGTGATAGGCGATGTAGAACGGGTCTTCGCCCGGCCACGGACAACGTGTCTTGCCGTCGGGATGCAGTTTGGCGGTGCGGCTCATGCGATGTTCTGTTTGGGCGGGGTGCGGACGACGTCGGGTTCGGCGAGGCGAAGTGGCAGCCCGCCTGCGGTGAGCGGCTGGCCGGCGTCGAGCGCGTCGGCGACACGGTCGATGCGGACCAGCGCGAGGCCTTTTTCGCCCGCCGTCGAGCCGATGGTGCCGACCTGCTTGTCGCCGGCGAGGATAGTTGCGCCGGCTTCCGGCGACGGGCCGTCGAGGATGATCTTCACGGTGCGGGTGCGCGCCGTGCCGCGGTGCTGCATGCGCGATACGACTTCCTGGCCGACATAGCAGCCCTTGTCGAAATCGACGCCGTTGAGGCGATCCATGTTGGTCTCGTGCGGGAAGGCATCGCCATAGATGAAATCGAGCCCGCCGCGCGGCACACCGGTGGCGATACGATGCGCCTCATAGGCGCTGCTGTCGACGAGATCGGCGCCGATCAGTTCGGCGACCGCCTGCGTTTGCTCCTCGGGGACCAAGATGCGCCAGCCCAGCGCCGGATTGCGCGGATCGGCGAAGCCGAGATCGGGCGTCGTCGCCGGCTCGCCGTCCCAGGCCGCAAGCACGCCCATGCTGTCCGAGAGGTTTTCGACCGTGACCTTGGCGCGCAGCTTGTAGAAGCCGAGCTTGTCGGCAAGGCCTTTGGCGAGAGCGCGCGGCGCATCGATCAGGAAGCCGCCGCCGTGGCCGGCCGGCGCCTCGGTGATCAGGAAGTCGGCGATGATCTTGCCCTGCGGCGTCAGCAGGGCGCCGAACTTGCCGAGCCCCGGGCGCAGCTCGGCGATGTCGGTTGTGATGAGGCCGTTGAGGAAGTTGCGGGCGTCGTCGCCTGCGACCTTGACCACGCCCCGATCCGGAAGAAACGCTGCTTTCATCGCAAAAGTGGCTCTTTTTTCAAGTTCCTTGGGAAACGCAAAGGCTGCGGATATCCCCTGCCAAGCTAAGGCGCTAGAGTGCGCCGAACAAGGCCCGCGCGACAGCGGAAGGCGGGCGCCGAGGACCGATGAATCAGCATTTCGACAGCATTCTAAAATCCGGCACCGTGGTCAATCAGGACGGCGAGGGCGTCCGCGATATCGGCATCAAGGGTGGCCGCATCGCCGCGATCGGATCGCTCGGCCAGGCCTCGGCCGGCGAGGTGATCGACTGCAAGGGCCTGCACATCCTGCCCGGCGTGATGGACACCCAGGTGCATTTCCGCGAGCCCGGGTTGACGCAGAAGGAAGACCTCGAGACCGGCTCGCGCAGCGCGGTGATGGGCGGCGTCACCGCGGTGTTCGAGATGCCGAACACCAACCCGCTGACGGTCACGGAAGCGGCGTTCACCGACAAGATCAACCGCGGCCGCCATCGCATGCATTGCGATTTCGCGTTCTTCATCGGCGGCACCCGCGAGAACGTGCAGGACCTGCCGGAGCTCGAGCGGGCGCCGGGCTGCGCCGGCGTCAAGGTGTTCATCGGCTCCTCCACCGGCGCGCTGCTGGTCGAGGACGACGAGAGCCTGCGGCGGATCTTCCAGGTGATCCGGCGCCGCGCCGCGTTTCACGCCGAGGACGAATACCGCCTCAACGAGCGCAAGCCGCTGCGGATCGAGAACGACCCGCGCTCGCACCCGGTGTGGCGCGACGAGACCGCGGCGCTGATGGCGACCGAGCGCCTGGTCAATCTCGCGCGCGAGACCGGCAAGCGGATCCACGTGCTGCACATCTCGACCAAGGAAGAGATTCTCTACCTGCGCGACCACAAGGACGTCGCGTCCTGCGAGGCGACGCCGCATCACCTGACCATGGCGGCGCCGGAATGCTACGAGCGGCTCGGCACGCTGGCCCAGATGAACCCGCCGGTACGCTCGGCCGATCACCGCGCCGGCGTCTGGTACGGCATCGAGCAGGGCATCATCGACGTGCTCGGCTCCGATCACGCGCCGCATACGCTGGAGGAGAAGGCGAAGGCCTACCCGGCCTCGCCGTCGGGCATGACCGGCGTGCAGACGCTGGTGCCCTTGATGCTCGACCACGTCAACGCCGGCCGGCTGTCGCTGGCGCGGTTGGTGGACCTCACCAGCGCGGGCCCGGCGCGGCTGTTCAACATCGCCTGCAAGGGCCGCATCGCGGCGGGCTACGACGCCGACTTCACCGTCGTCGATCTGAAGCGCAGCGAAACCATCACCAACCGATGGATCGCCTCGCGCGCGGGCTGGACGCCCTATGACGGCGTGCGAGTGCAGGGTTGGCCGGTCGGCACCTTCGTGCGCGGCAAAAGGGTGATGTGGCAGGGCGAGCTCGCGACGCCGTCGACGGGCGAGCCGGTCCGCTTCCTCGAGACGCTGAAGCCGTAGCGCTTTTGGCTGGTCACTGCCGCGCCAGCGTCAACGAGAACTCGCCATTGCGCACGCGCGCGCCAAGGCCCTCGGCGTACTTCGCCACCGCGTCCTCGCCATAGGTGGAGACGAGCTCGGCCAGCGCGGCAAATAGGCTCGCCTGCGCCAGGCAGTCGCCATCGACGCCATCAAGACGCGCTTCCGCCCAGGCCTGGTTGAGGTAACTCAGTGCGGCCTGCTTCTGCTCGTGGTCGGGCCGTGGGTCTTGGTGGAGAGTAAAGCTCGCTGGATGGCGCATGAAACTTCATCAAAATGGGACACACGGTACGGATGCGAACCGCGGCACGTCGCATTTGAGACTTACCACGCATGTGGGTACCGCCTAGCCATATCTTTAGGAAAGGTTAACGGCCCCTTGGGCATTTAACGGGGAAATCCCGATATCTTGCCGTCCATCAGCCCCTTGAGCTGTGGATATGGTGCAGCACCGCGCGCGGGGTGGCGCAGAGCTCGCTCGCGCCGGCCTCGCGCAGCTCCTCGGCGCTGCCATAGCCGTAGGTGACGCCGACTGCGCGGATGCCATTGCGCTTCGCGCCGATCACGTCGTGGCTGCGATCGCCGATCATCACCGCGGAGGCCGGATCGGCCCCGGTCTGTTCGAGGGCATAGGCAAGCAGCTCGACCTTGTTGACCCGGGTGCCGTCGAGCTCGGAGCCGAACACATGGTCGAAATGCCCTGACAGCCCGAAATGCGCGATGATCCGCGTCGCGAACACGTGCGGCTTTGAGGTCGCCACGAACATGCGCCGCGGCGTCGCGCGCAGCGCGCCTAGCACCTCGGCGATATCTGGATAGACGCTGTTCTCGAACAGCCCGACGGTGCCGAACCGCTCGCGATACAATTCGATGGCGCGGTCGGCATATTCCTCGCCGCCGAGCAGCATGGCAAAACTCGCGCGCAGCGGCGGCCCGATGCACCAGGTCAGCTCGTCCTGCGTCGGAACTTTTCGGCCGAGCTTCTCCAGCGCATATTGGATCGAGCCGGTGATGCCGGGTTTCGGGTCGGTCAGGGTGCCGTCGAGGTCGAAGAAGATCGCGCCGTCAGTTGGCATAGCGGGCCGTCAGGTCGCGGGAGATTTTCGAGCCCTCCTCGATGTAGCGGCGGATCGCCACCGCGGCAGCCGGGGTGCAGGTCCGGTAGGTCTGTTGGAACCCGTTATAGCCGCGGTTGAAGCCTGCGATCATGCGGGCGCGGCGGTCGCCGGAGGGGGTTTCGGCGTCGATCAGCGCCTGCATCTCGTTACGCCATTTGGCGCCCTCGTTGGAGCCACAGATGCCCCGCAGGTAATGCAGGGTGCCGAGGATCTCGGCCAGCCGCTGCAGGTCACCGTCGAACGGCGCAGGGGCGTCCTGCGCCCGGACGGGCAGGCAAGCCGACAGCAGGATCAAAAAGGCGAGAAAAGCGTGGCGCATCAGGGGTTCCGGGATGCCCGTGGTATGCCCCCGCAATGCGCCCGAGGCAAGGCGGGGAAGGCCCCGAATCCCCTCAAACCAGCCGCTTGGCGGCGGCAATGACCTCATGGAGCCCGCCGGTGACTTTGAGGTCGCCGATCTCCTCGGGCGCTAGCCATTTGAAATCGTCGTGCTCGTCGTTCAAGACCGGTTCCCGGGACGCCCAGCGCGCCGCAAACGACATGATCACATAGTGCCCGCCGCCGGCGCCGGTCGGCAGCACCTCGCGCCAGCCGGCCAGCCCCACGATTTCGATCCGGAGGCCGGTCTCCTCGTCGACCTCGCGGTGCAGGGCGGTGTGCAGGGATTCACCGAACTCGACCCGGCCGCCGGGCAGCGAATAGAAGCCCTTTCCGGGCGAGCGGGCGCGGCGCACCAAGAGCACCTTGCCGTCGCGAAAGATCACGCCGGAGACGGCAAGCTGCGGGCGGATCGGGGGTTCGGAAGAGGTCACAGCGCCATCATGCCCGACAAATCACGGGCCCGCCATGATGCTGTCGACATCGGCCTCGGCCGCGCCGTTGATGACGCCGGCGGTCTGCATCACCAGCGGCTTGACCCAGACGATGGCCTGCTCGGCGAGCGCGACCCGGCTCTTGTCCTGCTGCACCTGCCGCATCGCCGCGCCGACCTCGGTCAGGATCCGCGTCATGCTGTCGGTGAGCTGGTCGAACTCGGCGCGAATGTTCACGTCGGCCGTCTCGTAGGCCTCGATTGCGAGATCGCGCGCCCGAAAGCCGGAGGCCGTGAAATGCTCGGCATAGGACAGCGGCGTCCATTCCAGGAAATCGCTGGCGCATTCCGGCATGTCCGGGACCATCTCCAGCAGCATGATGGCTTCGTTGAAGTGGTTGAGGTAGTCGGTCGCAAGCCCGGTGCGCGGGTTGATGTTGGCGGCGCGCAGTTGCGCGGCCCGCGCCTCGTCGGGATACGTCTTTCGCGGGGAGGAGCCCGCTATGGCGGCCGTTGAGGTCATCGGTCGCACTCTTTAACGGTTGGGGTTAAAGCGGAATAAACGGATACCACTCTGGACCAGATATGTGCGGACGCTTTGTGATCACCTCGCCACCGGCGGCCTTGCGGGAAATTTTTGGCTACATCGAGCAGCCGAATTTTCCGCCGCGGTATAATGTTGCGCCGACCCAGCCGATCCCCGTGGTTCTGTTGCAGAATGGCGGGCGGCATTTTCAATTGATGCGCTGGGGCCTGATCCCGTCCTGGGTCAAGGATCCGCGCACCTTCTCGCTCCTGATCAACGCGCGCTCCGAGACCGTGCGCGAGAAGCCCGCGTTCAAGAACGCGATCAAGCGCCGCCGCGCGCTGATCCCGGCCGACGGCTATTACGAATGGCAGGACGCCGGCGGCCGCAAGCGTCCGTTCTTCATCCATCGCCGCGACGGCGCGCCGGTGGCGTTCGCCGCGCTCGCCGAAACCTGGATGGGGCCGAACGGCGAGGAGCAGGACACGGTCGCGATCGTCACCGCGCCGGCGAGTCGCGATCTCGCCGCGCTGCATCCGCGCGTGCCGGTGACGATCCGCCTCGAGGATTTTGCGCGCTGGCTCGACTGCCTGCCGAACGACGTCGACGACGTGATGCCGCTGCTGAAAGGGCCCGAGGTCGGCGAATTCGCCTGGCACCAGGTGACGACGCGGGTCAACAGCTTTGCCAATGACGACGCGCAACTGACGCTGCCGATGACCGCAGAGGAGATCGCCGCCGAGGAAGCGCCGCCGAAAAAGGCCGCGCCGCGCAAGCCGCCGGTGCGCGAGGAGGATGACGGGCAGGGCTCGTTGTTCTAGCCCGAGACGACCGTGAGTGTGTTGCGTCGCTGTTCAACCCGTCATCCTGAGGTGCTCGCCTCTTCGGCGAGCCTCGAAGGATCGACGGCCTCCAGCCGGGCCGATTCATCCTTCGAGGCTCGTCCAGCAGCGCGATTGCGCTGCTGGACGAGCACCTCAGGATGACGGGGATAGTTTGATTCCAGTGTCAAACAACTCACTCGATGTCATCAGCCGCGCACGCGAGTGATCCAGTATTCCAGAGACCGCGGTGATTGAGCCGATGGGCCGCAGCGTACTGGATCGCCCGGTCGAGCCGGGCGATGACAGTTGTGGGTGGGGACGCACCTTCGCGTTCTCGCGACATGATTGCCCGAGCTTTGCTTCTCGTTCCGCCCTCTCCATTCACAGCCGTCGTCGGATTTCGGTTGCCCGGCCAATGTTGGTGATTGCCGGCGCGGCCGTTCTGTGGTCGCCTTGCGCCAGGCCGCGTGCTCAAGCAGCCATTCGGGAGAAACCTCATGCGCCGGACAGTCGCCTCGTTGCAAACGCTCTGCGCCGTGCTGGCGCTGTGCCTGTGTCCGGCCACGACATGGCCAGCATCGCCGGTTGCCGTTGCGATTGCGGATTTCGACTATGTCGATACCTCGGGCGAGCCGACCGACCAGGTGGCCAAGCACACAGCGTTGGTCACCGCCTTCGGCGAACACCTGCGCCGGGACCTCGGCGGCAGCGGCGACTATCGGGTGCAGCCGCTCGCCTGCGCGCAGCATCCCTGCACGGCCGGAAGCATGCCGGCGGATGATTTCGCTGCCGCGGCGCGGCAGTCCGGTGCGCAGTTCGTCGTCTATGGCGGCATTCGCAAGATGAGCACGCTGGTGCAATGGGGCGAGGTCCAGCTCGTCGACGTCAAGGACAACAAACTGCTGCTGCAGCGGACCGTAACCTTCCGCGGCGACAACGACGAAGCCTTCCGCCGCGCCGCCGGCTTCGTCAGCGCCACGCTGCGCGAAGCGCTGCCGCGGCCGTGAGTTTAGTGGCGTGTGCACGGCGCTGACACGCCTTCATCCACCCGGCGATAACGACATCAGGTCAGGTGAGCACGCCAGTCAGGCTCCCTCCCCCCTTGCGGGGGAGGGTTGGGGAGAGGGGTAAGCCCCGGGCGAGATGATCGACGGAGGCGCCGCTCTTACAAGGACCTCTCGCATCGTCGAAGCTCGAATGGAGAGAGTGCGCCGTGTGGCACCCCTCTCCCTAACCCTCCCCCGCAAGGGGGGAGGGAACCCTTCCGCTAGTGCCTTCCTCACATGTGCGAAATCAGCACCGTGCAAATGTGCGCCGTGACGCCCGACAGACGCATCTCGGAAGTGACGGAGAGAGCCGTCACCCCTTGACCTGTGCCACGCCCTCGATCTCGATCAGCATTTTCGGATCGGGCAGCGCCACCACCACGCAGGTGGTGCGGGCGGGATAGGGCGCCGGGCCGAACGCGCCGGCATACAGCACGTTCATCGTCGCGACATCCGAGGCGCGGGTCAAAAGCACGTTGACCTTGACGAGGTCGCGCATCGTCGCGCCGGCCTCACCGAGGACGCGCTTGAAGTTGGTCACGACATTGGCGAACTGCGCCTCGAAGCTGTCGGGCAGCCCGCGGTTGGCGTCGAAGCCGGGAATGCCGGAGATGAACAGCAGGTCGCCGACGCGGGTGCCGAACGAGAGCGGCGGCGCCTTGACGCCGGGCGGGGGAGGGAAGTGCTGGATCGACATGGATCACCATTCTGTGTTCAGAGCGCTTTCACGCGACGTGGCTGCCGGCTCGCGTGATGAAAACGCGTTAAAGCGAAATTTTGGCCCGCCCCGATGATAGGCTCCGCGGCGTCAGCTACAAGCTCAACTCTGTGTGCTTTTGCGGACACATCAACGGTGCCGCCCATCGGCTAGATTGGCGCGACTCGATTTGCCGTCTGGAGAATACCCCATGAAATTTCCGTCCGCCGCCCGCGCCGTGCTGCTCGCACTTGCGCTGCTCACCGGATCGTCCGCCGCGCTGGCCGACGAAGGAGCCGTGACGCTGGTCATCTTCAAGGGCGGCTGGGTGTTCGGCGGCTCCGCCGGCAAGGGCGTCATGACCTTCCACGGCAAGACCTACGGGCTGACGGCGGGCGGGCTGGACTACGGCCTCGTGTTCGGCGGCTCGCAGACCACGCTGCAGGGGCGGGTGCGCAACATCCGCCGCGCCCAGGACATCGCCGGCGTCTACGCCGCTGCGGGCGCCGGCGTTGCCTTCGGCGCCGGGATACGCGGCATCGTGCTGACCAACCCGAACGGCGCGATCCTGGAGCTGGGCGGCAAGCAGGTCGGCCTGATGGCGAACTTCGACCTCAGCGGGCTTGCGATCACGTTGAAGGAATAGTCCTTCGTAGGGTGGGTAGAGCGAAGCGAAACCCACCATCTCTCCAGGCGCGGCGAAGTCGATGGGTTTCGCTGCGCTCTACCCATCCTACGATCTTATCCACTCAGCCAAGTCGCGCCACGGCTGCAACGTCCAATGTCCGGACGCCGCGCCCGATGGCGACGGCAGCACGAACACGGCGGGAAAGCCGGTGAGTGTCGGCTGCCGGCCGAGCGCGAGCGCGCTGGTCGGCCGCTGATAAAACAGGCTCGCCGCCTTCTTGCTGGTGAAGGCGATGGTCTTCGGCCGGAACGTCTCGATCTTCGTCCTGAAGCCGATCACGTCGAACGACAGCCGCGCAATCTCATGATCCATCCCGGCGCCGGTCTTGGACAGATCGGTGAAGCCGATGCCGAGCGCGAGCAGCGCGGCAAACTCATCCGGCCGATAGCGCCGCGACGTGATCCCGGCCTCATGTAGCGCCCGCCAGAACCGATTGCCGGGATGCGCATAGTAATGCTCGAGCGCGGCCGAGCGCGTGCTGGCCGCGGTGCCAACGAACACGAGGCGGAGGTTGGCGCGGAGCTGGTCGGGGAGGCGGTGGGGGAGATCGTCCGGCATTTTGAGGAATGGTGTTGATAGCCCGCATGAGCGCAGCGATATGCGGGGAGAGGCCCCGGATGTCGCTGCGCTCATCCGGGCTACGCGCCGTTGAGTTGCAGGGATCGATGTCGCGCAGGCAGCGCCTCAACGCAAGCTGCGTCGTCGATCCTGCGGTTGCCTGATCAGGCAAAACGGTCTGTAATCCCGGCCACCAGACAAGAATTCCGGAGCAGGAACCGATGGGCGAGGCAAAAACCCATTACGAGGTGATCGTGGTCGGCGCCGGCGTCGCCGGCATCTACCAGATCAAGCGGCTGGTCGATCTCGGCATCGACGCCACCGTGCTGGAAGGCGCGCCCGATCTCGGCGGCACCTGGTACTGGAATCGCTATCCCGGCTGCCGCTTCGATTCCGAAAGCTACACCTACGGTTTTTCGTTCTCGCGCGAGCTGCTCGACGAGTGGCACTGGAAGGAGCGTTTTTCCGGCCAGCCCGAGAACCTGCGCTACCTCAATTATGTCGCCGACAAATTCGATCTGCGACGGCACATGCAGTTCAATTGCAAGGTCGACGCGATGCGCTTCGACGAGACGCGCGATCTCTGGCACCTCACGCTCAGCGACGGCCGCGAGCTGACCTGCCGCTTCGTGGTGCTGGCGATCGGGCTGCTCTCCGCGCCGACCATGCCGCGCGTGCCTGGTACCTGCGACTTCAAGGGCCGCTCGTTCCACACCTATTACTGGCCGCACGAACCGGTCGATCTCGCGGGCAAGAAGGTCGCCGTGATCGGCACCGGCGCCACCGGCATTCAGGTGATCGGCGAGATCGCTGACAAGGTCGGCGAGCTCACCGTGTTCCAGCGCCGGCCGAACTGGAGCGCGCCGCTCAACAACAGCGCGATCTCGGCCGAAGAGATGGCCGACATCCGCGCCCGCTACGACGAGATCTTTGCCGCCTGCGCGCTGACGCCGGGCAGCTTCGTGCACGGGCCGGACAAGCGCGGCTTCTACGAGGTGTCGCGCGAGGAGCGCCTTAAGCTGTGGGACAAGCTCTACGACGAGCCCGGCTTCGGCATCTGGCTCGCGAATTTTCGCGAGATCTTCATGGACGAAGCCGCCAATGCGGAGCTGTCGGCGTATATCGCGGACCGCATTCGCGGTCGCGTCGACGATCCGAAGGTCGCCGAAAAGCTGATCCCGCGGGATCACGGCTTTGGCGTGCAGCGCCTGCCGCTGGAGACGAACTACTTCGAGGCCTACAACCGCGATAACGTGCACCTCGTCGATCTCAGCGAGACGCCGCTGGTCCGCGTCACCGAGAACGGCCTGCGCACCACGGCGCGCGACTACGATTTCGACATCATCGTCTACGCCACCGGCTTCGACGCCATCACCGGCGCCTACGACCTGATCGACATCACTGGCATCGGTGGCGAAAAGCTCGCCGACAAATGGAAGCAGGCGCCGTCCACCTTCCTCGGCATGCTGGTCCACGGCTTCCCGAATTTGCTGATGCCGACCGGCCCGCAAAGCGCCTCCGCCTCGACCAACTTTCCGCGCGGCATCGAGAACGGCGTCGGCTGGTGCACCAACCTGCTGAAATTCATGTGGGACCGCGGCTACGTCAGAGCCGAGGCAACGCTGGAAGCGCAGGAGCGCTGGACCGCGCATGTCGTCAAAATGTACGAGATCATGCTGATGCGCAAAGCCAAGTCGTGGTTCACCGGATACAACTCGAACGTAGCGGGCCACGAGGAGGGCACGGTGCGCTACTTCGTCTACAACGGCGGCACGCCGAAGTTTTTGGGGATCATCAACGAGGTCGCAGCGAAGGGGTACGAGGAGATTGCGTTTGGGGCAGAGGCAGAAGCTGGCGTACAGGCGGCGGCTTCGTAGGTCGGATTAGCGAGGCATAACCCGCCATTCTTTCGTCGGCCAAATCGGTGGGCACGCCGGAGCCTGTCATCGGGCCACGCCAAGCGCGAACCCGTTGGGCTCACCCACCTACGCGCTTTATTCGTCCGGGCTTCGCTTGCTGCTCTGTTGAAAACGGCGGCCCTTCTCAAGGCGCGGCGATATCCGCCACGATTTGGCCTCCGGGCGATCGGCTAATTTCCGAAGTGTCATTCAACGATTCGCACGAGGCATGGGTGTCCGCTCTGACGCTCTGGAATAACATGACGCGCCGGGAGCAGCGAATTATCATCAAGCTGTTCGGGGGCGGGTCGTTGCATGGTGACAGCATGAACGAGACAATCAACCTGATGCGGTTGGGTCTCATCACGGAGAACGGTTTGACCCCGGTTGGCCTCGAGGTGTTCATCGCTGCATTCAAAGCGCAACGTGAAATTCGCCAAGCGGAAGTGGCGGCATAGAACCGGTCATGCCACGGCAAGCGAACCGAGCCCGGTTTGCTGATTCCAGGGTCGTAGGATTGGTTAGCGACGCGGCAAACCCACCGATCTAGTCGCATTGGAAAAACGGCGGATTACGCTTCGCTGATCAGCCCTACCGGTTGCGCACCGGCTCCTTGGTCCGTTCTTCGCTTGCCACCTGCTCCGCCGGCCGGCTGGCGCGGATCATCAGAAACGTGCCCGAGAACCGCGTGCCGGGGATCTTCCAGTGGCCGTCGATCTCGGTCGCTTCGGCGTTGACCGCGCCTTCGTAATGCACGGTGTCATAACCGTAGCCGGGCGGCTCGTAGCGCTTGACGAACGCTACTGCGCTGCCGGAGCGGTGGCCGGCAACCGATGCGTTGTGAGTGGTCAGCGGACAGGCTGGCATCATGCAGGGTTCGGTGATGCTGCCGCCGAGCGCGCCACCGGACTCGATCAGGGTGGCCAGAAACGTGACCACGCCGGTATCAGGCTGAACGTAGCTGCCGTCCCAGACGCCGGTGAGATTGTCGGTCATGGTAGTCTGTGCCGAGTGAGCGGTCTGTAGCCCGCGTAAGCGTAGCGATATGCGGGGCCGAGAGAAACCCCGGATATCGCTTCCGCCGTCGCTCTTCGAGCTATGGCGGACAGGTCGCTCATCCGGGCTTCTGTAACGGGCCTTGGTTAGTCAATCCCTTTTTGCATCATCCGCTCGCCGGGAACCTGCTTCTGTACGGGATCGGCGCGGTGGCCGTCGCCTGATGGGGTTCTAAGAGGAGCAGGTCGGCCAATCTACGGAAGCGTGATCGCATCGTGGGATGCGTCGACAACCCGGATGACGGCCTGACCTGATCCATCGTCCCGGCGAAGGGACTTCGCTTCGGGAAGGCTGGTGTGGTGACCCGCCCGAAAACTTGTTTGCTCCTGTTTTAAGCCGCCATGGCGGTTGCCTTGGCAGTCGCGTTCTTGGCAGTCGCGTTGAAGGGGACGTTGTCCTTGAGCATGCGCAGCATGATCACGGCGAGCTTGCGCGCCAGCGCCACCTTGGCCTTGCTGATGCCGGCGCGGCGGGCGATCCGCATCGCCCAGCTCTTGAGCTGCGCGCAGCCCTTGATCGGCTTGCTCAGGATGCTGTGGGCGGCCTCATAGAGCGCCTCGCGCACCGCGGCGTCGCCGTTTTTGCTGATGCGGCCGGAATAGTCGGTCTCGCCCGACTGATACTTCTTCGGCGTCAGCCCGAACAGCGGCCCCGCCCGCTTCGACGAAATGAAGCGGGAGGTGTCGTCGATGGCGCTGGCATAGGTCAGCGAGGCGACCGGCCCTACGCCCGGCGTCGACATCAGCAGCCTGGCCTTGGCATCCAACCGCGACATCGCCCGCACCCGCTTCTCAAATCCGTTGAACTCGCGCATCAGCACCGTGTGGGCCGCGAGCAGCGCCTCGGCGATCGTCTCGAGCGCCGGATGGCCGGTCACCAGCTCGCGGATCCGTGGCGCAAAGCTGCGCTTGGTTGTCTTGCCGACCTTCAAGCCGAAGCCACGCAAGATCCCGCGCAGGCTGTTCTCGACGTCCTGGAGCTTGTTCTGGACCAGCTTGCGCGCCGTCAGCATTGCGCGGGTCTCCTGCGCGCTCATCGACTTGCAGTGGACCGGCCGGAACCAGCCGAGCCGGATCAATTGCGCGATATTGCGGGCATCGTTGCGGTCAGACTTCACCGGCATCGCCTTGAACGCGTCGCTCACATGGCGCGTCTCCAGAAGCTCGACCGCCAGACAGGCCTTCTTCATCGCCGCATAGAGCCATTGCGACAGCGGTCCGGCTTCAAGTCCGATCCTGGCCAGATCGAACCCGAGCGAGCGGAACCAGTCGATCAGCGCCTCCGGCTCGCTCGCCACCTTGGCCTCGCGAACGATCTTGCCGTTCGCATCGACAACGCACACGCTGGAGCATTCCAATGACACGTCGATTCCGGCATAATGGTCCATGGTCGTCTCTCCTCGATGCTTGGAGCGGGCTCAAGCCCCGACTCCGTTACACCATCAATGTGAGGGACGACCGCCTCCCTTCCAAGCAAGCCGCGCGACGCGCGCATCAAAACAGCGCCGTAGCTAGCGCGGCTTGCTTGGAAGGGAGGACCGCGGGCCCGTTACCCCATCTACTTTATCGCGAAAAAAAGCCGGGCTCTGGCCCGGCCTTTCGCTTTTCGATGGATGTCCGGGTCGTCTAGCGCGAAGACGCGCTTCGCGTTGTTGCCCGGGCATGACGAGCGGTGAGGGTCAGAAAACCCGGTTGCTCTCCTTCACCTTGTCCGCATCGAGATACACGTTCTCGCCCATCTCCTTGAACTTGGCGCTCATCTGCGCCATGCCCTGCTCCTTGTCGTTGAGCGTCGCGGCGTAGTCGCGCACGTCCTGGGTGATCTTCATCGAGCAGAATTTTGGGCCGCACATCGAGCAGAAATGCGCGACCTTGTGGGCTTCCTTCGGCAGCGTCTCGTCGTGGAAGTTCTTCGCGGTGTCGGGATCGAGACCGAGGTTGAACTGGTCCTGCCAGCGGAAGTCGAACCTCGCGCGCGACAGTGCGTCGTCGCGCAGCTGCGCGGCCGGGTGGCCCTTGGCGAGATCGGCGGCGTGGGCCGCGATCTTGTAGGTGATGACGCCGGTCTTGACGTCGTTGCGGTCGGGCAGGCCGAGATGCTCCTTCGGCGTGACGTAGCAGAGCATGGCGCAGCCGAACCAGCCGATCATCGCGGCGCCGATGCCCGAGGTGATGTGGTCGTAGCCCGGCGCGATGTCGGTGGTCAGCGGTCCGAGGGTATAGAACGGCGCCTCACCGCACTCCTTGAGCTGCTTGTCCATGTTGATCTTGATCTTGTGCATCGGCACGTGGCCGGGGCCCTCGATCATCACCTGGCAGCCCTTGTCCCATGCGATCTTGGTCAGTTCGCCGAGAGTTTCCAGCTCGGCGAATTGCGCGCGGTCGTTGGCGTCGGCGATCGAGCCGGGACGCAGACCGTCGCCGAGCGAGAACGAGACGTCATACTTGCGCATCAGGTCGCAGATCTCGTCGAAGTGGGTGTAGAGGAAGCTCTCCTTGTGATGCGCCAGGCACCACTTCGCCATGATCGAGCCGCCGCGCGACACGATGCCGGTGACGCGGTTGGCGGTGAGATGGATGTAGGGCAGGCGTACGCCGGCGTGGATCGTGAAATAGTCGACACCCTGTTCGCACTGCTCGATCAGCGTGTCCTTGTAGAGCTCCCAGGTCAGCTTGACCGGATCGCCGTCGCACTTCTCCAGCGCCTGGTAGATCGGCACGGTGCCGATCGGCACCGGCGAGTTGCGCAAGATCCATTCGCGGGTGGTGTGGATGTTGCGCCCGGTCGAGAGGTCCATCACGGTGTCGGCGCCCCAGCGGATCGCCCACACCATCTTGTCGACCTCTTCCTCGACCGACGATGTCACCGCCGAGTTGCCGATATTGGCGTTGATCTTTGTGAGGAAGTTGCGGCCGATGATCATCGGCTCGAGCTCGGCATGGTTGATGTTGGAGGGGATGATGGCGCGGCCGCGCGCGATCTCGGAGCGCACGAACTCCGGCGTGATGAAGGCCGGCACCGAGGCGCCAAAACTCTCGCCGTCGGCGAGCGCGGCCTCGGCGCGCTCGAGCTGTTGCTTGCGGCCGAGATTCTCGCGTTCGGCGACGTAGATCATCTCCTTGGTGATGATGCCGGCGCGGGCGAATTCGAGCTGGGTGATCTTGTGGCCGTCGAGGCCGCGCAGCGGCTTGTGGTGCGCGGTGAAGGCCTTGGCGGCGTGCGCAGCGCCGACATTGCCGTTGTCCTCCGGCTTGATGTCGCGGCCCTGATATTCCTCGACGCCGCCGCGCTCCTTGACCCAGGCCAGCCGATTGCGCGGCAGGCCGGCATTGACGTCGATCGTGACGGCGGGATCGGTGTACGGACCCGAGGTATCATAGACCGGCAGGTTCGGCTCGCCGGCGCCTTCCGAAAGAATAATCTCGCGCAGCGGCACGCGCAGGTCGGGCGCGGCCTCCGGCGTCGCAAAGATTTTTCGCGAGGCGGGCAGCGAGCCCGTCGTGACGGCGGGACGGGTGTTGTCGGGGTTGGAGCGGATGTTCATGAGGGATCCTCCGTTTTAATCTCTTGAGCGATGGTTGTTCTCGTCACCCTGAGGTGCGCGCACTTGCGCGCCTCGAAGGGTCGACGAGCCGGGCCGTCGACCCTTCGAGGGCCGCTGAAGAAGCGGCCACCTCAGGGTGACGGGATGAGTAGTGTGCGATGCCGTGCATCACGCGGCCTCCGCTTCGAGGCCGAGCCACTGCCGGACCCGCGCGTCGGGGTCGGCGTTCTGGGTGACGTCGGAGACGACGGCGATCGAGTCGGCGCCGGCGGCAAAGATCTCGGCCGCGTGCTCGAACTTGATGCCGCCGATCGCGACAAGGGGGATGGCGCCGATGCGCTGCTTCCATTCGGTGATCTTCGGGATGCCCTGCGGCTCGAACCGCATCGACTTCAGCGTGGTGAAGAAAATCGGGCCGAGCGCGATGTAGTCGGGCTTCGCGGCGAGCGCGGTGGCGAGCTCGGCATCGTCATGGGTGGAGATGCCGAGCGTCAGCTTGGCCTTGCGGATTTCGGCGAGGTCGGCGTCGGCAAGATCCTCCTGGCCGAGATGCAGGTGTTCGGCGCCGGCGACGATCGCCGCGCGCCAGTAATCATTGACCACGAGTTTTGTCGGTGTCCCCTTGGTCACCGCCAGCGCATCGCTAACGATCTGCAGCGCGGCGCCGTCGTCGAGCTCCTTGGCGCGCAGCTGGATGGTGCCGACGCCGAGTTTGGTCAGTCGCTCGACCCATTTGATGCTGTCGACGACGGGATAGAAACGATCAGGATACGGCATGCCAGAACGGTGTCCCAACGACAGGGGTGGAAGGGGAGGCGAAGTCGCGGGCTTCCATCAGCCCGGCTTCATAGGCGGTGCGGCCGGCCTCGACGCCGAGGCGGAAGGCATTGGCCATCGCGACCGGATCGGCGGCTTTCGCGACGGCGGTGTTGAGCAGCACGGCGTCGTAGCCGAGCTCGAGCGCCTCCGCCGCATGCGACGGCGCGCCAATGCCGGCGTCGACCACCAGCGTGATGTCGGGCAGCCGGTCGCGCAGCAACCTCAAGGCGTCGCGGTTGATGATGCCCTTGGCGCTGCCGATCGGCGCGGCCCACGGCATCACCACCTTGCAGCCGGCGTCGACCAGCCGCGCGGCCACCGAAAAATCCTCGGTGCAATAGGGGAACACCTCAAAGCCGTCCTTGATCAGGATAGAGGCCGCTTCGACCAGGCCGACCACGTCGGGCTGCAGCGTGTCGTTGTCGGCGATCACCTCCAGCTTGATCCAGGGCGTATCGAACAATTCGCGCGCCAGCTTCGCCGTGGTGACGGCCTCCTTGACGCTGCGGCAGCCGGCGGTGTTCGGCAGCACGGTGACGCCGAGCTCGCGGATCAGCGACCAGAACGCATCGCCGGTCTTGCCGCCCGCCGCCTCGCGCCGCAGCGACACCGTGACGATGCTGGCGCCGGAGGCGCGGATCGCCGCCTGCATGATCGCGGGCGAGGGGTACAGCGCCGTGCCGATCAGCAGGCGGGAGGGAAAGGATTTGCCGTAGAAGTTCACCATGTCGGAGGTGTCTCCCCAAATGAGGTCGTCATCCCCGCGAAAGCGGGGATCCAGTACGCCGGGGCGTCTGTAATTGATCCGAGAGGCCGCGGCGTACTGGATCGCCCGGTCCATGTGGGCCATGCGCACAGGCCGGGCGATGACAGCGGAGTGTGCGGAAGGTGCGCAGTCCTCACCATCACCCTCCCTGCCGCGGCGTGATGATCTCGATCTCGTCGCCGGCTTTCAGCGGGGTCTCGGCCCAGCGGCTCTTCGGCACCACGTCGTAGTTCAGCGCGATCGCGAAATGCGTGCCCTCGTAGTCGAGCTCGGCGAGCAGCGCGCCGACGCTGCCTGCCGCGATCTCCCGTTGCTCGCCGTTGACGATCACGCGCATTGCATCACCTCGTTGTCGATTTCGCCGCGCGCGAGATAGGCGAGCGTCAGCTCGGCCAGCGCCGGCGCCAGCAGGAAGCCATGACGGTAGAGTCCGTTCACCGTGATGCGTTCCTGCTCGATCCTGATTTTCGGCAGATTGTCCGGGAAAGCAGGCCGCAGCCCGGCGCCGAATTCGACGATGCGTGCCTCGGCAAAGGCCGGATGCACGACATAGGCTGCGCCCAAAAGTTCCAGCGCCGAGCGCACGCTGACGCCAGTGTCCTCGGCCTCGATCGAGGTCGCGCCGAGCATGAAGCGGCCGTCGCCGCGCGGGATCACATAGAGCGGCCAGCGCGGATGGATCAGCCGCACCGGGCGCGACAGCGTAACCTCCGCGGTCTCGATGATGATCATCTCGCCCTTGACGCCGCGCAGGTGTGGCGCGCGGTCGCGCGCGGCGAGGCCCCGGCAGTCGATTACGAGGCCGTCGAGGTCAGCGGCCTCGGCGTCGCTGCCAAACATGATCGAACCGCCGGCCTTCGTGATCGCAGCATGGAGCTCCGGCAGCACGCGGCGCGGCTCGACATGGCCCTCGTCGGGATAGAACAGTGCATCGCGGAAGCGGCCCTCGAGCGACGGCTCGAGCGCGCGCACGCCCTCTGCATCCAGCCTTCGGTGGCCGCTGGTTATGCGGGCGAAGCGTTCGAAATCACTGCGGTCGCGCGGATGCGCCACCACCAGCGAGCCGTTGAACGGAGTTTTCGGAAAATGCTGCCGCCACAGATCCAGCGAGCGGATGCCGAGGCGGGAGATCACGGGCTCAGCGGCCTCGGCCTCGCACCACGGCGCCAGCATGCCGCCGGCCCAATGGCTTGTGGATTCCGTCATGGTGGCGTCACTGCGCTCGTGCAGGGTGACGGCACGTCCGGCCTCTGCGAGCAATAGCGCATGCCAAGCGCCGGCTATGCCTGCGCCGATGATGGAAACGGGGGAATCCCCCCGCGGTATTGACGTCTGGTACATCCCTGTCCCTTCGCCGGCATGACCCGGATCAGGTTCAAAGGGTCACCGCGGTCCCGGACTTTTTCGCCATCGGGCGGGGTCCAAGCTTGCGGTATCTCAGCTCCTCCTCGGAGCACCCCTCGGAACGGCCCTAATGTAGGCGGATGAGCGAGCGTGTCAACGTGTATGCCAGGAACCGACAAGGAACTCGACCGCGCCCTTCGCCGTGGGCGCGTGGCTGGATTCGGATCGCTTGTGTGCTAGCAGGTGATCGAAGACGACCAGGTGCTGCCGGGCGGCCGCGGCGCGATGGTGCCTATTTTGAAGCATGTTCCGGCTTCGCCTCGGCGGTCTCGGCTGTCACTTGCTCCGACCCGACGAACGCCTTTGGCGGTTCACCCGTGCCGCCATGCTTCGCCTCTTTCAGGTGCTCGCTGCGCTGGCGCTTTGCGACGTAGTAATACCCGCCCGCGAAATAACGCACGGCTCGATCGTGATCGCCGTTGGCAGCGCGGTAGGCGCCGGCGAGGTATTTGATGCCGTATTTGAGGTTGGTGCCGGGGTCGCGCAGGCCCTCGGCGTTGCCGGTGTAGCCGAGGCCGCGAGCGGTGCCGAGCTTGATCTGCATCAGCCCGATGGTGCCGCCGCGTCCAATCAGCTTTGGCTGATACTTGCTCTCACGCACGATGACGCGATGCACCAGCGCTTCCGGCACCAGATTGGCTTGCGCTTCCGCCGCGACCATCGCCTCATACTGCGCGCGCGATTGCGCGCTCGCAGTTGTGCACGGCACCAGGGCCGCGATCACGGCGAGGCAGCCAAGGGTCTGAAGAAAGGTTTGAAAGGTCTTCATGTCGGGTCGATCGGGGCCATTGAACGCGCATCAGTTCCTGCGGCTTCATTGGTACGGCGAGCAGGCAGGAATGTGGCAAAACCCGCGTCACGAATTGATGCCACTGCATGCATCGTTCTCGCTGCTGCGAACACGACGAGAGAAATTCAAATTGACAGGATTGATTTTTCCGCACGCCGCGAACAACGGTTTGTCGTGCAAATGAATCAACAGAGGTCTACACTGCCTGCCGGCAGCGGTGCCAGTTCAGTCAGTCAGCACAACTGTCTATTCCAAAAGCCGATAAGAAACGGTGTTCGGGAGATGCGCCATGGCTCGTCAGGATTTTGCCCGTCCGGATTTTGGTTACACACCTCGCGAAAATCCCTGCGCACAATGCGGCAAACCGATTTCCCGCCCGGACTGGGTGGAGCATGGCGAAGGCCGCACGTCCTATCTGTGGAATTGCCGCGCCTGCAATTACCGTTTCGAGGCCATCGCGATCTACGACGACGAGCAACTCACCCCGCTCGCCGCGTGAACGCAACACATCCGAACTCCGCTCGCCCGCACTCGATCGCCTGATCAGGCCGCGGATTTCTGCGGCGGCTGGTCGAGCTGCGGCTGCTGGCGCGCCGGCAGTTGGATGCGGACCACGAGCCCGTGCGGCTTGCGGTCGTGCAGCGACAGCGTGCCGCCATGCGCGAGCACGATTGCATTGGCGATCGACAGTCCAAGGCCAAAGCCCTCGGCCTCGTCCATGTTGCGCGCCTGGTCGCCGCGCACGAACGGCTCCAGCACGCTCGCCTTGTGCGCATCCGAAATACCCGGGCCGTCGTCCTCGATGTCGATGGTGAGCAGGTCGCGCCCAACGGCGAGGCGGACCGCGACATCGCCGCCGAAGCGGACCGCGTTCTCCACCAGATTGGTGATGCTGCGATTCAGGTCGGCGGGCCGCGCGGTCGCCATCGCGTGCTGCGGGCCTTCATAGGTCACCTTGTGGCCCATGTCGGCGAACTGGTCGGTGACGAGGTGCAGCGTGCTCGCGATGTCGACCAGCGTCATGTCCTCGAGCTTGCGGTCGTTGCGCAGGAACGACAGCACCGATTCCAGCATCGAGCGCATCTGGTCGAGATCGCGCAGCATGCGCAGGCGATGGGTCTCGTCCTCGATGAATTCGGCGCGCAGCCGCATCCGCGTGATCGGCGTGCGCAGATCGTGGCTGATCGCAGCTAGCATCTTGGTGCGGTCGTCGATCAGCGCGGTGATGCGCTCGCGCATCCGGTTCAGCGCCTTGGCGAGCGAGCGGATTTCCTCCGGGCCACGCTCGGGCAGCGGCGCCGCGGCGCCGTTCAGGCTAAAGGTCTCGGCGGCCTTGACGAAGGACGACAGTGGTGCGGTCAGCGCCCATGCTGCCCACAGGCTGAGCAGGGTGACGCAGATGACGGCGAACAGCACCGTCATCATCCACGGTCCGCCCCAGAACGGCCGCAGGTGCAGATCCGGCATCAGGTTGGCGGCGATCATGTCGCCGTCGGGCAGGCGGATCGCGACGCGACGGACCTCGCCCTCATGCGGCGTGACGCCGGCGTCGCGCGGCAGCAGGAAGACGCGATAGCCGGCGCCGAGCCGGCGCAGCGCGTGCAGGCTCTGCGTATCGGGATCGGTCATCGGGACGGTCTCGTCCGGCAGGTCGCTGATCGCAAGCTGCGGGAAGGCGCGCGTGATGTCGGCAGCGAGCCGCGGCCGCTCCGATAGCGGGGCGCGTCCCAGGAGCTGCGTTGCGGCCGCAAGCTGGTTGTGCCAGCGATCCGGCGGTTCGGGCTGGTCCGGGCGGTGGATCAGAAAGATTGCGGTGATGATCAGATGCAGCGCGACGATCGATACCACCACCAGCGCCGCCATCTGTGCGCCGATCCTCCGCAGACTCAGCACACTCAGCAGCTTCATGGTCAGTTGCTCGCGGTGGGAATGGCCTCCACCCTCGGCGTGAACACGTAGCCGCCGGAGCGCACCGTCTTGATCATGGTGGCCTCCTGCGGGTCGGGCTCGATCTTGCGGCGGATGCGGCTGACCAGCACGTCGATCGAGCGCTCGAACGAGCCGGAGCTGCGGCCCTGGGTCAGATCGAGCAGGCTGTCGCGCGACAGCACGCGGCCGGGCCGCTCGCAGAAGGTGCGCAGCAGGTCGAACTCGGCGCTGGTCATCGCGACGCGGGCGCCTTCGGGGTTGCGCAGCTCGCGCAGGCGGATGTCGATCTTCCAGCCGAGGAAGGTCAGCACGGTGGCGCCCTCGATCGCGCTGGCGTTGCGCGCGGCGACCTGGCGGCGCAGCACCGCGTTGATCCGCGCCAGCAGCTCGCGCGGGTTGAACGGCTTTGCCAGATAGTCGTCGGCGCCCATCTCGAGGCCGAGGATGCGGTCGACGTCCTCACCGCGCGCGGTCAGCATGATGATCGGCGTCTGCGATTCAGCGCGCACCTTGCGGCACAGGCTGAGTCCGTCCTCGCCCGGCAGCATGACGTCGAGCACCAGGAGGTCGATCCGGTGGTCGGTCATGGCCTTCGCCATTTCGCGGCCGTCGGAGGCGGTGGTGACGTGACAGGAATTGGTGCGGAGATATTTTGCGATGAGGGTCCGCGTCTCGCGATCGTCCTCAACGACAAGGATGTTGGGCGTGGCCTGGGTCATACCGACCTTTTGTCCGTGATTCGGGGAAAGCGGCTGAGGAATTTTGTTTCAGTGTATGTCTGAAATCTTGCCCGGCATTCGGAGGTAGCAGGTCGCCGCCAGGGTGAAAAGTTAGCGTTGTGTCATCAAGCGTAGTGCATTGAAATGGCGAAAGAACTGGCCCAATCTGCAGTCCGCCTCGGCGGCCGTGCAAGGCAAAGGGGAAGGGCGGCTGTCGTATCCCGGCGGAACCCGCATGCCCGGCGAGGCGTTGACTGTTTTTCAGGCTGTGGAGGGTGAGATGGCTGTCGAGGTCCAGACCAGACCGCATCAACTCATTGCAAGCGATCGCGTCGAGGGGACCGCGGTGCGGCGGCCCAACGGCGACATGATCGGCCATATCGAGCGGCTGATGATCGACAAGATTTCCGGCAAGGTGTCGTACGCCGTGCTCAGCTTCGGCGGCTTCCTCGGCATCGGAACCAACCTGATTCCGCTGCCATGGGGCAAGCTGCACTACAACCCGAAGTTCGAGGCCTACGAGCTCGACATCGAGGATGACGAGCTGAAGCGCGCGCCGTCGTTCCGCGCCGACAAGGATTTCGATTGGGGCGACCGTTCGCAGGAAGCCGAGTTGCATCGCTTCTACGGCGTACCGCCCTATTGGGGCGGCTTCTGATTCAACCTAAAGCGCGATGAGATCGGATCGAATTGTCATCGCCCTTTAGCTCTTTGTTTGAGCATGATCTTTTCGGAAAAACCGCTTCACACTTTTCCGGATCATGCTCTAGTCGCCTCGCCAGCCAAGCTCGCGCAGATAGGCGGCGCGGGCGGCAACGCCGGTGTGCGTGAAATCGGTAAAGACACCATCGACGCCGAGACGGAAGAACTTCAGATACTCCAGGCTGGGATCGGCGCGATAGTCGGCAGCCAGGTATTTCTTCTCGTTGCGGAACGTGAAGACATGCACGAACAGGCCGAGCTTGTGCGCGTCGGCGATGACGCTGGTTGCCTCCTGCGTCGTGGCCTCCGGTGTCGATCCCTTGTAGGGCGTGCCGTCGGCGTTGCTGTCCTTCCACGGCGAGATCTTGTAGGGGACGATATACGCCTTCCACGGACCGATGCCGTCGGCATAGGTCTTGATCTCCGCCAGGCCCTCGGGCGTCAGCATCGCATCGTACTGGCGCGGGTCGCCCGCAATCGTCCAGTCATACGGACGTGAGGTGGTGATGTTGTTGAGCAGCACCTTGCCGGTCTTGAAGTCGACGCCGTTGCCGTCGATGAGCTGGACCTGCCGCGTCTGAAGGCCCTGACTGCGCATGTATTTCAGGCTGCCGGGCTCGAAGCTCTGGACGATGATGGGCGCGTCCTTGGCGTTGAGGCCGTTGTCCTTGATGATCTTGATCAGGGCATCCTCGAGCGGGCGGCTGCCAGGCGCGCCGCAGCCATTGGCGATCGCCTGGGCATTATTCCACGTCGGATTCTTGGTCTCCGGATAGACCGAGATGCTGCGTCCGGTCTCCTTGCTCTTGGCCTTGGCGATGTCGATGACGTCCTGGAAACTGATGACCGGCAGCTTGCCGTTGAACACCCTCGGCCGTTCATTGGCCGCATCATAGGTGGTGCCGGCGATCCACTCCTTCAGCTCAGCCATGGTGAAATCGGTGATCGACCAGTCATTGGTGTGGTCTTCGCCGTCGACGATCAGCGCCTTCAGCACCGATTTGGGGTCCGCCGGATCGACGAGATCGGTGGGATAGTCAGCCGGTCCGCTGGTGGGAGTTTGCGGCCATTTCACCTTGACGCGGACGCCCGGTGGCGTGCGCTTGCGGGCCGCAACCACAGGGTTGGTCTTCGCCACCTCGGCAATGTTGGTATTGTCGCCCAGCCACGGATTGTGACGCGCCACCAGGACGCAGTCCTTGGTCAGGTGCAGGTCCTCTTCGAGTGAATCGGTGCCCAGCGCCGCGGCCAGGTCATACGAGGCCTCGGTCTCTTCAGGCACCAGCCCCGGCACGCCGCGATGCCCGATGACCAAGGGCTGCTTGCCATCGAGGGTCAGGAACGGTTTTGCGCCGGCCGGCGCCGAGCCGGCTTGCGCTGACGCCATCGAGGCCGGGAGGACCGCCAAAGCCGCGGTCGCGAGCAGCATCGCGCCAACGCGTCGTTTCCGCAGCGAACCAGTGTGCATCATAGCCAGCCCTCCATCTCCAACGCAGCACCTGTTACCTCCTGTTCCTCATGTCGCAGTTCTCTGACAGTCCGATGACTGTCAGGCGGGCCGGGCGGGCAAAAAACTTGCGGGACACGCTGAATTTGCACAACGCCGTCGGTGATGAATGCAACGCTTGAGGGCTACGGCCGTTAGTTGAGTCGTCGGCGGCTTCGCTTCCGCGAAGGCTGTTGCGTCGCGTCGAAGCGTTCCTCCGTGCTGGAGTGGCCTTTGATCGCAGGTTCCCGTAGGAACGCTTGCCAAGATTACGGGTTCTCCATGTATCGATTTTGCGAACTGAGGAGAGCCAACATGTTAGTCAGATCTATCATGGCCGGCGTCGCCGGCACTGCGCTGCTTGCAACCGTTGCGTTCGCGCAGACGCCGACCGACACCAAGAGCGACAAGAATGAGATGTCGCCTCCGGCCGCGAGCACCACATCGCCTCCGGCGAGCACGACAGCCGCCTCATCGACCTCGTATAAGGGCGACTGGCGCGCATCCAAGGTCGTCGGTCTCAGCGTGTACAACGACAAGAACGAGAGCGTCGGCTCGATCAACGATCTCTTGATGGACAAGGGCGGGGCCATCAAGGCGGTGGTGATCGGCGTCGGCGGCTTTCTTGGCGTCGGCGAGCATCTGGTCGCCGTGCCGATCGACAAGGTGAAGTTCTCGACCGAACCGGTCGCCTACACCGGGTCCAGCGCGTCGAACACCGGCAGCCCCGGCGGTGCCGGCGGCACCAGCAAGACGTCGACGACCACCGGCGCGGCCCCGGCAACGGCGTCGAAGCCGAACCCCTGGTATCCCGATCACGCCGTCTTCAACGCGACCAAGGACGAGCTGAAGGCAATGCCCGAGTTCAAGTACTCGACCGAGTAACGCATCGCGTTCCGTGAAAGCCAAACGCGCCCGGTGCCGCCGGGCGCGTTTTCTGCGCAATGACTTCGCGCGCCCTGCCTCTAGGATCGCGGCGCGCCGTATTCCTGCCGTGTGACAAGCCAGTCGGCCGCAGCCGCGAGGTCGGGCTCCGCCCCCAATCCTGGTCCGTCAGGCAGCGGGAAGAGACCATCCCGGACGCGGGGGAAGGGCTGCGCCAGCGCCTCACGCAAGGGATTCTCCATCACATCGTGCTCGAGCAGGCCGGGACCGCCCACCGCCGCAAGCACTTGGGCCGCTGCAAGCAGGCCGACGCCGCTGCCGAGCCAATGCGGGCAGTAGGACCGTCCCGTCTGCACCGCGCGCCGGCCGACCGCGTAGGCACCGGTGACGCCACCCCATTTCAACATGTCAGGCTGAACCACACCGTGATGGCCGTTCGCGATCAGACCCGCGAAGGCTTCGTAACCCATGACATTCTCGCCACCTGCCAGCGGCACTGGCGATAGCAGCGCCAGCTCGGCCCATTCGGCTGCGGGCCGGTCCGCCGCCAGTGGCTCCTCAATCCAGCCAAGGCCGAATGCGCCGAGCCTCGGCACCGCGCGCCGGGCCTCGGCTAGATCCCAGCCCTGGTTCGCATCCACCATCAGCCGCTCGCCGCTCCGCAGGTCGCGCGTGATGGTCGAGACGACAGCCGTATCGGTCTCGGTGCCGAACGCGACCTTGACCTTGAAGGCGCGAAACCCGGCGTCGCGGCAGCGCGCCACCGTCTCGGCGGCGGTGTCCGGATTGAGGCCGCTGGCATAGGCCGGCACCCTATCGCGCACGGCGGTGCCGGCGAGCATGGCGCGCAGCGATTTCCCCGCGCGCCGTGCAGCGAGGTCCCACAGCGCGAGGTCGAGCCCGCCGAGGCACGCCGCAAACGGGCCGGGCTCGGCGCCTTGAAGGGCCCAGCGATGAGTCCGCGCCGTCAGCGTGTGCCAGGCGTCCGACGGATCGAGATAGGTTGAAGCCAGCGCTGCGGGACAGATCACGGTTTCGAGCAACCGCATCTTGTTGTCGGCGCTGTAGGGCGGGAAGTTGCACCAGATTTCGCCCCAACCATACGCGCCATCGGTATCCTCGACGCGCAACAGCAGAACGCTGCGCCTTGGAATGCTGCCGAACGAGGTCTTGACGGGCTCCTTTACCTCGGCGCGAAACAGGAACGCCTCGATGCGCGCGATGCTGATGGTCATGGATAGTGCTCCTTTCGGCGAGGCATGTGCGGGCCGGCTCAGGCCCGCTTCAGTCCGGACGTCGGCGTCGCGACCTTGAGGAAACGCGGATTGACGACGACCGGTACAAGCACCGCGGCGACGAACGACAGTGCGGCGAGGAGGTAGAGCCCGGCCTGATAGCTGTGTGTTGCATCGCGAATCCAGCCGATCGCATAGGGCCCGACGAAGCCGCCGAGATTGCCGGTCGCATTGATCAACGCGATGCCGGCGGCCGCAGCGTTGCCGACAAGGAAGGTCGACGGCAGCGGCCAGAACGGCGGTTTTGCGCCGTAGATGCCGACGGCGGCAACCGCCATGACGGCCACGGCGAGCAGCGATCCGGACATTGCGCCGGCCGCCGTCAATCCGACGGCCGTAAGCACGAGCGCCGCGCAAAGGGTCCATCGGCGTTCATTGTAACGATCGGAGATGAAGCCGAACGCGATGATGCCAAGCGTGCCGAAGATGTAGGGGATCGAGGTCGTGATCCCGGTCTGCATGTCGGTCAGGCCGAGCCCCTTCAGGATCTGGGGCAGGAAGAATGCGAGGCCGAGATTGGCGGTGGTGTTGGCGAACCAGATGAATGCGAGCGCCAGCACGCGCATGTCGGCGAGCGATTGCAGCAGGCTGAGCCCATGCGCCCCGGCGACCGCGCGCGCTTCGCTGTCGAGCGCATTCTGCAGCCAGACCCGCTCCTCGCTGCTGAGCCATTTTGCTTCGCCCGGCCGGTCGGGCATCACTTTCAGGAAGACCAGGCCGACCAGAATGGTCGGCAACCCTTCGAGGATGAACAGCCACTGCCATCCCTTCAGGCCGGCAACCCCGTCCATCTGCAGGATCGCCGTCGAGACCGGTCCGCCGAGCGCGAGCGACACCGGCACTGCGACGATGAACGCGGCGATCATGCGCGCGCGATATTGCTGCGGAAACCAGTAGGTCAGGTACAGGATCACGCCCGGGAAGAAGCCGGCCTCGGCCGCTCCAAGCAGAAAGCGGATGACGATGAAGCTCGCAGGTCCCTGCACCAGCGCCATCGCGATCACGCCCCAGGAAATCATGATGCGCGAAATCCAGCGCCGCGCACCGACTTTCGCCATCACCAGATTACTCGGGATCTCGCAGACGAAATAGCCGAGGAAGAACACGCCGGCGCCAAGCCCGAAGATATAGGGCGAAATGCCGAGATCGGCGTTCATCGTCAGCGCCGCAAAGCCGACATTGACCCGATCGATATAGGCCAGGATGTAGGAGACGAACAGCACCGGCATCAGCCGAACGAAAGCCTTCCTGATCGCCCTGTCAGCAACCGCGTCGGACATTCTCGCTCCCGTGTCGTTGTTGTTCGCACATGGCGTATCGTTCGCCGTCTCGATGGTTCGAGCGTCGCGGTCTTCAGCGGCAGACAGATCGCTGAACCAAAGGCGGATGACACGCCTTATCGGGCGGGGCGTTCGGCGAATAATGAATTGTTGAGATGGCGCCATCTCAAAACGAGATATCGCGGAGTCTGATGCCGGCCTCGCTCGCGCGGGCGTAATCGCGACTGGCAGGCGGCGCCTTCAGCCTGGCGAGTTCTGCCGCGCCGTCAGGCCAGCCCTGCGAATTGCTCAACGGCATTGCGCCGACACGATTATTTGAAGCCATGGACGCTTATAAATCGCATCCGATTTAATCGGAACGCTTGAAATCCCGCCCCTCGGGGGCATCTATAAAGCGTAACCGAGTTAATCGCATGCGATGAAAATCGCGGGAGCGTTACCATGACCACCAGGAATTCCCACGTCGCAAAGACGTTCAAAACCATCGCGCTGGCTGCGGCGCTGTCGGCCATCACCGTCACGGCGGCGTCAGCCCAGGCGGCGATCTCCGAGCCGGCCGCGTATCAGGCGATGTATCCCTATCGGGACGTGCTCAATGGCGGTGCGCCGACGCCGGCGGCCAAGCTGGTTCTGCTGCCGCCGCAGGTGCTGCAGCGTCTGCAGGCCGAGGAGAGCGGCGTCGGCATCGCCAAAGTGCCGCACTACAGCCACCATCACCGCGGCCGCTAATCGTCAAACTGCTCGGCGGGCAAGCGATTGCCCGCCGCATTTCGAAGCGCGTAGCCCATCCGGGCTACGCCACACTCGGAATGGTGCGGCGCATCCTGTTAGCCCTGATGTCCCGATGTTAGGCTGATCGCGGCGGGAGCACTCGCCTCCTGCCTGACAGCAAAGGGAGGACGACATGGCTGAGAGCGTCTACAAGGTTATCGAGCTGATCGGGACCAGCAAGGACTCCTGGGAAAAGGCGGCCGCAGCAGCGGTCAGCAGGGCCGGAGAGACCCTGCGCGATTTGCGCGTTGCCGAGGTCGTCGAGCTCGACCTGCAGCTGGACGCCGCCGGCAAGGTCGAAGCCTACCGCGCCAAGTTGAAAGTTTCGTTCAAGTTCGAAGGTTCGTGAGCGCACGCAACCGTAGCTCGTAGCCCGGATTGCGTTTCGCTGCATCCGGGCTACGGAACGGTAGGGTGGGCAAAGCGAAAGCGTGCCCACCCTGCACAGCAACGACGGCTACGGCTTCACCAGCGGGCAGCCACCCTTGTCGAGCGGACGGAACGCCTCGTCGCCGGGCACGGTGGCGATCAGCCTGTAGAGGTCCCACTCGCCCTTGGACTCTTCCGGCTTCTTGACCTCGAACAAATACATGTCGTGCACCATGCGGCCGTCGATGCGGATGTGGCCGTTCTTGGCGAAGAAGTCGTTGATCGGCGTGTTGCGCATCTGCTCCATCACCTTCGACGCCTCGTCGGTGCCGATGGCCTCGATCGCCTTCAGGTAATGCATGGTCGCCGAATACAGCCCGGCCTGGATCATGGTCGGCATGTGGCCGACCTTCTCGTTGAAGCGCTTCGAGAAGGCGCGGGTCTCGTCGTTCATGTCCCAGTAGAAGGCGTCGGTGACGATCAGGCCCTGTGTCGCCTTGATGCCGAGCGAGTGGGTGTCGGTGATCTCCTGCAGCAGCGCGATCATCTTCTGGCCGCCCTGCACGAGGCCGAACTCGGAGGCCTGCTTCAGCGCGTTGGTGGTGTCACCGCCGGCATTGGCCAGCGCCACGACCTTGGCCTTCGACGCCTGCGCCTGCAGCAGGAACGACGAGAAGTCCGACGAGTTCAGCGGATGCCGCACGTCGCCGAGCACCTTGCCGCCGCTCTCCTTGACGACATTGGCGGCGTCGCGCTCCAGCGCCATGCCGAAGGCGTAGTCGGCGGTGACGAAGAACCAGGTGTCCTCGCCGCGCTTGACCATCGCCTTGCCGGCGACGTTCGACAGCGCGTAGGTGTCGTAGGTCCAGTGCACCGTGTTCGGCGAGCAGGCGATGCCGGTGATGTCGGAGGAGCCGCCGCCGGAATTGATGTTGATCTTGTTCTTCTCGCGGGTCAGCGCCGAGATCGGCAGCGCGACCGAGGAGGTCGGAACGTCGAGGATCGCATCGACCTTGTCGTTGTCGTACCAGCTGCGCGCGATGTTGATGCCGACGTCGGGCTTGTTCTGGTGATCGGCCGAGACCACCTGGACCGGCACGCCCTTCACCTTGCCGCCGTAATCGGCGACCGCCATCTCGACGGCGGCGACCGAACCCTTGCCGGTGGCGTCTGCATAGAGGCTCGACATGTCGGTGAGCACGCCGATCTTGACGACATTGTCGGAGATCTGGGCGTTGGCCGCGGTGCCGGAGGCCGCGAGCGCGAGGCCGGCCGCAGCTGCGGCCAAGAGCGATTTCATGGTTGTTCTCTCCCTGACTTTTCGTTGAGGGTTGCTGTCCACGGCGCCGTTCTATCCGGTGCGGCAAGGTGTCGCAAAGCCGACTTTGTGGGCAGACAACGGTATGCGGGGAGGGGCGGTTCCGCCGTTTACAGTGCCGGCAGCGCAGTGACCGCGGCCTTGATGGTGCCGTCGGTTTCCACGATCACCCGCAAGGTCTTCGCATCGAAGGCGATGCCGGCGAGGCGGATGCTGGTGACCTCGGCGTCGACGCGCAGGCCCTCCTCGTTCTTCTGCAGGTCGGCGATGGCAGCGGCGATCTTGCGCTGCGCATTGCTCGCGAACGGCTTGAGGTCGACGATCATCCGGTCGGCCAGCGCCTGCTGTACGCGCGGGATCGCCGCACGCGCGGCGGCGCCGAGCAGGCCGAACGCCGCCTCGGATTCCACCGCCAGCTCGACATCGTTCAGCCGCAACGTCTGCGCCTCCTGGTCCAGCCGCGGGCGGCCCCAGATATGCACGGTCGCCTCGGCGCCGAGGCCGAACCAGCTGGTCTTCTCCTTGGCCTGCACCAGGAGCGAGATCAGAAGGCGGTCGCCGGAGGCGGCGATGCTCGCGCGCTTGACAGTCACGTCGACCGGACCGGAGCCGTCCTCGGGAAAGGTCTTGCCCTTGAGCTGGGCCTCGACGAGCTGGGTCAGTGTGGTGAAGGACATGTCGACCGGCAGGCCGATTGCGACGCTGCCCGGCATCGGCGGCACGATCGAGAGTTTGTCGGGGAACGGGCAGCTCGGATTGGTCTGGGTCTCGGTGATCCTGGACTCGGCCTCGATCCCCATGGTGAGGATCATCGATGACGCATCGACCTTGGGCTGCGCCGCGATCGCGCGGGTCGGCCGCAACTCGAGCCACATCGGCGGCATCGACGAGGTGCCGCCGGTGCCCTGCAGCGGGATCGAGCGGCAGGCCTTGACCCATTGCGCGCGCGCGCTGTTCTGGAACGCCGGGTTGTTCTGCAGCTTGGCCTCGACGGCCGCGATCTGATCGGCGACCGTCTTGTCGATCACCGGCTTGACCTGGTTGGGCACGCTGATGCGGACGCCGGCGGCGGTCAGGCTGGTGTCGCCGAGATTGACCTGCGCCTGCAGGTTGGGCTCGATCCGCCAGGAGGCGCCGAGCTTCGGCCGCGATGTGAGGGTGACGTTGCCCTTGATCTCGGCATTGGCGTTGACGTTCTTGATGTTCACCGCGCCGATCTGCTTGGCGACATTGGCGCCGAGCAGGCTGCCGAGCGCGTCGTTGACCGCCCCGTTCGCTTTCGCCGACAGCGAGCCGGTGACCTTGAGCGATCCGTCGATCGGGGTCGACAGCGTCAGCACATCCTGGGCGCCGGTCAGCGCCATCGGGCCGCGCCCGGCGGTCCAGTTGATGTCGGCGTTCTGCAGGATCTGCGGCGCCGGATTGGGGGCCTTGCCGCCAAATGTCTTCGGCGCACCGCGTTCGGCGGCATCGCGGATCGCCGACAGCGCGACCGAGACCTGCGCCACGATCGTCGAGGAGCGCGGCGCGGCGGGCAGCGGCGGCACCTCCACGAGCTTGGGCTGCTGCACCGTGGCGCGCGGCGCAAACCACTCCATGGCCTTCAGGCTGATGAGGAACGACACCGCGACCACCGCGACGGCGATCAGGATCGTCCATGGACGCATCGGCAGACGCATCATTTCCCCGGATGAAATGAACTCGATGCGGTTGTACAGGCCCGCCGACGAGGGCGCCAGTGTGGCCGGATCAAGCTGGTTCGGGGGCGGAGTTGGGCGGCTGCCGCAAATCGCTGTGAAGAGTTAACGGACGCGACAACGGCCCCGGCGGGGAAGCCGGAGCCGTTGTCGATGAACGAATGTTTCCGGCTTAGCGGATGGTCGCGCCGAGATCCGCGCGGCGGTCGGTCATCGGCAGCACGATTACCTTGGTGCCGACGCTGACCCGCGAATAGAGATCGGTGACGTCTTCATTGGTCAGGCGCAGGCAGCCCGAGGAGACGCGGGTGCCGATGGTCTCCGGCATGTTGGTGCCGTGGATGCGGTAGATGGTGCCGCCGAGATACATGGCGCGGGCGCCCAGCGGGTTGCCGGGGCCGCCGGCCATGTGGCGCGGCAAATAGGGCTGGCGGGCGATCATTTCCGGTGGCGGGGTCCAGTCCGGCCACTCCGCCTTCTTGGTGATGGTCTGGGTGCCCGACCAGGTGAAGCCGTCGCGGCCGATGCCGATGCCGTAGCGCATCGCCTGGCCGTTGCCGAGCACGAGGTAAAGATAGGTGTGCGGGGTGTCGATGATGATGGTGCCGGGCGCCTCGCGGGTCGGGTAGGCGACGATCTGGCGGCGGAGGCGGGCGGGCAGCTGGAACGACCCTTCATCGTCCTGCGCCTGCGGCATCGACTGCACCGGCGGCGGCGCGGCCTCGGTCGGCGGCGTCAGCAGGAACGGGAACATTGGCAGCGGCGCGGCCGCGGCGGAATTGGAGAATGCCACGGCGCCGATCGCCAGCGCACCGAAGGCGGCGGCAGCGAGACGCGAGTTCAGCTTGCTGGAATTGAACATTGTCGACCCCTGTTGTTTGCGCCCTTGCACGCCAGTTCGGCGCGTCGTTGGCTCAAACCACTACAGGGTGGGCGTTTCCGGACGTTTGCACGAAATCGCCAAAATGGTTTCGTGGCGTTAGGGAATTGTTTCGTGCGTGTTTCGTGGGACAGTTAATCCAGGGTTGATCCGGAAGTGTCCCGGCACAGGACAGAAGTCCTTGGCACGCCCCTTGCTGTCCAGCGCATTGTTTCTCGGTTGAGAGGAAATGATGTCACGGCAATCGATCGGCAACATGCTGGATCGACAGAAGGGGTTCGGTCCGGGCTTCGACTTTCTCCGCATTTCGCTCGCGGTTTCCGTCGTCGCCGCCCATGCGCCCTATATCGCGATGGGACGTCTTAACGGCCCGGAGCCGTGGTATGTGTTTTTTCCGCACTATGCCGCCCTGGTGGTGTTCTTTGTGCTCGGCGGATTTCTGGTCGCGGCAAGCGGCCTGCGCTTGAGCCTGAAGGAATTCGTCATCAATCGCGGCTTGCGGATCATTCCCGCGCTCGCCGTGGAGATCGTGCTGTCGGCGCTGATCCTCGGACCGATCTTCACCTCGCTGCCGCTGTCGGAGTATTTCACCAGCTACGGGACCTACCGGTATTTTGGCAACATTGCTGGCCTGGTCGACTACATGCTGCCCGGCGTGTTCAGCGGCAACCCCGCACCGGAGGTCAACAGCTCGCTCTGGACCATCCCGTTCGAATACATGTGCTACGTGCTGATGATGGCCGTGATCTCCTGCGGACTGTTGCGCAGGCCGGCGCTGATCCTGTTCGGTGCGATCGCGCTCGTGGGCATCGGTCTCGTGCTTGATCGCACCGGGCACGCCGTGCTTCCGCCGCAGCTGACCCCCGGTGTCACCGCCTCGCTGCACGACAAGATCTTCAGCACCGCGATCTTCCTCGGGCGCGGCTCAAAACTGCTGGTCGCCTTCATCCTCGGCGTCGCGATCTACCTCTACCGGTACCGCATCCCCTACGATGGGCGCATTCTCGCCGCCTGCTGCCTGCTTTGCCTCGCCGTCGCGATCATCGGGCCGGTCGACTGGCTGACCCAGCCTGTCCTCAACGCCACCCTCTGCCCGGCGTTGGTCTACATCACCGCATACCTTGGCGTCTCGAAGCTGCCCCGCCTGCCGGTGTTTTCAAGGGGCGACTATTCCTACGGAATCTATCTCTATGGATTTCCGCTGCAGCAGGTGGTGAAGACGCTGCTGCCGAACACATCGTTGCTCGCGCAGTTCTGGATATCCTTCGTGCTGATCACGCTGTTCGCGGCGTTCTCCTGGCACTGGATCGAAAAGCCGGTGCTGAAGCTGCGCAGCGGCTTCTCGTTCGTGGCGCCGCGACGGCTCGCGGCCGATGACACGCCACTCGCTGCTGCGGCCGGTGGCGTCGCCGGCAGGCGATCCGCGGCTCCCTGACGGCATCCGAAGCACAGCCGGGATCGGCTGCGGGCTTCAGAACCGGATGTATCCGGCGAGGCCGTCCCACAGCAGCTTGGCCGCGGTGACGACAAGAATGGCGTAGCAGGCGCGGTACAACGCGCGCTGGTCGAGGCGCTCGTGCAGCCGCCAGCCGGCCCAGACCCCGGCGGGTACCGCTGGCACGCACAGCGCCATCAGCATCCACAGGCTGCGCGAGGGCGTGGCGAGCACCAGCCACGGGCCCGCCTTCAAGAGGTTGCCGACCGTGAAGAACAGGCTGGTGGTGCCGGCGTAGAGCGCCTTCGGCATGCCGAGCGGCAAAAGGTACATCGCCAGCGGCGGTCCGCCGGAGTGCGCGACCATCGTGGTGACGCCCGAGCCGAGCCCGGCCAACGAAGCCTTGATGGTCGAGCGCGGCCGCGGCTTGATCTCGCCGCCGCCGAGAAACCAGGTCGCGGCGAACGCCAGCGTGACGACGCCCATCACGATCTCCACCGCGTGGCGGCCGAGATCGCGCAGCACGAAATAGCCGAGGCCGATGCCGACGATGAGCGCCGGCAGCAGCATCGCGAGGTCGGCGCGCGACCAGGTGCTCGGCCGCCAGAAGCGCAGCGCCGTGATGTCCATGACGACGAACAGCGGCGCCAGCAGCGCGCCGGCGGCGATCGGATCCATCGCCAGCGACAATAGCGGGATGCCGACGATGGCAAAGCCGCCGCCGAACGCACCCTTCATGAAGGCGATCAGGAACACGCCGGCGAACGCAACCGCGAGCATGTATGGCCCGGGCAGTTCTGCGATGGCGGAGGCGGTCATGGTGCTGTGCGATGCGTTGCGATGATGAGCAACATGGTATCGCGTGCATGCGCGCGCAACTTTTATATTGCTCTCGGAGCACATTGCTCTCGGTGCAATTCCGCGCGGTGTTGTTGAGATCAGGTCGAACGGCAACCGCGTCGGAACTGCGCTCTCTCTCACCCCCTTGCGGGCCGTCGCGGGGGGCGTCTGCCAAAATGCCGAAAAACAACCCCATGCAAAGTAGCCGGCGGCCGACCGGCGATACGGCCTTGACACGTCGGGCAACTCACCGGTATTATTCCATTATCCCGAAATTATAGGCGAGCGCTAGGCGCGTAGCCGCGGCAGGCCGGGGCGGTCGCCGCCGATCACGGCGCGGCGATCGGCGATGGCGTGATGGAATTGCTCCAGCGTCAGCGCGATGACCGCGAGATCGCCTTCCTCGATCGCGCCGTCGTCGTAGCAGTCGAGCGCCTCGCGCAGGAGATCGTCGGCATCGCTCATCATCGCCTCGAGCTGTTCCGGCGTCTCGGCGCTGCGCACCCGCGTGATGAGCGCGAGCAGATTGTCGCGATGGGTGATGTACTGCTCGCGCTCGTTGCGCTTCATGTAGTGGCGCAGCCAGGCGCCCGCCGAGCCGAGGCCGGAGATCAGCAGGATTCCGGCCCAGAGATAGTCGGAGTATTTTTCCAGGAAGGTGCGCTCGGTGCCGTCGATATAGGCGGCGGCGCCCTGATGCGCCGGCAGCGCGGCGTCCTTGTCGGTGTCGGGCTTCTCGATCTTGGAGGCTGCCGGCGCCTCATGGGCGACCTGCTGGCGCAGGGCGAACAATTGCCGGGCCAGCGCGCCGACGGTGGCATCGTTCAGCGCGTGCTGCGCGATCAAGAGATGGTTGACGCTGACGGTCTCGACCTTGTCCTCGGGCCGCGCCGGCGACGACGAGAAGATGCTGCCCGGGATCTCCTCGGATTCGTAGAGCGGATGTTTCTGCGCGATCGCTTCCGAGACATCGACCGGCAGGAAGCGTGGCTCGCCGCGGGCCGCAGCGGTTGCCGAGATCGCTTCGGTGGTGACCTTGCTGTCGAGCGGGCCGACCGCCATGTAGGCGTCGAGCGAGGGATCGCGCGCCAGATCGGCGATCTGCTTGGTCGAGAACTGGGCGACCGCGACCTTGTCGGGATTGACGCCGGACTCGCTCAGGATCACGCGCAGCAGCGTGACATTGGCCTGCGTGCTGCCGATCACGCCGACCTTGCGGCCGGCGAGGTCGTCGATGCTCTTGATCCGCGCTGCCGAGCGCCGGGCGCCCTTCGCGCCGGAGGGCGCCCACAGCACGACGACGTTCTTGCGCAGGATCGCGACCGACTCCGCGCTCGCCGGCAGATTGAGATCGCCGCGCGCGACCGCGAGGTCGGCCTTGTTCGCGGCAAACAGCGCGATGCTCTCGGCGGCGCCCGCCGTTATCACCGGCTTCAGCCGCACCGCGCTGCCGTCGCGCGCAAACGTCTGCGCGAAGGCCTGCATCATCTTCACATCGTCGCTGCCGGTCGGGCCGACCGCAACCTGCAGCGTCACCGGGCGCAGCGCATAGTACAGCGCGCCGGCGCAGAGGCCGAACACGAAGATGCCGACCGCAAGGATCAGCAGCGACCAGTTTCGCCGCCTCAGCCTGCGGCGCACGGCGCCGGGATTTTCACTCTGCTCTGACATCTTACTGTCACGTTACACGAAAAACGGGGACTGCGGGTTCAAAAAGAACCTAACATTTCGATGACGTCATACGTTTGAAACATCCATGTCAGAACGTCGTGCGAGCAGAATCAAACGTTAACGATCTGGATCTCCTGCAATGCGCATACTGGTTGCGACCGATGCCTGGCATCCGCAAGTCAACGGCGTGGTGAGGACGCTGACCTCGCTGTCGCGCAGCGCCGCGACGCTCGGCGCCGAGATCGAATTCTTGACGCCGGACGGCTTTCCCTCGGTCGGCGTGCCGACCTATCCGGGCCTGCGCATGGCGCTGCCGAACCGCCGCGAGATCGCGCGCCGGATCGAGCAGGCCGCGCCCGAGGCGATCCACATCGCGACCGAAGGGCCGATCGGCTGGGCGGTGCGCGGCTATTGCAAGCGCAACAAGCTCGCCTTCACCACGTCCTACACCACGCGCTTCCCGGAATATGTCTCGGTGCGGACCGGCATTCCCGACAGCGTCGGCTACGCCGTGCTGCGCCACTTCCACGCCGCCGGATCGATGACGATGGTGGCGACCGACTCGCTGCGGACCGAGCTCGCCGAGCGTGGCTTCCGCAAGCTCGGCTTCTGGACCCGCGGCGTCGACACCCGCCTGTTCAACCCGGACCAGCCGGCCAAGCTCGATCTGCCGCGGCCGATCTTCATGACCATGGGCCGCGTCGCGGTGGAGAAGAACCTCGACGCCTTCTTGTCGCTGGAGCTGCCCGGTTCCAAGGTCGTGGTCGGCGACGGACCGCAGAAGGCGGCGCTGGAACAGAAATATCCGGATGCGATTTTCCTTGGCGAGAAGAAGGGCCAGGATTTGACCTCGCACCTCGCCGCCGCCGACGTCTTCGTGTTCCCGAGCCTCACCGACACCTTCGGCGTCGTGCAGCTCGAGGCGCTGGCCTGCGGCACGCCGGTCGCCGCGTTTCCGGTCACCGGCCCGAAGGACGTGATCGCGGATCATCCGATCGGCGCGATCGACAACGACCTGCACAAGGCCTGCCTGCGCGCGCTGACGATGTCGCGCGAAGCCTGTCGCAACTTTGCGCTGGAACGCTCCTGGGAAAACAGTGCGCGTCAGTTCATCGGCAATCTGGCCACGCTGCAGCCGAGCCGCGCGCCGCGGCCCGCCCGCCGCGTCGCCGGCCAGACCGCGGTTTCGAATTAACAAACGAACGAGAGACAAGGGACTATGGCTAACATCCTCAAGCTGGACGCAAAGCGCTCCATGGACTTCGACCGCGAAACGGTCGAGCAGGCCTATGACCGCTGGGCGCCGATCTATGACCTCGTTTTCGGCGGCGTGTTCAGCAAGGGCCGGCAGGCCGCGATCCAGGCCACCAACAAGATCGGCGGCCGTGTGCTCGAAGTCGGCGTCGGCACCGGCATCTCGCTGCCGCTCTATAGCCAGAATGTCCGCATCTTCGGCACCGACATCTCCGAAGCCATGCTGGAGAAGGCCAAGAAGCGGGTCACCGAATACGGCCTGAAGAATGTCGAGGGGCTCGCGGTGATGGACGCCGAGAAGCTCGAATTCCCGGACAATTCGTTCGACGTGGTGATGGCGCAGTACGTGCTGTCGGCGGTGCCGAACCCGGAAGCCGCGCTCGACGAGTTCGCCCGCGTGGTGCGCCCGGGCGGCGAGCTGATCATCCTGACCCGTGTCAGCGCCGACGCCGGCGTCCGCCGCTTCATCGAGCAGCGGCTGCAGCCGGTGGTGCGTCCGCTCGGCTTCCGCACCGCCGAGTTCGCCTGGTCGCGTTACACCAAGTGGCTCTCCGGCGCGCACGGCATGGAGCTCGCCGAGCGCCGCCTGATCCCGCCGCTCGGCCACTTCTCGCTGGTCCGCTTCCGCAAGGCGGAGGTCGCCAAAGCGGCCTAACACCGCCGCCGTTGCTCCCGCGTGAGGTGGCGCACAGCGCCGCCTCGAACCGGGAAACTACGGTACCGAGCCTCGGCCTCATCCACCGCGAGTGCGCGTGCCGGGTGAGGCGAGGCACTCTCCGGTTGCGTCAAGGCGTCGCTCCACATCGTTATATGTCATTATGATGATGTCACACGCCGTACATCGAATCCCTGTAAACCAAGTTCCGAAAGATGTTGGGGGAACCAATGATCAAGAATTTTCTGCAAGAGTTGCGTACCCAGCGCTGGGATGACCACCGCTACTATCATCACAGCCGCATCAACCAGAGCCTGCACTTCGTCAGCGCGCTGAGCTTCCTGTTCGCCTATGTGATGCTGTTCTTCGATCCGGTGGTGTCGGCGCTGGTCGGCTGGCTGGTCTCGATGACCTCGCGCCAGGCGGGTCACTTCTTCTTCGAGCCGAAGGGCTACGACCACGTCAACCACGCCACCCACGAGCACAAGGAAGACATCAAGGTCGGCTACAATCTGCAGCGCAAGGTCGTGCTGATGTCGATCTGGGCGCTCTCGCCGATGGTGCTGTACTTCGATCCGACCCTGTTCGGCCTGTTCAAGCCCTGGGTCACGATGGGCGACTTCACCCGCCAGGTGGCCAAGATCTGGCTTGCGGTCGGCATCGGCGGTCTCTTGTTCCGCACCGTGCACCTGTTCTTCATCCGCGACATCGAGACCGGGCTGGTCTGGGCGACCAAGATCATCACCGACCCCTTCAACGACCTGAAGCTCTATCACAAGGCGCCGCTGTTCCTGATGAAGGGCGAGCTGATCGATCCGGGTCTCGAGAAGCACGTCAAGCACGCCGCCTGATCGTTGATCCCCCAACCTTCGAACTGCGTGATGCCCGGGCCAGTCCCGGGCATCGACGTCTTGGGACCACTTCGATTGAATCTCGTCGGCCATACGCTCACTTCGCCTCGCCCCGCTTGCGGGGAGAGGCCGGATTGCATCGCAGATGCAATCCGGGTGAGGGGGACTCTCCGCGAGTCCATCTCTCACCGGTTTCGCGAAGACTCCCCCTCACCCCAACCCTCTCAGCGCGAGCTTTGCTCGTCGCGGCCCCGCAACCGGGGCGAGGGGGGGAGACAGTTGTGCCTTGTCTCAGGGCTTGGACGACTAAGCCGCGTACTCACTTCGCCTCTCCCCGCTTGCGGGGAGAGGCCGGATTGCATCGTCAGATGCAATCCGGGTGAGGGGGAGCCTCCGCGAGTCCGTCTGGCAGCAATTATGTGGACGCAGCCCCTCACCCCGACCCTCTCCCCGCAAGAGCGGGGCGAGGGAGGGAGAGAGTTGTGCGCAGCCTTATCGCGAGGGCACGTCCCCGGCACACCCGCTTCGCCTCGCCCCGCTTGCGGGGAGAGGCCGGATCGCATCGTCAGATGCAATCCGGGTGAGGGGGAGCCTCCGCGAGTCCGTCTGGCATCAATTATGTGGACGCAGCCCCTCACCCCGACCCTCTCCCCGCAAGAGCGGGGCGAGGGAGGGAAAGAGTTGTGCGCAGCCTTATCGCGAGGGCACGTCCCCGGCACACCCGCTTCGCCTCGCCCCGCTTGCGGGGAGAGGCCGGATTGCATCGCAGATGCAATCCGGGTGAGGGGGCCTCTCCGCGAGTCCGTCTGTCACCGGCTTTGGGGAGACCCCCCCTCACCCCGACCCCCTCCCCGCAAGCGGGGCGAGGGGGCGAGAGAGCGGTGCTCGTGGCTGCGCTCAGCGCTTGAACTTCGCGGCAGCCATTTCGCGCAGGATCTGGCGCTTGATGTTCTTGTTGGTGAGGCCGTCCTTGTGCCACCACCAGCTGTCGCGCTTCATCTTCTCCGCGGCGGCGACGAAGCGGTCGGCGACCTCGGTGAAGTCGGCGTCGTTATAGTTCAGGCTGAAGATCAGCCGGCCGGTGCCGACCCAGCTCAAGGCCAGGCCCTCGGCGCGCAGATAATATTGCAGCATCCAGTTGTAGCGGGACGGCTCGGTGTAATAGACCGTCCAGATCGACGAGATGTTGCCGACGCGAACCGGCAGCCCCTGCGCTTCGAGCCGGTCGTTCAGCGCCTTGGCGCGGCCGTTCCAGGTCTCCTCCAGCCCGTTGTAGATCGAGCGGAAGTTAGGGCTGGCGAGCCGGCTCAAGAACTCGTCCATCGACGTCATGACGTAGGGATGCGAGTTGAAGGTGCCGCGGGCGAAGCAGACATCGGCAGGACGGTCGTCGCGGAAGCGCCGCATCAGATCCTTGCGGCCGCACACCACGCCGACCGGCAGGCCGCCGGCGAGGCTCTTGCCGTAGGTCACCATGTCGGCCTTGACGCCGAAATATTCCTGGGCGCCGCCGGCGGCGAGGCGGAAGCCGACGAACACCTCGTCGAAGATCAGCACGATGCCGCGCGCGGTGCAGACCTCGCGCAGCTGCTTCAGCCAGTCGGTGTAGGCGGCACGGTCGTATTTCGAGGAGCGCGACGAGTCGACCAGCGCGGAATCGCCGGGTGCGTTGGCGTTCGGATGCAGCGCTTGCAGCGGGTTGACCAGCACGCAGGCGATGTCGCTGCGGGTGCGCAGCACGTGCAGCGTCTTCTCCGACATCTCGGCAAGGGTGAAGGTCTCGTGCGGCGACACCGGGTTGCCGACGCCCGGCTGCACGTCGCCCCACCAGCCGTGATAGGCGCCGGCGAAGCGGACCAGGCGCTTGCGCTTGGTGTGGTAGCGCGCGAGCCGCACCGCCTGCATCACCGCCTCGGTGCCGGACATGTGGAACGAGACCTCGTCGAGGCCGGAGATCTCGCAGAGCCGCTTCACATTGTCGGTGATGATCGGGTGGTAGGGGCCGAGCACGGGGCCGAGCCCATGGGCGCGCTTCTCACCCTCGGCGATGCACTCCTTGTAGAAGTCGTTGCCGAAGATGTTGACGCCGTAGGAGCCGGTCAGGTCGTAGAACGTGTTGCCGTCGACGTCGGTCACAGTGACGCCGCTCGAGGCCTGCATGAAGGCCGAGGTGTTGAGATGCTCGCGCACCAGGCGGCTGTACTGGAACGGCACCCGGTAGGATTCGGTGAACTGCAGATCGGAGATGCGGTCCGAGACCTCGGCGGTCAGCGCGCGGCCCTTGGGGTAGCGCTCCTTGTAGAGGCCGGCGAGGCGGAAGAAGCCGTCCTGCCGCTGCATCGCGACCTCGGACGGCGCGCCGTCGGAGCGGAAGAACTCGTCGATGTCGAATTCGTATTTCGGCACCATCCGCGCCACCATCTTGGACATCTTGGAATGTCCGGTCAGCGAGCGGTGTTTGGCGCGCGACAGCGCGATGCGGGCCTGAATTTTGGGGAAAGCTGCGGCGGCGCCGGCAAGCGCGGCGGCGGACAGCGAGAGAATCGGAAGGGATGTTTCCATGACAGAAGCGCTAGCCTCGGCACCTAACAGATTCATGACAGTCAAGGGCCTGATCTCGGCATTCACCCAGCAGGAAGACCTGAATTTCCTGCTCACCAACCGGATTCCACGGGCGGCCCTGACCCGGTTCATGGGCTGGTTCTCCAAGGTCGAGAACCCCTTGGTCCGCGACGCCTCGATCGCCTGCTGGAAGCTGTTCTCCGACCTCGATCTGTCCGAGGCCAAGAAGACCGAGTTCAGGAGCCTGCACGACTGCTTCACCCGCGAGCTCAAGCCCGGCCTGCGCCCGGCGGCGGCCGACCCCGCGATCATCGCCAGCCCGTCGGACGCGATCATCGGCGCCCATGGCCGGATCGAGGACGGGCAATTGTTCCAGGTCAAGGGCGCGCCCTATTCGCTGCTCGATCTGGTCGGCGACCCCGCGCTGGTCGAGCAGCACAAGAACGGCCGCTTCGTCACGCTGCGGCTGACCTCGAGCATGTATCACCGCTTCCATGCGCCCTATGACCTTGCCATCGGCAAGGTCACATTCATTCATGGCGACGTCTGGAACGTCAATCCGATCGCGCTGAAGCGGATCGAGCGGCTGTTCTGCAAGAACGAGCGCGCGGTGCTGCGCGCAAAGCTCTCGACCGGCGAGGCCTTCACCATGGTTCCGGTCGCCGCCATCCTGGTCGCGAGCATCCGCCTGCATTTCCTCGACGTCACACTGAATGCGCAGTCGCGGGGACCGGTGGATTTTCCCTGCGATACGCAGGTGAAAAAGGGCGACGAACTCGGCTGGTTCGAGCATGGCTCGACCATCATCGTGCTGGCGCCCGATCATTTCGAATTCTGTGACAACGTCGCGGAGGGAACGCGGATCAAATGCGGCGAGCCGCTGCTGCGCAAGCCATAGCGTTTTCGAGCGAAGTGGGCACCGGTTCGCGTGAAGAAAACGCGTCAAAACAGGAATCCCGATTTGATCGTTTCGTCGCCGCATTTTTGCGCATGATCTCGACGCAGATGTTTTGCAGTTGTCGCGGGGAAAACCGGTTTCCACTTTTGCCGATCATGCTCTAGTATGGACGTGATCGTCGTGCGACGATTGCAAATCGCAAACCTTGGGATTTCTGATGGCGCGGACGCCTGTTCTGGCGGCGGGAGGCATTGTGCTGCGGCGGGAGTCACCGCCGCGGATTGCCGTCGTGCGCCTGCGCAAGCGCAATGAATGGGTGCTGCCGAAGGGCAAGCTCGATGACGGCGAGACGCCGCGCGCCGCCGCCGAACGCGAGGTGCTGGAGGAAACCGGCCACGCCGTCGACGTGCACGAGTTCCTGGGCACGCTGGTCTACGAATCCGGCGGCCGTTCGAAAGTTGTGCATTACTGGCGCATGGATGCTGGCGGCCGGCCGGTGCGCGAGTTGATGAGCGACATCCGCGAGGTCGACTGGCTGCCGCTCGAACAGGCACTCGAACGGCTGTCGCGCAGCTATGAACGCACGTTCCTTGAAAATGTCGGCCCGATCGCGTTGCAGTCCGCGGCGCTGGCCGAACGCGAGCGGCGGGCGCGTTTGCGCGCCGTGGCTGCTGAACGGCGGAAGAGTCGGCTTGCTGGGCAGGTGCCGGCCGTCGAGGGGACGCCGGTTGTCGACACGCCGGTGGTCGCACAGGCGCCCGAGGCCGCGGAAATGCCAGAGGTCGCGGAAACGCCCGAGGTTGTGGCGCACGCCGAGCCTGAGGCGCCGGTTACGGCGCCGCAGGAGGCTGCTGCCGATGCGGGCGATGGCATCGCGAGCGAGCAGGCCGCAGGCCCGGCGGCGCCGGCAACCTCGCCGTCATTTGCGCCGGAGATCGCGCCGATCGGCGCCGCGGCCCAGCCGATCCTGCGCAAGAACCTGCTCGATCGCGTGCGCGACTGGCTGCGCCGCGCCGCGTGATCAACCACGCAACTGGTGGCGCTGACCCGCGACGGCGCGGCGGCCCGTCGCCCAGTCGATGTCGCGCTCTAGCGCGATGCAGTCGGCTTCCAGCTTGCGCGATCCCAACTCGCTCGCAATCAGCCGGGCGGCGTGGACCTCGGTCGCGGCGCCGCGAATGTCGTCGCGTTCGAACTGCAGCCTGGCGATCTGCAGCCGCAGCCGCACCGCCTGAACCCGCCCCTCGATGCTCGACCACAGTTGTCGCGCCAGATGCAGGTGCCGCAACGCCGCGCCATGATCCTGCCGGCCGAGCGCGAGGATCGCCTGCGCCTCGTTGGTGAGCGCGCGGATCGAGGGCATCGGCCAGCGATCCGGACTGCCGGACAGCTCGCGGATCAGGCTTTCCGCCTGCTCGTTCCGATGGGTGTGGGCCGCAACCAGCGCCAGATGCGCCAGCAGGATTCCGCGGCGCTGCAATGTCCACCAGGTCTTGCCGATCAGGCTCCGCTCGAGGCTGGCATAGGCGGCTTCGGCTTCGCCTCTTGCCAGCAGCAGCATTGCGCGGCCCGGCTCCGGACACCAGCCCAGCGCGTAGGCCCTGTCATAGGCCGCGAGCGCCGCGTCATCATTGCCGATCGCGGCTTGTATCTCGCCCAGCACGCGGTTGGCGTCGCCGATCGACCACGGCGCATCGCTGGTCAGCCGCGTCAGCGCGTCCTGGATACGCGACAGCGCTTCGCCGAGCGAGCCGCGGATGCCGAGCACCTCGGAGCGGTGCAATTGGCAGGACCCCGTCAGCTCCATGCCGCTGCCCGAGCAAAAGCTCTGGTAGCCGCGTGTCCATTGGTCGGCGCGCGCCCAGTCGCCGAACATCCGCGCCGCCCACAGGATGTTGCAGTAGAGCAGGCCGGCCATGATCGGATCCAGCGTGTTGCTGGAGAGCGCGAGCGCGGCGGCATGGTCCTGATCGGCCAGTCCGCCGCTGGTGTCGCCGAGGCACAGCCGGTAGAAGCCGCGATAGGCAAGGCTCACCGCCTCGATGCCGATCGCGTCCTTGTGCCGGACCGATGTGTAGGCGGTGTCGGCCAAGGCGAGCGCCTGTTCCGGATCGCCGTCGAATGCGGCGAGCTTCGATTTCATCCACAGCACCAGCGCGCTGGTCGGCGGATCGTTCAGCCCGGACGCCCAGTCTTCCGCGCGAGCCAGCCAGCCCTTGCCGATCGCGGCCTGGCCGCATTCGAAATGCAGGCCCGACAGCGTGATCGCGTCGGCCGCGGCACCGGCGGCATCGCCCGCCTTGGCGCGTGCACTGACCGCGCGAACCAGAATTGGAATCGCCGCCGCAGGTTTGCCGAGGCATTGCAGCGCCAGCGCCCAGTCGTGCAAATCGTCGGCGGTGAGTGCGCCGTCCTCATGCCCGCTCTCGAACAGGCTGGCGGCCTGCAGCCACAATTGTCCGGCCACGGCGCGCCGCGCGAGACCGATCGCGCCGGCGCTTTCGCCAAGCTGCGGCTCGGCAGCCTGCAGCGGTTGCGCGCTCTCGGCCTCGAGGCTGAAGCGATATCCCTTGCCCGGCAGGTTTCGGATCGCATGCTCCATGCCGCCCTTGCGCAGCACGGCGCGCAACGCACTCACGGCGCGCTGCAGCGAGTTGTCGGTGACTGTGACGTCGGGCCACACCGCGTCCAGCAGTTCATCCTTGGAGACGACGCGGCCGCGGTGATGAACGAAATAGACCAGCAGGTCGAAGACACGCGGCTGTAATGGGACCTCTTGCCGCGCGCACAACACGACGCGGCCCGCTTCGTCAAGCTCGAACGGTCCAAAGGCGAAGGCCATGTCGGTGAGTCCGGCCGCCGTGGAAAAGGTTCAGGCAAAGATCAGACAATGATCAGTCCGCGGTAAGGACAGTCAGCGCCGGCAGCGCATATAGCTCCTCACGGCTCGCGATCGTCGCGACCCACCGTTCAACAATTCGTCATCGAGGAGCATTTCCATGGATCTCTACGTCATTCGCCGCCCCAGCGCCTGGGCCAACATGGCCGAGCTGCAGGCCGCCGGTGCGACCTCCGCCCGGATCGGCAACGAGCAGATGTCCGATCGCGTGCGATGGATCCGCAGCTACGTGGTGCATGAGGCAGATGGTCGCATTGGCACCTTCTGCATATACGAGGCGCGTGACGGCAACTCGATCCGCGAGCATGCTCGCCGCGTCGGCATGCCCGGTGAGGAATTTTACAAGGTCGCGACCACCGTCGTGGTGCGCGGCGATCCCGTCGAACCGCCCATTGCCGCTGAGTGACGCTTTGCGAAGCGTCCGATGGCGCATCCCGATCCGACGATCCGGCACGCCGTCACATCACGATCAAGGATACGATAATGTCTTTCTCTTTCATGGAGCCAGTTTTTAGTCCGGCGCAAAAGTATTTTTCCTTTGTCCTTTCGCGCTTCAGCCGGATCGTCAATCAGTCGGTCGCTCGCATGCTTGCAAATCGTGCGCGGCAGGTCAGCCGCGTCATGCTGCGCAGCTTCGGCGGCCGACCGTTGCCGAACCTCGGCGTCCGGCCCTCGCGGCCGATCATGCGGCGCGCGCTCTTTGCCTTGGTGATCGCAGGTGGCTCTTCACCCGTGTTCACCATGGCCGCGGACCTGGTTGTACGGGACCATCATGAGGCGCAAGCGGAGCAGGCGGTCTCGCAGCAACGCACCAGGCAGCGCTGTCGCCTCAGCTCGGAATGGCGCCTCGTGGTCGCGTCCGCGAGTCCTGACATCCCCGACCAGCGCACGGAATAGTCCGCAGCACATTTTCAGCACTGCATTTTCATCACGACACCTCTCGAGGGAGATAGCAATGAATGTTCAGACCGAAACGCCCGCCGTCGATCTCGCTGCCGTGAAGGCGCGGCAGCAAGCCACCTGGAGCTCGGGTGACTACGCCATCGTCGGCACCACGCTGCAGATCGTCGGCGAGACGCTCTGCGAGGCCGTCGACCTGCGCAGCAATCAGCGCGTGCTCGACGTCGCCGCCGGCAACGGCAATGCGACGCTCGCGGCGGCGCGGCGCTTTGCCGATGTGGTCTCGACCGATTACGTCGGCGCGCTGCTCGAGCGCGGCCGCGAGCGGGCGGCGGCCGAGCGTCTGCCGGTGACGTTCCAGGAAGCTGACGCGGAGAACCTGCCGTTTCCCGACCGGCGCTTCGATGTCGTGCTGTCGACATTCGGCGTGATGTTCACCGCCGACCAGCAGCGCGCCGCCAATGAGCTGCTGCGCGTCTGCCGCGTCGGCGGCAAGATCGGCCTCGCCAACTGGACGCCGGACAGTTTTGTCGGCAACATCTTCAAGACCATCGGCAAATATGTCCCGCCGGCGCCGGGCGTGAAGTCTCCCGCGCTATGGGGCACCGAGGCGCATCTCGCCGCGCTGTTCGGCCCGCGCGCGAGCATTGCCGCCAAATCGAAGCACTTCAACTTCCGCTACAAATCGCGCGAACACCTGCTCGAGATCTTCCGCACCTATTACGGGCCGGTGCTGAAGGCCTTCGGTGCGCTCGACGCCGACAAGCAGCAGGCGCTCGCCGCCGACATGCTCGCCCTCGTGGACCGGTTCAATACGGCGACCGACGGAACGCTGGTCGTTCCCGGCGAATATCTCGAGGCCGTCATCACCAGGAACGGCTGATCCGCCGTTGGCGTTCGTCGAATTCGCGCGCGCGGCACTGGCGTAATCGCCCGTGCCGCGCTCGCGTGTCTGATCTACTGACGCTGGTCCTTGGGCGGTTTCCCTTGCCGCGCCGGAGCCGGTCGCCGCTGCTGCTGGACGCCGGGGCGCGGCTGCGCACCTGGGCGCAGCAGGCCGGGCACGAGCCGGCCGCCCGGCACCGCTTGCTGGAAGCCCGGCCGTATCTGTCCCGGCACCGCCGGTGCAAGGCCCTGGCGTGGGTAGCCGGGCTGGCCCTGCAGTTGACCAGGTTGCCGCACGCCGCCCGGTTGCTGCACGCTGGGCTGCTGCTGCGGGCGTCCCGGCTGCAAGCCGCCCTGACGTGCGGGCGATGCCTGCCCGGCGGGCGCGGGCGCGCCGCCCTGTCGCGAAGGCTCCTGGCGTCCCGGCTGTTGTCCCGCCGGCTGTTGTCCCGTCGGCCGCTGTCCGGCCGGCGTCTGCGCGCCGGGCGTGCGCGGCAGCGCCGTGCCGCCGGGCTGGCCGGGCAAAGCATGACCCGCCGCGCCCTGCTGCTGCGTGCCCGGCTGCTGCGAGCCTTGCCGGCCCGGCGTGCCCGGTCGCGGCGGTTGACCGGGACGGTTTTGCTGGCCGGGCTGCTGCTGCAACTGGCCCGGACGGTTCTGCTGACCCGGCTGTCCCGGCGCGTTGCGGTTCTGGCCCGGCAGGGCGTTCGGCCGCTGCTGGTTCGGCTGCACCGGCTGGCCGCGGTTCGGATACGGCGCCGCCGGATTGCTGCGGCGGAAGTCCGGATTGGCGCGGCGGAAATCGCGCTGCTCGCTCACCACTTGGCGGCCGAGCGATTGCGCGGTGTGCACCTGGCGGACAAAGCCGCGGTCGCGGGTGATCTGCTGCGGCGAGATCGTCAGCGGCACCGCGGCGAAACGCACTCCGCCGACGCCGGGGCGAATCGCAAAGCCGCTCGCCGCGCGCGTCAGCACGCCGAGCGAGGTGCCGCCGCGGTCATGAACCTCGATGCGCCCGACATGGCCGTCCTCGTCGGGATAGAGCTTGATGCCGACATTGTTGCTGGTCGCGGTCGCGCCTTTGGGCACCTCGACGAGGCCGGTGGTGCCGCGGATGCCGAGCGTCGCGGTCGGCGTCGAGATCTTCATGTCGCCGGTCTTGGCGACGGCGGCGGCGACGAAAGCCGCCGTTCCCCTGGCGACGTCGAACAGCGCGCTGTTCTGCTTGCCGCCGTCCTCATAGACATAGCTGTCGATCGTGATCCGGGTCGAGGCCCGCAGGTTGAAGGTGGTGCCGTCGTTGAAAGTGATGCCGAGCGAGGAGGTCGCCGCGGTCGCGACCTCGTCATTGGCGAAGATGTCGTCGCGGATCTGCAGCGGCGTGGTGGCGTTGTTGCGCTTGACGGTCGCGGTGCCGGTCAATGTCGCGACGTTGCCGATCGGCTCGAGCGCCGCGGGCTGCGCGCTCGCGGCCGGAGCCGAGGTCGTGGGCGCCGGCGTTGCCGCAGGCGCTGGCGTCGTAGCGGGCGCAGGCGTTGGTGCGGCCGGTGCAGGCTGCGCCTGCGCAAGCCGCGTCAGGTCCGGCGCCGCGACAGCTCGCGTGTGCCAGCCAACCATGACGCCGACACCCAGCAGAAGCGCGAAAGACAGCCTGCGCCGCATCAGCATGAATTCCCGGGGGAGCATTCGGACGGAGAGGCAATTGAGCCGTGTCAGGCTGAATGCCGAATGAACGGTCGCGCCTTGTTGTCTTGTCAGGTTATTTTGGCAGACCGGAACGATCAAGCACCGCGCCTTCCTTGGGAGGCGGCGGTGCGTGTTCGATCTTGGATGAAATGATCAGCCGCGCTTGTGCGGGGTAATCGTGAGCGGCTTGCCCGGCTTGGCTGCCGGCGAATAGCTCGCGGGCTGCGGCGCCGGCGGCACGTAGTGGAAAACCGCCTTGCAGCCGTCGCTGAGCTGCGCGCGTTGGCGGATCATGCAGGCTGTGACGCGATCGACGTCGGGAATGTCGGCGCTGCACAGCCGCATCGCATCGCCGGCGCACATCTGCTGCTGCTCGTCAGTGTAGGCGTACGCAGCCGAGGTCAACAAACCCAGCGCGAACGCGGTGGCAGCGAGCAGCTTGCCGTGACGGAGTGCGGTGAAAGCCATCTTGTCCCCCTTGTGTCGAACGCATCGAAGCGGTGCATCGGCTGCATGACTAGGGGCGCTCGGTTTCCGCAATTCTTCGTCGCGACGCCAAAATGGTTTCGTCGCGCGCTCCGTTTGTTTCGTTCACCAAGCGAGATCGGGCCCGCGGATTGGCCGTCATGGCGAGGCCGTCGCCGTCCCGCTGTCGAGCGCCAGCAGCGCATCACGCTGGTCGGCCGGCATGGCGTGGAGGCGGCGCCGCACGGTCATGCGCAGCAGGGCAAAGCCGCCGACGAACACCACCACCTTGCTGACGATGCCGTAGATCGGCATGGCCACGGCCCAGGTCTCGAGACTGCAGGTCAGCGCGACGAAGGCATTCACCGCGGCGGACACGAACATCAGCCCGGCCCAGGCGTAGCCCACGGCCGTGGCAATGTCGGGCGCCACCGTCCGTGCAATCTCGGGCACATAGCGGTTCAGCCAGCCGCGCTTGAGCATCACCGCGCCGACGATCGCGTAGATCACGCTCGGCTTGAACAGCACGAAGCGCACATCGTGGGTCAGCAGCGTCGCGATGCCCGCGACGACGATGAGGGACAGGCTCAGCCATTCCATGGCGTGGACCGGCCTGCGGCGGATCAACTGGCTGCCGATTTGCACAAGGCCGAATGCGATGCCGAGGCCGACCGCCAGCGCGGTGTTGTGGGTCAAGAGATAGACGACGAGAAAGAACAGCGTCGACGCCAGGTCGAGAAACAGCAATTTGGCCGCGTTGAGGAAATGCTTCATCGTTGCTTGAACTCGCTATCTTCAGGAGATGGATCCAGGGTGCAATGCGGTCGCGATCCGGCTGATCAGCGGCAGGATCAGAAATGGTTGCGCATTGAATAGCACATGGGTGAGCCACGCGGGCGTCAGGGAGCCGTAGCGCAGGCGCAACCCAAACAGGATGGCGCCGAAGGCGGTGATGACCGCGCTCCAGACCAGGCTGAACGGAATGATGTGATTGGCCCCGAAGATCAGGCTGCCCACCAGCCAGATCGTGGAATCTCGCCAGCCGATCCGGCGCAGCCAGGCCACCAGCAGCCCGCGATACAGAATTTCCTCGCACAGCGGCGCCGTGACCACGAACAGCACGAGGTAGATCGCGGTCATGTACGGGCTGTGGAAATCGATCCGGCCGCCCGGGCCTGCGCCGCCGGTGACATGCGACAACCAATGTGTCGCGGCCGGCGCGCCGTACAGCGCGATCAAGAATCCCGCGAGGCTCGCGGCGCTCGCCGGCCAAGTCAGCCGGCGGAACAGAAACACCTCGTGGTGTAAGCCCCGTCGCCGCGACCAGCGCCAGGCCGCCGCGACCGCAATCCAGCTGCTGACCACATAGGCCAGCATCCCGAACGGCTGAAGGTCCCGCCATGTCGGGATTTCAACGACGTCCCTGTAAACGATTTTCCAGCTTGCGTAGGCTAGGGCACCGGCGGCGGTCAGGAGCACGGCCAGTGCGACCGGCGCCAGCACCATCGCGAGGACGACGATGCCTTCGCGCCAGCCGCCGCTGCCCGCCTTGGCCTGAGGCGCCGTGGATCCGGCGCCGCCGTCCAGTATGGCCATGTTCACCTGCGAACTCCCGAAGCAGTGCTGTCACCGGCACAGTCAGGCAGATCGCGCGGCGTTGCGCCTATCGAATTTCGAAATCGAGGAGCGATTGTCAGTTTGAGGAGGCGATTTCCGCCGCATCGGCGGTTGGCCCGGCCGCGGCCCGGCGGCGAAACTCGGTCGGGGTCAATCCGGTGTCGGCCTTGAAGGCGCGGTTGAACGGCGCCAGCGACTGGAAGCCGGCGTCGAGCGCGATCGTCAGCACCGGTACCTCGGCCTGGCCGCGATCGGCCAGCGCAGCTTTCGCTTCGTCGAGACGGTAGCGGTTGAGAAAGGCGTTGAAGTTGCGGTGGCCGAGCCCGTCATTGATCAGCGTGCGCAGCCGGTATTCAGGCATGCCGAGCCTGACCGCCAGCACGCCGATGGTCAGCCCCTCCTGCCGATAGCTCCGCTCGGTCGCCATCAGATGCCTGAGGCGGTGGAGCGCGGCATGGTCCGGGGCCGACGGGCCGGCGTCCGCAAGCGGGCCCGGCGCCCGGGCAGCCTGGCCATTGCCGCCGCTGGCTGCGGCGACAGCCGGCAGGTTTTCGGGCGGATCGAACACCATCATCCAGACCGACAACACGCCGAACGTGCCGAGGCCCAGCGCGACGGTCAGGCTGATGGCGCGAAACGGAATCGCGGCAAGCCCCGCGCCGGCGCTGAGCACGATCTGGACGCTGATCCCGACGATCAGCGCGACCAGCAGCCGCCCGCGCGCCGTCGCGATGGCGTTGCGCCAGCCCTTCGGAATCTGCGCCACCGCCAGCAGGGCGAAGCCGATCGATGCCAGCGCCAAGAGGCGGCCGCAGAGCGCCGCAAGGCCGGGCCAATTTGTCGAACCGTTGAAGGTCATGAGGCCGAGGCCGGCGACCAGCACCCACACCGCGCCATGCCAGGGCCGCAGCGCAAAACTCTCGTCGAAGATCGCGCGCGCCCAAAGCCATAGAATGACGGGAGAACCCATCGCCAGCGCGATGAAGGGAGAATTCCAGCCGAACGACCACAGCGGAAAGTATGGCGCGGTGGAAATCGCGTAGGCCGCACCGGCCACGCCCAGCGCCGCGCCCAAATGCGCGGCGCGGTGCACCGCCGGGGTGCGCAGCAGCAGCACCGCACACACCACGAGAAAGAGTCCGACCACCGCGCCGCGGAGGCCGAGATCAAGAGCCGTCAACGCCATCGCAAGCCGCCCTCGGTTCGACGCTACCCTTATAGCGTTTCCGGTGATCGGCTTGAAGCTGCAGCCACACTCGCCGATGCCCGCCTCCGGACGGAAGCGGACATCGCGCATTATCCAAACTCGCGCGCTTAGCTGACCCGCTTCCAGGTCTGGCCGCCGCAGAACATGCCGCCGAAGGCGCAGCCCTGCACGCGCATCGCATTCGGGCCCTTCATTGCGATCGTCGAGTCGTAGTTGCGGCCCGAATTGGGATCGTGGATGCGGCCGCTCCACTTGCTGCCTTCGGGCTTCATGTTGATCAGGATCCGCTCGTTGGTCTTTTCCGAGTAGCCGCACAGATTGACGCCGCAGGCTTCGACGCGGACGTTGCCCTTGTTCTCCTCGGTGGCCCAGACGCCGATCGGTCCGGTCGGCGCGGGTGCCGGCGCTGCCGCGGCGGGAGCGGCCTGCGGCTGCGGCGGGGGCTGTGCGGCGACCGGGGCCGGCGCGGGTGCGATGGGCGCGGCATCAACCGGCGCCGGCGCTGCGGTCGCGACCGTCGCGGCTGGCGCAGGAGGAGGTGCGGGCGGTGCCACGGCGGCAGCGGGCGCGGCAGGTTGCGGCCGCGGCGGGGCGGCCTGAACCGGTGCGGGAGCGGGCGGCGCCGGCGGCGGCGCGTCCGAGACGACATCGTCATCGTCGCTCGACTTCGAACCAAGCCCCTTGAGATTGATGTTGCCGAGCGTGCCGTTGTAGCCGGGCGCCGAGATGCGGATGCAGGACATCGCGTTGCAATTGCGCGGCGCCTCGATGTGGATGCGCTGGCCGTCGACCTGGAAGGTGATGCCCGCGCCGCCGGCATGGGCGGTCGTCGTGGCCATCAGCAGCGCGGCGATTGCAACGAGCTTCTTCATCACAGTCTCCCCTCGAGAGTGGCGGCGCATCCGCGCCTGGTTGCATCGGATTGCCGAGGAGGCTACGCGCCGTCAGGCGCGGCTTCTGTGATACGGGTCACGCTGGCTCGTTAGGGGTCCCTGAAATGCAAAGCGCCCGGCGAGGGCGGCCGCCGGGCGCTCAAAACTACTTGCCTGGTCGATGATCAGAACACGCCGAGAATGATGGCGCCGACAAAGGCTAACGCGATGTACGCGGCCACAATGCTCAGCTTGCTCAGCAGAGGACTCGCGAAATCCATTGGGAAACTCCCTCGGTTCACAACGCTGCCCGCATTAACTCTAAAGGGTAGCAAGTCGTTCCCGACCTAAAAAGTCAGTCCTGCTGTCCAGCCTCGGCATCCGGCCGCAACGCTTAGTTGCGATGCACCCGAAAACGGATGTCGAATCAACGTGTTGATGGTTCCCCAAGTATATTTTGGGCCGTCGGCGTCTCTTTCCCCAGAGTGCATCATTGCTAGACACAATCACAAGGCGAGTGGAGTGGAGACCTAATCGAAGCGCGATCGCGTTGCCGGGTTCCGCCGCATGGTTAAAGACTCCTGACATCAATGCGTTGAAGAGTCTTTTAATTAAGTTCGAAGAACCTGCGCGGCATGACGCGTGGAGTTCGTTTGTATCTCGTCGGCTCCCTTGTCCTTGTTTCGCTGGCTGGTTGCGGTCGCGGTCTGTTTCAGACTGCCGAGCGCGAGCCGTGGCGGGCCGAGGCCGAAGCCGCATGTTTGAAATCCGGCGCGGTCAAGGAAGGCCCCGACCTCGTCCGCATCGATCCGATCTCCGGCCCCGGCGTCTGCGGTGCCGAGTTCCCGCTCAAGGTGGCAGCACTTGGCGAGAGCAGCTCGGCCTATGGCTTTGCCGACGATAGTCTGCGTCCGCCGGCAGCGATCGGCAACCAGCCGCGCTGGCCGATCAACCGGCAACCGAGCCCGCCGCCGGCGCAGGCGCCCTATCCCGATCAGCCCCAGTCAGGCTATGGCAGCCAGCCGGGCTATGGCGCTCAGCAGAGTTATGGCAATCAGCCGAACTCGGGCTACGGCAACCAGTCGAACGGACCGATCTCGCTGTCGGCGCCCGGCGTTCCGCCGCAGCAGGACGAGATCGACCTGCCGCCCGAGGGCACGCCCGAGCCGCGCGGTGAACGTCCCTACTATCCGGGCCTGCCGGCCAACCCGCAGCGCGAGCGCGCCGCCGCGCCTTACTCACCGGCACCTTACTCCCAGCAGCCGGCTGACGCCGCGCCGCCGCGGCTCGGTCCGTCGAGCGGCAATCCGGTGATGGCGGTCGGCCCGGTCGCGGTGAAGCCGGCGGCCACGCTGGCGTGCCCAATCGTCTCGGCGCTCGAGCGCTGGCTCGCCGATTCCGTGCAGCCGGCGGCGCAGCGCTGGTTCGGCGCGCGCGTGGTCGAGATCAAGCAGATCTCGGCCTATTCCTGCCGCGGCATGAACGGCAATCCGCATGCGCATATTTCCGAGCACGCCTTCGGCAACGCGCTCGACATCGCCGCCTTCACGCTCGCCGACGGCCGCCGCATCGTGGTGAAGAACGGCTGGAAGGGCCTCCCCGAGGAGCAGGGTTTTCTGCGCGACGTCCAGGCCGCGGCCTGCCAGCAGTTCAACACCGTGCTGGCGCCGGGCTCCAACGTCTATCACTACGACCACATCCATGTGGACCTGATGCGCCGGGCCAGCCGGCGCGTGATTTGCCAGCCGGCGGCGGTCTCCGGCGACGAGGTCGCCGCACGCGCCGGGGCCCGCAACCCCTATGCAGCGCGCGAACCTTATGTCACAGGTTCACTTGGCGGCAGAAAGCCGTCCCCGCGGGGCAAGGCGGGCGCTTACGACGAAGACGAATTCCTCGACGAATAGGGCAGGACGCCCGTATTTCTACTGGGTGACACCGTGCAAACGGTGGCCACTTTTGCTGCATATGCTCGCTGAGTCGGGCACGCCCGGCTGGATACTGGGGGACTGTTTTGCAAGACGCGCCGATCATTCTCGTCATCGAAGACGACCGTGACCTCCAGATGATGGTGGAGGACGCGCTGAGGGACGGCGGCTTTGAGCCTGCGATCGCGCCCTCCGGCGAGGAAGCGCTGACGCTGCTGAAGGCGTTCCGGACCAAGTACAGCGCGCTCGTCACCGACATCCGTCTGCTCGGCCGGCTCGACGGCTGGCGCGTCGCACGCGGCGCGCGCGAGATCGATCCGTCGTTCCCGGTGCTCTACATCACAGGCGGCGGCGGCGACGAATGGCCGACCCGCGGCGTGCCGGATAGCGCGCTCTTGAAGAAGCCGTTCTCGCCGGATGAACTGGTCGCGGCGGTGGCCAAGCTGGTCAAGGCTGCGCCGCGGCCGTGACGGCCGGCGCTTATTCGGCCTTTATACCGTCCGCAAGCAATCCTTCTCGAATTCATACGCGCTCGCGCTCATCTTCGCGGCAGGCATCCGTTCGCAACGGGCCGCACCGGATTTGGAGAGCGAACATGACGACCTATCGCGCATATATCGTCGGGGCGCACAGCCGTTCGATCGGCGTGGTCAATTTGGATTGCGCCGATGACGACCAGGCCGTTACATCGGCGAGCCGCCTGGTCGAGAGCCACGATGTCGAGCTTTGGCAGCTCGATCGGCCCATCGCCAGGTTCGATGCCGCCTCGAAGCAGGTGTTCAGGAAGTAGTGCGACATCGCGCAGCGGAGTGCTGTCGCGCCGCGCGATATCAGGTGATAGAGCGTTTTCGAGCGAAGTGGATACCGGTTCGCGTGAAGAAAACGCGTCAAAGCTAGAATCTAGAGCTCCGTTCCGATTCCATCGGAACGGAAATAGCTCTAGACCTAGCATCAGCTTCGTCATCACGGGGATATCAGATCATGGCAGCAGAAAAAGTCGCGCTCGTCACCGCGGGCGGCAGTGGGATGGGCGCGGCGGCGGCGCGGCGGCTTGCCGCTGACGGCTTCCGCGTCGCGATCCTGTCGTCGTCGGGCAAGGGCGAGGCGCTGGCGAACCAGCTCGGCGGCCTCGGCTTCACCGGCTCGAACCGCTCGAACGACGATCTCAAGCGCGCGGTCGACGGCGTGATGGCGCGCTGGGGTCGCATCGATGCGCTGGTCAACAGTGCCGGCCACGGCCCGCGTGCGGCGGTGCTGGAATTGACCGACGAGCAGTGGCACACCGGTCTCGACGTCTATCTGATGAACGTGATCCGCCCGACGCGTCTCGTCGCACCGATCATGCAGGCGCAGAAGTCGGGCGCGATCGTCAACATCTCGACCGCCTGGGCGTTCGAGCCGAGCGCAATGTTTCCGACCTCGGCGGTGTTCCGCGCCGGACTCGCGGCCTTCACAAAACTGTTCGCCGACAGCCACGCCGCCGACAATGTGCGCATGAACAACGTGCTGCCGGGCTGGATCGACAGCCTGCCGGCCACCGAGGCGCGCCGCGACAGCGTGCCGATGCAGCGCTACGGCAAGATGGAAGAAATCGCGGCGACCATCGCGTTCCTGCTCTCCGACGGTGCGGGCTACATCACCGGCCAGAACCTTCGCGTCGATGGCGGATTGATGCGGTCGATCTAGGTCGTGCACTCATAAAGTCGTCGCAAGCAAATCGAACACCTGGGGTGTGACAACAATCATGTCCCCTCGAAGCATATTGGAAAGCGTTTCGTGAGTGGTGCAAGTGCGGAAGGCTGCGGACCCAGCCGTGCCGGCTGACGGGGGGCGAGTTAATGGACATCAGCATCACGCGGGGTCAGATCGACTACGTCGCCTCGAACCTGACGATCGACCGCAGGGTTCACCGGAATGAAAACGGCGGGAACTTTCGGTTTCGCTGCGAGTCATATTTGTGACGCGATGCGGCCTGGCCGCCAAGGAGGGAAGCCAAGGGAGCGGTCATGTCAAAGTCCAACCTTGGAATGGCTGCGGCCGGCGTCGCACTGGTCGTTCTGGGAGCGCTGCCGAGCGCGGCCGAGGCGGGCTTCCGCCTGCGCGTTGGCGGCCCCGTGAGTGTCGCGCGCTTCGCGATGGCCGGCATGCTGTCGGTCGCAGGTCGCCGCCACGCACGCATGGCGGCGCGCCACAGCCGCGTCCGAATGGCTGCTTTAAGACCGCAAGATCTGCGCCCCGCCGCCGAGTCGATCCGCCCAAGTGAGCGCGCGCAGCTCACTGCGGTCGTGGCGCTGGCCGGCTGGCAGGGCGGCCGAGCTGCGCAAGGCTGGTGGCAGCACTCCGACGGGTCATACGGCTGGGTCGGTCCGCTCTTCTGGCCGTTCGCCTATAGCGATCTCTATGACTACGCGCTTCTCAATGATGGCAGCAGCCTCTGGGCCTATGGCTACGGCGATCTCTACGCCGCGATCTTCTCGCCTTACGCAGCGAGCGATCTCTCGGCGTTTGCGGCCGAGCGCCCCGCCGCGAGGCGGCATCGCAAGGCGCCCTCCGTGCAGGAGCTCTGTAGCGGCGACACCGCCGAGACGACCGGCCTTCCCCTCGAGCGGATCGGCCGGGAGGTCGCGGCGAACGAGGCGCAGCGCACAGCCTTCGACGAGCTCGCGAGCGCCTGGATTTCCGCCGGCGATATCATCCGCGCCTCCTGTCCGGCACAGGCCGCTACCACCGCGCTGGAGCGGTTCGCGGCCATGCTGAGCCGCGTCGACGCAATGCTGAGCGCAGTTGCAGCCGTTGAGCTGCCATTTCAAAAATTCTATGATCTCCTAAGCGATGAGCAGAAGGCGCGGTTCAATGCGCCCGAACGCGACCGCCGCACTAACGCTGCGGCCGCGAAGCTGAGGGAGATGCAGGATGCCGCCTGCAAGGCGAGCCGCGAACCGCAGGACGAGCAACAGGCCGAAAAGCAATACCGCCAGCTCGTCGCCCAGCAATGGCCCCTCGACGACATCGCCGCCAGCCTGAAACTGAACGATACCCAACGCGCCGCGCTCGAAGTGGTGCAGGACACCACGATGGGCACCATGGAAGCCTTAAGCGCATGTCCGCCAAAAGACGCGCTCACGCCGCCGGCCCGCCTTAGGGCCGCAAAGGCGCGGTTGGAAGCGATGCGAGAGGCGATCATGAGCGTGAACGACGCGGTCGACGATTTCCATTGGAACCTGAGCGACGAGCAGAAGACGCAGTTCGAGGGGCTCGGTCCGAAGAAGCGGGGGGTGTGATTTTTCATCCCCAAGCGGCGCTGATCGGCGAAGGCAACACGTCACCCCCTGTCGCATTTGCAAGCCGTCATCCTGAGAGAACGTGAATGCATGACTCAGGAGCGACGGCAAATATTCGGTGTCGTCCCGGCCTTCGCCGGGACGACGCGTGGAGAGAACTGCGCCGTCGTCGCCTTGCCGCAACTTGCATCAACACTTGCGTCTACACGCTGCATCTCGCGCTGCAGACTGCGCGCGTCACAAATATGGTGATCAGAGATTGCACTTGTCGTGATGACAAACTGAATGCGCAGGACTAGCCTTCTCCCAAAATCAAAACACTCGGGAGGAATGGCATGCCAGACGCAGCGGTTGCAGCACGCGCTTCGGACTCCACGCAGAGCGGAACCACACAGCAGATCGACGTTGTCGTGGTCGGCGCCGGCTTCGCCGGCCTTTATCTGTTGCATCGGCTGCGCAAGGCCGGTCTGTCGGCGGTGGCGCTGGAAGAGGGCGGCGACGTCGGCGGCACCTGGTACTGGAACCGGTATCCCGGCGCGCGCTGCGACATCCAGACCATCGATTACAGCTACACGTTCGATCCCGAGCTCGACAAGGCCTGGACCTGGTCGGAGAAATACGCGACCCAGCCGGAAATCCTGCGCTATCTCGGCTTCGTCGCCGACCGCTACGATCTGCGCCGCGACATCCGCTTCGGCATCAAGGTGACGCAGGCGACCTGGGACGATGCAAGCGAGCGCTGGCAGCTTGCGACCAACAACGGCCCGATCGCGTGCCGCTATTACATCATGGCGACCGGCTGCCTGTCGTCGCCGAAGCCGCCGGAGATCGACGGCGTCAAGGACTTCAAGGGCGAGATCTACTTCACCGGCCGCTGGCCGCATCAAGGCGTCGATCTCAAGGGCAAGCGCGTCGCGGTGATTGGCACCGGCTCGTCGGGCATCCAGTCGATCCCGCTGATCGCCGAGCAGGCGGCGCAGCTCACCGTGTTCCAGCGCACGCCGAACTTTGCATTGCCTGCGGGCAACGGCCCGTCGCCGGAAGATCGCAAGACCTATTTCGAGACCGACCGCGCCGCCTATCGCGATCAGGCGCGCTGGTCGATGACCGGCGTGCCGTATCCGCAGCAGACGGCGGTGAGCTGGCAGCTCAGCGACGCCGAGCGCCGCGAACGTTTCGAGAAGGCATGGGCGGCGGGCGACCTCGTCCACATCCTGACTCAGCTGTGGGCCGATCAGGGCGTCGACGTCGACGGCAACCGGCTGGTCGCCGATCTGATCCGCGAAAAAGTCCGCGCCGTCGTCAAGGATCCCGAGACCGCGGAGGCACTCACGCCCTATGACCATCCGTTCGGCGCCAAGCGGCCCTGCCTCGATACCAATTACTACGCGACCTACAACCGGCCCAACGTGACGCTGGTGAACCTGCGGCAGGAGCCGATCAAGCAAATCACCGCGAGCGGCATCTCGACCAACGGGCGCAGCTTCGACGTCGACGTCATCGTGTTCGCCACCGGCTTCGACGCCATGACCGGCGCCATCATGGCGGTGCATCCGATCTCCGGCCGCGGCGGCAAGTCGCTATCGGATGTCTGGGCGCACGGACCGCAGACCTATCTCGGCGTCACTGTCGCGGGCTTCCCCAACCTGTTCATGATCACCGGTCCCGGCAGCCCGTCGGTGCTGTCGAACATGGCGGTGTCGATCGAGCAGCATGTCGACTGGGTGGTCGAGCGCATCGCGGCGCTGCGCGACGCCGGCTTCACCACCATGGAGGCGACCGAAACGGCGCAGGCCGGCTGGCAGCGCCACATGGCGGACTGTTCGATGCTGACGCTGCACCGGCTCGCCAACACCTGGTACACGGGCGCCAACGTGCCCGGCAAGCCGCAGGTCGTGATGCCCTATACCGGCGGCGTCGGACCGTATCGCAGCATCTGCAACGAGGTCGTCGGCCGCGGCATGCTCGGCTTCAAGCTCACCGGCCCCGGCGTCGCCGAGCAATGCAATGACGGCGAGATCGTGCGGCTGCAGCCCGACGTGCGGCTGGTGCTGAACATGCTCGGCGAGATGAACCTGCCGCCGCTCGAGACCATGGGCGCGCAGGGCGCGCGCGACTTCCTCACCGAGTTCAACAAGGGCCGTCCCGCCGGGCGTCCGGTCGGCGAGGTCGGCAGCGGCATGCTGCAGGGCGCCGATGGTCCGCTGCCCTACAAGCTCTACCGGCCGGCGACGCCGGGGCCGCATCCGATCGTGGTGTATTTCCACGGCGGCGGCTGGGTGCTCGGCGACGAAATGTCCGACGATCCGTTTTGCCGCGATCTGTGCCGGCGCACCGGCATGATCGTCGTCAGCGTCGGTTATCGCCACGCGCCCGAGCATCGCTTCCCGGCTGCGGCCGAGGACGGCTACGCCGCGGCGCGCTGGATCGCCGCCCACACCGCCGAGCTCGGCGGCAGGGCCGGGCCGCTGCTGATCGCAGGCTGGAGCGCCGGCGGCAACATTGCCGCCGTCACCTGCCAGCTCGCGCGCGAGCGCGGCGGGCCCGAGATCGCGGGCCAGCTCCTGATCTGCCCGGTGACCGACTCGACCTTCGACCGGCCGTCCTATGTCGACAACGCGGCGGGCTACTTCCTCACGCGTGGGCTGATGTACTGGTTCTGGGACCTGTACTGTTCGCCGGCGGACCGCAGCGATCCGCGCGTCGCCCCGCTGCGCGGCAAGCTCGAAGGGCTGCCGCCGGCGTTCATCGCCACCGCCGAGTTCGATCCGCTGCGCGACGAGGGCAATGCCTATGCCGAGGCGCTGGCCAAGGCCGGGGTCGAGGTCGAGCAGCTCAAGGGCCACGGCCATTTCCACTCGTCCTTCGTGATGGTCGACGTCATCATCACCGCCGTCAGCGCTCGCGCGAAAATGGCACGTGCGCTGCGCCGGTTTGCGGGATTGCCGGAGGAGATCGAGCAGGACAACGTGGTAGCGCCGAAGATCAACGCTGCGGCAAACTAGAACGACGTTGGATCGAGTGGTTCGTCATGCCCGGGCTTGTCCCGGGCATGCACGTCTTGTCGCAGGGCGCGTAGGCAAACAGCGAAAACAACCCCATGCAAAGTAGCCGGCGGCGGGCGGCGGTCGACCAGGCGGTCGACCAGACGCTTGACACGTCGGGCAAGTCAGGGGTATTCTTCCAATATTCCGAAATTTGTGCAGGCGCGCCAGGGCGGCATCGTCGTTGCCGTGCGACGTCATCGCATCGCGCTAACCCAGCTCGAACGTCGTGACCCCGAACACGCGATCGATCCGCAAGCGCGGGATCGCGCCGGTGTACATCCGCGCGGTTTCGAACACCGGCGCAAGTCCGAGGTCCTGCGCCAGCGCCACCGCGTCGCGGTTGACCGCGGGCACGTCGAGGAAGATTTCGCCGCCGCCCGTGCTTGCGAGCAGCGCTGACAGCACGGCCTCGGCGGCGGCGCGATCGTCGGCAACCAGCGGACCGATCTTGCGGCCGCTCCGGCACGGGCGGATCACGCCCCAGCCGGCGAGCCGGCCGTCGCGCAGCAGCGCGCGCCCGACATGTCCCGATGTGGTGATCCAGGCGTGCAGGAAGGCCGGCCGCGGCGCCGGAAACACCGTCGCGTCATCGGTGGCAAGGACCGCTTCCGGCACGTCGGTCAGCGGGATGATGCCGGCCTTCGGCGCGGGAGGTGCAGCGATGGTGCCGCCATAGCGGATGTTGGCGTAGGCGAGCTCGAAGCCGGACTTCCGGTAGTTGGCCTGCTGCGCCACCACGCCGTCGAGCCCGATCACGCGCGGCCGCGCATGCGCGATCGCGGCGTTCCAGATCTGCAGGCCATAGCCGCGGCCGCGCAGATCCGGACGCACGATGTAGAAGCCGAGGAAGGAAAAATGCGCGCCGTAATTCACGCAGGAGGTCACCGCGGCCGGTTGCCCGGCGAGTTCGCCGATAAAAAATCCCGCGGGATCCTCGGCGGCAAAGCAGCCGGCATCGGCGAGGCCCGGATTCCAACCCTCGGCCGCGGCCCAGTCCACCGCAAGCGCGATCTCGTCCGGCCGCATCTGTCTGATGGTGAGGTCGTTCATGGCGAATGATTCCTCGCACTGACGTTCGCTGCAGAGTAGCGCGCCATCTCGCCGCAGTAACCACTGCGTCCCCACCCACTGCTGTCATCGCCCGGCCTGTGCGCAATTGCGCACGTGGACCGGGCGATCCAGTACGCCGCGGCTTCTCGGCTCAAGCACCGCTGCCTCTGGAATACTGGATCGCCCGGTCGAGCCGGGCGATGACAGCGAGTGTGTGGCGCTTTCGCGGGTGATGACGATGTACGTGTTCTTGCAGCCGGGTCTCTACGTCGATGTCCGGATGCATCATCCCTTTGGCCGGTACGCCGCGAAGAACACGCGCGTGGCGCTGTCGACGACGGTTGCGATCCGTTCGGGCGTCGGTGACGGCGCGGCCTGGAAGATGAACGCCTGGAACAGCGTCGCCTGGCACATCTGCATGAATTGCCAGGCCGCGAGCTGATAGTCGTCGATGACGAGCTCGCCGAGCGCGGCGCGCGCCTCGAGATAGGCGGCGAAGCGGTCGACGGTGTGCGCGATCACATGGGTGTAGAACCGGCTGCCGAGCTCGGGCATCCGCTCGGCGATCGCCATCACGGTGCGGATCGCCGAACCGCCGCCGGGCCGGCACAGCACCGCGACATAGGCGCGGCCGAACTCGGGGAGGGTGGTGTCGACGTCGCGGGTGGGGTCGAAATTGAACGCGACCTTGCTGTTGGCAAGCTTCTCTTCCTCGACGATGGCCGCGAACAGCCCGGCCTTGTCGGGGAAGTAGACATAGAGGGTGCCCTTGGAGACCCCGGCAGCGCGCGCGATCTCGCCCATGCTGGCGCCGTCAAAACCGAGCTCCAGGAAGACCTTGCGGGCACCGTCCAGGATCTGGCGGCGCTTCGACGGCTCCTGGTCGCTGACGAGGTGGAGGGGGTTGGGCGGGGCTGCAACCATTGATTTAGCTTCTCGGTAAGAACTCAATCCAATACGGGCCGAGGTAAGAATCGAAGCGTTATAATCCGCGCCACGGGAATATAGATTGACCGAACCGTTCGGTCAATGGTATCATTGGGGACAAAGATGCGCTGGATGGCCCTTCTTCCGCCACCGCGCGCATCGAGATTTTCTTTGGGGAGCCTCGGCCATGGCCGCAGCACGAGACCAGGCTGCACGCATCGTTCGTTCCGGGCCTGAGATGGCCGAGGGCGAGGTCGCGCGCGACGCTTCCACTGCCGACGAGGCCAAGCGCCCCGCCGAAGCGCCGCCGGCGGCTGCGCCCGAGCAACCGGCCACCGCGCCCGCCACCGCTGCGGCGCCAAAGTCCGGCAAGCGCAAATTCGTGATGCTCGGTGTGGTCGGCCTGCTCGCGCTCGCCGCCGCAAGCTACGCCACCTATTACCTGCTGGTCGGGCGCTTTTACGTCTCGACCGACGACGCCTATGTCCGCGCCAACAACTCGATGCTCGGCGCCCGCGTCGCCGGCCACATCGCCGCGATCCTGCCCGGCGACAATGCGCTGGTGCGCGCCGGCGACGTGATCTTCCGGATCGACGATGGCGACTATCGCATCGCGGTCGACGCCGCCCGCACGAGGATTGTGACCCAGGAGGCGACGATCGAGCGCATCGGCCGCCAGGTCCTGGCCGCGGAGAGTTCAGTCGAGCAGGCGCAGGCGCAACTCACGTCAGCCGAAGCCGGCCTGAAGCGCGCCGATCTCGATTTCGATCGCCAGCAGGCGCTCAACACCAAGGGTTTTGCCTCGCGCGCGACGTACGAAGTCTCGGAAGCCGGCCGCGACCAGGGCGCCGCGGCGGTGCGTTCGGCGAAGGCGGCTTACGACGCGGCCAAGAGCAATGTCGAGGTCACCAAGGCGCAGCAGGCGGAGGCGCGCGCCCAGCTTGCCGAATTGCGGACCCAGCTCGCCCGGGCCGAGCGCGATCTCGACTTCACCAAGGTTCGCGCGCCGGTCGACGGCACCTTCTCCAACCGCATGGTCAACACCGGCGATTACATCAATGTCGGCCAGCGGCTCGGCAATGTGGTGCCGCTCGAGGGCGTCTACATCGATGCGAATTACAAAGAGACCCAGCTCAAGCGCATCCGCCCCGGCCAGCACGTGACCATCAAGGTCGACGCCTACGGCTTCCGCAAGTTCAGCGGCATCGTCGACAGCATCTCGCCGGCCGCGGGCTCGGTGTTCACGCTGCTGCCGCCGGACAACGCCACCGGCAACTTCACCAAGATCGTGCAGCGCCTGCCGGTCCGCATCCGGGTGCCCGCGAGCGTCGCCAAGCAGGGCCTGCTGCGCGCCGGCATGTCGGTCTACACCACCGTCGACACCCGCGAGGGCGCCGCCGACGCCGACAGCGAGACCGATCTCGACGCGCCGATGGCGATCCATCCGCAGTGATGCGTTGAAGGCGCGCAACGCCATGACGTTGGATCAGAGAGTTGCGGCATCGACAGTCCACCTCTCCCCAATGGGGAGAGGTGGTGGGAAGCAGCGAGCTGTAGCCCATGGCTGATACCACCACCGCATCTCCATCGATGACGAGCGCCGTACCGGCGGCCTCCGAGACCATTCGGCCGAAGCGGCTGATCGCGTTCATCATCATGGTGTTCGGGATGTTCATGTCGATCCTGGACATCCAGATCGTCTCGGCGTCGCTCAACGAAATCCAGGCCGGCCTGTCGGCGAGCTCGACCGAGGTCTCGTGGGTGCAGACCGCCTACCTGATCGCCGAGGTGATCGCGATCCCGCTGTCCGGCTTCCTGTCGCGCGCGCTCGGCACGCGGCTGTTGTTTGCGATCTCGGCGTTCGGCTTCACCGCCTCCAGCATGTTGTGCGGCTTCGCCTCCTCGATCGAGCAGATGATCCTGTGGCGCGCGCTGCAGGGTTTTCTCGGCGCCGGCATGATCCCGACGGTGTTCGCTTCGGCCTATCTGATCTTCCCGCGCAACAAGTTCCACATCGTGGCGCCGATCATCGGCCTGGTCGCGACGCTGGCGCCGACCGTCGGTCCGACCGTCGGCGGCTACATCACAGACCTGATGTCGTGGCACTGGCTGTTCTTCATCAACGTGGTGCCCGGCATCGGCATCACCATCGGCGCATTGCTGCTGATCGATTTCGACGAGCCGAATCTCGCACTGCTGGAGCGCTTCGACTGGTGGGGCCTGATCTTCATGGGCGGCTTCCTCGGCGCGCTGGAATACGTGCTCGAGGAAGGCCCGCAATACGAATGGCTGCAGGACACCTCGGTGGCGACCTGCGCCGCGATCGGTTTCGTCTCGGCGATCGCCTTCTTCTGGCGGGTGCTGACCGCGGAGGAGCCGATCGTCGACCTCTACGCCTTCACCAACCGCAATTTTGCGGTCGGCAGCTTCCTGCAGTTCTGCATCGGCATCGGGCTCTACGGGTTGACCTATGTCTACCCGCGCTATCTCGCCGAGGTCCGCGGCTACAGCGCGCTGATGATCGGCGAGACCATGTTCGTGTCGGGCGCGGCGATGTTCCTGATGGCGCCGGTGGTCGGCCGGCTGATGCTGAAGGTCGATTTGCGCTACATCATTGCCTTCGGCCTCGTCACCTTCGCGCTCGGCTCCTGGCAGATGACCTGGATCACCCGCGAGTACGATTTCTACGAGCTGCTGGTGCCGCAGATCCTGCGCGGCATCGGCATGATGTGCGCGATGGTGCCGACCAACAACATCGCGCTCGCCACGCTGCCGCATGACCGGGTCAAGAACGCCTCCGGCCTGTACAATCTGATGCGCAATCTCGGCGGCGCGGTCGGGCTGGCGATCATCAATCAGGTGCTCAACGAACGCACCGATCTGCACATCTCGCGGCTGCACGACCGCGTCACCTGGGGCAACACCACCGCGGTCGAGACGCTCAACATGCTCGCCCAGCGCATGCAGGGTCTCGGCGATTCCGCAATGATGGCGATGAAGCAGCTGTCGCAGATCGTGCACCGTCAGGCCGCGGTGATGGGCTATGGCGACGCCTTCCTGATGCTGGCGCTGTTCTATGCCGCCCTCAGCCTGCTGGTGCTGCTGGTCAACAAGCCGACCTCGCTCGCCGAAAGCGGTGGCGACGCACATTGAGTCTTTACGGCCACACTGGCGCGGTTTGACGCGCTCACGCGCTTGTCATCTTGCAAATCGGGCGTGATGCATTTATAAGTTTCATATTGTCACTCGAGCCGGGGAGATGCGCATGATTTCGTCGTTTATGCAGATCGCGCGCCCGCGTTCGATGATGCTGGACGCGCTCGCGCATTAGCTCCCAGCAGCTCTGATCGGGCCTGATCCCCGGTCACTCAAGCTTCCCAACACGTTACCGATTGTTTTTCGCGACGCCTGCGGCCGGATTCCGTCCGCGTGTCGCCTCAGATGGAGCCGGCCGGCGCAAGAGATGCGTGGCCGGAATGGGCCATGATCTCTGCAAAGACCAAGCGACCGGCCGCGATCCGGATCGTGCTGCCATTCGTCTTCCGCCATTGGCTGGAGCAGCCGCTCCGCGCCTCGGTCGTCACCGCGGGTTTCCTCGGCGCCACCGCGGCCGACCTGTTCATGCCGGTCTACTCCGGCCATCTGGTCGACGCGCTGACATCAGGCGCGGCGGACCCTGCCGCGCGCCACGCGGCGATGCTCGCTTTCGTCGCCATCGTCGCGCTCGGCGCGCTGTCGGTGATGCTGCGCTTCGTCGGCATCCAGACCATCGTGCCGTTCACGCTGAAGACGATGTCCGACATCGGCCAGCAGGCCTTCATGCGGGTGCAGCGCTTCTCCACCGACTGGCACGCCAACTCGTTCGCCGGCTCCACCGTGCGCAAGATCACGCGCGGCATGTGGGCGCTCGATTTGTTGAACGACACCATCCTGATGGCGCTATTGCCCTCCGTCGTCGTGCTGATCGGCTCGATGATCCTGCTCGGCCTGCACTGGCCGCAGCTCGGCGCGGTGATCGCAATCGGCGCGGTGATCTATGTCGCGATGACCATGGCCTTCCAGGTCCGCTACGTCGCGCCGGCCGCGCGCGTCTCCAACGCATGGGACACCAAGGTCGGCGGCACGCTGGCGGATGCGCTGACCTGCAACGCGGTGGTGAAGTCATTCGGCGCCGAGGCGCGCGAGGATATCAGGCTCGACGGCGTGATCGGACGCTGGCGCCGCCGGGTGCGGCGGACCTGGTTCCGCTACAACCACACGGGAGTGGCGCAGCTCGTGGTGCTGCTGTGCTTTCGCGCGTCGGTGATCGGCGGCGCGATCCTGCTGTGGGCGGCCGGCCGCGCCACGCCGGGCGACGTCACCTATGTCTTGACCAGCTACTACATCATCCATGCCTATCTGCGCGATGTCGGGATGCACATCAACAACCTGCAACGCTCGGTGAACGACATGGAGGAGCTGGTCCAGATCCATGGCGAGCCGCTCGGCATTGTCGACGCTGACGACGCCAGACCGATCGACATTGCCGGCGGCCGCATCGTGTTCGACGACGTCACCTTCCATTACGGCGGCCATCGCCGGCCGCTGTATGACGGGCTGTCGGTCGACATCGATGCCGGCGAGCGGGTCGGCCTGGTCGGACGCTCCGGCTCCGGCAAGACCACGTTCGTCAAGCTGGTGCAGCGGCTCTACGACGTCTCCGGCGGAAAAATCCTGATCGACGGTCAGGACATCGCACAGGCGACGCAGCAATCGCTGCGCAGCCAGATCGCGATCGTGCAGCAGGAGCCGATCCTGTTTCACCGGACGCTTTCGGAGAACATCGCGTACGGCCGGCCCGGCGCCTCGATGGAGGCGATCGAGCAGGCGGCGCGGCTTGCCAATGCGCACGACTTCATCATGCGGCTGCCGAAGGGCTACGGCACGCTGGTGGGCGAGCGCGGCGTCAAGCTGTCGGGCGGCGAGCGGCAACGTGTGGCGCTGGCGCGCGCCTTCCTGGCCGATGCGCCGGTGCTGATCCTGGACGAGGCGACCTCGAGCCTCGACTCGGAATCGGAGGCGCTGATCCAGCAGGCGATGGAGCGGCTGATGAAGGGCCGCACCTCGATCGTGATCGCGCATCGGCTGTCGACCGTGCGCAGCATGGACCGCATCCTGGTGTTCGATCGCGGCGAGATCGTCGAGCAGGGCACGCATGAGGCGCTGACCGCGCGTCCCGGCGGCATCTACCGCTCGCTGTTCGAGCGGCAGGCCACCGAGTTCGGCCAGGTCGCGGCGGCGGAATGAGAAGGGGCGGCTGACGGGCAGATGCTCCGTCAGCCGCGCAGCTTCGGGGACTCCTTGGGGGTTACGATGAAAGACCTGACACGCGGCTCCATCGTGAGCCACATCCTGACGATGGCGCCACCGATCGTGGTCGGCATGATCACGATCATGATCTGCCAGCTGATCGACCTGTATTTCGTCGCGGGGCTCGGCGATGCGGCGGTCGCCGGCGTGGCCGCAGCGGGCAACGCCGGATTCCTGATCAACGCGCTGATGCAGGTGCTCGGCGTCGGCGCCGTCGCGCTGATCGCGCAGGCGGTCGGACGCAAGGATCCGCGCGACGCCAATCTGGTGTTCAACCAGGCCATCGTGCTGTCGGTGCTGTTCGGGCTGGTGACGCTGGTCGCGGGCGGCCTGCTGTCACGGCCCTATATGCGTGCGGTCGCGGCCGACGCGGCCACCGTCGAGGCCGGCACGCTTTATCTGCTGTGGTTCATGCCGGCGCTGGCGCTGCAATTCATCACGCTGGTGATGGGCTCGGCGCTGCGCGCCACCGGGATCGTGCGGCCGAGCATGCTGGTGCAGGCGATCGCGGTGCTGATCAATATCGCGCTGGCGCCGGTGTTGATCGCGGGCTGGGGCACCGGCCATCCGCTCGGTGTCGCCGGCGCCGGGCTTGCCAGCTCGATCGCGGTGCTGATCGGCGTCGGGATGCTGTTTGTGTATTTCCACAAGCTCGAGCGCTATGTCGGATTCGATCCCGCGCAATGGCGGCCGCAGCTCGATCAGTGGAAGCGCATCCTCTATGTCGGCCTGCCGGCCGGCGGCGAGTTCGCGATCATCTTCCTCTGGATGGGCGTGATCTATTACGTGCTGCGCGATTTCGGCCCGGCGGCGCAGGCCGGCTTCGGCATCGGCACGCGCGTGCTCGGCCTGATCCAGATGCCCGCGCTCGCGGTCGCGCTCGCCGCGGGCCCGATCGCCGGCCAGAACTTCGGCGCCGGCGATGCCGCGCGCGTGCGCGAGACCTTTGTCAGGGCGGCGACGATCGCCATCGTCGTGATGATCGGCTTCACCTTGCTGGCGCAGTTCAAGCCCGGCTGGCTGCTCGACGGCTTCTCGAACGACCGCGAGACCATGGCGGTCGCGGCCCAGTTCCTGCACTTCGTCTCGTTCAACCTGGTGGCGCAGGGATTGGTGTTCACCTGCAACAGCATGTTTCAGGGGCTCGGCAATACCAGGCCGGTGCTGCTGAGCTCGGCCGCGCGGCTGTTCATCTATGCGGTGCCGGTGATCTGGCTCTCGACGCTGCCGGGCTTTGCGATCCAGCACGTCTGGTATCTGTCGATCGCGACCACCACGCTGCAGGCGGCCTTGAGCCTGTGGCTGCTGCGCCGCGAGTTCGGCAAGCGCCTGGCGCCGCTGGAGCCGCAGCTTGCGCCTGAGCCGGCGGCGCCGTCGCGCGCGTCCGCGTAGCACCGTCGACTGCGGTGCTACTTCGGCGCAACTCCGCTCCACACCAGCGCGACGCCGGACAGGAACAGCAGTGCCAGCACGACGTCGGAGAAGTTGCGGTCGCTGAGCGCGTGATAGACCCGCGAACCGATATAGGCGCCGAGCAGCGTGCCCGGGAATGCGCAGGCGACGAGCCAGACGATCTCGATCTTCACCAGGCCGCTTGCGACCTGGATGCAGAGCGCGGCGAACAGGATCGTGAAGTTGAAGGTCTGGAACACGCCGCGGCGCTGCGCCTTGCCCCAGCCGCGCACGCTCGCCCACAGGATCGGCAGCGGGCCGGACAGACCTGCGAGGCCGCCCAAGATGCCGCCGGCAAAGCCGATGGCGCCGTCGGCCCATTTGCCGCCGAACGCGATCGACATCGGCTTCTTCTGCAGGAACAGCGCAGCCGGAAACACCAGCAGGAAAATGCCGATGGTGAGCTTGAAGGCAGCCGGGTCGGCGCGCGCGACCAGCAAAATGCCGATCGGCACGCCGGCGAGGCCGCCGATGATGAACGGCCAGACCAGTCGGAAGTCGATGGTCTTCCAGATCGACGGCAGCGTCGAGATCTGCGCGATGACCGAGCAGACCAGCACCAGCGGCACCGCGAGCGTCGGCGGCAGCACGTAGAGCCAGATCCCGAGCGCCATCAGCGCGGTGCCGAACCCGGCGAGCCCGGAGACGAAACCGCCGGCGAGCGCGCCGAGGAACAGGATGGCGTAGCTCGCTGACGTCAATTCGTTTCTCTCCTTATGCGCCGCAGAATGACGGCCGTTTTGCCGCGACGTTTACACGACGAGAGCGGTGGCTACTATGCGAAACCGCGGCTCATCAACGACAATCGAAAATGGAAGCATCCCATGACTGCGAGTTCGTCCAAAACCTTTCTGGTCTGTCACGGCGCCTGGTCGGCAGGATGGGCGTGGAAGAAAATGCATCCGCTGATGCAGGCGGCCGGGCACCGGCTGATCACGCCGAGCTACACCGGGCTCGGCGAGCGCGCGCACCTCGCCAATCAGTCGCTCGACCTGGAGGCGCATATCCATGACGTGCTCAGCGTCATCAGCTATGAGGATCTGCGCGACATCGTGCTGGTCGGCCACTCCTATGGCGGCATGGTCGCGACTGGCGTCGCCGACCGGATGCGCGAGCGCATCGCGCAACTGATCTATATCGACGCCTTCGTGCCGCGCGACGGCCAATCGCTGTTCGACCTCAACGAACCGGGCATCGAGAGCATGCGCAAGGCCGCCCGCGACGGCGACGGCTGGCGCATTCCGCCGATGCAGACGCCGCCGGATACGTCGGCCGCCGATGTCGAATGGCTGAGCTCACGCCGCGTTGCGATGCCGATCAAATGCTTCGAGCAGAAGCTGAAGCTGCAGCACGGCGAAACCACGCTGCCGCGCTGCTACATCTACGCCACCCGGATCACGCCCGCCGACACCTTCGGTCAGTTCGCAAGGCGCACCAGGAACGAACCCGGCTGGCGCCATTTCGAGATCGACGCCAGCCATTCGCCGAACGTCACTGCGCCGGAGGCGCTGATGGCGCTGCTGGACCAAATCGTTGCTTAGCCCCGAGCATCTGGCTGCTATGTTTCGGCCTCGTCGTCCTTGAGCCTGATCCCCTCGGCCCGCAGAGCTCCAAGGAGAGCCTCGATCTCCTCGGGCTCCATACTGTTCGGGCACAAGCCGCTGAGCTGTTCGGTGGTGATTGTGCCGGTTTGCTTGGCGATGTCTCGGGCCGTCGCCATGATCTTCTGAAGGTCCATCTGCGATCCTCCGCGAAGGACACTTTAGCAAATGGGATGCACTCGTGTTGAATGTGGCGAGGGGCCCGGCGTGTTGCGCCGAGCCCCTCGTGGCCTTTCTTCAAGACGCGTTTTCTTCACGCGAACCGGAACTCCACTTCGCTCGAAAACGCTTTAGAGCATCAGCCGGCCTGTAAGCCGGGTTCTGTAGGGCACCATTCTCGCGAATGGTGCGTGACGGCCATTCCTCTGGGACAAGGTTTGCACCTTGCCTCGAGCAACCTACCCGGACAGCGGGCCTGACATCGCCCTGCGGTGTTATCGCGCGTGCGCGAACTAACCGCGATGCTGTCCCTATTCGGTTTTGCTCCCGGTGGGGTTTGCCATGCCGTCGCCGTTGCCGGCAACGCGGTGCGCTCTTACCGCACCTTTTCACCCTTGCTTCCTCCGAGGAGGGAGCGGTTCGTTCTCTGTGGCACTTTCCCTGGGGTCGCCCCCGCCGGACGTTATCCGGCACCGCATGTCGATGGAGCCCGGACTTTCCTCCCCCGCGGCCTTTCGGCACATGCGGGAGCGGCCGTCCGGCCGACTGACGTCCCGTGCATGCGGGCTTTGGCCGCCCGCGTCAAGCGATTGCGATGGTTAATCGGCCGCCGTCCATGGTTTTGACATTCGCGGAGCCGCGGCATTTGATATCGGCTTTCCCGATTCAAGGACCTGACGCGCCATGGACACCGAACTGGCCCGGACCTTCCTGACGGTGGTGAGCGCCGGCAACTTCATCACCGCGGCCGAACGGCTTCATGTCAGCCAGTCGACGGTCAGCACCCGCATCCACACGCTCGAGCAGCAACTCGGCTGCACGCTGTTTGTGCGCAACAAGGCGGGCACCACGCTGACGCCGGCCGGCCGGCAGTTTCAGCGCCATGCGTCGCTGCTGGTCCGCACCGTCGCGCAGGCGCGCCACGATGTCGGCCTGCCCAGCGGATTCACCGCGACCTTGGTCGTCGGCGGCCGCATCGGGCTGTGGGAAGAGTATCTGTTGCGCTGGCTGCCGCTGATGCAGACGACGTGTCCCGAGGTCTCGATCCGCGCCGAGAGCGCGCTCGAACCCGAACTGATGCAAGGGCTGGTCGAGGGACGCATCGACGTCGGCGTGATGTACACGCCGCAAAGCCGTCCCGGGCTGAAGGTCGAACATTTGTTCGACGAGCAGCTGGTCCTGGTGTCGACCGATCCGAAGAGTCCGCCCGAGCCGCAGCCGGGCTACGTCTATGTCGACTGGGGCCCCGAATTTTACGCGCGGCACAGCACGCTGTTTCCGAACTTCGCGGGGCCTGCGCTCAACGTTAACATCGGCTGGCTCGGGCTGCAGCATGTGCTCGCCAACGGCGGCTCCGGTTTCTTCGCGCGGCGCATCGTCGAACCACTGCTGAAGGCAAAGCGGCTTTACGCGGTCGCCGGTGCGCCGGTGTTTTCGATGCCCGCCTATGTCGCCTATCCGCTCGACCGGCAGGAGGCGCACGTTGCGAACGCGGTCTCGCTGATGCATCGCGCCGCCGCCTCCCAGCTGAAGAGCGACGCTGCGCTCCCGCTCGCGAAGCGCAACCGTAAGGGGCGCTGATCACAACGTTCATATCGATGTTCCCGATGCCTGCGATCGGCAATCCGCGCTTGTCAAGAACGGCCGGCGGGTTCAGACCTGCGCAGGCGAATGAGCGGAGACCACGATGGATCTTGCTTCGGACCTCGGCAAAGCGCTGCTCGGCAGCGCGTCGGATGCGATCGTCGCGACCGACAGAGACGGCCTCGTCACGTTCTGGAATCCGGGTGCGGAGCGGGTGTTTGGATTCGCGGCCAGGGAGGCGGTCGGGCAATCGCTCGACCTGATCATTCCGCAAAATCTGCGCGCGCGGCATTGGGCCGGCTTCCGGCAGGTCATGCAGACCGGCGAGAGCCGTTACGGCCACGGCGATCTGCTGGCGGTCCCCGCGCTGACCAAGGACGGCCGGCGCATCTCGGTCGAGTTCACGATCGTGATCCTGCGCAGCGCGCAGGGCGACGTCGCGGGCACCGTGGCGGTGATGCGCGATGTGACGAAGCGGTTCGAAGAGGTCAGGGACCTCAAACGCCGATTGGCTGATGTCACACGCCCGTCGGGTGGTTGCTGACCGCGACCACGGCCGCGATCTGTTCGGCGCTGTGTCCGTGTCCGATCGCGTCGGCCGCAAACAGGACCCGGCTGGCGGCCCAGCACACCAGCAACAGCAGCAAGCCTTCAATTCCCGATGATGTCATGGCCGTTCTCCGTGGAGCGATCCGATCGTCTGCACATCGGGCCCGTTGCGGCCGAGGCGACGACACTCTGGGAAGGCTAGCGGCGATCTTGGTTTTGACAAACGAATAATATTAGCCATTGCTATCTATTTTATAGATACAAATGCCTTGAACCGACCCCGCCGCGCCGTGCGGCCGCGGAGGTTCAAATAATTTATTCTGCGGATGTCGTTTGGCCTGTCGCCCGTTCGACTGGGTGTCGGCGATCCAGCCGATCAAAAGGAGAGACGAGATGCAATACCTGCTGCTGATCTACCGGAGCGACGAGAAATACGCCCACATGACCGCTGACGACCGCAAGGCCTTGTCGGCGGAGTACGGGGTCTACACCCAGTCCATCATCCAGAGCGGCCACTTCAAGGCGGGTGACGGGCTGCAGCCGGTGTCGACCGCAACCACGGTGCGGGTCCGCGACGGCAAGACCCTGACGACGGATGGTCCGTTCGCGGAAACCCGCGAGCAGCTCGGCGGCTACTATCTGGTCGAGGCCAAGGATCTCGACACCGCGCTCGGCCTCGCGGCGCGGATTCCGGGCGCCAGGGACGGATCGATCGAGGTCAGGCCGGTGATGATCTACGACAATCCGCGATGAGACCAATGTCATTCCGGGGCGTCCGAAGGACGAACCCGGAATCTCGAGGTTCCGGGTTCGCTCGCGAAAGGGCGCGCGGACCCCGGAATGACGAAGTTGGATGAAATGACCCCCAGCCAGATCGAAAAAATCTTCCGCGACGAGGCGGGCCGCGCGCTCGCGACGCTGATCCGTCTCGTCGGCGATTTTGATCTGGCCGAGGACTGCCTGCAGGATGCCTTCGCGGTGGCGCTGCAGCGCTGGCCGATCGGCGAATTCCCGTCCAATCCGCGCGCCTGGCTGGTCAATGTCGGCCGCAACAAGGCGATCGACCGCGTGCGCCGCGCCGTCACGTTTCGCGGCAAGCAGCAGGAGCTGACGCATCAGATCCTGCTCGATGCCGAGGCCTCGCCCGAGCCGGCCGATGCGACGCTCGACGACGACATGCTGCGGCTGATCTTCACCTGCTGCCATCCGGCCTTTGCCGCCGAGGTCCAGGTCGCGCTGACCTTGCGCACGGTGTGCGGGTTGACGACGGCGCAGGTCGCGCGCGCCTTTGTGGTGAGCGAAGACGCCATGGCGCAGCGCCTGGTGCGCGCCAAGCAGAAGATCAAGCTCGCCGGCATTCCCTATTCTGTGCCGGAGCGCGAGGCGCTGGAGCCGCGGCTCAGCGGCGTGCTCGCGGTGATCTATCTTGTCTTCACCGAAGGCTATGCCGCGACCGCCGGCGAAGACTTGATGCGGCCGGACCTTGCGCGCGAAGCGATCCGGCTGGCGCGGCTGCTCGATGCGCTGATCCCGGCGCGCGGCGAGATCAAGGGCCTGCTGGCGCTGATGCTGCTGCATGACGCACGCCGCGCCGGCCGCCAGACCGCCGATGGCGACATCGTGCTGCTGGAGGAGCAGGACCGCGCGCTGTGGGATTTTCAGCAGATCGCCGAAGGCTTGACGCTGGTGGAGGAGGCGCTGCGGATGCCGGGGCGGCCGCAATCCTACGCGGTGCAGGCCGCGATCGCCGCGCTGCATGCGCAGGCCCCGAGCTACGCCGACACCGACTGGCGTCAGATCGCCGGCCTCTACGAGGTGCTGCTGCGGATCAGCCCGTCGCCGGTGATCGAGCTCAACCACGCCGCTGCGGTGTCGATGGTCGACGGCCCGGCCCGCGCGCTCGATCTGATCGATGCGCTGGATGCGCGCGGCGGCCTGAAGGGCTACGACCAGTTGCCCGCCGTCCGTGCCGATTTGCTGCGCCGGCTCGGCCGCAAGGAAGAAGCGCGACAGGCCTATCTCGCCGCGACCGCCGCGACGCAGCTCGAGCCGCTGCGGCGGCTCTATGCGCGGCGGATCGCGGAGATGGGGTGACATCACCTCGTCCCGCGTGCCGCCCAAGACGGGCATCCCTCTACATCATCGATCGTCGGCGCGCGGCGCGCTCTTGAATACGCTCAGTACCCTGATTTTGCCTTGGCGCCGCTGGTCGAACTCCCCGTCGTCGCTCCACCCGACATGCCGGTCGTGGTGCCGGGTGCCATCTTCACCTTTTTCTGCGCATGATGGACTTTGTGGGTCTTGTGCATGGTCGACGTAGTCTTGTCCCGGGTCGACATAGCGCCTGCGGCGGTCGGAGCAATGACGAGGCCGATCGCGACAGTTCCCGCGATGAGTGCTTTGAACATGGATGAATCTCCACTCAGACCCACCCCGACAGAGAAAGTCGGCACAACGTGAAAAGTTCCATTTTTGTGCATGCGCATCAGATTGGGAAAGCAACACGCGGCAGGCCTGTCCCGCTGCAACCGCCGCGACACAGCACGAGCCGTGCGTCGTCTGTATGCGCAACGGCTCGCGGCGGTCGGCAGAAGGTCAGTTTGCTGCGCGCTAGCTAGAGCATGATCCGGAAAGGTGTGAAGCGGTTTTCCCTCGTGGCAAACGCGGAACACGTTTGCGCGGAGATCATGCTCAAACAACGAGCCAAAGCGCGATGAGGATTCAACCCAATCTCATCGCGCTTTAGCGCGGGCGGGAGCCGTCAGGATGCTCGACGGCGCCGGCATCGGCCGTTTGCGCCGGCTGGCTCCAGAGCCAGATCACCAGCGAACCCGAACGGCCGCGCAGCCGGGTCTTGAGCGGGCCGGTGAGCGCTCCCGATTGGTACAGCGCGCTGTCGCGCCCGGCGGCCTGCAGCAGTTCGTCGCTGACGCTGAGCTCGACCCGATGACTGGCCGCTACCTCCATCAGGCGATTGGCGACGTTGACGGTGTCGCCGGTCGCGGTGATGTGACGATGGCTGGTGCCGCCGAGGCGCGAGGCGACGATGGTTCCGAAATGCGCCCCCAGTTTGTATCCGAGCGTTGATGCCATCGGCGCCGGCAGGGCTTTCAGCCAACGCGAGGTGCTGGTCGAGAGGCTGACGGCGCAGTCGATCGCGCGGACCGCATCATCAGGTGCCGGCTGCGGCAGGCCGAACAGAACCATGGCGCCGTCGCCGAGAAACCCAGTGATGGTGCCACGATATGTCGCGACGTCCTTGTCGATGATGCCGTGAAATTCGTTCAGCAGCTCCCTGATGCGATCGGGCCCGATCGACTCGCTCAGCGACGTGAAGCCGGACAGATCGATAAACACGACCGCCCCATTCTGGCGCACCGGCTCGGCAAGAAAATTGGGATCGGCGGCGAGCCAGCGCTGAACGCTGGGGGCCTGAAACTGGCCGAGCACCTCGCTCTTCATGGCGAAATAATGTGCCCGTCGCCGGCCCCACCAGAGTTGAATGATGCCGAACAGCAGCACCGGAGGCGCGGTGGCGGCCAGCGGCACCGCCGCGCCCAACCACACGCCCGACGAAGCGGCCAGGAACGTTGCGCTCATCCACAGCAGCACGACGCCGGCCGCGGCGACGATGCCCGCTGTGCTGCGGCGCCAGGCCAAGAGGCCGACGATCATCATCGGCAGGATGACGCAGACGATGCCCTCCGCGACCTGCACCGACCGGTCGTGCCGGGTGACGTCGCCGGCCAATAGATCGGTGATCGCGGTCGCCATCACTTCCACGCCCGGCATCAGCGGCTCGAACGGCGTTGGAAAGAAGTCGCCGCCGCCGGCGACCGCAGCGCCCACCACCACAACCTTGCCGGCAATGGCCGCGGCAGGCAGCTCGCCCGCCAGCAGCGCCGCGGCGCTGATGGTGCGTATGGTCCGGCGCGGGCCGTAAAAGCTGATCGGCAACCCATGATCGGCGTCGGTCGGAATCGAGAGCTGGCCCAGCACCAGGCGGTTCGGCTCAATCACCGGCTCGATCGCCATGGCCAGGCTGGCGACGCGCAGCGGGAACGACATCGCGATGCCGTCGTTGCCCCGAAACAGCATCGGCACGGAGCGAGGGACACCGTTCTGATCCGTCGTCACGTTGACGACGCCGACGGACGCACGTTTGGCAAATTCCTCCAGCGGCCATAGGAAACTCGCGGCCGTCGGCAATGTCCCCAGCGGCTGATGCTTTTCAACCGGGATCGATTGGCGGTGTTCGGGAAACACCGCGGCAGCGGCGATCGCGGTCGGAGCAACTCCGAGCGCGTCGGCCAGCGCCGCATCCCCTGCGTCGGAGCCCTTGTCGAGCAACAGGATATCCAGTCCGATCGCTCTTGGCTTCAGCCGGGCGATCGCATCGACCAGTCTGGCAAGATCGCTCCTTGCGAGCGGATATCTGCCGAACTGCCTGACGACGGCATCGTCGATCTCGACGATCGTGACCAGGTCGGGCGGCGTTCTGACGCCGCGCAACACCGTTCGAAAGTCCGTCATCGCCGACTCCGCGCGGTCGAGCGCGCGCAGATGGCCCTGGGCGTGCAGAAAATACACCCCGCCTCCCCATAGCGCTGCGAGAGCGACCGGCAGCAGGGCTTTGAGATGCCGTCGCATCGGCGCTGCGGCTACTGACCCAGTCTTGCCATCAACGCCGCGACGCGGGGAGCCGGCCAGCGCTTGACGACGAGCGGACTTGCGCCCTCGACGTCGAGGCCTTCGCCAGGTCCGAGTATGACGCTCTGCCGGTCAGCAGACCGGCGCCGTACCGCGACGCGTCCATTGACGACGAAAACCGAAGTCTTCTGTCCGGTGGTGTCGACGGCCCATTTGGTGCCGCGCACCGCCGCGATGGCTTGCGGCGTCGTCACCGTGAACCGCTTGCCCTTGGGCACCTTGGGCACTTCCAGAAGGATTGCCTGACTGCCCAGTTCGACGGAGTCGACGCGACCGTCGCGGTTGGTGTCGCTCAGGGTATATTGCGCGCCGTTCTCGGCGGTGATGATGATCCCGCCGTCGCAGCGAAGCGTCTGTGCGGGACCCGTCGTGCTCACCGTCTGGCATTTGACGTCACTGGTCTGAGCAACGGCCATCTCGCTCAAAAACAGATAAAACAAAACGACGCCGATCGATCGCGCAAATACCGTCATGGTGACACCTTCCGCTTCAAATGGCTTGGGGCTCGGCAGCAGTCGTGACGTGCTGCCATCTTAAAGGAAGAAGCAAATCATTGCTAACCGCGCGCTTGACGCAGCTTAAGGGCGGAAATGAGGATCAGGTCCGCGCGCGGCGAGGCGTGCCCATGCACCGTTGTGCAGCGTGAGCCCATCAGGCGAACGAAGAGGCGGGCCTTATTTGGTCGCGACGGCGGCCGGCGCCGCCGCATCCGGCGGCAGGCTTGCGAGCAGCGCGTGCAGCGTCGCCATGGTCGACTGATCGGCGATTCCGTCGACCCGCTCGGGGCGGAAGTGACGCTGGAAGGCGGTGACGACTTCCATGGTGGCGCCGTCGAACTTGCCGTTGGTCGGGATGTTGTAGCCGTAGCGGCGGAAGGCGGCCTGCATGTTGGAGACGTCGTCGCTGATCGCGCCGAGCTTGAGCGCCGTGCCGCGCGTGATCGGCGCCGGCTGCACCCAGTGGCCGACGCCGGAATTGGCCAGCGAATGCCAGGGAAATTTTTCGCCGGGATCCTTCTTGCGCGCCGGCGCGACGTCGGAGTGGCCGAGCACGCGATGCGACGGCACCTTGCGGCGGAGCATGATGCCGCGGCACAGCGCGATCACCGCCGCGATCTGGCGCAACGGAAAATCCGGATAGCCCCAGTCGTGTCCGCGATTGACGATCTCGACGCCGATCGAGCACGAGTTGATGTCGTCCTCGCCGGCCCAGGCCGACACGCCGGCGTGCCAGGCGCGCTTGCTCTCGGGCACGCATTGCACGATGCGGCCGTCCTCGAGCACGATGTAATGCGCCGAGACTTCGGTGCCCGCGGTGCAGAGCTGCGCGATCGCGCCTTCGACGTCGGGCATGCCCGTGTAGTGCAGCACGATCATGTCGGGCTGGCGGCCATTGGCGCGCTCGCCGAAATTCACCGACGGGATCACGTCGGAGGCGATCGAGGAATCCGGCGTGAACGTCTTCAATTCGGCGACGCCCTTCGGAACGGGAAGGGTGCGTTGCCGCTTCGAATCGCCGTTGGAAGACGAGGACGAACCAGAAGCCATCAGCTCTCTCAAAAACCCGGCGCAACACCGGCATACGACAAATGGATAAACAAATAGGCGTTTACTATTCCTTTACCCTGCCGGCCGCGCAATCGCCCGGCCGGTTCCATGGGCCATTTTGCCGGAGGTGTGTGCCGAAGGCATCACTCGAAAGCGCATCAAAGGCCAGCTATTCCGCTAACCTATCGTCAACGTTTTCTTAACGCTAAGTGCCGTTACTGAGAGGTGAGGTGCCGAACCGGTTTCGGGGGACGGCCGAGGTCCGCTGTTTGCGCGAAATCCCATGGAAACCCACCCAATTCCGGTCGGATATCAGGATTTGCGGCCGAGGATGGGAATTGGCGGAGAGATCTCGCAGCTTCCGTCGCACGGCCGGACAAGGCGCGAGGATTTGCGGCGCAATGGATCGGCGCGCGTCCACACTCCAGTTTGCCTGCGCGGCTCCGATCGGAGACGGCGGATGAGCGCGCACGCCTCCCGTCACATTTCCGTGCTCGGCCGCGAGGCAGTCGACTATCTCGGCCCGCGCGCCGGCGGCATCTATGTCGATGCCACCTTCGGCGCCGGCGGCTACAGCCGTTCGATCCTCGACGTCGCGGGGACGCGCGTGATCGGCATCGACCGCGACCGCACCGCGATCGCCGGCGGCTTCGATCTGGTCGACGGCGCGGGTGGCCGGCTGACGCTGGTCGAGGATCGCTTCTCCCATCTTGCCGAGGTCTGCGCCGCGCAGGGCGTCGATGCGGTCGACGGCGTCGTGATGGATGTCGGCGTCTCCTCGATGCAGCTCGATCAGGCGGAGCGCGGTTTTTCGTTCCGCCTCGGCGGCCCGCTCGACATGCGGATGGGGCACAGCGGCCCGACTGCGGCGGATGTCGTCGCGAAGGCGTCCGAGAAGGCGCTCGCCGACATCATCTACATCTTCGGCGAGGAGCGGCATTCGCGCGCCGTCGCCCGCGCCATCGTCGCCGCGCGCAAGGACGCGCCGATCGCCACCACACAGGCGCTCGCCGACATCGTCGGCAAGGTCGTGCGCGCCAAGCCGAACGAGATCCATCCGGCGACGCGGACCTTTCAGGCACTGCGCATCTTCGTCAACGAAGAGCTCGACGAACTGCACGAAGCGCTGTCCGCGGCCGAGCGCGTGCTGAAGCCGGGCGGGCGGCTCGTCGTGGTTTCCTTCCATTCGCTGGAAGACCGCATCGTCAAGAATTTTCTCGCCGAGCGCGGCAAGGTCAGCGCCGGATCGCGCCATCTGCCCGAGGTCGCGCAGGCCGCGCCGAGTTTTCAGATCCTGACCAAGCGGCCGGTGACACCCGGCGATGCCGAGGTGTCGGCCAATCCGCGCGCCCGTTCGGCCAAGCTGCGCGCCGGCGAGCGCACCGCGGCGCCGGTGCACGCGGCCGATGAGCTGCCGTCTTGGCCGCATCTCGCCGACGTGATGCGGGGAGGCTGACGATGCGCCTTCTTCATTTGCTCGTCATCGGCATGCTGATCTTCGCGGCGTCCTATGTCTACCGCATCAAGATGGAATCGACCGCGCGCGTCGAGCGCGTGCTGCGGCTCAACGCGGAAATTCGCGAGCAGCGCGACGCGATCGCGCGGCTACGCTCCGAATGGGCCAAGCTCGACGCGCCGCTGCGGCTGCAGGGGCTTGCCGAGCGCCATCTGCCGCTGAAGCCGATCGTCGCCAACCAGTACGACTCGCTGCGGAACCTCCCCGAACGGCCGCCGAACTTCTCGCGGCCCGGTTCGAAGGACCCGATCGGCTCGATGATCGACACCATCGAGGCCGCCGCCGAGCCCGACAGCGCGACCGGCTCGATCGACAAGGCAGGACCCGAACAGCCCGCCGACCAGCCGGCGCCCGCGGATGCGTCCGAGGGAGATCAGCAATGACGGGATCACCGATGACCGGCCCGGCGCCGGTCAACAACGCCGCCCAGAAGCTCGCTGAACCCTGGAGCCAGCGGCTGATCCGCACGCTGCTCTACGGCAGCAATGTCGATCGCGCCGCCAAGGCGCGTGCCCGCGTCGGCTTCGCGATCCTCGCCTTCGCCGCGGTCTATGCCGTGCTGGCCGGACGGCTGGTGCTGTTCGCGGTCGGCGCCGACAGCCATGGCGCGCGGCGCACCGCCTCGCAGGATGCGATCGCGACCGCGCGGCCCGACATCACCGACCGCAACGGCGCGGTGCTCGCCACCGACGTCAAGTCGCCGAGCCTGTTCGGCGAGCCGCGCCGCATCATCGACAAGGACGAGGCGATCGAGCTGTTGACCGCGACCCTGCCCGATCTCGACACCGGCGAGGTGCGCGAGCGCATCCAGTCACGCAAGGGCTTCGTCTGGCTGAAGCGCGAAATCTCGGCGAAGCAGCAGCAGGATATTCACCGCCTCGGCATTCCCGGCATCGGCTTCCTGCGCGAGAACAAGCGGGTCTATCCGACCGGCAACGAGGTCGCCCACCTGATCGGCCTCGTCAACATCGACAACCAGGGCATCGCCGGCATGGAGAAGTGGCTGGACAATAACGGTCTGGCCGACCTGCATCGCGCCGGTTTTGCCACCGACCGGCTGCAGAAGCCGGTCGAGCTGTCGATCGACCTGCGCGTCGAGCACGCGCTGCGCGACGAACTGATCAAGGCCAAGGACAAGTTCAAGGCCAAGGCCGCCTCCGGCATCATCTCCGACGTGCGCACCGGCGAGATCGTGGCGATGGTGTCGCTGCCCGACTTCGACCCGAACAATCCCAGGGAGGCGCACGACCCCGAGCGCATCAACCGCCTGACCACCGGCGTCTACGAGATGGGCTCGACCTTCAAGGCCTTCACGCTGGCGATGGCGCTGGATTCCGGCAAGATCAATTTGAACACGTCGTGGGATGCGCGGGGCAATTTGCACTACGGCAAGTTCACCATTCACGACAGCCATCCGCTCGGACGCTTCATCAACACCAAGGAAGTCTTCACCTACTCGTCCAACATCGGCGCCGCGCGGATCGCGCTCGGCCAGGGCGTCGAGGCGCACAAGGCGTTCCTCGCCAAGATGGGGCAGCTGACGCGGCTGCGCACCGAACTGCCGGAGAGCGCGGCCCCGCTGGTTCCGCGGCGCTGGGGCGAACTGAACTCGGTGACCATCGCATTCGGCCAGGGCCTGTCGGTGGCGCCGCTGCAGGCGGTGATGGGCATCAACGCGCTGGTCAACGGCGGCTATCTGATCCCGCCGACCTTCCTGAAGCGCAGCGAGCAGGAAGCGAAGGCGCTGGCGAAGCGGGTGATCAAGACCGAAACGTCGGACAAGATGCGTTACCTGATGCGGCTCAATGCCGAGATCGGCACCGCCAAGACCGCCGACGTCAAGGGCTATTATGTCGGCGGCAAGACCGGCACGTCGGAGAAGGTGATCAACGGCCGCTATGCCAAGAAGCGGGTGCTCAACTCCTTCACCGCGATCATGCCGGCCGACGATCCGAAGTACCAGATTCTGGTCATGCTGGACGAGCCGCAGGCGCTGCCTGAAACGCATGGTTTCATCACCTCGGGCTGGAATGCGGTGCCGACCGGAGGCAAGGTCATCGCCCGAATTGCGCCGCTTTTGGGCGTTGAACCGCGGTTTGACCTGCCGCCGTCCGACCGCCTTATTCTTGCGGCATCCAGAACAACCCAGTAAGGCGTACATGACAGCATGATCCGGACCCGAAGGGCCACGCCAGCGCAAGGTGTGTAGCGGTTTTCCGAATAGATCATGCTCAAATAAAGCGGCGCGGGTATCGCGCCGGCCACACTGGAAGATCATGAGACTTCGCGACCTCTTCGGCGATGATGCCACGATCGATCCGCGTGCCGACGCCATCGAGGTCGGCGGACTTGCGGTCGACAGCCGCGCGGTGAAGCCGGGCGACCTGTTCTTCGCGCTGGCGGGCAGCAGGACCGACGGCGCGCGCTTCATCGACGCGGCGATTGCCGCCGGCGCGGTCGCGATTGCCAGCGACCATCTGCCGCAAGGCCATGCCCGCGTTCCCTTCGTGATCACGCCGAACGCGCGGCGGGCGCTGGCGCTTGCCGCCGCAAGATTCTTTTCCCGTCAGCCCGCGACGATTGCCGCGGTGACCGGCACCAGCGGCAAGACCTCGGTCGCCGCCTTCACGCGCCAGATATGGCAGCGGCTCGGCCATTCCTCGGCGAGCATCGGCACCATCGGCCTCGTCTCGGACAAGCGCACCGTCTACGGCTCGCTGACCACGCCGGATCCGATCGCGCTGCATCGCCAGCTTGACGAGATCGCGGCTGACGGCGTCACCTATCTGGCGTTCGAGGCCTCGTCGCATGGTCTCGACCAGTATCGTCTCGACGGCGTGCGCATCGCCGCCGGCGGCTTTACCAACCTGTCGCGCGACCACATGGATTATCATCCCGATGTCGCGCATTACCTGAACGCCAAGCTCCGGCTGTTCCGCGATCTCGTCGCCGCCGGCGGCGCCGCCGTGATCTCCGCCGATCACGATTGCTCGGCAGAGGTGATCGCCGCGGCGCGGGCGCGAGGCCTCCGCATCATCGCGGTCGGACGCAACGCCGATGGTGGCGACGGCATCCGGCTCGCCGATGCCGCCATCGAGGGCTTTGCGCAGAAGCTCGTGATCGAACATCGCGGCCGCACGCACGCGATCAGGCTGCCGCTGGTCGGCGAATTCCAGATCGAGAATGCGTTGGTCGCGGCAGGCCTTGCCATCGGCACCGGCAGCGCGGCGGACGACGTGTTCGGCTGCCTCGAACATCTCGAAGGCGCTAAGGGCCGGCTGGAACTCGTCGGTGAGCGCAATGGTGCGCCGATCTTCGTCGATTACGCGCACAAGCCCGATGCGCTTGCGAAAGCGCTGCAGGCGCTGCGGCCTTACGCAAAACGCAGGCTTGTCGTGATCTTCGGCGCCGGTGGCGACCGCGACGCCGGCAAGCGCCCGATCATGGGCGCGATCGCGGCGGAGAACGCCGACAGCGTCATCGTCACCGACGACAATCCGCGCAGCGAAAGGCCGGAAGCGATCCGTGCCGCGATCCTGGCGACCGCCAAAGGCGCGCGCGAGATCGGCGATCGCGCCGCGGCGATCCGCGCCGGCATCGCCGGTCTCGAGCCGGGCGATGCGCTGGTGGTGGCCGGCAAGGGACACGAGGTCGGGCAGATCATCGGCAGCACGACGTTGCCGTTCAGCGATCATGAAGCAGTTGCCAAGGCATTGGCAGCGGAGGGCGCATGAGTATATTGCTATGGACGTCGGAAGCGATGACGAAGGCGATGCGCGCCGCGACGCAGGGCACGTTGCCGGAGGGTGTCACCGGCCTTTCCATTGACAGCCGCACGGTTGCGCCGGGCGAGGCGTACTTTGCGATCAAGGGCGACGTCCATGACGGCCACAGCTTTGTCGAGGCCGCGCTGAAGGCCGGCGCCGCGCTTGCCGTGGTCGAGGCCGCGCAGCGCGAAAAATTTCCCGCCGATGCGCCGCTGCTGGTGGTCGACGACGTGCTCGCCGGCCTCGGCGAGCTCGCGCTGGCCTCGCGCGCGCGGCTCGATGCGCGGATCATCGCGGTGACCGGATCGGTCGGCAAGACCTCGACCAAGGAGGCGCTGCGCCGCGTGCTGTCGGCGCAGGGCGAGACCCATGCCTCGGTGGCGTCGTTCAACAATCACTGGGGCGTGCCGCTGTCGCTGGCGCGCTGCCCGGCGAGCGCGCGCTTTGCGGTGTTCGAGATCGGCATGAACCATGCCGGCGAGATCACGCCGCTGGTCAGACTGGTGCGGCCGCATGTTGCCGTCATCACCACGGTCGAGCCGGTGCATCTGGAATTCTTCGCCGGCATCGAGGCGATCGCCGATGCCAAGGCGGAGATTTTTCTCGGCGTCGAGCCTGGCGGCGCGGTGGTGCTCAACCGCGACAATGCGCAGTTCGCGCGGCTGCAAAAGCACGCGAAGAAGGCCGGCATCTCCCGCATCGTCAGCTTCGGCGCCGACCAAAGCTGCGATGCGCGGCTGATCGACCTGTCGCTGCACGCGACCTGCTCGGCGGTGCATGCCGACATCCTCGATCACGACATCACCTATAAGATCGGGATGCCGGGCCGGCACATGGCGATGAATTCGCTCGCGGTGCTGGCCGGCGCGTCGCTGCTCGGCGCCGACATCGCGCGCGCTGCGCTGTCGCTGTCGCAGCTCGAGGCGCCGACCGGGCGCGGCTTCCGCCGCACGCTCGAGGTCGGCCATGGCGAGGCGACCCTGATCGACGAAAGCTACAACGCCAACCCGGCCTCGATGGGCGCCGCCCTCAACGTGCTCGGCCAGGCCCAGACCGGGCCGCATGGCCGGCGCATCGCGGTGCTCGGCGACATGCTCGAGCTCGGCCCGACCGGGCCCGACTTGCATCGCGGCCTGGCCGAGGTCGTGGCGGCCAATCGAATCGATCTCGTATATTGTTGTGGCCCGTTGATGCGGAATCTGTGGGATGCCCTTTCCACCGGCAAGCGGGGAGGCTATGCCGGGAACTCGGCAGACCTCGAAGCGCAGGCGGTCGCCGCGGTCCGCGCCGGTGACGTGATCATGGTGAAGGGATCGCTCGGATCGAAGATGAAGGTCATTGTCAGCGCGCTGGAAAAGCGCTTTCCCGACCGAGCCGCGCACGAAGAAGCGGTATAGGGCTTTTTGAATGTTCTACTGGTTGATCGAGCTGTCCAACACGGTGCCGGGCTTCGGCGTATTCCGCAGCGGCCTCAACGTCTTCCGCTACATAACTTTCCGCACCGGCGGGGCGATGGTGACAGGGGCGCTGTTCGTGTTCCTGTTCGGGCCCTGGATCATCGACCATTTAAGGCTGCGCCAGGGCAAGGGCCAGCCGATCCGCACCGACGGCCCGCAGTCGCATCTGATCTCCAAGAAGGGCACGCCGACCATGGGCGGGCTGATGATTCTGTCGGGGCTCGTGGTGTCGACGCTGCTCTGGGCCAATCCGATCAACCCCTACGTCTGGATCGTGCTGGCGGTGACGCTCGGTTTCGGCTTCGTCGGCTTCTATGACGATTATTTGAAGGTGACCAAGCAGTCGCACAGCGGCTTCGCCAGCAAGCTGCGGCTCCTGATCGAAGGAGTGATCGCGCTGGCCGCGACCTACGCGCTGGTCCGGCTCGGCCGCGACGTGTCCTCGACCTCGCTGGCGATCCCGTTCTTCAAGGATCTCGTGATCAATTTCGGCTGGTTCTTCGTGATCTTCGGCGCCTTCGTCATGGTCGGCTCCGGCAATGCGGTGAACCTGACCGACGGCCTCGACGGCCTCGCCATCGTGCCGGTCATGATCGCGGCGGCGAGCTTCGGCATGATCTCGTACCTCACCGGCAACGCCGTGTTCTCCGACTATCTGCAGATCAACTACGTCGCCGGCACCGGCGAGCTCGCTGTGCTGTGCGGCGCGGTGCTCGGCGCCGGCCTCGGCTTCCTCTGGTTCAACGCGCCGCCGGCCTCGATCTTCATGGGCGACACCGGCTCGCTGGCGCTCGGCGGCATGCTCGGCGCGGTCGCGGTCGCGGTGAAGCACGAGATCGTGCTCGCGGTGATCGGCGGCCTGTTCGTGCTGGAGGCGGTCTCGGTGATCGTGCAGGTCACCTCGTTCAAGCTCACCGGCAAGCGCGTGTTCCGGATGGCGCCGCTGCACCATCATTTCGAGCAGAAGGGCTGGACCGAGCCGCAGATCGTGATCCGGTTCTGGATCATCTCGGTGATGCTGGCGCTCGCCGGCCTCTCCACGCTGAAGCTGCGCTGATCATGGTAGATTCCAACCACTGTCGTTCCGGGGCTCGCGTAGCGAGAACCCGGAACCTCGAGATTCTCTGGTGCGCAATTGCGCACCATAGTTCGCGCGAAGTCGCGCGCCCCGGAATGACTGGGATCATGACTGCGAGGCAGTCATGATCCCAGTCACCTCCTTCGCCGGCAAGACGGTCGCGGTATTCGGCCTCGGCGGCTCCGGCCTTGCGAGCTGCCACGCGCTGAAGGCCGGCGGCGTCGAGGTGATCGCGGCCGACGACAATACCGACAATGTCGCGAAGGCGGCGCAGGCCGGCTTCACCACCGCCGACCTGCGCACGGTGTCCTGGGCGAATTTCGCCGCGCTGATCTTGACCCCCGGCGCGCCGCTGACCCATCCGGCACCGCACTGGAGCGTCACGAAGGCGCGCGAGGCCGGCGTCGAGGTGATCGGCGACATCGAGCTGTTCTGCCGCGAGCGGCGGCGGCACGCGCCGAACGCGCCGTTCGTCGCCATCACCGGCACCAACGGCAAGTCGACCACCACGGCGCTGATCGCGCATCTGATGAAGGTCGCCGGCTACGACACCCAGATGGGCGGCAATATCGGCACCGCGATCCTGTCGCTTGAGCCGCCGCGGATGGGCCGCGTCCATGTGATCGAGATGTCGTCCTACCAGATCGACCTCTGCCCGTCGCTCGATCCTTCCATCGGCATCCTGCTCAACGTCACCGAGGATCACATCGACCGCCACGGCACGCTGGCGCATTACGCCGCGGTGAAGGAGCGGCTGGTTGCCGGTGTGCAGGCCGGCGGCACCGCGATAACAGGCGTCGACGACGGCTGGTGCCGCGACATCGCCGATCGGCTCGACCGCGCCGGCAGGCGCGTGGTGCGGATCTCGGTGAAGAACCCGCTGCCCGACGGCCTCTATGTCGAGCACGAGACTATCGTGCGCGCGTCCGGCGCGGCGCGCAGCGAGGTGGCGCGGCTGGGCGGCATCGGCTCGCTGCGCGGGCTGCACAATGCGCAGAACGCGGCATGCGCCGCAGCCTCTGCGCTGGCGATGGGCATGTCGACCGACGTGCTGCAGAACGGTCTGCGCAGTTTTCCGGGCCTCGCGCACCGCATGGAGCAGGTCGGCCGCCGCGGCCATGTGTTGTTCGTCAACGACTCCAAGGGCACCAATGCGGACGCCGCCGCGCACGCGCTGTCGTCCTTTGCCGACATTTTCTGGATCGCCGGCGGCAAGCCGAAGGCCGGCGGCATCACCAGCCTGACCGGCTATTTCCCGCGCATCCGCAAGGCCTATCTGATCGGCGAGGCGGCGACTGAATTTGCCGGCACGCTCGGCGACCGCGTCCCGCACGAGATGTCCGGCACGCTCGATGTCGCGGTCGCCAGCGCCGCGCGCGACGCGGAGGCCTCGGGGCTCAAGGAAGCCGTCGTGCTGCTGTCGCCGGCCTGCGCCTCGTTCGACCAGTACCGCAATTTCGAAATCCGCGGCGCCGCCTTCCGCGACCTCGTCCAGGCGCTGCCCGGCGTCAAGCCGGTGGTGTAGCTGCAACTCGCGCAACACATTCAGTGTCGTCCCGGCGCAGGCCGGAACCCATAACCACCAATGCTCGCTATTGCGCAACGCTGCGACGACGAGTCTCGTTCACCACGTCCGCCGCGGCGTATGGGTCCCGGCCTTCGCCGGCACGACGACGGTATATGCCTAACCGCATCCCCCAAAAGTGATCCAACCCGTTAACCCCCTGGAAACCATCCTGGGCCACGAATGGACGTTACCTCTGCCATCTGGGGACGCCCATGCTCGCCCGTGACCAACGCACCCCGTTCTCGGACTGGTGGTGGACCGTCGACAAGCTGCTGCTGGTCGCGATCGCCGCGCTGATGCTGGCGGGCGTCATCCTGTCGCTGGCGGCGAGCCCGCCGGTGGCGACCCGGATCGGGCTCGATCCGTTCCACTTCTTCAACCGCCACGTCATGTTCCTGGTGCCGTCGCTGCTGGTGCTGATCGGGGTGTCGTTCATGACGCCGCGGCAGATCCGGCGCACCGCGCTGATCGTGCTCGCGGTGTCGATCGGGCTGATCGTGCTGACGCTGCTGGTCGGGCCCGAGGTCAAGGGCGCGCGGCGCTGGATCACGCTGCTCGGGGTCAACATCCAGGCCTCCGAATCCGCAAAACCCGCCTTCGTCGTCGTCGCGGCCTGGCTGTTCGCGGAATCCACCAAGCGGCCGGAGATGCCGGCGACCTCGATGGCGCTGGTGCTGCTGCTGACGCTGGTCTCGCTGCTGGTGATGGAGCCCGACTTCGGCCAGACCATGCTGATCCTGACGGTGTGGGGCGCGCTGTTCTTCATCGCCGGGATGCGGATGATCTGGGTGCTCGGGCTTGCCGGCGCGGCCGGCGCCGGCCTGTTCGGCGCCTATCTCTTGGTGCCGCACGTCGCGGGCCGCATCAAGCGCTTCATGAACCCGGCCTCCGGCGACACCTTTCAGGTCGACACCGCGATGGAAGCGTTCTGGAACGGCGGCTGGTTCGGCCTCGGGCCGGGCGAGGGCATCGCCAAACGCAGCCTGCCGGACAGCCACACCGACTTCGTGTTCGCGGTCGCGGCCGAAGAGTTCGGCATCATCCTCTGTTTGATGCTGGTCGCGCTGTTCGCCTTCATCGTGATCCGCACCCTGACGCGCGCCTACACCACCGAGGACATGTTCGCGCGCTTCGCCGCCTCCGGCCTTGCGATCCTGTTCGGCGTGCAGGCGACCATCAACATGGCGGTCAATCTGCAGCTGATCCCGGCCAAGGGCATGACGCTGCCGTTCATCTCCTATGGCGGCTCCTCGTTCGTCTCGCTCGCCTACGGCGTCGGCATGATGCTGGCGCTGACGAGGCAGCGGCCGCGCACCGAAATCGAATCGCAGGAAGGCGCCAGTTCCTTGCGCGCCTACGCGTAGTGACTGGGATGGCGGCGTCGGCTATCTGGATGCCATGCACTCGCAAGAATTGGATAACGCACCCCTGATCCTGCTGGCGGCCGGCGGCACCGGCGGCCATTTGTTCCCGGCCGAGGCGCTCGCCGTGGAATTGATCAAGCGCGGCCTGCGCGTGCGGCTCGCGACCGACGGCCGTGCGCTGCGCTATTCCGGCCTGTTCGGCCGGGAGAGCATCGACCTCGTGCCGAGCGCGACCGTGCGCAGCCGCAACCCGCTCTCGCTGGCCCGCACCATGCTGACGCTGGGCTATGGCATGCTGGTGGCGACCAATGTGGTGCGCCGGCTGAAGCCGTCGGCCGTCGTTGGCTTCGGTGGCTATCCGACCCTGCCGCCGCTGATGGCGGCGCGGCTGCTCGGCGTTCCCGGCATCATCCACGATGCCAATGCGGTGCTCGGCCGCGCCAACCGTTTCCTCTCCAGCCGCGTCAACGCGATCGCGACCTCGCTGCCCGGCGTGCTCGATCGCGATCCCGCGCTCGCAGCCAAGGCCACCACCGTCGGCACGCCGATGCGCCCGGCGATCCTGGCCGCGGCGGCCGTGCAATATGCATCGCCCGAGGCCGACGGCCCGCTGCGCCTGCTCGTGGTCGGTGGCAGCCAGGGCGCGCGGGTGATGAGCGACATCGTGCCGCCGGCGATCGAGAAGCTTGCGCCCGCGCTGTGGAGCCGCCTGATCATCACCCAGCAGGTGCGCGAAGAGGACATGGCGCGGGTGCGCGCGGTCTACGACCGGCTCAAGATCAATGCCGAGCTAGCGCCGTTCTTCGCTGATCTGCCGGCGCGGCTGGCCTCGAGCCAATTGGTGATCTCGCGCTCCGGCGCCGGCACCGTCGCCGAGCTCGGCGCGATCGGCCGGCCCTCGATCCTGGTGCCGCTGCCCGGTGCGATCGATCAGGACCAGTTCGCCAATGCCGGCGTGCTGTCGGAGGCCGGCGGTGCGCTGCGCATCAAGCAGACCGAATTCACGCCGGAGCGGCTGGCGGCCGAGATCACGACGTTTGCCGCCGAGCCCGGAAAATTGACCGCGATGGCGGATGCGGCGCGCGGCGTCGGCCGGCTCGATGCCGCGGAACGGCTGGCCGATCTGGTGACGAAAGTGGCGGGAATTTAGGCCGTTTTCGGGGAATTTTCGGCGGTGGAACGGCACGGCCGGGCTTGTCCCGGCCAGCCGCGTCTTTCATAAGTCGGAGAATTGCCGGCTGAGTCCGGACACGATGAAGGTGTTAGCAACATGAGACTGCCGCGCGAGATCGGACCCATTCATTTCGTCGGGATCGGCGGCATCGGCATGAGCGGCATCGCCGAGGTGCTGATCAATCTCGGCTACACCGTGCAGGGCTCGGATGCGTCGGACAATTACAATCTCGACCGGCTGCGCAAGAAGGGCGCAAAGGTTTCGGTCGGCCACACCGCCGAGAATGTCGACGGCGCCGACGTCGTCGTGGTCTCGACCGCGATCAAGCGCGACAATCCGGAATTGATGGAAGCGCGGGCGCGGCGCCTGCCGGTGGTGCGGCGCGCCGAGATGCTGGCGGAGCTGATGCGGCTGAAGAGCTGCGTCGCGATCGCCGGCACCCATGGCAAGACCACGACCACCACGATGGTGGCGACATTGCTCGACGCCGGCGGGCTCGATCCGACCGTAATCAATGGCGGCATCATCAATGCCTACGGCTCCAACGCGCGGCTCGGGGCCGGCGACTGGATGGTGGTCGAGGCCGACGAGAGCGACGGCACGTTCCTGAAGCTGCCGTCCGATGTCGTGATCGTCACCAACATCGACCCCGAGCATCTCGATCACTTCAAGACCTTCGAGGCGATCCAGGACGCGTTCCGCAGCTTTGTCGAGAACGTGCCGTTCTATGGCTTTGCCGTGATGTGCATCGATCATCCGGTGGTGCAGGGCCTGGTCGGCAAGATCGAGGATCGCCGCATCATCACCTATGGGCAAAATCCGCAGGCCGATGCGCAGCTCAAGGATCTGACGCCGATGGGCGGCGGCTCGAAGTTCACGGTCGCGATCCGCGATCGCAGCAGCGGCGCGGTGTACGAGATCGCCGACATCATGCTGCCGATGCCGGGCCGCCACAACGCCTCGAATGCGACGGCGGCGATCGCGGTCGCGCACGAGCTCGGCGTCTCCGACGACGTGATCCGCCAGGCGATGGCCGGCTTCGGCGGCGTCAAGCGGCGCTTCACCAAGACCGGCGAATGGAATGGCGTGGCCGTGATCGACGACTACGGGCATCACCCGGTCGAGATCGCGGCGGTGCTGAAGGCGGCGCGCGAATCCGTCAACGGCAAGATCGTCGCCGTGGTGCAGCCGCATCGCTTCACCCGCCTGCGATCGCTGTTCGAGGAATTCTGCACCTGCTTCAACGACGCCGACGCGGTCGTGGTCGCCGAGGTCTATCCGGCCGGCGAAGCGCCGATCGCGGGCATCGACCGCGACCATTTCGCCGCCGGGCTGCGCGCCCACGGCCATCGCAACGTGATCCCGCTGCCGGACGCCGGCGAGCTCGCGAAGATCGTGCACGGCCTGGCAAAACCCGGCGACCTCGTCGTCTGCCTCGGCGCCGGCAATATCACGCAATGGGCCTACGCGCTGCCGGATCAGTTGAAGGCGCTGGGGTGATGTTATTCATTGCTAGTTATCAGCACCACCCGTGTGGCTCACCCCTCTCCCTAACCCTCCCCCGCAAGGGGGGAGGGAACCCATCCGCCCGTGGCCTCCTGACTCTCTTAACGAGAGAGAGCGAAGCCGCGATGCACTGTAAGGTGAGCACGTCGGTCAGGCTCCCTCCCCCCTTGCGGGGGAGGGCTGGGGAGAGGGGTAAGCTCCGGGCGCTGAAACACAACGCAACGCGTTGCGCTCTCAACCTGCCTCGCATCTCGAGCGACGCCGCATGACCTTCCCCGACATCACGCCCGATCTGAAAGCCGCGATGCCGCAGCTGCGCGGGCGGCTGCTGGCCAACCAGTCGCTGGCCGAGTTGACCTGGTTTCGCGTCGGCGGCCCGGCGCAGGTGCTGTTCACGCCAGCGGATGAGGATGATCTGGCTTATTTCCTGAAACACCTGCCGAACGAGTTGCCGGTCTATGTCGTCGGTGTCGGCTCCAATCTGATCGTGCGCGACGGCGGCCTGCCTGGTGTCGTGATCCGACTCGCGCCGCGCGCTTTCGGCGAGACCAGCGCCGCCGATGACATCGTCACTGCGGGCGCCGCGGCGCTCGACAAGCGCGTGGCGGAGACCGCGGCGGCGGCCAATATCGGCGGCATGGAATTCTTCTTCGGCATTCCCGGCACCGTCGGCGGCGCGCTGCGGATGAATGCCGGCGCCAATGGCGGCGAGACCAAGGATGTGCTGGTCGAGGCCACTGGCATCGGCCGCGACGGAACGAGACACACCTTTGGCAATGCCGACATGAAGTTCGTCTACCGCAACAGCGGCGTCGATCCCTCGATCATTTTCACGTCGGCGCGCTTCCGCGGCAAAATTTCCGATCCCGAGGCGATCCGCGCCCGCATGACCGAGGTGCAGACCCATCGCGAGACCGCGCAGCCGATCCGCGAGAAGACCGGCGGCTCGACCTTCAAGAATCCGCCCGGCAACAGCGCCTGGAAGCTGATCGATGCCGCCGGCTGCCGCGGCCTCAGAATCGGCGGCGCGCAGGTCTCCGAGATGCACTGCAACTTTCTGATCAACACCGGCAACGCCACCGGGCACGACATCGAGACGCTCGGCGAGACCGTGCGTGAACGGGTGAAGCAGACCTCCGGAATTGAGCTGCACTGGGAAATCAAGCGGATCGGGATAGAGCAGAAATAATGCAGACCACCATTCTCTTCGGCGGCACCAGCAAGGAGCGCCTGGTTTCAGTGGCAAGCGCGCAGGCGCTGCATCGTGCGCTGCCCGAGGCCGAGCTGTGGTTCTGGGACGTCGACGATACCGTGCATGCGGTGAGGTCGGAGGCGCTGCTCAATCACGCCCGGCCGTTCGAGGTCGATTTCAAGCCTGGCGATCGCGGCGTCGCGCTCGACGCGGCGCTCGACAAGGCCGGCGCGGAAGGGCGCGTGCTGGTGCTCGGCCTGCATGGCGGCTGCGCCGAGAACGGCGAATTGCAGGCGATGTGCGAGCTGCGCGGCATCGCCTTCACCGGCTCCGGCTCGGCGTCGTCGCATCTCGCCTTCGACAAGCCGTCGGCAAAACGCTTTGCGGCGATCGCGGGCGTGAACGCGCCGCAGGGCATCGCCGTGGATGATATCGATCGAGCCTTCGCCGAGCACGGCAGACTGATCGCAAAGCCGGCGAAGGACGGATCGAGCTACGGGCTGATCTTCGTCAACGCGAAGCAGGACCTCGTCGCGGTTCGCACCGCGGCCGAGAAAGAAGAGTATCTGATCGAGCCGTTCGTCGCCGGCGTCGAGGCGACCTGCGGCGTGCTCGAGCAGTCCGATGGCGCGGTGTTCGCGCTGCCGCCGATCGAGATCGTGCCGGCGGAGGGCGGCTTCGACTACACCGCCAAATACCTCCTGAAATCGACCCAGGAGATTTGCCCCGGCCGTTTCGCGCCTGATATCAGCACCGCGATCATGGACCATGCGCTCAAGGCGCACCGCGCGCTGTCCTGCACCGGCTACTCGCGCAGCGACTTCATCGTCTCGGTGAAGGGGCCGGTCTATCTCGAGACCAACACGCTGCCCGGGCTCACCGCGGCATCTTTATACCCCAAGGCCTTGAAGGCGCAGGGCATTGGCTTCGCCGATTTCCTGCGCGACCAGATCGAAATCGCCCGGCGCCGCACCTCGAAGCGGGGCTGAAACCCGCGACTCGGGCCGGGGATGGAACCGGGCGCTGTTGCTAAAATGCTAACGAGTCCCCGGCAAACTACTCACAATGTTGATCAAAACCCACTCCAGCTGGGTAACATTTACCGTTTGTTTACCAGGAAGCCCGAAGGTTAACGCTGGCGGCGCATGTAGCGCTTGGCTGCCGGGGCGTGAGCTGTTGCGGATGACCGCTTCGAGGAACGCAACCAGGGAACAGGGGGTCACTCTATCCCACCGGTATCTGCTGAGGCGTCACGTGTGCCGGGACCCGCATGGGTTTGCGGGCGCAACATGTGACGAGCTCGTGCAATGGATGGTGCAGGACGCCTCACCCGATCGCTGCGATCGCTGGGGCCTCAAGCTGACCTGAGGGCAGCCGCTATTGGAGCGGTGGTGCTGCTGCGCGAGCACATCGGTGCCTGGCTCGCGCATCGCCGCCGCCGGCGTCCGGCCAAGCCGGCGGTGATCGACCGCGACCCGCCCAATCGCTACATCCTGATGATCGAGCGCTATCTGCCGCGCCGGGTCGGCGTCGCCGCGACGCTCGCGATCCTGTTCGGCAGCGCCGGCTTCGGCATCGTGCGCGGCGGCCATGTCGAGGAATTCACCACGGCGCTGAGCGACACCCGCAACGCGCTGGCCAATGCCGCGGGCTTCCGCATCACCACGGTCGGCATCAACGGCCGCAAGCAGCTGAGCCAGGACGAGGTGCTCGCGATCGGCGGCGTCACCGGCCGCTCCTCGCTGCTGTTCCTCGACGCCGAGACGGTGCGCGACCGGCTGAAGGCCAATCCCTGGATCGCCGACGCCACCATCCTGAAGCTTTATCCGGGCCGGCTGCAGATCGACATCGTCGAGCGCACCGCCTACGCGCTGTGGCAGGAGAACGGCCGGCTCTCGGTGATCGCCGCCGATGGCGCGGTGCTCGAGCCCTATGTTTCGCGCCGCTTCCTCAATCTGCCGCTGGTGGTGGGCAAGGGCGCGGCACCCCGCGCGCGGGATTTCCTCGCGCTGCTCGACCGCTACCCGCAGGTACGCTCAGTGACCAAGGCCGCGATCTTCGTCGGCGAGCGGCGCTGGAACCTGCGGCTGAAGGACGGCCTCGACATTCGCCTGCCCGAGAACGACGTCGGCAATGCGCTCGCCGCGCTGTCCAAGCTCGACAAGGACGAAAAACTGTTCTCGCGCGACATCGTCGCCGTCGACATGCGCCTGCCCGATCGGCTGGTGGTGCAATTGTCGGAGGAAGCCGGCAAGGCGCGCGATGAGCTGTTCAAGGACAAGAAGTCCAAGAAGAAGCCGGGTGACTCCGCATGACCGGCCTCGATCGCAATCTGACCCCGAAGACCCGCCCGATGCAGAAGCGCACCGCGCTGGTGGCTTCGCTCGACGTCGGCTCCAGCAAGATCGCCTGCATGATCGCGCGGCTGAAGCCGTCGCCGCCGAACGAGGCGCTGCGCGGCCGCACCCACGCGGTCGAGCTGATCGGCTACAGCCAGATCCAGTCGCGTGGCGTCAAGGCCGGCGCGATCGTCGATCTCGCCGAATGCGAGAAGGCGGTGCGCCATGCCGTGGCACTGGCCGAGCGCATGGCGAAGGTTCGCGTCGAGTCCGTGCTGCTGTCGTTGTCGGGCGGCCGGCTGCATGGCCAACTGGTTGAAGCCGCTGCAGATATCCGCGGCGGCTCGGTCACCTCAGACGATATCAGCCGGATCACCTCGGCCGGCATGCGCCACGCCACCGGCGCCGGCCGCACCGTGCTGCACGCGCTGCCGGTCGGCTACGCGCTCGACGGCGTCAAGGGCATCCGCGATCCCAAGGGCATGGTGGCGCGCCAGTTCGGCGTCGACATGAACGTGGTGACGTCGGACGCGACGGTCGCCAAGAACCTGATGCTCGTGGTCGAGCGCTGCCATCTCAATGTCGAGGCGATGGCATCGAGTCCTTATGTCGCAGGCCTCTCGGTGCTGACCGACGACGAGGCCGATCTCGGTGCCGCCGTGGTCGAAATGGGCGCGGGATCGACCACGATCGCGACTTATTCGGGCGGACGCTTCGTGCACGCCTCCGGATTTGCGCTCGGCGGGCAACACATCACGATGGATCTTGCGCGCGGCATCGGCGCGTGCATTGCGGATGCCGAGCGAATCAAGACTTTATACGGCACGGTGCTGACCGGCGGCTCTGATTCGCGCGAGCTGATGTCCGTTCCCACCGCAGGCGATGATCGGGAGACTCCGCAGATCGTATCCCGCGCCACGATCGCGAATATCGTCCGGCATCGCGCCGAGGAGATTTTTGAAATGGTCCGTGACCGGCTCGCGGATTCCCCCTTTGCGGCAGAGCCGAGGGCGCGAGTTGTGTTGAGCGGCGGTGCGTCGCAGCTCACCGGGACCGTCGAGCTTGCCACCCGCATCCTGAACCGCCAGGTCCGCATCGGCCGCCCGCTCGGCTTCGGCCGGCTGCCGAACGAGGCGAAGGGCGCCTCGTTCTCGGTGCCGACGGGCCTGCTCGTCTATCCGCAATACGCTCACCTTGAACATGTCGAACCGCGGCGCACGCGGCAGCTTAAGACAGGGACTGACGGTTACTTCGGAAAGGTCGGACGATGGCTTCGCGAGGGCTTCTGATGACCGCACCCCGGCTCACAGCATTTTCATCAACTCCCGCGGCCTGCGGCCGGGGCGAACCCACGCGCGCGTAATCGAGAGAGGCAACCATGGCACTCAATCTGACCCCCCCTGACATCAGCGAGCTGAAACCGCGGATCACCGTCTTCGGTGTCGGTGGCGCGGGTGGTAACGCCGTCAACAACATGATCACCGCCGGCCTGCAGGGTGTCGACTTCGTCGTCGCCAACACCGACGCGCAGGCACTGACCATGTCGAAGGCGCAGCGCATCATCCAGATGGGTACCGCCGTCACCCAGGGCCTCGGCGCCGGCTCGCAGCCGGACGTCGGTGCGGCCGCCGCGCAGGAGGTGATCGACGAGCTGCGCGATCATCTCACCGGCGCCAACATGGTGTTCGTCACCGCCGGCATGGGCGGCGGCACCGGCACCGGCGCCGCACCTGTGATCGCCCGGGCCGCCCGCGACATGGGCATCCTGACGGTCGGCGTGGTCACCAAGCCGTTCCACTTCGAGGGCCAGCGCCGTATGCGCACCGCCGAGTCCGGCATTGCCGAACTGCACAAGGTGGTCGACACGCTCCTGATCATCCCGAACCAGAACCTGTTCCGGGTCGCCAACGAGAAGACCACCTTCGCCGACGCCTTCGCGATGGCTGACCAGGTGCTCTATTCGGGCGTCGCCTGCATCACCGACCTGATGGTCAAGGAAGGCCTGATCAACCTCGACTTCGCCGACGTCCGCGCCGTGATGCGGGAAATGGGCAAGGCGATGATGGGCACCGGCGAGGCCACCGGCGAGAAGCGGGCGCTGACCGCCGCGGAAGCCGCGATCGCCAACCCGCTGATCGACGATAGCTCGATGAAGGGCGCCCGCGGCCTCCTGATCTCGATCACCGGCGGCAAGGACCTGACTCTGTTCGAGGTCGACGAAGCCGCGACCCGCATCCGCGAGGAAGTCGATCCCGACGCCAACATCATCGTCGGCGCCACCTTCGACGAATCGCTCGACGGCGTCATCCGCGTCTCGGTGGTCGCGACCGGCATCGAGCAGGCCGCGATCGCGTCCCGTGCCCAGGCGCCCGCCCAGCAGTCGGGCGGCTCGCCGGAGAGCCGGCTGGCCGACCTGACCGCCCGCCTGCGCGCCGACAACCAGCGCATGGCCGAGCGCGCCCAGAAGCTGGAACCGCCGACCGGCGTCACCGTTGCGCCGATTGCTGCGGCTCCGGCCGCCGCGCCCCAGCAGCGCCCCGCCGGCAATGTCGAGCGCGCCGCGCTGGCGGCGATTGCGGCTGCGGTCGCTCCGGAGAGCCCGGCCCAGGCGCCGATGCAGGTCGGGGCCTATGGCGACGTCACGGTGCGCCCGATCACGCAGAAGCCGACCCTGTTCCCGGACCACGACCTGACCAAGGTCGAGCAGCAGGAACCGATGCCGCCGGAAACCTTCATCCCGCAGGCGGCCGAGCGTTCGCCGGTCCGCACCCCGCGGATGCCGAAGTTCGAGGACCTGCCGATGCCGGCCCAGGCCGAGATCCGCCAGGCCCAGGGCACCGAGGAGGAACACCCGCAGAAGACCCGGCTGTCGCTGCTGCAGCGGCTCGCCAATGTTGGCCTCGGCCGCCGCGACGAAGAGACCGAGCCGCCGATCGCGGCCCGCGCCTCCGGTCCGGCGATGCCCGCGATGCCGGAACGCAAGCCGGCCCGCAGCGTCGCGCAGCAGATCGCGGCCAACGAAGCGCCGGTATCGGAATATGCAAAGCGGCCCGCGCCGCAGGGATTGGATGCCCATGGGCGCCCGGCACCTGTTGCCCAGACGCCACAGGGCGACGACCATCTTGATATCCCGGCCTTCCTGCGCCGGCAGGCAAACTGAAGTTTGTTACAAGCTTGGCGACCAACAAAGGCCCCGGCGGGAACCGCTGGGGCCTTTTCCTTTGGCCGGAAGAGATATCCAGGCAGCCAAACAAGCAACTGATTTTAAATGATTAATTATTCTTTTTGTGGTCGGATGGCGGTCCCGGAACGCCCTTGTGCGCTGCCGCAATTTGGTCGACCTTGGGCACCAATGCGGCAGAGATGGGGTAACAATCGGTAAAGAAGCGTGAGTTGGCGGGGTTTGGGGCAGTGACTATGGTCCTGCCGTGACTTGGGGAGCTCAAGCGAGTCGGCCTTGGGGAAAGTTTAGGCCTCTCGTTCTGAGTGAAGTCGGTAGTGGGCATTATCGAATGAAGTTCAGCCGTCAGACAACGCTTCGCGCGCAAGCCACCGTGACTGGCGTCGGCGTTCACTCTGGTCTTCCTGTTCATCTCACGCTCGGACCTGCGCCGGTTGATGCGGGCTTCATCTTCATCCGCACCGGTCTCGATGGTTCCGACCGTGAAATTACGGCCACCGCCGACGCCGTGATCGCAACCGACTTTGCGACGGTGCTGGGTGACCGCGAAGGGCCGCTGGTTTCCACCGCGGAACACGTGCTCGCCGCACTGCGGGGTATGGGTGTCGACAACGCCACCATCGAAGTCGACGGCCCCGAAGTTCCGATCATGGACGGCAGCGCCGCTGCGTTCGTCGCGGCGATCGATCAGGCCGGCATCGTCGCCCAGCCCGGCGTCCGCCGCTTCATCCAGGTCTTGAAGCCGGTGCAGGTCAAGATCGGCGATTCGGTCGGCGAGCTGCGTCCGTTTGCCGGCGGCTTCCGCGCCGAGGTCGAGATCGATTTCACCAACCCTGTGATCGGCCGCCAGAACTTCACCTTTGATCTTTCGCCGGAAGCTTTCCGCCGCGACGTCGCGCGGGCCCGGACCTTCGGCTGCATGAACGATGTGGCCCGGCTCTGGGGCGCGGGCTTCGCGCTCGGCGCCTCCTTCGACAATACCGTGGTGTTCGACGAGACCCGCCTGCTCAATACCGAAGGCCTGCGCTACGCCGACGAGTGCGCTCGCCACAAGGTTCTGGACGTGATCGGGGATCTCGCGCTGGCCGGCCTGCCGCTGCTCGGCAGCTTCCGTTCCTCCCGCGGCGGCCACAAGCTCAACAACGCCTTGCTGAAGGCCCTGATGACCGACCGCAGCGCCTGGCGGGTGGTCGAATCGGAGACCACGCGGCGGCCGTCCCGTGGCTATGCAGAAGCCGGCGCCGGCACGGTTGGCGGCCTGATCGCCCCGGCCTACGGCCCGGACGTGTCCTGATCGTCGCAGCCGGACGTCGTTCGTCCGGATTTTACCAGTCACGACCGCGACCCCGGGCGACACCCGGCCGCCTTAATCCGGGCGAAATGGCTGCGTATTCGGTTTTGCCAAGACCATTTTTCGGCTAAACGGGCCTGCGGCCACACGATACGGCGCCAACGGCACGGGACTACCGCGGGGAATATTAAGTCCATGATTGCGGTTCGTGGACGGAGTGGGCTTCGCCGTTAACCGCATCACAGGCGTCAGGTTCTATATTTCATGTCGGCAATGCGTATGGCGCTCGAACCACGCAATTCTTCTGATGTCTCCGGCCTCGCACGGGCCGCGCGCACGCTGCGTTTCGCGGCGGGCCTCGTCATGCTGGCGCTGCCGCTGAGCGGCTGCGGCACCGGCGCGCTGTGGGACAAGTTCATGGCCAAGGACGATACCTTCGTCGATGAGCCCGCGGACAAGCTCTACAATGAGGGCTTGTACATGATGAACCAGAAGAAGGACCTGAAGGCCGCCACCAAAAAGTTCGAGGAAGTCGACCGCCAGCACCCCTATTCGGACTGGGCGCGCAAGTCGCTGCTGATGTCGGCCTACGCCTCCTATCAGGCGGGTGACTACGACAGCTGCATCGGCTCGGCGACGCGCTACGTCACGCTGCATCCCGGCAGCCCGGACGCCTCCTACGCCCAGTACCTGATCGCCGCCTCGCATTTCGACCAGATCCCGGACATCTCGCGCGACCAGGGCCGCACCGAGAAGGCGATCGCGGCGCTGGAAGAGGTGGTGCGCAAATATCCGACCTCGGAATATTCGACCGAGGCCAAGGCCAAGATCGAAGCCGCGCGCGACCAACTCGCCGGAAAGGAGATGGCGGTCGGCCGCTATTACATGGGCCGGCGCGACTACACCGCCGCCATCAACCGCTTCAAGGCGGTGGTGACGCAGTACCAGACCACGCGCCATGTCGAAGAGGCGCTCTACCGGCTCACCGAAGCCTATATGTCGATCGGCATCGGACCCGAAGCCCAGACCGCGGCCGCCGTGCTCGGCCACAATTTTCCTGACAGCCGCTGGTACAAGGACGCCTATAATCTAGTAAAGTCCGGCGGTCTCGAGCCGAGCGAGAATCAGGGTTCCTGGATCAGCAGGACCTTCAAGAAGATGGGTCTCGGCTAGGAATTGTCCTCGCATGCTGGCGCGTCTGTCGATCCGTGACATCGTCCTGATCGAACGGCTCGATATCGAATTCTCCCGCGGCCTCGCCGTGCTGACCGGCGAAACCGGCGCCGGCAAATCCATCCTGCTCGATGCCTTCGCGCTCGCGCTCGGCGGCCGCGGCGATGCGACCCTGGTGCGGCATGGCGCCGAGCAGGGCCAGGTCACCGCTGTCTTCGACGTGCCGAAGGGGCACCCGGCGGCAAAGATCCTCGCCGAGAACGGGCTCGACGACACGAGTACTGAAGAAACTTGCGAGATGATCCTGCGCCGCGTGCAGCTTGCCGACGGCCGCACCCGGGCCTTCATCAACGATCAGGCGATCAGCGTGCAGACGCTGAAGGCGGTCGGCACGGCGCTGGTCGAAATCCACGGCCAGCATGACGAGCGCGCGCTGGTCGACGCGACAACCCATCGCCAACTGCTCGACGCCTTCGCCGGGCTCGAAAAGGACACCGCCGCGCTCGAAGCGCTGTGGGATATCAGACGCACCGCGACATCAGCGGTCGACGAGCATCGCGCCGGCATGGAACGCGCCGCGCGCGAGGCCGACTATCTGCGCCACGCCTCGCAGGAGCTGAAGACGCTGGCGCCGAAGGAGGGCGAGGAGACCGAGCTCGCGGGTCGCCGCACCACCATGATGCAGGGCGAGAAGATCGCGACCGATCTGCGCGAGGCGCAGGAGGCGATCGGCGGCTCGCATTCGCCGGTGGCCTCGCTCTCGGCCGCAGTGCGCCGGCTGGAGCGGCGCGCCGCCAACGCGCCTTCGCTGATCGAGCCGGCGGTGAAGGCGATCGATATTGCGATCAACGCGCTGGAGGAGGCCGACCAGCATCTGCACGCCGCGCTGGCCGCGACCGATTTCGACCCGGCCGAGCTCGAGCGCATCGAGGAGCGGCTGTTCGCGCTGCGCGCCGCCTCGCGCAAATATTCGACGCCGGTGGATCTGCTGGCGGCGCTGGCGACCCAATATGCCAACGACGTCGCGCTGATCGATGCCGGCGCCGAGCAATTGAAGCAGCTCGAAGCCGCTGCCGGCGAGGCCGACAAGCGCTATGCCGCCGCCGCAGCAAAGCTGTCGGCGGCGCGGGTCAAGTCGGCCGACAAGCTCAACAAGGCCGTCAATGCCGAGCTCGCGCCGCTCAAGCTCGAGCGCGCAAAGTTCATGACCCAGGTCGAATCAGACGCGGCGTCGCCGGGCCCGCAGGGCATCGACCGCGTCGAGTTTTGGGTGCAGACCAATCCCGGCACCAAGCCGGGGCCGATGATGAAGGTCGCCTCCGGCGGCGAGCTGTCGCGCTTCCTGCTGGCGCTCAAGGTCGTGCTGGCCGATCGCGGCTCGGCGCCCACGCTTGTGTTCGACGAAATCGATACCGGCGTCGGCGGTGCGGTGGCGGATGCGATCGGTTCGCGGCTGGCGCGGCTTGCCGGCAAGGTGCAGGTGATGGCGGTGACGCACGCGCCGCAGGTCGCGGCCCGCGCCGGCCAGCACCTCCTGATCTCCAAGGACGCCCTCGACCGCGGCAAGCGCGTCGCCACCCGCGTCAACGCGCTCGCCGCCGACCACCGCCGCGAGGAGATCGCGCGCATGCTGGCCGGCGCCGAGATCACCGCCGAGGCGAGGGCGGCCGCGGAACGGCTGCTGCGGGCGGCGAGTTAGTCGCTTCATGGCCACCAAAGCGAAGAAAGCGCTGGTCGACGTCGACAAGCTCACCAAGGCCCAGGCCAAGGTCGAGCTGACACGGCTTGCGCTCGAGCTCGAAGGCCACGACAAGCGCTACTACCAGGACGACGCGCCCAGCGTCACCGATGCCGAATACGACGCGCTGCGGCAGCGCTACAATGCGATCGAAAAACGCTTTCCCGAATTCGTCACCGCGGAGTCGCCGTCGCAGAAGGTCGGCGCGGCGCCGTCGGGACGGTTCAGGAAGGTGCGCCATTCGCTGCCGATGCTGTCGCTCGACAATGCGTTCGCGGAGGAAGACGTGGTCGACTTCGTTGGCCGCATCACGCGCTTCCTGAAGCTGCCGGACGACAAGATCGATTTCTCGGCCGAGCCGAAGATCGACGGGCTCTCGATGTCGCTGCGCTACGAGGGCGGCGAGCTCGTCACCGCCGCGACCCGCGGCGACGGCGCCGAGGGCGAGGACGTCACCGCCAATATCCGCACGCTGGAAGATGTGCCCGAGAGGCTGAAGGGCCGCAACGTGCCTGATATCTGCGAGGTGCGCGGCGAGGTCTACATGACCAAGAAGGCGTTCCTGGCGCTGAACGAGCGGCAGAAGGCCGCCGGCGACACCATCTTCGCCAATCCGCGCAATTCGGCGGCGGGCTCGCTGCGGCAGAAGGATCCTGGTATCACCGCCTCGCGCCCGCTCGGCTTCTTCGCCTATGCCTGGGGCCAGATGAGCGCGATGCCGGAAGGCACCCAGACCGGCATGATCCACTGGTTCGAGCGCTGCGGCTTCAAGACCAATCCGCTGACCAGACTGTGCCACTCGGTCGAGGAGCTGATCGCCTTCCATCGCAAGATCGAGGAGCAGCGCGCCGAGCTCGACTACGACATCGACGGCGTCGTCTACAAGGTCGACCGCATCGACTGGCAGGAGCGGCTCGGCTTCGTCTCGCGCACGCCGCGCTGGGCGATCGCGCACAAATTCCCGGCCGAGCGCGCCATGACCGTGCTGCGCGACATCGAGATCCAGGTCGGGCGCACCGGCTCGTTCACTCCGGTCGGCAAGCTCGAGCCGGTCGGCGTCGGCGGCGTCATCGTGCAGAACGTCACGCTGCACAATGAGGATTACATCAAGGGCATCGGCAACAAGGGCGAGGTGCTGCGCGAGGGCCGCGACATCAGGATCGGCGACACCGTCGTGATCCAGCGCGCCGGCGACGTGATCCCGCAGGTGGTCGACGTCATCATCGACAAGCGGCCGAAAAGCGCGAAGGAATTCCACTTCCCGAAGAAGTGCCCGTGCCCGCTGCACACCGACGTGGTGCGCGAGGAAACCGCGACCGGCGAGGAAGGTTCGCGGCTGCGCTGCAGCGGCGAGTTCGCCTGTCCGTTCCAGAAGGTCGAGCACCTGATCCTGTTCGTGTCGCGCCGCGCCTTCGACATCGACGGCCTCGGCCAGAAGCAGCTGCAGTACTTCTTCGACGAGGGCTGGGTGAAGGAGCCGGCCGACATCTTCACGCTGCCGAAGCGCAACGCGAAGCTGAAGCTGGAGGAGATCGAGGGCTACGGCGAAATCTCGGTGCGCAATCTGTTCGCCTCGATCGACAGTCGGCGCAGGATCGGGCTGGAGCGCTTCATCTACGCGCTCGGCATGCGCCATGTCGGCGAGACCACCGCGCTGGCGCTGGCCCGCGGCTACGGCTCGTGGGACGCCTTCCACGACGCCTGCCTCAAGGTCGCCAAGGGCGACGAGGAGGCGATCGCCGAAATGGACGCGCTCGACCAGATCGGCGACACCGTGATCAAGAGCATCGCCGACTATTTTGGCGAGAGCCACAATCGCGGCATCGTCGAGCGGCTGACCGGGGAGCTCACCGAGATCATCGACGCCGAGAAGCCGAAGAGCAACTCGGCGGTCGCCGGCAAGACCGTGGTGTTCACGGGATCGCTGGAGAAGATGACCCGCGACGAGGCCAAGGCCACCGCCGAGCGGCTGGGTGCCAAGGCGGCCGGCTCGGTCTCGAAGAAGACCGACTATGTGGTCGCAGGGCCGGGCGCCGGCTCCAAGCTTGCCGAAGCGCAGAAGCACGGCGTCACGGTGCTGACCGAGGACGAGTGGCTGAAGCTGATCGGGGAGTGAGCGACACTTTCTCCGTCATTGCGAGCAAAGCGAAGCAATCCATCCCTCCACTCGCGGCGCCATGGATTGCTTCGCTTCGCTCGCAATGACGGGATAGGGGAGTAGGGCGCGCGCTCTCCACATCTTCCGCTGTCGTCACCCGCGAAGGCGGGTGACCCAGTATTCCAGAGACGGCAGTGTTTCACTCGATAGGCCGCGGCGTACTGGGGCCCCCGCTTTCGCGGAGGACGACATCGGCGAGTGCGGCACGACCGCGCCTCACATCATTCCCGACTCTTCCTCTTCCGCCTTCTCGATCAGCTCCTCGCTGACCACCAGCTTCCGCCGCGGCACGATGAAGACCATGGTCGCGGCGCAGGCGAGCGAGATCGCAAAGATCGCTGCCATCAGCGGCAGCGTCGAGGTGGAGTGGCCGCCGAGATAGGCGCCGAATTGCGAGATCAGCGCGCCGATGCCCTGCTGCAGAAAGCCCATCGCGCCGGAGGCGGTGCCGGCGGCCTCGGGACGGACGCTGATTGCGCCGGCGGCCGAGTTGGCCATCACGAAGGCGTTGGCGACCATCACGATCATCTGGGTGCCGAACAGCCAAAGCGGTGTTTGGTTCAGCCCGGCAAAACTCCAGATCAGGTTCAGGAAGCTGCCGCCGAGCTGCAGCGCGAGGCCGAACCAGATCAGTTTCTCCAGCGAATGCCGCGGCGCGAACCGCACGCAGAGCAGATTGCCGACCAGATAGGCGAATCCGGTGCACGCGAACCACGCGCCGTATTCGGCGCTGCTGCGGCCCATCTGGGTCACCACGATGTAGGGGCCGCCGCCGGCGAAGGCGAAGATGATCTGCGAGGCCAGCACCTGGCACAGCATGTAGCCGACGAAGGCGCGGCTCGTCATCAGCCTGCCGAGGTCGCCGCGAAAGCTGGAGTTCTCGGTGCGGTCGCGCCGGGTTTCGGGCAGCGCCGCGGCGATGAAGATCGCGACCGCCAGCGATGCCGCGGTGATGAAATAGAGGATCGCATGCCAGCCGAACGCGGTCTCCAGGAGGCCGCCGGTCAGCGGGCTCAGCATCTGCGCGATCATCAGCGCGGCGACGACCAGGCTGATCATGGGACCGATCCGCTCGCGCGGATAGAGGTCGCGGATGATGGCGCGGCTGATCACCATGCCGCTGGCGCCGCCGAGCGCCTGGAAGAAGCGCGCGGCGATCAGCTGCGGCAGGGTTTGCGCGAACACCGAGCCGATGCCGGCTACGACCATCAGGCCGAGGCCGGCGAGCAGCACCGGGCGGCGGCCGAATTTGTCGGACAGCGGCCCCATGATCAGCTGCGACAGCGCGATGCCGACCATGTAGAGCGACACCGTCATCTGCGCGATCGAGATATCGCGGCCGAAATCGGTCGCGAGCACCGGCAGCGCCGGAACCAGCATGTAGAGCGAGATCGGCGCCACGCCCGTCATCACGACGAGCATCAGCAGCATGACCCTCGATGTCGCGATGTTGTCCTTTGCCGCGCCGGGCGGCTTGCCCATCACGCCGTGCATTCAGGTCCGTTTCCGCATTGTGAATCGACTGTAGTGATCTTGTCCGCGCGGAATACGTGTGTTTCGGCATGCGCCCATGCCGATTCCGGGAAGCGCGTGGGTGATATTTCGCCTAGCGCAACAAGCGCTGCCGTCGTCCTCCGCGAAAGCGGGGGACCCAGTATTCCAGAGGCAGTCGTTGTTAAGCCGATAGGCCGCGGCGTACTGGATCCCCCGCCTTCGCGGGGGATGACACCGAATATGTGGAACGTGTGCTACTACAACTTCGCGGTCGCCTCATCGAGCCACAGCTTGGTAGCGTCATCGTCGAGCTGCGGCCGCACCGTGCGATTCACGCGGGCGTGGTAATCGTTGAGCCACGCCAGTTCGCCTTCGCTCAACATGCCGACCTCGATCAGGCGGCGGTCGATCGGCGCCAGCGTCAGCGTCTCGAACGCGTTGACCGGCTTCTCGGCGCCGGCGATGTCGGTGCCGATCACGAGCTCGAGGTTCTCGATCCTGATCCCGTAAGCATCGGTCTTGTAGTAGCCGGGCTCGTTGGACAGGATCATGCCGCGCTTCAGCGGTGTAGTGCCGAGCTTCGAGATCCGCGCCGGCCCTTCGTGGACGCTGAGATAGCTGCCGACGCCGTGGCCGGTGCCGTGCTCGAAATCGACGCCGGCGGCCCACAGATATTGCCGCGCCAGCGTATCGAGCTGCGCGCCGGTGGTGCCGTCGGGAAAGATCGCGCGCGCGATCGCGATATGGCCGCGCAGCACGCGGGTGAAGCGGTCGCGCATCTCGGCGGTCGGCGTGCCGATCGCGATGGTGCGGGTGACGTCGGTGGTGCCGTCCTGATACTGCGCGCCGGAATCGATCAGCAGGAGATCGCCGGGCTCGATCCGGCGGTTGCTCTTGCGGGTGACGCGGTAATGCACGATGGCGCCGTTCGGCCCGGTGCCGGCGATGGTCGGGAACGAGACGTCCTTCAACGCCCCGGTCTCGCGGCGGAAGGTCTCCAGCGCCTCGACGGCGTCGATCTCGGTGAGCCCGCCGGACGGCGCCGAGCGATCGATCCAGGCGAGGAAGCGCGTCAGCGCCACCGCGTCGCGCTGGTGCGCGGTGCGGGTGCCCGCGATCTCGGTGCTGTTCTTCACCGCCTTCAAGAGGCTGACCGGATCGCTGCCGCGCACCGGCTTGCCGCCGGCGCTTGCAATCAGGCGGCTGAGCGCATCCGCCGCGGTCGCGCCATCGAGCGCGATCGAGGTGCCGCGTTTGGCGAGCTCGGTGAGCGTCGGCGACAGCGCCGCCGGCTCCTCGACATCGGCGGACTGCTGCAGATGGTCGCGGGTCGAATTCGACAGCTTGCGGTGATCGATGAACACCTTTGGCCGGCCGTCCTTGGGCACCAGCGCGTAGGACAGCGGAAGCGGCGTATGCGAGACGTCGGCGCCGCGGATGTTGAAGGTCCATGCCACCGCGTGGCTGTCGGACAGCACCAGCGCATCGACGCCGAGCTTGTTGATCTCGAGCTGGATGCGCTTGAGCTTTTCCGCCTCGATCTCGCCGGAATATTGCGCGCCGTGGATGGTGACCGGGCCGAGCGGCGGGGCCGGCCGTTCGCTCCAGATCGCATCGACCGGATTGCTCTCGACCGCAACCAGCTCGGCGCCGGCCTTGGCGCAGGCGGCGGCCAGTCGTTCCGCTGCCGAAGATGTGTGCAGCCAGGGATCAAATCCGAGGCGGTCGCCGGCGGAAAGATGTCGCGTCAGCCAGTGCTCCGGCGGCGGATCAACCAGCGGCTCGATCTGCCAGGCCTTGCGGTCGACCTGCTTGCCGGCCTGCAGCGTGTAGCGGCCGTCGACAAAGACGGCGGCTTCTTTGGCCAGCACGATCGCAAGCCCCGCCGATCCGGTGAAGCCGGTCAGCCAGGCGAGGCGCTCCTCGGACGGGGCGACATATTCGTTCTGCTGCTGGTCGGCGCGCGGAATCACGAACCCCGTCAGCTTGCGGCGCGCGAGCTCGGCACGGAACGCGCTCAGGCGCGCGGTCAGCGCCACGCCGCTCTCGGGTTCCTCGAATGTCTGGAAATGGGCTTCGAACATCGCCTTCGCACTCTCTTCGAATTGAACATCATCGCGTCAACGCGCCACTGAGGTCGCAAGTCGTCGCGATGCTCCACTTTCGCTGGACAAGTCCGCAATGCGGACGGCATGTCCATACTTTTGGCATAGCTTATGCTTGAATCGTGGCATAGTGGAAACGATCGAACGATGTCCACGCGTTCGTCAAGTGTACCGGGAGTGTCCAGGAGTGTCTCAACTCAACGGCGAGGAGATGCACCATGCCTGCATTCACGTTTGAGAAGATTTCGCCGCCGGAGCCCCGCGGCCCGAACCCGCCGGTCGAACCGAAGCCCCGCGGTGTGATCTTCCAGGTCCTGGACCGTCTGGCCGACGCGCGCACCCGCCGCAAGCTGAAGCAGAACGATGTCGCGGTCAGCCGCGATCCTGCGGCGCCCGAATAGAAGCGCGTTACTGTTCCAGATCGGACGCCCGCGCCACCGTCGCATTGACCACCCTGGTGCCTTCGAGCTCGCGCACGATCCGCTCGCCGGGGCCGACGATGCCGAGATCGAACTCGCGCTCTGCGGTCACCAGCGTCATGCGCTGGCCGACGATGACGACGACCATCATGTCGAGCGTTTCGCCGGATAGCGCCCATTCCCGCAGCTCGCTCCGGAACGGCTCCTTGCGCCACGCGTCGGGAAAGCCGGGATCGCAGCGGACCTCGAGGCCATCCTCCGACGTCGTCAGCACCAGCTTTGACTTGCTGGGCTTCCAGTGCTCTTCCAGCAGCTCATTGACCAGCCAGACGCAGCTGAAGCACCGGCATTCCGCCGGCCGGTCCGCGTAAATCCGGCAGCCACGTCCCGGCCTGCAGTGCGGACACCACGCGTTGGCCGGCTTCGCCAGTTCCTCGATCGCCATCACCTTGCAGCAGAGCGTGCAGTCGCCGCACTGTCTGCCGGTGGTATTCATTAGAGCATGGTCCGGAAAAGTGGGAACCGGTTTTCCGAAAAGACCATGCTCAAACAAGACAAGCTCATGATGTGATTCCTGATCGCATCATGAGCTTGCACGCAGCAGCAGGCTGCTCCAGCCCTCGATCCTGAGATGCCGTAGCGGCACCAGCCCGCGGGCGCGGTAGGCGGCGATCACCGCCGGCGCCTGGTGGGTCAACAGGCCCGACAGGATGACCTGCGCCGAGGAGGCGAGGTGCCGCGTCATCGGACCGGCCAGCTGCCGCAGCGGGTTGGCGAGGATGTTGGCGAGCACGAGGTCGAACGGGCCGTCCTCGGCAAAGCGCGGCGCGGCAAAGCCGGTGGCCTGGATCACGTCGACCAGATGTCCCGCGCCGTTGAGGTGGGCATTCTCCGCGGCGACCTTGACCGACGGCGGATCGATGTCGCTCGCCAGCACGCGGCCATGTAGTGCCTTGGCGGCGGCGATGGCTAACACCCCGGTACCGGTGCCGAGGTCGAGCACACGGCGCGGCTGATAGGCCTTCAGCACATGGTCGAGCAGCAGCAGGCAGCCGCGCGTGGTGCCGTGATGACCGGTGCCGAAGGCGAGTGCCGCCTCGATCTCGATGCCAAGCTTGTTCGGCGGAACCTTCTCGCGGTCATGCTGGCCGTGGACGACGAAGCGGCCGGCCGCGACCGGGACGAGGTCGTCCAGGCTGGCCTTGACCCAGTCCTTCGCCTCCACGGTGTCGAAAACTAGAGTAGATGCGACATCCTGCCGCACCTGTCCGACGAGGTCCCGAAGCAGCTCCTGGTCCGGCGCCTCGGCAAAATGAACGGTGACGTCCCAGCGGCCGTCGGGCCGCTCGAACGCGGCGAAGGCCGCCTGATCCTCGAAAAACGTCTCGGAAAGCACGTCGACCACCCGCTTTGCGGTCGATTCGTCCGGAAGGGTGAGGCTGGCGCGGTGCGTGGAGGGGGTCATCGAAGGGCCGGTAGCGCAGTTTTTGTTAAAATTTCAAGCCGGATTCATTCGAATATCGCGAGAATTGATAGGTTCCCGATTCAATCAACCTTAGATTTTTCCGGGCTATTACGGAATTGGAACGCGGAGTTCCATGGAGCTGGAAGTTCCAAGGGCATCACAACTTAGGGCAGGACTACAATGAAGGCATTTATCGTTAGATTTTTGCGGGATGAGTCCGGCGCCACGGCCATCGAATACGGCCTGATCGCGACCGGCATTGCGATCGCCATCATCGCTGCGGTGAACGGCGTCGGTAGCTCGCTGAGCGGCACCTTCAACTCGATCAGCAGCTCGCTCAAGTAACTGAGCTGCTGACGGCGTTCTCAGGCACCGGGTGATCTTTCGCCCGGTGCTTTCTTTTTGGCCGGTTGTCCACAGCCCGGCCCTCAATCATTCCACCGGATATCCAGCGCATCGTGGCGCGGTAGTCGGCGCGTCCTCCACAGCCCGTCCACCGTGGTTTCCACCGATTGTCCCGAAAGGGCTACGCGGTCTTTCCACGATCGATCCACCGCTTGTCCCCACGGCTTTCCACAGGTTGCAGCGAGGCGCGCCCCGCTAAAGCATGATCCGGAAAAGTGTGAAGCGGTTTTCCGGAAAGATCATGCTCAAAACAAAGAGCTAAAGCGCGATGATGATTCAACCCGATCTCATCGCGCTTTACGCGAACAGCGCGCGGTGGTCGGCGAGGATGGCGCGGGCGGCGTTGTGGCCGGGGGCGCCGGTGACGCCGCCGCCGGGATGGGCGCCGGAACCGCAATGGTAGAGGCCCTTGAGGGGCCCGCGGTAGTCGGCATGGCCGAGCATCGGCCGCGCCGAGAACAATTGGTTCAGCGTCAGCGCGCCATGAAAAATGTCGCCGCCGAGCAGGCCGAACTGCCGCTCGAGGTCGAGCGGCGACAGGATCTGGCGGCCGAGCACCGAGCCGGCGAAACCGGGGGCGTATTGATCGACGGTTGCGATCATGAGGTCGGCGACCTCCTCGCGATGATCATCCCAGGATTTGCCGTCCGGCAATTGCGGCGCGACATGCTGGCAGAACAGACTGGCGACATGCTGGCCGGGCGGACTCAGCGTGTCGTCGAGCGTCGAGGGAATCAGCATTTCCACCACCGGCGCGCGGCTCCAGCCGTGGTCGCAGGCATCGCGAAAGGCGCGATCCATGTAGCCGAGGCTCGGCGCAATGATGATGCCCGCGGTGAGGTGATCGCCTGCGCCCGATAGCGCGGTGAACGAGGGCAGGGCAGCGAGCGCGACGTTCATCCGGAACGTGCCGGAGCCGTTGCGCCAGCGCGCGATGCGCGCGAGGAAATCGCCCGCCAGCGCGCCGGCCGGCACCAGCCGCGTATAGAGCAGCTTTGGATTGACGTTCGAAGCGACGTATCTGGCGCGGATGGTCTCGCCATTGTCGAGCACGACGCCGACCGCGCGGTCCTTCTCGACGATCACCTCGCGCACCGCGGCGTCGGTCGCGATCTCGGCGCCGTGGCCGCGTGCGGCCCGCGCCATCGCCTGCGTGATCGCGCCCATGCCGCCGATGGCGTGGCCCCAGACGCCCTTCTTGCCGTTCACCTCGCCGAAGGCGTGGTGCAGCATCACATAGGCCGAGCCGGCCGCATACGGGCTGGCATAATTGCCGACGATGGCGTCGAAACCGAACAGCGCCTTGACGAGGTCGCTCTCGAAGCGCTCGTCAAGCATCTCGCCGGCCGAGCGCGTGAACAGGTCGAGCAGATTGCGCTGCTGCTCGAGCGACAGCCGCCGCAGGATGTTGGCGGTGCCGAGTGCGTTGACCGCCTCGCTCATCGCGCTGAGGCCAAAACCCTCGACGATGTTCGGCGGCGCCCGCAGGACGAATTGGCGCAGCACGTCGGCGATGGCTTCGAGTTCCTGTGAGAACGCGCCGATGGTTTCGGCGTCGCGCTGGCTCAATCGTGCGACCGAGTCGGCGGTGCGGCCTTCGCCGGTGAGCAGGTAGCTGCCATCCGGCGCCGGGAGAAAATTCTGGGCGCGGCGCTCGACGATCGTAAGGCCGTGCTCGGCGAGTTTCAGGTCAGAAACAATTTTCGGGTTGAGCAGGCTCACCGTGTAGGCGGCAACCGAATTGCGAAAACCCGGAACGAACTCTTCGGTGACTGCGGCGCCGCCGACCACCTTGCGGCGTTCCACAACCTTGACCCGCAGCCCGGCCATCGCGAGATAGGCCGCGCAGGTGAGGCCGTTATGCCCCGCACCGATGATGACGACGTCGGTTTCGTTCATGTCCGCTTCAAGAACCGTTGACTGGAGCATGATCCGGAAAAGTGGCGACCGGTTTCCAAAAGATCATGCTCAAAATGATCCAGCGTGCTGTCGCGCCGCAGCGGCGCTTCGTCAAGTGCATGTGATTGCGGTTTCTTGCCCACGATAGTGCCATATGCTCAACTCAAACCCTCCGGTGCGGTGCCGCCGGCCTCCCTTCCGGCGCCCGCCGGGTCCATGCCGGAGCTTTCATGAATTCTGAGCCGTCCGCCTCGCGAAACCGGCTGGTGCTGGTCGTCTACACCGCCGCGATCTTCGTCAGCGCGCTGCTGCTGTTCTCGGTGCAGCCGCTGTTCACCAAGATGGTGCTGCCGCGGCTCGGCGGCTCGCCGGCGGTGTGGTCGGTGGCGATGGTGTTCTTCCAGTCGCTGCTGCTCGGCGGCTATGCCTATGCGCATCTCCTGATGAAGCTGAAGCGCCGCGTCGTTCCGGTCGCGGTGCATCTCGTGCTGCTGGTGATCGCGCTGCTGACGCTGCCGCTGGCGATCAGGAGCGGCTGGGGCGAGCCGCCGCAGTCCGGCTATGCGGTCTGGCTGCTCGGCCTGTTCGCGGTCTCGATCGGGCTGCCGTTCTTCGCGCTCGCCGCCAACAATCCGCTGCTGCAGGCCTGGTTCGTGCGCACCGGCCACCCCGACGGCCCCGATCCGTATTTCCTCTACGCATCCTCCAACATCGGCAGCTTTCTCGCGCTGCTGTCCTACCCGGTGCTGCTGGAGCCGGTGTTCACCCTGCGCAGCCAGAACCTGATCTGGACCTGCGGCTACGGTCTCCTGATCGTGCTGATCGCGGGCTGCGGCCTGTTGCTGCTGCGCGCGCCGGCCAATGCGGCTGCGCTCAACATGCCGGCCGACGAGGCCAGCGCGCCGGCGCCGTCCTGGCTGCTGCGCGCGCGCTGGATCTTCCTCGCCGCGGTGCCGTCGGGCCTTTTGATCGCGGTGACGGCGCACATCTCGACCGACGTCGCGGCCGCGCCGCTGCTCTGGGTGCTGCCGCTGTCGCTGTATCTGTTGACCTGGGTGCTGGTGTTCCAGTCGCGGCCGCTGCTGCCGCACAAATGGATGCTGTTGGCGCAGCCGCTGGCGATCGCGGGCGTCGTGGTGCTGCTCGCGGTCGGCGGCGAGCAGAATTTGCTGCTGACGCTCGGCGGCCACCAGCTCTGCTTCTTCATCATCGCGATGGCCTGCCATGGCGAGCTCGCGCGGACGCGGCCCGCGGCAAAATATCTCACCGGCTTCTACGTCGCGCTGTCGTTCGGCGGCATGGTCGGCGGACTGTTCGCCGGATTGATCGCGCCGTTCAGCTTCTCCTGGGTCGCCGAATATCCGATCCTGCTGGCGCTGGCGGCGCTGTGCCGCCCGACCGGCACCGAGCGGCTGCCGCGCTGGAGCGCATGGTACTGGCCGTTCCTCGCCGTGCTGGCGGTGGCGCTGCTCGCGCCGAGCTATTTTGCCGGCGAGATCTTCAACTGGCTCGACGACCACAGGGTCCGGATGATCGGTGCCGTCGGCGTGCTGTCGGCACTGCTGGCGCTTGCGTTGAATGCGACGCGCTGGAAGATCTTTGCCACCGTGATCGTCGCGCTGGTGCTGCTGCGCGCCTATCCGTCCGACGACGGCCGGGTCGAAACCGTGCGCAGCTTCTTCGGCGTGCACAAGATCGTGGTGACGCCGAACGGGCAGTATCACGTGCTGATGCACGGCACCACGATCCACGGCGCCGAGAAGTTCAAGAACGACGACGGCACGCCGGTGACCGGGCGGCCCGAGCCGATCACCTATTATCACAAGGACGGCGGCATCGGCCGCGCGATCTCGGCGATCCGCGAGCGCAAGGGCGCGCCGCTGAAGGTCGCGGTGATCGGGCTCGGCTCGGGAACGCTGACCTGCGCGTCAGAGCGTGGTGAGGACTGGAAGTTCTTCGAGATCGACCAGTCGATGGTCGATACCGCGCGCGACCCAAAATACTTCACCTACATCCAGAATTGCGAGCCGAAGCTGAAGCCTGTGATCGGCGATGCGCGGCTGACCTTCGCCAAGGAGCCCGACGGCGTCTACGATCTCATCATCGTCGACGCCTATTCGTCGGACGCGATCCCGATCCACCTCGCGACCGAGGAGGCGATGGCGATCTACAAAGAGAAGCTGGCGCCGCAGGGCGCGGTGGTGATGCACGTCTCCAACCGGCATCTCGAGCTCGCCAGCGTCGTGGTCGGGATCGCCGACGCCAACGACCTGAAGAGCTGGGTCTACAGCGAGGATTCCGGCCGCGACAACGAGTACATCTTCTCGACCTCGGTCGTGGTCTCGGCGCGCGAGGAGGCCGATGTCGGCACGCTCGCATCATCGGATGTCTGGACCGAGACCGAGGCCAATGAGAAGCAGCGGGTCTGGACTGACGATTATTCGAACGTGCTCGGCGCGGTCTGGCGCCGCCTGCGCGACGGCGAGCAGTAGAGCTGCGTTGGATTTCTAGTTTGACGCGTTTTCTTCACGCAAATCCGCATCCGATCCGGATGAAGTTCAGAACAGGCTTTCGCTCGAACACGCTCTAGCGATCCTCCACCAGCAGCTTCGCAATCTGGGCGTTGACGATTGTAACGAACAGGTCGGGATCGTTGAACGCCCGCGCGGAGAGCATGGCGCCGTGAACCGAGGCCATCAGGATCTGGGCCTCGTCTTCCGGCCGCCCGTCCAACCGGAACAAGCGCTGCTCCGCGCCGGCCTGCAGCACTGCGGCGAGCCATCGCGCGAGCATATGGAAATACGCCTGCACGCGTGATGCAACTTCCGCCGGCAACATCGGCATCTCGCCGGCGAGCATGGCGCAGACGCAGAACGGCAGCGAGGCATCGCGAATGCACGTCTGCCAGAAGTTCAGATACGACTGCAGCTGGTCGGCCGGGCTTGCGAACTGCTCCTGGAGGGACTTGAGGCCGAGCTCGGCCTGCTGCCGGTAGCGATCCACCAGCGCCGCGACCAGCTCGGCCTTGGTCGGGAAGTGATGGTGAATGCTCGCCTTGCGGATGCCGATCGCCTCCGAAATGTCGGCATAGCTGAACGCGTTGTAGCCTCCCGCGACGATCAGGGACTGCGCAACGTCGAGGATTTTGTCTGCGGTCGAACTCATTGATCTCACGTCCGCCGCCTCGTGGCGGCTCGGTCTGAAACTGATTGCATCGCGGTGTCCTCACACGGACGTGTCCCACGTCCGGATTGACTCGGATCTTGTACCTTCCTACTAGTAGGTCGGTCATATCATCCTACTAGTAGATAGGCACAATAGGGAAACCGCCAATGCAAAGTCAAACCTCCCCAGTCAGCTGGCTGCGAACCTACTATTTCGGACGCGCCGTTTTCTCGATCGCCTGGATTGCGGCGGCCGTCCTGCTCCGCGGGCAGCCGGCCGTCGTCGCATTCCTGCTCGTGATCTATCCGGCATGGGACGCCGTTGCCAATCTGGCTGACGCCCGGGTCAATGGCGGCCTGATCGCCAATCCGTCCCAGACCTTGAACGTCGTGGTCAGCGCGGTGACGGCGCTCGCCGTGATCGCGGCGGTCGGCCACAGCCCCTACGCCGTGCTGGCGGTGTTCGGGGTTTGGGCGATCCTCGCGGGCCTGCTGCAACTCGCCACGGGGGCGAGGCGCTGGCGCCGCTATGGCGCGCAATGGGCGATGATCCTGAGCGGCGCGCAGTCTGCTCTCGCCGGCGGCTACATGATCAGCCAATCCATCGGCAGCGTTGCGCCGACGATCCTGGATATCGCGCCCTATGCGGGGTTCGGCGCGTTCTACTTCCTGCTATCGGCGATCTGGCTCGCCGCGACCGCCAATCGCAACGCGCACGCATAGGCGCCTCATCGCATCGACGCCGCGTCGGCCGGCTTCAATTGCCCGCTACTTCTTCTCGGCCGGCGCCGAGTCGACCGGGCCCGGCGCTGCGTTGGCCGGGCTCGGCGCCGCCGCTGTCAACAGCGGGATCGTCGACGGCGGCTCATCCTCATCGAGGAATTGCTGCACGGAGGTCTGGATCGACGACTTGACGCTGTCGGACCCGCGATCGCTGAGATCGTTGTGCTGAAACTCGGTCCTGACCACCTTGATGCCGGCCTTGGCGGCGGTGTCATCGTCGGGAACGACGCCGGGGTCGGCCTTGAAGTGCGGATCCTTGGAGCGGAACGACAGGATCTTGATCTTGCCGTCGGTGATGAAGGGGACGCGCAGATTGTCCAGCGTCACCACCTTCTTGACCAGCTCGGGATGCTGCTTGGCGAAGAACATCGAGATGTCGCCGCCGTTGGAATGGCCGATCAGGGTCAGGTGGCGAAAGTCCGCGTTGGGATAGCGCTTCTTGAGCTCATCGATCGCGCACATGATGTTGAAGGCGCCGCGGTTGTATTGCATGCGGCGGCCGACATATTCCTCGCCGACCTTGGTCACCATCGGCGCGTCGGTATCGAGATCATGCTGGATGCTGACGACGAGGTAGCCGCGCGAGGCGAAAACGTTGGTGAGGAACGAGTACTCGGTGTGCTTGACGGTGTTGCCGTGACTGAGGATCGCGACCGGCAGCTCGATCATGTCGGCCATCGCCTGCATCTCGCGGTCGCGCCGCACTGCGACCTCGACCGTCACGTTGCGGTCTTCGCGCAGGATGTCGTTGAAGGTCATCTCGGTGCGGCGGATGGCCCAGCGGTCTGCCGAGAAATAGGCCGCGATCGCCATGGCACACAGACAAAGGACGACGATGCCCCGTTTCATTGTGACCCCTGATCCTGCGTAACGTGGCTGCGCTCTGGCTCTGACATCATCAGGCACGTCGCGTGAAACGGCCCAAAGAGGCCGAGCGGGCGCTGTTCCGGCGAAATATCGGGCTAATTTTACAATCGGATGACGGCGCGACGACAAGCCCCGGTCCCGGAACCCGCCGGGGACCGGGAAGGGTCACAAACCGGTGAAGCGGGTTCGGAAGCGGATATCGGACAGCCGCGGGAGCGCTGTCCCGTTGGTTCAAGCGGGCGACGCGGTGAGGCGAGGTGCATCTCAGCGTGTAGCCCGGATGGAGCGCAGCGAAATCCGGGGGCGGTTTATCCGCGGAGAGACCGGCCTCGGATTGCGCTGCGCTCCATCCGGGCTCCCACCTCCCCTTGAAAAGGGGAGGTCGCTTTGCTCGCCAGAGCAAAGCGGGTGGGGATCTGCTCTCTCCACTTGGAGCGGAGCCTGCGGCTGACCCCCATCCCGACCTTCCCCCTTTCAGGGGGAAGGAGAAGACCTGTAGCCCGGATGAGCGGAGCGACATCCGGGGCGGCCCCGCATGTCGCTGCGCTTATGCGGGCTACGCAGTGAGATGGGATTCAGTTCTGATAGTAGCCGCGCGGCTGGTAATAGCTCCGCGGCTGCGGCTGGTAATATTGCGGCGCCGGCACGTAGCTGTCGTTGGTGTAATATGGCTGCTGGCCGTAGCCCTGCTGGCCGTAGCCCTGCTGGCCGTAGCCCTGCTGGCCGTAGCCTTGCTGACCATAACCTTGCGCGTCGTAGACGCGGCGGGTGGGGCGCGGCGCCGGATAGCGCTGGTCGCTCGAGCTGCCGTCGGCCGGATAGATGTAGCCGTCGTCGGCGCGGGCCTGCGCCGGATATTCGCGCGGCTGCGGCGTCAGCACGACGGGATCGCCGGCGGTGGCAGTTTGCTGATCGAGCTGCTGCGGCGCGCGGCGGGCCACTGCGGTGCCGCGCGGATTGCGCGCCAGCGCGACCTGCGACGAGCCGGTCAGCGTCACCGTAGTGTTGAGCACGCCTTCCTTCTGCACCAGCGCGTAGAGTGTCGAGGCGTTGGCGCGCGACAGCCGCACGCAGCCATGCGACGCCGGGGTGCCGAGCCGGTTCACCGAGTCGGTGCCGTGGATCGCATGCCCGATCTTGGTGAAGAAGATCGAGTGCGGCATCGGCGCGTCGTCGAATTCCTTGGAGTAGTGATCCTCTTCCATGCGGAAGGCGCGGAAGGTGCCGTTCGGCGTTTCACGCGACGGGATGCCGCTGGAGACCGGCCAGTGATAGCGCGCGACGCCGTCGACCGCGACGGTCATCTGCTGGTTGTCCTTGTCGATGGTGATATCGACCTTGGCCTGCGCGGCACCGGCGGTGAAAAGCATCACGGACGTGAGAGCAACGAGGAACGAACGCATTTTACCCTTGGCCTCCAGGCCTGATCGCAACGCCGCGGCTCTCCGTCCCCGGCAACCACTATGCATGGAATCGGAACTTGGTTCCAGTGGCGGACCCGGCCATCGTTAATCGGGGCCGCGGCGCAAACAAGGCCGAAGCCGGGCGCGCCGGGCGCCGGGTCCTGACTTTTTCGCGAGCAGGCCTCAATTGGCCGTCACCACGCAACCATTTGGCCGCATGGGCGTTTCACAATCCCGCCGGGCGGCGCGTTCGCGCCGCGTTTGCGCCGCGTTTCAAGGAATCGAGATGAACAATACCAAGGTTAAGACCGCGGCCGTGCCTCCCGCCGGCCTTTCCGCGCGGCTCCTGCTTGCGGCCGCAGCGCTGGCGCTCGCGCTGCTGGCGATACCTCATGCCGGCCACACCCAGGGTATCGTCCGCGGCGCGCAGGAAGGCGCCTATGAAGGTAACCGGGCCGCCGGTCCGGTCGGCGGTGTGGTCGGCGGCGCCATCGGCGCCGGCGTCGGCGGTGCCGTCGGCGCGGTCAAGGGTGTGTTCGGGATTCCGGATCGCGGCTGGCGCCGCGGCCACCGCTGCCGCGGCTATTACCGCCACGGGCATTTCTACTGCTATCGGTAGCGCGCACCCGTAGCCGGATGAAGAGAAGCGAAATCCGGGGCCGCGCTATCCGCGGATGGACCTTCCCGGATTGCGCTTCGCTGCTGGCAAGGCGCGTGGATGGCATCTTCCTGTCCGACTTCGAGCAGGGCGAGATCGGGCCGGACAACCAGTTGTAACCTTCATCCTCCCAGTAGCCGCCGGTATGGTTGTTGAGCACGCCCGATGACGTGCTTAGGAAGCGGCTCTTCCGAGCCGCCGGTTGGCCAGTCTTTTGATTGCGGGTGGAAGTTCGCGCAGCAGGTATCTGATTCCGGGCGGGTGCTTCCATCCATACAACTCAGGGTGCATGACGTTGAGCATCTCCGAGGGTTGCAGACCCTTCATCGTGCTAGCGAGTTTCTTACTCACATAGAAAAGCATGTTTTGACGATACCACGGCTCAACCGTCGCATTGTTCCACACTCTTGGTCGGACAACGTCATAAGGATAAAACTCGTGAGCGCGAAACTTTTCCGCCCAATAACCCTGCCATTGCTCATTGATGTGCCCGCTGCCGCCTTGGCCCGGAATAGCTGCGCTGAAGAGGACGACGTCAGAGAGGGCGCAAAGATCGTTGACAAGAGATGTCGATCTTTTTTCCGGCAGGTGCTCGGCAACTTCCGTACATAGTGCCAAGTCGTACCGTGCCGGGAGATCTGGTGGCAGTACAATATAGGAATCTAGTTCGCAAACGTTGACAGTCAGGTTGCCGGGCTCTGTCGTAACATCCTTGACCCAAGCGCCCTCGACTCCGATTAATGTCGTAACGCCCAGATCGCCTGCTACGGAAAGCCAAGTACCGACGCCGCAGCCGACATCGACGAGCGTCTTGGGTTTAACGAAGTCGAATACTATCGGTAGGATGACGCTTGCGCTCGCGCGTGAGCCAGCGCGCTGACGAGCGTAGTAGCTATCTTGGTAAAATCTGGTAGCCATTCTGTTACTTCCAGAACGATAAGGCTACTGCGTGCTGTTACCTTCCCGTACAAATGAGGCCGCTACGCGGCGTCTTCCATTTTCAATGAGTTTGATTATTCCTTCACGACTGCAGCCGGACGTGGTTCGCTCAATCCCGGGGGATTTCTCGGGAGGCATTGACTCTGTACGTAGCGCGCCCCGAACGCGCCTCAGCCCACTCGCGCCGGATCACTCCGCCGCCTCCTGCATGTCGGTGGTCGGCGCGATGCGGTCGGCAGCGCATCGAGTTCGGGCGTGCCGCCGCCGTAGCGGCGGATCAGCGCTTCCTTGGTGCGGCAGTAGGAGCGCGATTTCCAGCCGATGCCAGACTGCTTCTGCAATATCTATTGCACGCCGTCGCTGATAACCCGCCGGTTCTCGTCCAGCACGGCGACGACCCCATCCCCACCCGCTTTGCTCTGGCGAGCAAAGCGACCTCCCCTTTTCAAGGGGAGGTAAGAGCCCGTTACCCATCGGCGCTTTCGCAAATCAATTCTTCAGGCGGTATCCGGTCCTGAAGATCCACGCCACAATGAACATGCAGACCACCAGGAAGCCGATGGTCATGCCGAAGCTCACCGCGACGCTGACGTCGGCGATCTCGAAGAAGCTCCAGCGGAAGCCGGAGATCAGATAGACCACCGGGTTGAACAGCGTGATGGTGCGCCAGCCCGACGGCAGCATGTTCACCGAGTAGAAGCTGCCGCCGAGGAAGGTCAGCGGCGTCACCACCAGCATCGGGATCATCTGCAGCTTCTCGAAACCGTCGGCCCAGATGCCGATGATGAAGCCGAACAGGCTGAAGGTGACCGCGGTCAGCACCAGGAAGGTCAGCATCCAGACCGGATGATTAATGTGCAACGGAACAAAGAGTCCGGCAGTCGCCAGGATGATCAGGCCGAGGATGATCGACTTGGTGGCGGCGGCGCCGACATAGCCGATCACGATCTCCAGATAGGAGATCGGCGCCGACAGGATCTCGTAGATCGTGCCGGCGAATTTGGGGAAGTAGATACCGAACGAGGCGTTGGCGATGCTCTGGGTCAAGACCGACAGCATCACGAGGCCAGGCACGATGAAGGTGCCATAGCTGACGCCCTCGACCTCGGTGATGCGCGAGCCGATCGCGGCGCCGAACACCACGAAATACAGCGAGGTTGAGACCACCGGCGAGACGATGCTCTGCAGCAGCGTACGCCAGGTGCGCGCCATTTCGAACAGATAGATGGCCCGGATTGCGCGGTAGTTCATGGCGCCCTCACGAGGCTGACGAAGATATCCTCGAGTGAGGACTGCGTAGTGTCCAAATCTGAAATCCGGATGCCGGCATTGCGGAGATCGTTGAGCAGGCTGGTGATGCCGGTGCGGTCGCCCTTGGTGTCGTAGTCATAGGTCACGGCGCGGCCGTCGCCGGACAGCTCCAACTTGTAGACGGCCAGCGCCTCGGGGATCGCATCGAGCTTGTGCTGCAGCTGCAAGGTCAGGTGCTTCTTGCCGAGCTTCTGCATCAAGGTCGCCTTGTCCTCGATCAGGATGATCTCGCCCTTGTTGATGACGCCGATGCGGTCGGCCATCTCCTCGGCTTCCTCGATGTAATGCGTGGTCAGGATGATGGTGACGCCGGAGGCCTGCAGCGTGCGCACAACCTCCCACATGCCCTTGCGCAGCTCGACGTCGACGCCGGCGGTGGGTTCGTCCAGGAACAGGATCTGCGGCTCGTGCGACAGCGCTTTCGCGATCATCACGCGGCGCTTCATGCCGCCGGACAGCGTGATGATCTTGTTGTCCTTCTTGTCCCACAGCGACAGGTCCTTCAAGACCTTCTCGATATGGGCCGGGTTCTTCGGCTTGCCGAACAGGCCGCGGCTGAAGCTCACGGTGGCCCAGACCGACTCGAAGGCGTCGGTGTGCAGCTCCTGCGGAACCAGCCCGATCATCGAGCGCGCCGCGCGATAATCCTTGATGATGTCGTGGCCGCCGATCGAGATGCTGCCCTGGCTCGGATTGGCGATGCCGCAGATGATGCTGATCAGCGTGGTCTTGCCGGCCCCGTTCGGTCCGAGCAGCGCAAAGATCTCGCCGCGGTTGATCCCGAGATTGATGTTGTTCAGCGCCTTGAACCCGGAGCCGTAGGTCTTCGAAAGATTGGAAACGGAGATGATCGGCGACATGCAGGGTCGATAGCCGTAAGGGATGGGGCGCGCGGAACTGAGCCCGGCGGGGCGGGAAATGGGGGCCAAGCGCAGATAGGGACGCTCAATCCATTCTGCAATCGCCCCGCGGGGCAGAAAAATCATTCTGCGCCGACCGCCACCGGCTACTTTGCATGGGGTTGTTTTTCATGTTTTGGCAGCGCCCCCTGCGACGGGCCCGAAAGCGGGCGAGGGGACGTAGTTCCGACGTCGCCGCTTATCAACCTAAATCTACTGTGCTCAGTGCTTCTTCTTCGCCGGCTTCTTGGCGGCCGCGGCGGGGGCCGGGTGCGCGGGCGGCTCGGCGTCGGCGACCTTGGCGACCGTCAGGAACTGGGTCTGCGCATTGGCCGGGCCGTTGGGGCGGGCGGGGTCGAGCAGTTGCTCTTCGCCGAGCCCGACCGGGTGCAGCCGCTTGGTCGCGATCTTGAAGGTGTTGACCAGAATGTCGCGGACCGCGTCGGCGCGCCGCTGGCTCAGCAGCGCGGCGTTGTCGCGCCGGCCGCCGGATTCGACATGGCCGACGATCAGGAAGGTGTAGGGCAGCAGCGACGAATGGGTCAGCGCGTCGGCGATCCGCCCGATGGTCTGGTAGGACTCCGGCAGCACGATCGGCGTGTCGACGTCGAACTTGATGTCGACGTCGAACGCCGGCAGCTTGGTCAGGTCGGGGGCGATCGGCGGCCGCTTCTGCGGCGGCGGCTCGTTCTTGCCGCGCGAGCGCGAGCGTTCGAGCACCTGCTGGCGCAGCGCCGGCACGTCGATCTCGGCCGGCGTCTCGAAATGATTGAGTTTTGCGATGACGTCGTCACGCGTGACGGCGGCGGTCTGCGTCTGCGCTCGCGCGAGCGGCGCCGCTAGCAGCAGCGCGCCGATGAGACCGGCGCCGCACAGCGCTCGCGTCAGGCTACGCATCACTGATACCCCGCGTCGGTGATGGCCTGCGCGCAGTTGCGGCTGACGCCCTTGGCGGTGACGAGGCAGGGCACCGACTTGCTGGTCTCCTTGGTCGAGCCGCCGCACACCTTGACGATCTCGCGGGTGCAGGCATTGGCCACGGTGACGCGTGCCGCGATCCGCTTCTGGATCGCGTCCAGCGTCGAGAGATAGCCTTCCTTGCACTGCGGCGACATCACGTCGCGGTTGCGCGACAGGCACTCCTTGAGGCGGTTGGAGTCGAGGTTGACGCCGCGGCAATTGGCGGTGATGTCGGCGCCGCAGATCCTGGCGAGCTGCGCTGCGGCATCGCCAAAGCTCATCGTCTCCGCCGCCGCGAACGACGGCGCAGTGAGCGCGACGACAAAAAGGAAAAGACGTCCCCGGACCATGGGGCCATCTGAACCCATGAATTTAGCTGGGGTCAAGTGCCACGAGGCAGGGAATTCCACTCTGTCACACCCGCTCCACAAAGCTGTCGACAACCTTCTTCTCGCCGGCCTTCTCGAACGCGATGGTGAGCTTGTTGCCGTCGATCTTCACCACATGGCCGTAGCCGAACTTCTGGTGAAACACGCGATCGTCGAGCGAGAATTCCGACACCGTACCGGTGGATTTCGCCACCAGCTCGCCCTCGATCACCAGCGGGCCGCGCTTGCCGTGACCGGATGAAAACGACGACTGCCGCTCCTCGAAACCGCCGCTGCGCCCGCCGCCGCCGCGGTTGCGGTTGGCCTGGGCGCGCTGCCAGCCCGGAGTGGAGTAGCTCGAGCCGAAGGATTCCAGGTTGTCGAAGCGCGAGGCGCCATAGCCGCCGCTGCCGCCCCAGCCCGAGCCGCCCTTGGATTCGGTGATCTCGACATTGTGCGCCGGCAGCTCGTCGAGGAAGCGCGAGGGGATCGTGGTCGACCAGGTGCCATGGATGCGGCGGTTGGTGGCGAAATAGATTTTTGCGCGGCGGCGCGCCCGGGTCAGGCCGACATGGGCGAGGCGGCGTTCCTCCTCGAGCCCGGCGCGGCCCTGTTCGTCGAGCGTGCGCTGGCTGGGGAACAGGCCTTCCTCCCAGCCCGGCAGGAATACGTTGTCGAATTCGAGACCCTTGGCGGAGTGCAGCGTCATCAGCGACACCGCTTCCTCGCCGGCCTCGCCGTCGCGGTCCATCACCAGCGAGATGTGTTCGAGGAAGCCTTGCAGGTTCTCGAACTCCTCCATCGAGCGGACCAGTTCTTTCAAATTGTCCAGCCGGCCGGCGGCATCCGCCGAGCGGTCCTTCTGCCACATCTCGGTGTAGCCGCTCTCGTCGAGCACGATCTCGGCCAATTCGGTATGCGACGTCACCTCGCTCTGCGCCCGCCAGCGGTCGAACTGCATCACGAGATCGCGCAACGAGCCGCGCGCCTTCGGCTTCAGCTCGTCGGTCTCGACCACCGCGCGCGCCGCCTCGAACAAGGGAATGCGGCGCTTGCGGGCGTGGTCGTGCAGCATCTGCACGGTGGCGTCGCCGAGCCCGCGCTTCGGCACGTTGACGATGCGCTCGAAGGCGAGATCGTCGGCCGGCGAATTGATGGTGCGCAAATAAGCCAGCGCGTCGCGGATCTCGGCGCGCTCATAGAATCTGGGACCGCCGATCACGCGATAGGGCAGGCCGAGGGTGACAAAACGGTCTTCGAACTCGCGCATCTGGAACGAGGCGCGCAGCAGGATGGCGACGTCGTTGAGGTTCTCGCCGGCGCGCTGCAGCTCCTCGAGCTCCTCGCCGATCGCGCGCGCTTCTTCTTCGGAGTCCCAGGAGCCGGTGACGGTAACCTTTTCGCCGTCGACGTCTTCGGTGCGCAGCGTCTTGCCGAGCCGTCCCTCATTGTGCGCGATCAGATGCGAGGCGGCGGCGAGGATGTGGCCGGTGGAACGGTAGTTGCGCTCCAGACGGATGACTTTTGCGCCGGGAAAATCGTGCTCGAAGCGCAGGATGTTGTCGACCTCGGCACCGCGCCAGCCATAGATCGACTGGTCGTCGTCGCCGACGCAGCAGATGTTTTTGGGTGGACTCTTCTCCCTCTCCCCGTCCTTTACGGGGAGAGGGTCGGGGTGAGGGGCTGCCTCCGCGAGCTCAGTCTGCGGAGACTCCCCCTCACCCGGCGCGCTCTGCGCGCCGACCTCTCCCCGCAAGCGGGGCGAGGTGACATCTCCCGGAATCACCTCAGACAGCGCACGGCCCGGCCGCGACGGCGCCTGTGACAACAGCCGCAGCCACAGATACTGCGCGACGTTGGTGTCCTGATATTCGTCGACCAGGATGAACTTGAAGCGGTTCTGATAACCCCGCAGCACATCCGGGTTCTCGCGGAACAGGCGGATGTTCTCCAGCAGCAGGTCGCCGAAGTCGGCGGCGTTGAGAATCTTGAGCCGCTCCTGATAGGTCGCGTAGATTTTGCCGCCCTTGCCGTTGCCGAACGAGGCGGCCTCGCCCGAGGGCACCTGCTGTGGTAGCAGCCCGCGGTTCTTCCAGCTGTCGATCAGCCCGGCCAGCATCCGCGCCGGCCAGCGCTTGTCGTCGATGTTCTCCGCCTGCAGCAGCTGCTTGAGCAGCCGCACCTGGTCGTCGACATCGAGCACGGTGAAATTGGATTTCAGCTGCACCAGCTCGGCATGGGTGCGCAGGATGCGGCCGCCGATCGAGTGGAAGGTGCCGAGCCACGGCATGCCCTCGACCGCCTGGCCCAGCATCTGGCCGAGCCGCAGCTTCATCTCGCGCGCCGCCTTGTTGGTGAAGGTCACCGACAGGATCTCGTGCGGGCGGGCGCGGCCCTGGCTCAGGATGTGCGCGATGCGCGTGGTCAGCACCCGCGTCTTGCCGGTGCCGGCGCCGGCGAGCACCAGCACCGGGCCGTCGAGCGTCTCGACCGCCTCGCGCTGCTCCGGATTGAGCCCGTTCAGATATTGCGGAGCACCGGCCGCCGCCCGCGCACGCGCGGCGATGCCGCCAGCCTGTGGCTGGTGCTCGGGAACGCCGCGATGGGGCAATTTGCTCGGCTCGGTCATAGGCGAATCGTTGTGGCCCACGATGGCACCGCGGGACGGTGAAGGGGAGCCTTCTTAACAGGGATTGCAGGCCATATAGGGCCTGATCGGCCGTTTTGACAGGTTTATCGCGCGCGACAGGAACGATCCTCGCAGCAATCCACAGCGCGCCCGGTTCCGGAAATCGGCGAAAATTTCGCGGTTTCGCGGCCAGGAACCTGCGTTTCCCCGCCGGATTGTCTCAGCAGATACGGCGCCGGGCTGCGGCCCGCGCACGGCAACGAGACAGAGGTTGGATCATGCTGAGCTGGGTCGTCACGTTTCTGGTCATCGCCCTGATCGCGGGCATTTTGGGTTTTGGCGGCATCGCCGGCGCCTCGGTCGAAATCGCCAAGGCGATCTTCTTCATCGCCGTCATCCTGTTCCTGGTGTCGGCGGTGGTCGGATTGGTGCGCGGCCGCACACGGGTCTAGCGAAGCGCTCCTGTTCTGACGCGTTTTCTTCACGCGAACCGGGAACCACTTCGCTCGAAAACGCTACGGGCTATTTCGATGGCATCGCCACGCTGCGGCCGATGCCCTCGGGCCGGGGCACGCCCGCGTAGCTGTCGACGATCGCCGTCACGCGGGCGCGGATGTCAGGCGGAAACGGTGCCACCTTGCGCGCCTGCATGTCGACATGCAGCGTCAGGTTTTCCGAGGTCGCCGACAGCCAGCCCTCCTCGGCGTGGCGCAGCTCCTCGAACGTATGCAGCCGCTTCTCGTCGGCGCCGAGCAGGAACACCGAAACCTGCACGGGATCGCCGAGATGGATCTCCCGCAAATAGCGCACATGGCATTCGCCGGTGAAGGTCGAGCAGTGCCGCGCCTTCATGTAGGCCGGGCCGATGCCGAGCTGCAGCCACATCTCGTCGATGGCGCGGTCGAACATCACGTTGTAATAGGCCATGTTGAGATGGCCGTTATAGTCGATCCATTGCGGCTCGATCTGCATGATCGAGGACTTGAACGGGGCGGGCGGAAGCGGCAGTTCGCTGGCGGCAGTCACTGAGGTCATGGTCTATCCCGGTTCGCTGGCGTTCGAGCATGAGCTTTTCTGCGACCGCATCGCCGCCTTTTTCAAGTCAGGCTCTCTTGACCCCTTATACAAGCTTTGCCACGGTCGGCTAAATCCGGGAGGAATTTTGACGTGGCGACGACGATTTCGAGCAATGTGACGCGACCCGAACCGCAGGCCCTGAAAAGCGCGGTCGACGCGCTGGCGGCGCGGTTCGGCAACCGGCTCGTCACATCGCAGGCGGTGCGTGAACAGCACGCCCATACCACCACCTGGCTGCCAAACCAGCCGCCGGACGCGGTGGTGATGGCGCAGGAAACCGCCGACATCCAGGACGTGGTGCGGATCTGCGCAAGACATCGCGTGCCGGTGATCGCGTTCGGCACCGGAACCTCGCTCGAGGGCCAGGTCAACGCGCCGGGCGGCGGCGTCTGCATCGATCTGCGCGACATGAACAAGGTGCTCGCGGTCCATGCCGAGGACCTCGACTGCGTGATCCAGCCCGGCGTGACGCGCAAGGCGCTCAACGAGCATCTGCGCGACCAGGGCCTGTTCTTCCCGATCGATCCCGGCGCCGACGCCTCGCTCGGCGGCATGACCTCGACCCGCGCCTCCGGCACCAACGCGGTGCGCTACGGCACCATGCGCGAGAACGTGCTGGCGCTCAAAGTGGTGCGCGGCGACGGCGAGATCATCACGACCGGCACGCGGGCCAAGAAGTCGTCGGCCGGCTATGATCTGACCCATCTGTTCGTTGGCGCCGAGGGCACGCTCGGAATCATCTCCGAGCTCACGATCCGCCTGCGCGGCATCCCCGACACCATCGCCGCGGCGGCTTGCTCCTTCGACACCGTGCGCGGCGCCTGCCAGGCCACCATCCTCGCGATCCAGACCGGCATCCCGCTCGCGCGGATCGAGCTGCTCAACGCCGAGCAGGTCAAGGCCTGCAACAATTATTCGAAGCTGTCGCTGCCGGAGACGCCGCTGCTGCTGCTGGAATTCCACGGCAGCGAGGTCGAGGTCGCCGAGCAGTCGAAGAATTTTCGCGACATCGCCGCCGAATGCGGCGGCGGTGACTTCTCCTGGACCACCAAGCCGGAGGACCGCACAAAGCTCTGGCAGGCGCGGCACGACGCCTATTGGTCGGTGAAGGCGCTGCGCCCCGGCGACAGCATCGGCGTGGTCGCCACCGACGTCTGCGTGCCGATCTCGCGGCTCGCCGACTGCGTCACCGAGACCGAGGACGATCTGAAGCGGCTCAATCTGCTGTCGCCGATCGTCGGCCATGTCGGCGACGGCAATTTCCACTGCTCGCTGGTCTGCGACATCGACAACAGGGACGAGATGGCGCGCGGCGAGGAGTTCATGCACCGTTTGGTCGAGCGCGCCCAGGCGATGGGCGGCACCTGCACCGGCGAGCACGGCATCGGCCAGGGCAAGCAGAAATATCTGCAGGCCGAGCTCGGCCCCGAGGCGCTCGACGCGATGCGGGCGCTGAAGCAGGCGCTCGATCCGCAGAACATTTTCAATCCCGGAAAGATCGTCCCCGCGGCCTGAAGCGCCGCCAATTTCCGCGCAATTTGCGCCCGCCGGCCGCGCGTGTAGCGGCTGGCCCATGGAACTTTTCCGTTCGCGCGACGTCTGTCTTGTGCCGCAGTGTGAGCGGCGCAGCGCCAGGGAGAGCACCGTGGTCAGACGGGCAATTGGAATTGCGGTCATTGTCCTCGCGTTGGCCCTCTCAGGCACCGCACTCGGCAAGGGTGGCGGCGGAGGTCACGGAGGGGGCCATGGTGGTGGTCATGGCGGAGGTCACGGTGGCGGCCATGGGCATGGAGGGCACGGATTTGGCGGGCACGGCGGCGGCCGCATGCATTTCGGCGGCGGACATCATGGCGGGTTCGCCCGTTCGCACGCGATCCGGCGCTCGGGCTTTGCCGGCCATCGATCCTTCGCAACGCGCGGTGGCGCGAATTTCGGCCAGATGCGAAATGCCGCGATCAGATCCGGCAATCTGCACGCCGGCAACGTGCACAACGCGTTCAATTCGCTGTCGCGCTCGGGCGCATTGCGAAACGGCCGATTGCTGAGCAATCCGGCGGCGCGCGCGCAGATGGCGGCCGCTGCGGCGCTTGGCGGCTGGCACGGTGGCGCGGCCGCAAGCGGCTGGTGGCAGCATGCCGGCGGCGGCTATGGATGGGTCGGCCCGCTGTTCTGGCCGTTCGCCTACAACGACATCTATGACTACGCCATCTGGGGCGACGACATCGGCTTCTGGGGCTATGGCTATCCGGACATCTATGCCGGCATCTTCGCGCCCTATGGCTATGACGACCTCAGGGGCTATTTCGTCGAACCCAGGCCGGGCCGGCGCAGCCGCGGTGGCGGGCGGATCGAGCAGATGTGCGGCAACGACAGCCGCTCGCTTGCGGGCCTGCCGATCGATCAGATCGCGGCTGCGGTGCAGCCGACCGCGGCGCAGGGCGCTGCGCTCGACGAACTCGGAAATGCCTCGATCGCCGCGGCGCAGAGCATTCGTGCGGCATGTCCTACGCAGGTGATGTTGACGGCGCCGAGCCGCCTTGCCGCCATGCAGCAGCGGATCGAGGCGATGATCGCAGCCGCCGCCACCGTGCAGCCGCCGCTGGAGAAGTTCTACGGCCTGCTCGACGACGAACAGAAGGCGCGGCTGAACGCGTTGGCCGAGGATCAGCGCAAGGCATCGGCCGCGGGTGCAAGCAGTGCGCCGTCTGCCGACAATTGTTCGGCGGCACAACCGGCGGTGCAGCAATGGCCGACCGGCGAGATCGACGCCCGGCTGCATTTGAACGACACCCAGCGCGCCGCGCTGGGTGTGCTGCAGAACGCCAGCGCCGATGCCGCGCAAAGGCTGCAAGCTGCGTGCAAGGCGAGCGATGCCATGACGCCGCCGGCGCGGCTTGCTGCCATCGCCAAACGACTCGATACCATGCTGCAGGCCGTCAAGGACGTACGCGCCGCGCTCGAGGCGTTCTACGCCACCCTCGACGACGAGCAAAAGGCGCAGTTCGAGGCGATCGGACCAAGGCGATCGGCGTAGCTGCTTGACCCGAACGGGAATCCGCTTCGCGGGAAAGCCATGGAGCCGGCGATTTTGACGCTTAGCCCGTTCGCGGTAGCCCGAAGGGTGTGGCGGCCGCGCCATAGTGATGCCTCATCACTCTTCGTTACGAAGACTCTACGGTTCACAGGCTGCGTGAAGGCCAGCTATGCTTGCCGGCGTTTGAGGTGCGGCGATGTGGTGGTTCAGCAAGGCCAGGCAAAAGGAGATTTGGGACGATCCCGTCGAGCAGCCGCACGGCGACATCGAGGCGGTGAACATCATCCGCGCGATCTGCCGCGATGCAGCCGACAGCGCCGAGAAGCTGGGCCGGCCGGAGGGCCGTGCGGCGAAGAATCAGGAGATCGAGCGCGACCGCTACGAGCGCGCCGCCAGGCTCGCGATGGAGATCGCGATGAAGATTTCCGACGAGTTGATGCGCGACTCCGCCGTGCGCGAGATCATCGGCCTCTGCATGAAGGCCAACAACATCAAGACCGCACGGGCCCTGTACCGCGCCATCCACGCCGGCTCGATCAAGGCCGAGGTGTTGCAGGAGCATCCGACGCTCGAGGGTGAGCAGGGGTAGCCGTTCCGGCGGTCCCGTAGCCCGTAGCCCGGATGGAGCGCAGCGCAATCCGGGGCCAGTCTATCCGCGGAGAGAATCCCGGATTGCGCTTCGCTCCATCCGGGCTGCGCAGCGGCGATTGCATCAGATTGACGTCTGTCCGCCCAACGCGCGCACCGCTTCATCGACGCTGCGGAAGATGCGGTCGTTCGGCAGCACCTCGTAAAGCTTGAACCGTTCGAACGCGGCATGGGCGCGGGCGGATTCCAGCCGCGCCACCGCGACCGTCACGCCTTGCTCGCGGCATTCGCGGAACAGGCCGCGCAGCTCCTGCGCCGCGGTGAAATCGATCTCGATCAGGCCGCTGGCCTCGATCACCACGAGATGCGGTTTTGGCGTCGCGGTGCCGATCACCTTCAGCACGTCGCTGTGAAACCCTTCGGCATTGAGGAATGACAGCGGCGCCTGCATGCCGAGCACGGCGATGCCCGGCCTGCGCTCGCCGGAGACGTTGGGGCCCGCCGGCCACCAGATCGTGGTGCCGGGGACGTGGACGAATTCGACCAGGCGCCCGCGCGTCGTGGTCCAGATGCCGTGCAGCAATGACAGCGCGATGCCGAGCGCGACGCCTTGCTCGATCGGCAGCACGATGATCGCCGCCGCGGTCGCCACCACCAGCGGGAATTCGTAGAACGACTGCCGGAAGATCGCGACGATCTGGCCGATGCGGATGATACGCAGCGCGACGAACAGCAGCACGCCGCCGAGCGCCGCGTCGGGTACGTGCTGCAGCAGCGTCGCGCCGAATGCCAATAGCGCCAGTACGATCGCCGCGGCAACCAGCCCGGCGAGCTGGGTTCGGCCGCCGGTCTCCGACACGATCCCGGTGCGCGGCGGCGAGGCGTTGACCGGAAAGGCGCCGAACAGGCCGGCGAGCAGGCTGCCGGCGCCGACGCCGAGGAAGTCGCGGTCGACATCCGCCGGCTTGTCCGGGTCCGACAGGAACGAGCGCGTCGTGGCCGCGGTCTGCACCATGACGACGACCGCGATCAGGAATGCCAGCGACAGTAGTTTTATCCATTTCTCCGGCGCGATCTCCGGAAACGACGGCGTCGGCAGCGTGCCCGGCACCGCGCCGACCACCCTGACGCCCTTGCTCTCGAGGTGCCCGGCGATCACGGCGACCGTGGCTACGACGAGAGCGATCAGCGCGCCGGGAATCCGCGCGCTGATCCTCTCCGATCCGGCAACCAGCGCCAGCACGCCGAGGCCGATCGCGAGCGTATGGAAGTTGGTCTGGCCGATGTGCTCGGCGAGCACGACGAGCTTGTAGAGCGTCGGCCCGTCCGGCGCGGCGAGGCCGAGCACGCCTGATAGTTGCGAGACCAGGATGTGCACGGAGATGCCGGCGAGGAAGCCGACCGTCACTGGCGTCGACAGCAAATTGGCGATCCAGCCGAGCCGAAACAAGCTGCCGGCGATCATGATCGCGCCGACCAGCACCGCCAGCGCCATCGCCAGCGCCTGGTAGTCGTGTGTGCCCGCGGTCGCCATCAGCGCCAGCCCGCCGGCGAAGATCGGCGTGATCGTGGAGTCGGCGCCGCAGGACAAAAAGCGGTTGGCGCCGAACATCGCAAAGCCGATCGAGCCGGCGAGGAAGGCGAAGAAGCCGATCTGCGGCGAGAAGCCGCCGAGCCGCGCGGTGGCCATCTGCTCGGGGATCGCGATCGCGGCCAGCGTCAGCCCCGCGATCAGGTCACCCGGCAGGTCGCTCGGCCGGAAGCGGGCGAGCGAACGGAAGATCGGCCAGTTGGCGCGTGATGGTTGGTCCTGGCCCATCGGCTCTTGCTACTCCCAGCGGCTGCCGGGAAATCATCGGACAAGGCGCGGCCAAAAGCCAGCGGTTGGTCTGTGTGCAATCGCGAAGGGCGGTGACCTCGAAGGTTCGCTCCACGTCATTGCGAGCGCAGCGAAGCAAACCATCGTGCCGCATGCGCGGAAGCATGGATTGCTTCGCTGCGCTCGCAATGACGGGGTAGATCTACCCAATATTCTGCAGCGCCGGAAACGTCTCCAGCAGCCAGACGCTGACGTTGGAGACGGCGCCGGTCAGGAAGCCGATGCCGGTCACCACCATCAACACGCCCATCACCCGCTCGACGGTGTCGAGATGGCGCTTCATCCGCGCGAATAGCGAGGAGAAGTGCTTGATCATGAAGGCGGCGAGCAGGAACGGGATGCCGAGCCCTGCGGAATACACCGCGAGCAGGCCGGCGCCTTTCGTGACCGTGGCCTCGGCGGCGGCGATCGAGAGGATCGCGGCCAGGATCGGCCCGATGCACGGCGTCCAGCCGAACGCGAAGGCGAGCCCCATCACATAGGCGCCCCACAGCCCGACCGGCTTTGGCGCGGTCATTCGCCCCTCGCGCATCAGCAGGCCGATCCGGGTGATGCCGAGGAAGTGCAGGCCCATGATGATGATGACGATGCCGGCCAGGATCGACAGCTCGGCCGACCAGGCCCGCACCAGGCCGCCGACAAACGACGCGCTGGCGCCGAGCGCGACGAACACGGTGGAGAAGCCGAGCACGAACATCAGCGCAGCCATCATCACCGCGCGCTTGGAGGCGGGGCTGGCGCCGTCCTGGTTGACCTGCTCGATGGTCGCACCGGTCAGATAGATCAGATAGGGCGGCACCAGCGGCAGCACGCAGGGCGACAGGAAGCTGACAAGGCCGGCAATCAAGGCCGCCGGGATCGAGACGTCGTGCATCAATGAACCTTCGAGGATAACTGTCCTGTCATGGCGTCTACGCCCTAAACAATCCAGAAGTTTCCGCGCCGGCGCATTCAACTATGGTCACAGGCCCGTGTGCTGGGCGGTGCCGCAAGGCTCGATGTCTCGGCGTGGATGTGAGGTGACCACGCCAGTCAGGCTCCCTCTCCCCTTGCGGGAGAGGGTGGGGAGAGGGGTGCCCCGGGCGGGATGATGGACGGAGTCACTGCTTTCGCAACGCCGTCTCGTTCGTGTCGACACGCAAGATGGAGAGAGTACGCCGTGTGGCACCCCTCTCCCTAACGCTCTCCCGCAAGGGGAGAAGGAACCCTGGTCGCGTGCTCACCTCACTTGCGTCTGGTGGTGCCGCTCGCACCTCAGGGCGACGGGACTAACGGCCGTGCCACACACTCGCTGTCGTTCCTGCGAAAGCAGGGACCCATAACCACAAATGCTGATGGTCTTGCTGCGTTGGAATGACGAGTCCCGCCGGCAAAATCCGCCGCGGAGTATGGGTCCCGGCCTTCGCCGGGACGACGATGGGGAGAGCTGCGCGCTCCTCGCCCTCAGCGCTTCCGTGCCGGCCGCGCCGGGGTCTCGAACTCGCGGCCTCGGATCCGCACCAGGTCGTCGGCGGAATGCTTCAGCAGCACCACCGTCGCCTGTCGTGCCGCCTCGGCGTCGCCGGCGGCGATGGCGTCGAGCACGGCGCGATGCTCGATCAGGGCCCGCGGCCGGTGCGAGCCGGGGGCTGCGATGGTAAAGCTCTGGCGCAGCGTGATCTCGAACATCTGCGCGATCGGCCAGAAGAACTCGTTGCGGGTGGCGAAATAGATCGACTGGTGGAAGGCGATATCGGCGGCGACGAACGCCTCGTTGGTCGTGGCCGCATCCATGCCGTCGCAGCCGGCGCGGATGCGGGCGATGTCGTCGTCGCCGGCGTGCAGCGCCGCCAGCGCCGCGGCGGCGGGCTCGACCGCGGTGCGCAGCTGGAACAGCTTTGCCAGATAGCGGTCGATGTCGGCGGCCTCGAGCCGCCAGCGCAGGACGTCGGGATCGAGCTGGTTCCACTGCTCGGGCGGCCGCACCCGCGTGCCGCTCTTGGGCCGCGATTCGATCAGGCCCTTGCCGGTCAGCGTGCGCATCGCCTCGCGCACCACGGTGCGGCTGACATCCATCATCGCGCAGATCTGCATCTCCGGCGGCAGCGTCTCGCCGACGCCGATCTCGCCGCGCACGATGCTGGTACCGACGCGGTCGGCGACCTGGCTGTGCACGTTCCGGCGCAACGCGGTGGAGCTTTGGAACACGAAACGCCTCGCTGGTTTGGTTGCCGGCGCCGATCGGCGCGGCGCATTTGCGCAACCCGGCTACGCCCTTGCGTAGCCCTACCTCTTTTGTCATACATTACGACAAATATTCTGCCAAGCGCGCCGCAGTCAACGCGGCGGGCAACAACGAAGCGTTCCCGGGGAGAAGCCATCATGACATCGAAGCGCGTCAGCCGCCGTCTTGTGTTGCAGTCGTCGGTCGCAGCGTCCGCGTGGCTTGCCGCCGGGCCGGCGCTGATCGGCCGCGCCGAGGCCGCGGTGATGAAGATGCGCTGCTCGTCGTCGCTGCCCAACGATCCGAAATACGCCAACGGCCGGGTCTACTACGACAACCTCGTCAAGCAGCTCAAAGCAGCCGGGCTCGGCGAGCAGATCGACGTCACCTTCTTCCCCGACAACCAGCTCGGCCAGGAGATCGACGTCATCAACTCGGTGAAGCTAGGCGTCATCGACCTGATGGTGTCGGGCTCCTCGATCTCGGCCAATCTGGTGCCGCTGGTCGGCACCTTCGACCTCGGCTATCTCTTCACCAGCTTTCAGCAGCAGACCAAGGCGTTCGACGCCGGCGCGGCCAAGCCGATCGAGGATGCACTGCTCAAGGGCGGCAACATCCGCATCATCGCCTGGGCCTATAATTTCGGCGCGCGCAGCGTGCTGGCGAAGAAGCCGGTGAAGACGCCGGAGGATCTCGCCGGCCTGAAGATCCGCACGCTGCCCAACCCGATCATCACCGAATGCCTGCGCCTGATGGGCGCGGCGGCGACCCCGCTGGCGTTCGGCGAGATCTACACCGCGCTGCAGGCCGGCGTGCTCGACGGCCTCGAGCACGATCCGCCGACCATTCTGGCCAGCAAGTTCTACGAGACCTCGAAGCACTACGCGCTGACCCAGCATAACTTCTCGCCGCTCGCGATCTATTTCAGCGACACCACCTTCAACCGCATGGACCCCAAGCTGCGCGAGGGTTTCCTCGACGCCGCCAAGAAGGCTGCGGCCGACAGCCGCGCCCACGGCCTCGCGGTCGAGAAGGAGGCGCAGACCACGCTGGCGGAGAAGGGCGTGACCGTCGTCGAATGCGACAAGGAGGCGTTCCGCAAGCGCGTGCTGCCGCAGACCGACAATTTCATCAAGGCACGGCCGGAGGCGAAAGCCGTCGTCGAGATAATCCGCGCCACCCAGGCCTGAGGCCCTCGCATGTCAGTTGCCGCAGTCGCGGAGGGCCGCAGCACCGGCCGGATCACGGCGCCGCTGGTCGCCGTCAGCGATACGATCGCCGCGGTCCTGCTCGCCGCTGACCTGGTCGTGGTCTGCGTCTCGGTGCTGGCCCGCTTCCTGTTCAATGCTCCGGTCGAATGGTCCGACGACGTCGCCCGGGGGCTGATGGTCGGCTCGAGCTTCTTCGGCGCGGCGAGCGCGCTGGCGCGCAGCGAAAATCTCGGCGTCGCCTTCTTCGTCGACATGCTGCCACCGGGCGTGCGGCGCGTCGTCGACGCCGTCGGCGCGCTGCTGGTCACCATCATCTCGTTCTATGTCGCGTTCAACGCCATCAAGATGGGCTGGCTGACCACCGGCCAGACCTCGGGCTCCGGCCTGCCGCTGGAATGGACGTTCTATCCGATGGGCGTCGGCGCGGCGTTCATGACGATCTTCGCGCTGGAGACGTTCTGCGGCCGTCCGCTGCGCGACATGATCGCGGGCATCGTTGCCACGGCCGCGATCGCCGGGCTCTATCTGGTCTGGGATGCGCTGGCGCCGGCGTCGGTTCCGTCATCGCAGACGCTGATGCTGGTCGGCTTCTTCCTCACCCTGTTCGGCGGCCTGCCGATCGGCTTTGCGCTGGCGCTGGCGGCGCTGATCTTCATCTGGGTCGAGGGCACGCTGCCCGGCGTGATCTTCGCCCAGCAGATGGCGCGCGGCATCGACAATTTCGTGCTGCTGGCGATCCCGTTCTTCATCCTGGTCGGCTATTTGATGGAAGCCAACGGCATGTCGGTGCGGCTGATCGAGCTGTTGCAGCGCGCCGTCGGCAAGATGCGCGGCGGGCTCAACGTCGTGATGGTGCTGTCGATGGTGCTGTTCTCCGGCATCTCGGGCTCGAAGATGGCCGACGTCGCCGCGGTCGGCTCGGTCTTGATCCCGGCGGCACGCCGCTCGCGGCAGAACCCGGGCGGCGCGGTGGCGCTGCTCGCCGCATCCGCCGTGATGGCGGAAACGATTCCGCCCTGCATCAACCTGATCATCCTCGGCTTCGTCGCCAACCTCTCGATCGGCGGGCTATTCGTCGCCGGCATGCTGCCGGCCGCGCTGATGGCGCTGGCGCTGGTCGCGGTGTCGATCATTTTCGGCAAGCGCCCCGCCGCGAGCGGCGAGGCCGAGCCGCGCGCGGCGGTCTCCGGCCTGTGGACCGGCGCGATCGCCTCGTTCGGGCTGATCTTCATGATCTTCTTCGGCTTCAAGAGCGGTTTTGCCACTGCCACCGAGATTTCCGCGTTTGCCGCGGTCTACGCCATCGCGGTCGGCAGCCTGCTGTTCCGCGAGCTCGGCGTGAAGAACCTCGCGCACTGCTTCGTGCAATCGGCGACGCGCTCAGGCCTCGTGTTGTTCATCGTCGCCGCCGCGCAGTCGCTGGCCTTCATCCTGACCTTGCAGCAGGTGCCGCATGAGGTCGGCGACTTCATGCTGTCGATCTCCGGCAGCCACGGCGTCTGGCTGTTCATGCTGCTGTCGATCGTGGTGCTGGTGGTGATGGGCTCGGTGCTCGAGGGCGCCGCGGCGCTGATCATCTTCGGGCCGCTGCTGTTGCCGGTCGCGGTCAAGCTCGGCATCGATCCGCTGCATTTCGGCGTCGTGCTTGTCATCTCGATGGGACTCGGGCTGTTTGCGCCGCCGCTCGGCCTCGGGCTCTATGGCGCCTGCCTGATCGGCAACGTGCCGATCGAGCAGACCATCAAGCCGATCATGAGCTATCTCGGCCTGCTGCTGCTGTGCTTGCTGGTGATCGCCTTCGTGCCCGTCATCAGCACGGCGTTGCCGCATGCGATGGGCTACTAGGGGGAGGGGACCGTGAGAGTGCTGCTCGCCCACACCCCGCAGATGCGCCGCGACTATTATGGCGAGCGCAGCCTGAGCGGCCTGCGCGCGGTCGCCGACGTCAAGCTGCACGAGGGCGATGACGCGCTCGATGCCGCCGCGCTGGTCAGGGCCGCTGATGACGTCGACATCATCGTTGCCGACCGCATGACCGCCGGCCCGGGCGAGATCTTTCCGCTTTTGCCAAAGCTGCGCGCCTTCGTGCGTTGCGCGGTCGATATCCGCAACATCGACGTGAGCGCGGCCTCCGCCGCCGGCGTGCTGGTGACGCAGGCGAGCGCGGGTTTCGTGCAATCGGTTGCCGAGCTCGCGCTCGGCTTCATGGTCGATTTTTCGCGCGGCATCTCGCGAACCACTGCGGATTATCATGCAGGCCGCAAGCCTGAGGTCGTGATGGGCCGCCAGCTTGCCGGTAGCACGATCGGCATCATCGGCTATGGCAGCATCGGGCGCTATCTCGCCGGGATCGCAAAGGTGCTCGGCATGGAGGTGCTGGTCGCCGATCCCTTCGTCACGATCGAGGACCCTGCGATCCGGCATCTGCCGCTCGACGATCTGCTGGCGCGCGCCGATTATGTCGTCTGCCTCGCGGTCGCCAATGAGCAGACCGAGAATTTGATCGGGCAGGCGGCGCTGGCGCGGATGCAGCGGCACGCCGTCTTCATCAACCTGTCGCGCGGCAACCTCGTCGATGAAGCTGCGCTCGCGGCGGCGCTGCGCGAGGGACGTATCGCCGGCGCGGCGATGGATGTCGGCCGCGCGCCGGACCAGATGCCGTCGCCGGAACTCGCCAGGCTTTTTAATGTGATCGCAACGCCGCATGTCGGCGGCCTGACGCCGCAGGCAATCGAACATCAATCGTCGGAGACGGTGCGCCAGGTCGCAAAAATCGTCGCCGGCGAAATTCCCGTTGGTGCCGTCAATGCCGATCGTTGGAGGCGGCGGCCGTAGATCCAGACTTCGGCAGGCGCATCAGCGCGTGGCGTGTTGCAGAAACATCACGAGCGCTGACAATGCGACCGATCGTCACTGCGCTGTCATGCCCGAATGTTTGTTTCGCCCTGTTTCCGGGGGCGGAAAAACATTGCTGTTGGGGGTCTGACCATGCGCGCCGTAAGATTATCATCGCTTGCCGCCGTCTTTGTCGCGACCTCGTCGCACCTCGCCCTGGCCCAGACGCAAACCATCGCGACGCCGCTGAACGCCAATGCGATCAACGTCTTGATGCCGCTGAGCACGCTGCTCGGCACGACCACGATCTCGCAGAATCTGACCAATGCGGTGTCGATCAACAACAATTCGACCGCCGCGCAGCGGGCGCAGGCGCTAATCGACAACACCATCACCACCGACAACGGCGTGGTGCTGTCCGACGGCCTCGGCACCAAGCTGGGCGCGATCTGGAACGCCAACAACAGCCAGGCGGCGAACGGCACGACCACGACGTTCTCGCCCAATCTGCTGACCCTGTTCCGGCAGATCAACGCGATCTCGCAGGACGATTCCGGCAAGGCGAAGAACTTCTTCGCCGACGGGTCGGCGAACGGCACCGTGTTCGTCAGCAACGCCAATCTGTCGCTCGGCAAGACCGCGACCTCGAACACCCCGATCGTCGGCATCTCGCTGCCGGCGAACGGCACCTTCAACGTCTACGACAAGTCCTATGCGCCGATCGTGCAGCAGAACCGGACCGGCAACTCCCGCCCGATCCAGGTCAATCCGAACAACATCGTAAGCTTCAGCGGCGTCGACTATTTCGGCAATCCGACCTCGAACACGAACATCCTCGGCACCAACACCGCCAACAGCGGTTCCGGCCTGTTCGCCAACGCCTCGCTGCCGAGCGGCCACACCACCTTCGGCTACACCACGTCGCTGCTGTTCGCGATGCTGGTGCCGGAGCGCTACACCGAGATGCTGACCCGCGGGTCGGAATACGGCGACAGCCGCATCGTGCTCGGCGTGCACTATCCGCTCGACGTCATCGCCGGCCGCGTGCTCGGCACCTATGACGTGGTGCAGATGCTCAACAACAATCCGCAATACACCAACGCCACCGTCAACGGCGTGTTCGGCATCGGCGACGTCACCACCACCGGCAACTTCCAGACCGTGTTCAACGCGGCGCGGACCGACGTGACCAATCTGCTGGTGGCCGGGTGCGGCGGCAGCAGCATCGCGGCCTGCGCCGCAAGCGGCGCGCCGGACCGCTTCAGCGATCTGGCCAAGGACAAGGCCGACTACACCGCGCGGCTGACCTACGGCCTGCCGACGCTGTCGTTCGCCCAGGCGCCGCGCGAGGCCGCGCCGGCCGGCGGCCCCGACGCATCGATCCTGCTGGCGACGGTCTATGGCGGCGATTCGGCTGCGGCCAAGACCATCGCGCCGACCGGCGGCATGTTCGGCAGCCTGTCGACCAGCACCATCAACCAGATCCTGGTGAACACCGAGACCAACGCGATCGCGCCGTTCTACGGCACCGCGCTGAGCTACTGGGCGCGCCTCGACCTGTTCGCCGCCGTAACCTATTTCCAGGGCGTGACCGGCACCCTGAGGCTGGCCGCGAGCGACGTCGTCACCACCAACGTCACCGTCGCCAATGGCGGTGTGCTGGGCGGCACCGGCACCATTGCGACGACCAAGGTTCTGAGCGGCGGCGCACTGCAGGGCGGCGCCAACGGCCAGGGCACGCTGCGGATCAACGGCAGCCTCGCGTTCCAGTCCGGGGCGCTCTATCTGGTGCAGGCGACGTCGACGTCGGTCGGCTCCACCAATGTGACGGGCACCGCGACCCTGACCGGCGCCACCGTGCAGGTGTCCTCGCCGACCAACAGCTTCAAGTTCAACCAGGCCCAGACCATCCTGACCTCGGCCGGGCTGAACGGCACCACCTTCGCGTCGCTGGTGACGCCGACCGGCATCAATGGCTCGCTCGGCTATTCCGGCAACGCGGTGACGGTGACCTTGAACTCGGGCCTCGGCCAGATCAGCGGCCTCAACGCCAACCAGCGGTCGGTCGCGAACGCGCTCGACGTTGCCTTCAACGGCGGCGCTGCGGCCGGCGGGCTTGCCGCCATCTTCAACGGCAACGTCGCCCGCAACCTGGAGCAGGCGGAAGGCCAGGGCGCGACCGGCTCGCAGCAGACCACGTTCAACGCCATGACCCAGTTCCTGGGCGTGATGACCGATCCGAACATCGACGGCCGTGGTGAGGCGGCGGTGCCGGCCGCTGCAGCGCAATTCGCCGCCGACGACAGCGAGGCGCTCGCCTATGCGTCGAAGGGCAAGGCGCGGTCGCAGGGCGAGCGCGATGCCTATGCCGCGATCTATCGCAAGGCGCCGCCGCCGGTCGTCTATGAACCGCGCTGGAGCGTTTGGGCGGCCGGCTTCGGCGGCTCGCAGACAACCGACGGCAATGCGGTGCTCGGCACCGCCGACACCCGCAGCAGCATCTACGGCACCGCTGTGGGCGCCGACTATCGCTTCTCGCCGAACACCATCGCCGGCTTCGCGCTCGGCGGCGGCGGCACCAGCTTCTCGCTCGGCAATGCGCTGGGCACCGGCCGCTCCGACCTGTTCCAGGCCGGCGCCTTCATCCGCCACACCGAGGGCCCGGCCTACATCACCGGCGCACTCGCCTATGGCTGGCAGGACGTCACCACCAACCGCACGGTGACCATCGCCGGGCTCGACCAGCTGCGCGCCAACTTCAACGCCAATGCCTGGTCGGGCCGCGTCGAGGGCGGCTGGCGCTATGCGACGCCGTGGATGGGCATCACGCCGTACGCCGCCGGCCAGTTCACCAGCTTCGATCTGCCGGCCTATTCCGAGCAGGTGATCACCGGAACCAACGCCTTCGCACAGACCTACAGCTCGAAGACGGTGACGGCGAGCCGCAGCGAACTCGGCCTGCGCAGCGACAAGTCCTATCTGGTGCAGGACGGCGTCCTGATCCTGCGCGGCCGCGCCGCCTGGGCGCATGACTTCAACACCGACCGCACCGTCAGCGCGACGTTCCAGACGCTGCCCGGCGCCTCTTTCGTCGTGAACGGCGCCAGGCCCGCTTCCGACCTCGCGCTGATCACCGGCTCGGCCGAGATGCGCTGGCGCAACGGCTTCTCGGTCGCCGCGACCTTCGAAGGCGAATTCTCCGACGTCACCCAGAGCTACGCCGGCAAAGGCGTGGTGCGTTACTCCTGGTGACGGCAACGCCAACCAACCGATCCAAATCGAGCGCAAATGAGGCCTCCGGCGACAGCCGGAGGCCTTTTGCATTGCTCCCCTCGCAGGGCGCATCGCCCCGGGGCTGGACAAGCCCTTTGCATCCAGCCCAAACTTGTACCCGTCAAACCGCGGCCATGAGCGCGCGGACAAGCAACGAACGGACGTCCCGCAACCAACGACGGGCGCCGCAAAGAGGGAGTGCATCACATGGCCGTTTCACGCCGTGACGTCTTGTTGGGCAGCGCCGGCGCACTGGGCGCCGCCTCGTTCTCCTTCCCAGCTCCCGCCATTGCCCAGTCGGAACCGATCAAGATCGGCTGCCTGGCTGCGATCACCGGGCCGAGCTCGGCGCCGACGGTCGGCTTCAACCGCGGCGTCAATTTCGCGGTCGACGCCATCAACAATGCCGGCGGGGTGAAGGGCCGCAAGATCGAGATCGTGATGCGCGACACCCAGGGCGATCCGACCAAGGCGGTGAATGCCACCCAGGAGCTGATCAGCCAGGCCAAGGTTCACGCGATGTGGGGGCCGCTGAACTCCGGCGAGGCGCTGGCGACAACGCCGATCATGGCGCGCGCCAAGATGCCGGATCTGCACCCCTGCGTGGTCGAAAGCCTGATCGATCCGGCCAAGTTCCCCAACGCCTTCCGGATCGCGCCGTCGAACAACCAGTGGGACGACGCGGTGCGTAACTATTGCCTGAAGATCCTCAAGGTGAAGAAGGTCGCCGTGATCGGCGACACCACCGGCTACGGCGTCACCGCGGTCGGCGCGTCGGTCGCCGCCTTCAAGAAGGACGGCGCCGACGTCGTCTACCAGGCCAATGTCGATTCGACCCAGCCCGACATGACGCCGGACATGCTGCGCGCCAAGAACGCCGGCGCCGAGGCGATCGTGGTGTGGAGCGTCTCGACCGGCATGGAGGCGCGTATGTTCAACATCCGCGCCACGATGAACTGGGACGTTCCCTTCGTCGGCCATCCCTCGATGGCGTCGGGCGAACTTGCGGGCCTGGTCGCCAAGCCGGAGAACTGGAAGAAGGTCTATGCGATCGGCTACAAGAGCTGCAGCTATGACAGCGCCGGCAAGCTGCCGCCGAAGAGCGAGGATCTGGTGGCGCGGCTCGCCAAGGCCAATATCGCGCTGAACGATACGCTGCTCTGGTGGGTCGCCGGCGGCATCGACTGCATCGAGCTGATCGCCAAGGCGGTGGCGGAGAGCGGCTCGACCAGCAGCGCCGACATCATCAAGTACTGGAACACGCTGTCGGCCTATCCCGGCTATTTCGGCAACTATCATTTCTCGCCGACCGAGCATAACGGCTATCTGACCGAAGAGATCGTGATGTCGGAATCAAGCACGGCGAAGAACGGCACCTTCGCGCTGGCGCCGGGATACAGTTGAGCCAGCGGCGAGGGCGCAGCCGATGCTCGCCTCGATCCTTGCCTCCGGCCTCGCGGCGGGCGCGATCTACGCGCTGGTCGGCGTCACCTACAACACGATGTTCTCGACCTCGCGGGTGATGAGCTTTACCGCCGGCCAGCTCGCGATGCTGGGCGGCGTGTTCGGCTCGATGTTCACGCTGAAGCTCGGTCTGCCCATTGCCGTGGGCTTCGTGCTGACGCTGCTGTGCTGCGCCATCATCGGCATCATCACCGAGTTCGTCGCGGTGCGGCCGGTGCTGAAAAGCCTCGACCAGCACCTCTACGTGCTCTCGACCCTGGCGGTCGCGCTGATGATCCAGCAGATCGCCGCGATCAAATGGGGCACCGAGCCGCAGCCGTTTCCGCGCATCACAGGACTGGGCGAGGGCGTGCTGGACGAAAAGTTCTGGCTGCCGGTGGTGGCCTGCGCCATCACGATCATCGGCCTCGAATATCTCTACCGCCGCACGCTGGTCGGCCGCGCCTTCGTCGCGATCGCCGAGGACAATTTTGCCGCGCGGGCGCTCGGCCTGCCCGAACGCAATCTGCGCGTTGCGAGCTATGCGCTGGCCGGCGTGGTCGGCGGCATTGCCGGATATTCCGGCGGACAGCTGCTGCTCGCCTTCTTCGCCAATGGCGCGCTGCTGAACTTCTACGGCTTCGTGCCGGTGGCGCTCGGCGGGCTCGGCAACAATCGCGGCGCGATTATCGGCGGGCTGGCGCTCGGCCTGTTCCAGCAGGCCGCGAACTTCCTGGTCGGCGGCATCTTCTCCTCGGTCGCGGTGTTCACGCTGTTCATCGTGGTGCTGCTCGCCGCGCCGCAGGGTCTGTTCGGCGCCTCGACCGCGCGGAGGGTGTGATGACCGCGGTCACCGACACTCCGTCCCGAACCGATAGCGGCGCCTGGCGCGCCGTGCTGCCGCATGTCGCACCGTTCCTCGGCATCCTCGCGGCGGCATTTTTGCTGCCGTTCGTCAGCAACGACTATTGGGTGCTGATCGGCACCCGCGCGGCGATCTACTGGGTGCTGGTCTCCGGCCTCAATCTGGTGGTCGGCTTCGCCGGCCATCTCGCGATCGGCTATGTCGCGCTGCTGACGCTCGGTGCCTACACGACCAGCGTGCTGGTCGCCGGCAATGTGATGCCGGCCATTCCGGTATTCGCGGCCTTGCCGATCGCGGGCTGCATCGGCGCGATCTTCGGCGTCATCGTCGGCCTGCCGGCGCTGCGGCTGCGCACCTTCTATTTTGCGATGTCGACATTGGGCTTTGCCACCATCGTGACCCAGATCGCGCTGGCCTGGCAGAGCGTCACCGGCGGCGGCATCGGCATTGCGGGGCCTGAATTCCCCGAACCGTTTAACACGCCATGGGGTTTTTACGGTCTCTGCATCGCATTCGCCGCCGTGACGACCTGGATGAGCGCCAACGTCGCGCGCAGCCGGTTTGGCCGCGCCCTGATTGCGGTGCGCGACGCTGAAGTGGCCGCCGAAGCCAGCGGCATTTCCAAGCCAAGGATGCTGGTCGCGATCTTCCTGTTCGCCGGTGCGCTCGCGGCCATCGCAGGCGGCCTGTTCGCGACCCTGCAGACCTACATCACGCCCGATGCCTTCACCTTCGATCTCTCGGTGCTGTTCTTCATCGCGATCCTGATCGGCGGCCGCGGCTCGATCCTCGGGCCGCTGCTCGGCACCATCATCCTCACCATCCTGCCGGAGATCGCAGCACCGCTCGCGGCGTGGTCGACCTTCCTCTACGCGGTGCTGCTGTTGCTGATCGTGCTGGTGATGCCGGGCGGCATCGCGGCGCTGCTCGACTTCCGCAACCGCCGCCCGCTTGCCAGCAACCGCGCCATCGTGCCGCGCCCCGCCGCGCTTGCCGACATCGTGCGGCGGCGCGCCGGTGGCAAGACGCTGCAGCTGCGCGGCATCGCGCTCAGCTTCGGCAATGTGAAGGCGATCGACGGCCTCGATCTCGACGTCGCGCCCGGCCAGATCCACGGCCTGATCGGCCCGAACGGCAGCGGCAAGACCACGACGCTCAACGTGATCTCGGGCTACTACGCCGCGAAGGCCGGCACCATGACGCTCGGCGGCGCGGCGCTGCCCGCGGGTCAGCCGGTGCTGCGCGCGGCGCGCGGCATCGCCCGCACTTTTCAGACGCCGCGGGTGATCGGCGAAGCCTCGGTGCTGCAGAACGTCATGATCGGCGGCTCGATCGAGGGCACGGCGCTGTTCCTGGAGGCGATGCTGGCGCTGCCGCGCAACGGCGCGGACGAGCGTCTGCTGGCCGAGAAGGCGCGCGCGCTACTTGGCGTGGTCGGCCTGGAGAACCTTGCCGAGGTCCGTGCCGACCGGCTGCAGCACAGCGAACTGCGCTTCATCGAGATCGCACGCGCCTTGATGCTCGATCCGGATTTCCTGCTGCTCGACGAGCCTGCGGCGGGCCTCTCCAACGACGAGATCGAGCGGCTGGCTGCGCTGATCAAGGCGGTGTGCGACCGCGGCACCGGCGTGCTGCTGGTCGAGCATCATGCCGACCTGATCTTCGACATCTGCCACCAGGTCACCGTGCTGAACCTCGGCCGCACGCTGGCGGCGGGCACGCCGGCGGAAATCCGCGTCCACAAGGAGGTCGTCAGTGCCTATCTCGGCGGCTGAATCCCTGCTCGCGGTGAGCGCGCTGCAGTCCGGCTACGGCAAGATCCGCGTGTTGCACGGCATCGACATCAGGATCGCAGCCGGCGAGGTGGTGGCGCTGCTCGGCCCCAACGGCGCCGGCAAGACCACGCTATTGCGCGCGATGTCGGGACTGTTGCCGGTCAGCGCCGGCCAGGTCCGCTTCGACGGCCGCGACATGACCAACGCCACGCCGCGCGATGCCGCGCGCGCCGGCCTCGTCCATGTGATCGAGGGCCATCGCGTGTTCACGCAAATCAGCGTCACCGACAATCTGCTGCTCGCCGGCTACGACCTGCCGCGGGCCGAGCGCGCGTCGCGCGTCGAGGAGGCGCTGTCGTTCTTCCCGGAGATTGCCGAGAAGCGTCACGAGCGCGGCGGCGCGCTGTCGGGCGGGCAGCAGCAGATGCTGACGGTAGCGCAGGGCCTGGTGCGCCGGCCGCGACTGTTGATGCTGGACGAGCCGTCCGCGGGTCTCTCGCCGGTGCTGGTCGACCGTGTTCTCACCGTCGTGCGCCGGCTGCGCGAGCAGGGCACGTCGGTGCTGCTGGTCGAGCAATTGCTGGAAAAGGCGCTGGCATGCGCTGATAGGGTCTACGCGCTGGTGCAGGGCGCAATCGCGCTGGAGGCACCGACCAGCGAAAGCGATCTGCCACACCGGCTGGAGCGCGCCTATTTCGGCCACGAAAGCCATGCGCTGGGCTAGAGCGTTTTCGAGCGAAGTGGATACCGGTTCGCGTGAAGAAAACGCGTCAGAACAAGAATCTAGAGCTCCGTTCCGATTCCATCGGAACGGAAATAGCTCTAGGGCGGTGGCAAATTGCCCCCGCCGCGCTCGGCGATTTCCCCGGGAGTGCCCGGGATGTTGGACGGTGAGAGCGGCGTGGTGTCGACGAACAACCGAGCCAATTGTGGTGCCGCGGTGCTTGTTCCTTCGAGCCTGAATACCGAGCCGCTGCGGTTGCCGCCGGCGCGGATGCCTTGGAGGGCGCAGGATTCATCGCCTGGCAGGACGTAGTCGGGCCCGAGGCGCGGGCCTCCGCGCGCCGGACCTGCGGAGGAGTACGGTGCCTTGCGGCCATTCGAAAGGATGTAGCTGCCGGCAACGTGGATTCTCCGAACCTTCTCCGTCGCGATGCCGTTGAGGGTACCCCTGCGGTGGATCAGAGAACCGTGCTTCTCGAACACACCGTTCGCATAAGTGCAGCCGGCTGAAGCCCCGTGGTCGGCTTCCCAGGCAGCATCCACGAAGTAGGAACGTTTGGCGCCGGTATGCATGCCCATATTGGGATCGCTTCGTGCGACGTAGGCATGGACCTTGGCGTGCGTGTCGACGTACTCGACCTTGACAGTCCAGTCTCCGTGTTCCGCTACAGTCCCGGCTGTTGCGACGGTCGGTTCGACTGCCAGCAGCCACACCGTGCTGCTTCCCCATGCCACCGGTGCGAACACCCCGGTGTACGGTGGAATCGGCACGCCGGGACCGGGAGAGACCGGGCCGCTCGTCGAGCTGAAGACGATTCCGCCGGGCGACGTCAGCGTTACCGTGACATGCGCAGCGTCATGCGTTTGCATCCAGACCTCGGCAAAGCAAAGCACCGTGTTGTCCGGCGGAAGGCGCCACGTCCAGGCGACGCTGTCGGGCATTGTCGCCTCACTTCTGACATAGGCGATGTGCCCCTCGGTGAGGTAGGCATTGCCGGCGGCCAGCGCGATATGGAGCTTCGGCTTGCCCGACGAGCCATCGTATTCGGAGACCAGGTCCCTCAGCGTGTCCTCGAGTTCAGCCGTACCGTCATGCGGTCCCGTGGTCGGTCCATAGCTGATATTGATGACGACCGTCTTCGTCACGTACGGCTTGGTGAACGTCATGATGTAGTCGATCCCATCCTTGACGTACGCCTTGAGCCAGACTCCGGTCGCATCGCGAATGCACTGATCCGCGAATTGTACGAAGACCACGCCGGTCGTCGATGCGGGGTCGGCGTTCGCCTCCCAACTCGGCGGGTTCCGGCCGACAATGCGCGACGAAGTCGGGATGCGCCCGGCGAGTACGTCCATCACATGAGCCCCGTGCGATACCTGCCGCCTCAGGGTCGTGAACTCGGCGTCCGCATAGCAACTATCCTCATCGACGCTCCCGGCACCGGTCCGATGCGACGCCATCCAATCGCTGAGCCCGACGACCGTCGGCGTACCGGCGGTCGAATCGTGCAGAAACTCGATCCCATAGTTGAAGTCGGGCAGAAATCGGCCGAACTGTGCGTTGGTCCCGGCCGGGATCGGCTGTCGGCTCATGGAGCCGTACCAGGGGCCGAGCGTCTGGTTCTGGTCCCAGATGCCGAGCACCCTTGTATCCGTTCCTCCGAGAGTTGTCAGAAATTGAGCCGCCGCGAACGGACAGCCGTCGTCGAGCAGGCCAATCAGATGCTCCGGCGGGTTGGCACGAGAGCGTTCGACGATCTTCCGTGCGAAGGCTCGCTGGTCGGTCGGCACCAGCGGCAACGACAATTCGACCCGGGATACGTTGTCGTTCCAGGCGTCGAACAAGTAGTTCCCGTCGGGTCGCGCGTCCTTGCTCGTGTCCCTGAATGCGTCGGTCACCACGCTCTTGTGCGCGCGCATCGTCGTGTAGAGCGAGTCCCGGTCCACCGGGCTGAATTCGACGGCGTATTTCGGATCGGCGACGGCCTTCTTGAAGGCGTTTGCCCGGTCGAGGCTCCTGAACTCCACGAGCAGGAAGACCCGAAAGGTCTTCTCGTCGAACGACGCAAAATTCTTGAAGTCGCTCGCGATGGCGTAGCGCAGATATGGATCGAAGCAGTTCGGCCGATCGTACATGGAGAATTCTCCACTCGGATGATTGCGCTCGGGCGTTCCTCAAGGGTAGGGGAATCTCGTTTGCCATTCCGCCTGGGCCGCGGCCCACAGGTGCTGCATCAAGAGAGACTGCTGGATGTTGACTCCCGTGGACGTCGAATAGAGCTTGCCGGCGCCAAGATCCTGATCCGAGCTGAACGGATTGAAGTCCGTGCTCGCGTGATGATCGATCCACGTCGCGTTGAATGTCCGGATCGTTGATGCGGTCGAGCCCGATCTCGTCGTGGTGCCGAGGCATCGGCCGACGAAGTACTCGCCGAGTGCAACCCCGAGCATTCGTCCCGCCATGCTGTCGACGGGAAAATGAACGCCGGCAACGGTGCGGTTGACGGCGATGCGCGCGGCCTGGCGATCGAGCTGATCCTTGATCTTGTCATATCCTGTAGTGCCGCCGCGATCCAGGAACAACAGTTGCTTCAGCATGTAGGCGACGGCATGGGCCTGGGTGGAGTGCCCGCTGGGGAAACTGCCGTGCCCCGGCGTCGTGATCATGGGCTGGACTTCCGCGTTGTACTCGACGGGACGCCAGCACGCCAGCGCATGCTTGAAGCGCATCTCCACATACACGCAGAACTGCAACACGATGTTGATCAGTTCGAAGGTGCGCTTGGTGCGGTCCGGATGCATGTAGATGATCGACGACCAGAAGGCGTATTGCGGATCGATCTGCGCCATGATCTCGGTCGCGCGTTCGTCACGCAGCTCGGCCCAGCTCAGCACGATCGGAAGCTGCGCAACGAAGGTTGCCTGGTTCGGTCTTTCGATCGCGGCAATGACGAACGGGGAAGCGGTCGTCGACGAGGCGGCGGACTGCGACGACTGCACCTGGAAGCCGTTGCCTGTTGTCGTCGGTGCGAAGCTGATGCCTTGCAGCATCTCGCCGATCGCCGTGTAGGCGCGGACCCATGGCTCCCAGCGCTCCAACTGCGCAGCGTCTTCTATCGAAGGCAGTCCCGGTGCATAGGTGTTGAATTCGGGAACGATGGTCCCCTCGCGGCTCTGGATGAGCGCGTCGACCATGATCGAATTTGCATAGGCATCGGCCATGGTGCCGAGGAACGAGCCTCCCGCGCCGCCGGCCCCGCCAGCTCCTCCGGCTCCACCAGCGCCTCCGGCTCCTCCGGCGCCGCCGGCGCCACCGGCCCCGCCCGCGCCACCTGCACCTCCAGCACCGCCTAGCTGAGCCATTGCTGCCTCCTCATGATCAATATGCTTGGGTAAAATCAGCCCGTCGTCGGTAAGCCCGCGATTTCAAGGCAGCGCGCCCATTGCCTGCCGGTTTCGAGTTGTGCATTCGGAATGCGTGCGATGTATCTCTGGACGGTCAACGCCGGTTCCAGCCTGCGCATACCGGCCAACGCTGCGCGCGCCCCGTCGATTCGGTCCTGCAGCACAAGCGCAATTGTCAGCACCCTCCAGGTCGAGGGATGCATGCGATTGAGGCTCAGCGACGAACGCGCCAGTCGCTCGGCTTCCTGATAGTTGTGCGCGGATAGTTCGGCGGTGGCACCGAGCGATTCGAAGTAGTAGCGCTGAGGATCGAGCGGCGAGAGCTGCAATGCCCGCCGGGTCGCCTCGACGGCGGCTTGCCCCCGCCCGTTGAACGCATCCACCGTGCCGCGGTACAGCCAGCCGAGCGCGTGGCTCGGGTTCGCTTCGACGGCCTGATCGCATCGCTCGCGGGCGGCGTCGAGATCTTTCAGCAGATGGCAGTGAACGAATCCTTCGGTCGCCAGTGCAAGCGCATCGGAGGGATCGCGATCCAGTGCCGCGTGCGTCGCGTTCAGTGCTTCGGTTGCTTCGCGCTTGCGGTCTTCCGACCACCCGCGTGTGACACGCAAAATGAACCAGTTGGCGAGCCAGGCGCGCGGCGCCGCAATCCGGCTGTGCCGGTTGATCAGTTCGTCGAGGATCTTGCGGGTTTGGAGAAACTCGTCCTTGCCGGAGCAATGCATCAACCGGATGCTGCCAAGCAGCAGCGAATAGCTTTCCAGTGTCGGCAGCGGCTGGGTCAGGACGTGTTCGACCTCGGCGTCGAAGACCGCCAGATGTGCGGCACTGGCGATCCTTTGCGCGAGCTCGCTGTCGGGCTGCAGGAGATCCGCAACGGTTCCGCGAATGCGGTCGGTCCAAACCACGCGGTTGGTGCGCGCGGCCGAAAGTTCTGCGGTCACCATCACCTCACCGGCATCCACAACATAACCACCGCTCAGGATGTAGGTGGCACCGAGATAAGCGGAGACTTCGGCAACGTCGTTCACCCGTCCGCGAAACACATTCGTGGACAGACGTGAGATCACCTTCAAATTCGGCGTCTTGGACAATCGCCAGATCACGCTGTCCGCGATCAGGTTGCCGACGTCGAAATGTTCGTGGGTGTCACGGCGCGCGTTGAAGGGGATGATGGCGATCGTTGGTTCCATGGGAGTGCCGTAATCGCGCCGGGCGGCGAGGCTCGGATATGGACCCGCCGGACCGACGCGATAGGCGCGAACCGGCTTGTCAAAATGTTTGAGTACGCATTCGCCCATGTCCTCGCATATTGCATCCACGCCATGCGTCAGCTCATCGCGCGCGGATGCGCTGCCAATGGTCTCGCCCGGCTCCGCCAGGCTTGCCAGCCCGGCGGCCAATTGTTCGTGCACCGACGCGCTGGCAATGGTCTCACCGGGTCCTGCCAGCGTTGCCAGCCGGGCTGCCAAGTTCACGCCCGTTCCATAGATATCCACGCCGTCGGTCCAGGCGATGGCGGAGTTGATCCCGGCACGGAGGTGGAAGCGGCGGTCTTCGGGTATCGTCGCGTTTTGCGCAGCGAGTGCGCGATGCATTTCCGCGGCCGCGGCCACGGCATCAGACACGGTCTCGAACCGCACCATCAATCCGTCGCCAAGGCTCTTGACCAGAACGCCGTGATGGCGACGCAAAATCTGCGTGGTTACGGTGTGGACGAAGCTTGTCCAGCGGCGCACAGTTTCGGCTTCATGCTCGCGCATGAGCCGCACTGATTCCACGAGGTCGACCAGCAGGACGACCGCCTGTTGTCGCACAAGACCGCCGTCCGCGATCGGACGACCGGACAGCGCATCTTGCGCGTGGTTCTCGTCATCTTCGTCCACCCCATAGGGCGCGGATGGCCCGCCGTCGCCATTCCGGCTTGGGCCTGTTGGCGACTGAGCCGAGCAGGTCGAATGCACCAAAACCTCCCAAGGCTCATGTTACGGGAGAATTTCCAACCGATCCGCCGATCCAGGCTCCTGACTATGATCCAGGCTCCTGACTATTATGCCATTTTTCCTGAGGAGAGGTTGTGATCAATTTCACAGCGACCGGTATTTCATGCTCTATAGGGCGTTAAGTACCAGCCGTGTCATTGAACCAGCACCGCGGCATCTTGTCACCGATCGCGGAATGAAAGAATTCCATGCGTCTCCCCTTCTACGGCTGGATCATCGTCGCGGTGACCTTCGTCACCATGGCGATCGGCGTCAACGCGCGCACCGCGTTCTCGCTGTTCTATCCGCCGATCATCACCGAGTTCGGCTGGGAGCGCGGCGTCACCGCCGGCGCGTTCTCGTTCGGCTTCGTGGCGTCGGCGATCGCGAGCCCGCTGATCGGGCGGCTGATGGACCGCAGCGGTCCGCGCGCGGTGATGGAGCTTGGCGTGCTGCTGATGGGATCTGGGCTGCTGCTGGCGCCGCTGACCACGCAGCCCTGGCACCTTTACCTCACGATCGGCGTGCTGGTCGGCTCCGGCAGCGTCTGCCTCGGCTATTCCGGCCAATCGCTGTTCGTGCCGAACTGGTTCATCCGCCGCCGTGGCCTTGCAATTGGACTAGCCTTTGCCGGCGTCGGCATTGGCTCGGTGACGCTGCTGCCGTGGGTGCAGCACATGATCGAGCAGACCGGCTGGCGCACCGCCTGCACCGCGATGGGGATCATGGTGCTGGTCGTGCTCGCGCCGATCAATCTGTTGCTGCGCAAGCGGCCGGAGGACATCGGCTTGCGGCCGGACGGCGATGCCGCGCCGACGGCGGCCTCGGCGAAGCCGGCCTCGAACATCGTCGATCCGGTCTGGGCCGGCACCGACTGGACGCTGCCGCGCGCGCTGCGCACCGCGCGGTTCTGGTGGATCGCGGTCGGCTATTTCTGCGGCCTGTACATCTGGTACGCGGTGCAGGTGCACCAGACCAAATTCCTGCTCGACATCGGCTTCAGCTCCAATGTCGGCGTCTGGGCGCTCGGCGTCGTCAGCTTGCTCGGCATTCCCGGCCAGATCTGGCTCGGGCATCTCTCCGACCGGATCGGCCGCGAATGGGTGTGGGCGATCTCCTGCTTCGGCTTCGTCATCTGCTTTGCGGCGCTGGTGGCGCTGCGATACTGGCCGGCGATGCCGCTGGTCTGGCTGATGGTGCTGACCCAGGGCGCGCTCGGCTACGGCCTCACCTCGGTGATGGGACCGGTCGTGCTGGAGATTTTTCAGGGCAAGCATTACGGCAGCATCTTCGGCACCGTGATGCTGGCCGCGCTTGCCGGCGGCGCCGCCGGGCCGTGGTTGACGGGACAGCTCTACGATCTCACCGGCAGCTACACGGCTGCATTCGTGCTCGGCATCGCGGCCAGCCTGCTGTCGGCGTTCGCGATCTGGCAGGCCTCGCCCGGCAAGGTCCGCGCCGTCGCCGGACAGATGCACAAGATCGCAAGCGCCCCTGATCTCAGGCCGACGCGACGCCGATCGCGCGGTGTAGATCGGTGATGGCGCGCAGAAAACTGTCCGCCGGCGTGGTCTCCGGGTCGATCAGGCGGTGCAGCCGAAATCCGTCCTCCAGCGCCAGCACGACCGCGCCGGTCCATTCCGGGTCGAGCGCGTTGTTGCGGCCGCCATTCTTCGCCGTGGCGGTGACGATATCCGTGATCAGCTTGCGCCGCGCGCGCAGCCGCTTGGCCAGTTCGGGCCGGCGCTTCTCGGCGCGCGCCACGAACAGGATCATCTCCATGTGCAGCAGTGGCGAGCGGCCGAGCGGATCCTGCCGGCTGCGATCCATGGTGCGGAGCGCTTCGAGAAAATCGGCGAGATTCTGGTGCTGGGCGAGCAAATCGAGACATCGCCTGACCGATTGCTCGACGTGATCCTCGAGCATCGCGAAGATCAACTCGTCCTTGCTGGTGAAGTTCGAATAGAACGCGCCGCGGGTGAAGCCGGCCGCGGCCGCGATCGCCTCGATGCTGGCGCCGCCGATACCCTGTTCCTCGAACACCCGCGCCGCTGCCTCGAACAACTTCTCGCGGGTGTCGTCGCGTGTTGGTCTGGTTCGAACCCTTGACATCGGCGCAGTTTAGGGCACAATGCAACTCGATACAAGAGTGTATCGAATTGCATTTCAGCGAAACCAGAATATCCGGCCAAAGCCGCCGGCCCGAGGGATGACACCAAGGCGCGTCACGGTGCAGGCACCCGGCGCAGCGAGCGAACGAGGTCACCATGAACGAGCATGTTCAGTCGACAGGCAGCGAGCCGCTTTTCAATCCGCTGGCGCCCGAATACATCCGCAATCCCTATCCGTATTACGAGCGGTTGCGCACCATGGACCCGGTGCACCTCAATGTGCACGGCGCCTTCGTCGCCAGCCGTCACGCCGAGGTCAGCCTGGTGATGCGCGACAAGCGCTTCGGCAAGGATTTTTCCGAGCGCACCATTCGCCGCTACGGCCCCAAGATCATGGAGGAGCCGGCGTTCCGCAGCATGAGCCACTGGATGCTGCAGCAGGATCCGCCCGATCACACCCGCCTGCGCGGCCTCGTCGTCAAGGCCTTCACCGCGCGCCGGGTCGAGGACATGCGTCCGCGCATCCAGCAGGTGGTCGACGAGACGCTCGACCGCATCATTCCGCAGGGAAAGATGGACCTGATCGAGGATTTCGCCTTTCGTCTGCCGGTCACGATCATCTGCGACATGCTCGGGATTCCCGAGGAGCACCGCGAGGCCTTCTACAACGGCTCCCGCGACGGCGGACGCCTGCTCGATCCGGTGCCGCTGTCGCCCGAGGAGATCAAGCAGGCCAATGCCGGGAACGTGATGGCGGCGATGTATTTCCACCAACTGTTCGAGCTGCGCCGCAAGCAGCCGGGCGATGACCTCACCACGCAGCTGGTGCAGGCCGAGGAGAATGGTCACAAGCTCACCAACGAGGAGCTCACCGCCAACATCATCCTGCTGTTCGGCGCCGGCCACGAGACGACCGTGAACCTGATCGGCAACGGCCTGCTGGCGCTCCATCGCAACCCGGATCAGCTGGCGCTGCTCAAGGCCAATCCCGGCCTGATCACCAACGCCATCGAGGAGTTCCTGCGCTATGATTCCTCGGTGCAGGCGACCGGCCGAGTCGCGCTGGAGGACATCGAGGATCTCGGCGGCAAGCGGATTCCGAAGGGCGAAACCGTGCTGTGTCTGCTCGGCTCGGCCAATCACGACCCCGCAGTGTATCCCGACCACCCCGAGAAACTCGACATCCGGCGGCCGAACGTGAAGCCACTGTCGTTCGGCGGCGGCATCCATTTCTGCCTCGGCGCCCAGCTGGCGCGGATCGAGGCCGAGATCGCGATCTCGACCCTGCTGCGCCGGATCCCGGACCTGCGGCTCGATGACGCGGAAAATCCCGAGTGGCGGCCGACCTTCGTGCTGCGCGGCCTGAAGAGCTTGCCCGCCAGCTGGTGATCTCCCGGAGTTGCGGCGGGCAGCGTTCCCGCGCGCTCACGGGGAAAACCGGTGTCCAGCCTGAAGTTACAGCGGGAAAGTCGCTGTGACTTCGCCATACTTGTCTCTATATATTGAGCTGCTCCGGCCAAAGGTTTGCCAAGGTTCAGCGTGAGGCGGCTGCCGCGGAGCGGGCTCAAAGGGAGACACCGTGCAGACGACGCTGCTCGGCCTGGCAATCGCATTCATTCTTGCACTGGTGGCCGCGCTGGTCGGTCCGTATTTCGTCGACTGGAACCAGTTCAGGCCGCAGTTCGAGGCAGAGGCGACGAGGATCATCGGCGCGCCGGTTCGTGTCGCCGGCAACCTCGATGCGCGCCTGCTGCCGGCGCCCTGGCTGCGGCTGAAGACCGTCACCATCGGCGGCGCTAACGACCTCGGCAAGGTCCGCGCCGCCAATCTCGACGTCGAGTTCAGCCTCGGCTCGCTGATGCGCGGCGAGTGGCGCGCGACCGAGCTCACCATCAACGGCGTGTCGCTCGATCTCGGGCTCGATCCGAAGGGGCGGGTCGACTGGCCGGTGTCGAGCGGGGCCCTCAGCCTGGCGTCGCTGGCGATCGACCGCCTCAACCTGACCGGCCGCGTCGCGCTGCACGATGCGGCGAGCCGCAGCACGCTCGAGCTGAACGACATCGCCTTCAGCGGCGATGTCCGCTCGCTCGCCGGCGCGATCCGCGGCGACGGCAATTTCATGATGGGCGGCAATCGCTACCCGTTTCGGATCTCCTCGGGGCAGGGCGCTGATAGCAACGGCACCCGTGTGCATTTCTCCGTCGATCCCGGCCAGCGGCCGGTGTCGGCCGATCTCGACGGCGTCCTGAGCTTCGAGAACCGCGCGCCGCGCTTCGAGGGGAACGTGACGCTGGCGGGCCTGCCTGGCCAGCGCGGCGGCAGCGATGCGCCGCCATGGCGGATTGCCGCCAAGGTGAAATCGGACGCCGCGGCGGCGCGCCTCGACCAGGTCGAGCTGAGCTATGGCGCCGAGGACCGCGCCCTCAAGCTTGCCGGCAGCGGCGATATCCGTTTCGGCGCGACGCCGCTGCTGCGCGCCTCGCTCTCGGCCCGGCAGCTCGATGCCGACAGGTTCGCCGCCAAGGACACGGGTAAGGATACCGGCAAGGACGGCAATATCGAGCCGGCGAAGGTGTTGCCGGCGCTGCGCGCGGTGTTGTCGGGCCTTCCGCAAAGCCCGATCGCGGCGCAGATCGAACTGGCCGCAGAGCAGATCATGCTCGGCGGCCGTCCGCTGCAGGACATCGCGGCCGAGCTGCAGACCGATGCAAAATCCTGGACGGTGCGCCGGCTGGACTTTCGTGCGCCGGGCTCGACGCGGGTGTCGATGAGCGGCGCCAGCGCGCAGGCGGGAGTGGCCGACAGCTTCAAGACCGCGCTCAACATCGAATCGACGGATCCCGATGCGCTGATGAACTGGCTGGAGGGGCGCGGCGACGCCGCCTATCGCAGCCAGAAGCCGCTGCGGCTGCGCGGCGACGTCGCGGTGTCGCCGGCAGGCTTTGCGATCGATGCCATGAAGGCGGAGCTCGAGGGCGGCACGCTCGAAGGCCGTGTCGCGGTCTCGCACCGCGCGGCGAGCAAGGGATCGAAGATCGAGGCGCAGCTGAAGGCGGAGCGGCTCGATCTCGATGCGACCACGGCATTCATCCGCTCGCTGGCCGGCCCGCAGGGCGAATGGCCCGACGAGATGCAGCTGTCGCTCGATGTCGGCCGCGCGATCTCCGCAGGCCAGGAATTGCGGCCGCTGCAGGCGAAGATTGCCTATGGGCCGAGCAGCATCGTGGTCGAGCGCGTCAGGATCGGCCAGCCCGACAATGTCACGCTTGACGGCAGCGGCACCTTCGACCGCGGCAACGCGACCGGCAAATTGACGATCGATGCGACCGCCGCCTCGCTCGGCCGGTTCGCTGCGATCGTGCAGCCGTTCGCGCCGTCGGCTGCCGCGCGGCTCGGCGTGCTGCAGGCCGATGCCGGCCCTGTCAAAGCCAAGCTGGCGCTCGAGCTCGGCAAGGGCAAGGCGGCCGACCGCACCGCCGCACAGGCGACGCTCGATCTCGACGCGCCGCAGCTCAAGGGGCGCACGGTGCTGTCGGCGACGCCGCCGGTCGCCGCAATCCGCGCGCTGGATATCGACGCGCTCGGCCGCACCGAGGTCGCCGCGGAGGCAAAGGTCTCGGCGGGCCAGGGCAATGCCCTGCTGGCGCTGCTTGGACTTGATCGGACGATCGCCGCCGGCGCGGGCCCGCTGCAGTTCGAGGGCAGCGTCAATGGCGCGTGGCACGCGCCGCTGCGATTGAAGGCGAAGCTCTGGGGCGGCGGACTAGACGCCGATGCCGAAGGCACCGCGGAGCCGTGGGCGAAGGATGCCAAATCGAGCGTCAGCCTGCGCGTCCGCAGCGCCGACATCACGCCGCTGCTCAATCTGAAACCATCGGATCCGGCCGGAAACATCCGCCTGACGTCGCGCCTGACCCTCGCGGGCGACCGCCTGAGCTTTGACGATCTCGACAGCATCGTGGCCGGCTCGCGGCTGCGCGGCCGGCTTGCGGTGACGCTTGCTGACCAGAAGAGCGTCGAGGGTGAGATCGGCCTCGACCAGATTTCGCTGGCGCCGGTCTTTGCGGCCGCGATCGGGGCTGCGGGCCATGATGCGAAGGAGCCGCTCGGCGCCGGCCTGACCGGCGGCTGGCGCGGCAAGGTCACCTTCGAGGCGCTGCGCGGCCTGTTGCCGGGCGGCGCCGAGCTGCAGCCGGTGAGCGGCACCATCAGGTCCGACGGGCAGGCGGTGACCTTCGACGGCATCAAGGGCAAGATCGGCGGCGGCGAGGCGAGCGCCAGCATCGATGCGCGGCAGGGCGTCAACGGGCTCGCGCTGAACGCCAACCTCCAGCTCTCCGGCGTCGACGGCTCGGCGCTGCGCTATCGCAGTCTCGCGCTGCCAAAGGGGCGCGCGGCGATGCAGATGACGCTGTTGACGCAGGGCCGCAGCGCCTCGGCGCTCGTGGGCGCGCTCTCTGGCAGCGGCACTGTGACGCTGGAGGAGATCAGCCTGCCGGGGCTCGATCCGCGCGCCTTCGACGTCGCGATCCGCGCCAGCGACTCCGGACAGGCGACCGACGACAACCGGCTGCGGCAGATCGTCGAGCCGGCGCTCGCGGGCGGTGCGCTGTCGGTCGCGTCGGCGCAAATCCCGTTCAACATCCGCGACGGCCGCATCCGGGTCGGCGCCACCACGCTCGCGGCTAGCAGCGCCAATATCGTCGTGTCGGGCGGCTACGCCATTCCGGACGACCAGGCCGACATCCGTGTCGCGCTGGCATCGACGCAGATCGGCACCGCGAACAGTCGTCCGGAAATCCAGCTGCTCGCGGTGGGGACGCCGGACGGCCTTTCGCGCAGCGTCGACATCGCGGCGCTGTCGTCGTGGCTTGCGGTGCGTGCGATCGATCGCGAGACCAGGCGGCTCGATGCGATCGAACGCGGCGAGCCGCCGCCTCCGGCGGAGCCGCAGCCTGCGGCGATTCAGCCATCGACTGGGGCCGCCGCACCCGATGCGCCGGTGCCGCCCGGCGAAGTGCCGCTGCCGCGCCGCGCGCCGGCGAAGCCGAAGATTGTGGCACCGCATCCGCCGATCGTGCCGCCGGTGGCGAACGCGCCGGCCGTCGTGCCGTCAGCGCCGCCGGTCGGAAGCCAGCCCCAGCTCGCGCCGTTGCCGCCGCCGATCGACGTCAAGCCGCTGCCGGGCGCAGCCAGACCAAAGCAGCCGCGTCCGCCATTGTCGCTGACGCCGCAGGTCGCCAACCCGCCGCCGCGGCCGGCGATGCAGAACTAGGAATCAGGTTAAGGGGCGTGCAGGCCGCTCAGGCCTGCTGACGCGTATCGACTTGCTGGGAGCGCACCTCCGGCACGGCCGGCGCGGCGCGCGAGCGGAAGTAGTCCAGCACGAAGAGACGGATCGCGGAGGACAGATTGCCCTGCTGGCGATTGCCGTCGATCTCGCCGACCAGCTCCGACAGCGTCATGTTCCGCAGGCCGGAGATTTCCTTCATGCCGTTCCAGAACGCCTCTTCGAGGCTGACGCTGGTCTTGTGTCCGGCGACGACGATCGAACGTTTCACCACGGGAGACTTCATGATGCGTCTCCACCGTCGATGCGATGCTGATCGAGCTGACGCGCATTGCGCTCGGCAACAAATTCATCGCGCGTACGTTCGGACTTCGTGCGACCGAATAGCGCACGGTTGGCTTCGGCCTGCTTCGCTGCTTGTTCGCGCTCACCGCGCTTCTTGAATCGTTTCAAGTTGACCACGTCGCCCATGCTTGTCCCTCATCGTCCCCTGGTCCGAATTGGTGATGCATCGTGACGAAAGCAAGTGTGGTCGCGCTGCGCGCCTGGCTCGGTTTCCATCCAGAATCCCCGTTTGATGCTTGTGATAGCATCAAAGAACTGGTTTCGCTCTGCGAAAACTAGACGTCTGCATGCTGTACCATGCGCCAGCGCAGAGCTGGTAGATGAACGGCCTTAGTCTTTAGGCGTTATGATCCATAATTATATCACGCACGTTGGCCGTAATTGTCCGGATCAATTATCCGGACATTGCGCCGGGCATTCAGCCGGGGTGTGTCATTTTGTCCGGCTGCACCAGACGATCGAATTCATCTGCAGACACGAATCCAAGCCGCAACGCCTCTTCCTTCAACGTGGTGCCGTGCGCATGCGCCGACTTGGCGACCTTGGCCGCGTTGTCGTAGCCGATCTTCGGCGCGAGCGCCGTCACCAGCATCAGCGAGCGCTGCATCAGTTCGCTGATGCGCTTTTCGTCGGCGCGTATGCCGACAACGCAATGCTCGGTGAATGAGCGGACGACGTCGGCCAGCAGCTGAATGGAATTTATCATACAATATGCCAAAACCGGCTTGTACACGTTGAGCTCGAAATGGCCCTGGCTGCCGGCGACCGTGATCGTGGTCTGATTGCCGAACACCTGGCAGCACACCATGGTCATCGCCTCGCACTGCGTCGGATTGACCTTGCCCGGCATGATCGATGAGCCCGGCTCGTTCTCCGGCAGGATCAATTCGCCGAGGCCCGAGCGCGGCCCCGAGCCGAGGAAGCGGATGTCGTTGGCGATCTTGAACAGCCCGGTCGCCACCGAGTTGATCGCGCCGTGCACCAGCACATAGGCGTCGTTCGACGCCAGCGCCTCGAACTTGTTCGCCGCGCTGGTGAACGGCAGCTTGGTGATCTCGGCGACGTGCCTGGCGAAGGCGTCGGCGAATTCCGGCTTCGAGTTGAGGCCGGTGCCGACCGCGGTGCCGCCCTGCGCCAGCGGAAACAGCTCCTTCACCGCGGTCTTGAGCCGCGCGATGCCGCTCTCGACCTGCGCGGCATAGCCGGAGAATTCCTGGCCGAGCGTCAGCGGCGTCGCGTCCTGGGTATGGGTGCGCCCGATCTTCACGATCTTGGCAAATGCCTCCTGCTTGTCGTGCAGCGCCTGGTGCAGCTCGGTGAGCGCCGGGATCAGGTCGGCGATGATCCGCGTCGCCGCGGCGATGTGCATCGCGGTCGGGAATGAATCGTTCGACGACTGGCTCATGTTGACCTGGTCGTTCGGGTGGATCGGCTGCTTGGCGCCGAGCTCGCCGCCGAGCATCTGGTTGGCGCGGTTGGCGATCACCTCGTTGACGTTCATGTTGGTCTGGGTGCCCGAGCCGGTCTGATAGACCACCAGCGGAAAATGATCGTCGAGCTTGCCGTCGATCACTTCCTTTGCAGCGCTGATGATGGCGTCGGCGCGGCGCGCATCGAGCTGGCCGAGTTCGCGATTGGTCTCGGCGGCCGCGAGCTTGACGATGCCGAGCGCGTGGATGATCGCGATCGGCATCCGGTCGTGGCCGATCTTGAAATTCTGCCGTGAGCGCTCGGTCTGCGCGCCCCAGTAGCGGTCGGCGGGCACGTCGATCGGACCGAAGCTGTCGGTCTCGCTGCGGGTGGCGGCGTGGGATGGTGTCGTCGACTGAGCCATCGATGCTCTCCGTTGCGTCATCAGCACGTGATCCGGCAATCGCGCCAGCTTTCCGGCGGCAACGCCAGGCGTCCGCGCCGCGGTCACGTTCAAGCAGAAGATAGTGCGGGACGACGGTCTGTCATCCCGATCTTCGCCGGCATCCTACAGGGTAGGGGAGAGCTCTGCGCTTAGATTATTTCTCGGATCATTTCTTGCGGAAGCGATCGAGCCGCACCACCTCGGCGCCTTCGCTCGGCTTCTCCGGCTCGCCCTCGGTCTCGGCTGCATTGCTCTCGCCGGCAGCGCGGGCCGGCGTCGCTGCGAGCGAGGAGGCCGCCGGCGCAGCCGGCACTTTGGCGGGCGCGGCTTCGGAAAGCGCGTCCGAGACGTCGAACCTGAGGTCGAACGGCGCCGAAGGATCGAGGAAACGCGTCACCGAGGCGAACGGCACGGTCAACCGCTCGGGGATGCCGCCGAACGACAGGCCGACCTCGAACCGGTCCTCGGTCACCACGAGGTCCCAGAACTGGTGCTGCAGGATGATCGTCATCTCCTCCGGATATTGCGCGAGCAGCCGCGACGACAGCTTCACGCCGTCGGCGCCCGACAGGAAGGTGATGTAGAAATGGTGCTCCCCCGGCAGGCCGTGTTCGGCGGCGTCGGCCAGCACCCGGCGCAGCACCCCGCGCAGCGCGTCCCGCGCCAGCACGTCATATCGGATGTGATCGGTCGCCATGGTAATTCCGTCGCTTTCGAAAATGGCCAACATTTCTGAAGGCGCTGCCGGACCCATCCGACTCGCCCCCTGTCTTGGCCAATCTAACCTGCCGGGAGCCGGAAATCAGCAGGGACGGCAAACTGAAAATGCAGGGCGGAAACGCCCCGGTCTGAAAAGAGGTGGAAGTGGAGGCTTCTGTTGCCAGGTGCCTCCGAACCCCGCCTAGCGGAGCTTAACCCGCTAGGACTTTAAGATGGTCTTTCAAACTGCGTTACGCAGCCTGAGCAACCGGAGCAAAGTTGTCGTTGGCAACTATTGCATTGGCCCGATGTCGGCGGAACCATACCGAGAAAAAACGCGCCCTTTACGCCCTCGTCGATCCTATTTCGCCCCCGCCAAAAGCCACCCTGGAAACGTTCCCCGGATGGGCTTTGGTGGAGGCGCCGGGTACCGCCCCCGGGTCCGAATGGTTTATTGCGACGGTCATTTATTTCCATAGCCGGCGAACCGGCACCCCCAATATAGGCGGCTGGCTCAGAGAAAAACAGTGCCGATTCAGGCGCCTTCGGCTGTGAAAACACGCCGATTTGGGTTGGCCTGTGTCCCGTGGCCGTTCTAGATTTTGCCCATGCCCCCGGAATCCCCGCCGGTTGCCGCCCCGGCGCCGGATGCCTCTGCACCATCCCCGCCCACCCAGCCCGGCCTGCTCGAGCTGTTCCTTGCCTTTGCCAAGATGTCGCTGGCCGGCTTCGGCGGGGTGCTGGTCTGGGCCCGGCGGGGCATCGTCGAGCAGCACCGCTGGATGACCGCGGAGGAATTCAACGAGACCTTCGCACTGTGCCATTTTCTGCCAGGGCCGAACATCGTCAACCTGTCGGTCGTGTTCGGGGCGCGCTTCCGCGGCATCGCCGGCGGGTTCGCGGCCTTCGCCGGCCTGGTCGGCCCGCCGATGGTGATCGCGACCATCCTGGCCGCGCTCTACATGCATTACGGCGATATCCCTGCGCTGCGCCGCACCCTCGCCGGCGTCGCCTGCGCTGCGGTCGGGCTGCTGATCGCGGTCGTGTTCAAGATGATGATGCCGCTGATCAAGCGGCGTGATGTCACCGGCCTCGTCATCCTGACCGCGGTGTTCGCGGCGATCGGCCTGATCCGATGGCCGCTGCAGATCGTGCTGCTGGTCGCGATCCCGCTGAGCCTTGCGATCACGATCCTGACGCGCCGCATGGTGAAGGCATGAGCAGCAATTCCAATCCGATTGCGGAACTGGTCTGGACCTTCGGCCTGATGTCGCTGTTTGCGGTCGGCGGCGCCAATTCAGCTATACCGGAAATGCACCGTGCCGCGGTCGACGTCCATCACTGGATGACCGACAAGCAGTTCGCCGATGTGTTTGCGATCTCGCAACTGTCCCCTGGACCGAACGTGCTGATCGTGACGCTGATCGGCTATTCCGTCGCCGGGATCGGCGGCGCATTGGCCGCGACGGTCGCGATGTGCGGGCCGACTGCGCTGTTGGCCTATTATGTCAGCCGCTTCCTCGAGCGCTCGAAGCATGCGCGCTGGCCCGCGATCATCCAGGCCGCACTTGTTCCGCTCTCGATCGGCCTGATGGCGGCGAGCGGGCTGATCCTGGCGCGGACATCAGACCAAAGTTGGATCGCGGCCCTGATCACGATTATCGCAGCTGCACTCGCCTTTGCGACACGGATCAATCCATTCTGGCTGCTGCTCGCCGGGGGCGTCTTGGGTTTTGCTGGCGTTGTCTGACGAAAATCGCTAGGCAGGGGCGGGGCGGGACCTATTCCAGCCGATAGAAGAAGCAAGGCCCGCGATAGCGGGTCATGGAGGAGACACGCATGGCCGACACGATGGGCCACACGGCGTCAGCGACGGACAATATGACGCGAAATACGTCAGTCGCGCTCGGAATCGTCCTGTTGGGGCTGGCGCCGCAGATCTTTGAACTGGTGTGGTCGTTGGGAACGCTCGTCGGACTTGGGGCCGGCCGTGGTCCGCTGCAGGTGGTGACTGCGCATCTGACGGCCCTCGTGACCTCGGTCCCCAGCCTCATTGCCGTTCTGGCCGCCGTTCCTGGCATGATCCTGAGCTATTTTTCTCCGGGATCGGCTGCCGCGGCCGCGAAGTCGACGCTATCGTCGGACGAGCTTCTGGCGCTGATCTATTCCTATCCTCTGTTTGCCGTCGCGATCCTGACGCTGTTCGTCAGGATCCGGGCGCCGCAGGACTATATCGGCGGTGTCGTGCTGATGGCGGTGGCGCTGTTTGCGCTCTGGGCGTCCAGCGATCTGCAGGGTATGCACGGCTTCTCCTTCGGCGCGGGAACCGCGCCGCGGATGTTCGGTGTGCTGCTGGTGGCGCTGAGCGCCAGCATCGCCCTGACCGGGCTTCTCCACGAGGGGGCGGGGCTTTCCCACTATTCCTGGCGAGGGCCGCTGTTCGTGTCGGCGGCGATCATCTTCTTCGCGCTGGCGATCCGGCCGCTTGGGCTCGTCGTCACCGCATTTTCGAGCTTCCTGATCGCGGCGATCGGTTCGCATGAGACGACGTGGCTCGAGGCCGTCATTGTCGGCGCCTGCCTGACGCTCGGCTGCGCGATCCTGTTTCCCTACATCCTCGGGCTTCCGATGCCGATGTTCCCGCGTTTTCTGATCCAGTGAGGACGTGATGGATCTGTTTGCCAACCTCGCTCACGGTTTCGCGGTCGCGTTCTCGCCGATCAACCTTCTGATGTGTCTGATCGGTGCGCTGGTCGGCACGCTGGTCGGCGTGCTGCCGGGCATCGGCACCATCGCCACCGTCGCGATGCTGCTGCCGATCACCTTCGGCCTGCCGCCGGTCGGTGCGCTGATCATGCTCGCCGGCATCTATTACGGCGCGCAGTATGGCGGCTCGACCACCTCGATCCTGGTCAATATTCCCGGTGAGGCGACCTCGGTGGTCACCGCGCTCGACGGCCACCAGATGGCCAAGCAGGGCCGCGCCGGTCCGGCGCTGGCGATCGCCGCGATCGGCTCGTTCTTCGCCGGCTGCGTCGCAACCGTGCTGATCGCCGTGCTCGGCGCGCCGCTGACCAAGCTCGCGCTGGCGTTCGGCCCGGCCGAATATTTCTCGCTGATGGTGCTCGGCCTGATCTTCGCGGTGGTGCTCGCCAAGGGCTCGGTGCTGAAGGCGATCGCCATGATCGTGTTCGGCCTGCTGCTGTCGATGGTCGGCTCCGACATCGAGACCGGCGCCTCGCGCATGGCCTTCAACATCCCGGAACTTGCCGACGGCCTCGGTTTTGCAACCGTGGCGATGGGCGTGTTCGGCTTCGCCGAGATCATCCGCAACCTCGATCATGGCGCCGAGATGAGCCGCGATCTGGTGCAGCAGAAGATCACCGGATTGATGCCGACCAGAAAGGATCTCATCGACTCGGCGCCGGCGATCGGGCGCGGCACCGTGCTCGGCTCGATCCTCGGCATCCTGCCGGGCGGCGGCGCCGTGATCGCCTCGTTCGCGGCCTATACGCTGGAAAAGAAGCTGGCGAAAAATCCGTCGCGGTTCGGCCGCGGCGCGATCGAGGGCGTGGCGGCGCCGGAAAGCGCCAACAATGCCGCGGCGCAGACTTCGTTCATCCCGCTGCTCACCCTCGGCATCCCGCCGAACGCGGTGATGGCGCTGATGGTCGGCGCGATGACCATTCACGGCATCGTGCCGGGTCCGCAGGTGATGCAGAAGCAGCCCGACCTGGTCTGGGGCATGATCGCCTCGATGTGGATCGGCAATCTGATGCTGATCATCATCAACCTGCCGCTGGTCGGCATCTGGGTCCGTCTGCTGCGCGTGCCGTACCGGCTGATGTTCCCTTCGATCGTGATTTTCTGCGCGATCGGCATCTACTCGGTGAACAACGCGCCGGTCGACGTCATTCTCGCCGGCGTGTTCGGCCTGGTCGGCTACTGGCTGATCAAGCACGATTTCGAGCCGGCACCGCTGCTGCTCGGCATGGTGCTCGGCCCGCTGATGGAGGAGAACCTGCGCCGTGCGCTCTTGATCTCGCGCGGCGATTGGAGCGTGTTCCTCTCGCGGCCGCTGTCGGCGGTGCTGCTTGCGATCGCGGCCGGCCTCTTGGTGCTCGCGGTACTGCCGAGCCTGCGTGCCAAGCGCGACGAGGTGTTCACGGAGTCCGAGGGATAGCTGCGGCCTGCGTCGGCGCGCCGCAGGCGCGCAGCCGGAAGTCGAGTAGACTTTCACGGCAGCTTCATGAAATGAAAATGCCGGCCATTGGCCGGCATTTTTGTTGGTTGGACGTTCCGAGGAGATTGAGATGATGCCCATTCGCTCGTTTGCGGGCGCTTGCCTTGCTGCGCTCGCTTCGCTGTGCGCAGTTGCACCTGCTGCGGCGCAGAAATATCCGACGCGCAACATCACCATGATCGTGCCGTTCGCGGCCGGCGGGCCGACCGACGTGATTTCGCGCATCGTCACCGGGCACATGGCGCCGACGCTAGGGCAGAGCATCATCATCGAGAACGTGGTCGGCGCCGGCGGTACCACCGGGGCCACGCGGGCCGCGCGCGCCGCTAATGACGGCTATACGTTGATCACCGGGCATATGGGCACGCACGCGGCCTCCGTGCCGCTGTACCCGAAGCTCGCCTACCATCCGGAAAAGGATTTCGAGCCGGTCGCGCTGCTCGCCGGCACGCCGATCCTGATCCTGGCCCGCAAGGATTTTCCGCCGAAGGACCTCAAGGAGTTCGTCGCCTACGTGAAGGCCAATGCCGAGAAGGTCAACGCCGCGCATGCCGGCATCGGTTCGGTCTCGCACGTGTCCTGCGAACTGCTCAATTCGATCCTCGGGATCAAGCCGGTCGGCGTGCCCTTCAACGGCACCGGTCCCGCGATGAACGCGCTGGTCGCCGGCCAGGTCGACTACATGTGCGACCAGATCGTCAACGCGGTGCCGCAGATCAACGCCGGCACCATCAAGGCCTACGCGGTGGCAACGCCCGAGCGCAATCCGTCGCTGCCCAACGTGCCGACCACGACCGAAGCCGGCCTGCCGGAGTTCCAGGCCCAGGCCTGGAACGCGATCTTCGCGCCGAAGGGAACTTCGCCGGCGATCATCGCCACGCTGAACGCCGCTGCGGTCAAGGCGCTCGACGATGAGAACGTCAAGAAGCGGCTGCTCGAACTTGGCAGCGTGATCCCGGCGCCGGCCAACCGCACGCCGGAGGCGCTCGCCGCGCTCGTCAAAAGCGAGATCGCGAAGTGGACGCCGGTGCTCAAGCCGGCGACTTAAACCAGCGCAATCAGGTAGATAGACAAGGGGCGGAACGCGAGTTCCGCCCCTTGTCGTTTGCCGGAAGAGTGTTCATTTTTCAGGGTATAATCGGTGCAATCAGCCGAATCGGGCGTGTCGACCGGCGGCCTCGGCCGCTACATTCGCCGCTCCCTGGAGCCCCCGAAACAGACGCCCATGAACCAGTATCACGACCTGCTCGAACGCATCCTCGCCGATGGTGCGGAGAAGCATGACCGCACCGGCACCGGCACGCTGTCGGTCTTCGGCCATCAGATGCGCTTCAATCTGTCGGCCGGCTTCCCGATGCTGACGACAAAGCGGCTGCCGCTGAAGGCGATCGTGCACGAACTGCTCTGGTTCCTCGCCGGCGACACCAACATCAAATATCTCAACGACAACGGTGTCACGATCTGGGACGAATGGGCCGACGCCAATGGCGATCTTGGTCCGGTCTACGGCTCGCAATGGCGCTCGTGGCCCGCGCCCGACGGCCGCAGCATCGACCAGATCGCTGGCGTGATCGAGATGATCGAGCGCAATCCGGACTCGCGGCGGCTGATTGTCAGCGCCTGGAATCCGGCCGAGGTCGATAAGATGGCGCTGCCGCCGTGCCACTGCCTGTTCCAGTTCTATGTCGCGAACGGCAAATTGTCGTGCCAGCTCTATCAGCGCTCCGGCGACGTCTTCCTCGGCGTGCCCTTCAACATCGCCTCCTATGCGCTGCTGACGATGATGGTCGCGCAGGTCACCGGCCTGAAGCCGGGCGACTTCGTGCATTCGCTCGGCGATGCGCATCTCTATTCGAACCATCTCGAGCAGGCGCGCCTGCAATTGACGCGGCCGACACGGCCGCTGCCGACCATGACGATCAATCCCGACGTGAAGGACATCTTCGCGTTCCGCTACGAGGACTTCAAACTCGAAGGTTACGACCCGCATCCGCACATCAAGGCCGAAGTCGCGGTGTGAGGGATTGATGTCTCTCACCATCCGCCGCGCGCGGCCCGACGAGGCCGGACTGGTGTTCTCGCTGGTCCGTGAGCTCGCCGAATACGAGAAGCTGCTGCACGAGGTGCAGGCCAGCGAGGCCGACATCGCCGAGGCGCTGTTCGGCGCCAATCCGCGGCTGTACTGCGACATCGCCGAATGGAATGGCGAGCCGGCCGGCTTCGCGGTGTGGTTCGTCAACTTCTCCACCTTCGCCGGCCGCCACGGCATCTATCTCGAAGACCTGTTCGTGCGTCCGGCGTTGCGCGGCGAGGGCATCGGCAAGGCGTTGCTGATGCATCTTGCAAGGGAATGCGTCGCGCAGGGCTGGTCGCGCCTGCAATGGGCGGTGCTGGACTGGAATGCGCCGTCGATCGCATTCTACAAATCGCTCGGTGCCGAGTTGATGGACGAATGGACGATCTGCCGCGTCTCCGGCCCGGCGCTCGCGGCGCTGGCGAAAGGGGCGCGTTGATGGAGATCGTGCTCGTCGTTGCAGTCGCCGAGAACGGCGTGATCGGCCGCGACAATGCAATTCCGTGGCGGCTCAAAGCCGACCAGCAGCGCTTCAAGGCCATCACCATGAACAAGCCGGTCGTGATGGGACGCAAGACCTTTGAATCACTGCGCCGGCCGCTTGCCGGGCGCACCAACATCGTGGTGACGCGCGATCCCGCCTACCGGGCGCGCGGGGCGATCGTCACGACGTCGTTCGAGAGTGCCCGCGCGGCTGCGCTTGGCGATGCGCTGCGGCGTTTCGCCACTGAGATCGCCGTGATCGGCGGCGCGGAAATCTACCGACAATGGATGGATGTCGCCGATCGCCTCGAGCTTACCGAAGTCCATGCCAGGCCGGAGGGTAACACGCGGTTCGACGCCATCGATGCGAAGCACTGGGAAGAGGTGTCGCGCGTGCGGCATCCGGCCGGCGAGGGCGACAGCGCCGACTTTTCGTATGTGACATATCGTCGGCGCGGCCGAGGTTAACCAATGTTTGCATTGACAATTATGCCCCGGCGCATAGCTCGTCCCGCCATGAAGCTTGCGTTGTAAGGGTCCCGACGGTCCCCTATAACCGGGCCGGACATTCGAGCCCTTGACCGATCCGGTCCGGGCTTGCCGAGGAGAGATTTGATGCCGTGGAAAAATCAGGGCGGGGGGCCGTGGGGCTCGGGTCCGAAAGGACCATGGGGCTCCGGTCCGCAGTCGGTCGGGCCGAGGCCGCCGGACCTTGAGGACCTGCTGCGCCGCGGCCAGGACCGGCTGCAGCAGTGGCTGCCCGGCGGGCATTTCAGCGGCATGGGGGTCGCGCTGGTCGTGGCCGCCGCGCTGGTGATCTGGTTTGCGACCGGCATCTTCCGCGTGCAGTCGGAAGAGCTCGGCGTCGTGCTGCGCTTCGGCAAGTATGTGCGCGACGCCCAGCCGGGCCTGCGCTATCACCTGCCGTATCCGATCGAGACGGTGCTGCTGCCGAAGGCACTGCGCGTCAGCACGATCTCGATCGGCATGACCCTGATCGACGATCCCTCCCGGCGCGGCCGCACCATGCGCGACGTGCCGGAGGAGAGCCTGATGCTGACCGGCGACGAAAACATCGTCGACGTCGACTTCACCGTGTTGTGGCGGATCAAGCCGGGCGGCGCCGGTGCCTTCCTGTTCAACATCCAGAATCCCGAAGGCACCGTGAAGGCGGTAGCCGAAAGCGCGATGCGCGAGGTGATCGGCCGCTCCCAGATCCAGCCGATCCTGACCGGCGCCCGCAACGTCACCGAGCAGAACGTCCAGGAGCTGATGCAGAAGACGCTCGACACCTACGGTGCCGGCATCCAGATCACCCAGGTGCAGATGCAGAAGGTCGACCCGCCGGCGCAGGTGATCGACGCGTTCCGCGACGTGCAGGCTGCGCGCGCCGACTTCGAGCGTCTGCAGAACGAGGCGCAGACCTATGCCAACAGCGTCGTGCCCGAGGCGCGCGGCCGCGCCGCGCAGATCCTGCAGGCCGCCGAAGGCTACAAGGAGCAGGCGGTCGCCGAGGCCAAGGGCCAGAGCGCGCGCTTCCTGAAGGTCTATGAAGAGTACAAGAAGGCACCCGACGTGACGCGTGAGCGGATCTACCTGGAGACCATGGAACGCGTGCTCGGCGGCTCCGAGAAGCTGGTTTATGACGGCGGCGCGGGCCAGAACATCGTGCCCTATCTGCCGCTCGGCGAATTGACGCCGCGGCGTCCAGCAGCACCGGCGGCCACCACCGGCCAGCAGCAGCAGGGAGGCACCCGATGAGGTCCCCCGTCACGGGCATCATGACCCTGATCGTCCTGTTCGTGGTGCTCGCGCTCGCCTACAGCTCGATGTTCACGGTGCAGCAGACCGAGCAGACCATCGTCCTGCGGTTCGGCGAGCCGGTCGAAATCGTCACGGACCCCGGGCTGCACTTCAAGGCGCCCTGGAATTCCGTGATCAACATCGACAAGCGGATTCTCGATCTGGAGAACCCGTCGCAGGAGGTGATCGCCTCCGACCAGAAGCGGCTCGTCGTCGACGCCTTCGCGCGCTATCGCATCAAGAATGCGCTGCGCTTCTACACCAGCGTCGGCTCGATCCAGGCCGCCAACATCCAGCTGACCACGCTGTTGAACGCAGCGCTGCGCCGCGTGCTCGGCGAGGTCAGCTTCATCACGGTGGTGCGCGACGAGCGCGAGCGCCTGATGTCGCGGATCCGCGAGCAGCTCGACAGGGAAGCCGACGGCTACGGCATCGAGGTCGTCGACGTCAGGATCCGCCGCGCCGACCTGCCCGAACAGAACAGCCAGGCCGTCTACGAGCGGATGAAGACCGAGCGGCAACGCGAGGCCGCCGAATTCCGCGCCCAGGGCCGCCAGAAGGCGCAGGAGATCCGGTCCAAGGCCGATCGCGAGGCCACCGTGATCGTGGCCGAGGCGAACTCGACCGCCGACCAGACCCGCGGCGCCGGCGATGCCGAACGCAACCGCCTGTTCGCCGAAGCCTATGGCAAGGATCAGGACTTCTTCGCGTTCTATCGCTCGATGACGGCCTATGAGAACGGCCTGCGCTCCAGCGATACGCGTTTCCTGTTGCGGCCGGACTCGGAGTTCTTCAAATATTTCGGCAGCGCCAGCGGCAAGGCGCCTGAGGCGGCCGCTGCGCCCAAACAGTAGCGGCGCGGCACGGCGGCGAAGCGGATCACGCCTCGCCGCCGTCAAAAAACAAGAAGCATCGAGCGGGAGGTTGCCATCTGATGAGGTCCATAGCGTTCGGCGACTTCCTCATCGGCTTGGGAATCCTGTTCGTGCTCGAAGGCATCCTGTTCGCGGCAAGCCCGTCCTGGATGCGCCGGGCGATGAAGAGCGCGCTGGAGACGCCGGACAACATCCTGCGCGTCGTCGGCATCGGTTCGGCGGTGGTCGGGCTGATCCTGATCTGGCTGGTGCGAAAGTAGAGAGATTGTCGTTCCGGGGCGATGCGAAGCATGGGCCTCAGGTGCGCAATTGCGCACCGGGGAACCTGGAGATTCCGGGTTCAGCCTCCGTCGGGCTGCCCCGGAATGACGACGTAAACTCTACGCAATCGTGAGCCTTCTGCAGCCGGTTTTTCGCCGAAATGCCCGGCTGAGATGCTTGCCCGCACGCCGGTTCGGGCGCACTCTGTGACCAATGATTTCGACCCGTTTGCCTGGAGAGATTCCGACATGACCGCTGCCAGACCAGCCCTGAGCCGCCGCCTCCGCCTGATGGGGGCTGCGATCTCGATCGGTGCTGCGACCGTGCTGAGCTCGGTGCCGGCGTTCGCGCGCGGTCCTGAAGGCATCGCCGACACCGCCGAGAAGGTGATCGACGCCGTCGTCAACATCTCGACGTCGCAGAATGTCGAGGCCAAGGGTGGCGGCGGCGCGATGCCGCAACTGCCGCCGGGCTCGCCGTTCGAGGAATTCTTCGACGACTTCTTCAAGAACCGCCGCGGGCCGGGCGGCAGCAAGGGCGGTGACAAGGGCGGCGACTTCCAGCCGCGCAAGACCAACTCGCTCGGCTCCGGCTTCATCGTCGACGCCGCGGGCGTCGTCGTCACCAACAACCACGTCATCGCCGACGCCGACGAGATCAATGTCATTCTCAACGATGGCACCAAGGTGAAGGCCGAGGTGGTTGGCGTCGACAAGAAGACCGACCTTGCGGTGCTGAAGTTCAAGCCGCCGAAGCCGCTCACCGCGGTCAAGTTCGGCGACAGCGACAAGCTGCGTCTCGGCGAATGGGTGATCGCGATCGGCAACCCGTTCAGCCTCGGCGGCTCCGTGACCGCGGGCATCGTCTCGGCCAAGAACCGCGACATCAGCCAGGGACCCTATGACAGCTACATCCAGACCGACGCCTCGATCAACCGCGGCAATTCCGGCGGGCCGCTGTTCAACCTCGACGGCGAGGTGGTCGGCGTCAACACGCTGATCATTTCGCCGACCGGCGGTTCGATCGGCCTCGGCTTCGCGGTGCCGTCGAAGACCGTGGCCGGCGTGGTCGACCAGCTGCAGAAGTTCGGCGAGCTGCGCCGCGGCTGGCTCGGCGTGCGCATCCAGCAGGTCACCGACGAGATCGCCGACAGCCTCAATATCAAGCCGGCGCGCGGCGCGCTGGTCGCCGGCGTCGACGACAAGGGCCCGGCCAAGCCGGCCGGCATCGAGCCCGGCGACGTCGTCGTGAAGTTCGACGGCAAGGACGTCAAGGACCCGAAGGATCTGTCGCGCATCGTCGCCGACACCGCGGTCGGCAAGGAGGTCGAGGTCGTCGTCATCCGCAAGGGTAATGAGGAGACGCGCAAGGTCACCCTCGGCCGCCTCGAGGACAACGACAAGGTTCAGCAGGTCAACGCCAAGCCGAAGGATGATACCGCCGAGAAGCCGGTGACCCAGAAGGCGCTCGGTCTCGATCTGGCGGCGCTGAGCAAGGACCTGCGCACCAAGTACAAGATCAAGGACAGCGTGAAGGGCGTCATCGTCACCGGGGTCGACAACAATTCCGATGCCGCCGAGAAGCGGCTGTCGGCCGGCGACGTCATCGTCGAGGTGGCGCAGGAGGCGGTCAGCAACGCCGCCGACATCAAGAAGCGCGTCGATCAGCTCAAGAAGGACGGCAAGAAGTCGGTGCTGCTGCTGGTCTCCAACGGCGACGGCGAACTGCGGTTCGTGGCGCTCGGCGTGCAGTAGCGGCCACGCGAGTCATTCCGGGGCGATGCGAAGCATCGAACCCGGGATCTCGAACGATTTGCCCGACTTGAGGTTCGGGGCTCGGTCCTGCGGACCGTCCCCGGGGGCGAGGGCACACACTATTTCGGAATAATAAAAGATTACCCCTGAGTTGCCCGACGTGTCAAGTCGCCCGGTCGACCGCCGGCTACTTTGCATGGGGTTGTTTTCGCCATATTGGCAGTTCGCCCCCGCGATCGCCCTGCGGACCGCCTTATTCCACGAACTCATCCCGCCGATAGCCCTGCGCATACAATAGCGCGGTGAGGTCGCCGTGATCGATCCGGCCCGCGGCGGCGGCCGCGACTGCCGGCTTGGCGTGATAGGCGACGCCGAGGCCGGCGGCCTCGATCATGCCGAGGTCGTTGGCGCCATCGCCGACCACCAGCGTGTCGATGTCGTCGAGGTCGAAGGATTCCGTCAGCTCGATCAGGGTGGCGAGCTTGGTGGCGCGGCCGAGGATCGGCTCGATCACCTCGCCGGTCAGCTTGCCGTTCTCGACCTGCAACCGGTTGGCGCGGTTCTCCTGGAAGCCGATCCGCTCCGCGACCACGTTGGTGAACAGCGTGAAGCCGCCCGAGATCAGGCAGGTGTAGGCGCCGTGCGCGCGCATGGTCATGACAAGCTGGCGGCCGCCCGGCGTCAGCGTGATGCGCTTCTCCAGCACCTCGTCGACCACGCTGACCGGGAGATCCTTGAGCAGCGCCACGCGCTCGCGCAGCGCCGGCTCGAAGTCGATCTCGCCGCGCATCGCGCGCTCGGTAATGGCGGCAACATGGGCCTTCAGCCCGGCGAAATCGGCGAGTTCGTCGATGCACTCCTGGCCGATCATGGTGGAATCCATGTCGGCCAGAAAAAGCTTCTTGCGCCGGGCGATCCGCGGCTGCACGACAATGTCGATCGGCAGGTCGCCGCGCGCCGCGCGCAGGCGAGCCTCGATGGCCTTGACGTCCGCGCTGCCGGTGTCTTGGCTCTCGAACGGAATGTCGACGGCAACTTCGTTGAACAGCCAATGCGCCGGGCCGGCCGACGGCAGCACCGCCCGCGCGCCGTCGACGATGGTGGAGTCGAGCGCGGGGCTTGCGGGATTGCAGATCAGCGTGGCAACGAGGGACATGCAGGCGCATTCGAAATTGTTGGACAAGGCCGTGCTTATCGCAGGGCCGACCGCCAGCGGCAAGTCGGCGCTGGCGCTGGCCCTTGCCCAGGCAACCGGCGCCGTCGTGATCAACACCGACTCCATGCAGGTCTACCGCGATTTGCGGATCATTACGGCGCGGCCGACCGCGGCCGAGGAGGCGCTGGTTCCGCACCGGCTCTACGGCCATGTCGACGCGGCCGTGAATTTCTCCGCCGGCGCCTGGGTGGCCGATGCGGCGAGGGTGCTGGCGGAGGTGCGCGCGCAAGGGCGGCCGGCGATCTTCATCGGCGGCTCCGGTCTCTATTTCAAGGCGCTGACGCGGGGGCTATCGGCGGTGCCGCCGATCCCCGCCGTGGTGCGCGAAGCCGTGCGCGCGCGGCTGGAGCAGGGCGGCGTCGAGGCGCTGCATGCCGAGCTCGCACAGCGCGATCCGGTGTCGGCCGCGCGGCTGAAGCCGCGCGACCGCACCCGCGTCGCGCGCGCGCTCGAGGTCGTGGAGGCCACCGGGCGGGCGCTGCCGGACTGGCATCGCGAGGGCCTGCCGCCGCTGCTGCCGGCCGGCGAGTTCCGCGCGCTGTTTCTCGCGCCCGAGCGCGAGCGGCTTTATCAGCGGATCGATGCGCGGTTCGGCACCATGCTCGAGGCCGGCGCGCTCGACGAGGTCGAACGTCTGGCTGCCCGCGGGCTCGATCCGCTGCTGCCGGCCATGAAGGCCCACGGCGTGCCGGCGCTGATACGCCATCTCAAGGGGGAGATCAGCCGGGATGACGCCGCCGAGATCGGCCGGGCCGATACCCGTCACTATGCAAAGCGCCAGTTCACCTGGTTTCGTCACCAGCTGCCGGAATTCGAGTGGGTGGCGCCGGAGGGCGCCAGGGAATGGCTCGGGATTTCGTAACCCGGATGGAGCGCAACGTAATCCGGGGGGCTGCAGCCACGGAGGGGCCTCTCCCGGATTGCGCTTCGCTCCATCCGGGCTACCCGTCTGCTGATGGCGGCCCGCGCCCGTCTGCCATGCGCGTTTTGCCACGCAAAAACACTCGCCGAACGGCCGGAACCCCGTTACACTCCAAAAAGCCGCGAAAATGCTTGCCTTGCCTTGACATTCGGGCTTTGGCCGCTATGTTTCGCGCAACCTTTGGGAAGCCCGAGCAGCCGCATGCGCAACATTATTACCAAACTGCTTATCGCCGTCGTACCCAGGCACACCGCCGGGGATGGCTAGCGGCCATCCAAATTCAGGCGGTGTGCATGGGGCCTCTGGGGCCCTTTTTTATTTCCCGAAGCAAGCTTGCAAGAAAACCGCGCCAAGCCAGGCGCATCCGGAGTGAGCCATGACCGACAAGAGCCACGATCCCAATCAGATGACCGGCGCCGCGATGATCGTGCGCGCGCTCATCGATCACGGCGTGCTGCATGTCTTCGGCTATCCCGGCGGCGCGGTGCTTCCGATCTATGACGAGATTTTCCAGCAGAGCGAGGTCGAGCACATCCTGGTCCGCCATGAGCAGGGCGCCGGCCACGCCGCCGAGGGCTATGCGCGCTCGACCGGCAAGCCCGGCGTGGTGCTGGTGACCTCGGGCCCCGGCGCTACCAACATGGTGACGCCGCTGACCGATGCGCTGATGGACTCGATCCCGCTGGTCTGCATCACCGGCCAGGTGCCGACGCACCTGATCGGCAATGACGCCTTCCAGGAATGCGACACCGTCGGCATCACGCGGCCCGCCACCAAGCACAACTGGCTGGTGCGCGACGTCAACGACCTCGCCAGGGTGCTGCACGAGGCATTCTATGTCGCCACCACCGGCCGGCCCGGCCCGGTCGTGGTCGACGTGCCGAAGGACGTGCAGTTCGCGACCGGCACCTATCATCCGCCGCGCAAGTCCGACGTGCATGTCTCCTACACGCCGCGCGTCAAGGGCGATGCGATGCAGATCCGCAAGGCGGTGGCGCTGCTCGCCAACGCCAAACGCCCCGTGATCTATTCCGGCGGCGGCGTGATCAATGCCGGCCCGGAAGCCTCGAAGCTGCTGCGTCAGTTCGTCGAGGCCACCGGCTTCCCGATCACCTCGACGCTGATGGGGCTCGGCGCCTATCCGGCCTCGGGGCCGAACTGGCTCGGCATGCTCGGCATGCACGGCACTTACGAAGCCAACATGACCATGCATGATTGCGACGTCATGCTGTGCGTCGGCGCGCGCTTCGACGACCGCATCACCGGCCGCACCGACGCGTTCTCGCCGAACTCGAAGAAGATCCATATCGACATCGATCCGTCCTCGATCAACAAGAACATTCGCGTCGACGTGCCGATCATCGGCGACGCCGCCAACGTGCTCGGCGACCTCCTGCAGGTGTTCAAGGCGGAGGCCAAGAAGCCCGACATCAAGTCGTGGTGGCAGCAGATCGCGCAATGGCGCGCGCGCAACTCGCTGTCCTACAAGAAGAACAACGATATCATCCTGCCGCAATATGCCATTCAGCGGCTGTTCGAGCTGACCCGTGGCAAGGACACCTACATCACGACCGAAGTCGGCCAGCACCAGATGTGGGCGGCGCAGTTCTACGGCTTCGAGGAGCCGCATCGCTGGATGACCTCGGGCGGCCTCGGCACCATGGGCTACGGCCTGCCGGCCGCAGTCGGCGTGCAGGTCGCGCACCCGGATAGCTTGGTGATCGACATCGCCGGCGACGCCTCGGTGCAGATGACGATCCAGGAGATGTCGACGGCAGTGCAGTTCGAGCTGCCGATCAAGATCTTCATCCTGAACAACCAGTACATGGGCATGGTGCGGCAGTGGCAACAGCTGCTGCACGGCAACCGTCTGTCGCATTCCTACTCGGAGGCGCTGCCTGACTTCGTCAAGCTCGCCGACGCCTATGGCTGCGTCGGGCTGCGGGCGTCCAAGCCGGCCGATCTCGACGGCGCGATCAAGGAGATGATCTCGATCAAGCGCCCGGTGCTGTTCGATTGCCGCGTCGCGGCACTGGAAAACTGCTTCCCGATGATCCCGTCGGGCAAGGCACACAACGAGATGCTGCTGCCGGAAGAGGCGACCAGCGAGGCCACCGCCAACGCTTTCGCTGCCGGCAAGGCGCTGGTGTGACGATGGGGGACAGTCGACGAGCGCTCGCTCTTCACCTCGCCCCGCTTGCGGGGAGAGGTCGGATTGCGCGTCAGCGCAATCCGGGTGAGGGGGAGGCTCCGCGAGTCCGTCTCCCACCGACCCTGCGGAGGCTCCCCCTCACCCCAACCCTCTCAGAGCGAGCGAAGCTCGTCTCGGCCCCGCAAGCGGGGCGAGGGAGGAGCTTATCGCGTGCGCGGATGGAGTTCGGCCGACATGTTTGATCTCAACGAGCTCGAACGCGCCCACCGGATCGTCGGCACCGCGGTGCCGCCGACACCGGCGCATGCTTGGCCGCTGCTGGCGGAGCGGCTCGGCACCTCCGTCGTGGTCAAGCATGAGAACCACACGCCGATCGGTGCCTTCAAGGTGCGCGGCGGCCTGGTCTATCTCGAGCGGCTGAAGCGCGAGCGCCCCGACGTGCCCGGCATCATCTCGGCGACCCGGGGCAATCACGGCCAGAGCCTCGCCTATGCCGCCGGCCGCCACGGCGTGCCGGCGGTGATCTATGTGCCGCGCGGCAACTCGGTCGAGAAGAACCGCGCCATGCGCGCGTTCGGCGCCGAGCTGGTCGTGCACGGCGAGGATTTTCAGGCCGCCCGGGAAGAGGCCGAGCGCCGCGCCCAGTTCGCCGGGCTGCACATGGTGCCGTCATTCCACCCGGACCTGGTGCTGGGGGTTGCGACCTACGCGCTCGAGCTGTTCCGCGCGACGGCGGACCTCGACACGCTCTATGTGCCGATCGGGCAGGGCTCCGGCATCTGCGGCTGCATCATGGCGCGCGACCTGCTCGGACTGAAGACCGAGATCGTCGGCGTGCAGTCGACCGAGGCGCCGTCCTACGCGTTGTCATTTGCGTCAGGCAAGATCGTCACCACCGAGACCAGCAACACCCGGGCCGATGGCATGGCGACGCGGATTCCCGATCCCGAAGCGTTGGCGCTGATCCGCAAGGGCGCCTCGCGCATCGTGCAGGTCACCGACGACGAGGTCGCTGACGCGATCCGCGCCTACTGGACCGATACCCACAATCTCGCCGAAGGCGCCGGTGCTGCGGCGCTCGCTGCCGCGCTGCAGGAAAAAGCCAGGCTCGCCGGCAAGCGGGTCGGCCTGATCCTGAGCGGCGGCAATATCGATTTCGATCTGTTCCGGTCATGGATCGGGACGGAGGCCGCGCCGGCCGTGCAGCGCGCGGTGGCGTGAGAAGAATCCAAGGGGACGACAATGAACCAGCCCGCATCCGCCTACTTCCTGGAAGAGCGCCACGATCCCAACGAGACGCACACGCTGTCCGTGCTCGTGCAGAACGAGCCCGGCGTGCTCGCCCGCGTGATCGGCTTGTTCTCCGGCCGCGGCTACAACATCGATAGTCTCACCGTCTCGGAGACCGAGAGCCAGAAACATCTCTCGCGCATCACCATCGTCACCACGGGCACGCCGATGGTGATCCAGCAGATCAAGCATCAGCTCGATCGCATGATCCCGGTCTACCGCGTCGTCGACATGACGCTGACGGGGCAGGCGATCGAGCGCGAGCTCGCGATGGTCAAGGTGCGCGGCACCGGCGACCACCGCGTCGAGGCGCTGCGGCTGGCCGATGCGTTCCGCGCCCGGGTGATCGACGCCACGACCGAGAGCTTCGTGTTCGAGATCACAGGCAATTCGTCCAAGATCAATCAGTTCATCGACCTGATGCGCCCGCTGGGGCTGGTCGAGGTGTCACGAACCGGGGTGGCCGCGATCACGCGCGGGCCGGAAGGGATGTGAAATCATGTTGGCGCGCGACTGGTACTACACCCAACGGCGGCGGGTCGGGCTCGATACCGCGGTGGCCTCGATCTATGACGTCACCGAGGACAGCGATGCCCGCGCCCGCCAGGCGCTGACCACGCTCGGCGTCAAGCCGGGCTGGCGGGTCGCCGACATCGGTTGCGGCAACGGTGTGCTGGCGACCGAGGCCGCCTTGATGGGCGCCGAAGTCGACGCCATCGACATCTCGCCGGCGATGCTCGGGCTCGCCGAGATTTACGCACGCGACCGCAAGGCGAACATCCGCACCCAGCCGGCCGGGCTCTTGTCCTTCGCCTATCAGGCGAATTCGTATGATTTGATCGTCAGCGAGTTCACGCTGCACCACTTGCCGGACTTCTGGAAGGCGGTGGCGATGTCGCGGATCTTCAACGCGCTGAAGCCGGGCGCCAACTTCTATCTGCGCGACATGGTGTTCGTCAGCATGCCCGACGGCGTCGAGCGCGACGTCGAGGGCTGGGCGGATTTCTCGATCAAGAACCACGATTTCGAGCGCGACAGCGTGATGACCCACATGCGCGACGAATACTCTACCTTCGGCTGGGTGATGGAGCGCATGCTGACCGAGACCGGCTTCACGCTGGTCTCGGCCGACTATCACGCGCCGCTGCACGGCACCTACTTGCTGCGCAAACCGAAGCCGGACGAACAGATCTAGACGCCGACGCCAGAAGCGAAACGGAAGCAAAAGAAGAACAACAATGAAGCCGGCCGATGTTGGCATCGCCGTCATGGTCGCGGTGATCTGGGGGCTTGCGTTCGTCGCAAGCCGGATCGCGCTCGATGAGCTGCCGCCGGAATTGATGACTGCGCTGCGCTTTGGCATCGCGGCGGTGCCGTGCCTGTTCCTGCGCAAGCCGGCCCAGGTCTCGTGGCCGCTCCTGATCGCTATCAGCTTCACACTGTTTCTCGGCCAGTTCCTGGCGCAGTCGGTCGCCATCGCGCACGGCGTGCCGGTCGGGCTCACCAGCGTGATCGTGCAGAGCCAGGCGCTGTTCACCATCGGCTTTGCGGCGGTGCTGTTCAGCGAAATGCCGTCGCGGATGCAGACAGTCGGCATCGCGATCGCCACGGCCGGCCTCATGATGATCTGCGGCACGGTCGGCTACGATTTCAGCGTCACCGCCTTTGCCATCCTGATGATCTCACCGATCTCGTTCGCGATCGGAAACCTGCTGCTGCGGCCGGCGCAGGGCGCGCGCATGTTCGACCTGTTCGCCTGGCTGTGCCTTTGCGCGGCGGTGCCGTTGTTCGTCCTGTCATTCGTCACCCTGGGACCGCTGCCGCTGGGGCAGGCGCTGTGGCATCTGTCACCGGCCGGCATCGTCTCGATGCTGTTCGTCGGCACCATCTCGACCAGCATCGCCTACTGGCTGTGGGGCCGGCTGCTGCGGGACTACCCGGCCGCACAGGTGGTGCCGTTCGCGCTGCTGGTGCCGTTTGTCGGCTCGGCGGCCTCGAGCATCGTGTTTGGCGAAAAATTCGGGCCGCTGCGGCTGGCCGGCATGATCACGGTGATCGCCGGCATCGCCGTCATGCTGCTGTCGAAGCGGCCTAAAGTTCTGCCGAAAGTCGCGTGAGGGCACCATGTCCAGTTCGTTGCTGTTCGCCTTTGTCGTGTTCGCCGTCGTGATGTTCTTCACCCCGGGCCCCAACAACATCATGCTGCTGTCGTCCGGCCTGACCTACGGCTTCCGCCGTACGCTGCCGCATATCGCCGGCATCACGGTCGGCTTCGCCTTCATGGTCGGCGCGGTCGGCGTCGGGCTCGGCACCATCTTCCTCGCCTATCCGGTGCTGCAGACGATCCTCAAATATGGCGGCGTCGCCTATCTGATCTATCTGGCCGCCATCATCGCCATGGCCGAGCCGCCCTCGGCGGACAAGGACGAGAAGGCGGGCCGCGGCCCGATGACGTTCTGGGGCGCGGCCATGTTCCAGTGGATCAACGCCAAGGGCTGGGTGATGGTGATCGGCACCATCACCGCCTATGCCGCGATTGCCACATTTCCCTGGAATATCGCGATCCAGGTCGGCCTCAGCCTGCTGCTGGGCACGGTGTCCTGCACGGTCTGGGCGCTGTTCGGCACCGCGCTGCGGCCGATCCTGACCTCGCACCTGGCGATCCGGATCTTCAATGTGGCGATGGCCATCCTGCTCCTGGCCTCGCTCTACCCGGTCTTCATGGACGCATGATGCCGCACCGCGCCATGCGAGATGGGGGTTTCCCCTGACGGGGAAAATGCTCTAGACAACGCCGGAAATTCGCGGGCGTCCGGCGGTTCTGTCCTTCCGAAAGCCTGATCCATCGGCCGATGTTCGGCCCCCTGCAAACGAGGAAACCACGATGCGAGTTTACTACGATCGCGATGCCGACCTGAACCTGATCAAGGGCAAGAAGGTCGCCATCGTCGGCTATGGCAGCCAGGGCCACGCCCATGCGCTCAACCTGAAGGATTCCGGTGTCAAGGAAGTCGCGATCGCGCTGCGCAAGGGCTCGGCCTCGGCCAAGAAGGCCGAGAACGCCGGCTTCAAAGTGATGGAAGTCGCCGAGGCCGCCAAATGGGCTGACCTCGTCATGATGCTGACCCCGGACGAACTGCAGGGCGATATCTATCGCGAGCATCTGCACGACAACATGAAGAAGGGCGCGGCGCTGGTGTTCGCCCACGGCCTTAACGTGCACTTCAACCTGCTCGACCCGCGCGCCGACCTCGACGTGCTGATGATCGCGCCGAAGGGCCCGGGCCATACCGTGCGCTCGGAATATCAGCGCGGCGGCGGCGTGCCCTGCCTGATCGCGATCGCCAAGGATTCCTCCGGCAATGCCCATGACCTCGGCCTCAGCTACGCCTCGGCGATCGGCGGCGGCCGCGCCGGCATCATCGAGACCACCTTCAAGGAAGAGTGCGAGACCGACCTGTTCGGCGAGCAGGTGGTGCTCTGCGGCGGCCTGGTGGAACTGATCAAGGGCGGTTACGAGACCCTGGTCGAGGCCGGCTACGCGCCCGAGATGGCCTATTTCGAGTGCCTGCACGAGGTGAAGCTGATCGTCGACCTGATCTATGAAGGCGGCATCGCCAACATGAACTACTCGATCTCCAACACCGCCGAATACGGCGAGTACGTCACCGGTCCGCGCATCGTCACCGAAGAGACCAAGAAGGAGATGAAGCGCGTCCTGAACGACATCCAGTCCGGCAAGTTCGCCCGCGACTGGATGCTGGAGAACAAGGTCAACCAGACCTCGTTCAAGGCGACCCGCGCCAAGCTCGCCGCGCACCCGATCGAGCAGGTCGGCGAGAAGCTGCGCGACATGATGCCCTGGATCAAGAAGGGCGCGCTGGTCGACAAGTCGAAGAACTAAGACTGCGCAGGGTGGGCAAAGCGCAAGCGTGCCCACCTTCGCGAGCACGACACTGCGGGTGGGCACGCTGAGCCGTGCCCACCGTGCGGTCCACCGTCGTCATTGCGAGCCAACGGGTCGCGCGAATGCGCGCCCGATGACAAGCTCCGCGAAGCAATCCATCGTGCGGCAAGCGGAGACATGGATTGCTTCGCTTCGCTCGCAATGACGGGGATGTACGACGCCGGAGGCTACCCCACCGCCGCCGGCTGCTTCTCGAGCCGGTTGTGCAGCTGCCAGAACCGCACGGTGCGCTGCGCGGTCTCCAGCGACAGCCGCCGGTAGTCGCGCTGCGCGATCTCCAGCGTCGCCTCGTCGAGCGGATGCGGCAGCGGCCGCCTGCGCAGGATGGATTCCACCGTCGGCCAGTTCAGCCGCGCCGACCGGCACGGGATCAGGATCAGGTCCGAGCGCATGCCGAGCATCAGGCGTTCCACCATCACGATCGGCATATCGTTGAGCACGGCGAGCGCCACCGTGACCTCGTCGAACTTGCCGGCCTCGGCGAATTTGTAGACCGCCGCGTCGTCGAGCTCGTTGAGCTGCTTCATCAGCTTCACATACTCTTCCGCGATTCCGTAATTGCGGCGCGGGGTGGCGGCCTCCTGCTCGGCGATGTGGTCGAGCACCTGGCGGATATCGTCGCGCACCGCGGGCGGCGCGATCGCGAGCAGGCGGGCGCGCACCGTGGCCTTGGCGCGGGCCAGCAGGTCATGCAGCAGCTTGGCCGGAAGGTCGAGCCGCAGCCCGAGGATCTCAACCAGCTCGTCGTCCTGCTCGGCGCGGGCGACGATGTTGGAATAGCCGTCGTCGGAGAACTGGGCGCTGGCGTTCTTGGCGAGCCGCCGGATCACCCGGTCCTCACCGCGGCCGATGATCACGTCGGTGACGACCTCGGGCAGGTTCTCGCGCGCCGAGATCGCAAACAGATGATCCTGTCCCTTGGTGCTGGCGATCTCGCGCAGCGCCTCCGGGCTGAGGCGGCTGGAATGGGTCAGCACCTCGCCGGCGACGCTGATATCGTCGTCCCAGGCGAGATATTGGACCACCTCGAATGGTGCGTAGTCGAGCGGCGCAAGCCGCTTGGACAGCTCGGCCCGCGCCCGCGTCTCGACGCGCGCGACCAGGAGGCAGAGCACGTCGTCGAACACCTTGACCTGCTCATCGTTGAGCCGGTCGCCATCGTTCAGGAACAGGTCGGTGACCCGGCGCAGCGTCTGCACGCGCCTGGCCGAGGTCCCGTCCCGGACCGCATCTTCGAGTTCGGCAATAATCGATTCTGACGCCTGTTGCGCCATTGATGGGCAACCTTGTTGTTTGTTGGATGACACCTGCGATCACGATGCAACATGTGATGTTACGCCTGTGTTAAGCCGAAACCCGTGGCAAATACGGGTGCAATGCATCCTTAACAGGCCGCGACCGGACCCGATTCAATTCGCGTTTTCACAACTTTAAGGATTTCTTCAGCACGGCGGCGGCGCGCGCGACCGCGAAGACTTCGACCGGCGCGGCACGCCCGCGCAGCTGGGTCGCGCCGAGCGGCTCGATGACGAGGTCGTCGGCTTGAGGAAGCAGGCGGCGCAGCTCGCCCGAGATCAACAGCGGCCGGTCCGCCTGCTTGCAGTGCTGCTGCAACCGCGCCGTGACGTTCATGGTGTCGCCGAAATAGGCGATCTGCCGCCGTGAATCCCCGCATTCGCCGACGACGACAGGACCGGCATGGATCCCGGCGCGAAACGCCGGCACCATGCCGAATTCCTTGCGGTAGTGGTCGGCGCGTTGGGCCAGGCGGTCTTCGATCGCAAACACGCAGTCGAGCCAGCGCCGCGACGGCCGCCCGGTGTCGACCAGCCAGGTCACGATCACCTCGTCGCCGACATAGGCATGAACCTCGCCGCCATGCGCCACGATCGCTTCGTCGATGTCGAAGAAGAAGCGGGTCAGCAGCTCCTGCACGCGCAATTCACCCACGGCTTCGGCGACTGTCGTGGAGCCGACCAGGTCGAGAAACAGCAGCACGCGCTCCTCGCGCAACGGCTGGCGGTAGCGTCCAAGCGCGACGTTGAACAGTGTGCGGCCGCCGATCATCCGCACCAGCTCGTAGATCGTCGTGATCGGGATCGACAACAGCAGGGAGACGCCGATGATCTTGAGAAACGTCTCGCGGATCCACTTCGCCTCGAGGCCATGCCCGTACAGAACGACCTCCAGCACCATCGCGGCGACAGCGACGACGACGGCCAGGATGACGGAGCGGGCGAGCAGATCGACGATCAGCGGCCGCCGCCGCAGCCACGCGCCGCGCGCGGTCAGATAGAGATGCGTGCTCCAGATGATCAGGCTGATGGCGGCGCCTTCGAGCGCGCTGCGCAGATAATTCGCGACTGATGCTTCGTCGGATTGGTCGAAGACATAGCGAAACAGCCCGCCGGCGAGCAGGCCGAACACCGCCAGAACGACCGCAGGCATCAGCGAGCGCCGCATGATCCCTCCACACTGTCTGAGATATCCCGCGCGGGGCGGGATGGCCAGCCGCCGCGCCCCCCTTGGTCTTGCGATCGGCCGGGCTTGCATGCCATTGCGCTCGTGGGCGGTCCGACTACGCCGACCTGATCGCTGGACCGGGGAACGGGAACCTCTTGGCCATCAGTGAGCCATCTTCCGGTGGCACGCCGGCCCCCATGATCGATGCGAAAAACCAGGATGAACTGACCCGCCTTGCGGAGGATGCATTGCGCGCCCAGCCGGGATGCGAAACGGCGCGCGTGCCTGTCGTGGTCGCGCTGCCGGATGTGCGGATCGGCCGCAACTGGGAGATCCCGAATGTCGTGCTGGGCGACAGCCTGATCAGCGATGTCGACCGCGGCGTCCTGTCGGTGCATCGCCAGCTGGGCCGCAAATTCCGCCTGGTGTAGCGCTAAAGCGCGATGAGATTGGGTTGAGCCATCATCGCGCTTTAGTTCTTTTTCTTGAGCATGATCTTTTCGGAAAACCGCTTCACACTTTTCCGGATCATGCCCTAGCCGGCTCGCACCGGGCGCGGCGCGGATCGCTGGGCCATGCTGATCATCCGCAGCGCGAATACGGCGGCGAGCGGGATCAGGAACAGCGCGTACAGCGGCATCTCGGGGATGCGCTTGCCGAACGACACCGCAAACTGCGCCAGCAGATAATAGCCGCCGACAAGATGCAGCGCGCGCCAGGCGCGCGGGCCGAGCATCGCCGCGGTGCGGTCGAACGAGGTCGCGGTCAGCGCGATGATGAGGGCATAGCCGATGCCGCCGAAGATGTAGGACACGACCGAGGTGGCGTCCGCGAAGCCGATCGGATCGAGCACCGCGAAGCAGCCGATCGCGACGGCATGGATGGCGTGCGAGGCCGCAAAACTGACGCCGAGATAGCGGCGGTTGCGGCGCTGCCAGCGCGTCCAGGCGTTCGGCCAGAGCCGCGCCAGCGCCGCGGCGGAGAAGGCGAGGCAGAACAACAGCAGCGAGGTGCGCGCCGTGAAGCGGATCACCATCCGCACGCCCTCGACCTCGAATTGCCGCATCCCGGCGATCCAGATCGAAAGCCCGATCAGGGTCAGCGCCAGCAGGGCGAACAGCCGCCAGCCCTCGAACCAGTCTTGATGCTTCGCCATGTGCTGCCTCCCGTCTTTAATGTAATCGCCAGTTACATAGTGGGGCGACTTGCGGTCAATCCGTGTAATCAGCGCTTACATTCACAAGCCGGTGATGCTAGAGCATCCGGCATGCGTCGCCCCGACAAGAACCCGCCTGCCAAGAACCCGCCTGCCAAGAGCTCGCTCGCCAAACGTCGATCGCCCAAGCCGCGTGCGGCTGCGGCCCCTCCGCCGGCGGCCCGGCCCTATCACCATGGCGACCTTCGGCGGGTCCTGATCGAGGCCGCGATGCAATTGGTCGGCGAGGGCGGGCCGGACGCGGTCAGCGTCCGCGAGGCCGCCCGCCGTGCTGGGGTATCGCCGGGGGCGCCGTTCCGGCATTTCCCGAGCCGGGACGCCCTGATGAACGCAGTGGCGGAGGAGGCGCAACGCCGCTTCCGCGCCGAGATCGAGGCGGCGCTGGCCGGTGCGGCGCCGGGCGATCCGCTAGGCCGCTTCCGCTGCCTCGGGATCGCCTATCTGCGCTGGGCGATGCGGAACCCGACCCATTTCGAGATCATCTCCAGCCGCCGCTTTTTCGACCACGATCGCTCGGCCGAGGTCTCCGGCGACCATGCCGAACTGATCGCGCTCACCGCGCGCACGCTCGCGGATGCGCATTCGGCCGGCCAGCTCGGGGCGCACGATCTGAAGCAGGTCCAGATCGCCGGCCGTGCGCTGGTCTATGGTTTTGCGCGGATGCATATCGACGGCCATCTGCCGCGCTGGGGCGTCAGCGACGCGGAGGCCGAGGCGATGGCCGCCAGCATCGTCGATCTCTTCATCGCCGGGATCGCCCGGCGCGCGCCTGCTGCGAAAGGCTAAGCCGCGCAGCAGCTGAGTACTCCGAATTCGCAGCGGCAAATTCATTGCGCGTTCATGACGATTCAATTACGGTTTTATGACGCGGCACAGATACCGGCTGTGCGGTGTGCCTCCTGGCCGTTGCCAGCCCAAGGCCGTTGCATTGCGCCGGGTTGTATTGCGTCCCGCCCATGGCGCCCGCGCCTCAGCAGAACTCCTCCGTTGCCGCGCTGGCCGGCGGCCTCGCCGCGATCGGCATCTGGCGGCTGATGGCGGTCGCCGCGCCGCATCTCGGCGCGCTGATCGTGATGCTGCGGACCGAGACCGATTTCGGCTCGCGGCTCTGCTTCCTGCTGACCTGGGGCATCATGAACTTCCTGTTCATCGCCCTGCTGCGCAGGCCGGCGCTGTCGGGCGCGCTGTCGCTGACGTTGACCGTGATCGTGGTGCTGCTGTCGCGCTTCAAGCACGACGTGGTGCAGATGACCGCGAACTTCGTCGACCTGATGGTGATCGACCGCGACACCGCGGCGTTCCTGCTCACGATCTTCCCGAATCTGCGCTGGTCGATCATCGGCACCGGCCTCGTCACGCTGCCGTTGATGTACGCGCTGTGGTGGCTCGATCCGTTCCGCATCCGCCGGCTGCCGGCGGCGGCCGCCTGCCTTGCCTGCACCGCGGCGCTCTCCGGTTATGCCTTTGCCTGGCCGGATGAAGCCTGGCGCGGCTATTACGACGACGGCTATCTGTCGAAATTCGCGCGCTCCGGCGTCACCACGGTGTCCGATTTCATCGCGCACGGCTTCATGGAGTCGGACCCGGCCTCGAGCGAGACGTTGAAGGTGCCGCTGGTCGATGCCTGCCATCCCGCAGGCCGGCGCCCGAACATCATCATGATCCATGACGAGTCGAGCTTCGACATCCGCGCCGCCGCCGGCGTCAGGGTGCCGCCGGGCTATGGCAGCCAGTTCAAGTCCTATGATGGCGTGGCGCGCAAATTCCTCGCCGAGAGCAATGGCGGGCCGAGCTGGTTCACCGAGTACAACGTGCTCGCGGGGCTGTCGTCGCGCTCGTTCGGCCGCTTCGCCTATTTCGTCACCCGCATCGCCTCCGGCAGGGTCGAGCGCGGCCTGCCGCTGTCGCTGCGCCGCTGCGGCTACGACACGCTCTCGCTCTATCCGGCCTTCGGCGGCTTCATGGGCGCGCGCGGCTTCCAGGCCACCACGGGCATTCAGCACTTCTACGACGCGCATGATCTGCATGCGAAAGACGTCGAGCCCGACAGCTTCTTCTACGACAAGGCGGTGAAGCTGATGACGGAGCGGGAGCGGCCGGGCACACCGCTGTTCGCCTTCGTCTATCTCGCCGCCAATCATTTTCCGTGGGAGACGACCTTCCGCCCCGACATGCTGCCCGCCTGGAAGCGGCCGGGCAACGTGCCGTCGATCGACGAATATCTGCGCCGGCAGGCGATGAGCGCCAACGACTATGCGAGCTTCGTCGCGGCGTTGAAGAAGAAGTTTCCGGCGCAGCCGTTCCTGATCGTGCGCTATGGCGACCACCAGCCGGAATTCTCGCCGCAGCTGCTCGACCCCGAGCTTGACGAGGCCGGCATCGGCAAGAAGCTGATGGATTACGATCCGCGCTATTACGCGACCTATTACGCGATCGACGCCATCAACTTCGAGCCGGTCAAGAGCCCGGCGGTGATGGACACGATCGACGCCGCCTATCTGCCGCTGGTGATCCAGGAGGCCGCCGGCATCCCGCTCGATCCGTCGTTCGAGGAGCAGAAGGCGATCATGCTCCGCTGCAAGGGCAAGTTCTATTCCTGCAAGGACGGCGCCGAGGCGCGCCGCTTCAACCGCATGCTGATCGACGCGGGCATGATCAAGGGACTGTAGCGCCGTAGGATGGGTAGAGCGAAGCGAAACCCATCATGACGCCGCGCGGCGATAGGCGTGGGTTTCGCTTCGCTCTACTCATCCTACGCTATTTCCCAATCTTCTCCCAAAGCCAGCGCGCCACGGCATCGGGCGACGACGACGCGTCGTTGCCCGACGCCCGCAGATTTGCTTCGCGCATGTCGGCGATGTCGATCTTGCCGAGCAGCGGCCGCAAGGCGGCCTTCAGCTTGTCGTCATCGCGCCGCTTCGGCGACAGCAGCACGATCGCGTCATAGGGCGGGATCGCGTGCCGGTCGTCGTCGAGCACGACCAGATCGTATTTCGCGATCAGCCCGTCGCTGGTGTAGCCGGCGATGACGTCGATCTCGCCGGCAGCGACCGCGGCATACATGAAATCCGGCTGCATCTGCCGCTGGGTGCGGAACGCGAGCCCGTAGGTCTTCTGGACGCGGGCCCATTCCGGCCGCGAGAAGAATTCATAGTCGCCGGCGATCGACATCGCCGGCGCGTGCGACACGAGGTCGGAGATCGAATGGATGCCGAGTTCGTTGGCGCGCTGCTTCGGCATCACCAGCGCATAGGCATTCTCGAAACCGAGCTCGCCGAGCAGGGTGATGTTCTGCCGCGCCAGCGTCTCTTTCAGCTCGCCGAGCAGCTCAGTGCGCTGCTTGGCGTCGGTGCGGTGGAACTGGTTGGCCCACAGCGTGCCGGAATAGTCGATGATGACGTCGACGTCGCCGGCGGCAAGCGCCTCGAAGATCACATTGGAGCCGAGCCCGGCGCGGGTCGTGGACGGCAATCCCGCCGCCTGCAGCCGCTGCGTGACCAATGCCGACAGCACATATTGCTCGGTGAAGGTCTTGGCGCCGATCACGTAGCGCGCCTGCGGGCGGGCGATTGCCGGCACCAGGGTTGCCGCGATCAGCGCCGCGATGCCGAGCCCGCCGAGCGCGGTGCGCAGCCGGCTGCGGTTGCGCAGGCCGTTCTCGATCAGCGCCAGCAACTGGTCGACGACGAGGGCGAGCACGGCGGCGGCGATGCAGCCGAACAGCACGAACACCCAGTTCTGGGTCTGCAGCCCGGCGAAGATGTAGTTGCCGAGGCTGGTCTGGCCGATCGGGGTCGACAGCGTCGCGGTGCCGATCACCCACACTGCCGCGGTGCGGATCCCCGCCATCATCACCGGCAGCGCCAGCGGCAGTTCGACCATGGTGAGCGATTGCCGCGGCGTCATGCCGACGCCCTGGGCCGCCTCCAGCACCGCCGGGTCGACGCCCGACAGGCCGGTGATGGTGTTGCGCAGCACCGGGAGCATCGAATAGAGCGCGAGCGCCAGCACCGCCGGCAGGAAGCCGAACGCGGAAAAGCTGAAGCCGAGCCAGGCTGCGGTCAGCGCCGCGAGCGCCAGCAGCAGCGGATAGAACAGCGCGAGCAGGGCGAGGCCGGGCACGGTCTGCACGATGCTGGCAAGCCCGAGCAGCGCGCCGCGCAGCACCGGCCGGTTGCGGGCGATGAGCGCGAGCGGCAGGCTGATGAGCAGCCCGAGCGCCAGCGCGGCGACGCTGACCCGCACGTGATTGCCGAGATAGTCGCCCAGGTGGCTGAGCGCCTCGCCCCAGCGTGGATCGGCGGACAGGCTCATGCCGCGCCGTCCCGCGGCAGCAGCGCGCCGAGCCGCTCGGCCTGGCGCCGCGGCGTGCGCAAGAGCTGGCCGACGTAAGCGTCGGTGCTCGCCGACAGCTCCGCCGGCGTGCCCAGCGCCAGCAGCCGGCCGGCATGCATCACCGCGACGCGATCGGCGAGCAGCAGCGCCTCGGTCATATCGTGGGTGATCATGATCGTGGTCAGGCCGAGCTCGCGGTGCAGGGCGCGATAATCGTCGCCCAGCGCATCGCGGGTGAGGGGATCGAGCGCGCCGAACGGCTCGTCCATCAGCACGATGCGCGGCTTCGCAGCCAGCGCACGCGCCACGCCGACGCGCTGGCGCTGGCCACCCGACAGCTCGTGCGGCATGCGGTCGCGGTGTTGCATCCGCTCGAGCCGCACCAGGTCGAGCAGTTCGTCGATCTGCGCCGAGATCTCCGCCTGCGGCCAGCCCAGCAGCCGCGGCGTGATGCCGATGTTGCCGGCGACGGTGAGATGCGGAAACAAGGCCCCGCTCTGGAAGACGTAGCCGATGCGGCGTCGCAGCAAGATCGGATCGATGCGGCTGACATCCTCGCCCTCGATCGCGATCCGGCCGCGATCGGCTTCGATCAGCCGGTTGGCGAGCCTGAGCAGCGTGGTCTTGCCCGAACCCGAGCCGCCGACGATCGCCAGAAATTCGCCGGCGGCGACGTCGAGCGAGACATCGTCGACCGCCACCACGCGGCCGGCGTCAAAACTCTTGCCGACATGCGCGTAGGCGATCAGCGGCGTTGCAGGCATTTCCTGGCGACCTCATGTCTCGCCGTCGTGACGACAGCGACAGCCCATAAAAGAGGGCTTTGACGTAAGCCGCAAGCGTGCGCTGCGCGCCTTCGCGGGCAGTTCCTATCCGCAATCAGCCCCTGGCTTCGAGGCCCGAGAGCGGATCACACTTCGTTCTTGGGCACATATTTGCCCATGATGCACTTATAACTGCGCAAACGCCAATCGTGATACGGCCCCTTGGCGAGCCAATCGGCGATGCCGATTTGCGCATTGACCGCGCAGGCCCCCATGGTGATGCCGGATTGATCACTGGTTGTGACGACCTTTTCCATACAGAGTTGAGCATTGCAGAGGATGGCGACGAGCGTAACGAGCATGATGGTCCTTATCGGTGGGATAACCCGGTCTGACAGGATTTCTGAACCGACTCATATTTCTAAACCGACTCATGCAGGGTTCATGCCACTATCAGCGGCGGCGGTATCGTTGTGAGCAAGCCCGGGAAAGTACGGCCCGGCGAGCGACCGCCGCACCAGGCGGTGCGTAGCCGCCCGTCTGTGGATACGCTATACTCCCGGCCCAACTACGACCAAAGATCGAGGCCAGCGAGGAACGTTGCGCGGTCGGGGCTGCATCGATGATGACGTTACCTGAGTTGGCGGCACGCGCCCTGGAGAAGTTTCTCGCCGCGCATGTGAGCCGCACCTTCGGAGCCGCGCAGACGCGCTTCGGCGAACTGCTCCCGGCCGCCGCCCGCATCGCGCTGGAATGTATCGGCAACAGCGACGCGCTCTATCACAATGTCGAGCATACGATGCTGGTCACGCTGGCCGGGCACCAGATCATCTGCGGCCGCATGCTGCACACCCATGTCACCGCAGAGGACTACACCCACACGATCATCGCCTGCCTCACCCACGACATCGGCTATGTGCGCGGCGTCCTGAAGGGCGACGGACCGGACGGCTATGTCATCGATGCGGCCGGCAAGAAGGTGGTGCTGCCGCGCGGCTCGTCGGACGCCGGCCTGATGCCCTATCACGTCGATCGCTCGAAGCTCTACGTTCTGGACCGGCTCGAGCAGGTCATTCCGCTCGACCGCGAACGTGTCGCGCGCAACATCGAGGGCACCCGCTTTCCGGCGCCGGAAGGCCAGGAATACGACGACGAGGCGGCGATCGTGCGCGCCGCCGATTTCATCGGGCAGCTCGGCGATCCCAACTACATCCGGAAAGCCAACGCGCTCTATCACGAGTTCGAGGAGGTCGGCATCAACCGGCAGCTCGGCTACGAATCGCCGGCCGACATCGTCGACCGCTATCCGCAATTCTATTGGAGCATGGTGGCGCCGCATATCCAGGGCGCCATCCACTCGCTCAACATGACGGCGCGCGGCCGTCAATGGATCGCGAACCTCTACAGCAACGTGTTTCGCGCGGAGCGCGAGGTCACGCTGTCCGGTCCGCAAATCTGACGCAGCTGCCGGTTCCCGATTTTCAACGTTGCTTCCAGCTCTTTCTCCGGGTGGTCTGCGCGACCACCATATTTCGGCCTGCTTCAGCGGTTGCACAGTCGATCTAAATCAGCGACCTTGAAGCCATGAACCTTCCTGCCGACCGTGCTTTCGACCGATCCAGCATGATCTCCCGTCTCGTACTGCTGATTGCCGTTGCGATCACCTGCTGGCCTGCGCTCGCGGCCGGCCCGGTCTACGATGTCGACATGTACGCGCTGATGTCCGGCACCTGCCGCAACGTCAACATCGCCGGCCGCAACTACACCTGTAAGGCGGTGGCCTATTTCCACACCCAGAGCGGGCGCTCCGAATTCACCGTCGTGCTGGACGATCCCGCCGACAGCAGCCACATCGTTTCGTTCTCCGGCGAGAGCGTGGGGCGGACCCAGGACAATCTGTTCGAGCTTGCGGTCGACCGCATGCTGCTGAAGTCGAAGGACCGGCCGCGGGTCGACGGGCTGCCGTCGCCGCTGGTCGAAATGTCGACCGGCTCGTGCCGGCAGATCGGAAGCTTCGTGACGCGGCAGGTGTCGAGCATCAGCTGTGCCGCCACCGACCGCAACGGCAAGACCTACGAGCTGAGCTTCGAGTCCGATGGCTCGCCGATGACGCTGCGCAAGTTGCGGCAGTCGGCGCTGCCGAGCGAGCGGCGGCGGGCGCGGCAGATCGCCCAGCTCGAATGTCGCCTCAAGGCCCGCGCCGCGCAGATCCTGCCGCGTGACACGCCGGCCTACGTGATCCGCTGTCTCGGCGAGGACGACGGCAAGACGGACGATCAGCAATAGCTGCGCGCCACCCGCGGTAACAAGGAGACTCCGATGCGCCTGCGCACCTGTGTGATCGCCGCCCTTGGCATGTTTCTCGTTGGCGTCGGTCTCACCGGGCCAGCCGCCGCGCAGGCCTACGATCCGAACTATCCGGTATGCCTGCGGGTTTATGGCGGCACGCTGACGTCTGATTACATCGATTGCAGGTTTACCTCGCTGCCGGAGTGCCGGGCCACGGCCTCGGGACGGCCGGCGACATGCTCGGTGAATCCGTTCTACGCCGGTCCGAAGAAGCCGCCGAAGCGCCGGACGCATCGCTATCGCGATGAGTGAGCCTCGTCAGCCCGGCGCGCCCATCGCGTAGGGCTTTAGCACCGCATACAGCATGCTGTGCGTCGGCGTCGGTACGCCGAGCTTGCGGCCGAGCTCGACCACCTTGCCGTTCAGCCACGGCAGTTCGAGCCGGTTGCCGCGCTCGAGATCGAGCGCCATCGAGGCCTTCATCGCCGGCGGCGCGTGGCCGATGAAGTCGAGCACTTTTGTCAATGCGTCCGGCGGCAGCTTGATGCCGTTGGCGCGGGCGACCGCGATGGTCTCCTCGCAGGCCGAGACGAACAATGGACGCAAGTCGGGATCGTCACGCAGTTCACCGATCGGCTGCCTGGTCACGGCGGTCATGCCGGCATTGGCGGCGAGCAGCACGAACTTCATCCAGAGCTCGGTGGTGATCTGCTCGCTCAAGGTCGCGTCGAAGCCGGCCTTCAGGCAGAGCTCCAGCAACGCCTTGCCGCGCGGCGTGACGCTGCCGTCGAGCTCGCCGAAAATCATGCGCATGAAGGTGCCGACCTGGTTGATCACGCCGGGCTTGATGATCGACGCGCTGATCTGGGCGACGCCGCCCATCACAGCGTCGCGTCCGAGGATCGGGATCAGCCGGTCCGGCGCGTCGACGCCGTTTTGCAGCGGGATCACCGCGGTGTTTGGTCCGACCATCGGCTTGATGTGCTGGCCGGCGCTTTCGACGTCCCACAGCTTGACGCAGAACAGCACGATATCGACCGGTCCGACTTCGGCCGGATCGGCGGTCGCCTTGGTCGGCATCAGATGGGTCTCGCCGCGGCCGCCCTGAACCTTGAGCCCTTCGCTCTGCATCGCCGCGAGATGCGCGCCGCGCGCGATGAAGGTGACGTCGGCCCCGGCATGCGCCAGCGCCGCGCCAAAGCCGCCGCCGACGCCGCCTGCGCCCACCACTGCAATCCGCATGATCCGCCTCCTCGCGTTCGCCGACCTTGGCTTCCTGTGGGCCCAGCCTCGGCGATCTCAGCGCAATTCTCAACCCGCTTTCCGTGAAAACCGCGTGAGCATCCCGGCGTTGAACTTGCCGGCCCGAACCGCTAAGCCATCCCGCAAACGCGGGAGGCAGCGTGGTGGAGAAGACAGAGCCGACGGCGGTCGCGCTTGACAGTGCGACGGTGGCGTTTCGGTTGGCGGATGGGCGGGTCTATACCGCGGTCGAGCAGGCCAATTTTGCGGTCGCCAATGGCGAGTTCGTCGCCATCGTCGGGCCCACGGGTTGCGGAAAATCGACGCTCCTGAACGTCGCGGCGGGCCTGCTGCGGCCGGCCGGCGGCGCAGTGCGGATTTTCGACAAGCCGCTCGCGGGCCTCAACCGCGACGCCGGTTACCTGTTCCAGGCCGATGCGCTGTTCCCGTGGAAGACCGCGATCGATAATGTCGCTATTGGCCTCGAGATCCGCGGCACGCCGCGCGCCGAGGCGCTGGCGCGCGCACAGAAGTGGCTGGGCTCAGTCGGGCTCGGCGCCTTCGCGGGCCGCTATCCGCACATGCTCTCCGGCGGCCAGCGCAAGCGCGTGGCTCTGGCCCAGGTCCTGATCCGCGATCCAAAGATCCTGCTGATGGACGAGCCGTTCGGCCCGCTCGATGCGCAGACCCGGCAGATCATGGGCAATCTGCTGCTGGAATTGTGGACCGCCGACCGCAAGGCGGTGTTGTTCGTCACCCACGATCTCGAGGAGGCGATCGCGCTGGCCGACCGCGTCGTGATCATGTCGGCCGGCCCCTCGGCCCGCATCATCGGCGACTGGCGCATCACGCTGCCGCGGCCGCGCGACATTTCGGAAATCCGCATGGAGAAGGATTTCCATGCCCTGCACCGGGAGATCTGGAGCGTGCTGAAGGACGAGGTGATGAAGGGCTATGTGCAGTCGACCCAGGCGGGGGCTGCCTGATGTCGCGCATCACGCTGCTCGCGCTTCAAATCCTGGTCGCCGTTGTTGTGCTCGGACTGTGGCAGTTCTTCGCCAGCGTGCCGGTGTTCGGCAAGATATTGTTGCCGCCGTTTTTCTTCTCCAATCCCGTCGACGTCTTCAGCCAGATCATAAAATGGTTCTCGACCGGGGTGATCTGGAAGCACCTTGCGATCACGCTGTGGGAATCGATCCTCGCCTTCGTGATCGGCTCGGCCGGCGGCATTCTGGTCGGCTTCTGGTTCGCGCGGCAACCGCGCGTCGCCGCAGTGTTCGATCCCTATGTCAAGATGGTCAACGCGCTGCCCCGCGTGGTGCTGGCGCCGATCTTCGCGCTGTGGTTCGGGCTCGGCGTCTGGTCCAAGGTCGCGCTCGGCGTCACCTTGGTGTTCTTCATTGTGTTCTTCAACGTCTACCAGGGCGTCAAGGAGGTGCCGACCACGGTGCTCGACAACGGCCGCATGCTCGGCATGAGCGAGCGGCAATTGATGCGGCACGTCTACTGGCCATCGGCGCTGTCTTGGATGTTCTCCTCGCTGCACACCTCGGTCGGCTTCGCGGTGGTCGGCGCCGTGGTCGGCGAATATCTCGGCGCCGCCGCCGGCCTCGGCTATCTGATCCAGCAGGCCGAGGGCGTGTTCGACGTCGCCGGCGTGTTCGCCGGCATGTTCGTGCTGTCCGCCTTCGTGATCCTGATCGACATGGTCGTGACCATGGTGGAGAAGCGGCTATTGGTGTGGCGGCCGACGGCGGTGCGCCAGGATTAGGGTCGACCATACCCGTTGGCCGGACGTTGCATAGATGTTTTCAAGACGGCTGTTACGGCAACGTTATAGGAAAGTAGTAGGCGTGGGCGCTCACGTGAGAGCTGCGCAGGAGGCGAATCACCACGCGGTACTTGACGCCAGCCTGGATAGCTCGCACACCTAGGCGAACCGTTCAGCGTACGTCATGAAATGCCGCGATTTTGCATTGCAAGTCGATCAGATAATGATGGCCTCACGCCCGAGCATCAGGATCGCCCGAAAAGCCCACTTCAAAGCTGAGGCGGACTTTGCCACATGGCTCATGATGGCGAAGCTCGGAAGCTTCGATGACCTGCCCGCGAATGCGCAGGCGGTTTTGCTTGATTATAGAGCGAGGCTCGAGGGGATGAGCGAGGCCGAGTCGAAAGTAGCGGCAGTTCGCGAGGTTTACACCAGTTATTATCGCGAGATGGGAGGCCTTGGCACGGCGCCGGACCTGGAAGCCGCCGCGGCATCGGCGGCTAAAGGTGCCGCACGGTCTCCACCGCGTATGACTCCGCCGGCTCGGCTGGCCGCGGCCGCTCCCGACAGGCCCGCCGGCCGGAAATCCGTGCCGGCCCTGCTGATCTTCGCTGCCATGGTGGCTCTGATCGTCGCCTACACGTTTCTCAAGAATTGAACAGTTTTTAATCAGCTTCGCGAAGAGAAGATCCAATGGAGCTCAACAGCGCAGATATTTCGACGATACTCAACCGTATCCTCGATACCGCCGCGGACAATCTCAGGGTCGCAAAGATTCTGGTTCAGCTCGGACTCGATCCCAATAACGTGACCTACGATGCGCTGTTCAATCGGCTGCTCGAGATTGGATTGGCCAACATAACACTTGCCAACATGTTTGCATTGATCGGCGCGATCTTCTTTGTCGCGACCTTGCTGATGCAGACGATGGTGCCGCTGCGCGTCGCCAATATGGCTGGCTGCACATTCTTCGCGACCTTCGGCGCGCTGACAGGAAACGTCAGCACTTTTCTGCTCTATCTGTTGTTGCTGCCGATCAATGCCGTTCGCCTTCGTCAAATGCTCAGGCTGGTGAAGAAGGCGCGTACCGCGGCGCAGGGTGACATGTCGATGGAATGGCTCAGGCCATTCATGACCGAACGCCGATACCAGCGGGGCGACCGACTGTTCAAGAAGGGTGACGTAGCGACGGAAATGTTTCTGACCGTCACCGGACGATTCCTGGTCAAGGAAATCGACGTCGAGCTTCCGCCAGGGCGTCTCATGGGAGAATTAGGCTTCCTGACGCCGAATAACCGGCGAACCGGAACGGTCGAATGCATAGAGGACGGACAAGTTCTCACCATCACCTATGACAGGCTGCTTGAGCTCTACTTTCAAAGCCCGCAATTCGGCTATTATTTTCTCGTCCTGACCAGCCAGCGCCTGCTGGAAAACATCGCCCGGCTGGAAAAAACCGTCGCGCAGCAGAATGCCGGATCGCAGACGGTGGCTGTCAGTGATCCGCCTTGAGATTGTGGTCGATGCACGTCGTAGAATGACCAACGCGACCTGATGCGCGGCTGAAGCGCGCTGAGATTGGGTCGAATCGTCATCGCGCTTTAGCTCTTTGTTTGAGCATGATCTCCGCGCAAACGCGTTCCGCGTTTGTCGCGAGGGAAAACCGCTTCACACTTTTCCGGATCATGCTCTAGCGCGCCGCGTCGATCAGCCCGCGGATCTTGTCGACGACCTCGGCGTCCACGGGATTGTAGACCACCATGCTGAGATCCGGCCGGCCATCGACCGCGAATGCGGAGTACTCGAACGCGATCGGGCCGAGCAGGGGATGCCGCAGGTGCTTGACCCCATCGCCATGGCTGCGGACGTCATTGTCGCGCCACAGCGCCGCGAATTCGGGGCTGAGCCGGCACAGTTCGTCGACGAACGGTTGCACCACGGCGGCGGCGCCGGCGCGCGCCGCGTCCGCCCTGAACGCGCCGACCACGAAGCGCGCCACGCTCTGCCAGTCATGCTGGGCGGCGCGAACGCGCGGATCGAGGAAGATGAAGCGCAGGATGTTGCGCTCCGTCGGCGGCAGCGCGCCGTAATCCGTCAGCATCACGGTCGCCGCCCGGTTCCAGGCGACGATGTCCCATGTCGCGGTCCTGATCACGGCGGGGCTCGGCGACAGCGCGTCGAGCACGCGCTGCAGCCGCGGCGTCACGCCTTCGCTGCGCTGGTAGCGCACTTCGGGCGTGCGGCCGAGGCCGAGCAGGAACAGGTGCTCGCGCTCGATGCTCGTCAGCATCAGCGCCCGCGCGATGCGGTCGAGCACGTCGGCCGACGGCGCGCCGCCGCGGCCCTGCTCGAGCCAGGTGTACCAGGTCGGGCTGATATTGGCGCGCTGCGCCACCTCCTCGCGGCGCAGCCCCGGCGTGCGGCGCCGCTCGGCGGGAAAGCCGAACGCGGCCGGATCGAGCTTGCTGCGGCGGTCCTTCAGATAGGCGCCGAGCAGGTTTTCCTGCGGGGTGGGTTCGCTCATCCTGTTAGTTATTATACCATGATAATGTCACTACTTTACCAGGATAGCTCAAGCGGTGAGATTTGTCTCCAACGAAACCTGGAGAGACCTGCATGCGCGTGTTTGTCACTGGAGCCACCGGCTGGGTCGGCTCGGCCGTCACCAAGGAATTGATCCCCGCCGGCCATCAGGTGCTCGGCATGACCCGTTCGGACCAGGGTGCGGCAGCGCTCGCCGCCGCCGGCGCCGAGGTTCACTACGGCACGCTCGAAGACCTCGACAGCCTCAGCAGCGGCGCGGCACGGTCGGATGCGGTGATCCATTGCGCCTTCAATCACGACTTCTCGAAATTCGCCAAGAATTGCGAAGATGACCGCCGCGCCATCGAGACGCTCGGCGCCGTGCTCGAAGGCTCACAACGCCCGTTGATCACGACGTCCGGCGTGGCCCGCGTGGCGCAGGGCCGCGTCGCGACCGAGCAGGATCCGCCGATCCCGGTCTCCGAATCCTACCCGCGCGCGTCGGAGGCGACGACGATGGCAATGGCAGCGCGCGGCGTGCGCGCCGCCGTGGTGCGGCTACCGCCGTCGGTGCACGGTCATGGCGACCATGGCTTCGTGCCGCGCCTCGTCGCGATTGCGCGCGAGAAGGGCGCCTCCGCCTATATCGGGGACGGGCAAAACCGCTGGCCCGGCGTGCACCGCCTCGACGCGGCGCGCGTCTATCGCCTCGCGCTCGAACGCGGCGTCGAAGGCGGGCCGTTCCATGCCGTGGCCGACGAGGGCGTGCCGTTCAAGTCGATCGCCGAGGTGATCGCCCGCCGCCTCGACATTCCCTTGGTGTCGAAGTCGCCCGAGGCGGCGGCCGAGCATTTTGGCTTGTTCGGCCGCTTTGCAAGCTTCGATGTGCCGACCTCGAGCGCGCGCACCCGCGCGCGGCTCGACTGGCAGCCGCAACAACCCGGGCTGCTCGCCGATATCGATCATCCGGCGTATTTCGCGGTGTAGCGCGTGGCGCGGACAAGAGCGTAATCGGGCACAATGCCAGGGTTCCCTCTCCGCTTGCGGGAGAGGGTTAGGGAGAGGGGTGCCACACGGCGTGCTCTCTCGATATGCGTATCGATGCATGCATGACCTTGGTTGCGAAAGCAGCGGCTCCATCCGCGATCTCGCCCGGGGCTTACCCCTCTGCCCAACCTTCGCCGCAAGGGGTGAGGGAGCCTCGCCAATGTGCTCACCTCACCAAGGTATAGCGCGCGTTAGCTGGTAATCGTGGCAAAGCGAACCACGCAGCTAATCCGCATACGCAGCTCATTCAGAGCGGGAAGCACCGCATGAAGGCCACGAACAATTTTTCATCGCTCGGGCTCACGAGGCCCGCGTTGATCGCGTCGGCAAGCTCAACGTCGCGGTTGAGAACGCCGAGCCATGCCTTGGTGTCGGCCGTGATGCGCAGGGACGCCTCTCCGACGTGACGGCCCGGCACCACCTGGAGGTCCTTTCCCTTGATGGTCACCGTTGCATCGAGCGTGGTTGCGCCGGTGAAGCTCAGATGAGCTACCAGATCGAGGCCCCTTGCCCGGCCGCGCTGAAATCCGAGCGAGAGCGAGAACAGGTAGCCCTGAATGCTGCCGGTGTGGCGCCCGGACTCGACGTGTTGCACCTTCTTGTGCGGAAAGCGCCGCGTCACCGTGTCTTCGGCGTCGGTATCGGGGATCACGTAGACGAACTCGTCCTTGTCGATCAGCGGCTTCACCACGTCGGCGAAATGGGCGTCGCGATCGTGCAGGAACGGGCCGATCACGTCTTCGCCGGCCGGGCAGGCGGAGATGCAATAGGCCGCCTTGTAGCCCGGCTTGAACGACAGCGACTGCCAGACGTTCATGGTCTCGCTGCGGGGCACGCGGGCGCGATAATCCTTGGCGTCCTTGGCGTCCGCGACCTTTTCCACCCACTGTGAGAAGTTGCCGAGAAAGTCGTGATAATTGTGGGTGAAGCAGGACATGAAATCGAAGCCGCCATCCGGCTTGATGGCGCCGACCGGGCAGGCCGCGACGCACAGCTTGCATTCGAGGCAGGGATTGTAGTCGAGCGGCCGGTCATAGGCGTCGACCTCGCGCCCGAGCAGGATGGTGCCGAGCAGGACGAAGCTGCCGAATTTCGGGTGGATGATGCTGCGATGGATGCCCATCCGTCCGAGGCCGGCTTCCACCGCGATCGGCTTGTGCTGGACCATGAATATCTTGGGCAGGTCCATTTCCATCGGGAACGCGGCGACCGAATTGCAGGACGGGATGCCGTGCTCGTCGAGCGCGCGAACGATGGCGCGTGCGGTCTCGTTGACGTGATCGTAGGTGCCGTGAAATTCCTCGTTGGCGACCGAGCGGGTGGGGGAGCGCACCGGCTCCCGGTTCATGTGGCAGGCGATCGCCAGCAGCGCGCGGGTCCGGCCATAGACCTTCCGGATCGAGTCCCGCTGCGGCGCGATCGCCGCCCGATCGAACTCGATGATGCCGACGTCGTCGGCGCCGCAGTCCCGGGCGATCTGCTTGATGAATTCCGAGGAGATCGGAGTGTCGTGGACCGTGTGGCTGCGGGCGCGCACGGCCCTGACCGTGGGATGATCGTCCAAGCTCATGGCGTTGCCCTGTATAAGATGTCGATCGTAATCTTATGAGGGAGCGCGGTCCGGAGCAAGTCAATTATATGCTACGTGTCATCTAACGATGGAACCGCAGGCCGTACGCGGCCGTGTCTAACCGGACCGGTTCATCTTGCCGTCGTTGCGAGGGGCGAAGCGACGAAGCAATCCATCGGCCCGCGTATGTGGAGGGATGGATTGCTTCGCGGAGCCTGTCATCGGGCGCGCGTTCGCGCGACCCGTTGGCTTGCAATGACGTGGAGAGGCCGCCTCTCAATCCAGCATCTTGGTATCATCCGGCGCCTGGGGCGGCGTCTTGATCGCGATCGCTTTCAGCGGCCGGCCGTTCGGCTTGGTGCCGCCATGCGGCGTGCCCTTCGGGATCACGACGAGATCGCCCGGCTTCACCGTCACTTCCTTGTCGCCGAGCCAGATCGTGCCGGTGCCTTCGAGAATGTACTGCAGCTCGTTGGTGTTGGGATGCAGGTGCTTCGGCACGTTGCCGTCCTGGAGCGAGACGGTGGCGCCGTCGGCCGACACGAACATCTTTGAGCGGAAGCCGACCTTGTTGGCATCGCCGAGCTTGTCGCCTTCCATCTCGCCGGTGTGGATGATCTGCGCGCTGATGTTTTCGGCAGCGAGCGCCGGCCGCAGCACGTGGGTGACGGCGCAGCCGGCGGCGAAAGCGGCAACGATCGACAGCGTCGTGGCGATGCGATTCATGGAAATCCTCCCCTGGTGTTTTTTTGTGACGGCGATGCTATGCGGCGGCGCCGGCCTTGGCCAGTACTCGGGCGCGCCCGATGTGCTCGATGCGACGAAAAGATCGCATGGCGCGCGCGGAATAAACCGTCACCGGCCGAACATGGCAGCCATTCCTTCGCCGAACCTTGGCACCAAAGTCGCCTTCTCAAGCCGGGCTCGCTCCTCTATCTTGCCGGCCAGTCGAACGGAGGACGTCATGAACAAACTGCTTGGCAAGCTGGCCGGAACGCTGCTGGCGCTCGCAATGTCCACGGGCCTTGCCGCAGCGCAAACCAAGATCACGGTCGCGGTCGGCGGCGGCGCCTGCCTGTGCTATTTGCCGACGGTGCTGGCCAAGCAGCTCGGCGAGTATGACAAGGCCGGGCTCGCGGTCGAGCTGGTCGATCTCAAGGGCGGCTCGGATGCGTTGAAAGCCGTGCTCGGCGGCAGCGCCGACGTCGTCTCCGGCTATTTCGACCACTGCGTCAATCTCGCGGCCAAGAAGCAGGAACTGCAGTCCTTCGTGGTCTATGACCGCTATCCCGGCCTGGTGCTGGTGGTCTCGCCGAAGCACACAAGCGAGATCAACTCGATCAAGGACCTCGCCGGCAAGAAGGTCGGCGTCAGCGCGCCGGGCTCCTCGACCGATTTCTTCCTGAAGTATCTGTTGAAGAAGAACGGCGTCGATCCGATGAACACCGCCGTAATCGGCGTCGGCCTCGGCGCCACCGCGGTCGCCGCGATGGAGCAGGGCCAGATCGATGCGGCCGTGATGCTCGATCCGTCCGTCACCGTGCTGCAGGGCAGCTACAAGGACCTCAAGATCCTCAGCGACACCCGCACCCAGCACGATACGCTCGAAGTGTTCGGCGGCGAATATCCTGGCGGCGCGCTCTATTCGACCACAGCCTGGATCAACGGCCACGAGAAGGAAGTGCAGGCGCTGACGAACGCCATCATGGCGACGCTCAACTGGATCCATTCGCACTCGGCCGAGGAGATCATGGCCAAGATGCCGGACGAGCTCGTCGGCAAGAACAGGGATCTCTATCTCGCCGCGCTGAAGAACACGATCCCGATGTATTCGCAGACCGGCAAGATGGACCCGAAGGGGGCGGAAGCCGTGCTCGCGGTGTTCAGCACCGGCTCGCCCGACGTCGCCAAGGCCGGCATCGACGTGACCAAGACCTACACCAACAAGTATGTCGATCAGGTCAAGAAGACGACCGGAAACGCGAAGTAGCCAAGCACGATGAGTGGCACGCAGGCTCCGGTCATTCATCGCGTCAGTGCGCTTGATCTGGCGTTGCAGCGGCGGCCGTGGCCGTTCGCGGACCAGCGGCGCGCCGACATCGATGCGCATTTCGAAGCCGAGCAGCGCGCCAAGCCGAGCCTGTGGAACGGCCGCGTGCTGCTCGGCCGCGATCCGGTGTTTTCGGACGGGCGGCTCAGCGCCAGCTATTTCGAGACCGACTTTGCGAGTTTCCTCGCCTGGCGCGATTGGGGCTTTCCCGACCGGGAGATCTTCAACGGCTTCGGCATGGGCGCGCTGCTCGCCGACGACGGCGCCTTCGTGCTCGGCGAGATGGGCGAGCACACCTCCAATCCCGGCCGGATCTATTTTCCTTCCGGCACGCCCGATCTCGACGACATCAGCGGCGAGACCGTCGATATCGCCGGGAGCGTGCTGCGGGAACTGGAGGAGGAGACGGGGTTGACGCCGGCGGATTGCCGCGCCGACGCCGACTGGCATTGCATCTACACCGGGCCCGCGCTCGCGATGATGCGGATCCTGCGCGTCGGCATGTCCGGCGAGGCCTTGCGTGAGCGGATCGAGGCCAACCTCGCGCAGCAGGACGATCCCGAGCTCGCCGCGATCCATTTGGTGCGCAGCCGCGCCGACCTCACCGCCGCTATGCCGCGTTTCGTCACCGCCTTCATCGAGGCGCAGCTGCCGGCGTAGGCGTGCGCTCGTGGCGGCCCGCCTCTGACGATGAAGCTACGCCGGTAGTTTAACTCCGGTCAGCTTGGCCAACTTGTCGATGAGCGCGTCCTGAAAACTCGGATCGGTCGCCTCATTGGCCGGCTCCTGCTGCCGGAGATGATGCCAGTAGCGGCCGCTGACCAGCGCGGCGGGATCGTCGCTCACCGCCAGCCAGGTTTGCGTCTTCTGACCCGTTTCGATATCGACCGGGGCGCCCGCGCCGCCCATCTTCGTGCGCGCCCAGCCGGGATCGACCGCATTGCTGAGGACCCGCGGCCAGCGTCGCGCCAGCACGGACGCCAACGCGACGATGTGCAGCTTGCTCTCGGCGTAGGCCTTGGCCGAATCCCAGGACCTTTTCGTCCAGTCGAGATCATCCAGCGAGCCTTCGCCGCCGCGGTGCAGCCCGCTGCTGAGATAGACCAACCTGGCGGGGCGCTCGATCAGTGCCGTCAGCATGTACGGCGCAATGGTATTGATCGCCAACGTGACGGCATGACCTTCCGGCGTTGAGCCGCGGCTGCGCTGCGTGTAGACGCCGGCATTATGGATGACCGCATCCATGCGCCCGATCGCGTTCACTTGATCAGCGATGCCTTTCGTCTCGGCGCCGCTCTGCAGGTCGCCGACCACAACTCCCTCGGAGCGCGAGGCCAACTCTCCGAGCGCAGCGGCGCGATCCGCCGAACGTGCGTGCAGCACCACCCGGTGCCCCTGATCGAGGAGCGACTGCGCCGCCGCCCGGCCGAGACCGTCCGTGCTGCCGGTGATGAATACGATCGCCATGCGCTGCTCCTCCGGATGTTTCGGAACGCACTCTACAGCGCCCGCGCATCACTTCCGATACTGCTCGTCGCTCACTTTCTCCAGCCAATCCACGTTCTTGCCGCCGGAGGATTCCTGGACCGCAATGTGAGTCATCGCCGTCGTCGGCGAAGCGCCATGCCAGTGCTTCAATCCGGGAGGAAACCAGACGACGTCGCCGGGGCGGACTTCCTCGACCGGACCGCCTTCCCGCTGCACCCAGCCGAGTCCTGCCGTAATGATCAGCGTCTGCCCGAGTGGATGCGTGTGCCAGGCGGTCCGGGCGCCGGGCTCGAACGTGACTTGACCGGCGCCGGCACGCGCCGGATCCTGCGGCTGAAATAGCGGGTCGATGCGAACGGTCCCGCTGAACCAATCTTGTGAGCCCTTCTGGGAAGGCCGAGACCCGTTTCTCTTGATGTCCATTTCCATGCGAAAACCTTTCGAACTGTCAGTCGTCTGCGCCGACGACCGGCCGACATCTGTCAGGGCGGCGGCGCAGCCGCCGATGAGCATGCCTCTGCGGGTGATCATCGCCTTGCTCCGCTCAGCGAGGATCGTAGCCGGGCTGCTTGAAGATGGTCTCGGGCTTGTCGACGATGTCCGGCTCGTAGACGCGGCTCGCCCAGTCCTTCGGCTCCACGTCTTCTATGCCGACTGATACGGACTCTCCGCCGGAGCCGAGCGTGCTCATCACCGCTTTGGTAATCGCCTGAGCGAGCGCCTGCTTCTGTTGATCTGATCGTCCCGGGTAAAGCTTGACGACGACGTGCGGCATGACGCTTTCCTTCCGCCTTCCTTCAATGCGCGCGCTTTTCGACGACGTCCTTGACGACCGGCGCCGCGGAGAATGCGTTGGGCCAGCCGGCGTAGAAGGCGAGATGGCCGAGCACCTCGCCGGCTTCCTCGCGCGTGAGCCCGTTGTCCATCGCGCGGTTCAGGTGATAAGTGATCTGGGCGACCTGGCCCGTCGCGATGAGAGCGCTCACGGTGACCAGGCTGCGATCACGCGGAGCCAGCGCCGGCCTGAGCCAGAGATCCCGGAACAGCACATCGGTCGTGTACTGGACGAGGCTCGGCGTGACCTGCCCGAACTGCTCTCCGACCCGCGTCGCCCGCTGCTTCTCCGCCGCCTCGTCGAGCGGAGGCTGGGGCCCGGAGGCCGGTGGAAGCTGATCGGCTCCGATGTTGCGGCTCGCAAACGCGTCCCGCGCCGCCGGGATCGCATCCATCGCATTCGCCCAGCCGGTGTAGAAGGCGAGATGCGTGATGATCTCCGAAATCTCCGACGGCTTCACGCCGTTGTCGAGCGCGAGGCCCAGATAGTATGGCAGTTCGACGGTCTGATCGCGGGCGATCAGCGCGGCGACGGTGACGATGCTCCTGTCGCGCGCCGATAATCCCGGCCGCTTCCAGAGATCGCCGAGCAGGACGTCTTTGCCATACTTTTCGAGGGCGGGCACGGTGGCGCGAATGTCTTCCATCGTTGGCATGACCTTGTTTCCTTCCATTCTGGTCGCTGCCGTCTGGGCAGAGGCCTGTAGCGCCAGGCAGAGCGAAAGGGCGATTGCTGCAACGACTCTCATTGGAAACGCCTTGCTATGATCTTCAGTGCGCGGTGAAGCCGCCATCGACCGGCAGGCCAACGCCGATCACGAAACTTGCGGCGGGACTACATAGCCACAAGACGGCGGCCGCGACCTCCTCGGCCCGGCCGAGGCGGCCGATCGGCTGCTGCTTCATGATTTCGGCCATCGCGGCGGCCTGGCCTTTGAGCATGTCGGCGACCATCGGCGTGTCGATGGTGCCGGGGCAGACCGCGTTGATGCGGATGCCGCGGGGGGCATATTCCACACCCGCGCTCTTGGTCATTCCAAGCACGGCGTGTTTGGTGCCGTGATAGGCCGCGCGTTGCGGGAGGCCGACGAGACCGCCCAACGAAGAGCAATTGACGATCGCGCCGCTCCCTTGATCGCGCATCACGCGCAGCTGATGCTTCATGCAGGCCCAGACGCCCCGCTGGTTTACCGCTGCGACGCGCTCGAAATGCTCAATCGGTTCCTCGGCGGCGTCCGATGGCGGCACCTGGATGCCGGCGTTGTTGAACGCCATGTCGAGCCGTCCGTACTCTGCGACCGCGCGGTCGACCATCGCTGCCACCTGCGCCTCGTCGGCGACGTCGCAGGCGAGGCCAATGGCCGTGCCGCCGTCCCGGACGATCCGCTCGGCCTCCGTCGCGGCGAGATCGCCGTCGAGGTCGGCCAGAACGACGGAGGCGCCGCTTTCGGCGAACATCCGTGCCGTCGCCAGTCCCATGCCCCTGGCGGCACCGGTGACCAGGGCCACCTGTCCTTTGAAGTCATAGATCGGGTTCATCCAACTCCTCGCTTCATGTTGCAGGATCATTCGATCCGTTCGGTCGTCACGCGTGCTGCGGATCGATGGCTGATCAGAACCTAGGTCTTCCGCGCCCGCGCGATTAGGTGATAGATTGTGAATGCAGTCATTAGTCAGGCTTATGAATGAATCGGGACAACGCCAGCGATCTCATCGCCTTCCTCGCGGTCGCGCGGGAGCGCAGCTTCACGCGCGCCGCGGCGAAGCTCGGCATGACGCAGTCCGCGCTCAGCCAGATCGTGCGGAATCTGGAGGAGCGGCTCGGGGTTCGATTGCTGAACCGGACGACGCGCAGCGTCACACCAACCCAGGCCGGAGAACGGCTGTTCCTGAGCGTCGGCCCCAAGTTCGCGGAGATGGATGCCGATCTCGCTGCACTCAGCGAGCTGCGCGAGAAGCCCGCCGGAACCGTCCGGCTGACGGCGACGGAGTTCGCCGCCGCCGAGATCCTGCTGCCGGCACTCGGGAAGATCCTGCCCAAGTACCCCGACATCCATGTCGAGGTGATCATCGATTACGGGCTCACCAATATCGTGGCGCAGCAGGTCGATGCCGGCATCCGCCCCGGCGAGCTCGTCGCGAAGGACATGATCGCCGTGCGCATCAGCCCCGATCTCAGAATGGCCGTCGTCGGGTCGCCGTCCTACTTCGCCGACCGCAAGCGGCCGAAGACGCCTCAGGATCTAACCCAGCACAACTGCCTCAACCTTCGACTGCCGACCCATGGCGGCCGTCTCTATGCATGGGAGTTCGAGAAGAATGCGCGGGAGCTCAACGTTCGGGTGGAGGGACAGCTCGTGTTCAACAGCGCCGGCCTTCTTCTGGACGGGGCGCTGAAAGGCTTGGGCCTGGCCTACCTCACCGAGGGACACGTGCGGCCGTACGTCTCGGAAGGCCGGCTCATTCGCGTGCTGGCCGATTGGTGTCCGCCGTTTTCGGGCTATCACCTCTACTATCCGAGCCGTCGGCAAGCCTCACCGGCCTTCACGCTGCTGGTCGAGGCTCTGAGATACCGCGGCAAGTAGGACAACATGACCGCGTGGCCCTCAGGGGTCATGCTAGCTTCACCTCGAAGGCCAAGGAAATGCGCAATGACCGAGCAAGCCGCCACCGCCGATACCCCCAAAACCATCAAGGTCATCATCTCCGGCGGCTTCGCTGCGGTCTACCGCGAGGTGCTGCCTGAATTCGAGCGAAGCACCGGCATCGCGGTGGAGACCGGATCCGGCGCGTCGGAGGGCACCGGTCCGAAAACCATCAGGCACCAGCTTGCCAACGGAACCAAGGCGGATGTGGTGATCCTGTCACGCGAGGGACTGCAAAAACTGATCGAAGACGGACGGATTCGTGCGGGATCGGAAGCAGGGCTGGCGACGGCGGCTTTGGCCGCGGCGGTGCGGGCAGGCTGTCCCAAGCCTGATATCGGCGACGCAATCGCGCTCAGACAAGCCTTGATCGACGCAGGCCAGGTGGTGGCGCCGAGCAGCACGAGTGGGCAGTATTTTCGCGACGAGATTGTCCCAAGGCTGAACTTGCCCGACACGGTGACGCTCAGCTTCGAGGCGCGTGGAACCGAGGCGGTTGAAGCGCTGAGAGCAGGCAAGGCAAATCTCTCGATTGGGCCGACCAGCGAGCTGGTGCAGGAGAGTGGCATCGAGGTCGTTGGCCTGCTGCCGCCAAACTTCCAGCTCGTCCAAACCTTCACAGCCGCGGTTGTCAGCGACTCCAGGGCGCCTGAGGCAGCCAGGCGCCTGATCGACTTCCTCTCCGCCGACACCGACCTCATGCGCGCGGCAATCAAGCGAGCGGGGATGGAGCGGCCGCGCGGATAAACTGCGTCGCATCTGCGACCATCTGATGAAGCTTTGATCAGCCCTGCGCCGCGCGGACGCAGCCATGACGCTTGACATCATCGACGGCTCCCCCTGTGATAAGGCGGCACGACAAACAATAAAATGCAGTGCACAATCTCTGGGGAGGGATTTCATGCCGGTCATGAAGGCTGCCCGCTGGCTTGCGGGTCTGTCCGTCGCGGTTGCAGCGCTCGGCGCGACTGACACCGCGCAGGCGCAGGACAAGAAGATCAAGATCGGCGTGATCTTCGACCTCACCGGCCCGCTCGCCGGCGGTGGCTCCGAGCTGCAATATACCGGCGTCAAGATCATGCTCGACCATTACGCCAAGACCGGCGTCGAGGGTTACAAGGTCGAGGCGGTCTATGCCGACGCCCAGAGCAAGCCGGACATCGCGATCAACGAGTCGGTCCGTCTGCTCGAGCAGGAGAAGGTCGACCTGGTGATGGGCTTCTTCTCCTCGGCGCAGTGCGTGCCGGTCGCAGCCCGCGTCGAGCAGCTGAAGAAGTTCATGTGGATGACCACCTGCATCTCCTCGTCGGTGTTCGACGGCAAGAACTACAAATACGTGTTCCGCCCGCAGGCCAGCGGCGACCAATTCGGCCAGATGACGATGGATTTCATCGCCAACCAGGCGCAAGCCAAGTTCGGCAAGGAGCCGAAGGATCTGCGCGTCGCCATCATCCACGAGGACGGCGCCTATGGCGTCGACGTCGCCAAGGGCAACGAGGCCGGCGCCAAGAAGGCCGGCTTCAACATCGTGCTGAAGGAGGGCTATTCGGCGACCGCGCCGGACCTGTCGGCACTGGTAACCAAGCTGAAGCGCGCCCGGCCCGACGTGATCTTCCACACCGGCTACAATCCGGACATCACACTTATGTTCCGCCAGGCGCGCGAGCAGGGGCTGAAGTTCGGCGCCATCGTCGGTCACGGCGCCGGCTACGGCGTCTATGAAAAGCTGAAGGAAGGGCTTGGCGGCGACGCCAACTATCTCTTTAACACCGACCCGATCTCGATCTGGCTCGCCAACCAGAAGAACATGGATCCGAAGCTGCCGGCGGTCATCAAGATGGTCGGCGAAGAGTTCGACAAGCTCAAGCCCGGCGTGCCGATCCGCTCCGCCCATGTCGGCATCGGCGCGTCGAATGCCTTTGTGTTCATGGACGACGTGCTGCCGCGCGCGATCAAGAAGTATGGCGGCGTCGATCCGGACGCGCTGCGCAAGGCCGCGCTCGACACCGACATTCCCGAAGGCGGCACCATGCTCGGCTTCGGCGTCAAATTCTACGGCGAGGGCGAGCAGTTCGCCGGCCAGAATTCGCGCTCGTTCCCGGTGGTGCTGCAATATATCGACGACAAATCCTATGTGGTGTGGCCGAAGAGCCAGATGCAGCGCGAGACCGTGCTGCCGCTGCCGGCCGGCACCACCTACAGCTACAAGTAAGCAGCGTATAATGAGATCAGGTCGAACAGCAGCCGCGAAGAAACTGCGCTCCCTCTCCCGCTTGCGGGGGAGGGCTGGGGTGGGGGCTCTTTCCACGAGTCACATCGTGGAAAGAGCCCCCACCCGCATCGCATCTTTGATGCGATGCGACCTCCCCCGCAAGCGGGAGAGGTGCAGCCAGTCTGCGGCCAGGCTGATTCGGCCTAGTTTCATCCCGCTCTAGCGTTTCGGAAAGGATCGCCGTGCTCGCCGTCGAAGGCCTGGTCAAGCGGTTTGGCGGCTTCCGCGCCGTCAACAATGTCTCGTTCCGCGTCGAGCAGGGCGAGATCCTCGGCCTGATCGGTCCGAACGGCTCGGGCAAGAGCACGATCTTCAACATGCTCTCCGGCACGCTGCCGCCCACGTCAGGCTCGATCATGTTCGACGGCCGCGAGATCGCGGGGCTCGCGCCGCACCGGATCATCAATGGCGGCATCGGCCGCACCTTCCAGATTCCGCGGCCGTTCCATCGCCTCAGCATCTTCGACAACGTCTCGCTGGCCGGCTTCTACGGCCAGGGCCGCCACAGCCGCGCCAAGGCCGAAGAGGCCGCCGAGCGCGCGCTGGCGATGGTCGGCCTGCCGACCGATCGCGACGCCAGCGTCGAGGGCCTCGGCGCCGCCGGGCTGAAGAAGCTCGAGCTCGCCAAGGCGCTCGCCACCGGGCCAAAACTGTTGCTCGCCGACGAAAGCCTCGGCGGGCTCGACGAGCACGAGATGGACCAGGCCGCCGACATGCTGCGCCGGATCCGCGACGAGCTCGGCATCACCATCATCTGGGTCGAGCACATCATGGGCGTCTTGATGCGGGTGGTCGATCGCGTGATGGTGCTCGATCACGGCGAGAAGATCGCGGAAGGTCTGCCGGCCGATGTCGCCGGCGACCGCCGCGTCATCGAGGTCTATCTCGGGACCGATGCGGACGCGTCATTGGCGGCGGCCGCCGCGGCGCAGGCGCGCCGCCGGATCGGGGCCTGACGCATGCTGGAACTAAAATCGATCGATGCAGGTTACGGCAGTTTTCAGGCGCTGTTCGACGTCAGCCTCGACGTCAAGGCGGGCGAGGCGGTCGGCGTGATCGGCCCGAACGGCGCCGGCAAGACCACCCTGATGCGCCTGATCTCCGGCCTGATCCGCCCGCTCAAGGGCCGCATCGCGATGGAGGGCACCGACGTCGGTGCGACGCCGCCGCACCGCATCGTCAGCCTCGGCATCGCCCATGTGCCGGAGAACCGCCGGCTGTTTCCGCGGCTGACCGTATCAGACAATCTGAAGATGGGCGCCTACATGCAAGGCGCGCGCGCCAAATATGCCGAGCGGCTCGAGTTCGTGTTCGACCTGTTCCCGCGCATGAAGGAACGCCGCAACCAGATGGCCGGCACCATGTCCGGCGGCGAGCAGCAGATGTGCGCGATCGGCCGCGCGCTGATGTCGAATCCAAAATTGCTGTTGCTCGACGAGCCCTCGGCGGGGCTGGCGCCGGTCGTGGTGCAGCAGGTGTTCGAGCTGGTGAAGCGCATCCGCGCCAGCGGGCTCACCGTCTTGATCGTCGAGCAGAACGTGCAGCAGGTGCTGCGCGTGGTAGACCGCGCCTATCTCTTGGAAGCCGGCAGCATCCGCGCCGCCGGCACCGCCGCCGAGCTCGCCGCCAGCGACACCATCAAGCAGGCATATTTGGGGGTGTAGGGCATCATGAAAGCGGGCGCGCTCACACACAGTTCCGTCATCCTGAGGTGCGAGCCTAGCGGCGCGCCAGCGCCACTAGGCGAGCCTCGAAGGATGAATCGGCCACAGACAGGCCGTGCATCCTTCGAGGCGCGCAAGAGCGCGCACCTCAGGATGACGGTTCCGCTTATTCAGCTAGACGACGACGTCGCGATCTAAGGCAATGTGACAGCATGCAATCCTTCCTCGACGTCTTCGACATCTACCTGCTGGAGGCCGTGATCAACGGCATCCTGCTCGGCGGCGTGCTGGCGCTCTTGGCGCTCGGGCTCAACCTGATCTTCGGCGTCATCGACGTCACCTGGATCTGCTACGCCGAGCTCGTGATGATCGGCATGTACGGCATGTATTACCTCGTGCAGGTCTTCCATCTGCCGTACTGGGCCGCCGCGCCGCTCGTCATCCTGCTGGTGGCGCTGCTCGGCGCCGCGCTGCACTACCTCGTGATCGCGCCGCTGCTCACCGCGCCGCCGATTAACCAGCTGCTCGCCACCGGCGGCGTGCTGTTCATCCTGCAAAGCTTTGCCACCGTCGCCTTCGGCATCGATTTCCGCAATCTCGGCATCCGCATGCCGGTGCTGGCGCTCGGCGAGATGAACTTCTCCTACGCACGGCTGCTGTCGTTCGCGGCTGCGTTGCTCGGCATGATCGGCGTCTACCTGTTCCTGACCCGCACCTTCACCGGCACCGCGATCCGCGCCATCGCGCAGGACCGCCAGATCATGCCGCTGATGGGCGTCGATGCGAAACGGATCTACCTCGTCACCTCGGCGATCGGCGGCGGGCTCGCCGGCCTTGCCGCGTGCCTGCTGGTGCTGCAATACGACGTGCACCCCTTCGTCGGCCTGTCGTTCGGGCCGATTACCTTCCTGATCTGCGTGCTCGGCGGCCTCGGCAATTTCATCGGCGGCTTCATCGCCGCCTTCGTGTTCGCCGAGATCATCTCGCTCGGCGGCCTGTTCTCCGATCTGGAATGGGGCTACGTGCTGGCGTTCGCCTTCTTCATCATCATGATGTTCATCCGGCCCGCGGGCCTTTTGGCGAGGCGCTCGTGAACAGGCAACTGGCCGGCTGGATCATCGCGCTGATCGTGCTCGTCGCGGTGCCGTTCGTGCACCGCGATCCCTATCATCTGCACATCATGGTGCTGATCCTGATCTGGTCGTTCGCCTATACGTCGTGGTCGATCATGGGCCGCTTTGGCCTGGTCTCGCTCGGCCATGGCGGCTTCATGGGCATCGGCGCCTATGTCACCGCGCTGCTCTGGAATCACCTCGGCATCACGCCGTGGATCGGCATTCCGCTGAGCATGGTGACCGCGGGCGTGCTGGCGCTGATCGTCGCCTATCCCTGCTTCCGCTTCCGCATCACCGGCCATTACTTCGTGCTGGTGACCCTGGCGCTGTCGGGCATCGTGCTGCAGGTGATCACTGCGACGCGCGACTACACCGGCGGCTCGCTCGGCTACACGCCGCAGCGTGCACCGAGCGGCAGGGGCCTGATCGCGCTGCAGTTCGACGACAAGGCGACCTGGTACCTGATCGCGCTCGCGGTCTGGGTGGTCGGCCTCGTGGTCTGGCGCGCCATCGACCGCAGCATGAGCCGCCACGCCATGGAGGCGATCTCGGAGGATGAGGACGCCGCGGCCGCGGCCGGCGTCAACGTTACCGCCGAAAAGCTCAAGATCACGCTGATCTCAGCGCTGATGACGGCGCTATCAGGCGCGCTGTATTGCCAGTACCAGATGTTCATCTCGCCCGACACGGTCAGCGGCATCGCGGTCTCGCTGCAGATGGTGTTCGCGGCGATCGTCGGCGGCGTCTATGTCGCGCTCGGGCCGACGGTCGGCGCCGTCATCACCATCCTGCTCGCGGAGGTGCTGCGCATCTCGTTCGGCACCAAGGCGGTCGGCTGGGACAACCTCGTCTATGGTGTGCTGCTGGTGTTGTTCATCATCTTCCTGCCTAAGGGCATTCTTGGTAGCGTGATCGACCTGGTCAAATCGCCACGCAAGCAGCCGAGAGATCATGAGCAACAAACCGTCCCCATCGCTCGCCGATGAACTGAAGCCTTATGTCGCGCCGTTCCGCTATGACGGCGCGGGCGAATTCCACCTCAAATCGTTCCCGACCGCCGAGAAGGGCGGCATCGACAAGGACGCCGGCAGCAGGATCATCGAGGCCAACCGCAAGCGATTGTCCGATTTCCAGGAAAAGCTCTACGCCCAGGACCGCTGGTCGCTGCTGCTGATCTTTCAGGGCATGGATGCCGCCGGCAAGGACAGTGCGATCAAGAGCGTGTTCGAGGGCGTCAATCCGCAGGGCTGCGAGGTGTGGTCCTTCAAGCAGCCGTCGACCCGCGAGCTCGATCACGACTTCATGTGGCGCGCGATGATCGCGCTGCCGGAGCGCGGCCGCATCGGCATCTTCAACCGCTCCTATTACGAGGAGTGCCTGGTGGTGCGCGTGCATCCCGAGGTGCTCGCCAAGCAGAAGATGCCGAAGAAGCTGGTGACCAAGAACATCTGGCGCGAACGCTTCGAGGACATCTCCGCAATCGAGCGCTACCTCGCCCGCAACGGCACGGTGATCCTGAAATTCTTCCTCCACGTCTCCAAGGAGGAGCAGCGTCAGCGCTTCCTCGATCGCCTCGATGAGCCCGCGAAAAACTGGAAGTTCTCGATGGCCGACATCGCCGAGCGGAAGTTGTGGGCGAAGTACCAGGCCGCCTACCAGGACATGATTCACCACACGTCGACGAAAGAGGCGCCCTGGCACATCGTCCCTGCCGACCACAAATGGTTCGCCCGCGTCGTGATCGGCTCGACCATCGTCAACGCGCTCGACAGGTTCGACCTGAGATTCCCCGAAGTCGACAAGGCGGACTTGAGCGAGTTCAAGCGCGTCCGCGACGCGCTGCTGGCGGAAGGGAAGGGCGAGGCGGAGGGGAAGAAGACGGCGGCCAAGAAAAAGTAGCAAGCGATCAGTCCGTCGCGACGGACATGTAAGGTGAGCACGCTGTTCGGGCTCCCTCCCCCCTTGCGGGGGAGGGCTGGGGAGAGGGGTGGCCCGGGGCGAGATGATCGATGCAGCGCTGCGCTCGCAATCTCGCGGCTACTGCTCGTCGCGACGCACGATCGAGCGACCACCCGTGTGGTACCCCTCTCCCTAACCCTCCCCCGCAAGGGCAGGGGAATCGCATATGAGTAAAACGCGGCTTGCGGATCGCCGTTTGAGAGATTCTGTTGTGGCTTTCTCTTTGTGGAGAAGGCCCGATGCAGTCTTACATCTCGATATTGCGAGAAGTGCACGATCCTCGCGACATCAATGCCCGTCACCCGATCGGAACTATACTTTTTCTGACTTTGGCGGCGACGCTGTGCGGAGCCAAGAGCAGCGCCGAAGTGGCCGACTTCGTGGAAGCTCGTGTGGAAGAGCTTTCCGCGATCGTCGATCTGCCGCATGGGGCACCGAGCCACGATACTTTCAGTCGCCTGCTCCGCCTGCTCGATCCGGACGAACTGGCGAAGGCGTTTACGGCCTTTATGACGGCGCTGCGGGCGGAGCTCGGGTTAGGGCCGGCACCGGGGGTTGTGGCAATCGACGGCAAAAGCCTACGGCGCGGCTACGAGAAGGGGCGGGCCTACCTGCCGCCATTGATGGTGAGCATCTGGGACACCCAGACACGAGTGGCCATGGCCCAAGCGCGTGCGCCCGGCGGAAACGAGGTGGCCGCAACCCTGCAATTGCTGGGCAGCCTTGTCCTCAAGGGCTGCACCGTGACGGCGGATGCACTGCATTGCCACCCGGCGATGGCACAGGCGGTATTGGACGCCAAGGCCGATTATGCTCTCGGTCTCAAGGCCAACAACGGTCCGCTTTACGCGGAGGCCGGGCGCGCCTTCGCGAAGGCGGGCGAGGCCGTTCCTGCGCTGGCCACCGAGGAGAAGGCTCACGGCCGGATCGAGCGGCGCCGTGCGAGCGTGGTGCCAGCTCCGGCCGCAGCCCGCGCCTTGCTGCCTGGCCTCAAGGCGTTTGGTCGCATCGAAGCGGAACGCACGCTGGCCAGCGGCAAGCGCGAAACCGCCACGCGCTATATTGCGCTCTCGCGCAAGCTCCCGCCGGAAACACTGGCCCAAGTCGTGCGTGCACATTGGAGCATCGAGAACCAGTTGCATTGGATTCTCGACGTCGTATTCGACGAGGATGCCGCGCGCACTCGCAAGGATCATGGACCGGAAAACCTTGCTGTGATCCGCCGCCTTGCTCAGAACATCTTGCGAATGCATCCCTCCAAAGCATCCATCAGCAGCAAAATGCGCCGCGCCATGTGGAGCAAAGACTTCTTCTTCGAACTCTTTACTCATATGCGATAGCCCTGCCCGCAAGGGGGGAGGGAACCCTTCCGCCGGGGCTTCCTTACGCGAGCAAAGCGGCCGGCTTCCTCCTCATGTCCGCCGATTCCAAAAACCCGAAAAACAACCCCATGCAAAGTAGCCCGCCGGTATTCCGCAACCGCAGCTTGACACGTCGGGCAACTCACCGGTATTCTTCCAAAATTCCGAAATCGTGCAGACGCTGCTCACCGGACGTGGGAGCGCCGCAGATCACCGGGGGGCCAGTGGTCGCGCATGGGTTAGGTCAGCCCTGCTGCCCATCTTTCCCCATTGCGGCGGCTTGCCATAATCGTCTAGAACGAGCCCACCAAGGCGCGCCCCGGCAACCAACCGTCAACGGTTTTGCCCGAGGATCTGGCGCTCAAAGGGTCTGGCAATGCTGATTCGCGGCCAAATTGATGGGATTTTGCGGGAGGTGGCCTCGGCTACCGCCACGATCCCGGCTGCAGCGCCCACCCTCCTGATTGGCGGCCTGCTTCTTACCTGCCCCTGAGGGCCGGCTGGGCATTTGCGCCTGGGCACTCAGGGGTTTGACGAGACACCAGACCCTGACATCGCCCCAAAGGGACCGACCCGAACGGGCGCAAAGCTTTAAAGGAATTTCTGACATGGCCACCCAGAACAAGTCCGATAAGGACCGCGTCATCATTTTCGACACCACCTTGCGCGACGGCGAGCAGTGCCCCGGCGCCACCATGACCTTCGAGGAGAAGCTGGAGGTCGCCGAGCTCCTGGACGACATGGGCGTCGACGTCATCGAGGCGGGCTTTCCGATCACCTCGGAAGGTGATTTCCAGGCGGTCAGCGAGATCGCCCGCCGCTCGAAGAACTCCGTGATCGCCGGCCTGTCGCGTGCCCACCCCGCCGACATCGACCGCTGCGCCGAAGCGGTGAAGTTTGCAAAACGCGGCCGCGTCCACACCGTGATCGCGACTTCGCCGCTGCACATGCGGGTGAAGTTGAACAAGACCCCCGAGGAGGTCATCGAGACCTCGGTCGCGATGGTCGCCCGCGCCCGCAACCAGATCGACGACGTCGAATGGTCGGCCGAGGACGGCACCCGCAGCGACATGGACTATCTGTGCCGGATCGTCGAGGCCGTTATCAAGGCCGGCGCCACCACGGTGAACATCCCCGACACCGTCGGCTACACCGTGCCGGAGGAATACACCCACTTCATGCGGACGCTGATCGAGCGGGTGCCGAACTCCGACAAGGCGATCTTCTCGGTGCATTGCCACAACGACCTCGGCATGGCGGTGGCCAACTCGCTGGCCGGCATCATGGGTGGCGCGCGCCAGGTCGAGTGCACCATCAACGGCATCGGCGAGCGCGCCGGCAACGCCGCGCTGGAAGAGATCGTGATGGCGATCAACGTGCGCAACGACAGGTTTCCGTACTGGAACAAGATCGACACCACGCAGCTGACCCGCGCCTCGAAGGTGGTGTCGGCCGCGACTTCGTTCCCGGTGCAGTACAACAAGGCGATCGTCGGCCGTAACGCCTTCGCCCATGAGAGCGGCATCCATCAGGACGGTGTGCTGAAGGACGCCTCGACCTACGAGATCATGCGGCCCGAGATGGTCGGCTTGAAGCAGTCGTCGCTGGTGCTTGGCAAGCATTCCGGCCGCCACGCCTTCATCCACAAGCTGGAGGAGATGGGCTACAAGCTCGGCGCCAACCAGCTGGAGGACGCGTTCACGCGGATGAAGGCGCTGGCCGACCGCAAGAAGGACATCTACGACGAGGACATCGAGGCGCTGGTCGACCAGGAGATGGCGGCCGCGCATGACCGCATCAAGCTGACCTCGCTGACCGTGATCGCCGGCACCCACGGCCCGCAGCGCGCCACCATGAAGCTCGACGTCGACGGCCAGATCCGGATCGAGGAGGCTGAGGGCAACGGCCCGGTCGACGCCGTCTTCAACTGCATCAAGCGCCTGGTGCCGCATGAGGCAAAGCTCGAACTGTATCAGGTGCACGCGGTGACCGAAGGCACCGACGCGCAGGCCGAAGTCTCGGTCCGCCTCGCCCATGAGGGCCGCTCGATGACCGCCCGCGCCGCCGATCCGGACACACTGGTCGCGTCCGCAAAGGCCTATCTCGGCGCCCTGAACAAGATCGTGATGAAGCGCCAGCGCGACGTCCCCGCGGCGGCCGCTGCGAGCTGACGATTGGCTGCATGGATGCGACAGCAAACGCGGCGCCTCGGCGCCGCGTTTTTCGTTTGAGCCGCCCAGCTAAGGGGCAATTTGAGACATGGCAGGGGGCTGAAGATTTGATACTATTCCGCGTATTCTATTATGTATTTTGGAGGAAACGATGCTTGTCAAATTCTTGCTTTGCACTGCCGTAGTCACGTTGTCGATGACCGGTATCGCCGCGGCCCAGCAGAATTTGCCTGCGGCAACCCAGCAAACCGCGACGATAAAGCGGACGCCGCTACAAAAGTTTGACGTGCCCGGCACAAACTATGAGACGATCATTGGAATAGCTGAAGTCGGGCCCAACGTGAATATCGGGCGCCACACGCATCCCGGTCCGGAGTCAGGCTTTCTGCTGGAAGGCGAGATGGTGCTCATGGTCGATGGTCAAGCAGACAAGACCTTGAAGTCGGGTGAGAGCTATCAAATTCCGCCAGGTGCCGTTCACGACGCCAAAACTGGTCCGATCGGCGCGAAAGTAATTGCTACTTATGTTGTCGAGAAGGGAAAGCCGATCGCTTCTCCAGCCCAGTAGTGATGTCTGCATCGGGTCGGTCCCGGCTTTCGCCGGGACGACGCGTGGAGAAACGGTGCTGCCATCTCCGTCACCCCGAGGAGCGCGGCACGCGCGTCTCGAAGGATGCACGGCCCGGATGCTTCAGCGCACCCATCCGCTTTCTTGCGGAGAGAGTCGGGCCGTCGCCCTTCGAGGCTCGCCGAAGAGGCTCGCACCTCCTGCGACAAAGGCGAAGCCTTTGCGCGGGGGTGACGGATTGATTTGCTCAGCTTGCTCAGTGTCATCACCCGCGCATGCGGGTGATCCAGTATTCCAGAGGCCGCAGTGCTTGAGCCGAGGGGCCGCGGCGTACTGGATCGCCCGGTCCATGTGCGCAATTGCGCACAGGCCGGGCGATGACAGCGATGGATGAGGATATAGCCTCACATCCTCTCAGGGTGACGGTCGGGAAGGTTCGGGTATACAAAGGCGCCTTGCGCCATGTCCACATCACCAGCACGCCGGGAAGGGTGGGCACCTCCGCGGTCGTTTTTTCGACGGTAGGCTGCCTCACTGACGTGAGCGGGCCGCGTTGGAATCTGCCGCGCATTTTCGCGGCAATATTGGAATGGCGTCCCACACGGCGCTCCGGCCGGCGTCGCAATTGGGATTTTTTGCGCTCCCGCCGGCGCTAACCTTACTGGCGTCCGTGCCCGAAGGACGCCATCGATGTCGCTTGCCTCCATTGTCTCTGACCCCCAGCGCAGCCCGACGGCTGCGGAGACCGCGCTGACGCGGCGCGTCGATCTCACTACGCTGCGTCTGTTCATCGCCGTCTGCGATGAGCAGAACCTGACCCGCGCCGCGCAGCGCGAGGGCATTGCGGCGTCCGCCGTGTCGAAGCGGATGAACGATTTCGAGCTCGCCTTCGGCGTCACGCTGTTCAAGCGTCTCGCCAAAGGCATGGCGCTGACGCCGGCCGGCGAGGCGCTCTTGCATCACGCCCGCGTCACGCTGCTCAATGTCGAGAAGATCGCGGTCGAGCTGTCGGAATATTCGCAAGGCGTGCGCGGCCATGTCCGCATGCTCGCCAACCTGTCGGCGATCGTGCAGTATCTGCCGGAGGATCTGTCCGCCTTCTTTGCCGCGCATGAGCTATTGCGCGTCGATTTACAGGAGCGGCCGAGCGGGCAGGTGGTGCGCGGCATCGAGGAGGGCGCGGCCGAGATCGGCATCTGCTCGGCCGAGGCCGACAGCCGCGGGCTCGAAGCTTTCCATTACCGCTACGACAATCTGGTCGTGGTGATGCGGCCGGACCATCCGCTGGCCGGCCGCGACAATTTGCTGTTCACCGAGACGCTCGATTTCGATCACATCGGTCTGCACACCGCGAGCTCGATCTATCTGCGCTCGCAATATGCGGCGACCCAGGCCGGCAAGACGATGCGGCTGCGCATCAACGTGCCCGGCTTCGATGCGGTCTGCCGCATGGTGCAGGCCGATATGGGCCTCGGCCTGATCCCCGACCGCGCCTTCGAGGTGGTCGGCGCCGGCATGGGGCTGTCGGCAATTCCCTTGCGCGACGATTGGGGCCGTCGCGAACTCAAGATCGTGGTTCGCGACGCCGCGCATCTGTCGGCGAGCAGCCGCCTGATGCTCGACCATCTCTGTGCGATCGAAACCGGGCGGGTGGGCAGGATTACGTCCTGATGCCGGTGGGGGGCGCGGGACGTTTCTCCTCGACGACAGGCCCTTCATGACCCTCGAACAGGATGCGCTGGGCCGCGCCTTCGAGATCGTCGTATTGCCCGCTCTTCAGCGTCCACATGAACGAGGCGAGGCCCGCCAGCCCCATTCCGATCGCAATCGGGACCAGAAAGAAGAAATCGATCATGGCACCAATCCCGGCGTCAGAGGCGGCGTGAGCCCGGCGCGAACCGCTGCGGGCGGTCGCCACCGGCGTTCGCCGAGGCGCAAAGCGTTGGCGATGACGACGAGCGACGATGCCGACATCGCAACCGCCGCCATCAGCGGCGTGACCTGGCCGAGAACCGCAATCGGAATTGCCACCACATTATAGGCGATCGCCAGGCCAAAATTCTGCCGGACCAGTCGCGCGGCCTGGCGCGCGATCGCGACGGCGCGCGGCACCGCATGCAGGTCTTCGCGCAGGAATACGAGATCGGCGGCGTTGCGGCCGATATCGGCGGCCGACGCCGGCGCCATCGAAACATCGGCGGCGATCAGCGCCGGGGCGTCGTTCAAGCCGTCGCCGACCATCAGCACCTTGGCGCCGGTCTGCCTCAGCGCGGCGACGCGCGCGACCTTGTCGGCAGGCCGCGCATTGGCGGTGAAGCGCACGCCGAGCCGCCCCGCGATGTCGCCGACGCGCGCCTCGCTGTCACCCGACAGGATCTCGATGCCGAGGCCCGCCGCCGTCAGCGCGGCGATCGCCTCCGGCGCGCCGCTGCGCAATTGATCGTCGAGCCGGAAGGCGGCGAGGCAGGCGCCGTTGACCGACAGCACGACGGCGGCATCCGGGGGCACGGAAAGGGGAGCGGCGGCCCAGTCCGGCCGTCCCAGCCGATAGATGGTCTCGCCCGACTGCGCTTCCAGGCCGGCGCCCGGAACTTCCGCCACGGCATCAAGCGCGACTGGTGTCTGCGCCTCACCGAGCGCGGCCAGCGCCTGCGAATAAGGATGCCGCGAATGCGCGGCGATCGCGGCCGCCAGCGCGCGCGCCTCAGTGCGGCTCTCGGCCACCAGGGTGAGACGCGGCCGGCCGGCCGTCAGCGTGCCGGTCTTGTCGAGGACCACGGCATCGACATTGGCGAGCCGCTCCAGCGCGCTGCCGTCCTTGATCATGATGCCGTGTTCGAACAGGCGCCCGGCGGCGACGACATGGACCATCGGCACGGCGAGCCCGAGCGCGCAGGGACAGGTGATGATGAGCACGGCGATCGCGATGGTGATGGCGCGGTGGGCATCCCCGGTGGCGATCATCCAGCCGACGAAGCTCAAGAGCGCGGTGGCGTGGACCACCGGCGCGTAGAGTCGCGCCGCGCGGTCGGCGACGCGGCGATAGGCCGAGCGGCCGGCTTCGGCCGCCTCCATCATCCGCACCATGTCGGCGAGGAAGGAGTTTTTGGCCGCCGCCGTTGCGACCACCGTGAGCGGAGCGGTGAGGTTGAGGGTTCCTGCCTGCAATGCTGTGCCCTCGATGGCCAATTGCGGCGCGCTCTCGCCCGACACCAGCGAGCGATCGAGCTCGGAGCGGCCCTTGACCACGCGGCAATCCACCGGCACGCGCTCCCCTGCCGCCAGCAGGATGGTCATGTCAGGTTCGATCTCATCGACCGGCAGGTAGATCTGCGTGCCGTCCGGCCGGGCCACCAGCGCGCCGCGCGCGGAGAGCCGCGCCAGCCCCGCGACCGCTTGCCGCGCCCGCGCCCGCATCACATGGTCGAGCGTGCGCCCGATCAAGAGGAAGAACAGCAGCGACACCGATGCGTCGAAATAAGCGTGCCGGCCGTGCTGGGTCGTTTCATAGAGACTGAGGCCGAAGGCCAGCAATACGCCGATCGAGATCGGCACATCCATGTTGGTGCGGCCATTACGCAGGCTGCGCCAGGCCGTGTGGAAGAACACCTGGCCGGAATAGGCCAGCGTCGGCAGCGCGATCGCCGCCGAGATCCAGTGAAACAGGTCGCGCGTCTGCGCCTCCGCGCCCGACCAGACCGACGCCGACAGCAGCATGATGTTGCTGGAGGCAAATCCGGCGACCGCGAGCGCCAGCAACAATCTTGTCAGCTCGGGATCGCTGCGGTCGGCGGCGGCATCGTGGAGATGGGCCTGGTAGCCGATCTGCTTCAACGCTGCGATCAGCGGCGGCGGGCGGTCGCCGCGCCATTGCACGGAAACACGCCGGGTCGACAAATTCGCGCGCGCGAAGGCGACGCCGTCGAGCCTGCCGAGCACGGCCTCGATGCGTTGCAGGCAGGCGCCGCAGTGAATGCCGGGCACCGAGAGGTCGGTCTGGCGCAGGCCGTCGCGCAGCGTCCGGCTGGCCAGCAGCAGTTCCTCGTTCGAGGTGCCGGCGTCGGCGAGACATTCGGCGCCGGGTGCGCAGCAACTCATCGATCGGCTCCCTTTCGCAGCCGGCGCCGGCGCTAGCCGGCGGGCGGCTGCATCGCGCGATAGGCGTGCCAGGTGGCATGTCCGAGCAGGGGGTAGATCACGATCAGCCCAAGCATGCCGGTCGCAAGGCTCACCAGGAACAGCCCCAGCACGATCACCGCCCAGATCAACAGCACGCGCAGATTGGCCCATACCAGCGCCATGCTGCTGGCCATCGCGGTCAGCGCGTCGGTGTCCTCGTCGAGCAGCATGGGAATCGAAAACGCGCTGATCGCGAACGAGAACGCCGCGAACAACCCGCCGACCGCGGTGCCGACCACCAGCATCGCCCAGCCGGTCTGCGTTGTGAACAGCATCGGCACGATCCGGCCGAGGCCGGGGAACGGCACCAGGCCGAAGAACAGCGCGTAGATGATGACGGCCGCGCGCATCCACACCATCATCAGCAGGCAGAGCAGCACGCCGGTAAACAGGATCTGGCCGCCCGAGCGCGGCCTGACGAGGAAGATGTCGATCCAGTGCAGCGGTTGACCGGCTTCGATGCGGCGGCTCTTTTCGTAGAGGCCGATGGCCAGGATCGGCCCGACCACCATGAAGCCGGCGAAGGCCGGAAACAGGATGTAGTCGCCGCCGAGCGCGATCAGGCCGCCGACAAAGAACGCGGACACGAGGAAGACGAGGGCGCCGTAGGCGATGCTCATCGCCGGCTGGGTCATGAAATCGCGCCAGCCCAGGGCGAGCCACTTCATGGGATCGTCGGTCGCAAGCGGCCGCGCCCAGCGGTTGGGGATCGGGAGCGGCGATACGACCGGAGGGATTACCGGCATAGGGTCAATCCGTTGCTGGGGAGTGAGGGACGGCCGGCGGCGCGCATGACGACACCGCGGCGCTGAACTGCCCGCGCGCCGCATCGCCCTGGCCGTGCTTGAGATGGGTCACGCAGGCAGGCTGCGACATGGCGGCGACGTAGATCAGGTGGGCGTTGGCCGCGACGAAGACCAGGACGACGGCGGCAGCGAACAGCATCCAGAGCAGGAGAAGGGCCCGTCTGCGTGGTTGTCTGCCGGTCATGGCGAGCTCGTTCATGGTGCCTCGGTCCGCTTGTCGAGCAGATAGAGCGTGAGGATCTTGCGGTCGAGCTCGGACAGGCGGCCTTCCCAGCTCGGCATGTGCCCCTGCCGGCCGCCCCACACCGTGGTGTCGATGGCGTCGAGACTGCCGCCGTAGATCCAGAACTTGTCGGTCAGATCGGGCGCGCCGAGTTCGACATTGCCCTTGGCGTTGTCGCCGTGGCACGACGCGCAATTGTCGGCGAAGATCTTCTTGCCGGCCGCGACCGCGGCGGGATCGAGGCTCTTCGCGCCAGGGTTCGACAGCGAATAGACGAAGGTTGCCGCTTTCAGCACGTCGCCGCGCGGCAGCATCGCGTCGCGGCCGAACGCCGGCATCTGCGACACATGGGTGTCCTTGTGCGCGGCGTTGATGCCGACGCGGATGGTATTGAAGACGTCGTCCGGCTTGCCGCCCCAGAGCCACGACGACGTCGTCAGGTTCGGGAAACCGGGGCCGCCCTTGGCATCGCGGCCATGACATGCCGCGCAATTGTCGCCGAACAGCGGGCGGCCGACTTCGCGCACGATCGCCATCATTTTCGGATCGGCCAGCAGCGCGGCATAGCTTTCGGTTTGGATTTTGCTGGTCCAGACGCTGCGATCGGTCGCCGCCTGCTTCAGCGATTGCGCCACGATGTTGCGCTGGTCGATGCCGAGCAGTCCCTTGGTGTAGGTCACCCCCAGCGGCCACGCCGGCATCAGGATCCAGTAGCCGACCGAGAACAGGAAGGCGATGATCAGGAAGAAATACACCGCGCGCGGCACCGGCGTGTTCAATTCCTTGATGCCGTTCCATTCATGACCGGTGGTCAGATAGCCGGTGTAGCTGTCGCGTTCCTCTACCGCCATGGCGTGTCCCTGTCGTCGAGGATGGACTGCGCGGCGCGATCGAACCGCTGCTTGTTGGACGGCCAGCAGGCATAGATCACGACCGCGATCGACAGCGCGATCAGGTAGAACAGGCCGAAGGATTTGGAGAAGCCGACGAGCACGTCGTGTTCGATGGTCATTGCACCGCTCCTGCCTGCGCCACCGGCTTGCGGGCCGCGTCGGTGAGGCGACCCAGCACCTGCAAATAGGCGACCACCGCATCCATTTCGGTGAGCCGCCCGGGCAGCCCGTCGAACGGGCGCACCGTGGTCGCCTTGCCGTAACGCTTGGCAACGCCCTCGGCTCGCGCCGAATCCGGATTGGCCTGGCCGTAGGCGTCGAGCGCGGCATTGGCGATCATGTCGTCGGTATAGGGCACGCCGACCGCGCGCTGCGCCTTGAGGTGCGCGGACAGATCGTCGGTGCGCAGATCGGTCGACAGCAGCCAGTCATAGGCCGGCATCACCGACACCGGCACCACGTCGCGCGGATTCACCAGATGGGCGACCTGCCACTGGTCGGAGTATTTTTCGCCGATCCGCGCCAGGTCGGGGCCGGTGCGCTTGGAGCCCCACAGCATCGGGTGGTCGTATTTGGATTCGACCGCCAGCGAGTAGGGGCCGTAGCGGTCGACCTCGTCGCGCAACGTCCGGATCATCTGCGAATGGCAGGCATAGCAGCCCTCGCGGATGTAGATGTTGCGGCCGGCGAGCTCGAGCGGCGTGTAGAGCCGCATGTCCGGGGCGTCCTCGACGGTGCGGTGGATGGTGAACAGCGGCGCGATCTCGACCAGCCCGCCGATGCTGGCGACCAGCACGATCCCGAGCACGAGACCGATCGCCTTGCTTTCCAGCCGGTAATGAAATCCGAAGATCGACATGACGGTCTACTCCCCCGGCTGCGCGGCGAGCCTTGGCTCGGGCACCCTTGGCTCGGGCAGGTCACCGGCCCGCGCCGCCTCGCGGGGCTCCCTGATCGTCATCCAGATGTTGTAGGCGCCGATGCAGCCGCCGATCAGGAACAGCAGTCCGCCGAAGGCGCGGGCGATGTAATAGGGCCGCATCGCGATCAGGGAATCGACGAAGGAATAGGCCAGCGTCCCGCTATCGCTGTAGGTCCGCCACATCAGTCCCTGGATGATGCCGGAATTCCACATCGCAAAGACGTAGATCACGGTGCCCGACAGCGCGAGCCAGAAATGCGCTTCGATCAGCCGCGCCGAGTACAGGCCGGTGCGCTTCCAGAGCCAGGGGACGATGGCGTAAATCGAGCCGAAGGTGATCATCGCGACCCAGCCCAGCGCGCCGGCATGCACGTGCCCGACGGTCCAGTCGGTGTAGTGCGACAGCGAATTGACGGATCGGATCGCCATGAACGATCCCTCGAAGGTGCTTAAGCCATAGAACACCGCCGCGACCATCATGAAGCGCAAGGTCGCGTCGTCGCGAACCTTGTGCCAGGCGCCGTTGAGGGTCAGCAGGGCGTTGCCCGCGGATGCCCAGGACGGTATCAGCAGCATCAGCGAGAACGTCATGCCGAGCGTCTGCACCCATTGCGGCAACGCGGTGTAGTGCAGGTGATGCGATCCCGCCCACATGTAGAAGAAGGTGATGCCCCAGAACGAGATGATCGACAGCCGGTAGGAGAAGATCGGCCGGCCCGACACCACCGGCAGGAAGTAATACATCATGCCGAGGAAGCCGGCGGTGAGGAAGAACGCCACCGCATTGTGGCCGTACCACCATTGGGTCATGGCGTCCTGGACGCCGGAAAACGCGGAATAGCTCTTGGCGTGGCCGAGCGAGACCGGGATCGCGAGGTTGTTGACGATGTGCAGGATGGCCACGACCAGGATGAAGGCCATGTAGTACCAGTTGGCGACGTAGATGTGCGGCTCCTTGCGCCGCGCCAGGGTCCGCAGATAGATCAGGAAATACACCACCCAGACGACGACCAGCCAGAGGTCCGCGTACCATTCCGGCTCGGCATATTCCTTCGACTGGGTGATGCCCAGCATGTAGCCGGTGACGGCGAGCAGGCAGAACAGATTGTAGCCGATCAGCACGAACCAGGGACTGAGCTGGTCGGGCAGCCGTGCGCGCGAGGTTCGCTGCAGGACGTAGAGCGAGGTCGCGATCAGGGCGTTGCCGCCGAAGCCGAAGATGACGGCGGTGGTGTGGACCGGGCGGATCCGGCCGAAGCTCGACCAGCCGCCGCCGAAGGTCAGGTCCGGATAGACCAGTTGCCACGCCACCCAGTCGCCGAACGCAAGCCCGACCACGACCCATGCCATCGCCAGAACGATGCCCGCCTTGCTGGGATCGTCATAGTAATGGGTGAACCGTTCGGCCGACGGCTCAGGGGCGTAGTAATCCTTGCCGATGCGAAAGATGATGAGGACGCAGAATAAAAGGATCAGCGCACCGTGAATGCCGATCGGATCGTCCCGGCCGGCCACGCCAAGCAGAAATCCGAAGCTCGCGACCATGAGGCAAATCAGAATGGCGGTCTGCCGTTCGTTCCGGGTGAGTTGGGCGATCATGGCAGCCTGCGAGCGGTCAGGAATGGACGCATTTGCCTTCACTCCACGCGGTAAGACGCCTGCCCAGGCTGGCCAGGCGCAAGTCCTTCATTCAGCGATTTGAGGGAGTGCTTCGTTGACCTAGATCAAGGCGGCGACTTTCGTGCACACCGCGGATTGCCCGGCGATGCAGATCGGGCGCAACCTGCGCTTCTCAGATCGAATTCCGTCCGGCGGCGCGGACGCCGCTCGGCGAGTCGCCGAAGCGCGCCCGGAACAGGCGGTTGAAATGCGAAACGTCCGAGAAGCCGACCTCAAGCGCGATGTCGGAGATTCGCTGCGGACCGGACTTGAACTCGGACAGCAGCTTGAATGCTTGTTGAAGACGCAACTCGTTGACATGCCCGGTGAATGAGGATCCCGATGACGCCATCAGGCGCTGCAGGTAACGCGGCGAGATGCCCTGGCCGCGGGCCGCAGCCTGAACGCTGAGCCCCGGGTCCTGAAAGTGTGCGGCGATGTAGGCGAGCACGGCGCTGTGACGCGCGGCCACCACTGCGCTGGCACCGCTCTCGCCCAGGGGAGCATACTCGCCGATCGAGAGCGCCACGAGATCATGGATGTGAGCCACGACCGTGCCGCGCAGGTTGGGTGCGGCCAGCGCTCGCTGCTTGAACACCGACCTCAGATACGCCATCAGGAGTCGAAACGCTTCAGTCCTGCGCGAAATGGGCCGCATCGCGAGGCCTTCGACGTCGGTCACGCGCTGCGCAAGCGCGTCGCGCGGCACGGCTAGCCCGAGCAGCAAGCCGTCGACATAGGTAACAATGGCGGGCTCCGAATGCAGGATTGCGATTGCGTCGCCGCCGCGAAGCTCGACGTCCTGGCCGCGCTGCGCGAGCTGACTTCTGCTGCGGGAGCAGACGATGAATCCGATCGAATCGTCGCCATCGGTGATGTTCGGCCGCAAGCGCTTGAAGCGCATCGCGGAGCCTTTCAGTGCGAGCGTGCGCAGGCCCTGGATCGCCTGCAGCCTTGCTTCGGCCTGAAACGGTGCGCTCGATAACGGCTCGATATCGGCGTGAACGATCCCTCGCACAAAGCTCTCGCGCCATAGCGGGAGTCGCATTGGTCCCGGAAGCTCGCGCGTCGAGAATCGATGCGATACGAGATCGGCTGCGTTCGTAGACATCGGGGACCTCCCGCCTTGACAGGACAACGGGATGAACGCTTGCGACTGCTGTCTGGTATCCGCATTTGCAATTCGCGCACCGCCTCCCTCGCAATGTGCGCATGAGTCCAAGAAGCTACGCCTTTCGCCTGATAGTCTCAATGATCTGTGATCGTGCGGTGTGAGCTGGTTCACGTAGCCGGTCTGAAAATTCAGGCATACTGACTGTGCAAGTCGTGCCAAAAATCTCCTTTAAGAGGAGATGGTCGTGATGGCTCTATTTGTAATTGCTGCTTTGGAGGTCAATTTCGGCATCCCTTGCAGAATGCGAGCGCAAATGCAGCTTCACGACGCCGTTCGCGACTGATCGAACTCAACGATCTGCGGGCGGACTGTTCTGCACAACTTGGCTGGCCCCTGACACCGATTTCGTGTCGCATGGCCGCCACATCGTCATTTGAGAACTGCGGACACGCATTACTCCCGGCTCTGCTGCCGGGTGAAATCAGCAATTCTTGTCAGGTGCGACGTCAATGGTGATGATCAAGTGTGAGGGTTCGATCATGCCCACCATTTTGGACATACTGTACCGTGAGTTCTGCCGTGCTCGCCTCGCCGAAATGCGCAAGGCGCTTCTGATCCCGGTTGACAGCGACGACATCCTGCAAGCGCCTCGGGAGGACGGCGATCCTTGCGACGCCGGCGATCAGGCGAACGATTGGGCGACGAAAGAACTGCCAATCACCGGATAGGTGGGAACGTAACCGCATCCTCTTGGTCGGCGACCCGCGCGGCACGCAACTGCCGGCGCACCCAGACGCGTCATCGAAGCGCGCCTGATGAAGGCGTGCGGGCATACGGACAGGTCGACAGATGCATGATCGAACGCACGGCCCGCAGCGATTGCTCCGCGAAGCCCCGCCGGAGTTCGAAGGGGCTGGCCGCGACCTGCGCCTCGATGTCTGTCGCGGCATCGCGCTGTGGTGGATATTTCTCGATCATGTTCCCAACAACATCGGAAGCTGGCTGACGCCCCGCAACTACGGCTTCTGCGATGCCGCCGAAATATTCATGCTGATCTCGGGCGTGACCTGCGCGCTGGCTTACGGCAGGGCGCGCCAGCGCGAGGGCTGGAGGGGCATGATCGGACGATCGCTGCGGCGCGGATGGGACATCTATGCCGCGTTCCTGCTGCTCACGCTCGCTTGCGCCGTTCTCGTCTACTTCTCGGGCAGCGATGATCTTGCCGACGACAGCAACACGCGGATTCTGTTCGAGCAGCCAGGCGCGACGTTTGCGCATGCTGCGATGCTGCAATATCGCCCCGTCAACACCGACATCTTGCCGGTCTTCGTGCTCGGTCACGTGTTGTTCGCACCGCTGCTCTGGCTGCTGCTGCGGGCGCCGAACGCGACGCTTGGCGGGTCGCTGCTGCTCTATGCGCTCGTGCACCTGTTCGGCTGGAGCGTTCCAGCCTGGCCGAGCGGCACCTGGTACTTCAATCCGCTGGCCTGGCAACTGCTGTTCGTGATCGGCGCGTGGTGGGTCGTCGCGGGCGACAGAGTCCGGCCGTGGCTGACCTCGCGCGCGGCGCTTGTTCTCGCGGTTCTCTATCTGGCTCTCAGTCTGGTCCTTGCATTGAGCTGGGGCATCAAGTCCGTGGTCCCGCACGCGTTGACGGACCTGCTTTTCCCGCTGGACAAATCGAATCTCAGTCCGTTGCGGCTGCTGCATTTTCTGGCTCTCGCAATTGTCGCGCTACGGCTGGTCCCGCGGGATTGGCGAGGGCTGTCGACGCCGGTGCTTCGCTGGGCGAAGAGCTGCGGCGCGAACTCACTGCCGATCTACTGTCTCGGCGTTCTGCTGGCGCTCGCCAGCCACCTGACGCTGCTCGACATCTCGGACCGGCTCGCGATGCAGATCGCGCTGAGCCTTGCCGGAATCCTGGTGATGATCCTCGTCGCGATGCTGCTTGGCGCAATTGGCGGCAATCGTGAGCGAGGGTCCCGGCGGACGGAGTCGACCGAGAAGGTCAAACCGGCGTCTCCTGGCAGCGGCGACCGCGAAGGCGTCAACTCGGACAGGGTCGACCCGCGACTTCCCACAGCGCCGTGCCTTTGATGTGCGTGCGCCGATCGAGATCAATCCGGATGTTGTCTGCCTTCACACGGCAACCGCCGCGAGCGTTCGCGTTCCGCGAATTGGTCATTTCCGCACCCGTCATTGACCTCGCCGCCACGACCGGGCACAGCGGGGTGTCATCGAACGGTCGCAACGGCCGACGCAGATACCGTCGCGATGTATTGTGCGTCGCAGCAACGCGGCAAATCAGACCCTGCTAAAGGGGCAATGGCATTCGCCGCCGCTTCTCTGTAATGGTGCGGCCGGCATACAAAGTTTCGGGGCCGGCGGTTCGCGCTCCGCAATTACGCGGGAGGAAAGATGCGTAAGATCATTCTGGCTGCGGCTTCGATCGCAGCCTTGACTTTTGTGGGACCGGCCTCGGCCCAGTCGCCGATCGTGATCAAGTTCAGCCACGTGGTGGCCACCAACACGCCGAAGGGACAGGCGGCCGAAAAGTTCAAGGAACTTGCCGAGAAATACACCGCAGGCAAGGTCAAGGTCGAAGTCTACCCGAACTCGCAGCTGTACAAGGACAAGGAAGAGCTCGAGGCGCTGCAGCTTGGCGCCGTGCAGATGCTGGCGCCGTCGAACTCGAAGTTCGGCCCGATCGGCGTGAAGGAATTCGAGGTCTTCGATCTGCCCTATATTCTCCCCGACCTCAAGACGCTGCGCAAGGTTACCGACGGCCCGCTCGGCGCCAAGCTGCTCAAGCTCCTCGACGCCAAGGGCATGACCGGTCTTGCCTACTGGGACAACGGCTTCAAGCAGATGAGCGCGAACAAGAAGCTGGTCGCACCCTCCGACTACAAGGGCCTCAAGTTCCGCATCCAGTCGTCGAAGGTGCTGGAAGCCCAGTTCCGCTCGCTGGGTTCGATCCCGCAGGTGATGGCGTTCTCGGAAGTCTACCAGGCGCTGCAGACCGGCGTCGTTGACGGCCAGGAGAACACCTGGTCGAACATCTACACCCAGAAGATGCACGAGGTGCAGAAGTACATCACCGAGACCAACCACGGCTATATCGGCTACGTCGTGGTCGTGAACAAGAAGTTCTGGGACGGGCTGCCGGCCGACGTCCGCGAGCAGCTGAACAAGGCCATGAAGGAGGCCACCGACTATGGCAACGGCCAGTCGGCAAAGGAGAACGAGGACGCGCTCGCCGAGATCAAGAAGAGCGGCAAGAGCGAGATCGTCAAGCTGACGCCGGAGCAGGACGAGGCGATGCGCAAGTCGATGATGCCGGTCTACAAGGACGTTGCATCACGCGTCGGTCAGCCCTTGATCGACGAGTTCCTGAAGGAAACGGGCCGCGGCCCGATGAACTGAGCGGACGGCAGAAACCGTAATAGGGATGGCCAGCGGCCCGCAGGGCCGCTGGATGGGACACGGTGCGGCGCTCCGTCCGGCCGTGAGGGGGAGTTTTGATGCTGCTGCTGCGCATACTGGACCGGCTCGAAGAGATACTGATCGCGACGTTGATGGCGGCGGCGACGCTCCTGATCTTCCTCGCCGTCATGCATCGCTACCTGATCGGCATCCCCTTCCTCTATCCGATCCTGTTCCCGATCAACCTGTCCTGGGCGCAGGAGCTCTGCATTTACATGTTCGTGTGGGTTGCCAAATTCGGCGCCGCCTACGGCGTGCGGACCGGCATCCATGTCGGCGTCGACGTCGTGGTCAACCAGCTCAAATCACCCTGGAAGAACGCGATCGTGCTGTTCGGGCTGCTCTGCGGCGCGTTCTTCACAGCGGTGATCGGCACCATGGGCGCCAAGTTCGTCTGGGGCCTGATGCACACCGACCAGGTTTCGCCCGATCTCGAGATCCCGAGCTGGTTCGTCTATCTCTGCATTCCGCTCGGCTCCTACCTGATGTGCTTCCGCTTCCTGCAGGTGGCGTACGCCTATTTCCGCACCGGCGAGCTGCCGCATCATGATCACGCCCATGTCGAGGGCGTCGATATCGATGCGCCCGGCGCCGGCGCCGCGGAGGTGACGCGATGACCAGCCTCATCATCTTCGGCCTCCTGATCGCGCTGATGCTGACGGGTATGCCGATCTCGATCGCGCTCGGCCTCACCGTACTCACCTTCATCTACACGATGACCAACGTGCCAACCGAGTCGGTGGCGCTGAAGCTGTTCACCGGCATCGACAATTTCGAGATCATGGCGATCCCGTTCTTCATCCTCGCCGGCAATTTCCTGACTCATGGCGGCGTGGCAAGACGCATGATCAACTTCGCCACCTCCATGGTCGGGCACTGGTATGGCGGGCTCGGGCTCGCCGGCGTGATGGCCTGCGCGCTGTTCGCCGCGGTGTCGGGGTCGTCGCCCGCAACCGTGATCGCGATCGGTTCGATCATGATGCCGGCGATGGTCAGGCAGGGCTTTCCCAAGCGCTTCGGCGCCGGCGTCATCACCACATCGGGCGCGCTCGGCATCCTGATCCCGCCCTCGATCGTGATGGTGATCTACTGCGTTGCCACCGGCGGCAGCATTGCGCTCGATCCCGCCGGCCACCGGGTGTCGTCGGCCTCGGTCGGGCAGATGTTCATCGCTGGCGTGATCCCCGGCCTGATGCTGGCGACACTGCTCGGGATGACGACCTTCTATCGCGCCTGGCGCAATGACTATCCGCGGCTGCCGAAGGCGAGTTGGAGCGAGCGGTTCACCGCCTTCCGCAAATGCATGTGGGGCCTGCTGCTGATCCTGATCGTGCTCGGCGGCATCTATACCGGCATGTTCACGCCGACCGAGGCGGCCGCGGTCAGCGCTGTCTATGCCTTCGTCATCGCCGTGTTCGTCTATCGCGACATGTCGCTGAAGGACGTGCCGAAGGTGCTGCTCGGCTCGGCCAATATGAGCGCGATGATCCTCTACATCATCACCAACGCGGTGCTGTTCTCCTTCCTGATGGCAAACGAGAACATCCCGCAGCAGATCGCGACCTGGATCACCTCGGTCGGTGTCGACTGGATCATCTTCCTGTTGATCGTCAACGTGCTGCTGCTGATCGCCGGCAACGTGATGGAGGCATCCTCGATCGTGCTGATCATGGCGCCGATCCTGTTCCCGGTGGCGGTCAAGCTCGGCATCCATCCGGTGCATCTCGGCATCCTGATGGTGGTCAACATGGAGGTCGGCATGTGCCATCCGCCGGTCGGCCTCAACCTCTATGTCGCATCCGGTATCGCCAAGATGGGCATCACCGAACTGACGATCGCGGTGTGGCCGTGGCTGCTGACCATGCTGATCTTCCTCGGCGTCGTCACCTACGTGCCGGAGATCTCGCTGTGGCTGCCGCGATTGTTGGGAATGATTTAGAAATGTTTCTGAAGGCCATGAACGGCGTTACATCTTGGTAACAGAGGTCTGCCTGACCAATCTGTAAGTTGAAGACGGGGGCAAGACGCATCATCTTCGAGCAACCTTCAAAGGAGGTTGGTATGAAGAAAGCTCTGCTCGCCGGCGTCGCGGCGCTCACGATTGCCGGATCGACCGTGGTCTATGCCCAGCATCGTCCCTGGTTTCATGGTCCGATGCGGATGAGCCCGGAGGACCGGGCGGCCTTCCTCGACGCGCGGATCGCCGCCGTGCATGCCGGGCTGAAGCTCAGCCCGGATCAGGAGAAGCTGTGGCCGCCGGTCGAGGCCGCGGTGCGCGACTTCGCCAAGATGCGGATCGATCGGGCCAATGCGCGGATGGAAGCGGACAAGTCCGACGCCGGCAAGGCCGAGACGGGGGATAATCCGGTCGCCCGCCTGCGCGAGCGCGCCGACAGCATGGCGGCGACCGCGACGTCGCTGAAGCAGATCGCCGATGCCGCCGACCCGCTCTACAAGACGCTCGACGACGGCCAGAAGCGGCGGCTGAGCCTGCTCACCCATCTGGAGGGGCGGGGGTTCGGCGCCGAGGGCTGGCGCCGCCACCGTTTCGAGCGCGGTTTCGACCGCTGGGAGCGCGGCGGCCGCGGCTTCGACCATGACCGCTACGACCGCGACGGCGGCGGCGACCAGGAGCGTTCCGGCCGGCTCTGAGCAGCGGGTCGCGGCGGCCTCGCCAGGAGGTCGGTCAAGTGGCTGAAAGGTCGCCGAAATCCGGCGGCCTTCGGCGCGTCCGCAAGGCCGGTAAAAGTCAGGAAAAATCGTCCAGCTTGCTGGACATACCGGAATCGCTTTGCTAAACGACGGCCCTCTTGCGAGGGTCATTTCCGGACAAGTTCCGGGCGCATAGCTCAGTTGGTAGAGCAGCTGACTCTTAATCAGCGGGTCCCAGGTTCGAGCCCTGGTGCGCCCACCACTCGTAAAGGATTGGCCCTGCGGGGCTTTTTACATTTTAGCCGATGGAACAAACTGCGCTCATGCGACGCTTTTCGTGGTCGCACGGTGTGCGACGCGTCCTCGTCGAGAGAACATAAGCTGCCGCGCCAAGCCTGGTCGTGCTTCTGGTCAAGTTCGCCGGCACCATCGACGAACATTAACGACCGGCACGGCCTCAGGCGCCAGGCTCCGTCATCGCCATTGCTATCGCGCGCCGCTCCTGCGAAGGGGCGTGGCCGAGCCTGTCGGCTATTTTGCCTCGGGCCACGGACATGGGAATTGTCGCGACCACTGGGATAATCGCCCTCCGCTCGCATTATTGATACAGTCGCGGGGCGCTGTACCGGCCACACACGGATTACAGTGAAGTGCTGTTTGATGCATGAAACCAGACGGACAAATTTCGGAGTTCGCAGATGTTTCGGCCGGCTTTCGGTATTTTGACAATCAAGGGCAATTTCACGCTTTGGAAGTATCTGAAGGATCTCCATGATTTTTCTACCATCGAACGAACAATCGGCTTTCACCAGGGACGTTTGACCCACGGCTATCGACTGGTCGTTTTGGCCGCGGGCGAAAGAATTGACCCTGATGATATCGATTTGGGCGGTTCGACTCGGACGTCAGGAGGCACAAATATTTTGCCGACGTCTCCTGGGAGTTCAATTGAACTATTGCTGACTGAAAGAGGGCAGGACGTTCAGGAGCTGAAGAGAAAGGTCTGTACGTTCTTTGCCGCCGCTAGTGATAACCGCCCCGCGAAAATTCTCCCGAACCTGAGGCACAACGAGCATATGGAGTATCCTGACGCGGAAGCGCTGGCTCCGGGTGTGCGCAGCGGAGTGCCGCAATTCAATTTAAGCAATCCGAAGAAGTTCTCGGTGGTTCGCGAAGTCGGTTACCAGCATCGTGGGTAATGAGAAGACCGGGCATCGGCGGTGCTTGCGGGTGACCGTCGACCTCTGCGTGTCGCTCTGGCGCCATTATCAAACATCGGATGGCGACCGACTCAACCTTGGTTTGGGAATCGCCGCCAAAACGGATCAGCGAGTTGCTGATGCGGCGCTTAGCGGCTCCTTCAGCCGTCTTGGAAGTACAACCTGATCGTCGACGGCGTAGAGCCAGCACGGACCATCCTTGCCATCCCTTGAGGGATCACTATTGCAATCCGCAAGAGCCGCGACCTGGGCCGTGCGTTGCGAACTTGCGCCTGTCGCAATGAAAACTCGTCCCCACGGGTGAACGGCCACGGCCTTGGGATTGCTGCTTGTTCTATAATTGACAACGTCCTGGCGCTGACGCGTTGCTTCTCTCACAAATGGAATTTGTTGCGGATCAAATAGACCGTCATAGGCAACGCGCGGCATCGATCTCGGGCGTCGATACCCAGTCGATGACAAGTCTTGAACTTTTTCGTTGATTGCAACGAGAATGCACGGGTCGCCGTAGCGCATCTGACACGCTTCGAGCGTGTTCTGCTCGGCTGCCGCCTCGTTTGGCCAATCCGACGATCGCCAGCTGTCGGCGGGTGGGTGGACAGCAAGGGCTTTATGACTCGTCGCGGCATGGTAAAGCATGATCTGCTCGAGACGGCGATTATCCGGCATGGCAGGTGCCAGATCCTCCGTCAACGACGACAGTGCGGCTTGGAATATTTCGGCCGGACTCTTGCGAGGCACTGCGTCGGGTTTGACGCTGTTGCTCGATTGCGGAGCATCCGGGGCCGAGACCGCGGGCGTCATTGCTGATTGCAGACGCTTCCGTAGTACGACCTGATCGCCAACTGCGTAAAGCCAGCATCGCCCGTCTTGGCCTTTTCTCGTCGGATCAGAATTGCAATCTGCGAGCGCAGCGACCTCCGCATCGTGCTGCGAGGCTGCCCCCGTTGTGATAAAGATGCGCCTCCACGGGTGAACGGCGGCGGCCTTCGGACCGTCTTTCTTCCTGTAGTCGACAACGTCCTGGCGCTGACGCATCGCGTCCCTCAGAAGAGGAATTTGCTGCGGATCGAAGGGGCCATCATAAGCAACGCGCGGCATCGGCCGCGTCTGCCAGTAGCCGCCCGAAGGCTTACTCTGAATCCTGTCATCTACCGCCACCAGGACGCAGGGATCGCCGTATCGCAGCTGGCACGCTTCGAGCACGCCTTGCTCGGCCGCCGACTCGTTCGGCCAATCCGCCGATCGCCAACTATTGCCAGGGGGATGGACTGCGAGTGCCTTGTGACTGGTATCCGCGTGGTAACCTGTGACTGTGGCCAGTCGACCCTGCTCGGACATCGCGGGAGCAATGTCCGTTATTGCTGCGGACAATGCCGCTCGAAAAACATCGGCCGGGCTCTGGCGGGGGGAGATCACGGGATTGGCGGAAGCAACGTCAGCGGTCGGCGAAGGGGCTGCTGTTGAGTCAGGCGTCATTGGCGCTGTAAGCCTCAGCGGTAGCACGACCCTGTTTTGGACGGCATACAGATAGCATGGTCCACCCGGAGGATTGCGAGCGGGGTCGGCGTTGCAGTCCTTCAACGCCTTTTCCTCCGCCGCTCGTTGGCTCGCCGCTGCAGTCACCAGTATCAATATTCCAGTCGCATGAAACGCCGCAGCCTTTGGACCGGCGAGCGTCGTGTATTCGGCGACCTCCGGACGCAGCAAGGTTTCCTGGCGTAGAGCGGGAACACGCTCGGGATTAAACACTCCGGCATAACGGACACGCGGCGCATCGCGAACTGGCCAAATGCCATTGTCGGCCGGCGTAACGCCGTCATCTGCGGCGATCAAGGCGCAAGGCTCATCGTAGAATTGGAGGCATTTTTCCAGCACCTTTTCTTCAGCGATTTCGCGCGAGGGCCAATTGGCGGTATGCCAAACTCCCGACCGGCCGCGGGGCGCGGCAAGCGCGCGATGCAGCGGCGAGGCCGCATAGGCCGAAACCACGTCGGCATTCGCAGGACTTCCTGGACTGTGTCTCTGCAACGCCAAAAGCAGCTGGGAAGCCAGTGGCGAGGGTACCGTTGTTGCGGCTTCGCGACGTATCCACCACGCGCCGAGGCATGCTGCAAGAGTCACCAATGCTAAACCGGCGAAAGCCAAGCGGCGCCAGGGATAAGCAACGGGCGCAGCTGCAAAAACCGTCGACTTGCTCGGTCCGGCGGGAAGATTGCGATGAGATCCGCGAATTTTCGGTTCCGGCAACGCGGCAATATCCTTGGCTGCCAAGCCAAAAACGCCAATGGCGCGCGCGATATTCTTGACGGTATGCTCGCCAAGATCGGCGAACGAGAGGCGTAATTTATCGCGAATTTGTTCGTTGGCAGCGCGCGAAATACATACACCGCCGGGCTCGCACAGTGCTTCGAGCCGGGCGGCGACATTGACGCCGTCGCCCAGGATGTCATCACCGTCGATAATGATGTCGCCGATATTCACTCCGATGCGAAAGACGATTTGTTCGGTTGCGGGCACCGATGCGTTCCGCGCCAGCATGCCTTGCTGGATCGCTATCGCGCACCCGATAGCATCGACGATGCTCGCGAACTCAAGGAGGAGTCCGTCGCCGGTAGTCTTGACGACCCGTCCCCCGTTATCCTTTATCGTGGGATCGAGAAGCTCGGCACGATGGGCCTTGAGAGCCATCAGCGTGCCGACTTCGTCAACGCCCATCAAGCGGCTGTACCCGACCACATCCATGGCGATGATCGCTGCCAGTCGCCGTTCTACGATTGAAGAGCTCATGCGCAATGCGCAAGTGCTGGGCGTTGCCGGGCTGCGCGGATAGATTTGCTGCGTGTCGGATTGGCCGAGATTGCGTGGATGAACAGCGAGATAAAAAATGCTGCAATATAATCACTCATGAAATCTCTCCAGTTTGTCGAAAGCCTCTCTAACAAAATGGACTAGCTTATGTTGTTAAGCTGGCCGAAGCACAGCGCGGTCTAGCTTCACGGACGCCACGGTCTGCGCGGCTGCCGACAGGTGATGGGCCGAACCTACCCTCTGGCAGCAACACGCTCGAATCTGATGCCTTGCTCTTCCTCCATGACCTTATCGCTGATGCCGAGCAGTCCGCGATACGGTGCGATTTTTGGAAGATTGATGTCTTGAGTAAGTATATGCGTCTTGATGTCGGAAGGGAGTTGCGGAAAGTTTTTGTGCACCTTGAGAGCGTCTCTCAAGTGGCTGCTGGCGAGACTATCGACAATTCCGGCGCTGCTGACATGACCGCCCAGATTGAAATAGCTCGCTTTCGACGTGACTATGACCCGCCACTGGACGGGAACGGGACGTGGTTGCGGTTCAACGGCGGCCGGCTTGACTTCCAGAGCGGCCGATTTCGTTTCCTGTGCGACCGGCTTTGCCGTCTTGGGATCGCCGCGAGCTTCCACCTTCGCTGGAGCCGTTGAAGGAGACGTCTTCTTCGATTGCGTCGGCGGCGGGGGTGGATCAAGGGGAGGATTTCCGCCTTCGATCGAATAGGTGCGATCGGGATCTATCAATCGCATGAGCGGAAAACTTGGCGGCGGTTCGGTCGAACCGCCAGTGCCGAAGCCCGGAAGTTCATAGATCGATCGTTCGACGGGCCTTTCATACCGTGAAAGCTGGGGTTGTTTCCTGACCGGCTCCGTCCCGGACCTGATCAAACCACTCACTTCGAAGATCGCGAAGCCAGCAACGACCGTTAGCGCCGATACGGCGCCTATCATGGGCCAATCGAGGGGGCCCGCGAATTTGATACTCGGCAGTCTCATCTTCTTCGTGCCGTCCCGCCAAGTGTCCATCCGCTGTTGGCACCGGCCGTTGCGGCTTCGGGACTACTGAATACTGTACGGCTTTGCATTGAAGGACCAGCGATTTTCCCGCAACCGGCTTGTCGCGTCGTCCGGAATGCGTAGTTCGCTTGTCCGTTCGACAAGATAAGCCAGTACGTCGGATTGGCTGCGGGCTCCCGGCGGCGCGTCCGGCAAATCGAGAAGTTGAACCGGTTGAGCGCTCAAGACCGCGACGACCATGGCGTTACCCTTCGGCGGTGTAACCACGTATTCGGTTGCGCCATTCTGGCCGGTTGCAAGGGGTATGGTCAGCGTGCCCGCCTTCATGAAGTTTCCGTTGGGCTTGGAGGTTTGTACGAGCGAGGCGGTGGTCGGATAAATTTGCGACAGGTGTCCGTTGGCATCGATGTCGATGAGGACAAGATACCCGGGCCGCTTGCTGGTGATCCGGAAGGAGACGCGCGATCCGATGCTGACGGTCTGGCCAGGCAACATGTCGATGGCAATTTCGGCGGGGTTGGTCAGCTTCACCGTGCTGAGGTCGCTCGGGCTTGCCGGCGGGGGGGCGACCGCCTCAGTGGAGGGCGGCGCAGCTTCTACCGGAGCAGCCGCGGGTCTGAGGATTTCCTGGTTTGCTGGAACGGGCTCGCGCTGCGCGGGACTCGGCGTTGTCATGGCAGGGCCAGGGTTTGCTGGCTGCGGAGCCGCTCCCTCGAGGATGAGAACAGCCGCAACGGCGTTCTGCGCGAGGACCATCGCGACGAAGCCCGTCATGCACCTGAGAGAACTTAAGCCTCGCATAAGCCACCTCACGGTGCAGTGAAGAAACCAATTGATCCCACACGCGCGTCGGGGGAGAGATATGTGTTCAATATCTTGATGAGCTGGCCAGGGGCCTTTCGCCGATCCAGTTGAAGAATTGCCTGCTCGAGGTCGGGCAATCGCTTTGTCGATGTGACCGCAACGACCTGCTCCGCACCGAACGGTTCGCGCACCTTGAGCTGCAAACGCAGATTTCCGGTTTGAGAGATCGGAGCGTCCGAACCGAGCGGGTACAGCATCTGGATTGTACCATCCCCTGATATGTCGAACAGGATGATGGCCCGGCTTGTGACGTCGGAAAGTTCGATCTGAACCGTGCGGCCCTTGTGATACTGGCCATCATCGGGTGCAACGCGAAGGGTCTGCGGGGTCTTGGTCGCAATTCTCTTCAATTCCCTGATGGCGGCAGTCCGGTCGATGACCGACACGAGGTCGCGCTCATCAATCCCATAGGCGACCACATCACCCCAGGAAATGACATCGCGGGACTTCGAATCCCAAATGAGATCCGGATTGTCGACGGGCGGAACGATCTCGATCGCGGCATTCCGGGAGGTCAGCTTGGCAAGATTGTTGGTTCTGCTGCCGAGTGCGGCCAATCGTATCGGTGCAGAGATTTCCGTGGGGGCTGGAGCAACGGCAAGGTCACGCGACAGCGCAGCGGGCGGCGCGGGAATCATTGGTTTGGGAGGAACGGTCGGGCCGGGCGTCGCGGCCAAGGTCGGTCCCTGCGCCAGCTGGAATACGACGTCACTCTCGACTGAACGACCTGGGGAAGCCTTTGTCACCACGTTCTGGCGCTGGTCGGACAACTGGTAGACGACCTGTCGGACGTTGGCGAACAATTCCTTCAACGTAACCTTGCCGTCGTGATTGGCATCGGCACCGCCTTCGAATGCGCGCGCCACGGCGTAGCTCAACGCGCCGCGAAGTCCGTCGATTCCGGGTATCTTGACCTCGGGCGCCTTGGTGTTGCGATCGACGGCGGCAAGAAACGCCGTGCGGTCGAGATCAAGGTCACTGACCGGATCGGATTCGTTTGTCACCGGAACGAGCTTGTCGACGGGCAGCGTATATTTCGACACCTGTCTGAAGCTCATCTCTGCCGCGCGAGGATCGATGTCCCGCGCCATGCCGCCGCCGTGACACGTGTCGGCCACGAACAGAACCTTTGCACCGCGCAGTTCGAACTGCCGGATGAAGTGGTTGAACTCGCTGCCCAGAATGCGTTGCCGCGAACCTTCCGGAGTAGGCGCAAAACCGGGCAGCAGAAAAACGTCCTGAAGGCCGTCAGGTTCGGACCCTTTGATGGTTTCCGGCTCCTGAGCGCCGTGGCCGGCGATCGACAGAATGATGAGGTCGTTGGACGTGGTCCGTTGAACGAGATCGCTGATGTGTTGCAGCACGCTGCTGCGATTTGCCTGCGCATCGGTCAGCGTGATGACGTCGTTGGTTCCCATCTGCCGAAGCGACTGTTCAATATCCCTCGCATCCGCGACGGATCCCTTGAGGGGACGAACATGCTCATAGGCATCGATGCCGATGATGAGGCCTCGAATGGCCCCGCCGTCGGGATTTTGCAGGTGCAGGACGATGGGCGAGGCGGCCAGGCTCGCCTGCGTCGACAGCAACAACCAGGCCATCGCGACCAGGAGTATCGTATTTAAAGCGCGCATAGCTGGCACCCCGCATGCCCTACCTGCGGATGAACTCGACGCGACGGTTCAGCGCATAGATGTCCTCTTGGCTGAGCCCCCCGGAATCGAGAACCTTGAACGGTTCACTTGAGCCCACCCCTTTGGTTTCGATCGTTGTGCCAAGCCCGGTCTCCTTGAGATAAGCAGCAACCGCTTCCGCACGCGCCGCGGAGAGTTTCATGTTGGTTTCATCGCTGCCGCGGATATCCGTGTGGCCGACGAGAACAATGCGCTCCGGACGCTGCTCCTTGAGGGCATCGGCGAGTTCTCGGACCGCCCGTTCACCGATCGGGGTAAAAGTGGTCTTGGCATATTCAAAGGTGATTGGGATCGGAACGACTTGCGGCGTAATCCCGCGTACCGAGCGTGAATAGATGCCGCCGATCGTGCCATCGCGCTGGTCTCGTGCGGTTTCGACAAACCGTGTCGTTCCATCCGCCAGCTTCACGTTGGCGGCCAGCAATCGGGCCTGGGCCGAGCGGGCCAGCAGGCCCTCGATCTCGAATTTCTCGGGCTTGTCAGGTGTCAGGGTTTCGTTTTTGACGATCGCGATGGCCCGGTCATAGGCTTCTGCAGCTTCGGCAAAGCGACGCTCGCCGAACCTGACTTCGCCGAGCGTGGCGGAGGCCTGCCAGACGACTTCGGTTCGCTCGGCGCTGGTGATGAGCCGCTCGTATTCCGTGGTCGGCCGGCCCCGCGCCATCATGATCTGGGCTGCGGAGAGGCGGAGAACGGCCAGCCGCTGCTGAACCCGGGTCTGGAATTGGCCGCAATAGGGACTGCCAGCGATCTTGTCGATCATCGCCTGTGCATTGACTTCCTGCGCAGTATCGATCGCGTTATTGAACTGTTCGAGAAGAGCGCTGCAGTCGTCCGCGCGCGCCGGGCAGTTTGAAGCAAGCAAGAACGCCAACGTCACGGCGCCCCAGCGGTACTTTCTTTCAAAAATGATCCGGATCATCTTGGGCTCCGAACGACCGATCAATGGGTATTCATTCGCCAGGTGGCAAAAAGGCTTTATACTATACAGGTGAAACAGCGACAAATGCGGTAGTTCACATACCGACGGAAGATCTGGCCGTAAGCTGGTGTCGAAGCGCGCTGCGGCAAGCAAGTCACCCGGTAAACAAGCTGCCCGGGCAAACGGGTGCCCGAGATCGGGGTGCTCACCGAACTCGCGATCGTCTAGTTCCGTGCTTTGCTCGCCTTGGACGCCGTCTTCTCCTTCCCTGGCTTGTCCGTTTGACCGGACTTGTCCTTCTGACCTGGTTTGTCTTTTTGGGCCGACTTGCCTGAGGTGGCGGTCTCCGCTTCATAGCGGCCTTGCGCGACGACAGTCGTGTCGTCCGCCAGACCCTTGAAGCGCACCGGCTGGTATCCGCGAGCCAAAAGCGCTGCAAGAGGGTAGACATTTCGGCAGACTCTGCCGTTGCAACCGCCGGTGGATGATTCCATCACCTCGGCTTTGCGGTCAGGAGTGAAGCGCAGGAATAGCATCACATGCGAGCCGGGCTTGTTCAAAGCATCGCCTGGGCGCAAATCCCACGGATTTTCGACCGGCCTTGCGATCGCAGGAATCGCCGCAGTCGTGTAGTGGACCGAAAGACCCCAGGTGGCGCTGACGAATGCCGAGCAGTCCACGCCAGCAACGTCGTTGCGTGGCGCGTTGCGGGTGCAGACGTTTCCGGCCTTGACGCCGCGCCCCATTTGCGCCCTGAAATTCTCCAGAGAGCCGTGGCAGCCCCAGCAGTAAGGTACCCCGCGGACCTGCTGTCCGACCTTGCCCTGCAGATACCATGGTCGTCTGATCCGGCTGAAGCCGGAGCAGGCTGTGTCAGGGTCGCTGCCATAGTTCTGCGGCGTGAGCAGCCACTGAACTCCCTCGAATGCGAATGCGGTCTCGATCGCCTGCTGGCGGTTCGACGGGCGCACGGCAGCGATCGCGGTGAACTTGCTGTTCGGTGATGCCGCGGGATTCTGATTTCGCGGCGGGCGGACATCGATAAGCTTTGCGTTGCGAAGCGGCCGGAAGCCGACGCCGACGACGTCGACCCCGGAGCGTTCGGTGCGCAGGAAATAGACGTCGCCATCGCCTGAGATCGTTACAAAACGGCGGGTCAATGGCGTATTGGCCAGCGGAAGTTCATAGATGCCTTCCAGCTCACCGCTTGGCGAGAAACGCGCGACAAACGTCGCAGCGCGAGATGCTGCGTCCGGGATATTCTCGCCCAGGATATAGAGGCGGTTGCTATTATCTATTTCGAGAAATTCGACGGCCCCCAGTTTATCACGAACACGCAGGCGTATCTGGGCGACCACCGCATTGTCGTCCATCGAGCGGACTTCGACGAGGACGCTATTTTCCGCTTTCTCGGGAGTGATGTCGGCGATAACGGAGCCACGGCCTCGCGACGCGATATATTGCCGGCTCGGCTTGCGTCCTTGCTTGAGCGTGACCGCGCGCGTGTTCTGGTCGAGCAGTTCGAGCGCATTTCCCGGGGGCTGTGAGCCCATTTGCGCGAATGCGGACTGCGCAAACGTGTCGTCGACGGCGCGCGTACTAACCTCTTCCAGCTTGGTCGTCGTGCCGCCGACGCCGCGGGTCGATACCGGATCGCCGGACGCCTTGAGGGTGCGAATGCCGTTGTCCCATACCAATATCTCGTCTTTCCGAACCACCAGATCGTTCGGCTGCACGCTGTCCGGCAGCACGAGAATGCTTGGCTCTTCGGCAGGCCGCTTTGGATCGAAACGCACTATTCGCTGGTTGAGCTGATCGAGCATGAAGAGGTCGCCGCCGCCGTCGGTCGTCAAGGCCTGGGGGCCGGTCAATTCGACATCTTCGCTCGCCTCGGCGATTCCTACGGAGTTCGGCGAGTCTCCGCCACTGAAGCGCTTGACGACAAGGTCGTCAGCAAGAGCGGCGTACGGTAACAGCGCTGCCAAAATAGCCAGCAGATAATGCGCCGAAAAGCCATTCCGCGGCTGCAACATGATCTGGCCAACCAACTGATAAAAAATCAGCCGCCAGCTTACATCGCGCCCGAATAAAAGTCAGCAATCGGGGCGGACTAACGGCGATTTGAACGCCGCTTCGCGCAGGCGCCGTCAAGCCCGGTTTGCCGGTGGGAAAGCCTTCGGATAGCCAGAAGGGGCATCCTGGACGTCATTCAAATACAATTAACCATGTCCCGGTGGTGGATCGGTGTCGGGGGGCGTTCAGGCGCAAGGAAGGCAGGCCCGAGCGCGCGCCCGGCGCCGCTTCGGTCTGCTGCGAATTTCGGCTGTTTGGCTGTGGCTAGAAGAGCACATCGGCCGGCGAGTTTGCTGTCCGGGAGGTAAAACTGGACGATTCCTCGTTGCTCGAATCCGCAGGGAGGAGCTAACTAGAAGGAATTTTTGTAGGGGCAGGACGCATGCTTCGAAAAGCGATTTTAGTGCTTGTGGTAACGACAGCCTCGTCCGGGGCCTATGCTCAGTGTGTGCCGTCCTCCGTGACGGGCAATCAAGCGGTCGGTACGTTCCTCGCGGGGGTCCAGTCGACGGCTGGGCAGGCAGCGGGAGCGTTCTCGGGAGCAATCGGCAACGTCAACACCGCCTTTCTGACCCAGCAGGGAAGCGCCTTCGTTTCGGCGCCGGCGGATCCGGCACCGAACCAGCCAGGCGGCGGCGCATGGGTGCGCGGAGTGGGCGGCGAGGTCACCTTCAAGAACACGTCGAACTCGTCGAGCTCATTCACGGCGCCTCCGGGGCTTGGCCTGAATGCGGCCGTTACCACCCCGAATTGCGCGAGCAGCGTGCGCGAGACGTTCGCGGGTGTGCAGGTGGGGCAGGACATCGCTCGGCTCAATTGGGGCGGCTGGAATGTCCATGTCGGTGCAACGGCGGGCTATCTCGGATCGCATGCGACCGACAACAACGGTACGACCAGCGACTTTGAAGTCCCGTTCCTCGGCGGTTACCTTGTCGCAACCTACGGGCGCTTCTTCGCCGATGTCATGGTCCGCGGAGAGTTCTACAACATCAAGGTCAATGATCCCGGACTGGGATTCTACAACCAACCGCTGGGCGGGCGCGGCGTTTCAGTTTCCACGTCTGCTGGCTACAACTTCGCTCTTGCCAACAACTGGTTTATCGAGCCGTCGGCCGGATTCATCTGGGCCAGGACGAGCATCGATCCGTTCAATTTCGGGGGCGTTAACGGCATCGGGACCGGAGGGACGTTCACCGCAAACGACATCGAAAGCGAAATTGGTCGGCTAAGCGTACGCGTCGGAACGACCGCCACTTACGGCAATGTCGTTTGGCAGCCGTTCGCATCCGCCAGCGTGTTCCATGAGTTTGCTGGCAATGTGATCGCGTCCGCGACGAACCTTCCGAATGGCCTGTTTACGGTCACTGGGCAGGCCAGCACTTCGCGGGTCGGCACCTACGGGCAGTATTCTCTCGGACTGGCGGGACAGGTTGTGAACACCGGCTGGCTCGGCTTCGTCCGAGTTGACTACCGGAACGGCGAAAACATCGAGGGATGGACTGGTAATGCCGGTCTTCGCTACCAGTTTACGCCCGAGATGATTGCGGCCGTTATGCCGACAAAGGCTCCGGTCAAGGCCCGCGGCGCGGTTGTGGTGGGGCCGACCAACTGGACCGGCTTCTACGTCGGCGGCTTTGCGGGCGGGGCTTTCGGACGAACCGACATCGGTTTCGTGGGCGACCCAACCTCGGGCAACAAGCCGTATACGGTTGGCGCCTTGGGCGGAGGACAAATCGGCTACAACTACCAGGTCAACAACTGGGTGTTCGGCGCCGAAGGCGATGTTGGGGGAGCAAATGTCAATGGGGCGCGGCCGTGCGGCACCGCAAACGGTTTGGTGCCGACCCCGCCCTTCGGTCTCCCCGGCGCCGGTGGTGGCTTTAGCCCGGCTTACTTTACCTGCCAGGATCGTATGGACTGGATGGCGACCGCTGCCGCCCGTCTCGGATGGACCTACGAGCGAACCCTCTTCTTCGTCAAGGCCGGTGGCGCTTGGGCCCATGACACCGTGTCCGCCAACTGCATTCTGGGTCCGACGGCGACGGTCGCTGGCTTCCTTGGCAGCGCCGCCTGCGTCAACCAGGCGGGTGTCGTCACGCCCGGGTTCAGCACCGGAGGTACCCGTACTGGATGGTTGATCGGTGTTGGTACCGAGTTCGATCTCGGCAGCAACTGGTCCGCCAAGGCCGAATACAACTACATCTCCTTCGATCGCAATACGCGGCTGGCATCGGACGGGACCACACAGCTTACGGATCGGTCCGAGGTTAGTCAGATGAAGATCGGAATTAACTACAGGTTTGGTGCGCCGGCGCTCGTCGCGGCCAAGTATTAGTCGCCGCCGCCATATCGATCCAAGCAAGGACCCCGGGCGGTTATGCCCGGGGTCTTTTTACATCGGCTCATTGTTGCTCGGCATAATCAGGGTACGTGGCTTTCCTTGCTGACACGGGACCTCGCGTGATCCGGCTTTCTCCTTCGGCTCTACCTCTGAGGCCGGCTGAGGTCGGTCGATCTGTCGACCCAGACGGGCCGCGAACAGAGATCTCGCGGTCAAAGTGGGGATGCGGACAAAGTGACCGGCCGGCAAGCCCCAAAAGCATGATGAAGTTAGGTTGAACTGGCGCGCCATCGGAGGTTCACCTCTCGCTTGGGAGAGGCGTAGGCCGCCTTTGGCGGCCGTCCTCAGGAACGCCGAAGCGAAGCTTCGGCTATGGCGCAGCGCCGGGTGAGGGCTTACGTCCCTCGATCGCACCAGCCCCCACCCGATTTGCTGCGCAAATCGACCCCTTCCCGCCGGGGAGAGGTGAACCGGGAGCCAAACCAATTCAACCCGACTCCATCCCGCCTTAGTACGCGATGCCCACCATCAAGACGAACCTGACCGGGCTTCGCGAAAATGGAGCATCACTGGCTTGGCGATATCTGGGCAATCGCGCCGATGCGGACGGCTGCGAGCCGCGAGAGTGCCGGGCTGCAGTGCGGGTTTCCGCTGGCAAGGCGCGACTACCCAAGTCTGTCGCAGAGGAGGTTCGTTGCGGTTGCGGGGCTGGTTCCTCCTGAACGGAGGCGGTCGCAGACGGCGAGGGCTCCGAGAGGGAGGGGATGGTTATTGCGGAAGAACCCAAAGCCGCCTTCACGTCCTCTGCAGGTGCGGCCGTCATACTCTCGGCTGATCGAGCAGGTGCGATCAAGATCGCAGCCGCAATCGTGCTGCCCAGGAGGAGTCCTAGTAAACGCGCCGAAACCATGATCCACCTCTTCCTTGCCTGGTCAAAACCACACGCCTTAGCTTGCTGTTCGAGCATGATCGGTTCTGAAAACCGACCATGCCTTTCCGGTTCCTTGCTTTAGAACCCGACGCCGATCATGGTGCGCGCGCCTCCGCCGCCTCCACCTCCACCTCCGCTAAATTCACTCGGCGGGCGCGCAACAGCTTGTTGCCGCGCCTGAGGGGCTGGTGCAGCGCGCACTCGTTTTGGCGTTTCGGCCACGACCTTCGGCGCAGCTCGCCGCCTGGCTCTTGCGTCGTCGTCCTCGTCCTCGTGCTTGCGACGCGATGCGGTGGTGGGCTTGGCCGGCTTGTCCGCCGCGACGCAGATTTCACCCTTGGCTGTCTCTCCGGACTTGCATTCGAGCGGACAGATACGCCCGGTTTGCTTGGACAGGGTGGATACGACGTCTTCCGAGATTTCCGCGGGGCTCGGAGATGAGCCGGTTATCGCTGCGTAACGGCCGAGTGCCTTCTTGGCGGTCTCCAGCGAGCCATCGATCTTGCCCGACAAGCATCCGATCCTCGCAAGTTCGTTCTGCGCAGCCCGAACGAGCTCGGGCGAATTCGGAGAGGTCATCGCTCGCTTGGCGACCTCCGCCTTGAACCGATCGACCAGCGCCGCGACCTGGGAGCGCAGTGGATCACAAGTAACAGTCTTCGCAAAAGCCTGAACATCGGTGACGCCGGTGCCGCCGCTGCCCTTGGCATCCAGTTCTTCGAACCGGGTCTGTTCCTGCTTGCAAGCCTTGGCTTGGGCCGCGGCCAGCTCCGCCTTCTTCTGTTCCGCCTCGGCCTCTCGATCCTTCTGTTCGCGTGCGGCGCGCAGAGCGGCGGCTGCTGCACGCAGCGCCTCAGCCTCTTGCTCCGACTTCCTTCTCTCCGCTTCCTCAGCCGCCTTCTTGGCCTCCGCGGCCTTCATCTCGGCAGCCTTCTCCTTTGCAGCCCGCTCTGCCTCAGCGGCCTTGGCAAGGCGCTCTTCTTCTTCACGCTTCTTTGCGGCCGCGAGCTCGGCCTTCTTCTGTTCGGCCTGAATGCGCGCATCCTCCGCGGCCTTCTTGGCTGCCTCACGATCCGCGCGAGCCTTGGCTTCGCGCTCCTCGGCAGCCTTGGCAAGTTCTGCCTTCTTCTGCTCAGCCTGAACGCGCGCATCCTCGGCAGTCTTCTTGGCCGCCTCGCGATCTGCCTGTTCCTTTGCCTCACGCTCCTCAGCGGCCTTCTTGACGGCCGCTTCGCGGTCCGCGCGGGCCTTTGCTTCGCGTTCCTCAGCGGCTTTGGCAAGCTCTGCCTTTTTCTGCTCGGCCTGAAGGCGAGCTTCATCCGCAGCCTTCTTGGCCGCTTCGCGTTCTGCACGGGCCTTCGCTTCGCGCTCCTCAGCGGCCTTGGCAAGCTCTGCCTTTTTCTGCTCGGCCTGAAGGCGAGCTTCATCCGCTGCCTTCTTGGCCGCTTCGCGTTCTGCACGGGCCTTCGCTTCGCGCTCCTCGGCGGCCTTGGCAAGTTCTGCTTTTTTCTGCTCAGCCTGAATGCGCGCATCCTCGGCGGCCTTCTTGGCCGCTTCACGATCTGCGCGTTCCTTTGCCTCACGCTCCTCGGCGGCCTTCTTGATGGCCGCTTCGCGTTCCGCACGCGCCTTTGCTTCGCGCTCCTCTGCTGCTCTATTCAACGCATCCAGCCGCTGCCGGGCGGTTATCGATAGTGGCGAATTTGGATAGCGCCTTATGAAGGATTCCAGCGCGGATTGATCGGTGGTGTTCTTCACCGATTCCCAATCAACGACTTCCTTGGCCAAGGGCTCTCTGCCTGGCGCAATGACTTTGGGGCTGACGGCAATCTTGCTGTCGCCCGGCGCATCCTGCGCGGGGAGGGGGAGTTGATCCTTCAGGTTGGCAACCTTTAGCTTGCCCTGTCCGCCGTTCTCTTGTGAGGGGTCGATCGGCTGCTGAGCGGTCGCAGCTGCAGGAACGCGCCCCTTTTCCGAGAAGTCATTGCGCGCAGCGCCGGCGGCCAGCTTGTTGCGCTGAGCTTTGGCGAGATCCGAGTAAAATCCGCTCTTGTGCGCGGCGATAAAGTAGTCCCAAGCTTCTTCAGTGCCTACTCGCTCGGCAAGCTGGTAGTCTGCACGAACATCCGCCAGATTGTTGGAACTGAGGGTCGGCTCTACGATGGGGGCGGGTACCAAAGCCACGTCCGCGCCGCCCAGGGATCCGAAGACAAATGGCTCTTGGCGGTTGTTGGTGGAGCTCATCACCTCATCGCGAACCAGTCCAAGCGCCCGGCGCACGTCAAGCCCCGGGACAGTTAGATGTTTCAGCAGCGATGTTGTGAATGGACTGTGCTCGCCGACGCCATCCTCTGCCGTTGCCCCGGCTTTCGCGGCGAATGCGACGAGCGTATTGGGAGTATCGGGGTCGACGCGCGCCAGCCCGCGCGAAATTCCGCGGGCGGCAACCGATCTGCGCATGCTCTTCGTGAAGGGATTTTCGCGGCAAGCGTCCAGAATAACGAGACGAAGCTTTCTGGCAGGCTCAATCGATTGGACTATACGGTCGAGAGACACAGCCTCGTCGTATACGTCCCGGTCCCGTTCCAAAACAGCGTCGACCGGAATAATGTAGTTGGAGCCCTCGATCTCGATGCCGTGACCCGCAAAGTACACGACCGCAACATCCGCATCCCGAACGCTGTCGAAGAAGCTGTTGAGCGTCCGCCGCAGGGCTGAGTTTTTCAGGTCTTGATAGACCTGCACAACATCAAATCCCGCTCCCTTGAACAGGTCGGCCATGGCCGCGGCGTCATTGACGGGATTGGGGAGCACAGGCACGTTTTGATAGGCCGAATTGCCCACCACCATGGCAACGCGCTTTCCGGCCAACGCTTCGGGGCTGACGAGGAAAAAGAAGAAAAAAATAAGCGCTAAACGAATCTGAGAGCGCACCGCAGGAGCCCCTGAGACCGCAATCACAAGTAAACCCCGCAAAATTATCAATTCAGCCCGGCCCGGACAAGCATCCGCCGGAAGTATTTCGCAAGTATGCCAAAAAAACGCCGTTTAATCAATGTGTTGCCTGCAGGACACATCTTCGCGACGCCCGCTACTTTCCGATTGTCCGGCTCCGCTTTCCGCAGACGGGTCGCGGTAGCCGGCATCCCGTCGGAGTGAGCCTTAACCACAGAGCGTTTTGACGGTGCGAAAGCGGATACAGGTCGGATTGCCGATGCTGAGTCCTGAAGCCGGGCCGAATGCACAAGACGTCGCCCGCCGATGGGCCGATGTGCTATTGTAGGCGGCCGCACCGATTTCAGGCCCGCTCGCTTGTCGGGATCGATTATGACGCCAGCAATTTGGAAGGCCACGCTTGGAGCGCTTTCGATAGCAGCGACCATTAGTCCAGCGCTATCGAACGATACTGCGGCGGAACTCGCGGTCGGAGGCCTCCAGTTTACGCGTTCCGGAAGTGTTACGATGAAGAGCGAACTCCTTCAGATTTCGCTCGCGCGAGTAAGCGTTCGATACGAGTTTGCCAACAATGGGACCGCTCCTGTCCCTCTCACGATAGCCTTTCCTCTCCCCGACATTGATTTGTCGGAGGGGCAAAACATCGCGTTCCCTTCGAGCGATCCGGTCAATTTCGTCGATTTTGCAACCAAGATCGACGGCGTGCCCACGAGCTTCAAGATTGATCAGCGCGCATTTGTGGGCAAAGACGATGTCACCTCTCTTTTGAAAGAGCTGAACCTGCCGGTGTTGCCCATTGGCGCGCGCCAATTTCGGACCCAGGACCTGACCGAGGCGACGCGTAGCAAGCTCGTCAATCGTGGGCTTCTCATGCAGATGGGCAGCGACGAAAGGGGGCGTCCGCTCTATGAGACGGCATGGCTCGTCAAGACTGCAGTGCTTCGCGAACAGGAATTCCCGACCAATCGATCGGTTACGGTCGAGCACGTTTATCGACCAAGCGTTGGCAGCAATTCTGACACCATATTGCGCAAGGCACTGCGGCAAAATAAAGCGATGTCGAACGAGTTTGAGAGGTACCGAAAGGAATACTGCGTGACGGACTCGTTCCTGAGTCAGGTCGACAAGATTGCGGGTGGAGGTCAAGCCAGCAAGGCGCCAATTCAGGAGCGGCGCGTCAGTTATGTTCTCAAGACCGGCGCAAACTGGGCAGGACCGATCAAGAATTTCCGGCTTGTGATCGACAAGCCCGCCAAAGATCAACTGGTCAGTTTCTGCGCGGGCAATCTGAAGCAGTCGCCTGACGGGGCACTTGATTTCAGCGCGGCTGACTTCGTCCCGGATCGTGACATCAAGCTCCTCTTTGTCGGCCGCTTCTAAGCTGACCCAGGTTTCTCCTCGAGGTAGGCTGCGGAGCCGCGCGTCTCGGTCAAACGACCGGGTTACTTCTGAACCGTGATGTACCGCGCCGTTGCATTCATTGCGATGTTGGTTCGTTGCGCCTCGCTAAGCACCTGCAGGAAAAACTGGTCAGCAGGCGTCGGACGGGGCTGCCTGAGCGAGTCGAGGACACGAGGTGTTGTCACCGCCATGAGCAGCTGTGGTGAATTTGGACGCGACGCCTCGTCCGTGCGCGGAATCTCGCTTGAGAACGACAGGGCATCGGTGCCGGGCTTCAAGAGATAGGAGACATTCTGGACCTGCCCGTCGTCGCCGATCAGCAGGAGCTCAACGACGCGGTTGGCAAAGTTCTCGACGTTTCCGGCAAGCACTTCGCCCGGACGCAATTTCACCGAGCCTAGCGAGATTCGGGGGGTACGGGAGCTTTCTCCACGGAGCCGGCTCAGAAACGACACAGCTGGGCATTGTGCTGACGTAACGAGCCTGACTCCGATCGAGGGCTCAAAACCCTGGCTCTTCTTGAATGCCCTGTCCAACGCCTCGAAGGGCGCCGTCGAGGCGCCCATGCCCTCGAGAACGGCCGCGCTCGCGCCAATCGCGACGGGGATCACGAAGAAGCAATCACCACCGTCGTATTGCGCAACAAACTTGCGGACTGCATCGCTCCGGACCGGAGCATCATCCGGCGGTTTCGGCGGCGCCGTCTCTGCCTCCTTGCGCGTATCGGGCGGAGGCCGTTGCTCCGGAGCTGTCGTCTTCTCAGCCGATGGTCCTTTGAGCTCTGCTGGAGGAGGCGAGTCGACCTCAGTCGGAGCCAGCCAGATGTACTCGTAATAGGCCACACTGGATGCCACGATCACGCACAATGCAAGGGTAGCCAGCAAGCCATATCGAACTCCTGGCCGCATCGCTCGACTTGGCTTGTCTTCCGCGGCAATGCTTCCAGTCGGTGACCCCGGCATCGCTCTCGCTGGGCCAACGTTCCAGTTCTCGATTTCAGCCATCGTCGGTCGCGCAGCGGGATCAGGCTGAAGCATTCTCTCGAGCAGCGGGCGAATTCGAGCATCGACCGCGCCCAAATCCGGGACCCGGCGTCGCTTCTCCACGAGCTGAAACTGGGTTCCTCCCATATCGAGTTTCGTTCCGGTCAGGGCATGAAACAGCACCAATCCGAAGCTGTAGACGTCGGACTTGCCGGTGACGTCGCCCCCGAACAAGCCGACCTGCTCCGGCGAAACGTAGTTGTGTTTGCCGGCAAAGCCACTTCCAATGATCGTTGCATCATTGAGCTGCGTGGAACGGGCGATGCCGAAATCTATGATCTTGGCGCGGGCGACGTCGCTTCGTGGAACGATGATGTTATCCGGGGACACATCGCGATGCGTGATACCCCGCTCGTGGGCTGCGTTCAGTCCGGAAGCGACCCTGCGCATCAATCGACGCAGTGCCTCGAATGAGAGTGGCCCGCCGGACAGCATGTCGGCGAGTGACTGGCCATCGACGAATTCCATGGCCAGATAAGGCCGCTGCAAAGTCGGCTCGACCGTGAAGACGAAATACCGGACGATTGCGTCATGCATGAGATAGTGGAGTGCGGATGCCTCCCTCCGAAACAGCGCTAGCGCCGCCTCGTTCTCGGACATTTCCGGCAGCAACATCTTTATCGCGACCGCCGTGCCGGTCTGAATCTCGTGGCTCTTGTAGATTTCGCCCATGCCGCCGGCGCCAATCATACTGTCGATTTCGTAGATGCCGTTGAGCCGCGTCCCGGGCGACAGTCGGTAGTGCGGCAACCGAGTTGGTTCTTCCTGGTTCACGCGTTTACTCCCATACTTCTGCGGGAGGCGCCTGCAAAATTGCGGCTGGAATCGTGCGTTCCTGCTTTGGCGTCTGATTGGTCGTTCGAACAACGATGACGGTCACATTGTCGAGGCCGCCTCGTTCCAGCGCGAGGTGGACGAGGGCCGTGGATGAGGCTTGCGCGTCGCGGGTCGAAACGCACTCGAGAATTTCGTCGTCTGTCACATGCCTGGTAAGTCCGTCGCTGCACAGAACGAAAATGTCGCAAGCCTCGAACGCGCCACTCACGATCTCCAACTCGGGATTGTCGCGGACTCCCACCGCGCGCGTGATGACGTTGGTCGGCCAATCCCTGGCTTCGTCGATCGTGACGCCGCCGCTGGCGAGCAGTTCTTCAATCTCGGTGTGATCTCGCGATACTTGTCGGATAGCGCCGCGGCTTGCCAGGTACAGGCGACTATCTCCGGCCCACAGGCACGCGTAGTGGTTCTCCGAGATCAGCAGGACCGTGACGGTAGACCCGATGACAATGCCGCCGCGCTGACGCCTCAACTCGAGGATCTGGCGATTCGCAAGCAGTACCCGACTTTGGACCTGCTCCAGAAATTCGGCCGCGGATTTGGAGGTGGAGACGGTGTCGAGGGCCGCAACAACGAGCTCGCTTGCTACATTCCCGGCTTCGTGCCCACCCATGCCGTCGGCCACGGCCCAAAGGCCCGCATCGCTCCGCACGAGATGAGAATCTTCGTTTCTCACCCGAACCTTGCCCACGTGGGTGGCAGAGCCTGCATCAAAGGTGAAAAGCGGCTCGTTCATCGATCCTCCCCGCACCGGCCTAAGACGGTTGCTCGATTGCATCGACTCCGAACGGACCCGTCAGCATGACTGAACAACAGGACGGGTCCGGCATTCCCCGCGAACATAGCGCCATTGGAGGAAAGCTTCCGCCACCTTCCGTCCACCAGAAGCTCGCAGCTGCTGAAGCATCCGGATGGCTCTGACGCAGCAGGGGTAACGAATCTTCAAATGTCGTTCCGGCCGTAACGATGCCGCGTATCGTCTCGCTGATTGCGAACGTGTTGGCAGGATTGTCTGCCCTGGCGGCAATTTGCGGCAAAGGCATCGCGTCGAGAGCGGTCGAGATATCGTCGAACGATTTGGCTTGATCAAGGGTCGAAAGCAGAAACGTCTCCGCTGCCGCGAACCATTGCTCCTGCGTATCTTGGTCCGGTGGCGGAATGCAATACGACGGATCAGCCATCGTCAGTAACGCCAGCGGATAGTAACGTCCGACTCCATCCACCGATGGCATCATTGCGCCGAGCACCGTCGCACCGCAAATGTCGGCACCAAGCCAGAAGCGCCACACGGGTGCGGTGAGGAACGCGTTCTGCCACTCGGCTGCGAGCTGATGACGGCTGGCCGACATGCAAGCTTGAATCCAGGGTTCCCAGACCTTGAGAAAACTGTGCGGTGTTGCAAGCGCGATAAAATCGCGCTTGGCACTGAGTTTTCCGAACAAGCCACACCGCATGGCCTTTCATATTCCGCTGGGGCAGCGGAACTCCCTCAAAGCGCTGAGGTTCAGAGGGTTCTTGATCGATCCGGTCGTAAGCTGATACTTGAGCTCTCGTCCGGCTACAATGAACGTGCTGCTGGCGGTTTCGGCGCGAACAGTCATCGAACCAGCCTCCAATATCCTGAACATCGACCATGGTCCGGTGCGTTCAAGTACGGATGGTTGGCTCGCAGCGTCATTGGTGACGGAGATTGCCGTCCTCATCGATGGCCCGGGCCATAGCACATTCGTCGGAGCTGCGGTCTGCGGCTGGGCCGGCTGCGTCGATGAGGGGGGGCCGCTACCGGCCGCCGGCGTAACGGGGCTTACGACGGCGGTGCCGGCCAACTCGATCTTGGCACTGGCGCCGTCGCCGGTGAGGGCGGGAGGCAGAACGGAGAGCGCCACCATTGGTTGATTCCCTCCGTTCTGAAAAAACGCGTCGCGAATAAAGGCCGCGCGCTGGAACTGCTTCAACGTGTCGGCCGAAAGCGTATTGCCCACCGGGCTTTCCTTCCTCCATGCCCACTCGGATTTTGAGGTGTCGGCATAGGGGGTGAGGGACTGAGTGAAGAATTTGTCCAGAATGCCATTTGGGGCAAACAGTTTGGCAAAGTCTCCCAACGGCACGTCCTGATTGCTGCTGCGGGTAAATGGATAGCGATTGGTGATGATCTGCTGACAAATCGGCGTGACCTGATCGCGAAGCGCCACGAGCAATTGGCCCGCCGTCGAAGCTGCCATATCACCTTCGAACTCCGTCGCCGCGCCACGCAACATGTCCGAGAACGGCGGGGGCATCCTTGCCGCGTTGTTGCGGAGCGCCGCGACCTGAACCTGCAGGGCCGCATTCGCCTGCGCCGTCATTTGGGGATTCTCGACCATCAAGGTCAGGCTTTGAGCGATATCGTTCAGGTTCGCGACAATCGAATCGATGGGCCTTCGTGTGCTCTCGCCTTCGACAACGGCATGGAATGGCTTGAATTGGGCCTCGATCTTGGCGCCCGGGGGACCGTCCTGGGTATTGAACAGCAAGGCCTGTGACGGGGGCTTGGCCGGCGGAGAGGACGTGTTGCCGGTGTTTGCAGGCTTCGGCCGTTCGCGGGTCAAGACCGTTTCGTCACGGATCGATTCGAGTATCAGTCTAAGTGGCGAGTTTGGCGCCGAAACCGCACGCAAGGCCTGATATTTTGGCTTGTCGGCGAGCAGCTTCTTCATCTTCAGCTTTGTCAGAGCACTACGCCATGCTCCGATGAATTCGTTTCCGTATAGATCGAGGAGATTGCTAGCCAGATTTTCATACTGTTGATTGAGCGCCGCTTGTTGGCCCGCTTCGCCCAGGACCCATCGATCGCGCTTCATCCGCTCTGCCAAGTCGGCCAATTTGGCGATGAACTTGTCTTGAAAGCCGTTGTACGTAAAAAACGCGGGGACACTGATCGAATCGAGCGGCTGGCCCTGGTCCGCTTCGAATACGCTGGATGCATCAAGCCCACCCTTCCGCGATGCCACCCAGTCACCTTCTGCCGACCCTCGCGCTTCCGATTTCAATAGCTGGTAGGCTCGCTGGGCGACGCTCAAGCGAGCCAGGGTCTTCTGAGCCTCTTGGACGAGACGACCATCAAGCTCCACCAGTGGCGGCGCTTCGGTTTCGAGGTCCAATAGAGCTTCAAGGTGCTCTTCGAGCAGCCGCCGGCCTTCGGCGTTCGTCGGCCCAGGATAGAGATTCTCGGCCCAATCACGGTGCATCCACGATTTGATGAGCTCGCGGTCAGGCGGCTGAACTCCGCCGAGCATCATGTACACCTTCAGAGGCTCATAGACGAAGCCCGCGTCGGCAAGCCGGGGATTGAGCTGCTCTTCGAGACGATACAGGAGACGGGGTCGAAACAATCGCTCGAGCGCGACGTGGTAGGCGTTCTGCGCGGATGACTGCAGGCGATCGCGCTGGCTGAGGCCAAGCTTTGCCGAAGTCGGGGTGGACGAAGCCCGGTTGCCGTATCCGACCGGCGTGTTCCGGAGGCGGTGGAGCAGCGGCAGGACCTTGTGTAACTCGCGGTCATCGATGACGGTCTGCTGCACCAGAGGCCCTGCAGCCGTCGCATATTCCTGGTCGGCCTGCTCGTTTTGCGCGATCAGGTCGCGGTTGTATTTGAAGCTCGTGAGCCAGGCGATTGACAGGCCGACAGAGACGAGGCCGACGATCGTCAACGCGATGGTCTTGAGGATCAGGGCGCGCCTGATGGCGGCCCGGTCCGTCGAAACCCAGTCGGCTTCTCCGATGATCACCTTGGAGATCAGATCGGTCAGAAAGAAGCTCTTTCCGACGCCGGAATATCCAGCGCTCGCGACCTGTTCTGCCCCGAAGGTTCGAGCGAGCGAGCCGATCAGCTGGTCGATCGGAGTGCCCTGCTGGGTTCCGGAGGTAAAATAGAAGCCGCGCAAGGTCGCGTTCACATGATAGCGGGTCGGCTCGAAAATCTGGTTGAGAAAATTGAACACCACATGCTTGAGCCGGGCCATCTGGGTCGGAAAGCCGAACAGCAAGACCCGAAAGCCGGGCGATGGCTCTTCCTGGAGGCGATCGATCGTGCCCTCGTTGACCCATTCCAGTAGCTGATCGAACTGGTTGGGTACCTCGCTTACAAGGTTCTTCTTCTTTATCGCGGTCTGGAAGGTGGCTCCAAAAACCTGACGGCGGCCGATCTCGTCGAGATAACTGAAATACTCCGCGAAGCCTGCGATCAGATCGGTCTTGGTGAAAAGTGCATAGACGGGAAAATCGACCTTGAGACGCTGGTGCAACTCAAGCAGGCGAGCCCGGATCGCATTGGCATGCGCAGTTATTTCAGCCGCAGGCAAGGTCAGGAGATCTTCGACGCTGATAGCAACAATAACGCCGTTGATCGGCTGACGAGGACGGCTTTTCTTCAGAAGGTCGAGAAAGGACTGCCAGCTTTGCTTGTCTGAAGCTGCGTCGGAGTCCTGGGTGGTGTAACGGCCGGCGGTGTCGATCAGCACCGCTTCCTCGGTAAACCACCAGTCGCAGTATCGGGTGCCGCCAACGCCGGAGACAGCGGTTGGCGTCGCGCCGTGAGACAGCGGAAACTTCAACCCGGAGTTCACCAGCGCCGTGGTCTTCCCGGCGCCCGGCGGGCCGATGATGACATACCAGGGTAGATCGTAGAGATAGCCCGACTTACCGCCGCTGGCGGACTTGAGCGTCGCCAGGGCGTCCTTCATCCGCTCCTTGAGGATTGGCTCATCGTTGACTGGCGCACTCCCGCCGCCAGCTACCGCTTCGCCCATTTCTTTTGCGGCTTTGCGCTTCCGATAAAACGAGAAGCCGGCGAAGCTCGCCACTCCGGCCGTAAGCAACAGGAGCACGATGTCGCGAATGATCGGATTTCTGAGAGGCTGCCAGCCGCCGATCGCGACCAGCGGACCGGCGAAATAGACCAGGGACGCGAGCGACCCGAGGCCGATCCCGTAGAGGACGATGCGAGTGATGTCCTTGGCGATCATGACCCTCCGCCTTCCTTCATCCCCCTCAGTCCTCGCTTCGCGCGATGAAGATTTCGACGCGGCGATTGTTTGCGCGGCCTGCCGGAGTGGCATTCGTGTCGATCGGTGCGTCAGCTCCCTTTCCTTCGACCTCGACCCGGCTCCCGTCGGAAAGGCCACGCTTCAGCGTCGCCGCCGCGGCCTTTGCGCGCTCCAGCGAGAGTTCGAAGTTCGAAGGAAACCGCGCGCTTCTCATCGGAGTGTTGTCGGTATGACCGACCACGCGGATCTTCCCCGGTTCCTTGTCCAGCGTCACGGCAAGGCGGGCGGCCACAGGCTTGAATTGCTCCAGAACTGTCGCCTGCGCCGACTCGAACAGAATCAGGTTGCAGACCCGGATCACGATGAAGTTTCCGGCGTAGTCGGCGGTCATCTTGCAGGCCGTATTCTCGGCCGCCAGGGCGTTGCGAATTCGTTGCAGCTGCGTGATCCGCTCCGGTGGAGGCGGCGGAGGCGGCGGGGGAGGGGGCGCGATGATCTTTCGCTTCAGTTCGATCTTGTCGGTGGGGTGCAACGAGGAGGCGACCTGCGCGGCCTTCTCGGCGCTCGACGTCAACCAGGCGCGCAGTGTGATGAAGCCGGCAAATAGAAGCGCAGCAGCGACGGAAGCCACCAGCCAGGTCGGAATTCGAATCCGGAGCCGGCGGCCGGCCAATGCCTGGCCGCGCCAGTGCGGCGATAGATCGCGTATGACCTTCGGATGAACCTGGCGAAGCAGCTCATAAAGATTGCGCTGGATCGTTTGCAATCCGGCCACGCCGCCCGCTGTGCTGCGGTGCATGCCCTGGAAGCCGAGTGCGAGGCAGGCATGCTGGAGTTCGAGTATCGGATAGTTTGTCAGCGGGTCCAGTTTCAGGCGGTCCAGAATTTCAAAGAAGCGCACTCCGCCGACCCGTTCACCGAAGAACCGGCTCAGCATGCTGTACTGGGCCCAGACGTGCCGCTCGTCCGTTGGAATGTGCTGAACGATATCGTCGGCGGTCGCACACAGGATGTATTTGGCGGTGTTTGCCTGCTGTTCCGAGACGCCCGCTGATCTGATCTCCGTTTCGAAGAACTTCACCGCGTCCGCGACCTGATCCATCAGACTTGCGAATGACGCGCGCATCAGCGCCACGCGAAGCCGTCCCAGCAGTTGGAGGAGTGGCCCGGCGGCGCGCATGATCGGGTTGGAGTTCGGCGCAACGAGGTCGTCGACGCGCAGCACCGGGGCCGCCGGCAGATTCAGCTGGGACGATGGCTGGTTCTGCGAAGAGATCCACTCTTCCGGCTGGGGGCTTGTCGGAGCCGCAGCGAACGGCGAAGGCGTCGACAGTAGCGGCGCCACGGGTGGCGGGACTGGTTGGTGCTGCGGCGCAGGCGGCGGTGATCCAGGGTTGACGGGAAGCGGGGTTGGTGAGAACGGACTCCGGGGATCCGGAACGCTCGGTCTCGACTCGCCCGGCGACGGCAGTGGAGAGGGGGATTGCGGCAACCTTCCGCCCGGGTTGGGACGGATAACCGTCCGCTCCTCGCGCCCGAATGGGTTTACCGGTTTGTCCCTGTCGCTCATCGCCGGTCTTCTAGAATGGCCCAGAGGTACAATTCGAGCTCCGGCCAGTCTCCAGAAAAATGCATGCCTATGGAGGGAGCAGTGCTGAAATCAGGCCAGAGCAGTGACTTTCTGTCCAGATAAAAATACACGTGGTCGGTGATCGCGCGGATATGCGGCGGAGGGGTTGGCAAATGCACCAAGGGAACGCCTGGAAGATTGGCGTGAACAATTTCGTTCATCTTGGTGTTCGGTCCGACCTTGAACAGGTGCGGAAAGTCGTTCTGAATTTCGACGAGGGGACGCCGTGCGGCCACCTCGAGCACGAACGTTGCATTGCGAAACAGCGTTCGATCGCGGATTGGGGAAATAAAGGCGTTCGCGGCGCGCTCGATAATTTCAAGACGAATTGCCCTGCGCCCAAGACGAGCGCTCAGGAAATCCTGCAAATCCCGCATCACAGGTCCGAAGACGTTCTCAAGGTCGTCCTGGTCATAAGCCGGATAGGATCGCGCGCGACGCTCGGGCGTCGCAAATGTCGCGAGCTCGCCGACCAGACGCAAAAATTCCTCGAACAATCGTTCAGGGTGCAGATACCCGGAAGAGCTGAAATGCTTCAGGACTGCGATATGGCGGTTCAACAATTGCAGAACAAAATAATCGGCGCTCTGCAATCCTCCTCCGGCGGTCGGGTCGGCGGCATAGCGCGCCAATTCCTCGAGCTTGTTGTCAATCCATCCAATCGCGCGGTCGATCCAGCCATTGACCACCGGATGGGCGCTGCACAGCAGCACCGGTGGTACGTATTTTTCGTCAAATACGATCTGTTTGTCCCTGACCTCGAGAATGCGGCTCACGCCGAGCCCGACGTAGCCGGGCTTCGCGGATTTCCGGAGCTCGTAGCCCAATCTGGGAAACGCGATATCGATCTCTTCTTCGAGACGGAGGGCCGAGCTGGAATCAACGAACGTTTCGGCGTTCAAAACGAAACGAGATGCGCTTTCGACGTCTCGATCGTCGACCTCGCGGGTGTTCGCGGCCGCAACCGGAATCGATAGCCAGGCGATTTGTTGGGACGCAGTGTCCGGGATCACGATCGGCGGCGGCAGCGGACTGTCGGCCGGAATGTCGAACGGCGTACCATCCGGCATGACGCCGGCCGCCCGCCGCAACCCGAACTTGCTTTGCTGCGCCAGGTCCCGGTCGATCTCCAGGTAGGAGAACCCCCATGGATAAGGAGTGGCGTAGCGGACCCGCGATGTTAGGAGATGCTCATGGTAGCGGTCATTCTGCTGAAAATGCTGGGGCCGCAAGAACAGCCCCTCCGTCCATGCCACCTTGGTGTACCAGGACATTCTCGACCCATGTCAATTTCGCTAGGTCCAAGAAAATAGCGTGCTGGACCCGGTTTGCGTTATCGTCAGCTTACGCCAACATGCCATATTGAACTATCAGTCGCGTAAGTATCAATTCTCTCGGTGCTTGCTAAAACCAGTTTATCCTACATCGTTTCCGGCTCGGTCGTAACATTCTGCGAAGTAATCCATGAAGGCCCGGAGCATGCCGTCCTTATGATGCTGAGTCCGGGCCTGCCAACGCGCTACGTGAATGTCCCACAAGCGCGCCTTGTTGGAACTGACCATGGCGACCAAACCACGGTCGCTGGTGGATTTTGCTTCGATGTTGGCAGGGTCGAATTCCTCAATAACCAGCTTGAACGCCTGCTGCATGGCTATGTAGGTCTTGACCTGATGACGCTTCACGTCGTCAAAGCCTTGTGTCAGTGCGCCCCGGGCATCGAGGAAGCCGCGATTCTTCGAGCCGAACATGATGCGCAAGGCATCTTCGACCGTCGGGGCGAACTTGAGCGGATTGTTATCGAACGCCTGAACCGTGGTTTGGTCCGCACTCCGGGCAAGCCGCTTGGCTTGCTGACGCGCATCGAGAAGTTGTCTCATGTTTTCAATGACGAGAAGCGTCAATTGACCGAGCTGTTCGGCAAACTCGGCTGGATCACGCGCCGCGAACGGGTCATCGGACAGTCCCGCCCCGCGGGCAAACATTCGGTTGAAGTCCGCTCCTGCCCCTGAGGGTTTGCCGGTTCCCTTCTCGGCGACTGCTTCGCTATTTTCATTCGGAGCCGGCACTTCTCGCGGCTCCGGCCGCGTCGGTTGCGCCTGAATTCCGGAAGGCAGCGAAGCCGCTGACGGTTCGATCGACTCCGCACCCCACACGTTTGGTTCGGCGGGAGCGGGCGAGGCACGCCGCGGATTTGGCAGGGGATTGATGGCTGGTTCTGCCGGGGGCCGCTTTGCAGGGGCATCGGCCCAGCTCTCGGCCGGTTCTACTTGTGGCTGCGCTGGTTTCAGACCTCGTGGCGCGCCCTGCGGACTGGAAGGCGGAACTTGGGCCGAAGGCACGTCCACGGCCCAGTCGAGAAAGTCCGGCCCGACGGGCCGAAGGTCACGAGGTCCCCGCAACTCCTTGCGGTCTATGGGAGGCGCGGCATCCTCGGTTGAAGTCCATAGCCCACCGTAATCCACGGCTGGAGCGCCCGGTGCCGGCGTGCCGGCCGGCGTCGCGTCTTCATCGAGTTCGACCGCGATAATATAGTGCCCAATGGCAAATCGATCACCGTTGCGCAGCAGGTGCGGCTCCTTTAGCCGGTTGCTGTCGCCTTGCAGAAAGGTACCATTGGATGAGATATCGTGCAGCCAATAGCCGCCTTCCCGCCATCGCACCTCGCAGTGTCTTCCTGAAATGAGACGGCTCGGATCCGGGAGGGTCCAATCGAGATATTGGTTGCGACCGATATCAATGCCCCGCTTGCCCTGAATAGATATGCTGAGCGGACCGCCGTCCGGCAGACTCGTTTGGTTCTCTATCTTGAGCGTGAGTGCCATAACCGGCTTCTCTGCAGAGGATTAGTCTTTGGCATCGCGGCTAATTCTCGCCTGCCATTGACGATTTCGTCCAGTGGACTTTGAGCGCATGTGTCGTTGCCCATTGTCTGCCGCTCATCCGTCCTGAACAATTCCGGTTTCAGCCAGCTTGATTCCATCCGTGATACATGACCGCAAACGTGCCAGGCGTTCGGAACTTCCGATCCGCGCTGCGCTGAGCAAGATTGCGATGCGGACGGCTCGCGCCGTCATGTACTGCGGAGTGGGGACCTGCTGGTCTCCAAGCACCTGAAATCCGCCGGCCCATCCCGCCGCGCGCGCCAACCAGGTCGAAGGGTCGTTTTGGTCGCCATCGCTCCCAATCTCGAATGCCTTCTGCCTGTTCTGGTCGTCGGGCTGATAGGCCCACGCTTCGGCGGCCAGCAATCCGACGGCGGGCTCCCGTGCGATGCCGCTGGCCAGGGCCCTGACACTCGCGCAGGCCCACCAGACCGCCTCGCGCCGCGGCAAGAGGTAGGCGCAGAACGCCACCGCCTCCGGAAGCTTGTCGTGCGACGACAATGCTCTCGCGAAGTCGACGGGAGGCTGGTCGGTCGGTTTTACGCTGACCTTCTGCGATACTTCGGGAAATGCGTCGAACAAGGCCTGAGCGGTCGCGAAACGGACTCGGGACATCAATGACCTCTGGCGTCAGCTTCCGGAGGATACGCAAAAAAATCAATGTATAACAAGACATTCGCATATTGAGCCCGACGTCACAAGAGGCATCGGACCACTCGCGGCGCAAGGGACGGTTCTACAAGGGTATGCCGCTGACGACAGCGGCGCCTGCAACCAGAAGTGGTGTGTTGAGCGTGGCGCCGATGTTGACCGCAGGAGCCATGATGTTGACCGCGGCCTCTCCATTGATGTTGATCACGGGCGACAGCATCGAGATCGACGCCGGCGTGATTTGGATGCTGCTCATGCCGAAGCACACAGTGAGGTTGATCCCCATCATCGCGTCCACGGTCTGCTGCCCGATATCGAGAGTGATGGTTTGATTTCCCAGCAGGAGTTCCACGGTGTCGTTGCCCTTCTGGATCGTCCATGACCGGTTGCCGCCAACCGTCCAGGTCTGGTCGCCTCCCAGGGCAGGTGAATCCAGCTTGACCACGCCCACGGTACCGGTCTGGTTGGCATTGATGGTCACGAGGTGATCCGCCTGGGCATGCATGCGGATGAATTCGCCCCCCTTCTTGTCCTCGAACATGAATTCATTGTAGCCGTGGTCACCCTTTGAGGATTCCGATTTGGTCCCGGACTGCGTCTTCTTGCCCGGCAGATTGTAGGGCACTTTGTTGTCGCCGTTGTAGACGCATCCCGTAACCAGCGGCCTGTCAGGGTCGCCTTCAAGAAATTCCACAACCACCTCCATGCCGACCCTTGGAATAAACTGGGTCCCCCATTTCTTGCCCGACCAGGCATGAGCCACGCGAATCGGGCAGGACTTCTGCGGCTCGCGATCCCAGAAGAACTGAACCCAGATGTGCGCGTCCTCGTCGGTCGAGATTTCCTCGCTTTCCTCGCCTTTCTTGCCGACCACTTTGGCTGTCTGAATGCCGCAGATGACCGGCTTCGGGGTCACGGGGAGCATACGGAAGGGGCGATCGCTCGGCTGCAATTCATAATTCCCATAATAGACTTGCTCCTCGGGGGCCCCGCCTCCGAACCCGGTGCGGTAGTGCTGGGTGCCATATCGATGTGAACATCGGACTGCGAGGAATTCGCGATTCTCCGAAGCAATTGGATGTCGTTCGACGGTGAAGAGGGTGCCTGGAAACAGTGAAGCGGCGTCGCCATCGACATAGCGGCGGTGATCAAATGACTGTTCGGCCTCGAGCCTGAACTTCGAAAACTTGTTTCCCTTGCTCAGCTCGTCGTATTTTCCCGGATAGTCATAGACCTCGAGCTTTGAATGCTGGTACCGCTCCGATCCTTCATTGGGAGCTCGGAGCTTCTTGCTGGGCTTGGTCGGGTCGTAGTCATTGAATTCGATCTTGCCGGTGCGAAAGCGGCGCTCTGAAACCCAGGCGCCGAGCAATTGATCGAGGTGCAGTTCGGTCCCTTGCAAGGGCAGGTAGGGTAGCGTGGGAACGTCCGGGTTCTTCCGGTGCGAGGAGCGTGCATCAGCCATCACCATGGTGTGCTTGCCCTCACGGTGCTCGAAGAAATAGTAAATGCCGTACAGCTCCATCAGGCGGGAGCAGAATGCCAGATCGGACTCTCGATACTGAACGCAGTAGGGGATCTTGTCGTAGTCCGCGGTGAGACGGAATTCGAAGTCGGGAAATCCGCCCTTCGTGAAAACCTCTTCGATGATGTCCTTGACTTTCTTGTCGAGAAAAATGCGGCAATCGGCCTTGTAGCCCAACAGGTAGAACCACGGGCGCAGCACCAAACGGTAATGAAAGAAATCATCCGTCTTTCCGACCCATTGGGCTCGTGTGAGAATGCCATCGAAAAAGCGGAACTTGCCCTTATAGGCCTTGAGCTTGATCGTGCACGACTTGCCGAGCGCCGCGTCGAAGTTGATGTCGCCTTGCTCGCTTAGCGCGTCGATCTGGAATTCAAATAGTTCGCCAAGTCCTTCGACCCCGGTGAATTGGGTCAGCACTAGCTTGTCCTTGCCCAGCGGTGTGGTCAGTTCTGCGACGACGTCGGTTTGAGTAAGCGGTGCCATTGAAAAATCCTCGTCTCGTCTTCTGCGCCAATATCGGCGACGATATCGAACTGCCAATTAGTAGTCGAGCGGGCGTCAATCGCCGCGTCAAAACCGATCAAGGCAAAGCGGCGCGGCGGCTCGACTTTGTCGTCCACAAACTTGAACCAATCCTCAAGTTCGCCGACATAATTCAAGGTGATCTCTACGAGCTATCGCGAGACGTCGTGTTTCGCGCCTGTGGGGGAGCTATGGAGTTCCAGACACCCAAGGGACGCAAGCTTACCGAGCTTTGTATCGATTCGTCGGCAGACGGTTCAGGAAGGGGCAGGAGGATTGCATTGCGGTGCAAATTTCCGCCCGGCGACAAGAACCCTTCCTTGTCCTGCTCACCCAGCCTCAAGATCGTCAGTCAGAAAGTCCACCGGCACGGCATCATCGATTTCGTCATCGAGGTGGTTCTGCTCGGTGTGAACCAGCGTATCTCATACGTCATCATGCAGTACGATACGACGTCGTTCGGAACGAGCTATCGGGCGGACGAGACGTTGAGGATCACACTGGGACAGGTGAGCAAACACGCCAACTTTGAATCCGACCTGTTGGCTCAAATGCTTGGAATGAGCTCGGACGCGGACCATCTGCTTGCCTACTACCGTGTTTTGAATGCCAACAATAATCAGGAACTGCCAAGGGATCAGTGGGACGCGCTGAGCGACAATCCGCTGAAGCAGAACACTGGACCGGATCCAAAAAAGTGGAATTGTGGCGGCGCGCTGATGACGTTTGGGGCGGTGTATGCCCCGCGGCATTACGTCAGCGGCGCTCAATTATATTACAGGACCCCGAGTCCATCGAAGCTCTCGGCAGTTCATTTCAAGAAGGAAACGGTCGCTGCCGGGGCGAGGAAGATCAGGCAGCAATTGAAAAACGGCAATTTCGTGCAGGTGTTCGTCGGCCACAACGAGGACTTGACGGTCGAGGGTGGCATCATAAAGCCGAGCAGCAACACCCATTACATCACTCTGTTTGGGGCGAGCGCGAGTGGGAACGAATTCATCTTTTTTGATCCCTGGCCGACGGGCTCGATCATGACCTATCAAAGCGGCATCATGGGACCGGTTAAGTCGGTGTTTATGGGGACGATCAATTTCGTGGAAAGCGAGGGAAAGATCCGATCGCCAGACGTCGTTTCGGGCCGTCATAAATACGTGATACTCACCGGGCCCTAGCGTCAGCGTACCGGTCCGTTTGGCTCGTCGTCTTGCATCCATAGCCTCTGCGCTCGCGGACGTTGAGTCTCGAAATACGGAAGCTCTTGGCAATGTTCTGCATCGGGCAATCCGGCGTTGAGTGTTCGCCACGATGCACGGGTAATGTATTGAGGTGCTATTATACCTCTGCTGTTTGCTTGCGGTCTTCCGCCGAACCCAGGTCGAGCGTGCATGGACGTTACCGCCTCGCTCGAACTTTGGTGGAGGCGCTTAACCTGCGTTCTGTCGGAACGGCAATGACCCGTGGCAAATGTTTGTCGAAGAGGGTATTGGTAAGCAGTATTGCCGTTCTAAGATCATACGCGTTGGAATTATTGATTTCAGTTAGGTAGATTGCGTTTGCATCAAGCCAAAGCCCGATGGGGGCGCGCCGGTGTCGGAATTTGATTCTTCGGCCTTATTGGAGCGCGACGATGGCGCTGCGCCGTCGAGCGCCATACCGGCGGGAATGCCCATATCGACTTCGTCCGCTCCACTGGATCCCGCGGTCGCCGCGATCTGTCGGCCGATCTCGGCCGAGGACCCTTGCGGACCGGACTTGGACATCGCAGAGGATGCGGCATACCTCAACTACTTCGCCGCTGTCGAAGGGATCTTGCCGCCGTCGTTCTTCTCCAGCGAGGATGGCAAACCGTTTGACCGGACTACGGTCGACCTGCCCGGGCAAATCGATGCGCTTGAGCCGTTGTTGAGACGTACCCGCGATATCCGGTTGATGGTCACACGCGCTCGGTTGATGGTTCTCAACAGGGATCTGAAGGGTTTCGTAGTCAGCATAGCCGCCATAGCCGAGTCGCTCGATTTGTACTGGGATGCGGTGCATCCGAGGGTTGTGGACGGCGAAATGACCGCGCGACAATCGGCGCTGGCGGCGCTGGAACTGCCGACAGTGGTGTTCGCGCTGCAATATACGCCCCTGTTCGAGGCGCGTCGGATTGGACCAATCAGCTATCGCGCCTGGATGATCGCGAATGGGGGAGCCAAGGCGCGCGACGGCGAACCTGCCCTGAATCTGGCCAGCATCGTTTCGGCAAGAGGCGATGCCGAACCGGCGATGCTCGAGGAGACACGCGGGAACATTCGGCTGCTCAAGGCCTCCCTTAGCCGCATACGCGATGCATTCGCGAAGCAAGGCGGCTCCGCCGGCCTCGAGAATCTGCCATCACTGACCAACAATATCCTCGCGTTCGTGGATCCGCGCGCCGCGGAAAGTGCCAAACCGGCAACTGCCGATGGCGAAGAGCCGGAAATGGCGAGCGCATCATCCCAGTCATCGGGCTTCTCGGCGGGCTCGCTGACCGACGCAAAGGAAGCACTGGCCGCGATTGCCGATTACTACGCCAGGTCGGAGCCTTCGAGCCCCACGCTTCCGCTGGTTCGGCAGGCCCACCAGCTCGTCGGCAAGTCGTTCTTCGAGGTGATGAGCGTGTTGGTACCCACGCAAATCGAGAAGGCGGCGTTCCAGATAGGCGGCGACCAGGTCTTCGAATTGCCGCTTGGCAAGCTTCCCAAACCGCCAGAGTTGCACATGCCGGCCGAGAGCCCGAACCCACAGCCGGGCGAGGTCTTGGATGGTGCAGCAGACATGCCGCATACCCGCAACCGTATCGAATCGCGTTCAGAAGCGATCGGGCTGCTGGAACAGGTCGAGCGCCATTTTCGCCGCACCGAGCCCTCGAGCCCGGTGCCGTGGCTTTGCGAGCGCGCGCGGGCCTTGGCCGAACGGGATTTCATGGCAGTGCTTCGCGACGTATTGCCGAAGGCGGCGCTGAGGAACATCGGCGCCGAAAGGTAGAGTTTGGTTAAAACGGAAGGATGGCCGGATATGTTCTTGACGATTGACGGGATAACAAAAATTCCGTCTAATCTAGAGCATTAGTCGACCAATCCAACGGACTTGATCGGCTGTCGCGGTTTTTTGGTCGACGGCCTGCATTTTTAGATTGGGGCTGTATATGGCACGAGATAGCGGCCAGAAGTTTATTCGCCGAAATCGCCCGCCTAGGGTGCATATCACTTACGAGAATCCGTCGAACGCCGAGGAGAAGATCGAGCTCCCCTTTGTCATGGGAGTGTTGTCCGATTTGTCGGGCAACGCGCCGGGCGTCGAAAAGCCGGAACTCAAGGACCGCAAGTTCCTGGAGTTCGACATGGACAATCTCGACGCTCGAATGGCAGCGATTCAGCCTGGCGTCAGTTTCCGTGTCGAAAACAAGCTCTCCGAAAACTCCGACGAAAAAATGGGCGTGAGTTTGCGGTTCGACAAAATGGCGGATTTCGAGCCGGCGGCGGTCGCAAAGCAAATTCCGGCGTTGGCAAAGCTGCTGGAAGCGCGGCAGCAGTTGGCCAATCTGCAGCGTTACATGGACGGCAAGGTTGCCGCCGAAGCGCAGTTGCGCAAGCTCCTGTCGGACCCGCAACTCATGGCCGCGGTCAAGAACCGTGCTTCCGAGCAAGCCGGCCCGGACGACGACACGACTGAAAGCAAATCCTGATCGGAGACTGGGCCATGGCCACCGAAACCGCGGCGACGCGCACCGTCCAAGAAGGCGTCTCTGAAACTCGAGAGGTCGATGAATTCGCGGCGCTGCTTAAGCAAAGTTTCAGGCCGCGAACCGAACGAGCCGCCACCGAAGTTGAAAACGCGATCCAGACGCTGGTTTCACAGGCTCTGGCTGACACGAGCCTCATCAAGTCCGATGTGCTGGATACCATCGAGGAGATGATCGCCCAACTGGACAAGAAGCTGTCGGCGCAAATGAATGAGGTTCTTCATGCGCCCGAATTTCAGCAGATCGAGAGCGCGTGGCGAGGTCTGAAGTATCTGGTATTCCAATCTGAAACGGACGCGATGCTGAAAATTCGCGTTCTGAACACGTCCAAGAACGAGCTTTATCGACACTTGCGGCAGTATCCCAACGCCGCTTGGGACCAAAGTTCGCTATTCAAGAAAGTGTATGAAGAGGAATTCGGGCAACTGGGCGGTCACCCATACGGGTGTCTGATCGGCGATTTTTACTTTAGTCATTTGCCGACTGACGTGCAGTTGCTGCGAGATCTCAGCAAGATCGCCGGCGCCGCCCATGCGCCATTCTTCGCTGCCGCGGACTCGACCCTGATGGGAATGGATTCGTGGAACGAGTTGATGAATCCGCGGGATCTGAGCAAATTGTTCGACACTCCCGAATACGCGGCATGGAAGTCGTTGCGGGATTCTGACGATGCAAAATATGTCGGCCTGTGTTTGCCGCGGGTGCTTGCCCGTCTGCCGTACGGCGCCAAGACCGAGCCGGTCGACGAGTTTGCATTCGAGGAGGATACCGACGGCCACAAGGGCGAGAAATACGCCTGGATGAACGCGGCCTATGCCATGGCGGCCAACATCAATCGCGCCTTCAAGGAGTACGGATGGTGTGCGCGTATCCGCGGCGTTCAGTCGGGTGGCGAAGTTGAGGATTTGCCCTCCCACACCTTCCCAACCGACGATGGTGGCGTCGACCTGAAATGTCCGACCGAAATAGCGATCAGCGATCGCCGCGAGGCGGAACTCGCAAAATCAGGTTTGATTCCGCTGATTCATCGCAAGAACACCGATCGGGCCGCGTTCATAGGTGCGCAATCTCTCTGCAAGCCGAAGGCCTATCAGAACAATCCCGAGGCGACGGCCTCCAGCAATTTGGCGTCGCGCTTGCCCTACATGTTCGCGGTCAGCCGGTTCGCGCACTTCTTGAAGTGCATGGTGCGCGACAAGGTGGGCTCGTACTATGAGAAGGATCAACTGCAGAAGTGGCTGAATAACTGGATCATGGAATACGTTGATGGTGATCCGAAGAACTCCAGTGAGACCACCAAGTGCCGAAGGCCGCTGGCCGGCGCCAAGATCACGATCGTGGAGAACGAGGAGAATCCGGGATACTACTCTGCGACGTTTGAACTGCGGCCGCATTTCCAGCTCGAAGGGATGGATATCGGCCTGCGCCTGGTGTCACGATTACCTGTCGCGAAGTGAAATTGCATTGAACGGCTGAGGCCATACGAAGACAAATTTTACAGGGTGCCTTGTCTTGCGTCGGGTCATGGTGACCACCGCGTGCGATGGTGCCCAGCACCATGGAGGTAATTCAGATGGCTGGCGACATGTTTCTGAAGCTCGACGGAATTAAGGGCGAGTCCATAGATGACGCTAAACCCGCCCACAAGGACGAGATCGATATCATCGGTTGGTCCTTTGGAGTAAGCAATCCGGCCTCCTTTGCGCTGGGGCAGGGCGGTCAGCAAAGCAAGCCCACCTTCTCCGATTTTCACATCAGCAAGTACGTTGACAAGGCGAGCGCTGCTTTGATGAATGCTGCCGCAACCGGAAAGCACTTCAAGGACGGCAAGATTACGTGCCGCAAGGCTGCCGGCGAGAGCAAGCTCGAATACCTGATCATCAAGCTGGACGAAGTTCTGATAACGAGCGTGCAGCACAGCGGGTCGGGGTCCGAGCAATACGTTCACGAAAGTGTAACGCTGACCTGTGGCGCCATCGATTTCACCTACCAGGGTCAGGCAGACATCACCGGCGGCGCGGAAGGCAATTTCGAGTTCACATACGACCTGCAGAAGCAGACTTCCAATCTTAAATAGCGGCGCCTGATTCCTGCCATTCAACGTGCATCCTCATCGCAATCACGGCCTCGAGCCGTGTATTGCGGTCTGGATCGGAAGCGTTGGACTGCATTCTCGCAATGGGCTGCTGCGGAAAGCGAGGCGATGGCCGACCGAGACATCAAGACTCGTCTCAGCCCACCGCTGATGCACGTGTTCCGTTCGGCGCACCTCGCCAAGGACGCCCAGAAGACGGTGGACTTGCGCGATGAAGCCGGCGAACGCGTCATCGCGGGTCGCAGGCTGCGAGCCCGCCAGGTTATCACAGAGCCCGCGCTCCGCCGCGAGGTCGCCCGCGATCTGGATTCATTGCTCAATACGATCGCGATGGCATCGACAATCGATATGAGCGAGGTGCCACATGTGCGCAAATCGATCCTCAACTTCGGGATCGCGGATCTGGCCCGCCTCTCGATCGACGAGGCTGCGGTTGATGACATTCCGGAGGAGATCCGGACCGCGATCCTTAACTACGAACCTCGGCTAGCGCCGTCTTCGTTGCAGATTGAGCGCGATACGACCGTCAACGTGACCGAGCTCAAGGTGCGGTTCGTCGTTCGGGCCGAGTTGGTGTGTCATCCGGTGCACGTTCCGGTCGAGTTTATCGCCGACGTGATCGACGCCGGAAAAATCGTTATCAATCGTGTGTAGCTTCCATGGACCGAGAATTTCTCGATCTATATAATCGGGAACTTCAGCTGCTTAACGAGCAGGCGCGCGAATTCGCTGGCGAGTATCCGGGTATCGCAGAGCGGTTGGGCGGTCTCCTCGACGACCGCATTGACCCGATGATAGGCGGGTTGTTGGAGGGGGCTGCTTTTCTAGCAGCGCGTGTACAACTCAAGCTGAAGCACGAATTTCCGGAGTTTACCAACAACCTCCTGGAGCAACTGGCGCCACACTACCTTGCCCCAACACCGTCGATGATGCTGACGAAGGTCATCCCGGTGTTTGGTGACAAGGCGTTGCGCGACGGGCGTGCGATCGGCCGCGGAGCTTATCTCGACGCCACCTTTCGCCAGCTCGATCGTCAAATCGCGTGCCGTTACCGGCTTTGCAGCGATATCGTGGTGTGGCCGTTTGAGCTGACTGGTGCGGAATACTTTCCATCGCCAGCGCCGCTCCAGGCGCTCGGCCTTGCGGTTGGTGCCGAGGGGCTGGCAGGCATGCGGCTGACCTTGACGCATCGCACGACGCCGCGCCTGGAGGATGAGCCGCCCGACGCCGAGGGAATCCACAAGGACGAGATGCAGTTTGCAGGCTGTGGTACGTCGAATCTGCCGTTCTATTTCATCGGTCCCGAGGCCGATTCGATCGCCCTCTATGAACAGCTGTTTGCTCACTGCAAAGGTATCTATTTTCGGTGTCTTGACGAGTTCGGCGACCCGGTCATCCATCGCGCATCGGCGAACTGTCTCGAACAGATTGGTTTCGAACGCGACGAAAGGTTGTTTCCGAACGACCATCGCCTTTTCGAGGGATTTGATCTCCTTCGCGAGTACTTCATGTTTCCGCGAAAATTCCTCGGCTGCAATCTGACCGCCCTGCGCGAGGTATTGCCACTGCTGAAGGCCAAGACGGTCGACATCCTCTTTGTGTTCGGCGAAGTCAATGCGCGACTGACCGCCGCGATACGTCCCGAAATGTTCGCGATGTATGCAGCGCCCGCCATCAATCTGTTCGAAAAGACCACCGATCGCATCGCGCTCAAATCGAACCAGCACGAGTATCACGTGATACCGGACCGCAGTCACTACCTTGACTTCGAACCGCACCGGCTGCTCGATGTCTATGCTCATTTTCCGGGCGGCCAGGACAAGATTCCGGTCCAGCCACTCTATGCGGCATCGCTCGATGGGTCACAGCATGCGGCGGGTCTTCACTATACGACACGACGGCTGCCGCGGCGGCGTACGGTAGAAGAGAAGCGCATAGGCCTTTCTTCCGACTACGTCGGGACCGACATGTTCATCTCGCTGAGCGAGCCGAATGTGGACGACAAGCAGGCCTCCGTCGCGGAGCTAAGCGTGCGCGCGTTGTGTTCCAATCGGCATCTCACCGAGCATCTGCCGATCGGCGTTGGAGGCGCCGATTTTCGCTTACTCGATGATTTCAGCCTTGATCTTGTATGTGTGGCGGGACCTACGCCTCCACGCGAGCCCGTGGTGGCGCAATTGCGAAGCCGGAGCGAAACAGCACACACCGGCACGGTTACGTGGCGGCTCGTCAACTTGCTGAGCACCAATCACCTTGGCCTGGTCGAGCGCGGCGCTGGTCGCAATGCCCAGGCGCTGCGCGAAACCCTCGCGATGTTCGCGGACATGGCTGACAGCATCACCGAGCGCCGCATTCGCGGTGTCCGGGATGTTGACAGCCGGCCGATTGTTCGTCGCATTCGCGAGCGCACCGGTATTGGAGTTGCACGGGGTATTGAAATCAGCGTGACGATTGATGAGAGGCCGTTCGAAGGCGCTGGCATCTTCCTGCTCGGCGCGGTCCTCGACCGGTTCTTTGCGGAGTACTCCGGGTTCAATCATTTCACTCAGACCGTAGTCCGCTCCGTCGAGCGCGGTGAGGTCATGCGCTGGCCGCCCCGAATGGGAAAGCGCAGGTCGTTATGACGCCAGTACCGAGGTGGCCATGACCTTCCTCCGAGACCTGCAAGAAGAGCCCTGGCGATTCGACTACTTTGCCGTGTTGCGGCATCTCGAACGCAAGCACAGGGATCGGCCCCGGATCAGCGACAGTGCGGCGAGGCGGGATGAGTTCGTCGTCTTCGGGCAGGATCCATTCATGGACTTTCCCGCGTCCAACATTGCGCGCGTGGTACAGGACGAAGACAAGCCGCTGAAGATATTTGTCAAGTATCTTGGCCTGTTGGGGCCGCAAGGCGCGTTGCCGCTCGCCATTACCGAAGAAGCGCATCATAACGTGATCGCGCGGGATGACGCCTTTCCGCGCTTTCTCGATATCTTCAACCACCGTTTCATTCAGCTGTTCTTCCGGGCCTGGGCCGATTCCAGGCCGATCGCTCAGCATGACAGGCCCGAGCAGGACCGCTTCGTCGCCTATATTGGTTCCGCAATAGGTGTCGGATCGGCACCCTATGGTAACCTTGACAGCGTTCCAGACGCAGCAAAGCTCGGCCTTGCCGGTCTTCTGGGGGCAAAAGCCAAATCTGCCTCGCGTCTCGCCGCAGCGATCCGAGGCCTGTTCGGCGTCGAAACAGAAGTGGACGAATTCGTCGGTACGCGGCTGACGATCGAGTCGTCCGAATGGACCATGCTCGGGGCTCGGTATAACATTCTTGGCGGCGACGCACTGCTTGGTCAACGTATCTTCAGCGTGCAGGACAAGATCCGGATCAGGATCTTCACGAGAAACCTGGCGCAATACATGCGCTTCCTGCCGACCGGTGATCTGTGTGAGCCGCTGGCTGACCTCGTATTTTTCTACAATGGCGAGCAACTCGACTGGGACGCGGAGCTGGCGATACCGTCGGGCGCAGCGGAGCCGATCCGTTTGGGCCAGTTCGGCCAGCTCGGATGGACCACCTGGATGTCGCCAAACTGGACGTTGACGGATGCATTCCGCCGCGACGCGCGTTTTCATCCCGCCGAACGAATGCGACACAAGCGCGCGGGAAGGCGAAGGGGGAACTGATGGTCGATATCAGTATCGAGGCAGTCGCGGGCAAGCTCAACAGGCTTGGATATGAGGCGTTTTTCAAGGCGCTGCGCCAGGCTAAGGGCGCCGGCAACCGCAACGTCGAGCTCGCGCATTGGCTAGCCCATATCTTGCAAAGCGAGCGTACCGATATCGGGCTCACGGCGGATCATTTCAAGCTCGATCGCGGCAGGCTGTCCGCGGACATCACTTCGGTGGTGAACGGCTTCCGCAAGAACGAGACCGAGATGCCGGCGGTCTCGAATACGGTCATGGACACCCTTGACCGCGGGTGGCATTACGCGACCTTGTTCTTCGGGGAAACCCAGATCCGGACCGGCCACATCCTGGTCGGCGTATTGCAATCTCGCGAGCTCACGCGGGCGCTCGTCAACGTGTCGCCGGAATTCGCAAAGATCTCGGTTGATTTGTTGACCGCCGAGCACCGCAAGATCTGGGCCGGATCCGAAGAGGAAACCTTGCGCCCGATGGACGGTTCGGGAGCGGTGGCGTCAGGCACGCCGGGAGCCGAGCATGCGGCGGGCGCAAAAGGTACAACGGCTCTTGACCGGTTCTCCCAGGATCTCACCGCCAAGGCGCGGTCGGGCGAGATGGATCCAATTCTCGGGCGCGACGACGAGGTCCGGCAAATCATCGACATTCTGATGCGACGGCGTCAGAACAATCCAATCCTCACCGGCGAGGCGGGAGTTGGAAAAACCGCGGTGGTCGAAGGATTTGCCCAGCGCATCGCGGCGGGGCAGGTACCGCCGCCATTACGCAACGTCAGGCTCTGCGTGCTGGATGTCGGCCTTATGCAGGCGGGCGCCTCGATGAAGGGTGAGTTCGAGCAGCGGCTACGTTCGGTGATCGACGAAGTGCAGCAATCGCCAACTCCCATCATCCTCTTCATCGACGAAGCGCATACGCTGATTGGAGCCGGCGGGTCGGCGGGCACCGGTGATGCAGCCAATCTGCTCAAGCCGGCGTTGGCGCGGGGAACGCTCCGGACGATCGCGGCGACGACCTGGTCGGAATACCGGCAATACATCGAAAAAGATCCGGCGCTGACGCGGCGCTTTCAGCCCATTCTCATCAACGAGCCGGACGTCCAGAAATGCTGCGACATGTTGCGCGGCATCCTGGGTCCGATGGAGAAGCATCATAAGGTGCGGATTTCGGACGCGGCAATCGTCGCTGCTGTGAGACTGTCGCATCGCTACATTCCTTCGCGTCAGCTGCCGGATAAGGCCGTGAGCCTGCTCGACACCGCTGCGGCGCGCGTGGCCATCAGCCAGAGCGCAGTCCCCGCGATGATCGAAGATGTGACCTCTTCCGTCGCCGCGCTCGAAGGTGAGAAGGTTGCGTTGACCAGCGACGCCGAACTCGGTGTTCGCAGCGAAAGCCGAATTGCCGCAATCGACGCCGAGATCGCGGCGTTGCAGGAGAGATTGGCGGCTCTTGATTCAGGCTGGGCGGCAGAGAAGGGAATTGTCGACGAGATTGGCAGACTGCGAAGCAGTCTCGATTCGTCCAAAGATCCTGCCGCCGACAAACCCGCAGGGACCACGCCGGACACGCCATCCGACAAGGACGAGGTCCGAAAGCAGCTGCAGGACGCGTTCAGGCGGCTGGAGTCGCGGGATCCCGAAAAGCGGATGGTCTACGCACATGTCGATGAACATGTTGTTGCGTGCGTGGTCTCCGACTGGACGGGGATTCCCGTCGGGCGAATGCTGAAGGACGAAATCGAGAACGTGCTTCGATTGCCGGAAATTCTGAACCGCCGCGTGGTCGGGCAATCCCACGGGCTCGCGATGATCGCCCGGCGCATCGAGACCAACCGCGCGCGTCTCGACAATCCGAACAAGCCGATCGGTGTTTTCATGCTGTGCGGACCGTCGGGCGTAGGAAAGACCGAAACGGCGCTTGCCCTCGCCGAGGCGCTTTACGGCGGCGAGCAGAACATGATCACCATCAACATGTCGGAGTTTCAGGAGGCGCATACCGTCTCCTCATTGAAAGGTGCGCCTCCCGGTTATGTTGGCTTCGGGGAAGGTGGTCGCCTCACCGAGGCGGTTCGCAGGAAACCCTATAGTGTGATCCTGCTCGATGAAGTCGAGAAGGCTCATCCCGATGTTCATGAGATTTTTTTCCAGGTGTTTGACAAGGGGTTCATGGATGATGGCAATGGCCGGCGAATCGATTTCAAGAATACGCTGATCATCCTGACCACCAACGTCGGTACCGACCTGATCATGGGGCTCTCGGCTGACCCGAAATTCCGCGAGGATTCCGAAGCATTGGCGAAAGAGCTCAGGCCGGAGCTGCTGAAGGTGTTTCCGCCGGCATTGCTCGGCAGAATGGTCTCGATCCCGTACTATCCGCTGTCGAACAAGATGTTGAGTGGAATTGTGCAACTCGCCCTGGATCGGATCGGCCGACGGGTCAGCGAGAATCACGAGGCTGCGTTTAGCTACGATCCGGCTGTTGTCGATCACATCGTGTCGATGTGCAATGATCCCGATTCCGGCGGGCGCATGATCGACAACATCATCAACAACACCTTGCTGCCGGCGATGTCCCGCGAATTTCTCAAGCGATCGCTTTCCGGCGAGGAGGTAAAGGAGATTTCGGTCTCTATCGAGAATGACGAGTTTGCGTATGCATGGAAGTGACAGTCTTTCGCAACGGGCCGTGACGGCTGCATTTGCGCGATCGCGAGCCAAGCACCGGTGAACAGATGTCCAGAAACCGCTTCGAGCGAGTTGATGAAGTCCAGCCAGATGCAATCAGCTTGACGCTTTTCGACAAGGATGGATCCCACATGGGGATCGTGCATTGTCCAAAGACGGCGGCTCCGGATCGGTTGCCGGCGGACATGACAAGCCAGGAGGGGCCCGCCCTGCACGCGCTGGCGACGGCGATCCAACTCGCAAACTCGAAGAAAATACCGATAGTGGTTATCGATCCCGACAACCTGTGGAATGCCGAATGGGGTGATCTGTGGCGCTATGAGGAAGAGGCGTAGCATTCGACGGATGCCGCCGGGTACCCTGGCCAGCAACGAAAGCGGCGGGCGTGGACGAGGGATTATCTTCGCAATACGCACCGGAATCGAGACAAATGGAGGAGGAGCGCTGTGAGTGGTTACGTTATTGCGAGAGAGAATTTCAAGGAGGCTGCAAAGCATGTTTCCGCCGAGACGGATCCTGTCATGTTCAATCTGCTCTCTGGATTGCAGGGTCTGACCGATCAGATCGAGGAAGACTTGCGGTCGCTCCGGACCGAATTGCGCGGGCCGCAGCAGGCGCAACCGAGCAAGAGCGGAAAAAAGCCGGTGTCGAAGAAAAAGCCTGCCAAGGCGACCCGGAAGAACACCAAGAAGCGGGGTCGTTGAGCCAGAGATTGTGCTTCGAGGCGTTCTGTGCGCCGGTGCCCCGAACGGCGAGGCCCTACACGGCCAGTGTCTGGCCGGCTGTTTTCTTTCGACTTTAGCCGCGGTCGCCGCCATCGTCTCCGAAAGCGGCCGCGCAGTTGTCACAGCATAAGATCACTGAAAGTGTGACCCGGATATCCCGTTCCAAATAGGCCGCATCAAGTGCGACCTGACGTCATCATACTGCTGCCAATATTCGTCGCGCTATTTCGTTCATCACCTCATCGCGGACAATGTTTTGGACGGCAGTAAAATTCGGAAGGCCTTTCTGGATACGACCTAATGCTGCCTTGGAAAGCGACTTTTCTGCGGGCGTTACACCCATCCAGGCGGTCGAGTTTCGGTGCACGATAACGTCTCGTGGCTGGTACCAGTGTTCGCCAACTTTCGTGGGGACTTGCCGAAGTCTTTCAAAATCCCACTCGGCTTGTCCCAGGAACTCCGCTTTCCCGTCTACCCTCTTTGCGGCCAATTCGGCCATGTTCGACGGAGATTTCGACTCGACAACGCCAAGAATGTGTAACTTCCCGTCGCGCTCGGCAACGAACATGCCGTCCGTCAGTTCTCCAACTGATCCCATGCTCACGCGCGTCGGAGTGCGTCCACTGGCATCGCCCACGAAGCGAATGGCGTCCTCGGGGATGCCGCGCTGTTTGGCAAGTTGAAGAACCTGCTGTTTGAACTCTGCAAACTTATTGCTCACCCTGAATATTTCCTCTCCGATCTTACCTTTCACGGAGAACGGATTCTTGTTGCTTTTCGCGTAACCCTTGATTCGGTTCCAGGCAGCCTCATCCAGGGCCTCAACTGCTGCACGCTCGGTAGAGTTGATTCCGGTTATCGTTTCCAATTGGAGCGAGGCTGCGGTCCCTTTGGTAGCGGCGGCGGCAGCCACTGGTGCTTTCGCCTTTGCAGCTGCCGCTTCGGCAGCCTCTGCGGCGGACTTCGCCTTGGAAGCTGCCTCGGCGGCTTCCGCGGAGGTCTTCGCATTCCTCGCCGCCTCCGCGAACTTGAATGCTTCCGCTGCCTTCGCTGCGGCTTCAGCCGCCTCGGCCGTCCCTGCCGCAGCCTTTGCCGCTTCCGCGGCCTTGCTCGCGCGCGCCGCCGCTTCCGCGGCCTCTGTGACCACCTTGGCCAGAGCCGCGGCTTCTGCGGCGGATTTTGTTTTCGTCAGTGTCTTGACGAACTTTTCCAACGCCGGGAGGCTCTTGAGAACCTCCTGGATCTTTGAACGCACGCGCGCAAACAATTCGGCGGCTTCGCCTACCGCCTGAACGCCTTTTAATCCCTGGCCGCTAACACTTGCGCCCTTCACAACCTCGCCGATGCCTTCGGTTGCAAAAATCACAATGACCTCGAACGCGATGCGGCCGACTGCCCAGCCAATCCACTGGCCATACTCGATCGGTCCTCCCAGCCCGGTCTTTTTGTCGATCTCAGCAGCGAAAGCCTCCCCGATCTTGCGACCAGCATCTCTCGACGCATTTAGATACCTGGCAACCGATCCTGCCTTATCGTGGTTGAATTCCTCCACCACGCCTTTTGCGGCCTCGGCGACCGATCCAACCCATTCAGCTTTTTCCTTAGCCTTCTTCTGGAATTCAGGATCGGAAAGTTTCCATGCAATCACCGCCGCTCCAACACCAGGCACCATTGCCAGCCCTACGTACGGAGCGATCGCGCCCAGTGCGACGAGCCCATCGAAGAGATCCTTTACGCCAGCCCACAAGCCCGACACCGCACCATCAACATAGCCCGCGTAGAACTTCCCGGGGTTTGTCCTGATCGCCGTGATCAGGGCCTTAACGGCCGCCGTGCCATTGGCCGTCGATAATCCTTCGACAAAACCAATCTCAAAGTTCGCCAACGGATCGACAGCAAGAACTTTCGGTGGTGATGCGGCGGATTGTGGTTCCGTTACAAGGACCGACAGACTCGCCATGACCTGTTTGGAGGAAGGCTCACGTGCGTCTATGATCGTGCTTCCGACGTTTGCTCCGGTCAGCCGGAATACGCGAAGGTCTGGTGGTGCAGTGAGAAATGCGCGTTCGATCTTGACAACATTTGCGCCGGCGAGATCGACCTCGACTTCCAGTTCCCGATCGATCATTACGCCGCCGCGCAAAGCGACATGTACAGCATTCAATGGACCGGAGATTATCGAGAGCGATGCGTTGTTGCCACTCGACAAGAACGTCGGGTTTGGATCACGCGGAAACATTTCGAAGCTCGCCACGTCGCGACCTCCCAGAAGATTCCATGCAACCCTTGGTCATTTTCACCAAGCGCATTGCAGCATAGCAGGGTCGTCGAGATGCGTCCACAAGACCCGCATTCGAGTGGGGCCTGCTATGGCAGACGCCGGTTCTTGCTGGAGCGGCATGATGGGGTACACAACTTCAGCTCTTCGGCACGTGCGACATGGCATTCGAATCGAGCGCCTTGCCTGATGAAAAGCCTGGCAGACCCGGTTCGTCAGCCGGTCGCCGCGCGCATGATGTGGCAGCCGCTTAGAGAACCGCCACGACCCGCATCGGGAAACAAGCGGGCCGCAATTTGCTCGGGACCCATGTTCTCGACAGTTCGGAAGCTGGTCATGCTGAGCTTCGAGCAGAGGTCCGTCGTCTCAAGATAGCTCCGGATCTGTTGTCCCGTCGCTGGCGCTTCGGCGATTGCCCGCGGTGGCGCACAGGTGATCGGGCGAAGCGAACCGGTTGAACAGACATAGTCAAACACCACCTCAGCACCACCGCGCAGTTGCGCCACATAATCAAAAATTGCGAAGATTGCCTGTTCGGTGAGATAGGGCATCACGCCGAGGCAGCTGAAAAAGCTGCGTTCGGCGGCTTCGAAGCCGGCCGATTGAAGCGGGGCCGCGAGCGTTTGCTCTTCGAGGTCCATCGCGACGTAGGAAAGCGTTTCGGGCACTTCGATTGCGGCCATCGCCAATCGCTCGCGTTTGCGCGCCTGCGTCGCGGGATGGTCGACCTCGAAAATGCGTATATTGGACGAGCGCGGCATTCGATATGGCAGCGTATCGAAACCGGCGCCGAGCACCACCAGTTGGGTCGCCCCGTTGCTTATTGCAGTATGCAGGGCGTCTTCCGCAAGGCGCGAACGGGCGGCAATGAACCAGCGCAACAGCGGCCCGGACAATTCAGCGCGCGAGACCAATGCGGACAGGCGCGCGTAATCGAGCGAAAACCTGGCATCGGGTCCGAGAATACGTGCGGCCAAGGGGTCGGCCAGAATGGACGCTCCATCCAGCACCTGATGCGCCGCCCGCAAATGCGCGGCGCTCAGAGCTGTCAGACTTGGTCGCCCCGGTTGCATCGCTCCAATCGTTATAGCATTCCCGGCAAGGCGGGCAGGAAAGTGGGAAAAGAGCCTGTTCTAATTGCAGACCTCAACATTGCCGGTGCCGCCGCCCGGACCGCCGCCGCCGCGGTACTCGAGATGACATCCGTGACGGACCGGGCGGCAGAGATAGGCATCGCACATGATCTGACCACTGCCGCTCGGCGTCCTGGCGGTCGCCTGTCGTCGGGGAACATCCGCCTTCGGCTCGGATCTCTCGCGGACCGGACGGGCCGCTCGTACCGGGCGCTCGTCCGTGTCGCGCTTTGCGAGCGGCTTTCTCGCGCGGCGCTTCTCGCATTCGTTGTCATCGTTGAGAAACGAGCCCTCGGCGCAGGTGATCTTGCTGCACTGGTCGCCGTCTCGTTGGTAGCCATGCTCGCAGATCAGCGGACAGACGCGCGACGGCTTCAGCTTGATGGCATCGAGGGCATCGAGGGTGGCAAGTTCGACGGCGAATTTGGTTCCGGCGTGCCGGTTAAACAGTGTCAGTGAGCGGCGGGAAGCCGCGCCCCAGTCGCCATCGATCGTGCCGCTGAAGCAACCAACCCGGTTCAATTCGCTCTGAACCGCCTTGGCAAGATTGGCCTGCGGCGGCACTGCGCTCAAGGCGGCAACCTTCGTGCCCTCCGTATTCTGGGCAGGAGAAGCGACTTCGGAATTATTCGGCTTTGCGCCGTCAACGAGGGGTTCATTGGTGGAGGGCACGGCGACCGTTGAGGCGACGGCTGAAGTCCGCTTCCGTTCGGCGTCGGTCGCTGGTTCCTGCGCTGCCTGTTTTGCTTTTTCGGCAGCAATACGGGCGCCATCTGCAGCTTTCGCACCTGCAGCCGCATCCACCTGCTCGGCGCGCCGGGCGTTTTCCGACAACGGCTGGGATTCTTTCGGCTCGGCCTGCTGAGCTTTATCGATCGCCGCAACGCGTGCGTTCTCAGCGTCGATCTGATCGAGTCGAAGCTTGGCCAAATTCGCGTAATAGCCCTCAGGATATTGGGCGAGGAATGCGCTCATGGCGGCCTTATTGCCGACTTGCAGGGCCAGCTCGTAGTCGCGACGAATGTCAGAAGAGGCGTTTATAGGTGGCGCCGCTTCCTCTGGCTTGGGTACGAGTGCCACGTCGTCGCCGCCCAATGAGCCGTAGACATAGGGCTCCTGTCGATTGCCCGTGGCTTGCAAAACGTCATCGCGGACGAAGCCGAAGGCCCTGCGCAAGTCGAGCCCAGGCTTTGCGATATACTTTACAAGCGCCGTTGCGTATGGACTGTTCTTGCTATTGCCATCGAGTGCCGTCAATCCCGCCTTTGCGGCAAACGCGATCAGCGTATTGGACGCGGCGGGCTCGACACGGGCGAGCCCCCTGCTGATGGATCGGGAAGTGACCGTTCTTTTCATCGTGTCGGTGAAGGGATTATTGCGGCAGGCGTCGACTATCACGACACGCAGCCGCTTTGCGGGCTCGATCGCCAATAGGATCCGATCGAGCGAGAAAGCCTCGTCATAGATATCGGTGTCGCGTTCGAGCCTGGCATCTGTCGGGATCAAATAATTCGTGCCGTCAATTTCGATGCCATGACCTGCATAGTAGACGATGGCAATGTCGGCGTCGCGGACTTGATCGGCGAAATCCCTCAGTACCCGCCGCATGCCGCTCGAGGCCAGATCCAGCCGAGCGTCCACCACATCGAATCCAGCCTGTTTCAGAGTCGCGGCGATAGCGGCAGCATCATTGGCTGGATTTGTAAGTAATGGTGCGTTTTGATAGGTGGAGTTTCCGATCACCAGCGCGACTCGCTTGGTCGCCCACGCTGGCTGAGAAGCGAATAGAATTGAACCAATAAGGAGAATGAAAACTCTGAGGAGTCTATCCATGTCCATGGCGAACCTCCAACAAGATCACTTGCTTCGTTGAAAAGCGGCAAAATCCCACGCATCGAGCAATGGCGCCGGCCGCGTTTCACGAAGTGGCGATCTCGACCCCAATTTGTCAGTTATGAGGGGGCGGACGTTCAAGCCCATGGAAGATTTCGGGAATTTCTCGAGAATCCTTCTCGTGGTCATAACATATTGATATAGCTAATATATTCTCGAGGCGTGCGTCGTCGGACACGGTTATTTGTTGCGCGGCGATGCCCAAATCCCGGCGTGGCGGCGAAGCCGCAAGGCGTTCCGTCAATCGGGGAGAGGACGGCTAATCGCAGCCAGGTTTCGCTGTTTGGCCGAGGCTATAGGCGCGGCTATCGTGGACCGCGGTCAGGATCCAGTGAGCGCTGCCAGAGTCTGCGGAAGCGAACCGAAGCAGATGGGTGGACGACGATGTGTGGACCTCGCATCGAGGCACCGATCTCCTCCTGCTAACGCCGGAAAATTCGCGCGATCGCATACGTGCTCGGCAACGCCATGCCGGCTGGCTTGGAACCCACATCGCGAGCGCTGTCAGGCCCTGGCGGATTGGCGGATCGCGCCGGAGCAGATCGCCGCGCTGCTGGCGCAGCAGCTAGGCCTGGTTGCGGGCAGGCAGCGGGCTGTCATCGATCAGAGCCGCCGGAGCTTCCTCCGGTTCGGCGCCGGTCGCCCTGCCTTCCAGCACGGCGTTGACGCGGGCCAGATCGAGTTCGCCCTCGGTTCTGGAGATCACGATCGTTGCCACACCGTTGCCGATCACGTTGACCAGCGCGCGTGCCTCGCTCATGAAGCGGTCGATGCCGAGGATCAGCGCCATGCCTGCGACCGGGATGGTGGGGACGACCGAGAGCGTTCCGACCAGCGCGATGAACGACGCGCCGGTCACGCCGCTCGCGCCCTTCGAGGTCAGCATGGCGACGGCGAAGATCGCGATCTGCTGCGAGATCGAGAGGTCGGTGTTGGTGGCCTGTGCCACGAACAGGGCGGCGAGTGTCATGTAGATCGACGAGCCGTCGGTGTTGAACACATAGCCGGTCGGAACGACGAGCCCGACCACCGGCTTGGAGCAGCCCAGCCGTTCGAGCTTCTCCATCAGGCTCGGCAGCACCGGATCGGAGGACGAGGTTCCCAGCACGATCAGGATCTCTTCCTTGATGTAGACCAGGAACTTCCAGATGCTGAAGCCCGACCACCAGGCGATCGGGCCGAGAATGCCGAACACGAACACGGCCGAGGTCAGGTAGAACAGGCCGACCAGCTTGACCAGCGGGCCGAGCGAAGCGATGCCGTAGCGGCCCACCGTGAACGCCATGGCCCCGAACGCGCCGATCGGCGCAAAGCGCATGATCACGTTGATCGCGCCGAAGATCAGCATCGATCCGCCGTCGATCATGTCGCGGACCGGCCTCGCGCGCTCGCCGAGCCGCGACAGCACGCAGCCGAACAGGATCGAGATTAGCACCACGGGAAGAATGTCGCCGCGTGCGAAGGCGTCGATGACGGTATTCGGGATGATGTTGAGCAGGAACTCGACGATGGTCTGCTCTTTCGCCTTGCCGGCATATTGCGCGACGGCCTTGGCATCGAGCGTTGCCGGATCGACGTTGAAGCCGGCGCCGGGCGTCGCCACATGGGCGGCAATGAATCCGATCAGCAGCGCCAGGGTCGAGAGGACCTCGAAGTAGAGCAGCGCCTTGCCGCCGACCCGGCTCACCTTCCTCATGTCCGACATGCCGGCAATGCCGGTGACCACCGTGCAGAAAATCGCGAGCGCAATCACCATCTTGATCAGCTTGATGAAGCCATCGCCGAACGGCTTCATGCCGACCGCAAGACCCGGCCAGAAATGGCCGAGCGCGATCGCAACGGCGATCGCCGCCAGCACCTGCACGTACAGAATTGCGTAGAAGGGCTTCTTCTTCGGTGATCCCTGGCTTGCGATCGTGCGCATTGATGCCTCCCTGGCTATTGAGTTACTGGTCGCGCTGGCGCTCTTGCTCGGAGAGCGGCATCACTAGAAGAACGGTCACCGGCGAATTCGTTCGGTTGGTGAGGCGGCGGTCCTCGCCGCCCGCGATACGACAGGAATCCCATTGTCCGAGCTCGACCTCGGTCTCGCCGTTCGAGACGCTGAGCCTGCCGTCAAGCACCACGTACATCTTCTCTTGCGGCGACGCGGACTGGCTCGTGCCGCCGCCCGGCGCGATCACGGAAACGCCGATCCACAGGTCGGAGGAAGGACCGGCCTCGCGTCCCTGCACACGCACCATCGCCATGTCGTGATGCCCCGGCGCGGCGTAGGCCGGCGCCTCGGCGAAGCGGACGACGTGCATGATCAGGCTCCCGGGCGCAGCACGATGCGGTCGCGCGACGATCCGATCACGGCGTCGTAGGCCGCCTTGGCGTCGGCGAGAGCATAGATCGAGCGATCTGCGATCGGGTAAGGACGCAGCAAGCCGGCGGCGAAGCCGGGCAGTACGCTGCGCAGCACGTCGGCGCTCTCGACCGAGGAGAAGGCGAGGGTGTCGATGCCGAGGTAAGTGTGCCGTCCCCGGTAGAACTCGAGGATGTTGAACTGCACGATCTTGTGCACGGCCGCGATCAGGATCTGGCGCCCGCCTTTTGCCAGCGAGTGGTGGGCATCGTCGAAATAGGGATCGCCGACCGTGTTGAAGATGATGTCGGCGCCCTTGCCGTCGGTCAGTTCGCGGACGCGCTTTGCAACGTCGGTTGCGGCGGAGTTGACGATCTCGATCGGCGCGTTGGCGTGACCCTCGTAGCCTTCGTCCTTGCGCACCACGCCGATCACCTTGGCGCCCTGCCAGGTCGCAAGTTGCACCGCCGCCTGCCCAACCTTGCCGTTGACGCCCATGACGAGAACGTGCTCGCCCGGCTTCGGCATGCCAGATCTGCGGAAGCCCTCGATGGCGGTGACGAACGGCACGCCGATGCCGGCGGCCTCATTCATCGACATGCCGTCCGGCTTCTCCACCAGCGCCGCCGCTTCGACCACCAGATGCGAGGCGTGCGTGCCGTCGCGGCGGATGCCGAGGTCGCCGGAGGAGCCGAATACGGATTTGCCGATCCATTGCTGCGGGCCGTCGACCACCCGCCCGGCGAAATCGCGGCCCGGGGTTCGGGGGAATACCGCATAGGGCATCAGGCCGGTGGCGGCCTTCACGTCGGACGGGTTGACGCCGGCGGCCTCGATGGCGACCACGACCTCGTCCGGTCGTCGCGACAGCAGCTGCCGCTCGATGACGGGTTCAATCGATGCGGTATCGCTCGCCTTGGCATTGAGCCGCACGCTGGTCGCTTCGATGGTCAGGTTTGTGTTCGATCCGGTCATGATGTTCATCGGCCGCTCTTAGGCCGCACTCTTGGATGGATGCGGCACACCGACAATGCGGCGTGCCTCTTCGATCGTCGCGATCTCCCCTCCGAGGTCTTCGACGATGCGGCGCGCCTTGCTAACCATCTCGGCATTGGATGTCGCGAACCGTCCGCGGGAAAGATAGACCGCGTCCTCGAGCCCGACGCGCACGTGACCGCCGGCGAGATAGGATTGCGCCACCGACGTGAATGCCGCCTTGCCAATGCCGATGGCGGTGAACTCCGCATCGTGCGGCAGCAGATCGCGCGCGTAGAGCACGGTTTCGGGCGCCGGCTGAAAGCCGTAGCGCACGCCCATCACGAAGGAGCACAGGACCGGCCCCGTCAATGTGCCGTCGGCGAGCAGATCGCGCATCAGCGCGATGTCGCCGGAATCGAACAATTCGATCTCCGGCTTGACGCCGGCCTCAGCGATCACCTTGGCCATTCGCCGCACATTGGATGGGGTGTTGATCACGACCTCGCGGCCCGAATTCATGGTGTTGAGGTCCAGGGTGCAAATATCCGGCCGCAGCACGGCGATGTGCTCGACCCGCTTCTCCGGCACCATCAGGGTGGTGCCTTCGGCGGCGACCTTCGGGTCGTCCTTGGAGGGCACGAAGCGTCCGCCGGGCCCGGTCGTGATGTTGAGGATCAGCGCGGGATTGCGGGCCCGGATGCGCTGCACGACGTCGACATAGTGATCGAGCAGCATCGAGGGGCGCCCGGTCAGGGGATCGCGGACGTGGATATGGACGATGGCGGCGCCCGCATCCGCGGCGCCGAGGCAGGCCTCGGCGATTTGCTGCGGGGTGATCGGCAGATGGGGGGTCTGTTCGGGCGTCGTCAGATTGCCGGTCACGGCACAGGTGATGATGACCTTGTCGCGTGGAGATCGCATGGACTGTCCTTCCAGAGCGTTTTCGAGCGAAGTGGATACCGGTTCGCGTCAACACACGAATCCAGAGCTTCGGTTCTGATTCAATCAGAACCGAAGCTCTAGAGCGAGCGGCCGCCGTCGACCACGAAGGTCGTGCCGGTGGCGAAGCCAAGTTGCGTGGCGCAGGCGAGGATCGCCGAGGCGATGTCGTCCGCCGTTGCGATCCGCTTCAGCGGCGTCGTCGCCGCGGTTTTGGTATTGAAGTCGGCCCCGCGCCCGGGAACGAAGTTGGTGTCGACCACGCCGGGCGCGACCGCGAGCACCCGCACTTCCGGCGCAAGCACGCGGGCCAGCGACTTGGTCATCACATCGATGCCGGCCTTGGCCGCGCAATAGGCGATCGACGAACCGATGCCGTTGCTGCCGGCGATCGACGAGATCGAGACGATCAGGCCGTCGCCCGACGCTTTCAGCAGCGGAGCGAAGCTGCGGATGGTCGCGAACTGTCCGCGCCAGTTGACCGCAAACATCCGGTCAATTAGGTCGTCGTCCAGGGCGTCGAGATCGGCGTGGGGCACCGGCTTGGTGAAGCCGGCCGCGTTGACCAGAACATCGAGGCGTCCAAAGCGCCGTTCGATCTCGCTGCGCAACGCCGTCAACGTCTCGGTCCGCGACACGTCGGCGACGAGCGCCGCGTGGCCTTCTCCGGGCAGGGATTGCACCACCTTCGCGGCCGCCGCGGCTTCCTCCGGAACATCGCGATGACTGATCGCGATGCGGGCGCCAAGCTCGGCAAATTTTTGGGCGGATACGGCGCCGATGCTGCCGGCGCCGCCGACGACGAGGACGACCTTGCCGTCCATGGACTGCTTCATGGTTTTGCTCACTGGATCGGAGGTTTGGGGAGGATCGCTTCGCCGGATTCCATCGCGAAGCGGTAGTTCAGCGTGTACCAGGGCGCGCGAACGCCGGCCTCAGGCGGCTCGCCATCGTCATGCCGGCGATAGTCGCCGATCAGCGCCCGCGTCACACCGAACACGACGTCGCTTTCCAGGTGCTCGTCGTCGTCGACGAAGACTTGCGTGATCAGGGTTTTGTGGCCGGGCTTGAAGCCGAGGAAATGGATATGCGCGGGCCGGTAGGGATGCCGGTTCTGCGCCCGCAACATGTCGCCGACGGGGCCGTCGGTGGGGACGGGATAACCGGCAGGCTTGACCGATCGGAAGGCGAAGCGTCCGGCGGCGTCGGTGGTGAACTTGCCGCGCAGGTTCATGTCCGCCTGCGTATCATCCTGGTTTTCGTAGAGCCCGACCGGCGACGATTGCCAGACGTCGACCTCGACGCCGGCGAGCGGTCGCCCCGCGGCGTCCACGACCTCACAGCTCACGAACAGCTCGGGGCCCGGGGTCGGCGAGCGAACGATCGAGCCGCCATTCTTGGTTTTGGGGGAGTTGGCCCGCCAGAACGGGCCCAGCAGCGCCGCAGCGGTCTCGGTCGCGCCGGCGTTGCCGTTGTTCAACAGGCAGACGAGCGTCGAGAAGCCGACCGCGTCCGCGAACAGAATTCCTTCGTTGTGGCTGGCGTGGGTGGCCTGTCCGATCCGGTTGAGGAAGTCGATGCCGAGATCGTACTCGGCCTCGGTGAGCTTCACCTCGCGGGCGAAGGCGTGCAGGTGCCTGACGAACGCTTCCATGACCGTCCGGAGCCGGGCGTTGTCGGTCGCGCCCATCGCCCGCAACACGGTCGGGGTTACGTCCTCAAGTTTCTCGATGATGCCGTTGCCCATGGATTTCTGCCTCTGCAATCGATTGCTGAACTAGCTGCAATCGTTTGCAGTTGATATTGCAATCGATTGCAAAAAGTCAACCCATCCCATATCATGATCGCCTGAATCGGCTAACCGACGGGAATTGCTGCGTGAATCGGCCCATCACCACGATCAAGCAGATCGCTGACGCGACCGGGGTCCATCCGTCAACGGTGTCGCGCGCGCTCGACCCGAAGAAGCGGCACCTGGTTGCCGACGACGTCGCCAAGAGGATCGTGGCCCAGGCCGAGGCGCTCGACTATCAGCCCAATCGCCTGGCCGCCAATCTGCGCCTGGGCCGATCCGATCTCATCGGCGTGCTGCTGCCTGACATCGCCAACCCGGTGTTCGCGCCGATCCTCGGCGGCATCGCCGAGGTGCTTTCCGCGCAAGGCTATGCGCCGATCGTCGCCGATGCCGGCAATGCATCATCGCAACAGATCTGCTTCGTGGAGCGACTGCTCAGCCAGCGGGTCGATGGCTTGATCCTCGCCACCGTTTCGCAGGACGATGAACTGGTCGGCTTCTGCATCCAGCGCGGTCTGCCGGTGATCCTGGTCAACCGTTCCGAAGCGCGCGATCGGGTCTCCTCGGTTGTCTCCGACGACGACATGGGAATGCGCCTCGCGGTCGATCATCTCGTCGGCCTTGGACACCGGCGGATCGCGCATGTCGCCGGCCCATTATCCACATCGACCGGCGCGCTGCGGCGCGACGGCTTCGAACGCGCGATGTCGCATCATGGACTGCGCGGCGTCGTGCGCGAGGCGACGGGTTACACCCGCGAGGCGGGCGCGCAGGCAGCGGAGCACCTGCTCGCCGCGACGCACGACGTCACGGCCATCGTCGCCGCGAATGATCTGTTGGCTCTCGGTGTCCTCGATGTGCTGAAGCAGCGGGGATTGCGGTGTCCGGAGGACATCTCACTGGTCGGTCACAACGACATGCCGTTGATGGACGTCGTCTCGCCGCCGCTCACGACGGTGCGGATCGAGCACCGGGAGATGGGGCGGATCGCCGCCAAGATGCTCGCGGAGCGGATCAAGAGCGGATCGCCGGAAATCCGGCACGTCGTGCTGCGGCCGGAGCTTGTCGTTCGAGGATCGACCGCTCTCAGAGCAGTCGAAGCTGACGCCTGAAATCGCGCCACGACGGCGACCGTATCCCGGCGTCGATGGTGACCGCGGTAAGCCAAACGTGAGTTGGGTTATGTCGGCCGGCTGCCTACCTCCGACCGTAACAGTTGAACGCCGGAGATCGGAATGCGGACGCTGCTGGGCGTGATGGTGCTGCTGCTGTCGGGCAGCAGCTGCCTGGCGCAGGTGTCGACCATGGGTACGACGGCCATGGGGCTGCCGACAACGCCCGGCGCGATCGTGTCGTCGCAACTGACCGGACCGAGTCCGTTCACCAGCCAGTTTTCCGCCGCGACGGTGCCCGGCGCACCGGTCACCACACTGGCGTCGCCTGCGCTGGCAGACGATCCGACGATTCCGGGAACCAGTCTGAACTGCTCGCCGGTGACCGCCGAGTTTTCGCCATCGGTCATGACCGTGACTCCCGCAAGCCCGAGCGTATCGGTGAGCATGAGCGCGCCGACGACGAGCGCGAGCGCCACGCCGGCCTTGCCGACGGCCATGCCGGTCGCCATCCTGGGCTCGGTCACCGGCAGCACGACCGGGACGATCGCGCCGGCGCCGGCGCTCGGCAGCGCCACGCCGGGGAGCTCGTGCACCTCGGCGCCCGGCAATACGGTCACCGATGCCGCGGCCTTGCCGGTCTCGACGCCCGACGTCCCGGCAAACCCGTCGCCCGGAACCATTCAGCCGCCAACGGCCGACCTCGACACGACCGACACCAGCATCAGCGCGGCGCCGGCCACGATGCCGACGCCGAACACCGCCGCATGCAGCGAGAGCGTTTCGATGAATCTCGCCAACCCCGCCGCCATGGGTCCCTATGGCGCCTACGGTACCGCGACGCCGGGTTCGTCGCTGCCCGCCGGGTGCTAGGCAGGCTTAAGCGGTCGGGCCGCTCGAGGCCGCCGGGTCCGCCGGTCGAAGCAGCAGCTGTGCTGCCGGCGAGAAGGCGCGCGACCGCATCAAGGTGGTTGCGACCAGGCTCGTGATCCCGGACGACGCCAGGATCATCGCCACGATGATGAACTGGTAGATGCCGGCGTAGACCGGGCTCGCGCCTGATACCACCATGCCCGCCATCACGCCGGGGATCCACACCAGCCCGAGCGACTTCATCATGTCGAGCCGGGGCAGCAGGCTGGCATAGACCGCGCTCTGCAGATAAGGCGCGACGGTCACCGCGGGCTCGGCCCCGAGCGACAAGGCCGCTTCGATGTGACCGGTGTGGGCGACGATCTCGGCCCGGAAGCGCTCGATCGCCTGGGCGCACGCGTTCATGGCGTTGGCGATGATCATGCTGCCGACCGGGACCAGGATCGAAATCTCCGGCTGCAGACTGCGCGTTGCAAGCATCACGGCGATGATGGTCCCGGCGCCTGCGACGATCGACCAGAAACACATCAGCAGCGCGCCGTTCATTCCCTTGAGGCGGCGCGAGGCCGTGACCGCGGCGGCGATCGTCATCATGAACAGGATGAGTGACCCGATCAGCAGGCTGCCGTGCAGCAGCACTGCCAGCACAACGCCGACCAGAATCATTTGCACGAGGCCGCGGACCATCGAGATCGCCGCCTCGCGCTCGACATGGACGGTTTGCCACGCGCACAGCGCCACGACCACGGCGCACAGCGCGATCGCGGCGGCGGCCTGCATCAGGCCGACCAGCACGTCATTGCCGATGCTGCCTTGAAGCTCAGCCAGCATGCAACACCTCCCGCGTTGGGCCGATCGCAGCCAGCCGGCCCGCCTCCATGACCATCGTTCGTCCGGCGAGCCGCATCGCCTGGGTGCGATTATGCGTCACGATCACGCAAGTCATCCGCCGCTCTCCGACGATGCCGAGGATCAGCTCCTCGATGCCGCGAACCGAGGCCTCGTCGAGTGCGGAGGTCGGCTCGTCGAGCAGCAGGGCGTCGGGCTCGTTGGCCAGCGTCCGCGCCAATGCGACGCGCTGCGCTTCCCCGCCGGAGAGATTGCTGACGTGACGATCGGAAAATCCGGGCAGGCCGACGCGCTCCAGCAATGCGGCAATCCGGTCCGGCGCCGGTGTTTCGCCGCGTTGCCGCGGCCCAAAGGCGATGTTGTCGGCGACCGTGCCCGGGAACAGGTAGGCGGTCTGCATGACCATGCCGACGCGCCGCCGCAGATCCCGCGGGGCGATCGAGCGGTAGTCGGTGGACTTGAGCAGCACGGTGCCGGAGGTCGGCTCGTCCAGCCGATTGAGCAGCCGAAGGAACGACGACTTTCCCGCCCCGCTTGGTCCGACGACGGCGAGGATCTCGCCGGCCATCACCGCGACGCTGACGTCGTGAACAAGAATGCGATCGCCCGACTTGCGCGACAGCTGCCTGGTCTCGAGCTCGGCCGTCGCGCGGCCCGCGATCGAGATTGCCGCGCGGTCAGGCGTCTCCCTTGGCAACATATGGCCCCATCACACATTTGTAGCGCTGCAGCTTCCATTCGCCGTAAGGATTCTGCGCCATCCAGTCCGCAATTGCGACCTGCGATCTGGCCTGACAGTCACGCATGGTGATGCCGGATTGCTCGCTATTCGTGACCACCTTCTCCAGACAGAGCGGTCCATGGCATAGAACTGCGACGAGTGTGACGAGCATGTTATCACCAGGATGGCGGGATATCGATCGGAAGTCTGCGACGCGGCGGCCGCCAAGCTCCCCGTGCCTTAGCATCAGATAGGTCGTGCTGCGGGAATCCCAATAAATTCGATGACAGGGAGACGCCGGTCAGGTCTGCATCGACGGCCTGCCGGGCAAGTGGCGACCGGCCGTCTGCAGCCGGTCGCCACCCGCAGGCTCATTCCGCGGGCGTCGGATAGGCCCCGCGCGGCGCCGCTTCATGGCGCCTGAACAGCCAGATCTGCAGGCGGTCGAGGTAGAGATAGACCACCGGCGTGGTGTACAGCGTCAGCACCTGCGACAGCGCGAGGCCGCCGACGATGGCATAGCCCAGCGGCTGGCGGATTTCCGATCCGACACCGGTGCCGACCATCATCGGCACCGCGCCGAGCAGCGCCGCCATCGTCGTCATCAGGATCGGCCGGAAGCGTTTGATGCAGGCCTGGTAGATCGCCTGTTCGGTCGGCAGGCCCTCGGTCTGCTCGGCCTGGATCGCGAAGTCGACCAGCATGATGCCGTTCTTCTTGACGATGCCGATCAACAGGATGATGCCGACGATCGCGATCACGCTGAGGTCGAAATGAACAGCCATCAAGAGCAGCAAGGCGCCGACGCCGGCCGATGGCAGCGTCGAGATGATGGTGATCGGATGGATCATGCTCTCATAGAGCACGCCGAGGATCAGGTAGATCACGAACAGCGAGGCGCCGATCAGGATCGGGGTGCTCTGCAGCGACGCGCCGAACGCCTGCGCATTGCCCTGGAAGCTGGTCTGCAGCGACAGCGGCGGATGCAGCGCCTTCTCGATGCCCTGAATACCGCTCACCGCGTCGCCGATCGCCGCACCCGGCGCCAGGTTGAACGAGATCGTCACCGAGGGGAATTGGCCCTGATGGTTGACGACCAGCGGCGAGACCTTCACGACGGAATCGACCAGCGTCGACAGCGGGACCTGCTGGCCGCTCGAGGACTTGACGTAGATGCCGTTGAGCGCCTCCGGTCCGTACTGGAATTTCGGATTGACCTCCAGGATGACATGATACTGCTGCAGCGTCGTGTAGATGGTCGAGACGATGCGCTGCCCGAAGGCGTCGTCCAGCGTATTGTCGATGGTGAAGGGCAGGATGCCGTAGGACGACGCCACCTCGCGCTTGATCTTGATGTCGAGCAGCGGCCCGGAGTTGAGCTGATCGGTGGTGACGTCGGCGACGCTGGGCAGCGCCCTGATCTTCTCGAGGAACTGGTCCGCCCAGTGACTCAGCTCGCCGGCATCGGCGTCGCTCATGGTGTACTGGAACTGGGTCTTGTTCAGCCGGGCGCCGATGATGATGTCCTGCGCCGGCTGCATGTAGAGCGTGATGCCATGGACCTTGGCGAGATTGCTGCGCAGGCGTGCGATGACCTTACCGATCGGGTCACGCTGGTCGGCCGGCTTGAGCTGAATGAACACACGGCCGTTGTTGACGGTGTAGGTGCCGCCGCCGGCGCCGACCGCCGAGCCGACGGTGGCGACGGCGGGATCGCGCAGGATCGCGTCGAGCATGGCCTGCTGGCGCTGCGCCATCGCCTGGAACGAGATGTCCTGTGCCGCTTCCGACTGGCCTAGGATCAGGCCGGTGTCCTGCTGCGGAAAGAAGCCCTTCGGAATGATCACATAGAGATAGCCGGTCACCACGATGGTGCCGAGCATCACCATCAAGGTGATGAAGCGATGTCGCAGCACGATCTTCAGCCCGGCCTCGTAGAGGCCGAGCAGCGCGTCGAAGCTGCGCTCCGACCAGCGATAGAGCCGGCCATGCTGCTGGCTTTCCGGCTTCAGCAGATAGGCGCACATCATCGGCGTCAGGGTCCGCGAGATCACCAGCGAGAGCACCAACGCGACGCTCACCGTGACGGCGAATTCGCGGAACAGCAGTCCGACATAGCCGCCCATGAAGAACAGCGGAATGAACACCGCGATCAGCGAGAAGGTGATCGCCATCACGGTGAAGCCGATCTCGCCCGATCCCTTCATCGCGGCATCATACGGCGACATGCCTTCCTCGATATGCCGCGTGATGTTCTCGATCTCGACGACGGCGTCGTCGACCACGAAGCCGACCGCGATCGACAGCGCCATCAGGGAAAGGTTGTCGAGGCTGTAGCCCATCTCATAGAGCACCGCGAACGTGCCGATCAGCGACAGCGGCACGGTGACCGCCGGGATGATGGTCGCCCAGAAACTGCGCAGGAAGATGAAGATCACCATCACGACCAGCGCGACGGTCAAGAGCAGGGTGAACTGCACGTCGGTGATCGAGGCGCGGATCGTCTGGGTGCGGTCCGAGATGACGTTGATCTTGATTGCGGCGGGGATCGATGCCTGCAGGGTCGGCATCAGGTCCTTGATCCGCTGCACGGTCTGGATGACGTTGGCGCCGGGCTGGCGCTGCACCGCCAGGATGATCGCGCGCTGGTGGTTGTACCAGCCGGCGATCAGATCGTTCTCGCCGGCGCTGACGGCGCGTCCGATGTCCTTGATGCGGACCGGCGAACCGTTGCGATAGGCGATCACCAGGTCGGCATACTGATCGGGCTTGAACAGCTGGTCGTTGGTGTTCAGCGTATAGGTCTGGCGCGGGCTGTTCAGCGTTCCCTTGGCCAGATCGACATTGGCCTGGCCGAGAACGGTGCGCACGTCCTCGAGGTTGATGCCGCGCGCCGCCAGCGCCTCGGGATCGACCTGGATCCGGACCGACGGCTTCTGCTGACCACCGATGCCGACCAGGCCGACGCCCTGGATCTGCGAGATCTTCTGCAACAAGATGTTCTCGGCATAGGCGTCCACCGTGGTGAGGGGCAGGCTGTCCGAGGTGAGGCCGAGCACGAGGATCGGCGTATCGGCCGGATTGACCTTGTGGATGGTCGGCGGATACGGCAGCCCGGTCGGCAGATAGGGACTCGCCGCATTGATCGCCGACAGCGTATCGCTGACGGCGCCATCGATCTGGCGGTTCAGGTCGAATTGCAGCGTGACCTGGGTGTAGCCGAGCGCGCTCGACGACGTCATCTGGCTGAGACCCGGAATCTGGCCGAACTGCAGCTCGAGCGGCGAGGCGACGGACGAGGCCATGGTCTGCGGATCGGCGCCCGGCAATTGGGCGGTGACGGTGAGCGTCGGATAGTTGACGTTCGGCAGCGCCGCCACCGGCATCAGCGGATAGGCGATAAGGCCGGCCGCCAGCAATCCCACCATCAGCAGGGCGGTCGCGATCGGCCGTTTGATGAAAGGCGCGGAGATGTTCATGGGATCGGTGCCTGCATTGCATCCTGTGCGGCGGCTTCCTGCGCCGCCTTGCCGTGCAGCAGCGTGACGTGCGTTCCCGGCTGCAGCTTGTACTGTCCGTCGACCACGACCTGCTCATTGGCCGACAGGCCGGAGTCGATCAGGGCCTGGCCGTCGCTGATCTGCGCCACCTTGACCTGGCGGATCGAGACGGTGTCGTCGGCATTGACCACGTAGGCGTAGGAGCCGGTCGGCCCTTGCTGGATCACCGCGGCGGGCACCGTGAGGCCGTTGTGCCGCGTGTCGAGCAGCAGGCGGGCGTTGACGAGCTCGCCGGGCCACAGGCTTCTGGTCGGGTTCGGAAAATTCGCCTTGAGCTGGATCGAGCCGGTGGTCTGCAGGATCTCGTTGTTGACGAGACCGAGCTGCCCCTGGCCGAGGCGGATCGTATTGTCCTGATTGTAGGCGAGCACCGTCATCGGTGAATTCGTCTTCTGCTGTTGCTGCTGGATCTGCGGCAGCACGGTCTCCGGCAGGGTGAAGATCAGCGAGATCGGATCGAGCTGCGTGACGACGCAAAGCCCGTTGGTGCTCGAGGGGCTGATGATGTTGCCGACGTCGATCTGACGGATGCCGACCACGCCGTCGATCGGCGATGTCAGGCGGGTGAAGCTGAGCTGCACCCTTGCGGCATCGATCAGCGCCTGGTCCGCCTTGACCGCCGCGGTCAACTCGCCGACCTGCGCATTCTGCGTTTCAATCAGTTGCGGCGTGGCCCAGCCCTTGTCGCCGAGCTGGGTGTAGCGAAGCTGGTTGGCCTTGGCGTTCATGAGCTGCGCCTGGTCGCGCTCGAGATTCGCCGTGAATTGATCGATCTGGGCCTGGTACGGCCGCGGGTCGATCTGCGCCAGCAGGTCGCCGGCATGAACCTTCTGCCCTTCGGTGAAGTTGATGCTGATGATCTGTCCCTGGATCTGGGCGCGAACCACGTCGGTGTTGTAGGCGATCGCGGTTCCGACGCCGGTCAGATAGATCGGCACATCGTGCTGCGTCACGGTGCCCGCGACGATCGGCACCGGGGCCGGCGGAGCAGCCTTTGCTGCGGCTTGCCGCAGCGGCAGCACATGCGCCGCGTACAACAGCCCGGTGCTCGCGGCGATCGCCACAGCCACGGAGGCGATGATTGTTTTCTTCATGAACGTTACTCCGACAGGAGATGGTCTAGCAGCTGCCTGCGATGGTCGTGGATGTCGATGTCCCCAATGCGGAACATCCAAATGTCGTCGGCGCGGTCGAGGTCGTGGATAGGTTGCCGAGCGCCGGCAGCGCCGGCGCCGCCGTCGCGACAGGGGTCTGGCTGCCGGTGATGGGCAGCACGCCCGGCGTCGGAACGAGGGCCGCGGAGCTGACGCCGAGATTGCCGATCTCGGTCGAGCCCAGCGGAATGCCGGTTCGCGCGGCGCCGCCCGGCGTGATCGGCGTGATCGCATTGGGGGTGGATGAAGCGGCGATGCTGCTCGCGCCCGCGCCGCACATGCCCGACATTCCGGCGGTGTCCAGCACGCCGGACGAGGTCGTCATTCCGGAGCCCTGTGTCAGCCCCGGCGTCGGCGAAATTCCAGACGAGGAGTCCATGGCCGACCCCGGGGCCGTCGTCATCCCGCCGCCGTCAAACGTCGACGTCGCGCCGAACATGGCGGACGGTGACGTTCCGAGGGTCGTGCATGCGGTGCCGGTGATCGGCACCGCGATGCTGCCGGTAACGGTTGGGGCCGGACTGATACCGGGAGAGGCGAGCTCGGTTGCGCCGAGGCCAATGCCGACCGGTGAGACGGCCGAGCCCGTCGCGCTGGTGAGCGGTGACGTGGCGTCGATCATGGGCGTCGGGACAGCCATTCCGGTGACCTGGGCCGATGCGGCCCCGCCCGCCGAGAGCGCAAAACAGACGGCGATCAGCCAACACCTCATGTGCATGCTCCGTTGAACCGGTTGGACACTTCAAATCTAGGCAGACCGCGCCCGCCGTTGTTGCGTCTTCGCACGAACTTCGCCGCGTGCGGCGATCAGGGGTGCAGATACAGAACGACCCGCCGGAGCGGGTCTGCTTCTGGTTGGTTGCCTTTGCCGGACGCCCGCGGGCCGTTCGACCAACGCTATCACTCGTTGCCTTTCGGACCGCCGTGATAGGCGTAGGGATCAGGCGCTGCCGACCGTTCCGCGCCTTGCTGGTCAGATGTCGAATAGCTGCCCGCGTGGGTCATCGCCACGTGAGGCCGATAGGACGCGGCGCTCGCGACGGCTGGCACGGCGAGTGCCGCGAGCATGGCGGCCGCTGCGATGGTGATCGAAGTCTTTCTCATGGTCGTCTCCTGTTGTGAGCCCCGACGGATGATCTGATCGTCCAGCCGCGACATGAATCGCGGCGATCCGGCGGGCTCCGAAGCTGCAGTTAGGGCTGCCCCGGATGCAATCCCAATGAATTGGAGTTCAGAGATGTCACTTTGAATTGACGGTGGTCTGATCCGCCGCCGGTCCGGATCGGCTTGATGAAATCCGGACCGAGGCAGCGAACAGCAGGCAGCGAACAGCAATGAGACTAGCTGCAGCTCAGCGGCAGCGGCGTATCGGGGTGCAGGTCGTACCAGTCGTAGCAATCCGAATCGCCGTAGAAGCCGTAATAGCCGGGCGAGTAGCGACCGAAATGGTGAATGGCATGGTGGACCCCCGTGCCGTAGGCATGCTCGCCGCGGCCGATGCGATCACCGCCGAGCCCGGCGGCGCTGCCGACATGCATGCCGCTGCCGAAGCCGCCGAGATGCGCACCGCCGCCGCCGAAACCACCCATGTGGCCGCCGCCGCCAAAGCCGCCGCCGAAACCACCGACGTGGCCGCCACCGAAGCCGCCGCCATGGCCGCCACCGCCACCGCCGCCACGTGCATCGGCCGCACCCACCGCCACGACTGTCGCAACCGCAGCGGTTGCCAGGATCATCAGCACTCGTTTCATCATGACACTCCTTTCCGTGTCGAAGCGCCCGGCGATTGATGTGGACCTGCGTGTCGCAGTGTCGCCGCGCCTCGTGATGATCGGAAAGTAGGAGCGGCGAACAGCCTCGCCATTAAATTCGCCATCAAGAATGCATGAGGCAGGCGGCATCCCGACAAGTTGAGGCCAGTGCACCTGTGCAGACTTTGATGCCCCTCACCGTCGGTTCAAAAACAACGAGCGGGCCGGAACATGATTCCGGGCCCGCTCGTTCGGACAATTCCGCTAAGCGATCGGCGCCCGGACCGGCAGTTGCTCGCATGCGAGCAGAGTGCGGAACGGGCGCGTGGAGTCTGCGGTCAGTAGGCGCCCGTATAGGGCTCGCAGGGCACGTTGTCGCCGGTCCACGGCGCGGTCGCAAACGCGCCGACGCGCGGCGCCGGAACGCAGGCACGGCCATCGACCACGATGGGCGCATCCGACGCATCGACATCGGCCGCCATCACGGCGTGGTGGCGGTGAGCGACGTGGACCTCGCGAGCCATGACCGGCGTCGCCAGCATCGCTATCGCAATCATTCCGGTGGACAGCAGTTTGAGTGTGGTCATTGAATTTCTCCGTTGAAGACAGCAGCCCGCATCAAGGCGAGGCCCGCAGCAGCACGTAGGGGCGATGGCTGCGCAGCCCAACGCACGAGCGCCTCACGCCTCTTCAATGCCGTGTGAGTTCGTGCTGCATGAGCGGGATGACGATCACGGCATGTCGCGCGCGAAACGCTGCGTCGCCTGGCAAGATGCTGCGGCAGCCACGTGTGCGAATCCGGCAAGCGAGGATCGCGCTGCTCGCGCCGGGCAATGCCGAAGGCGGCTCTGCCCATCGCAGGGGCAGACGCGCGGGATGCGTCAAGCGGATCGCCGATGGTCGGGCGCTTCGATCCCGGCCTCCCCGGATGCCTGGCCAAGCCTTAGGTCGGTATCCGGGAGGTGTCGTCTAAAATCGATTTTAGCCTCGGTCCGGGCGGTCCGCGAACGTCCGCCAAGCTCTTTAAACTGCTATTTAATGGCCGGTCGCGCGAAAGCGGGCTAGTTGTGCCGCCGGGATCCCGCCGCGCCTGACTGAGGCGGCACCCCCCGAAGCGGACGCGCTCTCGCCAGGTCGGCGGGCGCCGCGATCCGGCTCACGTCTCTCGCGGCGTCCTCGGGGCCTACCGGACTATGACTTTGCCAAGCAGCGCGCATATGCTGTCCTCCCCGGGACCGACATGCTCTGGAGTATTTGAGATCGAGCAGATGACAAAGGTTCTCCTGATAGAAGACGACGACGGAACGGCCGAGGAGGTTGTCGCCGAGCTGAGCGGGCTCGGGTTCGACGTCGAGCGGGCGGCGAACGGTATCGATGGTCTCGCCAAGGCGCGTGCGAACGACCCCGACGTCATGATCGTGGACCGCATGTTGCCCGGAATGGATGGCCTCAGCGTCATCGAGACGCTGCGAAAGGATCAGGTTGCCACGCCGGTCCTGGTGCTCAGCGCGCTCAGCGCCGTCGACGATCGGGTGCGCGGCCTGCGCAGCGGCGGAGACGATTATCTGACCAAGCCGTTCGCGGTCGTCGAACTGATCGCGCGCGTCGAGGCGCTGCTCCGCCGTCCGGTCGACAGTCGTGAGACGACGCTGCGGGTGGGGACGCTCGAGCTCGATCTGATCGAGCGCACGGCACGGCGAGGCGACCGCAGCATGGATCTGCTGCCACGCGAATTCCGGCTGCTCGAATACATGATGCGGCGGAGCGATCAATTGCTGACGCGGGCGATGCTGCTCGAGGAGGTCTGGAACTACAAATTCGTGCCGGCCACGACCAATCTGGTCGATGTGCATATGGGCCGCTTGCGGCACAAGGTCGATGGTCCCGGCGAACCGCAAATGATTCATAATGTGCGCGGCTCCGGGTTCATCCTCAGAGCCCAGTCATAATCCTTCCGGTGCTCGACGTGCTCACGGCAGACATCAAGAGGGGGCCGGCGGGACCGATGCGCCAATTGCAGTTCATGCGCTCCAACACGTTCCGCTGGACCGCGGCGGTATCGGCGCTGTTTGCGCTGTTCGTGATCGTGCTGTTCGGGTTCATCTACTGGAAGATCGATACTTACCTGATCGCGCGATCGGATCGCATGATCAGCGTGCAGATGAACTACATGGCGGAGCTGCCGCACGATCGCCGTATCCACGCCATTGAAAGTCATCTTGCGCAGGACTCCAGGCGGGTGCAGTTCGCCGGGTTGTTCGACCCGAGCGGCGGACGGCTTGCCGGAAATGTCGAAAGCGTGCCCGCCGGGTTCGCCCTCGACGGATCGGTGCAAGCCGCCAAAGTGGCGCGCGTGGGCGCCGCCGATGACAGCGGCCCGACGATCCGGGCGGTGGGCAGGCGCCTCGATCACGGTGACGTTCTGTTCATCGGACGAAACGTCGACGAGACGCGGGAAATATCGAGCGTGGTCGGCGAGGCGCTTGCGCTCGGTCTCGTGCCGGCGCTCTGCCTCTGCCTGGTGGCGGGCGCCTGGCTGAGTTTGCGTGCGCAGCGACGCGTCGAGAACGTCAACCAGCGGGTCCAGCGGATCGTCGCCGGTGACCTGCAGGAGCGCCTTCCGCATGATGGCGTCGACGATCCGTTCTCTCGGCTGGCTGTGATCGTGAACGGCATGCTCGATGAAATGGAGTCGATGATCACCGCGTTGGCGGGCGTCGGCAACGACATCGCCCACGACCTCCGGACCCCGCTGACGCGGGCCCGGCTGGCGCTGGAGCGGGGCCGCACCCACGCAACCACGCTGGAGCAGCTCCAGGAGGTCACCGACAAGGCCGTCGCCGGCATCGACCAGTCGCTTGCCATCGTCACCGCGCTGCTGCGGCTGACCGAGATCGAGAACAGCCGGCGTTCCGCGGGCTTCGGCAACGTCGCCCTGCATGAGATCCTGCGCGAGATCTGCGACGTTTACGAGCCGATTGCCGAGGACAAGCAGATCGCGCTCGGCGTCGATATCGACCGTAAGCTTCACGTTTGGGGCGACCGCGATCTGCTGTTCGAGGCTGTCGCCAATCTCGTCGACAACGCCATCAAGTTCACCCCGCCCGGCGGCAAGGTGAACCTCGCTTTGTTGCGGGGCGAGAACGCATCGATCGTGCAGGTGACCGACACCGGACCCGGGATCGGCGAGCAGGAGCGCGAGGCGGTGCTGCGGCGCTTCTACCGCTCCGACAAGATGCGCCACACGCCCGGCGTCGGGCTCGGGCTGAGCCTGGTCGCCGCGATCGTCAAGCTGCATGGTTTCCGCCTCGTGGTTCAACCCGGTCCCGGCGGCCGCTTCGATATCGTGTGCGCTGATCGGCAGAGCAGCTAAGGGCGCAGCCCGATGCACTTTTTTCGCTTTGCCTTGATCGCGGCTTTCAATCCCAATCCATCCCGGCAATGACGCCAAGAAACCAGCCGCCGGAGAAAGAGATACCAAGCATCATGAGATTGGCCGTTGCGGAGTGAACAAGCTCGTTTTGAACATGATTAAATCCGATCAGCACCAGCAGCGTGAAAATTGCAGCGCAGAGTCCGGGCCAAAGCGCCCGCCGCCGCACTACGAGCCGCTGGGCCGGGGCAGCCCACTGAGAGTTCCGTGATAGATTCCAGGCTCGACGAAACGATACCTGGAAACTCAAGGCGACGACGATCAGACAGGCGGTCAGGAAGTACATGGACATAATCCTTCGTGCCCGAAGGGTTTATCGGCTCGCTCCAAAGAAAGACTTGCCGAGCAGATCGAAGTTTATCAATTGCGATAATGGTTCCGTAAGTGGGCTCGATGGGCACGAGGCCCGCTATATGGGTCAAAAGCCGATCGCGACCGAACCCAGGGATTTCCGGTTCACATCGGAGAGCCACGTTCTCGAAAGTCATTCAGACCATCAGCTATGAGCCAATAGCGCCGAACAGTGCGAGCACGGCTCATTCGGGCAACTCGGCCTTGCGAAAACCCCCGATCATCAGCTTCGCATTGATTGATAGCCGGCTCCGAGCGATCCATCCACCATCCATCGGGCAAGACCCCGGACGAACCAGTCCGCCGGCCGATCGAGACCTGGCTGAAGGCCGGGAACTCATCAGCAACTAAAATGGACGTGAGACGTTCTCCAAATCGGGCTACTTTCTAGAACTGGGAGAGTCCGATGCGTAGGAAAATCCTGATCACATTAGCGGCAATTACGGCCGTGGCGTTTGCACCGACGGCGGCTTCCGCGCGGGGAGGCTTCGGCGGCGGTGGCTTTCATGGTTTCCACGGTGGATTTGGTGGCGGCGGCTGGCGCGGCGGCGGCTGGCGCGGAGGCGGGCTTGGAGCGGCCGCTGTTGGGGTTGGGATAGGTCTCGGCTTGGCAGGTGCCTACGCCTCCTACGGTTACCCCTACGAATACGGCTACCCGTACGCATACGGTTACGACTACGGTTATCCCTATGCCTACGGCTACCCGTACCGCGCCAGTTACGGCTACTGCGTCGCAACAGCCAGTCAGCAGGAGGCCGCCTGCTACTAGCGGCCGGCCGACGGCTCACGCCCGATTGGCGTTGTGATCAATCACTGCGAGCCGAACGAACAACCATCGTGCTCGGTTGGAGCACCCTTGAATCCGTAGGTTCTGCGGTCGTAAACTCGGGTCGACTGGCCGCGACCATGCTGCATGGCTGGAGAAAAGGACAGCTAGCGGGCGGAGGACCGGAGATCCATCGCTAAGGTCAAAAAATGCTTGGAGGAAAAGCGAAACCATTTCGAACTCTTACGGGTTGCATCGGCTAGGAGAATTGCCAGTGAAGCGGATCCTGAAACCGGTCACTTATGTTCTGGCCACTCTGTATTTTTTGGTGGATGCGGCTTTCATGGCCATCGCCAAGCCGATCTCGGACTGGCTTGCAAGGCACGTCGTGTTGAGGCGATTGCGCGTGTGGATCAGGTCGTTGCGGCCCTATCCGTCGCTGGCGCTGTTTTCGGTACCCGTGATCATTCTGGAGCCGGTCAAACCCGTGGCGGCTTATCTGGCTGCCACTGGTCAGATGGTCAGTAGCGTTGTGACGTTGATCGTCGGTGAACTTCTCAAGCTTGTGCTGGTCGAGCGTCTATTCAGCCTCACCCGGGATAAGCTTATGAAGATTCCAGCGTTTCTCTGGGCGTACACAAAATTCCGCGAAGCCAAGGCATGGCTGGAAGCCACCGAGGCTTGGCAAGTCATTCGTGCAATAAGCAAGGCTGCCCGCCAGTATGTGAGTGAGATGAAGAAATCCGCTGCGGTGGCGTTTCGGCGGTCTTGAACACGACTGTTAGGCGCCAATCCGAGGGGCCTTCGATCTCGGCGAGAAGATAGCAATCCCGCGATCTCGCTGTCCGCCGATACACTCGTGCCCCGAAGCGCTATATTGCGCCAAATACGAAACCCATGAACAACAGCGCCAACAGAACGGCTGCTCCTGCCACCATCTGTAGCACTTTGCCCGTTACTCGCAGCTTTGCGAATTGGTTCACGAATCAGCCCGGGAACTGGGGGTGAATAAGCGATGCAATCATCATCGCGGCAATCAGCAACGCGGGCGCGCAGCTGACTGCAGCAGCCAACCAGAACTCCGCGTCGCGAGAAATACCGTAACCGTCTTGCATAGATGGCTCTCCAATAAGCCATTTGATCAACGGACAGGTTCGAACGACGTTCCAACCGATGGGTGTTCCCTGCCGCTACAGCCGACATTCCGATGGCGAAGGGAACGGAAATGTAAGCCGCTGCCGCCCTGGGCACGCCCGGCCGACCTGAATTCGTCCCGCCGTGCTGCGGGCGAGGAGATGCGCAATTTCGGAATTTTGGAAAATTACCCCTGAGTTGCCCGACGTGTCAAGTGCCTTGTCGCGCGCCGGCAGCCGCCGGCTACTTTGCATGGGGTTGTTTTTCGGCATTTTGCCAGCGCCCAACTGCGGCGGGGAGTTTCGCCACGTCACCCGCGCCGATCCGGCGCGGGTCTTGTGCTTGAGGGAGTTGGCCGCCTAGAGCTTGCCGGCGGCGAACCGGGCGAGGGCGTCGGCAACGCCCTTGCCGTAGGCCGGATCGGCCTTGCTGCAGTTCGCCACGTGGCGCTCCTGGATGTGCCGGGCCGCCTTGCCGACCTGGCGCGCGGTGTTGTCGAACAACGCCTGCTTCTGTGCGGCATTCATCTTGCGGAACAGGTCGCCCGGCTGCTGCCAATGATCGTCGTCGACGCGATGATCCCAATGCGCGGCGGCGCCGGTGATCTCGAGCGGCGGCTCGTTCATCTGCGGCTGGTCGGTCCATTCGCCGTGGCTGTTCGGCCAGTAGCTCAAGGTGGCGCCCAGATTGCCGTCGGTGCGCATCGCGCCGTCGCGGTGAAAGCTGTGGAACGGGCATTTCGGCGCGTTGATCGGGATCTGGTGATGGTTGACGCCGAGCCGGTAGCGCTGCGCGTCGCCATAGGAGAACAGGCGGGCCTGCAGCATCTTGTCGGGCGAATAGCCGATGCCGGGCACGACATTGGCCGGCGTGAACGCCGCTTGCTCGGTCTCGGCGAAGAAGTTTTCGGGATTGCGGTTGAGCTCGAAGGTGCCGACCTCGATCAGGGGATAATCCGCCTTCGGCCAGACCTTCGTCAGGTCGAACGGATTGAACGGAAACGCCGTCGCCTGCTCGTCCGTCATCACCTGGATGAACAGCGTCCAGCGCGGGAAGTCACCGCGTTCGATGCTCTCGAACAGGTCGCGCTGGTGGCTCTCGCGGTCCCTGCCGACCAGCGCCTCGGCCTCGGCGTCGGTCAGGTTCTCGACGCCCTGCTGGGTGCGGAAATGGAATTTCACCCAAACGCGCTCGTTATTGGCGTTGATCAGGCTGTAGGTGTGGCTGCCGAAGCCGTGCTGGTGACGGAAGCTCTTCGGGATGCCGCGCTCGCTCATGACGATGGTGACCTGGTGCAGCGCCTCCGGCAGCAGCGTCCAGAAATCCCAGTTCATGTCGGCATCGCGCATCCCGGTGCGCGGATGCCGCTTGATGGCGTGGTTGAGGTCGATGAAGCGCAAGGGATCGCGGAAGAAGAACACCGGGGTGTTGTTGCCGACGACGTCCCAATTGCCTTCATCGGTGTAGAATTTGAGCGCGTAGCCGCGGATGTCGCGCTCGGCGTCGGCCGCGCCGCGCTCGCCGGCCACGGTCGAGAACCGCGCGAACATCGGTGTCTGCTTGCCGATCTTCGAAAAGATGCTGGCCTTGGTGTAACGCGTGATGTCGTGGGTGACGGTGAAGGTGCCGTGGGCGCCGGCGCCCTTGGCGTGCATGCGCCGTTCCGGAATCACTTCGCGGTGGAAGTGCGCCAGCTTCTCGATCAGCCAGACGTCCTGCAGCAGCGCCGGCCCGCGCGGCCCCGCGGTCAGGATGTTAACGTTGTCGGTCACCGGCGCGCCCGAGGCGTGGGTCAAAAACGGCGGTTTGGTCTTGTCAGTCATTCGAGACTCCTGGTTGGCTTGTTGATGGGCAGCACTTCGCTGTCCGGCGCCGCAGGGCGATGCCGCTAAAAATCGTCTTGCGTTCCTGTCTGGGTTACGACTTACGGTCGCGCTGGCGGAGACGACCTTGTCACTTCGGATTCGATCGGAGAATGACAATGGTACTATGCGATTGAGAGGCAGTGCCTCTTAATCTCAGTGACGTCAATGCATGGGCCTCCCTACGCGCTGTCCGATGTGACAAGTAAAGAGCTGGGCGCCGGGCAACAACGCGAGAGGTCCGTCGATCCTGGCCAAAGGTCCGTCGATCCCGGCCATCGCCACGTCCAGGCTCCCTCAAACCGGACAATGCCGATTGATGGATCAGGCCTAAGGTCCTATCTGCCTTCATAAATGATGCCTATCAATCGAGGACCTTGCGGCATGAACCTGAGCGGGATGTCTCTCCGCGACCTGGAATACGTGGTCGCCATCGCGGACCACGGCAGTTTTGTCCGGGCTGCCGAGCATTGCCGTGTCGCCCAGCCATCGCTGTCGGCGCAGGTCCGCAAGCTCGAGGCCTGGCTCGGGATCGCGATCTTCGAGCGCACGACGCGGCGCGTGATCGTGACGACGGAGGGACGTGCCTTCGTCGAACAAGCCCGCCGGGTCCTTGCCGAAGCACGGCGTCTGCTGACGATGGCCCAGCACGCCGATGAGCCATTCGGCGGCTCGTTGCGCCTGGCGGCGATCTCAACGCTCGGCCCGTACCTCTTCCCGCGAATCCTGCAGGGGCTGCGGCGGCGCTATCCCAAGCTCGGCCTCATTCTGAGCGAGGGCCTGACGAGTGAACTCGTGCCGAAGCTGATCGACGGCGATCTCGACGCCGTGCTGCTGTCCTTGCCGCTGAATGATCCTGCGCTGGCGACAGTCGCATTGTTTTCGGAGCCGTTCCTGCTGGCCTGTCCCAAGGGCCATCCTGCGTCGAGGAAGAGTGGGCCGACCTGGGAAGGGCTCGATGCCCAGGATCGTCTGCTGCTGGAGGAGGGGCACTGTCTCCGCGAGCAGGCGCTGGCCGGCTGCTCCGCCCCGGACCGGAGCAATCGCCTCGCCACCAGTCTGGAAACGCTGAAATACATGGTTGCCGCCGGAGAGGGCTGCACGCTGGTCCCGGCGCTTGCCGTCTCCGAGCGCGATGCGGTGGTCTATTCCCGCCTCCGCGGCACGAATTACTCACGCAAGGTCGGGCTCGCCTGGCGCCGGAGCGATCCGCGCGGATCGGAATTTTCAACGCTTGCGGAGCGGCTGAGGCAGATCGCGAGCGCGTTCGACATCGACGTCGACGTGACCTGACGGCGCTTGCGGTCACCGGGCCGCGAACGAGTTGCTCGCGGCCGTCCGGTTCATCGTCGCGCGGGGCGCGCTGGCTCAGGACTTCGGCATCAAGCCAGGGGCGTTATGCGGCCATTTGGCGATCGTGGCCTCGTCGACATTGAGATGCTGGGCCACGAGCTTCGGCGGCGTGTGCGTGAGCCAGTTGGACAGCGAGACCTCCTGGTAATGCGCGGTGCGGAATACCCCGATGAATTGCAGATCGGTGTCGCCGACGTTTTCGACGTAGTGGCCGAGATTGCGCCTGACATAGCCGATGTCACCGGCGTTGAAATCGGTCGTCAGCGCCTTGGGGCCGGTATCGAACACGGTCATGCGCGCCTTGCCCTTGATGTAGTACTGCCACTCGTCGGCATTGGGGTGCCAGTGCATCTCGCGCACGCCGCCGGGCCGCACCGTGACCAATGCAGCCGCGACGTTGGTGGACGCCATGAAGTTGGTGCTGTCGGCGACCTGGATGGTCCCGGTCTCCGACGACTTGACCGGACGCGATGAGCCGAGCGGGAAGATAAAGGGATGCGTCGCGACCGGCGCGTCCTGCTGGACGGCTGCGCGATCGGCGGCGAGATCGCCGGGCACGGTGCCCTGGAAGATCCACAGATCGTGCAGCGGGATCTTGGCAAAGCTCTCCGCCGGGACGCCGAAATTCTTGGCCAGCACTTCCGGCGGGGTGTGGGCGAACCAGTCGGTGACGAGCAGGGTGTTGAACTCGTCGGCGTGGCCGTCGTCGAAGCAGATCACGAATTCGCAGCCATCGGGGCCGAGGCCCTGCAACGAATGCGGCGCGCCGGCCGGGAAGTACCAGAGATCGCCTTGCTTGACGTCGGCGACGTAGGGGTGGCCCTCGGCGTCGAGAACCGTGACGCGGCAGCTGCCATAGGTCATGATCGCCCACTCGGCGGCCTGGTGCCAGTGCAGCTCGCGGATGCCGCCGGCCGTCAGCCGCATGTTGACGCCGGAGATCTCCTTCGCGATCGCGAAGTCCTCGACCGTGACCTGACGCGCCCATCCGCCGTTCTGGATTCGCTTCGGCGCGTTGTTGAACGAGGCCCATGTCGTCGGCATGCCGCCGACGTCGGTGGCGGGCGGAGATTGCGCCGACGGAAACTGGTTGCCGAGCGCCGGGTTCTGCGGACCCGGATCGCGGAGATTTCCGGGGCCCTTTGCATTGATCGCGCCCTCGGCCGGCTGGTCGGGATTGCCGAATGAGTTGGCCTTGGCAGCGGACACCGTCATCGCAGCACCGACCGCCGATGCAGCCAGCAGGTTTCGTCTCGAAATCATGATCATGCTCCAAAGCAAAGGTGCAGGGGTTGCCGACTGCGGCTTCCCTACAAGCTAGGCTAGCATCGGACTGGCCCAACCATGAAACGGCGTTTGACTTTCCAGAATGCACTACGGCGTTTGCGCGGATCTCGACGTGCGGCCATCAGGCGTTTTCGAAAAGAATCGTCCGAACAGGGACCTAGCTGATCAGACATCGGTATCCGCAGAGGCGCACGCGATGTCAGAACGCAAAGCAATTCGTCCCTATCATCACCCGGCGGGGGGATGGGGCGCGCTCAAGGCCCTCAGCGCGCACCTGATCGAGCAGCGTATCCCCGTGAAGGGAGCCGCGACGCTCGGATGCATGAACCAGCCCGAAGGTTTTGACTGCCCGGGTTGCGCCTGGCCGGATCCGAAACATACCTCGTCATTCGAGTTCTGTGAGAACGGCGCCAAGGCGGTGGCCTGGGAGGCGACCGCCAAGCGCTGCACGCCCGAGTTCTTCGCCGCGCACACCGTGACCGAATTGTCTGGCTGGTCCGACTACCAGCTCGAAATGGCGGGCCGCCTCACGCATCCGATGGTCTATGACGCGGCCACCGACCGCTACCTTCCGGTCAGCTGGAGCAAGGCGTTCTCGATCGTGGGCCGCCATCTCAAGGTGCTGCCGGATCCGAACATGGCGGAGTTCTACACCTCCGGCAGGACCTCGAACGAGGCCGCCTTCCTCTACCAGTTGTTCGTCCGGGAATACGGTACCAACAACTTTCCCGATTGCTCCAACATGTGCCACGAGGCCACCAGCGTCGGCCTGCCGCAATCGATCGGCGTCGGCAAGGGAACGGTGCTGCTGGAGGATTTCGACAAGGCCGATTGCATCTTCATTTTCGGCCAGAACCCGGGCACCAACAGCCCGCGCATGATGACCAATCTGCGTGACGCCGCGCGGCGCGGCGCGCCCATCATCTCGTTCAACCCGTTTCGCGAACGCGCGCTGGAGCGGTTTCAGGCGCCGCAGAGCCCGGTCGAGATGGCCACCTTCGGCTCGACGCAGATCAGCTCCCGGCTCTATCAGGTGCGGGTCGGCGGCGATGTCGCCGTCATCAAGGGCATCATGAAGGTTCTGGTCGAGCGCGACGCTGCGGCGCGCGCGCTCGAGCAGCCGGCGGTGCTGGACTGGGATTTCATTCACGGCCACACGGTCGGCCTGGAGGCCCTCGCGGAGGACCTGAAGGCGACGCAGTGGCGCGATATCGAGCAGTGCTCGGGCCTCAGCCGCGAGGACATCGAGCATGCCGCGCATATCTACATGCGCGCCGAGCGCGCCATCATCGTCTACGGCATGGGCATCACCCAGCACCGGCGCGGCGCGCAGAACGTCCAGCAGCTGGCCAACCTCGCTCTGCTGCGCGGCCACATCGGGCGCGAGGGCGCCGGCATCTGTCCGGTCCGCGGCCATTCCAACGTTCAGGGCGACCGCACCGTCGGCATCACCGAAACGCCCGCGGCCGACTTCCTCGACCGCCTCGAGCGCCGCTTCGGCTTCAAGCCGCCGCGCGCGCATGGTCATAACGTCGTCACCGCCCTCGAGGCGATGATTCGCGGCGAGGTGAAGGTGTTTGTTGCGATGGGCGGCAACTTCGCCGCGGCCATTCCCGACTGGCAGCTGACGCGGCAGGCGCTCAGGAATCTCGATCTCACGGTCCACGTCTCGACCAAGCTGAATCGCAGTCACCTGATCCACGGCCGCGATGCCCTGATCCTGCCCTGCCTCGGCCGCACCGAGGTGGATGTGCAGGCGAGCGGGCCGCAATCCATCACCGTGGAAGATTCGATGTCGATGGTCCATGCCTCGGCCGGCCGCAATCCGCCGGCGTCTGAACATTTGCTGAGCGAGCCGGCGATCGTCGCCGGCATGGCGCGGGCAACGCTCGGGCAGCGCTCGGTGGTCGATTGGGACGAACTCGTCGCGGATTACGATCGCATTCGCGACGCCATCGAGGACGTGTTCCCGATATTCCAGGCGTACAACGCGCGCGTTCGGGTGCCCGGCGGCTTCCACCTTGTCTCGACCGCGCGCGAACGGATCTGGGCCACGGCCAGCGGCAAGGCCAACTTCCTGGTGTTCGACGGCCTCGGCGAGGATCCGAGCGACACCCATCCCGAGACGCTCTGGCTGAGCACCATCCGCAGCCACGATCAGTACAACACGACGCTCTACTCGCTCTCCGACCGCTATCGCGGCGTCTATGGCCAGCCCGACATCGTGTTTCTGAACCAGCACGAGCTGGAGAAGCGCGGCCTCGCGGACGGCGACAGGGTCGATCTGGTGACGGCATCGACCGACGGCCTCGAACGGCGCGTGCGCAATTTCCGCGTGGTCAGCTATTCGTTCCCGGACGGCTGCTGCGCCGCCTACTATCCGGAGGCCAATCCGCTGGTGCCGCTCTATGCCCACGATCCCGTCAGCTTCACCCCGTCGTCCAAGGGCATCCCGGTCCGGATCGAGCGCGCCAGCGCGAACAACGCATCCGGTGACAGCCGGCAATCCGGGGAATGAAGCAGATGCGAGCCAGCAAGAATTCGATCCTCAGAGATGATCGGTAAGTTGCGGTTCGGGCCGGATCCGCGCCGGCGCCGGGCCCATCAAGCGCCGGTGCCGCGGCGTGCATCCCGTGAACCGTTTGAAGACGGTAGTGAAATGGGCCTGGGTCTGGAAACCGACCGCGAGCGCGATCTCCAGCAAGGTCATCGCGGGATCCTGCATCAGCTCCTCGGCTCGCCGCACCCGCGCGCGCAGCAGAAATTCATGCGGCCGCAGGCCCGTTGCGGCCCGGAATTGCGAGGCGAAGTGCATCCGGCTCAACCCTGCGACCGCAGCCAGATCGAGCAGCGTAATCCGCGACGCGATGTGACGATCGACATAGTCGACGACCCGCTTGAGCCGCCATTTCTGCAAGGCCTGGACTCGCCGGTCGCTTGTCTCGGCTGCGCCTGATGCAGCGGCGCGCCGGGCGCGCGGGTTGAACTGTATGATCGCGGGCGCCAGCTGATGGGCTTCGGCTCGCTGCTGATCATCATGAACGGCAAGCCGGAACGCCTGAAACAACGGCTGGATGACATCGCCGTGCGGCTGCATTGGCGAGCCATCGGCGATAAAGGCGCCGGCTGCGGCCTGGTTGCCGCGTGAAGAGGATTGTGTGCACGTCTCGCCCGACATCAGAGTTGCTCCCGCTGGACAATGCTGTTTCGTTGCTCAAGGCCGATCCAGGTCATCCGCCCCTGCGATCCCACCAAGCCGCCTGCCGCGAGATCGTCAAATCACTGCCGCTTCCAACATGGCCAACAGGAGGGATAGGCTCAATTAAATACGGATTTAGGATTCGGTGCGGCCCGAATTCGGCGAAATGGAAGGCTGCCTTCGGTGGAATGGAAGGCTGCCGCCGTCTAAACGCGAATTCAGATTTCTTAATTTCTATTTAGTGGGCTCACCACAGCGCGCAGACCTACAGTCTTGGGGCCGGACCTCAAATGTGGGAGCAGCAGATGCAGAGCCAGAGCGCAGTCGTGAGTGCCAGCGTCGTTGGTGCGACAGGGCCTCGATCGGCGGATTTCTTCAACAGCTATTCCGCGGCCATCAGGCGCTTTGACCTGCTGGAGGCCGGTCGCGAGCAGCAGCTCGCGCGCAATTGGCAGGAACGTCGCGACAAGCGCGCAACGGATGAGCTGATCACGAGCCATCTTCGCCTCGCCGCAAAGATAGCGCGCCAATACAAGGGGTACGGCCTTCCGATCGCCGACTTGATCGCCGAAGCGAACCTCGGTCTGGTGATCGCTGCGGGACGTTTCGAACCCGGGCGCGGCTCGCGCTTCTCGAGCTATGCCATGTGGTGGATCAAGGCCACCATCCATGATTACATCCTGCGGTCCTGGTCGCTGGTGAAGATCGGCACGACCGCGGCCCAGAAGAAGCTGTTCTTCCGGCTTCGCAGCGAGATGAGAGCCCTGGCGGGTCGAGGAGCCGCGCTCACGCCGGAAGCGGCCCAGACCATCGCAGAGCGGCTCGATGTCACCGCACGCGATGTGGTCGAAATGGATACACGACTGCACGGCGACCTGTCGCTGAATGTCAGGTTCGGCGACGAGGATCAGTCGATGGAATGGGAAGCGATGCTCCCCGACGGCTCGCCGGACTCCGAGACGGTCGTTGCCGAATATGACGAAGCGGCGCAGCGATCGAAGGCGCTTCATGCCGCTCTCGATGTGTTGACCGCGCGTGAGCGACGCGTGTTTGAGGCGCGGCGGCTCGTGGAGCAGCCATTGACTCTCGAAGAGCTGGGGTGCGAGTTGTCGCTTTCGAGCGAGCGGGTGCGTCAGATCGAGACCAGTGCGTTCGCCAAGGTCAAACGCGCGACGGTTTCCGCTGCAACGGAGCGTTTTCCGGCGCGGCCGGAGCTCTGCTGACGGCACGACGCGGGGCTCGAGCATGATGCTCACCCATGCTTGAGCAAGAGAGCAGCGTCGATCACGGCCGCTCGACGCCAAAACGAGGCAGGACGAATAACAGCTTCGTCATGCGACGTCGCAAGCTCTGAATTCGTTTTTACTTGAGCAGGACGGCCCCCGGCAGCATGTCAAGGGAGCTCCGCTCAACCGCGTGCCGTCAGGAATTGAGGAATGGGAATTGTCCGTTTCGCGCTACGATTTCCGCACACGTTCTATGTCGTTGCGGCGCTGATCCTGTTCCTCGGCGGCGCCGCGCTCTGGTCGATGCCGACGGATGTCTTTCCCGAAATTCGCATCCCGGTCGTGACCGTGATCTGGCAATACACCGGCCTCTCTACGCCGGAGATGGAACAGCGCGTCAGCACCTACAGCCAATATTCGATCAGCTCCAATGTCAGCGGCATCAAGAATATGGAGGTGCAGACCCTTAACGGTCTGTCGGTGCAGAAGATCTACTTCCAGCCCGACGTCAACCTCGACCTCGCTATTGCCCAAATCGTCTCGGCCACCAACTCGATCCGGTCATTGTTGCCGCCGGGAATTCAGCCGCCGATCGTCGTGCAGTTCAACGCGTCCAGCGTTCCGGTGCTGCAGCTCAGCCTGAAGTCCGACAAGCTGAACGAGCAGCAGCTCTATGATTTCGGCATCTATCGCGTCCGCCAGCAGCTCGCGCCGGTGCCAGGCGTCACCTTGCCGACGCCGGCCGGCGGCAAGTATCGCCAGATCATGGTCGACATCGATCCCGACAAGCTCTTGGCCCGCGGGCTGACGCCGCTCGACATCGTCAACGCGGTCAACACGCAGAACCTGACGCTTCCCTCTGGAACCGCGAAAATGGGCGATCTGCAGTATACCGTTCGCACCAATGCGACGCCGTCATCGATCGACGATCTCAACAGGATCCCGGTCAAGTTCGCCAATGGCGCGACCGTTCTGCTCAAGGACGTAGCACAGGTGCGGGACGGATCGATGGTGCAGCAGAACATCGTCCGAGAGGACGGCCGGCGTTCGGTGCTGCTCAGCATCATCAAGAACGGCAATGCGTCGACGCTGGCCGTGGTCAACGGAGTCAAGAAGGCGCTGACCGCGGTGCGCGCCGCCGCCCCGGCGGGGCTCAAGATCACCGAGCTGTTCGATCAGTCGGTGTTCGTGACCAACTCGGTGAACGGCGTGCTCCGCGAGGGCGCCATCGCCGCGGGATTGACCGCGATGATGATCCTGCTGTTCCTGGGATCGTGGCGGTCGACGCTGGTGGTCATGATCTCGATCCCGCTGGCCATCCTGTCCTCGCTTGTCGTGCTCTACTTCCTCGGCGAGACGCTGAACACGATGACGCTGGGCGGCCTCGCGCTGGCGGTCGGCATCCTGGTCGACGACTCGACCGTGACGATCGAGAATACCCATCGGCTGTGGACCGAGGAGGGGATGTCGCTGGCGGACGCCACGTTGCACGGCGCGGCCGAGATCGCGGTGCCGACCCTGGTGTCGACGCTTGCCATCAGCTGCGTGTTCACATCCGTGGTGTTTCTCGAGGGGCCGGCCAAGTACCTGTTCACGCCGCTCGGGCTCGCCGTGGTGTTCGCGATGCTGGCCTCCTACGGCCTGTCCAGAACCCTGACGCCGATCACCATCGGACTGCTCCTCAAAAGCGAGCGCCCTCACGCCCACGGCGAGGTCCCAATTGGCCTGTTCGGGCGAATCTCGGCGGCGTTCGAGCGCGGCTTCGAGCGGCTGCGCGACGGCTACGCCACGCTGCTGGTCCTGCTGCTGCGGCGCAAGGCCATCGTGCCGATCGCTGCGTTGCTGATCCTTGGCCTCGGTGTGACGATGCTGAGCCTGGTGGGGCGCGACTTCTTCCCGCTGATCGACGGCGGGCAGATCCAGCTTCACGTCCGTGCGCCGGCGGGGACCCGGATCGAGAGCACGGAGGCGATCTTCCAGAAGGTCGAAGACAAGATCCGCGAGGTGATTCCGGAAAAGGATCGTGCGCTCATCGTCGACAATATCGGCCTGCCGGCGCGGGCCTATAACCTCGCCTTCGCGGACGGCTCGACGATCGGCGTCAATGACGGCGTGATCCTGGTCTCGCTCAAGGACGGCCACAAGCCGACCGCCGATTACATCAGGACGCTGCGTCAGGTGCTGCCGCAGGCCTTTCCCGAGGACACCTTCTACTTCCAGGCGGCGGATATCGTCACACAAATCCTCAACTTCGGCCTGCCGGCGCAGATCGACGTCCGCACCGTCGGCTACGGGACCAACAATTTGTCGGTGGCGCAGCAGCTCCGGAAGCGGCTCAGCGCCATTCCCGGAATCGTCGATGCCCATCTCCAGCAGGAGGTCGACGGCCCGGATTTCTTTGCCGACATCGACCGGACCCGCGCGGCCCAGCTCGGCTTGAACGCAAGCACGGTGGCGACCAATGTCAATGTCAGCCTCAGCTCGTCGGTGCAGGTGTCGCCGAATTTCTGGACTGACCCTGCCTCTGGAATTCCGTACTACCTCGCGGTGCAGACACCGGAGTACAAGGTCAACTCGCTGAACGCGCTGGCCAACACGCCGGTGTCCACCTCGCTCGCGGCCAGCGGTCAGACCGTGCCCGGCATGCTCAGCAATGTCGCGACCTTCAAGCGCGATACGGTGCCGACCAACACCAACCAGAGCAACATCCAGCCGGTGTTCGACGTCTACGCCAGCGTGCAGGGCCGCGACCTCGGCAGCGTCGCCGCCGACATCCAGAAGGTCACGACCGAGCTGCAGAAGGGCCTGAAGCCGGGCAATTCGATCCAGGTCATCGGCCAGATCCAGAGCATGAACGATTCCTTCCGCGATCTCGGCATCGGCCTCGTGTTCGCGGCGGTGTTTGTCTATCTCCTGATGGTCGTGAACTATCAGAATTTTGGCGATCCCTTCGTGGTGATCCTGGCGCTGCCGGCGACGCTCTGCGGCATCGTCACCATGCTGTTCATCACCGGCACGACGCTGAACGTGCCGTCCTTGATGGGGGCGATCATGTCGGTCGGTGTCGCCTCCGCCAATTCGATCCTGCTGGTGACGTTCGCGCGCGAGCAGCAGCTGAAGGGACACTCGGCCTTCGAGGCGGCATTGAGCGCCGGCCACACCCGGATTCGTCCGGTGCTGATGACGGCCGCGGCGATGATCGTCGGCATGATCCCGATGGCGATCGGCGGCGCCGGCGAGGAGCAGAACGCGGCGCTTGCACGGGCCGTGATCGGCGGATTGCTGTTCGCAACGCCGACGACGCTGCTCGTCGTGCCCTATCTGTTTGCCATGCTGCGCAAGGGAAATGACGGCAAGCCGCACCATGGTGTATTCGAGGAAGTGCAGCAATGACCGAGATCGAGCTACGACCTGACGACATCACGCAGGTGCCTGATCGCCAATCCGGCTCCGGCGCGCCGTTGTTGCGGACGGAAGGAGAGCCGCCGCGCCGATATGGTGGACCGGTGCTCGGCGCGACCGTGCTGTTGTTGCTCGCCGCCGGCCTTGGTACCGGCGGCTGGCGTCACTACGAGGCCGGGCGCGCGGTCGCCGCCACGGCCCGGGAGGCGCGTGACATGGTGCCGGAGGTGCAGGTCGCCACCGTCCGCGCCAGCGCCAGCAAGATGCAGGTCAGCTTGCCGGCCACCACGGCGGCATTCGAGGCCGCCAACATTTTTGCCCGGACCAGCGGCTATATCGAGAAGCGCTACGTCGACATCGGCGATCACGTCAAGGCGGGGCAACTGCTCGCCGAAATCGTTGCACCCGAGGTCGATCATCAGATCGCCGAGGCGCAGGCCGCGCTGGCGCAGAGCCAGGGGACCCTGCACCAGACCCAGGCCAGCCGCGAGCTCGCCGAAGTAACCAATGCGCGCGACAGCAAGCTGGTCAAGCAGGGATGGTTGACCGCACAGCAGGGCGACAACGATCGCTTGACGCTGCGGGCACAGCAGGCCGCGGAGGGCGCGGCGCTGTCCAACATTGCGGTGCAGGAGGCCCAGATCAAGGTGCTCGAGCAGCAGAAGGCCTACCAGCGCGTGGTGGCGCCGTTCGACGGCGTGATCACCCAGCGCAATGTCGATAATGGCAGCCTGGTGCAGTCCGGATCGACCTTCATGTTCACGCTGATGCGCGCCAACGTGATCCGCACCCAGGTGTTCGTGCCGCAGGACGAGGCGTTCGGCGTGGCGCCGGGCGTCGACGCCGTCGTGCGTGTGCCCGAAATCCCCGACCGGGCGTTCCCGGGCAAGGTGACGCGCATCGCGACCGCGCTGCAGCCCGGCAGCCGGACCTTGCTGACCGAGATCGACGTGCCCAATCCGGACGGCGCGCTGCAACCGGGCATCTATTGCACCGTCGAACTGTTCATCCCGCAGAGGACGCCGTCGATGATCGTGCCGGCCGACGCCGTCGTGTTCGATGCGAACGGACTGCATGTGGCGGTGGTACGCGAGGGCCGTGTTCATCTGCAGAAGATTTCAATCGCGCGTGATTTCGGCACCGAGGTCGAGGTGCATGATGGCGTCAAGCCGGGCGACCAGGTCATTCTCAACCCGATGCTGAATCTGGCTGAGAACAGCAGGGTTGCCGTCGGCAAGCCGCAGACGACCTAGAGCATGATCCGGAAAAGTGTGAAACGGTTTTCCCTCGCGACAAACGCGGAACGCGTTTGCGCGGAGATCATGCCCAAACAAAGAGCTAAAGCGCGATGATGATTCAACCTAATCTCATCGCGCTTTAGACCGCGGCCGATGCGCGGCCGCGCGGCGAGTGCATCGCCGGCCATGACGATCACCGCGCATTGAGCGGCCGTGACCAGGGTTGCATTTGGATCGGTCATGCCAGTGCGCACCTCTCCTGCAGAGCCAAGTGTTCTTGGCCTGTCATCTGCAAGGGAGAAGTGTGATGACGACATTCAAGCTGTTGTCTGCAGGGCTGATCGCTGCCGCCGCTTTTGCGGCGCCGGTCAGCGCCCGCGAAAACTGTACAGCCGCGCGCGGCATTGCGGCGCGAACCGCTAACGGCCTCTCCGCGGTGGAGCGCTGCTTCGGCGGACGTCTCTGGATTCCCGCACCGTCCGTGAGCGCGCATTCCGAAGCGCCGACCGATCAGCCGGGCGGAGTCTGCGACCATGGCGATGACGCTCAGATTTGCTGAGAGCTCCGGCATCCCGCTTCAAGACAACTCAACATGTGGAGTGTGAAGCATGAAAGGTCTCTCTGTTCTCTGCGTCGTCGCCAGCCTCGCCCTGTCGGGCACGGCCGCGTTTGCCCGAGGGGGCATGGGCGGCATGGGATCACATATGTCGATGGGCGGTGCGCTGGGGACCAGCGCGGCGAGGCCGGGAACGAATTCTCTGGGCACGGCGCTGCCAGGATCCGATTTCGGCAACGGCCATCCGATGAAAGGGCCGCCGCTCGGCACCAACCCCGCGATCGATCGGGACGACGCGCGGCTGCAAAAGATGCTCGAGGGATCGATCTGCCGCGGTTGCTGAGCAACCCGGCAAGCCCCGGCTTGCGGTCTTGACATCCGGTCCTGGCATCCGGCCGTCAGATAATACCGCATCACGAGTCTGCGTGATGGATGGCCGCATGCCAGCGGTCCCACGGCGCTCATGGACTCGCGCCATGGAATGGACGCATATCTCCCGATCAGATGCATTCGTCCCGGCGGACAGTGCCGAGGGCGTGAATACTGAAATCGGAGAATGAGCGTGATGATCGACAATGACGGCGCAAAACAGGGCGGCAGCGTTTCCGTCCGCAACGACTGGAGCCGCGCCGAGGCGGAGCGCCTTTACGAGCTGCCGTTCTCCGACCTGGTGTTTCGTGCCCAGACCGTCCATCGCGCCAATTTCGATCCCAACCGTGTCGAGACCGCGAGCCTGCTCAGCATCAAGACCGGCGGCTGCCCGGAGGATTGCGGCTATTGTTCACAGAGCGCCCATTACGACACCGGCCTGAAGGCGACGCGCCTGATGGACCAGGCGGACGTGATCGCGACCGCCCGGCGCGCCAGGGACGCTGGCGCCGAGCGCTTCTGCATGGCCGCGGCGTGGCGCAATCCCAGGGATCGCGATCTCGACCAGGTCTGCGAGATGGTCAGCGCGGTCAAGGGCCTCGGCATGGAGACCTGCGTGACGCTCGGCATGCTGACGCCCGCCCAGGCTGGCCGGCTGCGCGACGCCGGACTCGATTTCTACAACCACAACGTCGATACCTCGCCGGAGTATTACGACCAGATCATCACCACGCGCACGCTGCAGGATCGCATCGATACGCTGAGCCATGTGCGGGAGGCCGGCATCAAGGTCTGCTGCGGCGGCATCATCGGCATGGGCGAGCAGGTCACCGACCGGCTCGGCATGCTGGTGCTCTTGGCCAATATGCCGGTCCATCCGGAGAGCGTGCCGATCAACCTCTGGAACCGGGTCGAAGGCGTGCCCGTGAACGAGACGGCGAAGCGGCCGGATCCAATCGCCGTCGCGCGCCTGGTCGCGGTCGCCCGCATCATGATGCCGCAAAGCGTGGTACGGCTGTCTGCCGGGCGGCAATACATGACCGACGAGCTGCAGGCGCTCTGCTTCCTCGCCGGCGCCAATTCAATCTTCATTGGCGACGTGCTGCTCACCACCCGCAACCCGCAGCGCGACCGCGACGCCGATCTGCTCGATCGACTTGGGATCAAGTCGGGGCTGGAGCGGACGGAGCAAGGCGATGCGGTGAGCGGGTCGGAGATCGTTGCTCGCGCTGGATAGCTCGGCGTTGAAGCGGCTCCGCTTCGCCTCTCCCCGCCTGCGGGGAGAGGCCGGAACGCATCGCCAGATGCGTTCCGGGTGAGGGGGAGTCTCCGCGAATCCGACTGCCGCCATTGATGCGGAGGCAGCCCCTCACCCCAACCCTCTCCCCGTGAAGGACGGGGAGAGGGAGCTCTCCTACCGTCAGGACGCCGCAGCCAGTGGTGGCGAGACCACCTGCGGCGCCTCCGCCTGCGTGGCCGTCGTCGCGAGTTCGAAGCGGATGCCGTGTAGGGAGACCGTCAGCGGAATCCCGCGAAAATCGTCGTTGAAGGCGTCATTGCGAGGAGCGACAGCGACGAAGCAATCCATGTTTCCGCTTGCGGAGGCATGGATTGCTTCGCGGAGCCTGTCATCGGGCGCGCGTTCGCGCGACCCGTTGGCTCGCAATGACGCGGGGTAGGGGCACTACCGGTTCAAGATCTTCAGCCAGACATCGCCGAGAATGGCGGGCTCGCGCGGCGGGAGATAGGTCAGGCCGGCGGCCTTGCCGAGCTCCGCGAGCTTGCCGGTCGACTGCAGATCAGACAGCACCTTGTTGACGGCGTCGAGCAGCGCCTTGTCGGTCTCGAGGGCGACGTAGCCGCGATTGGCGCCGATCGGATAGTAGTAGCCGGACGCGGTGATCCTGGTGTCGGGATGCACGGCGCGATGGGCGTCGAACCGGCGCAGGTCAAGCAAGGTCGCGTCGAACGCATCGCGCTCGAGCTCGCCGAGCAGATCGCTGCGGCCGGGCACCAGATGGGTGATGTCGTCGATCAGCTTGCCCTTCTCGTAGGTCATGAGAATGGCATCGCCCAGCGTGCCGCTCTCGATCGCTAGGCGCAGGCCGGCGAGATCGCCGATATCGGTGATCTTGCGGTCCCTCGCCTTGGGGCCGAGCACGATGGTCATCGGCGAATAGATGTAGGGCCGGCTCGGCATCAGCACGCCGACCGGGATCCGCCGGCGGCGATCGTCGCGGGTGGCGCCGTCGAAATCCGGCAGCTTTGCCGTCTTGACGCCCGGCACCACCAGCGAGTCCTTGGTGAGGGCATAGCCGCCGACCAGGGCGCAGCGGCCGTCCGACAGCAGCGCATTGGCCTCGAGCGCCGGGCTCGAATCCTCGTCGAGCTTGCTCTCGAACCACTGGATCTTGAGCGGCCGTCCCAGCCGGTCGGCGATGGTCTGCGCCAGCACCACATCGAAGCCGGAATCGGGCTTGCCGCGATGATGCGCCGACAGCGGGGGCACGTCCTCGTCGAGGCAGACCTTGAGCGGCTCGTCGGCGGCCCGCGCGGACATCGTCGCCGCTGCAAGAAGCATTGCGGCGATTGCGCCCGCGAGCAAAGCTCTCATGGCTTCCTCCGGCTCACCACGAAGGCCCACACGTCGGCGATCTCCTGCTCGCTCAGGATATCGCCCCAGGGCGGCATCTTGCCGTTCTTGCCCTGCTTCACGGTGCTGACGAAGCGCGTCTTGTCGTCGGGAAATGTCCGCAAGTCCGGCGTGATGGTGCCGGAGTTCACCATGTTCGGGCCATGGCAGTGCGAGCAGTTCTTGGCGTAGGTGACCTTGCCCTGGTCGGCCGTACCCTGGGGATCGTTCGCGGCGGATTGCTGTGCGGCGGCCGGGATCTGGGTGATCAAGGCCGCCGCGACGGCGGCGAGGATCGCCGCCGTCAACAGAGTTGCTCGTTCAGTCACGTCTGCTCCGCGCTCAATTCTTGACCGCGAAGACCCACAGCGAGCCGCCCGGCGGGACCGTGGCCAGCCGCTCGTCGCCGGAGAACAGCGAATACACGCCGCCGTAGCCGGAGGTGATGGCGACGTATTGCACGCCGTCCTGCTGCCAGGTCACCGGCTGGCCCTCGATGCCCGAGCCGGTCTGGAACTGCCAGAGCTTCTTGCCGGTGTCGGCGTCGAAGGCTTCGAACTCGCCGGTCAACGCACCGGTGAACACGACGCCGCCCGCAGTCGACAGCACGCCGGAGAAGCGCGGAATGTCGGAGGGCGCTTCCCACTTCGCCTTGCCGGTCATCGGATCGATCGCCTTGAGGTGACCGCGCGGGCCGTCACCCCACTCCCAGAGATCGGTCAGGTCCATGCCGAGATACCATTCGCCCTGCTTGAAGGTGACGGGTTCGGTCTTGTAGCGGCCGCCGAATGCGAGCGTGTTCGCATAGGCCAGGTTGGTCTGCGGATTGAACGCCATCGGCTGCCAGTTCTTGCCGCCGAGGATCGACGGATAGACCACGACCTTCTTGCCGTCGCGTGCATCCTTGCTGATGTCGGTCTCGATCGGCCGGCCGGTCTTCATGTCGATGCCGGTGGCCCAGTTGACCTTCACATAGGGATTGGCCGCGAGCAGCTTTCCATTGGTGCGGTCGAGCACGTAGAAGAAGCCGTTGCGGTTGGCATCCATCAGCACCTTGGTCGGCTTGCCCTCGACGTTCATGTCGGCAAGCACCATCTCGGCCACCGAGTCATAGTCGAACGGATTGTTCGGCGAGAACTGGTAGTGCCACTTGATCTTGCCGGTCTTCGGATCGAGCGCCAGCACCGAGCAGGTGTAGAGGTTGTCGCCCGGGCGCACCGCGGAATTGAACGGTCCGGGATTGCCGATGCCCCAATACACCGTGTTCAGCTCCGGATCGTAGGAGCCGGTGATCCAGGTCGAGCCGCCACCCAGCTTCCAGGTGTCGCCCTTCCAGGTGTCGCCGCCGGGCTCGTCCGGGGTCGGGATCGAGTGGGTGCGCCACAGCTTCTTGCCGGTTGCAGCATCCCAGCCGTCGATGAAGCCGCGGGTGCCGAACTCGGCGCCCGAGATGCCGGTGATGACGACGCCGTCGGCGACCAGCGGGGCCACCGTCATCGAATAGCCTTCCTTGATGTCCGCGGCCTTCTGGCGCCAGAGCTCCTTGCCGGTCTTGGCATCGAGCGCGATCACATTGGCGTCGAGCGTGGTGCGGAACACCTTGCCGTCATACAGCGCGGCGCCGCGGTTGATGATGCCGCAGCACACGATTCGCGCCGTCTCGGCGGGATACTCGACCTTGGTCTTCCAGATCTGCTTGCCGGTCTTGGCGTCGATCGCGATCGTGGCGCTGTGCGTGGTGACGTAGATGACGCCCTGGTAGACCAGCGGTTGCGATTCCTCGCTGCGGTCGTCGTTCAGGCTGTAATTCCAGACCGGGACCAGATTCTTGATCGTGTCCTTGTTGATCTGATTCAGCGTCGAGAAGCGCTGAAGATTGTAACCCATGCCATAATTGAGAACATTCGATGTATCAGTCGCACCCTTGACCAACTGTTCGTTGGTCTGGGCGCTTGCACCGTAGGATGCAAGAATTACGAGGCTTGCGGCCAGCGCAATGCGTTTCATCAGCTCCTCCCAATGGACCTTCTTCTGCACGCCTATTTCCTGACGTTGCAGATGCAACTTTCGGCCCGAAACCAAAACGCGTCAATACGAAAGTAGCACGCACGAAGGCTTATGCTGCGGATGCTGGATTTTTCATCACGCGCGTACGTGTAGCCGTTGGCATGCCAACGCCGATGAACAGCCGTTCGTCGCGAGGTTGCGTTTACACGCTACGCCACAATTGCTGTTGGTGTTGTGCAGCGAGCGCGTGCGACTTGAACCAATCGGCTAACTCGACGGCGCGCGTCGACAGGCGCTCGGACGCGGCTTTGCACCGCGCTTGTCCGATGGCACGTTGCAATTGTCGATGCGCTGCTCGTCGTTCCATTTGTGGCCGAGCCGCTCCTTGCCGGTGAGCGTGTCTTGCCGGGCCGCATTGGCTGATGGAGTAGGGGCTTTGCTCTGGGCCGATGCCGGCGGGAGCAGAGACAGCGCAAGCAGGCTGCCCAGAGCGAACTTGGTGATGCCGCGCATGATTGGCCTCGCTTGTTCATGGTGCAATGCAGTCGAACGGTCGCCAGAGATGACCGCCGCCATCGATCGCTTTCCACCCGAATTCCGACAGGGCAGCAAAGCTGCACAATCCGTGCTGGGTCGCGCGGAAACTGTTATGGTTGCCGGAATGGCATGTGAGGAGAGACCAATGATGATTTCGCGCCGATCGCTCGCCTTGATCTCGACCTTGGCCCTGGCCGTGGCAGCGCTGTCAGGTCCCGCCCTCGCGGCCTCCGGCGGCAAGAGTGTGCTCAAGATGCTCGACCCCGACAATGACGGTACGGTCGACCTTGCCGAGGCAAAGAAGGCGGCCGCCGATCTGTTCGCGAAGCTGGATCCCGATCACGATGGCACGCTCGACGCGCGCGAATTGCGCGGGCGCCTGACGGCGAAGGAATTGGCTGCGGCGGACCCCGACCACGACGGCACCCTGACGCTCGACGAATACCTTGCGGTGGTCGAGCAGCGCTTCAAGGCTGCCGATCCCGACAACGACGGAACACTGGATGCGAAAGAGCTGAATTCGCGCGCCGGCCGGGCCTTGCTGCGCCTGCTCAAATAGGCGCTCGGCGGCAAATGCCGGTGGGCCGGCAGCCGGGGCTCGGGCCCCGATCCGGCACATCAGAAAAAAAGTTGCGATTGCACTCCTGGGCAAGACTCAACCGGCATGATCAGGTCTGCTGGTTGGCACGTTGCCCCGTGGAAGCGGGAAAATCCCTGACAGAACAATGTCCGATTTTCCCAGCGGGCCCAAATCTCCGCAGCCATCGCCAATCCCGTCCGCCGCCGGCATGTCCAGCAGCGAAGTCGGCCGGAATCCGGCCTGCTTGCGCCGCGTCTGGGGCGGTCCTAGCTTGCGGGCGGTGCAAGCCTCGCGCCAGCCTTTACTTGGGAGAGCACGGAAATGACCTGGAAAACCCCGAAGATCGTCGAAGTACCGGTGGGCATGGAAATCAACATGTACGCCTGCGCAGCGCGCAAGTGATTGACGGCGTTCTGCCCGGCTCGCGCAGCTTGCTGCGTCGAGCCGCGGCGGGCGTCGATCGGCGCGGTGGCAACGATCCTCGCGCTGCAGCTGCTGTTCAGAAAATTCACCGCACCGTCGCGTGCGAACGCCAGCGTTCGCGAAGCGCACCCGATTTGCCGACCGGCACCGGCTTGCCGTAGGGTGCCGCTCAATGGGTGCAGGAATCAAAAGCATTGGGTTGAAGACGCTGTGCGCGGTCACCATGGCCGCCGCGGCGCTGCCGCTTGCCGCGCGTGGCGAGGGCTTTGATACCGAGCACATCTTCGGCTTCATGATCGGCACCGACGTCGGCACCGTCGGCGAGCGCGAATTCCAGAGCCAGACCACCGGGCGGTTTGCGAGGAGCGGCGGCAGCTATCGGGCCGTCGGCCAGGAGCTCGAGGCTGAGTTCGTGCCGATGCGGGATTTCCGCGTCGAGCTCGGCACGACGTTCATGGCGCATGACATCAACCGCGTTCCCGGCTTTGACGATCGGCGCCAATTGTCATGGCAGGGCGTCTCGGTCGATCTTCGCTACCGCTTGCTCGATCGCGAGGCAGCGCCGTTCGGCATGACGCTGGCGCTGGAGACGCACGCCGACCGCGTCGACGAGACCAGCGCAGCCGTGGTCCGCAGCCACGGCACCGAGCTCACGCTGGCGTTCGACCGCGAGGTGATTCCCGATTTCGTTCTGGCCGCCGTCAACCTGAGCTATGAGCCGGAATGGACGCGGCTGCCGCGCACCGGCGCAGCGGAGCAGGAGGCGACGCTCGGCATGGCGTTCGGGCTCATGGCGAAAGTGCGGCCCGACATCCTGATCGGCGGCGAAGCGCGTTACTTCCGCAAGTATGAGGGGATCGGCCTCGACGAGCTCGCCGGGCAGGCGCTGTTCATCGGCCCGACCGCCTATTTCCAGCTCTCCGAGAAATCGCGCCTGACCGCGACCTGGGGCGTCCAGGCCTGGGGGCAGCGCGCCGGCGGCAGCGGCAACCTCGACCTGGTCAATTTCGAGCGCCACCAGGCGAGGCTGGTGTTCGGCGTCAATTTCTAGAGCGTCGTTCCGAAAGATCACGCTCAAACAAGAGCCTGCAGCGCGATGATCGCATCTCGCTTGAGGCTTGGTTCCGGTGGCCCTCACGGGGCTGTGAAACCGCGTCTTGCCTGATACGTATTTCGCCGTGTTATCTATTTTGAGGGCACGCTTAAGGATTGCGCATGATCGATCTTGTACTCACCGTTTGTGCGGTGCTGTCGCCCGCCACCTGCGAAGAACAGCACCTGTTGTTTAATTGGAGCGGCTCGCCGCAACAATGTGCGATGGCGGCACCGCCCTACATCGCGCAATGGATCGGCGAGCACCCGAAATGGACCGCGGTGAAGTGGCGCTGCGAATATCCGCACCCCAACGATCGCGCTAGCACCGGCGGCGAGGCGCCTGCGGGGTAAGGACTACTTGTTGCAGTCCTTCAGGTCCTTGTCGGATACCGAGAACACCGCATCGGCCTTGATCTCGATGTCGCGCACGAAGCACTGCCTCGCGCCGCTGTAGCCGACCTTGGCGTCGTAGCGGCCGGGCTCGACGCCGGTGATGCGCAGCCGCTCGTCGTGATCGACCTCCTTGTCCTTGTCGTTGAGCGTCTGGTTGGGGCCCCATTGGTTCTTGCCGGCCGGTGACAGCTCGAAGCTCGAAATTGTCGCGCTGGTCAGATTCCACAGACGAATGCCCTTGCCCTTGCTCTGCGCCAGCGCTGCGCCCGGCAGCGCGAGCAATGCGACAGCAACGACGATCCACGCCCGCGACATTGAAACACCTCCGATACTTTTCTTAAAGGATGACCGCGTCTCACATATTTGCAAGGTCCAACTGCGCCAGCCGCGCCTTGATGTCGGCAATGTCCTGCTCGCTGCGCTTCGCCCGCAGCGCGGCGATGGTCTCGACGTGAATGATGCGGGCCGGCCGCGCCGACAGGAAGAACAGGCGGTCGCCGAGCCGGACCGCGTCGTCGAGATCGTGGGTGACGAAGAGCGTCATCATCCGGCGGCTCGCCACTAAGGTCGCGATCTGCTCGCGCAGCCGCCCGGCGAGGGCATTGTCGAGCGAGGCCAGCGGCTCGTCGAGGATCAGAAAATTCGGCTCGACGGCGAAGGCGCGGGCGAGCGCGACGCGGCGGGCGAGGCCGAGCGACAGTTCGCCGGGAAAGTGATGGCGGTGCGCGGAAAGCTCCAGCACGTCGAACAGCGCGGCGAGCCTCGCTTCATCGACGTCAGGCGCGGCGAGGCGCACATTCTCCTCGACCGTCCGCCAGGGCAACAGCCGCGGCTCCTGGAACACCATGCCGAGCCGCACGCCGGGGCGCACGACGCGGCCCTGATAATTGTGGTCGAGCCCGGCGAGGATTTTCAGCAGCGTGCTCTTGCCGCAGCCGGACGGCCCGAACACCACGCCGACCTCGCCGGCGTTCAGCGTGAAGCTGATGGCGGCGAGCACGTCGTGGCGCTTGCCGGCCGCGTTCTCAAAGCTCTTGCCGGTGATATTGACCTCAAGCTGCACGGAGCCGCCACCGCGATAGCCTGGTTTCAAACGGCTGCACCAGCAGGGTTTCGATCACGAGCACGACGGCCGCAAAGCTCAAGGAATAGGCGAGCAGCAGCGGGATGTCGAACAGCTGGAAGGCGACGCCGATCTCGAAGCCGACGCCGTTGGGCCGGCCCAGCAGTTCGGCGACCAGCACGATCTTCCAGACCAGCGACAGCCCGGACCGCGCCGCCGCCGCGATATAGGGCGCAAGCTGCGGCAGGATCACATGGCGGAAGGTGCGCGCCGGCGGAAACGCAAAGGCCGTCGCCATCTCGTCCAGCGCAGGGTCGAGCGCCCGCGCGCCCTCGCGCAGGGTGACGACGGCGGTCGGCAGCTTGTTGATGGCGATCGCCGCAATCGCCGCGACCTCGGTCAGCCCGGCCCAGATGTAGGCGAGCACGATGACGACCAGCGCCGGCAGGTTAAGCAGCAGGATCAGCCAGGGATCGCCGAGCCGGTTGGCGAGCGGCATGCGGCCCATCAGATAGCCGATCGCCGAGCCCAGCGCCATCGCCAGCGTGAAGGCGAGCGCGACGCGGGCCAGCGTCGCGCCGAGATTGACGAACAGCGCGCCGGATTTGGCCTCGGTGAGCATCGCCGCCAGCACCACCGGCGGCGGCGGCAGCTTGGCGTCGCCGATCACGAGCGAGGCGATCCACCAGGTGGCGATGAACAGCGCGAATGAGACGAGACGCAGCACCTCAGTCTCCGGGGATGGCTTGATAGAAGGTGCCGGGATCGAGCTCGCTCGCGCTGCCGACCAGCTCGCGGCCGCCGACCTGCGCCAGCACCCGGTAGAGCACGCGGGCGTCGGCTTCCTCGTCGGCGATCGGGCGGCGCGGGATGCCCTCGCGATAGCGGTCGCGATAGGCGCGCAGGGTGGCGGCGTCGGGCGCGCCGGTAAGCTGAGCGATCGCCTCCCATTCGGCGTCCGAGGTGGCGAGGATCTGCTTGGCCTCGCGGGTCATCGCGATGAAGCGGGCCACGGCATCTTTGTTGGCATCGGCCCAGGCCTCGTCGAACACGTAACCGATCATCGCGATGCGACCCTTGCTGCCGAGCTTCGCGAGCACGTCCTCCATGCCGGCGAGGCGGCGAAAGCCCTTGGCCTCCAGCGCGGCGCAGAAATTCCAGTAGTTGAGATTGGCGTCCATCTCGCCGCCCTGCGTCTTGGCCGCGAGCAGCGGCGGCGCGCCATAGACGATGGTCGACTGCGATTTCAGGTCGATGCCGTCCTGCTTCAGCGCGGCCTGCAGCAACAGCCAGCTCTTGTCGATCGCGCCGCCGGCGACCGCGAGCTTGCGCCCCTTCAGGTCGGCCAGCGACTTGATCGGCGAGGACGCCGGCACCATCACGGCGCCGAGCGCGCTGGAATAGGGGTAGAACTGCAATTTGGCGCCGAGCGAACGCTCGCGCGACACCCATGGCCAGTCGGAGACCATCACGTCGGCATTGCCGGCGCGCAGCGCGATCTTGCCGGCCTCGGGACTGGCCAGCTCGACGACGTCGATGCTGAGATTGGCCTTCTTGTCGAGACCATGGGCGCGGATGACCGCCAGTTCCCAGGCCAGCGTCCCCGTCTTCTGCGACGCAATGCGGATCGTCTCCGCCTCGCAGGCGGTCGCGATTTGCATCACGGCGACAACGGCCGCCGCCAGCATGGTGCGAACTGAATCCATCATGGTCTCGTGAGCGCTCGTCCCGAAAGTTTGCTTTTCTCAGTCACACCCATAGCATAGCCTGCGAGACAAGAAGAGGAAGCAGGACCATGGCACGAGCTGGCATGCTAGGACCGATTGTCGCCCTTGCGGCGCTCGCTGCGACATGCATGCGCGCGCAGGCGCAGGAGATCAACGACTATCCGACCTCGGCGCGGGCCGAATATGTGTTCGGCTGCATGAAGTCCAACGGCGAGAGCCGGCAGTCGATCGAGCAGTGCTCCTGCTCGATCGACGTCGTCGCCTCGATCATCCCCTATGATCGCTATGTCACGGCGGAAACCGTGCTCAGCATGGCGCAGGTGCGCGGCAATCTCGGCGGCCAGTTCCGCTCGTCCGAGCAGGCTGCCAACGCGCTCAACGACCTCCGCCGCGCGCAGGCCGAAGCCGAGGTGAGATGTTTCTAGCTTCGGCTCACCTCTCCCCAACGGGGAGAGGTCGGATTGCGCTCGGCGATGCGAAGCATCGTCCGGTGCAATCCGGGTGAGGGGGTCTTGCTCGCTCGATAGACCGCAACCCCTCACCCGATTTGCCGCGCAAATCGACCTCTCCCAAAGGGAGAGGTGGCACTTCCGATGTCGCTCCAGACTAGCCTAATCCGATCGCGCTTAGCGATTGTCCCGCCGTGCCGGCGTCAAGTCCCGGGATTGTCGACCTTCCATTCGTGCTGGAAGACGTGCCCGTCGGTGTCTTTGGCTTCGGCGCGGATCTGCTTGGCGCCGTTCGAGACATAGGTGAAGCGGATGTTGGGATCCTCGGAAATCGAGATTCCGCCCTCCATCGCTAGCACCGGGCTGTCGCCCTGCCAGAGCTGCAGCTGGTTGATGAAGAACGCCGGGATGTAGAGCTGCGTCACCTGGTCCATCTGCAGGCCGGAATTGTTGGGATGGCCGATCATGATCTGGGCTTCGCGCGTCGTGGTCGCGGGTCCTTGCTCCGGCTTGGCGAATTGCCGGTAGCGCATCTGGCCGAGCCGGCTGTTGGCTTCCTCGACATTCTTGCCCGCCGGCGCCGAGCAGCCGCCCGACGCCTTCACATAGGTCTTCGCCATATAGAGCTTGCCGTCGCTGAGCTCGGCGACGGCGTGCACATTGGTGTAATTGTTGACGCGGACGCGGGTCGAAATCTCCGTGACGTTGGCGTCCGGCCCGAGCGTAAATTTCGCGGCCATCGGCGCCGGGTTCTCATCGATCACCAGCGTGATCGCGGTGATGCGGCGGCTGTCGCCGGGCGACAGTTTGGTGCGCAAGGTCACCGGGACGATCGCAGCATCCTCCGCGCGCGTCGGCATCTCGATGCCGATCACATCGTTGCCGTCATTCATCGGGCGGTTGTTGAAGATGTCCTGCACCAGCCCCGGCCACGGATCATACGCCTCGGCCGCAAACGCAGCTTGTGTGCCCAGCGCGATCGAGAGCAGGCCGGCGACGCAGAGCGCGCTGGCAATCGTAAGCAGGCGGACGCGAGGGCGGAGCATAGTCGCGAGATCCTTGTGCGCCGCGCCACTATAGGACACGGCTACTCCCATTCAAGCTCGGAGAATGCTGCGGTTGCGTTGCGCGCGTTGTAGTCGTCGAACAGCTGCCAGCGCGGCCGTTCCGACGCGGCGGCCCGTTCGGCCGCCGCGGTAATCGGCTTGCCGCTGGCGACCAGCGCGCGCACATCCGCAGCCAGCGTCTCCAGATAGCGCCGCTCGTCGGCAAGCGCCGCGGGCCATTTGCTCACGGCTCCGTGACCGGGAACCACGCGCTGCGCCGGGATCGCCGCAAGCGCGTCAAGCGCGCGCAGCCAGCCCTTGAGGCTGCCGTCGACCACGGGGATATGGTTAAGAAACACCAGATCGCCGGCGAACAGGGTGCTCGTCCGTTCGTCGAGCACGGTGAGGTCGTTATCGCTGTGGGCGGCGGGCCACGCTCTCAGCTCCAGGGTTCGTCCGCCAAGGTCGAGCTTCAAGGTGTCCTCGACCAGCACGGTCGGGGCGATGATTCGCACCTCGTCGATCAAGGCATCGCCCATCGTCCGGCGAAAGCCGTCGAGATAGAATTGTCCGCGCGCGGTCAGCGCACGCGGCAATCCCTTGTGGCCGACGAAACTGGTGCCGTCCTTGACGAAAGCCGCATTGCCAAAACTGTGGTCCGGATGGGCGTGGGTGTTGATCACATAGCGGATCGGCTTGTCGGTGTGGCTCTTGATCGCCGCCAGCAATTGCCGGCCTTCGCGGACGCTGCCGCCGCTATCGATGACCGCGACGGCGCTGTCGCCGACCACGAAGCCGACATTGGCGATGGCGCCGTCATTGTCGCGCGTCATCAATGCGGTCACCCCGCCATGCACGAAAATTCCGGGAGCGACTTCGCTTACAGGCAATTCGCGCTCTTGCGCCCGCGCTATGGTCGATGCCCCGAGCGTCAGGAGCAGCGCTAACCCCGCAACCCAATGAGCCATGTTTCCGCCTCAGTTTCACCGGCACGCGTAACCGATCGCGCGATGGTCCGGTTTGCGGTGCAGCAAGAAACGCGACAGCGTCGCGCGGGTTATTCCTGTTGCACGTCGGGGTGCGGCGAGCAATCCATGGCTGGCGACGCACGGTCCGATCAAGAGGAGAGCGCGTGATGAGAATGTTCGGATGCCGCCCCGCGTTGCTTGCGCTCGTTCTCTTCATCGCCTGTTTCGCCGGACGCGACGCCGCGCGCGCGCAGGTCAATGATCAGGGCGAGCTGTCGATCGAACTGGTCGATCCAAAAGTGCTGCGCATCTGCGCCGATCCGCGCAACCTGCCGTTCTCCAACGACAAGGGCGAAGGATTTGAGAACAAGATCGGCGAGCTGTTCGCCGAGAAGCTGCAGAAGAAGCTCGACTACATGTTCTTCCCGCAGGCGACCGGCTTCGTGCGGGTGACGCTCGGATCGCATCGCTGCGACGTGATCATGGGTTTTCCGCAGGGCGACGATCTCGCGCAGGCGACCAATCCCTATTACCGCACGGCCTACGCGCTGGTGGTCAAGCCGGGCAGCGGCCTCGAGGATGTCGCGCTGCTGGAGGACGAGCGGCTGAAGGGCAAGCATATCGGCATCGTCGCCGGCACGCCGCCCGCGACCAACATGGCGATCGCCGGACTGATGGGGAACGCGAAGCCGTATCCACTGATGATCGACACGCGCTACGATTCCTCGGCGGAGGCGATGATCAACGACCTGAACAAGGGCGAGATCGATGCCGGCGTGCTGTGGGGCCCGATGGCCGGCTTCTATGCCAAGAAATCCAATCCGCCGCTGCATGTCACGCCGCTGGTCAAGGAGACCACCGGGCCGAAGCTCGTCTACCGGATCGCGATGGGCGTGCGTAACGCCGACCAGGCCTGGAAGCGGCAGCTCAATCGCCTGATCCAGGAGAACCAGCCAGCGATCAACAAGATCCTGCTCGACTTCGGCGTTCCCTTGCTCGACGAGAGCGATCGGCCGATCGGCCCGGAGAACACAAACAAGTCGCCATGATCAGGCTGCTCGCGGCCGCGATCGCGTCGACGCTGCTGACGGCGGCGCCGGTCCGCGCGCAGGACAAGCCCGAAGAGCCCGCGGATTATCGCACCGAGGACTATCGGTCGCCGGTGCCGGTGACGCTCGCCGGTGCGCGCGTGCTCTCGACCGCGGAGGCTGAAAAGATCTGGCGCGACAAGTCCGGCGCGTTCATCGACGTGCTGCCGCGCGCGCCCAAGCCGAACCTGCCCGAGGGCACGGTGTGGCGCGAGCGGCCCCATCGCAACATTCCCGGCAGCATCTGGCTGCCCGACACCGGCTACGGTCGGCTCGCGGCATCGACCGAGGACTATCTGAAGCACGGGCTCGCCCGCGCTACCGGCGGCGACGTCGCGACGCTGCTCGTGATCTACTGCCAGGAGAATTGCTGGATGTCGTGGAACGCGGCCAAGCGCGTGCTGTCCTACGGCTACCGCAACGTCGCGTGGTATCCGGATGGAACGGACGGCTGGGAGCGCGCCAATCTGCCGCTGGCGATTGCGGAGCCGGAGCCGCGCGAGGGCGGGGAGCGGTGATCCCCGCACCGCGCGATCCGTGAGAGGTTTACGGCTTCTGCTTGTCGAGCTTGTCGATGGTCTTGCTGCCGCCACTTTCGGTGGCGGTGAAGGTCACCTTGTCGCCGGCGTGGAAAGCCTCGAGCGACTGGCTTTTCGGAACCTTGTATTCCTGACCCGCACCGCCAGCCGCGCCGACCGTGCCGGCCTGGACCGGCGCGATGGTGATGGTTCCGCTCAATCGGTCAATTTTGGTGACCATTCCCGAGGATTGCTCGGCCAAAGCCGCTGATGTGACCAGGCTCGCTGCCGCAAGGCTGGTCAGGACGATCTTGGCTGCTCGCATCGAGGCCTCCCAATTCGCAGGTAAGTCGAAGGCAACGGGCGAGCGGCGCCATTGGTTCCGCGGCGGTTCGCCGCTGGTGAGGAAGTGAGAAGGTCCGAGCCACAATAAAGCCGTCGTCCCTGCGAAAGCACTAGGGGCATGCACACGTCTCACTCATCAGTCAATCTTGCTTAAGGCTACACGGGAGGTGGGAGGGCTCTCTCCCCCCTTGCGGGGGAGAGTTGGAGAGAGGGGTAAGCCACAAACACCGCCCGCGCGGCTTACCCCTCTCCCTAACCTCGAGAGCGAGCTCCGCTCGCCTCGGACCCCGCAAGGGGGGAGGGAACCCATCCGGTGGTGCCTTCCTGGCCTGTAAGCCCTCGCACCAGATGTGTGCATGTCCTAGTGCTTCCGCAGGGACAACGGCGGCGGTGACGGTGCGCTTCTTGCTGCCCCTTACACGCCGTGGTGGCCGCAGCCGTCAGTCCAGCTCCTGCTGGATGGTGCGGCCGAGCGCGAACAGGCGCTGGTCGATCGCGGTCGGCACTTCGCAGACGAATTTGACCACGCGCCTGCGGTCCTCGAAGATTCGCGTCTCCCACACCAACTGATTGCCGAGCTCGTCGATCTTGGCCTGATCCGGCGGCGAGGCGTCCTGCACTGCCTGCAGCGCCAGCGTATCGGCGCGGATCTTTTCGGCGGCCTCGCGCTGCTTGCGCATCACGCGCTCGAGCCCGTTCATCACCGAGGCGCGCTGCGCATTGAGCGCATCGAACAGGCCGGCAAACAGCAGCTTTCCCGCATTGGTCTTGTCGGCGGCGGACGCGGTGAGGAATTCGCTGATCTCCTTCTGCGCCTGCTCCAGCGGAACGCGGCGCGCCGCGAGCTTGGCCACCAGCGCGCTGATCTTCGGATCGTCCTTCCACTTGGTCGCGGCATCGTCGAGCGGCGGCCCGGCCCAGACCGCGGCCAGCGAAATCTCCGGCACCTTGGCCTGCGTGCACGGCCAGTCCGGATAGCGCGGGTCGGCGCCGAGCGCGGCGTGGTTTGACAGCCCAACAGTGAGCAGGCCGCCGATCCCGATGCACCAAGGCTTGATCAAGGACTTGATCATGCGTCGCCTCCGCCGGGCCCGCGGCGCACCAGGCCGCGTGATGGATCGTAAGCCAGGATCGCGCCGATCATGAACACCACCGTGCAGCCGCCGACCACCGCGAGCGAAACCCAGTTCATCTTGCCATACAGCGCAAACCGTATCAGCTCCACCGCGTGTGTGAAGGGATTCCACTGGCAGATATAATACAGCAGCGGGCTGCCTTCCTGGACGCGCCACAGCGGATAGAGCGCCGACGATGCGAAGAACATCGGGAAGATGACAAAGTTCATCACGCCCGCAAAATTCTCCAGCTGCTTGATGCCGGACGAGATCAGCATGCCCAGCGCGCCCAGCATCAGGCCGGACAGCACCAGCGCCGGAAGCACCGTGAGGTAGCCGATCGGCGGCGGTGCGATATCCCAGAACCAGGCGATCGCGAGGAAGGCATAGACCTGCAGCAGCGACACCGCGGTGCCGGCCAAGAGCTTGCAGAACAGCAGATAGCCGCGCGGCAGCGGGCTCACCAGCAGGGTGCGCATGTTGCCCATCTCGCGGTCATAGACCATCGACAGCGAGGACTGCATGCCGTTGAAGAGCTGGATCATCGCCATCAAGCCGGGCGCGATATAGACCTCGTAGAGGATGTAGGTCTCGTAGGGCGGGATGATCGAGATGCCGAGCACCTGGCGGAAGCCGGCGGCGAAGATGAACAGCCAGACCAGCGGCCGCACCAGCGCCGAGACGAAGCGCTCGCGCTGATGCAGGAAGCGCAGCGCCTCGCGCCACACGATGCCGTTCAGGCAAATGATGTATTCCGACAGCGCGAAGCCGCTTCGCGCTGGTGTGACGGTGGTGCTGCTCATGACGGCGGCTTTCCTGCGAGCGTGGCCGCCCCGGTGAGGCGCATGAACGCGGTGTTGACGTCCTGCGCGCCGGCCTCCGCGATGACGCGCGACACCGGGCCGTGGGCCAGCATCTTGCCCTGATGCAGCACGACGAGGTCGTCGCTCGGCATGATTTCGTCGAACAGGTGGGTCGCCCAGAGCACGCCGATGCCCTGTTCGGCGACGAGCTGGCGGACATGATCGAGGATGTCGGCGCGCGCCTTGACGTCGAGCCCGACGGTGGCCTCGTCGAGCAGCAACAGCCGCGGCCGGTGCAGCAGCGCGCGGGCGATCTCGAGCCGCCGCATCTGGCCGCCCGAGAGGTCGCGCACCTTGCTGCCGGCGCGGTCGGCAAGACTGATGCGCTCCAGCACCTCGGCGCTGCGCAGCCGCGCCTCACGCCGCGAGATGCCGTGCAGCGCAGCGTGATACAAAAGATTCTGCGTCAGCGACAGGTCGAGATCGAGCGTGCGCGGCTGGAACACGACGCCCAATAGCCGCAGCGCTTCGCCCGGCGTCCGGCTGATGTCATGGCCGAAAATGCTGATCCGGCCGGCCTGGATGCCGAACAGGCGGGTCACCAGCGAGAACAGCGTGCTCTTGCCGGCGCCGTTGAGGCCGAGCAGTGCCGTAAAGCTTGCCGGCGCGACGGTGAAGTTGACGTCGATCAACGCGCGGCGCGGACCGTAAGCGTGGCTGACATGGCCGATCGACAGCGCGGGCTGCACGGCAGCGTCAGGCCCGGACGCGGTTTCCGGCGCAGTCTGGTTCGCGATGTGCCTGTCGGTTGCGGTCATGGCTGTGCGATCGTGATGCCCCAGGGCAGTTCGCCGACCTGGATGGTCTTGATCACCTTCTGGGCGGCGACGTCGATCACCGAGACGTCGTTTGAGACGCCGTTGGTGACCAGCAAATATTTTTCATCCGGCGTGAAGTCCATGTGCCAGACCCGCTGGCCGACCAGCAGATACTTTGTCACCTTGTGGCTGATAGCATCGACCACCGCGACGCGGTTGGCGGGGCCGAGCGCGATGAACGCGGTCTTGCCGTCCTTGGTCATGCCGATGCCGACCGGCTGGATCGCCTCCTTGCGCAAGCCCGGAATGTCGAAGCTGATCTTGCCGGTAACCTCGTGCTTGACCGGATCGATGATCGACACCGTGCCGCCGATCTCCGAGGACACCCACAGTTCCGAGCTGTCATGCTTGAACTGGGCAAAGCGCGGCCGCGCGTCGACCAGCACGTTGGCCACAATCTGGCGCGTCGCGGTGTCGATGAAATGCGCCATGTTGGTGGTTTCGGAGGTGTTGATCAGGATCTTGCCGTCCGGGCTGATCGTCATGCCCTCGGGCTCGACCCCGACCTGGATGTCGCCGATCCGGGCGCGCTTCTCGAGATCGATCACGGTGACCGTGTTGTCGTTCTCGTTGGCGACATACATGGTCTTGCCGGCGGCATCCTGAGTGAACAATTCAGGGTCGGGGCCGGAGGGCAGGGTGTCGACGATCTCGTTGGTCTTGGTGTCGATCACCTGGATGGTGTCGTCGTCGCCGACCGCGACCATCACGAACTTGCCGTCGCGCGAGAACTCGATGCCGCGCGGCCGCTGCCCGACCTTGATGGTTTTTGTGACCGTCCAGCTGGTGGTGTCGATCACCGAGACGGTGTTGCCCTTCTCGTTGGACACGTAGGCAACGAACGCTGACGCCGGTGCGATGGCGGCAAGCCATGCGAACATCCCGGTGATCAGGCTTTGGCGCCACATGCGTTTCGTCTCCCTCACTGCAGCTTGCATTTCGTCTCGGGCCGGTCAACACCGAGCGTGTCGAGCTCGGAGACCTGGTGCAGGAAACCTTCCTGCGGCGACACCGAGACGACCATGCGGCCGTCGGCCAGCAGGATCGGCTGGCGCAGCTGCCAATTCCAGTCCCGCAAGGTCAGCCGGGTGCCCTTGAAGGCGGCGATCGAGAAATCCGGTCCCTTGAGGAAGGCGATGACTTTCGCCGGATCGCCCGAATTGGTGCGGGACGTTGCCTCGCCGATCATCCGTGCGGCTGTCCAGGCCTGCATGTCGAGCGCGGTCATGCGGCGCTGGTTGAGCTTGACGAAGCGGTTCTGGATCTGGACCGCGCCCCATTGATCATGCGCGGCGTCCCAGCTGGTCGGCACCAGGCCGGCCGAGCCCGCGACCGGCCGCGGATCCCAGGTGCGGTAGGGCAGATAGTCCGCGAACACCTCGCTCTCGTCGGCGGCGATGAGCACGTCATATGCCGGCATCTGCTGGGTGAACACCGGCATCTGGCGCTGGATCAGCGTGACGCCGGAGTCGGTGCGCCGTGCGCCGCCGGTATCCTCAAAGGTCTTTTCCTGGACGATCTTGGCGCCGAACCGCGTGGCGGCGCGGCGCAGCGCATCGGCGTAGAGCTTGTCCTTCTCGTGCGAGCCGGAGATCAGCAGCCAGCGCTTCCATTGCTTCCATACCAGATACTGCGCCAGCGCATCCGCGAGCATGCTGCGGGTCGGCGCGACGTGGATGACGTTGGCGCGGCAGTCCTGCTCGCGCAGCCGGTCGTCGATCGCACCGGCATTGAGCAGCACGGTGCCGCGGTCGCGCAGCGCGTCGGAAACCTTGAGCAGCGCATCGGCGGGCAGGTCGGTGATGATGAAGCTGTCGCGCGCCGCGAGGTCGGTCGCGGCCTTGGCGACGTCGTCGCCGTCCTTGAGCCTGACCTCATCGAGCGCAAAGCGCTGGTTAAGGAATTTTCCGGTGGTGTTGTTGTCCTCGATCGCCAGCCGCGCGCCGGCGATGCCGTTGTTTTCGGCAGGCTGCTCGACCAGCGACAGTGACGATTTGACGCCGGCATGGCCGAGATAGCCGATACGGATCTCGACCGGATCGGCTGCCAGCGCCGCTCTCGCGAACAGGCTGAGTGCGATCGCGCCGACCAGCCATCGGAACATACGTCCTCCCGTTACATCTTCTCATTGCTTGAGCATGATCCTCTTGGGATCATGCAGTGACTTGCAAGATGACCGAATTGGCCTAGCTTGCAACCCCGCTTTTTGTCCGTGCGAGGTTACCAATTGATCGGTTCACAATCATGAGATCGTTCATCATTGTCGTGTCCGCGATGTTTGCAATGTTGGCTGCGGCACGTGCCGAGCCGCCCAAGGTCGCGGTGTTCGATCTCGAGATGATCGACACCAGCCTGCAGGGCGAGGTGAACGGGGCGCAGGCCGACGAGCAGGCGCGGCTCGCGCGCACCGGCGATCAGGTGCGCAAGGCGCTGGCGGAGTCAGGCAAGTTCCGCGTGCTCGACATTGCGCCTGTCAATGCTGCGGCGCACGGCAGCAATCTTCAGGCCTGCGGCGGCTGCGACGTCAAGCTGGCCGGCGAGATCGGCGCCGATCTTGTGATGACCGGCGTGGTGCAGAAGGTCTCCAACCTGATCCTCAACATCAATCTCTATTTGCGCGACGTGCACACCGGGCAATTGCTTGCGGCCGCCAGCGCCGACATGCGCGGCAATACCGACGAATCCTGGTCGCGCGCCACCAGCTACCTCGTGCGCAACCGCCTGCTCGCGCCGAATTACGGCGCGCCGCAGGCGCAATGATTTGCATACACCAATCTAATTCCGTCATCCCCGCGCAAAGGCTTCGCCTTTGTCGCTGGAGGTGCGAGCTCTTGCGAGCCTCGAAGGATGAATCGGCCAGGCTACATCCGCGCGAAAAGCCGGGCCGTCGACCCTTCGAGGGCCGCTGAAGAAGCGGCCACCTCAGGGTGACGGGACTGAGATGCGCGGATTGCTTTCCCAAGTGAGGCGGCGCGCCATAAGCGATCGCCTAGGGGCGAGCGTACGGCTGGCGAATTTCGGAATATTGGAAGAATACCCCTGACTTGCCCGACGTGTCAATAGCCTGGTCGAACGCCGCCGCCGGCTACTTTGCATGGGGTTGTTTTCGCCATATTGGCATCGCGCAGCCTTGGCGCGAGGAAACGTCACGCCTTCAGCCGCGCGGCGTGCCAGCGCAGGTGGTCGGCCATGAAGGTCGAGATGAAGTAATAGCTGTGGTCGTAGCCCGGCTGGCGCCGCAGGGTGAGGGGGATATTGGCCTTCTCGCAGGCGGCTTTCAGCAGCTCGGGCTTCAGCTGCTCGGTGAGGAACTGGTCGGCATCGCCGACATCGACCAGGAGGCCGGAGAACCGCGCGCCGTCCTCGATCAGCGCGACGGTGTCGTGCTTGCGCCACGCCTGTTTGTTGCCGCCGAGATAGCCGCCCAGCGCCTTGGTGCCCCACGGCACCTGCGAGGGCGCGACGATCGGCGCGAACGCGCTGGCTGCGCGATAGCGGTCGGAATGGCGCAGCGCCACCGTCAGCGCGCCGTGGCCGCCCATCGAGTGGCCGAGGATCGATTGCCTGTTGGTATCGACCGGGAAATTCGCCGCGATCAGCTGTGGCAGTTCCTCGGTGACGTAGCTCCACATCCGGTAATTGGTCGCGAACGGCGCTTCGGTCGCATCGACATAGAAGCCGGCGCCGAGCCCGAAATCGTAGGAATTAGCGGGATCGCCGGGCACGCCTTCACCGCGCGGGCTGGTGTCGGGCGCGACGAAGATCAGGCCGAGCTCGGCGCAGGCCGCGCGGTACTCGCCCTTCTCGGTGACGTTGGCATGGGTGCAGGTCAGGCCCGACAGATAGGTGACGACCGGCAGTTTGGTGCCGGGTGCGTGCTCCGGGACGAACACCGAGAACGTCATGTCGGTCTTGGTCTCGCGGCTCTGATGCCGGTACACACCCTGCGTGCCGCCATGCGATTTGTTCTGGGAAATGGTCTGCATCGTCATGTTCCTGGACTCTTCTTGGATTTGCGGTGCGCGGCTTCAGGCGACGCCACTCTCGATCGCCAATCGCACCAGCTCCGCCGAGGTGCGCACGCCGAGCTTCTGGCGCATGATCGATGACGTGTTGGCGACGGTCTTGTAGGAGGAATGCACCAGCCAGGCGATCTCCGACAGGCTCTTGCCGGACGAGAGCAAGCGCAGGATCTCCATCTCGCGCGAGGTCAGTTTCGACAGCGGGTTCTGCGCAAAGGCCGGCCGCGCGAAGGCGACGTTGCGCGCGATCGCCGGCGGCAGATAGACGCCGCCATTGCCGACCTCGCGCACCGCTTCGACCAGATCGTTGGGATCGCCGGTCTTGGAGACGTAGCCCTTGGCGCCGATGTCGATGGCGCGGGCGGCGAACACCGGGTCGCTGTTCATGCTGAACATGATGATGCGGGCGTCGGCATCGCGCGCCAGGATGCGGCGCGCCAGCTCGAACCCGGACACCGTCGGCAGGTTGATGTCGATCACGCAGATGTCGGGCTTGTCGGCGACGAAGGCGCGCTCGCCGCTCTCGGCGTCGGCGGCCTCGAGTAGCGCGATCTCGGGATCGTCGGCGAACACGGTGCGGCAACCGGAAGCGACGATCGGATGGTCATCAACGATCAGAATGCGCATGGCGTTGTCCCGTCGACCGGCGTCGCTCCCTTCATCGCGTCACGTGCACAAGGTTCCGAACCGGTTGTGCACCTCGTGCGAGATTGCAGTAGGGTCGGATTAGATAGCCGGGCAAATTTGGCTGTCAACGATCCTCTGGGAGGATGGTTCGCGGTCGGGGGCAACGCAATGTGGCGAAATCTATCTCTGCGCGCACGGATCAACCTCTTGCTGGCGCTGATCCTGCTGCTCGGATTGAGCATCAATATCGCGCGGCTCGTGCTCGAGGCCGGGCCGCGCGTCCAGGCCGAGGACCAGAGCGTGATCCGCCTTGCGCGCGAGTTCGTCACCACGATCGTGGCCGATCTCAACGACGCCGCGGACCCGGATGCACGGCTCAACCAAATCGTCCGCGATCTCAGCAAGCTGCGTCATGTCAGCATCACGCGGCAGGACGACGCATCTTCACCTGCGCCGGCGCGTTCCGGGGATGCCGGCGAGCCGCGGGCGCCGGCATGGTTCGTCGCGCTGGTGCATCCCGAGCAGACCTCGGTGCGGGTGCCGATCTCCATTCACGGCAAGCCGCAATCGCTCGTCATCACCTCGCATCCCGACGACGAAATGGCCGAGATCTGGGACGGCATCGTCACTCAGCTCGAGGTCGGCTCGGCGATTACGGTGGCGCTGCTGCTGGTGACCATGCTGGTGGTCGGCCGCGCGCTGGCGCCGCTGCAGGCGCTGTCGCAAGCGATGAGCAGCATCGAGGCGGGGGATTACGACGCGCGGGTCGAGCCCGGCGGCTCGCCGGAATTGGCGGCGATCTGTGCCAAACTGAACCATCTGGCGGCGACCCTGGGTGACGCGGTGGAGGGCAAGCGGCAGCTCGCCGAGCGCGCGGTCTCGTTGCAGGATTCCGAACGCAAGGAAATCGCGCGCGAGCTGCATGACGAGTTCGGGCCCTATCTGTTTGCATTGCGCGCGCATGCTGGCGCCCTGTCCCGGCTGTCGGAGCTCGACAAGGCCGATCCGGCGGCGCTGCGCAAGCATGGCAATGCCATCCTCGAGCAGGTCAACGCACTGCAGCAATTCACCCGCCGGATCCTCGAACGGCTGCGGCCGGTCGGGCTGGCCGAGCTCGGGCTGGGCGAAGCGCTCGGCGCGCTGGTGCGGATGTGGAGCGAAACTCACCCCGAGGTCGAGATCGAGAGCCGCATTTCGGATGCGCTCGGCGAGGTCGGCGAGACCGCCGATCTGACCATCTACCGCATCGTCCAGGAAGCGCTGACCAATGTGTTCCGCCACGCCGGCGCCACCGCGGTCGATATCACGGTCGAACCTGCGGAGCGGCCGATCGGCGTGCATGGCAGCCGCGGCTGCGCTTTGGTGCGGGTGCGCGACAATGGCGGCGGGCTGCGGCCGGATTATCGGCTCGGCCACGGCCTCACCGGGATGCGCGAGCGGCTGCTTGCGCTCGGCGGGACGCTCAACATTTCTTCCGGCGATGACGGCGTCACGGTCGAGGCGCTGGTTCCGAAAGCCGCGCAGGCTTAGGCGGCCGATCGCGCCCAGCGGGTGAAGACGAGCCAGGCCAGTGCGAGCGCACCGGCAATCCAGAGCAGGATGATCGCGATCATGCCGGCGCGGCTGGTCGGGCGTCGCAGCGCGGCGGTTGCGCTGGTGCGGCACTCCGCCATCACGTCAGCGGGAATCAGCCGGATCGCGAGCCAGATGCCTGCCGGCACTAGGATCAGATCGTCGAGATAGCCGAGCACCGGGATGAAATCCGGGATCAGGTCGATCGGCGAGAGCGCATAAGCCGCGATCGCAACCGCGAGCGCCTTGGCGTACCAGGGCACGCGCGGATCGCGCGCGGCGAGGTAGAGCGCGTAGCTGTCCCGCTTGAGATTGCGCGCCCAAGCCTTGATGCTGGAGAGCATGGCAATGCGATGCCGCCCGGGCGCAGGCGCTATTCCAGCACCACGTCCACCGCGATGCCGTGCTGGGCCTTGTGCACAGACGACGGCGCGATGCCGAAATATTTGCGGAACACGCGGCTGAAATGCGAGGAGCTGGAAAAGCCCCAGGAGAACGCGACGTCGGTGATGGTCTTGCCGTTCTGGCTTTCCAGCTCGGCCCGGCAATGCTGCAGCCGGGCCTTCCAGATGTAGTCGCTGACCGTCATGCCGCGATCGCTGAACAGCATGTGCAGGTAGCGCTTCGAGCAGCCGAGCGCCGCCGAGATCCGGTCGATGCAGAGATCGGGGTCGCGCAGGTGCTCGCGAATATAGCCCTGCGCGCGCACATAGGTGGCCTCGGCGCTGCCGCGATCGAACATCGCGCCGGTCTCGCGCAGCGGCAGCAGCAACAGGTCGATCAGCGAATCGGCGACGCCAACCGCATTCACCGGCGACAGTTTCGACGCCTCGCCGAACGCGGCATGCACGAAGTCGTAGGCGATGCGGCCGGTGCCGTTGCGCGCCGACAATTTGCACGGCGCCATCTTGGAGAGCTGGAAGCCGCGCTCCTTCAACAGGTCCTTCGGCACGATCACCACCTCGTGGCGCGTCAGCGACGGGCTGATGATGGTGTGCGGGCAGGACACGTCATAGGCGAAGCAGTCGCCGGGCATGATGTCGAAGTGGCGGCCGTCCTGCTCGAAATGCGAGACGCCGTGGGTCTGGAACACGATCTTGATGTAGGGGTGCTCGGACAGCTTGATGCGCGAGACGGTGTGCGCGATCCGATGCTGGCTCGCCTCGATCTGGCAAAGCTTCAGCCGAGAGACCGTGGTGAAATTGATCCGGCCCTCGAGCGAGGATCCTTCCAGCGGATCGACGTCGAACTGACCGCACAGATCGGTCAGCGCATCTGACCAGCGCTGGATCTGCCGCCGGGGCGTCAATCCGTTCGTGCTGAGTGAATGGACTGTATCGGACATCTTTTCAGCCACCGATTCGATCCCCCAGCGTGACTGTTCGTCGCGCAAAGCCTGGCCCGAGATTGCGCCGTTTCCCGCGGATTTTCGCGAGGTCGAGGGAAGGCGGCGGGATTTCCTCCCGGTCAATGTCGGGCAATCCTCCGTCTAAGTTCTTGCGCCGTCAAGCTCAACCTTGAAGGGCGCGAGGCCCCAAGGCGGCCGCGGCGCACTGGATGCTCTGCAGCATGGCGCAGCCTTCCGGGGGCGCACGCAAGAGATACAGGAAAAATCTTACCGAGTTTCGCTGTCGAGCAAACGGCTCTTCCCTTTTGGGCAAGTCGGCCATGGCCAATGGGGGTAGGGCTAAGGAACCAAAATGGAAGAAGTGGGCCGTTTCGACGGAAACCCTTGAGCTCTTAAACTGGGAGGAATCCACGATGCGCAAGTTGCTCTACGCGACCGGTCTTGGGGCAATGGCGGTGTTCGCCGCCGGGGCTGCCAATGCCAATGACGAACTCCACAAGATGGCGCAGAACCCGAAAGACTGGGTCATGCCCACCGGAGACTACGCCAATACGCGCTTTTCGAAGCTGAATCAGATCAACGCCTCGAACGTCGGAAAGTTGCAGGTCGCCTGGACGTTTTCGACCGGCGTGCTGCGCGGCCACGAAGGCGGCCCGCTGATCGTCGGCAACGTCATGTACGTGCATACCCCGTTCCCCAACAAGGTCTATGCTCTTGACCTTTCGAACGAGAACAAGATCATTTGGAAATACGAGCCGAAGCAGGATCCGAACGTCATTCCGGTGATGTGCTGCGACACGGTGAACCGTGGTGTGGCCTATGGCGACGGCAAGATCTTCCTGCATCAGGCCGACACCACGCTGGTGGCGCTCGACGCCAAGACCGGCAAGGTGGAGTGGCAGACCAAGAACGGCGATCCCAGCAAGGGCTCGACCGGCACCTCGGCGCCGATGGTGGTCAAGGACAAGGTCCTGATCGGCATCTCCGGCGGCGAGTTCGGCGTGCAGTGCCACGTTACCGCCTACGACATCAAGTCGGGCAAGCAGGTGTGGCGCGCCTTCTCCGAAGGTCCGGATGACCAGATCATGGTCGATCCCGCCAAGACCACCGATCTCGGCAAGCCGATCGGCAAGGACTCGAGCATCAAGACCTGGCAGGGCGACCAGTGGAAGATCGGCGGCGGCTGCACGTGGGGCTGGCTGGCCTACGATCCCTCGCTCGACCTGATGTACTACGGCTCGGGCAACCCCTCGACCTGGAATCCGAAGCAGCGTCCGGGCGACAACAAGTGGTCGATGACCATCTTCGCGCGCAATCCGGACACCGGCATGGCCAAGTGGGTCTACCAGATGACCCCGCACGACGAGTGGGACTATGACGGCGTCAACGAGATGATCCTCACCGATCAGCAGATCGGCGGCGCCGATCGCAAGCTCCTGACCCACTTCGACCGCAACGGCCTCGGCTACACGCTCGACCGCAACACTGGTGAGCTGCTGGTCGCCGAAAAGTACGATCCGAAGGTGAACTGGACCTCTGGCGTCGACATGAAGAAGGACTCGCCGACCTACGGACGTCCGAAGGTCCTCGATGCCGCGTCGACCGACAAGGCGGGTGAGGACGTCAACGTCAAGGGCATCTGCCCGGCGGCGCTCGGTTCGAAGGACGAGCAGCCGGCAGCCTACTCGCCGGACACGCAGCTGTTCTACGTGCCGACCAACCACGTCTGCATGGACTATGAGCCGTTCAAGGTGAGCTACACCGCAGGTCAGCCCTATGTCGGCGCGACGCTGTCGATGTATCCGCCTCCCGGCGAGACCCACATGGGCAACTTCATCGCCTGGGACGGCAAGACCGGCAAGATCGTGTGGTCGAACAAGGAGCAGTTCTCGGTCTGGTCGGGTGCGCTCGCGACCGCCGGTGGCGTCGTGTTCTACGGCACGCTGGAAGGCTACCTGAAGGCTGTCGACGCCAAGACGGGTAAGGAGCTCTACAAGTTCAAGACCCCGTCCGGCATCATCGGCAACGTCACGACCTATGAGAACAATGGCAAGCAGTATGTCGCAGTGCTGTCGGGTGTCGGCGGTTGGGCAGGCATCGGCCTCGCGGCCGGTCTGACTGATCCGACGGCAGGTCTCGGCGCGGTCGGCGGTTATGCCGCGCTGAGCAACTACACCGCGCTCGGCGGAACGCTCACCGTGTTCTCGCTGCCGCAGCAATGAGCTGACCACCTCGTTCCGGCGCATGGGGTGACCTCCATGCGCCGGTGCGTCTTCAAACTCTACTACGAGGACAAGGCTCTTGCGTAAGATCTGGTTTGTGAGTGCTGCGATCTTTGTCGTGGCAATGGGAGGAGTTGCTTTCGCGGAGGACGCGGGTGATCCGACCGCCGTCAAGTCCGAAGACGGCAAGTATCTCGACAAGGATGGCAACCCGACGTTCAAGGTCGCGCCCGACGGTACGACGGACTGGTACGCCTACTCCGGTTACCGCCGTTACCATTCGGAGTGCCACGTCTGTCACGGTCCCGACGGGATGGGATCGACCTACGCTCCGGCGCTGACGGAATCGCTGAAGACGATGAGCTACGGGGATTTCCTCGGCGTGGTCGCGAGCGGGCGCAAGAACGTCAACACGGCGCAGGAGAACGTGATGCCGGCGTTCGGCGATAATCCGAACGTTGCCTGCTACATGGACGACCTCTATGTCTACCTGCGCGCCCGCGCCAATGGTGCGGTTGGACGTGTTCGGCCGGCAAAGCATGAAAACAAGTCGGAAGCCTACACCAAGGCGGAAGACGCCTGCATGGGCAACGACAGCAAGAAGTGAGCGTGTCCGGCGCGAACGACAACTTTAGAAACGTGATTTGGAGACCAAGATGAAAACGCGCGCCGCAGTCGCATTCGAGGCAAAGAAGCCGCTTGAAATCGTCGAACTGGATCTGGAAGGCCCCAAGGCCGGCGAGGTCCTTGTCGAGATCAAGGCGACCGGCATCTGCCACACCGACGCCTACACGCTCGACGGCTTCGACAGCGAAGGCATCTTCCCGTCGATCCTCGGCCATGAGGGCGCCGGCATCGTGCGCGAGGTCGGCGCCGGCGTGACTTCGGTCAAGCCGGGCGATCACGTGATTCCGCTCTACACGCCCGAATGCCGCCAGTGCAAAAGCTGCCTGAGCCAAAAGACCAATCTCTGCACCGCGATCCGCGCCACCCAGGGCAAGGGCGTGATGCCCGACGGCACCTCGCGCTTCAGCTACAAGGGCAAGCCGGTCTATCACTACATGGGCTGCTCGACCTTCTCGAACTTCACCGTGCTGCCCGAAATCGCGGTGGCGAAGATCCGCGAGGACGCGCCGTTCGACAAGAGCTGCTACATCGGCTGCGGCGTCACCACCGGCGTCGGCGCGGTGGTCAACACCGCCAAGGTGACGCCGGGCGCCAACGTCGTGGTGTTCGGCCTCGGCGGCATCGGGCTGAACGTGATCCAGGGCGCCAAGATGGTCGGCGCCGACAAGATCATCGGCGTCGACATCAACGACTCCAAGGAAGCCTGGGGCAAGCAGTTCGGCATGACGCACTTCGTCAACCCGACCAAGGTCGGCGGCGACATCGTGCAGCATCTGGTCGGCCTAACCGACGGCGGTGCCGACTACACCTTCGACTGCACCGGCAACACCAATGTGATGCGCCAGGCGCTGGAAGCCTGCCATCGCGGCTGGGGCGTCTCGGTCGTGATCGGCGTTGCAGAATCCGGCAAGGAGATCGCAACCCGGCCGTTCCAGCTCGTCACCGGCCGGGTCTGGAAGGGCACCGCCTTCGGCGGCGCGCGCGGCCGCACCGACGTGCCGAAGATCGTCGACTGGTACATGAACGGCAAGATCCAGATCGATCCGATGATCACCCACGTGCTGAAGCTCGAGGAGATCAACAAGGGCTTCGATCTAATGCACGAGGGTAAATCGATCCGCTCGGTCGTCGTATTCTGAAATCAAAACACCAAGCACTAGGAGGATAGATCCATGACTGTTCATATCCACCCATCGGTCGACAACGGCGTCAAACAGGGCTCCGGCAGCTTCGCCGGCGGCACGCTGGTTTGCAAATGTGCAAGCAAACCGGTCAAGGTCGGCATCAAGGGCGACGTCGCCCACAACCACGCCTGCGGCTGCACCAAGTGCTGGAAGCCCTCGGGCGCAATCTTCTCGGTGGTCGCGGTAGTGCCACGCGAGAACGTCACCGTGCTGGAGAACGGCGACAAGCTGAAGATCGTGGATGCCGCCGCGGTGATCCAGCGTCATGCCTGCACCGGCTGCGGCACGCATATGTACGGCCGGATCGAGAACAAGGGCCATCCGTTCTACGGCCTCGATTTCATCCATCCCGAGCTGTTCCAGGAGTCCGGCTCGGCGGCGCCTGGCTTTGCCGCGTTCGTCTCGTCGGTGATCGAGTCCGGCGTCAAGCCGGCCGACATGGCCGGGATCAGGTCGCGCCTGAAGGAGCTTGGGCTTGAACCCTATGACTGCCTGTCACCGCCGCTGATGGATGCGATTGCCACCCACGTGGCGAAGTCCAAAGCGGCTTGATCGAGGCCGCCTGACGGGCTCAGCCCTGACGAGATCCCAGCGCCGGCCGGCGAGCCGCTGCCGGCGCTGGATGCCTGCAATGAACTACCCCGTGACCTTGAACCTTGCATGCCCTGCGGACGACCACAGGGCATGCATTTGTTCACCCGCTTTGCCCTCGTTGCTGCCCCGATGCTGGCTCTGTCGCACGCCAATGCGGCGTCGCCGGAGGACCGCTACATCGCCACGCGCGACGCTGCGATCGCCAAATTCGCCAAGCTGGAGAAGGACGGCAAGACCGGCGACGCCGTCGACAAGGCGGAAGCCGCGGCCCGCGACGAGCTCAAGGCGCAGCTGACCGCCATCCTGCCCGAGCCCGCCCGTCCGGGCTTTGCCCCGGCCCAGCTCAATCTCGACACTCTATATAAAGGCGATATGGGGGTCGGCCTGCTCGACGGGCTGCGCTTCGATGCCGACACCGGCAGGGACGCCGGAAAAATTGGCGAGAAGCGCCCCGACGGCAGCTTTGTCGAGCCGAAAGCCCACATCATCGTCACCACCGAAACCCTGTTTACGCGCTGGCTGAGCGGACACAAGACCTGGTGGGACAAGGGCAGCAAGAACGTCCCGCAGCAGGTCGATGCTGCCTTGAGGTTCGAGGGCCTCTACACCCAGGCGATCTCGACCGATGCCGCCGTGATCAATTTCCACGAGCTGCCGATCGCCAAGCCGGCGTCGGCCACCGTGACTTACGGCTTCCTCGGCGGCCGCACCCAGGATTCCTTCCCCGACGCCGCTGATGAAGTGTTCGTCGCAGCGCTCGCCGGCGGTAAAATGTACATCGCCTATGGCGAACTCGCGCCGACCGTGCAGGTGCCGGCCTGCTCCGCGATCCGTGCCGAGTTCAACAAGAAGGCGGATGAGGCCGCCGAGAAGCTCGAGCGCAAGCAGATGACCCGCAAGGCCTATGACAAGCTCGGCGACCTGCGCCAGCAGGGCGAGGACGCCTTCAAGCGCTGCTTTACCGAGCGCGCGCCGCAACAGCCGGCGTTCGCCGAGGCGACCAGGCAGGCGCAGACGCTGCTGGAGACGGCGCTCGGCAAATAGTCTGCCGCCCGCGGATCACAGGGCGTGCGCCAGCGCGTAGACCAGGAAAACAAGCCAACCCGCCTGCGTGATCAGCCAGCTTGCAAATACGGTGAAGAGCAGCCCGCCTGAGAATGCCGGCATCTGCTCTTGCACCCTGGCAAGCGACTTGATGCCGAACGGCAGCAACAGAAAGAATGTCGGCGCGAAAAGCAGGCCGCAAAAGGTGGGGATGAGAACGATGGTCAAGACAGCGGACGAACTGCTCATCGTGAAGAACTGAAGCGGAAACAGCAGATAGGTGACGAAGATTGCAGGGGTGAAGAAGGCGGACGCGACCGCCGGTGAGAATCCTGTCGCTTCGGCATCCTGTCTGTTCGCCCATGCGCTGATGATGATCCATCCGGCCAGGAACGCGACGATCGGCGGCAGCGCCAGTTTCAACAGAAGGTCATGCGGGTCGTTGGTCAGTGAGAAGATCACAGCGTGCTCCTTCGATTCCGTATCGATCGGCCGGTTCGGCTGAACGCAAGCATCGCAGCCGATATCCGGTGGCTCCGACGCTTCCGCCGCTCCGCGATTCATGCCGAACTGTTGTGGCACCCTGGCTTGCAGCGGCGCAGCAGCGACTGTGCAGAGTTTGCGTTTTGTCGTGCAGGGGGCGTGCAGGCAGTGGATTTGATCGATCGATGGTCCGTGTCTATCTTAGGCACGTTCCGCGCCGAGGGAGATGCCATGACCGCCGTCATCAACCCGTTCCGTATCGCCGTCACCGATGATGTCCTCGACGATCTCCGCACCCGGCTGCGCCGGACGCGCTGGCCCGAGGCCGAGCTGGTCGACGACTGGAGCCAGGGCGCGCCGCTGCAATGGATCCAGGACGTCTGCCGCTACTGGGCCGAGGACTACGACTGGCGCAAGCGCGAGGCGCAGCTCAACCGTTTTGCGCAGTTCACCACCGAGATCGATGGGCTCGACATCCATTTCATCCATGTCCGCTCGAAACATCCGGAAGCCAGGCCGCTGATCATCACCCATGGCTGGCCGGGATCGGTGGTCGAATTCCACAAGGTGATCGAGCCGCTGACCGACCCGACCGCGCATGGCGGCAGCACGGCCGACGCGTTCCATGTGGTGTGCCCGTCGTTGCCGGGCTTTGGCTTCTCCGCAAAGCCGGTCACGACAGGCTGGGGCGTCGACCGCATCGCGCGCGCCTGGGCCGTGCTGATGGCGCGGCTCGGCTATGGCAGCTATTTCGCGCAAGGCGGCGATTGGGGTTCGGCGGTCACCACCGCGATCGGCGGGCTCGACGCCGCGCACTGCGGTGGCATCCACATCACGCTGGCGATGTCGACCCGGCCCAATGTCGAGGGCCAGCCGACGCCGGAGGAGACGCGGGCGCTCAACGGCATCAAATACTATGCCGACTGGGACTCCGGCTATTCCAAGCAACAATCGACCCGGCCGCAGACGCTGGGTTACGGCCTGACGGATTCGCCAAGCGGGCAGGCGGCCTGGATTTTGGAAAAGTTCTGGGCCTGGACCGATTGCGACGGCCATCCGGAAAACATCCTCAGCCGCGACGAGCTGCTCGACAACGTCATGCTGTACTGGGTCACCGCGACGGCTGCGTCGTCGGCGCGGCTGTACTGGGAAAGCTTTGGAGCGAAGAAGCGCACCGTGCACCAGGTGAGCGTGCCGACCGGCGTCGCGGTCTTCCCCAAGGAGATCGTCACCCCGGTGCGCAAATGGATGGAAGCGAGCTTCAGCAACATCCAGCACTGGAGCGAGATGCCGAAGGGCGGCCATTTCTCCGCGTTCGAGCAACCCGAACTGTTCGTCGGCGACGTGCGCAAGTTCTTCCGGACGCTGCGCTAACCGCGCATCGCGAGCCGCGCTCGGCAACCGATGCCGGGGCGGCTTTTGCGGATGTGCGACCCGACTTCCGACATACGGAAATACGGGTCACGCGATGGTGAGGGTCCCGACCTGCCGTTCGCGCAGCCGTGATTTTTCACAGCGTGTCTTATCTCGCGCGCATACCTACCTAACCATTGTCCAACGAAATTCAGAGGAAGCGCTCTCAACGGAGCAGCGATGGCGCGCGCCTGGTCCGCGCCAAAACACGAACCGTTCAGAGTACGACGATGATTGGATTCAAGACTTCGCTTGTTGCAGCGATGATGTCGATTGGCGTGATTAGCTCTGCAAGTGCTCAGTGCCCGACCTGGGCGACGGATAATCCGGCGTCGTTTGATGCACAATATCCCGACAGGAGTGTGTTGAACGATTGCGAGCTAACGCCGGCAGGCAGAATGGGCCTCGAACGGCCCGGCGGCGCGGCTCCCTGGTTCGGGCCCAACCGGGCTTATGAGGAAATGCCTGGCGCTGCTCCGCAACACGGCTCTCGGCACCGATCGCGGTGAGGCGCGTAGGATCGGTGGAGCGCAGCGAGCGTGAATCATACTACCCGTCTCCTGAGGTGCGAGCCTTGCAGCGCGCTTGCGCCGCTTGGCGACCTCGAAGGATGAATCGGCCCGGCTGGTGGCCGTCGATCCTTCGAGGCTCGCAAGCGCTCGCGCCTCCAGCGACAAAGGCGAAGCCTTTGCGCGGGGATGACGGAATCAACAGCGGCGCGACGCGCTCGGTGTCGTCCCGGCCTTCGCCGGGACGACGCCGTCATTGTGCGCGGCGTCCCCGCTCAATTCCGATACGACGGATCGGCGCGATCGAGCTTGCGCAGCAGCGCGGGCCAAGCGAGTTCGCCGTTGCGGGCGGCGCGGCCGGGTTTTGGCAGCATCCGCTCGTAGGTGTCTTCGAGGATGCTTTGCGGCGGGTAGATCAGCTTGGTGTTGCACGACAAGGCCATCACCTGGGTCTGGCAGGCGCGCTCGAGCCGAAACAGCACGTTGAAGGCGGCCGGCACGGTTTGGCCGACGACCAGCAAGCCATGGTTGCGCAAGATCATCGCCTCGTTGTCGCCGAGGTCGCGCACCAGGCGCTCGCGCTCGTCGACATTGTCGGCGATGCCTTCAAAATCGTGATAGGCGATGTGCAGGAAGCGCATCGAGGTCTGCGCGATCGGCAGCAGGCCGCATTCCATCGCCGAGACCGCCATGCCGGCCGGCGTGTGGGTGTGCGCGACGCAGTCGATGTCGTGCTTGGCCATGTGGATGGCGCTGTGAATGACGAAGCCGGCGACGTTGACGTCGTAGTCGGAGGCATTGAGCAGCGTGTTGCCGGCGACGTCGACCTTGATCAGCGAGGAGGCGTCGATTTCCTCGTAGAGCATGCCGTAGGCATTGATCAGGAACTGGTCGGTGGTGCCCGGCACGCGGCAGGAGATGTGGTTCGCGATCATCTCGGTCATGCCGTACATCGCCGTGAGGCGATAGCAAGCGGCGAGATCGACGCGGGCCTGCCACTCCTCCGCGCTCACCTGTTCGCGAACGGATTTGACGACCTTGATCGCGGGCGAGCTGACGGGAGGATTCATGACGTGCTTTCCTGGCGTGCTTTCCGGGATGATGTCTACCGGTCGAAGGCCGGCTCGTGGCGCGCAAGATAGCAGAAACCGCAGGACGGCAACGCGCGCGGTGTCGGCTTATTTGCGGGTCTGGCGGGCAAAATCGGAATGCGACATTGGCCGCGCGGCCGGTCCGATGTCAGGATCCGGGACGGGCCGGCGCATGCGTCGGCGCCTCCTTCCGGTGCCGGCTGCCGAGCGCGGCCGCGATCGTCTCGGGATGCTTGATCCGCTCGATCAGCATGTCGATGCGGTCGCCGCCCCAGAACAATTCGCCGTTGAACACCATGCTGGGCACGCCGAACACGCCGAGCGCCTCGGCCTCGTCGATGATGCGGTCGTGCTCGGCGCGGGCCGAGCCGTGCACATAGGCCTCGAAGTCGTCGGCGGAGCCGCCGATCGACGAAATCACGCCGGAGATTTCCGACAGCTCGTCGATCTCGAGCTCGTGGTTCCAGAACCGGCGGAACACCGTGTCGTGATAGGGACGGAACAGCCCGTGGCGCTGCGCGAACAGCATGCCGGCGCTTGAATAGAATGCATCATAGATCCGGCGCGGGCCCTTCATAGTGAGCCCCTGCGCGTTGGCGAAGCGCCGCGCGTCCATATAGAGGTAGCGCACCTTGCGCCAGAAATGCGGCGTGCGTTCCTCGACCGTGCCCATGAATTCGGGAATGCGCAGGGTGTAGGGCAGCCATTCCAACGCGACACCGTGGTCTTCGAGCTCGAACAGCCGCTTGTTGGCAACGAAGGCGTAAGGGCTCTTGTAGTCGGTGTAGATGCGTACAATCGGCTTTTCCATCGTCATTCCTCACCTGGCCGGACGATTGTTTCCGATCCGGAGCGGTGACGCAACGATGCGACGATGAGCAGATGGCGGGCAAACGAATGGGCCCCGGTGCATTCAAGCATCAGCGGGGCCCTGCTACTTCGTTTTAGCGAAGGATATCTGGTACACACCAGTGGTGTTTCGGGACCTGAGAGCGCGTGGCCTTTGCGCTCCTGTCCTGCGGATATGGTCAGATTGTCGGCAGTACACGCGGCTAGCAGCTGCTGTTCGCCTCAACGTGCACCGTGACCTTGCCGTTGAGCAAGGTCGCTGGCTTTCGCCGGTGGCGTCATGCTCCTCTCCAAGGGTGGGCCGACGGACATCTGTCCGCTTTTTCTGCGTGGCGGTCGACGACATAATCGCCCGTCAATTCCTGCGATGCGGGGAGCTGCGCTCCTTCACCCCAACAGGTGCAGTCGTCGAAATGCTGCGGCAGATATCGCGGTCTGTCAAGTTACCGAAAGGCCGATTCAGGTCAGCGTTCCTGTCCGGCCCTGGTCTGGCGATAGTGGCTGAAATCAGGATCGTGCGTCATTCTCCAGTAGTCGACGAAGCGCCACGGCATCGCCGAGAACACGCGGCCGCGCTTGTTGCGGTAATAGGTCGTCATCCCCGGATGCGTCCAGATCAACTGCTCATGCTCGGCATCGACCCGGCTGATGTACTCATCGTGCGCGTCACGATGCACATCGATCGCGGCGATATCGTTCTCGATCATCGCGACCAGGCAGGCGGAGATGTAGCGGCTCTGGCATTCCGACTGGAAGATCACGCTGCCGCCATGCGCGGGCCCCGAGTTCGGCCCGAGCATCACGAACAGGTTGGGAAAGTCCGGCACGGTGAGGCCGAGATAGGCGGTCGGATTGTCGTCGCGCCAGACCTGCTTCAGGTTCTTGCCGTCGCGCCCGGTGATGTTGAGCCGCGCCGCCATCTCGGTGACCTTGAAGCCGGTCGAGATCACGATGACGTCGTGCGACCGCAGCTTGCCGTCGGCGGTGACGATTCCTTCCGGCGCGAAGCGGTCGATCGGATCGGTGACCAGCTCGACATTCGGCCGGGTCAGCGTCCTGAACCAGTTGTTGTCGAGCAGGATGCGCTTGCCGTAGGGCGGATAGGTCGGTACGCATTTCTCGATCAGGTCGGGACGGTCCTTCAGCTCCGACAAGATGAAGTCGGTGAGCTCCTGGCGATGCCGGTCGTTGCCCTTGTTGACGGCGCGGTCCGGATGCGGCCAGGCCGGGTCCTTGCGCAGGAACGGCAGCAGGCCGTCGCCGTAGCGCCAGAACATGTTGAAGCGGTACCACTGCACATAGAACGGCAAATGCGCGAGCAGCCATTGCGCGCCTTCGGTGATCGGGTCGGAATAGCCCTTCACCGGCCGCGCCCACTGCGCGGTGCGCTGGTAGACGGTGACCGAGGCGACGCGATCGGCGATCGCAGGCACCAGCTGCATCGCGGTCGCGCCGGTGCCGATCACAGCGACATGTTTGCCGTCGAGCTTGATGTCGTCGGACCACAGCGCCGAATGCAGCTTCAGGCCGGCGAACTCTTCATCTCCCTTGAAGCGGGCAGGCAAGGGGTCGTTGAGCTGGCCGATGGCGCTGACCAGCGCGGTTGATTCAAAAGTCTCCTGGCCGCTCTTCGTCCTGAGGGTCGAGATCCAGCGCCGCTTGCCCTCGTCCCAGCGCGAGGCGATCAGCTCGGTGTTGAGGCGAACATTCTTGCGAATGTCGTGCTCCCGCACGACCTTGAGCAGATAGTCCAGCAGTTCCTGGCGCTGCGCAAAATAGCGCGTCCACGGATTGCGGGCGCCGAAGGAGAAGGAATAGGAATGGTTCGGGGTGTCGACGCCGCAGCCGGGGTAGCGGTTGACGTACCAGGTGCCGCCGATCTCGTCGTTCTTCTCGACGATCGTATAGGGGATGCCGAGCCGCCCGAGCGCAACGGCGAGCGCGATGGCACAGACGCCGGCGCCGACGATCAGCACATGCTGCTGCGCCAGGGTCTCGCCGGAGGGACGCGCGTGCCAGCGCGCCTCGCGCGGGATAAAACCCATCTCCTCGCGCATCAGCGGCGCATATTCCGGCGCGACAGGCTCGCCCAGCGTCGCGCGCATCATCCGCAGCATCAGCTCGTCGCCGGGATCGGTGATGACGGGTGCAGGCCGGCCGTTGGCAAACAGGTTGAGGACCGCGGCGCGGACCTCGTTCTGGATCTCCTTCGGCACGCCGGCGTCGGGATCCGGGATCAGGCGAACGTCGCGCTTCGGCTTGTAGGGCGGCTCGAGCCACTTCTCGTCGCCGGTCATGTGCACCAGCACCATCAACAGCACGCGGATGTCGCCTTCCGCGATGGCGGAGGCCAGATCGAGGGGCTTGCGCGAGAGCTCGATGTTCATGCGGGGTCCTCAGTCTGCTGGTGCATCCGGCAGGCCGCCATAGGCGGCCCAACTGGTGCCGGCGATGTAGCCGGCATCAACCGGCAGGTTGATGCCGGTGACGCCGCTGCTCAGTGGCGACAGCAGCCAGGCGATCGCCTGCGCCACTTCCACCGGCTCGACCAGCCGGTTCATCGCGGTCGGCCGCGCGAGCAACTCCTTGTCGAGCGCGCCCGAGGCGATGCCGGCCTCGAGCATCGCCGTGCGGGTGAAGCCGGGCGACACCGCATTGACGCGGACGCCGGCGCGGCCCCATTCGGCGGCCAGCGTCTGGGTGATCTGGATGACGCCGGCCTTCGCCGCGGTGTAGGCGTGGATCGGTCCGGACGTCATGCCGGCCACCGAGGCGACGTTGACGATGGCGCCATGCCGCCGCTTCGCCATGGCGACGCCGACGCTGCGCGCGACCAGGAAGGTGCCGCGCAGGTCGATGTTGACCTCGCGGTCCCATTGCTCCATCCGCACCCGCTCGATCGGATGCATCTTGCCGAACACGCCGGCGGCGTTAACGAGACCCGTGATCGGACCGTGCGCCTTCTCGATGTCGGCGACACCGGTGACGACGGCGGCTTCGCTCGTGACGTCGAACGGCGCCGGCCACAGGATCGCATTGGTTCCGGCCAAGGGTTCTGGCGCGATATCGACGATCACGACGCGGTGGCCCTGATCGGCGAGCAGCGATGCCGTCGCCGCGCCAATGCCGCGGCTGCCGCCGGTGACGAGAATGGTGCCGTCAGCGCTCATGGGAGGTATCCTTGTGACCGGCGCCGAACAGGCCGCGGGTGATCAGCTTCCGGTAGGCCGAGATGACATGGTCCGGCACGGCGGTGACTCCCTGCTCGGAGTAGGAGTAGCGGCGGCTGAGATAGCCGCGCGCCCCCATCAGCACATGGACAATCGCCTCGAACTCGTCGTCGCTGTAATCGGTGATGGCGCCGGCGGTGCGGGCACGGCGCAGGATGCGAACATAGGCGCTCGAGATGTTGTCGAGGTGCTTCTGGTAGCCGATCGGCGCGAAGAACTCGGCTTCGTTGAGAATGCGCAAGAACTCCGGCACCTCGCGGATGAAATCGAAGAAGGCGCCGAAGCGCGCGATCTCCTGGCGCGCGGCATCCGCGGTGCCGGTGCGCGCGCGGATGAAGCGGACCATGTCGAGGCCGATCTTCGGCAGCAGCTGGTCGAGCAGTTCCTGGCGGTTCTCGAAATGATTGTAGAAGGTGCCCTGCGCGACGCCGGCCGCTTCGGTGATGCGAGCGACCGAGGCTTCGGCGTAGCCGTATTTGCCGACCATCTTGGTCGCCGCGTCAAAAATCTTCTGCTTGGTCCAGGCGTTGCGCTCGACCCGGTTGAGTTTCGTGACCTTGGCGGATGTCGCTTGCGTCATGTCGTCGCCTCGAGTTCAGCGCGGAGCACGCGCTTCAGCACCTTGCCGGACGGATTGCGCGGCAGGCTGTCGCGGATGATCAACTGTTTCGGCACCTTGAAGCCGGCGAGGCGGGTGCGGCAATGATCGGTCAGCTGTTGCAGATCGAGCCTCGCGCCGTTCGCCGGCACCACGACGGCGACCGGCTTCTCGCCCCAGCGCGGGTCCGGGAGGCCGATCACCGCGACCTCGCGCACATCAGGCATTTCGTAGATCACGCGCTCGACCTCGGAGGAGGCGATGTTCTCGCCGCCCGAGACGATCATGTCCTTCTTGCGGTCGGTCAGATACAGAAAGCCGTCGGCGTCGAGATAGCCGATATCGCCGGTGCGGAACCAGTCGCCGAAGAACGCGGATGCGGTCTTCTCCGGATCGTTCCAGTAGCCCTGCGTCAGCTTCGGGCCGCGCAAGCAGATCTCGCCGTTCTGCCCGGCGGGCAGGCGCTTGCCGGCCTCGTCGCGGATTTCGATCTCGACATGGGCGATGGCGCGGCCGGTCGAGCCGATCTTCTCGATCTCCCGGCCAGCCTCCATGAAAGTGTCGCCGCCGCAGCTTTCGGTGAGGCCGTAGGCATCGATGTAGCGCGCGTTGCGAAAATACTCCGAGAAGGCGCGGATGCGGACCTCCGGCGTCTTCTCGCCGCCGCCGATCGCCCATTGCAGGCTGGAGACGTCGTAGCGTTCGCGGTTCGGGCAGGTCAGGAGGGCCGTGGTCATCACAGGCGCAAACCATGCGGCGTTCAGCTTCTCGCGTTCGATTGCGGCGAGCGCCGGCTCGGCTTCGAAGCTGCGATGAATGCACAGCATGCCGCCGTGCCAGAGCACGGCGATGCCGGGCAGGTCGAGCGCGCCGACGTGATAGAGCGGGCCGACGACGAGCAATCGGGTATCGGCGCTGAGCCCGAGCACCAGCGTCTGGTCGGCGGACTTCCAGTAGATGTTCTCGTAGCTGAGCATCACGCCCTTGGGGCGATCGGTGGTGCCCGAGGTGTACATCAGCCGCATCAGGTCGCGCGGCTGGCGCACATGCATCGGCGCGCGCGCGATATCGGGCGCCAGATTGGTGACGCCGGATTGCGCGACCTCGTCGAGCAGCACCGTCGGCGCGCCGCCGGCCACGATCTCCGCAAACTCCTCGTCGGCGATCAGCAGCCGCGCGCCGGAATTGCCGACGATGTAGCCGACCTCGTCCGCCGACAGGCGGTAGTTGATCGGCAAAAACACCGCGCCGATGTGGCTGGTCGCGAACACCAGTTCGAGAAAGGCCGTGCTGTTTTTCATCAGGACGGCGACGACATCGCCGGGACCGATGCCTTGTCCGGCGAGCCAGCCGCCGGCCTGCCGGATCCGCAGGTCGAAATCCGCATAGGAGATGTCTTCGCCGCGATATTTCAGCGCACAGCGGTCCGGGGTCCGCCTGCCGTGAAACGCGATGAAGCTGGAGAGATTGATCATTCGCCGCCCATCGGGCCGGTTTCCGGCGCCGTCTCCTCCCTGGATGAATTATGACTCGTAATTCATCTTTGGCTTGACGTCACCCCCCTTGCTCTGAAAACATTGTGGGCACGGAGACGGCACGATCTCCGAGAGGGATTTGGGAACGCGAATCCGACAGGGAGAGGAAAATGACGAGAACCCGTAAACCGGGCATCAGCCGGCGCGCGACTCTCGCGCTGATGGGCGCAGGCGCCGTGAACGTTGCCGCGCCATGGGTGGCGCGCGCGCAGGCCAAGACCATCAAGGTCGGCATGCCGACCATTCTGTCGGGCCGCGTCGCTCAGCTCGGCACCTCCTCGCGCAACGGGGTGATGCTGGAGGTCGAGAAGATCAACGCTGCAGGCGGCCTCGCCGGCCGGCAGATCGAGATGGTGATCCGCGATTCCAAGGGACAGCCGCAGGAAGCCGCGCGCATCGCGCGCGAGCTCGTCAACACCGACGGCTGCGAGCTGCTGTTCGACGGCGAGGCGTCGTCTGGATCGTTCGCCGTCCACGAGGTGGCGCGTGACCTCGGCGTGCTCTGTATCCACACCTGTTCGGAAGCGTCGTCGCTGACGGCCGATCCCAAGCAGCACATTCCGAACGCATTTCGCTGCGTCCGCCAGGGCATTCATGACTCGATCGTCGGCGCCAGCTATGCGGCGCAGATCTCGAAGACCAAGGGCCTGAAGAAGTGGGCGACCTGTTCGCCTGATTACGCCTATGGCCGCGACACCACCGCCGAGTTCGTGCTGTACCTGAAGAAGTTCGCGCCCGATGTCGAGATCATCAGCGAGTCCTGGCCAAAGCTGTTCCAGCCCGACTACACCGAGGTGGTGACCAAGATCCTGCAGGCGAAACCGCAGGCGCTGTATTCCTGCCTGTGGGGCGGCGATCTCACCTCCTACATCGATCAGGCCAACATCTACGCGATGTTCAGCCAGATGGAGGTGTTCGCGGTCAACATGGCCGACTACACCGCGCTCACCGTGGTGAAGAATCTGCCGAAGGGCATCCACTCCGGCGACCGCTACATCAAGACGTTCCCGGCGACGCCGGAGAATGCCGCCTGGGGCGATGCCTACAAAGCGAAGTACAGCGAGTATCCGACCAACTGGTCGTGGCAGAACGCGACCGCGGTGATGTTCCTCGACGCGGCCGTGAAGAAGGCCAACTCGACCGACGGCAAGAAGATCGCGGAGGCCCTGACCGGGTTGACCATCAAATGTCCGTTCGGTGCCGACGGCACCGTCACCATGCGCGCCGAGGACCGCACGCTGGTCGGCTACGCGATCGGCTGGGGCACCACGATCCCGCAGGAGCCCTACGTGCCCGACGTCAAGGCCGGCGACTGGAAGACCATCTTCGAGCTCGAAGCCGAGTGGAAGAAGAGCAAAGGCTACACCTGATCCGTCGACGGCGTGAGGCGGCGCCTGCCGCTTTCCGCCCGTCGCATACTGTTTGTTGCGCGCCGAAAATCGCGGCTCGCTGGAGTGGATGATCTCTCGTGGACCTCGACGCGCTCGCCGGCTGTCTCACCAGTCCCGCCTGCCTAGTGACGCAAACCACCAGCGGCCTCATCATCGGCATGCTGCTGTTTCTGGTCGCTGTCGGACTGACCTTGATCTTCGGCGTGCTCAAGGTGGTCAATTTCAGCCACGGCGCCTTCTACATGTTCGGCGCCTATTTTGCGATGACCGCCTACCAGCTCACCGGCAGCTTCGCGCTGGCGATGCTGTGCGGCGCCGCCGGCACCGCGCTGCTCGGCCTGATCTTCGAGCGCGCCTTCATGAGCCGGGTCTACGGCGCCGACGTGCTGATGCAGCTCCTGGTGTGCTACGCTTTCGTGCTGATCTTCGATGACGTCGTCCGCATGATCTGGGGGCCGGAGTTCAAGTCGATGGGCATGCCGGCGGCGTTCCAGGTGCCGCCGCTGTTCATCGCCGGCGGCGTGGTGCCGCCGTATTACCTGCTGCTGATCGGCGTGGCGCTGGTCGCCGCCGTGATCCTCGGGCTGGGGCTGGCGCGCTCGCGGATCGGCAAGGTGATCCGCGCCGCCGCGCATAATCCCGGCATGGTCTCCGCGCTCGGCATCAACACCGGGCTGATCTATGGCGGCGTGTTCGCGCTCGGCGGCATGCTGGCGGGGCTGGCGGGCGCGCTGGCGGCGCCGGTGCGCTCGCTGACGCCGGGCATGGGCTTCTCGGTGCTGATCGAGTCCTTCATCGTCACCGTGATCGGCGGCATGGGCTCGATCCTCGGCGCGCTGATCGGCGCGCTCCTGATCGGCCTGATCCGCTCCTTCGGCTCGCTCGGCTTCCCGCTGTTCACCGAAGGCCTGATGTATCTGTTCATGGTGATCGTGCTGGTATCGCGCCCGACCGGCCTGTTCGGCAAGGAGGTCGCATGACCGAGCTGCAGGCCGGGCAGGGTGCGCAACCCCTCAAGGTGCCCCGGATCGACGCCAGGCCGCAGCGCTATCGCGACGTCCTGATCGCACTCGCCGCCTTCATCGTGCTCGCGCTGCTGCCGATGCTGTTCGGCAGCAAGCAACTGCTCGATTTCGTGATCCGCTGTGCCGCCTACGGCCTGTTCGCAACCTCGCTCAACCTTTTGGTCGGCTACACCGGATTGATCTCGTTCGGCCACGGCATGTTCTTCGGCCTCGGCGCCTATGGCTTCGGCCTCATGATGCAGAAGACCGGCGTGGCGATCCCGGTGGCCTTCGTCGCCACGCTGGCGATCACTTTTGTCGTCTCCGTCGTGATCGGCGCGATCTGCGTGCGGCTGAAGGAAATCTACTTCGCCTTCGTCACGCTGGCGTTCCAGATGCTGATCCACTCCACCATCCTGTCGTGGCAGTCGCTGACCGGCGGCGACCAGGGCCTGCGCGGCGGCATTCCGCGGCCGCCGTTCCTCGGCATCGACCTCTCGAACCATCTGCATCTCTACATCATGAGCTGCGCGCTGCTGGTGATCGGGCTGCTGCTGATGCGCCAGATCGCGCAATCGCCGTTCGGCTACACGCTGCGCATGATCCGCGACAACGCCACGCGGGCGAGTTTTATCGGCATCAACGTGTGGCGGGCGAAGCTGACAATCTTCGTGCTGGCGGCGCTGTTCGCCTCGACCGGCGGCATGATCATGGCGCTGTTCGTCTCCGGCGCCTATCCGGAATTCGCCTACTGGACGATCTCGGGCGAGGGCATCTTTATCAACATGCTCGGCGGCGTCACAACCTTCCTCGGGCCGATGGTCGGCACGGTGCTGCTGCTGATCCTCAACGACACCGTGACCCGCCTGACCGAGTATCACGGCATCGTGCTCGGCATCGTGATCCTGTTCTTTGCCATCGGCCTTCGGAAAGGCCTGATGGATTTCGTCGTCGAGTGGATCGCGCAACGGCGCGAGAAGGCGGGCGGTTAGCCATGCTGGAGATCCGCGGACTTTCAAAATCCTTTGGCGGCGTCAAGGCGACCGACGATGTCTCGCTCGACTTCGCCGACGGTTCGCTCACCGCCGTGATCGGTCCCAACGGCGCGGGCAAGAGCACGTTCTTCAATCTGATCACGGGCGCGTTGAAGCCGGACGCCGGCCAGATCCTGCTCAACGGTGCCGACCTGGCGGGCAAGACGCCGCCGGAGATCGTCCGCCATGGCATCGGTCGCGCCTTCCAGGTCGCAAGCATTTTTCCGTCGCTGACGGTGGAGGAGACGATGCTGGCCACGGTGTGCGCCGATCAGCGCCGCGCCGGTGTGATGCATCGCCGTTTTCCGCTGGCGGAAACGCGCGACCGCGCCGAACATGCGATGGAGCTGCTCGGGCTTGCCAACAAGCGCAACCGGACCGCCGCGACCTTGTCCCACGGCGACCAGAAGCTGCTCGACATCGCGCTCGCGCTGGTGCTCGATCCCAAGGTGCTGCTGCTGGACGAGCCGACCGCGGGCATGGGCACCGAAGAGCGCTGGCGCATGATCGACAAGGTGCGCGAGCTCTGGGAGACGCAGAAGATCACGGTGGTGTTCATCGAGCACGACATGGACATCGTGTTCAAGATCGCGCCGAAGATCGTGGTGCTGTGCTACGGCCGGATCCTGGCGACCGGCACGCCGGACGCGATCCGCAAGAACGATGCCGTCATCGAGGCCTATCTCGGCAGCGAGGATCATGCGGGAGCGGTGGCATGAGCGCGCAGCCGGTGGTGCAGGTCGAGGATCTCGACGTCTACTACGGCACCAGCCAGATCCTGTTCGGCGTCGGTCTCTCGGTGCGGCAGGGCGAGACCATGGCGCTGCTCGGCCGCAACGGCGCCGGCAAGTCGACCACCATGAAGGCCATCATGGGACTGGCGCCGGCGCGACGCGGCAAGGTGACCTTGCGCGGCCGGCAGGTGTCGGGGATGAAGCCGCATCGCATCGCCCGCGCCGGGCTCGGCTTCGTGCCGGAGGACCGGCAGATCTTTCCCGAGCACACCGTCGAGGACAATCTCGTGATCGGCCAGAAGAAGGGGCCTGATGGCGAGGATGAATGGTCGATCCGCCGCGTCTACGACGTGTTTCCGCTGCTGGAGCCGTTGCGCAACCGGATCGCCGGCCGGCTGTCCGGCGGCGAGCAGCAGATGCTGGCGATCGCCCGCACGCTGATGGGCAATCCTGCGCTGCTGCTGCTCGACGAGCCGAGCGAGGGGCTGGCGCCGATCATCGTGCAGCGCATTGGCGAGCTGCTGCGGCAGCTTCGCGGCACCGGTGCCACGGTCCTGATCGCCGAGCAGAACATGCATTTTTGCCTTGGCCTTGCGAGCCACGCGACGGTTATCGACAAGGGCCAGATCGTCTACACATCCTCCATCGAAGAGCTGAAGGCCAACGACAACATCCGGCAGCGCTACCTGGCGCTGTGAGTTCCGGAGGGCTCTTCGCAGACGGGAGGACGAATGGCGGGCAGACTGACGCCGACGCATGAGGCGCCGTATCGGGGCCTGAAGGTGCTCGATTTCGGGCAGGGGATCGCCTCGCCCTATTGCGCGATGCTGCTCGGGGTCTATGGCGCCGACGTCATCAAGGTCGAGCCGCCGGAGGGCGACTGGTCGCGCTACCTCGGCACCACCTACGGCAATCACACGACCTTGTCGGCGGTCTATAACCGCGGCAAGCGCAGCCTGTGTCTCGACATGAAGCACAAGGACGGCATTGCGGTCGCGCAGCGGCTCGCGAGAGAGGCCGACGTGCTGATCGAGGGATTCCGGCCGGGCGTCGCTGAGCGGCTCGGGCTTGGCTACGAGAGCCTGTCGCGCGACAATCCCGGCCTGGTCTATCTCTCCGTCAGCGGGTTTGGGCAGAGCGGGCCGTATGCGAAACGGCCGGGATCGGATTCGGTCGCGCAGGCCTTTTCCGGGCTGGTCTCGATCAATGTCGGCACCGACGGCGTGCCGCACCGGGTCGGCACCACGATCTCCGATGTCGTCACCGGCGTCTATGCCTTCCAGGCGATTGCGACGACGCTGTTTGCGCGTGCGACGGTCGGCACTGGCCGCTGGATCGACGTCAATCTCTGCCAGTCGACAGCGGCGCTACTCGGCCACAAGGTGGCGGAGTTCATCCTCGAGGGCGGCGCGCCGCGTGCGCTCAACGTGCCGGCCGGCACCTACCAGACGCAGGACGGCTGGATGATGGTGACGCTGGTGAACGAGCCGCAGTACAAGCGCCTCTGCGCTGCGATCGGGCGCGAGGACCTTGCCAGCGATCCGCGCTTCGCCGATTTCGCACGGCGGGCCGATGCAGCCGACGCGCTGATCCCGCAGCTGCGCGAGGTGTTTTTGGCCCAGCCGACCGAGGCTTGGCTGGCGCGGCTGCATGCCGCCGATATCATCGCCGAGCGGATCCTCGATCCCGGCGAATGGCTGCGCAATGCCCATGTCGAGGCGACCAGGGCGTCGGTGTGCCAGGATACGCCCGGTGTCGGCGCAGTCTACACGCCGCGGACGCCCGGGATCGCGAGCCTGTCCGAGGATCGGCTGTGTCCCGCGCCGGATGTCGGGCAGGATAGCCGGGCGGTGCTCGCGGAGGCCGGCTTTGCTGCAGCGGAGATCGACGGCCTGCTGCAGTCCGGCGCCGTGCGGCAAGCCAAGGGATAGCGGGAGAACATCATGACGGACCTCGTTCGTTACTCGGTCACGGATCAGATCGCGGAGATCGTGCTTGATCGCGCGCCAGTCAATGCACTGAGCATCCCGTTGATCGACGCGCTGCTGGCGGCGCTGGCAAAGGCGCGCGACGATCAGGCGGTGCGCGCCGTCATCATCCGCAGCGCCCACAAGGTGTTTTGCGCCGGCCTCGACCTCGATATCGTCCGCGGCAAGCCCGCGATCGAGGTCAAGGGGTTTCTCGAGCGGCTCTACTTCGCGCTGAACGACACGCAGTACCGGATGGGCAAGCCGACCATTGCGGCGGTCGACGGCGCGGTGCGCGCCGGCGGCATGACGATCGCGATCTCCTGCGACATGATCGTCGCGGGCGACGGCGCGACCTTCGGCTATCCCGAGATCGATGTCGGCCTGATCCCGGCGATCCACTTCGTGCAGTTGCCGCGACTGGTCGGAAAGCACCAGGCGTTCGGCCCGCTGTTCCTCGGCGAGCCGTTCGACGCGGCCACCGCGTTTCGCATGGGCCTGCTCAGCGAAGTCGTGCCGAAAGGCACCGCGCTCGATCGCGCCCGGGAGATCGCGCGAAAGCTGGCGGCGAAATCGCCGGTCGTGATGAAGATCGGCCGCGACGCTTTCATGCGCGCGGTCGACGCCGATTTCCGCCGCTCGGTCGAGAACGCCGCCGAGAGTTTTGTGGTGGTCGCCTCGACGGAAGACTGCCAGGAAGGGCTGAATGCGTTCGTCGAGAAGCGAACGCCCAACTACAAGGGACGATAGATGGCTGGATTGTATTTCGGCCTATGCGCGGCGGTCATGCGTTGCAGGGCGGTCGCCGCGAATTGACAATGCGCCCGGTTCGGCGGCAAATGCTTCAAAACCAACACACCGAGAGGAAACCACCATGGCTGACGCGCTGATTATCGATGCATGCAGGACGCCGCGCGGCATCGGCAAGGCCGGCAAGGGCGCGCTCGCCGGCATCCATCCGCAGCAGCTCGGCGCCACCGTGCTGCGGGCGCTGGCCGATCGAACCGGCATCAACACCGCCGATGTCGACGACATTATCTGGGGAACAAGCTCGCAGCGCGGCCCGCAGAGCGGCGATCTCGGCCGCATGTCGGCGCTGGATGCCGGCTATGACGTGCGCGCCTCGGGCGTCACGCTCGATCGGTTCTGCGGCTCGGGCATCACCAGCGTCAACATGGCCGCCAATGCCATCATGGCGGGCTCCGAGGATCTGATGATCGCCGGCGGCACGGAAATGATGTCGATGGATGGCCGCCGCGGCGAGGGGCCGTTCATGATGGACAATGGCAATTTGCGCCTGCGCGCCCGCCACCCGCAATCCCACCAGGGCGTCTGCGCCGATGCCATCGCGACCATGGAGGGGATTTCGCGCGAAGATGTCGACGCGCTTGGCTACGAGAGCCAGAAGCGCGCGGCTGCGGCGATTGCCGGCGGCCATTTCGACAAGAGCCTGGTTGCGGTCCACCGCGAGGACGGCACCTTGGCGCTCGACCGCGAGGAGTATCCGCGGCCGCAGACGACGCTGGAAGGTCTTGCCGCGCTGAAGCCGGCCTTCCCCGCCGTTGCCGACTACGCGCTTGACGACAAGGGCACGACCTACCGGAAGCTGATCCTGGACAAGTATCCCGATCTCGACATCAACTTTGTCCACCACGCGGGAAATTCCTCGGGCGTGGTCGATGGCTCGGCGGCGATCCTGCTGGCGTCGCCGGACTACGCGCGCAAGCACGGGCTGAAGCCGCGCGCCCGCGTGGTTGCGACCGCCAATATGGGGGACTCGCCAACCTTGATGCTTAATGCGCCGGTCCCGGCGACGCGCAAGGTGCTCGCCAAGGCCGGGCTGACGCTCGACGACATCGATCTGTTCGAGATCAACGAGGCCTTTGCGGTGGTCGCCGAGAAATACATCCGCGACCTCAAGCTCGATCGCGACAAGGTCAACGTCAATGGCGGCTCGATCGCGCTCGGCCACCCGATCGGCGCCACCGGTTCGATACTGATCGGGACGGTGCTGGACGAGCTGGAGCGCCGCGACCTCAGGCGCGGCCTGGTCACGATGTGCGCGGCCGGCGGCATGGCCCCGGCGATCATCATCGAGCGGGTCTGAAGTTAGACAGCAGGGAACTGCAGCTCGAAGGCAGTGCTTCGGCTGGACGGCAGGAGACGGATCGAGCCGCCATGGGACACCATGACGGCTTGCGCGATCGCCAGTCCCATTCCGGTGCCGCCGGAGTCGCGGCGGGTGGTGAAGAAGGCGTCGAAGATCTTGTCGCGATTGGCGTCCGAGATCGGATCGCCGTCGTTGCTGACCGTCATGCGGATCGCGGATGCTTCGGCGGTCGCTTCGATCTGCAGGTGCGTTGCGTTGTGACGGAAGGCGTTGTCGGCGAGGTGGGCCAGCACAATCAGCGCCTTTTCGCCGGACATTCCGATCGAGCGCTCGAGGCACCCGCCGGCGGTGATTGTTCGGGCCGCAAAGCGGCTCTTCAGATCGTCGATGACGGGAGCGAGCTGCGTCTGCTCGTTCTGCGGGGCGCTTTCCGCGCGGGCCAGCTCGCGCAGCCGCTGGCTCATGGCGTCCAGCCGCTCGACGTCGCCGAGGATGTTCGAGATGAAGTTCTTCTGCTCGGTCCGCGTCAGCGCATCCGATTTGCTCTGCAGCGAGTCCTGCAGCAGCTCGGCCGCCCCCTTGATCGAGGTCAGTGGCGATTTCAGCTCATGCGTGAGGTGCGCGGAGAACGTCGCGATATAGTCGGAGCGGCGCGAGAGCTGGTGGGCCATGTCGAAAAAGCTGTCGGAGAGCTGGGCGAGCTCGCGGGTGCCGTAATGCTTCAGCGCCCGAAACGCGTCGCGATCGCCGCGGCCGATGCGCACGGCGCGATCGACCAACTCGCGCATCGGTCGCGTGACCGTGCGCGAGAACACCAGGCCGATCGCGATCGTCGCCAGCACCACGGCCAGGGCGGCGAGCAGGAACTTGCCGCGTTCCTGATAGAGATGATCGAAGATGTTGCTCGGCGTCCGCGAGGTGTAGATCAGGCCGGCGACGCGGTCGTTGACGATGACGGGCATCGCCGAGAACACGTGGACCCCGACGCCGCGGCTGATCGAATAGATCGGTGGCGGCGGCTTGTCGGGCATGCGGATGCGCAGCGCGGCGCTGTACTGGCCGCGCAGCGCGGTCGCGACTTCCTCGATATGGGCGAGCGACTGTCCGACCTCCTGGCGTCCGGCGATCACCACGCCCTGCGGGTCGAGAATCCGGAAGCCCGCCAGCGTCACCTTCTGGGTCTCGCGGATGATCGGCGTCAACCGCGCGCCGATCTCGACATAGGCCGGATCCGCTGGCCTCGCGGCCAGCAACGCATCGGGCCGCCGCCGCAGCAGATCGTTGCCGGCAAGATCGAGCGCGGGCCGGATCGGCGTCAGCCGGTCCCCGGGGTCGGGCAAGGCCTCCGGCGGCAGCGTCGCGCCAAGTGGGATCGCATTGCCGAGCCGAGCCTGCACCTCCTGCGCATAGATCGCGGCCAGCACGCGGCTCTGCGCAATCAGCTCGGCCTGGGTCTGGTGGATCAGCTGGTTGTCGTAGAGGCGGAAGAAGAACAACCCCATCAGCGGCAGCACCGCGACCAGCGCCAGCACGGTGAAAATGACCAGGCTGAGCGAGGGGCGCCACTTCTGGTGGGCGCGAAACGACGTCATGCCTGCGGCTCGCACCGGCCGAGCTTGAAGCCGACGCCATGCACGGTCTCGATGACGTTGTCGCACTTCACCGCGGCGAGCTTGGCGCGGATGTTGCGGATATGGCTGTCGATGGTGCGGTCGGAGACCTGGATGTTGAGCTGGTAGGCCGCGCTCATGATCTGCTCGCGGTTGAACACCGAAGTCGGCCTGGTCAGGAAGGCGCGCAGGATTCCGAATTCGATGGCGGTAAGGCGAAGCGCCGCGCCGGCGAAGGTCGCGACATGCTGCTCGGGGTCGACCGAGAGATGCCCCCGGGACAGCACGCTCGCCTCCGGCTTCGCCGCGGCGGCGCGCGGGGTCAGCCGCCGCAGGATGACATTGACCCGCGCCACCAGTTCGCGCGGGCTGAACGGCTTGGTCACGTAGTCGTCGCCGCCGATCTCGAGCCCGAGGACGCGGTCGATCTCCTCGTCGCGGGCGGACAGGAACAGGATAGGCACGTCGGACGATTTGCGGATTTCACGGCAGACGTCGAGGCCGTCGAATTCCGGCATGCCGATATCGAGCACGATCAGGTCCGGCCGGTCGCCGGCAAAACGTACCAGCGCCTCCTTGCCGTCGCGCGCCTCGGTGACGCTCATGCCGGCCTTCTTGAGGGCAACGCGGATCACCTCGCGGATATGCGGGTCGTCGTCGACAACGAGGATGCGGTGGGTCAATTGGGCTCTCCGGATCCGGCGTTCTGGCTAGCTCGCGGCGGTGGCTTTCTCGCGCTCATCCAGCAGGCGCTGTAGCCGCCAGCCGCGAAAGCCCCAGCTGCGCCAAGCGGCCATCTGCTGGTGTTGCTGTTCTACAAGGCAATTACGGCGGGAGACAAGGACAGGGTTGGCGTAGCGGAGCTGGAAGGCCCTGTCGATGGCGGGCAGGGCCTGCGGGCCGAGCTGGAGCAGGTAGTCCATGTCCAGATTGACCCCCTTGCCGTAGGCCTCACGGCTGTGGCTGACATTGTAGTCGGCGATGATGGCGGCGAAGTTGATCAGGGCGCAGGCGTAGACCACGAATGTCAGCGCAAGCAGGTTGCCCTGGATCAGCCATTGGTTCGAACGCCGCAGCACGATGCGGGCGAGGATCAGGACCAGGCCGACCGCGACGAGCAGCATCCAGACGAAGGCGGCGGTGCGCCAGTAGGTGAGGAGGTAGACCTGGACGTAGGCGTCGAGCCGGAGCATCGAGGAGATCACCAGCAGCACGTTCTGTCCGACCCAGAGGTAGACGAGGGGACGTATCACCCGTGAATGCTCGGCGGGACCGCCCGGCCGCATCGCGACCAGGACGAAGGCTGCAGCCAACAGCGCGGTGACGATCAGGGGATAGGCGCCGCGATGTGCATAGGCGGCATAGGTGATGTCGGCGGGCAGTGCGGCGTTGCCCCAGAGGTAGATCGCGTCGAGGATGGTCTGGATCGCAAACAGCAGGTTGAACAGGATCAGCGAGCGCAGGATGGTGCCGGCGCCGAGAAAATCCATCGCGTTGACAGGCTCAATCGTATCGCACGCGGGAAATTCGATGGTGTCGGCCATCGTGAGAAAGCCGCGACGCCACCCGACCTGGATGAAGGGCCAGACCGCCGCCAGCGCCGCGATCCAGAACAGCGTGCGGCTCACGCTGAGATAGGACGCCGGGTTGCCGGGGTTGAGCTGGCTGATCCACTTCTCCAGCAGCGGATTGGCCGCCACGAACAGAGCAACGAAGAGGGCGCTGAGCAGCAATGGGACGAGCCACAGGGCAAAGCCCCTGGTGACTGCCGGCAGATTGAACGCGCTGACGACATCCCGAAAGAATCTGAAAGGACCGGTCAGGAACAGATCGAGCAGGGACGCCGCCCCCTCGGCGAGACCATCGAGATAAGGATTGGTGGTCAGCGCCAGCGCAATGCCGAGCGCCAGAACGGCGATGGTCAGCGAGATGGCATTGACCTCCTCCACGGCGGGCAGCAGCCCCGCCACGACGATCAGTCCAGCCAGCAGCAGCCGGCGGTGATCGAGCTGTCCGAAATTGGCCGCCAGCGCTGCGCCGGTCAGCGCAATCGCGAAAATCACGACGGAGATTCCAAGCTGCTGGCCGAAGAACAGCCAGTCGGCCAGTGCAGCTAGCGCCAGCGTCGCTGCGCCCTTGGCCGGCGGAAGGCCGGTGGCAATCGGTTGGGTCTCGGTCTGCGGCGGCGCAAGGCTTGTCATCATGACTTCTGAATTGAAGCGATGTCTGAGTGCGGCACGCGCCGGCTCGTCCGCGCCATGCGAACGTGCTCCGGCCTGCCCCTGTCGAACTTTCGACCGTGCGCGTGCAAGCCGTGAGAATGCGATCAGCAGGAGTTCAGGATTCTTCTGCAGATTGTGTGCAGAGGCGGCTTCCCCGCTCGCGCCAACAAGTTTGCTCTGCTACGGACGATGCCGGTCGCTCTCTTCCATCGCGCGTGGTCCCATGCAAATCGTCAAGCGCATTGGCGTCGTCCTGCTCTGGATCGCCGGGCCTGTCTTCGTCTTCGCCGGCATCAACAACAACGATCCCTATTTCGTCCCGCTGCGCGGGGCGGGTAATATTCTGCTGGTGGCCGCAAGTGCGGCCGCGGTACTGATGCTGCTTCGCCGCGACTTCTTGAGCCGGCGCGGATGGAGCGGCAGGCTGCTGATTGTGTTGTGGTGTCTGCCGCTGCTCGGAATCACCGTCTCGCGTGCGACGCTCGTGCTGCGCGAGCGCAGCATTCTTGAGGCCGAGCCGGCGCTGGCGCGCACGCTCGGGCAGCACTTCATCGTGGGCTATTCATCGTTCGATGAGGTGGCGCGTCTCGCCGAGCGCGGGTTGATCGCTGGCGTCTATGTCACGCGGCACAACCTGGCCGGCCGAACGGCCGACGAATTGAAGGCGGAGATCGCGGCGCTGCAGGGCAAGCGGCGGGCTGCGGGTCTGCCGTCGCTGGTCGTCGCCGCGGATCAGGAAGGGGGGATTGTCTCCCATCTGGCGCCGCCACTCACGAGGCTGCCGGCGCTGGCGTCGCTGGCCGAATTGAGCGAGGACCAGCAGAAGGCGAAGGCCGAGGAGTTCGGACGCATCCACGGGCAGGAATTGGCGTCGCTCGGCATCAATCTCAATTTCGCGCCGGCGCTCGACCTGCGGCCGGAGGCGAAACGCAACCGGCTCGATTTCAACACGCTGATCAGCCAGCGTGCGATCTCGGATGATCCCGCCAAGGTCGGCGCGATCGCGACCGCCTATATTCGCGGCCTCGAATCCGCAGGCGTCGATGCAACCGTGAAGCATTTTCCCGGGCTCGGCCGCGTGCGGGCCGATACGCATCATTTCCGCGCCGACCTCGATACGCCGGTGGACGAGCTCGAGGCGACCGACTGGCGCCCGTTTCGTGACGTGCTGTCGACGACCCACGCGAGGCTGATGGTCGGGCATGTCGCGGTCAGCGCGCTCGATCCAGGGCGGCCGGCGTCGCATTCAAAGGCGGTGATCGACGGACTGATCCGGAAGCAGTGGAATTACCAGGGCATCGTGATGACGGATGATCTGGTGATGGGAGCGATCTATCAGCACAATGTCTGCACCGCGGTCGTGGAGGCGCTGAACGCCGGCGTGGATCTGCTGCTGGTCGCCTACGACGGATTGCAGTTCTACCGCCTGTTTGCCTGCGCCTCCGACGCGGCGGAGCGCAATGCGCTCGATACCGCCATGCTGCGCGCGAGCGAGACGCGGCTCAGGCGAGCGCGGATGGTTGATTAGGTTATTTGCTTCACGATCGGGCTCCGACCGCCGATTTGTAGTCCTGATGCCGCGACCACGAGACGTAGTAGGCCACTCCCGTCATCGCGGCGAGGCCGGCGATGCTGACCGCAATCTGCATCGCCAGCGAGTTCGGTCCGGTGATCAGGATAAAATGCGCCGCAAAGGACAGGAACACGCCGGCGCAGAACACCGCGAGCCACTCCTCGCCGCACTTCACGATCGGCTGCAAGGCGTGAGCCCGCAGGTGCGCCCAGTCGCGGGGGACCAGCAGGGTGAACAGGAATGTCAGCGCCAGGAAATGCAGGATGCGGTGCGGCGCGATGTCCTCTCTGTCGTCGGGCAGGAACGTATCGATCAGTGCGGTCGGCATCATCTTGCCGAGCGCCGGGATATTGCCGCTGGCGACGACGGCCAGGGCGAACAGCAGGTACAACAGCGCCGCAGCGCGCAGGGCAGGGATCGCCTGCAGGGCGCGGATCACATGGGCATACCGCTTGCCGAGCAGCGCGCACCAGCCGCCCATTACGAACAGCAGCTGCCAGCAGAACGGGTTGAAGTACCAGCGGCCGTCCGGATACGACGCCAGGTTCCAGTCGAACACGCGGGCGGCGACGTAGAGCGTCACCGCGGCGGCCAGCGTCGCGTTCGGCACATACAACAGCCCGAGCAGGACGACGGGCTGGACGGCCATCAAGACGATGAAGAGTTGCAGGACATCGAGATTGAGCGGTTTGGCCTGCAGGAACAGGCCATAGATCAGCGTCCGGATCGGGTGGTCGATGAATCCGGTGATGTTGAACTCGCTGATGATCTCCGGCGCCGCGGTGCGGGTCGCGACGTAGCTGATCAACTCGACATAGATCACGAACAGCACGATATAGGCCGCATAGAGCTGCCAGACGCGCTTGAAGATGCGGGTTGCCGCCACTACATAGCCGCGCTCGAATGACATCCTGGCGGAGATCAGCACCGCGGCGTAGCCGCCGACGAACACGAACAGGTCGGTCGCGCCGCTAAAGCCGAAGTTGCGCAAGGTCAGTGCACTGACTGCGTTGTGCGGAATGTGGTCCAGGAACAGAAACCAGTTGGCGATGCCTAACAGCAGCGCAATCCTGAGATCGCTATTGGCCGCCGGGACCTCGGCGCATGTTGTCGGATTCATTTCAAAGCAGAATTTTACCGGTCCGGGAATCGAGGCCCGAATCTAGTGCGAGACCACGCCGGCTCCGAATAGACTTTGCGTGAGCAATATCTAGTTTGCTTCCAGTTCGGGCCAAGTGGCCGAAGCTGCGAAATATCACATTTTCGAAATCAGCGCGTGAGCGACCGCGAACTCACACCGGCTCATGCTTGCGCAGGTCACGGGCGTGATCGAAGGTGTTGGCTTGCAGGTCCGCGCCGGTCAAGCCGAGCTCGGGCAGGGCGGCTTCGGCCAAAACATCCTCCGTGATGTCCTCGACCGAGGACTCCGCGATCTCATGGATGAAGCTGATGTTGGCGTATTCCCCGGATGCGACCCGGGCGACCACCTCGCGCCGCGTCAGCTCGGGGTCGACGATCGCCTCACGGCCGCGGCGGCCGTAATCGATCATGACGACGAAGTACTGCATGCTCGAAAAATCGTGCCCTGACTGTCATCCGGTATTATTTCCGAGAATCGGAATGAAGTCAAGTATTATTTCTGATAATGAGAATGCGGCCGAGATCCCGATGATCTCGGCCGGTGGAATCGACTGATGCCCCGCTGCGCGAGGCTATTTTTCCGAGGCCTGGCCCTTGCCGGCCTTGCGGCCCTTCGACGCCGTCTTGCCCCGCAGCCGCTGGATCTGGCCGCGCGGCAGGGTGACGCAGATCTCGCCGACCCATTCGAGCTTCACGCCGTTGATCGGCTTGGCGTTGAAGCTCGTCAGGTTGACCACGCCCGGAGATTTGCCCCGCTCGATCGTCTTCAGATACCGCTCGCCGCTCTTCAGCCGGACTGCGGCTTCCTCGCCGTAGAAGCTCGAGAGCGGATGGCGCTGCTCGCGATAGACCACGATCACGTCGCCGTTCTCGTATTTCGGCAGCATCGAATCACCCGATACCTCGAAGGCGATGGTCTCCTCCCAGATCGGGAACGGAAGCTCGACCTCGCCGATGCCTTCGGGCGGCACCTGCTCGTGCTCCGGCTCGATCGAGGCGCCGGCGCCGACCCGGCCCATGACCGGCACCGTGCTCAGCTCGAGATATTCGACGATGGCGTCGATCTCGGAGGCCTTGATCAGCCGGATTCCCGAGAGGATCTCGGACACCGCTCCCGCCCGCACGCCCATCGCCTTGGCAAGCCCGCCCTTGGACTTGCCGGTCCGTTCCAATGCCCGCTCAATCAGTGTCGCATCCAGCATGAATCACCTCTCCTGAACCCCGCATATCCATACCGTTCCGATAATCGGAAAACAAGCTTGACTTTTTCTTCCGAATATCGGAAGTTAGGCGCGGCGCCGGCGGAATGACAGGAAATGGGAATTTTGGAATGGAATCGACAAACTGGCCGCCGGAACATTCGGCGGCGTTACAGGAGTTGCGCGTCCGCGGCATGTCATATGGGATGATTGCCGCCACCATCAACGCAAGGTTCAACACCGCCTATACGCGAAGCGCGGCGTTGAGCCGGGGGCAGCGCATGGGGTTGGGCTGCTTCGACCGGCCCGAGCCGTCCCTGCCGGCGCTCCCCGATCGACCCGAATCGCCCCTTCCGGCGCTGCGCCCGAGTATCGATCGGACGCGGGAGGTTCGTCCAGACGCACGCATTGAGGTGCTCCACTGGCCGAAATTCTTCTTTGGAAAGACGGATTTACCCGAGCTTCGCTGCGCCGGCGTCACGCCGCGCCACCTTTCCCTCGTCGAACTCGGACCCCGCGACTGCCGGTATCCATACGGGGGCGATGGCGAGAATGAGCCGATCACCTTTTGTGGCCATCGGCGCCAGCCGGGGTCGAGCTACTGCGCGCCGCATTTCCGTCTGAGCCGCAACCCCGAGCTGTCGGCGAAGCCGGTCTTGAGCGCCGGCTGGCTTCAGGCCGTCGGGGCGGACTGACGCGCTTCACCTCCCGACCAGGGGACTTGGCCCGCGGTCGCAACCGTGCGGAGGGATCCGCGCGCCCAATCATCAGACATTACGGAGATCACCAATGCCGCGAAGCAGACGCCGGAAGCCGCACGATCCGGCCGGGGCGCACGACCGCCGTTCCCAGGATCTGCCCTACAACGCCGAGATGGCGACCGTCGAGGTCGACGATCCCCTCGCGCTGGAGCCGGGCGAGAAGATCATTGCGCTTCGTTCGGTCCGCAACGATCCGCTCGGCCGCCTGCATGCGCACCGTCAGATCGACGATTCGCAATATCGGGGCGGCCGTGCCTTCCAGGGCGACTGGGAAAAGGCCGAGCGCGGCCCGCGCGCGGTGGATACCACGCGCGAATATGTCGACGGGGGCCTGCAACGCGAGCCGATCACCGAGGGACAGCGTGAGGCGGCCCTTCGGTTGAATCGCGCCGAGCATGAGCTCGGCGCCGACGGTTCGATGCTGGTGCACGAGGTCCTGATCCTCGGCATGACCATGGAGCAGGTGGGGGAGCGGCGCGGATTGCGAACCCAGCGCTGGCAGGACTATTTCTCCCGTCGTCTCAGGGAATGCCTCGACCGGCTGGCCCTGATCTACGGCTTTGCCACGCCGCATCGGGCTGCTGTGAAGGCGTAACGATGCTGACGTTGAACTGATGTGGGTGCCCGTCGCCGCGCGGATATTTTCGCGCGGCGGCAGGCACAGATTCGGGACGAGCACTGTGCCGGTGCTCACACTTCCGATCACAATTCCGTGGCGAGTTTCTCCTTCTGCCCGGCAATGCGGACAGGCTATGATGCCAACGCAAGAAACCAATCAAATCATTCAGGGAGAACCGACTTATGAAGCATACTGGAAGCTGCTTTTGCGGCGCCGTCGAACTGCAGGTCACCGGCGAGCCGGCAGCGATGGGCTACTGCCACTGCCGCTCCTGCCGATCCTGGTCCGGCGGTCCGGTGAATGCGTTCAGCCTCTGGAAGCCCGAGGCCGTCGAGGTCACAAAGGGGGCCGGCAATATCGGGACCTTCGAGAAGACCGCGATGAGCCAGCGCCAATATTGCACTAAGTGCGGCGGTCATCTGATGACCAACCATCCGACGCTCGGACTTGTCGACGTGTTCTCCGCGACGATTCCGACGCTCAAATTCGCTCCCGGCGTCCACGTCAATTATGCCGAGGCCGTGCTGCCGATCCGCGACGGGTTGCCGAAACTGAAGGATTTTCCCGCCGAGTTCGGCGGCTCCGGCGAGATGATGGCCGAGTAGCTGTTTGGCGTGCGAACGGCATGGCGACAGGCGCCATGCCGTTCGCGATGTTTCTGCCGCGGTCCGACGTCCGCGAACCGGAATTGTCTGGCTTCCTTTGTCCTGCGTCACGCGACGGTGACGGCGCGCTTTCCGGCATCCTGGCCGCGACAGCCATGTCAGATGACGATCCCGCCCTGCAAAATCCGGAATTGGTCTTGGTAAGGGGCTTCCGCTAAAAGGCGGTTGCAGCACCTCCACTGGCGATTTGCCGAATTTCGCCTGACAAAACAAGCAGAGGAAACGCCCGATCATGACCCGACCAGAACTGCCGGAGCGCGCGTCGCGCGGAGAGGGGATCCCGACGGCGCTCGATGGCCTGCTGGTGGTCGACTTTACCCGCGTCGTGGCCGGCCCCGCCTGCACGCAGACGCTGGCGGATTTCGGCGCCAACGTCATCAAGATCGAGAATCCCGACGGCGGAGACGATACGCGCGCTTACGAGCATGCCGAGATCGGCGGCGAGAGCGCCGCCTATCTCAGCCTCAACCGCAACAAGCGCGGCATTGCGCTCGACTTCAACAACCCTGCCGCACTCGAGGTGGCGCGCGAGCTGATCGCGAAGGCCGATGTCGTGGTCGAGAATTTTTCCGGCGGCGTGATGAAGAAGTTCGGCCTCGACTATGCATCGGTGGCGCCGAGCAACCCGCGGCTGATCTATTGCTCGATCTCGGCCTATGGCCGCAAGGGCGATTTCGCGCTGCGGCCCGGTTTCGATCCGATCACGCAGGCCGAAAGCGGCTTCATGTCGCTCAATGGCTTCCCGGACGGCGAGCCGGTGCGCACCGGTCCGCCGATCGTCGACATGGCGACCGGCATGTCGGCTTGCAACGCCATTCTGCTGGCGCTGATTGCGCGCGACCGGCTCGGCCGCGGCCAGCAGGTCGAGGTCGCTTTGATCGACAGCGCGGTGTCGATGACCGGCTTTTACGGCATGGCCTATTTGATCAATGGCAACAATCCCGGCCGCTTCGGCAACTCGCCGAACGGCTCGCCCACGGTCGGGGTCTACCGGGCGTCCGACGGGCCGCTCTATATGGCTTGCGCCAATGATCGCCTCTACCGGCGGCTGGTGACCGAGGTGCTGGAGCGTCCCGATCTCGTCACCGATCCCGAGTTCGCGCATCGCAAGGCGCGAACCGCCAACCGGGAGAAGCTGCGCGCCATCATCGCCAGCGTGTTCGCAAGCGACACGCTGGAACACTGGATGGCGAAGATGAAGAAGGCCAACATTCCGGTCGGCTATCTGCGCACGGTCGAGGAGGGGTTCAATGCGCCCGAGGTGCGCGACCGGCAGCGTCTGAGCCGGATTCCCCATCCGACCGCCGGCTCGGTGCCGAACATCGAGTCCCCGGTCACCATGAGCCTGACGCCGACGGTCGATCCTGTCGCCGCTCCGCTGCTTGGTCAGCACACCAGCGACGTGCTGCGCACGACGCTCGGCTATGACGACCGGCGCGTTGCCGCACTGGCCGAGGCGGGAGCCTTCGGCAAGGCAGGCAACACCGGGCTAGCGGCGCAAAGGGTGCTCCCCGAAAGCTAGGTCATCTGACCGTCGACGAGCATAAGGCCGTTCGCCCCTATCCGGTGCAGACGTTGCCGACTGCCCGGCGCCTGGTTGACGGCGCCGGCGACCGGAATAGGCCCGTTTCGGGACCTCAGTTCGGCTTGCTGCGCAGGTTGTTCCTTGGCATACTTTCAACTTCTTCGGGCTCCGCCCGGTCAATTTCGAGGCGTGCCATCCGAAGAATCAGAGTCGCGGTCGTCAGGCCAAGACGCTCGGCCTCTTGAGCTGCGGTCTCGACCTTCTGGGCCAAACCGTCACGTTTACCTGGATATGCCATTCGTGATCCTCACTTACGGTGCGAGATGAAAAATCCCACTTATGTTGCAGAGCTACAGAAGAAGCTCGGAGCTCCATCGAGTGAAACATTGGAAAGCCTGCGACTGTTGAAGGCCTTCCTTCGGCTTGCGCCCGACCAGCGTTCCGAGGTCATCGAGCTGGTCGAACGTTTGGCGGCTCAGCCGCCGGGCGATCCCTCATTGTCCTGAGGGCTTCATGTTGTCCTCAAATCTCAATTGCTGATTGGCTTGGCCGGCGGCTGCGTCGCGATCACGTAGATTGCGCCGCCGTCGAGGGCTTCCGATTGATGACGCGTACCGGCGGGCAACAGGATGGTGTCGCCGGCGCCGACGATCTGCTCCCCGCCATCCCAGGTGAAATTCAGCCGGCCGCTGATGATCATCAGGATTTCATCGACCGGGTGGGTGTGGAAGGCATGCACCTTGCCGGCCGCATCGTGCTGCAGCTCCACCGAGCCCTGCGCGGGAAGCAGGTTCAGGATCTCCGCATCGATGGCGAACTTGGTCTTTGTGCCTGCGATGATCTGGGTCATGCTGCCTGCTCCTTGTCTGCGATCGGCGGCGTCTTGTTCTGCGCGAGCTTGGCAAACGGGCAGCCGGTGCTCGCGTTGTTGTCGTCGTGCAAAAAGTACTGCTGATACTCGCGCCCGTCGGCCGCGCCGTAGCGGCCGAGCAGCGGCGAGGGGCTCGCGCTGTCATACGGGACCAGCCGCTTGCGCACCTCGGCGAACGCGGCGTTTGCCGCCTTCTCGGTCCCGAGAATCTTTTCGAACACCCAGCGCGGCTGGAAGGTGAGCATGAAGGCGCTGGAGCGGCGGCTCTGGCGCATGACATGCGCGGGCGTCGTGCACACCACGAAGATCGGCTCGCCGGCGAACGAGAACTCCCACATCGGATGGTCGATCTGTTCCGGAATCTCGCTGGGCCACGGGCTCTTGTCGAGGCGAGCGAGCTGGTCGAGCGTCAGCCACATCTTGCGATAATAGGCGTCGAGCGTCTGCACGGGACGCGGCCGCGTGAACACGATCAACGAGGTATTGGGACCGAACGAGCGGGACTGCGCAACATACTGCGCGAGCTGTTCGCCCAGCACTGCGACGTCGTACGGATCAAGGAACAGATAGCGCAACTGGTCCTGGCGGTGTCCGGTCACCCCGAACACGCAGGGGAACGGTCTCGCTTCGCTGCTCATTTGCGCTTCAAACTCGGAAAACATCACACTTTGCCAGCTGCTTACTGGAAAGCTCGAGGCAACTTCGCCTTTCTTCAAAAACAAGCGCTCCATAACACCCCCTTCACTCACAACTAGATTCAACGAGCTATCAACTTGCTCCTCATCAGTAGCGGACCGGCAATACCGGGCAGCGACATGAGCAGCAGAATGGCAATCAAGGCGGCGTAACCGGCATCACCGATCGCCGCGCTGTTGTGCACGGCGTCGGTTCCGGAGACCTGGCTGGCGGCAAGCATCGCAAAGCCGATGATGGGCTGCGCGATGCCGGCGAAGATGCCGGCGGCGGTGGTGTTCACCGAAGCGCCGACACCGATGAGGTCGGCGGTGTAGAGCTTCTTGACGCATTTCAGCACCAGCGGGACGGTGCCGCCGGCGACGAGGCCCAGCGCGGTGAACACGACGGTGACGTAGACGAAACCAAACGTGCGCGCGACCGCCGGCAGCAGCATGGCGATCAGCAGCATGCGCAGCAGGCAGATGCGGATCAGGGCATGATCGAGGTTGCCCGCGGCCCGATCGGCGGCGTGTCCCAGGAAGATCGAACCGAGCGCGTTGCCGATCATGAAGGCGAGCAGCGGCGTGCCCGCAGCGGTCGGGGAGATGTGGAAGAAATGCGCGACCATCGGAATGCCCCAGACGCCCGACAGCGTCGTGACGACCGCGAAGTGCGAGGCAAACGTCATTGCGCAGCCCCAGTTCGCAACATGGGCCAGCGATTGCCGCGCGGCGATGACGACGCCCTTCAACGTCTTGTTGCTGTGCGAGACCGGATCCGGCTTGAGCGCAACCTTGGCGAAGGCAAGATTGACCAGGCCGACGCAGGCGATGAACAGGAAGCAGGCCCGCCAGCCGAAGCCGGAGACCGCAGCCGCCAGCGGCGTGGTCGCGATCACGCCGCCGACATAGCCGGAGACCTGCGAAATGCCTGACATCATTCCGAAGCGTTCGTCGGCAAAGCTTTGCGCGACGAGCTTGAGCAGCGCGGTGAACACCAGCGCATCGCCGCAGGCGACGATCAGGCGCGCGGCAAACACGTCGAGCAGATTGGGCGCCAGCGCGAACGCCGCGCTGCCGAGCGACGAGGCGACCATGCTGACCAGCACGACCCGCTTGACGCCGAACCGGTCGACCAGCAGGCCCGCCGGGATCTGCATCAGCGTGTAGCCCCAGAAGTAGCTGGAAGCGAGCATCGCAACACCGGCCGCGTCGGTGTTGAAGTCGAGCATGAAGCCCTGGGTGATCGATTGCGGCGACACGCGCTGCAGGAATGCGATGGCATAGGCGATCGCCACCGCGGCCCAGGCCAGATAGGCGCGATCGGTCAGGCGCGACGTCGGGGTAAATACGGCCTGTTGTCCGAGCATCGACATCACACCCTCGCGTAACCGACCGAGAAGAGGGCGTCCGCAGAATCCGGGATCTTGCGCGACATCGCGGCATCGACCAGCGATGCGGTGCCGTGATAGGCCTGCCGATGATGCTTGATGTGGCCGTAGGCGCCGCGCATGATCATGTCGGGCACTTCAAGCGGCTTGCCCGGATAGAGCGATGTGCACATCTCGACACACGCCGCCTGTAATGCGGGATCCTGTGCGTCGTCGAGCAGCGACGGCGTGACCTTTTCGCAAATCTTGGCGTTGGCGGCCCAAACGATCGGATTGCGGGTCCGCCAACCGTAGAGCACAGAGCCCTCGGTCCTGTCAGTGGCGCCCGAACGCTTGAGAACTTCTGTGGTGAAGAAACCGTAAAGACCGCGACCCTGGTGGACCGGCAATACCTCGGTGCCGCTGCGGTAGATCCCGAGCCCGGCCGACATCTGCAGGACGCGGTAGACGGAGAAGGCCACGAGGCCCGAGCCGTCATAGACCAGGATGAGGCTGTATTTCGGCTCGAACGGTGAGGAGGACGCAGTCCAGTGCGGCTCGGTGGCCTGCCAGTTGATGGCAATGATGCCGTTCATGGCATCCATCAGCGGCTGCCGGTCGCAGGCTTCGATCTGCGAGGCGTCTGGGAAACTGTAGATCGCGTAATCCGACCAAGGCGATTTGATCGCCTCATATCGGCCACCCAGATTTCGCGACATCGCAGAACTCCAGCCTTCCATCGCGAGCTATACAGGGGGGCCTCGAATGGCTTAAAGGACAATATGCCCTCGAAACCTGCCAAACCCCGGCCGGAGCCGCCCGACAGGACATCCACGCGGCTAATCGCGATGGTCGCGTTCCCCGGCGTGACCCTGCTCGACATCTCGGGGCCGGCGCAGGTGTTTGCGGAACTGGAGGCGATCGAGCTGCCCGGACCGGACTATTCGCTGTCCTATCTCTCGCCCGCCGGGGGGCTGGTGCCGACCGATGTCGGCATGATGATCGACACCACACCGATCGAAAGTGTCGCACCGGGCGAGATTGACACGCTGGTGATCCCCGGCGGTCCGGGCATCTGGAAGATCCGCAGCGACGCCAAAATGATGAACTGGATTACCGAGGCGCTGCCGAAGGCACGCCGGGTCGCCTCGGTCTGCCTCGGGGCGTTCGCGCTGGCCTGGACCGGCATCCTGGACGGCAAGCGTGCTGCGACGCACTGGCGCTATTGTCCGAGGCTGCAGGACAATTTCCCCAAGATCCGCGTCGAGCCGAATGCGATTTTCGTCAAGGACGGGCGGGTGTGGTCGTCGGCCGGCGTCAGCGCCGGCATCGACCTCGCGCTCGCGATGATCGAGGAGGATTTCGGCCATACCATCGCACTCGACGTTGCGCGCAGGCTGGTGGTGTTCCTGAAGCGGCCGGGCGGCCAGAGCCAGTTTTCAACGGTCCTTGCGGCCCAGGCATCGGACGTCGAGGGACGCTTCAGTGCGCTGCACGCCTGGATCATCGAGAACATCGCCAGTGATCTCAAGGTCGAGACACTGGCGGAGAAAGCCGGGATGACGCCGCGGACATTCGCGCGAACCTACGTCAGCCGCACCGGCATGACGCCGGCGAGCGGCGTCGAGGCGCTGCGTGTCGAGACGGCGCGCCTGCTGCTCGAGAGCCGCCAGATCGGCGGCGTGGTCGAGGTCGCCAAGCGCGCGGGGTTTGGCGATGACGAGCGCATGCGCCGGGCCTTCCTGCGCCACCTCGGCGTATCTCCGACCGAGTATCGAAACCGGTTTTCCGGCAGCTAGCTCAGCCGCTGCGCCCGATGCAGGCGCCGCGCAATGTTCATGTCGAAGCTGATCCATCCCGCGAGCGAATAGCTGGCCTTCGCTGGCGGAATTCGCCGTTCAGGCGGTAGCTTTTCCGGTTTGTCTGCGGCTAATGTGCCGCCAAATCGGGAGAAGAAACACCATGAATGACGGGACCCCCATTCGGTCGGCGCGCAATGTCGAACTCGGCGCCAGCGGCGAGGAATTCCAGAACCTGCACGAGTTCGTGCGCAAGGCCCGCGCCAAGCTGAACCAGAATGCCTGGGACTATATCGTCGGCGCCGCGGAAACCGAGACCACGATGCGTCGCAACAGGATGGCGCTGGACGAGATCGCATTCCGGCCGCGCGTCCTGCGCAATGTCGTGCATGTCGATCCGTCGGTCGAGCTATTCGGGCGCAGGCTCCGGCTTCCCGTCATGATCGCCCCGGTCGGTGCGCTCGAAATCTTCGACCCGGAATCGGGGGCGGCGGTCGCGCGCGGAGCCGGAACGTTCGGTGCGGCGCATATGCTGAGCTCGGTGTCGGAGCCGGGGCTGGAGAACACCGCAAAGGCGGCCCCGGATGCGCTGCGCATCTTTCAGCTTTATGTGCGCGGCGATGACGCGTTCGTCGAGGACGTGGTCAGCCGCTCGATCGCCAATGGCTATGCCGCCTTCTGCCTCACCGTCGACACCGCGCATTACAGCCGGCGCGAGCGCGATATAGCCAAACGCTATGTGCGCGAGAGCCGGATCCGCGCGACCGGCGGTGACTTCCAGAAAGGGCTGGAATGGCGGACGGCGAAATTGATCAAGGACAAGTTCAAGATTCCGCTGATCCTCAAGGGTATCGCGACGGCGGAAGACGCCAAGATCGCCCTCGATCACGGGGTCGACTGGATCTACGTGTCGAACCATGGCGGCCGGCAGCTCGACCACGGCCGCGGCTCGATGCATGTGCTGCCCGAGATCGTTCAGGCGGTCGCCGGCCGCGCCAAGATCATGGTCGACGGATCGTTCAGCCGCGGCACCGACATCGTCAAGGCGATCATTTCGGGAGCCGACCTTGTGGGCATCGGCCGTCTGCAGTGCTACGCGCTCGCCGCGGCAGGCGAGGCGGGCATTGTGCGCATGCTCGAACTGCTCGAGGATGAGGTCATCCGCTGCCTCGGGCTGCTCGGTGTCACGAGCTTTGCCGAGCTGGACAAATCCTACCTGCATCCGGCGCTGCCGACCAATCCGCCCAGCGTGTTCAGCGCATTTCCGCTGCTGGATATCGAGCCCTACCGCTATTGAACGGCTTGCGAGGCTGATGCGATCATACCTGGTCGCGTCACGCCGTGGTGTCCATGAAGACGCCGCGGCAAGGCCAAAGTCTGATCGAAATGCCGCACTAGTCGAGGCGAATGGCAGACAATCCATTCGCTGAATTTTCCCTCGAGCGAGCGATCGGCTTGCGCTGGGCGTTGCGGGATATCCAGGCCGGCCGGCTCAAACTGTCACCGGTGGGCGACGAGGATCTGGCCGTACTCATCGAGCTCGGTCTGATCGAATTGCACGACGACGAGCCGACGCTGACCCCTTCGGGAGCTGCGGTGCTGCGCGGCTGATCCGAATGCGCCGACTAGCGGGCCTTCAGAAAACTTTCGCCGGAATTGCAGGGCGTGCACTGATAGGTCAGCACGTCATAGACCTGATCGCGCGGCTCGATCAGCGCGAGCCGCATCTGCGCGCCGCATCTCATGCACGGCATCTCTATGCTGGTCTTGAACCGCGTGCAGGTCGGAGTCGGCCGAAAGGTGCGCAGCATCGAAGTCCCCATGTCCCCAGAGACGCAAACGCCACCGACGAAATTCCGAATCACTATGCCACAGTGCTGACACGATTGGAATCCGCGCGGTAACGGGATCAGGCAAGTTCCGCGCCGGAACTGCAGGGATGCGCTGCTGATCGCGATCCGCCTGATCGACATTGACCCATTGTCGTTGTGGCAGAGGACGTCGCGCTGGAGTCGTCGAAGGCGGCGAAGCGCCAGCCGTTGAAGATCATGCCGGTCGGAGCCGATGGTCTTGCACCGACATGACCAGCGCCGCTGCCGGGACGGGTAGATGATATCCGCTCATCTGGGGGGCTGCCCCGGACCCGTTCGTTTTCCGATTTTCCACGGCAGCGTTACTGTCGCGTGTCACCTCGGAGGGCGTGCGGGCGAGGGGCCGGACGGCGCCCGGCGCCTCAACATGTGAGGCTGACGCCGTCGCGATCTGTGCTAACGTCGCCCCGGAGCATAATTTCAGGGGGCGATCATGATCGAGCCGAAGCTTGAAGTTCCTGCCGAACTGCGCGATCTCGCGGAAAAGACCATCGACCAGGCCGAGCAAGCCTTCGGCCTGTTTTTTGATGCTGCCGGCAAGTCGATGACGGCGGTGCCGGGCACGGAGATCTCCCGACAGGCACTGTCGTTCACCGAGCAGAACATGCGGGCGGCGTTCGAGCATGCGCGGAAGCTGGTGCATGCGACCGATCTGCAGCAGGCGATGCAGATCCAGTCGGAATTTTTGCGCAGCCAGTTCACCAATGCCGGGGAGCATATGCGGCAGATCACGGGAAGCGTGATGTCCGCCACCAAGGACGCCACCAAGGGCAAGTTCTAGGATCGATCGTTCTGCGTGGCAGCGCGCCTAGCGCCGCCGGGCCACGGCAATGCCGAGCAGGAAGGCGACGAACAGGCTGGCAAGCGGCGCTTCGCGCGTGACCGCGCTCACGGTGGCGAGTGTTCCGCCCGGCCGGCGTGACGCCGCGATTGTACGGCTGAGCCGGTCGACGGCGGACCGCAGGCCGTCCGACACCTCGGTGATGGTGCGCGAAACGTCGGTCGCGGTGTCGATTGCGCGCTCACCAAGCGTGGGCTGCAGCGGGGATTCCGGTGTTTCAAAGCTCATGCCGTGCCGCAATTTGGCTGAAGGTCAGGTGGCCGTCACCTTTGGCTATCCGCGCGTGCGCGTGTTCTGAACAGCGGGTCGATGACCTTTGGCTATCCGCGACAGGCGCCGTTATGAACGGCGGGTGACGGCCACACGCTGTGAAAATGCCGCGGCCGTCGATTGGTTCCGCGGACATGGCTGGATTTCGCACCGCAGGAACCGGAAACTTTCGACCGGCTCAAGGCTTGTTCAATAACGACACTTGCAGTGCAGGCCCTATGCCATGACCGATGCGAGCGCGATCAAGGAGAGAAGCGCGATCAACGAGCGAAAGCGGCACGGCGGCACGCCGCTTGTGGTGGCAGCCGTCGTGGCGGCCCTCGGCGTACTGGGCATGCTGATCGTCGACCACGGTCCGTGGAACAAGCCGAAGCTGCAGCCGGCTGCGCATGCCAACTACTCGACGACCGGCGAGGCTGCGCGTGCCGCCGGCGCAACGGTGCTGCCGACCGAGCCCAAGGCCCCGCTCGAACCCGATCCGCCGGGCCCAAAGCCGGTTCATCCGGCAAATCCGAACGCGCCGCAATAGATGTGCAGGCTTTATGGGTGCGCGCCATAGGACAAGAAAATTGAATCGGCCAAATCCGGCAGCGCGCCCGGAAAACAGACGGTCGAAGGCAATCAACGCACGCTGACGAACTTGCCCCAGGCCGCCGCGAGCGCGGCGCCGACCAGAACAAGGACCGGATTGTCGCAGAACATCCCGCCGTAGCTGCACATGGTGCCGCCGAGCGAACCGATCTGATGATGGCCTGCGGCATAGAACAGGCCCGACAAGACCGCGAGCACGGCCGCAACGAAATACATGGACGCCTCCTTGCGATGTGAGTACGGCGCGGCCAGTCCGGCCTGCGCCTGCCAAACTTGTCCTGATGTCGGTCGGAACGACGCCCATCGGCCGGCTTGACGCGTCGGGCAACTCACCTGCACAATGACATCATCGCAACAAGCATACGGCGCCCGTTGGAAATTCATGTTGCGATTGAGGGTTTTGACCCGGATTTTCGCCGAAGGCAGTTTCTCGCTGTCGAAGCCGAACCCTCCAATTTTACCGTTTTCTTCGATTTTCGGAAAAACGGTTGACACGTCGGGCAAGTCACCTGCATAATTCCATCATTCCGAAATTGTCGAAGGCCCGCGCGGAGAGCTCCGCGGCGGGCTTTTTGTTTGCCGTTTCACCAATCGGACGGCGGCCGCACGTCACGACGCCACATCTCCCCCGCCGTCGCTCCGAGCGTCGTCAGCGCGCCGCCGTCCGAACCCTTTGAAACTCGAGCGAATTGGCCGGCGCGCGCGAACGCGCCGGTCCTGCGGCGCGGCGAAAGCCGGCGCCGCCCGCGGCCCCACTCGTCAGGGATAAGGTTCGCGCCCCAAAGATCGCAGCCGATCGCGCGATCTGCCGCACATTTCTTCAATCGCCGGTGCCGCGTGCAGCCGGCCGATCAACGAGGGATCCATAGCGGATTGGCGCGTCGCTCTTCGTGTTGCGCCTTGTCACCTTCTCCTTGCGCAGCGCGATCATGTACGCAATCATCAATCGCGAGATTTCGACGGCTCCGGGGCGGAAGCACATCTGATCGGCGCAAGGGCGAGGCATCCGCGGGGGCTGCTATCAGGTATTCACGTTTCGTCGTTTTGGCTTCGATTCTGGCCTGGTCGGCAGCGTTTTGCGAAGATGGCAGAGCCGTCGAGCAAAGCAAGCAAGCTTCGCCGCCCGTTCAAAAGCCTGCTCGGCACGTGGTTGCCGTGAGGCAGATGCCGTTGACCGAGGCGCAAGTCCTGGGTGTCTTGGCGCTAACGGAGAGCGTCTATGACGTCACCGACAACGCACCGGAAAGTATCAACAAGCTAACTCCTGAAACGATCGCGAAACTGGATGCCCTCGTGGGTAAGCGCGGATTTGCCAACTATGAAGAATACAAGGTTGTCACGGAGAATATCGGGCTCGTGTCAGCCGGTATCGATCCGGTGACGAACCGATATGTTGGAAGAGAAGCCGTCATTCGAGCGCAAATTGCCCGCGCTCGTTCAGACAAGAAGATGTCTTCCGCCGATAAGGCGGAGAGGATCGCCGATCTCAAAGACGACCTGCAATTTGCAATGCCAGCCGTACAGTACAAGTCCAATATTGGACTGGTGCTGAAGTACTCAGATGCACTTGCCAAGGTTATCCGAAGCGGCTGATGTGTTTGGCGTAATCCTCTTCAGTTGATCTCACTTTCGGCGGACGGCATTGGGTCGCCGGGCACTAGGCCGCTCGGAATTGTCAGTGGCACCCCAATGCCGGACTGGCCATTCCCGCCCCCAATCTCCGATTTTCCGAACAAGGATGCGGCGACAGGTAGCGAGGAATGGACGGCCGCAAAACGCAGGCGGGCCCCGCTGGGACAAGGACGGAACGCTAGCGAACGACGCGCGAGGGTTCGCCCGAGGGCAACGTATCGACGGGTCGCACTTTTTCGATCGCGCGCTCAATCAAAACATTTGACACGTCGGGCAAGTCACCTGCATAATTCCATCATTCCGAAATTGTCGAAGGGCCCGCGCGGAGAGCTCCGCGGCGGGCTTTTTGTTTGCCGTTTCACCAATCGGACGGCGGCCGCACGTCACGACGCCACATCTCCCCCGCCGTCGCTCCGAGCGTCGTCAGCGCGCCGCCGTCCGAACCCTTTGAAACTCGAGCGAATTGGCCGGCGCGCGCGAACGCGCCGGTCCTGCGGCGCGGCGAGAGCCGGCGCTGCCCGCGGCCCCACTCGTCAGGGATAAGGTTCGCGCCCCAAAGATCGCAGCCGATCGCGCGATCTGCCGCACATTTCTTCAATCGCCGGTGCCGCGTGCAGCCGGCCGATCAACGAGGTCGCATGACCGCCTATCTGATATCGCTCGCGGTTGCGGGCTTGATTGCCATTGCCGTGTGGGACCAGTTCGCATGAGCGCAGACATTATCCAGTTCATTCCGCGGCCGCGCCAGGATCGCGCGCAGACGGATTTTCCAACCATCGCATTTCGCACGGCCGTGCCCGATCGCGATATCGACCACGTCGATACCGCGCCGAGCGAATATCTCCCGTCCGACTGGGAGGAGAAGTAGGTGGCGAAATCGATCACGCAGATTCGTTCGCTCGCGCGCAGCCACACCAGGACGGCAATCAACGTGCTCGTCGGGGTGATGCGATCCACAAGCGCGACGCCGGCGGCCCGCGTGTCCGCCGCCAACGCCATCCTCGATCGCGGCTGGGGCAAGGCGTCGCAGGCGATCGAGAACGGCGACGGCGCGCTCGAACTTGTGCACCGCATCGAGCGGATTATCGTGGAGCCGGAGAGCCTTGAGGGTGAAGAGACGTGAGCGGCACTGGGCGCGGCCCGTCCGATTGATCGGTTTGACTGGGCGATGTCGCTCGCCCCTCTTACCCTTCAGCGATCCTGACGCCGCGGACGACGCTCGCGACTTTGTGTGCCTCGTCTTGCCGAACCACTCTACCAGAGCGCTAGTCACGGTGATATCTATGACAGCGTGTCGGAGCAACGTGCTCCGGGTAGAAGGCCCATGTGGATCGCGAACTGCTCTTCTGTCCTTGCGTTGCATCACGGGAGAACTAGCGTGGCCGATCGACGTCTTCGTGCGTTCTGGGGACTGGGCATAATACCGCTCCTTGCGGCGTTTGATTCGATCTGGTGGTTAATCGGCGTGCGTCTCGATGGGGGGCTAATGGCACCGCAGGCTCCGGAAATCCTTCTCGCTTAGTGCGGCTGGACCTGCCGTTTCTCATTCGGCAGCCGGCTCCGAGCCGCCTCCCGGCCAGTCCGCGTTGTTCGACGAGCGCTTGGGGCTTTCGCGCCCACACCTTCGGTCGCGACGAGATCGCTGAGCCCGTTCAGCGGACAGCCGGTGCAATATCTGCCGCCGTCTGTACTTGGCGTTCCGGACGCACCGAAGACGAGTATCGATGACTGGCTTGCCGCACACACCGGGGCACGCCGTCGCCGATAGCGGTTCAAGCCTGACAGCGGCCGCAATACCGATTTGCCCCTACTGAGAGCAGCCTTGTCGATCCTGAAAATTCCAACTGCAAAAGTGTTCGAGCCGCTGCTGCAGCCTGCGCGCTACAAGGGTGCGTTCGGCGGCAGGGGATCGGGCAAGTCGCACTTCTTCGGCGAACTGCTGGTCGAAATGTGCCAGGCCGAGCGCGGCACGCTGGCGGTTTGTATCCGCGAGGCGCAGCGCACGCTGGCGCAGTCCTCGAAGCGGCTGGTCGAGAGCAAGATCGCTTCGCTCGGTGTCGGCGCGGGCTTCAAGCTCTATTCGGACAAGATTGCGACGCCGGGCGATGGCGCGATCATCTTCCGGGGCATGCGTTATCAAGCGGTGACTCCAATGAATGAAGCGGACGTTAAGGCCATCGTGATGGAAACATTGATTGAGCAGGAGCGGGTCCGCCGAAGTGACATCGACGCCGTCGTCGTCAAGACGATTGCGACCATCTTGACCTCATTCGGCATCGAGGAAGGTGATCGGAAAGAGCTACGCGCAGATTTCCAACACCTGCGGCGGTGGCGGAGAAGCGTGGAGCAGGCGCAAAGTTACACATTCAAAGCGGTCATTACCGTGATTGCTACAGGCTTTATCGGAGCCGTATGGCTGGGCATCAAGGCCACGCTTGGGAAGTGATCATAGCGTAACTGCCTTCCGTCAGCCAGGGAGGAGTCGCTGGATAGTTTGCAGCTTTGAGGCTTGGCCATGTACCGTATACGCGAAGTTGATCCACAGGACGATGAGATTGCAGAGACGCTCGACGAACTTCACCAAGTGACATTCTGCGACGGGACTCGTGTGCCCGATTTCGAGCAGGGGTATTGGTGGATAGCTTTCCATGGAGCGAAGCCGGTTGCGTTCGCGGGCGTTGTCCCATCAACGCACATCGCGAATGCAGGATATCTTTGCCGCGTCGGCGTCGTGATGCAACATTGTGGTCACGGTTTGCAAGTGCGGCTCACCCGCGCGCTCGAAGCGCGAGCGCGAAAAGTCGGTTGGAGCGCGATTGTTTCTGACACGACGGACCGTGTGATCTCAGCAAACAACTTCATCCGACAGGGATACCGGCTCTTTGAGCCGGCGCTACCCTGGGCATGGCCGCATACGCTGTATTGGCGGAAGGGGCTGAGCTAGAAACCGTGAGGTTGGCCCGCGCCTCGATCAAGACAGAAGCCGACGCTAGTATTTCAACGACAAGGCCCGGTGGCTGAACAGCCATCGGGCCTTTTTTTTGTTTCCGGGTAGTCAGGGCTACGCAACGGCAGACCATTGGCATCCGGGGACTGGCGAATCCACGCCGATGGTTGCGAGACTGCGCTCGAGAAATTGCCTCACGTGCCTTGATCTCCGGTGATCACTCGATAAACTGATCCGCGGTTCGACCGTACCTTGAACACAAGGGCATCGAGCGAGGGAGCGTCAATGGTTCAGGTTGGCGGCGGGCCTGGCGCTGCTACGGCAGCGGGGCCCGGGTCGGATAGTTACTCGGTGATCATCGCGCGGGCCTGGGCGCTGGTTCCCGTATTGCGTGAGCGGGCGTCGCGGACAGAGGATCTGCGACGGTTGCCGCCGGAGACTGAGCGCGACCTCCATGATGCCGGGCTGTTTCGGATCCTGCAGCCCAGGCGCGTCGGTGGCAGCGAACTCGACTATATCGCTCTGGTCGATTGTGCTGACGCCTTGGGGCAGGGCGACGCGTCGGTCTCCTGGAATTTCGCCAATCTGGCGAGCCATCACTGGATGTTGGCGATGTTTGCGCCTGAGGCGCAGAACGCGGTGTGGGGCAAGAATCCGGATACGCTGATCGCATCGTCCTTCATCTTCCCGGCCGGTCGCGCCAGAAAGGTGGATGGCGGATATATCCTGAGCGGCCATTGGCCGTTCTCGTCCGGTGTGGAGGCATGCGAGTGGAACATGCTTGCCAGCATCGTTGCATCCGACGATGAGGCTGATGGCGTCGAATACCGGCTGTTCCTGTTGAACAAGTTGGATTACAGCGTCAAGGACACCTGGAACGCGACCGGCTTGCGCGGAACGGGATCTAACGATGTTCAGGTGACGGACGCATTTGTCCCTGAGCACATGACGGTTGCTGTCGCCGACCTGGCGGGTGGACCGACACCGGGCAGTGTTGTCAATCCGAATGCGCTCTATGCGCTTCCGGTGTTCTCGTTATTTCCATACGTGCTCTCCGGAGTCGGACTAGGGAATGCTCAGGCCTGCCTCGACGACTATGTGGAGATCGCGCGACATCGCGCCTCAACCTACAACAGGGCAAAGATCGGGGATTTGCAGAGCACCCAGATCAAGATCGCCGAGGCTTCGGCAAAGACAGACGCCGCGCGCCTGATCATGCGCACCAACTGTATAGACGTACTCGCGGACGCCAGGCGTGGCCATATTCCGAACATGGCGGCGAAGACGAAGCTGCGGCGCGATGGCGCGTTCGCGGTCAACCTCTGTACCGACGCCGTGTCTCTCCTGTTCACGGCCAGCGGAGCTCGCAGCCTGTTCACCTCGGGAACCCTGCAGCGTCAATTTCGTGATGCGCACGCGGTGAACTCGCACCTCGCGTTCAATTTTGATGCGGCGGGAACCAACTACGGACGGGTCGTGCTTGGACTGCCGTCCGAGAACCTGACGCTTTGAGGCTTGCTGGATGTCTGACTCAACCAAACATCCGCAGGACCCGGCCAACGAGCTCGCAAGCGACAATTCGGCGATCGATCCTCGCGACTTCCGCAATGCGCTCGGTACGTTTGCCACCGGGGTGACGATTGTCACCGCGATGTCGGCGGAAGGAAAGCCGTACGGGATCACGTGCAATTCCTTTGCCTCGGTGTCGCTCAATCCGCCGTTGGTGCTATGGAGCCTGGGCGTTTTTTCGCAGGGGCTCGTGATCTTCCAGAACGCCAGCCATTTTGCGGTGAATGTGCTAGCGGCATCACAGCAGAAGCTTGCTCAGCAGTTCGCCAAGTCCTCCAGTGACAAGTTCGCCGGCGTCAGCTGGACACCAGGGCTCGGCAACGCGCCGGTGCTTGCCGACGTTGTCGCCAGTTTTCAATGCCGTGCCGCCAACCGCTACTACGGAGGGGATCACGTTATTTTTCTCGGTGCGGTAGAGGCGTACGCTCATAACCGGAGGGAGCCGCTGTTGTTCGCGCAAGGCGGTTTTGGCCGATTTCTTGCTGGGGACGTTGGCAAAGCTTGATGAATCGAAAGGCACCCAACAGGCGAACGCGCGCCAAGCAGAAACGGTTGTCGGCCGACGATCGCCGCAGCGAATTTGTCACCAAGGCGACCGAGCTTTTCGCGGAAGAAGGATTTGCCGGCGGAACCCGTGCGTTGGCGCGCAAGCTTGGTGTGACCCAACCGCTGCTTTACCGCTACTTTCCAAGCAAGGATGACCTCATCAAGGAAGTTTACCGCAAGGTATACCTCGAACCGCTCGAAATCGGGTGGGAGAAACTGCTTTCCGATCGGTCACGTCCGCTCCGCGTGCGGCTGGAGGAATTCTACGAGATCTACACGGACGCGATCTTCACCCGCAAATGGCTGCGGATTTATCTCTATTCGGGTCTCAAGGGCCTCGACATCAATCGTTGGTACGTTGGCATGGTCAAGGACAAGATCCTGACCCGCATCCTGCGAGAATGCCGCCATGAGGCCGGATTGGCAGTACAGAGCAGGCCGAGCGCCGCCGAGTTGGAGTTGGCGTGGGTGTTTCATGGCGGCATCTTCTACTACGGCGTACGGAAATACATCTATGATGCGCCCGTTCTTGAAGACAAGGCGCAGATGATCAGTGATGCGTTGGATATTTTCCTCGCCGGATTTGAGAAGATCGCGGAAAATTCCGCCGATCGCCGGCGGGTGCCGATCAAGGTCATTGGCTGAGCCGCACTACTTCGCCATCTCGCCCCGATACCAATCCCCAATCTCGCTTGCCGTCATCATTGCCACGCCGTCATGGCCGACGACGTAGTCAAGCAGGGCCTCCCGGTACTTGATTCGATGCGGCACCCCCGTGATGTAGGGGTGTACCGAGATGGCCATGATCCGCGCATTTGTCCGCGCCTTCAAGATAGAGCCGATCGAACTGATCGGTGCAGCGCCTCAAGAATTGTTCGGACGGAAGGTGCTGCAACGCGTGAATGACGATGTTGTTGGTCTCGACGGAATAGGGGATCGTCGTCACGGTGCCGTGCGGCGTCGTGATGTCCTGGGGAAGATCGTCAATCACCCAGTCGGCGACGTACTCGATCCCGTTGAGGCGCAGCAGATCGAGCGTTTCTTCAGTCTCGGTCAGGCCCGGACTTTCCCACGACCGCGGCGGTTTCCCGGTAAAGTTCGCGATGGTGTCGACCGAGCGCCTGATCGCGTCCGCCTGGTCCTCGACCCTGTGCATCGGGCCCTGAATAAAGCCATGTCCCATGAACTCGAAGCCGGCCTCGAGCGCCGCCGATGCCACGCGCGGATAGGTGTTGCAGACGTTGGCGTTTATAGCCAGCGTCACGGGTATGTTCCTGTCGGTGAGCGCCTTGAACTGTCGCCAGAAGCCGGCGCGCATGCCGTATTCATGCCAGGACCAGTTCGGCACGTCGGGCAGCAGAGGCTGGCCCCATCGGCGGGCTAAGCACGGTGCGCGGCATCGCATTTTCGATGCGCCATTCCTCGACATTGAGGATGACCCATACGGCAAGCTTCTTGCCGCCAGGCAGGGTCAGTTTCGGTCGATCAACCAGAGCCTGATACGGAATGCGATCGCTGAGGGCCATATCGAGCTCCTTGATCAATTTGACGGTCCGGCCCCAGCTGCATTGATCCGGGGCAGGACCTTCTCAGCCATCAGGATCATCGATTGGCGGCCGAGTTCGCGGTCCTTCCAATCCTTGCCGGCATAAAGCAAGGTGCCGAACTCACCGACCTCCTGCTCGAACGCCAACAGCTGATCGGCCACGCTTTCCGGCGTGCCATAAATGATGAGCTTGTCGCAGATCGATTCCAGCGTGACCTCAGCGTCTGGCTGTTCCCGCCGCGTCTTGAACAACTCGAGCCGGCCGCCGCGCTTCAGCTTCGTGAACAGCTGATGATAGTAATACACATAGGGGCTGTCCGGCCCCGTGGCATAGGCCTTTGCCGTTGCCGCGTCCTTGGCAACGAACACGCTCTTTGCGACGCGCCAGTTGGCCGCGTCCGCAACGCGTTTCACGCGCTCGCAACCTTCGACATATTTGGGCCAATGGCTCTTTACCCAGGCCGGCATCAGGAAATTCGCCGAGATCGGGTCCCAGCCGCGCGCCGCCGCCTCCGTGACACCCTTTGAAAAGGGAGCAACAGCGGTCACGACGATCGGTGGGTGAGGGGCCTGCAAGGGACGGGCGATAAATCCCTGGCCGATGTCTTCGATCAGGGTCTTGTTGACCGAAATATTCCAGTACTTGCCCTGCAAGTCATAGGGCGGCTTGCCAGCCCAGATATCGAGAACCTGATTGATCGCCTCAAGAAACATCGCGTTGCGGTCGGCATCGAGATTGCCGAACACCTCTGCGTCCGAGAGCAATCCGCCGGGGCTGATGCCAAGAATGAAGCGGCCATCGAGCATGTGATCCAGCATCGCGACCGATGCGGCGACCGCTGCCGGATGCGTGTTCGGCATGTTGATCGTGCTGGTTCCAAGCTTGATCCGCTTGGTGGCGGCCGCGATCCAGGCGATGAAGGCGATGCTTGAGGTGATATTCTCGGCGCGGTCGGTGACATGCTCGCCGACATAGGCCTCGGTGAATCCGAGCTCATCCGCGAGCAGGAAGGCTTCACGATCCTCCCGGAGCGATTGCCGCCAATCCTTCTCGAGAGGATGGATGGGCATCGTAAAGAACCCGAGCTTCATGATCTGCTGCTCCCCGCGGGCGGGCTTTTTGGTTGGTGAGGAACCTGCGACCTCCGTACCGCGAAGACAAGCCCCATCGAATAAATAATCACTCGATAAACAAGCTTGACCTTTGAATTGAGGGACCCTCTAATCCCGGAAAGCGAAAAATCCGGCCCGGGAGGCCACGCCCACATGAAAGCCGCGGCTTTCACGTATGCTCGTGCGACCAGCGTCGTGAACGCGCTGGAGCTGCTGGCTGCGCACGGTGACAGGGCGAAGGTTCTGTCCGGCGGCCAGAGCCTGATGCCGGCCATGAACCTGCGGCTGGTCTCCCCGGACATTGTGGTCGATATCGGCGGCCTCACCGAATTGCGCGGCATTGCGGTGAGCGGAGACGTGCTGGCCATCGGCGCGCTCACCCGCCATGTTGATTTGCTCAGATCGCCGGAGGTTGCAGCGCACGCGCCATTGTTGCGGGACGCCGTGGCCCATGTCGCCCATCCGGCCATTCGCAATCGCGGAACGGTCGGAGGAAGTCTTGCGCACGCCGACCCTGCATCGGAAATTCCCGCCTGCATGGCGGCGCTTGACGCCACGATCGTCGTTCGCGGTCCGGGAGGCGAGCGTCGGATCGCCACAGCCGAGTTCTTCAGGGGGATCTACGAGACCGCGCTATCGCCGCAGGACCTGCTCGTTGCTGTCGAGCTGCCGCTCTCAGGCGAAGGTGCGAGGTTCTTCTTTCAGGAGTATGCCCGGCGGCACGGCGACTACGCCATCGTTGGTCTCGCCGCGCGTGCGCTTGTCGGAGGTGGCCAGTTCACGGACCTTCAGCTGGGATTCTTTGCCGTCGGCGATCGGCCCCTGCTCGCCGATGCCGCGCGCAAGTTGATCAATGTGTCGGTTACGCCCGCCCTGCTTGCCGAAACGGCGGCGGCTCTAGCTGAGGAGCTCGATCCGGAGGAGGATCAGCAAGCTTCCCCGGCGATGCGTCGACACCTCGCGACGGTATTGATGCGCCGCTGCGTAGCCGCGTTGCTTGAGCGGCCCGAATTGGAGACGGGAGGGGCCTGGTGATTGCTCCAATACCGGTCTCATTGTTGGTCAACGGCGAGCCCATCGAGGCCCTTGTCGCGCCGCGGCTCAACCTCGCCGATTTCCTCCGAGAGACTTTGAAGCTCACAGGGACGCATGTTGGCTGCGAGCACGGCGTCTGTGGTGCCTGCACGGTCCGGGTCGACGGCGAGATCGTTCGCTCCTGTCTGTTGCTGGCGGTGCAAGCACAGGGATCGTCGGTCGAAACGATCGAAGGGCTCTCCGACAGCGGCGAAATTGCCGATCTCCAGGCGGCGTTTCGCGCGCGCAACGCGCTGCAGTGCGGCTACTGCACGCCCGGAATGCTGATCACAGCCCAGGATCTGCTCAGGCAATCGCCCACACCCGATCGCGCGGCCATCCGGGAGCATCTCTCCGGCAATTACTGCCGCTGCACGGGCTATCAGGCCATCGTGGACGCCGTTGAGGCGACGGCCAAGACGCGCGCGGAGCAAGCTGCATGACGCGTCCCACAGCAGATTCGCTTTCGGTGCTCGACCGCCCGAATTCCTATATCGGCAAGACGGTGCCGCGGCCGAACCTCGACCGGCTGCTGCAGGGACGTGGGCAGTATGTCAGCGATCTCGAATTGCCGCGGATGGCCCACGTGGTCTTCTTGCGGTCACCGCATGCCCACGCCAGGATTGTCGCGATCGATGCCACCGCTGCGAAGCGTCTGCCGGGCGTGATTTCGGTGGTTACCGGTCGCGAGTTGGAGGCCGTCATTACGCCCTGGGTCGGTGTCCTCTCGCACTTGAAGGGATTGAAGTCGGCGCCGCAACGCGCAATCGCGGTTGAGCAGGTTTACTGGCAGGGCGAGGCGGTTGCGGCGATTGTGGCGACCAGCCGCGCGGTTGCTGAAGATGCCATGGAGCATATCGCCGTTGACTACGAGGAGCTCGACGCGGTCACGGATGTGCGCACCGCGCTCGATCCGTCCACTCCCGTCATTCACGCCTCGCTCGGCGACAATCTTGCCTTCGAGCGAGCTTACCACGCGGGCGACGTCGATCGGGCGTTTGCCGAATCCGACGCGGTGATCGAATCCGAATTCGTGTTCGGCCGTCACACCGGTGTGACGCTCGAACCACGGGCGGTGGTTGCCGACTGGAATGCAGCGGAGGCGCGGCTCACGATCTATCAGGGCACCCAGGCGCCCCACATGGTGCAGAACATCGCGGCCCTGCACCTTGGGCTCAAGGAATCGCAGGTTCGTGTGGTCTGCAAGGATGTCGGCGGCTCCTTTGGCATCAAAGTCCATATCTACGCCGATGAGATGGCGACCTACGCGCTATCCAAGCTGCTGCGTCGGCCGATCAAGTTCGTCGCCGACCGTGTCGAAAGCTTCAACACCGACATCCATGCCCGCGATCATCGCTGTAAGGGACGGATCGGCGTCAAGCAGGACGGTACGATTACCGCTTTCGAGATCGACGATCTGACCGGGATCGGCCCCTACTCGATGTATCCGCGGACCAGCGCCATCGAGGCCAATCAGGTGGTCAATCTGGTCGGCGGGCCATATGTTGCCCAGAACTATCGCGCACGGGCCCGGGTCGTCTTCCAGAACAAGAACGTCATGTGCCAGTACCGGGCGGTTGGACATCCGATCGCCTGTTCGGTGACCGAAGGTCTGGTCGATTTGGCCGCTGCCAGGATCGGGATGGATCCGGCCGAGATCCGACGTCGCAACCTGATCGCGGACGATGCCTATCCTTGCGCCTCGCCCTCGGGCATGAAGTTCGAGCAGCTGTCGCATCACGCCTCATTGGCAAAGCTGCTTCAGATGATGGACTACGATGCGCTGCGCGCGGAGCAGGCGGCATTGCGATTGAGGGGCATCCACCGCGGGATCGGCATCGCGAGCTTCATCGAGGTCACCAATCCAAGCGCAGCCTTCTACGGCGTCGGTGGTGCGAAGATTTCGTCACAGGACGGGGTCGGAGTTCGGCTCGATGCGCAGGGCTCGGTGATCTGCCAGACCAGCATCACGGAGCAGGGACAAGGATCGGAATCACTGACCGCCCAGATCGTGGGCAGCGTGCTCGGCGTCTCGATGGAACGGGTGCGCGTGACATTAGGAGATACCGACAACACGCCCTATGGCGGCGGTACATGGGCGTCTCGTGGTGCCGGCATTGGCGGCGAAGCCGCCCTGCAGGCTGCCAAGGCCTTGCGCAAGAATATTCTGGATGTCGCCGCCGCCATCCTGCAATCGACGCCGGCCGAGCTGGACATTGCCGGCAATAGCATCGTCAGCGCCAGCGACGCTACGCCGAGGATCGAGCTGAACGAACTGGCGCGGATCGTCTATTTCCGGCCGGATACCCTCCCGCCAGGCATTCAGCCCGAGCTGATGGCAACCCGACACTTTGTCCCGCGCCAATATCCCTTCGCCTTCACCAACGGCGTCCAGGCCTCATGGCTGGAGATCGACACCGAGACCGGGTTCATCAAGCTGCTGAAGCACTGGGTGGTTGAGGATTGCGGCACGATCATCAATCCGCAGCTGGTCGACGAGCAGATCCGGGGCGGGGTCGTGCAAGGGCTGGGCGCCGCCTTGTTCGAGAAGTGCATCTATGACGAGCGCGGTCAGCTCACCAACGCCAATATGGCTGACTACCTGGTCCCGATGTCCGGTGAGATGCCAGATATCGAGGTCGGTCATGTGGTGTCGCCGACGCAGGAAACCGAGCTGGGTGCCAAGGGAGCGGGCGAGGCGGGCACGGCCGGCGCGGCGGCAGCGGTCGCCAACGCCGTCAATGATGTGCTCCGGCCGTTCGGGGCGATTATTACCGAGATTCCACTGACGCCTCAGGTTATCCTGACGGCCTTGGGACGGATCTGAGGCGGAGACGTTCCAGGCAACGCGAATACGATAACCAAACAGACAATTCTTGGGGAGGATAGCCATGACGAAGAGGGCCACCAAAGCCGGATGGATGTCACGCCGGCGGCTACTGACGACAGCGAGCGCCGGCGTCGTTCTCGCCGCCTCACCCTTTCGCATCAATCTCCTCCAGGCGCAGGAAGCGCCTATCAAGATCGGTTTCCCTGTTCCTTTGACTGGTCCCTATGGCGCCGAGGCGCAGGATCAGGTGCGTGCCGGACAATTGGCCGTGGCCCAGTTCAACGAGGCCGGTGGCCTCAATGGCCGCAAGGCCGAGCTTGTCGTGCGCGACGACAAGCTGAATCCGGGCGAGGCTGCGACGCGGACCTTGGAGCTGGTCGAGAAGGAGAAAGTCAATTTCGTGGTCGGCAGCCTCTCCGCGGCCGTCCAGCTCGCGATCAACAACGTCACCAAAGAGCGCGGCATCATCTTCAATTCGATCAGCCAGTCCGACGCCATCAACGAGGCCGCCGACTTCAGCAAGTACACGTTCCACGAGGCCCTCAATCCGCACATGACCTCTGGCGCGGTCGGCCGCTACGCTTTCTCCAAGTTTGGCAAGAAGGTTGCCTTCCTGACCGCCGATTACGCCTACGGCCACGAAATGGTTCGCGGCTTCCTCGAGGTCGGAAAGGAATTCAACATCGAGAACCTCGGCGATATTCGTCATCCGTTGGGAACGTCTGATTTCTCGACCCTGCTGCCGCGCCTTCAGGCGCTGAAGCCCGATATCCTGTGCATCAGCAATTTTGGCCGGGACCAGCAGATCGCGCTGAAGCAGGCAACCGACTTCGGCATCAAAAGGTCGATCCAGATCATTGCGCCGCTGCTCTCGCACGCCAGCCGCGTCGCGGCGGGCGCGCAGGCGTTCGAAGGCGTGGTCGGCGGTTGCTCGTTCTACTGGGGCATCGAGGACAAATTCGCCTCGACCAAGGCGTTCAATGAGGCGTTCCGCAAGATGTATGACGGCAAGTTGCCGACCGACTACGGCGCGCTCGGCTATGGCGGCGTCCGGACCGTGCTCGCGGCGGTCAAGGCCGCGGGCAGCGTCGAGACCGACAAGGTCGTCGCAGCGCTCGAGGCCCTGAAGTACGACTACTACAAGGGCCCGCAATATTATCGCAAATGCGATCATCAGTCGGTGCAGTCGGTGCTCGTGATCAAATCGAAGTCGAAGGACATGAGGAACGACTCGGATGTGTTCGAGGTCCTTGCGACCGAAGAGCCCAACGAAAAGAACCTGCGTACCTGTGAATTGCTCGGCCACAAGAGCTGAGTTCACGAGATGGCGCGCGCCAATGGCGGTGCGCGCCGCTTTTGGAGGATGAATGGCGGGTTTGAGCTTTGATCTGATCGCGCTGCAATTGTTCGCCGGGCTGGCGCTCGGCGCAATCTACGTGTTGTTTGCGATCGGACTTTCGCTGATCTTCGGGATGCTGACCGTCGTCAACTTCGCCCATGGGGCGTTCTACATGGTCGGCGCCTATGTCGGGCTTTACCTGATCTCGATCGGCGGCAATTTCTGGCTCTGCCTGGTGGCGGTGCCGCTCCTGATCGGGTTGTTCGGTCTTGCGGTCGAGCGAGTGTTGATCCGGCCGCTGTATGGTCGCGGGATTGACTACCCGCTGCTGCTGACCTTTGGGCTGAGCTATGTGATGGTCGAATGCGTGCGCATTGCGTTCGGCAAGACCGGCTACCCCTTCGACACGCCCGAGATTCTGCAAGGTGCCGTCAATATTGGTGTCGGATACTTTCCGCTCTACCGGTTGTTCGTGATCGGTGCGACGGCAGCCGTGCTGCTGGCGCTCTGGCTATTCCTGGAGAGAACCAGCTTCGGGCTCATCATCCGTGCCGGGGCGCGCGATCCACAAATCGTTCGCGTCCTTGGCGTCGACGTATCTCGGGTCTGGCTGATCGTGTTCGGAATTGGAACGGCGATCGCCGGCTTCGCCGGCCTGCTCGCCGCCCCGCTGCAGGGCGTCATTCCCGAGATGGGTGGCACCATTCTCGCGGAAGCCTTTGTGGTGACGGTGGTCGGCGGCATGGGTTCGATCGGCGGTGCCGTGCTGGCGGGCCTCCTGGTCGGCGTCGTTGTCAGCATGACGTCGCTGTTCGCGCCCGAAATGGCCAAGGTGTCGATCTTCGCCCTGATGGCAATCGTCCTGATCGTGCGCCCGCAGGGCTTCTTCGGTCGCGCTGGATTGTTGAGCTGAGCCGGGCATGACCGAAGCCGCCGAATCCTTCAAGCAGCCGAACGCAGCCACCATCAGCTGGTACGATTTCGCGACGCGGCATCGCGCCAGCCTCGCCGCCGCGGTGATCCTGATTTTCCCTCTGGTGATGCCGTTTACCGCCCTGGCGGTGAACATCCTGATTTACGGGCTGTATGCGCTCGGGTTCAATCTGGTGTTCGGCTATCTCGGGCTGCTCTCGTTCGGTCATGCCGCGCTGTTCGGAACCGGCGCTTATCTTTGCGGCATTGCTATCGTGCATTTCGGCTGGCCGTGGTATGTGGCGATCGCGGCAGGCGTTGGTGGTGGCCTGTTGATGGCGCTGTTGATCGGTGTGCTCGCGATCCGGACCCGCGGCATCTACTTTGCGATGGTGACGATGGCGCTGTCGCAATGCGTCTACTACCTGTTCTATCAGGCCGTCGACTGGACCGGGGGCGAGAACGGCCTCCGTGGTATCAATGTCCGGACCATCGATCTGTTCGGTTTGCGGATCGATTTCATCAATCCGATGATCCGCTACTATGTCATCGCCGCTTTCGTGATTGCCGCTTTCTTTGTGATGTCACGCATCCTTGCGTCTCCCTTCGGGGCCGTTATCGAAGCCGTGCGGGAGAACGAAATGCGCGCGCGCGCATCGGGCTATGACGTCACCGTGACCCGGTTGCTGACCTTCGTCCTGTCGGGCGGCTTCTGTGGACTCGCGGGTGCGCTGCAGGCGCTTCATCTTTCGATCGTTCCGATCGAGATCCTGCACTATGAGACGTCGGGCCTGGTGGTGATGGTGGCATTGCTTGGCGGCATGGGGACCTTCTTCGGACCGATGATCGGCGCCGCGGTCTTCCTGGTTCTGGAGAACGTTGTTTCGGTGTGGACGGTTCACTGGCAACTGATCGTCGGGGCCATCTTCATTGCGTGCGTGCTGTTCTTCCCAGCCGGTATCTGGGGCACGCTGATAGCGAGGCGGCGGCGATGACGGCCATGGCAGGGCAGGCGGGCGAAATCATCCTGCGCACCAAGGGCGTCGGCAAGACGTTTGGGAAGTTTGTCGCGCTCAACAATATCTCCGCGGAGTTCTCGAAGGGGGCGATTACGTCGATCATCGGGCCGAATGGCGCCGGCAAGAGCACCTATTTCAACCTGCTGTGCGGTGCCTTTCCGCCCTCGCGCGGCAGCGTTGAATTCGAGGGCAAGGATGTCACGGGACTCCCGCAGCATCGCTTTGCGCATATGGGGATCGCCAAGTCGTTTCAGATCACCAGCGTATTTCCCCAGCTGACGACGCGTGAGAACATCCGGGTTGGCCTGCAAGCCTTGGTCTCCAGATATGACATCTGGCGCCCACGTGCCCGCCTGAGCGAATTGGTCGAGCGGGCAGATGAGTTGCTGGTCCTGGTGGGATTGTGGGAGTCGCGGGAGCGCGCCGCCAAGACGCTCGCGCACGGCGAGCAGCGGGCGCTGGAGATCGGCATGGCGCTCGCCAGCCAGCCTCGGTTGTTGCTGCTCGATGAGCCGACGGCGGGGATGAGCCCGGAAGAGACCCGGACCATGATGGATTTGATCGTGAAGCTCGCCAAAGAGCGCACGGTCATCCTGGTCGAACACAAGATGAAGCTGGTGCTCGGCATCAGCGACCGCATCCTGGTGCTGCATCATGGCGAACTGCTGGCCGAGGGAACGCCACAGGAGGTGCGACAGAACGAGGCGGTGAAGCGCGTCTATCTTGGCCAGCGGGAGCACTGACCGGATGCTGCAGATCAGCAAGCTCAATGCCTGGTATGGCGCAAGCCACGCGTTGCAGGACATCAGTCTGGAGGTGGCCCGGGGTGAAATCGTCTGCCTGATCGGCCGCAATGGAGCCGGCAAGACCACCACGCTGAAGTCGATCATGGGGCTGATGGACCGAACGCGGGGTTCGGTGATCTTCAAGGGCAAGGAGTTGCTGCAGCAGCCGGCGCACATCCGTTTTGCGCTGGGGCTCGCCTATGTGCCGGAGGAACGGCGGATCGTGCAGGGACTATCGGTACGGGAGAATCTGCGGCTCGGCCTGGTCGCCTCGGCCGAAAAGAAGCGGGAAGCTGAGCTGATTGGCGAGATCGCGATGATATTTCCACGGCTGGCCGAGCGTATGGATCAGGAGGCCGTCACGATGTCCGGCGGCGAGCAGCAAATGCTGGCGATCGCGCGTGCCATGATCGCAAAGCCCGACCTGATCATGCTGGACGAGCCTTCCGAGGGCATCATGCCGGTGCTGGTCGACGAAATGTTCGAGTTGTTCCGCAGCATGAAGGCGCAGGGGACGACGGTATTGCTGGTCGAGCAGAATGTCGAACTCGCGCTCGATATCGCCGATCGCGCCTATGTGCTGGATCAGGGGGCCGTGGTGCACCAGGCATCGGCACAGGACCTGCTCGCGGATGATGAGATCAAGGAACGTTACTGCTCGGTGTGAAGACGCTGGCTCCGCATCGCGGGCAAGCCGGAGCGCGTTCTACTCTGCAGCGCTTGCGATTGCCTCAGCCTTTCGATTGGTAACGACGACCTTGATCGCGTCGTCCACGCGATCCCGCGCATACCTCAGCGCCGTCGGCAGGTCAGCCAGCGGAAACGTATGGGTGTGGATTTTCGTCGCGTCGAACCGCTTCGCGGCCATCAATTCCATCGCACGATGGGTCGCGCTGCGGCCCTCGCCACGGATGCCGTAGGCATAGATGTTGTTGCGTACGAGATGCGCGATGTCCAGCGTTGCGGCCTCGTGCGGGAAGGCGGCAAGGCAGATCTTGCCGCCGCGGTTGGTCATGTGGATCGCCTGATTGAGCGTCGCTTCGGTCCCGGCGCATTCGACAACGTAGTCCGCGCCAATCCCATTGGTCAGTTGCTTGACGACTGAGACCGCATTCTCATCATTGATATTAATGACGCGATCGGCACCTAGTTCCTGGCCGATCGCCAGCCGCTTGTTGCGGGTCCCGGTCAGGATCACCGGGCTTGCGCCCAGCGCCTTGGCCACCGCGACCGCAAGCAGTCCGATCGGGCCCGGACCGATCACGACAACGCTCTCGCCGGCCACCAATCCCCCCAATTCCGTCAAGCCATACATCGACGTCCCGGCAGTCACCACGAGCGTGGCTTCGGCGTCGCTCATGCCGTCCGGAACGCGCGCCAGCGTGTTGATGTGATTGACGGCGTACTCGGCAAATCCGCCATCGGTCGTAAAGCCGTTGGCCCGGTGCCCCTTCTCGGGCTTTCCGTAGTTCAGGCACGAGGTGTACATGCCCTGTCGGCAGCGCTTGCATTGGCCGCAACCGGCGTGAATTTCAACGCTGACCCGCTCGCCGATCTTGAATTCGTCAACGTCGGGTCCGAGCGCGGCGACCGTGCCCATATACTCGTGGCCCGGCGTAAAGCTCTTGTTGAAGGGCAGGCCGCCGTGAATGCTTGCCGGTGAGCCCGAATGAATGATCTCGAGATCCGTCGCGCAGATTGCGACCGCGTCAATCCGGACCAGAACCTCGGCTCGCGATGGGACCGGCGTCGGCTTCTCGCGCAGGAAAAGCTGATCGGGATCGCCAAGCACCCAGGCCTTCATCAGATCGGGAATGGCAAGGTCGGGCGATGTTTTGACGCCGGCGGGCTGATACATGGGCGCTCCCTCTTTTGATCGACAGCCTAGCGCAAGACGCTTGCTCGGCGCGAGCGCCCCGATCGTTGGCATCCATCTCCGGTGTTTGCTGCACAGCAGCAGACGCGTCGCAAAAGCTTCATACGTGGTCTATACTTGATCGCGCGGTTGATGTTGTCGTCCTCATTTCCTTGCCGACCCGGAGCCTCCCATGAAGACCGTCCGCCTTGTCCTTGCCGTGTTGGCGCTGACGCTGATCGCGCCGTGGCAATCCGCCAAGGCAGCGGACGTGATCTGCTACAATTGCCCGCCGGAATGGGCCGACTGGGCCTCGATGCTGAAGGCGATCAAGGCCGATCTCAACTACGACGTCCCGCATGACAACAAGAATTCCGGCCAGGCGTTGGCCCAGATCCTGACCGAGAAGAGCAATCCGGTCGCCGATATCGGCTATTTCGGCGTGACCTTCGGCATGAAGGCCAAGGCGCAGGATGCGCTCGAGCCCTATAAGCCCGTCCATTGGGACCAGGTGCCGGCCGGCCTCAAGGATCCGGACGGCTACTGGACCACGATCCACTCCGGTACGCTCGGCCTGTTCGTGAACAAGGACGCGCTGGGCGGCAAGCCGGTGCCGGCCTGCTGGAAGGACCTTCTGAAGCCCGACTACAAGGGCATGGTCGGCTATCTCGACCCGTCGTCGGCGGCGGTTGGTTATGTCGGCGCGGTGGCCATCAATCTGGCGCTGGGCGGCTCGCCCGCCAACTTTGATCCCGCGATCAGCTTCTTCAAGGAGCTGCGCAAGAACGATCCGATCGTGCCCAAGCAGACGGCGTATGCCCGCGTCGTTTCAGGCGAGATGCCGATCCTGTTCGACTACGATTTCAACGCCTACCGCGCGAAATATTCGGAAAAAGGCAACTTCGAGTTTGTTATTCCCTGCGAGGGATCGGTGGTGTTTCCCTATGTCGTCGGTCTGGTGAAGAACGCGCCGGACAAGGACAAGGCCAAGAAGGTGATGGACTATCTTCTGTCCGACAAGGGGCAGGCGATCTGGACCAATGCCTATTTGCGTCCGGCCCGTCCGATCGAACTGCCGGCCGCGGTGAAGGGCAAATTCCTCCCCGACAGCGACTATGCCCGCGCCAAGAGCGTCGACTGGGGCGAGATGGAAAACGTGCAAAAAGGCTTCGTCGACCGCTATCTCGCCGAGGTCCGCTGAGGCAATATGGTGCCCCTCGCCGGGGCACCATTCTCACGATGTCGCAAAAGTCCTTTGTTTGGCTCTGCCTGCTGCCGCTCGCGGTCGTGACGACGGCTTTCTTCCTGCTGCCGATGGCGCGGCTTGTGGTCGTCGGCGCCGAAGGCCCGCACGGGCTCGCCGGATATCTCGCCATTCTCGCGGAAAGCCGCTATCGGGCGACGCTGATCAATACGGTGCTGTTGGCCGCTGCGACCACGATCGTCACGTTGATCGTCGCGACGATTGCCGGAATGTTTCTGCAGCGGCACCGCTTTCCCGGGCGCGCCGTGCTGATCGCCTTGCTGACCTTTCCGTTGGCCTTTCCCGGCGTGGTGGTCGGCTTCATGATCATTCTGTTGGCGGGACGACAGGGGCTGATCGGTGACCTGTCGAACCGCGTGTTCGGTGAAAAATTCGTCTTCGCTTATTCGATCTACGGGCTCTTCCTCGGCTATCTCTATTTCTCGATCCCGCGGGTGATCCTTACCATCATGGCCGCCGTGCAGAAGCTGGATGTCGGCCTGGAGGAGGCTGCGCGTTCGCTTGGCGCGAGCCCGTGGGCGGTCCAGCGCGATGTCGTGCTGCCGGCGCTGGCGCCGGCGTTCGTCGCGTCCGGCGCGATCGCGTTTGCGACGGCGATGGGAGCGTTCGGCACCGCTTTCACGCTGGCGACCAACATCGACGTGCTGCCGATGCTGATCTACACGGAGTTCACGCTGGCCGCCAATTTTGCCACGTCAGCGGCACTTTCCGTCGGGCTCGGCCTGATCACCTGGTTGATCCTCGCGCTTGCCCGATCGTTCAGCGGCAGCGCGGTCGCGGCGGCCGGGTGACACATGCGCGATCGCCTGATCTTCACCGGCCAGTTCATCTTTACGCTGCTCGTTGCGGCATTCCTCGTGGTGCCTGCGGCGCTTTCGATCTCCGCCGGCGTCACCGTCAACTATTTTCGGGGCATCCAATCCGGCGTGACCCTGCAATGGGTGCTCCAGGTCTGGGACCTCTATGCCGGAACGATCCTGTTGTCCTTCGTGATTGCATTCGCGACCCTCGCGGTCACACTGGTCGCCGGCGTGCCTGCGGCTTACGCGCTGCATGTGCGCGGAGGCCGGCTTGCGCGGATCGTCGAGGAGATCATCACGCTGCCGCTGGCGATCCCGGGGCTGGCGATCGCACTGGCGCTGCTGCTGACCTATGGCGGCTTCGGCGGCTTCCGCCGTTCCTGGCTCTTCATCCTGGTCGGCCACGTTGTCTTCACCATGCCGTTCATGGTGCGGTCGGTGATGGCGGTGTTTGCGACCATCGACATCAGAACGCTCGACGAAGGCGCCGCCTCACTCGGCGCATCGCCATGGCGGCGATTCCGCGATGTGATCGTCCCGAATGCCGTGCCGGGAATTCTCGCCGGCGCGTTGATGGTGGTGACGCTTTCGCTCGGCGAGTTTAACCTCACCTGGATGCTGCACACGCCGCTGACGAAGACGCTGCCGGTCGGACTTGCCGACAGCTACGCCTCGATGCGGTTAGAGGTGGCTTCCGCCTACACCTTGATCTTCTTCGTGATGATCATTCCGCTGCTGGTCGCCATGCAGCTGCTGGCTGACAGGGATCACAAGCGATGAATGTGGCCGGGCACGGCGCATCGGTGCGGATCGAGAGCTGCGGCAAGACATTTGCCGACGGAACACGCGTGCTGGACCCCGCAACCCTAGACATTGCGCGCGGCGAGACGCTGGTGCTGCTCGGGCCGTCCGGCTGCGGCAAGACCACGATGCTGCGCATCATTGCCGGTCTCGAGCTGCCGGACGCCGGCGGCAAGGTTCTGTTCGACGGCAAGGACGTGACGTCCGTTCCGATCGAGCGACGCAATGTCGGGATGGTATTTCAGTCCTACGCCCTGTTCCCCAATATGACGGTGGCGGAGAATATCGGCTACGGCCTCAAGATTCGCGGTGTCGCCAGGAATGAGCGCAGCGCGCGCGTTGCCGAACTGGTGGATCTGACCAACATTTCGGGGCTGGAGAACCGTCGCATCGATCAGCTTTCCGGTGGTCAACGCCAACGCGTTGCATTGGCGCGCGCTGTTGCAATCCGGCCGGGCATCCTGCTGCTGGATGAACCCTTGACCGCGCTCGACGCCGCCTTGCGGGATCGGCTGCGCAGCGAGCTCAACCGTCTGCTGCGCGCGCTCGGCATCACGACGATCTATGTCACGCATGATCAGGCCGAGGCGATGGAATTGGGCGACCGCATCGTGGTGATGCGGAAGGGCGCGATCGCCCAGATCGGGACGCCGCGCGACGTCTACTTCGCGCCAAAGGATCGCTTCGTCGCGGAGTTCATCGGCGCGGCCAACATCGTCGAAGCTCCCATGGAGGGGGGAGACCTTGTCCTGCCGGGTGGACGACTGCCGGTCGGCGGCGAGACGTCGGCCGCGAAGGCGATCGCCATGATCCGTCCTGAAACCATTCGGGTGGTCGAACCCGGGCGTGGACCGCTTTCCGGCATCATTGACACCGTCAGCTTCGTCGGTGACCGACAGCGGCTCGTCGTGAGTGGTGCTTCCACCAGGCCGCTCAACGTCGATGCTCCCAACACAATTCAAGCCAGGGCCGGCGACCGGATCGGACTTTCGATCGCCGCTGAGGCCGTTCGTGTGCTGCCATCCGAAGATTGAGAAAATCGATGTCGACGAAACCAATACTGATCGCCCAGATATCCGACCTCCATATCAAGCCGCCGGGGGCGCTCGCCTATGGCCGTGTCGATACCGCCAAGGCGCTTGAACGATGCGTGGCAACGCTGAATGCATTCGAACCTGCGCCCGATTTTGTGGTGATCTCGGGTGATCTGGTGGATACACCAACCGCCGAGGAATACGATCATCTCAAACGATTGCTGGCGCCGCTTCGGCTTCCGTTTGCCGGCATCCCGGGCAATCACGACTCGCGCGAGTTGATGCGTGCGGCGTTTCCGGCGGCGCCCTATGTCCATGCCGCCGGTCCGCTCGACCAGAAAATCGAGGTGCACGGCCTCGATCTGCTGCTGCTTGACTCAAGCGTTCCCGGCAAACCGCATGGCACGCTTGAGACGTCCACGCTGCAATGGCTCGACACCACGCTGGCGGCGGCGATCGATCGACCAGCTCTGATTTTCCTGCATCACCCGCCGTTCAAGGGCGGTATCTGGCACATGGATCGACAGGATCTGTTCAATGCCGACGAATTGGCCGGGATCGTCAGGCGCCACCCGCGCGCGCAGCTGATCGGATGCGGGCACGTTCATCGTGCCATGCTGACCACCTTCGCCGGAATTCCCGTGACGGTATGTCCGGCGCCGAACCACGCCGTGGATCTCGACCTTGCGCAGCTCCGAGTGCCGTCCTTCAAGGTGGAGCCGCCTGCGTTTCACGTCCATGCCTGGTTTCCCGGTCAGGAACTCGGGCAGTTAGTGACCCACCAGGTTCCGATTGGGCAGTTCGACGGGCCGCATCCATTCTTTGGGCCGGACGGCAGGCTGCTGTGAGGTTGTTCGGCGCGATCAACCCGAGACGGCAAACCCGCCATCGTCGTAGATCGTGGAATGCCCGCCGGACCGGGCCCTGCGCGCCATCATTTCATGCATGTTGCGGAGCTCCTGGACAGCCTGGTTGAGGGCGGCGTCGGCGTTCCGGATCATGGAAATAAACCTCGCGGTCAATTCGGGATCGAGCTTGACGCGAGTCAGGCCATCGCGGCTCTTCTTCCGGTCCAGCTCGCGCTGAATGGTTGTGGCGCGCGCCGTGTCTGCGTCGCAGCCCAACATTTCAGCAATTTCGCGATACGTCATCCAAATCTGTGGCACTTTCTGCACTCCCTGTTTGAGGGGGAAGCTCGCCGAAGTTGATGAATAGCGGGTTGCCGCGTTTGATCACCCGCGCATTGGCGACACGCAAGGCGCTGTTGATGGTTAAGCAAATGGCGGAGCAATAGCCGCGAATATCAGGTGACCCGTTCACCGGACCGCAGCCTTTGCCCGAAAGGGGCGATTTTCACGCGATTGAACCGCGATTCCGGCCGCGGAACCGAAGGCGCTGAAACGACGGAGTTACGGAAAGGCGGCTTGTTCGATGAGATTTGACCGGGCGTGCTGCAGCCATCAAGAGCCCTCGCGAGTGACATTTCGCTTATCAAAAATTGTACTCTCAGTTGGCTTCCACTCCCGATGGTGCAGTGCGGTCTTCAGGTTGCTGTAGGCCTTAGCCGGAGCTATACTAGCAACTGCTTTCATTGATCGATGGCTTTGTCTGCGTCCGCTCCTGGCGGCGGGCCACGCAAACACAATCTTGCTGGATGACGATGACCGGTGCGACGATAGAAAGAACTGCCGGGACGCCGCCGTTTTCCAGCAGCAAGCTGTCGGTGCTGCGCAAGCATCCCTATTTCGCCGATCTTGAGCCCGAGGCTTTCGACCAGCTCTGCCGCTACGCCAAGCACATCACGCTGAAGCGGGGGACCGCGATTTTTTCCAAAGGCGATCCGGGCACGAGCCTGATCGCAGTGATCTCCGGCACGGTGAAGATCAGCATCTCGTCGCCGGATGGCCGCAATGCGATTCTCAACCTGATCGGGGCCGGAGAGATCTTCGGCGAGATCGCGCTGCTCGACGGCTTGTCGCGCACGGCCGATGCCACCGCCAATACCAATTGCGAACTGTTCGTGATCGATCGCCGCGAATTCATTCCGTTCGTGCGCAGCCAGCCGACCCTGGCGATGAAGTTCATCGAACTGCTGTGCGCAAGATTGCGCTGGACCAGCGATCAGGTCGAGCAGGTCATCCTGCAAGATTTGCCCGGCCGGCTTGCCAGCGCGCTGTTGCGTCTCAGCGACAAGCACAAGCGCGAGCCGCAGGGACGTACCATCTCGATCACCCAGCAGGAGATCAGCGAGATGGTCGGCATGACGCGGGAGAGCATCAACAAGCAACTGCGTGTCTGGGCGACGCGTGGTCTGGTGAGGCTTGAACACGGTGCGATTGTCGTGCTGAAGCCGGAAGCGCTGCAGGAACTGGTCGAGGCTGGATCAAGCGACAGCGAATAGTCGCTTCGACTGCAGCAAGCCCGATCTCTCACGAAAAGGTGAACTGATTTAATCCTGTGAAATCATTCACAGCGCCCGCGCGTGCACTGCAGTAAGTGAGGCCTCGGCGGAGCACACATCTGCACCGTGGAGGAATCCATGCATGGCCCTTTCGACAAGCGACAGCAGGACGCGCAACGCAACTACCAGAGCTTCAGCATCAAGCTCATCGCTCTGCCGCTGCTCGTGATCGTCGCATTGATCGGCATGGTGGTCAGTCGTCCGGCGGTGGTCAAATGGATCGCCGATGCGGCGCAAGCGGAGTTTACCGGATCCTACGCTGCCACCGATCTGCTGCCTGACAGCGCACGGCCGGCGCAAATCGCCCAGCCGAGCAACGCAATTCGGACGGTGAGAATCTACTGACCGCCGACGCGTCGTCGCGTCCAGCTGCGCGACGACGGCGCCAGATCGGCGCGGCTTCCTCATGCAGCGACGCCGAGCAGCTTTGCTGCGGTACCGCCAAGAATGTTGGCCTTGTCGTCGTCGCTTAGCGAGGAGCAGGCGAAGATGTGATCGACCGGGCTCAATTGCCATGGATAGGGATAGTCGCTTCCAAGCACGATCTGGCCAGCCCCGACCTGAGCGGCGAGGTGCCTGACGGCCTCGGGTGTAAAGATCAGCGAGTCGAAATAGATCTGCTTGAGATATTCCGTCGGCGCCTTCTTGAGCTGGATGTCGGGATTGCATCCCTTCGGTCCAACCAGGCAGGCATGGTCCGAGCGATCGGCGTACGACGGCAGATAGCCACCGCCATGCGCGGCAATGACCTTCAGCCCGGGGAAGCGGTCGAACGTGCCTTCGAAGATCAGGTGCGAGAGCGCGATCGAGGTCTCCAGCGGATTGCCGATCGTGTTGCCGAGCCAGCCATTGCCCGAGAGCCGCTTGTTGAGCTCCGGCACGCCCTGCGGATGGATGAACAGGGGAACGCCGAGTTCCTCGGCTTTGGCCCAGACGGGATGAAATTTCGGGTCGGAGAATTCGACACCATTGACGACCCCGCCGATCGCCGCACCCTTCAGCCCCTGCTTCTTCACGGCCGTCTCCAGCTCCTGCACGGCAAGATCGGGTGCCTGCAGCGTCAGCGAGGCGAACGCGGCGAAGCGGTCGGGCTTCGAGGCGCAGAGTTCGGCGAGTTTCTCGTTCTGGACCTTCACGATCTGCCCGGCAAGGTCACGGTCCCGATCGTACCAGAACGGATTGATCGACAGCACCTCCATGTCGACGGCCTGTGCGTCCATCGCGGCAAGCCGCTTGTCGATCTCGATGAAGGCCTCGGCCGCGCCATTGACCGGCGGCAATTGCACCTTGTCGGCATTGGAACCGAGCAGGGCGCCCGCTTCGCGGAAATGGCAGTGCGAATGGATGTCGATGGTCTTGACGCGCTTGCCGCTGACCGAGACCGGCAATTTCTGGCGCGATTGTTGCGCGTCTGCATTGTGCACGAGCCCGCAGCTGCAGAACACGATGCCGGCCGCCGCCGTTGCTCCCGCCTTCAGGAAATCCCGCCTTGTGGCCATGACGATCGCCTCCCCTATGTTTGTTCTTGTTGTGGGGCAGCGTATGGATACCGGTGAGCACTCGCAAGCTGCACGCTGTGCGTGTCGCGCAATCTTGATCAGACCGGCTTGATCCCGGCCTTCGTGATGATGTCGCGCCACTTCGGAACTTCATCCGTGATGCGCCTGCGCATGCCGTCGGGTCCGTTGGCGAGCACCTCGAAGCCGTCATTGCGCAACTGGTCGGCGATCTTCGGCGTCTTCAGGATTGCGATCGATTTCGCCGACAGCAGCTCGACGACGGAAGCCGGCGTCTGGGCCGGCGCGAGAAATCCCTGGAAGGTGTCGGAGATGAAATCCTTGTAGCCGAGCTCGACCATGGTCGGCACGTCGGGCAGGTCGAACCAGCGGTGGGCTCCGGTGACGGCAAGCGCCTTCAACGCCCCTGACGCGATGTGCGGGTGTGCCGGCGGCAGTGCCGCAAAGGCAACCTGGGTGGTGCCGCCCAGGATCGCCTGGATCGCCGGACCGGCGCCGGAGAACGGGACGTGCGTCATCTGGATGTTGCCGACGATCTTGAACAGCTCGCCGGCCAGATGCGGCGTCGTCCCAAGGCCCGGGCTGGCATAGTTCAGCTCGTCCGGATTGGCCTTCGCGCGTGCGATCAGGTCTGCGACCGAGTTGATCCCGAGCTTCGGGTTGACCAGGATCACATTGGGCGAGGTGCCGAGCTCAGCGATCGGCGCAAAGTCCTTGTCCGGATCGTATGGGATCTTGGCGTAAAGGCCGGGATTGACGACATAGGCGCTCGACGTGATCAGTAGCGTATAGCCGTCCGGCTCGGCATGCGCCGCAATGCCGATTCCGATATTGCCGCCACCGCCCGCGCGGTTCTCGACCACGATCGTGCCGCTGAGTGCCTCTCCGAGATGGGTGCCGAGAATGCGGGCCATGATGTCGGTCGGTCCGCCCGGCGCGAACGGCACGATGATTTTGATCGGTCGTTCCGGATAGCCGGCCGCTCTCGCTTGTCTTGCAACGCCGGCAATCGCGACTGCGCCACCCGCTGCCAGGATTGCGCGGCGCGAAAGAAGGTTGGTTCTGTTGCCCGTCATCCGATGTCCCTCAGCCGCATCAGGTCTTACAGGTCAAATACTGCCACCGCGCGGATCGGGGAGGCCGTTCCCTCACGCCACTTCATCGGCAGGCCGATGAAGGTGAACTGTCCCTGGCCAAGCAACGCTTCGAGATTGCACAGGCTTTCGATGTGGGTGATGTCGAGATCGAGGCAGGCCTTGTGAACCAGCAGGTTCACGTCGCTCTCGGGGCCCGGACGCATCGAGTCAATGCCGAAATGAACGATGCCATGCCCTGCGAGCCATTCGGTAGCGGCGACGTTCACGCCGGAATTGTCGGTGGAGTATTCCTTGCGCGGAAACGTCCGTGCATGGTGGCCGGTGCAGAGCAGCACGGTGCCGGCCTTCGGTACCGGCACCCCGGCTGTCTTCACGGCCGCCTCCAGATCGGCCGGCGTAATCTCGGCGCGCGGCGCGATATGACGCAGGTCGAGGCAGATACCCGGCACAATGCATTTTTCCAGCGGATACTGATCGATCGATATGCCGTTCGGCCCGAAATGCCGGGGCGCATCGATGTGGGTACCGCCGTGATCGGCCATCGAGATGAACATCGACGCCAACCCGTAGACGTTTCTCGATTCCGCGTAGGCCTCTTCGTGGGTGTTCCACATGCCGTGTATGATCGGCGGATGGCCGGGGTAGCTCGGGGTCCGGTGATAGAGCTCTCGGCTCAGGTCGACGATCCTCACAGCGGGTGCCCTTTCTTGACGGAGCTGGCGCAGGCGCGCTTCTAGGCGCAATGCTGACGCGTTTGCCGCAACTCCGCAAGATGCGTGTATCGCTTTAGTGAAGGACCTGGAGCTGCCGCGGCAGCCACAGCGAGATTTCCGGAAGGTAAGTCACGCACATCAGGACGAAGAACATCACTGCGTAGAACGGCCAGATCTTGCGCATCACCTGCTCGATCGTGACCTTGCCGACCGCGCAGCCGACAAACAGGATCGCGCCCACCGGCGGATGGCACAGGCCGATGCCGAGATTGAGCAGCATGATCATGCCGAAATGAACCGGATCGACGCCGAAATTCTTCATCACCGGCAACAGAATCGGCGTTGCGATCAGGATCGACGGCGCCATGTCGACGAGCGTGCCGAGCACGAGCAGCAGAACGTTGATCAGGAACAGGATGACGTATTTGTTGTCGGAGATCGACAGGAAGAAGGCCGTCATCTTGGCCGGCATCTGGGTCAGCGCCATGATGTAGCCGACGCTGGAGGCGCAGGCGATCAGCGTCATCACCATCGCAACCGTCCGCAGCGTGCGGTGCAGCAGCACCGGCAGGTCGCGCCAGCGGTAGTCGCGATAGATGAACATGGTGACGAAGAAGGCCCAGATGCAGGCGACGGCACCGGCCTCGATTGCGGTGAAGATGCCGCCGAGAATGCCGCCCAAAATGATCACGAGCGTGATCAGCCCCCAGGACGCATCGATCGCGATCCGGATCGCGTCCTTGGCCGGCACGGCCTGGCCATGCGGGTGTTTCTCGCGGTAGGCGATCGCAAGGCACAGCACGACCAGCGAGAAGCCGAGCAGGAGACCGGGGAACACGCCGGCCATGAACAGGGCGCTGATCGAGATCGTTCCGCCGGTGGCCAGCGAATAAAGCACCGCATTGTGGCTCGGCGGCACCAGCAGCGCCTGCACCGACGAGGTGATCGTCAGGTTGGTGGCGAAGACCCGCGGATAGCCGTTCTTTTCCATTTGCGGAATCATCACCGAGCCGATCGCGGAAGTATCGGCGACGGCCGAGCCCGAAATGCCGCTCAAGAATGTCGTCGCGAGCACGTTGACGATCGAGAGCCCGCCCCGCAGGCGGGTAAGGCCGACCAGCACGTCGGCGAACGCCACCAGGCGTCGGGCCATGCCACCTTCGGCCATGATGGCGCCGGCCAGCACGAAGAACGGAATCGTCAGCATCGCGACCTTGCTGACGCCGTCCGAAATCTTCAGCATCACGGCCTCGAGCGGAATCCCGATCGACAGCGCGCCGACGATCGCCGCCATCGCCAGCGAGTAGGCGATTGGCATCCCGATCAGGAAGCAGATCAGCATCGTCGCGAGCAGGATGAAGATATCCATGTATTTCCTCGCGCCATCAGTCGATTGGCACTTCGCGATGCTGTCCGATCTGGTCGGGCGGAACGCCGAGGAAAATCCGCTCGATGATGAACAGCAGCAGGCAAAGGCCGCCGACCGGGATCGGCAGATAGGTGACGCCGACCGAAAGGAATGGAAAGTCTGCGATGGTGTTGTGCCAGGTCACCTCGACGAGCCGCCAGCCCCAGATGATCATGAACAGCGCGATCAGTCCCATCAGCAGCTGCACGGCCAGTTCGGCGAGGGACCGGAGCCGGTCCGGCAGCTTGCCGGCGAAATAGCCGACGTTCATGTGCAGGTTGAGCCGATAGCCTGCCGCCGCGCCGACGAAGGTCACGACGATGGTGAGGAGAACCGCAAGCGGCTCGGGCCAGGAGGCGGCGCTGTTCAGAACATAGCGCGTGAACACCGCCCAGGGGATCACGGCCGAGATCAGCACCAGGGCTACGCAGCCGGTGATGACGCAAGCCCGATACAGAATGTCCATTGCGCGGCGATATGATCGAGCCATCTCGATGTCCCGTGCAATGCCGGATCAGGCCGACTGGATACGCGCGATCATGTCCTGGTATTTCGGACCATACTTGTCCCATACCGGCTTGACCGCATTCTGGAACGGAGCCTTGTCGGCGATCTCAACGATCTCGCAGCCGGCGGCCTTGGCCTTTTCCATCGCCTGCTTTTCATATTCGTTCCAGAGCACGCGTTCCTCCATCTGCGCCTCGCGCGCCAGCTTCTTGATCAGCGTCTGGTCATCGGCCGTAAGGGTCGACCAGGTCCGCTTCGAGAACACCAGCACCTCGGGAACGATCAGGTGCTCGGTGAGCGAAAAGTGTTTCGCCGCCGTGTAATGGTTGCTGAAGACGTAGCTCGGCGGATTGTTCTCGGCGCCGTCGATCACGCCGGTCTGCAGCGCGCTGAACACCTGATCGTAGCCCATCGCGACGCCATTGCCGCCCAGCGCGTTCATCATGTCGACGAAGATCGGGTTGCCGATCACGCGGAACTTGAGGCCCTTGATGTCGGCGATCGCCTTGACCGAGCGCTTGGTGTTGTAGAGGCTGCGCGCGCCGGAATTCATCCAGCACAGCGCGACCAGGCCGGCGTTCGGGTTGGCGGTAATCTTGTCGAGCAGGTCTTGCCCGATGGGACCGTCCATCATCCGTTCGGCATGCGCCATGTTCTTGAACAGGAACGGCATGTTGACGACATTGATGTCGTCGACGATCGGGCCGATCGATCCGGCGCTGACGCGCAGCATCTGGATCGCGCCGATTTGGGTCTGCTCGATGGTCTCCTTCTCGCCGCCAAGCTGCATCGAAGGGAACATCTGCAGCGAGAGGCGGCCGTTGGTTGCGGCCGCGAGCTTCTTGCCGAGGTTTTCCGTCGCCGCCACGGTCGGGTAGCCCGGAGGCTGCACGTCGGAGGCCTTGAACACCGCTTTCGACTGGGCATGCGTTGCCGACGTTGACGTCGCGACTGCCGCGCCAAGACCGGCGCCCAGCCTGATGAAGTCGCGACGGTTGAGCTGCGCCAGACGCCGCTGCGATCGACGTGTATCGTCCATGTCGTTTCCTTCCCTGATGCCGGGCTCGTTGGTTTTTTGGCCGCGGTCGCTAGCTTTGTTGGTCGAAGAACTCCGGATTATTGTGCCGGGTGGCGGAGATGTCGGCCAGCAGCCGTTCGAGATGCCTGGCCATCGCAGCTCCGGCAGAAATGGAATCGCGCGCCTCGATCGCCGCCATGATGGCCTCGTGCTCGGCGATGACCTCGGCCATTCGCCCGCGTTGCGGCAGGGTGAGGCGTCGAAAGCGATCGACGTGGACCTTGACTTGAAGGATCAGCTTCCAGATGCCGGGATGTCCGGCGATGTCGGCGATGCTGGCGTGAAAGGCTTCGTCAGCCTGATGGAATGCCTCACGATCATCCGCCGCATCGGCCTCGCGCTGACGCTCGAGGATGGAATGCAGGCCGAGGATCTGGCTGGAACTGGCGCGCTCGGTCGCCATCCGGGTCGTGGTCTCTTCCAGCGACCTGCGGACGATGATCGCCTCGGGGAGCGCGGCGAGCGGAATGCGCGACACGAAGATGCCGGATTGCGGGAAGATCTCGACCAGGCCTTCATCAGCCAGCCGCAAGATCGCCTCGCGCACCGGCGTTCGGCTGACGCCATAGGAGAGGGCGATTTCGGTTTCAGGTATCGGATCGCCTGGCCGGCGCTGTAACGAGACCAACTCGGCGCGCAGGTCGGCATAAATCCGGGCGGCCGCGGTGGCGGTGCGGGGCCGGCCAGCGCGTCTCGCGCCGGCCAAGGCACGGAGTTCGGATTTCTTCTGCGCGCGTGCGGGCATTTCCGGTCCCAAATCTGATATATTAGTATATGAAGATGAACCGAAAGGCAATTGGAGCGGGTAGGACCTGGCGTCTGCCACTGAAGGGAGTTTTCGCGTGACCGACTATCGCAAGCTGTTTGATCTCACCGGCAAGACGGCCGTCGTGCTGGGCGCGGCCTCGGGCATCGGAAAATCCTCGGCCGAGGCGCTGGCGTCGCTGGGTGCGCGGGTGCTGTGCGCCGACCGAACGCAGGAGGGCGCGGCCGCGACCGCCGATGCGATCCGTCAGCAGGGTGGAGCGGCGACGGCGGCCAGTTGCGATGCGGCCGACCGTGCCGACGTCGAGGCGCTGGCGGCGAAGGCGCTCGCGGAATTTCAGCGCATTGACATCGCCGTGACCACGCCGGGGCTGAATATCCGCAAGACCATCCTCGATTACACCGAGGAGGATCTCGATCGCGTCATCAATCTCAACATCAAGGGCACGGTGTGGTTCTTCCAGGCGTTCGGCCGCATCATGGTCAGCCAGCAGGGCGGCAGCCTCATTGCCTGCTCGTCGGTGCGCGCGGTGACCATCGAGCCGGGGCTTGCGGTCTATGGATCGACCAAGGCGGCGATCGGGCTCCTGGTGAAGGGCTTTGCGTCCGAGGTCGGACGTGCCGGTGTCCGGGTCAACGCGATTGCACCAAGCATCGCGGAAACCGCGCTGACCGGACCGTTCAAGCAACGGCCCGATATCTACAACCTCTATGCCGGACACACCGTGTTCAACCGCTGGAGCAGTGCCGATGAGGTCGCGACCGCGGTCGCCTATCTGGCATCGGACGCCGCAAGCTATGTCAGTGGCAGCACGCTGTTCGTCGATGGCGGCTGGACCGCGGTCGACGGGCCGCCGACGGGCCTGACGCAACTGGCGCGTTAAGCCGCGGCATTCGCTATCCAGATTCGGAGACGAAGCCGGCGCGGCTACGCAACTCCGCTGCGCCTGACGACGTCAGCAACTCGATGAGACGTTGCGCCTGCGATACGGCCGATGCCCGTGTTGCGATGGCGGCCGTATACATGGTCGCAAGCTCAAATCCCGGCGGCAACGCGCCTGACAGCACCACGCCGCTGTTGCTGATGATCTCGGTCGATTGCGTGCAGCCGATTGGCCGCCGCGCGTCGGAATCGGCCAGATGCCGCATCGCGGTCGTGCCGTTTGGAAAAACCTTCAGCCGCTCGGCGACGTCGCTCTCGATGCCGAGTCGCGCGAGAACCTTGGCGACATGAATTCCCGCCGTGGATGCCTTGGTGTCCGGCACAAAGATCGCGTCCGCAGCGAGCAGGGTGCTGCGCAGGCTGGCGGCGTCCTCGGCGCGCACGAGCGGGTCGCCGGCGCGAACGGCAAGTGCAGTTGCAACCCGGCCGATGTCGGCGATCGAACTGCGCTCGACCAGTCCTTCGTCGGCGAGTATTCCGATCAGGGCCGCGGTGAGGATCACGATGTCGGCCGGTGCGCCGGCGCGCAACTTCTCGGCCATGGCGCCGACTGCGCCAAACTCGCCGGCAATGTCGAAGCCGGTTTCGGCCTTGAGCGCCGGCGCGAGGCTGCCCACCAGGCCCTGCGCCGCGCCGCCGCTGAGGATGTTCAAGTTCTTCATACGCTCTATTCCATGGCCACGGTTCTACTCCGCGCTTACTGGGGCTTCTCGAACTTCTTGACGACATCGGCCCACTTCACGATATCGCCGCGCAGGAATGCGTCGAACTGCTCCGGCGTCATCGCCATCGGCAGCGCACCCTGGGCCGCCCAGAGCTTTCCGACCTCCGGCCGCTTGATCGCCGCATTCACGGCCTGGTTCAGTCTGTCGATGATCGGCTTCGGTGTACCGGCGGGCGCCATCAGGCCAAGCCAGATCGTCGCCTCATAACCGGAAACGCCGGCCTCGATGACCGTTGGAACACTGGGCAGCACCGCCGAGCGAATCTTGCCTGTGGTTGCGAGAGCGCGGACCTGGTTTTCGGCGATGTTGGGGGCCATCGCGGGAACGGCATCGATCATCATCTGCACCTGGCCGCCGATGACGCCACTCCGGGCTTCGCCGCTGTTGCGATAGGGCACGTGCACGATATCGATCCCCGCCATGGCTTTGAACAATTCACCCGCCATGTGATAGGGCGTGCCCTGACCCGACGAGGCATAGTTCAGTTTTCCCGGCTGCGATTTGGCAAGCGCGATGAACTCCTGCAGGGTCTTCGCCTGCACGGCGGGGCTGACCACGATCACGAGATCGGAAGAGTTCAGCGGTGCGATCGGCGCCAGGTCGCGCATCAGCTCGTATTTGCGCTGCGGTACCAGCGATTCATTTGCGGTCTGGGTGTTCGACATCATGAGCAGGGTGTAGCCATCGGCCGGCGCCTTCGCGACCTCGAGCGTGCCGATCACCCCGCCGGCGCCGGTCCGGTTCTCGACCACGAAGGGCTGGCCGAGGCCTTCCTGCAAAATGCTGCCGATCTGTCGCGCCACGACGTCGGCTGGGCCGCCGGGACCAAACGGAACGACGATCCTGACCGGGCGCACCGGATAATCTTCGGCGCCTGCATGCGTGCCGGCCATCAAGATGCACAGCAGCACGACGAGCACCAAGACGTTCCGTACGCTCGCCATTGCTCTCCCCCGACTTTAGTCTTGTTTCTTAATCACAAGTCTAGCTGCAACCTGAAGCCGCTGTCGACGACAGACTCATTCTCTTGCGTCGGAATAAGATCGGCAGGGCGGTGTATCAACTTCGCCATCACGTGCGGGGGAACACATGAGGAAACATTCGGGATTGTCGCGCCGCGATGTGCTGAAGGCGTCCGGCGCGGTGCTGGCGGGTGCCGCCTTTTCGACGCGGGTGATGGCCGCCGCGCCTCCGGCCGAGCCGGTCACGCCTGCGCTGATCGAGGCCGCTAAGAAAGAGGGACAGGTTGTCTACTACACCTCGACCGATCTGCCGGTCGCCGAGAAACTGGCAAGGGCGTTCGAGGCGAAATATCCGGGCATCGCCGTGCGCGTCGAGCGTACTGGCGCCGAGCGCGTGTTCCAGCGGGTCGGCCAGGAATACGCCAGCAACATTCATGCTGTCGACGTCGTCAACTCCTCCGATGCCGCGCATTTCATCGTCTGGAAGCGCGACGGCCTGCTTGCGCCTTACGTTCCCGAGGAGGTCGCAAAGTACTATCCGGACGAGCATCGCGATGCGGACGGCCAGTTCGCGAGCTTCCGGGTCTGGCTGTCGATCATCGCCTACAACACCAATCTGGTGAAGGCCGAGGAGGCGCCGACGAGCTTTGCCGATCTGCTCGATCCGAAATGGAAGGGCAAGATCGTCAAGGCGCATCCCGGCTACAGCGGCACCATCATGACCGCGACCTATCAGATGCAGCGCGATCTCGGCTGGGGCTATTTCGAGAAGCTCGCCAAGCAGAACATCATGCAGGTGCAGTCCTCGACCGATCCGCCGAAGAAGCTCGATCTCGGCGAGCGGGCGGTGATGGCCGATGGCAACGAATACAACATCTTCCAGATCAAGGAGGCAGGGCGGCCGGTCGAGCCGGTCTATGCCAGCGAAGGCTCTCCGATGATCGTCGGACCGAACGGTGTCTTCAAGGACTGTCCGCATCCCAGCGCCGCAAGGCTGTTTCAGGCGTTCGCGCTCGGGCGCGAGGGGCAGCAGCTCAACGTCGATATCGGCGGCCTGCGCTCCGTGCATGCACAGGCCCAGGAAAAGCCGGGACGCAAGCCGCTGAAGGACATCAAGACAATGAAGGACGACGCCGCAGCGGTGGAGCGGGAAGGGGAATCGATCAAGTCGCGGTACACGCGCATTTTTCGCGTCTGATTGCCGCGATCTCGTCCTGCCGGGCTCCTCATCGTGAGGTGCTGGCGGAGAGGATCGTGGCAATCACTTGAGCATGGTGCGTGCCCGGCTGGCGACTACACGATGAAATCGCTGTGGTCGAACACGGCGGTGCCGCCGAGTGCGACGAACAGCGAGCTCGGCGCTGCCGGACCGGCCGACCCGTCGACGTCGAGCAGCACGCGTGTCGCGGGTGCCCCTGTGCTGCCAAATGCGGCAATAGGTTGAAACGTCAGCACGCCGTTGGTGAAGGGATCGGCGCCGACCGGCCCGAGTGAGCTGAGCAATTGCGAGACGTCGATCTTGTCACCCTCGGCGCGGCTGAAGTCGTGGATGAGGTCGACGGCATCGTTGGCGGTCGTGAACACGAAATGATCGGCACCGCTGCCTCCGGTCAATTCATCGCCGCCGAGCCCCCCGGTCAGCGTGTCGTTGCCGGCGCCGCCATAGAGGAGGTCGTTGCCCGTGCCGCCGATCACCGTGTCATTCCCGCCGCCGGCATCGACCCCCGAGGCCGCACCAAGGACGCGGATGACGTTGGCGAGATCGTTGCCGGTGAATGGTCCCATGCCGGTTTGAATGGTGAGGTCTTCGACATTGCTTGGCAGGGCGAACGAGTACAGCGTCGTCTGCACCGTGTCGTGGCCTTCATTGGCGAATTCGGTGATGGTGTCGGCAGAGCTTCCGACGATGTACAGGTCGTCACCCTTGCCGCCTTCAAGCAAATTCACCCCATCGCCGCCATCATCGAGCGTGTCGTTGCCGCCGAGGCCGATAAGGTGGTCGCTGCCGACGTTGCCACGGATTGAATTGTCGGCATCGTTGCCAGTGCCGGTGAAATTACCCGTGCCGGAATATCGCAGATCCTCGAAGTTGGGCAGCAACGTCAGTTGGGTGAGCGTGGTGAGAACGGTGTCGTGGCCTTCGTTGGCGAACTCCACGAGCGTGTCGCCGGGATTCTCGACGATATAGGTGTCGTCTCCGGTGTCGCCCTGAAGCGTGTTCGAAAGGCCTCCCGTTCCGTAAAGCGTGTCGTTGCCATTAAGGCCAATGAGATAGTCCGCTCCGTTACCGCCCTGAATCCAGTTGTCACCAGCGTTGCCGAGGCCAATGAAATCCGCGCTACCGGTGTACTGCAGCTTCTCGACGTTGTTCACGAGCCGCGCATACGTGTCGGTCGTGTAGAGGGTGTCGTAGCCCTCGTTCGATTGCTCGAGGATCGTGTTGGGGTTGTTGTTGCTGTAATAGGTATCGTCGCCAGTGCCGCCGACGAGCGTGTCCAATCCGCCGCCCGCGGTCAATATGTCGTTGCCATCCTGGCCATAGAGCGTGTCGTTGCCGGAACCGCCGGTCAGCGTGTCGTCTCCCGATCCTCCCACTGCGATGATCGGGGTCGTCGCCGCGTGCGCGTCCAGATTGTCGTTGCCTGAGCCGGTGTAGAAGATGATCTGACCGGTCAGCCCGGCCGATGACAGATCGCCGACGGTCACACGATCATCCGTCGAGTACAGAACCGGGTAGCTGGATGGCGGCGCCGGATCATGCGTGGCGCTAAAGGTGAAATTCTCGACGCCTTTCAGCGTGACGGTCGACTGGTAGGTGCCACCGGTCGCGGTGTTGAAATTCGCCCAATCCTGCGACAGCGTGAACACAGCGGAACCTTCGCTGCCTGCACCGAGATTGTAGTAGGTGGGTCCGACGTAGCCGTTCCGGCCGCTGAAGAACGTGACGTAATCGACGTTGGCCTGAAATGTGTCGTAGCCCGTTCCGCCATCGACGCCGTCGCTACCATCGCTGCTGGCGACGTCGTGCCCCGTGGAGTACGTGAAGAGGTCGGCTCCGCCCAAGCCGAACAGGAAATCATCGCCCTTTTTCCCGTTGATCTGGTCGTCTGAGTCGGTGCCGTTGAGATTGTCGGGGCCGTCTGTTCCTTCGATGTACATTTTCCAACTCCCAAAATGCCGGTGGCGCTGTCTGGCGCAGAGCCGCAATGAAGGGAGGCCGATGAGCAACCTCCTTAGTTGTCGCAATGGACAACTGCAGTGTGGAGCGATCGTAGCAGCTTTGTCGACACCTACCAATTAGTGGTCGTGCCTTGACGGCTGTGTGAAATTCAACCCGGCATTCCCGATCTTCGCATCTGCGGTGCGTTGCGCGTCATACGAAAGAACTGCGCGAATCGAGGCGCGATCTGATCCATCAGACGATCTCGGTGCAAAGCGCCGGCCGCGGAGGCCGCCACAACCTCCGGTTCCCCTGAAGCGCTGTGCGCTGCGTCAACGGCAAGGTGGTCCTTGCGGCGGCCTTGCTTAGCCCGCCCGAAGCATGGCTCATGCCCGGCTTGCGCACGAGCCGGGCGGAAAATGCCTCTCGGCGGACAGGTCATTTGATGTTACCTATTTGACATGAACCAGCACGCCAAGGTCGACATCCGCCATTCCACCTGTCCGCACGACTGCCCGTCGGCTTGTGCGCTCGACATCGAAGTCATCGATGGCCGCTCGATCGGCCGTGTCAGAGGCTCCAAACAGCAGACCTACACGGCCGGCGTCGTCTGCGCCAAGGTCGCGCGCTACGCCGAGCGGATCCATCATCCCGATCGGTTGCTCTACCCGATGCGCCGGACCGGGCCGAAGGGTTCCGGCCAGTTTGCACGGATCTCCTGGGACGAGGCGCTGGACGAGATCGCGGCGCGGTTCGACGCGGCCGAGCGCGAGTTCGGCGCGCAGTCGGTCTGGCCGTATTATTACGCCGGCACCATGGGGCTGGTGATGCGCGACGGCATCAACCGACTGTCCCACGTCAAGAAATATTCGCGCTTCTATTCGACGATCTGCGCCAATATCGCGCGCGTCGGCTTTGCCATCGGCACCGGCAAGATCGCCGGCGTCGATCCGCGCGAGATGGGCGTATCCGATCTGGTCGTGATCTGGGGCACCAACCCGGTGAACACCCAGGTCAATGTGATGACGCATGCGATGCGCGCACGCAAGGAACGCGGCGCCAAGATCGCCGCGGTCGACATCTACAACAACGACACGATGAAGCAGGCCGACATCAAGATCATCCTGCGCCCTGGCACCGATGCTGCCTTCGCCTGCGGCGTCATGCATGTCCTGTTCCGCGAAGGTCTTGCGGATCGCGCCTACATGGACAAATTTACCGACTGTCCCGATGAGCTCGAAGCCCATCTCAAGACCCGGACCCCGGAATGGGCCTCGGCGATTTCGGGCGTCCCGGTCGAGGAGATCGAGGCGTTCGCGCGTCTGGTCGGCCAGACCAAGCATTCGTTCTTCCGCCTCGGATATGGGTTCACCCGCAGCCGCAATGGCGCGGCGCAGATGCATGCGGCACTGTGCATCCCGGCGGTAACCGGGGCCTGGCAATATGAAGGCGGCGGTGCCTTCTTCAACAACGCCGCGATCTGGCGTTTCAATGAAGCCGTGATCGAGGGCCATGATGCGATCGATCACGCGACGCGCTGGCTCGATCAATCGAAGATCGGACGCATCCTGACCGGTGATGCCGAATCCTTGAAGGGTGGCCCGCCGGTCAAGGCGATGCTGATCCAGAACACCAATCCGATGACGGTGGCGCCCGAGCAGACGCTGGTCCGCGAGGGGTTTGCGCGCGATGATCTGTTCGTCGCGGTGCATGAGCAGTTCATGACCGAGACCGCAGGGATGGCCGACATCGTGCTGCCCGCGACCATGTTCATGGAGCATGACGACCTCTATTACGGCGGCGGCCATCAGCACATTTCGGTCGGGGCCAAGCTGATCGATCCGCCCGGTGAATGCCGTTCCAACCATCAGGTGATCCAGGCGCTCGGGCGGCGTCTCGGCGCGGTGCATCCCGGGTTCGAGATGTCGCCGCGCGAATTGATCGACGTGACGCTGCAGAAGAGCGGCCACGGCGGCATCGAGGGCCTCGAGGCCGACATCTGGCGCGATCTGCAGCCGGATTTCCGCACCTCGCATTATCTCGACGGCTTCGCCCACGCCGACAAGAAATTCCATTTCAAGGCCGACTGGGCCAATCCGCCGTGGGGCAATCCCGGCCTCGGCCCCTGGGACCAGATGCCGGGGCTGCCGGACCATTGGACCATCATCGAGGAAGCCGACGCGCAGCATCCGTTCCGGCTCGCGACCTCGCCCTCGCGCAGCTATCTCAACACCAGCTTCAATGAAACGCCGGGATCGCAGGCGCGTGAGGGCGTGCCGACCGTGATGATCCATCCCGAAGACGCGGCGGCGCTCGCGATCGCCGACGGCGACGCGGTGACGCTCGGCAACATGCGCGGCGAAACCACGCTGACTGCGAAGCTGTTCGACGGCGTGCGCCGCGGCGTTTTGATCGCCGAGTCGATCCACCCGAACAAGGCTCACATCGGCGGCCGCGGCATCAACACGCTGACCGGGGCCGACGTGGTCGCACCCGTTGGCGGTGCTGCGTTCCACGACAACAAGGTCTGGGTCAGGAAGGCCTTGCCCGCCGCGTAAATCCCGCTTGCAGTCGGCGCCGATCCGGCCGCAAATGTGCTCTGGCAACAGCGCACAGGCGGCACACATGACTGACAACAGCGTCATTCTCGAAAAACGCGGGCAGGCGTTCTGGATCACCATCAACCGGCCGGACAAGCGCAACGCGCTCAATGCCGGCGTGATCGCGGGCATTGCCAAGGGCTATCGCGACGCTCATGACGACAAGGACGTGCGCGTCATCGTGCTGACGGGCGCAGGCGACAAGGCGTTCTGTGCCGGGGCCGATCTGCAGAACAGCGGCGCGGCGTTCTCGATGGATTTTTCGCGCCCCAATGTCGACTACGCGGATCTGTTGCGGCTGTCGCAGGACGCGACCAAGCCGGCGATCGCGCGCGTCGGCGGCGTCTGCATGGCCGGCGGCATGGGCTTGCTGTGCATGACGGACATGGCGGTCGCAGCCGATCACGTCGTGTTCGGGCTGCCGGAGGTGAAGGTCGGCGTGTTTCCGATGCAGGTGATGAGCCTGCTGCAATCGATCGCGCCGCCGCGCCTCGTCAATGAATGGGCGCTGACCGGCGAGCCGTTCGATGCCCGCGCCGCACAGGCGGCGGGACTGCTGAACTACGTCGTGCCTAGCGCCGAACTCGACGCCAAGATCGATTGGCTGATCGGCCGCATCGTCGACAAATCACCGACCGCAATTCGTCGCGGCAAGTATGCGATGCGCGCGATTGCCTCGATGTCGTTTGACGAAAGCATCGCCTACACCGAAAGCCAGATCGCGCTGCTCGCGATGACCGAGGATGCGAAGGAAGGCCTCAAGGCATTCGGCGAGAAGCGCAAGCCGTCATGGACGGGACGTTAATCGGGGAGCGCCTCAGCCCGCATTCGCTTTCAGGCCGGCTGCCTCGATGCCGGCCAGCGCGCAGATCTCGTCATTGTCGGACGTATCGCCGCTGACACCGACCGCACCGAGCAGGGTGCTGCCGTCGAGGATCAGCACGCCGCCGGGGACCGGCACCATGCGGCCCTGCGCCAGCGTGTTCACCGCGTCGATGAAATACGCCTGCTCCTGCGCGCGCTGAAACAGCGCCCGCGATCCCATTCCGAGCGCCAGCGCGCCATAGGCCTTGCCATGGGCGATCTCGGCCCGCATCAGGCTGGTGCCGTCCTGCGCCGCCGTCACCTTCACGGCGCCGCGGGCGTCGAGGATGGTGATGACCAGCGGCTTGAACTTCTTCTCGACCCCCTTGGCCAGGGCGGCATCGAGAATCTTGCGGGCAATTTCGAGGGTGAGCTCAGCCATGGGCCTCTTCCTTTGTCGGCGATATCGTTTCGGAACTGGACTTCGCACACTTCAGGCTCATCGCCAATACGCTGGCGACATGCAGCGGCGTGCGCCCGCTGCCGTCCCTGATCTGGTGCCGGCACGAGGTGCCGTCGGCCACGATCAGCGTGTCCTGGTCCGCGCCGCGCACCGCCGGCAGCAGCGACAGTTCCGCCATCTCGATCGAAGCCTGATAGGTGTCAGCACCATAGCCGAAGGCGCCGGCCATGCCGCAGCAGCTCGATTCGATGGTTTTGACATCGAGGCCGGGCACCAGGCGGAGGACTTTCTCCACGGGTTTGAAGGCCCCAAAGGATTTTTGGTGGCAATGACCGTGGACCATCGCCTTTGCCCCGACTGGGCCAAGCGGCAGGCTGAGGCGGCCGGTCTCGGCTTCACGCACCAAGAATTCTTCGAACAGCAGTGCATGCGCGCTGATACTCTTCGCCGCATCATCTGATCGCAGCGAAAGCAGCTCGTCCCGCAGTGTCAGAAGACAGCTCGGCTCCAGCCCAATAATCGGCACACCGCGGGCCGCGAACGGAGCGTAGGCCGCGACCAGCCAGTCCAACTCGCTGCGAGCCTGTTCGACCAGTCCGGCCGACAGGAACGTCCGCCCGCAGCACAGCGGCCGGCCGCTATCCGACGGCTTCGGCAGGTGCACGCGATAGCCGCCGGCGACCAGCACCTCGATTGCGGCATCCAGATTCTCGCGCTCGTAAGCGCGGTTGAAGGTGTCGGCGAACAGCACGACTTCGCGCCCATCCGGCGGGCCAAACGTCTCGGCGTCGGGCCGGAACGGATCGCGGCGGAATGCCGGCAACGCACGCCTGGCGCTGATGCCGGCGAACTTTTCAAACAGCGCGCGCAGCAGCGGACTGTGGTTGCGCAGGTTCGCCAGCGGAGCAAAGCGGGACGCAAGATCCACATAGCGGGGCAGGTAGCCGACCAGCCGGTCGCGCAGCGACAGGCCGCGCTTTGCGGCGCGAGCCGCCAGCACCTCGATCTTCATCTTGGCCATGTCGACGCCGGTCGGGCACTCATGGCGGCAGGCCTTGCAGGACACGCAGAGCTTGAGCGTCTCCGCCATCTCGTCGGACGCCAGCGCGTCCGGGCCCAGTTGACCGGAGATCGCGAGCCGCAACGTGTTGGCGCGGCCACGGGTGACGTCCTTCTCGTTACGGGTGGCTCGATAGGACGGGCACATCACGCCGCCCTCGAGCTTGCGGCAGGCGCCGTTGTTGTTGCACATCTCGACCGCGCCCTGGAAGCCGCCGCCGGCGCCGGGATAGGCCGACCAGTCGAGCGCGGTCTTCATTTCGGCGACGCGATAGTCCGGCCGGTAGCGAAACAGCGAGCGGTCGTCCATTTTCGGCGGATCGACGATCTTGCCAGGATTGAGCGTGTTGTCGGGATCGAAGCGCTGCTTGACCTCGCGGAAGTCGGCGACGATGCGCCGGCCAAACATGGCCTCGTGAAACTCCGAACGCACCAGGCCGTCGCCGTGCTCGCCGGAATGCGAGCCCTTGTATTCGCGCACCATCGCGAAGGCTTCCTCGGCAATGGCGCGCATTGCCTTGACGTCCTTGTCGAGCTTGAGGTTGAGCACCGGGCGCACATGCAGGCAGCCTTCGGAGGCGTGCGCATACATCGTGCCGCGCGTGCCGTGCTTGGCGAATACGGCGTTGAGCCGCTCGGTATAGTCCGCAAGGTGCGGCAGCGGCACCGCGCAGTCCTCGACGAAGGAGACCGGCTTGCCCTCCTGCTTCATCGACATCATGACGTTGAGCCCGGCCGCGCGGAAATCGGCGACGCCGCTCTGCAGCGCCGGCTCGACGATCTCGACCACGCCGCCCCATTTACGTGGCGGCTTGTCCCAGCCGAAGCCGAGGTCGGCCATCAGCTCGCCGAGCTGCTTGAGGCGGGCGAGATTGTCGGCCTGGTCCTCTTCTGCGAACTCGACCACCAGGATCGCGTCCGGATCGCCGCGCACCGCCGCTGATATGATCGGCTGGAACATCGCGATATCGCGGCCGAGTGCGATCATGGTGCGATCGACCAGCTCGACGGCGATCGGCCGCAGCTTGACCAAATGCTGGGCTGCATCCATCGCCTCATAGAAGCTGCCGAAATGGCAGACGCCGAGCACCTTGTTACGGATCACCGGCCACAGCTTGAGCGCGACCTGCGTCGTGAAGGCCAGCGTCCCCTCCGAGCCGACCAACAGGTGCGCCAGATTGTTCGGCGCATTGCGCGGCACCAGCGCGTCGAGATTGTAGCCGCCGACCCGGCGCTGCACTTTGGGAAACCGCTCGGCGATCTCGGCGGCCTCGCGCTCGCCCAGATCGAGCATGTCGCGAAACAGCTTTAGGCCGCTTTCAGGCGAATTGACCCGGGTGAGATCGCGCGGCACCTCGCCGAAATGCAGCAGCGTGCCGTCGGCCAGCGCAGCGTCCATCGACAGCGTGTTGTCGCGCATGGTGCCGTAGCGCAGCGAGCGGCCGCCGCAGGAATTGTTGCCGGCCATGCCGCCGATGGTCGCGCGCGATGCGGTCGAGACGTCGACCGGAAACCACAGCCCGTGCTTTTTGAGCTGGCGGTTGAGAGCGTCGAGCACGATGCCAGGCTCGACCACGCAGGAGCGATTGGCGACGTCCAGCGAGACGATCCGGTTCAGGTGTTTTGAGAAGTCGACCACGATGCCGTCGTTGACGGTTTGCCCGCACTGCGAGGTGCCGCCGCCGCGCGGAGTGACGATGTGGCCATCGTCGCGGGCAATCGCGAGCGTTCGCAAGGCCTCGTCGATGGTTCGGGGCACCACCACGCCGGCCGGCATGATCTGGTAGAACGAGGCGTCCGTCGCATAGCGGCCGCGATTGAAGGCGTCGAAGAAGACGTCGCCGGTCAGGTTCGACCGCAGACGCTGTTCGAGCGATGAGGCGTTCTTCATCCCAGATCCAGTGTGATCCACGAAACGACGGCGGCACCGGCGTCCGACGGATTATACATTCTGTTGGCTAGAGAGTTACATTATGAATTCATAATGAGCAAGCTAGCCGTCCTGCGACGCCGTCTCAGGCGCTGCGTCCTGCGCTTCAGCCAGGTGCTCGATGGCTGCGGTCCGCTTGTTGCGCAGGTGCTGGAACAGGACGTCGCTGAGCTCGCTGCCGGCGCGGCGGCGCAGGGCGTCAAGGATCGCCTCGTGCTCGCGCATCGCCTCGGCCCAGCGCTGCCGCTTGCGGGCGAAATTGGCGGAGTACCTGATACGGCGGATCCGGCCGGCGAAGTTGGCGTAGGCTGCGCGCAGGGTTTCGTTGCGTGCGGCCGCGACGATGCTCTCGTGGATGCGCTGGTTGATCTGGAAGTAGCCGTGCATGTCGCGGTGCAGGTAGTGGCCGTACATGTCGTAGTGCAGCCGCTCGATCGCGATGATTTCCTCGTCGGTGATGACCTCGCAGGCGAGGCGCCCGGCGAGGCTCTCAAGCCCGGCCATCACGTCGAACAGCTCCTCGATGTCGCGTTGGCCGAGCTGGCGCACCCGCGCGCCGCGATTGGGCAAGAGTTCGATCAGCCCCTCGGCGGCCAGCACCTTGAGTGCCTCGCGCAGCGGCGTCCGGGAAATGCCCAGCATTTCGCACAACTGGCGTTCCGGAACGCGGGCGCCGTCAGGGATGTTGCCTTCCACGACGTGGTCGCGCAGCCGCAGCAGGATCTCGCCGTGGAGCGAGGCCTCCTGGCGCTCGCCGCCCTGGCCGGCGGCAGGTTGGGTGATCGGAACCCCGGTCTCGGGAATCGCGGATTTCATAATCTCGGACAATAAGTTGCCAGCGCGGTCGCGTCGATGTCTTCGATCGAATACCAAAATTCGATTGAAAAGACAAAAAATGAATGCAAAATTGGTTGCCAATAGCCCGGCGCTGCGCCGATTGGGAGGTTCTCATGCATCAAGGACGCCATTTCCTCCAGATTCCCGGGCCCAGCCCCGTCCCGGATCGCGTTCTTCGCGCGATGGACATGCCCGTCATCGACCACCGCAGCGCTGAATTCGCCGAACTCGGCCTGGCGGTGCTCGATGGCAGCCGCAAAGTGTTCCAGACCGCCGGGCCGGTGGTGATCTTCCCGTCGTCGGGAACCGGCGCCTGGGAGGCGGCGATCGTCAACACGCTGTCCCCCGGCGACAAGGTCCTGATGGTCGAGACCGGTCATTTCGCAACCCTGTGGCGCCAGATGGCCGGCCGCTTCGGTATCGAGGTCGACTTCGTCCCCGGCGATTGGCGTCGCGGCGCCGACCCTGCCCAGATCGAGGCGCGGCTCAAGGACGACACCGCGCGCGCCATCAAGGCGGTGATGGTCGTGCACAACGAGACCTCGACCGGCGCGACCAGCCGCATCGCCGACATTCGTGCCGCCATCGATCGCGCCGCCCATCCGGCGCTGCTGATGGTCGATACCATCTCCTCGCTCGGCTCGGTCGATTACCGGCATGACGAGTGGAAGGTCGATGTCAGCGTCAGCTGCTCGCAAAAGGGCTTCATGCTGCCGCCCGGCCTCGGTTTCAACGCCATCTCGGAGAAGGCGCGCGCTGCGTCGCGAACCAACCGGATGCCGCGTTCCTATTTCGATTGGGACGAGATGCTGAAGCCGAATGCGAAGGGCTTCTTTCCCTACACGCCGGCGACCAACCTGCTTTACGGGCTGCGCGAGGCCATCGCGATGCTGCTCGAGGAGGGGCTCGACAACGTGTTCGCCCGCCACCAGCGGCTGGCCGCCGCCACCCGCGCCGCCGTCACCCATTGGGGGCTCGAAGTGCTCTGCCAGGAGCCTTCGGAGTTCTCACCGGTATTGACCGCGGTGTTGATGCCCCCCGGCCACGATGCCGATCAGTTTCGCAAGGTCGTGCTCGACAATTTCAACATGTCGCTCGGTGCCGGCCTGTCGAAGGTCGCCGGCAAGGTGTTCCGAATCGGTCACCTCGGCGAGTGCAACGAACTGACACTGCTCGGCGCGCTGACCGGGGTCGAGATGGGGCTGTCGATCGCCGGTGTGCCGCACCGTGCGGGCGGCGTCGAGGCCGCGATGCGAGTTCTGGAGCAGCGCGGCCCGCGCAACTCGCCTCATCTGAAGGTGGTCGCCACATAGCGGCGACTTCGCCATCGCGAACGCCGGCTCAATAAAAATCGCGCACCAGGGAGGGGAGGCTATGAAGGTTCGGTTCAAGGCCACGCATGTCGTGCTGGCCATGCTCTGCGTGATGTATTTCATCACCTACGTCGATCGGGTCAACATCGGCACGGCCGCGAGCGAGATCCAGAAAGAGCTCGGCCTGTCCAACACCGAGCTCGGCCTGGTGTTCTCGGCCTTCGCCTATCCCTACCTGCTGTTCCAGGTGATCGGCGGCTGGGTCGGCGATCATTTCGGGCCACGCAAAACCCTGTTCTGGTGCGGCATGATCTGGGCCGCGGCGACCATCATGACCGGGTTTGTCGGCAGCCTCGCCGCGCTGTTCGTCGCGCGCTTCGCGCTGGGATTCGGCGAGGGCGCGACCTTTCCGACCGCGACGCGCGCCATGCAGTACTGGACGCCTGCAAGCCGGCGCGGCTTCGCGCAGGGCCTGACGCATTCGTTCGCGCGGCTCGGCAACGCCGCGACCCCGCCGGTGGTCGCGCTGCTGATTCTCTGGCTGACATGGCGCGGCGCGTTCGTCGTGCTTGGCGCTGTCAGCCTGCTGTGGGGCATCGTGTGGGTCTGGTACTTCCGCAACGAGCCGAAGGACCACCGCTCGATCACGGCGGAAGAGCTTGCGACCCTGCCGGCGCGGCCGCAAGGCGCGAGGCCGAAAGTGCCGTGGGGCCCGCTGCTGCAACGGATGTGGCCGGTGACGCTGACCTACTTCTGTTACGGCTGGTGCCTGTGGCTCTACCTCAACTGGCTGCCTTTGTTCTTCAAGAACACCTACAGTCTCGACATCAAGAACTCGGCGCTGTTCGCATCCGGCGTCTTCTTCGCCGGCGTGATCGGCGACAGCGTCGGCGGTGTCCTCTCCGACCGTATCCTCGAGCGGACGGGCAATGTGCGCCTGGCGCGGCTCAGCGTGACCATCGTGGGGTTCGCGGGGGCGCTGTTGTCGCTGCTTCCGATCCTGTTCGTTCGCGACATCACGGTGGTCGCGTTGTGTCTGTCGGCCGGCTTCTTCTGCGCGGAGCTCGTGATCGGCCCGATGTGGTCGATACCGATGGACATCGCGGCGAAGCATTCCGGCACGGCAGCGGGAATCATGAATACCGGCTCGGCGCTGGCGGCCATCGTCTCTCCGCTGGTCGCCGGCTTCGTCATCGACGCCACCGGCAACTGGTACCTGCCGTTTCTGATGTCGATGGGGCTTCTGCTGCTCGGCGGCTTCTCGGCGCTGCTGATGCACCCCGAACGTCCCTTTGAGGAGGCGGAGGGACTGGTCCCGCCGGGAAAGGTGGTGGCCGCGGAATGAGCGCCTGCACGGGCTGCGGGAGCGCCGTCGGATATGCATGACGGACCCCCGCCGGGCGGGGGACAAGCCGGTCAAATAGTGATATGCGAGCGGCTCGTGAAGCCGAAGCAAGACCGGGAAGGACGCCGATGACCGTGCACACTGGAAGGCATTTTCTGCAGATTCCGGGACCGACCAATGTGCCGGACCGGGTGCTGCGGGCGATGGACATGCCGACCATGGACCATCGCGGCCCGGAGTTCGCGGAGATCGGCTTTGCGGTGCTTTCTGCGATGCAGCGCGTATTCCGCACCAAGCAGCCCGTGATCATCTATCCCTCGTCCGGGACCGGCGCCTGGGAGGCCGCGATCGTCAACACGCTGCAGCCGGGCGACAAGGTCCTGATGTGCGAGACCGGGCAGTTCGCTGTCCTGTGGCGCGGCATTGCCGACAAGTTCAAGCTCGACGTCGATTTCATTCCGGGCGACTGGCGCCATGGCGCCGATCTCGAGCAGATCGAGGCAAAACTGTCCGCGGACAAGGCGCACAAGATCAAGGCCGTCTGCATGGTCCACAACGAGACCTCGACCGCCTGCGTCAGCTATCCGCTCGACGTGCGCAAGATCCTCGACACCGTCAAGCATCCGGCGCTGCTGATGGTCGACACCATCTCCGGCCTCGGCTCGCTGGAATATGAGCACGATGCCTGGGGCATCGATGTCTCCATCGCCGGCTCCCAGAAGGGGCTGATGCTGCCACCGGGCCTCGGCTTCAACGCGGTGTCGGAAAAGGCGCTGGCTGTCGCCAAGGCCAATCCGGGCATGCGCTCCTATTGGGACTGGCAGGACGTTATCAACATCAACAAGGCCGGTACCTGGCCCTACACGCCCGCGACCAACCTGCTGTTCGGTCTGAGGGAGGCGGTGAAGATGCTGGAGGAGGAAGGCCTCGACAACGTCTTCGCCCGCCACAAGCGTCACAGCGAGGCGACGCGTGCGGCGATCAAGGTGTGGGGCCTGGAGACCCAGTGCCAGGAGCAGGGCGCGCATTCGCCGGCGCTGACCGCGGTGCGGATGCCCGAGGGCCACGACGCCGATCACTTCCGCAAGGTCGTGCTGGAGAATTTCGACATGTCGCTCGGCACCGGCCTGAACAAGGTGAAGGGCAAGGTGTTCCGCATCGGACATATCGGCCACTTCAACGACCTGATGCTGATGGGCACGCTGTCGGGCGTCGAGATGGGCCTCGATCTCGCTAAGGTGCCGCATCGCGCCGGCGGTGTGCTGGCTGCGATGGAGGTCCTGAAGGGACGCGACGCCGCGCAGGCGCCCAAGGCTGCGGTCGCCTGAAACGAACTCCTCAAGAACAGAAAGAGCGAGCCATGAACGCGCCAGCGGCACCGACCGAAGACCTGATCTACTCCGTCGAAGACGGCATCGCGCGCATCACGTTCAACCGTCCGCAGGCCCGCAACGCGCTGACCTTCGCGATGTACGAGCAGATGGCGGCGATCTGCGAGAGCATCAACCAGGACCATCAGATCAAGGCGCTGATCATAACCGGCGCCGGCGACAAGGCGTTCGCCTCGGGCACCGACATCTCGCAGTTCCGTGCCTTCAAGACCGCGCAGGATGCGCTCGACTATGAAGCGCGGATCGACCGCGTGCTCGGCACGCTCGAGCAATGCCGGGTGCCTGTCATCGCGGCGATCGCCGGCGCCTGCACCGGCGGCGGTGCGGGGATCGCGGCGTGCTGCGACATCCGCATCGGCACCGAGGCGACGCGGATCGGCTTCCCGATTGCGCGCACGCTCGGCAACTGCCTCTCGATGTCCAACATCTCCCGCCTGGTGTCGCTGATCGGACCGGCGCGAACCAAGGATCTGATCTTCAAGGCACGCTTGGTCGACGCGCCGGAAGCGCTTGCGCTCGGGTTGTTGAACGAGGTCGTGCCCGACGTGGCCACGCTGCAGCGCCGCGCCGAAGAGACCGCGAAACTCGTCGCCGGTCACGCACCGATCACACTCGAGGTGACCAAGGAGGCGGTGCGCCGCATCCGCCGCACGCTGTCGCGCGAGGAGGGCGAAGACCTGATCCTGCGCGCCTATATGAGCGAGGATTTTCGCGAGGGCATGGACGCTTTCCTCAACAAGCGCTCACCCAACTTCAAGGGCAAATAGCACGCGGCGATCGCGGCAGGGCTGCACGGCGGCCCTACAGACGGCGTCGGGAACTGCCTTCGTGCAGACGCGCGGTTCCATTGATCCCGGTGTTCTGTTGCGCCGGCGAATCAAAAAAGTTCCCGCGGCATCCTCCGGTTGTTCACCTGATTACCCTAGTCTTGGTGCCCACAGCGCGCCGAAGGTTCAACGTCAATTCACGTTCATGTTGACGATTTCACAACCTGAGACTTATGATCGTTCTGGTTGTTGTCCGCGGTCTTTTATCCCCACCGACAATTTTTCGACGGCTTCCGACCTCTCATGACTGCTGCCGCAACCACGCGTCATCAAACTGAGAAGCGACACCGTTAGTTTCTACGCCGCAACCGCGCCGGCACCCATTGCCAACGTTCATTTTCCGACGCCGAACGCGGTTTGCGAGCACGCCAGGGCCGATCCTCATTTCGCTGCAGCGAAACGCTGCGGCGCATGTCGCAACGTATGCAGGGGTTTTCCATGACCAATCATACTCCGACTTTTACCTCGTCCTCCGCGTCGGGCAGCTTCGCGGAATTTGCCAACACCACTGACTCGACCACGCTGCACCAGCTGACCGGCACGATGAGTTTCAGGGATTCCGATCGGAGCGATACTCACACCACCTCGGCCACGCTTCATTCCGCCGTGCTTTCGAGCGGATCCATCATCCCCGCTTCGTCGCTGGCGCACTTTCAGACCGCGATGACGTCGCAGATCACCAGCGATTCCAATGGCGCAGGCTCACTGAAATGGACATTCAGCGATCCCGACGACGATTTCGATTTCCTGTCCAAGAATCAGTCGCTGGTTCTGACCTACGACATCATCGTATCGGACAACCACGGCGGCACGGCGATCCAGACGGTCAAGGTCACGGTCACCGGCACCGACGACAAGCCGGTCATCAACATGACGACCATTGCGACGGTCACCGAGCAGGTCGATCAGACGCTTTCGATTACGCCCGACACGGTTCATGTCGCGCTGAACTTCACCGACGAGGACCTCACCAACACCGGTCACACCGCGACCGTGATCGCCGCCAGTGCGGACGGCAACACCTCAGGTCTGCTCCCCGGATCGCTCGGCACCGCCGAGTTGATGTCGTTCTACCATGTCGACAACGTCATCAAGACGTCGGGCTCGAGCGCCGGCACCATCAACACCACCTTCGCGGCGCCGGACCTCGCCTTTGACTATCTCGCGGCCGGCGAACATCTCGACATCACCTACACCGTTCAGCTCGACGATCACGCCGGCGGCGTATCGACGCAAACCGTCACGGTGACGGTGGTCGGCACGAACGACAAGCCGGTCTTCCTGTCGCCGCCGGAGGAGGCTCACCTCGTCGAGGACCAGAACGTCAGCCCCGCGGGCGATCTGACGGCGCATGGCGATCTCTTGTTCGGCGATCTCGACCTGTTCGACGCTCACACGGTTTCGACCACGGTCACCGCGACTCGCTCCGGAGGCGGTGCGATCCCGCTCGGCGACGCGGCCTTGCTGGCGGCGTTCATGACCGGCCTCACGCCGGATTCGACCGGGCATCTGCTCGGCGACGTCTCCTGGAATTTTGCGCTGCCAAATGCGGACGCGAGCTTCCTCAGCGGCGGCGAAACGCTGACGCTGGTCTATCACGTCACCGTCGAGGATCCGTCCGGCGCAACCGACACGCAGGACGTCACCATCACGATCCTCGGCACCAATCATCCCGTCGTCATCACCAGCGCGGCCGAATCCTCCACGGTGTCGGAGCTCGCGGATACCACGGGTTCAGGGACCCTCGACACGACGCCGACCGTGCCAGCCGGAACGCTCGATTTCACCGATCAGGACACCGCCGACACGCACACGGTTGCGGTGACGCTGGCCTCGACCTCGGGAGCCACCGTGCCGGCTGCGACGCAGGCCGACCTTGCGGCGGCGCTGACGACCACGCTGCACGACTCCACCGGAACCGGCAGCGGCAGCATCGACTGGAATTTTGCCATTCCCGATAGCGATCTCGACTACCTCGCCGCCGGCGAAACGCTCACCGTCAACTACGACGTCAAGGTCAGCGACAACTCGACAAGCTCGACCCAGACCGTTTCGGTCGTCATCACCGGCGCCAACGACGCGGTGGCGATCAGCAGCGGGCCCGGGTCCGCGTCGCTCGCAGAACAGCCCGGCGTGACCGATTCGGGCGCCCTCGATACCACGCCGACCGGGACACTGGATTTCACGGACGTCGACCTGTCGGACGCCCACACCGTCAGCGTCGCGCTGAATTCCGCGACCTGGTCCGCGAATCCGGACTTCCTGCCGGGCGACGTCTTTGCCGATCTGCAGGGCGCGCTTGCGACGGCGCTGCACGACTCGACGGGCACGGGATCCGGCGGCGTCGACTGGACGTTCAGCATTCCGGATCGCGATCTGGACTTCCTGAGCCTCGGGGAGACCCTGACGGTCAGCTACGACGTCACGGTGTCGGATGGCACGACCAGTTCCACCCAGACCGTCACGATCACCATCGATGGCGCGTCGGACACCGTGGTGGTGACCCCGACGTCGGTGGATATTTCCGATAGCGCCGATCGGGATGCCGGCAACGTGCTGGCAGCCGGTAGCGTCATCGATCTGGCGCATGCCGTCGATTTGAGCTCGCATCGGACTATTGTGGATGTCAATGGAAGCGCCGCAAATGTCGGTACGGCGGTGGCCGGTAGCTATGGCTCGCTCTTTCTCGATAGCGACGGTAACTATTTCTATGCCGCGAACTCGGCCGTCGATGTCCTGCGGGATGGCGACAACGTCACCGATCAGTTCAACTTCACGGTCGACGACGGCCAGGGTCATCAGACCACGACGACACTGACCTTCAATATTGCCGGCGCCAACGATAATCCGACCGCCACCGGCGGCAACGTCACCGGTTCGGTGACCGAGGACGCCGGTCCGCCGGTTCTCGTCAACGGCGATTTCGAGACCGGCAACCTTGCCGGTTGGACCACCACCGGCACGCACATCGAGGTCCAGCAGTTCGAACTCGGTGGCACCTTTGGGCACTACTCGGTGCACCTGGCGCCGACCAATGTCTTGGAGACATTGGCGCAGGACGTCGCGACAACGCCGGGCCAGAATTACTTCATTACCTTCGACCTGCTCGGCGATCCGGAAACCGATAACACGCCGTTTACGGTGACATGGGATGGCATCACCCTGCTGTCGCTCAGCAGCGTTCCTTTCGGACTCAATCACTACGCCTTCGAAGTCGCAGGCGATGCCACGGCCTCCAGCACGTCGCTGCAATTCACCTACGCCGATGATGCCAATGGCATGATCCTGGATTCCGTGAATGTCACCGCCGCGACAAGTCCGCCGACCGAGTCGACGTCGGGCATGGTCTCGTTTGCCGACGTGGAGACCGCCGACACCCACACGGCCAGCTTCGCGCCGCTGGACGGCGGATATGTCGGGACTTTCACGCTCGATCTGGTGACGGAGACATCCGGCACCGGATCGGTCGGTTGGCATTTCACCGTCAACAATGCGGACATCCAGTTCCTGGCCCAGGGCCAGACCCTGACCCAGGACTATCTGGTCACGGTGTCGGACAATCACGGCGGCTCAATGGTGCAGGACGTTGCCGTCACCCTGATCGGCACCAACGATGCGCCGACCGCGGTCGGCGAGACCATCGTCACCGACGTCGATGCCAGCGGTGTGGTCGACATCCCGGCCTGGGTACTGGCGGCAAACGACACCGACCCGGATACGGCGGACCATCTGTTCGTCAACGGCATCGCTTCGAACTCCGGTGGTGCCGCGGTGTTCGGCGGCTCCGACGTGTTCTTCTTCGACGACGCAACTCCGGGCGGCTCGTTCACCTACACCTCGTCCGACGGCGTCTTGACCAGCAACCAGGCGACGGCGACCGTCATCAACAATGCGGTGTCGGCGACGACGCTGACCGGCACCGGCGGGGACGACATCGTGATCGCTACCAACGGCACCGAAACGCTCGACGGCGGGGCCGGCAATGATGTGCTGATCGGCAATGCCGGCAGCCACACGATGACCGGCGGCAGCGGTAACGACATCTTCGCGTTCCTGACCACGACGGACGGGCCGGGCGCGATCACCGACTTCAACAACACCACCGAGCACGACCGGATCGCGATTTCCGCAAGCGGCTTCGGTGGCGGCCTCAGCGCCGGGATGGATGTGTCGTCAACCTTCGAGACGTCGGGCGACGACCAGTTCTCAGGCTCCGGGGCGCAATTCCACTTCGATACCGCCAACCAGACGCTGTATTTCAGCGCCGACGGGACGCAGGCCTCCGCCATCACGGTCGCAAGCGTGCAGGCCAGCGTGGTGCTGAACCCGCACGACATTCTGGTCGTGTAGCGGTTCTGCCAAGGGCGGATTGGTCTTTAGCAGCGCGGGCTCGAATCGAGCCCGCGCTTTTTTGTTTCAGCGGCCACGCGTCTCATTCCAAAGTCATACACCATGTGACAGTTCACACCTTGAACTCACCGGCATTATCCGCACAATGACGGCGACCGGCGGGCTACGCGCCTTTTTGCCAAGCGGAACAAGTAGATAGGGAAGAAACTCGTGGGACAGATTGTGAAAGCCGCGGCTGCCATCGCGGCCATGCTCGTCAGCGCACCGGCCTTCGCCGCCTGGGAGCCCAGCAAGCCGGTCGAGATCGTGGTCGCCGCCGGCGCGGGCGGCGCCTCCGACCAGATGGCGCGCATGATGCAGGCCGCGATCCAGAAGAACAATCTGATGAAGCAGCCGATGGTGGTGTCGCTGAAGGGCGGCGCGTCGGGTGCGGAAGCGCTGATGTATATGAAGTCCAGCGAGGGCGACCCCAACAAGGTGCTGATCGCCTATTCGCTGATCTACATGTTGCCGCTGTCCGCCAAGATCCCCTTCAACTGGCGCGACCTCACGCCGGTATCGGTGATCGCGCTCGACCAGTTCGTGCTGTGGGACAATGCCAACGGCCCCAAGACCGTCAAGGACTTCATCGCCGCCGCGAAGGCGGCGAGCAGCCCGTTCAAGATGGGCGGCACCGGCTCCAAGCGCGAGGACCACGTGCTCACCGTGTTCATGGAGCAGAAGACCGGCGCCAAATTCTCCTATCTGCCCTACAAGTCCGGCGGCGAGGCTGCGACCCAGTTGGTCGGCGGCCACACCGAATCCAACGTCAACAACCCCAGCGAGAACCTCGAAGTCTGGCGTGCCGGCCAGGTCCGCGCGCTCTGCGTGTTCGACAAGGAGCGCATCTCCTACAAGACCAAGGTCACCGAGACGCAGTCCTGGAACGACATTCCGACCTGCAAGGAGGAGGGGCTCGACGTGCAGTATCTGATGCTGCGCGCGATGTTCCTGCCGGGCAAGGTCACCCAGGAGCAGCAGGCGTTCTATGCCGATCTGTTCCGGAAGGTGACGCAGACGGCCGAATACAAGGACTATATGGAAAAGCAGGCGCTGAAGCCGATCTTCCTCACCGGCAAGGACATGATCGAATTCCTCGAGGAGGACGACAAGCAGAACGCCACGCTGATGAACGAAGCGGGCTTTGTCGCGAAGTAGCCGGTCGCGGTTTCACGCATCGTCATTCCGGGGCACGCGAAGCGTGAACCCGGAATCTCGAGATTCCGGGTTCGATGCTTCGCATCGCCCCGGAATGACGAGGCGAAATGTGCAGCGAGCGATGTGTCTTTGAGAAGCTCGCCTCGCGCCCCGTATCTCACGCTTTACCTTCCGTTCGAAATGGCCTTGCAACCGCCCAACCCGCGGTGATTATTGCGCCGCAGTGTGGTCCGGCGCGCCCCTCCGTCGCCGTCACGCGACCGTGAGGAGCGATCATGACCAAAGCCGTTCTGGGGATCATTGGCGGATCCGGCATCTATGACCTGCCCGGCCTGGAAAACGTCCGGGAGGAGGCGCTCGCGAGCCCCTGGGGCGAGCCGTCGGCACCGCTGCGGCGCGGCGAGATGGCCGGATTGCCGATCGTGTTCCTGCCGCGGCACGGGCCGGGCCATGCGCTGTCGCCCTCCGACATCAACTACCGCGCCAATATCGACGTGCTGAAGCGGGCCGGGGTCACGGACCTCGTCGCGCTGTCGGCCTGCGGCTCGTTCAAGGAGGAGCTTTCGCCGGGCACCTTCGTGCTAGTCGATCAGTTCGTCGATCGCACCTACAAGCGCGAGAGCTCGTTCTTCGGCAAAGGCTGCGTCGCCCATGTCTCGATGGCGCATCCGGTATCGCCGCTGCTCGCCGCGCATCTGGCTGCCGCGGCGGAAGCCGAGGGCATCGCCTTTGCCCGCGGCGGCACCTATCTCTGCATGGAGGGGCCGCAATTCTCCTCGCTGGCGGAAAGCCTGACCTACAAGGCGCAGGGCTATTCGGTGATCGGCATGACCAACATGCCGGAAGCCAAGCTCGCCCGCGAGGCTGAAATCTGCTACGCCAGTGTGGCGATGGTCACCGATTTCGATTGCTGGCACCCCGGCCACGATGCCGTGACGGTGCAGGACATCATCCGCGTACTGAACTCGAACGCCGAAAAGGCAAAGGCGCTGGTGGCGCGTCTGGCGCGGGATTTTCCGCGCGAGCACGAGCCTTGCCCGATCGGCTCGGACCGCGCACTGGATACCGCGCTGATCACGGCGCCGGCGGCCCGCGATCCCGAGCTTCTTGCCAAGCTCGATGCCGTCGCCGGACGGGTGTTGCGGTCGTGAAAAAGTCCTCGAGGGAGCGCGGACGCGAAGGGCGTAGAACATGAAAGTCGACGGCCGGCATTTCCGCAGCATCTGGCTCGAGCCCGACGGTTGGTCGGTCGCCGCGATCGATCAGCGGCGGTTGCCGCATGAGTTCATCGTCACCAGGATCACGACCGCGGACGAGGCCGGCGAGGCGATCCGCTCGATGCTGGTGCGCGGCGCGCCGCTGATCGGCGCCACCGCGGCCTACGGCATGGCGCTCGCGATGCGCACCGAGGCCTCCGATGCGGCGCTCGATCGCGCGGCAAAAATGCTGCTCGCGACCCGGCCGACCGCGGTCAACCTGAAATGGGCTGTTGACGAGATGCAGCGCGTGCTCGCGCCGCTTGCCGCCTCGGCGCGTGCGGAGGCGGCCTATGCCCGCGCCCGCGAAATCGCCGAGGAGGATGTCGCGATCAACCGCGACATCGGCCGCCACGGGCTCGACCTGATCGCGCAGATCGCCGCGACCAAGAAGCCGGGCGAGCCGGTCAACGTCCTCACCCATTGCAATGCCGGCTGGCTTGCAACCGTGGATTGGGGCACCGCGACCTCGCCGATCTACCAGGCGCATGATCGCGGCATCCCCGTTCATGTCTGGGTCGACGAGACGCGGCCGCGCAACCAGGGCGCCTCGCTCACGGCCTGGGAGCTCGGCCATCATGGCGTGCCGCATACGGTGATCCCCGACAACACCGGCGGCCATCTGATGCAGCATCGCATGGTCGATCTGGCAATCGTCGGAACCGACCGCGTCGCCGCCAATGGCGACGTCTGCAACAAGATCGGGACCTATCTGAAGGCGCTCGCGGCGCACGACAACGGCGTGCCGTTCTACGTCGCGCTGCCGTCGCCGACCATCGACTTTAGTATCGATGACGGGGTCAGGCAGATCCCGATCGAGCAGCGCGCCGCCAGCGAGGTGACCCACCTCACCGGGCGCACCGCGGATGGGCGGATCGAGACCGTGCGCGTGGTTCCGGAGGGCTCGCCGGCCGCCAATTTCGGCTTCGACGTGACGCCGGCGCGGCTGGTGAGTGGATTGATCACCGAGCGCGGCGTGCTCCGAGCGGATCGTGCTGCACTTGCGAGCGCGTTTCCCGAGCGTTCCAAGGCTGGCTGAAGGAAGGCCGGCTGAAGGGCTGCATTGACGCGGATCGCGCCTGCGCGCTATCCCAATCGTTGCCCTCGCAACCCAGATCATCTCATCCATGTCCAATACCGATATTGAGATCGTCGTCGACGATCCGACTGCGCCCGAAGACAACTCGCCCGCCGTCGTCAGCAACCGCATCGTCGATGTCGTCGTCTCGCTGCTGCTGCTCGCGCTGGCCGTCACCCTCGGCTGGGACAATTGGCGCACCGGCGCCTCGTGGGACTCGACCGGGCCGCAGCCGGGCTACTTTCCGTTCTATCTCGCGGTGATCCTCGGCGCCGCCAGCCTCTACGGGCTCGGCGCCGCCTTTCTCTCGCGCCGCGAGGCGGCAGAAGTTTTTGTTACCCGCGCCCAACTGCGCCGGGTGATGGCGGTGTTCGTGCCCACCCTGCTGTTCTGCCTCGTCACCCAGTATCTCGGGCTCTATGTCGCGAGCTTTCTGTTGATCGCGGGCTTCATGCGCCTGATCGGCAAGATCGCGCTGTGGAAGTCGCTGCTCACCGCCTTCGTCTTCACCGCCGTGATGTTCGTGACCTTCGACATCGTGTTCGACGTCATCATGCCGAAGGGGCCGCTCGAAGCGGCTCTCGGCCGCTAGCCAGCCGACAGGAATTCAAGACATGGAAGCCTTCGGTCTCCTGCTGCACGGCTTTGCCGTCCTGCTCACCGGCAAGACGCTGCTCCTGATGATGGTTGGCCTGGTGCTCGGCATCTTCGTCGGCGTGCTGCCCGGTCTCGGCGGCCCGAACGGGGTTGCGATCCTGCTGCCGCTGACCTTCACCATGGACCCGACCTCGGCCATCGTGATGCTGTCCTGCATCTACTGGGGCGCGCTGTTCGGCGGCGCCATCACCTCGATCCTGTTCAACATCCCCGGTGAGGCGTGGTCGGTGGCGACCACCTTCGACGGCTATCCGATGGCGCAGCAGGGGCGGGCGGCGGAAGCGCTCACCGCGGCCTTCACCTCGTCCTTCATCGGTTCGTTCGTCGCCGTGCTCTTGATCACGTTCCTGGCGCCGATGATCTCGTCATTCGCGCTGAAGTTCGGCCCGCCGGAATTCTTCGCGGTCTATCTCCTGACCTTCTGCTCCTTCGTCGGCCTCGGCCGCGAAGCCAAGCACAAGACGGTGATCTCGATGTCGCTCGGGCTGCTGCTCGCCGGCGTCGGCATGGACACGGTGTCCGGGCAATTGCGCATGACGTTCGGCTCGGCCGAACTGCTGCGCGGCATCAACTTCCTGGTCGCGGTGATCGGCCTGTTCGGCATCAGCGAGATCCTGCTCACGATGGAGGAGCGGTTGGCGCTGCGCGGCCACGCCGCCGCGATCAGCCTGCGCGTCGTGCTCTCGGTGTGGAAGGACCTGCCGAAATACTGGGTGACGCTGCTGCGCTCGTCGGTGATCGGCTGCTGGCTCGGCATCACGCCAGGCGGCGCGATCGCCGCCTCCTTCATGGGCTACAATCTGGCGAAGCGCTTCTCCAACGACCAGGAGAGCTTCGGCAAGGGCCGCATCGAGGGCGTATTCGCGCCGGAAACCGCCGCGCATGCGTCCGGCACCTCGGCGCTGCTGCCGATGCTCGCGCTCGGCATTCCCGGCTCCGGTACCGCGGCGATCCTGCTCGGCGGGTTGATGGTGTGGGGCCTCAACCCGGGGCCACTGTTGTTCGTCGAGCACAAGGACTTCGTCTGGGGCCTGATCGCCTCGATGTATCTCGGCAACGTCGTCGGCCTCGTGCTGGTGCTCACCACGGTGCCTATCTTTGCCTCGATCCTGCGCGTGCCGTTCGCGGCGGTCGCGCCGATGATCGTGGTGTCCTGCGCGATCGGCGCCTACGCGATCCAGAATGCGATGTTCGATATCTGGCTGATGCTGGGTTTTGGCGTCGTCGGCTATGTCTTCAAGAAGATCGGCATCCCGCTCGCGCCGTTCACGCTCGCGCTGGTGCTCGGCAACCGCGCCGAGGACGCGTTCCGACTGTCGATGATCGGGTCCGGCGGCGACATGAAGGTGTTCTGGTCGAACGGCCTCGTCGGCACCATCACGACGCTCGCGATCCTGCTGCTGTTCTGGCCGGTGATCGACCGGGCCTTTAGCGGCGCCATACGTATGGTGCGGCCGGCAAAGGCGTAGGCGTGAGGTTTTACACCACCTTGCGCTGCCTGAGCTCGGCGATCTCGTCCTTGTCGAAGCCGAACTCGGCCAGCAATTCCTCGGTCTGTTCGCCGAACTCCGGCGGCCGCGCCGCCATCCTGCTGGGCGTGCGCGACAGCGTCACCGGCTGGCTGACCAACTGGATGTGCCGGTTCTCGTCATTGGGCACGTGCTGCGCCATGCCGAGATGCTTGACCTGGGCATCCTCGAACATCTGGTCGATCGAGTAGATCGGCCCGCACGGCACGCCGGCGGCGTTGAGTTCCTGCACCCAGGTCTCGGTCGATTTCTTTTCGGTCAGCGTATTGATCTTCGCATTCAGCGCGTCGCGGTTCTTCGAGCGCGCCGGGGCGGTGGCGTAGTCGGGGTCGGCGACCAGTTCCGGCGCGCCGATCGCCTGCGCGCAGCGTTCCCAAATCCGCCCGCCCGTGGTGGCGATGTTGATGTAGCCGTCGGAAGTCTTGAACACGCCGGTCGGAATCGAGGTCGGGTGGTTGTTGCCGGCCTGCTTCGCCACTTCCTTTTCCATCAGCCAGCGCGCGGCCTGGAAATCCAGCATGAAGATCTGCGCTTGCAGCAGCGAGGTCTGCACCCACTGGCCTTCGCCGGAGACGTCGCGCTCCAGCAGCGCGGTGAGGATGCCGAGCGCGCAGAACAAGCCGGCGGTCAGGTCCGCCACGGGAATGCCGACCCGCATCGGCCCCTGGCCGGGCGCGCCGGTCACCGACATCAGCCCGCCCATGCCCTGGGCGATCTGATCGAAGCCGGGGCGCTTGTGATAGGGGCCGTCCTGGCCGAAGCCCGAGATACTGCCATAGACGATCCGCGGATTGATCTTGCGGATGCTCTCATAGTCGATGCCGAGCTTCGCCTTGACGTCCGGGCGAAAATTCTCGACGACGACGTCAGCCTGCTCGGCGAGCCGCTTGAACACTTCGAGCCCCCTGGGGTCCTTCAGGTTCAGCGTCATGGCGCGCTTGTTCCGGTGCAGGTTCTGGAAGTCGGAACCGCTCCGCGGACCGCCCGGCTGCTCGCCGCCGCCGTCCTCCAGCAGCGCATCGATCTTGACGACGTTGGCGCCCCAGTCGGCAAGCTGCCGCACGCAGGTCGGTCCCGAACGGACCCGCGTCAGATCCAGCACGGTGAAACGGGACAGGGCTTGGGACGCGCGGGGGAAGGGCATTGAAACACCTCTTGTTCGGCGGCCACTGCGGGCCCTGGGCCTGTTTCAGCCTTAGCCAATTTGGCTCGCCTTTCCAACCGTCAGCCCGCCGGAAATGGCCGTCGGCGGTCGGCATTTCCGAATAGCGGTTCCGCGTTGGAACGCACCCGGTCGACCACGGGATTCCATGCGAATGCGAGGCGCCCGGTTGGCATTCGGATTTTTTCCAGGCCTTGGCCGCGATTCTCTCGATCGCCTTAATGATGTGCCAATAACGTTGCTTCACCATCACGGTAAACGGCGTGTCGTTTGGCGATGCCATGATGGGCTGTCGGCGATTCATCCAGGATAATAACCCCCAGGTACGGTCGGTTTGATGCGAAAAGGCTACTGGCTTTCCGATGATCTCGGAACGGTTCACCTGTTCGACGGCTGGGATGATTCGGTGCTTGCAGGGGCGCCGTCGACCCCCGCAATGGGCGCGGCGGCGGACTCCAATCCACTGCAGGACGGCGGCGATCCATATCCGCTTGCGGCCGGTTCAACGTCTACCGTTGTGAACTCCGGAACCAGCGTCAAGCCGGTGGCGACGATCAGCCAGCTTGCCAACTATCTGGTCAGCGGGTTTTGGGCGTACAACAACGCGCTGCCCCATCATTGGGGCTCCAACACGATCACCTACAATATCAACGGACTGAACAGCGCCGAGCAGGCGCTCGCGCGCTCGGCGCTTGCAGCCTGGCACGACGTCGCCAATGTCAACTTCGTCGAGACCACCGGCTCCGCCAACATCACGTTCGTGCACACCGGCACGATGACGGCCGTGACCAACGCCAGCTGGACCGGCGCCGGCATCATGACTTCGGCGACGGTCGACATCAGCTCGGACTGGATCACCAATGACGGTGGCGCCCGTGACGGCAAGACCGGGCTCGATAGCTACGGATACCAGACCTACATCCACGAGATCGGCCACGCGCTCGGGCTCGGTCACCAGGGGCCCTATAACGGCAGCGCGACCTATTCGGCCAACGCGACCTACGCCAACGATACCTGGCAATATTCGATCATGTCGTACTTCGCGGAAGACAATTATTCCGGAAGTAGCTATCGCTACGTGATCACGCCGCAAATGGCCGACATCTATGCCGTGGGCCGGATCTATGGCGCGGCGACCGCGACGCGAACCGACAATACCGTCTACGGCTTCAGCAGCAACGCAGGCGGGGTCTACGATTTCAGCAACTTCAACCCGACGCCGGCACTGACGATCTATGATAGCGGCGGCGTCGATACGCTCGACTGCTCCGGATATGGCGTCGCACAGACGATCGATCTGCATCCGGGAGCGTTCTCCTCGGTGGGCGGGCTGGTCCACAACATCGGGATCGCGACCAATACCATCATCGAGGGAGCGATCGGCGGCTCCGGCAACGACACGATGATCGCCAATGACTTTGGCTGCACCCTCATAGCCGGCGCCGGCAACGACACGCTGATCGGCGGAGCAGGGGCCGACCGGCTGGTCGCGGGCTCCGGTGCCGATAACATGACCGGCGGCGGCGCCGCCGACACCTTCGTCTTCGCCGCCGGCGACCTGACGGCACCGGGCGGGACTCACGACCTGATCAAGGACTTCGTATCGGGCGTCGACCTGATCGATCTCAGCAGCCTCGGCTCATTCAACTTCCTCGGCTCGTCGGCCTTCGGCCACAGCGCCGACGAACTGGACTACAGCTACAACGGCGCGCTCGGCGTGACGACGCTGCAAGGCGACATCAATGGCGACGGCATCGCCGACTTTGCGATCGATTTCACCGGCAATATTGCACTGAGCTTGACGGACCTGGTGGGAGCGGTCGCCGTAACCACGGTCATTGAGTCCACCGGCACCACCAGCCTGACGCAGGTCGGTTCGAATTACTTCCTCAATCCGACGGCCGGCGGAACGGGGCCGTCGCTGAAATATGGCTCCCTCGTGGTGGCCGGTGCGGCGGCGCCGTGGATTCCGGTTGCCGCAGAGCAGACTGCGAGCGGCTATGATGTCGCCTGGAAGAACACGACGTCGGATCAGTTTTCGATCTGGACCACCGACAGCAACGGCAACTTCACGAGCTATCTGACCGGGGCGGTGTCCGGCAGCAGCACGACGCTGGAAAATCTCGAAAACACCTTCCATCAGGATCTGAACGGCGACGGGACGATCGGCGTACCGGTGTCGGTCGCACTGGAGTCGGCGGGCTCGACCACGCTCACGCAGGTGGGCAACAGCTACGCTCTCTATGCAAGCGGCACGACCAGCGGTCCGACTCTCAAATATGGCGGCTCCCTCGTGGTGGCCGGTGCGGCGGCACCATGGATCCCGGTTGCCGCAGACCAGACTGCGAGCGGCTATGATGTCGCCTGGAAGAACACCACGTCGGGTGAGTTCTCGATCTGGAGCACCGACAGCAACGGCAACTTCACGAGCTATCTGACCGGAGCGGTGTCCGGCAGCAGCACGACGCTGGAGAATCTGGAAGGCACCTTCCATCAGGATCTGAACGGCGACGGGACGATCGGCATACCGGTGCCGGTCACGCTCGAGTCGGCGGGCTCGACCACGTTCACTCAGGTGGGCAACAGCTACGCTCTCTATGCGAGCGGCACCACCAGCGGTCCGACTCTCAAATTTGGCGGCTCGCCTGTGGTGGCCGGTGCGGCGACACCATGGACGCCGGTTGCCGCCGAGCAGACCGCGACCGGCTATGATGTCGCCTGGAAGAACACGACGTCGGATCAGTTTTCGATCTGGGCGACCGACAGCAACGGCAACTTCACGAGCTATCTGACCGGGGCGGTGTCCGGCAGCAGCGCCACCTTGAAGTCCTACGAGGCGATTTTCCATCAGGATCTGAACGGCGACGGCACCACCGGAGCCCAGACCCTGGCGTCAGCGGCGGCGCCGGCCGCGACCAGCAGCGACGACCTCGCTTCCGCGACCTCCGCCGATCTTCTCGCGGCCTTGCATCTCGATCATTGGCATCTGGTGTGATGCCAATAGAAATTGGGCCGCTTGGCGTCGATCAGCGCCACCGCGCGGCGCCAAAGCCGTCCTTGCCGTAGGCGTTGCCGTTGTAGAGCAGAAAATCGCCGCCGGGTGTCTCGAGCCGGCTGCCGTAGCAGACCATTTCGGAATCCCATCCGTTAGCGGCGACTTCGATCAGGGGCGATGTATCGCGCTCCCAGGACAGCCCGTCGCCGGAGGTCGCGCTGTAGATGCGATAGGTCTCACCCAGCCGGCGCGCGGAATAGATCATGCGATAGCCGCCGTCGACTTTCATCACCACCGGCCGCGCGATGGCGTGCTCGTTCTCGAGATAGGGCAGACACAGCCGGTCGTCGGTTTGCCAGCTGATGCCGTCGACGCTCACCGCGTGCTTGATCGAGTAGTAATGGGTCGGCGCCTCGCCTTCGGTCGCCCCCGGCACCCACTCGGTCCCCGAAATATACCACATGCGCAATCGGCCATCCTCCTCGATGACCCAGGGCGCGCCGGTCAGAAACGGGTCATGATGGTTGCGCCCAAGCACCGGCGCCTCGGAGACCTTCTCGAATGTCTTGCCGCCGTCGCGAGATTCGGCCGCCCCGATGAAGAACGTGAACGGCACCGCGCGCGCCAGCGTCCAGCCCGTGTAATACATCAGGAGCCGTCCCCGATGCGTCACGATGCTCCCCGGCATCGCGCCGCAATCGTCAAACGCGCCCAGCCTGCCGAGCGTGAGCGAGGGCGCGGTCGCCGCCTCCTTCACGACCAGCCCGGAATTTTCCAGCTCGACGTCGGCCCAGGCGCCCTGCGAACGGTTCTTGTCGTCCCGCGCGGCGAAGTGCACGCGATAGCGCGTCGCCGAGAGTTGCTGCACGAACGGGTTCTGGCAATGCGAGCGATGCCAGGCTGCGCCGGTCGGGCCGTAGACGAGTCCCAGTCGTTCGAAATGTTCGGGCATGAATGTCCTGTCTTAGTGATGGTCCTTGAGCAGGCGCACGAAGCGCAGGCTGTCCAGTCCCGCGGCCGGAGTTGCTTCGACGATATGGACGGCGCGCTCCGCGGTATCCTGCGTGATCAGCGCGTTGGCGCCGATGAACGATTGCCGGCCGACATGGACGCTATTCGAGATGTTGCAGTTGCTGCCGAGGTAGGCAGATTCGCCGATCGTGACGTCGCCATTGAGCACCACATGCGCCGCTAGGAAGGCGTGATCGCCGACACGGCTGCGGTCGCCGATCTGGCAGCCGCTCCATATCACGACGTTGTTGCCGATGACGGCATCGAAGTTCACCGATTGATTTTCGAGGATGAAGCAATTCTCTCCGATCTCGCAATGACCGGCGAGCCTGTTCGAGCCGTGAACATAGGTGATGAAGCGATATCCCATTGCTTTCAGCAGCTGGTATTTCTCCGTGCGCACCAGGTTCATGCGCGCCGAGCCGAGCGGGACGAAGGCCAGGAATTCGTCGGGCGAAAAGCGCGCGAGGGCTTCATCGACCGGCGCCACCGGACGGCCGTTGAATTCGCCTGCGCCAAGGAACTCGCGATCGACGATGTAGCCGGCGACCTCGTGCGGCGTGTCCCACTCGAAGTAGCGTCTGGCGGTATCGGCGCCACGGCCGGTCCCGAAGATCACGATGCGGCGCGGCCGGTCTTCACCCAAATATAACGCCATGTTCAGAGGTCCCGCGATCAAACGGCCTTTCGGCAAGCCACCGTCCAGACATGCTCCTCGATACCCCAGAAATCGTTGCGACACGAGCCGATTTCGAAGTGCGTAAACGCCGGCCGCAGCGCCGCCTCGATCTCGGCTTCGTTGTCGAACTTCTTTAGAACGTATCCGTTCCGCAAACCGTAGGGATCGTCGGCGATCTCCATGTGGCCATCGCCGAGATCCTTGGCACCGCGCAACACGTAGGTCGTTCCGATCGGAGCCGAAAATATCAGGAAGCCGCCGCCGCGCATCACGCGGGCGATCTCGCCGACATTGTCGGAAAAGCGCGTGCCGGGATCGATGTAGTAGCAGGCGTGGCAGGCCAGCACGACGTCGAAATGGCCGTCGGGATAGGGCAGCGCATGATTGCGCCCGACCGCAAGCGTGGCGCTGATGCCGAGATTGTTCATCCGCGCCGTGGTGAGGTCGCAAATCTCCTGCGAAATCTCGGTCCCGTGGATCTCCATGCCGAGATTGTGCAGCAGCGGCATGTTGCGGCCGTCGCCGCAGCCGAGATCGAGCACGCGCTTTCCCCGGTAGCTCGCCGCATCGGTCTTGTGCCGCGGATAGTTGCCGAGAAAGGCGCGGACGACGAATTCCACCGGATAGACATGCACCGGATTGCGCTTCTGGTAGAAGGCGCCGTAGGTGCCGTCGATGGCGGCGGGAGTGTTGTTCGGTTGATCAGCCATGGGGGAGGTCAGAACCGGTTGCCGAGCCGGATGTGCAGGGCGATATCGTCGGGTCGCAGCAACGGAAACATGTCGTAGTCCTCGATCAGAAGGCAGCCATCGACGCAGGAGACGACGAACTTCATGTCGTCGAACACCTTGCAGATCGTGCCGGATCCTTGGGCGCGGTATCCCTCGAGCTCGATGAAGGACGCCTTGTTGATGGTCACGCACTTGTTCAGAAGGAAGCAATAAGCCGGGAAATAGGGTTTGGCGTGGACCCGGATCTGGTTGCGGATTTCCGAGCGCGGCTGGTGCCAGTCGATGCGGTATTGCGGCGCGATCTTGTTGTAGTAGGAACCACCGGCAGGCTGCTTTCTCGCCGTCAGTTGCCCGCGCAACAGCTGATCGAAATTGTCGATCAGCAGGTCGGCGCACAGCTTCATCGATCGCCGGTAGAGCTCATGGCCGGTTTCGTCTGGACCGATCGGATAGGTCCTCTGCATCAGGATGTCGCCGGTGTCGATGCCTTCGTCCATGTAATGCAGGGTGACGCCGATTTCCTTCTCATTGTTGAGAATGCACCACGGCGTCGGAAACGTGCCGCGATAGTGCGGCAGCAGGCCGGGATGCACGTTGATGCAGCCAAGCGGCGGGATCCTGAGCAACCGCCGCGGGAAGATGCGGGGATAGTAGGCGCAGACGATCAGGTCCGGCGCCATCGTTTCGACCTCGGTCAGAAACGCATTGTCGATCACCCTCGGCGTCAATGTCCGCACGCCCTTCTCGAGACACAGATCGAGCGTCGCGCGATAGCCGTAGATCTCGTCGCGCTGGGTGCGTTGGGTGATCACCACGAGGTCGATATCGTCTCGCGCGTGCAGGTACGAGAACACATCGTTGCCGATGTCCTGCGAGGTGAACAGCAGTACCTTCGTCGTCATGACTATTCCTTGATGAAATAGCCGCCCGGCCTGATCGAGTATGACAGCTTGCGAACGCGGGGCAGGGGCTGCCCGATTTCCTTGAAATAGTGCTCGAAGGCCGCGGTCTCGCCGAGCCAGGGCGGCGTGCCGTAGCCGTTCATCGCAACCACGCCGCCGGGAGCCAGCAGCGGATAGAGCGCGCGAAATCCGGCCAGCGTCGGCTTGTACAGGTTGACGTCGAGGAAGATCATCGACAGCCGCGTGCCCTGATTGCCTGCGGCAAATGCCGGGACGGTCTGCAGGATGTCGCCGGAAATCACACGGCAGCGCTCGACGCCCGGCAGCAAATTGTCCTGATTGGTCAGCTTCACCATGCGATCGAGATAGCCGTCGGGCACCTGCTTGCGGCCGACCACGCTCTCGATCCAGGGGCGGGGATCGCCGTCTTCGGGCGCAAAATCCTGGTAGCCTCCGCCGCTTTCGAAGCCGAACACCTTGCGGGAGCGGTCACCCGGGAAGAACGTCTCGAGCAGCTTGGACCAGGTGAACAGGCCGGCGCCGAGGAAGACGCCGAGCTCCGCGATCGAGCCGGGGATGTCCTGGATCATCCGGAACAGATCGTAATCGGCCAGCAGGCGGGTCATCTCGCGCCGGCGCACGAAAGCCGGATAATTGATCAGGGTCTCGGCGAGCGAGATCTGCCCGTCGTCGAGGATGCTCTTGAGCTCCGCCCAATGCTGCTCCTCCCTGGATTGGTAGGCCGCGCGCGCGGGATCGATCTTCTCGGTGGTCATGGTGCAGCTCGCTGATGAACCCGTCGGACGATGACATAGGGACGATTTTTGGTCTCGACGAAGATCCGCGACACGTAGATGCCGATGACGCCGAGACAGAACACGATGATGCCGCCCATCAGCCAGATCGAGACGATCAGGGAGGCCCAGCCGGCGGAGGTGTTGCGGATCAACTTTTCCAGAATGACGACGATGCCAAGCGCAAACGACGTCAGCGCGGTCGCCATGCCGAACATGACCATCAGGTTCAGCGGAACCGTGCTGAACGACGTGATGCCGTTGATCAGCGTGCCGAGGCGCAAGCGCGGCGAGTAGGTCGTCGTGCCGCTGCGGTGTCCCTTGATGATCGCGGCGCCGATCTGCCGGAATCCGGTGATGACCCAGAGGCCGCCGATCACGGTATTGCTCTCGCGGTGCAGTCGCAGGGCATCGACGTATTCCCGGCGCATCAGCCGGACGGTGCACTGGTTGCGCGGGATGTCGATCGAATAGAGCTTGCTGATCCAGTACCAGGCGATCCGGCCGCCGGCACTCTCGAACGCATCGCCCTTGCGTTGTTCCTGAAATCCGTAGACCACGTCGCAGTCGGTCGCAGACATCTTGTCGAGGAAGCTTCCAAGCAGCGCCGGATCCTCCTCGAGATCGCTGTCGATCAGGAAGCACAGCGCACCCTGCGCGTGGTCGAGCCCGGCCATTAGCGCCTTGTGGTGGCCGAAATTGCGCGACAGCTCGACCACGCGAACATGCGGATCGGCATCGGCGATCGCACAGGCGAGCTGCAGCGAGTTGTCGGGCGAGCCGTCATCGACCATGACGATCTCGTAGTCGTCGGTGACGCGGCGCGCCGCCTCGCTCGCGCGGCGATGGAATTCCTCGACATAGGCGCTTGACCTGTACAGTGTGGTCACGATCGAGAGCTTCATCACTTAGGCCATTTGCTCGAGAAACGCGCGCACGGCCTTGCGATCGACCTTGCCGTTGGCGTTGCGCGGCAGCTCGTCGAGCTGGATCGTCGTCGCCGGGCACATATAGGCCGGCAGCGTCTCGCGGCAGCGGTCCCGCACCTCGGTCGACTGGACGGCGCGATCGGCGACGTAGGCGACCGCGATTTCGTCGCCGTCAGCGCCGCCCACCACCACCGCGATCGCGCGCCTTACGCCTGCGAGGCTCTGCACCGCGAGATCGATCTCCTCGAGCTCGATTCGATGGCCGCGGATCTTGACCTGATTGTCGACCCGGCCGTGAAACCACAGCGCGCCGTTGTCGTCTTCCCGGACCCGATCGCCGGAGCGGTAGAAGATCGCGCGATAGCGGTCCTGCCGTGGGTCCTGACGAAACCGCGCCGCGGTCTCGTCCGGATTGCCGTAGTAGCCGAGGCCCACGCAGGGGCCGCCGATCCACAATTCGCCGGGCTCGCCCCGCGGCACCGGCCGCTGCTGGTCGTCGAGGATCGCGTGCGTGAAGTCCGGGTGCATGCCGCCGAGCGGCGGAAACTCGCTGTCCGGCGCGCCGAGGATGTCCGGCGTGACCTCGATGCTCGAGCAGATGCAGCTCGTCTCGGTCGGACCATAGACGTTGATCAGCCTGGCTCGTCCGGCGAAGCGGCCATGGAATTCGCGCAGCTTGCCGATTGGATAGCCCTCGCCGCCGAACTGGAATGTACGAATGTTGGGCAGCGATTGCGGGGTCAGGAGGCCGAGCTGGTCGAGGATCAGGAACAGCGTGGGCACCGCGAACATCACGCTGGCTCCGCCGGCACGGATGATCTTCACCCAGCGTGCGGGATTGGCGATCTCGGAGGTCTCGACTGGAACCAGCGCGGCGCCGTTGAACAGGCCGCAGTAGACGTCGAACACCGAATTGTCGAAGTGCAGCGGGTTGATGCTGGTGAAGCGCTCGCGCGGCGAGGCCGGCACCATGCCGCTTGCCCATTCGATCAGGCTAAGCACGCCCTGGTGCGGAATCACCGCGCCCTTCGGCTCGCCGGTCGAGCCGGACGTGAACATGATGTAGGCCGGATCGGTGCCGGCGACCGGTGCCTGGACGGCGGCGCGCCCGGCCTCGGAGAGCCAGGTCTCGTCGCAGCCGTCGGACAAGGTCAGCTTCGCACCGAACGGATTGTCGGTGCCCGACATCGAGACCAGCAGCTTGGGACCAAGCCGCGCCACGATGCGTTGGGTGCGCTCCGCCGGATTCTTCGGATCGATGAACACGTAGGGCGCGCCAAGCCGCAGGCAGGCGAGCAGGAGTGCGTAGGTGAAGCGGCGCTTGGGAAGCTGCAGCGCCACCACGTCGCCCTTGGCCACGCCATGAGAGGCCAGAATTGTCGAACCGTGCTCCGCGAGCCGCTTCAGATCGCCGAAGCTGCAGATGGTCTCGCCGAGGACGAGCGCGGGCGCGGCGGGGGCGGAATCCGCGATCTTTGCGAAGGCGGTCCAAAGGTCGGTCATCAGAGGCGCAAGCCTCCGTCCAGCTTCACGATCGTGCCGTTGGCGAACGTGTTGCTCGCGAAAAACTCGATCGCATTGATGACGTCCTCACGTTGCCCGAGCCGTCCGATCGGCGTCTTCTTGACGTAGCCCTGCAGGCGCTCCTCGGCGACGGCCTCCCGCGTGGTGGCGACATCGATGAAGCCGAGCGCCAGCGCATTGACGCGCACGCCGAGCGGACCGAGCTCGATTGCCATCGTCCGGGTCAGTCCTTCGATGCCGGCCTTGGCGGCGCTGTAGGCGGCCTGACCCGGGTTTCCCTCGCTTGCGATCGAGGAGAAATTGACGATGGCGCCGCCGCCGCGGCGGACCATCCGCGCTGCGACCTGCGTGGCGACCACGAACGGCGCGGTCAGGTTGGCTTCGATGACGTCGCGCCAGGATTTCAGGTCATGGGTGTGAAGCCGCGCGCCTTTCAGCGCGAGCGTGGGCTCGTTCCAGATCAAACCCACGGCGTTGACCAGCAGCGCGATCGATGCGCTTGCGGGGATCGCCTCGGCAAGCGCCTGCCGCACCTCGGCCTCGTCGGCGAGATCGAGGGTTCGCCGGACCGCTTGCGGCGGCGGAGCTTCCGCATCGAAGTGCCGGTCAAGCGCCAGAACGGGACCCTTGGCGGCGAAATGCGACACAAGCGCACGCCCCAGCGCGCCGCCTGCGCCGGAGATGACAATCCAGCTGTCATTCGCCGCCATCATGATTCACGAGGCCTTCAATATCCGATCGACGTCGCCAACCGATTGTAACCGCTCGATGTCGTCTTCCGAGAGCTCCCTGCCGACGATCTCTTCCAGGCGCAGTACGAGCCGGACGCCTTTCAGCGAATCCCATCCATCGAGCTCGGCAAGCGGCACGTCGTGGCTTGCAACGGAAACGCTGCTTCGGAGGACTTCGGCCAACAGCTCTATCGCTTGCATCGTCATCTCTGGGAACTCGTAGATTCGTCTTGGTTCTGCAGTATCTTAACGGGGGCGGAAACGGCGCCGCGGAGCCCCTTCATAGGCGAATGGGTTTGAGTGTGCAAACAGTGTGAAAATTGCGGAATTTTCTTTTCAGCTGAGCGCGAGATTCGCGTTGAACCAGCGTCGTAGTTGCGGGACAAATGTCCGTGTGCAGTTCCTTGTCTTTCTAGCAGAGGTTGCTTGGGCTCAGCCTGTGTTTGAAAGTTGGTCCGGTTCGCTGACAGGCCACAATCTCGGGAGGCGGTTGCGGCGCTTGTCCATTTCTGAAATATGACCCCCGGTTCCGGGGTTCGATGCTGTGCCAGGTAATTTCCTGGAGAGACGAATACTGCAATCATTTCAGTGGGCTGGAACGAAATTCCGGTCATTTTACAGGAGGGTTCAATAATGCGCCGTCGTTTGTCTCTACTGGCACTAGCTATCGGAATGTTCCTGCCGTTCCTGGCATCGGCCCCGGCTCACGCGCAAGCGAACCGCACGTGGGTGTCGGGTGTGGGGGATGACGTCAATCCGTGCAGCCGCACGGCGCCCTGCAAGACGTTTGCCGGCGCGATCTCCAAGACGGCTGCATTCGGCGAGATCAACTGCCTTGATCCCGGCGGATTTGGCGCGGTGACGATCACCAAGTCGATCACGCTGAACTGTGCCGGTACGCTGGGCTCCATCGTGGCCGCCGGTAGCAACGCCATCAACATCAGCGCCGGCGCCACCGACCGGGTCGTCCTCCGCAATCTTCACCTGCAGGGCCTGCGGGGCGTCGCCTCGCCCGGTCTCGTCGGGGTCAAGATCAACACGGCGCAGTCCGTTTCGATCGAAAGCTGCATCATCGAGCAGTTCTCCCAGCAGGGCATCAGCGATGCGCGAACCACCGGCAACACCACGCTGTTCATTCGCGACTCCATCATCAGCTACAATGGCTCGACCGGTATCGGCCTGGGTGCGACGGCTGCGAACCGGGTCTCGATCGAAGGAACCCAGTCGATCGGCAATTCGTTCGGCATAGCAGCCGGAAACAACAACAGCGCGATGGTGACCCGTTCGGTGTTTGCGGGCAACAGCACCGGCGTCGAGACCGATGCGGGCGGCTCGGTCAATCTCGACAACACCTCGATTACGGCAAACACGGTCGGCGTGCAGGCCGGTGGCAATATCCGCCTGTCGAACTCCGACGTTTCGTTCAACACCACGGGCTTCACCGGTGGTGCGGCGATCACCTACGGCAACAACCGGATGCTCGGCAACACCTCGCTCGGAACGTCGCCGACGGCCGCCGGCGCCGCCGTCAGCAACCTCGGCGAGCAGTAAGCCTCCTGCTGCATCGCCGGCGACCGACCGGCGGATCGCCCGACCATCACGACCACAAAATCCCGGGACATCGTCCCGGGATTTTTTTGTAGGCCGCAAACGGCGCGCCGGTTGCCTGCTCATTGCGTTGCCGCCCGCCTGATGAAGCGCGGCGCCTCCGCGCCGGTGTTGAACAGCACATCGAGCACGCTGACCGCATGCTCGAAGCCGCCGTGCAGCTGGGGATATTCGCTGTAGCCCTGGTAGCTCATCCACTCGGTCGCGATCCCCGCGGCCGCGAGCTCGGCTTCATCGAGATAGGCCCGCGCGGCCGGGCCGCTGAGGTAGCGGTCGGCGCCCGCGGCCCGCGCGATGTTGAGTAGCCGCGTGGTCTTGATGCCGTCGGCGGGATAGGCGCTGTCCCTGACGATGCGGGTGGTGAGGCCCAGCAGATCGGCGATGCCGCGCAGGAACAGCTCGTTGACCGCGGTGAGCTTGGTCTCCGCATCGGCGCGCTCGTACCAGGTGCGGATGGCGGGCGCGAACTGATCGAAGAACGGCGCGGGCTTGTAGGCCAGCTCGATCGCACGCCAGTGCTTTTCCGCCCAGGGCTTTTCGATCTCGACCTCGTCGATCGGCTGCTCAAAGCGTCCCTTGGTCACGACCGGGATGGTGAGCCAGACCAGCCCGTTGGCGGTCTTGATGCGGTTGCGGTTGTGCCAGTGCCGCTTGGTGAATTGCGCGCTGTCGAACACGACGTATTCGTCGCACTGCCCGATCAGGTCGAAAAAGCCTTTCCAGGGGATGTAGCAGGATTGGATGATGCTAACGCGCACGTGACTGCTCTTGTCCGGTCGGGATCGATACGGCGTCGGGGTCTGACGCCAGGGACGCGGTGAGGGTGCCGGCCAGGGCAGGGGTGGTTGCTGGCCAGCGGTTCGGTAAGTGTTTATAGTCGCGGCATGCTGAAAGCACGAGATATCGTTGAGCGGCGCGGCCGCGGCCGGCCAGGTGCGCGTCCGACATGAGCTCTCCACAGCGATCGGGACGGCGTTGCCTCGCCTGCAGCGCGGTCGAGGCGGTGGCCGACGACGGGGCGTTGTGGCCGCTCGGATGGCGCTGTTCCGCCTGCGGCACTGCCGTCGCGCAGGATGGCGGCATTCCGATGTTCGCCCCCGGCCTCGCCGACACCGTCAGCGGCGTCGATCCCAAGGGCTTTGAGCTGCTGGCCAAGGTCGAGGCCGGGCACTTCTGGTTCGTTCCGCGCAGCGAGCTGATCGTCGGCCTTGCCGACAAGTTCTTTCCGCAGGCCCGCAGATTCATCGAGGTCGGCTGCGGCACCGGCACGGTGCTGGGCGCGCTGGCGCGGTCGCGGCGCTGGGAGCGTCTGGTCGGCTCCGAGCTGCACCCCTCGGGGCTCGCGCATGCGCGGCAGCGCCTGCCCGACGGCGTCGAGTTCGTCCAGATGGACGCGCGGGACATCCCGGCGGCCGGCGTCTTCGATCTCACCGGCGCATTCGACGTCATCGAGCATATCGCCGACGACGAGGGCGTGCTGCGTGGGATGCGCGCTGCGACGCAGACCGGAGGCGGCATCATCATCGCGGTCCCCCAGCATCCCTGGCTGTGGAGCCGGGCCGACGACGTCGCCTATCACCAGCGGCGCTACCGCCGCGGCGAAGTCGAAGCCAAGCTTCGCCGCAACGGCTTTGAGGTGCTGTTCTCGACATCCTATACCTCGTTGCTGCTGCCGCTGATGATCGCAAGCCGCCTCAAGGGCCGCGGCAAGGACAGCAACGACGATGTCGAGCGGGAGTTCACGCTGGACCCGCGGGTCAATGGTCCGCTGACGGCGATCCTGCGCGCCGAGGTCCGCATGACGCTGGCCGGATTGCGCTGGCCCGCCGGCGGCAGCCGCGTCGTGGTCGGGCGAGCGGTGTAGCGCAAGCGGCGCAGCTCTCTCCACGCGTCGTCCTGGCGAAAGCCAGGGCGACATTTGTAGCGCCGCTATTCAACCCGTCATCCCCGCGCAAAGGCTTCGCCTTTGTCGCTGGAGGTGCGAGCTCTTGCGAGCCTCGAAGGGTGCACGGCCACCAGCGGGGCCGATTCATCCTTCGAGGCTCGCCCAGCAGCGCAATTGCGCTGCAAGGCTCGCACCTCAGGATGACGGTGATGGGTTTGAGCGTGCATTCTCATTCTCGCGACATGATTGCCCGAGCTTTGCTGGTCGTTCCGCCCTCTCGCTAACAGAGGGCGCAGGGAATGCCGGGTGCGCGCTGCACCCGCGGTCTCGCGTGCAAGGGTAGAGAAGAGAAGCGCACACGAGCATACAGGTTCAGCGGGAGACACTCCGGCATTCCCTGCGCAATGGTTTTACGGCTTATACGTGCTCACCCCGGCGAGACTGGGCTTTGTTGTCACCGTCACTCGCGAAGACGTTGCGTCTTGTGAGGAGACACCTGCCACGAGGGCGTCAGGCCTGCACGATTTCACCGTCCGCTTCGGCACGTTCGTCTCGTGCGCCGCAGCGGCCACCGCATCTCACCGCAACACTTGTGACGACTCGCGAAGCGCCCCTCGATCGGATGAGACGGGTGCATCATAGGATAATTTTCCGTTCGTGTAAACAGAATTATTTTGAGCGCGAGGGCTTGACAGGTTTTTGGCTGACTTGCCCGTCGGGTCGGATTGCCGCACCGTCGCGCCGCCCGCGTCGTTGCAAAGCGCGTGCTGGCGTCTTCGGACAATGCCCCGCGGGCGACCGCGAGGCGACGTTGATCCGCAGGCAGGCCCGGTTCCTGTCGGCGCAGCGCGGCCATGCGCAGGTTTCCGACGCGCGCGCTCTGCTATGGATTCTCCGTTGCCGGCAGAATAGGGTGCTGCGCTGACGGCAAGGCAGGGCGGCATGATGAAGCTGACAGACATCGATCCGAAACTGGATGACACCGTATCCGATACAGTCGCGCGACGCCGTCTGCGACCGCGGCTGCGCCGTCTTGCCGCTGTCATCGGTCTTGCCATTGTCATATTGGCGCTGCCGATCGCGACGCCGTCATCCGCGCAGTCGCTGCGCCAAGGCATCGCGGCGGTCAACCGTCAGGACTATCAGCGGGCGTCGCGGATTTTCATTCCGCTGGCCGAGCGCGGTAACGCGGCCGCGCAGGCCTATCTCGGCTTCCTGTTCGAGACCGGCCGCGGCGTGCCGCAAAACCATACCGAAGCCGCGATGTGGTATCGCCGCGCCGCCGAGCAGGGCGACAGCCTGGCGCAATATTCGCTCGGCCTGCTCTATGACCGCGGGCAGGGCGTGCCGCGCGATATCGTCGAGGCCAGCAAGTGGCTCAATCTCTCGGTGGCCGCCGCGCCGCCGCGGACGCGCGACGCCCGCCAGCGCATCCGCGATGCCGTCACCAGCAAGATGTCGCGCGGCGAGATCGCCGAGGCCCGGCTGCGCGCGCTGGAATGGGCGCCGGTGCGGGAGCATTGAGGCGCGGCACTTTCGCTGACGCGGCCGAAGCAAAAGTCCGCGGCCAGACGTCATGCCGAAGCGCGGAAGGTCCGATCAGAAGCCCACGTGTTCGTCTATGTAGAAGGTATTTAGGATGGAGATCCGATTTCGATCGGTCTCGATCGGCGGGCGGCCGTGCCAGCTCATGTTCTTGAGCGAGTGATATGCCTTCAGGACCACAAAGGCATACCCGAGGTTGGGCAGGAACGGAATGGTCTTCACCGGCTCCAGGCAGTATGAACCGACGTGCAACAGGCCCTTGAGCGAAGCCTTGTACAGTGTGGTGCCGAGGCTTTCCTGACTGGCATCCGGCGGACAATAGAGCTGCATTGTCACGACTTTTTTCCGCGTGTCGGGATGCGGTTTGATGCGGTAGCCATTGCGGTCGCTGTAGAGCACGGGCTTTGCCACCAGTTTCAATGAGCGGGCGTCCGCGACCTTGTCGCCCCGGGCGCGAATCTCGAGCCCGTCGTGAAGCCGCTTCCTGATCGCGTCTTCGATTGCCTTCGAGGTGAGCATCACCGATGCAGCTTCCCAAATGGGGCGAACCGGCTCCTCAACGTGCTTGATATGATCCCCATAGAGCCTGAGCGCCATGCGGGTGCCCGTGCCGGTGATCGGATCGTACCCCTTGGTGGGAACGCTTCTGATGAGGTCCTGATAAAAGCTTTCCGGGAAGAAGTTCCGGAAAACAATGTGGGGGAACGGGGCAGGCGAGTAATCGGACGACTCGATGCAGGCAACGGCGTGAGCGATCAGGTCGTCGACCAAACCGGATTGGCGGACCGCACATTCCACAATGCCAGTCATCCTTGGCCTCGCGGTCGGATCGATGCTGTCGATCCTATGAGGGATGCTCCGGTCTTGCAATCCGGTCAGTATGCACTCTGGTTCAGCAGCGCCTCGGCCAGCCAGCCGAACCAGATCGCCGGCGCCAGGAACAGGCCGAACGGCAGGTACGCGGTCGCTCGCAGTTTTCGCCGCCGCAGGGCGCCATGGGCGATATAGGCGGCGAGTGCCGCCAAGGTCGCAGCTTCGATGACGGCGAGCACCGTGACCAGGCTGAGCCAGGCCCCGGCCACCGCAGCCAGCTTGATGTCGCCGAGCCCGAGGCCGTCGCGGCCGCGCCAGGCGCGGTAGCCGGCCATCAGTGCGAGGAAGGGCAGCGCCACCGCGATCCCCCGTGCGGCCGCAACCAGCGCGGCGTACCAGCCGGCGTCCGGGGCCATGGCCGCGGCGCGGAGCAGCGCCAGCGCCGCCGCGGCGCCCACAAGTTCGTTGGGGATGATGTAGCGCTGCGCGTCGGTCGTGGCGATCGCCAGCATCAGTGTGCCCAGCAGCGCGCCCAGCACCCCGTCGAGGCCAGGGGCAGCCATCAGGCTCGCCGCGACCACCGCGAGGAGGAGGATGGTAAGGGAGAGCTGGCGGAGTTGATCGTCTGTCTTCACAAGATCACGGGTGGTGGTTGGGCTCCCTCTCCCGCCCTGCGGGGGAGGGTGGGGTGGGGGCTCTCTCCACGGGTCATATCGTGGAGAGAGCCCCACCCGGCGCTACGCGCCGACCTAAGAGCGAGCTTCGCTCGTCTCGACCCCCGCAAGCGGGAGAGGTGCAGCGAGCCTGCTGCCAGGACTTTACCCCCGCGCTAGCGCAGAGGCGTTCCGGGCGGGGTCGTTACGACGACGGGATTGCTGGTCCCGACCAGGCGGCTGTTCATCTTGCTGCGCATCTGCTCGGCGATCACATGGGCGTCGACGTTGTCCCTGATCAGCGTCGGGCGGATGAACAGGATCAGCTCGGTCCGCTTGCGGTTGTTGGTCTGGTGCGCGAAGGCGTCGCCGACGCCGGGGATCTGGTCGAGCACCGGAATGCCCTGCCGCCCCTTGGTCTCGGTCTCGCTGATCAGGCCGGCGAGCAGCACGGTCTGGCCGGACGTGACCGCGATCGAGCTCTTGACGCGGCGCTGCGAGATGGTCGGCGTCAGGCCGTTGGCGCCGGCGCTGGCGACGCTGGAGATCTCCTGCTCGATATCGAGCACGATGTTGCCATTGGCATTGGCGCGGGGCAGCACGCGCAGGATGATGCCGGTGTTCTTGTAGTCGATGGTGTTGACCACCGTGTTGTTGGCGGTGAGCACCGTCGCGGTGCCGGTCGAAAACGGCACCTGGTCGCCGACCTGCAGGGTCGCCGCCTGGTTGTCGAGCACCACCAGCGAGGGATTGGATAGCACCTTGACGTCGGTGATGCCGTGCAGCGCGTCGAGGATGACGCGCGGCGAGTTCTCGGCGCCGACCAGGAGATTGAAGCCGGGCAGCACGCGTCCCATCAGGGCGCCCGCCGCGGCGTTGACCGCGTTGTTGGGCGGCTCGACCGCATTGGTCGAGGTGCTCGATCCGTTCGAGAGCGTGTTGACCATCGAGCCTTGCTTGCTCGCGAGGAAGAACTGCACGCCGTAGTTCAAATCGTTGTTCAGCGTGACTTCGGCGATCGTCGCTTCGATCGCGACCTGGCGCTGCGGCCGGTCGATCTGGCGGATGGTCTGCTCGACGATGCGCTGCGACTCCGCATTGGCATAGACCAGCACCGCATTGTTGGTGACGTCGGCGGTGATGCGCACGTTGGGCAGGAAGCTCGGGCCGCCGGGCTTGCCGCCCGGGCCGGCGGCGTTGCTGGGCGTCTGATCGGCGGCGGGTGCGGTGGCAGGGCGCGCACTCAGCGAGCCGCCGCCCACGCCGGTGACCGGCGTCGATGCGCCGGCGCCCGCGGTCGGCAGCGCGCTGAGCGAGGCGACCGGGTTGCTGAAGGGGGACGATGAGGATGAGGTCGGCGATGAGGACGACAGCGACACCCCCGAGCCCGGCGCGATCTGGTTGGGGCCGTTGTCGAGCAGATTGGACGAGCCGGTGCCGGGCGCCACCAGCATCTCGTTGAGCATCGCCACCACCACGCGCGAATTGCCGTAGCGCAGCGGATAGGATTTCAGATTGACCGCCTCAGTATCGGAGCGGTCGAGCCGCGCGATCCAGGTGCCGGCGCGCTTCAGATATTCCGGCTTCTGGCTGACCACGAGGATGGCGTTGAGGCGGTTGATCGCCTGCAGCTTGACGACGTTGCTGCTGAGGCCGCCGTCGCCGGTATCCATGATCTTCTCGAGCTCGGCGATCAGCGGCTCGGGCGAGGAGTTGCGCACCGGGAAGATGCCGACCGACTGTCCGCGCATCCAGTCGGCGTCGAAGCTCATGATGGTGTCGACCGCCGCGGCGCGCTCCGAGCCGCTGCCGGTGACGATCAGGGTGTTGCGGCCGTTGTCCGGCCGCAAGGTGGTGGCCTTGACGCCGAAACCATCGAGCAGCTTGAACATGGTCTGCGCCGAGGTGTAGCGCAGCGGCACCACGCTGATGCCCTGGCCCGCCTCGATGCCGGCACGGTCGATGCTGCCGGGACCGGCTTCGGCCGCGGGCAGCAGGCGGTAGCTGCCGCCGCGGTCGCGCACCAGCGCGACGCCGGACATTTTGAGCGCGTTCTCCAGAACGTAGATCGCGTCCTGCTTTGGCACAGGTCGCACCGAGGCCAGCGTGACGGTGCCCTGCACCCGCGGGTCGATGGTGTAGCCGACCTGCAAAACGTCGCCCAGAATGACCTTTGCCACGGTCGCAACCGGCGCATTTTCAAAGTTGAGGTCGTAGCCGTTGCCGCCGCCGTCGCGCTCGGCGAGCGCTCCGCCCGCGGGCGTGCCGTCGCTGAGATAGATCGCCGGACGCGAGGCGTTCTGCTGGCGCAACCCGCCAGTTTGCGTATCCGTAGTCTGACGGGGCAAGAGGTCGATCGAATTCACTTTCTCGACGATATCCTGCGCGCGAGGATCCTTCGGATTGGTCTCGATCGATTGGTCGGCGGTGACGATGCAGGCGGTCAGCGCGAACGCGGACAAAAATAGAACGAGCGGTCCAGCCAACACTGAACGCAGGCGCGAAAGCGGATGCTCCACTTTGAACAAAAGACGCCTACCAACTACTACTGTTGAAACTGGAATTACGTCCGAGCCACCTCGGCTCGAACGCTGGTAAATTTGCAATCACAATTATGTTTTTGATGCTAAAAGAGTCAAGCGCCAAGGGCTGGGTTGTGCACGTGCAAGCTGTTGTATTCGGGTAACATTGTGAACGGTAGGACTTCGATGCGCGACCTGTCCGCAGAGACCTTCCGGCAGCATCTCCTCGAGAAATACGCTCTGCCACGACGCGTGCATGCTCGCACCGAACCTGCCGCCAATTCGACCCTGACCCGTCCGCTGCGCGAATTGTGGGAGGCGAGCGATCTGTCCGCCGCCGAGTTCGCCGACGAGGTCTCGGACTATTTCGGCGTGGTGCGGCTCGGCCTGCCGCAGCTGCTGGCGGCGACGCCATGCCTCGACGGCTTCTCGCGGCGCTTCCTGCGCGAGTCCACCGTGTTTCCGTGCCGCGCCCCGAACGGCGGCTATCGCATCGCGGTCGCCGATCCCTCGGACACCGCGGCTATACGCGCCGCCGAGATCGTGTTCGGCGACATGGTCGAGGTCGCGGTTGCCTCCTATGAGGACATCACGACCGTGCTCGACCAGCGCATCGACGCCGATGGCGCCGGCGCCGAGGACGCGCTCAGGGCCGCGAGTCAGCAATCCGACGACGACATCGAGAGCCTGCGCGATCTCGCCAGCGGCGCGCCGGTGGTGCGGGCGCTCAACGATCTGCTCGAGCGCGCGGTCGAGCTGCGCGCCAGCGACATCCACATCGAACCGTTCCGCACCGGCCTCGTGGTCCGCCTGCGCGTCGACGGGCTGCTGCGCGCGATCCCCTCGCCATTGGGCGTGCCGCCGCAGGCGCTGATCTCGCGCGTGAAGATTCTGGCCGGCCTCAACATCGCGGAGCGGCGGCTGCCGCAGGACGGCGCCGCGCGCGTTCGCGTCAGCCGCGCCGAGCTCGACGTCCGCGTCGCGACGATGCCGACCCAGGCCGGCGAGAGCGCCGTGATCCGCCTGCTGCCGCGCGACCGCGGGCTTCTTGAAATGAGCAAGCTCGGGCTTGCCGCGCGCGACGAGCGGATCATGTCGCGGCTGCTGACGCTGCCGCACGGCATGATCGTGGTGACCGGGCCGACCGGCAGCGGCAAGACCACGACGCTGGCGACGATGCTCTCGATCCTCAACGAGCCGACCCGCAAGATCCTGACCATCGAGGACCCGGTCGAATACGAGATCCCCGGCATCAACCAGTCGCAGGTCAAGCCGTCGATCGGGCTGACCTTTGCGTCCGCGATGCGCTCCTTCGTCCGCCAGGACCCCGACGTGATCATGGTCGGCGAAATCCGCGACGCCGAGACCGCGCATATCGCGATCCACGCCGCGCTGACCGGCCATCTGGTCCTGACCACGCTGCACACCGAGACCGCGGCCGCCGCGGTGCCGCGGCTGATCGATCTCGGCGTCGAGAGTTTTCTGCTGCGCTCGACGCTGCGCGCGGTGGTGGCGCAGCGGCTGGTGCGCGTGCTGTGCGACCGCTGCAAGATGCCGCACACGTTGTCCGCCACCGACGTCGCCAACGATCCGCGCTTTGGCATGATCGGTTTTGCCGCCGGCGAGGTGGTGCACGAGGCCGGCGGCTGCGAGCGCTGCGGCGGCACCGGCTATCGCGGCCGCAACGGCGTGTTCGAGATCCTCGAAATGAGCGAGGGCGTGCGCAAGCTGGTCGGGCCGCAGACCGACTCGCATTCGATCGATCAGGCGGCGATGACCGGCGGCATGACCACGATGCTGGCCGACGCCGTCGCCAAGTGCCGGGCCGGTGTCACCACCGTGCCCGAGGTATTCCGCGTCACGACAGTGCGGTGATGGCATGCCGAATTACCGCTACCGCGCGATGAATTCCGAAGGCGAGCTGGTCTCGGGCGCAATCGCCGCGCCCGCGCCCGGCGACGTCGCGGCGCGGATCGAGCGGCTCGGCCTCGTGCTGGTCGACAGTGTCACGCTGGAGCAGGGCGGCGAGGGGCGCCGCGCCTTCAGCCTGTTCAACACGCCGAAGCCCGAGGACGTCACGATCTTCACCCGCGACCTCGCGCTGCTGCTGCGCGCCGGCGCGCGGATCAATGACGGGCTCGAGCTGCTCGCCGCCGACCGCGATTTCGGCCGGCTGCGGCCGGTGGTCGCCGACATTCGCGCCCGCGTGGTGGCCGGCGAGAGCTTTGCCGAGGCGCTGGCGCGGCACCAGGGCCTGTTTCCGCCGATGTATGTCGCGCTGATCCGGGTCGGCGAGGCCTCCGGCTCGCTCGACCAGGTGCTCGAGGTGCTGGCCGACGAGCGCACCCGCACCGAGGCGCTGAAGCGCCGGCTCGGCGATGCCGTGCGCTATCCGCTGTTCGTGCTCGGCGCGGCGAGCTGCGTGCTGCTGTTCTTCCTCACATTCGTGCTGCCGCAGTTCGCCAGCATCTTGCAGGATTTCGGCGCCAAGGTGGATCCGTTCATCCTCGGCTTCCTCAACCTCTCGACCTTCCTGCGCGCCAACTCCGACACCGTGCTGGCGATCCTCGTCGTGGTGCTGCTGAGCGCCTGGATGCTGCTCAGGCAGGAGCGGGTGCGCCGCGGCTTGATGACCGCGCTGACGCGGCTGCCGGCGATCCGCGAGGTGATGAAATATTATCGCACCGCGCTGTTCTGCCGGAACCTCGGCCTGTTGCTTGGCAGCGGCGTCAATTTGACGACGACGCTGCGCATCCTGGTCGACATGATGGCCTCGATCGGCTCGTCGGCGGTGTGGACCGACGCCACCGACCGGGTCCGGCATGGCGCAAAATTGTCGGACGCGCTGGCCGCCACCGAGGCATTGCCGGCGATGGCGGTGCGCATGCTGCGGCTCGGCGACGAGACCGGCCAGTTGCCGATGCTGGCCGGCCGGGTCGCGGAGTTCTACGAGGCCAAGCTGCAGCGCACGCTGGATCGCGTGGTCGGTATTGCCGGTCCGGCCGCGATCATCGTGATCAGCGTCGTGGTCGGAGGCTTGATTGTGTCTGTCATGACTGCGCTGATGTCGGTCAGCCAGATCGTTAATTGAGGTTGTTCAAGATGAAGATGTTTCAGAGCAGGCCGGCGCGCCGCCGGCGCAGATCCGAAGCGGGCTTCACGCTGGTCGAGATGCTCGTGGTCATCACCATCATCGGCCTGATCATGGCGCTGGTCGGGCCGCGGGTGCTGAACTATCTCGGCGAGTCCAAGTCCAAGGCGGCGAAGATCCAGATCGAGAGCTTCTCCAGCGCGCTCGACCTCTATTATCTCGACCTCGGCCGCTATCCGAGCAGCAATGAGGGGCTGGCCGCGCTGACCCGCAGCAACAATGCGCCGGGCTGGAACGGCCCGTATCTGCGCGGCGGCGTCGTGCCCAACGATCCCTGGGGCCACGGCTACATCTACCGCGCGCCCGGCCAGCGCGCGCCCTATGACATCATCTCGCTCGGATCGGACGGCCAGGAAGGCGGCAGTGGCACGGCAGCTGACATCACCAGCGCCGCGCGCTGAGGCCGCGCAGGGCGAGGCGGGTTTCGCGCTGATCGAGATCCTCTGCGTGCTGGCGATCACCGGCATGTTGGCCGCGATCATCCTGCCGTCGATTCCGCGCGCCACCACGCGGGCGCGGCTGGAGAGCTATGCGGTCGAGACCGCGGCGCTGCTCAAGGCCGACCGCAGCGCCGCGCTGCGCCGGCAGGTTCAGATCACGACGCTGGTCGATGCCGAGGCGCGGGCGATCCGCTCCGGCGCCACCGGTCGCATCGTGCGGCTGCCGAGCGACGTCACCGTCGGCGCGACCTTGGCGACGCGCTGCGCCGACCGCAGCGCCGGCCGCTCGATCGATTTCTTTCCGACCGGCATGTCCTGCGGCGGCGCCATCGCGCTGGCGCGGCCCGGCATGACGTACGAGGTCCGCGTCAACTGGCTGACCGGAGGTGTGGACATTGTCGCGCAGAAGCAAAAGCTGCTCTGAGCGAGCCCGTTCGGTTCTGGTGACATCAGAACCGGGCTCGATTGGTTTTTTTGGACGCGTTTTCTTCGCGCGAACCGGTGCCCACTTCGCTCGAAAACGCTCTCGAGGCTTCACGCTGATCGAGGCGCTGGTGGCGCTGGCGATCATCGCGGCCGTGCTGGGCGCGATCGGCTCGGTGATCGGCACCACGGTGCGCGGCACCCGCGCGATCGACCAGAAGCTGGCGTTGAGCGGCGCCGCCGAGAGCGTGCTCGCCGCGCTGCCGCCGCGCAATGCGCTGAAGGTCGGACGGCAGAACGGCACGCTCGCCGGCCATCGCTGGCGCATCGACGTCGCGCCGATCAATGCCGCGCCCGACACGCCGCCGAGCCGGTTCGTGCCGCTGGCGGTCAACATGCGGATGCAGGGGCCGGGCGGGGCGCAGATCCAGGTCACCACCGTCCGCCTGGTGCCGAAGGTGGCCGAATGAGACGGCAGCGGACACAGCGTAACTCCTGGCGCGACGAGGCCGGCTTCACGCTGCTCGAAGTGCTGCTGGCGACGCTGCTGATGACGGTGATCCTGGCCGGGCTCGCCACTGTCACTGCGCAATGGCTGCCGAACTGGAACCGCGGCATGGCCCATGTGCAGCGCGCCGAGCGGCTGGCGATCGGGCTGGAGCGTGCGCTCGCCGATCTTGCGGTCGCCGAGATGGTGCCGATCAGCGGCGACGCCAAGCGGCCGCTGTTCGAGGGCGGCGAGCTTTCCGTCACCTTCGTGCGCACCGCGGTCGGGCCCAGCAGCCGTCCCGGCCTCGAGATCATCCGCCTGATCGAGAAAGCCGACGCCGACGGGCTCGCGCTGGTGCGCGAGCGCGCGCCGTTCCGCCCGATGCCATCGGATGCGCAGATCCGCTTCGCCGATCAGGTGGTGCTGGTCCGCGCGCCGTACCGCGTCAGCTTCGCCTATGCCGGGCTGGACCAGGTCTGGCAGCCGACCTGGAGTGGCCAGACCCAGCTGCCGAACATGGTCCGCGTCTCCGTGCGCGACGCCACCACGGGACAGGTGCTGGCGGTTTCCAGCGCCGCGATCGTGCATGTCAACGCGCCAGCGGATTGCGCCCGCGCCAAGAACGCCGTGACCTGCCTCGCCGGGCGCAGCAATCCCGCCGCGGACAAGAAGGAGGAGCAGCTGTGATGGAAGCTGCTCACGATACGGCGCGACCGCCGCGCGCGCAGCGCGGCTTCATCGTGATCGCGGTGCTGTGGATCCTCGCTTCGCTGGCGGCGCTGGTGCTGATCTATCTGACCTATGTCACCAACACCGCTGTGATCGTCGCCAGCAGCACCGACCGGGTCCAGGCCGAAGCGATGGTCACCGCCGGCCTCGAGCTGACGGCGCTGCGGCTCTCCGGCGCCAACGAGAACGAGCGGCCGACCAGCGGAACCTTCAACGCCCGGGTCGGTCCCGGCCGGGTGTTCGTGACCTTCCGCTCCGAGGCCGCACGGGTCGATCTCAACGGCGCGCCGAAGGGCCTGCTCGCCGGCCTGATGATCGGGCTCGGCGTCGGCGCCGACAATGCCGCTTCCTATGCCGACCGTATCCTGGCCTGGCGGGCGCCGACCGAGCTCGGCGAGAACGACCCCGAGACCGCATTCTACAAGGCCGCCGGCCTTGCCTATGCGCCGCGCCACGCGCCGTTCCCCGTGCCGGAGGAGCTGTGGCTGGTCAACGGCATCCCCGCAACCGTGATCGAGCGGATGCTGCCCTTCGTCACCGTGTTCAGCAATCTGGCGCAGGTCAATGTGCGCGACGCCGCGCCGCAGGTGCTGGCGGCGCTGCCGAACATGACGCCGGAGACGCTGCAATCGGTGCTGGCGCAGCGCGCCGATCCCACGGTCGATCCGCGCGTCCTGATCGGCATGACCGGCGGCGAGGGCACCACGCTCGCCGCGTCGAAGGCCTATCGCATCTCCGTCGAGGCCGAGCTCGGCGACGGCCGGCGGCGCGGCAGCGAGGTGGTGATCCTGCTTCTCGAAAGCGGCGATGAGCCCTATCGTGTATTGTCGTGGCGCAACAATTCCGACGGCAGCACGGCGCCGCAAAGGACCTCTTCGAGATGAGCCTGGTTTCGAGCTTCGGTGCGATCCTGAGCGCCTGGACCGGAAGCGTCGCGGGCGCCATCATCGGGTGCATCAACCGCATCGTCTCGCCGCGGGTGGTCCGCCTGGTCGAGGCCGACGACGGCGGCTTTGCCGTCGAGACCACCGCCAAGGCCGACAACCTGCCGTCGCGCGTCGCGTTCGCCGACGGTGCGCTGGAAGCGCCCAATCTCGGTCCGCTGTTCCGCGGCAAGCGGGTCGAGATCGTGCTGCAGCCGAAGCGCTTCCTGTTCCGGCCGCTGGAGCTGCCGGCGCGCGCGGCTGACTTCGTCGACGGCATCGTGCGCGCGCAGATCGATCGGCTGACGCCGTGGACCGCGGCCGAGGCCGTGTTCGGCTGCACCGCGCCGGTGGCCGGCAACGGCGACACCATCAGCACCATGATCGCCGCGACCACCCGCAAGGTGGCGACCGGCTACACCCAGGCGGTCGCCGTCTTCCATCCGTCGGCGGTTGCGGTCTGCACCGACGTCGAGGGCCGTGCCGACCGTGTCAAGGTATTCGAGCAGAGCGCGCGCGGCCATCTCGACGCGGTGCGGCTCGGCCGTGCGCTGCAGCTGGTGCTCGGCGCCGCCGCCGTGATCGCGGTGCTCTCGACCGCCGTCTCCACCTATGTCGGCAGCAGCCTCGGCGCGCAGGAGGAGGAAGTGGCGCGGCAGATCTCGGCACGGCGCGCCGCGATCCGTGCCGGTGGCGAGGGCGGCGACCGCTCGCCGCTCGCCGCGCTGGAGCGGCGCAAATACGAGACGCCGGCGAGCGTGATCGTGCTGGAAATGCTGAGCCGGGTGCTGCCCGACCACACTTACGTCACCGAGCTGCATCTCGCCGGCAACAAGCTGCAGATCTCCGGCATCACCAGCGACGCGCCGTCGCTGATCCCGCTGATCGAGCAGTCGCGGCACTTCACCCGCGCCACCTTCTACGCGCCGACCACCCGCGCGCCGTCCGATCCCGGCGAGCGCTTCCATATCGAGACGCGGGTCGAGCCGAAGAGCACGCTCAGCGCGGGGACGCCATGAGCGCGGCGGGCAACATCATCACGCGCGCGCTGGCGCAGTCGCCGCTGATCGCGGTGGTGCTCTATCTCGCGGTGCTCGGCGGACTGGTCGCCGCAAGCGGGCTCGCGATCGCCGGCATCCTCGATCACCAGCGCGCGCTGGCGCAGACCTCCGACCTGCTCGAACAGTTGCGTGGACGCAAGCCGCGCAACCCGGCTGCGCTGTCGGCGGAGCATCCGGGCACGCCGTTCCTGGAGGGGCCGACGGTGACGGTCGCGGGCGCGGCGCTGCTGCAGCGGGTGGCCAGCGCGGTCGGCAATGTCGGCGGCACCGTGCAGTCCTCGCAGGTCGACGTGCTCGGCACCCAGGCCAAGGACGGCTTCGTCGGTCTCGTCGTCAGCTGCGAGATGGAGCAGCCGGCGCTGCAAAAGGTGCTGTACGACCTCGAGGTCGGCATGCCCTTCCTGTTCGTCGATCAGCTCGACGTCCAGGTGCCGCAGCTGACCGCGACCGGCGAGGCCGGCGGCTCGAGCCGCATCCGCGTCGTGCTCGGCGTCTCCGGCCAGTGGCAGGGCGGCAAGTAGTGTCGTTGCGGTTGCTGGAATGGGGCCCGCCGGATAGGCTGCGACCGATTGATTGCGGCGCGGCCGCATGCACGGCAGGTATCTGAATCAGAATGGTCAAGCGGCCAAAATTGTCGGTCCTGGTGTTGCTCGGTGCGACGATGTCGGTCGGCGTTGGCCCGCAGCTATGGGCCGCGACGACGTCGACGATCGACGTGCTGCCCGTCGAACGCGATGGTTCCGATTCCGTCGACGTCGGTGGCCTGAAGCCGCTGGCGGAACCGGTTCGGGAACCGGCCAAGCCGCTGCCGAGCGGCAATCCGCTGTGGTCGGTGCCGCTGTCGGCGCTGACCGCGACCGTCGGCCGGCCGCTCTTCTCGGCCTCGCGGCGGCCGCCGCAGGGTGCGGTGGCCGGACCGCCGGTCGAACCCGTCGCCGCGCCGGCGCCGGTCGCCGCCGAGCCCGAGCGTCCGGCGCTGGCGTTGATCGGGGCTGTGGTCGGTGACAACGACGCCATCGCGGTGTTCCTCGACCGCACGACGCAGAAGACCATTCGCCTGCGCCAGGGCGATACCCATGCCGGATGGCAGCTCAGCGCCGTGCAGGGCCGCGAGGTCACCTTCGAGAGAGCCGGCCGCAGCGAGGTTCTGGCGTTGCAACGCCCGGAGGGGGCAGGGATGGCGCCGTTAGGTGGCCCGCCGCTGCCACCCGTGGCCGGCTTGGCGGTGCCGCAGCCGCAGCTGGTGCCCGGCGCGCTCGACGGCTCCTACGCGCCGTTCACGCCGCGCTCGACGCCGAAGAACGGCGAGTCGGACGGGCTGTAACGCAGGCGTTTACGCGGCGAGGATCGTGCCAAGCAACTCGCAGACGCGCTGCTGCTGGCTTTCGCTGAGCCCGACCCACATCGGCAATCTGATCAGGCGTTCGGACAGCCGTGTCGTCAGCGGCAGCTCGCCGTCGGCGCGTCCGAAGCGCAGGCCGGCCGGCGACGAATGCAGCGGCACGTAGTGGAAGACGGAAGCGACGCCATTGTCCTTCAGTTTCCGCAGCACCGCCTGGCGATCGATGCCGTCCGCCAGCAGCACGTAATAGAGATGGCCGTTGTGGCTGCAGTCCGCAGGCACGATCGGCCGGCGCAGCAGGCCGCGGCTCTCCAGCGCCTCGAGCCCGGCATGATAGCGTTGCCACAGCGCGCGCCGTTCGCGGGTGATACGCTCGACCTGTTCGAGCTGCGCCCACAGGAACGCGGCGATGATCTCGCTCGGCAAATAGGATGAGCCGACATCCTGCCAGGTGTATTTGTCGATCTCGCCGCGGTAGAAGCGGGCGCGGTCGGTGCCCTTCTCGCGGATGATTTCGGCGCGCTGCGCCAGCGCGCCGTCATTGACCAGCAGCGCGCCGCCTTCGCCCGAGATCACGTTCTTGGTTTCGTGGAAGCTGAAGCTGCCGAGATCGCCGATCGCGCCGAGCGCGCGGCCCTTGTAGTCGGCGCCGACCCCCTGGGCCGCGTCCTCGACGACCGCGAGCCCGTGGCGTCGCGCGATCGTCATGATCGTGTCCATCTCGCAGCCGACGCCGGCATAATGCACCGGCGCGATCGCGCGGGTGCGCGGCGTGACCGCGGCCTCGATCAACCGTTCGTCGAGGTTGAGCGTATCCTCGCGAATGTCGACGAATACCGGCACGCCGCCTCGCAGCACGAACGCATTCGCGGTCGAGACGAAGGTGAACGACGGCATGATGATCTCGTCGCCGGGCGCGATGTCGAGCAGCAGCGCCGACATGTCGAGTGCGGACGAGCAGGAATGGGTCAGCAGTGCCTTGGCGCAGCCGGTCTGCTGCTCGATCCAACGATGGCAACGCGCCGTGAAACTGCCGTCGCCGGACAGATGCAAGGCGCGCTGCACCTCGGCGATGTGGTCAAGCTCGTTCCCGGTGACGTGGGGCCGGTTGAACGGAATCGGATCGATGGCCACGGTGCTGCTTTCAGGCCTTTGAGATGGCGGCGGAATCGCCTCGAGGATGACGTCAGATAGGCGGTTTCCGGGCGCAGAATCAACGGCCAATTGGCGCCCGCAGGAGAGGACGCCGGTAACCCTCGACGATCGCCGCGCGGACCGGCTGCGCAGAATACGTTTCCCATCGACTGGTTCCCGGGCTCGCCGTGTTCGCGGGTCGCTAGGCGACTGCGGGCCGCCAACGAGATACAGCGCGTCCCATCTTGATGGATGGAACCTCGACGAGCCGATGCATTAGAACAGCAACCAAGACGCTCACGATCAAGCACAGCGCTGCGATCAACACTGGATTGAACCCGTCGAGCGCTCTGAAAAGCACCCCGATGACGATGAAGTGCCATAGGTAGAGTGAATAAGAAATCCGACCCAAGAAGAGCAGCGGCCGAACCGAGAGGACTGCTTGCAGCAGTGGGTCCGAAACCGTGGCGGCAATGAAGAGTGCCGCCATGACTCCCATCCTCAGATAGTTCTCATAGCCGGACATCTGCGGTTTGACGCTGACCCAATAGAATACGGTCGCGAAGATCGCGTAACGCAGTACTGCCCAGCGGCCGAGGAAATCAGTAATGGCGGTTTGGTATCGCGCGATAGCCGCGCCGGCCAGGAAAAATGATCCGTAAAACGTCGTCGAGAGTATCCAGTCAAATTGGCTCTGCTGCCAAAACGAGGTTTCGGCCACCATGACCGTGAGGCCGAGGACGACGACCGAGACGAGCTTCGGAGCATTCAAGAACGCCACGACGACCAGCGGGAAAACGATTGAGACCCGCCACTCGTAGACCAAGCTCCAAAGTGGCGGCAACAGGAGGTTCAGGGGGTTGCTCAGGGTCAGATGGACCAGAAACTGGTCGAACGTGATGCCTGGGGGCCAACTCACTTCCCTGAACCAGGGAGTCAGATGTTGGATCGCGGCGGGGGCCAGATGCAGGTAGATTGCATACGATGCCAATACAGCAATGATGCAAGGCGGGAATAATCGCAGGAATCGGCGTGCAACGAACACCAGATAGCTGGGCCGCTCTGTCTGCAATTGATAGAAAAGCACGAAGCCGCTAAGGACGAAGAATAGGTCCACGGCGAAATCCGGTGCGCGGAGAACCCCCACGTACTTGATTTCGAACCCCAAGGCATCATCGACCAGCGCGAGATGAGCAATGGCGACCAGCAGCGCCGCTACACCTCTGATCGAGTCCAAATAGCCAAGTCGTTTCAAAGTGCCATTCCCCTGCGCGCCCTAGTACCACCACCGCCCCCAATCGGGCAACAGCCGCCTATTCGTACGTGACCTAAGCCAGGAGCCGCTCGACCGACCTCGACAATCGCCGCGCCGGCTGCTAGCCCGTTCCGCCTCAAAAGGGGTTTTGCCTTGATTGAAGAGGCACTTGACGTGTACCCGGGCGGTCGCCGCAGAGGACCGTTCCAAGCGGAACGCCGCTTTGGATTGTTGTTTTGACGCGTTTTCCTTACGTGAACCGGTGGCCACTTCGGTGGAAAACACCCTGAAGCTGGCATGGTTGAGAAGAGGATGGCGTTGAAAAAGGGTCCGTCCGATCTGCTCGGTAACTCGGCATGGAATGCGATCGCCTTTGCGGTCGCAGTGCTGCCCAACCTCGCGATCCTGCCGTTCGTGATCTTCCGCCTCGGGCTGCCCGCGTTCGGCGTCGCGGGCCTCGTCACCGCCTGCGTTGCGCCGGCGCTGATGTTCAGCAGCGCGCTGGGGCTCTCGACCGCGCGCGAGCTCGCGCAGCGGCTGGCGCCCGCCGATCGCGACGAGGCGCGGCGGTTCTTCGCGACCGCGCTGCTGCTCGCCATCGCCGTCGGCGGCCTGATCGCGGCGCTGCTCGGCTTCGCCGCCGCACCGCTGGCACGGCTTGGATTTCATCTCGGCGGACCTGCCGCCGTCGACCTGGAGCTGGCCTTTGCGCTGGCCAGCGCGGGCTGGCTGTCGCAGTGCGTGTTCGCGGTGTTCCTGGCGTTGTTCACGGCGCGGCAGGATTATCGGCGGATCGCCGCGATCAGCATCGCCGGCACGCTGGTGGCGGCGCTGGCGACGCTGCTGCTGATCCCGCTTTCGCCGCGCGCCTCGACCTTCCTCGGCTGCCAGGCGCTGGGCTTTGTCACCAATCTCGTGATGGCCGTGTACTGGTCGCGGCGCACGATCGGCGAGTGGCTGGCGCCGCCTGCGCTCGATCGCGCCGCGCTGCATGCACTGGTCAGGCTGGGCGGTTGGCAGCTCGCGGCGCAGAGCGGCGCGCTGTTTGCCGGGCAGGCCGACCGCTATCTGCTCGGCGCGTTGCTGCAGCCGCAATTCGTCGGCTTCTACAGCGTCGCGCAGCGGCTGGAGGAGGCGGTCTATATCGGCGTGCTGAAGATCGGCGAGATCCTGTTCCCGTTCTTCAGCACGCTGCAGAAGGAGGCCGACGACCGCAAGGTCGACCTGTTGCTGCGCTCGTCCTGGATCCTCAACGTGCTCGCCGCGAGCGCGCTGGGCGGCGTGATCCCGGTCGCCGGCGCGCTGCTCCATCGATGGACCGGCGCGGAGGTGGCGGCTGCCGCCGAGCTGGTGCTGGTGGTGCTGTCGATCAGCGGCATCCTCGGCTCCAGCGCCAATGTGTTTGCGTTCTATCTGCTGTCGCAGGGGCGCTCCAGCTCCAACGCGCTGATCTCGTTGCTGACCGGCGTCTTCACGCTGGCGACCAGCGCCGTCGCGCTGCCGTATTTCGGCTGGCAGGCGGCCGGCTGGAGCTCCTGCGTCGGCATGGTCGCGCAGATGCTGACCACGGTGTTCCTGCTGCGGCGGACCTTCAACCTTCCGGGCATCTGGTCGCGCGTCGCGCATTTTGTCCTGCTTCCGCTCGGCGTCGGGATCGCGGTTGCGCTGGCGCTGCGCGGCTGGCTCGGCTATGCCGCATTCGACCAGGCGCCATCATGGTGGTATGTGGTGTCGCTCTACGCGGTGTCGGCGGCGGCGATCTTCGTTGCTGCCGTCGCCGCTTCCCAACTTGGACCCTATCGCGCCGTCTGCTGGCGGGACCTCCGCGCCATCGTCGTTCGCTTCTTGCCGTTGAAGGCCGTCTAGACATGTGCGGGATCGCAGGCATCGTCAATCTTCGCGGCAATCCGGTCGAGCCGGCCGAGATCGAACGGCTGCGCGGCCTGATCGCGCATCGCGGTCCGTTCGGTGAGGGCAGCTGGTTCAATGCCCGCCGCAACCTCGCTTTCGGCCACCGCCGGCTCGCGGTGATCGATCCGACCGAGGGCGGCCGGCAACCGATGACGTCGGGCGATGGCCGTCACGTCATCGTCTATAATGGCGAGATCTACAACTTCCTCGAACTGCGCCGCGAGCTCGAGACCAAGGGCGCGACGTTCCGCAGCCAGTCCGACACCGAGGTGATCCTGGCCGCCTGGCAGGCCTGGGGCGAGGACATGCTGGCGCGCTTCAACGGCGAGTGGGCGCTGGCGATCTACGACACCACCACGGACGAATTGTTCCTGGCGCGCGATCATTTCGGCATCAAGCCGCTGCAATATGCGCTGTCGTCCGAGCGCTTCGTGTTCGCGTCCGAACAGCGCGCGCTGGCGCGCAGCGGGTTGGTCGATGCGGCCATCGACGTCGACGTGGCGCGGCGCCTGCTGCTCGATCCGTTTGGGATCGAAGGCAGCGAGCGCAGCCTGTTCCGGCAGGTGCGCCGGCTGCAGGGCGGCCACTGCATGTGGCTGCGCAACGGACGCGTCGAGGTGCGCCGCTGGTGGCGCACCGTGGACCGCCTGCCCGAGGTGCCGCGCGATGAAGCCGACCGCGTGGCGCGCTTCCGCGAACTGTTCCAGGATGCGGTTGCCTTGCGCATGCGCAGCGACGTTCCGATCGGAACCTGCCTGTCCGGCGGCTTCGATTCATCAGCGGTGATCTGCGCGATGTCCTCGCACGAGAAGGCCGGCATGGGACCGCGCGACTCGACGGCCTGGCGCCACGCCTTTGTCGCGACCTTTCCGGGCGCCAGCAACGACGAGCGGCCGGCGGCCGAAGAGGCGGCGGCCTGGGCCGAGGTCAAGCCGACGTTCCTGGAGATCGGGCGCAACGATGCGCTGTCCGATATCGACCGCATCCTCGACGACAATGACGACGTCTATATCGGGCTGCCGAGCGCGGCCTGGATGATCTATCGCGAGCTGCGCCGCCAGAACGTCACGGTGTCGCTCGATGGCCACGGCGCCGACGAGCTGATGGGCGCCTACATGCAGGAGGGCCAGTCGGCCGCATTCCGGATCCGCAACGCCGCCGCCGCGCTCACCTCGCGCGTCCCGCTCGCGCAGCGCGGCGTCGACCTGCTGCGGGCGCAGATGATCCGCCGCCAGGGCCACTATTTCCTGCGCGGCGGGCTTGCCGGCATTCCGGCGGCGCTGCCGCTGGTCGCCGAGGATGACGAATTGCCGAGCGGCTGGGGCGCGTTGAACCGGCGGCTCTACCGCATGTTCCACTCGACCACGCTGCCGACCATCCTGCGCAACTTCGACCGGCTGTCGATGGCGCATGGCATCGAGGTGCGCATGCCGTTCATGGACTGGCGGCTGGTGACCTACACGATGGCGTTGCCGGAGACCAGCAAGGCGGCCGACGGCATCACCAAGGTGGTGGCGCGGCGGGCGATGGAGAAGCTGATGCCCGAGAGCATTCGCACCGCGCGCCGCAAGGTCGGCTTCAACTCGCCGATGCCGGAATGGCTGAACGGGCCGCTTGCGGGCTGGACCGCCGAACTGCTCGACCGCAAGGTTCCGGCCTTTGCCGAGATCGTCGACGAAGCGCCGCTGCGCCAGACCGTCGGCCGCTTGACGGCACAGCAGAGTTGGGATTGGGAGAGCGTCGGCCGGATCTGGCCGTATCTGAACATGAAATGGATGCTGGCAAGGTACGCGTGAGCGATGCGCCTGTTCCAGAATAGCGGCCTCTATCCGTCCTATCTGCCGCGCCTGAACCAGCTGGCCGCGAACGCAACGCGTTTCGAGGCGCGCCGCGACGTGTTCCTGCACGACCGCTTCGGCGCGCCGCATTTCCTCAAGCCCGTGCTCGAGGGCTCGCCCGACGCGTTCTTCACCAATGGCGACGACGAGGTGCTGCAGCGGCAGTGGGCGCGCGCGCAGGGCATGTCGGGCACGCCGACATCAGAGGCGATCCTGCTCGCGCAGATCGAGCATCACCGGACCGAGGTGTTCTACAATCTCGATCCGGTGCGCTACCCGAGCGCGTTCGTCGCCAGGCTGCCGGCCTGCGTGAAGACGACGTTGGCCTGGCGCGCCGCGCCGTCAGGCAATGCCGATCTCACCGCCTATGGCGCGGTGCTCGGCAATTTTCCGTCGATCCTGGAGTCATGGCGCAGCAAGGGCTGCCGGGCCGAGTTGTTCTTCCCCGCGGTCGATCCGGTGATGGACGAATACGGCCAGGGCGAGCGGCCGATCGATGTGGCGTTCGTCGGCGGCTATTCGCGGCATCACAGCGCGCGGGGCAGGACGCTGGAACAGGTCGCCGACCTGTCCGCCCGGCACAAGATCGTGTTCTGCCTCGATGCCTCGCGCCTGACCCGGCTCGCCGAGAGCGCGATCGGCCGGCTGCTGCCGCTCGGAAAGCACCGCCGCCCCGACGCCATCGCCCGCATCGCGCGGCCGCCGGTGTTCGGCCGGGATCTCTACGCGCTGTTCGGGTCGGCCAAGATCGTGCTCAACGGCGCGATCGACATGGCCGGCCATGATCGCGGCAACATGCGCTGCTTCGAGTCGATGGGCTGCGGCGCGCTGCTGGTCTCGGATGCCGGGAACTATCCCGAGGGGATGCGGGACGGCGAGACGATCGCGACCTATCAGAACGGCAATGATTGCCAGGTCCAGGTCGAAAACTGCCTGTGCGGCTGGGACGAATTGAAGGCGAGGGCCGAGAAGGGGCGGGCTGCGGTCAGAGATTTGTATAGCAAAGAGCGCCAGTGGGCTCTATTTGAGCAACTTTTGGGGCGCCTCTAGGAGTGGGCATGCACGTTGACGGTCTGGTTTTCAGGATCAAGGAGATCGCCGACGCGGCGGCGACGCCGCTCTATCAATTGCGCGGGCGCCAGCCATGGTCGTTCGGCTACTACACACGCAAGAAGGCGAGCATCGAGAGCGCGGTGGACGGCGCGGCCGTGCAGGCCGGACGCCCGCTTCCGGACGGTTTCGGGGTCGGCATCGACGAACGCGTGGTCGAATATCCCTGGCTGTTCGACCGGCTGCGCCGCCACGGCGTCAAGCTCGGCCGGATGCTGGATGCGGGCTCGACACTGAACCACGACTACATCCTCAGCCGCGATCCGCTGCGCAAGGCGCACATGACCATCATGACGCTGGCGCCGGAGAAGCGCTGCTACTGGTACGACGGCTATTCCTACGTGTTCGGGGATTTTCGCAAGACCAGCTTCGCGGACGGCGCCTTCGACACCATCATCAGCATCTCGACGCTCGAGCATGTCGGGCTCGACAACACGATGCTCTACACCAACGACCCCGCGAAGTCGGAAATGAACCGGCACGGCTTCGTCGACGCCGTCAGGGAGTTCAGCCGCATCATCGCGCCCGGCGGCCGCTGCCTGATCACCGTGCCGTACGGGCGTTACGACAATTTCAAGTGGTTTCAGCTGTTCGACAGCGGGATGATCCAGGCGCTGATCGACGCGTTCGGGCCGTCGTCCTACGACCTCGAATTCTTCGCCTATGACAAGGCCGGCTGGCGGCGGGCCTCGCAGGCCGACGTCGCCGACGCCACCGCGTTCGATCCGCACAGCGGACGCGGCCGGCTCGACGACAAGGCGGGCTGCGCTCGCGCCATCGCCTGCATCGAGATGATCAAATGAATCGCGACTATTGGCTGCAGCGGTGTCTTGGGCGCGCGACCTGTCGGCTCGGCGCGGAGGCGAAGCTGATGCCGACCGCGCGGATCCGCAACATCCGCGGCGACAATGATTGCATCGTGATCGGCGATCACAGCATCATCCGCGGCGAGCTGCTGACATTCGCGCATGGCGGGCTGATCGAGATCGGCTCATGGTGCTACGTCGGCGAGCACACGCGGATCTGGTCGGCGGCATCGGTGCGGATCGGAAACCGGGTGCTGATCGCGCACGGCGTCAACATCTTCGACAATTTGACCCATCCGGTCGATCCGGTGGTGCGGCACAACCAGATCCAGGAGATGTTCACCCGCGGCCATCCGCGCAAGCTGGACCTCGACGAGCGTCCGGTCACGATCAATGACGATGCCTGGATCGGCGCGGGCGCGTTCGTCATGCGGGGGCTCAGCATTGGCGCCCGCGCCATCGTCGCCGCCGGTTCGGTCGTGACCAAGGACGTTGCGGAGGATACGGTGGTCGCCGGAAACCCCGCGCGCGTGGTAAAATCCATCCTAGAGGCATGAAGGGCGCATGACGGTCTGGGTCACCGGCGCGAATGGGTTCATCGGCCGCCATCTCGTCCATGCGTTGGCGGCGGCGGGCCGCGCGGTGCATGGCGTCGGCCATGGCGCGCTCGATGCGGCGGAGGCTCGCCGGCTCGGCCTGCAGAGCTGGATAAACGGCGAGATCGATGCTGCCAATCTGAACGCGCTTGCGGCGGCGCATGGATTGCCGGCGCAAATCTATCATCTGGCCGGCGGATCGTCGGTCGGGGTCTCGATCGAGCGGCCGTTCGAGGATTTCTCGCGCACCGTGACCAGCACTGCCCGGCTGCTCGAATGGCTGCGCGGCGCGGCGCCCAACTGTTCGGTCATCGCGGCGTCGAGCGCGGCGGTCTACGGCGCCGATCACCCCGGTCCGATCCCCGAGAGCGCCGCACCGACCCCGATGTCGCCCTACGGCCAGCACAAGCTGATGATGGAGCAGTTGTGCGCCAGCTATGCGCGCTCCTACGGCATCAACTGCACGGTGGTGCGGCTGTTCTCGGTCTACGGCCCCAATCTGCGCAAGCAACTGCTCTGGGACATCTGCTCGCGGCTGAACGCCGGGCAGCCGTCGCTCGATCTCGGCGGCACCGGCGCCGAGATCCGCGACTGGACCGACGTGCGCGATGTCGCGAGGCTGCTGGCTGATGTCGCCGAACCGTCGCCGCAGGACGCGTTCCGCGTCATCAACGGCGGCTCGGGCCGCGGCACCAGCGTTGCCGATATCGCCGCCGGCCTGGTGCGGCAGTGGGGCGGCAGCACCCTCGTGCGCTATTCCGGGATTGCCCGGCCCGGCGATCCCGTGAGCCTGCTGGCCGACGATGCCAGCCTGCGCCGCATCGGGTTCGACTGGCGGATTCCGCTCGACCGTGGTCTTGCCGACTACGTGGCGTGGTTCAGGCAGCAGGCCGCATGACAGTGTCTTCCCCGATGCGTATCGCGTTCAACTCCATCTCGCGTCGGCAATGGGCCGGCGGGTACAATTATCAGCGCAACCTGTTCGCGGCACTGGCCCGGTTCCGGCCCGGCGAGTTCGCCCCGGTCGTGTTTGCCGGCAAGCAGAGCGACGAGAGCGAACTGGCCGACCTTGCCGCGATCCCGGACGTCGAGATCGTGCGCGCAGAGGCATTCGACGGGCAGCCGGAATTGCCGGCGGCGATCGCGCTCGGCCTCGCCCAACGCGCCGCGGCGTCGTTTCGCGCGGCCGGCATCGATGCGGTGGTCGAGTCGGCGCGCTTCTTCGGCTGGCGGCTGCCGATCCCGGCGGTGGCCTGGATCCCCGACCTGCAGCATCGCTCCCTGCCGCATCTGTTTCCGAGGGCTGCGCGCTGGCGCCGCGAGTTCGGCTTTCGCATGCAGATCGGTTCGAGCCGGACCATCATGCTCAGCAGCGAAAGCGCGCTGCGTGATTTCAAGGCTTGCTATCCGCGCGCCAGAAACAAGGTCTGCGTGGTTCGCTTCGCGACCCAGCCGCCGGCTGCGCTGCTGAACACGGATCCGGCCGAGGTCATCGCCACCTACGGCCTGCCGCAAAGCTATTTCTATCTGCCCAATCAGTTCTACCGCCACAAGAACCACCAGCTGGTGGTCGACGCCCTGGCGATCCTGAAGCAACGCGGCGCCGATGTGGTGGTGTGCGCGTCCGGCAGCACCGACGACCCGCGCGAGCCGGGCTACTACGAGCGCGTCAGTGCGCAGCTCAAGGAGCGCGGCCTCGCGGCGAACTTCCGGCACGTCGGCACCATTCCGCTGTCCCACGTCTATGCGCTGCTGCGGGCCGCGACCGCGCTGGTCAACCCGTCGCGTTTCGAGGGGTGGAGCACGACCGTGGAGGAAGCGAAATCGTTCGGCGTTCCGATGATCCTGTCCGACATCGACGTGCACCGGGAGCAGACCGCTGGTCGCGCGCGCTATGTCGGCGTCGATGATCCGGCAGCGCTCGCCGACCACCTGATGCAGGCGTCACAGCAGGCCAGCGGGCTCGTGGTGCGCAGCATCATCCCGGGTCACGACGACAGTGTCAGCGCTTTCGCGGCGAGCTTTGCCGCCACCATGCGCCAGGCCGTTCAGGGGGATGCCGGCAAACCGGCGGCGGGTTGACGCTGCGCCGGCCTGCGTTCGACGCGGAACGGCGCGATGTACCAGAGCAGGAACAGCAGGACCGCGCCGTGGGTCAGCAACACGGTGGTGAAGGGAACGTTGACGATCAGCTGCACCAGCACGGCCCCGGAGATCAGGACAAAGCGCGGCGGCAGATTGGCCGAGGCCCGGTTCCCCAGTGCGACCACCAGTCCGCAGACGAATGCCGAGACCGGCGCCAGCACCGGTCCGATCGACGCAATTCCCTCGGTCGCGAACAGCGAGGCGTTGAAGTATCCGCCGATCCCGAATGCCTTGTAGATGATCGCGGAGAGCTGCTCGTTGTACGGGCAGGACATCACCGACTTCAGCACCCCGATCTGACAGTAGTAGGTCAGCGGATTCTTGGAGAAGAACTCGTTGTAGTAGTCCATCGCCAGCGACGGGATCGCGACCATCCGGAAATTGACCAGGCCGAAATACGGGATGCCCGTCGAATAGGGGATCCAGTTGAACTGGAACAGCGTGAACAGGAAGATCCCGAGCGTCACCGGCACGAGCAGGGAGACGACGACGGCAATCCTGAGTTCGAAAATCCTCGACAGCACCGTCATCACGATCAGCCAGGCCGACGTGAGCAGCGAGATCTTGCTCACCGTCACCGGATAGAACGCCAAAAGGATCAGCAGCGCCGTCAGGGCGCGCCATTTCTTCTTCAGCTCGATGCAGCAGGCAAAGGCGAACGGCAGCAAGGCGCCGCTCGCCATCGCCATCAGGTAGTTGAGCCCTCGCGGCGCCCGCAGCGATTCGCGGTAGTCGTAGATGCGTTCGATCGACACCAGCTGGAAGTCGTAGAACGCGCCGATCGACACCACCGCGGCGCCGAACACCAGGATGACGTCGATCAGGCGGTCGAGCGCCCTCGGCGACAGGGTCCAGAATTGCGGCAGCGGCGATCGAATGAGCAGCGCCGGCAACAGGAACGCGATGGCCGATGCCGCCGCGGACAATCTGGTCAACGAATGATTGTAGATGAAGTCCGAGAACTGATTGAGCCAGAGATAGCCCAGGATCATCGTGAACAGGTAGAAGCCGACGAAGTAGCCGAAGCTGAACTCGGCGTAAACGAACAGGATCGCAACCGTCGAGAACAGCGCGACGACCGCGATGGTCGAAGGCAGGTCGCTCGGCCGGAAAAAGATATGGTACTCGGGATAGAGCTGCGCGACGCAGCCGAGCGAGACGCAGGTCACCACGACATGAATGAAGACCAGGAGCGGCAGCCTGTAGCTCTCCGGCATCAGGCCGCGACCGATCCCACCCACTTGGTATTCTCCAGCACAGCTTGGCAGTAGCAGTCCGTCCGATACCCCATTCGAAACGCCCGGACAACTCTGCGCAGGCGCCGCGTCCGACGCGGGCACCGCGTGTTCCCCGGCGAGTGCTGTTCCATGAGCCCATCGCGCACGTGCGCATGCGCGTTCGACCCCTGGACTGGCCGGTTTTGTCATCGGGATTCGCGCGGATCGAGCGTGCGTCGGTTGCTTTGCCGGCGGGCCGGCCCACGGGCAATCCGCGCAAATCAGGTCCGCGTCGCGGTTGCTTGATTGTTATAGTAAATTCAATGGCTTAATATCAAATGGCGGCAGTTTCGCCGGCCTTTCGGCACTTTCCATCTGGTTTCCAGCCGCCGGAGTGGCTAGAAGCGGCCGTGTTGCCGGAGGGTGCCGGCATTTTGGGAGATTTGGGGCTTGCAAAAGGTATTGCTGACGGGCGCAGGTGGATTCATCGGCTCGCATCTTGCCGAGGAACTGGTGCGCCGACAGTTCGGCGTGCGCGCCTTCGTGCACTACAACAGCATGGGGTCGTATGGCTGGCTGGATACGCTGCCCGCCGACGTGCTCGACAAGATCGACGTGTTTGCCGGCAACGTCTGCGACCCGAACGGGCTGCGCACCGCGATGAAGGGCTGCGATGCGGTGCTGCACCTCGCCGCGCTGATCGCCATCCCCTATTCTTACCATTCGCCGGATACGTATCTCGATACGAACATCCGCGGCACGCTGAACGTGCTGCAGGCGGCGCGTGATCTCGACGTCGGCCATGTCGTGCACACCTCGACCAGCGAGGTCTACGGCACCGCGCAGTTCGTCCCGATCACCGAGGAGCATCCGCTGCAGGGGCAATCGCCGTATTCGGCGACCAAGATCGGGGCCGACCAGATCGCGCTGTCGTTCGAGAAGTCGTTCGGCACGCCGGTGACGGTGGTGCGGCCGTTCAACACCTACGGACCGCGGCAGTCCACCCGCGCGGTGATCCCGACCATCATCACCCAGATCGCGGCCGGCCGCCGCCGCATCAAGCTCGGCAGCGTTCACCCGACCCGCGACTTCAACTATGTCGGCGACACCGTCGGCGGCTTCCTCGCCGCGCTGGAGAAGCGGGCCGGCATCGGGGAGGTCGTCAATATCGGCAGCGGGTTCGAGATCTCGATCGGCGACACCGCGCAGCTGATCGCCGAGCTGATGGGGGTCGAGATCGAGATCGAGCAGGACGACGTCCGCGTCCGTCCCGACCGCAGCGAGGTGGAGCGGCTGTGGGCCAGCAACGCCAAGGCGCAAAAGCTGCTCGGCTGGTCGCCGCGCTTTGGTGGCGTCGACGGGCTGCGCAAGGGCCTCGAGCAGACCATCGCCTGGTTCACCAAGCAGGAGAACCTGTCCCGCTATCGCGCCAATGCATACACTTTGTGATTTTTCATGACTGCTTTGTCCGCCCAAGCCAGCGATATCAATTCCGCCGCAGTCGACCTGCAGCCCGTGCTCGCCGCGGTCGATGCCGTGCTCGGCGCGCAGCCGCGTCCGGTCGAACTGCATGAGCCGCGCTTCGGCGCGCGCGAGCGCGAGCTGGTGCTCGATTGCATCGATACCAACTGGGTGTCGTCGGCCGGGCAATACGTGACCCGGTTCGAGCAGATGGTCGCGAAAGTGGCCGGCGCCCGCCACGCGGTGGCGATCGTCAACGGCACGGCCGCGCTGCATGCGGCGCTGCTGCTCGAAGGCGTCAAGCCGAATGACGAGGTGCTGCTGCCTGCGATCACCTTCGTCGCGACCGCGAATGCCGTGAGCCACGCCGGCGCCGTCCCGCATTTCGTCGATTCGACCTGGGATACGCTCGGGATCGATCCGGTCGCGCTCGACAAGCATCTCGAGGCGATCGCCGTGCAGCGCGACGGCGGCTGGGTGAACCGGCAGACCGGCCGGCGGCTACGCGCGGTGGTGCCGGTCCACATCTTCGGCCATCCGGTCGACATGGCCGCGCTCGGCGCGGTGGCGGCGAAATACGGCCTCGTGGTCGTCGAGGACGCCACCGAGTCGCTCGGCTCGACCTGGAACGGGCAGGGCTGCGGCACCTTCGGCCATTCATCCGTGCTCAGCTTCAACGGCAACAAGATCGTCACCACCGGCGGCGGCGGCATGATCCTGACCGACGACGACGATCACGCCCGCCACGCGCGGCACTTCACCTCGACCGCGAAGAAGTCGCACGCCTGGGCGTTCGAGCACGACGAGGTGGCCTACAATTACCGCCTGCCCAACATCAATGCCGCGCTCGGCTGCGCCCAGATGGAACGGCTGGAGGGGATGGTCGCCGCCAAGCGGGAGCTGGCCGAGCGCTATCTGCAGGCCTTCAGCGCCTTTCCGTGGGCGAAGATCTATCGCGAGCCAAAGGGCGCGCAGAGCAATTACTGGCTGAACACGCTGGTGCTCGATCGCGACTATGCCGCCGAGCGCGACCGGTTGCTGGCGGCGCTGCATGGCCACGGCATTCGCGCCCGGCCGTTGTGGACGCCGATGCACATGCTGCCGATGTACCGGGATTGCCCGCGTGCGCCGCTCGCCGTGGCGGAGGACATGTCTGCGCGCTGCATCAACCTGCCGAGCAGTCCGTTCCTTGCCGAAGCCGGTCGGACGAACGCGAACCAGCGCTGATGTCCCGCATCGTCTTCTTCACCATTCACAGCACGACGGCCTGGTGGAAATATCTGGGCTCGCGGCTGGAGTTTGCCGACGTCACCGTGCTGAGCGATCTGCGCGACGACGGCGATTATTCGCTGGTCGACGATTTCTATCGCTTCATCGACAAGGGCGATGCCGACAAGGCCGCGATCGCCCGGTTCGGCGAGGACGGCTGCGCCGACATCATCCTGCGCTGCCGCGTGCTCAGAAGCATCGACCGCGGCCAGGCGCTGCGGATGATCGGCGGCATGACCCAGGCGATCGAGCGCGCGTTCGACAAGCTCGCGCCCGAGCTGGTCATGACCTTCACCATCGACCGCTATGTCATGGACGTGATGGCGCGGATCGCGAACCGGCGCGGCATCGACTTCCTCGAGATGACCACTTCGATCATTCCCGACCAGGTCATGCTGATGCGCCGCGGCCGGCCGGTCCGGTTGCACGAGCCGTCGAGCGCCGCGGTCGATTCGGCGGTCGAGCTGCTCTGCAAGGGCGACTTCGCGCCGGCCTATGTGCGCGACGCCAAGCGCTTCTCGCTCGGAAAATTCTGGCGCGTGTTCGGCTACTACGCGCTGCGCGGCGCCTATTTCAACCTCTGGCGCTTCGTGAAGCGCGACCGCTACAACTGCCACTACCTCGATGCGCTGAAGCGGCTGAAGCACAAGGTGCGCCCCGGCGACGTCGCGGTGCTGCCGCTGCTCGACCATGACTGGGACAAGCGCCTCGCCGAACTGCCGCGCGAGAAGCGCGTGTTCCTCGGCCTGCAGCTGTTCCCGGAAGCCTCGATGGATTACTGGCTGACCTCGCAGCGCATGCTGGCGCATGACGACGTGGTGGTGCGCTATTGCGAGGTGCTGGGCGGCGCCGGCTATCGCATCTTCGTCAAGGACCATCCGCTGCAGTTCGGCTTCCGCCAGCGCGAGTTGTTCCAGCGGCTGGCGAAGCTGCCCTATGTCACGCTGGTTCCTTATGACGTTCCGGCCAATCTCCTGATCGGCAAATGCGCGGTGTCGGTCACCTTCACCGGTACGATCGGCTTCCAGGCGGCGCTGGCCGGGCTGTGTTCCGTTGCAACCGAACCGTATTATGCCACCGAGCAACATTTCCTTCATATTCGCGACGTCGACGAGATCGAGAGCCTGCCCGAAAAGCTCGCGCGCTGGCAGGTGCCCGGAGATCTGGCGGACACGCAGCGCGAGATCATGCGGCATCTCGCGGCGGTCAGCGTCGAAGGCGATTATTTCGGCTGGCGCAACTTCGATCCCGAGAACGAGGCTGCGCGCAAGTCGGTCGAGCCGCTGGCGCGGTCGCTGAACGCGTATCTGCCGCAATTCCTGAAGTCCTGCAGAACCGCGGCGTGACTTGTCTCGCAATGTCTGCCACGCAGTGTCGATGACCGGCGGTGATGGAACAGCATGATGCGATCTCGTGTGGTTGATCTGCTGAGGCGCCCCGCAGTCGCCGCCCTGGTCGCGACCCTCATTCTGAGGGTGCTGACGCTGGGAAGCCGGTTCTTGCTGTCGCTGCTGCTGGCGCGGATGCTGTCGCCGGCGGAGATGGGGGAATACGGCCTGTTGACCGCCGCGCTGGCGTTCGCGCTGCTCGCGGTCGGGCTCGAGTTCTATTCCTACACCTACCGCGAGATGGTGCCGGCGAGCCCGGAGGGCCGGACCAGGATCATCGCCAACCAGTTCACGCTCGGCGCGCTGGCACTGTTTGCGGTCGGTCTGGTCCTGGGCGGCTTGGTCGTGGCCGGCAGCTTTCCGGCCCGGCTGGCGCCCTGGTTCCTGATCATTCTCATCACCGAGCATGCCTCGCTCGAGGCGACGCGAATTCTGATCATCACCTCGCGGCCGGTCCGGGCCTATGTCGGGGTGTTCCTGCGCGGCGGCATCTGGGTCTATGTGATCGCGGCGCTGATGTTCGCGGCGCCCTCGACGCGCACGCTCGAAACCGTGCTGGTCTGGTGGGCGCTCGGCGGCATCGCGGCGATCGGCTTTTCGGCCCTTGCGCTGTCCGACCTGCCGTGGCGGAGCTTGCGCGGATATCGCCCCGACTGGGAGGCGATCCGCACCGGCTTGCGGACCGCGCGTCCCTTCATGCTGACCGCAGGCGGCGCGCTGGTCATTTCCTATGTCGACCGCTTCGTGATCGATCAATTCGTCGGGCGCGACGCGCTCGGCATCTATACGTTCTATTCGACGATCCTGATCGGGCTGTGGTCGCTCGGCGGGTCGCTCTCGCACCAATTCCTGCCCAAGGTGATTGCCGGATATAACAGGGGCGGTGAGGCCTATCGCGCAGCATTGCGTCCGTTCTTCTGGACCATGTTAGCGCTGGCATCGGGCACCACCGTGCTCTGCGGCGTTGCCATGGGACCGATGCTGGCGATGCTCGGACTGTCCGCCTATGCCTCCGGTCTTTCGGTCTTTTATGCGATGTTGCCGGGAATCTTCCTGCGCATGATGTCCGACGTGCCGTCATACGCGGTTTATGCCGCGCGATCGGACAGATCCCTGCTGGCTTGCAATCTGGGATCCGCGGTGGTGTCGACGGTGCTCAATCTCGTGCTGGTTCCGCGGCTTGGCATCCTTGGCGCGGCGCTGGCCAGCGGCGTTGCCAGTGCCGCATTGTTTTTCTCCCTGGCCGGTTTCGCCCTGCGTAAACTGCGCGAGAACGGCAGGGAACATGGCGCATCCGCATCGGCCGGTCTTCCCACCGATCCCGATATGCTCTACCCCTGAGATTGCGCGGGCACACGGATTGCGGGGCCCGGGCGGTATTGGTACACAGCGGTCCCCTTCGGTACGATTTTTTTAACGGGGCAGTATGCAACGATTTGTTCAGCTGGCAGGCGGCCTCTCGTCGCCCGCGATTCTCATCGTTTTGATCTGGTGCGTGGCGCTCGCGCTGGTCGCTGTCGGACCGATCGATTTTCCGGGACAACCATCGCCCGCTGTGCTCGCCATCGTCGGTACCTGCCTTGCGGCGTTTCTGCTGGCGTATCGCGGCGGCTCCGTCCTGTTCGAGGCGGGCTTCGCCCGCCGTCATGAGATGCCGGCGCCCTCGGCGTCGATGCTCAATCGCACCGTGACCGCGACCTCGCTGACCGGAATTGCCGGCATCGGCCTGATGGCGTTCGATCGCATCGTGCTCAGCGGGGTGAACAACAGCAGCTATTCCGAGCTGCTGCGCTGCGCCCCCGGGCTGATCAGTTTCATCGAGATCAAGCGGACGCCGATCCTGTATCTCGGCTACGTCACGTTCTCGTTCGGCTTCGTATCCGTGATCCTGTTCCTGCTGAAGGGGGAGGTCATCAGGGGCTGGGCGGCGGCGCTCGCGCAATTGTCGATCGTCTCGCCGGTGGGTTACGCCGTGCTCTATTCCGGGCGCTTCCCGATCCTGCTCGCCATGCTGCTGATCATCGCCACGATGCTGATCCGCGTCAGCCAGGGGCGGCGGCCGTTGCCGGCCGGGCACCATTTGCTCCTCAAGGTGTTGATCGCGCTCGGGCTGTTTGCCCTCTATTCGAGCTGGGTGTGGTCAAGCCGGCAGAACTTCTGCATCCAACTCACACCCTTGATCCGTGAATTGGAGGAGAAGCAGCGCCAGGCAAGTGGGGTGCCCAGCCCCGGCCAACAGACGCCAGCGGCTCCGGTCCAGCAGGCTCCGAGTCCGCCGCTCCCGCCGCTGGCCGCACAGGGCCCGGTCGCTCCTCCGCCCCCGGGTGAGGGAATCTCCGGGACCGACCTCAGCAAGAAGATGGCCGAGGCGGCGGCTGTCGCGCCCAAGACGACATCGGAGACGAACACGGCTGACGCCGTGCTGGCGATCATGCTGGAAGCCTGGAACGTGAAGCCGCGCGGCTACGTCACCACCGCGCTCAACGCCGGCTATTTGTCGCCGCGCGCTGCGCTGATCGGGCTCAGCACCTTCTTCTATCTGACCCATGGCGTGCGCACGATCGATATTGCCTGGCAGGCACGCGACAAGTTTTCCCCGCAATGGGGCGTCTACGAAGTCGGCATTCTGTCGCCGATCCTGCGGGTGTTCTTCCCGCAGGTCCAGCAGGTGTCCGTCATGGAGGCGGAGCTGAAGGCGACCGGAATCTACGGCTTCTTTCCGACGGCCTGGCTCGCAGCCTTCATCGATTTCGGGATGATCGGTGCAATCGTCTACATCCTGATCTGGGGCGGCATTGCAGGCTGGAGCGCGACCGGTGCAAGGCGCTCGGGCCTGCTGACGCCGCAACTGCTGCTGATCTTCGTGATTGCCAGCATCCTTCTCAGCCCGGTTCAGGGGCCGCTCGGCGTCGCCAATGCGGCGCTCATTCTCGTTTCGATGCTTGTGGTCGGGCTGATCGTCGACGGCTCGCCCAGATTTGCCAAGCGCACCGATCCGGTTGCTGCGTGACCGATCGCGCTACGTCTTCGGTTGCGACAGGCTGTTGAACCATTCGACGGTCTGTTCGATGCCCTCGCCGAAATTGCTCGGCAGCGGCCCGCAGACCGCCTGCGTTGCGCTCAGGTCGAACTGATACTGGGTCAGGATGTTCTTCAGCCGGCGCGAGGTCAGCGGAAACTGCTTGAGGCCGAGCGCAATCGCCGCATCGCCGGAGTGCGCCAGCGCCCGCGCGAGAAACACCGGCATTCTGGGAATCCGGCGCGCATGCAGCGCGCGCTGGAATGCATCCCCCCAGGCGACGAGGTCGAGCGGTTCGTAATCGGCCAGGTAGAACGTCCTGCGATGCACCTGTTCCGGGGACGCCCGCAGCAACTGCCGGTACTGATAGCTGATGTTTCCGACATAGCTGAATGATTTGAGCAGCGGCGCGCTTCCGACATGGAAGTAATATCCGCGCTGGATCATGCGAAGAAAGCGCTGATAGTGCGCGCTCATGCCCGGCCCCCACACCGTGGTCGGGCGGACCAGACACCACTCACTGCTGCCGCCATCCTGCTCGCGAACGATCTGCTCGGTCAGAACCTTGCTGCGGCCGTAGGACGAATCCGGATTGTAGTCGGTGTCGCTGCTGGGAAGATAGTCGACCCGACAGACCAGCTGCGACGAAGTCCAGATCGTCCGTTTGATCGACGGGGTGCGGCGAACGGCGTCGATCACATTGCGGACGCCCTCGACATTAGCAGGGTAGTCCGAAACGTCTGCGCTCTCGTCGATGTCGATCCGGGCTGCGAGATGCACGAGTGCATCAGGGGCCGCGGCCTGAACCGCCTCCTGCAAACGCCCGGCATCGAGGATGTCGCACACAATGTCGGTCGCCGGCCCCGGACGCCTGTCGAGACCCACGACTTCGCAATTATCGGCCTTCAATCGCTGCGCGAGTGCCGTACCGATAAAGCCGGAGCTGCCGGTCACAAAAACTTTCATGCGAATTTGGCTATTTTCGAGGAAAAAGCGGTCGCTTGACCGGTCTGCCGCGCTGATTTACCAAACCGACCCATCGATTGCAAACCGCAGTCAAACCCTTGCAGCAGGCGGATTTTACGGCCAACCGCTTCCGTCGCAACGTTCAGGCACAACCGGCGTTCGCTCAATGAAGGCATCACTTTCGGCCGTGTTCCAGGCGGTCAACCTCGTGCTGGAGCCGTTCGGCCTACGCCTGATGCGCACCGACGCGCCGGTGCGCAACTTCGGCCTGTTCTTCAAGCATCTCAAGTCGCTCGACTTCGACGTGAAGACGGTGATCGACGTCGGGGTCGCGCTCGGCACGTCGCCGATCTACGACGCGTTTCCGCATGCCCGCTACTTCCTGGTCGAGCCGGTCGAAGAATGCCGGCCGATTCTCGAGCGGCTCAAGCAGCGTCTCAACGCCGAATATTTTTTGGTCGCGGCCGGCGCCGAGAACGGCGAGGTCACCATCAATGTGCACGACGATATCTCGGGCTCGAGCATCTTCACCCAGGTCGAGGGCAAGGCGCTCGACGGCGAGGCGCGACCGATCCCAATGCGGCGGCTGGATTCGCTGCTGCCGGAGAAGCTTGAGCATCCGGTCTTTCTGAAGATCGATACCCAGGGCGCCGAGCTCGAAGTGCTCAAGGGGCTCGGCTCGCGCATCGCGGAGATCGATCTTCTGATCCTGGAGACCACGATGATGCCGATGCGCCACGGCATCCCGGTGTTTGCCGATATCGTGCGGTTCTGCGACGAGGCGGGCTTTGCCGTCTACGACGTGCTCGAGGGCCACATGCGCGCGCTCGACGGCGCGCTGGCGCAGATCGATCTCGCGCTGGTGCGCAAGGACAGCAAGCTGCGCAGCCAGTCGGCCTATTTCAGCGCCGATCAGCTCGCCGGCTATCTGAAGCGGCCGAGCAAGCTGCGCGGCGCCAACGGCTGATCGCCGCAGGCTCCCGCCAGCGGCGGACGCCGATCACAGCTCCGCAAGCAGGATGAACAGGCAGCGCCGCTCGCCCTTGTTGACCATGCCGCCGCGATGCATGCCGTTGCCGTCGAACAGCACGCAATTGCCGTAGTTCGAGGTGGCGGGGAAATGGCCCTCGCGCAGCCGCGCAACGTCGGGGGAACTGTCGCTCAGGTCACCGCCGAAATCGGCTTTCTTGCGCAGGAACGCCGGCAGCGCAAAAAACTTCTTGCGCGCGTCGGGACGGCGCCCGGAGAAGCCCGAGAAGTCGTTGGTGCGGCGGACCATGCCTTCGAACCAGCCGATCTTCGCGTTCTGGCTGCCGCGGATGTAGCAGAACGGGCCGCCGTCCGGGCCGATCTCGTGGACGTAGATCGCGCATTTCAGCATGCCGTAGGTGGCGTCGATGTGCAGGTAGCTGCCCCAGGGATCGGCGAGCTGGGTGTCGGGAAACACCCGCTTCCAGAACGCGAGATCCTGGTCGTTGATCTGCGCATTGACGTGCTTCACGCCGACCGGGCGGCCGAGATAGGCGCTCGCGGCCTCGATAATGCCGTAGCGCTTGAAGATGTTCTCGACCGATGCGAACGCCGCCGGATCGGCCGAGCGCGTGCACCAGTAGACATTGTCGTCGAACTTGCGCTTCTCCGGCGGAATGTTGGCGCGGCGCTCGTCGAGCTTGGCGAATCCCGGGTTGGTGACGCTGCGGATCTGCTCGATCTCCTCGGGCGTCAAGGTCAGGCAGACGATGCCGTCGGACTTGATCTTGTTCAGCAGTGCGGGATTGGCGGGCATCGCCGGACGCCGTGCGCCGGTCAGCGTGCCGATCATGCGGCTGAGGCGGATGCGGCTGTACATCCCGATGTAGCGCATCGCGGTCGAGAAATTCAGGCCGCTGAAGCCGGCTTCCTTGGAGAGCAGCGGCATGTTTTCGTAATCGACGATGCGGCGGATGGTGACGAAGGCGAAGGTCTTCACGAAGATCTTCAGCGCATAGAGCCGTTCGCTCAATGTCGGCTTCGGCAGCATGCCGCCATAGGCGGGATGCGCGTCATAGTCGATCTCGGGCAGGGTGGTGCCGCGATAGGGCGGGATCGGCAGCTCACCGATATTGGCGGCACGCGCGGTCGGCGCCACGTCGGAAAGGGAGTCGATTGTCGTCATGTCGCGTTCTCCGCCCGTGCACGGGACGATCCAGGTTCGCCCGATCTATACAACCTGCGGCGTCGCACAGGCAACCGGCCCGAGACATTATGCGCCGGGATTTGCCGTGTTCGATGTCCGCATTAAGCGCATGAAATACTTTACGAAAATCCGATTGGTGCCAGCGTCTTGAGAGGTTCCAGGCCGCGGGGCCGCTACCGGGCTGACGCCAGACCGTCGCAAATTCAGGCCGTGGCGGAAAGGCGACCGCTGCAACGCTCATCCGGGTCCGGCTTTTCCAAAGCACTTCTCGCGCGCTTCCCGGGCGAGGATGGGCGAGCCCTTCTCGTTCACGTGGTCCGTGTTCTGATACATCGCAGGGTCGTCGAAGCGATCCCAGAAACTCACGTAGGGGATGCCGTTGGCCCGGGCGACCTCCTGATAGAACTTGCGCGTTTCGGCGAACGCCGGGATCCGATCGGCGCGTTCGCGGTAGAACGTGTCCACCGGGTAATTGACCAGGCACACCTTGGCCCCTCGCGCGACCAGAAAAGCAATCAAGTCGCGATAGATGCGGGCCTCGTCCCGCTCGCGGAAATTTGCAACGGGCGTGTGGGTGTTGACCTCGTAATCCATGAACGCGTTGAACTTGGCGAGCATTTCAGGATTCGTCTCTGCCGTGGGCGCTGCATTGGCCGTCGGCGCGGATGCTGCATTCGTTGTTATCACGGGCGCTGGATTTGCCGTTGCCGCGGGCGCTGGATTCGTCGTTGTCACGGGTGCTGGATTTGCCGTCGCCGCCGGCGCTGCATTGGCCGCTGCCGCGGGGGCGGCATTTGCAGCTGCCACGGGTGCATTATTTGCAGCTGCCGCGGGTGCAGGACTTGCGGCTGGCGCCGGTGCTGCATTTGCCGCTGTGACAGGTGCCGGACTTGCCGCTGCCGACTCGGCCTCGACCTTTGCCGTGTTGCTCGCTGTGTGCGACGGCGAGCCCGATGCGGGTTGAGGAGCCGAATTCGTTTTCTGCTCGACGATGGTCTCGGCCGGCGCGCTGGTGTGCTCGGTCGATGCCTCCTGCGGCTTCGGCTGGCCGATAAGGATGTTGCCGACGCTCTCCCAGAGCTGGTCGTAGCCGGGCTGCTGTTGACCGCGCAAATTGCCCGTCAACAGGAACCGCTTCCAATATTCGAGCATGAAGCCGCGATGCCTTGGGTCAAGGATTCTCAGCCTGTAGGCGGAATAGACCTCGGGCACGTAGCTGCCCTGCGCCTCGAGACGATACTCGGCGAATGAGTGCGGATCGGCCTGGATGATGACCTGACCCGGCTGCAGGTTCCGGTAATAGTAGCGCACGCGGTCGTTCATCTTGCGGATGGTGGTGCCGCCGATTCCGAGGTTGATGAAATCAGGCTTGTTGTAGTCGGGGACGGCGGCGATGTGGGAATCGCCGAACGCCGCATTGGGTTGGCTGGACGAGACCAGCAGCGATGCGATCCACTCATAATTGTCGATCGGCGTAATGTAGATGCGCAGCAGCCGCTCGGATGCGACCCCGAACGTCACGACGACGGTCACGACGATGGAGAGAAACAGATAGAGCCAGTGCTTAGAACTGAAAGTAAATGAACTCACTGGGCACTCCGAGATAGATGATGGCGAGCACGAGAACTCCGACGAAGGCGCCTGCGATTGCCGATATCGGGGTCGGCCGGAAGGCGAGTGCGCGGGCCAGTCCTCTTCGAACCGGGTGACCCGGTTTGTCGTCGTAGGTTCCGAGCAGTAGCTGCTGCGAATTCGGCAGGATGAATACGAACAGCGTCACCAGCACCAGCCACAGCACCGCCGTTTCGCTTCCGAACGTCACCAGATTTCCGGTTTGCATGTGCAGCGTCCGCATCACGGACGGCGCGAACGAGCCCAGCATGGCCTGATACTGCTCCGGAACGAGAACGCCGAAGCCTCCCATCATGGACTTGAGCATGATCTTGGCGCCCATCCACGATTCCGAGCGGAAGAACACCCAGGAGAGCAGCACCGCGGGGAAAACCAGCAGCGAGCACAGCGCTGCGATGCCGGCAACGATGCGCGACGTCGGGGCAAAGTGTTCCCTCAGATAGCGGAACAGATGGTTGATGATGAGGTAGATTCCGTGCAGTCCTCCCCACACGACGAAAAGCCAGCTCGCTCCGTGCCACAGGCCGCCGAGCAGCATCACGATCATCAGGTTGACGTATCGGCGGACCCAGCCGTCGCGGTTGCCGCCGAGCGGAATGTAGAGATAGTCCCTGAGAAAACGCGACAGCGTAATGTGCCAGCGCCGCCAGAAATCGATGATGCTGGCGGATTTGTACGGCGAGTCGAAATTGACCGGCAGCCTGACCCCGAACAGCAGCGACAGGCCAATCGCGATATCGCTGTATCCCGAGAAGTCGAAATAGATCTGGTAGGTGAAGGCTAGCGCAGCGCCCCAGCCGTCGAAAAAGCTGATCGGTTGCGCCTGGTTGGCGAGGCGGAATCCGGGAGCGGCGTAGCTCGCCATCGTATCGGCGATGATCACCTTCTTGAACAGTCCGCACAGGATGTAGGCGACGCCGGTTGCGACCTCGGCGTAGGAAATCGACTTCAGCCGCTCATTGGTGAACTGCGACATCACCTCTTTGTGGTGAATGATCGGCCCCGCAATCAGATGCGGGAAATAGGAGACGAACAGGGCATATTTCGGCAGGCCGAGGTCATCGGTGCGGTTGCGGTAGACATCGACCAGAAAGGCGATCTGGATGAACGAGACGAACGAGATGCCGAGCGGTAGTTCGATGGCGACCGCCGGCACTTCGATGTGAAAGAGGTAGGCGAGCGTCTGAAGAATGAAGTTCGTGTACTTGAAATAACCCAGCACCGCGAGGTTTGCGGCGATCGCGGCCCCGAGCACCGGCTTCGACTTCTGGCGAGCGATATGCAGGGCGGCGGCATAGTTGCCTGCGATCGATCCGAACAGCAGGATCAGATATCTCGGCTCCCATGCGGCGTAGAAGGTGGCCGAGCAGATGAACAGCCAGATGAACACCCACTGGATGTTGCCGAAGCGGCGGCAGACCAGAAAGCCGGCGCAGGTGATCGGAAGAAACAGAAGAAGAAACTGCAGCGAATTGAACAGCATTTGAAATCAGTGCCAATCTTCTAGCCAGGGAAACCTTGAAGGGCGCGTTGCAGGGCGCCGTGAAGGACGCCTTGGGTGAACGTTGCGCTTTGGATACGTCCGCAAGCCGGACCTGATGCGCCGATCATGCGACTGGCGCGCATGCAGGCGTGCCGCGATGAGGCGCATTCAGTGCCGCATCGGACAGTCGGCCGGTTCTCGTCATGTTGCGTTCCCCCCGCAGCGCATGGACCCATCCAGGGGGCGATCTATACAACCTGCGCTGTTGCACAGGCAACCGGGCCGAAAGGTTATGCGGCCGGATTTGCCGCGCCCGGCGTGTCCGGCAAGTCATGGAAATGCTTGGGGAAAGCCCGGCGCAGGTCGATCCCGCGCAAGGTTCCCGCGATCAGCTCCGAAGCGCCGCCACGGCCGTAGGGCGGCACAGCGGACGGATCGGGGTTGAAGCGGCCGGCGAAGATGCTGTCGAGGGCGGCGCGAATGGCCGCAGAATCCGCCGGGCAATCGATGATCGAGGCGGCGCGCAGCCGGCCCTGCTGGCGATCGCCGATGTTGATCGAGGGCACGCCGGCGGCCGGCGCTTCCAGAATGCCGCTCGACGAGTTCCCGACCACCGCATCGGTCAGCCGCAGCGCGGCCCAGTAGCGGTTGCTGCCGAGCGAGGTGAACAGATGCGCGCGGTCCGGCCGTGCCGCCACGAAGCTGCGGATCGCATCGTCGATCGCGCGATAGCCGGGATCGGCGTTGACGCCGGTGAAGATGAAGCTGCGATCGTTCACCGCTTCCAGTGCGCCGAGCAGCGCGGCGATGTTGACGGCATCGGCTTCCGGCTGCGCCGTGGTCGGATGCAGCGTGATCAGCAGGAAGCGCTCCGGCCCGCCGATGCCGAGCTGGGCAAACAGCTCGGCGCGGGTCAGCGCCGGCGCGGTGGTCGCGACATCGAGGCCAGGCGCGCCGACATTGAAGACGAAGTCCGGATTCTCGCCCATCTGGATGACGCGGCGCCGATACGGCTCGGCGGCGACGAAATGGATGCAGGCCATCTTGGTGATGGCATGGCGGATCGCGTCATCGAAGGCGCCCGCGGTGACCTCGCCGCCATGAATATGCGCGATCGGGATGTTGAGCAGCGTCGCGGCGACCGCGGCCGCCATGATCTCGTAGCGGTCGCCGAGCACGACGAGAACGTCGGCCTTGAGCTCTGCAAGCACGTCGGCGAATCCTGATACCCCGATGCCGGTGCCGCGCGCCACGGTCTCGGCGCGATCGTCGTCGAGCTTGAGGTCGATCTTCGCCGCGAGCGGAAAACCGTCGGCTTCGATCGCCCGCCAGGTTTCGCCAAAGCGCGGCACCAGATGCATGCCGCAGGCGATCACGCTGAGCGCGACGTCATTCGCAGCCTTGAGCCGCGTCAGAATCCCCCGCAGCAATCCGTAATCGGCCCGCGATCCGGTGACGACGGCGATCCGGCGAGGGGCGGCGGTCATGGCGATGTCCGCCACGGCGCGGCGTCGAGCATGCCATGCTCGATGACGTAGGAGGCATAGGCGAGATCGGCGGCGCTCTCGATCTCGATCGAGTGCATGCGGTCCATCATGATGCCATAGCTCGCCGCCGGGTCGGCGTAGATCTTGCGATGCTTGCGCATGGCGTCCCAGCCGACCAAATAGAGCGCGCCGTTCATCGTCACCTCCGGCGCCTGGTCCTGCCGGCGCTGCGCCGGCGTCTTCAGCATCTTGTCGACAATGCCGCCGATCGAGCCGTCAGGGCCGAGCGTGCCGACGAAGACCGAGGCGACCTCGGTCTCGCGCATGCCGACCACGAGGCTCGCCTTGCGCGCCATGAACAGCTCGACCGCCTCGTCGAAATGCTTGGGGAGCGCGAATGGCGACGACGGCTCCAGCAGCATGATCGCGTCATAGCGCCGGCCTTCATGGGCCTCGATCCAGTCCATGGCGTGCAGCACCACGTCGTTGGAGGAGGCGGTATCGGTCGCGAGCTCGGCCGGCCGCTCGAACAGCATCTCGGCGCCATGGCGGACCGCCTCGGCGCGAATCGCCTCGCTGTCGCTCGACACGATCAGGCGACTGCAGTAGCGCGACTGCCGCGCCGCCTTTGCCTTGTAGCCGACCAGGCTGAGGCCGCCGATCTCGCGCAGGTTCTTGCCCGGCAATCCCTTGGATCCGCCGCGGCCCACCAATAGAAACAGGATTTGCGCCGTATCAGCCATTTGCTCGACAGCCCCATGCGTTACGCCCGGGAAACGAGCGCAAAAATCCACCTCGCGAGGTGGCTGTGGAACACACTGCAAGCCGCCCGCTCGCGTTGCTTTTACCAGTGTACTCGACTAAGACAACCGCTTGATTGGCGGGTGATTTCGGTTACCCACCGCATCTCCGACGAAACCCGATGCATCGCCGAACCCTGATCATTGCCGAGGCTGGCGTAAACCACAACGGTGACCCCGCGCGGGCGCTGGCGCTGGTGGAGGCTGCCGCGCGGGCCGGCGCCGACATCGTCAAGTTTCAATCGTTCCGCGCCGACAAGCTGGCGACCGGCGCCGCGGCGAAGGCGAGCTATCAGCAGGCCACGACCGGAAGCGAGCAGTCCCAGCTCGAGATGCTGCGCGCACTCGAGCTCAACGGCGACGACGAGGAGCGCATCGCCGCCGCCTGCCGCGCCGCCGGCATCACCTATATGTCGACGCCGTTCGACGCCGACAGCGCAACCCATCTGGTCCGCCGCATCGGCGTCGGCACGCTGAAGGTCGGCTCCGGCGATCTCACCAACGCACCGCTGCTGCTGCACCTTGCACGCTTCAAGCTGCCGATCATTTTGTCGACCGGCATGGCGACGCTGGCCGAGGTCGAGCAGGCGCTCGGCGTCATCGCCTTTGGCTATCTCGGCGATGCCGGCGCCAATCCGACACCGGCCGATCTCGCAAAAGTCCTGCTCGACCGCGCGGCCTGGGACGAGCTGCGCGCCAAGGTCACGCTGCTGCATTGCACGACCGAATATCCCGCCGATCCGCAATCGATCAATCTGCGCGCGATGGCGACGTTGCGCGATGCGTTCGGGCTTGCGGTCGGCTTCTCCGATCACAGCCGCGGCATTCATATCGCGGCGGCCGCGGTGGCGCTCGGAGCGACCGTGATCGAAAAGCACATGACGCTCGACCGCAACCTGCCCGGGCCCGATCACCGCGCCTCGATCGAGCCGGACGAGATGGCGGCGATGATCGCCTCGATCCGCGACATCGAGGCCGCGCTCGGCGACGGCCGCAAGGTGCCGGCGCCGGAGGAGGTGCCGAACCGTGCGGTGGCGCGCCGCAGCCTCGTTGCGATCCGTCCGATCAAAAGCGGCGAGCGCTTCACCGCGGACAATCTCGGCGTCAAGCGGCCCGGCAACGGCATTGCGCCGATCGAATACTGGAGCTATCTCGGCCGCACCGCGCAGCGCGACTACGCGGCCAATGAGGCGCTCGAGCCATGAGCCTGATCGTGCTGTGCGCCGGCGGCCATGCCAAGGTCGTCATCGAGGCCTTGCTGAGCCGCGGCGCGCGGCCTGCGGCCGTGACCGATCGCGACGCGTCGCGGATCGGCGAGACCATCGGCGGCATTCCGATCACGGGGCCGGACGACGATATTTTGAAGATGGACACTGCGTCGGTCACGCTGGCCAACGGCCTCGGCAACCGCGCCTCGCGTTCGGATTCCGGATTGGCGGGACGGCGCGCGCTGTTTGAGCGTTTCACCGCGCTGGGCTACACCTTTCCGGTGATCGCACACGCCTCTGCGGTGATCGCATCCGATGCGGTGCTCGGCGACGGTGCGCAGGTGATGGCCGGCGCCGTGATCCAGCCGGCGGTGCGGATCGGCCGCAACGTCCTGATCAACACGCGCGCGGTGGTGGAGCATGACGGCGTGGTCGGCGATCACGCGCATATCGCCCCGGGCGCGGTGCTGTGCGGCGGCGTCTCGGTCGGCGAGGGCGCGCATATCGGCGCGGGAGCAGTGATTTTGGTTGGCGTCAGCGTCGGGGCGGGAGCGATCGTTGCCGCCGGCGCTGTGGTCGCAAGGAATGTCGAGGCCGGCGGATTCGCCGGCGGCGGCCGGGATTAGGTTGTTATGAAAGAAATATTTGTCGTCAATGAAGATACGCCCCTGATCGAGACGCTGCGGCGGATCGATCAGGGACATTTGCAACTCGCCGTGGTCGAGCGCGACGGCAGGATCGTCGGCACCGTCACCGACGGCGACGTGCGGCGCGCATTGCTCGGCGGCGTCGGGCTCGATGCCTCGGTCGAACTGGTGATGAACCGCACGCCGATCACCGCGCCGGTCGGCATCTCCAATCCGGCGGCGCTCAATCTGATGCGCAAGCATTCGATCCACCAGCTGCCGATCGTCGATCCCGAGGGCCGGGTGGTCGAAGTCAAGCTGATCGACGACCTCGCACTCGCGCAACAGTCTGATCACTGGGTGGTGCTGATGGCCGGCGGCCTCGGCTCGCGGCTGAAGCCTTTGACCGACGACGTTCCGAAGCCGCTGATCCGGGTCGGCGACAAGCCGATCCTGGAGACCGTGCTCGGCGGCTTCATCAAGGCCGGCTTCGGCAAGTTCTTCATCTCGGTGAACTACAAGGCCGAGATGATCCAGGATTATTTCGGCGACGGCTCGGCCTGGGGCGTCGAGATCAGCTATCTGCAGGAGACCGAGCGGCTCGGCACCGCCGGCGCGCTGTCGCTGCTTCCCGAGCGTCCGAAGCAGGCCTTCTTCGTCATGAACGGCGACCTGCTCACCACGGTGAATTTCGAGCAGATGCTGAAATATCATCATCAGCATCAGGCGTTCTCCACCGTTTGTGTCCGCGAGCATTCCGTCACGGTCCCGTTCGGCGTGATCGATTTCGACGATCACCGCCTGGTCGGCATCCGCGAGAAGCCGACCCAGAAATTCTTCGTCAATGCCGGCGTCTATCTGCTGGATCCCGGTGTGCTCGATCATCTCCAGGGCAACGAGGCGATCGACATGCCGACCTTGATCGAGCGGACCATTGCCGGCGGCCAACAATCGGTGGTGTTTCCGTTGCGCGAGTACTGGATCGACGTCGGTCGTCTCGACGATCTGCAGCGCGCTTCCGACGAATTTCAGAGGATCTTTGGATGAGCACCGAGCGCTCGCTTCGCACCATGATGTCGCTCGCCGGGCGCGTCGCGCTCGTCACCGGCGGCGCCGGCCATATCGGCCGGGCGCTTGCCAACGGCCTTGCCGAACTCGGCGCCAACATCGCGCTGGTCGACATCGACGCCTCCGCCGGCACGGAGGCCGCCGCAAAACTGACCGAGAGCTGGTCGGTCAGCGCCGAGGCCTTCGCCTGCGATTTCGAGCAGGCCGCCGCCGTGCAGGACCTGCCGCGGCGGGTGCGCGAGAAATTCGGCCGCATCGACGTCATCGTCAACTGTGCCGCGTTTGTGGGCACCAGCGGGCTGCAGGGTTGGGCGGTGCCGTTCGCGCAGCAGTCCGATACGACCTGGCGGCGGGCGCTTGAGGTCAATCTGACCGCGCCGTTCATCCTGGTGCAGGCGGCGGCCGAGGATCTGGCCGCCTCCGGGCATGGCAGCGTGATCAATATCTCCTCGATCTATGGGCTCGCCGGGCCGGATTGGCGGCTCTACGAGGGAACCGCGCTGGGCAACCCGGCGGCCTATGCCGCCAGCAAGGGCGGCCTGCTGCAGATGACCCGCTGGCTCGCCACCACCATGGCGCCACGGGTCCGGGTCAACGCCGTGGCGCCGGGCGGCGTGTTTCGGGCCACGCCCGAGCCGTTCCTGAGCCGTTACGTGGCCCGCACGCCGCTTGCACGGATGGCGCGTGAGGACGATATGAAGGGCGCCGTGGCCTATCTGGCGAGTGATTTGTCGGCCTATGTCACCGGCCAGTGCATTGCGGTCGACGGGGGCTGGACGGCGTGGTAAGCCGTCCAAAATCATGCAATTGCAGGAATCTCCAAAATGTTGAGCTGTAGCAAGTGCTTATTGCCTGAAACGGCAGAGGCGACGTCGTTCGACGACGAAGGATCGTGCAGCGTTTGCCGCCAGATCGAGGTCCGCGACACCCAGATCGACTGGAACGAGCGGCACCAGCAGATGATGGAGCTGGTCGCGCAATACCGCGACAAAGGCCTCTATGATTGCATCGTGCCGTATTCGGGCGGCAAGGACAGCGTTTTCCAGCTCTGGTACGTGGTCAAGAAGCTCGGCCTGAAGCCGCTGGTGGTGCGCTTCGACCACTGGTTCTACCGCCCGCTGATCGAGGAAAACAACACTTCGGTGTTCAAGCAGCTCGGCGTCGACGTGCTGAACTTCACGCCGAACTGGCACGTGGTCCGCGAGCTGATGCTGGAATCGCTGAAGCGCCGCGGTGACTTCTGCTGGCACTGCCACACCGGCATCTATGCTCACACCATGCAGATCGCGATCCGCTACGAGACGCCGCTCTTGTTCTGGGGCGAGAGCCTCGCGGAATACCAGTCGTTCTATTCCTATGACGAGATGGAAGAGGTCGACGAGAAGCGGTTCAACCGCGCCATGAATCTCGGCATCACCGCCGACGACATGTATGAATTCCTCGGCGGCCGCGTCGCCAAGCGCGACCTCTATCCGTTCGTGTATCCGCCGCGCAAGGAGCTGATGCGGATCAAGTGCCGCTCGATCTGCCTCGGCAGCTACATCAAGTGGGACACCAAGAAGCACGTCGAGATCATCAAGAAGGAGCTCGGCTGGAAGGGCCAGGAGGTCGAGGGCATTCCGCCGGAATACGACTACGAGAAGATCGAGTGCTTCTTCCAGGGCGTGCGCGACTACCTGAAGTACATCAAGCGCGGCATGGGGCGGACCAACCACCTCGCCAATATCGACATCCGCAACAAGCGCATGACCCGCGAAGAGGGCGAGGCGCTGGTGCGCGAGTTCGACGGCAAGCGGCCGCCGAGCCTCGATCTGTTCCTCGACTATCTGCAGCTCACCGAGGAGCAGTTCCTCGGCATTGCGATCAAGCACGAGGTCAGCCCGTGGCAGTTCTCGCCGAACAAGGTCGAGCCCGGCCGGCGCATGCCCGACATGGATCAGTGGAACAACACCCACGTGCCGTGGCCGAACCATCCGGGTGTCGAGATCGGCGGCGGCAAGGAGTAGTCTTTCACCTCGCCCGCTTGCGGGGAGAGGTGGTCGGAGACGGGGGCAGGCAATGTCAGGCGTTGCGATCGTCGATTACGGCATCAACAATGTTCGCTCGGTGCGCAATGCCGTCGAATATTGCGGCTTCGACCCCATCGTGACCCATGACGAAGACGCGATCGCCGACGCCTCGCACGTGATCCTGCCCGGCGTCGGCGCGTTCGGCGACGCCATGGCCAATATCCGCGAGCGCGGCATTGACGCGATGCTGGAGCGCCACGTCCGCGAGAAGGGCAAGCCGTTCCTCGCGGTCTGCCTCGGCATGCAGCTGCTCGCCAAGACCTCCGAGGAGCATGCCGATGACGGCGTGCCGCATCGCGGGCTCGGCTGGTTCGACGCCGACGTGCTGCGCCTGTTGCCCAACGATCCGGCGCTGAAGATTCCGCATATGGGCTGGAACATGGTGGCGAAGGAGCGCAGCCACCCGATCCTCGCCAATATCCGCGAGAGCAATTTGGCGTTCTATTTCGTGCACTCCTTCGCCATGCGCTGCAACGCGGAGGCTGACGTGGTTGGCTACGCCCAGTACGGCCAGCCGGTCACCGCGATCATCGCGCGCGACAATGTGGTGGCGACCCAGTTTCATCCCGAGAAGAGCCAGGACAGCGGCATCGAGCTGGTGAGCAATTTCCTGCGCTGGAATCCTTGAAACAACACAAGCGATGCTGAAAAAGAGACTGATCCCAAAATTTCTGCTGCGCGATGGCAGGCTGGTGAAATACGTCCGCTTCTTCGAGAACGAGCGCGCCGCCGGCAATCCGGTGACGACCGCGAAGGTCTACAACGACTACGGCGTCGACGAATTGATCGTGCTCGACATCGTGCCGAGCGAAGCCTCGCGCAGCCGCGTCGTCGAGATCATCGAGCGGATGTCGGAAGAGATCTTCATGCCGTTCACGGTCGGCGGCGGCGTCAAGACGCTCGAGGACGTCAACATGCTGCTGCGCGCCGGCGCCGACAAGGTGTCGGTCAACTCCGAGGCGGTGCGGCGGCCGGAATTCCTGCGCGAGGCGGCGCGTACCTTCGGCGACCAGTGCATGACGGTGTCGATCGACTACAAGCGGATCAGTTCCCACCACGCCACCGTGTTCATCGACGGCGGCCGCGAGCACGTCGCGCTCGACCCGATCGAATGGGCAAGGCGCTGCGAGGACCTGCATTGCGGCGAGGTGCTGCTCGGCTCGATCGATCGCGACGGCACCATGTCGGGCTACGACCTCGACATGATCCACCAGGCCTCGCGCGTGCTGAGCGTGCCGCTGATCGTGTCCGGCGGCTGCGGCTCGCTGCAGCACGCGATCGACGCGCTGGAGGCCGGCGCCTCGGCGGTCGCGATCTCGTCGATGTTCCTGTTCACCGATCACAGCCCGATCAAGCTGCGCAGCCATCTCGCCTCGCGCGGCCTCGACGTGCGCTCGAGCTCCTCAAGCCGGAACTAGCACCATGCAGCTCTCGCTTGGCCGCAACGAACTCGCCCGCTATGTGCAGAAGCAGTTCGAGACCTTCTTTCCCGACGGCGCCGATCTCGGCGACCTGCCGGCGTTCGTCGACAAGGCGCTGGGCCGGGTCGAGCACTGTTTTTCGCGCGTCCGGCTGAAGGGATTTTTCGCTGACGGCGAGGCGCGGTTCTCGCACTGGCACTGCGATCAGTACGCAATCTTCCTGTACTATCTCGCCAACACGGCGTTCCGCGAAAAGCCGGGCCATCCGATCGCCGACAAGGCCTACGCGCTGAACAAGGCGCTGCATGCGCTCGACGCGTTCTACGAGGTCGAGCTGCCCGACGTGTTCGCGGTGCAGCATCCGGTCGGCACCGTGCTCGGCCGCGCCAGCTACTCCGACTACTTCATCTGCTACCACAACTGCACGGTCGGCGCGAACCTCGAGAACGACTATCCGTCGTTCGGCCGCGGCATCGTGATGTATGGCGGCAGCCGGATCATCGGCAAGACCGCCGTGGGTGACAACACCTTCGTATCGACCGGCGCGATCGTGATCGACGGCGGCGAGCTTGCCGCCGACAGCATCCTGCACGGCATCTATCCGAAGGCCGGACGGTCGCGCACCGAACGCAACGTCATCAGCGATATTTTCGGGATTTGATTTGGCGAAAACCTTGCGCACCACCCGGCGCATCGCGCAGCAATTGAGGGCCTGACATGGGGCAACGAATTTCGGGCATCTACCGGCTGATTACGATTCCGTCGATCTACAAGGGACTGATGTTTTCGCTTGGCGCCGATAACGCCATCGCGCGCTACGTCAACGAGGCGTTGCGGCCAAGTCCCGGTCTGAAGATGCTCGACGTCGGCTGCGGACCCGCAAACGTGCTGTCCTACCTGCCGGCGCTGGATTATACCGGCATCGACATGAACGAGAAACACATTGCCTACGCCCGGGAGCGGCACGGCGACCGTGGCCGCTTTCTTGTCGGGAATGCCGCCGAGGATTTGAAGCAGGAGGAGGCGACATTCGATCTCATCAATGTCTCCGCATTGCTGCATCATCTTGCCGACAAGGAAGCCATTTCGCTGCTTGCCTCGCTGACGCACCTGCTCAAGCCGAAGGGGCGAATTGTCACCATTGACAATGTTTGGTTGCCGAGGCAACGCGCCGCGGTCAAGCTGATCAACACACTGGATTCCGGCGTCAACATCAGGACCCCGGAGGGGTATCTCGGATTGTTGAGCGGCATGGGGCTCGAGGTCGAAACCATCACCTGGAACGACTTGCTGCGCGTTCCGTACGACCACTTTGTCATGATCGCCCGCAAGGCTTCGTAAACCGACAGCGCTGTCATTCGATCGCGCGCAGGCATTGCGCCGCGGTTAATGGTGCGACTTGAAATCGTCCGGCGATGCTGCAAGACAGCTATCGCCGGATCGGCGCGGCAGAGCAGGTATCGTTATGGATGTTTCGAAGGGCAAGATGCGTTATCGCGCCGCCGGCGTCGGCATCCTGCTCGCCATCCTTCTTTGCTGGATCGCACTCTCGGTTGCGGCTGCGCTGCGCGAGGGCACCTGGCCGGACGAAACGGCCTATATCATCAAGTCGTGGTGGTACGTCAGCGGTGCGGTCAAGCCATATACCGCCGAGGATACGACCTGGTATCAGCCGCTGATCTACTATGTCATGGGACCGTGGCAGTGGATGTTCGGCCCCGGCGTCGTGTCGGCGCGCCTGCTCTCCGTGCTGATCACGGCGATCGACATTGCCTTGCTGGGGTATCTGTTGCGCCGGCTCGGCTGCACCGCCTGGCCGATCGCCTTCGCGGTCGTCGTATTCGTCCTGAGCGAGGACGGCATCTTCTATTTCAGCAGCGCAACGCCGTACGCTTACTTCGTGTGCGTGCAACTGATCGCGCTGCATCTGCTGCTGGGAATGCACCGGCAGGCCAGTCTCGCCACCGCCATCGCGTTGGGCGCCGTGTTGACCATGGCCTACCTGCTTCGGATCAATGCGGTCGCCTTTATCGCATTGAGCCTCGGGATTGCCTGGGTGCGAGCCGGCCGGGATCGCTGGCGCGTCTATTTTTGCTCGGCTGCGATATTCCTGACGACGTGGTCATTGCTGGCTTTGCTCTGGGGGCCGCGGTTCGTCTACGTCACGCTCTGGCTTCCCGGGATGACGGACTGGCTGATCCAGGCGGGCGTGCTGCCGAACCTCTATTCGTTCGCGCTCAGTCACAGCAGCCAGGCGCTTGGCGTGCCCCACCCGTCGACGCTGCGCGACATGCTGGCATACGCCTTCGGCTGGGACATCATGGGGCACTATTTGCTCAATCACCATGGCGTACCGTTGGCAAGCGCCCTGGCCGCGACGATCGTTGCCGCGCTGCGGCCGATCCCCAATCGCGGCTGGACTGCGCTGTTTGCGGCCTCCTATTGGGCGCTGCTGGTTTTCCACCATCTCGGGCTGCAATCGATCTGCCCGACCTGCATCCAGGCCTACGCGAACTATGTCGACTATCTCGCCGCGCTGGCGGGCGGACTTGCGCTGCATGGTCTGATGCGGACGGCCTCGAACGATCGGCTGGCCGGCGGCATCGCGGTGGGGACGATCTTCGCATCGCTCGCGCTGGCGGCGGTGCAGGCCTGGAATCTCGTCGGTCCGTATCAGCTGCCATCGATCCGCAATCGTGTGAGCTCGCTTCCGGAGGAGGTGCGTCTTGCCGGTGAGACGATGCGGACGCTGTTGCCGCCTGGTACGAAGGCTGAATTCGTCGGCAGTGACCTGCGCATCCCGCTGGCGCTGGTTCAGGCGGGCATCCAGATCCCGCCGATCACGCTCACCTTGCCCTCGAACTATCGCAAGCTGAACGAGGGTTTGACTCCCGAGCAGGTGGCACAGGCGACCGCGGAGATGAAGCAGCTTACCGGGTGGACCGATACGATCGCAAAGCAGTGGATGCAGGAGAGTGGCGACTGGCTGATCCTGCAGCGGAGACCGGTCGTTGCGGCGCCAGACTGGCTGATCTGGGCTCCCGATGCGGCGCTCGTGAAGACCGGTCTGGAGAAATGCTTCGAGCGGGTCTCGGAGTCGACGTTTGACACCTTCGTTCCGCCCTTGTCGATCGCGCTGTACCGACGCGTCCGCCGCGGCAAGACTTGCCTCGGCGAATAGACCGCCGCGTGACCCGCAAGACCGCGCTCGGCGCCGCGGCTCAGGCCGGCAAAAGCCCGGCCCGGCGGGGCCTCCTTCGCCCCCGATAGAAGCTTTCTGCCGCGTCTCCTGGCAGCGATCGGCATCGGCATCGATACGCTCACTGCCATCGGCTTACATCGACGGTAAGATTATTTACCTCCTCATTTGAACCTGAGCGGCGTGCTTTCGACAGAAGCTCCGGGGGATGCATTGTCACATGAGGATCTATTGTAATGCCTATTGAGCAAAGCCCCTATTCGATCACACGCACTTCAGCTCTGCCCGATATCGTTCAATCGGAAGACGATGGTTCGATCGCCAACGCCAACTGGACCGGCCTGTCGGCGGGCGTCGCCGGCACGCTGCAGGCGAACGGTTTTATCGGCGACGGGCCCTTTGGCCTGACGTCGGGCGACCATGACGGCTTTCGTTTCGAGCTGGCCGCGGGCTGGAGCGTGAGTATCGATGTCGATGCGGTCGCGTTCGGTACGCACAACGGCGCCTTGTTCGATTCATATCTGCAGCTATACGACAGCGCCGGCACCGAAGTCGCCAATGCGGACGACAACGACGGGCTCGATGGCTTTCTCACATTCACCAACGCCACCGGGACGACCCAGACCTACACGGTTTTCCTGTCCGATCTGCAAAGCCAGGTCACCAATCCCAACAATTCGGGAAGCAGCACCGCACCGGTAACCAATCCGCTCACCGATACGGGCGTCTACCGGCTGTTCATCAACACGTTCGATCCCGGCAACGTCAACCAGGGAAGGATCATCGTCGGGACAGGCGGAGCTGACGCACTCGACGGCACTGCCGGCAACGATGTCATCGAGCTCAAGGGCGGCAACGATACATCGAACGGGAATGGCGGTAACGACGTGTTCCGTTGGGACATGTTCGATGGCAGTGACACCATTGACGGTGGTGGCCCGGCCCAAGTCAATGTGCTTGACGTTCTCGGTGACCAGAATAATCAGCAATTCACGGTTGGTGCCTGGAACGGCTTCGGCTTCCTGTTCACCGCCAACGACCTGAACAGTTCGAAGACCGTCACGGTCCAGCAATGGATTACGAACCTCGACGTTCACGGCGGCGATGGCAATGACAGCCTTGCTGTCAACAACGCTGGCGGCGACCTCCAGACCATCACGTTCTGGGGCGATGCGGGCGACAATTCGGTTGCGGCATCGGGTATTGCGAAGGTATTTCGCATCTTCGGGGGCGACGGCAACGATACTCTGGTGACCGGTTCGGCTGCCGACACGTTTTACGGCAACGACGGCGATGACTTCATGAATGGAGGCCTCGGCACCGACGAGTTGAACTACGCCGCGATCGGCCGGGACATCAATGTCGATCTCAACATCACGATCGCGCAGAACACCGGCGGCGCCGGTTTCGATACCATCCTCAATATCGAGAACGTGGTCGGCGGCAGCGGCTGGGACACCCTCCATGGCAACACGGTCGCCAACTATCTGATCGGCGGCGAAGGCAACGACAAATTGCTCGGCGGCGAGGGGGCTGCCAACACGCTGCAGGGCGGCACCGGGAATGACACCTACTTTGTGGAGGCGGCCGGCGACACGATCGTCGAGTTTGTCAACGAGGGGATCGACAGCGTCCAGACCACGCTGACCTCCTTCACGCTCGCTGCCAATGTGGAGAACCTCACCAAGGTCGGCAGCAGCGGCTTCACCGGTGTCGGCAACGGATTGAACAACATCATGACCGGCGGCTCCGGCAACGACTACCTGGTCGGTTTCGGCGGCAACGACACCTTCATCGACGGGTCAGGCGCCAATACGTTCCAGGGTGGCACCGGCAATGATATCTACGCGGTGCAGTCGAACGCCGACACGGTCACCGAGTTCGCGGCTGAAGGGTTCGATCAGGTCCAGACCTTCCTGTCGTCCTACACGCTGTCGCCCAATGTCGAGCAGCTCGTCTTCATCGGCAGCGGCGACCACACCGGTGTCGGCAACAGCATCGGCAATACCTTTGTCGGCGGCGCCGGCACGGAGACGTGGACCGGTGCAGGCGGCAACGACGTCTACAATTTCCGCACTGCAGGAAACGGGCTCGACATCGTGACCGATTTCAATGCCGACAACGCCAACGCGGCCGAGCACGATCATATCGACCTGACGGGACGGGGTCTGAACTTCGCCTCGCTTGCGGTCTCGACCGTCAGCGGCGGCGTGGTGGTCGGCATTCCCGGCGGCGACGCTATCTTCCTGCAGGGCGTCTCGGCCGGCGCCGTCGATGCCAACGACTTCTTCTTCTAGCGCTCGATCATCGCAGATCGGTTGATTTGCCTATCCGAGGATCGGGCCGTCCCGCGGGGCGGCCCGATCTGCGTCTGGTTGGGCGTGCCGATCAGGTCGGCCGCTCGAACGTGGAATGCGCGAGGCGGTCGAGCCCGCGCAGCACCCTGCACCGGCCTCTTGCTCCACCGCACGCGCAGATTGTGCGGCGCCTTGCGCAATGCCTTCGGTCGTTATCTGGATGGGCGCGACTGGTACGGCATCACGGTGGAACCTGACGCCGAAACAGTAACATAGGTGATACGGTGGCAACTTGTCGCAGCCGCGTCGTGACGCGCCGCAATGCCCGGAAGATCATCGAGGTTTGCGTTGTCGAACAGCGGATTAGCGAGGGTGTTGCCTCATCAGATCGGCGCTCTCCATTATCGTAAGCGACCCTGGGATGAGGCAGTTCCGCCGCGTCCATTGAACCCGCCCTGATGCCTTCGGACTAACCTAGGCTGTTGCCGTTAGCTCTCGCCGTTTTTCAATTGTACCAACAGGAGATATTGCATGCCCATTCAGCAAACCGACCTTATTACGCGCACCTCGGTCGTCCCCGAAATCAGTCAAGCGGAGGACGACGGCTCGATCTTCAGCGCCAACTGGACCGGCCTCTCTGCGGGCGTTGCGGGCACGGTGCAGGCGAATGGCTTTATCGGCGACGGGCCATTTGGCCTGACGACAGGCGACCACGACGGGTTCCGTTTCGAATTGGCCGCCGGCTGGAGCGTGAGCATCGATATGGATGCGAGCGCGTTCGGTCTGCACAACGGCGAAAGCTTCGATCCATTTGTGCAGATCTTCAACAGCGCCGGTGCACAAGTCGCCAGTAACGACGACGACGACGGGCTCGACAGTTTCCTGACGTTCACCAACGTCACCGGGACGACCCAGACCTACACGGTTTTCGTGTCCGACCTCGACACCACGGTCACCGATCCCAACAATTCGGGAGCCAGCACCGGTTCGGTGAACAGTCCGACCAGCGATCTGGGCTTCTACCGGATGTTCATCAATACGTTCGATCCCGGCAACGCCGCCCACGGACGGATCATCGTCGGGACGGCCGGGGCTGACGCGCTTGACGGCACTGCCGGCAACGATGTCATCGAGCTCAAGGGCGGCAACGACACGTCGAACGGGGGCGGCGGGAACGACGTGTTCCGCTGGGACATGTTCGACGGCAGCGACACCATTGACGGTGGTGGTCCGCAAAGCAATGTGCTCGACGTGCTGGGTAACGAACTCGGCCAGCAATTCACCGTTGGTACCTTCAATGGCTTCGGCTTCCTGTTCACGGCCAACGACTTGAACGGTGCGAAGACAGTCACGGTCAACCAATGGATTCAGAACCTGGACGTTCACGGCGGCGACGGCAATGACAACCTTGTGGTCGGGGCCAGCGTCGGCAGTGATCTCCAGACCATCACGTTCTGGGGGGACGGGAACGACAATTCGGTGTCAGCATCGACCGCCACGAAGGCATTTCGCATCTTCGGCGGCGACGGCAACGACATCCTCGTCACCGGTTCGGGCGCCGACAAGTTCTTCGGCAATGACGGCGACGACTTCATGAACGGAGGAGCCGGCGTCGACGAACTCAACTTTGCTTCGCTCGGCCGCGACGTCAATGTCGATCTCAACATCACGACAGCGCAGAACACCGGCGGCGCCGGTTTCGACACCATCCTCAATATCGAGAACGTGGTCGGCGGCAGCGGCTGGGACACGCTCCACGGCAACACGGTGTCGAACTATCTGATCGGCGGCGAAGGCAATGACAAATTGCTCGGAGGTGAGGGGGCTGCCAACACGCTGCAGGGCGGCACCGGGAATGACACCTACTTCGTGGAGGCGGCCGGCGACACGATCGTCGAGTTTGCCAACGAGGGCACCGACAGCGTCCAGACCACGCTGACCTCCTTCACGCTCGCCGCCAATGTGGAGAATCTCACCAAGGTCGGCAGCAGCGGTTTCACCGGTGTCGGCAACGGATTGAACAACATCATGACCGGCGGCTCCGGCAACGACTACCTGGTCGGTTTCGGCGGCAACGATACGTTTATCGACGGCGCAGGCGCCAATACGTTCCAGGGCGGCACCGGCAATGATATCTACGCGGTGCAGTCGAACGCCGATACGGTCACCGAGTTCGTCGGCGAAGGGAACGATCAAGTCCAGACCTTCCTGTCGTCCTACACGCTGGCGGCCAATGTCGAGCAGCTCGTCTTCATCGGCAGCATCGACCATACCGGTGTCGGCAATTCCATTGCCAATACCTTCACCGGCGGGGCCGGCACGGATGTGTGGACCGGTGCGGGCGGCACCGACACCTACAATTTCCGCACGTCAGGAAACGGGCTCGACATCGTGACCGACTTCAATGCCGACAACGCCAACGCGGCTGAGCACGATCATATCGACCTGACGGGACGCGGCCTGAACTTCGCCTCGCTTGCGGTGACGACCGTCAGCGGCGGCGTGGTGGTCGGCATTCCCGGCGGCGACGCCGTGTTCCTGCAGGGCGTCTCGGCGGGCGCCGTCGATGCGAACGACTTCTTCTTCTGAGTCTGCCGCCCATATCGGGTGAGTTTTGATCGCGAAAAATGGGCCGTTCCGCATGGGACGGCCCATTTTGTCAGCAAGGCCGGACGGCCGCGCGCCGGTCAGGTCAGCCGCTTGAACCCGGAATGCGCGACCGGGCCGCGCAGCAACTGCTTCACCGCCTTCTGGTCGACCGCGGTGCGCAGCTCGCGGAACACCTCGCCCACCGCCTCCAGATAGCGGTCGACATGGGCGTCGGTGTGCGCCCACATCGCGTAGAACGAGCCGGTGGCGAAGATGCCGCGGTCGAGCATCATCTGGGTGAACAGCGTGCGGGTTTCCTGCGCCTCCGGCAGCTCGAACGCGAAATGGCCGAGCGGCGAGATGCCCGAGATGTGCACCGGCATGCCGGTGGCCTGCGCCGCCTCGGCCCAGCCCTTCTGCACGCGGGTGCCGATCCGCATCAGGTGCCTGGCGACGTTCTGCTCGCGATGCTTGCGCAGCGTCGCAAGCGCCGCGACCGGGCCGACGCGCTCGGTCCAGGCGGTCGAGCTGACGAAGGTCTCCTGCGCGGCGTCCATCACCGAGGCGCGGCCGACGATCGCCGCCATCGGAAAACCGTTGGCGATCGCCTTGGCGAACACCGCGATGTCGGGGTCGACGCCGTAGGCGAGATGGGCGCCGCCGGAATTGATGCGGAAGCCCGAGGTCACCTCGTCGAAGATCAAGGCCGCGCCGCAGCGGTCGGCGAGCGCGCGAATTCCCTTGATGAAGGGCGGCTCCGGCTCGCTCGAGCGCACCGGCTCCATCACGATCGCGGCGAGCCGCTCGCCATGTTCGGCGACGATCGCCTCGATCTCGTCGAGCTTGTTGAAGTGGAACGGCTGCATCAGCCCGGCGAGGCCGCGCGGCACGCCCTTGGTGTCGAGGCCCGGCAACAGATGGCCGTCGAGCGCGGTGGTCTCGCCGAGATTGGCGCTGAGATACCAGTCGTGCCAGCCGTGATAGCCGCAGAACGCCACCATGTCGCGGCCGGTCGCGGCGCGCGCGATCCGGACCGCGATCGCCATCGCCTCGCCGCCGGCGCGGCCGAACCGCACCATGTCCGCCCACGGATGCAGCTCGACCAGCAGCTCGGCGAGCTCGATATCCTCGGCGCAGTTCAGCGTCGACATCGAGCCCATGTCGATGGCGGCCTTCACCGCCGCATCGACGTCGGGATCGGCGAAGCCCAGGATGGTGGCGCCGATCCCGCAATAGCTCATGTCGAGATAGGTCTTGCCGTCGAGGTCGGTGACCTCCGCGCCCTTGGCCGACTTGAAATAGCTCGGCCACTGCTCCGGCAGGAACATTTCCGGCCGCTTGGAGAGCAACTGGGTGCCGCCGGGAATCACCTTGCGGGCGCGCCGGTAAAGTGCCTGTCCTGTTCCCGACATCAAATCAAATCCTTCCCCGAAAAACCTTCGGCTGAATACCCCATGGCCCGGCCCCGGGCAAGGCTATCTGCCTGTCGCTTCAGCGTGAAATCGCTGCGCGGGGCTGCCAGCGGTGCCGTAGGCCTCCACCTCGTTCTACCAAAGGTTGAACGACTATCTGACGGCAGAACAGGCGGCCGCGGCCACCGCCGAGATCGGCGAAATGCTGTGAAAGGCTCGGCGCACGATCGTTCGACGCGTCGGTGCGCCCGTTGTCGATCGAGATCTTATCATCGGACCAAACGCGGCGAGAGCTGTGTTGGCCCCGCATGCGCGCTATGGCGCCAGGCGGGGGCGCCGTCCAGCGGACCCGTAGCCGCCCGGGGCCGGGACTTTGGCGGCCGTGCGGCCGCTCAAACCGGGCCGATACCCTTGCCTTGGCCCGAGTTTTCCGAGTAATGGACGGTGTCGTGCGGCCCGCAAGGCCGCTTGTTCCCTCGGCTCTTCGGCTGACTTGCTGCGGCCGGCGATCAGACAAGATAGGGCCTGTGCATGATCAGATTCGGCCTGCTCGGTTGTGGGCGCATTGCCAAGCGTCATTCGGACCTCCTCGGCGGCAACCACATCGAGGGCGCGAGCCTGGTTGCGGTCTGCGACCCCGTTCGCGCGCGCGCCGATGCGATCGCCGGCAAGTTCGGCGTTGCGGCCCATTACGACATGGACGAGTTTCTGGCGCGCAAGGACATCGATGCGGTTGCCGTGCTGACGCCGAGCGGGCTGCATCCCGCGCATGTGATCGCCTGCGCCAAAGCCGGCAAGCACGTCGTGGTCGAGAAGCCGATGGCGCTGCGCCTGCAGGACGCCGACGACATGATCCGGGCCTGCGACGAGGCCGGCGTCAAGATGTTCATCGTCAAGCAGAACCGCTTCAACGTGCCCGTGGCCAAGGCGCGCGAGGCGCTCGATGCCGGCCGCTTCGGCAAGCTCATTCTCGGCACCGTGCGCGTGCGCTGGTGCCGCGATCAGGCCTATTACGACCAGGACGACTGGCGCGGCACCTGGGCCTATGACGGCGGCGTGCTGACCAATCAGGCGAGCCACCATGTCGACATGCTGGAGTGGTTCTTCGGCGATGTCGTCAGCGTGCACGCGCGCGCGGCCACCGCGCTCGCCCGAATTGAGACCGAGGACACCGCCGTCGCCACGCTGAAATTCCGCAACGGCGCGCTCGGCATCATCGAGGCGACCACCGCGGCGCGCCCGACCGACCTCGAGGGTTCGCTGTCGATCCTCGGCGAGCGGGGCACGGTCGAGATCTCCGGTTTCGCCGTCAACCAGATCCGGCACTGGCGCTTTCTCGACGAGCTGCCGTCGGACAAGGACGTCGTGGAGAAGTTTTCGGTCAATCCGCCCAACGTCTACGGCTTCGGCCATCAGGCCTATTACCACCACGTGATCGATTGCCTGGTGAACCAGCGCGCCGCGCTGGTCGACGGGCTCGAGGGCCGCAAGAGCCTGGAATTGATCTCGGCGCTCTATGAATCGATCGAGACCGGCGCGGAAGTCGCGCTGCGCTTCACGCCGCGGCTGAGCCGGCTGGGTGTCGTCTCGTGAACCAGCCGCAGGTGCATCAGGCTGATGTCCGCGACGTCGAGTTCGGGACCGGCGTCAAGATCGTCGAGCCGTGCAATCTTTACGGCTGCAAGCTCGGCGACGACTGCTTCGTCGGCCCCTTCACCGAAATCCAGAAGGGCGTCGTGATCGGGGCGCGCACCCGCGTGCAGTCGCATGCCTTCGTCTGCGAGTTGGTCACGATCGGTGAGGACTGCTTCGTCGGGCACGGCGTGATGTTCGTCAACGACACGTTCTCGACCGGCGGCCCGGCGCGCGGACGCAAGGAGCTGTGGCGCGAGACCGTGATCGGCAACCGGGTTTCGATCGGCTCCAACGCGACGATCATGCCGGTCAGGATCACCGACGACGTCGTCATCGGCGCCGGATCGGTGGTGACCAAGGATATCACGACGCCCGGCACCTACGCCGGCAATCCGGCGCGCCGGCTGTTGGCGGGCCAATAGGGGACATCAGATGCCGGTGCCGTATGCCGATCTGCAACTGCAGTATCAGAACATCAAGGGCGAGATCGATGCCGCAATCGCCGGCGTGATCCGCGACAACGCGTTCATCCGCGGCGGCTATGTCGACGCCTTCGAGCGCGAATTCGCCGCCGCCGCCGAGGTCAGCCATTGCGTGTCCTGCGCCAACGGCACCGACGCGCTCTACCTCGCGATGCGCGCCTTGAAGGTGAAGCCGGGCGACGAGGTGATCACCACGGCGCATTCCTGGATCTCGACCGCCTCGATGATCACGCACTCCGGCGCCACCGTGGTGTTCTGCGACACCGATGATGCGACATTCACGATCGATCCGGCGGCGATCGAGGCTGCGATCACGCCGCGCACGGTCGGCATCATCCCGGTGCATCTTTACGGCCAGCCCGCCGACATGGACGCGATCATGGCGATCGCGCAGAGGCACAAGCTCTGGGTGATCGAAGATTGCGCCCAGGCGCATCTGGCGCGCTACAAGGGCCGGATGGTCGGCACGTTCGGCGAAGCCGCGACCTATTCGTTCTATCCCGGCAAGAATCTCGGTGCGATGGGTGATGCCGGCGCCGTCGTCACCAATGACGCCGCGCTCGCCGAGCACATGGCGATGCTGGCGCGCCATGGTGGGCTGGTGAAGCATCAGCACCGCATCGAGGGCATCAACAGCCGGCTCGACGGCATGCAGGCCGCGATCCTGTCGGCCAAGCTGCCGCATCTTGCCGACTGGACCGAGGCGCGGCAGGAAGCCGCGAAGGTCTATGATGCCGGCCTCAACCAGATCGAGGACGTCGTGGTGCCCGAGGTCGCGCCGGCGCGCAGCCACGTCTACCATCTCTACACCATCCGCCATCCGCGCCGCGACGCGCTGGCGGCGCATCTTGGCGCCAACGGCGTGCAGACCGCGATCAACTATCCGACCGCGCTGCCGTTCCTGGCGGCCTATGCGCGGTTCGCTCACCAGCCGGAGCAATTCCCCAACGCGCATCGCGACCAGGGACAGATCCTCTCACTGCCGATGTTCGCCGAGATTACGCGCCAGCAGCAGGACGAGGTGATCGAGCTGGTTCGGAAGTTTTAGAGCTATTCTTTTGACGCGTTTTCTTCACGCGAACCGGTATCCACTTCGCTCGAAAACGCTCTAACGGCCGGCCCTGATCTCGGCGACGATGTCGCGGTAGCGCGCGAGCGCGGCATCCTCGGTGAATTTCTCGGCGGCGACGGTTGCCGACCGGCCCATCTGCACGACCTGATCCGGGTTGGCTGCGGCGGCGCGGATCGCCTCCGCGAGGCGAGCAGGGTCCTCGGGCGGGACCACCCAGCCGATGTTTTCCCCGGCGACCTCGATGGCGGCCTCGGAATGGTCTTCGGAGCCCGCGATGACGGCGCGTCCGATCGCCAGCAGATTGTAGAGACGGCTGGGGATCGACACGCCCGCCATGTTGCGGCGATAGGGAATCGCCCAGACGTCGGCGGCGGACAGGAACTCGACCAGATGCTCGGCCGGCACGGGTTCGATCAGCGTGACGTTGGGCAGCTGTTCCGCCGATTGAAGAGCGTTGAGCTGTTTCCAGCCCATCCCCCACCCGGACAACAGGAAGTGGATGCCGGCTTCGTTGCGCAGAATCCTGGCGGCCGCGAACACGGTGGCGGGATCGTGGGTAAAGCCGAGATTGCCCGACAGTCCGACCACCAGATGCGCGTCGCGTGGCCTGTACCGATTTGACGGCGCCAGGTCGCGATATCCGATCGGCAGAAAGGTCCAGTTCGGGATGAAGTGAAGCTTCTCCGCCTTCACGCCGCGGTACTTCGTGAGCAAAGGAGGCACGTCGCGGCCGACGACCACGATGCTGTCCAGCGCGCGGAACATGATGCCGTTCAGGAGGCGCAACAGCTTGTTGAGCGGCGACCCCGAGCCGATGAAGCCGGCTGCGACCAACGCTTCAGGGTACACGTCGTAGATCAGCAGTTCGGTGGCCGCGCCGCGCAACTTGGCTGCGAGGACGACGGCGTAGGGCAGGGTGAACGGATTCGTCACGCAGAACACGAGGTCGTTCTTGCGGGCATGTTTCAGCACACCGAAGAACATCGAGATGGAAAGCGCGAGGACGGAAAGTGCCCGCGAGACGACGGCCGTCTTTTTCGCTCGTGGGATGATCTGTTCGATCACGAACGGATTGGTACGCGCGCCATCCCGTGGGCTCTCCGATTGCTTCGTCGCGGACAAAACCACGACCTCGGTGTCAACGGCGAAGGCCTCGGCGATCTTGCCGATATAAGTCGCCGTCGATGTTGGGTCGGGCGGATAATACTGGGTGGCCAGCACGACCCTGTTGAACGTCTCCCGGCGGCGCGGCTTTTCGAACTCGGACGGCATTAATGAAAATGCTTTCGTTTGGTGTAGCCTCGATCTGAAGACCGCTCTGTATGGGATCGCGAAGCAGTCCTCAACTGCATTATGGCTATCGAGAGGACCTCGGAGCCGGCCAATTTCGGCCTTAAACATCCCCTACCGGCTATGCTAGCATCCCCACAGCCGAGGTTGCCAAGCCAGGTTGCCAAGACCGCGGCGCCCGATGATGGAATGTGGAATGCGAGTTGCATCGGTGCGGTTGATCAATCATCCTGCGTTAACGGTCAGGTTTAGCGCTGCTGTTGCAGCGCTGTTCGCTATCTACCTGCCGCTCGCAGCGTGGATGAACCACCGCTATGTCGATCCGGTGCCCAAGGGCACGATCGTGATCAGGCTGAGCAAGCCGTTTGAGGCCCATGACCACGCCGCCGTCAGCCGTCAGGACGTGCTGAGCAAGCTGGCGCCATGGGCCGACGACGACAAGGTCGAGGCGCAGCAGTCGCCGATCATTGTCTATGAGGATGGCGTTCCGCTCGGACCCGCCCACAATACGTTCGGCGATATCGCGCGGCTCGGAGCAGGGCGTTACGCGCACTGGCGCAGCGGCGTGGCGTTCTCGGCCAGCGACAACAGCGACCCGAACGACAATGGCCGGAACTATTGGGCCGTCCTGCCCAACGAGCAAAGTCGCCGCCGGGATTGAAGCCGCGGCGCGGCGCTGGCTCAACGTTCGTCGGCAATCACCTTGCCGTCGTTCGGCAGCTGGCCTGCGCCGACCAGTTCCACGGCGCCGCCGAGCTTGGTGACCGCACGCAGCGTGGCCGCAAGCTCGGTCTGCAGCGCGTCGTGCGGCGCGGTGCATTCGGCCCGCAGCGTCATCACATCGGATTCCCCCGCGCGGGTGACGACGAGGCGCAGCCGCCCAAGCTCGGGATGCCGCTTGCCGATTTCCGCGATCTGCTCGGGGCGGACGAACATGCCCTTGACCTTGGTGGTCTGATCGGCGCGGCCCATCCAGCCCCTGATGCGCATGTTGGTGCGTCCGCACGGGCTGTTGCCCGGCAGCGCGGCGGTGAGGTCGCCGAGCGCCAGCCGGATCCAGGGATGATGCGGATCGAGCGAGGTGACGACGATCTCGCCGACGTCACCCGGCGCGACCGGATCGCCGGTGCCGGGCTTCACGATCTCGAGGATCAAATCCTCGTTGACCGTCATGCCGTCGCCCGCCGGCGTCTCGAACGCGACCATGCCGAGATCGGCGGTGCCGAAGGCCTGGCGGGCCTCGATGCCGCGCGACTTCATCTCCTCCTGCAGTGATTTCGGGAACGCCGCGCCGGACACCAGCGCGCGCTTGATCGAGGAGACGTCGCGCCCCGCGCTGGCGGCGGCGTCGAGCAGGATCTTCAAGAAGTCCGGGGTGCCGCTGTAGCCGACCGGGCGGTAGGCCTCGATCAGCTCGAATTGCTGCTCGGTGTTGCCAGGGCCCGCAGGAATCACCGCGCAGCCGAGCGCGCGCGCGGAGGCGTCGAAGATGAAGCCGCCGGGGGTGAGGTGATAGCTGAAGGTGTTCAGCACCACGTCGCCCGGGCGAAAGCCGGCCGCAAACAGCGCGCGCGCGCCGCGCCACGGATCGGCCTGGCGGCCTTCCGGCTCGAAGATCGGCCCGGGCGAGGTGAACAGGCGGGCGAACGAGCCCGGCTTGTCGGCCACGAAACCGCCGAACGGCGGGGCGGCCTTGTGCAAGGCGGGCAGGTCCGACTTGCGCAGCACCGGCAGCCGCGCCAGCGCGCCGCGGCTCGTCACTGACGCAGGATCGGTTCCGCGCAGCAGATTGGCGTAGGCCGGTGCCGCCATCGCCTGGCGCAGCACCTCCGGCAGCCGGGCGAACAAGTCTGCTTCGCGCTCGGCCGGGTCGCGCGTTTCAAGGGCGTCGTAGTGTTCGGTCATGGCGGGTCCTTGGGACGGATTGCGCTGGTGGCACGCGGCCTTGCGCGTGCTATCAGACGGTGATCGCTTGTATCGGGATGGTTCCAGGAAGCGCGATGACTGAAGCACAGGACGGAGCGGCGGGCGTCGTCGCGAGATTGAAGCGCCACATGATCGAGCAGGCGCTGCCGCTGTGGTCGACCGTGGGCTGGGATGCTGCGACCGGTGGGTTCATCGAACGGCTGCACCAGGACGGCAGCGCCGATCGCGCCGCGCCGCGCCGCGTGGTTGTGCAGGCACGGCAAATCTATTGCTACGCCAAGGCGGCGCAGATGGGCTGGTACCCGGAAGGCCGCGCGATCGCGCTCAAGGGATTGGAGTATCTGCTCGCCAAGGCCAAGGCGCCGGACGGCCGGCCGGGCTTTGTCTACGGCCTGACGCCGGACGGCGGTGTCGCGGACCCGCTGCGCGACACCTACGGCCACTCCTTCGTGCTGCTCGCACTGGCGACGGTCTACGGCCTCGAGCCCGATGCTCAGGTCAAGGCCGAGATGGACGAATTGCTGTCGTTCCTCGACAGCAAGCTGCGCTCGCCGCATGGCGGCTTCCTGGAGGGGCTGCCGCCTGCGATGCCGCGCCGGCAGAACCCGCAGATGCATTTGTTCGAGGCGATGATCGCCTGCTTCGACGCCACCCACGATTTGTCGTTCCAGAACCGCGCCGGCGAGTTCTTCGCGCTGTTCCTCGCCAGCCTCTACGACAAGCAGACGCGCGTGCTCGGCGAATATTTCGAGGAGGACTGGTCGAAGATTCCCCCGGTCAGCGTCGAGCCCGGGCATCTTGCGGAGTGGATCTGGCTGCTGAAGGGCTTCGAGCGCGTCACCGGCTGCCCGACCGGGCGTCCGCGCGGTGAACTTTTGGCGTCGGCGCTGCGCTATCGCGATGCGACCGGCTGCCTGATCGACGAGGGCGACGCCGAGGGCAACATCCGCCGTCACACGCGGCGGCTGTGGCCGCAGACCGAGCTGGCGAAAGCGTGGATCGCGCAGGCCGAGTCGGGCGAGAGCGGTGCAGCGGACGAGGCGCGCGCGGCGCTCGTGCTGCTCGAGCGGCACTATCTCAGCCATCCCGTGGCCGGCGGCTGGTACGACCAGTTCGACCGCGAGGGCAACTCGCTGGTCGCCACCATTCCTGCGTCGTCGTTCTACCATGTGCTCTGCGCGATCACCGAAGCTGAGCAAGTGCTCGGCTGACGCCGCCCGGTTGTCGTGACGCGGTATCATGCTCTACAGCCAGCGCTTGCGCCGCTTGAAACTCTTCAGGTTCTTGAAACTCTTGCGCTGGTCGCCGGCGCCGCCGAGGTAGAATTCCTTGACGTCCTCGTTGTCGCGCAGTTCGTCGGCGGAGCCGTCCAGCACCACCTTGCCCTGTTCCATGATGTAGCCGTGGCTGGCGACCGACAGCGCGGCGCGCGCATTCTGCTCGACCAAGAGGATGGTGACCCCGAGATCGCGGTTGATCTCCTTGATGATCGCGAACACTTCCTTGACCAGCAGCGGCGACAATCCCATCGACGGCTCGTCCATCAGGATCATCTTCGGGCGCGCCATCAGCGCGCGGCCGATCGCCAGCATCTGCTGCTCGCCGCCGGAGAGATAGCCGGCAAGGCCGGTGCGCTCCTTCAGGCGCGGGAAATATTTGAACACCATGTCGATGTCGGCGGAAACCTCGTTGTCGCGGCGGGTGAAGGCGCCGAGCCGCAAATTCTCCAGCGACGTCATGTCGGCGACGATGCGGCGGCCTTCCATCACCTGGAAAATGCCGCGGCGGACGATCTTGTCCGGATCGATGCCGTTGATGCGCTGGCCCTCGAACAGGATCTCGCCGCGGGTGACCTCACCGTCCTCGGTCTTGAGCAGGCCGGAGATCGCCTTCAGGGTCGTCGACTTGCCGGCGCCGTTGGCGCCGAGCAGGGCCACGATCGCGCCCTTCGGCACTTCGAGGCTCAGCCCGCGCAGCACCAGGATGACGTCGTCATAGACGACCTCGATGTTGTTGACGCTGAGCAGCGGTGGCGGCGGGACCGCCGTCGGGACTGTGCGCGTGGTGGCTGTTGCGGTGTCAGTCATGCTTCGATCACCTTCGACTGTCGTCACCCGCGTTTCGTGCGCAACTGCGCACTAGAGCGGGTGACCCAGTATTCCAGAGACGCCAGCGATCAACCGAGAAGCCGCGGCGTACTGGATCCCCCGCTTTCGCGGGGGATGACGAGTTATGGTGGGGCTGCGCTGTCGGCAGCCTCACGAGCCTCACCAGCCGAACCATTCCGGCTTGCGGGGCAGTTCGACGGTCTTCACCTTCTCGAGCTTGATCGTGCCCTTGCTCATCAGGTCGTTGAGGTCGCCATCGGTCGCGCCTGATACTTTCGAGCGATAGAGATCGACTTTCATGGTCGGGCGGTGATCTTTCTCGGTCCAGGTCGAGGGATTGCAGACGCCGTCCATGCCGGCCGGCACCCAATCCTTCTTCTGGTAGAAGCCCTTGGCGACGTTCTCGCCGGTGGCGCCGCCGTTCTTGACGGCCCAGTCGAGCGCTTCCTTCAGGTACAGGGCGCTGCAGACCGCGGCGATGTAGTGCACCGGGCGATACACCTTGCCCGAGGGATCGGACATCTTGGAGATTTCCATCAGCGTCTTCATGCCGGGCGCGTTGCCGCCCCAGGCGACCGCGGTGCGCAGCGGGAAGATCACGCCGTCGGCGGCATCGCCCGCGGTCTTGGCGGCGTTCTCGTCCATGCCCCAGACATTGCCGAGGAACTGGACGTCGACGCCGGCGGTCTTGCAGGCCTTCAGCACCGAAATGTTGGAGGCCGCGGTGTTGCCGAGATAGGCGTAGTTGGCACCCGAGCTCTTCAGGCTCAGGCACTGCGCCGAATAGTCGCCTGGCGTCAGCGCGAACACCAGCGGCGGCAGCACCTCGAAGCCGAGCTCGGTCGCCAGCGCTTCGCCGGCGGCCTTCGGCGCGTTCGGATACGGGTGGTTGGCGCCCATATGGACGAACTTCGGCTTGCCCGACTTGCCCTTGGCCTTCCAGTCCTCCGCCGCCCAGGTCAGCATCGCGCGCATCGAGTCCGAATAGCTCGGGCCGTAGAAGAAATTGTACGGCGCGGGCTTGGCCTTGCCGCTGCTGCCCTCCGGATCGGTCAGGGCTGCGGCGTAGGAGCCGGAGATGTCGGGGATCTTGTCCTGGGCGAGGAAGCCGGTCAGCGCCTCGGTATCCGCGGTGCCCCAGCCCATGATCGCAGCGACCTTGCCGTCGGGCGCCGACCACTTCTTATACAGCGCGATCGCGCGCGGCACCTGGTAGCCGTAGTCGTTGCTGTCGACATTGAGCTGCTTGCCGCCGACGCCGCCGTTCTTGTTGACCCAGGCGAAGGTGTCGACGACGGCCTGGCCGTAGGGCGTGCCGACGTCGGAGGTGCCGCCCGAGAGGTCCTGCAGATGGCCGATCGCGATCTGGGCCTGCGCGGCGGTGGCGGCGCTGCCGATCAGCAGCGCCAGCGAGACCGAGCTCAAAAGGGATCTCATCGTCATTGTTGTTTCCTCCGGTTTTTCGTTGAACGATCTTGTGGGTAATATCCCGTGCCTGCCTCAGTGCGAGAACGGGTAGAGTTTCCAATAAGCCTTGATCTGCCGCCAGCGGTGTGCGAGCCCGTCCGGCTCGAACATCAAAAAGCCGATGATGATCAGCCCGATCGCGATCTCGCGCAGGAAGGTGATGTTGTTGTTGAGCTGCAGCGCCTTGTCGATTGCGCCGCCCTTCAGCCACGCACTCAGCCATTCCATCGATTCCGGCAGCAGCACCACGAAGGCGGTGCCCATCAGCGTGCCCATGACCGAGCCGGTGCCGCCGATGATCACCATGGCGAGGAACAGCACCGAGCGCTCGATGCCGAAGCCCTCCTGGGAGACGACGAGCTGGTAGTGCGCGTAGAGCGCGCCGGCGATGCCGGCGAAGAAGGCGGCCAGCCCGAACGACAGCGTGCGGTACTTGGTCAGGTTGATACCCATGATCTCGGCGGAGAGATAGTGGTCGCGGATCGCGACCAGCGCGCGGCCGTCGCGGGTGCGCATCAGATTGGTGACGAGCAGATAGCTGACCACCATGTAGGCCAGCACGACGTAGAAATACTGCCGGTCGCCGCGCAAGGTGTAGCCGAAGATCGAGAACGGGTTGGCGCTGGCCGGCACCGAGCCGCCGGAGAACCATTCGGCGCGCGAGAAGAAGTCGAGCAGGATGTACTGCGCGGCGAGGGTGGCGATGACGAGGTAGAGCCCCTTCAGCCGCGCCGCCGGCACGCCGAAGATCAGGCCGACCAGCGCGGTGATCAGGCCGGCCAGCGGAATGGCGAAGAACACCGGGATCGGTGCATTGTTGGAGATGTAGGCCGAGGTGAAGGCGCCGAGCAGGAAGAACGCGGCGTGCCCGATCGAGATCTGGCCGGTGAAGCCGACCAGGACGTTGAGGCCGAGCGCTGCGATCGCGAAGATGCCGATCTGGATCGCGATCGAGAGCCAGTAATTGCTGAGCAGCATCGGCGCAAAGCAGGCCAGCGCGATGCCGAGCAGCGCGAAGTTACGGCTGGTCGCGGTCGGGAAGATCGTGGTGTCGGCCGCATAGCTGGTGCGGAAATCGCCCGACGGAATCAGGGTGCTTGTTGCCATCGATCAAACCCGCTCAATGTCCTTGGTGCCGAACAGGCCGTAGGGCTTGATCATCAGGATGATGATCAAGACGTAGAACGGCGCGATCTCGTAGAGATTGCCGAGGTGCAGATACTGGCTGTCGACATATTGCGCGATGTTCTCCAGGAGCCCGATGATGATGCCGCCGAGCACGGCGCCGCCGACCGAGTCGAGGCCGCCGAGGATCGCCGCCGGAAACACCTTGATGCCGTAGGCGGAGAGGCCGGACGACACGCCGTTGACCACGGCGACCACGACGCCGGCGACCGCCGACACGGTGGCCGAGATCGCCCAGGCCATCGCGAATACGCTCTTCACGGAGATGCCGAGCGACTGCGCGACCTGCTGGTTGAAGGCGGTGGCGCGCATTGCGAGGCCGTATTTGGAGGCGCGGAAGAACCAGGCCATGCCGAACATCATGGCGAGCGACACCACGAGGCTCATGACATAGACGGTCTGGATCTGCAGCCCGAACAGGTTGACCGACTGGCTCTCGAACACCCGCGGGAACGGCTGCGGGTTGACGCCGAAGATCCACTTCAGCGCGGCCTGGAACACGGTCGACAGGCCGATCGTCACCATGATGACCGAGATGATCGGCTCGCCGATCATCGGCCGCAGGACGATGACCTGGATCGCGATGCCGAAGATGAACATGAACACCAGCGTAACAGGCATGCCGATCCAGAACGGCAGCTGATACTTGGTCAGCAGCGCCCAGCACACCCAGGCGCCGACCAGCAGCAGTTCGCCCTGCGCGAAGTTCACGACCTGCGTCGCCTTGTAGATCAGCACAAACGACATCGCGACCACGCCATAGAGCGTGCCGACCACGAGACCGTTGACGATGAGCTGGATCAGGAATGCGGTGTTCATGTGCTATGCTCGATCCTTCGCCTCTCCCCGCTTGCGGGGAGAGGCCGGCGCGCGAAGCGCGACGGGTGAGGGGGAGTCTCCGCATGCGCGGTGCTGATGAGTCCAAGACCGAGCGAGCAAGGAATCTGCGAAATGCCTCGACTGATGCCGAAGGGAAGCTCTGGTACCGGCTTCGCGCCCGCAGGCTGAGCGGCTACAAGTTTGTCAGACAGGAGCCGATTGGTCCGTACACCGTCGACTTCATCTGCCGCGAACGCCGCCTCGTCATCGAGGTGGACGGTGGGCAACATGCTAACAGCCAGCACGATGCCGTTCGCGACAAATGGCTCGTCGACCACAACTATCGGGTCCTGCGTTTCTGGAACAACGAGGTTTCCAGCAATTTGGCGGGCGTTCTCGAAACGATTATCACCGCGCTCGCGGAGGCTCCCCCTCACCCGGATCGCTGACGCGATCCGACCTCTCCCCGCAAGCGGGGCGAGGTGAAGAGCAGCGCTCGCGTTGAGAGGCCTCATTCCGCGGCCTCCGCGGTCATGGCGCGGCCGAGGTCGACGACCTGCAGCGTGGTGCGCACGCGCTGGGTGGTGCCGTCCTGGAAGCGGATCACGGTGTCGACCGGGATGTTGGCCTTGCCGCGATAGATCGCCTCGATGATGTCGGCGTATTTCTCGTTGATGACGCCGCGGCGGACTTTTCTGGTGCGGGTCAGTTCGCCGTCGTCGGCGTCGAGCTCCTTGTAGAGCAGCAGGAAGCGCGAGATGCGCTGCGCCGGCGGCAGCGTGGCGTTGACGGTTTCGACCTCTTTCCTGAGCAGCGCATAGACCTCGGGGCGGGAGGAAAGGTCGGTGTAGGTCGTGAACGAGAGCCGGTTCTTCTCCGCCCATTTCGAGATGATCGAGTAGCGGATGCAGATCATCGCCGCGAGCGCGTCGCGGCCGGCGCCGAGCACGACGGCTTCGGCGACGTAGGGCGAGAATTTCAGCTTGTTCTCGATATATTGCGGCGAGAAGCGTTCGCCGCGCGCGGTCTCGGCGAGATCCTTGATGCGGTCGATCACGACCAGCTGCTTGGCGTCGTTGTAGTAGCCGGCATCGCCGGAATGCATCCAGCCGTCCTTGATGTCGGCGACCGAGGCCTCGGGGTTCTTGTAATAGCCGAGGAACATGTTGGGGTGACGGACCACAATCTCGCCGACGCCGTTGACGTCGGGATTGTCGACCCGGATCTCGATCGTGTCGTCCATCGGGACGCCCGTGGTATCGGGGTCGACCTTGCCTGCCGGATGCAGCGTGTAGGCGCCGAGCAGCTCGGTCTGGCCGTACAGCGTGCGCAGCGGCACGCCCATCGCCTGGAAGAACTTGAAGGTCTCCGGCCCGAGCGCGGCGCCGCCGGTCGCCGCCGAGCGCAGCCGGGTGAAGCCGAGCCGGTCGCGCAGCGCGCGAAACAGCAGCTGGTCGGCGAACATCGAGCGCTTGCCCTCGGCCAGCGCGGCGAGACCGGTCCTCATGCCGAGATCGTAGAGCCGCTGCTTGAACGGCGAGGCATCCATCACGCCGGCGCGGACGTCGGCGGCGATCGATTCCCAGACCCGCGGCGCGAACAGCACGAAGGTCGGCGCGATCTCGCGGAAATCGTGCATCATGGTGTCGGGCTCTTCAACGAAGTTGACCTTCATCCGGCAAAGCAGCCCTTTGCCCATCGCGTAGACCTGCTCCATGATCCAGGGCAGCGGCAGCACCGAGACGTATTCGTCGTCCGGGCCCTTCGGATCGAAGGCGAGATACGTCGCGCAATGCCGCAGCACGCGGCCCGCGGCAAGCATCGCAAGCTTCGGGTTGGCCGTGGTGCCCGAGGTCGTGCAGAGGATTGCGACGTCCTCGCCGTTGGTCGCGTCGACCAGGCTGTCGTACAGGGTCGGCTCGCGCGCGGCGCGCTCGCGGCCCATCGCGACCAGCTTGCTCGCCTCCATCAGCCGCGGGTCGTCGTACTTCCGCATGCCGCGCGGGTCGGAATAGACGATGTGCTTGAGCTGCGGCACGCGATCGGCGAGGCCGAGCAGCTTGTCGACCTGCTCCTCGTCCTCGGCGAACACCAGCTTGGCCTCGCCGTAGCTCAGGAGATAGGCGGCTTCCTCGTCGAGCACGTCGCGGTAAAGGCCAAGGCTCATGGCGCCGATGGCGTGGGCCGCGATCTCGGCGGCGACCCAGTCCGGCCGGTTGTCGCCGATGATGCCGATCACGTCGCCGCGGCCGAGCCCGAGCTCGACCATGCCGAGCGCGAAATCATGGGTGCGGGTCTGGTAGTCGTTCCAGGTGAATTCGCGCCACAGCCCGAAGTCCTTTTCGCGCAGGGCGATCTCCTTGCCGTGCTCCTTTGCGTTCAGGCGCAGCATCTTCGGGAAGGTGTCGGCCTGCGCGGCGCGACCGGCGTAGTCCATCATGCCGCGCTCTCCCGCACCGACGGCTTGTCGTCGGGGTCGACCAGCACCTCGTCCTCTTCGCCGAGATAGGCGCGCTTGACATGCGGATCGGCGAGCACGGCCGCCGGGTCGCCCTCGGCGATCTTGCGGCCGAAGTCGAGCACCATGACGCGGTGGGAGATGTCCATCACGACGCCCATGTCGTGCTCGATCATCATCACGGTCATGCCGAACTCCTCGTTGAGATCGACAATGTAGCGCGCCATGTCCTCCTTCTCTTCGAAGTTCATGCCGGCCATCGGCTCGTCGAGCAGGATCAGCCGCGGCTCCAGCGCCATCGCGCGGGCGAGCTCGACCCGCTTGCGCAGGCCGTAGGGCAGGGTGCCGGCGGTCGCCTTGCGCACCGACTGCAGGTCGAGGAAGTCGATGATCTCCTCGACCTTGCGGCGATGCTCGAGCTCCTCGCGCCGCGCGCCGGTCAGCCAGTACAGCGATCCCGTGATGAAGTTGTTCTTCAGGAGGTGATGGCGGCCGACCATGATGTTGTCGAGCACGCTCATATGGTGGAACAGCGCGAGATTCTGGAAGGTGCGGCCGATGCCGAGCGCCGGCCGCGCATTGGGGTTGAGCCCGGTGATGTCCTGGCCGCGCCAGAACAGCTGGCCCTCGGTCGGCCGGTAGCGGCCGGAGATGCAGTTGACGATCGAGGTCTTGCCGGCGCCGTTCGGGCCGATAATCGAAAACAGCTCGCCCTCGTTGACGCCGAAGCTCACATCGGTCAGCGCACGCACGCCGCCAAAGCGTAATGAGACTCCGCGCACCTCAAGACTATCGGCCACCCTGTTCCCTCCAGATAAGGCGCTTGGCGCGCTCTTTATCTTCGCTTGAAAGCACGACTTCGATCTTGCATCGATCTTACACGTCGATCCTACATGGGCCGCTGTGGGGTGACCATCCGACTGATGCCGGAGCCGGAAGCGTCGCTTGCCGTTCACCGACATGATGCGCGGTAACGCCGCACCCACCTGTCCCACCTCGCGTCATCTGCCACTAGCGATCCGTTCGGAGCGTGCGCGGCGTTACGCGAGGTGGTTCTCAATACGGGAAAGCGTTAGGTTGAATTGTCATGTGCCGGACAATTGGGCAGGAATTTTTGCTGGCATTCCAAAGACGCCGGTTCCTGGACTGGTTGCTGCGGCCTGTTGCGGTGCAATATAGCTGGGGTGGGGTGCCGTCGCTCGAATGATTGCTGCTGATTACCTGAAGCGCATCGCGGTGTGGTCGCGCGAACTGACCGAGGCGGAAATCGAGATCGCGCGCGCCGGCGTCTCCGAGAAATCCTACCGCGCCAACGAATTCATCTTCGCGCGCGGCGACAATTTCCAGTACTGGACCGGCATCGTCACCGGCCTCGCGCGGATGGGCATCGTGTCGCGCGGCGGCAAGGCGGCGAGCTTTGCCGGCCTCACCGCCGGCGCGTGGTTCGGCGAGGGCACCGTGCTCAAGAACGAGTTGCGGCGCTACGACGTGGTCGCGCTGCGCGACACGCGGCTGGCGATGATGGACCGCCGCACCTTCGTCTGGCTGTTCGAGAACAGCGTCGGCTTCAACCGTTTCCTGGTCGGGCAGCTCAACGAGCGGCTCGGCCAGTTCATCGCGCTGCTCGAATATGGCCGCACCCTCGATGCCACCGCGCGGCTGGCCCGCTCGATCGCCTCGCTGTTCAATCCGATCCTCTATCCCGACCTGACGCGGCACCTGGAAATCACCCAGGAGGAGATCGGCGCGCTGTCCGGGATTAGCAGGCAGAACGCCAACCAGTGCCTGAAACGGCTGGAACGGGAGGGCCTGCTCCGGCTCGAATATGGCGGGGTGACCATCATCGACCTGGAACGGCTCCGCCACTACGGCGAGTGACCGCCCCGGGCCCAAAACGGAGGCATTTTGTGGGATTTTGGGTCCTGATTCGGGGGGCGGGGCATTAGACTTGGGCCGGGTCGGATGCTACAGACCGGCCCGAGTTGGGACCGCGCGGGTTCGCGCCCTCTGGAGACAATATGGCAGTTCAGGATTCGAAGCGGCGCGTGGCGCTGATCACCGGTGTCACCGGGCAGGACGGTGCCTACCTCGCCGAGTACCTGCTCGGTCTCGGCTACACCGTGCATGGCATCAAGCGCCGGTCGTCCTCGTTCAACACCGCGCGCGTCGATCACCTCTATCAGGACCCGCATGTCGGCAATGTGCCGTTCCTGATGCACTACGGTGACATGACCGATTCGACCAATCTGATCCGGCTGATGCAGCAGATCCGGCCGACCGAGGTCTACAATCTGGCGGCCCAGAGCCACGTCGCGGTTTCCTTCGAGAGCCCGGAATACACCGCCAACGCCGACGCGATCGGCGTGCTGCGCCTCCTGGAGGCGATCCGCATCCTCGGCATGGAAAAGGAGACCCGGTTCTACCAGGCATCGACCTCGGAACTGTACGGCCTGGTGCAGGAAGTGCCGCAGAAGGAGACCACCCCGTTCTACCCGCGCTCGCCCTATGGCGTCGCCAAGCTCTATGGCTACTGGATCACGGTGAACTACCGTGAGGCCTACAACATGTTCGCCTGCAACGGCATCCTGTTCAATCACGAGAGCCCGATTCGCGGCGAAACCTTCGTGACCCGCAAGATCACCCGCGGCGTCGCCCGCATCGAGGTCGGCCTGGAGAAGACGATCTATCTCGGCAATCTCGAGGCCAAGCGCGACTGGGGCCATGCCCGCGACTATGTCGAGGGCATGCACATGATCCTGCAGGCCGATAGCCCCGACGACTTCGTGCTGTCGACCGGTGAGACCCGTTCGGTGCGCGAATTCATCGAGCTGGCGTTTGCCGAGGTCGGCCGCAGCGTCGAGTGGCGCGGCAAGGGTGTCGACGAGGTCGGTATCGACAAGGCAACCGGCAAGACCGTGGTGCGGATCGACCCGACCTATTTCCGCCCCACCGAGGTCGATCTTCTGATCGGCGACGCGAGCAAGGCGAAGGCCAAGCTCGGATGGAAGCCGAAGACGTCGTTCGCGCAACTGGTGAAGGAAATGGTCGCCGGCGATCTCGCCGAAGCCAGACAGGACGCCGCCAATGGCAAACGCTCCGTTTGAACTGAAGGGCAAGACGGTTTTCGTCGCCGGCCATCGCGGCATGGTCGGCTCGGCGCTGCTGCGCCGGCTGGCGCGCGAGGGGGCGGACCTCTTGACGATCTCGCGCAGCGAGGTCGACCTGCGCAACCAGGCGGCGGTGGATGCCTGGTTCGCCGCCAAGCGGCCGCAGGCGGTGTTTCTCGCCGCGGCCAAGGTCGGCGGCATCGTCGCCAACAACACGCTGCGCGCCGAATTCCTCTACGACAATCTGGCGATCTCGACCAACGTGATCCAGGCCTCGCACGCCAATGGCTGTGAGAAGCTGATGTTTTTCGGCTCGTCCTGCATCTATCCGCGGCTGGCGCCGCAGCCGCTGCGCGAGGACTCGATGCTGACCGGCCCGCTGGAGCCGACCAACGAGCCCTATGCGATCGCCAAGATCGCCGGCATCAAGATGGCGGAGGCCTATCGCAGCCAGTACGGCTCCGATTTCATCAGCGTGATGCCGACCAATCTGTACGGCCCCGGCGACAATTATCACCCCGAATACAGCCACGTCGTTGCGGCGCTGATCCGCCGCTTCCACGAGGCCAAGCTGTCGGGCGCCAGCAACGTCGTGGTGTGGGGCACCGGCACGCCGCGGCGCGAGTTCCTCTATGTCGACGATCTCGCCGACGCCTGCATCCATCTGATGAAGACCTATTCCTCGCCGGAACTGGTCAACATCGGCACCGGCGAGGACATCACCATCGCCGAATTCGCCCGCGTGGTTGCAGCCACCGTCGGCTATCGCGGCGAGATCAGCTTCGATACGTCGCGGCCCGACGGCACCCCGCGAAAACTGCTCGACGTCAGCCGGCTGGCAAAACTCGGCTGGCGCGCGACGACGTCGCTCGAGGACGGCATCCGGCTCGCCTACCAGGCTTTTCTCAGCGAGACCAAACAGGCGGCGGAGTAGGGCTCTCTCCCCGTCATTGCGAGCGCAGCGAAGCAATCCATGCTTCAGCTTGCGCGGAGGGATGGATTGCTTCGCTGGCGCTCGCAATGACGGCGGTTGCGGCTACTTCGCCGCCATCCGCGGCGGGTTCTTCGCCAGCGCCGCCGCCATTGCCGAGATCAGCGGCTTCATGAAGAAGGCATCGTTGGCCGGATAGATGTCGGTGCGCAGGCCATAGGCCTGCAACTCGTCCGACACCACGGGCCCGACCGAGGCGATCGGCGTGCGCTGCAAGCCATCGCGGAGTTGCGGCTCGCAGCCATGCGCCTTGGCGACGTCGATCAATCGGCGAACCTGGCCGGAACTGGTCAGCGCGACCGCGTCGATGCGGCCCTGCGCCATCTCCTCGATCGCGGTGACGATGTTGGCGTCGGCGGCCTCGGCGTCATAGACATAGGGCAGCACGGTATCGACGTCGGCGCCCTGCGCCGTGATGGCGCCGATCAGCGTCGCATGGTCCTTGTCCGGATAGAGCTGCAGGCCGAGGCGATGGCCCTTCAGGTCGAGTTTGGACAGCATCTCGGCGACGCCCTCCGAGGTCGGTTTCTCGGTCGTCAGCTGCGGCTCCAGCCCAATCTCACGTAGCGCTCGCCCGGGCTTCGGGCCGCGGGCAAACTTGCGCGCCTTGGCGAGGCCGCCGACGAACTCCGCCTCCAGCCCGATCCGGCGCACCACCTTCATCAGGCGGCGCAGGCCTTCGCCGGTCATCAGCACGAGATCGTCGAGCGGCCGCTCGACGGCGCGGCGAATCCAGGCCTCGATCGGCGCCGGATCAGGCGCGTCATGGATGGTGAACATCGGGCATTGCAGCACGTCCGCGCCCTGCTCGGCGAGCAGGCGGGAGAACTGCGCCTCCTCGCGGGTCTCCAGGATGAGGATGCGGTAGCCGTTCAGCCGGTCAGCCATGATGATGTCCCAACAAATATTGCCGTCATTGGTTCGATTTGAACCCTGAGCGGGATTGGCGCAAGGGCGCGGGCGGTGCTAGACGGGGCCGAAAAATCGCCACTCCGCACGTTCCTGCTCAAGCTTTGGTCAATTGGCATGCCCGACCATCAATTCGTTCTGACCCTGTCCTGTCCGGATCGCCCGGGCATCGTCTCCGCGGTCTCGACCTTCCTCGCCCATAACGGGCAGAACATTCTCGACGCCCAGCAGTTCGACGACATCGAGACCGGCAAATTCTTCATGCGCGTGGTGTTCACCGCGGCCGACCTCGCGGTCGAGCTCGCGGCGCTGCAGACCGGCTTTACCGCGATCGCCGAGCGCTTCGGCATGGACTGGCAGATGCGCGACCGCGCCACCCGCCGCCGCGTGATGCTGCTGGTGTCGAAGTCCGATCACTGCCTGGTCGACATCCTCTATCGCTGGCGCACCGGCGAGCTCGAGATGATTCCGACCGCGATCGTCTCCAACCATCCGCGCGAGGTCTACGGCTCGCTCGATTTCGGCGACATCCCGTTCCACCATCTGCCGGTGACCAAGGAGACCAAGCGCCAGCAGGAGGACGCGGTCTGGCAGCTGGCGCAGGACACCAAAACCGATCTCGTGGTGCTGGCGCGCTATATGCAGATCCTCTCCGACGAGATGTCGGCGCGGCTCAGCGGCCGCTGCATCAACATCCATCACTCGTTCCTGCCCGGCTTCAAGGGTGCAAAACCCTACCACCAGGCGCATGAGCGCGGCGTCAAGCTGATCGGCGCCACCGCGCATTACGTCACGCGCGATCTCGACGAGGGCCCGATCATCGACCAGGACGTCGAGCGCATCAGCCACCGCGACACGCCCGAGGATCTCGTGCGCAAGGGCCGCGACATCGAGCGCCGCGTGCTGGCGCGCGCGATCCGCTATCACCTGGCCGACCGCGTCATCCTGAACGGCCGCAAGACCGTGGTGTTCGTCGACTAGCGCATGATGAAGTTAGGTTGAGCTAGAACGGCATCATGGTTCACCTCTCCCTTGGGAGAGGTGGGCGCGCAGCGCCGGGTGAGGCGTCTTGGTCTCTCGATGGAGCGTAACCCCTCACCCGATTTGCTGCGCAAATCGACCTCTCCCAAGGGAGAGGTGAACCGAAACCGCGGCAAGCCGATTTGACCTAATCTCATCACGCTTGGAGCGCGAAAGCGGGGCGCTTTCCACGACCGGATTACTCCGGCCTCACTGGGTTTTGGCTGCGCCCTGCGCGCTCGATGCCGCCGGCTTGCTCGCGTCCTGGTCGCCGCGCTCGGACGCCGGCAGCAATCGCTTGCGCTCCCGTTCCCGCATGAACGCGTCGTATTCCGGCGTGCCCGCGCGGGGCGGCGCATCGGCGGGGAGGCCGCCGGCCCAGGCCGGAATGTAATCGGCCATGCCGGCCGAAAGCTTCTCGTTGACCGTGCTGCATCCGCCGAGCGCGCACGCCGCCAGCACGAGGACGGTCAGGACAGGAATATGGCGGGAGATGATCGGCATTGGAGAACGATACAGTCCTAACCTTTAACGATGATGGATTTAGGGCGCGACCGTTCGGCTGCAATTGTGCTTGTTTGTTGACATCGGCGGTTCGTTTGTACGATCGTACAAATCGCGCGATGGTCAATTCCGGCCAGCCGAGCCTTGGCCAGGCGAAATCCGTTCTCATCGGCAGTGGATTTTGTAGCGCGATCCCGGTATTAAAATACCGTATAGGGTCGGCCGGGTGACCGTTTCGCGCAGGAAACTCGCCCATCGTCCGATTGACAATGGGGCAGCGGGAGACGCCATGTCGCCTTGCGGCCTGGCCGCAGAGAATGTGAGCTAATGGCGGGCAAGGGCCGGGGACTCGGTTCGCCGCAGAAGACTGGAAGGGGGAGACATCGATGGATTTCAATCGTCGCAAAATGTTGCTGTGGGCCGCCACGACGGCCTCCATCGCCGCCCTGTGCGCGGCTGCGCCGGCGCGCGCGGAGGACACCGTGAAGATCGGCCTGATCGTGCCGATGACCGGCGGCCAGGCCTCGACCGGCAAGCAGATCGACAACGCCGTCAAGCTCTATATGCAGCAGCATGGCGACAGCGTCGCCGGCAAGAAGATCGAGGTCATCCTGAAGGACGACGCCGCGGTGCCTGACAACACCAAGCGGATCGCGCAGGAACTGATCGTCAACGACAAGGTCAATTTCATCGCCGGCTTCGGCGTCACGCCCGCAGCGCTTGCCGCGGCGCCGCTGGCGACCCAGGCGAAGATCCCGGAAGTCGTGATGGCGGCCGGCACCTCGATCATCACCGAGCGCTCGCCCTACATCGTCCGCACCAGCTTCACGCTGGCGCAATCCTCCACCATCATCGGCGACTGGGCGGTCAAGAACGGCATCAAGAAGGTCGCGACGCTGACCTCGGACTATGCGCCGGGCAAGGACGCATTGGCGTCCTTCAAGCAGCACTTCACCGCCGGCGGCGGCGAGATCGTCGAGGAGGTCAACGTGCCGCTCGCCAACCCCGACTTCGCGCCGTTCCTGCAGCGCATGAAGGATGCCAAGCCCGACGCGATGTTCGTGTTCGTGCCGGCGGGGCAGGGCGGCAATTTCATGAAGCAGTATGCCGAGCGCGGGCTCGACAAGAGCGGCATCAAGGTGATCGGGCCGGGCGACGTCATGGACGACGATTTGCTCAACAACATGGGCGACGCCGCGCTCGGCGCGGTGACCGCGCATCTCTACTCCGCGGCGCATCCGTCCGCGATGAACAAGGATTTCGTCGCGGCCTACAAGAAGGCGTTCGGCAACCGCCCCGGCTTCATGGCTGTCAGCGGCTATGACGGCATCCATCTGATCTACGAGGCGCTGAAGAAGACAAATGGGGATACCAACGGCGACAAGCTGATCGAGGCGATGAAGGGCATGAAGTGGGAAAGCCCGCGCGGCCCGATCTCGATCGATCCGGAAACCCGCGACATCGTGCAGAACATCTACATCCGCAAGGTCGAGAAGGTCGACGGCGAGCTCTACAATGTCGAGTTCGCGACCTTCGAGGCCGTCAAGGATTCCGGCAAGACCAAGAAGTGATCCGCGAAAAGCGCGAACGCTGCTGCCCTGCGTCATGCCCGGGCAAAAGCGCGAAGTGCGTCTTCGCGCAGATGACCCGGGCATCCACGTTTTTTCCCATGCAGCGAAAGACGTGGATGGCCAGGACGAGCCCGGCCATCGCAGAAAATCGACGTTTCCCACGTGGCGTTTGAAGCATCTTCTCGGTTAAGCTGACCCTATGGCCTCTGTCCTCACCAACCTGTTCGACGGCGTCGCCTACGGCATGCTGCTGTTCGTGCTCGCCTGCGGGCTGGCGGTGACGCTCGGGCTGATGAACTTCGTCAATCTGGCCCATGGCGCCTTCGCGATGGCCGGCGGTTACATCTGCGCGGTGCTGGTCAACAATTCCGGCTGGCCGTTCTTTGCCGCGCTGCCGCTCGCGTTCGTCGCCAGCGCGGCGATCGGCGTCGCGCTGGAGCGCACGCTGTACCGCCATCTCTACACCCGCAGCCATCTCGACCAGGTGCTGTTCTCGATCGGCCTCGTGTTCATGTCGGTGGCGGCGGTCGACTACATCATGGGATCGTCGCGGGTCTTCATCAAGCTGCCGGCGGCGCTGGAAGGGCAGATCGACCTGTTCGGTGTCGGCATCGGCCGCTACCGCCTGATGATCGTCGTGATCTGCGGTCTGCTGACGCTGGCGCTGCAACTGATCCTGGCCAAGACGCGGTTCGGCAGCCGGCTGCGCGCCGCGGTCGACGATCCGCGCGCGGCGATCGGGCTCGGCATCAACGTGCCGCAGGTGTTCGCCTTCACCTTTGCTTTTGGTTGCGGGCTCGCCGGCCTCGGCGGCGCGCTGAGCGCCGAGATCCTCGGGCTCGATCCGTATTTTCCGCTGAAATTCATGATCTACTTCCTGATCGTGGTGACCGTCGGCGGCTCCTCCTCGATCACCGGGCCGTTCCTCGCTTCGCTCTTGCTCGGCATCGCCGATGTCGCCGGCAAATATTACGTGCCGAAGATGGGGCCGTTCGTGATCTACACCGTGATGATCGTGATCCTGCTCTGGCGCCCGAACGGCTTGTTCGGCCGCACGGCGGCGCGGTGAGGGCGCCATGACCGCGCTAACAGACGTCTCCTCCCATGCCATCGCCAGCGCGCGCTGGCGGGTCGGCGAGATCGCATTCTGGGTGCTGGTGCTGGCCTGCGCCTTGCTGTTCCCGTCGCGCTACCTGATCATGACCGACATCGTGCGGCTCGCGCTGTTCGCGCTGTCGCTCGACCTGATCCTCGGCTATGCCGGCATCGTCTCGCTCGGCCATGCGGCCTTCTTCGGCGTTGGCGCCTATGCGGCCGGACTGATAGCGCTGCACGGCATCATCAACGAGCCCGTGATCGCACTTGTCGTTGCCGGCCTCGTCGCGGCGGTGGTCGGTTTCCTGACCAGCTTTCTGGTCATCCGCGGCGTTGACCTGACCCGGCTGATGGTGACGCTCGGGATCGCGCTGCTGCTGGAGGCGCTCGCCGAGCGCTTCTCCAACATCACCGGCGGCACCGACGGCCTGCAAGGCATCGAGATGCAGCCGATTTTCGGGCTGTTCGCCTTCGACATGTTCGGCAAGACCGGCCTGTTCTATTCGCTGATCGTGCTGTTCATCCTGTTTCTGCTCGCCCGCCGCGTCGTGCATTCGCCGTTCGGGCTGTCGCTGCGCGCCATCAAGAACAATCCGCTGCGCGCCGCCGCGATCGGCATCCCGGTCAACCGCCGCCTGATCGCGGTCTATACGCTGGCAGCGTTCTATGCCGGCATCGCCGGCGCTCTGTTCACCCAGACCACGGCGCTGGCCTCGCTCGACGTGTTCGCCTTCGAGCGCTCCGCCGACCTGATGCTGGTGCTGGTGATCGGCGGCACCGGCTATCTCTACGGCGGGCTGATCGGCGCCGTTGTGTTCAAGATGCTGCAGGAGCTGTTCCAGACAATCACCCCGCAATACTGGCTGTTCTGGATCGGCCTCGTGCTGGTCGTGATCGTGCTGGTCGGCCGGGCGCGCATCCATCGCTGGGTGCTGTTCGTGCCGAACCTCATCATCCGGCAGTTCGCCGGACGCAAGGCGGTCGTCGCCGTGCCCGAGAGTGAGGCGTCATGACGATCGCACTCGAAACGCGCAGCCTCGAAAAGTCCTTCGGCGGCCTTCGCGTCACCCGCGACCTCTCGCTGAGGGTGACGCAGGGCGCCCGCCATGCGCTGATCGGACCGAACGGCGCCGGCAAGACCACGGTCATCAATCAGCTCACCGGCGTCCTGAGGCCGAACAGCGGCCGGATCCTGCTCGAGGGCAGCGACATCACCGATCTGTCGGTGCACAAGCGGGTGCTGCGCGGGCTGTCGCGCACCTTCCAGATCAACCAGCTCTATGCCGATCTGACCCCGCTCGAAACCATCGGCCTTGCGGTCTCCGAGCGGATGGGCCGCGGCGGCGACTGGTGGCGGCGGATGGGGACGCGCGACGACGTCAATGCCGAGATCGCCGATATCCTGTCGCGTTTCCATCTGCTCGACGTGATGACCGAGCCGACCGCGACGTTGCCCTACGGCAAGCAGCGCCTGCTCGAGATCGCGGTTGCGATCGCCGCCAGGCCGCGCGTGCTGCTGCTCGACGAGCCCGCCGCCGGCGTGCCGGAAAGCGAGCGCCACGACATCCTGGCCGCGGTCGCCGCCCTGCCGCGCGACGTCACCGTGCTCTTGATCGAGCATGACATGGACCTGGTATTCTCGTTCGCCGATCGCATCTCGGTGCTGGTCAATGGCGGGCTGTTGACCGAAGGCGCGCCCGACGAGGTCGCGCGCGACCCGCAGGTCAGGGCGGTCTATCTTGGCGAGGCCGCCGATGCCTGATCTGCTCGCGGTCCAGGGCCTGCGTGCCGGCTATGGCGAGGCGGTGGTGCTGCCCGATCTGTCGCTGTCGCTCGCCGAGGGCCAGGTGCTGGCGCTGCTCGGGCGTAACGGCACCGGCAAGACCACGCTGATCAATTCAATCGTCGGCATCGTCAGGCGTTTTGGCGGCAGCCTCGCGCTCGCCGGCCGCGACATCACCGCGCTGCGGCCGGACCAGCGCGCTCGCGCCGGGATCGGCTGGGTGCCGCAGGAACGCAACATCTTCCGCTCGCTGACCGTGGAAGAGAACATGACGGCGGTGGCGCAGCCCGGGCCGTGGACCGTCGAGCGGGTCTATGAGATGTTTCCGCGGCTCAAGGAGCGGCGCGGCAATTTCGGCAACCAACTGTCCGGCGGCGAGCAGCAGATGCTGGCGATCGGCCGCGCGCTGACCTTGAACCCGAAGGTGCTGCTGCTCGACGAGCCGACCGAGGGGCTGGCGCCGATCATCGTTGAGGAACTGTTAAAGGCGATCGGCAGCATCACGCGCGCCGGCGGCATCTGCTCGATCATCGTCGAGCAGAATGCACAAAAGATTCTCGGGCTCGCTGATCGCGTTGTGATATTGGAGCGCGGTACGATCGTGCATGATGCCGCGAGCAGCGTGCTGAAGGCCGATCCGTCCGTCCTGGAGCGCCATCTCGGCGTCGCCGGGGCCAAAATACACTAAAGCGTTTTCGAGCGAAGTGGATACCGGTTCGCGTGAAGAAAACGCGTCAAAACAAGAATCTAGAGCTCCGTTCCGATTCCATCGGAACGGAAATGGCTCTAGAAAACGTCCGGGAGTTGACCATGCAGCGAACCAAGCCTCCGTTCCGCGCCGACGAGGTCGGCAGCCTGTTGCGCCCGCCGAAGATCAAGGAAGCCCGCGCGAAGCTCGAGAAGGGCGAGATTTCGGCCGACGAGCTGCGCAAGATCGAGGACATGGAAATCGAGAAGGTCGTACACAAGCAGGCCTCGCTCGGCCTCAAACTGGCGACCGACGGCGAGTTCCGCCGCTCCTGGTGGCATTTCGATTTCCTCAGCCATCTGACCGGCTGCGAGCTGTTCCATCCCGACATGGGCATCCAGTTCGCGGGCGTGCAGACCCGGCATGATGCGATCCGGGTGATCGGCAAGCTCGACTTCCCCGACCATCACCCGATGCTCGATCACTTCCGCTTCCTGAAGAAATACGCCGACCAGGCCCATGTCACTGCCAAGATGACGATCCCGTCGCCGGCGGTGCTGCACTTCCGCGGCGGCCGCAAGCTGATCTCGAAGGAGGTCTATCCGGACCTCGAGGCGTTCTATCAGGACCTCGGCAAGACCTACCGCAAGGCGGTGAAGGCGTTCTACGACGCCGGCTGCCGCTATCTGCAGTTCGACGACACGGTGTGGGCCTATCTGTGCTCGCAGGAAGAGCTGCAGAAGTCGCGCGAGCGCGGCGACAACCCTGATGGCCTGCAGGAGATCTACGCCCGCGTCATCAACTACGCGATCGCCGAGCGTCCCGCCGACATGGTGATCACCACCCATGTCTGCCGCGGCAATTTCCGTTCGACCTGGATCTCGTCGGGCGGCTATGAGCCGGTCGCCGAGACCCTGCTCGCCGGCACCAATTACGACGGCTACTTCCTCGAATATGATTCCGACCGCGCCGGCGGCTTCGAGCCGCTGCGCTTCCTGCCGAAGGGCAACAAGGTCGTGGTGGTCGGCGTCATCACCTCGAAGTTCGGCGAGCTTGAGAAGAAGGACGACATCAAGCGGCGGCTGGAGGAAGCGGCAAAGTTCGCGCCGCTCGAGCAGCTCGCGCTGTCGCCGCAATGCGGCTTTGCCTCGACCGAGGAAGGCAACATCCTCTCCGAGGAAGAACAGTGGGCCAAGCTGCGGCTCGCCGTCGAGGTCGCGAACGAGGTGTGGGGGAAATAAGATTCTCTCCTTCGTCATTGCGAGGCGCGAAGCGACGAAGCAATCCATCTTTCCGCGTATGCGGAGCGATGGATTGCTTCGCTTCGCTCGCAATGACGTGGAGATAGCAGTGCGCTATTTCTCCGCCAGATAGACCTCGCCGAGCAGCGAGGAGTTCGACCACGGCACCTGCTTGCCCTTGGTCGCGGCCACGACCTCGGCGCGGACCCGCGTCAGCATCTGCTGCACTTCGAGCCCCGGCGTGCCGACATGGCGCGACAGCGCCGCCGAGAACGGGCTGTTGGCGCCCTCGCCGTCGAGCGCCACCTGGCCCGGCGCGGTCGCAAACGCGATCAGCGTGCCGGCGCCGAGCGTCGAGCCGGAGCCGAGCGAGGCCGGCGCTGCGAGGCCCGATCCGGCCTCGACGCCGCGGCTCGGACCGGCGGATGCCACCTGCGGCGCCATCGGATTGTTGCGGCAGGCATCGAGGATCAGGATGTTGGTGCGGATCTGGTCGTCGAGGCCAGCCATGATCGTGTCCATGTCGACCATCGCGTCGGTGACACGGCCGCCGGCCCTGAACTCGATGTCGACGGGCACGAGGTAGTTGCGGCCGTCGATCTGCACGCCATGGCCGGCATAATAGACCACGGCGATCTGCGCGCGGGTGGCCTCGCGCAGGAAATCGCGGATCGTCTTCTGCATGGCGTCGCGATCGAGGTCGAGGCCTTCGGACACGGTGAAGCCGATCTCGCGCAGGCTCTTTGCGATGGCGCGCGCATCGTTGGGCGGATTGGGCAGCGCCTTGACATGGGTGTAAGTGCCGTTGCCGATCACGAGCGCGACCCGCCGGCCGGCTGCGGCCTGCGCCTGGGCCGCGGGAGCAGCAGCGGGCGCGGCTGGTTCCGCGGTCTGGGTGGGCGGGGCAGCGCCTGGACTGGCCTGCTCGCGGGCCGGCGCCGCGGCCGCCTTGGGCGGCGCGATGGCCGCGTCCTGCAGCAGCGAGAGCCGCACCCGGGCGGTGGCCTGGCTGGCCTTGCTGGCGGCATCGGAGGCTTGGCCCTCGAGCACGGCGGCATAGTCCTGCCTGGCGCGCTCGCGGTCGCCCTTCGCCTCGTAGGCGAGGCCGCGCTGCGTGTAGGCCGAGATCAGGACGCTGCCGGGCGGCGTCATGATGTTGGCGGGTGCCTTCGCCTTGGCCAGCCGGATCGCCTCGCTGATGTCTGCAATCGCGCGGTCGATGTCGCCTTTGGCGCGCCAGATCACACCGCGGTTGATCAGCGGCTGCGGCAGCGACGGATCGATGCGGATCGCCTCGTTGATGTCGGCCAGCGCGCCGTCGAGATCGCCCAGCGCCTGCTTGCAGCCGCCGCGGTTCTGATAGGAGAAGGCCGACTTCGGGCCGGCCTTGATCGCGGCGTCGTAATCGGCGATCGCCCTCGCGTAGTCGCCCTTGCTGCGATAGGCGTTGCCGCGGTTGTGGAAGATGATGCCGCTCGGCGGCCCCATGCGCAGCGCGTCGTTGAAGTCTGATATCGCGATGTCGTATTCGCCCTTGTCGTAATAGGCCGAGCCGCGCAGATTGTAGATCGCGACGCTCGGGTGCAGGCGGATCGCCTCGGTGGCATCGGCGATAACCTGCGCATAGTTGCCCTTCTTGTTCCAGCCGACCGCGCGCCAGAAGTAGATGGTCGCGAGCTTCTCGCCGGAAAACACCTTTAGCCCGACGATCTTGGTGCAGGCGCTGATCATCTGGTCGGCCGGCGTGGTTTCGGTCGTGCAGAGCGGACCGAGCTGCGCGCGCGGTTGTGCGAAGCAGGGCGCCGCCCACAGCGCGGCGGCGAGCAGGGTGAGCAGCAGGATCGAGCGGCGCATCGGATTTGGCCTTGGCCTTGAGGGGGATGACCAGGGGTTTGTTGCCGCCGGCGGGCCGATGGTTCAAGGCGGCCGCCGGATCAGCGCCTCGGCGAGGGAGCGGCCAGCGACCTCCCGCCCGAGGGGGCGGGTGGCACCTGCATAATTTCGGAATATTGGAATAATACCGGTGATTTGCCCGACGTGTCAAGCTGTCGTGGCGCCGTCGGCCCGCCGGCTACTTTGCATGGGGTTGTTTTTCGGTATTTGCTAGTAACGCCCCTGCCGCCCGAGGCGGCAGGAGATCGCGGGCCTGTCACGGTTGCCTCAGAGGACCAGGAAATCGTGGGCGCTCAGGCCGAGATGCGCCCCGACGGTTGCGAACTGGACCGCGGCGGCGGCGCCATTGCCGTCCGCATCGTACGAGATCGCGCCGGTCTCGTTGTCGTAGATGATCCGCGTATCCGCGGTTTCGCTGCCCAAGCTGAAGGCCGCATCGGCCAGCACGCCGGTCGCGCCGATGGCAGAGAAGATCGAATGGTCGAGCACAATGCGGTCGACGTTGACGGCAAAGTCGGTGATCGTGTCGACATTGTTGCCGCCGGCAATGGCGGTGGAGAACACGAACAGATCAGCGCCCGCGCCGCCGGTCAGCGTGTCGTTGCCGGTCATGCCGTTCAAGAGATCGTCGCCGTCGTTGCCGACGATGACGTTGTTCTCGGCGTTGCCGACGCCGGTATGGGCATTGGCGCCGATGAAGGTGAGATTCTCGACATTGGCCGACAGCCCGTAGACCGACAGGAAGGTCTGCACCTCGTCGGTGCCCTCGCCGGGGATCTCGTAGACGGTGTCGTAGTTCGACTGCACGGCATAGATGTCGTCCCCGGCGCCGCCCTGCAGCGTGTTGAGGCCGCTGCCGTCGATCAGGGTGTCGTTGCCGTCGCCGCCGAACAGATAGTCGTTGCCGGTGCCGCCGACGATGGTGTTGTCGAGCGCGTTGCCGACGCCGACGAAATCATTGCTGCCGGTGTGGGTCAGGTTTTCGACATTGGCGCCCAGCGTGTAGCTGGACAGCGCGTCGGTCTTGACCGTGTCAGTGCCTTCGTTGGCGTTCTCGATCACGACGTCGCCGGCGTTGTCGACGACATAGGTGTCGTTGCCGGCGCCGCCGACCAGCGTGTCGGCGCCGAGGCCGCCGTCGAGCGTGTCGTTGCCGGTGTTGCCGGTGATGACGTTGGCGAGCTCGTTGCCGATGCCGGTGTGGGCGTTGCTGCCGATGAAGGTCAGGTTCTCGACATTCGGCGACAAATGATAGGACGTCAGGAACGTCTGCACCTGGTCGGTGCCCTCATTGGCGAACTCGAACACGGTGTCGAGGTTGGACTGCACGGCGTAGATATCGTTGCCGGCGCCGCCCTGCAGCGTGTTGAGGCCGTTGCCGTCGATCAGGGTGTCGTTGCCGATGCCGCCGATCAGGTAGTCGTTGCCGGTGCCGCCGATGATGACGTTGTTGAGGTCGTTGCCGATGCCGACGAAGTCGCTGCTCCCGGTGTGGGTCAGATTGTGCGCGTCGGCGGCAAGCGTGTAGGAGCCGAGCGCCGTTTCGACCGTCGACGGGTCGACGTCCTGGCCGCCGACCGTCGGTGGCGGCGCAGCGAAATCCGACAGATCCACCGACTGGGTCACGGTGTGGCCGGCCAGATCGCTGATCTTCACGATCACGCTGGCGTCGAGGTCAACCGAAGCATCGTTGGCGTAGATCACCGCCGTGGTCGCGCTGGTCTGCGCGATGTGGAAGCTGCCGTGGTAGTCCGAGCCGTCGGCATTGGTCAGGCTGAAGGTGAGCTGGTCGCCGAGCGCCAGATTGGCGTCGGCCGCGGTCACCACCGCGATCGACTTGGCGGCGCCCTGCAAGGCGGTCAGGGACGTGCTGGCGGCCACCGAAACCACCGTCGGCGCGGCCTCGATGACGTCGATCGCATCGACCTGCGACCCGATGCCGAGCCCGAGGAAGTCGAACACCTCGACATTGGTGACGGTGTCGACATCCGACGTCCCGTGATGGGCGACGTGATAGGAGCTGGTCGCCGCATCGTAGGTGATGTCGTAGTCGAACCAGATCCCCGCCAGCACGACCCAGTCGAGGCCTGCGCCGCCGTCGATCGTGTTCGAGCCGGTGCCGCCGTTCAGCACGTCGTCGCCGGCGCCGCCGAGCAGGATGTCGTCGCTGCCGCCGCCCGAGATCAGATCATTGCCGAAATCGCCGACCAGTCTGTTGGCCGCGTCCGAACCGGTCAGGACGTCGTTGTATATGGTGCCGATGGCGTTCTCGAAAGTGCCGCCGAGAATCACCGGGGTATTCTGGAACGAGCTTGCGGTCGCGCCCGACAGGTCGAGCGTGACGGCCTGGTCGCCGGCGGCGAAATTCAGCGTGTCGTTGCCGCCATCGCTGTCGGTCGCGTGGGTGCGGGTCGGATCGGCGGCGGCCAGCGCCGCATAGCTCGAAGTATAGTAATAAGTGTCGTCTTCGCTGCGGACGTCGCCATAGACATGGACGTCGGCCTGGGAGACCGCGAAGGTTGCGCCCGGCGTCGCGTGGGAGAACTGCAGCGTCCAGGTGCCGTAGGGGTTCTCGCCCATGAACTGCACGGAATCGAAGGTGAAGCTCAGCGTGGTCTTGCTGCCGAGCTGGCTCAAATTCTCCACCAGTTCCGAGACGGTGCCGTCGGGCGAGACCAGGTTGATCTGCAGGTCCTTCAGGTCGGCGTCGCTGATCGCAAGGTCGATATCGACGCGGCTGGTCGAGAGCTTCGCCATCGACGCGTCAGTCGGCGTCAGCGTGAAGGACAGCGACGACTGGGTCGGATCGAGATTGCTGGCCGGCGCGAACGAGAAGTCCAGCTCCTTCTCATTGGCGTAGGTCGAGGTGTACGACCAGTTGCGCGCCAGCGCGACGGCGGCGCTGGCGTCGAGCATGCCGAAGCCGCCGTTGCGGTCGAACATCAAGCCGCCGCCGTTGTAGCCGTCGAAGCCGTTCGCCGTGGAATGACCGTCGAGCCGCGAGGTCGCGCTTATCGCCAGAATCTCCTGCACGTCGCGATAGCCGAGATCGGGGTTGGCGGCGAGCATCAGGGCGACGGCGCTGGAGACCAGCGGCGCGGCGGCGGAGGTGCCGGAGGCGTAGCTGGTATTGGTGCTGCCGGCGGCGTTGCCGTCATCGACCACGAGGCCGACGCCCGGCGCCGTCAGCAGCACCGAGGTGCCGGGGTTCGAGAACACCGCGGGCGTGCCGTCCCGATCATGGGCGCCGACCGTAATGGTGAACCTCGAATTGCTGAAGTTGTGGAAGTTGGCGTCATCGCCGACGTTGCCGCTGGCGGTCTGGATCTTGCCGTTGCCGGCTGCGAACACCATCACGGTGCCGAGACCGTCACGGCCGTTGGCGACGTCGGCCTGCAGGGCGGCCGCCGCCGCGGTAAACGGCGCGGTCTGGAAATTGTCGGCGAACGACGCCGTGAAGCCCCAGCTATTGTTGCTGACGTCGTAGTTCTGCTGATGCGCGACGAGGCCAGCGAGCTCGTTCTGGTCGTACAGCACGCCGAAGCGCATGTAGCTGCCGGTGATGGTCGCGCCTTGCGCCGCGCCGACCGCGCCGAGGCTGTTGTTGATGTTGCCGGCGATCAGGCTCGCGACCATGGTGCCATGGTGCTGGGCAGCCGTATCCGGCATGGCGTCGTTGTCGCCGGTGTCGCGGGGGTCGTAGTCGATGCTGGTGTCGTAGCTGCCCACGAGATCGGCATGGAGGTAGTTCACACCTTCATCGACGACACTGATGACGATGCCGCTGGCGTCGTTCTGGGCCCAGGCGCCGAGAAAATCGGCGCCGCCAATCACGCTGCTGCCGAGATGCCAGAGCAGCGGCGCCGATGCTGTCGCAAGCGCCGTCGAGCTCAAGCTCATCGACTGTATTTCAAGATCTAGTCTATCTATTTCGGATACGTCCCCAGTATCCAAAATAGAATTACTTGCCGTGGTCATCCGCCGTCCCCGTCTTTTTGTTGGGGCCAGATGTACGGGCGGCGCAGTTAATTCAGGCTAATTCGCGTAGTTAAGGGAACTTGTGGCTGAAGATCTGCTGAATCGCGGCTTAAGAGAATACTTGAAATTGCAGTCGATTAAGATTGACCAATATTGAATATCAGCAAACCAATACTATTCGTTAAGCAACGAATGGTTGACGAGTACTGTTTCTTAACGTCAAAATTTTGCGCCGCTGCTTAGCGTGATGTTAAGCACGCCGGTGCGGTGCGTTCACAGGCAGCGGGTGAGGGCGATCAAAAATCGAGCATCGCATTCGCATTGGGTGCAGCAAACATTGCTCAACATTTCGCCCCGCGTTCAAACACCGCATCCAGTAATTCCACGGCCGGTTAAATGCTGCGAGGCAAGACCAACTCTACCAGAACGCGTAAAACTGGCGGTTCATTATTGATGTATTACATAATGATCGGCGTCGCACGATGAAATCTATATTCGATCAGCGCAGATATACTGCACGATAGCTCGCGAACTTCAAAGATAAGCCGACGGTAAAACGGTGCGGATATTAACCTAAACATCCGCATGACCGCGCAGCGTCTAAGGTCGAACTTGCCGACCGCACGGACTTCCCCTACTAGTCATCGTTAAGTTTGAGTTAACTTTTCCGTCGAGGTTTCTTTGAAATCGCCAGATGTCCCGTAGAGGACCAGGCGAGACAGGGTAGTTGCGTCAACAGGAGTCTTTTGAGGGGCGGCCAAGTAGGCCGGTCAGGAATTTAAGACCATCTCCGACGGGCTTTCGGGAAGCGTCCCGGAAGAACGGCGACGATGGGTGGAATGATTGCGAATGCTGTGAATTGGAATACCGCAAGCGTGCCGCCCATCTGACGATGGCGGACCCCCAGGTCCCACCGACATCCACAAATCTTTGAACCCTGCGGAGGAAGCGGCTGTTCGCGCCGTTTTCCCGCAACAGCAACCTATTGCCCGCGTCAATGCGGGTTGTGTGACATCGAGGAGACAATCAGATGGCGACGATTATCGTTCATGCGGGCAGCTCGATCCAGGCGGCGATCAACAGTGCCAGCAGCGGCGACACGATCTTCATCGAGAACGGCACCTATAGCGAACAGCTCAGCATCGCGGGCAAGACCGGCATCACCCTGCAGGGCGAGAGCGAAGGCGGGGTAATCATCACAGCGCCGGTCTCGCTGCTTCAGCAGAACGCCACCGACGCCACCACGGGCCGGCTGCAGGATGCGCTGATCGCGGTATCGAATTCCTCCAACGTCACCATCAAGGACCTATCGGTCGACGGCGCCGGTCGCGGCAACGACGTCGCCGGCGGCAACGATTTCGTTGGTATCGCGGTCGCGAACTCGACCGGCACGATCGACCATGTCGACGTCAGCGGCATCCGGGACGCCCTGATCGGCGGCGACCTCAGCGGCGTTCAGCGCGGCAACGCCATCGTGATCAGCAACACCGTCGGATCTCCGCAGGCCTTCACCGTCAGCAATTCCTCGGTCGAGGACTATCAGAAGACCGCGATCATCGCCCGCAACACCATCGCGACGGTGACCAACAACGACATCGACGGCAGCGGGCCGCACGGCGTCATTGCGCAGAACGGCATTCAGCTGTCGTCCGGCTCGACCGGCAGCGTGACCGGAAACCACATCTCCGGCATCGGCTTCACGCCTGATACCAATGAGGTCGTCGGCGTGATGGTGTTCGACAGCCACGGCAGCCTCAATGTCTCCGGCAACACCTACGACGGCACCCACACCAACGACCTCTTCGTCTATCTGCAGGATTCCACCGGCGTTACCGTCTCCGGCAACACCATCAACAATGCCAGCGAAGGCATCGAGGATTTCGGCACGACCCCCGTCACCACCGGCAGCAACACGTACAACGGCACCGCCGGCGACGACGTCATTCACGGCGGAGCGGGCAACGATCACATCGACGGTCTCGGCGGCAGCGATACGATCGACATGTCCGGCGCGGCCAGCGGCGCGTTCGTCAATCTGACGACCGGCCTCGCGATCTCGGCCGAAACCGGCATCGATACGCTGGCCCACATCGAGAACGTGCTTGGCAGCTCCGCGAGGGACAATCTGATCGGCGACGGCAACGCCAACACCTTCTTTGCCACGGCAGGTGGTGACACCATCGACGGCCGCGGCGGCAGCGACACCTACGACGCCGCGAGCGCCTCGACGTCGGTCTTCATCGATCTCGACGGCGGCTTCGTGGCCGGCGCGGTCAATGCCAGCATCACCTCGATCGAGAACGCGATCGGCGGCTCCGGCGACGACTACATCGCCGGCAGCACCGGAGCCAATGTGCTGACGGGCAACGGCGGCGCCGACTCCTTCGTCAATCTGCACGCCGGCGACGTCGTGCACGGCGGTGCCGGGCTCGACAAGGCGATCTTCGACGGCAATGTCGGCAGCGCGACCTTCGCGGCGGGAGCAACCCCGGGTTCGATCGCGGTCACCCTTGCGGGCGAAACCATCACGCTCGACAGCGTCGAAACCATGCAGTTCAACGACCACAATGTCCTGGTGGTCGGCTCCGGCGGTCAATATTCGACCATCCAGGCCGCGATCGACGCGTCGCATGCCGGTGACACCATCGTCGTCCTGCAGGGCACCTACACCGAGAACGTCAATGTCGACGTCGAGGGTCTGACCATCGCGGCCGTCGGCAATGTCGTGCTGCACGGCACCTTCAAGAGCGACAACACCATTGCCGATGGCGGCGTGGCGACCTTCCTGCAGACCGCGGCGAGCTATAGCGGTGCGGCCGGCAGCGGCCTGACGATTTCGGCCAACAACGTCACCATTCAGGGCCTGCACATCGACGGCTTCCTGAACGGCGTCCAATTCGCCGACAACATGAACGTCTCGGGCGCCACCTTCACCGATGTCGCGATCAGCGATTCCGTGAACGGATACTGGAAGGGATCGGCCGCCGGTGTGAGCGGTCTGACGCTCAACGACGGCTCGATTACCGACAGCTACATCGGCGTCTATTTCCAGAAGAACACGACTGCCGGCCAATCGGCTGTCGGCAATGCCGATCACGTTGTCATCGACGGAACGTCGTTCACGGATATCACGCAGAAGGGCATCTACGCCGAGACCCTGTCGAACGCGCACCTCACCAACATCACGATGGACAACGTCGGTCAGTACGGCGGCGGACCGGCTTTCGGCGCGAATGGTGTTGCCGGCAACGGTATCGATCTGAACCTCAAGAACGGCACATATTCCAACGTCGAGATCGACAATTTCACGCTGCACAATGTTGGCGCGTCGGACGGCGTGGTCGCCGGCGGACACCCGAATGGTGGCGCAATCGTCGTTGAAGCTCGTAACGACGGAAGCACCTATGGCGCAGCTCCTGCCATCTTCAACGGTGCGGTCGACATTCATGACGGCACGATCGATGGTCATACGTCGACGGGGATTCAGGCCGGCGAACCGACGAAGAGCAACACTGGCCCGATCGTCACCGTCACCAATGTGACGATCGACGGTGCGCAGCATAACGCAACCCATGGCGACATCGCCAACGTGACGCAGTCGGTGATGACGTTCAACGGCACCGCGGACGCCGACGTCGTCGCGTCCAGCACCAGCTCGACCGGCGCGATCGTGTTCCACGGCGGCGCCAGCGGCGACACCTTCACCGGCCATAACGAGCTCGATACCGCGACCTATGACGTGGCGCTGACCGCCGCCAACATCACCTACGACTCCGTCAACCATCAGTGGGTGGTCGACGCCGGCACCGACGGCATCGACCGTCTCAGCGGCGTCGAGAAGATCGTCGATGCCAACGGCCAGACCTTCTACCTGGCCGGCAATGGCTACGGCACGCTGCAGGCCGCGATCAACGCCGCCAGCGCCGGCGCCACCATTCTGGTCGCCGGCGAAACGCTGGCCGATACCGGCAGCGTCAACGTCAACAAGGAGCTCACCATTCTCGGCGTCTACCACGGTGTCGACGGCGCCGACGGTACGCGCGATGCAGGCCACGAATCCGTCCTGAACGGCGGGCTGTACATCTCCGCCGACAAGGTGACCATCGACGGCATGAAGGTCGTCGGCGGTGCGATCAACGCCGGCAATTCCTCGGCGATCTATGTCGACCACAACAACGTCACGATCTCTCACACCATCATCGATGCCGGCAACAGCCCCGCGGACTACGGCTTCCTGACGCCGTACGGCGGCAACGTCTCCAACCTCAACATCGACCACAATCTGGTGAACGGCTGGGATTCAGGCGGCTACTTCAATCCGTCGACCCAATTCCACATGACCAACAACACCTTCACGAATGCCAGCGGCAACTTCAACGGCTTCGTCGGTGACGATTGGGCGCCGGGCACCTTCATCGACGGCAACCATTTCGGCGCGTCGACCTCTTCGGCGGTCGGATACGGCGTGTTCGACAACGTCGAAAACGTTCAGAATTACTTCGGCACCAACGAGTACGACAGCAGCGGGCGCAAGGTCGGAATCTATCTGTACGGCGACGGCCTTAACGACGGCGACGGGCAGACCGTCACCGGTACCGACCAGGACGACTACATCACCGCGACCTACTCCTTTGTCGCAAACTCGAATCCGAACGACACGCTGATCGGTGCGGGTGGCAATGACAAGCTCGAGGGCGGCGCCGGAGACGACATCCTGATCGGCGGCGACGGCACTGATCTCCTCGACGGTGGCACCGGTATCGACACCGCGGTCTATGCCGCGGCGCTGACGGTCAATGATCTCTCCTTCGCGTCCGGCCACTGGACAGTGCATGCCGGTTCGGAAGGCGTCGAGACCCTCGCCAACATCGAGGAAGTCGACGGCAGCGGGCAGGGCGGCGCACGCATCCTGCTGGTCGGCGGCGACGGCTTCGCCAGCATCCAGGCTGCGGTCGACGCGGCCCACGACGGCGACACCATCCTGATCGCGGCAGGAACCTGGGCTGGCGTTACGGTCACCGACAAGCAGCTGACCTTCGTCGGCGCCAACCATGGCCTCGACGGTGCGAGCGGCGCGCGTGGCGCTGAATCGATCATCGTGGGCCAGGTGCAGGTCAGCGGCAGCAAGAACGTCACGTTCGACGGCCTCGAGTTCAAGGCCGACGCCAGCGTCACCGGTGCGTCCAATCCGGCGCTCGGCTTCCACGGTTCCGGCAATTATCACGTCCAGAACTCGGTGTTCTACAATCCGGCCGCGGGCGGCGCGAACGGCGTCGATGCGCGCGCGATCAGCCTCGACACGTCCGTGTCGGGCGCGGTGACGATCGACCACAACGCGTTCACCGGCGCGTCGGTCGGCAATTTCGGCACGGCGTCGTGGGGACGCGGCATCTGGTCCGACGGCACCAGCTCCGATCTCGATATCAACCACAACACGTTCTCGAACGTTCGTAGCGGCATCAATCTCGATGGCTACAACGATGCGACCCACAGCGTGACGGACAACACGTTTGTCTCGGCAGGCAGCGGCATCTCGGTCGGCGCTCCGACCGGAACGACCTTCACCGGCATCCACGACAACGACTTCCAGGCGGTCGGCGACGACTTCAACTTCCAGAACGTGACCACGCCGGTGACCCTCGACCTCACCGCGAACCCCGAGACCTCCTCGGGTGGTGATCCGCTGGCGGGCGGCGGCGTGCTGCAAATCCTCGGCGGCAAGGTCGACGACCACATCACCGGTTCGGCAGGCGCCGACAACATCTTCGGCAACAACGGCAACGACGTCCTCAAGGGTGGCGGCGGCGCCGACCTGATCGTCGGCGGTGCCGGCACCGACACGGCGGTCTACTCGGCCAACATCACGCTCGACAAGCTGTCCGCGGTACTCGATATCGATCCGGTTACGGTGGGTAACCAGTCGGGCTGGACCGTCACCACCGGCGGGGCAGAGGGCACCGACACGCTCACTGGCGTCGAGATCGTCAGCAGCGGCACGGGCCACATCCTGCTGGTCGGCAGCGGCGGCTTTGCCACCATCCAGGACGCGGTCAATGCGGCGGCCGATGGCGACACCATTCTGCTCGCGGCGGGCACCTATGCCGAGAACGTCACGGTCAGCGACAAGCAGCTGACCTTCGCCGGCGCCAATTTCGATACCGCGGGTGCTGATGCGCGCGGCGCCGAATCCATCATCAAGGGCCACATCTCGGTCACCGGCGGCAAGGCGGTGGAATTCAACGGTCTTGAATTCCTCGCTGATGCGACCACCGGCACCACCGGACACGGCAACGCCGCGCTGCAGCTGCACGGGTCGGGCACCTACACGGTGCACAACTCGGTGTTCTACAGCAACTTCGTCGGCGGCAATGTCGAGGCAACCGCGATCCAGCTCGACACCACGGCGACCGGCACCATCAACATCGACTCGAACCTGTTCACGGGGCCTGCCGCCAACACCAACCTGTTCGGCGGCGCCAACTGGCAACGCGGCATCTGGTCGGACGGTGCCGAGCACCAGCTCAACATCACCGGCAATTCGTTCTCCAACGTTCGCAGCGCCATCAACCTCGATGGCTACAACGACGCGACCCATGACGTCTCGGGCAACACCTTCGTCTCGGCGGGCACCGCCATCTCGGTCGGTATTCCCGTTACCAACGACTACACCGGAATCCACGACAACGACTTCCAGTCGGTCAACGACGACTTCAACTTCCAGAATCTGACGACGCCGGTCACCGTCGACCTGACGGCGACCAACGAGACCTCCTCGGGCGGCAACGTCGCGCTGGGCGGCACCGTCATTCAGGTTCTCGGCAGCACGGTCGGCGATCACATCACCGGCTCGGCAGGCGCCGACAATCTGTTCGGCAATGGCGGCGACGACGTGCTCAAGGGCGGCGGCGGAGCCGACCTGATCGTCGGCGGCGCCGGCACCGACACCGCGCTGTTTACGACCAACATCACGCTGGACAAGCTGACCGCAGTTGCCGACCTCGATCCGGTGACGGCGGGCAATCAGTCCGGCTGGACCGTCACCACCGGTGGCGCCGAAGGCACCGACACCCTGGTCGGCGTCGAGGTCGTCAGCAGCGGTGCGGGCCGCATCCTCCTGGTCGGCAGCGGCGGCTTCGCCACGCTGCAGGACGCGATCAACGCGGCCCAGGCCGGTGACACCATCTATGTGCCGGGCGGCCTTACGCTGACCGGCGATGTCACCGTCAACAAGCAGGTCACGATCGTCGGCGCCCAGCATGGCGTCGCGGGCGCGGACCACGCGGGGGCGGAATCCGTCATCAACGGCGGCCTCTACATCACCGCGGACGGCGTCGTCATCGACGGCATCGAAGTCACCGGCGCCGTGCAGGCCGGCGGCACCGAGCGTGCCTACGGCATCGTGGTCGGCGCCGACAACGTCACCATCAAGAACTCGACCTTCGACGGCACGGCGACGTTTGCTTCCGACACCCGTCCGTTCGGCACCGTCGCAGGCACCACCGGGCTCTCGGTGACCGGCAACGCGATCCACGATTGGGCCGAAGGTGCCTACATCGTGATCGGGACCACGGGCTCGATCGACCACAACGTCTTCACCGACAACGGCAACGGCGTCGTCAGCGAATCCATCGATACCCAGATCGCGTTCAACACGTTCTCGAGCGCGGGGGCTGTCGATCCGGGTGCCCACATCGCACCGCTGCCGTTCGTGTCGGCGGATATCGGCAGCTTCGTCCACGACAACACCTTCGAGGACCAGGCTCGTCCGATCACGATCTATGCCAACGGTCCGGCCGGGCAGACCATCACCGGCAGCGATGTCGCCGAGACCATCCACGGCGAGTATGTCAGCGGACCGCTGACCATCAACGCGGGCGGCGGCAACGACAAGGTGATCGGCAGCGCCGGTGACGACACCATCGACGGCGGTGCCGGTAACGACACCATCGACGGCGGCGCCGGCACGGGTGACACCTACGTGCTGAGCGGGGCATGGGCCGATTACGCCATCACGCGTTCGGGCGGCACCTACACCATCGTCAAGGGCGGCGAGACCGATACGGTCACCAATGTCGAGAAGTTCAGCTTCAACGGCAATGTGGTGAGCGTGACCTCGGATCCCGACACCATCGTCTCGCTCGCCCCGACCATCACGGGCGTCGCCGAGACCGGAACCGATGAGGATCACAACGCCGGCACGGTGGCTGTGAGCGAAGCGGCGATCAGCGGCACTGCGATCGCCACCGTTTCGGCCACAGATCACAACATCGCCGCCGGCGACGTGCTGACGTTCACCCTGGTGGACGGTTCGGGCAATGCCTTCAGCGGCCCGTTCTCGATCACCAAGAATGCGGACGGCGTCTCGGCAACGATCGCGGTGGCCGGAGCCCTCAACTTCGACCTGCACTCGTCGTACGGCTTCAATGTGAAGATCACCGACAGCGCCGGGCATTCGGTGACGCAGGCGACGGCGGTCAGCATCATCGACGCCAACCTGCCGCCTGTCTCTCCTGCGCTGTCGAACGTGAACGTGGAGTCCGGCGTGACGGAGGCCAAGCTGTCCGATCCCAACGACGCGCCGTTGAATCTGACACTGCCGGTCGATCCGGAAGGCGATACCCTCGCGTTCCATCTCGACACCGTGCAGCCGACGGCCGGCCATCAGGCCGGAACGGTGATGCTCAATGGCGTGGCGGTCGTTCTGGGCTCGCAGGATCTGTCACCGGCCGACATGCAGAACCTGACCTATCTCGCTCCGGTCACCGGCGATGCATCGACTGAGACGGTGACGCTGAACTTCAGCTACACCGACGGGGTCAACACCGGCAACATGCAGGTTATCGTCAACGTCGCAGCCGCCGTTGACGGCACCTTTACCGGAACGGCGGGAGCCGACCGGTTCGACGGCGGTGCCGGCAACGACACCTACACCGTCAACAACGTCGGCGACGTGGTGCTGGAACAGGCCAACGCAGGCATCGACACGGTCACCACCGCGCTCAGTGCCTATCATCTCGGCGCCAACGTCGAGAACCTGACCCACACCGGAAGCGCCGACTTCACCGGCCTCGGCACCGATGACAACAACGTCATCATCGGCGGTCTCGGCAACGACTACCTGGTCGGTTACGGCGGCAACGATACGCTGATCGACGGCAACGGCCTCAACACGCTGCAGGGCGGAGCCGGCGACGATATCTACGCCGTTCAATCCAACCTCGACACCGTGTTCGAGTTCGCCAATGAAGGCACCGACCAGGTGCAGACGTTCCTGGCGTCCTATCATTTGTCGGCGAACGTCGAAAACCTCACCTTCATCGGGGGCACTGCGCACATCGGCATCGGCAACGAACTGGCCAACGTCATCACCGGCAACGCCGGCAATGACACGCTGGACGGCGGTCTCGGCGCCGACACGCTGGTCGGCGGCGCCGGCGACGACAGCTACATCGTCGACAACGCCGGCGACGTCGTGACCGAGAACGCCAACGAAGGCAACGACACGGTGGCAGTCGGGTCGCTGGCCTCCTACGCGCTGTCGGCGAACGTCGAGAACCTGATCCATGGTGGAAGCAATGCCTTTGCCGGTATCGGCAACGCGCTCAACAACGTGATGATCGGCGGTCTAGGCAACGACTACCTGATCGGTGGCGACGGCAACGACACGCTGATCGACGGTAGCGGTGCCAACACCTTGCAGGGCGGAACCGGCGACGACATCTACGCCGTTCAATCCAACCTCGACTCGGTGGTCGAGTTCGCCAATGAAGGCACCGATCAGGTGCAGACATTCCTGTCGGTCTACGCGCTGCAGGCCAATGTCGAGAACCTCACCTTCATCGGTTCGAATGGCCACACCGGTGTCGGCAACGAACTGGCCAACGTCATTGTCGGCAACGCCGGCAACGACTTGATCAACGGCCTGGCGGGCAACGACACGCTGACCGGTGGTGCCGGTGCCGACCTGTTCGTGTTCAACACGGCGCTCGGTGCCAACAATGTCGACACGATCACCGACTTCACGTCCGGCACCGACAGGTTGGTGCTCGATCACGCGATCTTCTCGGCGATCGGGACCGGCCCGCTGGCGGATACGGCATTCGCCTCGTCGCTGGCAGCGGAGACCGCATCGACGCGGTTCGTCTACAATACCAGCACCGGCGCCGTGTTCTACGACGCCGACGGCAGCGGCGCCGGCGCCGCGGTCCAGTTCGCAACGCTGGGCACCACGACGCATCCGGCAACCCTGACCGCGCACGACTTCCTGATCGTGTAAGGCACAACCCGATCCCGCGATGTCCTGCAGTGCAGGGCATCGCGGATCAGTCTCGCAAAGGCCGGCCCGGACCTCCGGGCCGGCCTTTGGCGTTCATGGCCGGCGACCGGCCGTGCTGCGGGACCCGGTTGCCCACGAAAATGTCAGGCGATCCTGCGGCGCAGCGGGGTTTCCATGTTGGGCAATTGGTGATACTGATTTGGTCCGATCTGGTTCTGCCCACTCCCGTCCCAACGCCGGCGCCTGCCCACCGTCCTGATGAAGAACGACGAAATCCTCAGTCAAATCTCGGACTTCTGCCGGGACTCCGACATGGCGGAGACGACGTTCGGCCGCCGTGCGGTCAACGACGGCAAGCTGGTGCACCGGCTGCGCGAGGGCAAGCGAATCACCATCGACACCCTCGATCGCATCAACGCCTTCATCGCGGCGTCGACGCCGGGCGGGGTGCCGCCGCCGCGCGGCCTCGTGGTGCCGCCGGAGAAGCGCGACCCCAGGGGCAATTTCCGCTTCTTCGAGAACCGCCAGCGCTATCTGCTGTTCGTCCATACCTGCAGCGAGAAGCGGGTGGTCGCCGATCGGGTCGCGCTGGAATTGTCGGCAATCCAGCCGCGGCCGCCGGCGCTCCGGGTGTTCGACGCCGGCATGGGCGATGGAACCGTGCTGGCGCGCGTGCTGCGCGCCATGCATGGCCGCTTCCCGCATATGCCGTTCTATGTCGCCGGCAAGGAACTGAGTGTCGAGGACATCCGCCTGACGCTTGACAAGGTGCCGGACCGCCTGGTCGAGCATCCGGCGACGGTGTTCGTGTTCACCAACATGTATTACGCCGAGGCGCCCTGGCTGACGCCGCGGGCAAACGCGGCCGCCGCCAGCATGATCTGGCATGAGGTGCCGCTGCGCGGGACCGCCTCGGGCGAATTCGAGACCCAGATCGCCGAACTTGCCCCGTTTCTCGAGCAGAACTGGCGCGCCAATGTCAGCCCACGAACCGCCATGCCCATCTACGAGCGGCCGGTTGCCCTGGTGCTGTACCGGGACGACCACCGGTTCCTGCTCGATTCCATCATCCCGCGGGCCGGCCGCACCGAGGCCAATTTCGATCTTGTGATCGCCTCGCAGCCCTACCGGGCGAAATCCTCGGTGAATTTCCGTGCCAAGCGCATCATCGCCCCGCTCGCGCGCGCCCTGCGCGCCGGCGGCCGCCTGATCGGCATTCACTCCTACGGGCACGATCCGGGATTGGAAATCATCCAGTCGGTGTGGCCCGGAGAAAATCCTTTCGCCGTCAGCCGTCATGAGATACTGCGCGCCGTGAAATACGAGCTGGGCGCGGCCGGGCGCGATCTCAACTTCAACGCCTACGCCGACAATCGTTCGATCTTCCGTTATGATATGGAAGCACTGCCCAATGAGGTGACGGGCACGATCGGGACGTCGACCGCCTTTGCAGCGTGGAACGCGGCGGTGTATGTCGCCCAGATCGAGGATGACCGGTTGACCGATATGGCCGAAAGCGCGCGGACACTCGAGGCCACGCGCGACGTTCTCCGCAAACACAACGGGCTTTGGTTCTACGACGAATCCTACGTCATTTCGCGGCGACGCGAGTGACATTCCAGGGACACATTCACCAACGAAACGTCAAAGTACGACGAAACAAGGGGTTTGCTTGATGCGCGCGTCATATCTGTTCACCAGCGAGTCGGTCTCCGAAGGACATCCCGACAAGGTCTGCGACCGTATCTCCGACGAGATCGTTGACCTGTTCTACCGGGAAGGGCCGAAAGCCGGCATCGATCCGTGGGCCATCCGCGCCGCCTGCGAGACGCTTGCGACCACCAACAAGGTGGTGATCGCCGGCGAGACCCGCGGGCCCGCTTCGGTCACCAACGAGCAGATCGAGAACGTCGTGCGCGGCGCGATCAAGGACATCGGCTACGAGCAGGACGGCTTCCACTGGAAGACCTGCGACATCGAGATCCTGCTGCATCCGCAGTCGGCCGACATCGCGCAGGGCGTCGATGCGCTGCAGCCCGGCGAAGTCAAGGAAGAGGGTGCCGGCGACCAGGGCATCATGTTCGGCTACGCCACCAACGAGACGCCGGACCTGATGCCGGCGCCGATCTTCTACGCCCACAAGATCCTGCGCCTGATCTCCGAGGCGCGCCATTCCGGCCGCGAGAAGGTGCTGGGTCCGGACTCCAAGAGCCAGGTCACCGTGCAGTACGAGAACGGCAAGCCGGTCGGCGTCCGCGAGATCGTGGTCTCGCACCAGCATCTGGTCGAGGATCTCTCGTCGAACCAGATCCGCGACATCGTCGAGCCCTATGTGCGCGAGGCGCTGCCGAAGGAGTGGATCAACGGCAAGACGATCTGGCACATCAACCCGACCGGCAAGTTCTTCATCGGCGGTCCCGACGGCGACTCCGGCCTGACCGGGCGCAAGATCATCGTCGACACCTATGGCGGCGCGGCGCCGCATGGCGGCGGCGCGTTCTCCGGCAAGGACCCGACCAAGGTCGACCGCTCCGCGGCCTATGCCGCGCGCTATGTCGCCAAGAACATCGTCGCCGCCGGTCTCGCCGACCGCTGCACGCTGCAACTCGCCTATGCGATCGGCGTGGCGCGTCCGCTCTCGATCTACATCGACACCCACGGCACCGGCAAAGTGCCGGAGGATCAGCTCGAGCAGGCGGCGGCCAAGGCGATGGACCTGACGCCGCGCGGCATCCGCACCCATCTCGACCTCAACCGCCCGATCTACGCCCGCACCTCGGCCTACGGCCATTTCGGCCGCACGCCGGACAATGAGGGCGGCTTCTCCTGGGAGAAGACCGATCTCGTCGAGCCCCTGAAGCGCGCGCTCTGATCCACTTACCTCGCCCCGCTTGCGGGGAGAGGTCGCCGCGAAGCGGCGGGTGAGGGGGACTCTCCGCGAGTTCGTTGCGCGGATAGAGCCTCTCACCCCAACCCTCTCCCCGCGGCAGGCGGGGCGAGGGAGAGGGCCGCGCCGCAGGCGTTCGGCCTGCTTCGTTACTGACACGCTGATTGACCGATTAGGAAACAGACATGAACGCCCCCACCAAGCCCGTCTTCACCGACTACATCGTCAAGGACATTTCGCTTGCCGATTTCGGCCGCAAGGAAATCTCGCTGGCCGAGACCGAGATGCCCGGCCTGATCGCGACCCGCGAGGAATACGGCCCGAAGCAGCCGCTGAAGGGCGCGCGCATCGCCGGTTCGCTGCACATGACAATCCAGACCGCGGTGCTGATCGAGACGCTGGCCGCGCTCGGCGCCGACATCCGCTGGGTCTCCTGCAACATCTACTCGACCCAGGACCACGCCGCGGCCGCGATCGCCGCCGCCGGCATCCCGGTGTTCGCCGTCAAGGGCGAGACGCTGACCGAGTACTGGGACTACACCGCAAAACTGTTCGACTGGCACGGCGGCGGCACGCCGAACATGATCCTCGATGACGGCGGCGACGCCACCATGCTGGTGCATGCCGGCTACCGCGCCGAGCAGGGCGATGTCGCCTTCCTCGACAAGCCGACCTCGGAGGAAGAGGAAATCTTCTACGCGCTGATCAAGCGCCTCTTGAAGGAGAAGCCGAAGGGCTGGTTCGCCGAGATCGCCAAGAACATCAAGGGCGTCTCGGAAGAGACCACCACCGGCGTGCATCGGCTCTACGAGATGGCCAACAAGGGCACGCTGTTGTTCCCGGCGATCAACGTCAACGACAGCGTCACCAAGTCGAAGTTCGACAACCTCTATGGCTGCCGCGAGTCGCTGGTCGACGGCATCCGCCGCGGCACCGATGTGATGCTGTCGGGCAAGGTCGCGATGGTCGCGGGCTTCGGCGACGTCGGCAAGGGCTCGGCCGCCTCGCTGCGCCAGGCCGGTTGCCGCGTCATGGTCTCCGAGGTCGATCCGATCTGCGCGCTGCAGGCGGCGATGGAGGGCTATGAGGTCGTGACCATGGAAGACGCCGCGCCGCGCGCCGACATCTTCGTCACCGCCACCGGCAACAAGGACATCATCACCATCGAGCACATGCGCGCGATGAAGGATCGCGCCATCGTTTGCAACATCGGCCACTTCGACAACGAGATCCAGATCGCGCATCTGCGCAATCTGAAGTGGACCAACATCAAGCCGCAGGTCGACGAGATCGAATTCCCCGACAAGCACCGCATCATCCTGCTGTCGGAGGGGCGCCTGGTGAACCTCGGCAATGCGATGGGCCATCCGTCCTTCGTGATGTCGGCCTCGTTCACCAACCAGACGCTGGCGCAGATCGAGCTGTTCGCCAACAACAAGGGCGGCAAGTACGAGAAGAAGGTCTACGTGCTGCCGAAGACGCTGGACGAGAAGGTCGCCCGCCTGCACCTCGCCAAGATCGGCGTCAAGCTGACGGAACTGCGCAAGGACCAGGCCGACTACATCGGCGTCAAGCAGGAAGGCCCCTACAAGAGCGATCACTACCGCTACTGATCCCGCACTCGCACGCGATCACGCGAAGGCCCCGGCATCGTCCGGGGCCTTTTTGCTGTGGAGGTGTGGGCGCACGCCCGTGCGATGGATTGTGTAACGTCGCCATGTCCACTGCTGTCGTCCCGGCCTTCGCCGGGACGACATGGAGTGTGTTGCGCGATCTGGCCAGCACCGACGCCGTCATTGCGAGGAGCGAAGCGACGAAGCAATCCATCGTTCCGCATTCGCGGAGCTATGGTCTCCAGCAGGTGCGTAGCCCGGATGAAGCGCAGCGCAATCCGGGACCGGCGCCGCAACAGGTGAGAGCGGCCCCGGATTTCGCTTCGCAGCATCCGGGCTACGGAACTGATCCGGCACGAGGATACCAAAGCCCCGGGTTAACTCCCGGGGCTTTTTGATTGCGCCCGTGACCTTCCGCCATCTATAGTAGCGACGCTGTGCAGCCACGACTTTTTCGGGTTGGGGCCAGTATTTATTTTCAAGCATCGAGCCATTTGTGGAGGACGACCATGTCGGATGCCGCTGCCAATGTTGCCGTTTTGAAGGAGGCCTATCGCCGGTGGCACGAGAGCCGCGGCGGCAGCGTCGACCACTGGTTCGACAGCGTGTTCGGCGACCGGATCAGCTTCGGGTCGATTCCGCGCGGCGCCGCCCCGATGGAGTTCGCGACCCAGTACGAAGATCGCGCCAAGCTGCGTGCCTATTTCGACGGTCTGCGGTCCGAATGGAGCATGCAGCACTACACCATCACCGAATTTGTTGCACAGGGCGATGCGGTGGTCGCGCGCGGCTCGACGGCCTGGACCAACAAGAAGACCGGTCGGATCGCCGAGACGCCGAAGATCGATTTCTGGCGTTTCAAGGACGGCAAGGCGGTCGAATTCTACGAGTATTTCGACACGGCCAGCGTGTTCGCCGCCGCAAGTTGAGCACGCCGCGCGCGTGCGGCCGCGGTTCGGGCGCGACGAGATCCTCGCAGGATCGATCCGTGGGGCCATTCGGGCGCCGTTCTGCGCAGCCCGTGGCCGTTAGCCTTCCGGCCGCGTCACTCCGACGCGCGCACCGTGCCGTACCCGAGCTGCCGCGAGATCTCGCTCGCGCAACCTCGCAGCGCGGCCGCGATCGCGCTGTCCCAGCCGACGTCGAAGGTGCCCTCGGGGCCCATCGCGGTGATGACCAGCGCGACGTGGCCGGCGTGATCGAACACCGGCGCTGCGAATGCGTTGACGCCCGGCAGCGGATCGCCGATGGCGCGTGCGAGGCCCCGGATGCGGACCTCGGCAAGCATCTCCGTGGTCTTCGCGCTGGCAGGCGCGCGCTTCGGGTTGTAGCCGACGCCGAGCCGATCGAGGCCGCTGTCGAGCGCGGTCTTGACCGCGTTCGGCGGCATGAAGGCGGCGAAGGCGCGGCCGGTTGCGGTCTCCAGCAGCGCCACCACCGATCCGACGCGCATCGCGATGTGCACGGGGTGGCTCGGCTCCTCGAGCCGCACCACGGTCGGCCCGTGGGTGCCCCAGACCGACAGCGACACCGCGTGATTGATGCCGTCGGCGAGGCTGGCGATCCGCGGCGTCGCGATCCGCACCGCGGAGAGCCGGCGCAGGCTGATCAGGCCGAGTTCGAGCGCCAGCGCGCCGATCTCGTAACGGCCGGTGGTCTCGTCCTGTTCGATCAGGCCGATGCGGGAAAAGCTCACCAGGTAGGGATGCGCCTTGGCCGGCGGCATGCCCGCCTCGCGCGCGAGGTCGCGCAGCATCATCGGTTCGCCGCTGCGGGCGAGCGCGCGGAGCAATTCGCCGCCGACCTCGATCGACTGTATGCCGCGGCTTTCTCTGGTCATGTGGTCGTCATGGAATCTTGCCAGCTCTCCGATAACGTCCTTATACGGCGAGAAACCCTCCGTCGACCGGCATGGTCACGCCGTTCACATAGGATGCAAGCTCGGACGCCAGGAACACCACCGGCCCGACCAGCTCCTCCGGCTGCCTGACCCGGCCGAGCGGGGTGCGTCCGATGAAGCCGGCAAGCCGGGCAGGGTCGTTGCGGGTCGCTTCGGTCATCGCGGTTGCGATCACGCCCGGGGCAATCGCATTGACGCGAATGCCGTCGGCGGCAAGCTCGCGGGCGAGCGCCTGGGTCAACAGCTTCACGCCGCCCTTGGACGGCGCATAGCCGAGCGTATCGGCGACGCCGACAAAGGAGGCGACCGAGCCGAGATTGATGATGCTGCCGCGCGTCTCGCGCAGCGCCGGCAAATAGGCGTGGGTGACGTTGAACGTTCCGGTCAGGTTGACGTCGAGCACCCGCCGCCAGTTGTCTTGCGCGCGCGGCGAGTCGATGCCTTCACGGATGATGATGCCGGCATTGTTGACCAGGATCGCGATCGGCCCGATCTCGCGAGCCGTTCGTTGCGCCAGGGCGTGACACGCTTCGGCATCGCTGACGTCGAGCGCGAACGGCCAGGCGGCGCGGCCGCGCGCGCGGATATCGCCCGCGGTTCGCTCGGCTCCGGGAAGGTCGATGTCGGTCACCACGACGTCGGCGCCATGCGCGGCAAGTCCAATCGCGATGGCGCGGCCATTGCCGTGCGCGCCGCCGGTCACCAGCGCCCGCTTGCCGGCGAGCAGGGTGGCCATCGTGCTCATTCCGCGCTTCTTTCTTGCGTTGCGCCGGCGAGGTGCTTGCCCGCGATATAGCCGAAGGTCAGCGCCGGCCCGAGCGTGATGCCGGCGCCGGGGTAGTTGCCGCCCATGATGCTCGCCATGTCGTTGCCGGCGGCATAGAGGCCCTGGATCGGGTGGCCGTCGGCGTCGAGCGCGCGGGCATTGGCGTCGGTCCGGATGCCGGCATAGGTGCCGAGGTCGCCGATCACCATCTTGATGGCGTAGAACGGTCCATGCTGGATCGGCGCGACGCACGGGTTGGGCCCGTGCAGCGCGTCGCCCTGGTAGCGGTTGTAGGCGCGCGAGCCCTTGCCGAAGGCGGGATCGCGGCCCTCTGCCGCGGTTAAGTTGAATTCGGCGACGGTGGCCGCGAGCGCCTTGGCGTCGATGCCGGTCTGCGCGGCGAGCTCGGCGAGCGTCGCGCCGCGCTTGAGATAGCCGGTCTTCAAATGATGGCCGAGCGGCATCGGCCGCGGCGGCACGCAGCCGAGACCATAATTGCGCAGGGTCTGGTGATCGCAGATGAGGTAGGCCGCGATCTCCTCGCCGGGCTTTGCGGCCTTCATCATCTCCTGCACGAAATCGTGGTAGGAGTTGCCTTCATTGGCAAAGCGCTTGCCGTCAGCCATCACCGCGATCACGCCGGGCTTGGCGCGATCGATGAAATGCGGCATCACGCCCTTGGTGCCGTCCTTGCGCGTGGTGACGGAGACCGGCACCCAGGCCGCCGCGTTCGGCAGCGCGTCCTCGACCCGCCCGCCGGCGGATTCCGCCAGACGCAAGCCGTCGCCGGTGTTGCCGACAGGACCCGGCGAGTAATGCTCCTTGCCGGTCGGCGCGTGTGGAAACATCTTCTGCCGTCGTGCGACGTCATGCGGGAAGCCGCCGCAGGCCAGCACGACGCCGCGCCTGGCGTTGACGCGAATGGTGCGGCCCTCGCGCATGACCACCGCGCCGCGCACGATGCCGTTGTCGACGATCAACTCGCGCACCGGTGAGGACAGCCAGAGCGGGATCTTGAGATCGAAGGCGGATTTCGCCAGCCGGCCGGCGAGCGCATTGCCGTTGGTCAGCGTCATGCCGCGGCCGTTGCGCGCCACGTCCATGGCGTGCCGCGACAGCCGCTTGGCGACGTAGAGCGCCGAGGGCAGCGACTTCGTCGCGCGCATGAAGTGGATGATCTCCTTGCCGGAGCCGAGCATCATGCCGAACACGGTGAGCTCGGGCAGCGGGCTGCCGAGGTCGTTGATGGCATCGCCGAGCTCGTGGCCGTCGAAGGGGCGCGTCACCATCGAGCGGCCGCCCTGCGCGCCGCCGGGCGCCTCGGCGTGATAGTCGGGGAAGGTCAGCGGCATGTCGAAGCGCACCGCGGTCTTGGTGGTGAAGAAGTCGACCGCCTTCGGGCCCTCGGTCAGGAACGCATCGACGCGGGCAGCATCAAAACTGTTGCCGGCCTCGTGGCGCAGATAGGTCTTGGCCTGATCGGGGCTCTCCTGAATGCCCCAGGCCTTCGCCAGCGAGGTGCCGGGAATCCACAGCCAGCCGCCGGAGCGGGCGGTGGTGCCGCCGAACTTCGGCTCCTTCTCGACCACCAGAACCTTCAGGCCGTGATGGCCGGCGGTGACCGCCGCCGACAGCCCGGCACAGCCGGAGCCGACGACGAGCGCATCGCATTCATAGGTCTCTTCGTTGGCCACGTGATCGATCCTAATGTTTCAGGAGCGGGCATTTCGACTCGGAGACCGGACGATAGGCGTCCTCGCCCTTCACGGTCTTGACGATGTCGAGATAGTCCCACGGCTCCTTGGATTCCGACGGCTTCTTCACCTTCGCAAGATACATGTCGCGGATGACGCGGCCATCCTCGCGCAATTTGCCGCCGTGCACAAAAGTGTCCTCGATCGGCAGCTCGCGCATCTTGGCCATCACGGCTTTCGGATCGTCGGTGCCGGCGGCCTTGATTGCCTTGAGATAATGCAGCACCGAGCCGTAGACGCCGGAATGGATCATGGTCGGCATCACATTGGCGCGGGCGAGGAATTTCTTCGACCACGCCCGCGTCTTGTCGTCCATGTTCCAGTAGGACGCGGTCGTCATGTAGGTGCCTTGCGCCGCGTTGAGCCCGATCGCATGCACGTCGGTATCGAACATCAGGAGGCCGACCAGCTTCTGGCCGCCCTGCACGAGGCCGAACTCGCCGGACTGCTTGATCGCATTGTCGGTGTCCTGGCCGGCATTGGCGAACGCCACCACGTCTGCCTTCGAGCTCTGCGCCTGCAGCGCAAAGGAGGAGAAGTCGGCGGTGTTGGTCGGATGGCGGACATTGCCGAGCACCTTGCCGCCCATCTCGTTGATGAAGCGCGTGGCGTCCTTCTCGAGCTGCTGGCCGAAGGCGTAGTCCGCGGTGACGAAGAACCAGGATTTGCCGCCCTCGTTGATCACGGCCGAGGCCGTCACCTTGGACAGCGCGTAGGTGTCGTAGGCGAAATGCACCGTGTTGGGGCTGCACAATTCATCGGTCAGCGAGCTCGCGCCGGGGCCGGACAGCAGCGCGATCTTGTTGCGCTCGCGCACCATGTTGTGCACGGCGATCGCGATGCCGGAGTTCGGGATGTCGACGACCGCATCGACCTTGCCGTTGTCGAACCAGCCGCGCACGATCTGCACGCCGACATCGGTCTTCATCTGGTGGTCGGCCGAGATGATCTCGATCGGCTTGCCGAGCACGGTCGCGCCGAACTCCTCGACCGCCATCTTGGCGGCCTCGACCGATCCCGGCCCGGAATTGTCGCGGCCCCAGCTCGACAGGTCGGTCAGCACGCCGATGCGCACGACGTCATCGGATACCTGGGCGTGGGCGGCCGTCGTCATCGCCGCAATCATGGCTGCCGCCAAAACCTGTCTCATCGTTCCTCCTCTTGGTGTCCGCGTTCTCGGGCGGGTCACCCTGATTAGTAATTATCTAATCGATTTGTCAATGGCGAATGATGCGCGGAGGTCACAAGGCCGAAGCTCGAATGGCGCAACCCTTCACTTTCAGTGAGCGAATGCTTACAAAGCCATTCGCGATGGTCCTCGGCAGGGCTTCCGGCCTCAGTGCCGGAATCTCTGACGGCGGAGCCAAGCAGCGACGAAACAAGGGGAATTTTCGCGGACGGCGCCGCCTCTGCCGATGCCGAGCCACCCGTCGAGGGATCTGTGCTTGCGCTAGGCGGTGTGTGGCGGGCGTCGAGGGGCCGCGATCATAGATCGATCATGTTGAGACAGCTCTTCGCGCCGCAGCTCGTCATTCTCTACGTGCTGGTGGCTTCCACGCTTTACGTTCACTTCCGCGGCAAGCAGCGGCTGCGCTTCGCGCGCCAGCTCGGCGACCACTCGACCTACCTCGCACCCTACAACGTGCTGATGTATGCGGGATCCGCGGTGCCCAATACGCCGGTGATCCCGGTCGAGCAGTTTCCCGAGCTGAAGAAGCTCTCGGACAATTGGGAGACGATCCGCGACGAGGCCACGCGGCTGTTCGACGAAGGCTTCATCCGCGCCGCCGCCAAGAACAACGACTGGGGCTTCTATTCCTTCTTCAAGAGCGGCTGGAAGCGGTTCTATCTGAAATGGTACGACGACTTCCTGCCGTCGGCGCGCACGCTGTGTCCGAAGACGGTCGAGCTCTTGAACTCGATCCCGAACGTGCATGGCGCGATGTTCGCGATGCTGCCGCCCGGCGGCAAGTTAGGGGCGCATCGCGATCCCTTTGCCGGCTCGCTGCGCTACCATCTCGGCCTGGTGACGCCGAACTCGAACCAGTGCCGGATTCTCGTCGACGGCGTCGAGTGCGTCTGGCGCGACGGCGAGGCCTTCATGTTCGACGAGACCTTCATCCACAGCGCCGAGAACAAGACCGACGTCAACCGCATCATCCTGTTCTGCGACGTCGAGCGGCCGATGAAATACGGCTGCATGACCCGGATGAACCGCTGGGTCAGCCACAACATCGTCAAGGCGTCGGCGACCCAGAACGTCGACGGCGAGCATGTCGGCGCGCTCAACAAGGTGTTCGGCAAGCTCTACGAGGTCCACCTCGCCAGCCGCAAGGTGAAGGAGTGGAACCGCAACGTCTACTACACGCTGAAATATTCGGCGACCGCGCTGATCCTCGGGCTCATCGTGATGTCGGCGATCAGGTGATATTGCCGGTCCCGCAAATGCGGGATTGCTGCGGTCGAATTTGCGGGCTGCGAGGCGTAACCGCTGAAAGTCAGTCGCGTTCGAAGACCTTGGCGCCCGGGTAGACTCGCCTTGCGTAGGCGACAACCCATTCGCGGTCCTGAGTCTCCAGGAACGGCGTTCGGATCTGGCACGATCCGACGATGAGGTGCCAAAGGCCATTGAGCTTCTGAATGGTGACGATCATGTGAGCGTTCCTCGAAGAACCCGCATACAGCAACCACTTCGGTCTCGTCTTACGATTCACTCCGCGAGTATAGGAATCGCGCTCAATGGCTCAATTATACGAGCGTAAGCGTGAGGGCATGAAAAGGGATCGGGGAGATCATACCAAGGTATGGTGATCTCTGTCCGAGGGTGTAGCGTTTTCAGCGCGCAAGCCCCGGACGCATTGTCCGAGGCTTTCGCCTTGTCAATCGACTTCAATTTTACCGACCGCGTGCCTTCGCGCTCCGATCCGTCGCACCGAGGTGCTACAGTTCCGGTCCGGCATTCTGCATTGAGGGGACCTTGTCATGTCCGAGACGTCTGGAGCTTCCATCACCACCGCGCTGAGCGCTTATGAGTTGCTCGCGGATCCGCAGCTCAACAAGGGCACGGCGTTCTCGGAGGCCGAGCGCGATGCGTTCGACCTGCACGGCCTGCTGCCGCCCAGCGTGCTGACCTTGGACGAGCAGGTGTCGCGCCGCCTGCAGGCGCTGCGCGGCTATGAGACCGATCTCGAGCGCTACGCCTTCCTGCGCGAGTTGCAGGACACCAACGAGACGCTGTTCTATGCGCTGCTGGTCGGCAATCTGGAGGAGCTGCTGCCGATCGTCTACACGCCGACGGTCGGTGCCGGCTGCCAGCATTTCAGCCGCCTGTTCCGCAAGCCGCGCGGCCTGTTCCTGAGCATCCCGCACAAGGCGCGGATCGATCGCATCCTCGCCCATCCGCGCTTCGATGCGGTCGAGGCGATCGTCGTCACAGACGGCGAGCGCATCCTCGGCCTCGGCGACCAGGGCGCCGGCGGCATGGGCATCCCGATCGGAAAACTCTCGCTCTATACCGGCTGCGGCGGGCTGCATCCGGCGACCACGCTGCCGATCCTGCTCGACGTCGGCACCGACAATCCGGACTGCCTGGCCGATCCGCTCTATATCGGCTGGCGCAACGAGCGCGTCCGCGGCCAGGAGTATGACGACTTCATCGAGGCGTTCGTCTCCGCGGTGGTGAAGCGCTGGCCGCGCGTGCTGCTGCAGTGGGAGGATTTTGCCAAGAACAACGCGACGCGCATGCTGGATCGCTATCGCGACCGGCTCTGCACCTTCAACGACGACGTCCAGGGCACCGCGGCGGTGGCGACCGGCACCTTGCTGTCCGCCATCAACGTCACCGGGGTGCCGCTGACCGAGCAGCGCGTCGCCGTGCTCGGCGCGGGCTCGGCCGGCTGCGGCATCGCCGGCCTGATCCGCGCCGCGATGCGCGATGCCGGCCTGTCGGAGAGCGAGGCGGCGACCCGCTTCTTCATGGTCGACCGTGACGGGCTTTTGGTCGAAGGCATGAGCGGGCTCGCGCCGTTCCAAATGCCGTTCCTGCAGAACAAGGCGGCGATCGCGAACTGGAAGCTCGACCATCCCGACCGCGTTGCGCTGCTCGACGTGGTGCGCAACGCAAAGCCCACCGTGCTGATCGGGGTCTCCGGTCAGGCCGGCGCGTTCTCCGAGCCGGTGGTGCGCGCGATGGCCGAAGCCAACCAGCGGCCGGTGATCTTCCCGCTGTCGAATCCGACCTCGCGCGCCGAGGCGACGCCGGTCGACGTCGAGGCCTGGACCGAGGGGCGGGCGCTGATCGGCGTCGGCAGCCCGTTCCCGCCGATCACCCGTGACGGCGCCCGCTTCAAGGTCGACCAGACCAACAACTCCTACATTTTCCCGGGCGTCGGCCTCGGCGCGCTCGCGGTCGGCGCGGGCCGCGTCACCGACGGGATGTTCATGGCCGCGGCCAAGGCGCTGGCGAGCTCCTCGCCGGCGCGCAACAATCCGAAGCACAATCTGCTGCCACCGGTCAGCGCGCTGCGCGACGTCGCGCTGACGGTCGCGCTTGCCGTGGCGCTGCAGGCGCACAAGGAAGGGCAGGTCAAGGATATCCCGCTCGACCAGATCGAAGCGCGCATCCGCGCCAAGATGTGGACGCCGCGCTACGCGCCGTACCGGCGGGCGAAGGGCTGAGGGCGTTGCCGCGATGAGGCGGTCGCGCGCCGGTGATCGCGCGTGATGAAATAAACCGGCGCGCAGGTCGTATCTCGTCATAGGAGCCGGGTTTGCTCGGCTCTCTCATCGTCGGGAGAAAACCATGACCAAATCGATCTTCATCGCGGCCGCGCTGATCGCAGCAGCCGCATTCGCGACCGATGCCTCTGCCGCCACCCGCAACGCCGCCGCATCGCGCCAAGCCCACGCGCAGCCAACGGCCGGCAGCTTCGCCGGCGACTGCGTGCGCGCGCCGAATGTCGGCGCCTACGCCACAGCGCCGTATGCGGCGCCGCCCTGCCTGCCCGGCACGGCCCACTGATCACAGCAAAGGGCCCCGGACGCGATGTCCGGGGCCGTTGTTCGAACCAGATGCGTAGCCCGGATGCAGCGTAGCGCAATCCGGGACAGCCACGGTGAAGCCTCCCCGGATTTCGCTTCGCTTCATCCGGGCTACGGGTTAGCCGCGCTGCGCTACTCCGGCTCGCCGATCGAGACCTTCAGCGTGCCGACGCCGTCGACGCCGCATTCGAGCTTGTCGCCGACCTGCAGCTGCGAGACGCCGGCCGGCGTGCCGGTCATGATGATGTCGCCGGCGGCGAGCTTCACCTGCTGCGAGAGCTGCCAGATGATTTCAGGCACGTTCCAGATCAATTCGGTGAGGTCGCCCTTCTGGGTTTCCTTGCCGTTGACGGTGAGCCAGATCTTGCCCGCGGTCGGGTGGCCGATCTTGGACGCCGGCTGGATCGCCGAGCAGGGCGCCGAATAGTCGAACGACTTGCCGATCTCCCAGGGCCGCTCCTTCTTGCGCGAGGCGAGCTGCAGGTCGCGGCGGGTCAGGTCGATGCCGACCGCATAGCCGTAGACGTGATCGAGCGCCTTCTCGGCCGGGATGTTCAGCCCGCCGCTCTTCATCGCGACGATCAGCTCGACCTCGTGATGCAGGTCCTTGGTCAGCGGCGGATACGGAATCGTCGCGCCATCGGCCACCAGCATGTCGGCATGCTTGGCAAAGAAGAACGGCGGCGCGCGCTCGTCATTGCCCATCTCCCTGATATGCTCGAGATAGTTGCGGCCGACACACCAGATGCGGCGGACCGGGTAGACGCCGGCTTCGCCGACGACGGGAAGCGAAGGCTGGGGCGGAAGCGGGATGACGGTGGAGGCAGCGTTCATGAAGGGGTCCCGGAAGGTTGCAGGAGGGAGCGCGGACCGTATTTACAGGGCGGCGGCGTCCCGGGCTAGGGGCTGCGGCCACGCGGGGCGCAGATGTGAGGTCTCCTTTCGGATGAGCCCGGCCGCGACCTGTCGGCGGAAACGGCGCAGTCGATGAGGAAATGGCTCCTGATCGGCCTCGCCGTGGTCGCCGCGGTCCTGGTCGCCGGCGGCGCGACGGTCTTCGCCTTCGGCCCGGAAAAGATCGACCGTGCCCAGAACAAGGTCCAGCACGTCGCGATCGACATCACGCCGGCGGCGCAGGCGCTGCAGGCGACGCTCGACGTCGCCGACATGCACGCCGACAGTCTGTTGTGGAAGCGCGATCTGATCGCGCGCTCCGACCGCGGCCACATCGACCTGCCGCGCCTGCTCGAAGGACGCTACGCGCTGCAGGTGTTCTCGTCGGTGACCAAGTCGCCGAAGGGACAGAACTACGATTCCAATCCGTCCGACACCGACACCATCACCAACCTCGCCATCGTCAATCAGCAGCCGCCGCGGACCTGGTCCTCGCTGCTGCAGCGCTCGCTATGGCATGCGGAGAAATTGCAGGGCTTTGCCGGGGAGTCCGCGGGGCGCCTGCGCGTGATCACGACCGCCGCCGACATCGATCGTCTGCTGGCCGACCGCAAAGGCGGCGCATCCGTGGTCGGCGGCATGCTGTCGATCGAGGGGCTGCACAATCTCGAGGGCAATATCGACAATCTCGACGTGCTCTATGCCGCAGGCTTTCGGATGGCCGGGCTGACGCACTTCTTCGACAACGAGATCGGCGGCTCGATGCACGGCACGTCGAAGGGCGGGCTGACGCCGCTCGGCCGCCAGGTGGTGCAGCGGATGGAAGCCAAGGGCATGATCGTCGACATCGCGCACGCCAGCCACGAAGCGGTCGCCGACGTGCTGGCGATGGCGACGCGTCCGGTGGTCTCCAGCCATGGCGGCGTGCAGGCGACCTGCAAGGTCAACCGCAATCTCACCGATGACGAGGTCAGGGGCGTGGCGCGCACCGGCGGCGTGATCGGGATCGGGTTCTGGCAGGGCGCAGTCTGCTCGCTCGAGCCGAAAAATGTCGCGCGCGCGATCGCCCATGTCCGCGATCTCGTCGGCATCGATCATGTCGGCCTCGGCTCGGATTTCGACGGCTCGACCACCACAGGATTTGATGCAAGCGAGATCGTCGCCGTGACCCAGGCGCTGCTGACGAGCGGCTTCTCCGAGGACGACATCCGCAAGGTCATGGGCGGCAACGTCCTGCGCGTGCTGCGCGCAGGACTGGTTCCGAAGGGGTAAGGCCCTTGAGGAGCCGCATCGGAGGTTCACCTCTCCCTTGGGAGAGGTCGGCGCGCAGCGCCGGGTGAGGGGTTACGGTCTCTCGTTGAAGCTGCGGCCCCTCACCCGATTTGCTGCCGCAAATCGACCTCTCCCCGACGGGGAGAGGTGGACCGAACCCGCGGTCAAACTGACTTAACCGCTTCTACGCCCGCGCGCTGATCGGCGCCAGCGCCAGCGGCGAGGGGTCGTGGTGGTGCTGCAGGCGGAAGAACGAGGCGTAGCGGCCGCCGCGGCGCAGCAGCTCGTCATGGCGTCCGCGCTCGACGATTTCGCCGCCTTCGACCACCAGGATGGCGTCGGCATGCATGATGGTGTGCAGGCGATGCGCGATCACGATCGTGGTGCGGCCCTGGCAGAGATGCTCGATCGCCTCCTGCACCTGCTTCTCCGATTCGGAGTCGAGCGCGGCGGTGGCCTCGTCGAGCAGGATGACCGGCGCGTTCTTGATCAGCGCGCGCGCCACCGCGATGCGCTGGCGCTGGCCGCCGGAGAGCTGGGTGCCGTGCTCGCCGACCGGCGTGTCGTAGCCGAGCGGGAAACTCATGATGAAGTCGTGCGCGCAGGCCGCCTTTGCGGCCTCGACGATCTCCGCCTCGGTGGCGCCGTGCTTGCCGAAGGCGATGTTGCTCCGGATCGTGTCGCGGAACAGATAGACGTCCTGGCCGACATAGGCGGTCTGCTGGCGCAGCGATTTGCGCGACACGGCCGCGATCGACTGGCCGTCGATCAGGATCTGGCCCGCCGTGGTCTCGTAGAAGCGCAGCAGCAGCGCCAGCACCGTCGACTTGCCGCCGCCGGATGGACCGACCAGCGCGGTGACCTTGCCCGGCTCGGCGACGAAGCTCATGCGGTTCAGCACCAGCTCACCGGGCCGGTAGGCGAAGCTGACGTCGCGCAATTCGATCCGCGCGTCGGAGAGCTTTAGTGCCGGCTTGTCGTCGTCGCTCTGCTCGCTGGCCGGGCTGTCGACGACCTCGAGCAGCATCCGCGCGCCGACCAGCTGGCTGTTGAGGTCGATGTTGAGCCGCGCCAGCCGCTTTGCCGGCTCGGTCGCCATCAGGAACGCGGTCAGGAACGAGAAGAACTGGCCCGGGGTGGCGCCGAGCGCCACCACGCTGTAGCCGCCATAGAGCAGGCAGCCGGCCACCGCGAAGCCGCCGAGCATCTCCATCAGCGGATTGGAGCGGTTGGCGATCCGCGCCATCTTGTTGGCGTTCTGCTCGACGGTCGCGATGTTCTGGTCGATGCGCGCCTGCATCGTGCCTTCCAGCGTGAACGCCTTCACGGTGCGGATGCCCTGCAGCGATTCCTGCATCGTCTCCAGAATATCGGCGGTGCCGGTGAACTGGTTGTAGGCGAGACCCTTGATGCGCTTCACCAGCTTGCGCAGCACCAGCATCGCCGGCGGCACTGCGACGAGGCCGATGAACGACATCAGCGGATCCTGCCACACCATCACCGCGACCATGGCGATCAGCATCAGGAAGTCGCGGCCGATCGCGTTGACCAGCATGTTGAGCACGTCGGTGATCGACTTGGCGCCGGCGGTCAGCCGCGCCAGGAATTCCGAGGAATGCCGCTCGGAGAAGAAGCCGATGCTCTCGCTCATCAGCTTGGCGAACAGCTGGCGCTGGTTGTTGGCGAGGATGGCGTTGGAGATCTTGTTGAGGATCACCATGTGGCCGTAGGTCGCCACACCCTTGATGAACAGCAACACGCAGGTGACGCCGGCAAACATCGCGATGCCGGGGATGTTCTTGTCGACATAGGCCTGGTTGATGACCTGGCCGAGCACATAGGTTGCGGCCGCCGTGGACCCTGCGGCGAGCGCCATCAGGCCGAACGCCATCAGATAGCGCCGCCAGAAGGTGATCCCCTGTTCCATGACCAGACGGCGGATCAGGATCGCCGCGCCATAGGGATCGTCGGTGATTTTCTTTGGAAACTGAGCCATTCGCGTTCCATTGACGGGCGGCTTCTGCCGGCCGTCAGGGTTGCGGAGACTCCTTGCCCGCTTGGCGGGGCTTTTTCAAGTCCAATAAATGCTTGATTTCAGGCCGATTCCGCCTGCCGCGGCAGGCCGCCGCGCTCCCGGAACAGCTTCTCCTCCCAGGCCAGCGCATGGCTTGCGATGGTCTCGAGATCATCGAAGCGCGGCGTCCAGTCGAGCAGCGAGCGCAGCCGGCCGGTGTCGGCGACCATCGCCGTGATGTCGCCGGGCCGCCGCGCCGCATAGGCGACGGCGAAATTGCGCATCGAGATCCGGCGCACCGCCTCGATGGTTTCGAGCACGGAATAGCCGCGGCCATAGCCGCAGTTCAGCGTCACCGATTGGCCGCCGCCGCGCAAGTAAGACAGCGCCGAGCGATGCGCCTCGACGAGGTCGCTGACATGAATGAAGTCTCTGACGCAGCTGCCGTCCGGCGTCGGATAGTCGGTGCCGAACACGTCGATCTTGGCGCGCTGGCCGGTCGCGGCCTCGACCGCAATTTTGAGCAGATGGGTGGCGCCGACGGTGGCAAGGCCGCAGCGTCCCTTGGGGTCGGCGCCGGCGACGTTGAAGTAGCGCAGCACGACATAGCCCATGCCGTGCGCCGAGGCGACATCGTGCAGCATGATTTCGGTCATCAGCTTCGACGAACCGTAGGGCGACAGGGGGCGCGTCGGCGCGATCTCGGGCACCGGAACCTGGTCCGGATTGCCGTAGACCGCGGCGGTCGAGGAGAAGATGAAGCGGCTGACGCCGCCCTTCACCGCGGCGTTGAGCAGGCTGCGCGTCGTCATGGTGTTGTTGCGGTAATAGCCGAGCGGATCGCGCATCGAGTCCGGCACCACCACCGAGCCGGCGAAATGGATGATGCTGTCGATCTGGTGCTGCGCGATCACGCCCTCGACCAGGTTCTCGTCGCCGGCGTCGCCGATGAACAGCGGCACGCTCTCGGGCAAGAACGCCGAGAAACCGGTGGAGAGATTGTCGATCACGACGACGCTCTCGCCGGCATCGGCCAGCGCGTGAACCATGTGACTTCCGATATAGCCGGCACCGCCGGTCACGAGCACCGTCATGGCTAGAGCTCTCCAGATAGCTTTGGCCGGCGATGCTAGCGGTAGCGGGATGAAGAGGGGGTTTCGCCGCGGCCGAACTGGCCGCTATGCTTAATGTTGCGTATAGGAACTGGCGCGAAACGGAGACTTGCGTGCCGATCGAGAACATGCCCGCCGGCGAGCTCGCGCTCATCGTGCCGAATTTGCACAGGCGCTATTCAGGCGTCACCGCGACCAACCGCATGGTCGCGCCGAAGCTCGCAAACATGTTTCGCGCCGCCTGGCTCGGTCCGCACCGGCCCGACGGCATCGCCGCGCTGGGCTTCTTCGATCTGATGCGGCTGTGGCGGCGCGCGACGCCAATCATCTGGCACGCGCGGCGCAATGACGAGATGATCGCGGGGCTGCTGCTGCGCGCACTCGGCTGGCCGCTCAAGCTTCTCTTCACCTCGGCGGCGCAGCGGCATCACACCTGGCTGACGCGCTGGCTGATCAGCAAGATGGACGCGATCATCGCGACCAGCCCGCTGTCGGCGTCATACCTGAAGCGCGAGGCGACGGTGGTGATGCATGGCGTCGATACCGACCGCTATGCGCCGCCGGCCGATCGCGCGGCGGCGTTTGCCGAAAGCGGATTGCCGGGCCGCTATGCGATCGGATGCTTCGGCCGGGTGCGTGCGCAGAAGGGCAGCGACGTCTTCGTCGAGGCGATGTGCCGGCTGCTGCCGCGCTATCCCGATTTCACCGCGGTGATCGTCGGCGCGGTGGTGCCGGAGCAGCAGGGCTTTGCCAACGAGCTGAAGCGGCGCATCGAGGCCGCCGGCCTGCAGTCGCGCATCATCATCACCGGCGAGCTTGCGATCGACGATGTCGTGCGCTGGTACCAGCGGCTCGCGATCTACGCCTTCACCTCGCGCAACGAGGGATTTGGCCTGACCCTGATCGAGGCGATGGCGGCGGGCGCGGCGCTGGTTGCCGCGCGCGCGGGCGCAGCCGAGTTTGTCGTCGAGGACGGCGTCACCGGCGTGCTGATCCCGCCCGGCGACACTGATGCGCTGGTGGCGGCGCTGGAACCGCTGCTGCGTGATCCGGCGGCGGCTGCCGCGATGGGTGCGCGGGCGCGGCAGCAAGTTGTGGATAAGTTCAGCCTCGATGCCGAGGCCAACGCGATTGCCGCGGTCTACCGCACGCTGATCTGAGCCAGCACGCGCTCGGCGACGTCGACGACTTCGTCGGCGGCGATGTCGCGCATGCAGCGATGGTCGTTCATGGTGCAGACCGTGCGCTGGCACGGCTGGCAGGGCAGCTTGCTCTTGCTCTGCCGCACCGTCGCGGCGAGGCCGTTGAGCGGGGCCCAGAGATAGGGATCGGTCGGGCCGAATATGCCCATGGTCGGCGTGCCGATCGCAGCCGCGATGTGCATCAGCCCGGAATCGTTGGAGATGCCGACGCTGGCCGCGGCCATCGCCAGAATGCCGTTGCGCAGGTCGGTGCCGGTGAGGTCGCGGACCCTTGGCCCACCCGTGGCCGTGATCTGCTGCGCCGCCGCCTTTTCCGCGGGGCCGCCGACCACCCAGACGTCAAAGCCGCGTTCGGCGAACAGCCGTGCCGCCTCCGGGTAATAGGTCCAGCGTTTCGATTCGCCCACCGAGCCCGGCCCGAGCGCAATCGCGGGGCCACTGCCCAACCCGTTGGCCTGCCGCCATCGCCCGATCTCCTCAGTGGGAACCCGCAGCTGCGGCACCGGCCATTCGGCGGGGCGCGCCGCGCCCGCGGGTAGCGCCAGCACGGCGTTCTTGTCGATGAAGCGCGGCAACTGCCGTTCGCCCCAGCGCATTGCGTTGATCATGCCGAATCGGGCCTCGCCGAAAAAGCCGACCCGCTCCGGGATGCCGGCCAGCACCGGCGCGATGGCGGCCTTCCAGGTCCGCGGCAGCACCAGGGCGGTGGCGTAGTTCCGCGCCTTGAGCTCGGCCGCCAGCGCCCACTGCCGGCCGAGCGCCAGCCGGCTGCGCGGCAGGTCGGACACAATACCGGCGCGAACGCCCGGCATGTAATCCACAAGCGGGGCGCATTGGCGGGTGACCAGAAGGTCGACCGGCCGGTTCGGCCAGCGCTTCTTCAGCACCCGGACCACGGTGTGGCCGCGTACGAAGTCGCCGATCCAGACATAGGGAACCACCAGGATCGGGCTCGTATCCGCGCTATCCTGGGTCTCGATCCCTAATACTGAATCAACGTTCATATCTAAATGAGCCGGGCACGGTCGGTTGCGGCCCCGTCGGTAAACGGTTCGTGGGAATAGGTAAAGCCGTCGTTGCCTGCGGCACGGGAGTGGGGCAAAGCTGGCGTCGCACTGGGGCTTAGATAAGGTTTCGCAATGTTTCTGGTAACCGGGGGTGCCGGTTTTATCGGGTCGAACGTCGTGGCCGCGTTGAACGACGCCGGTCACAGCGACGTCGTGGTCTCCGATATCCTTGGCAGCGAAGGCAAGTGGCGGAACCTGGCCAAGCGCCAGCTCGCCGATGTCGTGCCGCCGGCCGAGCTCGGCGACTGGCTGAAGGGACGGCGCCTGGAGGCGGTCATTCACCTCGGCGCCATCTCGGAGACCACCGCGACCGACGGCGACCTCGTGATCGAGACCAATTTCCGCCTGTCGCTGCGGCTGCTCGACTGGTGCACGGCCAACACCACGCGGTTCATCTATGCCTCGTCGGCGGCGACCTATGGTGACGGCGAGGCGGGCTTTGACGACGATGCGTCGGTCGCGGCGCTGAAGCGGTTGCGGCCGATGAACCTGTACGGCTGGAGCAAGCAGCTGTTCGATCTCGCGGTTGCCGAGCGCGTGACGCGCGGCGACCGGCTGCCGCCGCAATGGGCGGGGCTGAAATTCTTCAACGTGTTCGGCCCGAACGAGTATCACAAGGGGACAATGATGAGCGTGCTCGCGCGCCGCTTCGACGACATCAGGTCGGCTCGCGCCGTGCAGCTGTTCAAGTCGCATCGCGAGGGCATCGCCGACGGCGATCAGCGCCGCGATTTCATCTATGTCGATGACGTCGTGCGCGTGATGATGTGGCTGCTGGCGACGCCGCAAGTCAGCGGGCTGTTCAATGTCGGGACCGGCACCGCGCGCAGCTTCAAGGATTTGATCGTCTCGGCCTATGCCGCGCTCGGCCTGCCGCCGAATATCCACTATGTCGAGATGCCCGAGCAGATTCGCGGCAGCTACCAGTATTTTACCCAGAGCGTGGTCGATCGTCTCGGGCGAGCCGGATACAATGGCGGCTTTACTCCATTGGAAGACGCGGTCGGGGCCTATGTGAAGGGCTTCCTCAACCGCGCCGATCGCTATCGCTGATGCGGGTTATGGGCACAGATGTTCGATTTTGAAGCCATCTCGCAGGCGATCTCCGGCAAGACCGTGCTCTGCGTCGGCGACCTCATGCTCGACGAGTTCGTCTATGGCGAGGTGTCGCGGATCTCGCCGGAGGCGCCGGCGCCGGTGATCGCGGCCAAGCGCAGCGAGATCAATATCGGCGGCGCCGGCAACGCCGCGCGCATCGTCGCCTCGCTCGGCGGACGCTGCATCTTCGTCGGATTGATCGGCGAGGATGATGCCGCCGTGCGGCTGGAAGCCGTGCTGGCGCAGGAGAGCCGGATCGAGTGCGTCCTGGTGCGCGATGCGAGCCGGCCGACCACGCGCAAGGTGCGCTTTGTGTCCGATCATTTCTCGACCCACATGCTGCGCGCCGACTGGGAGCACGCGGCGCCCGCTTCCGGCGAGGTCGAGCAGCAGCTGATCGACGCCATCCTGCCGCAGCTTGCGCGCGCCGATATCGTGCTGCTGTCGGACTATGCCAAGGGCGTGCTGACCGCGCGGGTGATCCGCAACACCATCGATGCCGCGCGCAAGCTCGGCAAGTCTGTCATCGTCGATCCGAAGAGCCTCAACCTTGCGATCTATCGCGGCGCCACGTTGATCAAGCCGAACCGCAAGGAATTCGCCGAAGCGACCCGCAGCCGCGCCGATTCGGATGACGCGATCGCCGCCGCCGCGCAGGACGCGATGCGGCTCGCCGACTGCGCGGCCATGCTGGTGACGCAGGGCGAGCACGGCATGACGCTGGCGCTGCGCGACGGCGGCACCATCCATGTGCCGGCGCTGCCGGTGAAGGTGCGCGACGTCTCCGGCGCCGGCGACACCGTGGCGGCGATGCTGGCGCTGGCGCTGGCCGCGAAAGCCGATTGGGACGTCGCGCTCCGCCTGGCGTCGGCTGCGGCCGCGGTGACCATCGGCAAGACCGGCACCGCCATCGTCAGGCCGGATGAACTGCGCCGCAAGATCCTGCCGCATGCGTCGCTGGCGGCCGAGGACAAGATCGTCGCGGCGGGCGGCGACATCGATGCGCATCTCGCCGAATGGCGCGCGCAGAATCTGCGGATCGGCTTCACCAATGGCTGCTTCGACATCCTGCATCCCGGCCACGTCAAGGTGCTGACCGCGGCGCGCGGCGCCTGCGACCGCCTGATCGTCGGGCTGAACAGCGACGCCTCGGTGCGGCGGCTGAAGGGCGAGGGGCGTCCGGTGCAGGACGAGCGCGCCCGCGCCGAGGTGCTGGCGGCGCTGGAGGCCGTCGACCTGGTCGCGATCTTCGAGGAGGACACCCCGATCAACCTGATCACCAGGGTGCGGCCGAGCGTGCTGGTCAAGGGCGGCGACTACACCCGCGAGCAGGTGGTCGGCCACGAGATCGTCGAGGCGGCCGGCGGCGAGGTCGTGCTGGTCGACATCCTGCCCGGCCACAGCACGACGTCGCTGGTCGACCGGGCGCGCGGGGGCAAGGCGTGAGCGCGAGCATGGCCGCAACGCCCGCCGCCGCATGCCCGGCCTGGCGCGATCCGGCGCGCTGGGAGACCACCGCCGACGTGGTCGCGGTGCTGATTGCGCTGTCATTGCCGTGGTCGACCTCGCTGGTCGGCATCTTCGGCGTCGTGCTGCTGATCGCGATCGCGCCGACCCTCGACCTCAAGGCGTTCTCGACGTTGCTGAAGCGGCCGATCTGCGCGGTCCCGGTCGCGCTGTTCGCCCTCGCGCTGATCGGCACGCTGTGGTCGGACGCCGCCTGGCGGGCGCGGTTCTATGCGGTCGAGCCGACCGCGAAGCTCTTGGTGCTGCCGGTCCTGCTGTATCATTTCCAGCGCTCGAAACGCGGCACCTGGGTGTTCGCCGCGTTCCTGGTCTCCTGCACGCTGTTGATGCTGATGTCGTGGCTGGTGCTCCTGTATCCCGGCCTCTCGCTGAAGCCGCCGAACACCGCCGAGCGCGGCATCTTCGTCAAGGACCACATCAATCAGAGCCAGGAATTCACCCTGTGCGCGGTCGCGCTGGCCTATCCGATCGTCATCCTGCTGAAGTCACGGCGTTTCGTGCTGGCCGCGTTGCTGACCGCGATCGCCGTGAGCTTCTTCGCCAACATGGCGTTCGTGGTGGTGTCGCGGACCGCGCTGGTCACGGTCCCGATCATGTTCGCGGTGTTTGCGCTGCTGCATCTGCGCTGGCGCAGCATCGCATTGATCCTGTGCGCGACCGCCGCGCTCGCCGTGGTGGCGTGGCATGCCTCGCCGCAATTGCGCCGGACCGCCGATTCGTTCAACCGCGACTACCAGCTCTACATGCAGCGCAATGCCCCGACCTCGATCGGGCTGCGGCTCGAATTCTGGCGCAAGTCGCTCGGCTTCTTCGCCGAAGCGCCGCTGATCGGCCACGGCACCGGCGCCACGCGTGGCCTGTTCGAACGGGTGGCGACCGGCGGGGTGACCAAGGCCTCAGGCGAGGTGATCGGAAATCCGCACAATCAAACGTTGAATGTCGCCGTGCAGTGGGGCATCATCGGCGTGACATTGCTGTATGCGATGTGGATCCTGCACCTGCTGCTGTTCCGCGGCGGCGGGCTGGTCAACTGGATCGGGCTTCTCGTCGTGGTGCAGAATATTTTTTCATCGTTGTTTAATTCACACATCTTCGATTTCCACGAAGGCTGGATGTATGTGCTGGGCGTCGGCGTTGCCGGCGGCATAGCGCTGAAGGGGCGGTCACCGGCGAGCACGGAACCTGAACGTCCAATCAGTCCATGATCGCTGGCATGAGCCCGGCAGATACGCTATCAGCCTTCGTACTTGCAAAGTTCCCGGTTGTCGCTAACCCCGCCGCTACATGACGCGCCTCTCACAATTCACCCTGCGCAACTTCCTGATTCTGGTCCATGACGCGCTCGCGACGACGTTCGCGCTGCTGGCGAGCTTTTATCTGCGGTTCGAGGGCAGCCTGCTCGCGGAGCGCTGGCCGCAGCTGATCCACATCCTGCCCTGGTTCGTGCTGTTCAGCATCGTGGTCAGCTATTTCAGCAACCTGACCACGGCGAAATGGCGCTTCACGTCGCTGCCGGATGCGCTGAACATCCTGCGCGTCGCGGCGGTGCTGACGCTGGCGCTGGTGGTGCTGGACTATGTCTATTTCTTCACCGGCTCGCGCACCTTCGTCTTCCTCGGCCGCGTCACCATCATCCTGTTCTTCTTCCTCGAAGTGTTCGCGCTGAGCGCGCTGCGGCTGGGCTATCGCTATTTCCGCTACTCGCGCACGCGGCTGCACGCCCGCTCCGACAGTGCCGCGCCGGCGCTGCTGGTCGGGCGCGCCGCCGACGCCGAGGTCGTGCTGCGCGGCATCGAGAACGGCGCCATCAAGCGGCTGTGGCCGGTTGGCGTGCTGTCGCCGTCGCCGGCCGACCAGGGCCAGCTGATCCGCAACATTCCCGTGGTCGGCGGCGTCGATGACATCGAGGCGGTGATTCGCGATTTCGAAACCCGCCAGCGCCCGATCAAGCGCGTGGTCATGACGCCTTCGGCGTTCGAGCCGGAGGCGCACCCGGAAAGCGTGCTGATGCGCGCCAAGCGGCTCGGCATGATGGTGAGCCGGCTGCCGTCGCTGGAGAGCGGCGACGCGCCGCGGCTCACCAATGTCGCGGTCGAGGACCTCTTGCTGCGCCCGACCCAGAAGATCGACTACGCGCGGCTCGAGGCGCTGGTGAAGGGCAAGTCGGTGATCGTGACCGGCGGCGGCGGCTCGATCGGCGCGGAGATCTGCGACCGCGTCGCGACCTTCGGCGCCGCGCGCCTCCTGGTGATCGAGCATTCGGAGCCGGCGCTCTATGCCGTCACCGAGGCGCTGTCCGCCCGTGACACCGGCGCCGTGATCGAGGGCCGGATCGCCGACATCCGCGATCGCGAGCGCATCATCCGCCTGATGGGCGAGTTCAAGCCCGACATCGTATTCCATGCCGCGGCGCTGAAGCATGTGCCGATCCTGGAGCGCGACTGGAGCGAGGGCGTCAAGACCAACATCTTCGGCTCGGTGAACGTCGCCGACGCCGCGCGCGCCGCCGGCGCCAGCGCGATGGTGATGATCTCGACCGACAAGGCGATCGAGCCGGTGTCGATGCTCGGGCTGACCAAGCGGTTTGCCGAAATGTACTGCCAGGCGCTCGACCACGATCTGGCGGCAGAGGCCGGCAGCAAGCCGCATATGCGGCTGATCTCGGTGCGGTTCGGCAACGTGCTGGCGTCCAACGGCTCGGTGGTGCCGAAGTTCAAGGCCCAGATCGAGGCCGGCGGCCCGATCACGGTGACCCATCCGGACATGGTGCGCTACTTCATGACGATCCGCGAGGCCTGCGATCTCGTGATCACCGCGGCGACGCATGCGATGACGCCGGCGCGGCCCGACGTCTCGGTCTACGTGCTGAACATGGGACAGCCGGTCAAGATCGTCGACCTCGCCGAGCGGATGATCCGCCTGTCCGGCCTGCAGCCCGGCGTCGATGTCGAGGTGGTGTTCAGCGGCATCCGTCCCGGCGAGCGGCTCAACGAGATCCTGTTCGCGAGCCAGGAGCCGACCATCGAGATTGGCGTCGACGGCATGATGGCGGCGAAGCCGAACCAGCCGCCGATGTCGACCTTGCGCAAATGGCTGGCGGCGCTGCAGGAGGCGATCGAGCGCGATGACCGCGTCACGATTCGCGCCGTGCTGCAGGACGCCGTGCCCGAATTCGGCTCGAATGCCGCCTGATCGCGCCGTCGCGCGCGGCGCGGCCTGACCGTTCGAGAGCCACCGATGCGCAAGCCCCGCAAAGTCGTCGTCGTCAGCCAGCATTATCCGCCGGACCACTCGACGACCGCCGCGATCATGGCCGCGATCGCCGAGCGGATCGCCGACGATGCCGAGGTGGTGGTGGTCTCCGGCATGCCGGGCTCGGCGCAGCCGGCCGCGCCGGGACGGCCGGTCGTCGTCGAGATCAAGAACTGGCTGCCGGGTAAGGCGGCGCTGCTCAAGCGCGCGCTGGCCGAGACGCTGTTCACGGCGCGGATCTTCCTCGCGCTGCTGACCCAGCTGAAGCGTGGCGACGTGGCGCTGACGGTGACCGCGCCGTTCGTGCTGCCCTATGCGGTTGCCGCCGCGGCGCGGCTGAAGGGCGCGAAGTCGGCGCTGATCCTGCACGATCTGTTTCCCGACGTGCTGGTGATGGCCGGGCTGCTTAAGCCGTCCTCGTTCGCGGCGCGCGCGCTGCGCGCGATCAACGCGCTGATGTTCCGTGCCCTTAACGCCGTCATTGTCATCGGCCGCGACGCCGAGAAGCTGCTGCTGCGCTATGGCGGCATGACCCAGGACAAGATCAGGTTCATTCCGAACTGGACCACGCTCGCGCCCGGCTACCGTCCGGTCAGCCCGGACAATCCGTTTCGCAAGGCGATCGCCGCCCGCTTCGTCGTGGGGCTGTCGGGCAATCTCGGCTTCACCCACGATCCGGACATCGTGTTCGAGGCGGCGCGGCTGCTGCAGGGCGAACGCGATATCCATTTCCTGCTCTCGGGCTGGGGCATCGGCTTTGACCGCCTCAAGGAGATGCAGGCGGCCGCACAGCTTGCCAACGTCACGCTGGTCGAACGCGTCGCCGATGACGAGCTGGCAGCGCTGCTCTCCAGCGCCGATGTCTGGCTGATTCCCTATCGCAAGAACGTCGCCGGCGTGTCGGTGCCGAGCCGGTTCTACAATCTGCTTGCGATCGGCCGGCCGGTCATGCTGGTCTCCGAAGCGGAGGCCGAGGCCGCGCTCACGGTGAAGGAAAACCAGCTCGGCTGGGTCGTGACCCCGAGCCGGCCGGATCAACTCGCCGATGCCATCCGCCTGGCCGCCGGATCGCTGGCCTCGGAAGCGCAGAGCGCCGCGATGGCCGAGCGGGCGGTCGCGGCGGCGCGGACCTTCAGCCCCGAACGGGCGCTCGGCAGCTATGCCGCGCTGGTCGGCGAATTACTGGGCAATCGCGACGTGGAGCGGACGGCATGACGGACGGTCGACCGACGGTTCTGGTGACGGGTGCGAACGGCTTCGTCGGCCGCCACGTGGTGCCGCTGCTGGCGAGCAACGGCTGGGTGGTGCGGCGCGCGGTGCGGCATCCGCCGCGCGACGCCAACGACGTCGAGATCGGAACGCTCGGCCCCGCCACCGACTGGGGCGCCGCGCTCGACGGCGTCGACGCCGTGGTTCATCTCGCCGCGCGCGTGCATCACCAGGACGAAGAGCATGCGATCGAGCTCTACCACAACGTCAATGTCGGCGGCACGCTGCATCTGGCGCGCGGCGCGGTCGCGGCCGGCGTCAAGCATTTCATCTTCATCAGCACCATCCTGGTCCATGGCCGCAGCAACAACGGGCGCCCGCCGTTTCGCGAGGACGACGTCCTGACGCCGCGCGGCCTCTACGGGATGTCGAAGGCCGCCGCCGAAGGCGGCCTCCGCGAACTGGTGCCGGGGAGCGGCATGCGGGTTACCGTGATCCGCCCGCCCTTGATCTACGGCGCCGGCGCAAAGGGCAACTTCGCGCTGCTCGAGAAGGCGGTGAAGCGCCGCATCCCGCTGCCGCTCGCCAATATCCAGAATCGCCGTGCGTTCCTGTCGGTGCAGAACCTCGCCGCGTTCGTCCTGTTCCGGCTGACCAATCCGGGGGCGGATTTCGACGTGTTTCTGGTCGCGGATAGCGAGCAGGTGTCGACGCCGCAGTTCATCGAGCGCCTCGCCCGGGCGGCGCAGACCGCGCCGCGGCTGTTCTCGCTGCCGAAGCCGGTGCTGAGCACGCTGTTCAGGCTCAGCGGCCGCAAGGAGATCGATGACAGTCTGCTCGGCTCGCTCGAGCTTGATCTCTCGAAGGCCGCCGCGAGCGGCTGGCAGCCGCCGGTCAGCCTCGACGAAGGCCTGAAGCTCGCGCTGGACCACGGCTGATCCGCCGCGCGCGGATCGCGCTGCTTCAGGCGCCGCGCGGCCGGGAGAACCGGCGCAGCAAGGTCGCGACCGCGACGCCGCCGGCCGCCAGCAGGCCGATGTCGGCGGCGAGCGAATTCACCGCGACCGAGACGATTGCAAGCAGCGCCAGCACGAGGTTGAGCGCGAACACCTCGCCGACCACGCGCCACACCGAAAAGCCGTTGTCGGTCGCGCGCTGATAGAAGTGGGAGCGGTGCGCGGCCCAGAACGCCTCGCGCCGCGCCATGCGGCGCAGCAGCGTCACCGTCGCGTCCGCCAGATAGTACAGCGGCAGCAGCAGCGCGGCGGCGAATTGCTGATGCCATGCGAGCTCCAGCAGACACCAGCCCAGCAGCAGGCCGATCGGCAGGCTGCCGACATCGCCGAGGAAGATCTTTGCGACCGGCCGGTTGAACGGGACGAAGCCGAGCAGCGCTCCGCCGAGCGCGGCGGCGACCAGCGTCGCCGCCGGCGGGACATGGCCGAAGCTACCGAGCAGGGCGACCGCGGCCGCGATCGGCACCGCCTCCGATACCGTCATCAGGTCGAGCCCGTCCATGAAGTTGACGAGGTTCACGAACCACAATCCGGCAATCAGCAGCAGCCCGCGTTCGAGCCAGAGCGGGCAGGCCTGAACGATCTTGAGATCAAGAGGCGCGGCAAACACCACGGCGGCGACGGCGGCGGCCTGCAGCAGCAGCCGCGGCGCGACCGGCAGCGGACGGACGTCGTCGACGAATCCGACCAGCGCGATGAACAGGGTGGCCGCGAACACGGTGATGGGGACGGTCAGGTTCGGCGATCCGGCCATCACGATCACGATGCCGGCGGCGAGCAGCGTTGCCGCGGTCACCGCGATGCCGCCGCCTTGCGGCGTCGGCACCTTGTGCGACGAGCGCGCATTGGGCTTGGCCAGCGCCACGCGCAGCAGCATCGGCCGCGTCGCCTGGATCAGGATCGCCGAGATCGTTGCGGCCAGCGCCGCTGCAACCAACGACAGGAGGATTTCGAAACTGCTCATCTGCTCGGCTACTGGGATGCGGGGACTTCGATCGGGGCGGTGCCCTTGGCGGCCTTTTCCGGACTCAGGATCCACACCAGGCCGCCGAACACGCCGACCACGAACGTCACCGCGCCGAACAAAAGCGAGATGTTGACGCCTTCGTTGGCGACCAGTCCGGCGTAGCCGAAGGCCAGCGCCATGGTGGCTTCGCGCACGCCCCAGCCCGCGATCGAGATCGGCATCATCGTGATCAGCATCACCGGCGGCAGCAGCTGGAAGATCTGGCCAAAGGTGACCGGAGCCGCGATCGCCTGCACCACGCACCAGGCGGTCACGACGGTCACCACGTGAATCAGCACCGACAGCACCGCGACCTTCAGGCCATGCGCGCGGCTGAACAACACCCGGTTGGCAATCACGGCGCAGGCATGGATGTGATGCGTCGCCCACCACTGTCTCAGCCAGGGCCACGGCAGCACGCCGATCAGCAGGAAGCCGAATCCGGCGCCGAGCGCGGCGAGATCCAGCAGCAGCAATGCGGTCCAGCCATTGGCGTCGGAAATCAGCCGGTAGCTCCACGGCAGCGTCGCGGCGATGACGACGGCAAGCGCGATCAGCCCGACCGCGCGATCGACGAAGATCGAGTAGGTCGCCGCGCGCCAGCCGGCGCCGCCGCGCGCCACCAGCCACAGCCGCACCGCGTCGCCGCCGATCGAGGACGGCAGGGTCTGGTTGAAGAACGCGCCGATCAAATTGTAGCGCATCGCCTGCCGGGTCTGCAGCGGCGCGCCGCACTCCGTGCCGATCTCGCGCCAGCGCAACACCCCGAGGAAGATCTGCAGGAAGGTGACCGCCATCGCCAGCCCCAGCCAGCCGAGGCTGCCGATCTGGATGCGGGAGGCGAGATCATGCAGGTCGACCTTGCGCAGCGAGAAATACAGCAGCGCAGCCGAGATCAGGATCTTGGAGGTGGAAAGCAGGATTCGGCGCATTTCGCCCGCGCTGGCCCGGTTCAGAATGTGTCAAAAACAGCGCAAAACGCCTTCGCGCGCCCAAATTCGCCGCCTTGGTATGGTTTCCGCAACGATCTGGCAATAGCCGTCCGGTCCCTATTGCGGCCGGCGCGACGGGGCGGTTAAAGAGGCCGGAACGGGGGGAACGCCTGTCATAAACCGGGGGGTTACAATACCGGAATAATCCGGGCCCGGACGCGCGGCTTGGCGTGATACTGCTTGGGGAACGGCTTCCCGAGCAACGATCGCGACGGCCTTCGCGCAATTTTGATGTGCCAGCCGCTGATACGACAGGACGTGAGGCATCGATGGACGGACGAATTATCCCCTTGATCATGTGCGGCGGCGCGGGCACGCGGCTGTGGCCGGCCTCGCGCGAGGTGCACCCGAAGCAGTTCCTGTCGCTGTTCGGGGCGCGCTCGACCTTTCAGGAGACGCTGCTGCGGGTCTCCGACGCCACCCTGTTCGACCGTCCCATCGTGATCACCAACGAGGCCTATCGCTTCATGGTGCTGGAGCAGCTCGCCGAGATCGGCCGCGAGGCCGACGTGCTCTTGGAGCCGATGCGCCGCGACTCCGGTCCGGCGATCGCCGCCGGCGCCGCCTTCGCGCAAACGCGCGACGCTGATGCAATCGTGCTGGCGCTCGCCGCCGATCATCTGGTGCGCGACACGCCGGCCTTCGTCGCCGCCTGCCGCGAGGGGCTGGCCGCGGCGGAGCGCGGCCGCATCGTCACCTTCGGCGTCAGGCCGGAACGGCCCGCCACCGAATACGGCTACATCAACCCGGGCGAGACCGTCGCCGGCGAGGTGAGGGCGGTGGCCAAATTCGTCGAGAAGCCGGATGCCGCGACCGCGGCCGGCTATATCGATGCCGGCTATCTCTGGAACAGCGGCAACTTCATGTTCCGCGCCGCGGTGCTGCTCGATGAATACCGCAATGTCGATGCCGACAGCGTCGCCACCGTCGAGACCTCGGTTGCCAACGCCGAGCGCGATCTCGGCTTCGTCAAGCTCGATACGCCGTCCTTTGCCGCGGCGAAGGCGATCTCGATCGACTATGCGGTGATGGAGAAGACCGCGCGTGCGGCGGTGGTGCCGGTGGCCTGCGGCTGGTCCGACATCGGCTCGTGGCGGCAGGTCTGGGAGCTCTCCGAGAAGGACAGCCAGGGCAACGCCTCGCGCGGCATGGCGGTGTTCGAGGATTCCCGCAACTGCAACGTCACCACCGACCGCGCGCTGGTCGCGCTCGAAGGCGTCGACGATCTCGTCGTGATCGCGACCCAGGACGCGGTGCTGGTGTCGCGGCAGCAGGACGCCAATGGACTGAAGCGGCTGGTCGCCAAACTGAAGGTGACGGCGCCCGAGGTGACCGAGAGCCACATCAAGGTGCATCGTCCCTGGGGCTCCTACCAGTCGGTCGACAATGGCGACCGCCACCAGGTCAAGCGCATCGTCGTCAAGCCGGGCGGACGGCTGTCATTGCAGAAGCATCATCACCGCTCCGAGCACTGGATCGTGGTGCGCGGCACCGCGCAGGTCACCGTCAACGAATTGATCAAGACGGTGCACGAGAACGAGTCGATCTACATCCCGATCGGCGCGGTGCACCGGCTGGAGAACCCGGGCAAGATCCAGCTCGAGCTGATCGAGGTGCAGACCGGCAGCTACTTCGGCGAGGACGACATCATCCGCATCGAGGATGATTACCAGCGTACCTGAGAGATTGTGAAGCTTTGTCCTCATCTACGCTGTCATCGCCCGGCTTGACCGGGCGATCCAGTACGCCGCGGCCTCTCGCTTCTATCACCGGCGTCTCTGGAATACTGGATCACCCGGTCAAGCCGGGTGATGACACCGAGCAAGCTAAGCAAACCAACACTGTCACCGTTGAGGTGCGCGGCCTCCCAGTGCCCGTCGTCCCGCTTGTGAGCCAAACGAGCGGGTTGCTTCGCGGTCGTTTCGCGCAAAAGCGACGGCCGCCATGTTGACGCAATCTTTCCCGTAAACCTTTCTCGAGCTGGGCTCCCATGCTCAAAAATGAGTCATCGGACGATGTAACTCTTTGAATCAAAACGTGTCCGGATATCGTCCTTGGCATTCGCCACATTTGTGGCGCCGTGCTATAGCGGCTGCCAACGAAGCGGGTCGTGGTTCGCGCCACAGCGCAAACGGGGGTAACCTTCGCGCTGATTCCCCGAGGGAAGGCCGGGGGTGGGCTTCCTGAGCAGCCGGGACAACCGCCAAAACTTCAAAAACGTCGCTTCAAAAACGTCACTGAAAAACGTCACTGAATACGTCACTTGGGGTCAATGAAATGAACGCAAAAGTGTCCGCATCGGGCGCGAAGGCCGACATCCAGCGCGCGTTGCGCGTCGGCGTGATCGGGGCCGGCGTGATGGGCAGCAACCATGCCCGCGTGCTGGCCGGACTGCCCGGTGTGGTGCTGGTCGGCATCGTCGATCCGCTGCCGGAACATCGCACGCGCGCCACCGAGCTGGTCGGCTGCCGCGCCTTCGAGAGCCTCGACGAGCTGCTCGGCGAGGGCGTCGATGCGGTGACGATCGCAGCTCCCACCCATCTGCATCACGAGATCGCGCTGACCTGCATCGCGCGCAACATCCACATCCTGGTCGAGAAGCCGGTCGCCTCGACCGTCGAGGAGGGCCGCGAGATCGTCGAGGCGGCTCTGCGCGCCGGCGTGACGCTGATGGTCGGCCATGTCGAGCGCTTCAACCCGGCGGTCGCCGCGATCAAGCAGGCGATCTCGGGCGAGGACATCCTGTCGATCGGCATCACCCGCGTCGGCCCGTTCCCGCCGCGAATGTCCAATGTCGGCGTCGTGATCGACCTCGCCGTGCACGACATCGACCTGATCCGCTGGTTCACCGAGTCGGACATCGTCGAGGTGCAGCCGCAGCTGTCGAGCGCGGTGGCCGAGCGCGAGGACATCGCGCTGCTGCAGTTCCGCACCGCCTCCGGCGTGCTCGCCCACATCAACACCAACTGGCTGACGCCGTTCAAGGCGCGCAGCGTGACGGTGGCGACCCGCGGCAAATATGTCATGGGCGATCTCTTGACCCGCCAGGTCACCGAATGCTTCGGCTTCAAGCCGGACGGCAGCTATTCGATGCGTCATCTGCCGGTCGGTCACGACGAGCCGCTGCGCGCCGAACTGATCGCATTCCTCGATGCCGTGCGCACCGGCAAGCTGCCGGCAGTGTCCGGCGACGAGGGCGTGGCGAGCCTCGAGATCGCGATCCGCTGCCTGGAATCGCCCGCCCGGCCCGCCGCCTCGACGGCACGCAAGGGACCGCGCCGTGTAGTCGGCTGACGTGTCTCATCTCCATTTCACGTGCGAAGAGCCTCATGAACCAGCATATGCGTCCTGAACCCATTCCCTTCATCGATCTCGCCGCGCAGCGCCGGCGGATCGGCAAGCCGATCGATGATGCGGTCGCTCGCGTGCTCGAGCATTGCCAGTTCATCAACGGCCCGGAGGTCACCGTGCTGGAGAAAGCGCTGGCCGATTACAGCGGCGCAAAGCACGTCGTGACCTGCGCGAGCGGCACCGATGCGCTGCTGATGGTGCTGATGGCGAAGAACGTCGGCCCGGGCGATGCCGTGCTGTGCCCGTCCTTCACCTTTTGCGCGACCGGCGAAGCGGTGGCGCTGACCGGCGCGACGCCGGTTTTCGTCGACGTCGACGAGGCGACCTTCAACATCGACGCGGCTTCGCTGAAGCGCGGCATTGCGACCGCGCGAGCGCGCGGCCTGAAGCCGGTCGGTGTCATTCCGGTCGACCTGTTCGGCCAGAGCGCCGATCACGATGCGGTGGCGGCGGTTGCCAAGGCCGAAGGCCTGTTCATTCTCGACGATGCCGCGCAGGGATTTGGCGCCAGCTACAAGGGCCGCAAGCTCGGCACCTTCGGGCTCGCGACCGCGACCAGCTTCTTCCCGGCCAAGCCGCTCGGCTGCTTCGGCGACGGCGGCGCGATCTTCACCGATGATGACGAGCTCGCGAGCACGCTGCGCAGCATCCGCGTGCACGGGCAGGGCTCCGACAAATACGACAACGTCCGCCTCGGTCTCACCGGCCGGCTCGACACCATGCAGGCCGCGGTGCTGATCGAGAAGCTGAAGATCTTTGACGACGAGATCGCGGCACGCAATGTGGTGGCGGAGCGCTACGCGCGCGGGCTCGGCAATTTCGTGACCGTGCCGCGGCTCGCCACCGGCTGCAGCTCGATCTGGGCCTGCTACACTGTCCGCCTGCCCAAGGGTACCGACCGCGACGCCTTCGCGGCGGCGCTGAAGGCGCAGGGGGTGCCGACCGCGATCTACTACACCAAGTCGATGCATCAGCAGACGGCGTATCGCAACTTCCCGGTCGCCGATGGCGGCCTGCCGGTCAGCGAGAGCCTGTCGGAGGACGTCATCAGCCTGCCGGTGCACGCCTATCTCGACGAGGCGACCCAGGACCGCGTCATCCAGGCCGTGCGCGGCGCGCTTCAGGCATGATCCCGAAAAGTGGTCCGGTTTTCGGATTGGATCACGCCTGAACTGTTAGCGGCCTGATCCGTCATTTTGACGTAACGGGATCATGCGCTAGAAGCAGCGCATGTTAGGGCGCATCTTCACCGTCGGCGGCTACACGCTCCTCTCGCGGGTGACCGGATTCGCGCGCGACATCATGCTCGCGGCGATCCTCGGCGCCGGGCCGGTCGCCGACGCGTTCTTCGTGGCGCTGCGGCTGCCCAACCATTTTCGCGCGATCTTTGCCGAGGGCGCTTTCAATGCGGCGTTCGTCCCGGCCTATGCCCACGTTCATGGCGAGCGCGGCGAGGCGTCGGCGCGGCTGTTCGCCGACCGCATCTTCACGCTGCTGTTCGCCTCGCAGGTGATCCTGCTGCTCGCCGCGATGGCGTTCATGCCGCAGGCGATGAGCATCCTCGCGCCCGGCTTCACTGAGGATGTCGCGCAGCGCAAGCTCGCGATCGAGCTGACGCGGATCACCTTTCCCTATCTACTGCTGATCACGCTGGTGACGCTCTATGGCGGCATGCTCAACGTCATGCACCGCTTCGCCAGCGCCGCGGCGGCGCCGATCTTCCTTAACCTCGCGATGATGATGACGCTGGCGCTGGCCGCGTTCTTCCCGAGCGCGGGCCACGCCGCGGCCTGGGGCGTGCTGATCTCCGGCTTCCTGCAGTTCTTCCTGCTCGCCGGCGACCTGTCGCGCCATGGCGGGCTGCCGCGCTTCGCGCCGCTCAAGCTCGACGAGGACGTCCGCGGCTTCTTCCGCACGCTGGGGCCGGCGACGCTCGGCTCGATGGGCACCCAGGTCGCGCTGTTCGCCGATACCATCATCGCGACCTTCCTGCCCGCCGGCGCCCTGTCGGCGCTGTATTACGCCGACCGCCTCAACCAGCTCCCGATCGGCGTGATCGGGATCGCGATCGGCACCGTGCTGCTGCCGGAAATGTCGCGGCGGCTCTCCGCCGACGATCACGCCGGCGCCATGGCGGCGCAGCGCCGCGCCTTCGATTTCACGCTGCTGTTCTCGGTGCCGTTCGTGGCGGCGTTCCTCACCGTCGCCGATCCGATCATGCGCGCGATGTTCGCGCGCGGCGCCTTCTCCAAGGCCGATGCCGCGACCGCCGGCGCCACGCTCGCGGCCTACGCGGTGGGGCTGATCCCCTTCGTGATGATCCGCAGCGCGGTCGCGACCTTCTACGCCCGCAAGGACACCGCGACCCCGGTGAAGGCGGCGCTCACCGGCGTTGCCGTCAACGTCGCGCTGAAGATCGCGCTGGTCTCCTCGCTGGCCCAGGTCGGCCTCGCGCTGGCGACCGCAGTCGGCGCCTGGGTCAATCTGCTGCTGGTGCTGTTCTTTGCGGTGCGCCGCGGTTTCCTCGTGCTCGATCGCGCGCTGCTGCGCTCGTTCGGCACGTTTGCGGTCTGCGGCATCCTGGTCGCGGTCGCGCTGTGGCTGACCTCGCATTTCGCCTGGGTCTGGTTCGCGCCGATGCAGATTTTTCGCGATGAACTAATCCTGCTGTTGCTGATCACGGTCGGCATCTTCGTCTATGCCTTTTCGATCCTCACGCTGTTCGGCCGCGGCTGGATTTTCGCGCTCCGTCGAGTTTAGGTAAAATATTACCCCAAATCCTACTTTGCATGGGGTTGTTTTTCGGTATTTGTGCGCGCGCCTAGAGCCGGTTCCGTTTTGGCTCAATCCGGCTCGCCTCGCGCTCGATGCGGGCGGCCACCAGCGGCGCTTCGTCGGCGGCGATGGGCTGGGAAAACACAAAACCCTGCACCAGGTCGCAGTCGAGCCCGCCGAGCACGTCGACTTCGGCCGGCAGTTCGGCGCCTTCCGCCACCACGGTCATGCCGAGCCCATGCGACAGGGCGATGATGCCGCCGAGCAGCTTGCGCTTCTCCGGCGCGGTGGAAATGCCATCCACGAAGGCGCGGTCCACCTTCAGCCGGTCGAACGGCAGACGCGTCAGATAGCCGAGCGACGAATAGCCCGAGCCAAAATCGTCCAGCGCCAGCCGGGCGCCGAGAGCGGAGAGGGCGGTCAGCGTGCGATTGATCCGCTGCTCGGTATGATCGACGAACAGGCTTTCGGTCAGCTCCAGGCAGAGCAGCTCCGGCGGGAAGCCGGTCTCCGCCAGCACGGCCGAGACCGCCGCCTCGAAATCCACGCTCCAGATCTGCGCCGGCGAGACGTTCACCGACACCGAGCGCCGCGGCAATCCGGCATCGAGCCAGGCGCGGCCCTGCCGGCAGGCCTCGCGCAGCACCCACAGGCCGAGATCGACGATCAGCCCGGAGCTTTCGGCGATCGGGATGAACTCCGCCGGCGAGATCGGCCCGCGCTCGGGATGGGTCCAGCGCAGCAGCGCCTCGAAGCCGGCGACGTGGCCGCTCCGCAGGTCGACCTGCGGCTGGTAATGCGCCTCGAGCGCGCCGGTCTCCACCGCGTGGCGCAGATGCCGGGCGAGATCGAGCCGTTGATCGACCGCCTGGGCATAGACCGGCTCGAACAGTTGCGCCCGGCCGCGCCCGGCCTCCTTGGCCATGTAGAGCGCGAGGTCAGCGTTGCGCACGGCGGTCTCCGCGGTCGCGCCATGCTCGGGCAGGCGGGCGATGCCGATGGTGGCGCCGACGAAGGCCTCGCCCTCGGTGAGATCGACGGGACCGGACAGCCTCGCGATCAGCCGATCGGCAAGCTCGGTCAGCGCGGCGTCGGACATGCCGGATCCCTCCGCCAGCACCGCGAATTCGTCGCCGCCGAGCCGGGCGATGAAGGCGCGCGGTCCGAGCTCCTGGCGCAGCGCAGCCGCGACGCAGATCAGCAATTCGTCGCCGGCGGCATGGCCGAGGGAATCGTTGACCTCCTTGAAGCGATCGAGATCGATGAGCAGCAGCGCGCTGCCTCTGCCGTCGCGGGCGCAGCTCTCGATCACGGCGGCGAGCTGACGCTTGAACAGCGCGCGATTGGCAAGGCCGGTCAGGGGATCGCTGTAGGCGAGCTGCTCGAGCTGGCGCTCGGCCTCCTTGCGCTCGGTGACGTCCTGCACGGTGCCGATGATGCCGATGACCTTGTCATGGGCGACCTCCGCCTTGCAGATCACCGCGAGGTCGCGGGTCGTGCCGTCCGCGTGCAGGATGCGCAGGTCGGTGGCCTCGGTCCTGCGCGTGCGCAGCACCCGTTTCTGCACCTCTCCGAGGCGGTCGGCGTCATCGCCCAGGAAATAGGGTTTGATGTTCTTGTAGGTCGGCTCGAATGCGTCGGGGTCGAAGCCGAGCAGCTGGAACAGCTCGGGCGCCCACACCGTGCGGCCGATGTCCAGCCGGTAGCTCCAGGTGCCGATCTTGCCGAGCTGATGGGCTTCCTCCAGCGCCCGCGTGCGCTGGTCGAGCAGCGCCTTGGCCGCCCTGAGCTGGGTGATGTCGCTGGAGGTGCCGCGATAGCCGAGAAAGCTGCCGTCATCGGCGAAGATCGGCTTGCCGCTGGTGCAGATGCTGACGCGCGAGCCGTCCTGGCCGATCAGCGTATAGATGAAGTCGCGGAACGAGCGATGCGCCTCCATGTCGGCCCGGTGCCGCGCCATCGCCTCGGCGTCCTCGGGCGCATACGCCAATTCCCAGCGCGCCTTTCCGCCGGCGGCAACGGTCTGGAACGCGGCATTGCCGGCGAGCGACTTCGGATACGGCAGCAGCCGATGCGCGGCGTCGCTCTCCCAGCACCAGTCCGAGGCGGTGCTGACAAAATCGGCCAGCCGTTGCTCGCTCTCCGCCAGGCGCCGCAGCGAGGAGGTCTCCTCGGTGACGTCGCGAACGATGCCGGACACGCGCCGGACCTGTCCGTTCGCGTCGAATTCCGGCTCGCCATGCTCGACGCAGTCGAGCACGCGACCATCGGAGCGGCGCAGCCGCGTCTGTACCGCGAAGGGCTTTCCCTCCGCCCAGCAGGCCGCGTAATGCGCCTCCAGCAGCTTGCGGCTTTCCGGCAAATAGCGCTCGCGCACCGTAGCGATGGGGATGAAACCGTCGACCGTTTCGAATTCGTAGTAGGCGGCAAGCTCGGGAGATATCCAGAGGTCGCTCGCAGCGGCGCGCTGCGACTCCCAGTAGCCCATCCGGGCCAGCCTGATGGCACAGCGTAGCGAGCGTTCCTCATGCCACCGGCGACGCGCTAGCCCCATGGGGGCCTGCCCTTGCGACACTTTGCCAGCGGTCATCGGTCCCCAAACCAAATCGCCAACGCACAATCACGCAGCTCACCGCCAGCTTATACCGCGACAACCTTACCTTGGAGCGAAGGCGGCAACAATCTGGGGTTCGTCCGCAGACTTGGTATAGTTTTCGTGAATCCTGCGACCGACAACCAGCGCCGGCCCATGCATCCCGGCATCGTCTGCAAGTCGATCGCAGGCACGCTGCGCGGCGAGTTCGGCGCGCAGCGCGGGCGATCGAATTTTACCGGCAGACCGTCCAGCCAAGGCCGCTCCGTCCGATCCCGCTTTAGTGATTGCGGCGGGCTTCGCAAGTGCCGAAATGCCCCGAGAAAGCCGTTTGCGCTTCCCAGCCAACCACGCCAATATGGTGGAACAAGAAGACTGCAACCGGAGACACTATGGCAGCCCCCATCAAATTCGGCGTCGGACAAAGCGTGCGGCGCAAGGAGGATGACGCTCTGATTCGCGGCAAGGGCCGCTATACCGACGACGTTGCTCCGTCTCCCGCGCTGCACGCGCTGGTGCTGCGCTCGCCGCACGCGCACGCGACCTACACGATCGACGCCGGCAAGGCCCGCGCCATGCCCGGCGTGGCGCTGATCCTGACCGCTGAAGATGTCGCCGAGCTCGGCGGTCTGCCGTGCCTGTTCAACCTCGAGACCGATCCGTTCACCGCGCCGCCTTATCCGATCCTCGCCAAGGACGAGGTGCGCCATGTCGGCGACGCCATCGCCTTCGTGGTCGCTGACACCGTCGATCATGCCCGCGACGCGATCGAGGCGATCGACGTCAAATGGACGCCGCTGCCGGCGGTGGTGGGCCTTGCCAATGCCGTGAAGAAGGACGCGCCGCAGGTCTGGCCCGACAAGCCCGGCAACGTGCTGTTCGACGTCTCGATCGGCGACAAGGGCGCCGCGGATGCCGCCTTCGCCAAGGCGCATGCGGTGGCCGAGATCACCATCGTCAACCCGCGCGTCATCACCAACTTCATGGAGACGCGCGCGGCGGTCGCCGAATACGACGCCAAGCACGATCACCTGACGCTGACGATCGGCAGCCAGGGCAGCCACCGCCTGCGCGAGATCCTCTGCGACATGGTCCTGAAAATGCCGAAGGAGAAGATGCGGGTGATCTGCCCCGACGTCGGCGGCGGCTTCGGCACCAAGCTGTTTCCGTACCGGGAGTATGCGCTGATCTCGGTCGCGGCGCGCAAGCTGAAGAAGTCCATCAAGTGGACCGCCGAGCGCTCCGACCATTTCATGGGCGACGCGCAGGGCCGCGACAACGTCACCACGGCAAAGATGGCGCTGGCCGAGGACGGCAAATTCCTCGGCATGGACGTCGACCTGATGGGCGACATGGGCGCCTATCTCTCGACCTTCGCGCCCTATATCCCGCATGGCGGCGCCGGCATGCTGCCGGGCCTCTACGACATCCAGGCCTTCCACTGCCGCGTCCGCACCATCTTCACTAACACGGTGCCGGTCGACGCCTATCGCGGCGCCGGCCGCCCCGAGGCGGCTTACGTGATCGAGCGGCTGGTCGACGCCGCTGCGCGCAAGCTCGGCATGACGCCGGATGCGATCCGGCGGAAGAATTTCATTCCGCCGAAATCGCTGCCCTACACGACCGCGACTGGCAAGGTCTACGACTCCGGCGACTTCGTCGCGCATATGAAGCGCGCGATGGAGATCGCCAACTGGAAGGAGTTTCCGAAGCGCGCCAAGGCCGCGAAGAAGGAAGGCCTGGTGCGGGGCATCGGCATGGCGAGCTATGTCGAGGTCTGCGGCACCATGGGCGAGGAGACCGCCAATGTGGCGCTCGATCCCAACGGCGACATCTCGATCCTGATCGGCACGCAGTCGAGCGGGCAGGGCCACCAGACCGCCTATGCGCAGATCGTCGCCGAGCAGTTCGGCGTGCCGCCGGAGCGCGTCCATGTGCTGCAGGGCGACACCGACAAGATCGCGACCGGCCTCGGCACCGGCGGCTCGGCGTCGATTCCATCCGGCGGCGTCAGCGTCGAGCGCGCGACGCGCGAGCTCGGCAACAAGCTGAAGGAGCTGGCGGCGCAGGCGCTGGAAGCGGGCGCCGGCGATCTCGAGATCGCCGACGGCCGCATCCGCATCGCCGGCACCGACCGCTCGATCAGCTTTGCCGATCTGGCAAAGCGTCCCGGCGGCGATTCCTCGAAGATGAATGCGAGCGCGACGTTCGCGAGCGCCGACGGCACCTATCCGAACGGCACCCATCTCGCCGAAGTCGAGATCGATCCCGCCACCGGCATCATCAAGATCGTCAACTATGTGATCGTCGACGATTTCGGCGTCACGCTCAATCCGCTGATGCTGGCGGGCCAGGTGCATGGCGGCGCGATGCAGGGCATCGGCCAGGCGCTGATGGAGCGCGCGATCTATAGCCCGGCCGACGGTCAGCTCGTCACCGGCACCTTCATGGACTACGCGCTGCCGCGCGCCTCCGACGGGCCGTCCTTCGTGTTCGAGACCCACAACGTGCCCTGCACCACCAATCCGCTCGGCGTGAAGGGGGCGGGTGAAGCCGGTGCGATCGGCTCGTGCCCGGCGGTGGTCAATGCGATCGTCGAGGGGCTGCATCGCGAGTACAAGATCGACCACATCGACATGCCGGCCACGCCGGAGCGGGTCTGGGTCGCGATCCGCGAGGCCGAGCGCCTGCACAAGCTCTGACAAACTGCCGCAGGCGGAATGAAATTCCGTCCGCGGTGTTCGCAAACAGGCCGGTCCGCAACCCTGTGGGCCGGGACAAACCGAAATTGAGGGATTTAGCCGATGAAGCGGATTGTCGTCGTCGCAGCGGTGCTCGCGTTCAGTGCCGGTGCCGTGGTTGCACAGCAGGATCAGGTCAAGAAGACCCAGGCCATGATGAAGGGCAATGGCAAGAATGCGGGCGCGTTGGCGGCGATCGTCAAGGGCGAGAAGCCCTACGACCAGGCGACTGTCGATGCGGCGCTGGCGCAATTCGATGACACCGCCAAGCAGCTTCCGACGTTGTTCCCGGAGAGTATCAAGGGCGCTAAGCTGGACGGTGACTACGCTCCCTCGCCAAAGATCTGGGAAGACAAGGCCGGCTTCGCGCAGCAGGCGGCGAGCTTTGGCAAGGCCGTCACCGACGCCAAGGGCAAGATCAAAGATCTCGATACGCTGAAGGCCGAGCTGGGCGTCATCGGCAAGCAGTGCGGCGGCTGCCACGAGACCTACCGTCTCAAGAAGAGCTGATCGCGCGTTCTTCACGCAGGCCGGAATTCATCTCGCGCGAAGTCGCGAGAGGTCATCGAGAAAGGGCGGACGCCGCGAAGCGTCCGCCCTTTTCGTTGTGTCGGCCTTTTCTTATTGCGATGACTTCACGCTTGCTTCGTCACTTACTTCGTCACTTACTTCATCACTTGGCCGCGGATTTCGCCGCCCGGGTTGGCCGCGGTGTGGATGTTGACATAGTACTTGCCGGCAAGGAGATCGGCGGCCTGCGCGTCGGTCAGCGTCGCGCTGCCTTCGACCGGGCTGGACGTTGCGTTCGGGATCGCAACCGCGACGCCGGCATTCTTGCCGCTCTCGGCAGGGCCATGGAAATGCGCCGCGGTGGCGGGGCCGGAGAGGCCAGAATAGGTCACCTTCCAGCTCAGCTTCTTGCTGGCGGCGTCGTAGTCGATGTCGGCGGTACCGGTCGCCGCGCTGCTGTTCGGCGGCACCTCGGACTTGCTGTCCAGCGCCACCTTGAACTTCTGGGCGAAGGCGGGACCGGCCAGCGCCAGCGCGGCGCCGAGCGTCAACGTGGCAAGCAAGGTCTTGTTCGACATGGTTCTCTCCCCTTTGACGTCACAGGACGGTTTCAGTCTTCAAACAGCGGCTTTGCGGAATTATTCCCAAAATCATCGTGAAGGCGCGAAATTTGATGCGAGCGCAGGCGACCGCTTGCCACCATACTGGGTTGATAGGCTTCGAACTCTAGATTCCTGTTTTAACGCGTTTTCTTCACGCGAACCGGTATCCACTTCGCGGGAAAACGCTCTAGCGACGGATCGGTGAATGCTGCGACGAATTGTTGTTCTGGCCATCCTGGCCTGCCTTGCCGGCTTTGGCGTGTTCTGGTGGGTGACCATCCCGGCGACCGTCGCAGCAAGCGCGCTGCCGGCTTACCAGCCTGATCTCGCGAACGGGCTCATAACGTTCAATGCAGGCGGATGTTCCTCCTGCCATGCCGTGCCGAAGCAGGACGACCGCTTGAAGCTTGGCGGCGGCCTCGCGATCGGCTCGCCGTTCGGCACCTTCTACGCGCCGAACATCTCGCCCGATCCGAACGACGGCATCGGCCGCTGGAGCGAGGCCGATTTCGTCACCGCCGTGATGAAAGGCACCTCGCCGGCGGGGACGCATTTCTTCCCGGCGTTTCCCTATACCTCCTATACGCACGCCAGGGTCAGCGATGTGCGTGACCTGTTTGCCTATCTGAAGACCCTGGCTCCGGTCACCGGCCGTGTGCGCGACCACGACGTGCCGTTTCCGTTCAACATCCGCCGCAATATCGGCGTCTGGAAATTCCTGTTCATGGACGACAAGCCGTTCGTGCCGGATGCGAGCCGCTCGGCGCAATGGAATCGCGGCGCCTATCTTGCCAGCAGCTTTGGCCATTGCGCCGAGTGTCACAGCCCGCGCAATTTCCTCGGCGGCATCATCAGCGCGCAGCGCTTTGCCGGCGGACCAAATCCGGAAGGCGAGGGCTGGGTGCCCAACATCACCCAGAAGGGGCTGTCGGACTGGAGCGCGAAGGATATTTCCTACTTCCTCGAGACCGGTCAGACGCCGGACGGCGACAGCGCCGGCGGCGCGATGGTGCGCGTGATCCGCAACACCTCGCAGCTCCCGGCAACCGATCGCGAGGCGATCGCCGAGTACATCAAGTCGCTGCCGCCGGTCGAAGGACCGCCGCGGCCGAAGAAGAAGGAGAAGGAGAAGGAGAAGGAATCCTAGGCGCGATGATCGGCTTGAAGTCATCGCGCAACGGCAGTGCTTCACCTCTCCCATAGGGAGAGGTGAAGCAGCAGCTAGCGCGCGCCGAACGCCTTGAAGGTGATGATCGTGAGCGTGTCCTGGATGCCCGGGATCACCTGCACCTTCTCGTTGATAAAGTGGCCGATGTCGGTGTCGTTGTCGACGTAGAACTTGACCAGGAGGTCGTAGTTGCCCGCGGTGGAATAGATCTCCGATGCAATCTCGGCCTCCGCCAGCGCGTTGGCGACGGTGTAGGACTGGCCGAGCTTGCACTTGATCTGGACGAAGAAAGGAACCATCGCTTTGTCTCCGGGGAATTGCCGACAATAGGCCAAAAACCAGCCGCCGTGGCAAGGCCGGTTCAGGCCCCAAGTCACGGCCAAGTCACGCCCAAGTCGCGGCAAAACCACGCGAACTTGCCGCCAATCGGCCGGCGCGCTAGGACAGGGCATGGTCCCGTTCCGATCAACCCCTTGTGTCCTCCGATGACGCCCGTCGCGCTCACCATTGCCGGCTCGGATTCCTCTGGCGGCGCCGGCATCCAGGCCGACCTGAAGAGCTTTGCCGCGCTCGGCGTCTACGGCGCCTCCGTCATCACCGCGCTAACGGCGCAGAATACCACGGGCGTTAGCGGCATTCATGCGGTGCCGGCCGCATTCGTCACCGCGCAGATTGATGCGGTGTTCTCCGACCTTGCCGTCGGCGCGGTCAAGATCGGCATGGTGGCGCAGGTCGAGACCATCGCGGCGATCGCCGACGGGCTGACGCGCTGGGCGCCGCGCCACGTTGTCTTGGACCCGGTGATGGTCGCGACCTCGGGCGACCGGCTGCTCGCGGCCGAGGCCGTCGATGCGCTGAAGACCAGGCTGTTTCCGCTGGCGTCGTTGATCACGCCGAACCTGCCCGAGGCGGCGGCGCTGCTGAACGAGCCGATCGCCGCGAGCGAGGCCGATGCCGAGCGTCAGGCGAAGCGTCTGCTGGCGACGACGGGATGCCGCGCGGTGCTGGTCAAGGGCGGTCATGGCCATGGCGCCGAGAGCGTCGACTATCTGATCGACGGCGATCGCAGCATCGCGCTGGCAGCGCCGCGGATCGCGACATCCAACACGCACGGCACCGGCTGCTCGCTGTCCTCGGCGATCGCGGCCGGGCTCGCCAGGGGCGAGGACATGGAGACCGCCGTGCGCAACGCCAAGGCCTGGATCACGCAGGCGATCGCTGAGGCCGATCGCTTCGCCGTCGGCCACGGCCACTCGCCCGTGCATCATTTCCACAAGTATTACTGAGCTGCCGTAGCCCGTAGCTGCCGTAGCCCGGATGAAGCGCAGCGCAATCCGGGGCCGCTGCAGCCGCGGATGCAGACCCCGGATGCCGCTCCTCGCAATGACGAGGGGGACAGACCTTGTTCCACCGCGATACACCGGCAACACATCGCCGTGTTCCGCACAACTCGCGCCGCTCGTGTCGCCAGATTGTCGCATGGCGCTGTTATCCGCAGGGAAGGGGCGTGCAACTGATTCTCGTTAACTGATTGTGAGGCCTCGGGTCGCGGGGATCGTCATCGCCTTGTCACAGGAATCTGTTAGGTGCACCGGCATGGGAAGTGACTCCTTGAGTGAAGAAAGCCCGGAGCGGCGCTTTCGCACTTTGTTTATCTCCGATGTCCATCTCGGAGCCCGCGGTTCGCAAGCCGACCGTCTGCTGGACTTCCTCCGCTCTCACGATGCCGACACGATCTACCTCGTTGGTGATATCGTCGACGGCTGGGCGCTGAAGTCGAACTGGTACTGGCCGCAGACCCACAACGATTTCGTGCAGAAGATGCTGCGCAAGGCGCGCAAGGGCGCCAAGGTGATCTACGTCCCGGGCAACCACGACGAATTCCTGCGCAAATATTACGGCACGCATTTCGGCGGTATCGACGTGGTGGAGAACACCGTCCACACCGGCGCCGATGGCAAGCGCTATCTGGTGATCCACGGCGACATCTTCGATCTCGTGGTGCAGAACGCGCGCTGGCTCGCCCATCTCGGCGACAAGGCCTACGACTTCGCGATCCAGATGAATCGCTTCGTCAACTTCTTCCGCAAGATGTTCGGCGTGCCGTACTGGTCGCTGTCGCAATGGGCCAAGCTGAAGGTCAAGAAGGCGGTGAACTATATCGGCGCGTTCGAGGCGACGCTGGCCGGCGAGGCGCGCCGCCACGGCTGCGACGGCGTGATCTGCGGCCACATCCACTACGCGACCATTCATGACGAGCATGGCATCCGCTACATGAACTGCGGCGACTGGGTGGAGAGCTGCACCGCGCTCGCCGAGCACGAGGACGGCCGCTTCGAGATCATCACCTGGACCGATCCGGTGCGCAGTGCGGTGCCGGTTCCGCGGGTCACGGCACGCGCTGCATGACGCATATCCTGGTCGCGACCGATGCGTGGCATCCCCAGGTCAACGGGGTTGTCCGCACGCTGACCATGATGGCGCAGGCGGCGAAATCGCTCGGCGTCGAGGTGAGTTTCCTGACGCCGGATTCGTTCCGCACCTTTGCGATGCCGAGCTACCGCGATCTCCGCCTGGCGCTGCCGTACCAGGCCAAGGTCACCAGCCTGATCGAAGCCGCAAAGCCCGACAGCATCCATATCGCGACCGAAGGCCCGATCGGGCTCGCGGTCCGCCGCTATTGCCGCAAGCGCGGCCTGCCGTTCACGACGAGCTTCCACACCCGCTTCCCCGAATATGTTTCGGCGCGGACACCGATCCCCGAGGCCTGGGTGTGGCGCGCGCTGCGCTGGTTCCACAGGCCGAGCCAGGCGGTGATGGCGGCGACGCCGGCGCTGGCCAGCGAGCTGCGCCAGCGCGGCTTCCGCAACGTGGTGCTGTGGTCGCGCGGCGTCGATACCGCGCTGTTCCATCCGCGCGATGTCGACCTCTGCTTGCCGCAGCCGGTCTATCTCAGCGTCGGCCGCGTCGCGGTCGAGAAAAATCTCGAGGCGTTTCTCGAGCTCGATCTGCCCGGCACCAAGGTCGTGGTCGGCGACGGCCCGGCGCGCGCAGCGCTGGAGCGCAAATACCCCGAGGCCGTGTTCCTCGGCGCCCGCCACGGCGAGGAGCTGGCCGAAATTTATGCGGCCGCCGACGTATTCGTATTCCCGAGCCGCACCGACACTTTTGGTCTGGTGCTGCTAGAGGCGCTGGCCAGCGGTCTGCCGGTCGCCGCTTTTCCGGTCACCGGCCCGCGCGACGTGATCGGCGCCGCGCCGGTCGGCGTGCTCGACGACGATCTGCGCCATGCCTGCCTGGAGGCGCTGAGCATCCCGCGGCAGGCCTGTGTCGACTTCGCCGCGCTCCACACCTGGCAGGCCTCGGCCCGGGTGTTCATCGACCGCGCCATGAACGTCCGGCCGGTGTTGCCGGATGACAAGGACAGGGCGGCCGAATTTGTTGGCGAAAACCGTCATTTCGCGGCCCTGCCGGCCAGCCAGCCGACCTCGCGCTAGCCTCACGCTAAAGCGTCTTGCCCGGCCGCCGTCGGCCGCGATAGAAATCGCGGATGACGGACAACGCCCAAATTCCACCCGTCGCTGCCGCGGACATCGATGCCGCCGCAAGGGTGGTCGCGCCGTTCGCGGTGCGCACGCCGCTGCTGACCTTCCCCGTTCTCAACGAGCGGGTCGGCACCAAGGTCTTCCTGAAACCCGAGATGCTGCAGCGGACCGGATCGTTCAAGTTCCGCGGCGCCTTCAACAAGCTCGCCTCGATCCCGCAAGCGCAGCGGAGCGGCGGCGTGGTCGCGTTCTCCTCGGGCAACCATGCCCAGGGCGTCGCGGCCGCGGCAAAAATCCTCAACATGCAGGCGACCATCGTGATGCCTGCGGACTCGCCGCTGACAAAGCGCGAGCGCACCAAATCCTATGGCGCCGAGGTCGTGCTCTACGACCGCGACCGCGACGACCGCGAAGCGATCGCCAACGGCATCGCCGGCAAGCGCGGCGCGACCCTGGTGCGGCCCTATGACGATCCCTTCGTGATCGCAGGGCAGGGCACCGCCGGCCGCGAGATCGCCGAGGACATGGCGGCGCTCGGGCTGACCCCCGACATCGTGGTGGCGCCGGCCTCCGGCGGCGGCTTGATCGCGGGTGTCGCCACCGCAGTGAAGGCGAAATTCCCGCAATCCCAGGTGATCGTCGCCGAGCCCGCGGGCTATGACGATCACGCGCTGTCGCTCAAGGCCGGGCACCGCGAGGCGCATCCGGTCGCGGCCCGCACCATCTGCGATGCGCTGATGGCGATGATGCCGGGCGAGCTCACCTTCGCCATCAACAGCAAGCTCTTGGCCAATGGCGTCGCCGCCTCCGACGAGGAGGTCGGCGCAGCGGTCGCCTTCGCCTATCGCGAGCTGAAGCTGGTGGTCGAGCCGGGCGGCGCGATCGGGCTCGCCGCGCTGCTGGCGGGACGGATCGACGTCAAGGACAAGAACGTCGTCATCGTGCTCTCGGGCGGCAATGTCGACGCCGAGCTGTTTGCCAGGCTGGTGGCCTGAGGCGATCGCATATTCAACTCGTCATGCGCGGGCTCGACCCGCGCATCCATCATGAGAAAAGCGCTTCACGTTTGATGGATTGCCGGGTCAAGCCCGGCAATGACGAGCTCACGAGAAGAACGCGATCTTCTCGGTCTGGCTCATGCGGCGGATCGGCGCCAGCGGATCGTTGGCCGCAGGGCTCGGCCGCTTCACCAGGCCGTTCGCGATGATGGTCGAGCCGAGCGAGATTTCTGCGGGCTCGGGCGCAGCTTCGACGACGGCGTGCGGAGGCGGCGGAGGCACCGGCGCTTGCACGGTCCGCGCGGCGGCAACTGGCGGCGGCGCGACCACCGGCTCAGTGACCCGCACAGGCTCAGGCTCCGGCGCTGCCATCTCAGGTTCGGCCGCCATCGCCTCGGCCTCAGCGGCGCGCATCTCCTCGGCGATCAACTCTTCGTCGATCGGATCGGCGGCGCCCATTTCCGTGGCGATGATGTCGAGCACGGCCTCGTCATGCGCGTCCGCGGCGGCTTCGTCGGCGGCGCGGGCGAGCTCGGCCGCCTCGGCTTCGGCCAGCGCGGCCTCAGCCTGGGCCAATGCGGCTTCATTCGGCTGTTGCGTTGCGGGTACGGCGGCCTCCGCTTGCGGCGCTACGGCGACCGGCTCAGCGGGCGGCGGCTCGGCAACCGCTGCTGCTTCAGGCGCAGCGCTTTCGGCTACCGGAGTTGCCGCGGGCGCTTCCGCGACCGGAGCCTCGGCCACCGCCGGTTCGGCCGCGGCCGGCTTATCCGCATCGAACTCGCCGAGCCGGCGCGCCAGCGCCGCGAAGGCAGCGTCCAGCACGGCCTTGGCGTCGTCCATCGAAAGCTGTGCGGCGCCGGCCTCGATTGCGCTGGCCTGCGAATCGATGATGTCGCAGATCCGGCCGTCATTGCCGATCTCGCGCAGCCGCCAGGAGATTTCCCGGATCACCCGCACGCCCTTGCGCACCGGCGCAAGCGTCTGCTCGAGGCTGAGACCGTCGAGCGCCGCGATGGCGGAGGCCTGGGTCGCCTCGACCGCGCCGCGCAGCGCCGCCAGCACCTGTTCCAGCTGCTCGTCGCGAATCGCCTCGACCGTCGCCTGCCGCTGCGCGCTGAGGCTTTCCTCGATCCGCGCCACGGCGTCGAGCACCCTGCTGGTATCGGCATTGCGGTTGCGCTTGGCATACTCGCCGAGGAACCAGCGGCCGCGCGAGGTCTCCATGAAGGCCTCGCTGATCGCGGCATAGTCCTCCTCGCTCGGCAGGGCCGCGCGGGCGGAAATCGGCGACAGGGCGAATGCTTCTTCGGCCATCACAATCTCTCCGCGCAAATCACTGCGCGTTACGCTAACGATCACCACGATATCGCGCGAATCGCAATTGAATTGATGTCTTCCGAATCACAAATCCCCATTGCAGCGAAGGTTGCATCGCGGCGATTCGCGGCCCGGCTCGCCGCATTCTATGCCACGCTGTTCGGCATGACCGGGGTTCACCTGCCGTTTTTCACGGTGTGGCTGAAGGCGATCGGCATCGACGCCACCTGGATCGGCATCATCACGGCGGTGCCGCCGGTGACACGCTTCACCGTGCTGCCGCTGGTCACCGCCAGCGCCGAGCGGCGCCAGATGCTGCGCGGCGCGATCATCGCCACGAGCTTTGCCACCGCGTTCGGATTTTGCCTGATCGGCACCCAGCACCAGCCGCTGCTGGTGCTCGTGTTCTATGCGCTGACCTGCTGCGTCTGGACGCCGATGGTGCCGCTGACCGATGCCTATGCGCTGCGCGGCGTGCGGCAATACGGCCTCAACTACGGGCCGCTGCGGTTGTGGGGGTCGGCGGCATTTGCGGTCTGCGCGCTCACCAGCGGTTTCCTGCTCGGCTATGTCGCGGCCGTCCATCTGATCTGGATCATCACCTTCATGACCGTCGTCGGCGCGCTGGTCGCCCTGACGCTGCGGCCGCTGGAGCGTCCGCCGGCGGCCTCGGCCGCTGCAGCCGGCGCGCGAAAACTGCTGCGCGATCGCGGGTTTCTCGCCATCATCTTCGCGGCGGCGCTGATCCAGAGCAGCCACTCGGCCTACTACATCTTCGCATCGATCGCTTGGCAGCAGGCCGGATTCAGCGGGCTGACGATTGCGGGCCTGTGGGTGCTCGGCGTCATCGCCGAGATCGTGCTGTTCGCGCTGTCGCCGCGCTTCACGCTGCGGCCGCAGACGCTGGTGGTGATCGCGGCGGTCAGCGCTGCGGCGCGCTGGGCGATCACCGCGCAGGATCCGCCGCTGCCGATCCTCGCGATGGTTCAGCTCGCGCACGCGCTGTCGTTCGGGCTGACCCAGGTCGGCATCATGGGGCTGATGGTGCATCACGTGCCGAGCCACATCATGGCGCGCGGGCAGGGCTACCTGACGGCCTGCGGCGGCATCGTCGCCAGTACGACGTCTATACTCTGCGGCATGGTCTATGCGCGCTACGGGCTCGGGGCGTACTACATGATGGCGGCGATGGCAGGCACCGGCGGGCTCGTGATGTGGCTGTCGCGCAGGCGCTTCATAGCGTTTTCAAGCGAAGTGGGTACCGGTTCGCGTTAAGAAAACGCGTCAAGGAAAGAGGCATCACCCCCAGAGCGCGGCGTCGGGCGGATAGACCAGGCTGCCCTGGTAGCGCAGGCCGTGGTCGCGGTCGCGCGCCAGCAGCAGCGGGCCGTCGAGATCGACGAAGCGCGCGGCCGGCGCGATCAGCATGGCCGGCGCCATCGCCAGCGAGGTCGCGACCATGCAGCCGATCATGATCTCGAAGCCGAGCGCGCCGGCGGCGTCCGCCATGGCCAGCGCCTCGGTGAGGCCGCCGGTCTTGTCGAGCTTGATGTTGACCGCGTCATAGCGGCCGCGCAGCGCCGCGAGCGAGGCGCGGTCGTGCACGCTCTCGTCGGCGCAGACCATCACCGGTCGCTCGATCCGCGCCAGCGCCGCGTCGTTGCCCGCTGGCAGCGGCTGCTCGATCAGCGTGACGCCGGCCTCGGCGCAGGCGGCGAGGTTGGCCGCAAGATTGGCCTCGGTCCAGGCCTCATTGGCATCGACGATCAGCTCGGAGGCCGGCGCCGCCTTGCGCACCGCTTTGACGCGCGCGCCATCGCCGTCACCGCCGAGCTTGACCTTGAGCAACTGGCGGTGCGCGGCCTTGGCGGTGGCCTCCGCCATCGCCTCGGGCGTCCCGAGCGAAATCGTGTAGGCGGTGGTGCAGGGCGTCGGCGCCGGCCGTCCCAGCAGGTTCCAGATGCGCTCGCCGGCCAGCTTGGCTTCGAGGTCCGCCAGCGCGCAGTCGAGCGCGTTGCGGGCCGCACCGGCGGGCATGGCGGCCTGCAGCGCGATCCGGTCGATGCCGGCGGCCAGCGGTGCCTGCATGGCCTGGATCGCCGTCAGCGTCGCCTCCGGCGTCTCGCCATAGCGCGGATAGGGCACGCATTCGCCGCGGCCGGTCGCGCCGCCGCAGCTCGCCTCGGCCAGCACGACGACCGCCTCGGTCTTGGCGCCGCGGCTGATCGTGAATGAGCCCGCGATCGGCCAGCGCTCGATCCGCGCGCTCAGGGAAATACTCCGGGATGGGCTCGAAGTCATTTTAAAGTCTACTATTTCCTGAACCGTAGCTTGCGAGGCGCAACCAACTATGGCTGGTTAGTGCCAGATTCGACAAGCCGGTCCGGCGGCACCGGGTACCGGTTCGAACCCGCCAACCGGCTGAGGGGTAGGCAAAATTGAGCGGCGACCCGACACTGGAGCGGATAGCCCAAGGCGAAGGACTGGCATTGTGCGCGGCGGGCAACTGGACCGCCCGCTTTGCCCCCGCGCTTGAGCGGATCGTATCCGATGCGGAGAAGCTGCGCGGCAGCCGCCCGCATATCTTCATCGATGTCTCGCAGGTTGCAAGCCTCGATACGTTCGGTGCCTGGCTGATCGAGCGGCTGCGCCGCAGCCTCAGCGACGCCAGCGCGGAGGCCAAGATCGCCGGCCTCTCCGCCAACTATTCCAGCCTGGTGGACGAGGTCAGCCGCGTCGGCGCGGCGCCGAGGGCGGCCACCGAGGCGCTGTCGATCTCGGGCATGTTCGAGCAGATCGGCCGCACCGTGGTCGGGATCGGTGGCACCATCATCGGCCTGATCGACATGCTCGGCGCGGTGCTGGCCGCCGCCGCCAAGGTGCTGATCCGGCCGCGCAGCTTCCGCCTGACCTCGACGGTGCATCACCTCGAGCAGGTGTGCTGGCGCGCGGTGCCGATCGTGGTGCTGATCACCTTCCTGATCGGCTGCATCATCTCGCAGCAGGGCATCTTCCACTTCCGCAGGTTCGGCGCCGACATCTTCGTGGTCGACATGCTGGGCGTGCTGGTGCTGCGCGAGATCGGCGTGCTGCTGGTTGCGATCATGGTCGCGGGCCGCTCGGGCTCGGCCTACACCGCCGAGCTCGGCTCGATGAAGATGCGCGAGGAGATCGACGCGCTGCGCACCATGGGCTTCGACCCGATCGAGGTCCTGATCCTGCCGCGCATGCTCGCGCTGGTGCTGGCGCTGCCGATCCTCGCCTTCCTCGGCGCGATGGCCGCGCTCTATGGCGGCGGGCTGGTGGCCTGGCTCTACGGTGGCGTCGATCCGGAAGCCTTTCTGCTCCGCCTTCGTGACGCCATATCGATCGACCATTTCATCGTCGGCCTGGTCAAGGCGCCGGTGATGGCCGCGGTGATCGGCATCGTCGCCTGCGTCGAGGGGCTCGCGGTGCAGGGCTCGGCGGAGTCGCTCGGCCAGCACACCACCGCCTCGGTGGTGAAGGGAATCTTCTTCGTGATCGTGATGGACGGCGTGTTCGCGATCTTCTTCGCCTCGATCGGGATGTGATCATGGCCGAGCAGGAGGTCGACGCCATCATCCGGGTCCGCGACATCACCGTGCAATTCGGCAAGACGCGCGTGCTCGACGGCCTCAACCTCGACGTCAAGCGCGGCGAGATCCTGGGCTTCGTCGGCCCGTCCGGCGCCGGCAAGTCGGTGCTGACGCGCACCATCATCGGCCTGGTGCCGAAGGTCGCCGGCCGCATCGAGGTGTTCGGCGTCGACCTCGATGCCGCGAATTCCGCGCAGCGCCAGGCCGTGGAGCGGCGCTGGGGCATCTTGTTTCAGCAGGGCGCGCTGTTCTCCTCGCTGACGGTGCGGCAGAACATCCAGTTTCCGGTACGCGAATATCTGCGCGTCTCGCAGCGGCTGCTCGACGAGATCACGGTGGCCAAGCTCGCGATGGTCGGGCTGAAGCCGGAGGTCGCCGACCGCTATCCGTCGGAATTGTCCGGCGGCATGATCAAGCGCGTCGCGCTGGCGCGCGCGCTTGCGCTCGATCCGGAACTGGTGTTCCTCGACGAGCCGACCTCGGGCCTCGATCCGATCGGCGCCGGCGAGTTCGACGAGCTGGTGCGCACGCTGCAGCGTACTTTGGGGCTGACCGTTTTCATGGTAACCCACGACCTCGACAGTCTTTACACCGCGTGCGACCGTATAGCCGTTTTAGGGAACGGTAAGATCATTGCTGCAGGATCGATCGCCGACATGAAGGCATCGCAGCATCCGTGGCTGCAGCAATATTTCAACGGCAAGCGCGCCCGCGCCGTTGTGGCATAGCGCATGATCCCCCATCGCGGAGGCCGGTTTTCGGACCAGATCATGTGCCAACAGGGAGTTCGACGGGCTTTCGCGCGGCTGAGCCGCGCGAGAGCCTGAGAAGCAATCGATGGAAACGCGGGCGAACTACGTCCTGATCGGGGCCTTCACGCTGGCGGTGATCGCGGCCGCGTTCGGCTTTGTGCTCTGGTTCCAGAGCCTGCACACCACCAAGCTGCGCAGCCCGTTGCGGGTGATCTTCGAGGGCCCGGCATCCGGCCTGCGCAACGGCGGCAATGTCAATTTTAACGGTATCCGGATAGGGGAAGTCATCTCGGTCAAGCTCGACAACCCGCGGCGCGTCGTCGCGCTGGCGATGATCGAGAACAATGCGCCGATCCGCAAGGACACCGTGGTCGGTCTCGAATTCCAGGGCCTCACCGGCGTCGCCGCGATCTCGCTGAAGGGCGGCGAGGAGGCGGCCCCGCCGGTGCCGCTCGACGAGGACGGCATCCCGGTGCTGACCGCCGACCCGAACGCGCTGCAGGACGTCACCGAGGCGATCCGCGCCACCCTGCAGAACGTCAACCGCATCGTCGCCGACAACCAGCAGTCGGTGAAGAATTCGCTGAAGAACCTCGAGACCTTCACCCAGGCCCTGGCGCGCAATTCCGAGAAGATCGACAACGTCATGCTCAAGGTCGACGGCGTGATGGGCAAGGCCGACAGCCTGATGCTCGGGCTCAACGCGATCGCCGGCGGCAACAATGGCGGCGAGCTCAATCTGATGGTGAAGTCGATCCGCGAGCTGGCCGAGGATCTCGACAAGCGCTCCACCGCGCTGATCACCGACGGCCGCAGGACGCTGTCGGACATCAGCCGCGCCGTGAACAATTTTGATCGCAACCCGAGCCGCGTGATCTTTGGCGGCAGCAACAATGCGGCACCGGAGCCCGCGCCGGCGCCGGCCCCTGCGCCCGGGCCGCGACGGCGGCAGTGAGCTGATGCTGCGAATGGCGAGTGGCGAATAGCGAATAGGGTTCGCTCTCGCCAAAGCCGTCATTGCGAGCGCAGCGAAGCAATCCATCTCTCCACTCGCTGAAGCATGGATTGCTTCGTCGCTTTCGCTCCTCGCAATGACGGTGGCTAAAGCCGAGACACAAACCCCCGCCGCGCGATCCGGACGCACACAATCCAAACAAGAACGGAGGCCGTTCGGCCTGTGTTTTCCATTTCGCTATTCGAATAGCGAGTAGCCTTTCCTCTGCTGCCAGCCCCGTCATTGCGAGGCGCGAAGCGACGAAGCAATCCATCGTTCCGCGTGCGCTGACAGATGGATTGCTTCGCTCCGCTCGCAATGACGGTGTGGTCACGCCGTCGCGCGATTGCCGATACAGAGCCCGCGGCTCCGTTCGCGTTAGCCCGAAACAAAACGGAGGCCGTTCGGCCTCCGTTTCCATTCGCTATTCGCTACTCGCTATTCGCCGATCCGCTTACCCCAGCCGTCCCGCCGCGTGGGCGAGCAGGGTGTAGACCAGACCCGTCTCCGAAATCAGGTGGCTGCGCAGCTCCTGCTGGCCGCGGCCGTCGCGGGCGACCTCGTCGAGCACGCGCTCGAACTCGGCGATGTAGCGGTCGACCGTCTGCTTGAAGCCGCGGTCGGCGCGGTACTTGCGTGCCACCTCGTCGAACGCCTTCTGGCCGGCCGGCGTGTACAGGCGCTTCGAGAACGCCTTGTTCTCGCCGCGCTGGTAGCGGTCCCACATCTCGGCGGCGAGGCTGCGGTCCATCAGCCGGCCGATGTCGAGCGACAGCGACTCCAGCGGATTGGAAGCGGCCTGCTGCTGCGGACGCGGGCGCGGGGCCTCGCGGCTCGGCGGGGCCGGCGGCGGCGCGTCGCTGCGATTGAGCAGGTCGGACAGCCAGCCGTCACGGCCGTTGTCGGAGCTCGCCGGGCTGACCGGCGGCGCCTCGGTGCGGCGCGAGCTCGCCATGCCGAGATCCGGCGGCGGCAGCGTCGAGGCGCTGTTGCCATTATCGCGGATGCCATTGTCGCGCATGCCGTTGTCGCGCATCCGCACGTCGCCGCCGCGGCCGCCGACGGCGGCCATCACGGCCTCCTCCTGGCGGACGCTGGAGCGGCCGGCGCTGACCACGTCGAGCCCGCGGCCGTGATGCGCGACGATGCGGTTCAGCTCGGCCAGCGCCTCGATCTGGTCGACGATCACCTTGCGCATCTGCGCGGTGTTCTCGGCGGCCTCCTGCGGCATTTCGAGCACGCCGCGGCGCAGCTCGTTGCGGGTGGCCTCGAGCTCGCTGTGCATCTCGCTCGCCATCTGCTTCATCGCCGTGACCATCGCGGAGAACTTCTCCGTCGATTCCTTGAACATCGCATCGGTCTCGGCGTTGCTCTGCTGATACAGCTCGTTCATGGCGTCGACAGTCTGCTGCCGCTCGTTCTCGGCGGCGAGCCGCACTGCCTCGAACTGCCGGCTGATCGCCGCCGACCCGGCGCCCGCGGTCTCCGCCACCACGCGGGCGATGTCGCGGGCGCGCTCCTCGGCCGCGGCCAGCGATTCATCGAGCAGCCCGGTGAAGCGCGACAGCCGCTGGTCGAGATCGGTGGTGCGCAGGTCGATGGTGGTGACCAGCGATTCCAGCGCCGCCTTGCGTTCGCCGACCGAGGCCGTGGTCGACCGGTTGGCCTGCTCGACCACGGCAGCCGCCTCGATCAGCGCCTTGCCATGGGTCTCGAACTGGCTCGACAGCTCGCCGAGGTCCTCCAGCGCCTTGCCGGTCTTGCTGTTGAACACCGTGAGCTGGTCTTCCAGCGTCTGGGTCGCGACGCCGTTGCGCGAGGTGACGTCGTTCATCGCGGACACGAAGTCGGCCACGCGGGTCACCAGCGCGCGCTCCAGCGAATTGAGGTTGTCGTGGGCGCCGGTCAGCACCTCCTGCAGCAGGATGTTGCCTTCGCGCAGCCGCTCGAACAGCGCCACCGTGTCGGTACGCAGGATCTTGCTGGTCTCCTGCATCTCGGTGACCGCCGAGATCGAGACCTGGCGGGACTGATCGATCGCCGCACGCGAAGCCTGCTCGAGGTCCTTGAGCGACTTCGCCACCGCGCCGGTCGCCTGGTCGCCGGCCGAGGTGATGTTGCGCGCGACGTCGCTGCCGTGCGCCGCCATCGACTGCGAGAAGGCGAGGCCGCGGGTTTCGATCGCCTTCAGCGCATCCGCGGTGGCGCGATCGATGTCGGTCGCAAGCTGCGTGGTCTTGACGGTCAGCGCCTCGACCAGGGTGCCGCGGCGGCCGTCGACCAGCTGCGACAGGCGCTCGGCCTGCTGCTGCACATAGGTGACGATCTCGTCGGTCTTGCCGGTCATCGCCGAGCCGAACGCGCTGGAGGCCGACAGCACCGAGCGTTCGATGTCGGCCGAGGTCGTCTTGACCTTGGTCGAGACCTCGTTGGACATCGTGATCAGCGCCGCCTGCGCGGTCTGCGCCGAGGTCTGGATATTGTCGGTGGTCTTGGCCGTGACCGCGCCGAGCGCGCGCTCGACGTCGGCCGAGAGCGAGCGGATCTGGCTCGCGGCGTCGGCCGAGGTCGCGGCGAACGAGGTTTGCGCCTCGCGGGCGCTGCTGAGGATGGCCTGCGCGGTCTCCGCACCGGCCGCGATCAGCGTGCGCTCGATATCGGCGGACAGCACGCGGATCTGGCCTGCCGCGTCGGTCGAGGTCGCCGCGAACGACGTCTGGGCCTCGCGGGCGCTGCTGAGGATCGATTGCGCGGTCTCGGCGCCGACCGAGGTCAGCGAGCGTTCGATGTCGGCGGAGAGCATCCGGATTTCTTCGGCGGCCTCGGTGGCAGTTGACACGAACGAGGTCTGGGCCTCGCGTGCGCTGCCGAGGATGGACTGCGCGGTCTCGGCGCCGGCGGAGGTCAGCGAGCGCTGGATCTCGGCGGATAGCTCGCGGATCTGGCCGACGGCCTCGGTCGAGGTGGCCACGAACGAGGTCTGGGCCTCGCGCGCGCTGCCGAGGATTGACTGCGCCGTGTTGGTGCTGACCGCGGTCAGGGCGCGCTCGACGTCGACCGCCAGCGACTTGACGTGGTTGGCGGCGTCGGTCGACGCGGTGATCAGGGTGTTCTGCGCCTCGCGGGCGCCGGCCGTCAGCACCTCGGCGGTGCCGTTGCCGGCCATCGACAGCGCGCGCTGGATGTCGGCGGCGAGCGCCGACACCTTGGTCGCGGCCTCGGTGGAGGCGTTGACCAGCGTGGTCTGGGCCTCGCGCGCGCCCGAGGTGATCGATTCCGCGGTGGCGGCGCCGGCCATCGACAGCGAGCGCTCCATGTCGGCCGCCAGCGTGCGCACCAGGTTGGTGGCCTCGGTCGAGGCGCCGGCCAGCGTGCTCTGGGCCTCGCGAGCCGAGGCGACGATGGATTCCGCGGTGGCGTTGCCCGCCGTCGACAGCGAGTGCTGCATGTCGGCGGACAGCGTGCGCACCAGGTTGGCGGCCTCGGTGGAGGCGGCGGCCAGCGTGCTGTGCGCCTCGCGGGCCGAGGCGACGACGGCTTCCGCGGTGGCCGAGCCCGCGACCGAGAGCGAGCGCTCGATGTCGCCGGCAAGCGACTTGACCTGGCCGGTGACGTCGGTCGAGGTCGAGATCAGCGTGGTCTGGGCCTCGCGGGCGCCGGTCATGATGGCTTCGGCGGCGGCGGTGCCCGACATCGACAGCGACTGCTCGACGTCGGCGGCCAGCGACTTGACCTGGCTCGCGGCATCGGCGGAGGCCGAGACCAGCGTGGTCTGCGCCTCGCGGGCGCCCGACAGCACGGAGGCTGCGGTGGCGGTGCCGGCCGCCTGCAGCGTGCGCTCGACGTCCTCCGACAGCGACTTGATCTGGGAGACGACGTCGCCGGAAGCGGCGACCAGCGAGGCCTGCGCGTCGCGGGCGCTGGAGAGGATCGAATTGGCGGCGCTGCCGCCGACCGCGGTCAGCACGCCTTCGACTTCGGCCGAGGTCAGCTTGAGCTGGGCGCCGACATCCGTGGATACGGCGAGCAGCGCCTGCTGCGCGGTGCGCGCGCCGGTCTGGATGGTCTCGCTGGTGTTGACCACGAGGTTGGTCAGCGAGCGCTCGGCGTCCTCGACATGGGACTTGATGCTCGACGACAGCAGTTCGGCGCGCGACATCAGGTCCTCGCTGGCCTGGCGGCCCGAGCTCTCGATGCGGCCGGCGACGGCCTCGACGCGCGAGCCGAGCAGGTCCTCGAACTGCGCGACGCGGGTGTCGATGTCGCTTGCGATCACGCCGACGCGGCTCTCGATGCCCTGCTGGACGTCGGCGAAGCGCGCCGCGATCGCATCGGTCAGGTTCGCGCTGTGGCCGTTGATGGTGTCGGCGAGGCGGATGCTGTGGCCGTCGATGGTCTTGGTGACGTTGTTGATGCGGTGGTCGACCGCGGCGATCGCCTGCACGGTGCCCTCGGTCAGGGTCGTGGTCAGCAGGCCGAGCCGCGAGTCGATCGACTGGATCGCCTGGGCGGCGCCCTCGGTCAGCGAGCTCGCGAGCGTGCCGAGACGGCCGTCGATGGTTTCGGTGACCGACTTGGCGCGGTTCTCGAACGTGACCTCGAGCGTCTTCAGGCGGCCGTCAAGCGAAGAGTCGAGCGTCGACAGATGGCCGCTGAGCGAGGAGTCGAGCGTGCCGATCTTGTCGGCAAGTGTGCTATCCAGCGAGCCGATCTTGGTGGCGAGCGCGCTGTCCAGCGAACCGATCTTGGTGGCGAGCGAGGAGTCGAAGGTCGACAGCTTGTCGTTCAGCGAGGCATCGAGATGGGTGACGCGGCTGCCGAGCGTGGTCTCGAACTGCAGCAGGCGCTGGTCGAGCGAGGCGGTGATCTGGCCGCTGTTCGAGGTCACGCGGTGATCGAAGGTGTCGACATAGGTCTTCAGGCTTTCGGCGATGTCCTGGGTGCGCTGGCCCATGCGCTCGACGATGTCGCCGCCGAAGGTCTTCACGGTGCGATCGAATTCCGAGATGTGGCGGGTGATCAGCGCGCCGAGCGTGCCGGAGTCGCGGGCGAACCTTTCCGCGAGCTCGCTGCCGTGGTTCTTCACCAGGTCGTCGAACGCGCTCATCTGCAGCGACAGCGAGTCGTGCGCGGTCTCGGTCTGGCCCACCACCTTGGCGACCAGCGAATTGACGGTGACGTCGAGCGCTTCGCTCGCCTTGTCGCCCGAGGTCATGATCTGGCCGGCGAGGCGGTTGCCGGCATCGTCGATCTTGCCGATCAGGTCGTTGCTGCGCAGCTCGAGCTCCAGCAGCAGCGAGTCGCCGGAGTTCTTCAGCGAGTCGTGGACCTGCTCGGTGCGGTCGGTGATGCCGTCGACGATCGCCGAGGAGCGCTGCTCGAACTCGCCGGCGATGCGGTCGATGCGCTCGTTCAGCATCTCGTGGACGCGGTCGGCCAGATCGACGAACTCGTCATGGACGTGGCCGGTCTTGAAGTTGAGGCTGGTGGTCAGCCGCTCGGAGGCGTCGAGCACGGCGCGCGTGGTCTCGGCGCTGGCTTCCTCGAGGCGGTCGAGCAGGTCGCCGCCGCGCTCGCCGAGCGCCAGGATCATGTTGTCGCCGGCATGGCTCAGCGCGGTCGTGATGTGCTGGCCGCGCTCTTCCAGCGCGCCGGTGATGCTCTTGGCGACCTCGTCGACGCGCGAGGCGATCGCATCCGAGATCAGCGCAATGTCGTGGCGCAGGTCGATCTGCACGCCGGAGATCGCGCTGCGCACCTGCTCGGCCTGGCCGACCAGATTGTCGCGCTGATGGGCGATGTCCTGCAGCAGCGCGCGGATCCGCACTTCGTTGTCGGAATAGGCGCGCTCCAGCGCGGCGACCTCGTTGGCAACCAGGGTCTCGAGCTCGCCGGCGCGCGCGATCGCGCGCTCGACGCCGTCGCCCATCGCGGCGACTTCGCGGCGGATCGCCTGGCCGACCGTCACCATCGATTCGGCGGCGGCGTTCTCCGGCTCCGAGAAACGCATCGCGACCTGCGCCATCGATTGCGCGATCAACTGCATATCCTGGCCATGCGCGGCGAGACGCGACAGGAAAAAGAACAATAGCACCGGCGCGACGAACAGCGCGGCAAGTCCGGCAAGCACGAGCACACCGGTGCCCTGCGCCATCGCGGACTGCAGCGACGGCCAGAACGCAACCGTGAGGATGGCGCAGCCGAGCAGCCAGACGCCCGAGCAGACCGCGAACAGCGTGAAGGAATTGCGGGCAGGGCGGCCGCGCTGCAGGGCCTGCAACAGCTGACCGATGGTTTCGCGATCGTCATTGGCGGCGCGGCGCGGGCTGCGCGGCTCCTCGATCGGCTCGAAGACCGCACGGTCGGCGTTGGCACGGGCTTCGAACTGCGTGGCGGAGAAATCCGGAGATTCCGGCGGAAGGTTCGGCGACGCTGCGCTCTCATTGGCCGCGTTGCGGCTCTCGGCGCTCTGTTCGCTGATGTTGAGGGCCTCCTGAATGGCAGAAAGCGCGACTTCGGTGGGATCTTTGACCTTCTTTGGTGTGTTCGCCATGTTCAGTCCGAGCCCTCTCACTATTTTACGCGTCGGCGAGCATGCGATCGTCCCCCCGCAAGCTCGAAGCCGGTGCCCATAAGCGGAGCGCAAGCGGCCCCCCTCGGCGGCTTGTCCGCTACATCCGCAAACATCCTATTGGCTGAGCGATGCGAATGAAATGCTTGCGATTAATACTTTCTTAATCATCGTTAACAGCTTTGCGCCATAAGGCCTTATGGGTACTCGAAATTCCCGCCATAAGCCGCCGATTGTGTCCGGATATTGTCCAAAATCGGGCAGATTTGCAGATGATCCCGACAACAATCCGTTAACCAGTTTCGTGATTGGCTGGCCTCAACAATCCGCTCCGGCACGTCGCCCGGCGCGCGACGGGGACAGCTCATGCCGCTTCATGCCGAACGGGTTGAATGGACGCAATCGCCGCCCTTGGCGCCGGGCGACGGTCCGATCGATATCGACCATCTCAAGCGCATGACGCTCGGCGACCCCGCCCTGGAACGCGAGGTCCTGACCATGTTCTCGGCCCAGTCGGCCCGGATCCTCGGCGAGCTCGCGGCGTTGCCGGCCGAGGCGGCCAGCCATGCCCACACCCTGAAGGGGTCGGCGCGCGCGATCGGGGCTTTTGCCGTGGCCGATGCCGCGGCAAAGCTGGAAACCGCGCTGTCCGGCGGTTCCGACCCCGCCCAGCCGCTCGCCGCGCTAGGCGCCGCCATTGCGGAAGCCCGCACCGCGATCGAACTGATTCTGCGCCGCTAGCGACCTTTCAGCGGCCCCCACGGACGGTCTCCCGACCTGTCCGAACCGGCCGGCAGGTTTTCGGTCTCGGGCGCTAGCGCTGTGCTGGTCGACCCGTTATAGGACTGCCGGGACCTTTCCATCCATCGTCCGGCTTATTCCGGCACCACGAGCAATCATGGCCAAAATCCACTTTATCGACCATTCCGGCGAGAAGCGCACTGTTGAGATCGAGAACGGCGCGACCGTCATGGAAGGGGCGATCCGCAACGCCATTCCCGGCATTGAGGCCGAATGCGGCGGCGCCTGCGCATGTGCGACCTGCCACGTCTATGTCGATGAAGCCTGGCGCGAGAAGGTCGGCGCGCCCTCGCCGATGGAAGAGGACATGCTCGACTTCGGCTTCGACGTGCGGCCGAACTCGCGGCTGTCCTGCCAGATCAAGGTCACCGACGAACTCGACGGTCTCACCGTGTCGACGCCGGAGCGTCAGGCCTAATCCCCGTCAGGGTTGACGCCGCGGCGAACCCAGCGCCGAAAATTCTCCTTGACCTCGGCCGGCAGCGGCGTCGGCTTGCGGGTGGCTTCGTCGATCATGACGGTGACCGCCTTCGCCGACGCCACGCATCTGCCTTCAGAGAACACCACCTGATCGAAGGTGGTCGACGTCCTCCCGAATTTCACGAGGCCGAGCCCGAGCTCGATCTGGCCCGGCCAGTGCAACTCGGCGCGGAAATGGATGTCGAGCCGCACCATGATCCAGCCCAATCCCGGCGGCAGCAGCCCGTTGCTGCGGTCCTTCACCAGCGTGACGCGGCCGGTCTCGAAATAGCTGGTATAGACCGCGTTGTTGACGTGCCCGTTGGGATCGAGATCGGCAAACCGCACATTGTCCGAAAGGCGATAGGGGAAGTCTTCCAGGCGCAGCGTGTCGTCGGCACGGACAGGGGCGTTCACGAGGGGGATCTCCGTCGGTTTCCCGCCCATACAGCCGACTTGTTCAGCCTCGGCAAGGGGTTGCCGCGCCAGCCTCTGTCCCTATTATGCATGCCAATCCGGCACCCCCTCCGGCTGGACAGGCGAGGAGCCGTCCGGCCGATTTCAACTGAAAAGAAGCGGATATGAGCGAAGCGATCAAAACCGATGTGCTGATTATTGGCGCGGGCCCCTGCGGACTGTTCGCCGTGTTCGAACTGGGCCTGCTCGACATGAAGACGCATCTGGTCGACATCCTCGACAAGATCGGCGGCCAGTGTGCCGAGCTCTATCCGGAGAAGCCGATCTACGACATCCCCGGCATTCCCTTCGTCACCGGCCAGGGCCTCACCGATCAGCTGCTGGAACAGGTCAAGCCGTTCAACCCGACGTTCCATCTCAACGAGATGGTAGAGACGATCGAGAAGATCGGCGATCCCTTGTTCCGGGTGAAGACCGATGCCGGCAAGGAGTTCGAGTGCAAGGTCGTGGTGATCTCCGCCGGCGGCGGCTCGTTCCAGCCGAAGCGGCCGCCGGTGCCGGGCATCGAGGCCTATGAGGGCTCTTCGGTGTTCTACGCCGTGCGCAAGATGGAGCAGTTCCGCGACAAGAGCATCCTGATCGTCGGCGGCGGCGACTCCGCGCTGGACTGGACGCTCAACCTGCATCCGATCGCCAAGCGCATCACGCTGCTGCACCGGCGCGACGATTTCCGCGCGGCGCCGCACAGCGTCGAGCAGATGCGCGCGCTGGTCGCCGACGGCAAGATGGATCTGCGGATCGGTCAGGTCACCGCGCTCGAAGGCGCGGGCGGCAAGCTCGCCGGGGCCCACGTCAAGGGCAACGACAATGCGATGAGCAAGGTCGATTGCGACACCATGCTGCCGTTCTTCGGGCTCACCATGAAGCTCGGCCCGGTCGCGAACTGGGGCGTTGCGCTGGAGAACAATCTGGTGCCGGTCGACACCGCAGCATTCGAGACCAACGTGCCGGGCATCTTCGCCATCGGCGACATCAACACCTATCCGGGCAAGCTGAAGCTGATCCTCTCCGGCTTCCATGAGGGCGCATTGATGGCGCAGAAGGCGCACCGCTACGTCTATCCGGACAAGCGGCTGGTGTTCCAGTACACGACTTCGTCATCGAGCTTGCAGAAGAAGCTGGGAGTGAACTGAATCGAGCGGAATTGAGACCAAGGCGTGCGCCACCGGATATTTACGGCGTGGCGCAGGCACTGGAACGGGCTGCGAAATGGCCGTAAACTTCGACTTCGGTGGTCGATTGATCAGGTGATGACGATGCGGACGACGCTATCCAGACTTCGGCTGATCTTCGCGATCGCGACGGCGTTGGTGGTCGCGGCCCCGCTCTCGGCCTCGGCGGTCGATCTGTCGTCGGCTGCCGGTCTCTGGCAGAAGGTCGAGGACGGCAAGACCAGCGGCTGGTTTCTGATCGTCGACCATAACGGCGTCTTCGAGGGTGCGTTCGCCAAGATATTTTCCGAACCCGGCGAATCTCCCAATCCGATCTGCTCGAAGTGCACCGACGATCGCAAGAACGCGCCCTGGCTCGGACTGTCCTTCATCCGCGACATGAAGCGCGACGGACTGAAATACGAGAACGGCAACGTGCTCGATCCGCGCGATGGCAAGGTCTACAAGGCCAAGATGACGCTCAGCGCCGACGGCCAGACGCTGACCTTGCGCGGCTATCTCGGCATCTCGCTGTTCGGCAAGGATGAGGTCTGGACCCGGCTGCCGGATACTGCGATGGCCCAGGTCGATCCCGCAGTGGTCGCCAAATATCTACCGCCGCAGGCGGTCGCAGCGAAGCCGCCCGCACCAGCCGCACCTGCACCCGCGCCGGTGCCGGTGCCGAAAAAGCGCTAGGCCGTCACTGATCCAGGCGCCCGACGCACGCGGCGCCCGCCGGCAGCGCCGCCTCCGCGGGCAGCACAACCTCGTTGATGAGCTTCGCGACCCCTCCGGGAAGGGTGGAGCCGGATGCCAGCGCGATCACGAGGTTGCGGTCCGGAAGGTTCAAAATGAGCTGGCTCTGAAATCCGGCAGCAAAGTAGGCCGGCGAGCCGTCGCCTATTTGCTTTGTCCACCACAGGTATCCGTAGGGGGCGTTGGCCGGCTCGCCGCCGTCGCTGTGCTTGCGCGTGGAATCGAGGACCCAGGCCTGCGAGACCACCTGCCGCTCCCGCCACCGGCCTTGCTGAAGATAAAGCAGGCCGATCTTCGCCATGTCCCTGCCGGTCAATCGCAGTCCGCTAAATCCGGGCAGGTTTCCGTTCGCATCGACAGCCCACTGATAGTGATCGATCTGCAGCGGGGCGAAGAGTTGATTCTTCGCAAACTCCGCAATGTTACCGCCGACCGCACGCCTCAGGATGATCGCGATCAGATTGGTCCCCTCATTGTCGTAGTCAAAATGCGTGCCCGGCGGGTGCGTGACCGTGCGCCCGATCATCCAGACGCTGGAATTCCAGACGCCCGATACCTCCGCCATCTGGTGCGGAGCGAAGCCCGACGACATCGTCAAGAGGTCGCGCAGCGTGATATCGGCGGCGCGCGGATCGATGGTCCCTTCCGTCGCTTCGGCAACCAGCTCGGGCAGCTTCTGGTCCAGTCGCAACAAGCCCTTGTCGATGGCAATGCCGACGAGAATGGACAACACGCTCTTCGTCACCGAATACACGGGCCATTGCGCATCGGGCGGACTGGAGGCGTAATATTCATGAAGGACGCAGTTGCCGCGCGCCAGCACCAGCGCCCTGGCCGACGGGTATTGTTCGGCGACTGTCGCCGAGAGCCTGGCGAGTGTTTCCGCCGTCGATGCCGTGGCTTGCTGTGCTGCGGTCTGCCGGGCCGGAAACCCTGCGGCAATGAACAACGAGATGCCGATTGCCGCCATCAAAGGTCGCGCGCTGCCCATCGCCCTTCCTCCGCCGTTCGGTCCGTGCCGCCCCTTGATCGCCGAGTCTTTTTTCGAAGTTCGAGGTTTCTGCAGCTCTACTGCAGTTGTGTTTGCGCACAGCGTGCCAGGTTGGCCCTGACCACGAGGTGATGAAAAGGCCTGATCGCGTTGAGATAGGTGAAGCCCAGGGCATTGTGGGTATGCACAACGGTTGTCGCGATCAGCAACGTGCCTATCGGAGAATGAGGTCGGAGCAGAGATAGCCGGAAGTCGAGGTGTCGGTCATCCGCACCGAGCACGATTTCGTCCTTGCCCTCCCAGTGCACCGGGAAGAAGTCCACCCGTTCAAGGCTGTCCGGGGACGTCCTGACGGTATCGGAGGTTTTGATGCCGAAGGGCGTCACCATGGCGTCGCGCAGCGCGATCAACGCCTTTTGCCACGCGGGTGGATTGACCAGTGTCCGCGTCGCCAGCTCGCGCATGCTCGACTGTTCCGATGCACGCAAGTCAATGCTGTAGCTATCGAGCAAACTGGCGTTCTCGTACCAGCTCGCAACGACACTTTCCGACGGCGGCGTCGTCCGGCGTACCTGCGCCTTGCGGTCTAAACCCATGCTCATGATGACGTCACCGGCTGGCAACTCGTCGCTGGTTTGCAGGACTTCAACTCTACGGTGATCGGCGCGGCGTCTCAAGGCCGATCTACGCGTTGATTCCACGAACGATGGAGGAGGCAATGTTCGAGGCTTATTCACACTCAAACCAGGAACGACTGATTGCGACCAGCTGCGTTGAGAAGGAAGTCCGGTTTGGGTCACAAGCCGTCGATTCCGGCCAACCGCGCAGTGTCCGCTCCGTCCAAATGAGCTGACCTGCTGACGAACGAGTGGACCTTCGGCTACGGCCAATACCGGACATGCGCCTCTCCAGCCCGCTATTGCTGCGACAGGAACGACACCAGCTCGCGGGACCAGAGCTTGGCCGCATCTTCCTCGAACACCGGCAAATGGTTTTCGCTTTCGAGTGGCACAAGCACGGCGTTTTTGATCGCCCTCGCCAGCAGACGTCCCTGCTCGAATGGAACAAGCTGATCATTGACGCAGTGGGAAATCATGGTGGGGACTGTGACTTTATCGAGTAGTGGGCGCACATTAATTGCATCAACGGCCGTTCGCGCCATGATGCCGCTCTGGAGCGACAGGGCCTTCGAGTGGAGGTCGCTGAATAGCCGAAGCTGCTCCGGCGTGGCCCTGGGCAGGAAGAACGAGCAGAATGCGCGCCAGAATGGGGCATCCAGCCTGTTCCAGGCGGAGCGTATCATCGTGAGAAATGCCTGGGCTTCAGCCTCTGTTTGCGATGATGCACGCTCGTTCCGCCCCTCCGCATACCCACCATGAAGCGCCAGCCGCGTGACGCGCTTTGGTTCCTCACAAGTGAAAGCTATGGAGGTTGCTGCCCCGCCCGACATACCAAGCAACGCGAAACGCCTGAGCTGCAACGTATCAACGACGTCCGTCAGATCGCTGACATAATTCGCAAACGACATGTCTTTCACGTCACGGTCCGACAGGCCGGCGCCCCGACCGTCATAGAGCACTAGCCTGAAGTGCCCGGCCAACTCGTGAAGCAAGGGCGCAGTCAGCGGATTGTCCCATTCGGCCTCGATATGATTGTACCAATGGGCGGCGCGAACGAGCACTGGGCCGCTGCCGACGACCGTTGTGGCAAGCCTCGTACCGTCCCTCACCTCAACGAAGGACACAATCGGCTTGGGAGGTCCGATCGCTGGCGGCGGCTGTCCGGCCGGCACTTCGGAAACGGTGACTTGCGCCACGAAGCGAAAGCCGTTCTTGGCATAGGTCCGGATGATGTGCTGCTGCTTGCCAGTGTCGGCAACGGCCTGGCGCGCCGCATTGATGCGTCCGGCAATCGTGGAGTCGGAAACGAAGCGGCCCTGCCAGACGGATCTGAGCAGCTCATCTCGCGAAACGACCCGCTGCCTATTAACTATGAGATGGACCAGCAGATCGAAAACGCTGGGCTCGATGGAAATGGTGCGGCCGCCCTGCGTGAGCTCGCGCAGCCTGGTATCGATGGTAAATCCCGCGAAGGAATAGGTTGTCCCGGACATCTGACCTGAGCGATCCGAAGGAAAAATGAAAGCAAAACAAAGAACGATCGAAGATTACAGTAATGTCCGGTGTTCGGCGAGGCTCTACTGTCTGCGCACAAAGCGAGCGGGAGGCGCCCATGGGCGATGCTGTCGAGCAGGTCATGAACCTTATCTTCGGACGTTGGCGGAGCCAAATCCTCTATGCCGGCGCAGAGCTTGGCATTTTCGACCACATCCAATCCGATCGTTGGATATCGCCGACAGAGCTGGCGGACACCCTGAGACTCGCCCCGGACCTCCTGTATCGCCTGATGCGCGCCCAGGCAGCGCTTGGCCTGCTGATTGAAGATCACAAACGATGCTTCATGTTGAGCGCCACGGGGGCTCTGTTGCGCGACGACGCCAAACCTTCCCTGAAGCACATGGCGCGGCTTGCCGAGGGTCCGCAACATTACGCCATATGGTCGCATTTGCCGGACGTTGTGCGGGACGGGAAGCAGGACGCGTTCGAGCGCGAGTTCGGCTACGGAGCCTTCGAACACGCCCGGCGGGACGCCGATTATGCCAGCCGCTTCAGGATGGGTATGTCGAGCTATTCGGAAGTGCAGTCGGCTCTCGCGATTGCCGTCCTGCGACAGCGTGCACCAAGTTCAATCTCGACGTTCTGCGATATCGGCGGCGGCCATGGCCATCTAACATGCTCGGTCCTGCGTGAATTTCCACACATGTCGGGAGTGGTCTTCGATCTGCCTGATGTGATTGCGGACCGCGGCGAACCATGGGCCGAGAGGCTCGGGGTCGAGGGTCGCTGCTCCTATGTCGGCGGAGACATGTTTACGGCAGTCCCGAAGGCCGATGCTTACAGCTTAAAGATGATCCTGCACGACTGGTCGGACAGCGACTGCGTGAGGATACTCTCCAACGTGCGTAAGGCCGCGAAAGTCGGTGCGCGGCTGTACATCATCGAGCATATCGTGCCGGGGCCCGATGCGGCTCACCTATCCAAGCTGTTCGATATTCACATGATGGTCTGGGGCAAAGGAAGGGAGCGTTCGCAAACCGAATACAACGATCTGCTACGGCTGGCCGGCTGGACGCCCGGAGAGATAAGCTATCCCAGTAACGGATTAATTGGTGTGCTTGAGGCCACCTGAAATAGCTCTACGCCCGCCGACGATGGCTTGGGTCGTTAAGTCCGCTATGGGTGACAAGACGATATTGCCGAAGTCAAGTCGCATGTCCGCTTCGCACCCGAAAGCGGACGTCCCAGTTTCATGAGTACCTAGGTCCTCTCATCCCGGTTCGAATTGCGCCTCTCTCGCGCCAAAGCTTGCTTCGACGCGCGCGTAGCGTCGTCGGCACTAGGTGAGGGCGGCGTCGGCGAAGGCTTCACCGGCGATGTCGTCAGCGCGCCAGCATCGCACCGCGTGTCCGTCGGGACGCGTTTCCAGTGGCGGCACCGGCGCGCGCTGACACACCGCTTCGGCATGACGGCAGCGTGGAGCGAACGCGCATCCATCCGGCGGATTGAGCGGGTTGGGAAGCTCGCCCTTCGTCGTCGCGAGCGGGGCGCGGCGCAGCGGATCGGGAATCGCTGATATCAGCGTGCGCGTGTAGGGGTGTGCCGGCCGCTCGAAGATTTCGCGCCAGCCGCCGGTCTCGACAATGCGGCCGAGATACATCACCGCGACCCGGTCGCTCATATGCTCGACGACGCCGAGGTCGTGGCTAATCATGATGTAGGAGAGGCCGAGCGTCTCCTTCAACTCCAGCAGCAGATTGATGATCTGGGCGCGGATCGAGACGTCGAGCGCGGAGACCGGCTCGTCGCAGATGACGATCTTGGGATTGAGGATCAGCGCGCGGGCGATGCCGATGCGCTGCCGCTGGCCGCCGGAGAATTCATGCGGGTAGCGGCCGGCCTGCTCGGGCCGCAGGCCGACATGCTTGAGCATGGCCTCGAGGCGTCCGTCGATCTCGCTCCTGGCCGTCACGCCGTGCAGCCGCAGCGGATCCTCGAGCGTGCGGCGAACAGTTTGCCGCGGATTGAGCGAGGCGTAGGGATCCTGGAACACCATCTGGACGATGCGGGCCAACGCCTTGCGATCGCCGGATTGCTTGCCGCTCACCGGCCGCCCGTCCAGCACGATGCGACCGCGCGTCGGCGTCAGCAGCCCGAGCAGCGACAGCGCCACGGTCGACTTGCCGCAGCCGGATTCGCCGACCAGGCCAAGGCACTCGCCGCGCCTCAGCTCGAGATCGACGCCGTCGACCGCGCGGAGCAGCCGCTGGCCGCGACCGAGCAGGCCACCGCCGATCGGAAAATGCACCGCGAGGTCCTCGACGCTGAGGATCACGTCGTCGCCGGGCCTGATAGCAGCTTCATGCATGGTGGTGGCACCTGACGAGGCCGCCTGCATCGAGCCAGGTCGTCTCCGGCGCGGTGGTCCGGCAAATCTCGGTCGCCTGCGCGCAACGCGGATTGAAGCGGCAGCCGCTCGGGAAGTCCGCGATCGCCGGCACCACGCCCGCGATCTCCCTGAGCCTGCTGCGGCCATGTGCGGCGCGCGTCCCCAGCCGCGGCAGCGAGTCGACCAGGCCCTGCGTATAGGGATGCGCGCAGGCGCGGAAGATCTCGTCCGAGCGGCGCTGCTCGACGATGCGGCCGGCATACATCACGGCGACGCGGCGGCAGACATTGGCGACCAGGCCGAGGTCGTGGCTGATCATCAGGATGGCTGTGCCGCGCTCGGCGCACAGATTGCGCATCAGCTCGATGATTTCCGCCTGCACCGTCACGTCGAGCGCGGTGGTCGGCTCGTCGGCGATCAGCAGATCCGGCCCGCAGGCCAGCGCGATCGCGATCATCACGCGCTGGCGCATGCCGCCGGAAAGCTGGTGCGGGTAGTCGTTGACCCGTCGCTCCGGCGCGGGGACGCGGACGCTCGCCAGCGCCTCGACGGCGAGCTGGTTGGCTTCGCGCCAGCTCTTGCCCTTGTGCAGCACGTACATCTCCGCGATCTGCCGGCCGACCGGCGAGACCGGATTGAGCGCCGTCATCGGCTCCTGGAAGATCATGGCAATGCGGTCGCCGCGCAGGTCGCGCTGCTCGGCCGCGGAAAGGCGCTGAATCTCGCGGCCCTCGAACCGGATGGCGCCGGAGGCGACCGACAGCGGCCGGCGCAGCAGGCCGATCAGCGCGAGCGCGGTGATGCTCTTGCCGCAGCCGGATTCGCCGACCAGGCCGAATGTCTCGCCGCGCTCGATGCGGAACGAAACGTCCTCGACCGCCGCAACGCGGCTCGATCCGCTGTCGAGATCGATGCGCAGGTCTTCGACTTCGATCAGCGGAGCGGTCGTCATGTGCGCCGGCTCCGCGACTGTGGATCGAGAATGTCACGCAGGCCGTCGCCGAGCAGATTGAGGCCGAGCACGGTGAGGAAGATGGCAAGGCCCGGGAAAACCGACAGCCAGGGCGCCGTGGTGATCTGGTCGCGCGCCTCCGACAGCATGCTGCCCCAGCTTGGAAAGGGCGGCCGGATGCCGAGGCCGAGGAACGAGAGCGAGGCTTCGGCCAGCACCGCGCTGCCCATGCCGAGCGTGCCGATCACGATGATGGGCCCGAGCATGTTCGGCAAAAGCTGCGTGATCATGATGCGCAGATCGCCATAACCGAGCACCCTGGCCGCCTGCACATAGCCCTGGCTCTTCAGCGACAGCGTCGAGGCCCGCGCGATCCGGCAGGTGAACGACCAGTTGGTCAGCCCGAGCGCGATCAAGAGGCTGGTCAGGCCGGGTCCAAGGACCGCCATGATCGCCAGCGCGAAGATCAGCGAGGGGATCGCGAGCATGAGGTTGGTCAGCCCATTGACGATGTCGTCCCACCAGCCGCCAAAATAGCCCGCGCTCAGGCCCAGTGTCACGCCGATCACGCTGTTGACCAGCTGCGAGACGATGCCGACCGTCAGCGAGATGCGCGCGCCGTAGACGACACGGGAGTAGATATCGCGGCCCTGCGCGTCGGTGCCGAACCACCAGAGCCAGCTCGGCGGTTCCTCCGCATTCATCAAATTGGCGTCCATCACGGGATCGGTGTGCGCCAGCCAGGGCGCGAGCAGGCCGACGACAATCGCCAGCGCAAACAATAATCCGCCGATGATGAGACTGGTTCCGAGCTTCATCGTGGCCGCTCCGCCGCGCCAGGCGGCGCAATCCGTCGTACCCAGGCGTGATCAAGCCGACCGACGCTCATGCGTATCTGATCCTGGGATCGATCACGCCATAGAGCACGTCGATCAATGTGTTGATCGCCAGGAAGAACAGCACCACGACGAGAATGGAGCCCTGAACGGCGGGGATGTCGCGCTGCAGCACGCTGTCGACCAGCAGCGAGCCGATGCCCGGCCAGGAGAACAGTTTTTCGACGACGACCGCCTGTCCCATCAGCGCGCCGAACTGCAGGCCGACCGTGGTGAGGATGAGGACCAGCGCGTTGCGCATCACGTGCCACTGCACCACGCGGGTCTCGCTCATGCCCTTCGAGCGCGCGGTCCGCACGAAATCCGCGGTCATGATCTCGAGCACCGCTGCCCGCGTCGTCCGCGCCAGCAGCGCCATCGGCGAGACCCCGAGTGAGACGGCTGGCAGGATCAGGTATTTGAGTCCGCCATCGCCATAGCCAAAGCTCGGCAGCCAGCCGAGCTTCAGCGCAAACACGTACATCAAGAGCAGGCCGAGCCAGAATTTTGCGATCGAGAGGCCCGACACCGCGACGACCATCGAGATGGTGTCGACGACGCCCCCCGGCCGCAGCGCGGCAATGAAGCCGAGCGGGACGCCGATCACGATCGCAAAAACGATGGCGGCGAAGATCAACTGCAGCGTCGGCCACATCCGCTTGGCGATCATGGTCGTGACCGGCTCGCGGGTGCGGAACGAAGTGCCGAAATCGCCTTGGGCGAGGCTCGCAATGTATTTGCCGAACCTGATGTAGACGGGATCGTCGAGGCCGAGCTGTTTTTTCATGCGCTCCACCACCTGCGGATCGGTCGGACCTCGGCCGTCATCGGCGGTCGATGCGATGCTGCCCGGAACGACGCTGAACAGCACGAAGATCACCAGCACGACGGCCAGCACGATCGGAACGGTCTGCAGGATGCGACGGATCAGGAAGGAGAGCATCGGAACTGTTCCTCCCTGTCTCGATCGCGCGTGCGATCGAGGCAGGGCGAGAGCCTGTCACTTCGCCGGCGAGGTCTCGTCGACCCAGAGGTCTTCGACGTTCTGATGGGTCAGCTCGGTCGCGTTCAGCTGAATGCCCTTGAGCCAGGGCTGCACCGCCATCACCGCCTTGTTGTAGTTGAAGAACCAGACCGGCGCCTCTTCCTGCAGCAGCGCGTTGGCCTTTTGCAGCAGCTCGATGCGTTTTTCGCCATCGTCAGCCTGTCCGGCCTGATCGAGGAGCTTGTCGAAGTCGGGGTTCTTGAAGCTCATGTAGTTGCAGGCCGATTGCGGCGTCGACGAGTGGAAGCATTTCAGCGCGGCCTGGGGATCCGGGCCGGTCGCCTGGGAATAGATGTAGGCCTGGAATTCGCCCTTGCGGATGACCTCCGCCAGCACCGCGGTCTCGACCTGCTTGACCTTCACCTTGATGCCCACTCTGTCCAGCATCGGGATGATGGCCTCGACGATCGGCAAGCCCCAGCTTTCATTCTGGCTGGTGGTCCACTCGAATTCGAAGCCGCTGGGATAGCCGGCGTCCGCCAGCAGCTGCTTCGCCTTGGCGGGATCGAAGGCGTAGGGCTTCATGGTCTTGTCGTAAGCGGGCGAGGTCAGCGGCAGCCAGCTTGTGGCGCGATAGGCCTTGCCCTTGACCAGCTTGTTGATGATCAGATCGGCATCGATCGCATGGTTGATCGCCTGCCGGACCCGCTTGTCGGCGAACGGCTTGAACGAGGGGTTCATTCCCATGTAGCGGGTGAAGACTTCGGCGACTTCGACGATGCTGCTCTTCAGGGCGGGGTCGGCCTGATAGGCGAGGTACTGCGCGGGCCCGAGCACCGAGGTGTCGATCTCCTTGTTGCGGAAGGCGACGTCGCGCGCTGCGGCTTCGGCCATCAGCGACACCACGATCTTGTCGGCATAGGGCTTGCCGGGTTTGTAAAACTTCTCCCAGCGCTCCAGCACCACGCGCGAGCCCGGCACGTGCTCGACGAACTTGAACGGTCCGAGCCCGATCGGCTTCTGGATGAAGCTCTCCTTGGCGGCTTCGTCGGCGGGGTAGATCGAGGTGATGGCGTTGAAGAAGTAGAAGCCGGGGTCGACCTTCTCGGTCAGCTTCATTTTCAGCGTGAAGTCGTCGATCTTCTTCAGGCCGGAGATTTCCTTGGCCTGGCCCTTCTCGACTGCGGCGGCACCCTCGATGACGCGGACGAAGCGCGCGCCGGGATACGCTTTGCTGCCGTCGACGATGCGATTGTAGGTCCAGATGATGTCGTCGGCCGTCATTTTGCGGCCATGGTGGAAGTAGACGTCGTCGCGCAGCTTGAAGGTGTGAACGAGACCGCCGTCGGAGACGATGTCCTCCTTGGCAAGCTCCAGCACCGGTTTGCCTTCGGCGGAGTTCCAGATGTAGAGCGACCGGTGCAGCGCCTTGGCGTAGATCTCGTCCTGGGCACGCGGCGAGGTATGAATGTCCATGCTGGTGAAGCTTGAACCGTAGGGCGCCGTCATTCTGATGGTGCCGCCCTTGCGCGGGGTCTGTGCCTCCGCCGTAGCGGAAAGTGCCAGTCCCAAGCCAACCACTATCGCAATCGTCCTGAACATCATGCCTGTCCCCAACAGGAGGAGTGATCATGGAGTTGACCACTCGCGGCACGTCGAACGCAAGATGCACGTCGCCTGTTGGCGGCGATCCGGATCAATATTGTGCCGGGGACAGGTTCGCCGGAATTCATCCAATGGCAGTTGTGCCTCGCTTGCAACTTGCGCGGGCATCCAAGTGACTGCGATTGAATGGATTTCGGGTTCTACCGCTGCTGCGGCGAGAGCTGCAGCGGCATGACCGGCTGCGAGGTGATCTCGCCCACGGCCGTGTCGAGTTGCAGCAGGCTGGCTGCGGCCGGCACCACGGCATCGGCCATCGCCGCGTGTCCCTCGGCGCTCGGATGCACCGCGCCGCCATAGACCGCCGACAGGATGCCCCAGGTCGCGTCGTGGATATCGCTCGGCTGCATCGAGGATGGCAGGCCCTGCGGATAGGTCATCGCCGAAAAATAGCTGTCATTGGCGTCGCGGATCCAGCGCGCCCGCGGCAAATAGGGGCGGTACTCGCCGGCGCTGCGGCCGCATTTCAGCGGCTGGCTGGCGGCGGCGACGATGTCGGAGACGAAGCTGTCGCCATTGGCCGCAAAGCAGTCGCGGTCGAATTCCGGATCACTCGCGGCGCGCGCGCAGAAGCCGTGGCTTGCGAACGCGTCCTGATGCGCATCGACGAAGGTCATGCGGTCGGTCTGCGGATCGCGGCAGATGATGCCGGACTGGCACTGCGCGATTCCCTTGAGCTGCGGCAGGAACTCGTTCTGCACGAAGCTCGAGACTTGGGCGAGCCGCTTCGGATCGGCGTTGAACGAGGGATGGATCTCGAAGCCGGCGCGGCCGCCGGGGCAGGGCGTGCCGCCATTGCTCAGCGCCGGATTGGCGTAGGCCGTGTAGATCACGCGGGAGAGGTCGCCGCCGACCAGCGGCTTCAGCGCCTCGCGCAGCTTGGCGAAGCCGGACGGCAGGTCGCGGGTCAGCTCCGAGCGCGCATCCTCGACGCTGGCCAGCGAGCCGCCCTGGCTGAACAGCGTTCGTTCGGTCGGGGTGTCGACGATGACGTTGGCGACGAGGCCGGAGAAATAGATGTCGTTGGCGCCGATCGACAGCAGCACGAGGTCGAGCGTGCGCTCCGGCTGGCGGCGCTTGGCCGCCGCCAGCGCCGTGCGCAGCTCGGCAATCTGGCCGTTGACGGAACCCGAGCAGCTGCTGGCCGACTTGGTCGGCAGGCACTCCCGGGCCTGCTGCGAGCCGAGCAGGCCGTCGGCGATGGTGGCGCCGGTGCAGGCCAGCGGCAGATAGGTCACCGCGATGTGCGGATATTGCACGGCGAGCGCCAGTGCGGTGCGGGTCTGGTAGCTGTACAGCGAGCGGTGGCAGGCCGAGTTGAGCCACAGCGCGCTGTGACGCTGCCAGTTCGCCAGGGTGTCCGGCGCCTCGCAGGCCCGCCCGCCCTTGAAGCCGGCGCGGCTCGGCCGGTAATACTGTGCGCCGCCGAGATAGGAGCGGAAGCAAAATCCCTCGTCGGACAGCGCGATCGCGCGGTCCGGATTGCCCTCGCCGGACGCGATGCTGTCGCCGAGCCCGGCGATGAAGACATCGCGCACCGCGATCTCGGTGGTGACGCGCTGGTTGGCCGCGGCGCCGCTCGCGACGTCGACGGTTGTGACCGTGGTGCGGCCGTAGCGGACCCGCAGATTGATCGGCTCGTTGCAGTCGAAGGTCGAGGTTTGCGGCCCGTCGCCGTCGTCGAACGACCAGGCGCAGGTGGCGCCGACCGGCACCGCGCCGGTGAGGCGGACGACGATCGGGTGGTCGATCGGCGTCAGATAGCTTTCCTTGACGTTGTCGCGGTTGCACGGCTCGTTGACCCGGCCCTGTAGGTCGATGCAGAGCCGGTTGACCATGTTGCGCGCCCAGCCGCGGCCGTCGCTCTGCACTTCCAGCGCCTGCTCCGAGGCCAGCACGCTGCGGCCGAGCTCGCTTTCAACATGCAAGCGGAAGTCGCGCTCCTCGCGGAACAGGCGGAAGCGGTTGCGGACCTCCCAGGAGATCTGCAGCGGCGCGTCCTGCGCTTGCGCGGCCGAGGCAAGCATTGCCGTGAGCGCGCTGCAGAGCAGCACACCGCAGACCGTCAAACGAAACGAAAATCGAGCCAAAGGACCAAGCATGGCGCGTTTGACGTTAGCGGTACGGCGAAAATAAGAGAATGGGGCTTGAGGGATCGAAAAACCGCAGCAAGCGGGCGGGAACGTCGCGATTAACCTTTCATCCGCCGGACCCGCTGCTGCCGGCTTTCGATCGGCTGCCGCACGGTCGCCGAGGCCGTGCAGGCCTGGCTCAATCGCTTTCGTTCCTGCCAGGGCTGCACCACGTTGAGCCACAGCTCGCGCATGCCCATGATCGAGATCGAAATCCCGAACGGGATCAGGAAATAGAGGATGCGGAACACCACCAGTGTCGCCAGCAGCTGTTCCTTGCTGAACTCCGGCAGCGCCACCAGCATCGCGGCGTCGAACACGCCGATCGAGCCGGGGGCGTGGCTGGCGAAGCCGAGCAGGGTGGCGAGGATGAACACCACTGCCAGCGAGACGAAGTCGATATGCGGCTCGGTCGGCATCAGCAAATACATCGCGAGCGCGCAGAAGCCGAGATCGACCACGCCGATCAGGATCTGCAGCAGCGTCAGCCGGGCCGAGGGCAGGATCACCTTCCAGCCGTTCTGGCCGAGCTCGCGGCGCTTCTCGCCGGTCAGCAGCCAGACGAAGTAGGCGGCGATGCCGGTCAGGCAGCCGATCGCGATCAGCCGGTTCATCGCCGGCGGCAGCAGGTCCATCGCCGACGCCGCGGAGGGGTGCCAGGCCATGCCGATCCCGAGCACGAACAGATTGCCGAGCCAGAACGTCAGCCCCGACAGGAAGCAGATTTTGGCGACGTCGATCGCGGTCAGGCCGTAGTCGGAGTAGATCCGGAAGCGGATCGCGCCGCCGGTGAAGACCGTGGCGCCGATATTGTGGCCGATCGTGTAGCTGGTGAAGCTGGACAGCGCTGCGATGCGGTAGGGTACATGGTTCTTGCCGATCGTGCGCAGCGCGAAGAAGTCATAGAAGGTCAGGGTGCAGAACGCCCCGACCACGCACAGCGCCGCCAGCGCGATCCGGTGCGAAGCGATGTCGGTCAGCGCGGTCAGGATGACGGCGGTATCCACGCCCTTCAGCGTGCGGACCAACGTCGTGATCGCGAACACGATGATGAGCAGACTGGCAGCGATCCCGAGCCGTTTCCAGCCGATCTTTTCCTTGAAGCCACGCCCGAGCGTGGTCAGCAGCCGATGCATTCATCCTCCCGGCGGGGCGGCGATTTCAATGGGACCCGGTCACGGACGGCGACGGGCGACGGGCAAACGCACCGTGCGCGATGACCCATAAGGCAAAATCGGCGCGTTGTGCAGCCCTTGACAAGCCAAGCTTCGTCTCCCGTCCGTCCTCATTGTCATACGGCCTACATATGTTTCCGCTTGCGGATTGTGAGTCGTGGCCGATTACCCCGCAATACTGCGGATACAGCGAACGTTGCGCTGTTCCGGCAGGTTTCAGCAGCGTTTTCCCCGATTTTGCCATGATGTCGTCGCTCCGCGGCCGCACGCCATTATGCGAATGGACGATATGCATCCACGAGGGGGCGCCGTCCCCCGTGACCGGCGTTTACCAAAGCATCAAGTCGATGCCGGCATCTGCCGGTCTTGGAGGGCTCAAGCGCGCCTTGAGCCAATTCCTAGGTCTATTGAGGCAAAACGCCGCGCAAGGGGCCGTGACGGCACGCCCCGCGCGACGCCGCACGATGACACTTCGATCTGTAGTGAAGTGTCATATCGGAGCGGACGCCTATGTCTCGCGTTGGTCGCCAAAGCGAGGATCAACTCATGCAACAGACATCGTCGAACCTCCGGCCGGTGCCGGATCAATCCGCTGCGTTCCGTGCGGCGCCCGGCGGGCTTGCGACCACATTGACGCTTGCCGCGATGAGCCTCGGCTATGGCGTGGTGCAGCTCGACGTGACCATCGTCAACACCGCGCTCGATGCGATCGGCGGCTCGCTCGGCGGCGGCGTTGCCGAGCTGCAATGGGTGGTCAGCGCCTACACCATCGCCTTTGCCGCCTTCATTCTGACCGCGGGCGCGCTGGGCGACCGCATCGGCGCCAAGCGCGTCTTCATGGCGGGCTTTGCGATCTTCACCGCGGCCTCGCTGGCCTGTGCCCTGGCGCCGGACGCGGTGACGCTGATCGCGGCGCGCTGTGTGCAGGGACTGGCCGCGGCGATCCTGGTGCCGAACTCGCTGGCGCTGCTGCGTCATGCCTATGCCGACGAGAAGGCGCGCGGCCGCGCCGTCGGCGTCTGGGCCGCCGGCGCCAGCCTTGCGCTGACCGCGGGCCCGCTCGTCGGCGGCGCGCTGATCGCGCTGGTCGGCTGGCGCGCGATCTTCCTGGTCAACCTGCCGATCGGCCTGGCCGGGCTGTGGCTGGCCTGGCGCTTTGCCGGCGAGACCACACGGCATCGCCAGCACGAGCTCGATATGCCGGGCCAGCTCGCCGCGGTCGCCGGGCTCGGCACCTTGGCCGGCGCGCTGATCGAGGGCGGCGCGCTCGGCTGGAGCAGTCCGTTCGTGCTGGCCGGCTTCGTGCTGGCGGCGGTCTTTGCGGTGCTGTTCGTGTGGCGCGAGGCGCGCGCGCCGCAGCCGATGCTGCCGCTGTCGCTGTTCGGCGAGCGGCTGTTCGCGCTGAGCGCGCTGGTCGGCCTGCTCGTCAACGTCGCGTTTTACGGGCTGATCTTCGTGTTCAGCCTCTACTTCCAGCGCGTCAACGGCCTGTCGGCGTTCGAGACCGGGCTTGCTTTCGTGCCGATGCTGGCCGCGGTGCTGCCGGCCAACCTGATCGCGCCGCGCGTCGCCGAACGGATCGGCGCGCCGGCAACCATTACGCTCGGCGCTGTGATCACCGCGGCCGGCTGCCTCGCAACGCTCGGCATCGACCGCGGCACCAGCTATCTCGCGCTCTGCCTGCAGATGATCGCGATGAGCAGCGGCCTCGGCCTCCTGGTGCCGCCGCTGACGTCGACGCTGCTCGGCAGCGCGGCGCCGGAGCGCGCGGGCATCGCCGCCGGCGTGCTCAATGCGACCCGGCAGACCGGCAGCGTGCTCGGCGTCGCGCTGTTCGGCTCGCTGATCAGCACGTCCTCCGCCTTCATCAGCGGCCTGCACGCGTCGCTCGTAATCTCGGCGGGTGTGCTGCTTGCCGCCGGCGCGCTGATCCGGATCGGCGCGTCATCACAAGCGCGGCAATGAACGAAGCCGGTGATTGCGCGGCGGCGGGCCCCCATCTAACGTTGTGCCGCCGACGGGGGCCGATCAGATGGCTGCGCCAATCGACCGACGAGTTTTCGTGCGCGGTGCCGCTGCGCTCGCGGCGTCGCTGCCGTTTGCCGGCCTGACCAGCTCAGTGCGCGGCCAGGCGCCCGAGCTGATCGCGCGCAAAGTGTTCTTCGACAATCCCGACTACATCAATGTCCGCCTCAGCCCGGATGGGACGCATCTCGCCTATGTCGCGCCGCTCGACGGCGTGAACAATCTGTGGGTCGCGCCGCTGGCCGATCCCAGGGCGGCGCGGCCGCTCACCCGCGTCACCGACCGCAACATCTCGAACTATCACAACTGGGCGCACACCAATCGCCATGTGGTGTTCTTCCGCGAGCGCGACGGCGACGAGAACTTTCGTGCCGCCAGCGTCGACATCGTGAGCGGCGCGATCGTGCCGCTGACGCCGGAGAGCGGCGTCAAGTCGTTCCTGCAGGAAGCCGACCGCAAGTTTCCCGAGGAGATGCTGCTGCGGCACAATGCCCGCGACAAGCGCTATTTCGACCTGTTCCGCATCAATATCGTGACCGGCGCCAGCGAGCTCGTCTACGAGAACCACGACTATATTGGTTTGATCACCGACAGCGCATTCCAACTGCGGCTGGCCTCGCGCCTGACCGCCGACGGCTCGGCCGAGGTGTTCGAGCGCCGCGCCGACGGCGGCTGGGCGCCGTTCATGACGGTGCCGATCGCCGACACCGATACCACGCATCTGCTCGACTTCAGCGCCGACGGCAACACGCTCTATCTGACGGACTCGCGCGGCCGCGACAAGGCGGCGCTGTTCGCCTTCGACATGACGACGCGGCAGGCGACGCTGCTCGCCGCCGACGATGAGGCCGACATCACGCTCGCGATCTTCGACGAGGAGCGCCGGCCGCTGGCCGCGATGGCCGTCACCGATCGCCGGCGCTGGCATGCCGTCGATCAATCGGTGGCCCAGGATCTCGCCGATCTGAGCCGTCACGGCGGCGGCGACATCACCTTCGTCAGCAACAGCAGTGATCTCCGGCTCGGCAGCATCTATTTCGAGCGCGACACCGAAAGCGGCGAATACGCGCTGCTCGATCGCAAGACGCGCGAGGTGAAGAAACTGTTCACCCAGCGCCGCGCGCTCGACGGCCTGGCGCTGCGCCGGCTCGAGCCGGTGGTGATTCTCGCGCGCGACGGCCTGCGCCTCAACGGTTACCTGACGCGGCCGATCGAGGCCGCGGCCGGCCGCGTGCCGCTGGTGCTGGTGATCCACGGCGGGCCGTATCTGCGCGACACCTGGGGCTTCAGTCCGACCCACCAGTGGCTGGCCAGCCGCGGTTATGCGGTGCTCGCCGTCAACTATCGCGGCTCGACCGGCTTCGGCAAAGCCTTCGTGAGCGCCGCCGACCATGAATGGGGCGGCAAGATGCATGACGACCTGATCGATGCCGTCGACTGGGCGATCGCGCAGGGCATCGCCGACTCCGCGCGCATCGGGTTCTTCGGCGGCAGCTATGGCGGCTATTCGGCGCTGACCGCGGCGACCAGGACGCCCGACGTGTTCGCCTGCATCGTCGACCTGTTCGGCATTTCCAACCTCGTCACCTTCATGGCGACGATCCCGCCCTACTGGGGCCCGTGGATCAGCGTCTGGAAGAACCGGCTTGGCGATCCCGACACCGAGGCCGGCCGCGCCTTCCTGGTCGAGCGCTCGCCGCTGACCCATATCGACCGTGCCACCAAGCCGATCCTGATCGCGCAGGGCATGCGCGATGTGAGGGTGGTCGCCGCCGAGTCCGAGCAGATGGTTACCGCGCTCAAGCGGCGCAATGTGCCGGTGACCTACATCACATTCGCCGACGAGGGGCACGGATTTGTCCGCCCCGAGAACCGGCTTGCCTTCTACGGCGTGACCGAAGCGTTTCTCGCCAAACATCTCGGCGGCCGCTGCCAGCCGATCGGGAATGATTTTGCCGGCTCGTCGCTCAAGGTCGAGACCGGAGGGGAGTTGATACCGGGCCTGCGCGGTTAGAGCATGATCCGGAAAAAACAAAGAGCTAAAGCGCCATGACGATTCAACACAATCTCATCGCGCTTTAGCTTCTGTGATGTCAGGTCATACGAAACTGCTGCTTTCCGAGGCAGCCGTCGGGCGGATTCGCGCGGCGTTGAAGGCTTCTTCACCATCCGTGGAACCAGGTTGGACGGCGGTTACCGTTCGTACACGAATGCGATCGTTTTTATGGGTCCATAAAGGGGGCCTATATGTATCGCGTTCTAACCTGTCTCACTTTGGAGCATGACTGGCGCCTGGTCGTCCTTGGCGGCGTCATCTGCATGCTGGCCAGCGCCGTCGCGATCAGCCTGTTTCACCGCGCCCGCGCCGCGCAGGGCCGCTCCCGCGAGATCTGGATCGGATTGGATGCGGCCGTCGGCGGCTGCGGCATCTGGGCGACGCATTTCGTCGCCATGCTGGCCTACGATCCCGGCATCGAGGCCGGCTACAGCATCCCGATCACGCTGCTGTCGCTGGTGCTCGCGGTCGCGATCCTGGCCGTCGGACTTGCCGTCGCCTTGCTCGACGCGCGCTGGACCACCGTCGCGGCCGGTGGCGCGATCGTCGGATTCGGCGTCGCGGCGATGCATTACACCGGCATGCTGGGGCTGGAACTGCCGGCGCGCATCGTCTGGTCGCCCGGCATCGTGGCGGTCTCGATCGCCTTCGGAAGCCTGTTCGGCGCGCTCGCGCTCGTCGTCGCCACGCGCAGCGAACGCTTTGGCCACACCGCAGCGGCGACCGGTCTGATGACCGTCGCGATCGTCTCGCATCATTTCACCGCGATGGGCGCGGTGACGCTGGTCCCCGATCCGACCATCGTTCCCGACGGGCTGTCGCTCTCGCCGCGCGTGCTCTCGTTCATGACCGCGGTTGCGGCGTTCGCCATCCTCGGCATCTCGCTGATCGCCTCTATACTCGATCGTCGCGCCAAGACCGAGCTGCACAAGCAGAAGCTGGTGCTGGACACCGCGCTCGAGAACATGTCGCAGGGACTGTGCATGTTCGATGCCGACGGCCGCATCATGCTGTTCAACGAGCGCTACGGCGAGATGATGGGCCGCGGCACCGTGCCGCTGCAGGGGCGCCTCCTGATCGATGTGCTGCAGGATCTCCGCTCGATCGGCGAGTGGGACGGCGACCCCGAGGAGTTGTGCGCCGGCCTGATCGCGGAGGCGAAGGCGGGCAACAACGCGACCCGGATCATCAGCCGCCAGGGCCGCGCGATCCGCGTCGTCGACCAGCCGATGAAGGGCGGCGGTTGGGTTGCCACCTTCGAGGACATCACCGAATGGCAGCAGGCCCAGGAGCAGATTTCGCACATGGCGCGGCATGACGCGCTGACCAATCTGCCGAACCGCACCCTGTTCCGCGAGCAGCTCGAGAAGGCGCTCCGCCTCGCCAAGCGCAGCGACCAGCTCGCGGTGCTCTGCCTCGATCTCGACCATTTCAAGGAGATCAACGACACGCTCGGACATCCGATCGGCGACGCGCTGCTGCGCGAGGTCGCGCGCCGGCTCGGCGACTGCGTCACCGAGCACGACACCGTGGCGCGGCTCGGCGGCGACGAATTCGCCATCGTGCAGTTCTGCAGCAATTGCGAGCCGACCGTGGTGCCGGCGCTCGCGAGCCAGGTCGTCGAGCGGCTGGCCGCGCCTTACGAGATCGGCGGCCATCAGCTCGTGATCGGCGTCAGCATCGGCATCTCGCTGGCGCCCGAGGACGGCCTCGATCCCGACGAGCTGCTGCAGAAGGCCGATCTCGCGCTGTACCGCGCCAAGGCCGACGGCCGCGGCACTTACCGCTTCTTCGAGACCGGCATGGACGCCCGTGCGCAGGCCCGCCGCATGCTCGAGCGCGACCTTCGGCTGGCGCTGCAGCATGACGAGATCGCGGTCTACTACCAGCCGATCCGCGACGTGGCCGGCGACCGCATCGTCGCCTTCGAGGCGCTGGCGCGCTGGAACCACGCGCTGCGCGGCCTGATCGCGCCGAACAATTTCATTCCCGTCGCCGAGGAAACCGGGCTGATCGTGCCGCTCGGCGAGATCGTGCTGCGCAAGGCCTGCACGGATGCCGCCGGTTGGCCCGAGGACATCGCGGTCGCCGTCAATTTGTCCCCGGTGCAGTTCAAGAATCCGAACCTGGTGGCGTCGGTGAAGGCGGCGCTCGAGGCCTCCGGCCTGGCGGCGGACCGCCTTGAACTCGAGATCACCGAATCGGTGCTGCTGCAGAACAGCGAGTCGACGCTTGCGGTGCTGCACGAGCTGCGCGGCTTCGGCGTGCGGATCTCGCTCGACGATTTCGGCACCGGCTACTCGTCGCTGAGCTATCTGCGCAGCTTCCCGTTCGACAAGATCAAGATCGACCGCTCCTTCGTCACCGATCTTGCGACCCGCGAGGAGTCGATGGCGATCGTCCGCGCCGTCACCGGGCTCGGCAAGAGCCTGGGCATCGTGACCACGGCCGAGGGCGTCGAGACCGACACCCAGTTCGACCTGCTGCGTCAGGAAGGCTGCACCCAGGCGCAGGGCTATCTGTTCAGCCCGCCGCGGCCGGCCGCCGACGTCGCCAAGATGCTGTACAAGGCTCCGGAACGATCGGTGGCCTGACCACAGCACGACGAGATTGCCTCGAACTCGAGCGGCAGCGAAGGTTCACCTCTCCCTTGGGAGAGGTCGGCGCGCAGCGCCGGGTGAGGGTTTACGGTCCCTCGTTGGAGCTGCGGCCCCTCACCCGATTTGCCAAACGCAAATCGACCTCTCCCCGTCGGGGAGAGGTGGACCGAACCTGCGGTCACACCGATCCAACCTAACTTCGTTACGCTCTACGACTTGCTCAAGGCAAAATACGCGCCGCAAAACGCCATCGATGCGCCGAGGCACAGCGCGGCGAGACCGGCGAGAACCGCCGAAATCGTCGAGACCGTGCTCGGCGCCGACGCGGTCTGGCCGGCACCGGCCAGCATCAAGACGCCGATCACGATCAGGAAGTTCCGCATCCGTTGCGGGATCTGCCCGGCCACCGCGCGGTGCATCAGATTGGCGGTGAAGTAGCCGCCGGAAAATCCGACCGAGGCGATCAGCCACCAGGCAATCGCAGCTCCCGCGGGCATGAATTCGTGGGTGTCGGACCGCCACAGGCCGCCGAGATCGAGCCCGTAGCGCGCGCCGAGCATGTGCACGGCCAGCGCCAGCAGCACGCCTGCGATCATCGCGCCGCCGAGGATGAGGTAACGGGGAAAATAGGTCGTCTCGGGCATGTCTCGCTTGTAGGATAGCCGCCATGTGCCGCGCAAGCATGCGGCAGAGCGTTTTCGAGCGAAGTGGATGCCGGTTCGCGTGAAGAAAACGCCTCAAGACCAGAATCTGGAGCCCCGTTCCGATTGATCGGAACGGGAGAGGCTCCAGGCGTTTGAACAAATGGAATGGGCGATTGCCGACAACGTTGCAGGATCGGTCGGAGGCAGGTGAGGGGACCGCGGTGCGCTATGCGTACAAGGCCTCCCTGATCGGCTCGGCGCATCAGTTCGAGTTGACCGATGCCGGCCTGTCGTGGCGGATCGCCGGCCGCTCGGGCGTATGGGATTATTGCGACATCTCCACCGTCAAATTGTCGTATCGCCCGGTGTCGATGCAGCAGCAACGGTTCCGGGCCGACATCGACAACGCCAAGGGCGGCCGGATCGCGGTGCTTTCGACGACCTGGCAGACCGCCACGCTGGTGGCGCCGCAGGGCCAGCACTATCGCGACTTCATCGTCGAACTGCACCGCCGGATGCAGGCGGCGGGCAGCAGGGCCGCGCTGGTCGGCGGCCTCGGGCCCAAGACCTACACCGCCGCGCTGGCGCTGCTCGCGGTGCTCGCCGTTTCGATGGCGGGCTTGCTGCTGCGCGCGCTGCTCACCGCCGAATGGACCGGCGCGCTGTTCCTGGTCGGCTTTGCGGCCCTGTTCGCCTGGCAGATCGGCGGCTTCATCACGCGCAACCGGCCGCGCCGCTACAGCTTTGACGATTTGCCCGAGGCGCTGCTTCCCGCCGCAACCAAGCGCAATGAAACGTGACTTCGTGACCGCGGCGGCGCAGGGCATCGTCCGAATCCGATGTTGCCGCCGGGGAGCAGGGCGTGGAAGACCGAGGTCTGCGGATGCCGTCCGAGACGGAGATCGCCGCCATCAATGCGCGGCACCTGATCGAGACGCCGCTCAAGCCCGCCGACCTGTTGTTCGTGTTCGGCACCCGCGTCGACGTTGCCGAGCGGGTCGATGCGGCCGTGCGGCTCTGGCGCGGCGGTTTTGCCCGTTGGACGATCGTGAGCGGCGGCGTGACGCCGGGCGATGACCGCAGCGAATGCGCGGTCATCAAATCCGCGATGGTCGCGCGCGGCGTGCCTGCGATCCGGATCCTCGAAGAGCACCGCGCGCAAAACACCGGCGAGAACGTGATCTTCGCGCTGCCGGTGATCGACGCCGCGCTCGGCCTTGCCAACATCAAAAGCGTGATCTGCCTCGGCAACAGCTGGACCGCGCGGCGCTACCCGATGACCTTGCAGCGGCACTGGCCGGAGGTCGAGAAGATGCTGGTCACGGTCGACAGTTTTGCCACGCCCCGCGCGCGCTGGCACACCGATGCCGAATTCCGCCGCCGCGTGCTGCACGAATGGGACAAGATCGAGCCGTACAAGGCGAGGGGTTTTATCGCGGAATGGCCCGTCGTCTAGAGCATGATCCGGAAAAGTGCGAAGCGGTTTTCCGAAAAGATCATGCTCAAACAAAGAGCTAAAGCGCGATGATGACTCAACCTAATCTCATCGCGCTTTAGCGTGTGTACTCATAGCTGTAGGCTCGCGAGCACGACTTCACCCATGTCCGCTATCAGGCGCTTTGCGGACTCAAACCGGACAACGTCCGAAAGGGCCAAGGCCGGACTCCCCCGCTGACTGGCCGTTCAATGATTACCCCCATCGATAACACGGAGCGCCGGTTGGCTAGCCGTGAGCGGCACGTTGTAGGTCACGATCGGCTGGGTAAGACCCTTCAACGAAAGTGCGCCAAGATGTTCAGTCGCCACGCTTCCTTTGAGAGCCACGTTGACGCGCTGGCTGAGCAGAATTTGGCCGTCCTTAGCCTCGCCGCACAGCCGTGCCGCCACATTGCACACGGTGCCAATCGCAGTATATCCGAAGCGCTCGGAAAATCCGATCTGGCCCAAGGTCGCGTAACCCTGGGCGATGCCGGCGCCAAATCCCAACTCACGGCCTCGCTCGCGCCAGGCCGCGGTCAGCGACGACGCAGCCTCGCGCATCGCGACGGCCATATCGACCGCGCGCAGGGCCGGGTCGGGGATTGGTACGGGGTCGTTGAAGAACACCATGATCCCGTCGCCGGAGAACTGGTCGAGCGTCCCCTCGAACTGGCTGACGAGCGGCCCGAGCGCGCCGTGATACTCGCGCAGTAAATTCAATACCTCCTCTGGCTCGGCGGTCTCGGTGAAGGCGGTATAGCCGCGCAAATCGCAGAACACGACCACGATCTCGCGGCGGTGGCTTTCGAGGATCTTCTCGTTTCCCTGCGAGACGATCAGTTCGGCCAGTTGTGGAGCGAGGAAGCGCTTCAGACGTCCGATGCGGCCCAATTCCTCGACTTGCTCGGCGACCCGCGCTTCGAGGCCCCGATTAAGCTCGGCTACTTGATCTGTGCGCTCCCGCAGTTCCTTGAGCAGCCGCGTGTTCTCGATGGCGATCACGGCTTGTGCCGCAAAATTTTCCAGCAACTCGACCTGCTTGTCGCTGAATTCTTGCACCTCCTTGCGGTAGACGGCAAAGGCGCCGACAAGCTCGCTCTCTTTGAGCATCGGCACAATCAGAACGGTGCGGGCTGCGGCGACCTTGTAGATCAGATCGTCGGGATGCTCGGTGGCAATATCGGCAATGTGAACCAGCGCCTTGGTCTCGACGAGGCGCCCCAGCGAAGGCACCCCATCAAACGGCGCGATGAAGTGTGGCGGCGTTTCCTGGTCGGGCGCATACGATTGCGGCACGTTTTGCGCGGCCATTCGCGCTACCCGCCGCAACCTGTCGCCTTCGTATAGGAGCAGCGTCCCAAAACTGGCGCTGCAGATGCGCACGGCATTTTTCAGCATGGCCTCGAACACCGGCCCAAGCTCGCCAGGCGAACTGGCGATGACCTTCAATATCTCGGCCGTAGCCGCTTGCTGCTCGCGGGCCTCCTGCAACTCTTTGGTCACATCGGAGATCGGAGAAATGCGGCGCTTATTTTTAATGGGCTTTTTGTGGTCGCCCATAGAGTTCGCCTTGCGGGTTTTCGCCGCGCTCCTCTTGCCTCTCGTTTTTGACGGCCGCGCCATATCTTACCCTGGGGGTCAGGAGGCGCATCTTATAGGGTCAGACCACAATTCTGGAAGGGCGGGTATAGCCAGAATTACCCCTTGCCAAATGGCCAGGCCGATGTCGGCTCCGGGTCATCTGCGCCGATTTTGTCATACCGACGATATGTCCTCTATCCGGCGCATCTCGGACCTGAAGTCGACGTTGCGAGCACCGGCATCGGCGTGATTCAAGCCACCGAACCGAAAACGCTACGTCACTCCGTCGAATCAAAATCCTCTTCGGTCGCGCTCAGCATGCCCGCGAGCGTGCGCAGGCCGATGTCGAGCTGCTCCAGCGGCGGCGCGGCGAGCGCGAGCCGCACCGCGTTGGGCGCGTGCCCCGGCGTGGCGGCAAACGTCGTCGACGGCGTCAGCGCGATGTCGCGGCGCGCCGCGGCTGCGACCAGAGTTTGCGAGCGCCAGTGCTGCGGCAGGGTCAGCCAGAGGTGATACGACTTCGGGTTGGTCTGCACCTCGAAGCCGGCCAGATGCTTCGCGGCGATCTGCTGGCGGCGGCCGGCATCGATCCGCTTCAGCCGCGACAATTCGGCGGCGGTGCCGTCGGCCATCAGCCGCTGCCCGGCGGCGAAGGCATAGCCCGACGCCGTCCAGCCGCCTGAGCGCACCGCGGCCATGATGCTCTCGCGCAGCCGCGGCGGCGCGACGAGGAAGCCGAGCGCCAGCCCCGGCGCCACCTTCTTCGACAGGCTGTCGAGCACGATGCAGCGGTCGGGCGCCAGCGCCGCCAGCGGCATCTCGTCGTCGAGGAAGCCGTAGACGGCGTCCTCGATGATCGTGAGGTCGTGCTTGTCGGCGAGGCGCAGCAGCTCGGCGCGGCGCTCCGGCGGCATCGTGATGCTGAGCGGGTTCTGGATCGTCGGCTGGACATAGATTGCGGACAGATGCGCCTCGCGGTGCGCCTTCTGTACCGCGTCCGGCCGCACGCCGTGCTCGTCCATCGCGAGTGGCACCAGCGTGACGCCGAGCCGCGCCGCGATGCCCTTGACGAAGGGATAGGTCAGCGCCTCGACGCCGCAGCGTCCGCCGGGCGGCACGACGGCGGCGAGCGCGGCAGCGATGCATTGCCTGCCATTGGCGGTGAACACGATCTGGTCGGAATTGGGCTGCCAGCTCTTGCGTGCGAGAAATTCGGCGGAAATGGTTCGCGCCGGGCGCGTGCCAAAGCTGGTTGCCGGCCGTAGTGCGCTTTCCAGCACCTCGGGCCGCTCCAGCCCCTCGAGGCTTTTGGCGATCATCGTCGCCTGGTGCGGCAGCAGCGGATAGTTGAACTCGAGGTCGATGCGGGCGCCGCGCGGCTCGTTCGGCGGCGTGGCGCGGCGGGCCTCGCCGGACACGAAGGTGCCGCGGCCGACCTCGCCGACCACGAGGCCACGCCGCAGCAGCTCGGTGTAGACCCGGCTCGCAGTCGACACCGCGATCTTGCGCTCATAGGCGAAATGGCGCTGCGGCGGCAGCCGGTCGCCGGCCTTCAGCGCGCCGCTGGCAATCTCGGCGGCCACCGTGTCCGCCAGCTTCAGATACTCGAATCTCGACATTATTGCACCGAGAGCAATGTTTTCCTTGCTCCGAGAAATGTATCGGATCATTTATGAGGAAACAAGCCCGCGATTGCACTGAGGTTTAGCCAAGCAATCCTCAGTCATTCAGGCGCAGATGCCAAAACGGCATTTACGTCAACGGTATAGCCTTGCCGCACGGGCGTCCGAAGGAGATGACAATGACCACGATGTCCTCAGCCGCGGTGCCACCCGCGCGGTCCGGTATCTCGGGTGGATTGCTCCGATTGATCCGAGTTGGGATCGATGCATTGGCCACCTATTGGGTGCGCCGCGAGGCGATCAAGACGCTGCGCGAGCTCGACGACCGGGCGCTGCGCGACATCGGCCTCTCGCGCTGCCATATCGAAGGCGCGGTCACCGGCGACCTCGAGTTCGAGCTGGCGCGGATTCGCTGACAGGCGAGGGGTGCGGCGCTGACGCCTGGATGAAACCAGGTTGAATTGCATCCGCGAAGAACCTGCGCTCCCTCGCGCGCTTGGGGGAGGCGTAGGCGCCCTTCGGTTGCCGGAGTGCGATTTCGGAATATTGGAAGATTACCCCTGAGTTGCCCGACGTGTCAAGTCGTTCTGTGGGGGCGGCCGCCGCGGCCGGCTACTTTGCATGGGGTTGTTTTTCGGCATTTTGCCAGCACGCACCCACGGCGGTGAGTTCCTCCTCCGTCACCCGCAGTTTTATCCGGGCTTCAGTGCCGCACCACCAGCACCGAGCATTTGGCATAGCGCACGACGTGGCCGGCGTTGGAGCCGAGGAAATAGGTGCGCATCGCCGGCCGGTGCGAGGTCATCACGATCAGGTCGGCCTTCATCGCGGCGGCCTCTTCGAGAATCTCGTGATAAATGCCGCCCTGGCGCACCACGGCCGAGATGCGTTCGGGCTCGATGCCGGATTCGCGCGCCACGATGGCCAGCGCCTCTTCCGACGTCTCGCGCTGCTGGCTGTCGAAATCCGCCGGCACGTATTCGGCGAGCATCACCGGCGTCATCGGCAGCACGTTGAGCAGGCGGACCGAGCCGCTCCAGGTGTGCGACAGCGTCGCGGCGGTTGCGATCGCCGGTTTCGCCAGATCGGTATCGGCGAGATCGATCGGCACGAGAATGGATTTGTACATCGGCGCCTCCTGTCCGCGATTGGTCTGGAGCCGTCTTGTCCCCGTGGCGAGGACGCGCGCCCTCTTTTTCTTGGATCGTTGACGCGAACCAGTCCCCTGTCGCGCGAGGCGAATATAACATGACGGAATGGCGCTGTCCGCTCGCGTCAGTTGCGGGAGGCCTGCTTCAACAGTTTCGGACTGACGAACAGCACGAGCCTGCCGCGCCGGAACGACACCTCATTCCAGTCGTCGATCGCAAAGTCGAAGATGGCGAGCCCCGAGGTCGGCAGATTATGGCTGAGCGCGCGCTTCGCCGCCTCCTCGCCGCTGCCGGTCAGGGTCAGCGCGAGCTCGTGCATGCCCGGATTATGCCCGATCAGCATCAGCCGCTTCGGATCGGTGACCGAGGCCATCCGGATCGTGGTCAGCAACAGCGTCGGATCGGCGCCATAGAGCTCCGGCACGAATTCTACCTTCGGCGCCGGTCCAGCCTCCTTGATCGCGTCGCGCACGATGTCCCAGGTCTGGGTGGTGCGGACCGCCGGCGACACCAGCGCCCGGTTGGGAAACGGCGGATGGTCGGCGAGCCAGCCGCCGATTTCCGCCGCATCGCGGTGGCCGCGCTCGTCGAGCCGACGGTCCTGGTCGTGCCCCGAAGGCGAGTCGGTTTCGGTCTTGGCATGACGCAGCAGCAGCAAACGGCGCATGGATATCGGTCTCGATTCGGTCAGGTGGCATTAATTCTACAGGCTCATGCCCTGGACAAGGTGACAAGCGCCGCGGCGGTTCGTAAGAAAACGCCATGAGCGAGACTTCCACAAGTGCGGCGGACGGCCTCGATGCGGCCTCGCCGTTCCGCAACCGCCTGGCGTTCGACCTCGATGTCGACATCTGTGTGGTCGGGGCAGGGCTTGCCGGCCTGACCGTGGCGCGCGAGGCGGCGCGGCTCGGGGCGAGCGTCGCCGTGCTCGAGGGCCGCCAGGTCGGCTGGAACGCCTCGGGTCATCATCTCGGCACCGTGCTGCCGGGCTTCGGCCTGCCGATATCAGATGTGATCGAGCGCGTCGGCCTTGATGACGCCCGCGAGCTGTGGGCGCTGTCGAAGCTCGGCGTCGATTATGTCCGCGCCACGGCCACCGAGGAGTTGATCCCGGGCATCGCCATGAGCGAGGGCGCGCTGGAGGTTTCCAATGTCGATGTCGGCGAGAGCTTGGTCAGCCGCTTGCAGATATTGGCCGAGGATTTTGCCACCGAGGTCGAGGGCTGGCAGGTCGACCATGTCCGTAGCGTGCTCCGGACCGGCCGCTATTTCCACGGCATCTATTTCCCGAAGGCGTTCCAGATCGACGGTCGCAAATATGTCCATGGCCTTGCGGCGCTGGCGACAAGGGCGGGCGCGCGGATCTTCGAGGAGACGCCGGTCGTCAGCATCGACTTCTCCGGCATCCGCAAGCGCATCGTGACGCCGTCGGCGCGGCTGCGCGCCACCCATATCGTGCTCGCCGGCAACATCCATCTCGGCGCGCCGCTGAAGCGATTGTCGGACACGCTGCTGCCGGTCTGGCGCTATGCGGCGCTGACCGAGCCGCTCGGCGCAGGCCTTGGCGAAGCGATCGCGTTTCCGGGGTCGGTGGTCGATAGCGACAGCATCGACCACTTTCGCATCGTCGACGGCGATCGCCTGCTCTGGGCCAGTCCGGAAACCACCTGGGCCGCCCGTCCGAAGCGCTTTGGCGCCGCGGTGCAGCGCCGGATCGCCACCGTGTTTCCGCAACTCGGCAAGGTGCCGATATCAGATGTGTTCGGCGGCGCGGTCGGCGTCACCGTCCACGGCATGCCGCAGATCGGCCAGCTGCGCAAAGGCCTCTGGGTGGCGAGCGGGTTCGGCCGGCAGGGGCTCAACACCTCGGCGCTGGCCGGCCAGCTGATCGCGCGCAGCATTCTCTGGGGCGACGACCGCTGGCGGCTGTTTTCGCCGTTCGAGCTGGTCTGGGCGGGCGGCACCACCGGCCGCGTCGCCGGCCATTTCATCAGCCTGTGGTCGCGGGGCGCCTCGTCCGCCGCCGGCGTCCTGGCGCGCTACCGCGAGGGTGCACGTGCGAAGGAGCGCCGCCGCGAGGCGCGGCTGGCCGAGGCCAATCTCAAGGCGGGAACCCGGGGGCCGCCGCCCCGCCGTCCGCCCGGCGCCGTGCGGCCGGTGCCGCCGCCCGCGCCCGCGGCGGCGGAGGAGGGGGGAGAGCCCTATCGCGGGCCCTCGCAAGAAAGTGAGAGGATCCCTGGCGCTGGGATGTAACGTCTCCCGGCGGGGTTCGTATTTGATCTCGAACCCCATCTCGACCCCTTGGGCTTTCCGCATCGGAGAAGATTGATGTTCGATCGCCGTATCCTGCTCACATCCGTCGCCGGCCTGTTCAGTTTCGCCGGCTTCCGCTGGCTGCGCGCCACGCCGGCCGAGGCCGCCGAGAAATTCGAGATCGAGAAGACCGACGCCGAATGGCGCGCCCAGCTGACGCCGCAGCAATATGAGATCCTGCGCAAGGAGGGCACCGAGCGGCCGTGGTCGAGCCCGCTGCTCAAGGAGCATCGCAAGGGCATCTTCGCCTGCGCCGGCTGCGACCTGCCGCTGTTCTCGTCCGACACCAAGTTCGAGAGCGGCACTGGCTGGCCGAGCTTCTATCAGCCGCTGGAGAACGCCGTCGGCACCACCTCGGACCGCAGCTTCGGCATGGTGCGCACCGAGGTGCATTGCCGGCGCTGCGGCGGCCATCTCGGCCACGTCTTCGACGATGGCCCGAAGCCGACCGGATTGCGCTACTGCATGGACGGTCTGGCGCTGGTGTTCCACCCGGCGACGCCGTCGGCGACCTGACGCTCCTTCCCGGCAATTGTTGCCGGCCCGGCAATTGTGCCCCGGTCCAACGACCGGGGCTTCTTTTTCAAGCGCATGATTTTGTTGCATTTTGTTTCCTGGCACGAGCCTTGCGACATGCTCCGCCGATGCGGCCGTTGTTCTGAACGCCAGCCGCCGGAAATCGAATTGGAGAACATGTCATGGGTATCTTCGGCGCTCTTACGACCGCGGTCGGCGGCCTGCGCGCAGGGTCGTATGCACTGGAAAACATCTCCGGCAACATCGCCAACTCGCAGACCACGGCGTTCAAGCGCATCGATACCTCATTCCTCGATCTCGTCCCGCAGACGGCGCTGACCGCGCAGCTCGCCGGCGGCGTCACCGCGCAGTCCCGCTCCACCAACTCGGTGCAGGGGGACGTGCAAGCGGCGTCGGTGGCGACCTTCATGGCGATCAACGGCAACGGCTTCTTTGCGGTGCAGAAGCCCGGCGCCTTCACCGACGGCTCCCCGGTGTTCGACGGCGTCGACCGCTACACCCGCCGCGGTGACTTCCAGCTCAACAAGGACGGCTATCTGGTCAACGGCGCCGGCTACTATCTCGAGGGCGTGCCGATCGACCCGACCACCGGCAACCCGGCCGGCTCTTCGCCCGAGGTGCTGCGCTTCAAGAACGACTTCCTGCCGGCGCAGCAGACCACCAAGATCGACTACCGCGCCAACCTCGCGGCCTATCCGCTGACCACGCAGCACGACACCTCGGTTCCGGGCTCCGAACTGCTGCGGCCGGGCTCGTTCAGCTCCGGACACAACCCGGTGGTGCTGGGCACGCCGGCCGCGCCCTATACCGATGCCGCCGTCACCGGCACCGCGCAAAGCAACAAGGCAACGCCGTCGGTCGCCAACACCGCCAGCACCGCGCTGAGCGGTGCCGCCGGCACCGACTCGATTTCGTCCAATTTCGTCGCCGGCGACACCATCACGATCAACGGCACCGTCTTCACCTTCGTGGCGTCCGGTGCAACCGGCAACCAGCTCAATGTCACCGACACCATCGGAACGCTGCTCGGCAAGATCAACGGCATCACCAACTCCTCGCCGGCCTCCTCGATCGCCGCCAATGGCTCCATCACGCTGCACTCCGGCACCTCGGCCGACCTTCTGGTGCAGAGTTCGAACACGACCGCGCTGCAGGCCCTCGGCTTCACCGGTTCGGCGGTTGCGAACCGCGGCGGCGGCGGCACCGTGGGCACCGGTCAGGTGATCGGCAACGACGCCACCACCTTCCGCGACGAATCGATCGCCGGCGGCTCGGTCACCGCCTATGACGTGTCGGGCGCGCCAGTGAACCTGCAGTTCCGCTGGGCCAAGACCGACAGCGCCTCGCTCGGCGCTGGCCATACCGACAACTGGAACCTGTTCTACCAGGTCGATCCCAATGCCACCGGCACCAACGTCGCCTGGCAGAACGTCAACATCAACTTCACCTTCGGTGCGAACGGACAGATGTCGCCGGCGATCGCCTCGGTGACGCTGAACAACGCCGTCGTCAACGGCGTGTCGCTCGGCAATCCCGTGATCAATTTCGGCACCGGCGGCGTCACCCAGTTCGCGGACTCCAACGGCAACGTTCAGGTTAACCAGATCCAGCAGGACGGCTTCCCCGCCGGCCAGCTGCAATCGGTCAGCGTCTCGACCAACGGCCGCATCGTCGGCAACTATACCAACGGCCGCAATATCGACCTTGCCGAAATCTCGGTCGCGACCTTCAACGGCACCAATTTCCTCAAGCGTATCGACGGCGGCGCATTTGAGGCGACCGACGAGTCCGGCGCGGCGCTGTTCGGCAAGTCCGGCACCATCGTCGGCTCGTCGCTGGAAAGCTCGAACACCGACATCGCCGACGAGTTCACCAAGCTGATCGTGACCCAGCAGGCCTATTCGGCCAACACCAAGGTGATCACCACCACCAACTCGATGGTGCAGGACCTGCTGAACGTGGTGCGGTGATCGCATCGTTGATGCGTGGACGAAGTAAAGGCGAGTAACAGATCATGGGTTTGAGCCAAGCCCTCTCCACCGCGATGTCGGGCCTGCGCGCCACGCAGGCCTCGCTCTCGCTGGTGTCGTCGAACGTCGCCAATGCGGAGACGCCCGGCTACGTCAGGAAGACGCTGAACCAGGTCGCCGGCACCACCGGCGAATTCGGCTCGAGCGTCCTGATCGCCGGCGTCAATCGCCAGCTCGACGAGTTCCTGCAGGCCCAGCTGCGCACCGAGACCTCGGGCGCGGCCTATGCCGACGTCCGCTCGGACTTCCTGACCAACCTGCAAGGCGTCTACGGCAATCCGGATTCCACCGGCACGATCGAGGACGCCTACAACAAGTTTCTCACCGCGCTGCAGGGCCTGTCGACCAGCCCGGAATCGCAGTCGGCGCGCATCAGCGCCGTCAACGCCGCGCAGTCGCTGGCGCAGCAGCTCAACGCGACCTCGCAGGGGATCCAGACCCTGCGCGCCAATGCCGAGGCCGGCATCAGCGATTCCGTCAGCACCGCCAACAATGCGATGCAGCAGATCGCGCGCATCAATGTCCAGCTGCAGGCCGCCACCGGCACCAGCGACGCCTCGACCGGGGCATTGCTCGATGAGCGCGATCGCTACATCACCCAGCTGTCGCAGCTGATGGACATCCGCACCGTCACCAACAGCCAGAACCAGGTGACCGTGTTCACCAACTCCGGCGTGCAGCTGGTCGGCTCCGAGGCGGCGACGCTCAGCTTCAATGCCCAGGGCACGATGACGCCCACCGCGTTGTCCAACCCGGACCCGACCAAGAGCACCGTCGGCACCATCACCATCAATTTCCCGCACGGCGGCAGCTACGACCTGGTGTCGACCAACTCGATCCGCTCCGGCAAGATCGCGGCCTATCTCGAGCTGCGCGACAAGACGCTGGTGCAGGCGCAGACGCAGATCGACCAGTTGGCCGCCTCGATGTCGAGCGCGCTGTCGGACAAGACCACCGCCGGCACCGCAGCTACGGCGGGCGCGCAGACCGGCTTCGACCTCGATCTGTCCGGGCTGCAGAGCGGCAACACCATCCATCTCACCTACAAGGACAACGCCACCGGCGTCACGCACAATCTGTCGATCATCCGGGTCGACGATCCGAGCGTGCTGCCGCTGAGCAACACCACGACCGTCGATCCGAACGACGAGGTGCTGGGGGTCGATTTCTCCGGCGGCATGAGCTCGGTGCTGGCGCAGCTCAACGGCGCGCTGGGCACCACCGCCGGCCTGCAGTTCTCCAATCCCTCGGGCTCGACCTTGCGGGTGCTCGACGACGGCGCCACCAACCGTTCCGACATCACCGCGGCATCGGTCACCACCACGGTGTCGTCGCTGACATCGGGCGATCCGCATTTGCCGCTGTTCACCGACAATGGCGGGCTCTACACCGGCGCGATCAACGCCAGCGGCTCGCAGACCACCGGCCTTGCCGGACGGATCAGCGTCAACACCGCCCTGATCGGCGATCCCTCGCGGATGGTGATCTTCGCAACCAATCCGCAGACGCCCGCCGGCGACACCACGCGCGCCAACCTCATTCTGAACCAGCTGTCGACAGCCTCCTTCAGCTATTCGCCGCAGACCGGGCTCGGCACCACCGGCGCACCATTCACCGGCACGCTGCTCAACTTCACGAAACAGTTCATCAGCCAACAGGGCGAGGCGGCGACCGCCGCCAAGCAGCTGGCCGATGGTCAGGACGTCGTGCTGAACACGCTGCAGAGCAAGATGGACTCGGTCTCGGGCGTCAACATGGATGAGGAGATGGCGCATCTCCTGGCACTGCAGAATGCCTACTCTGCCAATGCGCGCGTGATGTCGTCGATCAAGCAGATGTACGACACGCTGCTGCAGATCGCGGGAGGATAACATGACGATCAGCGGCGTTAGCGGCAAGACTTCCTATATCGGCACGACGATCGTCAATCTGCGCAATCAGCTCAACGATCTGACGACCCAGCTTGCGACCGGCAAGGTGTCGACGACCTATGCAGGGCAGGGGCTCGACCGCGGCTTCGCGCTCAGCCTGCGTGCGCAGATCAGCAGCATCAACGCGTTTTCCGACACCGCGACCAACCTCAACACCCGCCTGAGCGTCGCCAATCTCACCCTGCAGGGCTTGTCCGACATCAATGCCCAGGTCAAGAACGCGGCGACCACGGCGACGCTGACGCTCAACGACAGCGGTCAGACCTCGGGCCAGATCACCGCGCAGGCCGCGTTCGCCAACGCGGTGTCGATGCTGAACAGCCAGTCGGGCGACCGCTATCTGTTCTCCGGCCGCGCCATGGACACGCCGGCCACCGTTTCCGCCGACACCATGCTCTACGGCACGGCGACCCAGGCCGGCCTCACCCAGCTCATCAAGGAGCGCAAGCAGGCCGATCAGGGCACCACTGGCATGGGCCGCCTGACCGTGTCGTCGCCGCCGGCGCCGACCACGGTAACCAGCGTCGCCGAGGACGGTTCGGCGTTCGGCCTCAAGCTGCTGTCGGTGCAGTCGTCCCTGACCGGCGCTACGGTGACGCAGCCGACCGGCACGCCGAAGTCGGCCTCGGTCGATCTCGGTCCGGTCAATCCGAACGACGGCGACAAGATCAAGTTCAACTTCACGCTGCCCGACGGCACGACGGAAGCGATCGAACTGACGGCGACCACCACGAACCCACCGCCGGCGGGCTCGTTCCTGATCGGCGCCAACAGCGCGGCGACGTCGGCGAACCTGCAGACGACGCTGACCGCGTCGATCAAGACCTTGAGCGACACGTCGCTTGTCGCGGCCTCAGCGATCACCGCATCGAACAATTTCTTCAATCCGGTGTCGACGATTTCGGGCGCCGCGGTCAACAACCAGAACACGCCGGCGGCGCCGATCACCGGCGCCACCGCGCTGTCGGGCGCGCCCGGCACCGACTCGCTGTCGGCAAGCTTCGCGGCCGGCGACACCATCACGGTGAACGGCACCCCGATCACTTTTGTGGCCTCGGGCGCGACCGGCAACCAGCTCAACATCACCGACAGCGTGCAGACGCTGATGGCGAAGATCGACCAGATCAGCGGCACCAAGAACCCGTCGACCATCAGCAACGGCGCGATCACGCTGCACGGCGCCGACGGCGCGGACCTGTCGATCTCGAGCTCCAATGCGGCGGCGCTCGGCGCGCTCGGCATCGCCAACAACACCACCGCCAACCCGGCGCCGCTCAGGGTCGGCGGCCCGCCGTTCGATACCGCTTCCAACCTGGTCGCGGGCACGCCGGCCAACACGGTCTACTGGTACACCGGCGAGAACGGTCCGGGCTCGGCGCGCGGCACCGCAGTGGCGCAGGTCGACCAGTCGATCTCGGTGCAGTATGGCGCCCGCGCCAACGAACAGTCGTTCCGCTATTTGCTGCAGAACGTTGCGGCCTATGCCGCGGTCACCACCAACGCCAGCAACCCGAATGCGAGCCAGCAGGTCACCGCGCTGGCGCAGCGGATCTCGGCGAACCTCGCGCCGCAGAACGGCCAGCAGCAGATCCAGGACGTGCAGGCCGAGTTCGCCGGCGCGCAGACCGCGACCAAGGCGGCGACCGATCGCCAGACCCAGCTCAAGGGCATGGCGGAAACCATGCTCGACTCGGTCGAGGGCGTGAACCAGGACGAGGTCGCGACCAAGATCCTGGCGCTGCAAACCAGCCTGCAGGCGTCGTACCAGACCACGTCGATGCTGTATCAGACGACGCTGCTGAAATATCTGCCGATCGGCTGATCGTAGCCGCGGACAAGAAAAAGGCCTCCGTGCGGAGGCCTTTGTGCTGTTGGGGCAGGGAACGCCTACGCGCTCTTGCGCGCGTCGTCCTGATCGGCCGCCTTCAGGCTTCGCGCGCTTTCCAGAAGCTTCTCCTCGTGGGCGATCAGCTTCTTGGATTCCTTCAGCGCGTGATAGAGATCGCCGTTGAGGATGAAGTTGTTGATGCCCTCGATGAACGGCCAGGCGCTCGGCATCGCCGTGATGATGTCGCGCACCAGGCTGAAATAGGTCGGGTGGTGCGCCATCGGATCCGGCGACAGGTACATCAACTGCACGGCGAGATAGATCAGCTTCGCCGGCGTATCGGCGGTCTCCGGCGTCAGGATGTCCTTCTCGCGCAGGATCGGGATGCGGTCGCCGTCGATCAAGAGGCGGGCGCGCTGATCGGTGTTGGTGATCACGCAGCTGCCGACGATGATGCGCTCGTTCGGTTTGAGTTCGACCTTCAGGGCCATGCTCGTTCTCCTTTGCCGGCTCGCGCGGACGTCGTTGTCGCAGATCGAAAGTTGAGTTCGGCACTGCTTAGCAGCCACTGACGCGGCGGAGGGCCGATGCGACAGCGATCCTTTCCCATGATGGTTAACGCTTGGTGAACGAAGCGCACCCGCAGCCGGTGGCGCTGCGCGAAAAGTATCAGTCGCCTCAGTAGTTTTCGGGACGAAGCTCGTCCTGTCGCGGCAATTTTGTTCTTCTGCATTTGTCTCAAATGCCGTTGCGGAGATTTTATTTTCCTTCGCGGCTGCCCGCCACGATTGGAACACCCGCCCGATCAGAAAGGATTGGAGCGGCTTTTTCCTCAGTTTCACACCAGAAAGGTATGAAAATGTCCGATATCGTTCTCTCCGCCTCGGTTCGTCAGAACCTGCTCTCCCTCCAGTCCACCGCCGATCTGCTCTCCACCACGCAGAACCGCCTTGCCACCGGCAAGAAGGTCAACACGGCGCTCGACAACCCGACCAACTTCTTCACCGCGCAATCGCTGGACAACCGCGCCAGCGACATCAACAACCTGCTCGACGGCATCGGCAACGGTGTGCAGGTACTGCAGGCTGCCAACACCGGCATCACCTCGCTGCAGAAGCTGGTCGATACCGCGAAGTCGATCGCCAACCAGGTGCTGCAGAGCCCGACCGGCTACTCCGCCCGCTCGAGCGTCAGCTCGGTGGCGGCGCTTGGCGGAACGGCGACGAACCTGGTCGACGGCACCACCATCAAGAGCGGTGACGTGCTGGCGATCGCGGCCTCGGCCGGCCAGCCTGCCTTCAGCTTCACGTTCGGTGCCAGCACGTCGCTGGCGCAATTGAACACGGCGCTGTCGGCCAGCAACCTGTCGGCGACCCTCGACAGCTCGAACAAGCTCGTCATCACCACGACGAACGATGCGGCGTCCTCGACCATCGGTGCGGTGACCTTCACCAACACCGGCGGCGGCACCGCTACGTTTGGCGCGGCGGGCACGGCTCCGGTTGCTGATGCGGCCTCGCAGTCGGCCCGTGCCGCGCTGGTGGCGCAGTACAACAACACCATCGCGCAGATCACGACGACGGCGCAGGATGCATCGTTCAACGGCGTCAACCTGTTGAGCGGCGACAGCCTGAAGCTGACCTTCAACGAGACCGGCAAGTCGACGCTCTCGATCACCGGCGTCAAGTTCGATGCCGCCGGCCTCGGCCTCAATGCGCTGACCGCGGGCACCGACTTCCTCGACAACAACTCGGCGAACAAGGTGATCTCGACGTTGAGTTCGGCGAGCTCTGCATTGCGCAGCCAGGCCTCGACGCTGGGCTCGAACCTGTCGATCGTGCAGATCCGTCAGGACTTCTCGAAGAACCTGATCAACGTGCTGCAGACCGGCTCGTCCAACCTGACGCTGGCCGACACCAACGAGGAGGCAGCGAACAGCCAGGCGCTGTCGACCCGCCAGTCAATCGCGGTGTCCGCGCTCGCGCTGGCCAACCAGTCGCAGCAGAGCGTGCTGCAGCTGCTCCGCTAAGCGCGCCGGCAGACGACTTAGAGGCGGCGGGGGAAACCCCGCCGTTTCTGTTTGCTCCCGGTAAACTACGGTGCCGCAAGAATGACGCATTACGTAACGGCTGCTAACCATATTTAAAGGCACCGGATGCATAAATATCGGGCGCTAGAATTGCGTCCCCGCGGCTCGAGAAATCCGCTTCCCCATCGAGGTCATTGAATGTCGAATGCAGCCCAGGCCTACGCCCGCACGTCCACCGTGACGGCGTCGCCACGTGAAATCGAAGCGCAGGCTCTGTTGAAGGCCGCCCGGCAGCTGCAGGAAGTCCAGACCAACTGGAACGGTGCCGACAAGGCACTGGATCAGGCACTGCTGTTCAACCGCCGCCTGTGGTCGATCTTCCTCAGCGCAGCGCAGGGCGACGACAATCCGCAGCCGCTCGAGGTCCGGCAGAACATCGCCAATATCGGCGTCTTCGTCATGAAGCAGACCGTCGACATCCAGATGAATCCCGATCCGGCGAAGCTGAAGTCGCTGATCGACATCAACTGCAATCTCGCCGCCGGCCTGTCCGGCCGCGCCTGATCGATCGTTTTTCGGCGGAGCCTCCGGCATGGCCGACCTGATGAGCATCCTGTCGGCCAACTACAAGGCGGTGGGGCTGTCGGTTCCGTCCAAGACGCCCTATGTCGCGGTCGATCCGACGCTCTATGAAGGCAGCTGGAGCGGCAAGTACGCCAACAACAAGTCGTTCAACGTCACCGTGTCGAATGTCGACGGCTTCCGCGCCAAGGTGCATTACCAGAGCGACGGCACGAGCAAGTATCAGGACGTGCTGATCAAGGACAGCGCGTTCCGGATCGGCGATACCAAATTCTCGCTGGTGCAGAAGGGCACGGCGCTGATCGCCAATGTCGTCACCGATCCAGCCACCGGATCGACCTACCTCGACAAGGCCTACGCCACCCAGAAGTGAGCGCGCTTCCGCTCAGGCGCGGCGGTCGGTGGCGCGCAGCCGCGTCGGCGCATCCTTGCTGAGGTCGAGGGCGTGGAAATAGGCGCGGCGGCGCAGCACCGCTTCCTCCGGATACTGCTTCACCACCAGATTGGTGCGATTGTCGACCACCTGATAGACCACGGCGCGGGCGTCGCGGTCGATGATGACCTGGTTGGTGACCGATGCGGATGCAGCCTGATTGGACAGCGACGCATTGACTGCGTTCGGATCGATGGTGACGCGCGTGACCGGCTCCGGAGCGGTGACGCTCTGGCTCGCCGGCAGCTCGGTCGGAACCGCCTTCTGCGCCGTCTCGCTCGCGGGCGGGAGTATCGGCGCCGCAACCGGTGCCCCCACCGGCTTGATGTTGAAATCCGTACTCATGGCAGCCTCATAGTGCGAAAGCACTAGTTTGCTTGAGTCAAATCCCAACCCCTCCTGTTCCGCAACTCTACGGGGAACCTCTCAACAGGCTGTTAGAGAACACGCTGAACGCCGCGCTGACCTGGGCGCGGCGAATTGAAGAAAATTGTAGGAGATTTTCAGAGCGAGCGGCTGACGGCGATCGGCCGCATGTTGCGCGGACCGGGCGCCGCACGCTGGCCGTTCGCGGTGTAGGTGTTCGGGATGTTGCGGCGCTGCACCTCGGCGTTGACGCCGCGCACGATGCCTTCGGAGACCGCATGCGCGGTCGCAAGCACCGTCAGATTGACCTGCAGCATGGCGCGGAAGGTGTCGTGATGGCGCCGCAGCGTCGCCAGCAATTCGGGATCGGTCTGCGTCAGCATCTTCTGCATCGATTTCAGATGCTCGACCGCGAGCATGTAGCGCCGCGACAGCTCCGACTTCTCGGTCTCGAGCCGGATCGCCTCACGGATCTTGCCGGCGCGCACGAACTCGGTTTCCTGCTCGACCACGGCGAGCAGCGCGCTCATCACCTCGGTCAGCTCGTTGGCGAGCCGCGCGACGTCGGGCGGCGTCGGATGTGCCGGCCGCGCGGCGGGGGCGGAGGCGGACCGCTGCTGTGGACGCTGGTTCATCGCGCTGCTCCTTTGGGCCGAATTAGCTCTTGTTCGCTTGCTGCAGGATCAGCGAGCGGAAGACTTCATTGGAAATGCCGACGCCGCCGGACTTGGCAAAATTCTTCGCATACTGGTCGGTCAGCATCGATCGCCACGGGCCGGTGCCGACGGTGTCGCCGAACGGGCCGTCGCCCTTCAGCCCGGTCGTCATTTGCGAGAACATCGTGTTCAGGAACATCGATTCGAAATCGGTCGCGGTCGCCTTGGCCTTGGCCTGCGCCTGCGGCGACACCTTCTGCAGCGCCTCCTGCAGCACCGGATCGGGGCGGCCGTTGAACATCGGCATCAAGGCCTTGTTCGGCATGCTGCCTGTGGTGGAGTTGATCAGGCTCGCCATCACATCACCTCGATGTCGGCTTCGATCGCGCCGGCGGCCTTGATCGCCTGCAGGATGCTGATCAGATCGCGCGGTCCGATGCCGAGGCCGTTGAGGCCGTCGACCAGCTGCTGCAGCGACACGCCGTTGCGCACCACCGCGAATTTCTTGCCGTCCTCGGTGACCTGAACGCTGCTGCGCGGCGTCACCACGGTGCGGCCGCGCGACAGCGGATTGGGCTGGCTGACCTGCGGGCTCTCCGAGATCGTGACGGTGAGGTTGCCCTGCGCCACCGCGACGGTGGCGACGCGAACGTCGCGGCCCATCACGATGATGCCGGAGCGCTCGTCGATCACGATCTTGGCCGCAAGATCAGGGTCGACCTGCAACTGCTCGATCTCGGTCAGGAAGGCGACGACGTTGCCCTTGAACTCCGGCGGGATCGAAAGCTGCACGGTGGAGGGATCGAGCGGCTCGGCGGTCTTGACGCCGAGATAGTCGTTGACCGCGGCGGCGATCCGTTTGGCGGTCGTGAAGTCGGCGTTGCGCAGCGCGAGGCGGACGTTGGGCAGGCGGTTGAGCGCGAACTCGATCTCGCGCTCGATGATGGCGCCGTTGGCGATGCGGCCGACGGTCGGCACGCCGCGCACGATTTTTGCCGCTTCGCCCTCGGCATTGAAGCCGGAGATCGCCAGCGTACCCTGCGCCACCGCATAAACGTTGCCGTCAGCGCCGAGCAGGGGGGTGACGAGCAGGGTGCCGCCGCGCAGATCCTTGGCGTCGCCGAGCGCCGAGACGGTAACGTCCATCCGCGTGCCCTGGGTGCCGAATGCCGGCAGATTGCCGGTCACCATCACTGCGGCGACGTTGCCGGTGCGGATGGTGGCGCCGCGGATGTTGACGCCCATGCGTTCCAGCATCGCCTGCAGTGACTGCTTGGTGAAGGGGATGTTGTTCAGGGTGTCGCCGGTGCCGTTGAGGCCGACCACTAGGCCGTAGCCGATCAGCTGGTTCTGGCGCACGCCCTCGATATTGGCGAGGTCCTTGATCCGCGACGTCGCCGCAGCGGGCATGACCGATGCCGCCAGCGCCAGCAGCGCGGCGCAGGTCATGACGAAGTGTCTTGCGGTGCGGATGCCGGGCATCCCGATGCTCCCCTCGAACTTAACTCACGGATCGCGCGACACTCCCATGACGGCGATCCGCAATTAACCATGCGAGCCTCGTGCCAGCGCGTTTCCCCAGTGCAATGTGTTGATAGCTTTATCGAAATTGTCGGCGCGCTGTTTTGCTCCGGTTCGCCAGCCCGCGCGAAACTGCCGCGCGGCGGCAGAAATTGCCGGGTCGTTTACGCGCCGTTAACCATAAGGCGGCGAAGCTCGCGGCACTCAGGCCCGCGGGATCATGGCGATGCGCATTTACGGACCGAACGGCACCACGCTTGGCGCGCCCACCAGCGCCACGCGCCGCACCTCGTCGGGCGGCTTCTCGCTGCCCGACACCACGTCGGCGCAGGAGGAGGTCCGTTCCACCGCCGCACCGAAGGCCGCGGCCGGCATCGACGGGCTGCTCGCGCTGCAAGGCGTCGAAGACCCGACCGAACGCCGCAAGCGTTCGGTGGCCCGCGGCAGGGGCGCACTCGACGTGCTCGACGATCTCAAGCTCGGACTGCTCTCCGGCAATTTCGATGCCTCGACCGTGAACCGACTGCGCAGCGCCGCGGCGAGCTTGAAAGAATCTTCCGGTGACCCCGGCCTCGATGCCGTGCTCGGCGAGATCGAGTTGCGCGTCGAGGTCGAGCTCGCCAAGGCCGGGCAATTCTGATCCCTCCGGCATTTCGCTAGCTCACCTCAGGCCGCAAGTAGCTCACGCCGCCAGCGCCTTGCGCTGCGCGTCGTAGCGGCGCTGTGCCGCCAGCACCTCCTTCAAATTATGTTCGGCCCAGTCGCGCAGCGGATCGACCGCCTCGGCGAGCGTCAGCCCGAGCGGCGTGATCGAATACTCCACCGTCACCGGAACGGTTGCGATGGCGCGGCGGCGGAGCAGCCCGTCGCGTTCAAGGCTTTTGAGAACTTGCGACAGCATCTTCTGCGAAATTCCTTCAATTGCGCGCCGTAACTGATTGAAGCGCATGGGCTCGCCCCGCAGCAGCAACAGGATCAGCACGGCCCATTTGTCGCCGATCCGGTCGAGAATCTGGCGGGTCGGGCAGCCGGCGGCATAGGCGTCCGGTTTCAGGTGCGAGACTTTCATCGCGGTCACTCCGGCGTAATCAGGTGAGGCAAAAGTGCGTTCTTCACACCTACATCCGTTTCGCTATCTAGTCACCATTGGAAACCATCCATCGGAGACCTGAGATGAAGATCGCCATCGCCGGCGCGTCCGGCCAGGTCGGCTCGCGCCTCACCGCGGAACTGGCCCGCTGCGGCCATGCCGTCACCGCCATCGCCCGCAACCCGGAGAAGATCGCTGCACTGCCCAACGTCACCGCCGTCAGGGGTGACGTGAACGACCAGGCTGGCCTGGCCGCGCTGTGGGCCGGCCATGATGCTGCGGTCAGCTCGATCCACTTCCTGGATAGCGACCCGGCCAAGCTGATCGGGGCGGCCAAACAGTCCAAGGTCGGGCGCTACCTCGTGGTCGGCGGGGCCGGCAGCCTCGACGTGGCGCCCGGCGTCCGCCTGGTGACCACCCCAGGCTTTCCGCCCCAGTACAAGGCCGAGGCCCAGAAGGGGGCCGACTTTCTCGACCTGCTGCGGCAGGAGAAGGAGCTGAACTGGACCTTCCTGTCGCCCTCGGCGCTGTTCGTGGCCGGGGAGCGGACCGGCAAGTTCCGCCTCGGGACCGACCAGCTGCTGACCGGGACGGACGGAAAAAGCTGGATCTCGTTCGAGGATTTCGCAGTTGCACTCGCCGACGAAATCGAGCGTCCGGCGCACCTGCGCCGGCGCTTTACGGTCGGTTATTGAGGCCGCCGGGCTGCCTCCGGCCGGGCCGGATAAGTTTGCCTGTGCAAGGCCTTGGGGGCAGCCCGCTATTGCTGGTGGCAGATATTGTCTGTCACATGTCGTGGCTATATAAGGCGCCGCGCGGAGGGGTCCTGTTCCCACCGCCAGACAGGGACATGGCTGCCTTTGGAAAAGCTGAAGAACTACCGGCCGACTGAAAAAGAGCCTTTCATGAATGAGCGGCAGCGCGAATATTTCCGCGCCAAGCTGCTGTCCTGGAAGGATGAGATCCTCCGCGAATCGAAGATCACGCTGCAGACGTTGCAGGAAGAGAACGTCAACCACCCCGATCTCGCCGACCGCGCCTCCTCGGAGACCGATCGCGCGATCGAGCTCCGTGCGAGGGATCGTCAGCGCAAGCTGATCTCCAAGATCGACGCGGCGCTGCAGCGCATCGAGGACAACACCTACGGCTATTGCGAAGAGACCGGGGAGCCGATCTCGCTGAAGCGGCTCGAAGCCCGCCCGATCGCGACGCTGTCGGTCGAGGCGCAGGAACGCCACGAGAAGCGCGAGAAGGTCTATCGCGACGAATAGTGGCGGCGGATCGCCACGCATTGCCTCCGGCGCGCACCGCCTGTAGGGTCGCGCCGCCATGATGTCACGTACTCTCAACATCGCCTCGGTCTTCTTCCTGGGCTGATCCCGCTTCCTTTGGGGAAGCGCTGATCCACTCCGCAGGCATCGCGCTTCGCGGAACTCCAGTGAACCGAATGAGCCGGCCGGGTTCCGCGCAGCGCGGACCATTGAAGGCTGGCGACAGTTTGAGAGCCAATCATGACCCATCGACACGACGCGCGTGCGCTTGACGACGCGCAAATCGAGCAATTCATCGCGCAGGGCTTTGTCAGGATCGACAACGCCTTTCCCCGCGAACTCGCCGACCAGGGCCGCGCCATCATGTGGCGCGATCTGCCGTGCAGCGAGCACGATCCGGCGACCTGGACGCGGCCGGTGATCCGGTTGCCGGGATATGGCGGGGAGCCGTTCCGGCAGGCGATCAACGCGCCGCTGCTGCACCGGGCCTTCGACCAGATCGCAGGTCCGGGCCGCTGGCTTCCGCGGGACCACATTGGAACCTTTCCGGTGCGCTTTCCGCATCCGGACGATCCCGGCGATGCCGGCTGGCATGTCGATGTCAGCTTTCCCGCCGACGATGGCGACCCGAACGAGCGGCTCGATTTTTCGGCCTGGCGGGTCAACATCGTCTCGCGCGGCCGGGCGCTGCTGATGCTGTTCCTGTTCTCCGACGTCGGCGTGGACGATGCGCCGACCCGGATCAGGATCGGCTCGCACGTGCCGATGGCCCGCTACCTCGCGCCGGCCGGCGAGGCCGGACGGGCCCGCATGGTGCTGGACGACGTCGGCGCCGATTGCGAGGTCGCGCTGGCGACGGGGCAGGCGGGCACGGTGTATCTGTGTCATCCTTTCCTCATCCATGCGGCGCAGAAGCATCGCGGAAGGACGCCGCGCTTCATGGCGCAGCCGGCGCTCGGCGCCGGCGAGCCGTACCGGCTCGTGCGTGACGATGGCGCGTATTCGCCGGTCGAGGTCGGGATCCGGCGCGCGCTGGGTATGGCGTGAGGCGTCGCTTCCACGGTTCGCGTTCTCTCCCCCGCAAGCGGAGGAGAGGGCGCAGTGGCGATCATGGAGACGGATGACGACATGAGCACGGTTCTGGTCACGGGCGGCTCCGGCTTCATCGGCGCGCACACTATTCTGCAGCTGCTGGCCGCCGGCCACGCGGTGCGGACCACGGTGCGCAACCTTGATCGGGCTGCTGACGTCATTGCGATGCTGCGCGAGGGTGGCGCTGACGCGCCGGACAAGGTCAGCTTCGTCGCCGCCGATCTCTTGCGCGATGACGGCTGGCGCGAAGCGGCGGCCGGGTGCGATTACGTGCTGCATGTGGCGTCGCCGCTGATCGACCGCGCGCCCGATGACGAGAACGAGCTGATCATCCCGGCGCGCGAAGGAACCTTGCGGGTGCTGCGCGCGGCACGCGACGCCGGCGTCAAGCGCGTCGTGCTGACGTCGTCGTTTGCGGCGATCGGCTATGGCCATCCGCCGCGCGCGACGCCGTTCGACGAGACGGTCTGGTCCAACATCGATGGCGGCGACGTCCAGGCCTATCCGAAATCCAAGACGCTGGCCGAGCGCGCCGCCTGGGATTTTGTCGCGCGCGAGGGAGGTGGCCTCGAGCTTGCCGTGGTCAATCCGACCGCCGTGCTCGGCCCGGCGCTGGGTGCGGACTTCTCGCAGTCGATCGGCATCGTCAAGGCGCTGCTCGACGGCGCGGTGCCGGCGGTGCCGCGGATCCATTTCGGCCTCGTCGACGTGCGCGACGTCGCCGACCTGCATCTGCGCGCGATGACCTCGCCCAAGGCGAACGGCGAGCGCTTCCTCGCGGTCGCCGGCGAGACCATGTCGATGCTCGAAATCGGCCGCGTGCTGCGCGCCAAGCTCGGCAGCCGAGCGCGGCGGGTGCCCCGGTTCCAGGCGCCGGACTGGCTGATCCGGCTCGCCGCGCTGCGCAACCCGGTGGCGCGCGCGACGCTGCCGCTGCTCGCCAAGGTGCGCCGTTCCACCAGCGCCAAGGCGCAGAACCTGCTCGGCTGGCGTCCGCGCGGCAATGAGGAGATGATCGTCGCGACCGCCGAGAGCCTGATCAGGCTCAACTTGGTTAAGACTTGACTTGCCGCGCCATCTGGCGCGCTTGCCAGCGGCGTTGGCGAGTGCTGAGGTGCCCCGAGCAGACTGAACAAGGAGGCTGCGCCGATGGAGAGGATCCTGGCCGCCGCAAAGGCGATCGCCGGCGCACGCCGTAGCCGGGCGCCGTTGAAGGCGCTCGCCAAAGACGCCGTGCCGCGAGACGAGGCCGAGGGCTATCAGGTGCAGCGCGCGCTGCACGATCTGCTGCAGGCCCAGGTCGGCAGCCTCGTCGGCTACAAGATCGGCTGCACCAGCGCGGTGATGCAGGAGTATATCGGCATCGACCATCCCTGCGGCGGCGGCGTGTTCGAGAAGGTCGTGCATGACAGCGGCGTGCAACTGGCCACGGCGGACTACGTCCATGTCGGCGTCGAGTGTGAGATCGCGGTGCGGCTGGCGCGCAATCTTGCCGCCAGCGAAGCGCCGTTCACCGCCGAATGGGTCGGCGAGGCGATCGAGGCCTACTATCCCGCGATCGAGATCGTCGACGACCGCTACGTCAAATGGGAGACGCTGGGCGCGCCGACGCTGATCGCCGACGATTTCTTCGCCGCCGGCTGCGTGCTCGGCGAGGCGGTGCCGCGCAACACCGCACCCGACCTGCTGCGTGTCACCGGCCGCGCGATCATCAACGGCAAGGAGGAGAGCCGCGGCACCGGCGCCGACGTGCTCGGCCATCCGCACAATGCGCTGGCCTGGCTCGCCAATCATCTCGCCGCCGAGGGCCGCGGCCTGCATGCCGGCCAGATCGTGCTGACCGGCAGCCTGATCAAGACGGTGTGGCTGAAGGCCGGCGACACCGTCCTGATGGAGCTCGACGGGCTCGGCAAGGTCGAGGCGACGTTTACGTAGCGTTGTCTCGCCGTCATTGCGACCGAAGCGAAGCAATCCCCCTCTCCGCGTCGGTAAAGATGGATTGCTTCGTCGCGTCGCTCCTCGCAATGACGGCGGCTACCGAACGACTCACACCACCATCTCGACCTTGCCGTCGCCGAGGCGGTAGATGCCGCCGACGACCTTGAGCTTGCCCTGATCGACTGCGGCACTCAGGATCGGCGTCGCCGATTTCAGCTTGCCGATGTTGTCGATGACGTTCTGCCGGGTCGCGTTGGCCAGGAGGTCGCCGGGCTTGCCTTGGCTCGCCTTCACCGCCGGCGCGAGCGCGCTGACCAGCGAGGGCAGATGGCCGGGCAGGGTGGTGCCGTCCTTCAGCGACTTGATGGTGGCGTCGACCGCGCCGCAGCTCTCATGGCCGAGCACCATGAACAGCGGCACGTTGAGCACGGCGACCGCATATTCCAGGCTCGCGATGGTCTCGTCGCTGGCGAAATTGCCGGCGACGCGGCAGACGAACAGGTCGCCGCGGCCGCTGTCGAAGGCATATTCCGGCGCAATCCGTGAGTCCGCGCAGCTCAGGATGCCGGCGAACGGATTTTGCCCGCCGATCAGCGCCTCGCGCTCGTGCTTGAAGTCATGCCGGCGCGACACGCCGTCGACATAGCGGGCATTGCCCTTGATCAGCCGGTCCAGCGCCGCATCCGGCGACAGCACATTCTGCGGCTTCGGCGGCGGTTTGGTTTCCTTGGCGAAGGCCTGCGCCCCGAGTGCGAGGCTGGCGGCAAGGCCGCCCGCGCCGATCATGAAGCGGCGCCGGGAGGAGCGGGCAAAATGGGCGACGTCGCAAAGCTGGCACATGAAACGTTCTCCGTGAGCAAGAATCGGCGGGCGCAATGGTGAGGACGCAATAGTAGTACGGAGGGAATAACGAGCAATGACAACACGACGTAAAATTGTATTCTCGCGGCGCAACGCGCCCGAGCTTTTGTGTCGATTGACCCTCCGCTTTCGCAGAGGGCGCAGGGAAAGCCGGGTGCCGGTTCGCACCCATGGGCCCGGTGCAACAAAAAGCACCGGGGTAGGACCACAGGTGTAACCGGAAACAACCCGGCTTTCCCTGCGCGATGGGTTACGGCTTATACGTGCTCTCCCCGGCGAGACTGGGCTTTTTTGTCACCGCTTTCGCAAGAACGCGTTCGCGTTTTGCGAGAGGACACCTGCCACTAGGGCGTCAGGCCTGCACGACTTCACCGTCCGCCTTGCGTGCTCTCGTCAGTTACACGCCAGGCGTCCACCGCATCTCACCGCAACACTTGTGACGACTCGCGAAGCGCCCCTCGATCGGGTGAGATGGGCGGACCATACACCTGAGTTGCCCTTCGGATAAAGCGAAATATTTTTGCGCGCGGGGATTGACAGGTTTTTTGGCGTGAGTTGCCCGTCGGGTCAGTTTGTCGCAGCCGGCACCGCGCGCACGGTCGTCGTCCCTGCCGAGTGCGCAATTGCGCACGGGAGCAGGGACGACGCTGAAGTAACAGCAGCGATCGATCCGCCAAATAGCTTCAAGTTCGGAGCTTGACACACCCATAACTCTACGGTTATGAATTAAACCCATAGCCAACGGGTTATCAATTCGACATGACCGCCGCCCACGACATGCTGTTTCGAACGCTCGCCGATCCGACCCGGCGCGCCATCTTCGAGCGTTTGTGCCGCGACGGCGAGCAGACCGTCGGGGCCCTGACGGCCCACGCCAAGATCTCCCAGCCGGCGGTGTCAAAACATCTCGGCGTGCTGAAGCAGGCCGGGCTGGTGCGCGACCGCCACCAGGGCCGCCAGACCCATTACAGCGCGCAGCTCGGCGCGCTGGCGCCGCTGATCGACTGGACCAGCCAGATGGCCGGCTTCTGGCAGAACCGGTTCGACCACCTCGAAGATCTCCTCAAGCGAATGGACCAATGATCATGCAAGCGACCGAAACACGTTCCGCGATTGTCGAGCGCGAATTTCCGCATCCGCCGGAAAAGCTCTGGCGCGCGCTGACCCAACCGCATCTGATCGAGGAGTGGCTGATGAAGAACGACTTCAAGCCCGTGGTCGGGCACAGCTTCAATCTGCGCGGCGAGTGGGGCGGCGTGCTGGACTGCAAGGTGCTGACCGTCGAGCCGAACCGGACGCTGTCCTACACCTGGAATTTCGCGCATGACGATGCCGCCTTCAACCTCGAGAGCGTCGTGACCTTCACGCTGACGCCGACCGCCACCGGCACGCATCTGCGCGTCGAGCAGGCCGGCTTCCAGCCGCACCAGAAGCAGGCCTATGGCGGTGCCCACGCCGGGTGGAAGCAGTTTTTCGACAAGCTCGATCAGCTGCTGGTGCGCGAGGGGTGAGGCTTCCGACGCGCTATCCCCGTCATTGCGAGCGCAGCGAAGCAATCCATCCTTCCGCGCACTCGGTGACAATGGATTGCTTCGCTGCGCTCGCAATGACGGGTGCTGCACATCTGTCCACAATCCCAACAGGAGGTCCCCATGGACTGGAATAAATCAATCCGGCAGTTTCACCGCTGGACGTCGATCGCCTTCACCTTGGCCGTCATCGTCAACATCGTCGCGATGATGCAGCAGCAACAGGCGGTCTGGATCGGATTGCTGGCGCTGTTCCCGCTGATCCTGCTGCTGCTCACCGGCCTCTATCTGTTCGCGCTGCCCTATCTGGCGCCGCGGCGGATGCGTCAGGGCTCGACTGCGGCATCCCAGATGTGATTGCATGCGGCGGCACAAGACCACGAGGCCGCAATGACGCCATCGCAACGCATCGACCAAATGATCGCCGATATCGCCGACTGGCGCGGCCAGACGCTGGCCAGCCTGCGCAAGAGCATCCTTGCCGCCGATCCCGAGATAACAGAGGAATGGAAGTGGATGGGCAGCCCGGTGTGGGAGCGCGACGGCATCATTGCGGTCGGCAACGCCCACAAGGGCAAGGTCAAGCTGACCTTCATGTACGGCGCCAAGCTGCCGGACCCTGACAAGCTGTTCAACACGGGGTTCGAAGGCAATGAGCGGCGCGCGATCGATCTGTTCGAGGGCGACAAGGTCAACGACCGCGCGCTGCAGGCGCTGATCCGCGCCGCGATCGCATTCAACCAGGCGAAATCGAAGAAGCCTGCGAAGACGGCCAAGAAGCCAGCCACGGCGCGCACGCCGGCGAAGAAGAGCAAGAAGGCGTGAGATGCATGCGTAGCCCGGATGAGCGGAGCGACATCCGGGGATGAGAAGGCCCCGCATATCGCTGCGCTCATGCGGGCTACGGCTTCACTTCCGATAGCCGCGCTCCTGCAGCACAAAACTGTTGCCGTCCGGATCGGAGAACCCGGCGAAGCTGGCGTAGTCCTTGCGGGCTGGATCGAGGCCGGGCGCGAAGCTGCCGTCCCAGGCGTCGATCGGGGTCTTGTGCCTGATGTCGGCGACGGCGACGCCGCATTCGCGCAGCCGGTTGCATGCGGCCTCGAGGTCGGTCACGACGAGATGGATGTTGCGCACCGATCCGGCTGGCGCCGTGGTGATGCCTTTGCCGATCTGGATCGAGCAGCTCGAGCCCGGCGGCGTGAGCTGCACGACGCGGAAGGCGGCGTTCGGTGCGTAGTCGACGTCGAGGGCGAATCCGACCTGATCGACATAGAAGCGCAGTGCGCGATCGACGTCGCTCACCGGGAGGACGACCACTTCGACCGCGAATTTCATCGCCGTGCTGGCTTCGGTCATGGCGCGTGCGTGCTCCGAATTCAGAGATCGATGACGACGTCGCCGGTCGGCTGCGCGCAGCAGATCAGGAGGTTACCGTCGGGCGGCATGTCGAGCGGCTGCGGGCCATAGGCAACCGCGCCCGAGATCAGGCCGCTTTCGCAGTTGTGGCAGACGCCGGTCCGGCACGACCAGCGCACCGGCACGTCGCAGGCTTCGGCGAGCTCCAGAATGCTTTGATAGGCCGCCGCGTTCCAGTGCGCGGCGACGCCGCTGCGCGCGAACGACACCAGGGGACCGGTATCGGCATCATCAGCGGGCGGATGCGGCGCGCGCGGTGCCGACCCGACGATGCCGGGATTGAGCGCCTCGCCGCCATTGAAGATTTCGAGATGCTGCCGCTCCGGCGCCACGCCATAGGCAGCCAACGCTGTCTTCATGTCGGCCATGAAGTGGTTGGGTCCGCAGATGTAGACATCGGCGTCGCGCGGCAGGCCGATCGCATCGAACACCGCACGCGACAGATGGCCGGCCGCGTCAAAATCCTCGCCGACCTTGTCCTGCGCGTCCGGCCGGCTGTAGCAGACGTAGCTGCGCGCTTGCGGCAGCGCGCCCATCAGGCGGCGGACCTCGGCGGCAAACGGATGGTGCTGCCGGTCGCGCGCCGCATGCAGCCACAGGATCTTTCGCGGCGAGCACGCCGCCGCCAGCGCGGACAGCATCGCCAGCACCGGCGTCGCGCCGATCCCGGCACTGAGCAGCACCACCGGCTGTTCGCCGGATTGCAGGATGAAGCTGCCGCGCGGCGAACTGACGTCGATGAGATCGCCGACCCCGATGTGGTCGCGCAGATAGTTTCCGGCGGCGCCATCCGGCTCGATCTTCACGCTGATCCGATGCTGCCCGGTCGACGGCGGACCGGACAGCGAATAGCTGCGCAGCAGCGGGCGATCGCCGGCCGGCCGCAGCCGCAGCACGATGTATTGGCCAGGCAGCGCCGGCGGCAGCTTGCGGCCGTCCGGATCGCGCATCGTCAGCGAGAGCACGTCGGCGGATTCCTGTTCGATCGCGGCAATCGCAAGCGGGCGAAATCCCGGTGCAACCGGATGCGCGGCCGAGGCCGGCGCGAGCCCGGCATTGCCGGTTGCCGGTCCCTTGAGCAAGGCCTCGAGCGACCAACGCCATCCCGGCGACAGCGCAGCGATCCGCAGCGCGCGCTCCAGCCGCTCGCGCGGATGCTCCGACGAGTAGAGCAGGGCGTTGATCTCGGCGACGGTCATGCGCTCGTCCGCTTCGCCGACCTTGACGATCTCATCGCCGGCGCCGACCTCGCCCTCGGCGAGGACGCGGAAGTAGAAGCCGGGCCGTCCGCTCGCCGTCAGCAGGGCCGGCATCCGCGGCTCGCCGACGCGAATGCCGACGCGATAACAGGTCACGCGCGGCTGCGTGACCTCGAACAGCGCGCTGCCGATCCGGTAGCGGTCGCCGATGCACACGGCATCGTCCGGCAAGCCTTCGATGGTGAAGTTTTCACCGAACTGGCCGTGGACGAAATCGGTCCGCTGCAACTGATCCTGCCAGTGGCGATAGGATTCGATCTGGTAGACGAACACGGCGCGCATCTCGCCGCCATGACCGCCGAGGTCGCCCTGGCCGTCACCGGCGAGGTTGAGCCGGCCGACCTTGCAGCGGCCGGCCACCGGATCCTTCCAGATCCCGGTGTGCACCGTGCGGCCCTTCCACGCAATGTCGCGCGGCAGTCCGACATTCACCGACAGTAGGCGCGCCATGTCCGGCTCCGCTTTTCCTTACGCGCGGGCGAACTCTTCGACATCGAGGTTGCGGTCGGGACCGTGCGGCACCACCGACTGGCCCGGCTCGAGACGCAGCTGAACGCCGTCGAGATGGACCGTGACGATGTCGGGCTCGAACGACACCAGGCCCGCGATGCGGTGCACCTCGGGATAGGGATCGGGATACGACCAAGCCGCCTGACGCGCGTCGCCGATCGAGAAGTAGCTGCACAGCCCCTTGTACGGGCAGAAGGTCTGCAGCTTGACCGGCGTGAGCGCGGCCTCGTCGATGTCGTCGCGCGGAACGTACCAGCGCGGCGCAAAGCCCGACTCGTAGAGCACCAGCGGCCGTTTGGTGTCGGCGACGACGCGGTCGCCGTGACGGACCACGAGATTGCGTGAGGCCTGGCGAATGTCGATGCGGTGATACGGATCGGCGGCGTGGCCGACGATCCGCTCGTCTTCCTCGTAGAACGCATCCATCAGGCGCCAGGCGAAGGCGATGTGTCCCTGCAGATCGCTGGCGTGGGCCGGCAGGCCGGTGTGCTGCCAGGCGCCGCGCGCCGCGACGTGCTGCGCATCGGCGCGGACGCTGTACCAGGAGGTGGGGCCGAGATCGGCGTGTTGCGTGATTTGCTCGGCGCGCTCCAGCACGCCCGGTGCAATGTCGGCCTCCGGGAAGTAGGCGACCGGATAGCGGGCCGGCTCGAACAGCAGCAGCACGTTTTCGCTGTCGGCGATAAAGGCGCCGCCGAAGCGCACCCGCATCCGCCGGCGTAGCCGCTCGACATAGAGCAATCGCGTCGGCAATGGTTCGGGCACCAGGAAGCGGCCGATTGCGCCGGTCGCGAGCGGACCTTGTTGCCAGGACAATCCCATTGCTCTCCTCCCATCGCTCGGGTGATAGAGACCAGCCAATGCCGCAACGCGGATGCAGCCGTGAGCCTCCGTGACAAGGATGGCGACTTTCGGGCTGGCCGCGTGCGGCGGCACGCCTCGCCGCCGTGCATATGCGCGTCAGGATCAGCGTTCAATATCCGGGATTGCCGGCAAGTTCGCGCAGTTGATGAAATCGTCCACGGTGGCGATCCACAGAACGGCCGACAGACCGGTTACAGCGGTGAGTATCTGGTTATGCGGAACAGTGGCTGGATCGCCGTCATGTGCGGCGATGGACTACGCCGAGATGTCGACCGCCTGGCCGGTCTTGCCGGCGTTCTTCTGGAATTCCTGCTCGATTAGGTCCTTGATCTTCTGTTCGACCGCCTTCTGCTGCTCCGGCGTCATGTTCTTCAGGTCGTCCTCGGTCAGGCCCATGCTCTTGAGGATGTTGGCGCGCATGCGGTCCATCGGGCTCATCTGCGCGAATTTGAGAAATTGCTGCTCGACGCTGTCGCCGGCGAGACCGCCGGATGCGGCCTGGCCCGACGCGCTGGCGTCGGCGTCCTGCGGCTTCTTCAAGGATCCGCTCTTCATGCTGGCCACGAGCGAGCCGTAGGCCGAGATCGACGTCGTCTGCACGCGCTTCCCCCCATTGCAAATGTGCTGCAATCGCGGAGCAATTCGCGTGCCATCGGCTGGCTGCTGCAATTTCAAACACATCGCGACGCTCCGCGCGCGTGTTCAGCGCGCGGCAGGCAGCTTCTGCCGGGTGAAGTTTGCCGCGCGCGGCGGCTACGCCTTGGTGTGCACGATTACCGGACCCGCAACCGCGGTGGCCTGTCCGACCAGCAATGGGCCGAGATTGTCGTCGATCCAGGCCAGCGCGCGGCGGTTGGCTTCCTCGGCGCCGGCGTAGTTGTTGAAGACGCTGATCGCGGTCACCGTGTCGTCGCCGGCATAGACCACGTAATAGGCCATAAAACCTTCGACGTCGCTGATGATCGGGATCGCGCCGTCCTTGATCCGGCGCGCGAGTTCTTCGGCGGTGCCAGTCTTTGCCTTGGCCTGACGGATGGCGGCATACATTGGCTGCTCCTTCCGGCTGTATCGATCGGGCTGCGCTTCGCGCAGGCACAGATGCTACGCCGGTGCGGGCGGCGACGCCATCGGCATCGCGCCGGCTCAGCCGAAACGCTTGGCCACGAACGCCGGGCGGCGCTTGGGGAGTTTGGCCAGCCTCGCCGGGTCGGCAGGCGCGGCCGTGGATTTGCGGCTGGGTGTCGGCTCCGCCTCCTGCTCCTGCAGGAACAGCGTCGCCTCGAACGGCACGCCCGGCGCCTGCCTGGCTGTCCCCGTGCACACCGCCCGCTTGCCGTTGAACGTGCCGGTGATCTGCGCCTCGATCTCGTCGCAACCGAACACGGTGGTCGGGCCGTCGGCGTATCGGCGCGTCGTCAAGGTCGCCGTGAAGCGGTCCTGGTCGAGCTCGTAGCTGCCGCCATAGGTGAACATGCAGTCGCCGCCGGAGATCCTGCCGTTTGCGAGATAGACTATTCCGGTGCCTTCGCCGCGCGGCGTCCGGAACCAGGCCGCATATTGACCGTCTCGTTGCATGGAAGTCACGAACTGCAAACCCTGCGTTGTCCTCTCCCTACGTTGCAAGCGTGGCGGCTGCTACTATGCGTTGCTGCGACGGTTAACGAACCGAGAAGCCGATCGCACAACTTGCGCGAGGCGGTAACGGGCTGGCGCCGGGCCGATCGCACGCGCACGCAACTGTCACAAAATGCCACGGCCTCCGTCAGGGGAGCTAACGGAGGCCGTGTTGGTACATCGCGCCGCGCCTAGGTTCGCGACGAGATGTGGGAGCTCTTGGACAGTTGACTAGAACGGCAGCAGCACGTCCAGCACCTGCTGACCGTAGCGCGGCTGTTGCACGTCGGTGATCTGGCCGCGACCGCCATAGGCGATGCGGGCCTGCGCGATCTTCGAGGAGTCGATGGTGTTGTCGCTCTGGATGTCCTCCGGGCGCACGATGCCGGCCACCACCAGCTCGCGGATCTCGAAGTTGACGCGGATCTCCTGCTTGCCCTCGACCACGAGGTTGCCGTTCGGCAGCACCTGGGTGACGACGGCGGCGACGTTGGTCTGCAGCGCTTCCTGGCGGTTCACCGAGCCCTTGCCGTCGCTGGACGCCGTGGAATCGGCGGTGAGGATGCGGCCGGGCAGGATCTTGTTGGCCTGCGTGATGGTCTGCGAGCCCAGGAAATTAGTGACGCCGGAGTCTTCCGAATTGGTGCGGCTGCGCTGGGTCTCGTTGGCGATCGCGGCCTTGTCGGTGAAGTTCACCGAGATGGTGAGGATGTCGCCGACGCGGGCGGCGCGCTGGTCCTTGAAGAAGGCGCGGGAGCCGTTGCGCCACAGCGAGTTTGGGCTGTAGGAAGCGACCTCGGGCTTCGGCATCGGCATCTGCACCGGCTTGTAGCCGGGTTGGGTGGTCGGATTGTCGATCGACGACAGCTTTGGCTGCTCGCCGATCTGCGACAGGCGGTCGATCGACGAACAGCCGCTGGCGATGGTCCCGAGTGCGAGCAGCGCACCGGCCAGGGTAAGGCGGTTGATACGGTACTGGGACATGAACTTTTACTCGGCGTTTGGAGCGACTGAACTCAACTTGACGGGGGCGGAATTGGGTTCGGTGGCATCGGAGGTCGGCGCGGGCCGCGGGTTCGCGACCGCGATCGAAACCTCGGCGCGTCCGGTGACGACGCCGGAGACGACGCGCTTGGACTGCAGATTCATCACGCTGACGACGTCGCCCTCGGCGCCGCCATCCATCGCCTTGCCGCGGATCGTGAGGTAGAGGCCGTCGGCGCGGTAGATCAGCGTCACGCTCTGGTCGCGGGTGACGAGATCGGGCTTCGCCAGATCGGCGACGCGCAGCGCCTGACCGGCGCGCAGCGCGCGGCGCACCTGCATGCCGACGGTGGCGTCGCGCACCGCCGCGTCGCTGCCGACATCGGCCTTCGGACGGCGCTCGACCGACACGTCGGAGGCCTTCAGCACGTCGCCGCGCTCGACATTGCGCGTCAGCACGGCAGCCTCGATGGTCTCGATCGCGGTTCCGGTGAAGCGCAGCTTGGTCGGCGCGCTGCCGGCCTCATTGGCGATCTCGAAGCTGACGTCGAAGCGCGTCGAGCGCGGCTCGTAGCGCACCGCGACCGGCTGCATCGCGCCGGAATTGGTGGCCTCGAGCCTGACGTCGCCGGGATCGCGGTCGAACGTCACCGCAATGTTGCCGGCCCGGCCGAGACCGTGGCGGTTCTCCAGCGCCCGCGTCACCTGCTGCTCGATCTCTTTTGCATCGATGGTGCGCGCCAGCCGCGTCACCGTGATCTCCTTGAGGTCGCGGGTGTCGACGCCGATCACTTGGCGGGCGCGCAGCGTGCTGAGCACCTGCGCGACCGGCAGCGTGCCGGTGGTGCCGAGATCGGGGGCGCGGTAGATCGCGATGCTGCCGGCGGCACCGGCATTGTAGATGAGGTCGCCGACCCGCACGATGTCGTCCGCGACCGTGACGCTGGCGCGCAGCGTCGGCACCGCGATGGCCGCGCTGCCGTCTTGCGCGGCGGCGGGAGCCGCGGTGAGCGCGAGCAGGGCGGCGGCGATGCGGAGCGAGCGGGCGATCATCGGCATCACCTCAGCGGAACAGGTTGGCGGTGGACTGCATCATCTGGTCGGCCGCCGAGATCACCTTCGAGTTCATCTCGTAGGCGCGCTGCGCCGCAATCAGGTCGGAGATTTCCGAGACCACCTCGACATTGGCCTGTTCGAGGTTGCTCTGCTGCATGTCGCCATAGCCGTCGGTGTTGGCGATGCCGTCCTGCGGCTGGCCCGAGGCCGGCGTCTCCTGGAACAGGTTATCGCCGATCGGCATCAGGCCGGCCTTGTTGATGAAGCGGGTCAGGCCGATCTGGCCGATATTGGTCGATGCGGTCTGGCCCGGCAGCGTCACCGAGACCTGGCCCTGCGCGTTGATGGTGAGGCCGGACGCGTTCTGCGGGATCGTGATGGTCGGCTGCAGCAGATTGCCCTGCGCATTGACGATGCGGCCCTGGTTGTCCATCTGGAACGAGCCGTCGCGGGTGTAGGTGAAGGTGCCGTCCGGCATCAGGATCTTGAAGAAGCCTTCGCCGCGGATCGCGATGTCGAGATCGTTGCCGGTCGGCGACAGCGTGCCCTGGGTCATCATGCGCGGCGTGCCGACGGTCTTGACGCCGCCGCCGAGGTCGATGCCCATCGGCAGGATGGTGTTCTGGTCCGAGGCCTGGGCGCCGACCCGGCGCACATGGTCGTAGATCAGGTCCTGGAACGCGGCGCGCTGCTTCTTGTAGCCGGTGGTGCGCAGGTTCGCGATGTTGTTGGAGATCACCTGAACGCTGAGTTCCTGTGCCGCCATTCCGGTCGCAGCGGTGTAGAGTGCGCGCATCGGTCAGTCTCCCGATCAGGCCGGCACGTCGGCGAGCTTCTCGATCGCCGATTTGTGCAGGTCGCTCTGCTGCTGCAGCAGCGAGGCAATTTGGGTGTAGGTCCGCGTGATCTCGATCATGCGGCTCATCTCGGTGACGGAATTGACGTTCGACTTCTCGATGAAGCCCTGGCGGATCACCGACTTGGTGTCGGCCAGCGGCGCCGCGCCATCGCCCGCCGAGTAGAGGTTGGAGCCGTCCTTGAGCAGGCTCTGGGCCTGCGCGAACGAGACCAGGCGGAGCTTGCCGCGGATCGAATCGAGCCGGGAGGTGCCCTCGAGCACGGTGATGTTGCCGTCAGCGGCGATCGCGACGTCGTGGTCGGTCTGCTGGAAGGTGATCGGCCCGGCGGTGCCGAGCACCTGATAGCCCGCGGCGTTGACGAGTTGGCCGCGGTTGTTGATCTGCAGATTGCCGTCGCGCGTGTAGCGCTCGCCGGCCGGCGTCTGCACCACCAGGAAGGCCTTGCCGTCGATCGCGACGTCGAGCGGGTTCTTGGTTTCCTCGGTCGGGCCCTGCGCGAAGTCGTGGAAGGTGGCGCGGTCCTGCACGAAGGAGACGCGGCGGTCGGACGACGCGAAATTGTCCTCGTGCGCGTTCGAGCGCAGATATTCCTCGAACAGCGACCGGTCGGCCTTGTAGCCGTTGGTGTTCATGTTGGCGAGGTTGTTGGCAACGACATCCATCTGCCGTTCCAGCACCACCTGCTTCGATAGTCCGACCAGAAGCGTATTCTGCATCGGCGGTTCTCCCCTGTGAGGCGATCCGATGCGTCAGGTTCTCCCAAACCTTAAGCTTCGGACCTGTCGTCACCTCACAGGCTCTCCCAAGCGCGCGAGGTCACGCCGTCCTCTCAGCGAAAGCCGTGCCAACTTGAAATATGGCGTTACTTCAATGTGTTAGGTCTTTGTCCGGGCCCGGCGCGGGGCGGCAGAAAGGTCTTGTTGACCATGTTTGCCCGGCAGTTTTTTCCTAGTCGAAGCTAAATCCTAAGCTTCCGTTAACCATTGTTACCCTAGCGTTGACGGCATTGGGGCGCGTGTGCGCCGGCGGCATTTGTATCGCGTCTTCCTGCCAAGGCTGGGGCAAATCGCGTTCGCATCCTTCGGATGAAGCGAGCGGACGATGGCGGACGAGGACAAGACGGAAGGCGGCGAGGGCGCGGCCGCTCCGAAGAAGGGCAAGCTCAAGCTGATCATCGCCGTCGTCGGCTTCCTCGTCGTGGTCGGCGGGGGCGCGGGTGGATGGTTCTTCTTCATGCGCGGCCACGGCGAGGAGCAGCACGCCGAAGCGCCGCCGCCGAAGCCGCCATCCTTCGTCGACGTGCCCGACATGCTGGTCAATCTGGTCGGCGCTCCCGGCGAGCGCGTGCAATATCTGAAACTGAAGCTCGTGCTCGAGGTCAAGGAGGAGAAGCAGGTCGAGGCGATCAAGCCGGCGCTGCCGCGCGTCACCGACCTGTTCCAGACCTATATGCGCGAGCTGCGCCCGAGCGACCTCAACGGCTCCGCCGGCCTGTTCCGTCTCAAGGAAGAGCTGACCAAGCGCGTCAATCTGGCGCTGGCGCCCAACCAGGTGAACGCGGTGCTGTTCAAGGAAGTCGTGATCCAGTGACGGGGTGGATGTAAAGCCATGGCCGGCAACGACCAGATGGACCAGGACGCCATTGCCGCGCAGTGGGAGGCCTCGCTCGATTCCGAGGATCCGGCCGCCGCCGCTGCGGAGGCCGCCAAGAACGAACTCACCGAGAGCATGGCGCTGCAATGGGCCGCCATGGTCGAGGACGGCAGCCGCGACTTCGGCGGCAAGAACAACAATGGCGAGCGCGTGCTGTCACAGGAGGAGATCGACAATCTCCTGGGCTTCACCGTCGGTGACGTCAGCCTCGACGATCACTCCGGCATCCGCGCCATCATCGATTCCGCGATGGTGTCCTACGAGCGTCTGCCGATGCTCGAAATCGTGTTCGACCGCCTGGTGCGGTTGATGACCACGAGCCTGCGCAACTTCACCTCCGACAACGTCGAAGTCTCGCTCGACCGCATCACCTCGGTGCGGTTCGGCGACTACATGAACTCGATCCCGCTGCCGGCGGTGCTGTCGGTGTTCAAGGCGGAGGAGTGGGAGAACTTTGGCCTCGCCACCGTCGACTCCAGCCTGATCTATTCGATGATCGACGTGCTGCTCGGCGGCCGCCGCGGCCAGACCCAGCTGCGGATCGAGGGCCGGCCCTACACCACGATCGAGACCAACCTCGTCAAGCGGCTGGTCGAGGTGGTGCTGGCCGACGCCGAGCAGGCGTTCCGCCCGCTGTCGCAGGTGACGTTCTCGATCGACCGGCTGGAGACCAACCCGCGCTTCGCCGCGATCAGCCGTCCCGCCAATGCCGCGATCCTGGTGCGGCTTCGCATCGACATGGAAGATCGCGGCGGCAATGTCGAACTGCTGCTGCCTTATGCGACCATCGAACCGATCCGCAACGTGCTGTTGCAGATGTTCATGGGCGAAAAGTTCGGCCGCGACCCGATCTGGGAAGGCCATTTCGCCACTGAGGTGGCGCAGGCCGAGATCGCGGTCGACGCCGTGCTTTACGAGGCCGACATTCCGCTCAAGGAACTGATGAAGCTGAAGGTCGGCGACACCCTGCCGCTCGACATCCGTTCCGACGCGCTGGTCTCGGTGCGCTGCGGCAACGTCACCCTGACCGAGGGGCGGATGGGCCGCGTCGGCGACCGCGTCGCGATCCGCGTCACCAAGAATTTGCGTAAACCCCAAACCACCTTCGCGATGTTCGAGCAGGCGGACGAGCGGACCAAAATGATGGAGGCACCATGAGTCATGTGCTTGGATTAGCGATCGAGAGTCTGGTGGCCGTGTTGCTGATGCTGACGATCGGCTATTGCTGGCTGCTCAACAAGCGCCTGCAGCGGCTGAAGGCGGACGAGCACTCGCTGAAAGCTGTCATCGCCGAATTGATCACCGCGACCGAGATCGCCGAGCGCGCGATCGGCGGGCTGAAGCACGCCGTGCGCGACGTCAATGAGAACCTCGGCAACCAGCTCGACGCGGCGACGCAGATGTCGGCGCTGCTGCGCAACCAGCTCGCCGAAGGCGACAACGTAGTGCGCCGCCTGTCCAAGATCGCGCTCGCCGCGCGGCCCGCGGACCCCGCGCCGGCACCGGCGCCTGCGCCGGTCGCCGCACCGGCGGCGGCGGCGCCCAGGCTCTCTGCGGCGCGCGCGGTTGCCGCGGCGGCTGAAGCCTTCACCGAGCGCAGGAGGGCCGGCGGCCTCGCTGCATGAAGTCGTTTCGTGACATCAGAGTGATGCCTGTGGTGCTGGTCGCTGTCTTCGGCCTGATGGTGCTGAAGATCGCCGGCCTCGTGCTCGATGGCGGCTACGTGTTTGCCGACGATGCCCGGCCGGCCGGGCCCGCCCAGCCATCCTGGGCGCAGCAGAACTTCAACTTCCCTGGCGCCGGCAGGGTCGCTGCCGATAGCAAGTTCAAGGGCGATCCCGCCGACATCACCGGGTCGGTCGAGAAAAAGGAAGCGAAGAAGGAGGAGGCGCCGCAGCCGGCTGCGCCGGCCGCCGAGCCGCCCAAGCCCGACGGTGTCGTGGTCAACCTGAACCAGCCGCCGCCGGTGTCGGCATCCGAACGCGCGATCCTGGAACGGCTGCAGGCGCGCCGCCAGGAGCTCGAGCAGCGTGCCCGCGAAGTCGATATCCGCGAGGGCCTGCTGAAGGCCGCCGAGAAGCGCATCGAGGCCAAGGTCGAGGAGGCCAAGGCCAACGACGCCAAGGCGAGTGCCGAGGCGGCGGAAAAGGCCGCGGCCGAGGCCGCGCGCTTCAAGGGCATCGTCACCATGTACGAGAACATGAAGCCGAAGGACGCCGCAAAGGTGTTCGACCGGCTGGAAATGAACGTGCTCTACCAGATCGCCTCGCAGATCCAGCCGCGCAAGATGTCCGACATCCTCGGCCTGATGCAGCCCGAGGCCGCCGAACGCCTCACCGTCGAACTCGCCCGCAGAGCCAGCGGCGACAAGTCGGCCTCGACGGAAGAACTCCCGAAGATCGAAGGCAAGATGCTGGCGCCGAAGACGAATTGAGGGCGGCCGTCGAGAGGTGAGCCAGTCAGGCTGCCTCGACCACGGGCTTGATCTTGCTCAGCACTCCCGCAAGCGATGCCTCCGCAACGCGGACGTCATAGGCGTTCTGCAGGTTCAGCCAGAGCTGCGCGGACGTGTTCAGGGCTTTGGAAAGGCGCAACGCGGTATCCGCCGTGATGGCGGTCTCTTCATTTACGATACGCTCGATCCTGGTGCGCGGCACGCCGCAGACCTTGGCCAGCGCGCCGGCCGACAGTGACAGCGGGATCAGGAATTCCTCCCGCAGCACCTCGCCCGGATGCATCGGGGGCAGCTTCTTTGCCATGTGCAAGCCTTTCTGCGGAGGGATCCTCCGCGGATCCCTCGTTGTAGCTAAGAGTGATAGTCGGTGAATTCCACGTCCGCCGGACCCTCCTCAGTCCAGACGAAGCAGATGCGGAACTGGTCGTTCACGCGGATTGAATACTGGCCTTGGCGGTCGCCCTTTAACGCTTCCAGCCGATTGCCGGGAGGCGAACGAAGATCAAGCAACGTTGTCGCAGCGTGAAGGTACTGGAGCTTGCGTCGCGCGACCTTGAGCAGATCGGCCGGGAATCCCTTTCGGCCTCGCCTTCAAAGGCGGCTCTCGTCGCAGCGTCTTTGAAGCTCTTAATCACAGCGAGTTGTGTATCATGGCGTGATACACTATGCAATAGCGTTGTATCGTGAGGTGATACATGGGGCCGGTATAACTCCACCGCCCATCCGGAAACAATCCATTGACGTTAACAGCTCCTTAACGCCGCCCATCCAAGATCGGGACGCGTTAAGCGAGGGCGCTGCGCGTTTGGTATGGCTGAGGTCCCAAGAAGACGTTTCGAGATGGCGCGAACGGCTGCCGCTGGAACATGGTCGCTAGGCCGCGCCTTTGCGCGGGCTGCGCGCCTGTGCCTGCTTGTCAGCGGCCTTGCGCTCGCAGCCGTCACATACCCGACTGACATACGCGCCCAGGACACCCTATCGCCGGTGCCGGGTGAGGCGACGTTCTCTGCGGCGAACGGCTACGCGCGGCTCGTTTTGAAGCTGAAGGAGGACGTCGAGTCGGAGGTGATGACCGCCGGCTCGATCATCGTGATCCGCTTCAAGCGCCCGGTCGATATCCAGGTCGAGAAACTGGGCGATGCGGTGCCCGACTATGTCGGCGCGGCGCGGCGCGATCCCGATGGTACGGCGATCCGCCTGTCGCTGGCGCGCCGCGTCACCGTCAACACCATGACCGCGGCCGAGCTCATCTTCGTCGACTTCCTGCCCGACGGCTGGACCGGCCCGCCGCCGCCGCTGCCGCAGGAGGTGGTGCGCGAGCTGGCCGAGCGCGCCCGCGCCGCCGAGCGGTTGCTGCGCGCGCAGCGCGCCGCCGATGCCGCGAAGAAGAAGCCGCCGATGCGGGTCCGCGCGCTGGTGCAGCCGACCTTCGTGCGCTTCGTGTTCGAGGTGCCCGACGGCGTCGGCGTCTCCTCGGTGCTGAACGAGCAGAAGCTGACGCTGTCCTTCAACACGGTGCTGAGCTTCGACCTTGCGGATGCCAAAGTCGCGGCGCCGCCGAACGTCGCATCGATCAGCGCGCGCGCCGATGCCGATACGTCGGCGGTCGACATGACGCTGATCGGCGATGCCGACGTGCATTCGTTCCGCGATGAGAAGAACTACATCGTCGACGTCGCGATCCAGCAGAACGAGCAGCAGTCGACGACGAAGGGCGCAATCAGTTCGCTGATGCCGATGCCGCGCGGCAAGCAAAAGGGCATGCCGGCCGCGGCCGTGCCCGTCACATCGGAGAATATTGCGCGCGAGGCCAAGATCGAGATCAAGCCCGAGCCGGCGAAAGCGGAGCCGCAATCCGAGCCCGCCAAGCCTGAACTCGCAAAGCCTGAACCCGCAAAGCCCGAGCAGAGCAGCGCTGAGCCGCCGACAGCCGCGCCGTCCAAATCGGAGCAACCCAAATCGGAGCAACCCAAATCGGAGCAACCAAGGTCGGAGCTGCCCGGCCCGGAGCTGCCGAAGATTGCAGCCGCGCCTGCAGAAAAAGCGCCGGCCGCCGAAAGCGTCCCGATGCCGGCGGCGCCGCGCGAGGGCAGCGCTGGAACAGCGGTGGAGGAGACCAAGGCGGCTGTCAGCGAGGCAATGAAGCCACCGACGCCGGTTGCGGAGGCGCCGGCGATGGCGCAGCCGAAGCCTGCCGCGGCGCCATCGCCGCCGGCCGAGGTTCACGCCGGCGCCAAGTCCGCGGTCGAAGCCCAGCGCGACAGCGACGGGCTGCGCGTGACCTTCGCATTTCCCGTGGCGACGCCGGCCGCATTGTTCCGCCGCGCCGACACGGTGTGGATGGTGTTCGACACGCCTGATGCGATCGACATCGAACCGATCCGCGCCAAGGCCGGCTCGCTGATCTCCGATGTCACCCGGATGGCGCTGGAGAAGGGTCAGGCGGTCCGCTTCCGCCTCAACCGGCCGCAGATGCCGGCGCTCGAGAGCGACGACCGCTCGCGCGGCACCAGCTGGACGCTGACCTTCGCCGACCGGGTGCAGAAGCCGCCGCTGCCGCTGACCGTGGTCCGCAACATCAGCGAGCCCGCGCTCGCCAATGTCAGCGTGCCGCTGGCCAATCCCGGCGAACTGCACAAACTGGTCGATCCCGATGCCGGCGACACGCTCTGGGTCGTCACCGCGCCGCCGCCGACCCGCGGGGTCATCAAGCGGCAGGATTTCGTCGAGCTGTCGCTGCTGGAATCGATCCACGGCGTCGTGGTCCATCCGAACGCCGACGACGTCAAGGCGGAGGTCGGCGCCGACAAGGTGATGCTGGGCCGGCCCGGCGGGCTGACGCTGTCATCGGCCGACGTCGCCGCCGAACGCGCCACCGCCGCGGTGAAGCCGCTGTTCGATACCGATGAGTGGCGTAAGAACCAATCGGAGAATTTCGTCAAGCGGCTCGACAGCCTGATTGCGGCTGCCGCGGCGGCCAATGCCGAGCAGCTCCCCGAGGCGCGGCGCGATCTTGCCGAGTTCTACATGGCGCACGGCCTGTATGACGAAGCCCATGGCGTGACCAATCTGATCCTGTCCGAAAGCAAGCGCGGCAGCGAGCTTGCCTCGGTCGTGATGATCCACGCGGTCGCCAGCATCCTGATCGGGCGCCCGGCGCAGGGCGTCAAGGATCTCGCCAATCCCGTGATCGGCAACGGCTACGATTCCCAATTGTGGAAGGGGCTCGCCTTCGCGCGCGAAGGCAGATGGGCGGAGGCGCGGGAGAAGTTCAAGAATTCCGAGTTCGCGGTGGCGACGCTGCCGCCCGACCTGCAGCGCATCATCACGATGGACTCGATGAAGGCCGCGCTCGAGGTCAAGGACTATGCCGGCGCGGCGCGGCGCAAGAGCGACCTCGACGTGGTCGGCGTCCCCGCCGAGCTGAAGCCGGCGGTTGCCGTGTTGCGGGGACGGCTGGCCGAAGCGCTCGGCCAGGAGAAGGATGCGCTCGACGCCTACAAGTTCGCCGCCAATTCGGCCGATCGCCAAGCCGCCGCCGAAGGCAAGCTGCTCGAAACCCTGCTGCGGCAGAAGCGCGGCGAGATCGGCCGCGACGACGTGCTGAAGGAGCTCGAGCTGCTGTCGATGATGTGGCGCGGCGATTCCATCGAATTGAAGACGCTGTACGTGCTGTCGAAGATCTATGCTGAGACCGGCCGCTACGCCGACGCCTTCGCGGTGACCCGCGCGGCCACCCGCCTGCAGCCGAACGCGCCGGAATCGCGCCAGGCGCAGGATGCCGCCTCGGCGCTGTTCGTGCAGCTGTTCCTCGGCCCCAAGGGCGACGAGATGTCGCCGATCGATGCGCTCGGCACCTTCTATGAATATCGCGAGCTGACCCCGATCGGCCGCCGCGGCGACGAGATGATCCGCCGGCTCGCCGACCGCCTGGTCGGCGTCGACCTGCTCGACCAGGCTGCTGATCTTCTGCAGTATCAGGTCGACAAGCGGCTCGAGGGCGCGGCGCGCGCCCAGGTCGCGGCGCGGCTGGCGATGGTCTATTTGATGAACCGCAAGCCGGACCGCGCCGTCGCAGCGCTGCGCTCGACCCGGATCGCCGACCTCTCCGGCGAACTGCGCCAGCAGCGGCTGCTGCTGGAAGCGCGGGCGCAGAGCGATGTCGGCCGGCACGACCTTGCGCTCGACATCATCTCCAACATCACCGGGCGCGAGGCGGTCCGGCTGCGCTCGGATATCTACTGGGCATCGCGACACTGGCGCGAGGCCTCCGAGCAGATCGAACTCTATTACGCCGACCGCTGGCGCGACTTCACTCCGCTCAATGCCGGCGAGAAGGCCGACGTCATCCGCGCCGTGGTCGGCTACGCGCTGGCCGAAGACACCATCGGACTGTCGCGGTTCCGCGAGAAATACGCGCCGCTGATGTCCGGCGATGCCGACAAGCTGGCATTCGACGCCGCCAGCAAGCCGGTGGCGACCTCGAGCGCCGAGTTCGCCCAGATCGCGCGGATGGCCGCCAGCGTCGATACGCTGGACGGCTTCATCCGCGAGATGAAGTCCCGCTTCGGCGACACCACCGCCCGCGCGCCGCTGGCCGATCCGGTCACCACCGGATCGCTGCCGGACCAGCCGAAGGTCGAGCCGGTGAGCGCGCTGCCCGCGATCAAGGGCGAGCGGCGCGCCAGCGCAACGCCGTAAAGCGCGCCGCTTCACGGGCCGGGCGTCACCCATGCGGTCGAGATGATCCCGTTGGCATCGAGCGCAATGCGCCAATGCGACGCGCCGTTCTCATGCCCGATGCTGTAGACGTCCTCGCCCTGGGCGCCGACGCCCAGAAAGCGGATCGATCGGATCGCGCCGAGATCGGCGAGGCTGGGTTGCAGCTGCGGCAGCTGCTCTCGCGTCGCCGTGGCGAGCGCAGGGGTCATCTCGTCGTAATTGGGATGGCCTGATGCGACCGCCTCGACCAGGCGGCGCAATGCGTCTTCGGTGCCGGGAGCCGGCGACTGGTTCTTCACCCGCTCTGCGGTGCGATCCGCAATCTTCTTCGCGGTCGCGGCGTCGATGCGTGGCATCGGCCGGTCGCCATTCTGGTGCAGGATCAGCGACGTGACCTGCCCGTCGGGAGCGGTGACAAAGCTGATCTGCGCGTTGACCTCCCTGGCGAAGTACTTGGTCTTGCTCTCCGCAAAGAACGGCACGACGCGCTGACCGGTCAGCTGCACGGCGAGGTGGCGGTCGTCGCGTGTCACGGTGAGAACGGCCTGCTCGCTGAGCTGGTAGTAACCGGCATAGCGGTCGAGCGCCTCTGGATCGACTGCGATCTCCTGTCGCAGGGCGTCGGGCGGTGATTGTGGGGAGTCGGGCGCATCGGCAGGGCCGCCGGCGGACTGGATCCGCGCCGACAGCGTGTTCCAGTCACGCTGACCGAACAGCCTGGCGATCAGCTCCAGGCTGTCGCTGTGGGTGAGGGGGATCGATTTGGCACCGAGCGCTTCGCGCAGCGTCTGCGCCATGGCCTTGGCATCACGGAAATCGCGCATGGAATGGTCCTCTGCATCGACGAACGGAAAGCGTCAGGGGCTTGCGTTGCTGACCCGTTCGTGCGGGCAAAGGAAGCCTGGAAGGTGGCTTGATACGTTCACCGTTCCCGGGCGGGGTGCAAGCGGCAGGTGGTATCGACCCGGGCCGAATGTTCGCCTCCGACCTGCGATTTGTCAATCGCAACACGGCGTGATCGTGCGCGTCCCCTCGACAGACGGCCGCCGAACCGGCAACCTTGCGGCGATTGCCAGCCGGGAGGATGCCGTCACCATGTCGAGACCGATCAAGACCGAAGCCGAACTCATCGCGATGGCGCGGGCCGAGCTGAAGGCGCATTCCGACTGTCCCGACGGCATCAACATCTCGGTGCTGCGCGACGGCGACAGCTGGGAATTCCGCGCCAGCGCCGACGAGGCCACGATCGCAAAGCCCGGCTATCCCGAATGCGTCGCCATGCTGGTGCAGATCGGCGACCATCTCAACAAGCAGTATGACGTGAAGGGCTAGCGGCGGCCGCGCAGCGGGAGAGCGCATGGACCGCATCGACGCCATGAAGGTCTTCGTCGCGGCGGTCGACGAGGGCAGCCTTGCCGGGGCGGGCCGGCGGTTGCGGCGCTCGCCGGCGGCGGTCAGCCGCGCAATTGCGTTCCTCGAGCATCACGTCGGGGCCGAGCTGCTGCATCGGACCACGCGGTCGCTGAAGCTGAGCGAGACCGGACAGCGTTACGCGGCGGCGTGCCGGCGCATCCTCACCGAGCTCGAGGAGGCCGACATCCTCGCCGGCGGCGAGCGCACCGCGCCGCGCGGCACGCTGACCATCACCGCGCCGGTGGTGGTGGGCGAAGACGTGTTGCGGACGGTGCTCGACGCCTTCATGAGCGAATATCCGGCGGTGACGGTGCGGCTGGTGATGCTCGACCGCGCCGTCAATCTGATCGACGAGGGCATCGACGTCGCGTTGCGCATCGCCCATCTCGCCGATTCCAACTTCGTGGCGATCAAGCTCGGCGAGGTGCGCCGCGTCGTCGCGGCATCACCCGGCTATCTCGCGAAACATCCCGCCATCAACGAGCCGGCCGATCTCGTCAAACACCAGATCATCGCGATGACGCATTTCGGGATCGACTCCTGGAGCTTTCCGCCGGCGGCGAAGTCGAAGGTTGCGCGCGCCATCCAGTTCGCGCCGCGGCTCGTCGTCAACACGGTGCGCGCGGCGGTCGCCTCCGCGGCGGAAGGGCACGGCGTCACGCGGCTGTTCTCGTATCACATCGCCGAGGAGATCCGCGAGGGGCGGCTGCGGATCCTGCTCGGCAAGGACGAGCATCCGCCGCTGCCGGTGCATCTCTTGGCGCCCCAGGGTCGCTTCGACGTGCCGAAGGTGCGCGCCTTCGTCGATTTCGCGACGCCGCGGCTGAAGCGCTATTTCGAGCAGCTGTCGCGCGAGGCCAATCGCGCGGCTGCCAAGGCGCGATAAGCATCGTCGCGCTTTGGCACTATTCGTGCCTTTTCCGGACCAATTTCATTCGTTCGCCGCGCGGAAGAGTGTCTGCCGAATAGCGGGCATTCGCACGAAACGCGGATGTATCTAGCTTGCTCTCCATCGAGGCGGTGCTGATGCCGCTTCAGCAACAGATGGAGAGAAATCATGGGTGCAGAGCAGAAAGTCGTCATCGTCACCGGCGCGTCGCAGGGGCTCGGCGAGGCCATCGTCAGGGGTTATCGCGATCGCAACTACCGCGTCGTGGCCAATTCCCGCAGCATCAAGCCGTCGACCGACAGCGATGTGCTCGCCATTGCCGGCGACATTTCTGATCCGGCGACCGCCGAGCGGATCGTGGCGCAGACGCTGGACCGCTTCGGCCGCATCGACACGCTGGTCAACAATGCCGGCATATTCGTCGCCAAGCCGTTCACCGACTACACCGACGAGGACTATGCGAAGGTGCTGGCGACCAACCTCAACGGCTTCTTCTACATCACCCGCCGCGTGGCGAAGGAGATGGTGAAGCAGGGCTCCGGGCATATCGTGCAGATCACGACCAGCCTCGTGGACCACGCCAACAGCAACGTGCCCTCGGTGCTGGCGTCGCTGACCAAGGGCGGACTGAACGCGGCGACCAAGTCGCTGGCGATCGAATATGCCGCCAAGGGCATCCGCGTCAATGCGGTATCGCCCGGCGTGATCAAGACGCCGATGCACGCGCCGGCGACGCATGACTTCCTCGCCAAGCTGCATCCGGTCGGGCGGATGGGCGAGGCCAAGGACATCGTCGATGCCGTGCTGTTCCTGGAGAACGCGGGCTTCGTCACTGGCGAGATCCTGCATGTCGACGGCGGCCAGAGCGCCGGTCACTGAAAGCACGATCGGGAGAGTGTCATGCCAATCGTCACCATCCAGGTCACGCGTGAGGGGACGGCGCCGGGGGCGTCGTCCACCACACAGGAGCAGAAGGCCGCGCTGATCAAGGGCGCCAGCGAGTTGCTGCGCGACGTGCTCGGCAAGCCCTTGGAAGCGACCTTCGTCGTCATCGAGGAAGTCGATACCGACAATTGGGGCTGGGGCGGGCTGCCTGCGCTCGAGTATCGCAAAAAGCTCGCCGCCGCGCGTGCCGCGTCGCCGACGTCCGCCACCTGACGTCCCGCTGCAAATCAATCCGGGCACCTCTCCCGATCGGGAGAGGTGCTGAACGGCCATCGCTGCCAACGATCGCTGCAATCGCAACAAATCATTTTTCGCGAACTGCCGAAGGGCCTAACTGCCATGTCAATGTCCGCCAATGTCGATCATCACTACTCCGCGCGGCATCGCGAAGCGGGCAAGCCGCTGTGGCTCCTTGCGGCCGCCGGGCTGTGCGCCTCGCTGGTCGGGCTCGGGCTGGCGCGCTTCGCCTACACGCCGCTGATCCCGGCGCTGATTGCCGCAAAATGGTTTACGCCGGCGGAGGCGGTCTATCTCGGCGCCGCCAATCTGGCCGGCTATCTCGCCGGTGCGCTGATCGCCCGCGATCTCGGCGCGCGCATCGGCCAGGTCTGGGCGCTGCGCACCATGATGGCGCTCGCCGCCATCACCTGCTTCGCCTGTGCGGTGCCGATCTCCTTCATCTGGTTCTTCGGCTTCCGCGTCCTCGCCGGTGTCAGCGGCGGCGTGATTATGGTGCTGGCGGCAACCGCGATCCTGCCGCACACCGCACCACACAAGCGCGGCCTGGTCGGCGGCGTGATCTTCGCCGGCGTCGGGCTCGGCGTCGCGGCGTCAGGCACGCTGGTCCCGCTGTTGCTGCAACAGGGCGTCAAGCAGGCCTGGTACGGCCTCGGCGTGCTGTCGGCCGTGCTGACCGTGATCAGCTGGAAGGCGTGGCCTTCAGAGGCATCCGCAGTGCATGGCGGCGAGCAGCATCACGCCGCGGCGCATGGCGTGCGCGCGCCGCTGGTGCTCGCGCTGTGCCTGGAATACGGCCTCAACGCGCTGGCGCTGGTGCCGCATATGGTGTTTCTGGTCGACTTCGTCGCGCGCGGGCTTGGGCAGGGGATTGCTGCCGGGTCGCACTATTGGGTGCTCTATGGCCTCGGCGCCGTGGTCGGCCCGCTGTTGACCGGCCATCTCGCCGATCGCGCAGGGTTTGCCGCGGCGCTCCGCGTGGCCTTCCTGATCGAAGCGGTCGCGGTTGCAATCCCCGCCGTGACGACGTCGCCCGCCGCGCTGATCATCTCGAGCCTCATCGTCGGCGGCTTCACGCCCGGCATCGTGCCGCTGGTGATCGGCCGCATTCACGAGCTGATCCCGCATTCCGCGGCGAGCCAGCGGGCGGCGTGGGCGCAGGCCACCACGGCCTTCGCACTGTTCCAGGCTGCGGGCGCCTACGGGCTGTCCTATCTGTACGCGCATAACGGCGGCGACTACGCGCTGCTGTTCGTGATTGGCGCCGCCGCGGTGGTGATGGCGCTGGCGATCGAGCTCGTCGGAGTCGTCGCACTGGGGCGCGGGCGCGGCTAGCCGCGCAGCGCTTTCGCCAACACCGCGACAAAGCGATCGGTGTCGGCCTCGTCGTTGAAGACGTGCGGCGAGATCCGCATCCGGCCGAGCCGCAGCGCGACGTGGATATTCTCGGCGGCGAGGTGCGCGATCAAATCCTTCATGATGCCGCCCGCCATGCCGAGGCTGAGGATGTGCGGCGCGCGCAAATGGCGCGCCAGCACGTTGAGGCCGAGATCGCTGACGCCGTCGGCGATCCGCTGCGTCAGCATCGCAAGCCGCGCGCTGACCGCGGCGGCACCCCATTCCGCCATCATCTCCATGCCTATGGATGCCATCTCCAGCGAGATGAAGTGATCGCGCTCGCCCATGTCGTAGCGTCTGGCGTTGTCGACATAGCCGAGATCGCCGAAATAGACCGGGTTCTCGGAGTTGACGTTGCGGCGGCCGGCCGAGGTCTGCTCCAGCGGCACGCCGGTGTGGTGGCGTTTTGCCACGTAGAGGAAGGCGCGGCCGTAAGGGCCGATCAGCCATTTGTAGGTCGGGAACAGCACGGCATCGGGATCGAGCCGGTTCACATCCATCGCGATGACGCCCGCGCCTTGCGTCGCGTCGATCACGAACATCGCGCCATGCCGCCGCAGCGCCGCCTGCACCTTGTCGACGTCGATCATGCCGCCATCCGACCAGTGCACCGACGAGATCGAGGCGAGGCCGACGGGCGGCGCGCCCCGCCGCTCGATCGCCGCCAGCACCGCCGAGGTCCAGTCGCCATCCGCAGGCTGGCGCACGGTCTCGACGACAAAGCCCTGCGCCTCGGCGCGGCCGTGCCATTCCAGCACCGGCGAGGAGTGATCGTTCTCCAGCACGATCGCGCGCGTACCGCGGGGAATGGTCAGCACCTTCGCCATCGTCGCGACGCCGTAGCTGATCGCCGGGATCAGCGCGACGTCGTTAGCGTCGGCATTGATCAGTCGCGCCGCCGCGGTGCGGGCGCGCTCGTGCTGGCGGCCGGCAAAGCCCGCATCCAGCGTCCAGGGCTGCCCCTTGCGTCCGACCGCGGCGCGGCCGGCCTTGAGCGTTTGCCGCGGCAACGGGCTGTAGGACGCCGAGTTCAGGTAACAGACCTCGCGTGGGATCTCGAACAGGTCGCGCTGGGATGGAAGCATGTCGGCTCGTTGCTGGACGTTGCAGATGGTGGAGCAGGGATCGACCGACCGTCATCCGTCGTACTGATCCGGCCCCATCGCCCACTGCGCCTGGTCATAGCCATGGGCAAAGGTGCGGTTGGTCTGCGCCGGATTGCGGTTGATCAGCGGGCGCATGTACATCGGATGGGTAGCGCTGCGCACTTCGTGCTCGACGGTGAACAGGTGCCTGCCATCGGCGGGATCGACGATGTCGCAGAAGCGGTACTGGTACTGATTGTCCTCGCGCGAGATGAGCCCGCGCTCGCGCAGCCGATTGTACGGGCCGGAGAAATCCGTGATGTAGATCTGGACGTGATGCCCGTCGAACTCGCCCTGCACATGGTCGCTCTCGCGGAATTGCAGATATTGATCCTTGCCGACCTTGGCGCGCGCCACGACGCCGTCGCCATCGGCAAGGCTCGCCGGAATGCCCATGATCTGCGGATAGAACCGGCTGATCCCCTCCGCGGTGCCGCGCGGCACCTCGAACTCGACATAGGGTATCCCGAGCGCGATGCGGCCGAACCGGCCGGCGTCGGGCTCATAGCAGCGCAGCCGGTTGCCCCAGGGGCAGGTCGCCTCGACGTGGTCATTGTGGGCGCGGTAGGCGAAGGCGGTGCCTTCGAGCCTGGACGCGACCGCGGCGAGGCGCGCCAGCAGCGCCTCGCGTCCGGCGATTACGATGCCGGTGTGGCCGCGCAGCACCTGCGGCCGGCCGGTTGGCAGATGAAACTGGCTGCGCCCGGCGTTCACCCACATGTTGCTATCCGAGACCATCAGATAGGGATCGCGGGTCAGCCCGATGCCGGCAACATAGAACAGCGTGGCGAGGCGCTGGTCCGGCACCTGCACGTTGACATGCTCAAGATGGATAGCGTTGCCGAGATCTTCTGCGGCGCGGTCGAATGGCTGCTGCACGGGCGCGGCTCCATGGATGCGATGCCGCGCATGATAGTGCAACGCCATCGCCGATCCAGCGCAGAGGCCATGAGCGTTGCGCGGGGCTACCCCCCGTAGCTCTGCACCAGGCCGTGGATCTCTAGCTAACGGCGGTCATTGGACGGGAGGATTGGCACGCATTTGGTCCATGGCCGCCATCTTTCGAAGGATGCCTACCAGCCAAAGCAAGTCTTCGCTCTTGATCTCCGTACCAAGATCGCCATGGACGAGCTGATTGCGCTGGTCCGACAAAACCCTCATCCGATCGGCCTCAGCGGGGGTCAGCACGCCTTCTTGACCCAATACCTGCACCAAACGTGCTGGCGCTTGCGGCCGATCGAGTGTTTCCGCAAACGAAGCTCTTCCTTCTGCTTCGAACGTTGCCCACGCTAGCAGAAACGCCGCGCGCAAAGCGTTCAATTGCCCGAGTTGTTCGATCTCCTCAATCGCGCCGTCGATCGCCTGACGGGATTGCACGGGGACGGTCTTGCCTGACGATGTCGGTGCTACGAGTAGAACCTTGAGTTCCCACTCGCGTTGCTTGGCGAATCGCGCTGCGACCTCTTTCAGCTTCTCGCTTCCGGATGACCTCGCTACCTCCAGGACGATCTTCTTGCCGTTGCCCGTTGCAACGGCATCCGGAACGTAGTCGCCGAGAAATTCAGGAACGAGGGGCGCGCGAGGCTGCACGAATACGTCATACCCTTCCGACTCAAGCCGCGTGATCTCGCGTTGTAGCACCTGGTCTTCAATCGCGGTGTTGCTCATCGCAAATCCTCGAAGGGGTCGTTGGACACCCGCACATACAGCACTGGTTTCGTCCCAGTGATCGCGTCGACGACTGCTGTCGACGGGTTTGAAAAGCTGAAAACGTTGCCGGGCTCGAACTTTTGGACCACGACACGTTCAACCTGCCCGTCATCCAGGTAAATATGGGCGGTAAGGGCGTCCAAGACAAGCTTGACGATATTGTCAACGTCTCCCGCCATGGGCTCGTCCGGGAGGTAGTAGAGAGTAACGGCCATGCGTTGATCAGAGGCAAAATGCGGTTGAGGAATGACACTTCGGCTGGCGACCTTTACGCGGTCTTTCCAGGCGTCTCGCGCATCGGAGTTCTTGGCTTGAAATGAAACGGGCGTACCGTAGACGAGAAACTCTATTGGAAACGAGATTTCCATCGGCTGGGCCCGCACCTCACGCCATGCATGCTAATGAGACGCGCCTAGTTGTCAATTCGGGCGATGGTCTCTGGTGGTTGCATTTGCCCGTATGAGGGCAAGCTCCGCTGCGGGGCTACCCCCCGTAGCTCTGCACCAGGCTGCCGGCGACCAGCGACCAGCCGTCGACCAGCACGAAGAAGATCAGCTTGAACGGCAGCGAGACCACGACCGGCGGCAGCATCATCATGCCCATCGACATCAAGACCGAGGCCACCACGAGGTCGATGATCAGGAACGGCAGGAACAGCAGGAAGCCGATCTCGAAGGCGCGCTTCAATTCGGAGATCATGAAGGCGGGCACCAGGATGCGCAGCGACATCTCCTCCGGCGTCGCCGGCGGCGGCTCGCCGGAGAGGTCCATGAACAATTTTAGGTCCTTCTCGCGCACGTTCTTCTGCATGAAGCCGCGCAGCGGCACCGAGGCGCGCTGCAGCGCCTCCTCGACGCCGATCTGGTTGGCGACCAGCGGCTTGATGCCGTCGTCATAGGATTTTTGCAGCACCGGCCCCATCACGAACGCGGTGAGGAACATCGCGAGCGCAATCATCACCGAGTTCGGCGGCGCCGTGGCGGTGCCGAGCGCGGTACGAAGCAGCGACAGCACGACCACGATGCGCGTGAACGACGTCATCATGATCAGGATCGACGGCGCGAGCGACAGCACCGTGAGCAGCGCGATCAGCTGGATCGCGCGTTCGGTGACGCCGCCATTGCCGCCGCCGAGATTGATGGAGATGTCCTGCGCCATCGCCGGGTCGGCGAGGGACCCGGCGGCAATCAGGACAGCGATGAAACAAACTCTACGCGGGACCGACCCGAACCTCACGAAGGGGTCTTCGGCCGGCCGAGCAGCGAGGCCATCTCGTCCTCGAGATTCTCGAACCCGCTCTTCGGTGCGGCGGGGCCGGCGGGCGGCGGCTCGCTGCGCGGCGGACGCACCGGCGGCGCATCGGGCGCAACCGGCGGCGCGACGGTCTCGCCACCACCGGACGGGCGGCGCAGCGCCGCCTCAAGCCGCTGCGCCATCTCGGCGAGATTGGCGTCGGCGCTCGATTGCGGCGGCGGTGCGGGTGGCGCCGGTGGTGTCGGGGCCGGCGTTGCGGCCTGCGGCGGCGGAGGAGGGGGCGGCGGCGGCGGTGCAACGGCACGCTCGGTCGGGCGCAGCGGCGGCGGCATTTTGGGCGGCTCGGCGGCGCGCGGCGCACGCGGGATCGGCGGTTCGGCGCGCGGCAGCCGCGGCGGCATCGGATCCGGCCGCGGCTCGGTGCGTTCAGCACGCTCCGGCCGCGCGGTCACCGGCTCGGGCGAGAAGCCGGCGAGCGGATCGCCGCGGCGCTCGGCGGCGGGCGCCGGCCGGCGCATCTCCTCGAAGACGGGCCGCGACGGCCGCGGGGGAGGCGGCGGCAGCTCAGGCTCCGAAGGCTCGAACATGTCGGGGCGGGCCGCTTCGCTGTCGCTCCAAGCCGCGTCCGGAAGCGGCGCGACGCGCGGCGGCGCCGCGTCGGGAGCGACCGCCGGGCGGCTCGACATCTGGTCGCGTCCGGGCATCGCGCGGACGATGTTGGGCTCGACGACGATGTCGGTCGGGCCGCCGATCATCAGGAGGTGCTCGATGTTGTCGCGGCGGACCAGCACCAGGCGGCGGCGGCCGTCGACGGCGGCGGCGTCGATCACCGCCAGCCGCGGCATCCGTCCGCGGTTGGTGCTGGCGCCGAGCCGGCTGCTGCCGAAGCGGCGCACGAGCCATGCGGCGAGGATGATCAGCGCCAGCACGGCGACGAACGCCAAGACGAATGTTAGTCCCATATTGGAGTCCCCGGCCATGTGGCCTTCCTCAGCTTCCGCCTTCAGTGAGCGCGGACTGACAGTGCGGGTTTGCGCAAAGCGAATCGCGCCCGAGATTCGCCTTATTTCTTAATTCGCAGGCGGCTCTGTCGCCGACCGTCCTATTTGTAAACCAAGAATCGCTTGTCCCAAAACGACTTCTCAGCGCCCCACGCTGTTCTTGGCCGGGGCTGGTTAACGCAGCTTTCGTGGCGAAAATGCGCTCACAAGCCGCACTCCGGAGGTTCTCCACGGATCAGTCCGGCATTTTAACCAGCCGTTAACCATACACCGGGCAAATTCTGCCTACCTCGGGGCGTCCCACGGGTCGTCCGAGAGGTTAACGGAGTCGCGGCCACCATGTCCATGAACGATCTCCCGATCCTGTCGGCGCTGCGCACCAAGATGCAGTGGCACCAGGAGCGCCAGCGCGTGCTCGCCGAGAATATTTCCAATTCCGACACGCCGAACTTCCGGCCGCGCGAACTGGTGGAGCCGAAATTCGACAAGGCCGGCGCCACGGTCGGCGGCGGCTTCGGAACGCTACCGATGATGCAGACCAGCGCCACCCACATGGCGGCGGCGGGGGCGCCGGACACCTTCGATAATGACCGCGGCAGGGGCGCCTTCCACACCCGGCCGGCCGGCAACGCGGTCAATCTCGAAGAGCAGATGATGAAGGTCTCCGCCAATCAGATGGACTACGCGGCGGTGACGTCGCTCTACACCCGCAGCCTCGGGATGCTCAAGACCGCGATCGGCAAGCGCTGAAGCGCTGGAAGGACCAGACCATGGCAGACGGACCAGGTGATTTCGCCCGCTCGATGATGATCGCGACTTCAGGCCTGCGCGCGCAGGCGGGGCGGATGCGGGTGATCTCGGAAAACATCGCCAACGCCGATTCGACCGCGCAGAGCGCCGGCGGCGATCCTTACCGCCGCAAGGTGCCGACGTTCTCGTCGACGCTCGACCGCACGCTCGACGCCCAGGTGGTGACGCTCGGCAAGGTACGGCCGGACCGGTCCGACTTTCGCGTCAAGTTCGAGCCGGGCAACCCGGCGGCGGACGCCTCGGGCAACGTCAAATACCCCAACGTCAATTCGCTGGTCGAAATGACCGACATGCGGGACGCCCAGCGCTCCTATGAAGCCAATCTCAACATCATCAGCGCGACGCGGCGGATGATCCAGCGCACGCTCGACATCCTCAAGTCGTGACACAACAAAGAAAAGCAGGGATCGTAAATCATGGCTTCACCGACAGTCGCCGCCAACGCCTACGCCAGCCTCGCCAAGATGATGGAGCGGGGCGGCGCCGAGAAGGCGGGCCAGGCCACCGCCGGCCCCTCGTTCAGCGCGCTGCTGAAGGATTCGGTCGGCAGCGTTTTGGAAGCCGGCCGGAAGTCCGACGCGCAGACCGTCGCGATGGCCTCCGGCAAGGCGAATGTGATGGACGTGGTGACGGCGGTCGCGGAGACCGACGTCGCGGTCTCGACGCTGGTCTCGGTCCGCGACCGCGTGATCCAGGCCTATGAAGACATCATGAAGATGCCGATCTGACGTCGCTAGCGACGTCATCCCGGCGCGCGAAGCGAACTATGGCGCGCAATTGCGCGCCTGAGAATCTCGAGGTTCCGGGTTCGATGCGTCGCATCGCCCCGGAACGACAGTGCAAGACAACCGCGAGAACAACAATGACCGGTCCTGAAACCCTCGACGTGGCGCGTGATGCGATCTGGACCATCGTGGTGGTGTCGTCGCCGCTGATGGTGGTCGGCCTCGTGGTCGGCGTGGTGGTGTCGCTGTTCCAGGCGCTGACCCAGATCCAGGAGCAGACCCTGATCTTCGTGCCGAAGATTCTGGCGATCTTCGTCACATTATTGCTGGCGCTGCCGTTCATGGCGGACTCCCTGCACAGCCACATGATGCGGATTTCATCGCGAATCATCGGCGGTTGATGCACTAATGCTCCGGTCATGCGCATCGACGTCTCCGTGCTGCCGGCGCTGGCCGCCATCTTCGTGCTGGTCTTCGCGCGCGTGGGCGCGATGGTGATGCTGCTGCCCGGCTTTGGCGAGACCAACATCCCGGCGCGGGTGAAACTGTCGATCGCGCTGCTCTTGACGCTGATCATCCTGCCGCTGCACCGCAACGCCTATCATGTTGACGTCACCTCGATCTCCTCGCTCGGGGTGTTGATGGTGCACGAGCTGATCATCGGCGTCGTGCTCGGCGCCACCGCGCGCGTGACGCTGTCAGCGCTCAACGTGGCGGGCTCGGTGATCGCCCAGCAGCTCGGCCTCGGCTTCGTCACCGCGGTCGATCCGACCCAGGGCCAGCAGGGCCAGATCATCGGCAACTTCCTCACCATCCTCGGCCTGACGCTGCTGTTTGCCACCGACAGCCATCATCTCGTCATCGCCGCGCTGAGCGAGAGCTACCGGATCTTCTCGCCGGGCGAGGTGATGCCGACCGGCGACGTCGCCAAGCTTGCGACCACGGCGTTTGCTGCCGCCTTCAAGATCGGCCTGCAGCTCTCGGCGCCGTTTCTGGTGTTCGGCCTCGTCTTCAACATCGGGCTCGGTGTGCTGGCGCGGCTGATGCCGCAGATGCAGGTCTATTTCGTCGGCGTGCCGCTCTCGATCATGATCGGCTTTGTGATCTTCGGCGTCGTGCTCGCGGCGATGATGGGCACCTATCTCGACTACTTCCTCGGCGTCATGCGCCAGCTTGCTCCCATGAACTAAGGAGCAATCATGGCCGACGATAGCGAAGACAAAACAGAAGACCCTACGCAAAAACGTCTCGACGACGCGCTCGAGAAAGGCGACGTCGTCAAGAGCCAGGAGGTCAACACCTGGTTCATCATCGCCGGCGCCACCTTGGTGCTGTCGACGTTTTCCGGCTCGGTCGGCGGCGGCATCATGATGCCCTTGCGCAATCTGATCGCCAATTCCTGGATGATCCGCACCGACGGCGCCGGGCTCATGCATCTGACTCAGTCGCTCGGCTATGTCGTGATCGCTGCGGTCGGCGTGCCCTTCCTGATGCTGGCGCTGTCCGCGATCGCGGGCAACATGGTGCAGCACCGCCTGGTGTGGTCGGGCGAGCAGCTCAAGCCGAAACTCTCCAAGATCTCGCCGGGCGCCGGCTTCAAGCGGCTGTTCGGCAAGCAGGCACTGGCGAACTTCCTCAAGGGCCTGTTCAAGCTGATCGGGCTCGGGGCCGTGATGGTCATGGTGCTGTGGCCGGACCGGATGCGCATGGAATCCTTCATGCGCGTCGATCCGGCCGAGCTGCTGCCGGCGATCACCGGCATGACCGTGCATCTTTTGGCCGCGGTGGTCGCGATCCTCGCGGCGGTGGCGATCGGCGACTACTTCTTCCAGTACCGGACCTGGTTCGAGCGGCAGAAGATGTCGCTGCAGGAGATGAAGGAGGAGTTCAAGCAGTCGGAAGGCGACCCGCACGTCAAGGGCCGGATCAGGCAGTTGCGGGTGCAGCGCGCCAAGAAGCGCATGATGGCCCAGGTTCCCAAGGCATCGGTCATCATCACCAACCCGACCCACTTCTCGGTGGCGCTGGCCTACGACCGCAGCATGACGGCGCCGGTCTGCGTCGCCAAAGGCGCCGACGTCCTCGCCTTCAAGATCAGGGAGATCGCCAAGGAGCACGACATCCCGATCGTGGAAAACGTGCCGCTGGCCCGGGCGCTCTATGCCACCGTCGAGGTCGACCAGGAGATCCCGGTCGAGCACTATCACGCGGTTGCCGAAATCATCGGCTACGTGATGCGGCTGAAACGCGGCCTGTCCGGGCTGCGCGGGTGAGGGATATCCGCTTGAAATACGCGTAACCTGCGAAATAGCCGCCTGATGGACTTGCGTTTTCGGGTCCGATTCAGGCACTCAGGAGTGGGCGGCCGGACGGCCCGCCCAAGCGATGCCGACGAGCCATGTCCCTTCAGATGACCGCCGATAGCAACGATCAATCCGCGACTGAGCCGTTCGTGGCTCACGGACCGGCGCGGCGCGGCGGCAGCATCCTCCTGGTGCTGCTGATCGCGGCCGGCATCGTCGCGGTGGCGGTCTGGCTGATGACCATCGGCCGCACTCAGGCGCAGCCCTATATCCTCGGCGTGCTGGCGCTGCTCGCCACCGTCGGGCTGTTCAACCTGTTCGCCTTTGCCGCCGGCATCATCCGCTTCTCCGACCGCGCCACCGACGACCCCGTGATGGGGCGGATCGCCGACCACGCCCAGGAGGGGCTGGTCGTCACCGACGCCCGCGGCCACGTGGTCTATTCCAACGCCGCCTATCTGGCGCTGACCGGCGCCGCCTCGGCCCAGGAGGTCCGCCCGGTCGAGCGGGTCTTCATCGGCAACCCCGACGTCTCCGAGGCCGTGTTCCGCCTGCTCAAGGCGGCGCGCGAGGGCAAGCGGCAGCTGGAGGAGGTCCGCATCGCCGGCCATGACGGCGGCCAGGGCGGCCAAGGGGGACAAGCCCGCTGGCTGCGGCTGCGGGTGCGCCCGCTCGGCCAGGGCAAGCGCGACGCCAAATATGCGGTGTGGTCGATCGCCGACATCACCCGCGACCGCGAGCGCCAGGAGGATGTGTTCCAGGAGCTGCGGCACGCGATCGAGTACCTCGACCACGCGCCGTGCGGCTTCTTCTCGGTCAACCCGGCCGGCGAGATCGCCTATGTCAATGCCACGCTGGCCAACTGGCTCGACTACGACCTCGCCGAGATCGGCTCGGGCGGGCTGAAGCTGTCCGACATTGTCTCTGGCGACGGCGCGGCGCTGCTCGCCGCGATCCAGCCGGTGCCGGGCGAGGTCAAGACCGAGGTGTTCGACATCGACCTGCGGATGCGCGGCGGCAAGACCGTGCCGGTGCGGCTCTATCACAAGCTCGCCTTCGGCGCCGACGGCGCGGCGGGTGCCTCGCGCACCCTGGTGATCAGCCGCGCCCGCGACGAGCATTCCGATCCGGAGCGCGCCGCCGAGGTGCGCTTCATGCGCTTCTTCGACCATACGCCGATGGCGATCGCCACCGTCGACCGCGGCGGCAACGTGGTCGGCGCCAATGCGCGCTACGCCAAGCTGGCGCAGAGCCTGAACGGCGAGGGCGGCGCCGCCAAGTCGATCTTCCGCGCCGTCAATCCGCGCGACCGCGGCCTCCTGATCGCGGCGATCAACCACGCCGCCGAGGGGCAGGGCGACATCCCGCCGGTCGAGGTGATGCTCGACGGGCCGAAGGAGCGCTTCGCCCAGTTCTTCGTCACGACGGTGGAGAAGGACGAGCGCGACGCCGAGACCGCGATCGTCTACATGCTCGAGACCACCGAGCGGCGCGCGCTGGAGAACCAGATCAACCAGTCGCAGAAGATGGAGATGGTCGGCCAGCTCGCCGGCGGCATCGCGCACGACTTCAACAACGTGCTGTCCGCCATCATGATGGCGAACGACTTCCTGCTGAACGCGCACAAGCCGACCGACCCGTCGTTCCAGGACATCATGCAGATCAAGCAGAACGCCACGCGCGCCGCGACGCTGGTGCGGCAGCTGCTGGCGTTCTCGCGCCGCCAGACGCTGCGGCCGCAGGTGCTCGATCTCGGCGATGCGCTGTCGGATCTCACCATGCTGCTGCGGCGGCTGATCGGCGAGAAGGTCAAGCTCGACCTCGTGCACGGCCGCGACCTGTGGCCGGTGAAGGTCGACGTCTCGCAGTTCGAGCAGGTGGTGGTCAACCTCGCAGTCAACGCGCGCGACGCGATGGCTGACGGCGGCAAGCTGATCATCCGCACCGGCAACGTCTCGACCGAGGAAGCCGCGCAGCTCGCCAACAAGGGCATGCCGGCGGCCGACTATGTCAAGATCGAGATTTCCGACACCGGCACCGGCATTCCCGCCGAGATCATCGACAAGATCTTCGAGCCGTTCTTCTCCACCAAGGAAGTCGGCAAGGGCACCGGCCTCGGCCTCTCCACGGTGTACGGCATCGTCAAGCAGACCGGCGGTTTCGTCTACGTCGATTCCGTGCCCGGCGAAGGCACCACGTTCCGCATCTATTTGCCGCGGCACCGGCCCGAGCAGGAGGACGCGCCGGAGGCCCATGCCGGCAACGGCGCGGCGAAGGAGGCCGGTGCAGCCGCCGACGCGGCCAAGCCGAAGCCCGATCTCACCGGGCAGGGCACCATACTGCTGGTCGAGGACGAGGACGGCCTGCGCGCGCTGAATGCACGCGGCCTGCGCTCGCGCGGCTACAGCGTGATCGAGGCCGCCAACGGCGTCGAGGCGCTGGAGGCGTTTGCCGAGAAAGACGGCGCCGTCGATCTCGTGGTGTCCGACGTCGTGATGCCGGAGATGGACGGGCCGACGCTGCTGAAGGAAATGCGCAGCCGCAGTCCCGAGCTGAAGATCATCTTCGTCTCCGGCTATGCCGAGGACGCCTTCGAGAAGAGCCTGCCGGAGAACCAGCAATTCGCGTTCCTGCCAAAACCGTTCACGCTGACGCAGCTGGTCGCCGCCGTGAAGGAGACCATGACGGCGAAGTAGCAGCGGTCGGTTGGGACACTTGCGGCTTCCGCAACTGACATGTCCACGTCGCGCACCGACAAAATGCCGAAAAACAACCCCATGCAAAGTAGCCGGCGGCCGGCGGTCGACCAAGCGCTGTCGACCAAGCGCTTGACACGTCGGGCAAGTCAGGGGTATTCTTCCAATATTCCGAAATTGCGCCCTGATAACGATATGCGATCGCCCTGCCACGGCGAGAGGTGAGCCACCGGCGCTGCCCGCACGCGATCCAGGCTCAATGCGTCGTAGGGCACGCCCTCCCGGCGACAAGGACCATAGTGTCACATCTCCGCGACCGAGGGCCGCAGCCGCGGTTCCGGTTTCCGGCTTCACTTTTAACCGTCCCTGCCCATCTTAGGGGCGTTTCCCCATGCCGGGGATTCCTGAGGAAACCAACATGAATTTCTCGCAACGCACGCGTGGAATTGTACGGGCGATCGCGGTCGCGATGGCGCTGGCGCTGCCCGTCGTGATGACCGTTTCGGAGGCCGACGCGCGCGTCGGCGGCGGAGGCTCGCGCGGCTCGCGCACCTTCTCCGCGCCGCCCTCGACCAACACGGCGCCTGGCACCGCCGCGCCGATGAACCGTACCTTCAGCCAGCCCGGCAACCCCGGCATGGGCGCGCCGGCCGCAGCGAATTCCGGTGGCTTGTTCGGCCGTGGCGGAATGGGCCGTGGCCTGCTCGGCGGCCTTGCCGCCGGCTTCCTCGGCGCCGGCCTGTTCGGCATGCTGTTCGGCGGCGGCCTGTTCTCCGGCCTCGGCGGCCTGTCGTCGATCCTCGGCCTGTTGCTGCAGATCGGCCTGATCGTGCTCGTGGTCCGGCTCGCGATGGTGTGGTGGCAACGCCGCAATGCGCCGGCCCCGGCCTACGCCAGCGGCCCCGACGTCGGCCCCGGCCCGCAGCCGAACTATCGCTCGGGCTTCGGCTTCGGCCTCGGCGGCTCGAATGCGCCGGTCGAGATCGCGCCGGCCGACTATGAGACGTTCGAGCGGCTGCTCGGCGAGGTGCAGACCGCGTGGTCGAACGAAGACATCGCGAAGCTGCACACGCTGGCGACGCCGGAGATGGTCTCGTACTTCTCGAAGGATCTCGAGGAGAACAAGGCGCGCAACGTCACCAACAAGGTGACCAATGTGAAGCTGCTGCAGGGCGACCTCGCGGAAGCCTGGCGCGAAGGCGACAGCGAATATGCGACGGTTGCGATGCGCTATGGCCTGGTCGACACCATGCTCGAGCGCGGCACCGGCCGCCTGGTCGGCGGCAGCGAGCAGCCGCAGGAGGTCACGGAGGTGTGGACCTTCGTGCGCCAGCGCGGCGGCAATTGGGAACTCTCGGCGATCCAGCAGACCAGCTGATCGACCGGCCAGCAATTGCCAGTCAAAACATGCAAGGCGCCGCGGGCTCACCCCGCGGCGCTTTCGTATTGAGCGCTTCATTTGTCTGTCGCCGTGCCGGAATATCCGGTGAAGCCGCGGGTTGATGTCAGCGAACTATAACAACCGTTGGGAGGAAGACATGACTATCAGTGCTCGACTTGCCGTTCCTGCCTGCCTTGCATTGGCCATGATGGCTGCGCCGCCGGCGCAAGCGCAGACCGCCGAGACCAGCTTCTTCGTCACCAGCAACGGCATCGGCAATGGCGGCAATCTCGGCGGGCTCGCCGGCGCCGACAATCATTGCCAGACGCTGGCGCAGGCCGCGGGCTTCGGCGCGCCGAAGACCTGGCGGGCCTATCTCTCGACCCAGGCGGCCGACGGCCAGCCCGCGGTGAACGCGCGCGACCGCATCGGCAAGGGACCGTGGAAGAACGTCAAGGGCACGGTGGTCGCCAAGGATGTCGCCGACCTGCACAGCGCCGGCAACAATCTCACCAAGCAGAACTCGCTGTCCGAGAAGGGCGATGTCATCAACGGGGCCGGCGACGCGCCGAACCGCCACGACGTGCTGACGGGGTCGCAGGCGGACGGTACCGCGTTTGCGGCCGGCGAGGATCGCACCTGCAAGAACTGGACAAGCAGCACGCAAGGCGCCGCCATGGTCGGGCACATCGATCGCAAAGGCCTGCGCGACGACGATGCCTCGAAATCGTGGAATTCCTCGCATCCCTCGCGCGGCCCCGACGGCGGCTGCTCGCAGGCCGACCTCAAGAGCACCGGCGGCGACGGCCTGCTGTACTGCTTTGCGGCGAATTGAGGGGCGGAAGCGCAGGCGCGTCCCAGCTCTCCGTCATTGCGAGGAGCGATAGCGACGAAGCAATCCATCCCTCCGCGTATGCGGGACCATGGATTGCTTCGCTTCGCTCGCAATGACGGGGAGAGAGCGGCGGCCGATTAAGCCGCCTTGCGCTTTGCCGCCGTTTTCTTGACCGCCTTCTGGGCGGCCTTCTTCTTCATGGTCTTTTTCGCCAAGTAGGCCCCGACCTTCTTCGAGGAATGGCCGACCTCGGCCACCGCGGCCTTGAGCCGGGCGGGGGTCACCTTGAACTTGTTCGACCAGTAGCGCACTTCGTAGGGCTGGCTGACAGCGATCCGCGCGCGGTCGGCGGCCTTATGTCGCTGCTCCCCAAAATAAGCTTCCACCTTCTTGGCGGAGTGGCCGACCTTCTTGACCGCGGCCTTCAGCTTGGCCGGCGTGACCTTGAACTTCTTGGACCAGTAGGCAACCTCGTAGGACTCGCTCAACGCAATCAGGGCGCGATCGGCAGCGCCCCGCTTCTTCTTGCTGTCCGCCATGCGATGATTCCTCAATCGAAGGATTCGACGTTGGAACCTTAGCAGTCCCAACGTGGTTCGGACAGACCGCACACGGTGGACGGCGTGGCCGCAGCATGGCTACGATCGAAAGCGAACGGCAGATGTGCGGCGAACCGCGCCGCGGAGGTGAATGCATGCAGTACCAGCTCTACTACTGGCCGATGATCCAGGGCCGCGGCGAATATGTCCGGCTCGCGCTCGAAGACGCCGGCGCGCGCTACGACGATGTCGCGCGCGGCAAGGCCGGCATGGGCGCGATGATGAGGATGATGGAGACGCACAAGGGCACGCCGCCGTTCGCGCCGCCGTTCCTTGCCGCCGGCAAGCTCATGATCGGACAGACCGCCAACATCCTGCTTTATCTCGGCACCCGCCACGGCCTCGCGCCGAAGGCGGAGGGCGGGCAGCTCTGGGTGCATCAGCTGCAGCTCACCATCGCCGATTTCGTGCTGGAGATTCACGACACCCATCACCCGCTCGGCCCGTCGCTGTATTACGAGGACCAGAAGGCGCCGGCGAAGAAGCGCACCGAGGAGTTCTGGAATTCGCGGGTGCCGAAATATCTCGGCTATTTCGAGGACCTGGTGCGGGCCGGCGGCGGCGCGTTCGTCACCGGTCGCCGCGTCACCTATGTCGACCTGTCGCTGTTCCAGATCGTCGAAGGCCTGCGCTATGCGTTTCCGAAGCGCATGGCGAGGTTCGAAAAGAATATCCCGCGTCTGATCGCGCTGCGCGACCGCGTCGCCGAGCGGCCGAACATCAAGGCGTACCTCGCCAGCGAGCGGCGGATTCCGTTCAACGAGGAGGGGATCTTCCGGCGCTACAAGGCGCTGGATTTGTAGACACCGTCGCGCGACGTTGTTGCTCTCGCCATGGCCGGGCTTGACGGAGTGATGTGGTGTGCGCCGCGCATCGCGCCCCGCGATCACGTGTGAAAACCCTACTGACTCCGCCCGTCCACCGGCGTCATCGCGATCTTCGACAGGTCGATGCCGTCGATGCAGCTGACGTTGAGCGCCACCACGTCGCTGCCGTCGGGCTTCGTGCCGAGCGCGAACACGTCGACGCCGCAATCGACGCAGAGCTGGTGGTGGATGGCGTGGCGGTTGAACAGATATTCCTTCAGGTTCTCGGCGCCGGCGCGCAGCTGGAAACTCGACGGCGGCAGGAACACGAAGTGCAGGCCCTTCTTGGTGCAGATCGAGCAGTTGCAGGCCGTCACCATCGCCAGGTCGGTGGTGCATTCGAAGCGAACCTGGCCGCAATGGCAGCCGCCGGTGTAGGTCTTGCTGTCAGGCATGATCGTCCCTCACCACAATCCGGGCACGAGGCGATAGCGCACCCGCGCCGCATAGTCGGCATAGCCTTTTAATCCGGCAAGCAGCGTGCGCTCCTCGATCGCCGTGCGGATCGCGAACAGCACGAAGAACAGCGGCGCAAAGAGCAGGCCCCACCACGAGCCGAGCAGCAGCGGCACGCCGATGAAGAACAGCATGATGCTCGCATACATCGGATGGCGGATCAGGGCGTAGGGCCCGGTAGAGATCACCCGATGATCGCGCTCGGCCTGCAGCTTCACGACTGGCGCGGCAAAGGAGTTGGTGCGGAACACCCACATGATCAGAGCCATCGAGAGCAGATACAGCGCGAGACCGGGCAGCATCACCGCGACGCCGGCATTGGCGCCGCCGGACCGGCGTTCGAGCCCCATCGCGATGAACCACAGCACGACAACGATGATGAGCGCCAGCATGAACACCTTGTCCGCGGCAGGCTGCGCCTCGCGTCCGGTCAGCCGCATGCGCTCGGCAAGCAGCGCGGGATCGATCCTGGCAAGCCACAGCCCGCAGGCCGGGCCGATCACCGCCGAAGCGATCAGATAGGTCCACGCGCCGGGCCAGTGCAGCGTGCCGGCGGTGGCGAACAGCAGCGCGCCCATGCCGATCACGAACAACGTGTTTTGCAGGAGGAGCTTGGCGATCATCGGCGGCTCCATGCGAACAAAGGCAGCATCGCATGTTTTCCGGCGAACGTACGGCGGCATCGATCAACTCCCCGAAAGCGCAAGGCGTTCCAGCGCTCGCCGGGTGTTGAACTCTCCGGCTTGACATTTATATAAGCAATTGCTTATATATTTTTCATGGCCTCGACCGTGCAACTCACCAGCGTCCTGAAAACCCTCGCGGACCCGACGCGGCGCGCGGTGTTCGAACGCATCGCGCGGGAAGGCGAGGTCGCCGCGACCTACCTGGTGCAGGGCTCGAAGGTGTCGCAGCCGGCGGTGTCGCAGCATCTGCGCGCGCTGCGCGATGCCGGGCTGGTCGCCGAGCGGCGCGAGGGCCGGCACATCCACTATCGCGTGGCGCCCAAGGGGCTCGGCCCGCTGCTCGACTGGCTCGGTCACTACCAGACCTTCTGGGCCGAGCGCTTCGAGAACCTGGAGAAATTGTTGAAGGAGAGTGAGTGATGGTTGAGACGCGCGCGATCACGGTCGAGAAGGTGCTGCCCTATCCCGCCGACAGGATCTGGCGAACGCTGACGACGAGCGAACTGCTGATGAAATGGCTGATGCCGAACGACTTTCAGCCGACGGTCGGCCACAAATTCATTTTCCGCACCAAGCCGATGGGCGATTGGGACGGCGTCGTGCATTGCGAGGTGCTGGACTGCGAGCCGCCGCGGCTGCTGCGCTATTCCTGGAAGGGCGGCGCCGACACCAATCCGGACTACGGCTCAAAGCTCGACTCGGTCGTCACCTGGAGGCTGACGCCGGTCGAGGGCGGCACCCATGTTCAGATGGTGCACGACGGCTTCGTCATGCCGGGCAATCAGTTCGCGTTCGACATGATGAGCCCGGGCTGGGGCAGGATCGTCGATGCGATCGGTCGGGTGACGGCGGAGGCGTGACGCCGGTCACTCGTCCCTGCCGCGGCGAACCGTGATCGAGGCATCGGCCCGGGTGCGGGTGCACTCCAGATTGAGGCGGCGATAGCGCATCGTGATGGTGTTGCCGCGGAAGATGCCCATGCGCTTCAGGCAGCGCGAGGTGCCGGTGATGGCATCGTCCTTCGGCACGGTGAAGATCAGCGCGGTGGCCGAGCCGACCAGGTTGAAGAACTCCGGCTTCATCTTGCGGTCGGTCTTGGCATAGAGCTCGGTCGAATAGTCCTTGCCGCGGCAGCCGATCGACAATTCCTTGGCGGCCGGATGCTTCAGATAGGTGATATTGGCCGCGGTGAAATTGACCTTCAGCCCGTCGATCTGGCCGGCCAGTTGCTTGGCGATGTCCTCGCAGGGGTCGGCATAAGCGGGTGCGGCGGCGAGACTCGTGACGAGCGCCAGCGCGGCCGGCAAGGTGGCGCGAATGCCGAGCGGCAAGCGTCGGCGCAATGGTCCGGTCATGAATACCCCCGCAGCAGGAAATGCGCGAAGGTTCATGCAGGCTCCCGCGAACCGCGTCAATATCCGGCGCGGCCGCGGGCGTGATCATTGGGCTGGCTAATAGGCCGGCTTCCGGCACTTGCCGTTGTGCAGCTTGGAGACCCCGGCGGCCTGGCGCTCGCAATCGTTGCCGTAGGTCTTGCCGTCGCAGCCGCACACCGGCTTGAAGATCCGGGTGCAGATGGTCGGCTTGCGCGCGCAAATGCCCATCTGGTCGCCGCGGCCGCAGGTTCCCACCTTGAACTGGCAGTACTCCTCGGGGCCGCACTGCAGAGGGATGATGCCGCCGCACCTCTGGCCGGCGGCATTGGCGGCGGCGGGGATCGCGATCAGCAATGCCAGCGCGGCGAACGAGACGAACAGTCCGGTCTTCATGGTGGCCTCCCTTGGTCGTGCATGGGAGTCCATCATTACACAACCTATGATTACATACATGTGAAGTGTCACACATGGATTGTTGCGCCGGACGCTCGCGAGGCATGAGCTCATCGTGGCCGGTGTTCCCTTCCTTTTGTCGGGAAAAAGCTTAGAACGGCTCTACATTGCCGGCTGCACCGCGGCCGGCATCGGCCTTTCGAACCGATGAGCAGCTCATGAACGCCCCCACCGCCTTTCCCGACCAGCAAAAGCCCGTTCCGCCCTACAAGCACACCCCGTTGTTCCCGCTCGGTGCAGACACCACGCCCTACAAGAAGGTGACCAGCGAGGGCGTCCGGGTCGAGAAAGTCTTGGGCAAGGACATGGTCGTGGTGTCGCGGGAGGCGCTGCGGGCGCTGTCAGAGGCTGCGTTCGGCGAGATCAACCACTATCTGCGTCCGGGTCACCTCAAGCAGCTGCGCAACATCCTCGACGACAAGGAAGCCAGCGACAACGACAAGTTCGTCGCCTTCGACTTCCTGAAGAACGCCAACATAGCGGCCGGCGGCGTGCTGCCGATGTGCCAGGACACCGGCACCGCGATCATCATGGGCAAGAAGGGCTGCAACGTCATCACCGACGGCGACGACGAGGCCGCGCTCTCCGAAGGCGCGCGCGACGCCTATCTGCGCCGCAATCTGCGCTATTCGCAGGTGGCGCCGCTATCGATGTATGAGGAGAAGAACACCGCCAACAACATGCCGGCGCAGTGCGAGATCTACGCCGAGGGAGACGACGCCTACAAGTTCATGTTCATGGCCAAGGGCGGCGGAAGCGCCAACAAGAGCTTTCTGTTCCAGGCAACGCCGTCGGTGCTGACGAAAGATCGCCTGCTCGCGTTCCTGAAGGAGAAGGTGCTGACGCTCGGCACCGCGGCGTGTCCGCCGTACCACCTTGCGATCGTGATCGGCGGCACCTCGGCCGAGCTCTGCATGAAGACGGTGAAGCTCGCCTCCGCACGCTATCTCGACGCGCTGCCGACCCACGGATCGGCCGACGGCAATGCGTTCCGTGACCTCGAGATGGAGCAGGAAATTTTGAAGATGACGCAGTCGCTCGGCGTCGGCGCGCAGTTCGGCGGCAAGTATTTCTGCCACGACGTACGCGTGATCCGGCTGCCGCGCCACGGCGCTTCGCTGCCGATCGGGCTCGGCGTCTCCTGCTCGGCGGACCGCCAGGTGCTCGGTAAGATCACCAGGGATGGCGTCTATCTCGAGGAGCTCGAGCACAATCCCGCGCAGTATCTGCCGGCGGTCGAGCAGTCGCTCGGCGGCGAGGTGGTCAAGATCGACCTCAACAAGCCGATGAAGGAGATCCTGGCGACGCTGGCGCAGTATCCGATCAAGACTCGCGTCTCGATGACCGGCACCATGATCGTCGCCCGCGACTCCGCGCACGCAAAACTGCGCGAGCGGCTGGAGAAGGGCGAGCCGCTGCCGGATTATTTCAAGAACCATCCGGTGTATTACGCCGGCCCCGCCAAGACGCCCGACGGCTACGCCTCCGGCGCGTTCGGCCCGACCACCGCTGGCCGCATGGACTCCTTCGTCGACCAGTTCCAGGCGGCGGGCGGCTCGATGGTGATGGTCGCCAAGGGCAACCGCGCCGTCGCGGTGCGCGAGGCCTGCAAGAAGCACGGCGGCTTCTATCTCGGCTCGATCGGCGGCGCTGCGGCGAACCTCGCCGAGCACTGCATCAAGAAGGTCGAGGTGGTCGAGTATCCCGAACTCGGCATGGAAGCGATCTGGCGCATCGAGGTGGTCGACTTCCCGGCCTTCATCATCATCGATGACAAGGGCAACGACTTCTTCAAGGAATTGAATCTGGGTTGAGGGCGGTCGGCCTCGACGGATTTTCAAAAGGCTGGTTCGCCGTCGCAATTGACGGCGACCAACGCACGATTTCCTTCCATCCTGACATTGCGGACGCGCTGGCGCGTCCGTTCGACCGCGCCGGCATCGATATCCCGATCGGCATGACCGACGATGGCGCGCGTGCCTGCGATCTAGAGGCGCGCGCGAGATTGCGGCCGCACACTTCGCGCGTCTTCACCGGTGCGCGGCGCTGGCTGTGGGAGGAATTTTCCGATCCCGACCAGGCGAACGAGGAAGCGTTGCGCCGCGGCCAGACGCGCGTGTCGCGTCAGCTCTGGCATCTCGGCAAGAAGATCATGGAGGTCGACGGCTTCACGCGCGCGCACCCGGCGCGTGACATTCGCGAGGTGCATCCCGAACTGGTGTTCCTGCGGCTCAACGGCGGCAAGCCGCTGGCGCCGAAGAAATCCGAGGAGGGCGATGCCCTCCGCTGCAGGCTGCTCAAGCGTGCCGGCTTCCGCGAGCTCGACCGCTGGCTTACCGAGGTGCGGATCGGCAGCGGCGCCAAGCGTGACGACGTGCTGGACGCCTGCGCCGTCGCGCTCGCTGCGCATGAGCCGCATGGTTGCGTCCCCAACGGGCGAGCGCCGCGCGACACACACGGTCTGCCGATGCAGATCTGGTACTAGCCGCGCCCGGCGGCCGTATTGCCTGCGTTAACCACGATGCTGTGGGTGCGACGTTTTGGCACGTGTCGGGTTGCAGTCAGCGAAGAAAGCAACCGATTTACGCCAAGGAGCCTTAATCTTTCTCGCCGACGCTGCGCGCCATCCTGCCGGGAGAACGAGCAGGGGTGGGTGGCATGCAAGATTCGACGATGAAGCAAATTGGATGGGCAGTGCTCGTCCTCAGCGCCCTTGGTCTGGCCGGCTGCAAGGAAGAGCGGCCGCCTGGCGTCTATGACGTCAGCGTCAGCGAGGCCTATCGGCGCCTGTTCGCCGACAAGCTTCCCGACATGGTCTATGCCAAACAGTGCGGCATCCTGGTCCATGTCACGCCGGTGGGCGTGCCCGACCGTCAGGTCACCTGGAAGGTTCACAGCAGCGGCCGCGAGGTCGTGCAATTCACCGCCGTGCTGACGCCGTACAAGGACAAGCAGACCAAGGTCGAGATCCGGATTCCGCCGGCCGGCAACGGCGAGATGTATGACGGCTCGCAATTCTACAAGCGGCCGGCCTTCGACCAGCCGCTTCGTCCTGCGGTGCAGGAGCAGGTCGCCGCAATTCTCGAAGGTCGCAAATTCGACGTCCAGCGCGTCGGACCCGGAAGGGACAAGGTCTGCCAGGTGCAGCGCGGCGGCCTCACGACAGGCGTGGTGTTTCGCGTCGACGATTAATCGCTCGCGCCGGATCGTATCGGCCGGCACGGACATGCAAGGAGATTGACGATGAAGATGTTGTTTGGCGGATTCCTGGTCGCCTGCGTCGCGGGCTATCTGTACTACATCTATCCGGGCGAGGGTAACGCGGTCTATAACGTGCCGATCGGCCAGGCGCGGCAGGAGCTCTCGAGAGCCGAACTGCCGCCCATGGTGTTTGGAAGCGCGCAGCTCGACACCACGGTCCGCAGCAGCGACACCGAGGTGGTGTGGATCGTCCGCAGACGGAGCGAGGAGCTGTTCCGCTACACCGCCCAGCTCACTTCGGAAGAGAAGGGTGCCGCAACCCGTGTCCAGCTGAAGCTGGATGGTGCCAAGGGGAAAACCGAAGACTACGCCAAGAACCTGGCTGACAACCCCAAGATCCGCGACCTCTATCTCGTCGCGATGCAGGAACGCATCTCCTCCACGCTCCAGCGCCGGCCGTACGAGATGGGGCGCATCCATCCGGCGATGGCCGCTGCCGCGGTCGCGAACATGGGCAACATCCAGAAATCGGTCGACGCGGCCGCCGCGGCTTCCGCGGAGCTCGATCGCCAGAACATTCAGAAGGCCTATCGCAACGAGCGTCGCTGACGCAGGAGGCGGCCAGCGCGATGAGATCAGGTTTCGATCATCATCGCGCTTGAGCTCTTGCTGTTGACGCGGGCTTTACGCCCGTGTGCCGGTGAAGGGGAAGCTGCCCATCGGGCCGATGCCCATCTCGCCGGAGATGCCGTCGCCCGAGACCTGGCCGGAGAATTCGAGGGTCAGCGGCATCGGGTTGGTGATGGAAACCTTCCAGGCGACGCTGTCGCCGTTCACGGTGCCGTCGAAAATATCGGTCGAGTTGCCGTCGGCGCCCTGGGTGCCGGTGAGCGTGCCGCCGGTGCTCGTCAGCGACAGCGTCGCCTTGCGCTCGCCCATCGGCGTCGTCATCGTGAGATTCCAGTTTCCGTCCACCGCCATGAATATATCTCCCCTCGAGATGAAAGCGTGCGAGGCGGTATAGCTCAACTTGCCGCGCACGCCTAACGGTTTAGACCTGCGGCGATCAGGCGCGGGCGGCGGCGGCGCGCAGCCGGTTCGTAATCACGATGCGGAAGACGACGTACTGGATCGCGAAGGCGGCGATCTTGGCCCCGACCAGCACCACCGATACGTAGAACGCCCACAGCGCCATGTCGCCGGTCGACGCGACGGCGACCGTGCCGGCGGCAAGCACGAACATCAGGGCGGCCCAGGCGTAGCCCGCGAGGATGGCCTGGTCCGGGATGTTCTGCTTCACGATCGGCGGCAAATAGGGCAGCATCCAGCCACGCTTGAGCATGATCGCGCCGATCGCCACGTGGCCGATCGCGGGCTTTGCCAACACGAAGCGCGGATCGTGGGTGAGCAGTGTCGCCCCGCCCAGCACGATCACCAGCGCCAGGCTGGCCCAGGTCATGTAGCCGAGCGCCTCGCCCTTCACGCGCATATAGATCACCTGGGCGATCGCGCCTGCGACCGCGATGCCCGTGGCGAGCAGCACGTTGTCGGTGGCAAAATACACCACCAGGAACACGATGGTGGAGAAGAAGTCGCTCGCAAGCCTTGCCAGTACGCTCTTCATCGTCGTGCTTTCCGTTTCCTCTGATCGTTATGGTTTTTTTGTGTGTGTCTTAGTGCGAGGGCAGTGCGCGGGCCGGCGGCGCGCCGTACTTGGCCTTGCGATACTGCGGATACCACCGCGTGAAGCAGACCGCGGCATTGCGCGCGGCGAAGGCGACCAGAAGGCCGGTCCACAGCGGCAGGGCGGGCACGTAAAGCACCGCGATGTTGCCGATCAACATCAGCAGCACGGCGCCGGTCCAGGCCCAGGTGATCAGATAGTTGGCTTGCGTGAAGCCAGGCAGCTTCGCGATCGCGGCATCGACCTCCTCCACCGCATATTGCCGCGTGAAGGGATGGCCGACCAGGATCGAGCCGAGCGACACCACGAGCATGCCGGCGTCGATGGCAATCTTCACGGCGATCGTGCTCGGCGTCGCATCGACGAAGGTGAGGTAGCTGCCGACCGCGGTGAACACGATCACCGAGCCGACGGTGAGGATCTTGATGCTGCGGCGGCGCGCGACGTCGAAGGCGATCACGCCAAGGCAGATCAGCGCGGCGCAGAGCAGGCTCACGGTGGCTGAGGTCACCAGCATCAAGGTGGCGAAGGCACCGTAGGGAGCGAGGACCAGGAAGATCGTCATCGGAAGCCTCATGGGCTAATCTTTACATCGTAAAGATACCCTAAGGGTGAGGCGTGGAGTCGTCAAGCGAAATCTTTACAGTGTCAAAATCGTGAAGTGAATGAGGAAATGCGAGTAGTTTCAGTTGCTTGATTTCAAGGCGCCGGGGCGGGTGCTCCTTCTCGCCGCCGTCATGGCCGGGCTTGTCCCGGCCATCCGCGTCTTTCCAACGGCAAAGACGTGGATGCCCGGCACGAGGCCGGGCATGACGATGGGGATGGCATTGGCGCCAGAAAATTGGCGCCGGCCGCTACTCCGCGCCCACCCAATTGCCGTGAAATCCGTCCGGGACGCGGTGGCCGAGATGCACCAGCGCGGTCGGGCCAGCCTCGACATCCTGCGCGTTGAAGACGGCGAGGTCGCTGCGGTTCTCGCGGGCGCGCCAGACCACCGCGAGCAGCCAGCCGTCGCCCTCGGCGGCATCGCTGCCGCGTTCGACGAACACGGGCTCGGAGATCGTGTCGCCGGCCGGCAGCAGATAATGGCCGAGCCGCTTACCCTTGCCGTCGACATGCACGATGCCCGACAGCGCGAACATCGGCAGCGTGGGATTGGCGCAGGCGTACCAGCCGTGATTGCTCTTCAGTCCCGCCCGGCGGTCATCGACCCGCGGGAATTCACCCCAGAGATCGTCGAGATATGTCTGCGTGAAACGGTCGGTATTGCCGGAAAGGTCGAAGGTCCAGCGGCAGTAGCGCGCCTGGCTCTTGTTCGGATCGGTCGGCGAGCCGTCGGGATGGTTGAACAGCGGCGCTTCCTCGGCCTGCATCACGTCGGCGACGATGCGGTTGCCGTCCTCCCACGCGTTCATGACGTGGAAGACGTAGCAGCTCTCGGCGCGGAACCAGACGATGTCCTTCGACGAACCGCTGCGCTTCATCACGCCGACATAGGCGCCTTTCTCCGGCTCCCAGGCGTAGGGTGCCTGGCCGCGCATCGCGCGCTGCATGCTGCCGGTGATCGGCAGCACCGGAAACAGCACATGGTTTTCGGTGACGACGAAGTCGTGCACCATGCTGGCATAGGGCGCCTCGAAGCGCTCGAACCGCGTCACCGCGCCGGACGCATTGACCGCGCCGAACGAAATCTGCGGCGTCAGCGGGCCCGCGGCGTTGTAGCCGAAGAACAGCATCTCGCCGGTGAGCGGATCGATCTTGGGATGGGCGGTGAAGGGGCCCGAGATCGCGCCCTTGTAGTCGCAATAGCCGAGACGGTTGAGGGTGCCGGGCTCGATCTCGGTTGGCAGATGGCCTTCCTCGAGCGCAAGCAGCCTGCCGGCATGGAAGATGATGTTGGTGTTGGCGACGCCGCCGTCGGTCGTGATCGTCTCCGGCGTGTTGGGCAGCTTGCGGCCGAAACCGCCGAACAGCGCGCGGCCGGCATCGTGCTCGACCTGCCATTTCGGGGTCCGGACCCAGCGGTTGCGATAGCTGGCGCGGCCATTCTCGAGATGAAAGGCGTGCAGCATGCCGTCGCCGACGAACCAGTGTGCGCCCGGCGCCTCGAATTGCGGGTTGGGGCCGTTGCGATAGAGCGTGCCGTTCAGTTCGCGCGGCAGCTCGCCCGTGATCTTCAGGAACGGCGCATCGGCTTCGAAAGGAATCGGCGCCAGATTGGGCCGCTTGGCGTTGATCGTCACCTGGTCGAGCATTCCGCGTCTCCTCCATTTTGATCTTTACATCGTAAAGATATCAGTAGAGATGCTGCCGGCGACCGTCAAGCAAAATCTTTACAGTGTAAAAATTGCGTCATATAAGGTGACCCATGTAAGGTGAGCGATGGCAAGATTCTCCCGGGAAAACAAAGCTACGCGCGTCGCGCCGGTGCGCCGGCGCAGGGTTGCGCGAACCGCGGCCGAACGTCCCGCTCCGCGGCGGCGCGCGGCCGACGCGCCGTATCATCACGGCGATCTGCATGAGGCGCTGCTGAAAGCGGCCGAGCAGGTGCTCGAGCGTGACGGCCTGCCGGGGCTGACCCTGCGCGCGGTGGCGCGCGAGGCCGGCGTGTCGCATGCCGCGCCGACGCATCATTTCGGTGATCTCACTGGCCTCGTCAGCGAGCTCGCGGCAATCGGCTTTCGGCAGTTCGGCGTGGCGATGGCGGCCGCGGATGCATCCGCGGCGACGCCATCCGAGAAGGGCGTGGCGAGCGCCAAGGCTTATGTCGCGTATGCCGAAGCGCATCCCGGCATGTATGGGCTGATGTTCCGCAGCGAGCGGCTGGACTATTCGCGGCCGTCGCTGCACGAGGCCTCCGAAGCCTCGTTCGCGGGGCTCGCCCGCGGCGTCGGCGTTAGCCAGATTTCCAGGGAATCGCTGTCGCTTGACCAGGCGGCTGCGATCGCATCGGCCTGGTCGCTGGTGCATGGTTTCACCATGCTGCTGCTCGACGGACGCCTCTCCAAGATCCTGAAGCTGCTGCCCGAGGGCGCGACGCCGGAAACGCTGCTGACCGCGATGCTGCGGCTGAGCGCAGGCCGCCCGCCGCGACCGTAACCGGTGTTGGCTGGTGGGCCCTTCACCTCGCCCCGCTTGCGGGGAGAGGTCGGAACGCATCGTCAGATGCGTTCCGGGTGAGGGGGAGCTTCCGCGAGTCAATCTGCCGCCAAGTTACGCGGAAGCAGCCCCTCACCCCAACCCTCTCAGCGCGAGCTTCGCTCGTCGCGGCCCCGTAGGAACGGGAGAGGGAGAAGAGGGCTAGCGCTTCGTCAGCGCGGTGGTACGGCCGCTTTGGCCGATCGTCTTCACGGAATCCTTGCCGCAGTTGAAATCGCGGGCGAACTCGTCAGCGGCCTGCCGTGCCAGCGCGTTGGCATTGGGATTGGCCGCGACGTCGACATAGGCGACGTGACACACCGCGCCCGGCGGCAGCCGCGTCACCGCGAGCATCGCCCGCGAAACCGGACCGCCTCTTTTGTCCTGCTCGCTGTTGTCGGCGATCAGCCAGCGCTGGATGATGGCGAAGGGCTTGTTGTCGGCCGCGCGCCATTCGACGGTATCGCCGGTCGAACTGAATGGGCCGAACCAGGCCTGCGCCGCCGGTTCCTTCGCCGCGGCCTCGCGGTTTCGGCCTACCGATACCACTTCGCGCAGGTCGCCCTCATTGATCAGCACCACGAGGCCGTATTTCCCCGGGCAAACCCGCGTGGCGCTGCCGTCTTCCTCGTTGGGCTTGCCGATCATGCGGCAGGCCTTCGGCGCGGTCGATGAATAGCTGCTGCTGATCGTCTCGGCACCGGCCTGACCGGGGCTTGCGCCAGCCAGCGCTGCGACGGTTGTTGCAATTGTGAGATATTTCATCGGGAAAACCTGCGATCCGGACGTTACTTTGTGTCTGACATATGCAATCTGGGGAAGGTTCAACTGACATGCCGGAAACACCTGACAGGCGCGCGGAATCGTCCTAGAAGGGCGGCTTCGCAACTTGTCGCGTGCGCTTCCGCGTGCCGTAGCCTCGATCATCATGCCCACGATATCATCCAACAAGCCCTATCGCGTCGGCCGTTCCCGCACCGGCCTCGGCCTCTTCGCCACCAAGCCGATCAAGAAGGGTGACAAGATCATCCGCTATTTCGGCCCGATCCTCGACTCGAAAAAGAAGGATGAGGACGAGATCGAGAACAAGTATCTGTTCGAGCTCACCAACCGCTGGACCATCGACGGCTCGATCCGCGAGAACATCGCCCGCTATATCAACCATTCCTGCCGGCCGAACGCCGAGTCCGACGTTCGCCCACGCAAGCGAAAAGTGTTCATCCGCGCCATCAAGAACATCGAGCCGGGCGACGAGATCAACTACGACTACGGGACCGATTATTTCAAAGCCTATCTGAAGCCGATCGGCTGCAAGTGCGATTCCTGCGAGCGGAAGCGCAAGAAGCAGCGCGCCGAGGCGCGGGCGGAGCGGCAGCGGCTGAAGGAGAAGGCCGAGCGCAAGGCGAAGCGGAAGGCCGAGAAGCTCGCCAAGGAGCGTTCGAAGGAGCGGGCAAAGGCGAAGGCCAACGGCGCCAAGACGAGCGCCAAGACCAACGGCGTCAAGGCCAATGGCAAGATGCTGAACGGCAAGCACCTCAACGGCTACAGCCTGACCAAGGCATCAGGCAAGGGTTCGAAGCGGGCGTCGGCGCGGACGCTGCACGCCTAATCAAGCCCGATCTCGTCGGGCGGGCGTGGCGCCTTGCGCAGCCGAATTCCACGGATCGACCCCAGTCACAACGCTCGCGCCGGGCGCGCGGGCCGCGGCAGGTAGGCACATTCGGCGAGCGTCGTTCCGTCGAGCTCGCGCATGAACGCTTCGCGCGCCGCCGCCAGCCTTGCCTTCAGCCGGCAGCGCGGCAACAGCACGCAATCGCCGCCATCGCTCCTGAAGCATTCGACCAGCGCGCTGTCGCCTTCCAGCGCCCGCACCACCGCGCCCAGCGTGATCGCCTCGGGCCGCCGCGCCAGCGCGAAGCCGCCGCCGACACCGCGCTGGGTCGTGATGAAACCGGCGTCGGCGAGGTCGCGCACCACCTTGGCGAGGTGATTGCGGGAAATGCCGAACTCGGCCGCGATCTCGCTGGTGGCAAACGAGCGGTCCGGCTCGCCGGCCAGCCGCATCAGCGCGCGCAGGGCAAAATCGGTGAACGACGTCAGGCGCATGGTAGCCCCTCGCAATTCGAACTTGGCGGATCTGCTATAGCGCGCTAAATAGGTATTTGAAATACCTATTTATGGAGACCGCGATGGCGGAGGCAGAGCGCCGCGAGCAGATCACGGCCGGCATCATCGAGCGGACCGGCATCACCGAGGATGTCATCGCGCGCCTGGTGCACGGCTTCTACGCAAAGGTCCGCAGCGACCCGATGCTCGCGCCGGTGTTCGAGGCCAAGATCAGCGATTGGGCGCCGCATCTGGCGCAGATGTGCGCGTTCTGGTCGTCGGTCGCGCTGATGACCGGGCGCTACCACGGCACGCCGATGGTCAAGCATATGAAGCTGCCGATCGACGCCGCGCATTTCGACCGCTGGCTCGCCTTGTTCGAGGCGACCGCGCATGAACTGTGCCCGCCGGTCGCGGCCACGCATTTCATCGAGCGCGCCCGCCGCATCGCCTCAAGCCTCGAAATGGGCGTCGCCACCGGGCAGGGCGTGATGCTGGGCGTGGGCGAGCGGTTTCGGAGGAACGCGAGCGGCGCGACAGGGTAATGCTCTATCTCCGTCATTGCGAGGAGCCAACGGGTCGCGCGAACGCGCGCCCGATGACAGGCTCCGCGACGAAGCAATCCATCTCTCCCCGAGTCGAGGAATGGATTGCTTCGCTTCGCTCGCAATGACGTTGTGAGAGCGTTACGCCGTCACCACACCCTCGCTCCGGCGCATGCCGGCATATTGCAGCTCGGCCAGCACACCGGTGGCGATCGCCTGCGCCATGATCACGATGATGCCGAGCAGATTCGGCGACACCGCGCCCGAGAACAGCAGTGCGATGCTGGCAAGCGTCCAGGCCGCGTTGCCCACGATCACGAGCAGCACCAGCGGCTTCGGCACCGCGGCGCGCGCGCCGAGCCAGCCGACCAGCACGGTGTAGGCGACCAGGAACAGGCCGGTCTCGCGCAACAGCGCCTCCGGCAGGTTGAGGAACGATGCCAGCGGGGCGGCGTCGAGCACCATGGCAGCAGCGGACACGCCGCTGAAGACAGCGTCGGCGATGAAAGCGCGGCGCAGCAGCTGGGATGAGTGGATCATGGCAGGGTCTCCTAGGGGGTGGGTTGTCAGCGGAACCAGGACTGCAGCAGGCGCTGCAGGCGGAGCGGACACAGTGCCCGGCCGACCCGCATCTCCACCGCGTAGACCTGCGCGAACACGAACACGCCGGTGTCGTGCACGAGCGGCTGGGGCATGTTCAGCGAACGTGCGACCAGCCAGGTGACCAGATGGATCAGCCACGGGATCAGGACGGCGAAGCTTCGGACGAGGGTCAGCATCAGCATGGTCATCTCCTGTGCTCCGGAAGATGACCGGCCGCGCGCGCCAATTCGATTACCTCAGGCGTAATGGAACGGGCGAAATTCGCGTGGTAGGTTTTGCAGCATGAACGCACATGCATCCACGGCGCGGGCCGAGCCCGCAAAACCCGTCCATATCGGCGCGCATCTGCGCGAATGGCGGCAGCGCCGCCATCTCAGCCAGCTCGACCTCGCGGTCGAGGCCGAGATCTCGGCGCGGCATTTGAGCTTCGTCGAGACCGGCCGCTCGGCGCCGTCGCGCGACATGGTCCTCAAACTGGCGGAGCGATTAGACGTGCCCCTGCGCGAACGCAATGTGCTGCTGGTCGCCGCGGGTTTCGCGCCCGCATTCCCGCAACGCCCGCTGGAGGATCCCGCGCTGAAATCGGCACGCGAGGCGATCAACTTGGTGCTGAAAGCGCACGAGCCGCATCCGGCGCTGGCCTATGACCGGCACTACAATCTGGTCTCCGCCAACCGCATGGTGGCACCGCTGCTGGAGGGCGTGCCGGAGCGGCTGCTCGGCCAACCCTTCAACATCCTGCGGCTGGCCTTCCATCCGGAGGGCCTGGCGCCGCGCACCGTCAATCTGCCGGAATGGGCCGCGCATCTGTTGGAGCGGCTGCACCGGCAATGCGAGGCCACCGCCGATCCGGAATTGCTGAAACTGTACCAGGACCTGAAATCCTATCCGATCCCGGCCCGATCGGCCCCGCTCACGCCCGACAACAATGTCGCGCTTCCGTTCAAGCTGCGGCTCAACGGCGAGGTGCTGAGCTTCATCTCGACCACGATGGTGTTCGGCACGCCGGTCGACATCACGCTGCAGGAACTGGCGCTGGAGACCTTCTTTCCGGCCGACGAGCTGACCGCGGAGCGAATGCGGCAGATGGCCGCCAGCATGGGCTGAGCCGCGAAGCCTTTGCGGCGGAGGCGGCATCGCTGCATAATCCGGCCATGGACACGGCACCTAGCCGCGGCACAAGACCGCATCCCGTCGGCACCCTCCTGCGCGATTGGCGCGGGCGGCGCGCCATGAGTCAGGCCGATCTTGCCTTCGATGCCGGCATCTCCATCAAGCATCTGAGCTTTGTTGAGACCGGCAAGGCGGTCGCAAGCCGCGAGATCCTGCTGCAGCTCGCCGCTGCGCTCGGCCTCTCGCTGCGCGATCGCAACGCGCTGCTCGAGGCCGGCGGCTTTGCGCGGCAATATGGCGAGCGGGATTTGTCGGCGCCCGAGATCGCCGGCGCACGGCGGGCGATCGACCTGCTGCTGCGCCGCCACGAGCCGTTCCCCGCCATCGTCACCGACCGGCAGTGGAATGTGATCGAGGCCAACCGCGCCGCGACGCGGCTGATGACGATGCTGCTCGGGCCTCTGCGCATGCAGCGTCCGCTCAACCACATGCGGATGTTTCTGGCGCCGGATGAACTCAGGCCGTTCGTCGAGAACTGGCCGCAGCTCGCCGCGGCGCTGCTGCTCCGGGCGCGGCACGAGGCGATGGCCGCGCCGCTCGACCTTGCGCTGCAATCGACCTGGCGAGAGCTCTTGAAGCTGCCTGATGTGTCCGCGCCGCAATTGATCGAGAGCGAGACGCCGGGGCCGCTGTGTGAGGTGCGGCTGCGCAAGGGCGATGTCGGCATCGGCCTGATCGGCACCGTGCTGACGCTCGGCACGCCGCAGGACGTCACGCTGCAGGAGCTGCGCATCGAGATGTTCATGCCGGCCGACAGCGCCACCGAGGCGACGCTGTCGGCGCTGGCGGCTCAGGACGCCTGAGCCTGCGCCGCGCGGCGCTCAAAACTCATCGCCTGCATCACTTCGGCGAACGGGCCGGCACGATCGCTCAACGTCGCCATGGTGAGCCCGGCGCCGCCGGCCCCGACCCGGGTGCGCGAGCGGATCAGGATCCAGTCGCCCTCGGGCGGGCGGAAGAAGTAGAGGCTGATCTCGGGATTGATGAAGGTCCATTCGCGCATGTCGACGATCTGCGCGACGCCGCTGGAGAAATCCGCGGCCTGCACCGCCTGCAGCAGCGGCGTGTTGGCCTCTCCGGCAACCAGCGGCACGTCGAGCCGCATCCAGGCGGCCGCGGGGCCGGGCTTTTCCAACGCGCCTTCGATCAGCCGCACCGAGACGTTCTGAAAATAGCGGCTCCATTTCTGCGCAAAGGCCGGCGGCGGCGTTCCCGCCTCGGGTGCCTTGTCCGCACCTGCCGCCGGCGCGAACGGATCGAGCGGCGTGTCCTGGCCTTGCGCCGCCAGCAGCGCGGTGCAGCGGCCGATCTCGACCTCGCCGTCGAGCAAGCGCACCTGGATCGTCTTGGCCTTGCGGCCGTTGCGCAGCACGGCGGTGTCAAGGGCGAAGGCGCGCAACCCGGCGGGCCGCGACAGGTCGAAGGTCAGGCGGCGGACCGCGAACCCCGAGGTGTCAGCCAGTCGCTCGACCTCGCGCGTCATCAGCGCGGTGGTGGCGCTGCCCTGCAGCATGTCCGGCGACCATGGCCCGCCGGCGTGCTCGGTGGCGCGAAACAGCGGTCCTTCGGGCTGGAAAATGGCGGTCATCGGCGTCTCCATTGGGCTTGGGGCAGGCCGATGTCTAGAAAGCGGGCGGTCGTCCCGCAATAACCGCCGAGGTTATGTGATGCGTGACATGCGGCCGCTGGCCTTGTCTTGGCCGGTGAGGGGCTTAACTTCAGGCCTCATTTCCGGGAGGACGTCTCATGAGCACGCTGAAACCGCTTCGCCTCGACATCGTCTCCGACGTCGTCTGCCCCTGGTGCTATATCGGCAAGCACCGCATCGAGGACGCGCTGAAGCTCGTGCCTGACGTGCCGGTCGAGGTGCACTGGCGCCCGTTCTTCCTCAACAATTGGGTGCCGCGCGAGGGCATCAGCCGGGAGGAATATCTCACCGCCAAGTTCGGCTCGGTCGATGCCTACAAGGGCATCGCGGGCCGCGTGGTCGCTGCTGCCAACGAAGAGGGGCTGAGCTATCGCCCCGAGCTGGTCAAGCGCCAGCCCAACACCATCGATTGCCACCGTCTGATCCACTGGGCCGAGGCCAAGGGCAAGGCCGCCGAGATGAAGCAGCGGCTGATGGAATTGTATTTCCGCGACGGCGGCGATCTCACCGACAGCGACGTGCTGGTGCAGGCGGCTGAAGATGTCGGGCTCGACGCCGACGATGTGCGCAGGCGCCTCGCCACCGATGAAGATGTCGCCCTCGTCTCGGCGCAGGCCCAGGAAGCGTCCGAGAAGGGCATTTCGGGCGTGCCGACCTTCGTGTTCGCGCAGAAATACGCCGTCTCCGGCGCCCAGCCCGCCGAGCAACTCGCCCGCGCCATCCGCCAGGTCTCGGCCGAGATCAACGCCGAGGCCGCGGAGTAGGCACTATTCTCACAAAAGCCCGGCATCGCGCCGGGCTTTTTCGTTTGCACGATCTATCGAAACAATCAGGGAGACGACCATGATCTATGAGCTGCGAACCTACACCGCCCGCCCGGGCACCGTCGGCGAGGTGGTCAAGGCGGCGAGCACGCTGTCGCGCGACATCCGTGGCGATAATTTCGGCAAGCTCGAGGGCTACTGGATCACCGAGATCGGTCCGCTCAACCAGGTCATGCACATGTGGAGCTACGCCGATCTCAACGAACGGACCCGGCTGCGCGCCGAGCTGGCGAAGAACCCGCGCTGGACCGGAGAGTACATTCCGGCGATCCGTCCGTTCCTGGTGCGCCAGGAGGTTCGCTTGCTCAATGCGATCATCCCGCCGGTCGCGCCGGCCACCTCGGGCAACGTCTACGAGTTCCGCAACTACCGCGCCAAGCCGCTCGGCGCCTCCAAGCAATGGCAGGAGCTGTTCACCGGGGTGATGCCGACGCGCGAGAAATATTCGAAGATCGTCGGCCTCTGGTACACCGACGCCGGCCAGCCGAACGAGGTTTGCCACATCTGGGCCTATCCCGATCTCAACGCCCGCGCCGCGGCACGCGGCGGCGCGATGAAGGATCCGGCCTGGCAGGAATTTCTGGGCAAGGGCACGCAGCTGCTCGAGGAGATGCACTCCACCATCATGCTGCCGGCGCCGCACTCGCCATTGCAGTGAGAGATCAAGCCGACTTTCCGCGCCGGTTGCGGACGAACCCGACGGCACGACGCGCGGCCTCGTAGGCGAAGCCGTGCATCGTCACGGCCGTGTGGATCACAGGCACCAGCGGATCGTGCCGGCGCAGCGGCAGCAGCACGTCGCCGATCGCAAAGCGGCCGCGCCAGATCGGGTCGATCATGGGGTGGCCGGGCGCCGCGGTGGAATCGGCCGAGGCGATCGCGCCATCGGCGCAGAGATGGCGCGTCAGCTCCAGCGTCAATTGCGTGCCGGGTGAGGATTTTGCGAAGCGCTCGTCGATGCCGATCTTGAAGAAGAAGGCGCGGTCCTGGTGGCGCAGCACGATGCCGCCGGCGACCGGCGTGTCGCCCGCGTAAAGCGTGATGATCTCGCAGCGGCCGGCTTCAGCCATCGCCACCGTGGCGCGGCGGATGAAGGTGGCGTCGCCGGGATGCTGGCCGAGCGCGGTGCCGCGCTTGCCCTTCCAGCCGCCGGCTTCCAGCGCAAGGAAGGTCTCCAGCGCGGCTGCGACCTCGTGTGGCGTGCGCGCGACGTCGAAGCGCACCGCGCCGTGCTCGGCAAGGCGGTTGCGCTGCCGCCGCAGCTCCTTCAGCCGCTTGGCGCCGAGCGCATCGCGCAGCAATGCATCGGCATCGCGCGTCGCGTCGAGCTCGGCGCGCTGATAGGCGCTCAGCAGGCGCGGCCGCAGCCCGTCGCGCGCCAGCACCGCGCGGATCGCCGCCATCGCGGCGCCTTCGAGCGACATGGTGCGCAGGATCAGCGCATGCGCGCCGGCATCGCGGGCCTGCCGGAACATTTTTGCGATGGCATGTTCGGCCGCGTCGCGATCGAGCAGCGGCGTGCACAGCGTGCCATAGGGCTCGGCCCCGACCAGCGCGGGCAGGGGAATCTTGTAGATCCGCCGCATCGGGATGACCGGCAGCAGGCCGATCAATTGGCCCGCATCATTGCTGGCGCTCAGTACCGACGCGTCGGTGCGGCCGCGGGCGGAGGCATCGACCGCCAATTCCCAATCGGGCTGGTAGTAGCCGTTCGGCTCGATCGCGCGCTCGGCCAGCGCCCGCCACGGGCCGACCGGAGCACCGGCCAGCGGCGGCAGCGCGCGCGCATCCGCGGCATCGCGATCAGATGCCCCGCGGATCATCGCCCGATCAGCAATATCGGCCACGTCACAGTTTCCCCGTGCAGGGCCGTTTCCCGGCCGGCCTGCGTTCGTCACCGTCACGCTAACGGAAAGAAATGGAGAATGCCGTTGGGGCCATCAGGCAATTTGAGCGGTAATGTTAACGCTGCGTTCAACATGGCGGCGCGGCGTCCCCGCGCATCACGAGGCCGCCGCAGCGGCGGGCGGCCTCGTCGTGTGGCCGGATGCGTTACCAGCGATCGTTGCCGACGCCGACACCAACACTGACGCCGGGCGCGCGAATGCCGACGCCGCCGCGCGGACCGTCATCCCAGTCGCGATCGCGATAGACGCGGCGTTCGATGTAGCGTTCGCGCGGCTGGTAGCCGTAGGACTCGCGCACGATGGTGCGGCCGCCGCGGCTGCGATAGCAGCGTCCGTCCTCGTCGCAGATCATGCGAACCTGCTGCACCAGATCGGGGTTGGCATATTCCGTCGAGCTGATGATGTCGGATGCCCTGGCCGCGCTGCCGACGGACAGTGCGCCGACACCTGCGAGAATTGCGATTGCAATCGTCCTCATGTTTCCTCCTCGTAGCGATGCTGCCCGCGCGGGACAAATCTGCGCGAGCGCATTGGTTCCGAGGGTTCCCTGAGTTCCGTGCGAAGCGCGTGAATTGTATCGAAGCCACGGCCGCGCAAATGCCGGCCACGGCAATTGCAAATCAGTCGTTGGATGACCGTTTGAAGCGCATGAGAGCGCGGACCGGTTGCAAACGGATTGCACGTTGTGCGCTCTGCGCATCCGCGTTGTTGTATCCGCCGTGCTCCAAACTTGCCGCAGCTAGACCGGCTCGAAAGTCTCCGTCAGGCAATTGTCATCCTCTCCGGCGAGGCGGCGGTCGAAGATCGTGGTGGTGTTGAAGAACACGCGATAGGTCTGGGTGCCGAGCGGCTTGCCGATCACCGAGGTCAGCTCGGCGCGGACGCAGGCGGTCCAGCCGGTGCCGCGCGGGTCGTGCACCGGCGCGGAGACCCGCACATGGGTCGGCTGCGAGCCGGCGGTGAACACCGAATCGAGCTTGCCCGCGACCAGCTGCTTGACGTTGGGAGGTGCTTCGAGCGGCGCCGGTTCGGTCGCCTTGACCTTCAAGATCTCCGGCCACACCGCGTGGCTGTCGGCCAGCCCGCAGCCGCCCAGCACAAGCGTCGCGCCCGCCAGCAACGCTGCGGTTGAAATGAGTCCCTGTCCCATGGAATTGATTTAATATGCCGCCGCCCAGATTGCGCCCCCCTGGTGGGATTGAATTTGCGTGATCAATGATGTCGGGACGCGCTAGCATCAGCGGCGTGTTGCCGGATGTTGCTGCGGCCGGGCGGGGAGAGGGGACTGAGATGAAGAAGAGCATGACGGTGGCGGCCGTGGTTCTGGCGCTGATCGCGACGCCTGCGCTGGCCCAGGGCCGACGCGGCGGGGGAGGCGGGCAGGACAAGGCGGCCGACACCAAGCCCAAAGTCGACGAGAAAGCCTATAAGGCCGCGCTCGACCGGATCCCCGAGCCGAAGGAAAAATACGATCCATGGGGCGTGACCAAGCCGGCCGATGCCGCCAAGAAGCCGAAGTGAGCGGCGCTGTCATCCCTGCGACAATTCGACCGCTGACCCTGTGTGACCGGCGCCACAGATTTGCGGCGTCCGCCTGAACCTGCGCCCCGAGACGTCAGACCCATCTCCGACATCACTGCCGGAGGTCGCCATGCTTGCTCGCTCGCTGCTCAGTCTGATCCTTCCGGCCGCAATTCTGCTCGGTGGCGGCCCGGCCCTCGCCGAGAGCCGCCTGGCGCTGGTGATCGGGCAATCGGCCTACAAGTCGGTGCCGGCGCTGCCCAATCCCGCCAATGACGCCAAGGCGATGTCACAATTGCTGACCGATGCCGGGTTCGCGGTGACGTCGGCGTCTGACCTGTCGCAGGACGAGATGCGGGCCAGGATCAGCGATTTCGCCGGCCAGGTCGCCGCCAAGGGCGCCGACACCGTGGCGCTGGTGTTTTATGCTGGCCACGGCCTGCAGATCGACGGCGAGAACTATCTGGTGCCGGTCGATGTCGATCCGAAGCGCGAGGCCGACATTCCGATCCAGGCGGTCCGCCTCAACGATATCCTGAACACGCTGACCTCGGTGCCGAGCCGGATGCGCATCCTGTTGCTCGATGCCTGCCGCAACAACCCGTTCCCCGAGCTCAACAAGACCACGGGCCATGGCCTTGCCATCGTCGACGCCAAGGTCGGCTCGCCCGGCACCTTCGTGTCGTTCTCGACCTCGCCGGGCGCCGAAGCCGAGGACGGCAGCGGCTCCAATAGCCCGTACACCACGGCCCTGCTCGCCACGGCGAAGCAGCCGGGCATTGCGATCGAGGACACCTTCAAGCGGGTCCGCCTTGCCGTGAACAAGGCGACCGACGGCCGCCAGACGCCGTGGGATTCTTCTTCGCTAACCGAGGATTTTCGCTTCATCGCCGGCCCGGCATCGGCGCCGGCGCAGGCGCAGGCATCCGCGGCCGAGCCGAAGCCGGCCGCGGCCAGACGCAGCGTCGACGACTGGAAGCGCGAAATGCAGGGCAAGCCGATCGAGACCGCCAACGATCTGATGGTGGCCGACGGCAGCGACGAATCCTACGAGGCCTTCGCCGTCCTGTTTGCCGGCACCAAGCGCGGCTTGCAGGCACGCGACTGGCTCGACCGGCATCGCCGCATGGTGGCGTGGAATAACGCGGTGCTCGCCAACACCGCGGCGGCCTACAACCTTTTCCTGGCGCAGTATCCCGACAGCGATCTCACCGCGACCGCGCGCAAGCTGGTGGAGCGGCTGCGCTACCGTCCCGACACCAGGCCCGTGATTGCCAGCGTGCCGCCGACCAATGTCGCGCTGGCCGGGCCGACCTGTCCCTGCAACGCCGCGCCGCCGCAGCCGAAGAAGGTCGATGCGCCCGCCAAGAAGCGCGTCGTCGAGCCTGATCCGCCGCCGCGCCGCACCACCACGCGGCGTCCGCCGCGCGTCGTGGTCGAGGACGAGGTCGTGGTCGAGCGCCGTCCGCCGCCGCGCGAGGTCTATGAGCCGGCGGGACCGCCGATCGGCATCGGGATCGGCATTGGCCTCGGCGGCGGCGGTTTTCGCGGCGGCCATCATGGCGGCGACAATTATCGCGGGGGTAGATACTAGCGCTGCGATCGCGTAAATCCTTCACTCGTGATGCGGTGCAGCCGGAATGATCGCATCGGGTGGAGGATGCGATGCGATCGCTGGTTCGCCTGCTCGCTCTGCTGCTGCTGTGCGCGGAGCCCGCGCTCGCTTGGGAATATTGGGGCGGCGACCGCGAAGGCACGCGCTTCTCGCCGCTGAACCAGATCACGTCCGACAATGTCGCCACGCTGGTGCGTGCCTGGGATTTCCGCACCGGCGATCTCGATGTTCGCGCGCCCGAGCTGATGAAGCGCACCAAGTTCGAGGCGACGCCGCTGTTCGTCGAGGACAGCCTGATCTTCTGCACGCCGTTCAACGAGGTGATCGCGCTCGATCCCGGCACCGGCGCGCAGAAATGGCGCTACGATCCCAAAATCTCGACCGCGCAGCGCCCGGCCAATCGCTATGTCTGCCGTGGCGTCGCCTATTGGGTCGACGATCGCGCACCTGAAGGCGCCGCGTGCCGCTCGCGGATCTTCACCGGCACCAACGACGTGCGCCTGATCGCGCTCGACGCGAAGAGTGGAAAGCCATGCGCGGATTTCGGCAATGGCGGCGAGATCCGGATCGACGCGGGGATGAAGCTGGAATGGCCCGGCGAATTCCAGATCACCTCGGCGCCGGTGACCGGCCGCGGCGTCGTGGTGGTGGGCTCGGCGATCGCCGACAACCGCAGGGTCGATGCGCCGCTCGGCGCGGTGCGTGCCTATGATGCGCGGACTGGCGAAAAGCGCTGGAGCTTCGATCCGCTCGTGCATGACGGGATCACGGCCGGCCACAGCAATGTCTGGGCGCCGATGTCGGTGGACGAGGCGCGCGGGCTGGTGTTCCTGCCGACGACATCGCCGAGCCCGGACTTCTGGGGCGGCCAGCGCCCGGGCAACAACGAGCACGCCAACTCGGTGGTGGCGCTGCGGATCGAGAGCGGCGAACTGGCGTGGGCGTTCCAGACCGTGCATCACGACGTCTGGGACTACGACCTGCCGGCGCAGCCGACCTTGGCGCGGATCGACACCGGCGCGGGCATGCGCGACGTCGTGATCCAGCCGACCAAGCAGGGCTTTGTGTTCGTGCTCGACCGCGACACCGGCAAGCCGGTGTGGCCGGTCGAGGAGCGCGCGGTGCCGCAAAACGGCGCCGAGGGCGAAAAGCTGTCGCCGACGCAGCCGTTTCCGACCCACGTGCCGCCGCTGCTGACGCAGCGCATCCGCCCGACTGACGCGGCCGGCATGCCGGGCTTCGAACGCCCGGCATGCGAGACGCTGTTCGGACAGTCCAGCAATGACGGCCTCTACACGCCGCCATCGACGCGGGGCACCGTGATCTATCCGATGACCGGCGGCGGCGTGAACTGGGGCAGCGCGGCGTTCGATCCGGTCAACCAGATCCTCTATGCCAATGTCAGCCACGCCGTGCAGATCGTCACGCTGATCCCGCGCGACCAGGCCAAGGGCTTCAATCCGCCGCCGGGCCATGATTTCGGCCGCCAGGAGGGCACGCCGTTTGCGATGACGCGGGCGGTGGCGAAGTCGCCGCTCGGCTCGCTCTGCAACCAGCCGCCCTGGGGCGAGACGGTGGCGGTCGATCTGAAGGCCGGCAAGATCCTCTGGCATGCGACCGTCGGCACCAGCGAGGATCTGGCGCCGCTCGGCATCGCGCTCAACACCGGCACGCCGCTGGTCAATGGCGTCGTCATCACCGCCGGCGGGCTGGTGTTCACCGGCGCGATGGACGCCTATCTGCGCGCCTTCGATGCCAGATCCGGCCGCGAGCTGTGGCTCGGCCGGCTGCCGGTGCCGGGCGTTGCCAACCCCATGACCTATCTCTGGAAGGGCGAGCAGTATGTCGCGATCGGCGCCGGCGGCCATTCCGAGGCCGGCGCCTCGATCGGCGACAGCGTGGTGGCATTCCGCCTGCCGCGCGCGGGCGAGGGCGCCCCGCTGTGGTCGCGCATCATCGACCGTCCCGGCGGGCGGTTCACCGTCAAGGCGGTCGCCGGCGGCGTCGTGCTCGTCGTCCTCGTTGGGTTGTTGTGGCGCTGGCGGCGGCGCCGCCGCATGCGATCCGCCTAGCAGAACGCTCCGCCGCAGGGGCGTCCTGTCAAAATGCCAAAAAACAACCCCATGCAAAGTAGCCGCGGCTGCCGGCGTTCGACATGGCGGCTGTTCGACAGGCGGCTTGACACGTCGGGCAAGTCAGGGGTATTCTTCCAATATTCCGAAATTGTGCTTTCGCTAGACGGTCACGCCGAACTGCTCCCTGAAGCCTTTGATGCCAAGGGGCGTGATTGCAATGGCTCGCGTGCCGGGCAGGCGCCGTACCCAGCCCAAATCGAAGCAACGTGTGGCGAATGCCGCGGCGACGGCGCCACCCAAGTGTGGCCTTTGCTCACTCCAGTCGAGGCACGATCGGCAAAATTGACGCTTCGAGCCTTGTACCGCCGCCAGGTCGATGCCGAAATCGGAAAGCGACCTCGTCCCACGTGCCGTAAGGAGACCGCCATCCCTCGAAAGCACGATCAGCTTCCGCTTTATGAAGGCCTGGGTCAGCCCCACTCCTAATTTTCCGGCAAAGTGGTCGTAACAGGTTCGCGCATCGCGCAATGTCTGCTCACGCTCCGAGAGCGCATGCGAGCGCGACGGACGCACCGCGGTTATCGCAATCGCCATCACCGCTTCCAGCGCTTGCCCTACAAGCGGTCCCGCCAGTCGGAAATACCGGTTACGACCTCGCCTCTCGGGAGTGATCAACTGACCGTCCGTCAATTTCGCCAGATGCCAACTCGCAGTCTGCGGAGTAACGCCCGCAACTCCCGCCAGTTCGGTCGCACTGTGGCTACAACCATCCAGGAGCGTACAGAGTATCACCGCGCGCGCCTGGTCGCCGATGATGTCCCCGACTTCCGCCAGCTTGTTGGGACTGCTCATGACCGGAGTGTACGGAGGTCACGCAGGAATAGTCCAGAGATTATGCTTCGAGCGCGGTCGAAGTAAATCCGGTTGCGACACATGCGAGGTCGGCGCATCCAATGTCCAGGACACGCGGGATTCGTCGACGAGTCGTTTTTGTCGTCCGTGCGAGGAATGCCGAGCCACGGAGGGCGAAGCAATGATCGAATATCGAGGCCACGCAGAGCCGCGAAGCGGCCCGGCGATCGAGAACGACACGCCACACAATATCGTCTCAGATCTCCAAGGAGCCGCCCGGTGACATCGCTACGGAGCAACAACATGACGTCCGCATCTGGTACTTTTCTGCTCTCCTTTCTCATGCTTGTGACCGGAGTCTGCATTCCGATCATGGCCGCGTGGAACTCGAGGCTTGGCTCCGAGCTCGGGAGTCCCTGGGCGGCCGCCTTCATTCTTTTCGTTCTCGGCTCCATCGTCTGCGGTATTGCCATGATCTTCCTTGGCTTGCCGAAGCACGACTGGTTCAGCGCGACACCGCTCTATTACGCAGGCGGACTGGTTGTCTCTCTGTACATCCTGGGGATCACCTGGACGGCGCCGCGCATCGGCGTTGCCAACGCCGTGTTTTTCGTGCTGCTCGGGCAGATTGCGTCGGCCGCGCTCATAGATCAGTTCGGTGCGTTCGGTGCGCTGAAGTCGTCGCTCACCACGACGCGTATCATTGGCATCGCGTTCATGCTCGTTGGAACATTTCTCGCACGACGTATCGCATGATGCCGGCGCGGCGAGCCTCAGTGCCGGGTGAATGGATCGGCGCACGAGCTTTTGCCAAATTGAAAACAGGAATCGGAGCGGCGCGGAGCCGTTCGTGCCGTCACAAATCGGAAACACGAATTCTCAATCCGCGCATCGAAGCGACGTTCGGAGCAGTGTGTGGGATGCCTCACTTGCTCCGGCCGCGGTGTCTCGCTTACGACTCCGCGTGCAGAAGCGCTGGGGGCTCTCGGCGATCTGTTGTTTTCAGAATCCTTTGCTGACGGAGATTTCCGATGAAGACCACGGCCTCGATCCTGCTTGCCGCCGCGCTCGCGCTGTCGTCCGCGCCCGCCAATGCCACCGTGCTCGATCTCTCGACCATGAGCTGCAAGCAGTTCGTCGAAGGCGGCGACGACACCATCAAGATGGTGCTGGTCTGGATGGACGGCTGGTACAAGGGCGATTCCGACGAGGCGATCATCGACACCGACGTGTTCGTCGAGAACGCCAAGAAGTTCGGCACCTATTGCGGAAAGAACCCGACCATCAGCATCGTCAACGCCGCCGAGGCGGTGCTCGGCAAGTAAACTTGGAGGGGCGTCCCGGCGGGACCCATAACCATCGAAGGTCATGGTTACTCCGTCATCCTGAGGCGCGAGCCTCTTCGGCGAGCCTCGAAGGATGAATCGGCCCCGATGCAGCCACGCGGCCACGAGCCGGGCCGTCGACCCTTCGAGGGCCGCTGAAGAAGCGGCCACCTCAGGGTGACGGTGTTAGTTTGCTCAGCTTGCTCGGTGTCATCACCCGGCTTGACCGGGTGATCCAGTATTCCAGAGACGGGAGTGCTTGAGCCGGTAGGCCGCGGCGTACTGGATCGCCCGGTCGAGCCGGGCGATGACAGCGGTGGGTCCTATCCCGGCAGCATCGCGAATGCGCTCGAGACCATTGCCACCGGCTTGTTGTCGGTGGCGGAGAGCAGCGTGACGCGGCCGAAGCTCATGGTGCGGCCGAGGCGGACCACGCGGGCGTCGGCGAGCACGTCGGAGGCGGTCACCGCGCGCATGAAATGCGTGGTCTGGTCGACCGTGGTCATCGCGCGATAGCCCTTGTTGGCGGCGAGGTTGGCGATCACCATCGCGGTGTCGGCGAACGCCATCAGCGCCTGGCCGCTGACGGTGCCGCCGCTGCGGCAGAGCCGCTCGGAGAACGGCAGCCGCAGCACCGCGCCAGGCTGCCAGTCGGCGCCGCCGCCCGCAGGGGCTGCGAAGTCGAACTGCTCGACCGCCAGATTGAGATCCTGCACCCACGGCGCAAAGATCTCGCCGAGCGCGCGCCGCGCGTCCTCGATCCCGAATTCACCGGCCTGCTGCTGCATGACTTCCGTTCCCTCTGAACTGTTGCGCGTGATCTATTCTAGCGCGGGACGGCAAGCAACGGACTCCGTTTACCTCGCCCCGCTTGCGGGGAGAGGTCGAAATTCAAGCGCAGCTTGAATTTCGGGTGAGGGGGAGTCTCCGCGAGTCCAACTGCCGCCATGTTGTGTGGAAGCAGCCCCTCACCCCAACCCTCTCCCCGTAAGAACGGGGCGAGGGAGCGCAGCGCCGTCGCCGTTCGACCCAACCTCACCTCGCTCTAGTCGCGCGTGACATGCACGCGCGGCGTCTTGCCGTCGTTCCATTTGCCGCCGATCGCGCGTTCGATCTGGGCGGCGAGCTGCAGCAGCAGCCCGTCATCGGCCTGCTTTCCGATCGCCTGGATGCCGAGCGGCAGGCCGTGCTCGTTGGTCGCGAGCGGCAGCGAGATCGCGGGGATGCCGCAGAGATTGGCGAGCGGCGTGAAGGCGAAGTTGCGCCAGAGATTGCCGAACCAGTCCAGCACCGACGGATTGTCCGAGATGGTGAGATATTCCGTGGTGCCGACCTTCGGCGTCGGCAGCGCCGTGATCGGGGTCAGGATGATGTCCCAGTCCTCGAAGAAGGCGCCGAAGCCGCGTGACGTCGTGTTGAAGACGGCCTGCATGCGGGCGCGATCGGCGAAGCTGGTGTCCTTGCCGTGCTCCCAGATCCGGATGTTGATCGGCTCGATCAGCTCCGCCGGCGGGCGCTCAAGTCCACGCGCCGCCAGCATGTTGCCGATCACCACCGCGAAGTTGCTGATGTAGCAGGTGGTCTGCGCCGCGAACGCCGCCTGGTAGTCGATCGCGGGCAGGGCGTAATCGACCTGATGGCCGAGGTCCTCGAGGAAACGTCCGACCCGTGCGAGCTCGGCCGAAATATGCGGCGTTGCGCGATAGTCGCCCCATTGGTGCGACAGCGCGATTTTGAGCCGGGCAGGGTCGCGCGCGATCATCGCGGTATACGGCTCCGCCGCGCTCCAGTACGGCATGAACTCGCCGGGCGCGCCGCCGCGGCAGGCGTCGACGAAGGCCGCGGTGTCGCGCACCGAGCGCGACTGGCAGCCCTGGATCGAGACGAGGCCGGTGAGATCGGACAGATGCGGCGCGATCGAGAACACGCCGCGCGAGACCTTCAGCCCGATATTGCCGTTGACGCCGGCGGGAATGCGGATCGAGCCGCCGCCGTCGGTGGCATGCGCGATCGGCACCGCGCCGGCCGCGACCATCGCCGCGCTGCCGGCCGACGAACCGCAGGTGGTGTAATCGGTATTCCAGGGATTGCGCGTGACGTAGACCGCGGGGTTTTCCGCCGAGCTGCAGACCCCGAACTCCGGCGTGGTGGTGCGGCCGATCAGATTGAGGCCGGCCTTGCGCAGCTTCGTCGTCAGGAATGTGTCTTCACTGGCGCGGTTGCCGCGCATCATCAGTGAGCCCATCTCCTGCAGCCGGCCCTTCAGCGTCGGGCCGAGATCCTTCATCAGGAACGGCAGGCCGGCGAACGGACCATTGAGATCGGCGCCGTCGCGGGCGGGGTCGGCGATGACGTCGTCGAACAGCTCGACCACGCCGGACAGCGTGCCATCGACCCTGGCTGTGGCGGCTGCGGCCTGCGCGGCCAATTCCCGCGGCGTCAATTCACCGTTCCTGACGCGCGCGGCGAGCGCCGTCCCGTCATGCCGCGCCCACTCGTCCCAGCTCATCGCCAAAGTCATGCCGTCGATTCCTTTTCTGCTTTGTTTCGTAACTGTAATTTGCGCTGGCGCAGGGTCAAATCAGCGCTCCGGGGGCGGGGCGCAGGGGCTTGAAAATGCCCCAGTTCTGGGGCCCTATGGCCGCCTGTTCAGGGGATGGGGTCGTCATGTTCCGTCGATTGGTGATGCTGGGCGGCGTGATCGCAATCGGGCTCGCGCTCAGCGGCTGCACCAAATGCGGTCCGATCTGGGACGACTGGATGCAGTCGCCGAAATCCTGCAAGTCAGACCATCTTTGAGGTCTCAAGCGCCCTTGGCAAGGCGCGCTTGGCGACGGCTTTTTGGCGGTGATATACCCCCCACGGAAATGCAAGGGAGCGCCCTTATGAGAATTCTGAGCGCGGTCGCGGTCGCGGTGCTGCTGTCGGCGCCGGCCTATGCGCAGATGCCCAACGTCAACCTGATGCCTGAGGTCAAGACCAAGACCCAGGAGGAGAAGGATCAGGACGCCGCCAACCAGAAGGCCTACCAGGAATCGCTGCGCAAGATTCCCGACGCCAAGACATCGGCCGACCCCTGGGGCGCGGTGCGCAACGACGCGCCGCCGAAGAAGGCCGCCGAGCATCCCGCCAAGCCGAAGACCAAGTCTGGCAGCACAGCGTCCGGCAGCGCGGCGTCCGGCAATACGGCGCAGCGCAGCCAGTAGCGTCCGGCGGCCGTTCCCGCATCGCGCGTCCCGCAGACTCGGATTCCGCCGGCGCCGGCCCTATATATTAGGGACGTCGTCAGTTGGTCCGGATTAGCGACAATGGTCTCTCGCCCGCGCGATCTCGCCAGCCGGATGGCCGCCCGGCGCAAGCCGGACGACGGCTATCTGCGCGAGACCTTCACCCTGCCGCGCGATCAGGCGCGCTCGCGGGCGCGCGACTTCCTGAACCGCTACCCGAAGGCCGCTTATATGAGCGCGGTCGAGAGCTGGCGCGAACTGCCCGGCGGCGACATCGAGTTCACAATGCGGCGGCTGGCCAGCGCCGACTGAAGGCGCCCTTGTCCTTGTTTTGACGCGTTTTCTTCACGCGAACCGGTATCCACTTCGCTCGAAAACGCTCTCATTCCGTTTCAGTCCTTGTCGCCGTTGCTGCGGGCCTGCTCGCGCCCGAGCTGCTTCAGCTCGCGGTCGATCCGCAGCTGCACCCGGCGGATCGCCAAGAGGTCGAGCTTTGCCTCGGTCTTGCCCGTGAAGACCCGGTTCCCGATCTGGAAGCGCCATTTCCAGACGCCGGCCATCACTTGGGTGACGCTGTATTCGATGCCCTTGTGGATCATCTGAAACTTCCCCAGCGACTCAGGGCGGCACTCGGTAATTAAACTATAAGTTGTATCTATAAAGCAAAACCCGCAAAGCGACAATGTTATGGAAATTCCGTCCGGGACCCGTCCCGGATCCATCTGCTGGCGGCATCGTTGCCGCTTCCGGCGCGCCAATTCACGCCGGCCAGCATTGCTGTGACGAACACCGCTGAAATCCGCGTGTTCCACCGAGGTTTAAGTAGTTTTTCGGGCTCTGGAACTTTGTTCTAGCCCGGAGAACTACGGACCGCGGCGCGCCGGCACGGCCGCGCGCTGCCGGACAGCCGCTGGGCTGTCGGAACCGGACGCGAGGCGCGCCGTGACGATGAGGAGGGCACGCCGCAGTCCAGGTGGGAGGCGGGCCGCCAACCGGGCCGGCCTTAACCATGTCCGTCGGTGCAGTGATTCTACGGACTCGCCAGAACCGCGCCGGCGGGGTTAGGTAAACGAAGTGTTGACGCACTAATTCTGTGACCAAATCATAATTTTGGATTTTGGGTCAAAGGGGCCGCCCTTGAGCGGCCCCTTCATTTTTTCGGAACTCCGTTCACCCGCGGAGAATTCCGGGACTACCGGGTGCGCCGGCTGAGAACGTCTTGCGTCCCATAGCCAATGATGTGGCCAGAACATTCACCAAGCCGTCTCAGTAGCTCTACCGAGAACAACGGCTAACCCTTGGTTGCTGCTGGGTTAATGGCAATCCAGGCCGCTCCGAAAAGCAAAGCAGGACGCTGTGGATGGAGGCCGGCCGGCGTTTACTTGTTCGAAAGAACATATTGCGAACATAGAACAAACGTGGTACACAGTTCCTCATCAACAAAAGCCTGCCACCCGATCGCATCGTCCCGTTTTCCCGCTAGCGAATCCCCGCCATAAGGAGCACATCCCAAATGTCCGCCACCGCACTGCGTATCGTCGAAGGATCCTCCATGGACAAGTCCAAGGCGCTCTCTGCCGCGCTCTCCCAGATCGAGCGTCAGTTCGGCAAGGGCTCGGTGATGAAGCTCGGCAAGAACGACCGTTCGATGGACGTCGAGACGATTTCGTCGGGATCGCTCGGGCTCGATATCGCGCTCGGCGTCGGTGGCCTGCCGAAGGGGCGGATCGTCGAGATCTACGGGCCGGAATCCTCGGGCAAGACCACGCTGGCGCTGCACACCGTGGCGGAAGGCCAGAAGAAGGGCGGCATCTGCGCCTTCATCGACGCCGAACACGCGCTCGACCCGGTCTATGCCCGCAAGCTCGGCGTCAACATCGACGAGCTCCTGATCTCGCAGCCCGACACCGGCGAGCAGGCGCTGGAAATCGCCGACACCCTGGTGCGCTCCGGCGCGGTCGACGTGCTGGTGATCGACTCGGTGGCGGCGCTGGTGCCGAAGGCCGAACTCGAGGGCGAGATGGGCGATGCGCTGCCGGGCCTGCAGGCCCGCTTGATGAGCCAGGCGCTGCGCAAGCTCACCGCCTCGATCAACAAGTCCAACACCATGGTGATCTTCATCAACCAGATCCGCATGAAGATCGGCGTGATGTACGGCTCGCCGGAAACCACCACCGGCGGCAACGCGCTGAAATTTTACGCTTCCGTCCGCCTCGACATCCGCCGCATCGGCGCCATCAAGGAGCGCGACGAAGTGGTCGGCAACACCACCCGCGTCAAGGTGGTGAAGAACAAGCTGGCGCCGCCCTTCAAGCAGGTCGAGTTCGACATCATGTACGGCGAGGGCGTCTCCAAGATGGGCGAGATCCTCGACCTCGGCGTCAAGGCCGGTCTGGTCGAGAAGTCCGGCGCCTGGTTCTCCTATGACAGCCAGCGGCTCGGCCAGGGCCGCGAGAATTCCAAGGCGTTTTTGCGCTCCAACCCCGACATCACCGCGAAGATCGAAGCCGCGATCCGGCAGAACTCCGGCCTGATCTCCGAGCAGATCCTGGCCGGCACGCCCGAGAGCGACGCCGACGGCGATGAGCCGACCGAAGAGTAAGCCTCCAGGCCGCATAAGTTCGCTGCAAGCGGGCGCTGAGGACGTTGAGTTGCCGACGTCTTCGGCGCCCGTTTCGTTTTGCGCGGGATGTTGGGATGCTGAATGAGCGGCCGATGAAGCGTTTGATTTTGACCAGTTCGTCCGGCACCGAATTGGACCGTGCGGGGGTTGCCGCGAGCGTCGTTTCAGTCTGGTTTCGGTTCGTCTGGGGACCGTTGCCGTCACCGCAGAAACTGGACGCCTATTTCGGCGCGGGAAGCGATCAGAGTCCTGGCGATCAGAGCCTTGGCGATCAGAGCCCCGGCGATCACTGGTCCGATTGGTTTCCCCGGAGTCGCGAGCGCGACGCCGTCAGGCATCTTACGTTCATCGAGTATTGCGCCTCATTCGATCGCATCGAGCTCTGGTTCGATCCCGACCCGAACGATCAATTGCAACTGGCTTGCTTGCTCGATCATGTCCGATCGCATCCCGAGACGGTGGCCAAGTTGGAATTGCGTCTGGTCGGCTTCGATCTGATGATGATAGAGCCGACGTGGAAGGGGTGGAGCGAAGTGCCGCTGGTCAAGGTCCGGCCGGCGCATGTCGAAGCCGCCAGCAAAGTGTGGCGGGCGTATCGCGCCTCGACCCCCGAAGCCAGCTTCGACGTGCTCCAGCATGACCTGAGCGCGTTTCCCTTGCTGCGGCCCGCGCTGCTCGACCTGCTTCAGGAGCTTCCGTGGAGCGGATCGGGACTTGGTGCAACCGAAATGCGGCTGCTCGAACTGATCGGGGCGGGCTTCATGGGCACCAATACGCTGTTCTACCTGCGCGGCTTTCGCCAGCGCGGCGTGTTCAACGATAAGGAAATCGGCACGCTGCTCGAGGGCCTGGCGCACGGGCCGCAGCCGGCAATCGCCGGACTCGATGACGAGTTGCGCGTCATCGACCCGGAAAATCGACGCGCTCGCGTGGAAGCCTATCGGCGAAGCCGCTTGACCGTGACCGAATTCGGCAAGGCGGTCCTCGCCGGCGGGGAGGACCTCAGCCGCCACAATCCGATCGACCGCTGGTGGGGCGGCACCCATCTCACCAACGACAATCTCTGGCGCTGGAATTTGGCGCTGACCAAATCGTAGCGGAGCCGATTGAGGATCATGTCCAGGCTCATCCTCACCTTTACCGATAGCGGCGCCGGCGACCTGAAGACAGCGAGGCTCGCGGATTGCGTGATCGGTATTGAGCATCGCTTCGTTTGGGGGCGGCCGCCCGCATCGGACGAACTCGATCTCTCGCTCTCGCGGCGCCCGATCGAACGCCACGACCCGTCACCTCACTGGCTGGACAATCTCACCGGTGCCCCGTTTGCGGACGCGCGTGATCACGGCCTTGGATTGATCGAATTCTGCGAGCGCTTCGATGCGGTCGATCTCTGGGTCGATCCCGATCCCAATTCGCAATTGCAACTGGTCTGGCTGCTGGACTTTTTGCGTCCGCACCCGAACATCACGTCCAAGCTCGCCATTCTGCCGGCGGACTGCGTCATTGGCGATCAACCGCCGAGCGACCTGGCCACGCGACAGCTGGGGCTTGCTCCTGTCCATAGCGATCACCTCGACATCGCCAGCGCGGCGTGGGCGGCCTGGCGCGCGCCGACGCCGGAATCCTGGTTCGGTCTGTTGCAGCAGGATTTGGGCGAGCTTCCGCGCCTGCGGGATTCGGTCATTGCGCTGCTGGAAGAGCTTCCCTTGCGCAACTGCGGAGTAGGCGCGACGGAAATGCGCATGCTGGAGCTGATCTCGGCGGGATATTTGCATCCGTACGACCTGTTTCCCGGTCACGAGAAACCCAACGAGCGGTGCACGTTCGGCTACTGGGAGGTTGGAGCCCTGCTGGATGGATTGGCCCGGTGTTCGATGCCTGCCGTATCGGGCCTCGACGAGGGGCCTTTCGACCTTGCCATGCACGATGCGCCCGATCGTCACGAGCGCTACAGCCGAAGCCGGCTTGCACTGACTGAACTTGGCAAGGCGGTCCTCGCCGGCGCCGACGATTTCAGCCGCCACAATCCGATCGACCGCTGGTGGGGCGGCACGCATCTCACCAAGGACAATCTCTGGCGCTGGAATTTGGCGCTGACCAAATCGTAGCGTCGTCAAACTGAACGAGCGGTGCCGTGACAACTCTGATCCTGGCGACGGACGACATCGGGTGCGACAGACTCAGGCGAGCCGGAAAGGCGGACGTTGTCATCAGCCTGAGGCATCGGTTTGTTTGGCGAAAGCTGCCATCCCCATCGGAGCTTGCAGGTTCGCTGGAGGCGCGTTCGGCAAAACATGGCGTGCTCGGCTCGCATTGGCTCGACGATCACCGTCCAAAGCGGCTTGAACCATTCAGCAAGGACCTCGGCCTGATCGAGTTATGCGCCCGCTGTGACAGCATTGAGCTGTGGGTCGATCCCCGGCCCAACGACCAATTGATTCTGATCTGGCTGCTTGATGTTCTGATGCCGAACCGGGACATTCTGTCACGACTCAGCATCGTCCAGACCGACGCCGAGACCGGCAACTTTCTGCCTGAAAGCCTGGCAGAATGGCAATTGCCGAAACTGCCAGTAACTGACGACCGTCTCAGGCTGGCAAGCCGGGCTTGGCGCGCCTATCGCGCGCCGACGCCCGAGCCTTGCTTCGCTCTCCTCATGGAGGACCTTGCTGCGATTCCGCGGCTTCGTGCCGCGCTCATTGCGCTTCTCGAAGAGATTCCCGGATCGCGGACCGGGTTGGGTGCGACCGAGTACAGGATATTGGACCTGGTGTCCGACGGTTGGGAAAAGCCGACAGGACTTGCCTCCGAAACGTATCGGAGGTGCCCGGTTTTCAATTTCCGGGAGATTGAATCTGTGCTGGATGGTCTCGCTTATTGCCCGACACCGGCTCTCTCAGGATTCAACAGCGAGCTCGAAGCACCCGATGATGTCAAGGCCCGGTACGAGCGACACTTATGGAGCCAGTTGTCGTTGACTGATTTCGGCGAAGAAGTGCTGGAGCATGAGCTGGATTTCAGCCAGTACAATTCAGTGAAACGCTGGTGGGGCGGCACCGAGCTGACCAACGATCGGCTCTGGCGCTGGGATCCCGATAGCCGCGCCTTGCTCGCCCCCTAGGCTTGGCGAAGGCCGCAAGGCCAACTTCAGCGCAACGACAGATTTGTCCGTTGACGTGCTACCCCTCCGCCAGCGCCTTCTCCCGGCTCGCGATCAGCGCCCGCAAGTCGTCGGTCACCGCGACCGGTTTGTGGGTCTTCTGGTCGGTCGCGACCCAGATGATCTCGCCGATTGCGCGCAGGTCGTCCGAGCCTTTGGCGAAGATCGCGAGCGCAAGGTTGATCGAGGAGCGGCCGATCCGCGCGACGCGCACGCAGACCTCGATGTCCTCGTCAAAGCGGATCGGCGCCTTGTATTCGACCACCGTCTTCACGGTGTGGAAGTCGATGCCGGTGCGCGCGACCTCGCCGAGATAGTCGTAGCCGAGCGCGCGAAAATACTCCGTGATCGCGGTGTCGAAGTAGGTCAAATAGTGGGCGTTGAACACCACGGCCTGCGCGTCGACCTCGGAATAGCGGACGCGGAACGGGAAATGAAACCAGAATTCCTCGCGCATGGCTCCTCCTGCCGCGGCTTCGTTGGCCGCGTAATCAGCCGGACGTTATGATAGCAGAATGATAGCAGATCGTAGGATGGGTAGAGCGAAGCGAAACCCATCAATTGCATCCGCGCGGTGAGATGATGGGTTTCGCCAACGGGGGCCGCGCGCGGCGCGGACCCGTTGGCTCTACCCATCCTACAACATGTCCCGCTACTCCGCCGCCTGGGCGTAATCCGCGACCGGCGGGCACGAGCACACCAAATTGCGATCGCCGTAGACGTTGTCGACGCGGCCGACCGGGCTCCAGTATTTGTCGGAGCGCGACACGCCGGCGGGGAAGCATCCCTCGGCGCGGCTGTAGGCGCGATCCCAGCCATCGTCGGCGATGTCGTGCACGGTGTGCGGGGCGTGGCGCAGCGGCGAGGCCTCGATCGTCCAGCGGCCTTTCTCGACCTCCGCGATTTCGTTGCGGATTGCGATCATGGCGTCGCAGAAGCGGTCGATCTCGATCTTGGATTCCGATTCGGTCGGCTCGATCATCAGCGTGCCGGCGACCGGAAAGCTCATGGTCGGGGCGTGGAAGCCGTAGTCGATCAGCCGCTTGGCGATGTCGTCGACGGTGACGCCGCTGGTCGTCTTCAGCGGCCGCGGATCGACGATGCACTCATGCGCGACGCGGCGCTTCGCGTTGCGGTACAGCACCGGGAAGTGCGGCTCGAGCCTTTCAGCGATGTAGTTGGCATTGAGGATCGCAACTTCTGTGGCACGCGTCAGCCCTTCGCCGCCCATCATCAGGATGTAGATGTAGGAGATGGTCAGGATCGACGCCGAGCCGAACGGCGCCGCCGACACCGGGCCGATCGGATGCGCAATGTCGGCGTCGGTCGCGGGATGGCCGGGGAGGTAGGGCGCCAGATGAGCCTTGACGCCGATCGGGCCCATGCCGGGGCCGCCGCCGCCATGCGGGATGCAGAAGGTCTTATGCAAATTGAGATGGCTGACGTCGGCGCCGTAATCGCCGGGCCGCGACAGCCCGACCTGCGCATTCATGTTGGCGCCGTCGAGATAGACCTGTCCGCCATGCGCGTGCACGACCTCGCAGATCTCGCTGATATGCTCCTCGAACACGCCGTGGGTCGACGGGTAGGTGATCATGACAGCCGCGAGATTGGCGGAATGCTTTTCCGCCTTGGCGCGGAGATCATTGACGTCGACGTCGCCGCGCGCATCGCACGCCACCACCACGACATCCATGCCGACCATCGCAGCCGACGCCGGGTTGGTGCCGTGCGCGGAGGAGGGGATCAGGCAGACTTTGCGGTGCGGCTCGCCGCGTGCCAGGTGATAGCCGCGGATCGCAAGCAGCCCGGCATATTCGCCCTGCGCGCCGGAGTTCGGCTGCAGCGACACCGCGTCATAGCCGGTGATGTCGCACAGCCACTGCTCCAGCCGCTTGAACAGCGCGTGATAGCCCTTGGCCTGATCCGCCGGCGCGAACGGATGCAGCTGGCCGAACGCCGGCCAGGTCAGCGGGATCATTTCCGTGGTGGCGTTGAGCTTCATCGTGCAGGAGCCGAGCGGGATCATCGCGCGGTCGAGCGCGAGGTCGCGGTCTGAGAGCTTGCGCATGTAGCGCAGCAGCTCGGTCTCCGAACGATGGGTGTTGAACACCGGATGGGTCAGGAACGCGCTGCTCCGCTTCAGATCCTTCGGCAGCGCCTCGCGCGCGGTCGCCTCGATCTCGGCAAAGACGAGCTTGCCGCCGAACACCCGCCATACGGTTTCGACCGTCTCCGGCGTCGAGGTCTCGTCGAGCGCGATGCCGAGCGTGGTCTCGCCGATCCGCAGATTGATCCGCTCCGCCAGCGCGCGCGCGATCAGCTCGTGCTGCTTGGCGCCGACCTCGACGGTCACGGTGTCGAAGAAGCTCTCGCTGGTTGGGCCAAAGCCGAGCTTGCGCAGGCCCGCGGCGAGCACCGCGGCGCGGCGATGCACGCTGCGCGCGATGTGGGTCAGGCCCTCGGGGCCGTGATAGACCGCGTACATCGAGGCGATCACGGCGAGCAGCACCTGCGCGGTGCAGATGTTGGAGGTCGCCTTCTCGCGGCGGATATGCTGCTCGCGGGTCTGCAACGCGAGGCGATAGGCCGGCAGCCCGCGCGAATCCACCGACAGGCCGACGATGCGGCCGGGCAGCGAGCGCTTCAGCGCGTCACGCACCGCCATGTAGGCGGCATGCGGCCCGCCATAGCCCATCGGCACGCCGAAGCGCTGCGCCGAGCCGACCGCGATGTCGGCGCCGAGCTCGCCCGGCGAGGCGAGCACGGTCAGCGCCAGCAGGTCGGCCGCGACGATTGCCAGCGCGCCTTTGGCGCGCAGCGCGGCGATGGCGGGCTTGAGGTCGCGCACCGCGCCCGTCGTGCCCGGATATTGCAGCAGCGCGCCGATCACGTCGGCCTTGTCGAGCTCGGTGAGGGGATCGCCGACCACCAGCGCCCAGCCCAGCGGCGCGGCGCGGGTGCGCATCACCGCCAGCGTCTGCGGATGCACCTCCCTGTCGACGAAGAACAGCTTTGACTTCACCTGCGAGTGCCGCTCGGCGAGCGCCATCGCTTCCGCCGCCGCGGTCGCCTCGTCGAGCAGCGAGGCGTTGGCGACATCGAGCCCGGTGAGATCGCAGATCATGGTCTGGAAATTGAACAGCGCTTCCAGCCGGCCCTGGCTGATCTCGGGTTGATACGGCGTATACGCCGTGTACCAGGCCGGGTTCTCCAGGATGTTGCGCTGGATCACCGCAGGCAGGATGGTGCCAGAATAGCCCTGGCCGATCAGCGAGGTGAACACCTGGTTCTGGTTCGCAAGCTCGCTCATGTGGGAGAGCGCCTCGGTCTCGCTCAGCGCGCGCCCGAGATCGAGCGGCGCCTGCTGCCGGATCGAGGCGGGCAGCGTCTCGCTCATCAGCATCTGCAGGCTCGCAGCGCCGACCGTCTCCAGCATCGCGTTGATGTCGCGCGGCGAGGGGCCGATGTGGCGGCGGACGAAATCGGTGGCGGCTTCGTTGATCGGCTTGAAGGGTGCGTTCATGGCATCATCCTCAGGCGGTGTGCGCGGCGTAGGCGGCCTCGTCCATCAGGCCGCCGAGCTCGCTCTTGTCCGATATCTTCATCTTGAAGAACCAGGCCTTGCCCGCGGCGTCCGAATTGACCAGCGCCGGCTCGGCGACGAGCGTGTCGTTGACCTCGACCACCTCGCCGGTGATCGGCGCATAGACGTCGGAGGCCGCCTTCACGGATTCGACCACGGCGGCGGCTTCGGCCTTCTTCAGGCTGCGGCCGACCTTGGGCAGCTCGACGAACACGACGTCGCCGAGCTGCGATTGCGCGTAATCGGTGATGCCGATGGTGGCGACGTCACCCTCGATGCGGAGCCATTCGTGGTCGGACGTGTAGAGCGTCGTCATTGTTGATCCTCAGCGTTTGTAGGTATTGGGAACGAAAGGCGTGGCGGCGACCTTGAGCGGCAGCCGCTGGCCGCGCACTTCGGCGAAAACGGTAGTGCCTGTGACGGCGAGTGATGTCGGCAGATAGCCCATCGCTACCGGCGCATTGAGGCTCGGGCCGAAGCCGCCCGAGGTCACCTTGCCGATCGGCTCGGTAGAGGTCGGATCGGCAAACAGGACGGCGCCTTCGCGCACCGGGGCGCGGCCGTCCGGCCGCAGCCCGACGCGGCGGCGCGATGCACCCTGCGCGAATTGGGCGAGGATCTTGCCGGCGCCGGGAAAGCCGCCGGCGCGCCCGCCGCCGCTGCGGCGGACCTTTTGCACCGACCATTCCAGCGCGCCCTCGACCGGCGTGGTGGTGGTGTCGATGTCGTGGCCGTAAAGGCACAGCCCGGCCTCGAGCCGCAGGCTGTCGCGGGCGCCGAGCCCGATCGGCAGCACGTCGGCATTGTCGAGCAGCGCGGTCACAAGCGTCTCGGCCTTGTCCGCCGGCACCGAAATCTCAAAACCGTCCTCGCCGGTATAGCCGGAGCGCGAGACGAAACAGTCGATGCCGGCGACGCGGCGCGGGCCGGCATCCATGAATTTCATCGAACCGACATCCGGGCAGAATTTCGCAAGCGCCGCTTCGGCCTTCGGCCCCTGCAGCGCGATCAGCGCGCGGTCGGCCAGCGACACGATCTCGCAGGCGTCGGAAAGATGCGCGCGCAGATGCGCCTCGTCCTCGTCCTTGCAGGCGGCGTTGACCACCAGGAACAAATGATCGCCGAAATTCGCGACCATGAGGTCGTCGAGCAGCCCGCCGTCCTCATTGGTGAATTGCGCGTAGCGCTGCCGTCCCGGCGCGATGCCCAAAATATCCTGCGGCACCAGCGTCTCCAGCGCGAGCGCGGTGTCCGCGAGCTTGCCGGATTTCGGCCGCAGCGCGAGCTGGCCCATGTGGGAGACGTCGAACAGCCCGGCGTTGCTGCGGGTGTGGAGGTGCTCCTTCAGCACGCCGGCGACGTATTGCACCGGCATGTCATAGCCGGCGAACGGCACCATCTTGGCCCCACGCGCGATGTGCAGCGCATGCAGCGGGGTCTGTTTCAGCGGAGAAGTTTCGGGTGCACGCATCACAGGGCCCTCGCGGTTCCCGCGGGGACCTATTTCCCCTTGAGAAACCTGCAGAAAGCCCCATCTGTCGCTTTGCCTGAGAGTATTATCCCGTCGGCGGACGCATCGGGGTCGAACCCCAGCGCCTCTTTCCAGATGTCAGACGTCACGCGGTCCTTTTGCCTGAGAGTTTCCGGGGCGGTTGCTCCTTCGGCGCCGGCGGTAGGGCCGGTCTCTCCCGACGTGACGGGGTAACAGATAAGATGGAAACACGACGCCACCAAGGCTGTCAACGCAGCCGCAGCAACTATCCCATGTGGTGTTGTGTGCTGCGGCAAGCTTATGATCCGCCTGCACAGTTTCTGGACACCGCCGCCCGCAATGTCTAAAAGCGTTCGGCCGGAAAAATACGGTATTTTGCGCCCGACCGGCCCATTTTCCGATTGGATGAACATGAGCAGCGTCAACGACATCAGGTCGACATTTCTGAACTACTTCAAGGACAACGGCCACGAGATCGTGGCGTCGTCACCCTTGGTGCCGCGCAACGACCCGACCTTGATGTTCAACAATGCCGGCATGGTGCAGTTCAAGAACGTCTTCACCGGGATCGAGAAGCGTCCCTATCAGCGCGCCACCACGGCGCAGAAATGCGTGCGCGCCGGCGGCAAGCACAACGACCTCGACAATGTCGGCTACACCGCGCGTCATCTCACCTTCTTCGAGATGCTCGGCAACTTCTCGTTCGGCGATTACTTCAAGGAGCGCGCGATCGAGCTCGCCTGGAACCTGATCACGAAGGAGTTCGGGCTGAGCAAGGACAAGCTGCTGGTCACCGTCTACCACGACGACGACGAGGCGGCGGGCCACTGGAAGAAGATCGCCGGCTTCTCGGATGACCGCATCATCCGGATCGCGACCTCGGACAATTTCTGGGCGATGGGCGACACCGGTCCGTGCGGGCCGTGCTCGGAAATCTTCATCGATCGCGGCGAGCACATCTGGGGCGGGCCTCCGGGCACGCCGGAAGAGGACGGCGATCGCTTCCTGGAATTCTGGAACCTGGTGTTCATGCAGTACGAGCAGGTGACGAAGGAGGAGCGCGTCGCGCTGCCGCGTCCCTCGATCGACACCGGCATGGGACTGGAGCGGATGGCCTCCATCCTGCAGGGCGTCGAGAGCGTGTTCGAGAGCGACCTGTTCCGCAACCTGATCGATGCGGCATCGTCGGCGCTCGGCCATGGGCCGAACGCGCAGAACGTGGCGTCGTACCGGGTGATCGCGGACCATCTGCGTTCGTCGGCTTTCCTGATCGCCGATGGCGTGCTGCCGTCGAACGAGGGCCGCGGCTATGTGCTGCGCCGGATCATGCGCCGCGCGATGCGCCATGCGCAGCTGCTCGGCGCCAGCGAGCCGCTGATGCACCGCCTGGTCTGGGCGCTGGTCCGCGAGATGGGCCAGGCCTATCCGGATCTGGTGCGCGCCGAGAAGCTGATCGAGGAGACGCTACGGCTGGAAGAGACGCGGTTCCGCAAGACCCTGGTGCGCGGATTGTCGCTGCTCGACGAGAAGAGCGCCGGCCTCAAGAAGGGCGACATGTTCGATGGCGACACCGCCTTCACGCTGTACGACACCTATGGCTTCCCGCTCGACCTGACCCAGGACGCGCTGAAGTCGCGCGGCATCAGCGTCGACCAGGCGGCGTTCAGCGACGCGATGGAGCGCCAGCGCATCAAGGCGCGTGCGTCCTGGGCGGGCTCCGGCGAGGCGGCGAGCGAAGCGATCTGGTTCCCGCTCCGCGAGAAGCTCGGCGCGACGGAGTTTCTGGGCTACGAGACCGAGAGCGCGGAAGGCGCGGTGACGGCGCTGGTCAAGGACGGCGCCGAGGTCGACAGCCTCAAGCAAGGTGAGACCGGCGCGATCCTGCTGAACCAGACGCCGTTCTATGCGGAGTCCGGCGGCCAGGTCGGCGACATCGGCGTGCTCACCGGCGAGGGCGTCACCTTCCGCGTCACCGAGACGCAGAAGAAGGCCGGCGATCTGTTCGTGCATCTCGGCACGGTGGAGCAGGGCACGCTGAAGATCGGCACCGCGCTGCAGCTCGAGGTCGACCACGCCAGGCGCTCGTCGATCCGCGCCAACCACTCCGCGACGCACCTCCTGCACGAGGCGCTGCGTCAGGTGCTGGGCGATCACATCGCGCAGCGCGGCTCGCTGGTCGCGCCCGACCGGCTGCGCTTCGACTTCGTGCATCCGAAGCCGATCACGCCGGAAGAGCTTGCCCGCGTCGAGGACATCGCCAACGACGTCGTGCTGGAAAATGACGAGGTCACCACCCGCATCATGGCGGTGGACGACGCGCGCGAGGCCGGCGCCCGGGCGCTGTTCGGCGAGAAGTATGGCGACGAGGTCCGCGTCGTCTCGATGGGCAAGTCGGCCCGCGCGCACGGCCAGAACGCGCTCGGCTGGTCAGTCGAACTGTGCGGCGGCACCCATGTCCGCCGCACCGGCGATATCGGGTTGATCTCGGTGACCAGCGAAAGCGCGGTGGCGTCGGGCGTGCGCCGCATCGAGGCGCTCACCGGCCGCTACGCGCGCAAGCATGCCAACGACACCATGGCGCTGGCCAAGTCCGCGGCGCAGGAGCTGCGCACCTCGGTCGAGGACGTGCCGGCGCGCATCGCCGCGCTGGTCGAGGAGCGCAAGAAGCTCGAGCGCGATCTGTCGGACGCCCGCAAGAAGCTCGCGATGGGCGGCGGTGCCGCGTCGAACGGCGCGGGCGCCGGGGTCCGCGAGGTCGGCAACGTCAAGCTGCTGGCGCGCGCGGTCGAGGGCGTCGAGACCAAGGATCTGAAGAGCCTGGTCGACGACGGCAAGAAGCAGATCGGCTCCGGCGTGGTCGCCATCGTCGGCGTCACCGAGGACGGCAAGGCCGGCATCGTGGTCGGGGTCACCGCCGATCTCACCTCGCGCTTCAACGCCGTCGAGCTGGTGCGCAAGGGCTCCGAAGCTCTCGGCGGCAAGGGCGGCGGCGGCCGGCCCGACATGGCGCAAGCCGGCGGCCCCGACGGCGCCAAGGCCAGCGCCGCATTGTCGGCGATCGAACAGGCGATGGCCGGCGCCTGACGGAGAGGCAGATCGTGACGACAGTTCCGGGCAAGCGCAGTGGCAGCGACCCGGAGCTGCGGGACCGTCTCTACGAGCTGCTCGAACGCGATGACCTGCCGCATTCCGGCGGGTCGCGGTTTGCCCGCTTCATCATCGCCATCATCACAGCCGACGTGCTGGCGGCGATCCTCGCCTCGGAGCCCGAGATCGAGGCGCGGTTCGGCGGGCTGCTGACGACGGTCGAGATCGCTGCCGTCATCGCCTTCGCGCTGGAATATGCCGCGCGACTGTGGAGTGTGGTCGGCCATTCGCTGCGCCACATGACTCCGGTCAGGGCGCGGCTGGAATACGCGCTGTCAGCCCTCGGCCTGATCGATCTGCTCGCCTTCCTGCCGTCGGCGATCGCGCTTGTGATCGGCGACAAGACCGCGCTGGTGCTGTTCGGCATGCTGCCGTTCCTCAAGCTGGTGCGCTATTCGCCGGCGCTGCGCTCGCTGCTGGCGGCGCTGCACGCCGAGCGGCGCACGCTGTTCGGCTGTGTCGTGATCCTGACCGGCGCGGTGCTGCTGTTCGCCGCGCTGCTCTATGCCATCGAGCACAAGGTGCAGCCGGACAAGTTCGCCACCATGCCGCAGGCGATGTGGTGGGCGATCGTGACGCTCGGCACCGTCGGCTATGGCGACGTGGTGCCGGTGACGCCGCTCGGGCGGATCGTCACGGTGTTCGCGATCGTGGTCGGCTTTGCGATGATCGCGCTGCCGGTCGCGATCGTCTCGACCGCGTTCGCCGAGGAGGTGCGGCGCCGCGATTTCGTCGTGACCTGGGGCATGCTGGCGCGGGTGCCGCTGTTCGCCCATCTCGGCGCCGCCGAGATCGCCGACATCATGCGGTTGCTGCGGGCGCAGACCATCGAGCCGGGCGAGGTGCTGGTGCGGCGCGGCGACGCGGCGTCGTCGATGTACTTCATCACCTCGGGCGAGGTCGAGATCGACCTGCCGGGCCAGCGCGTGCGGCTGTCCGACGGCAGCTTCTTCGGCGAGATCGCGCTGCTCCGGCGGACCAAGCGCTCGGGCACCGTAACGGCGATCCACAAGAGCAGGCTGCTGGTGCTCGATGCGCAGGATTTTCACGCCTTGATCGAGCGCATGCCGGCGCTCGCGGCGCATGTGAAGGAGACCGCGGAGGCGCGGCTCGCCGACACCGTCGTGGCCGGCGGCGGCGATGTCGCACCCGGCGAGATCGCGCACGCGGCGCCGGCCGAAACCGACGGCGGCAATCGGGATTAGTGCCCCTCGCTCTTGCGCAGGAATACGTAATCCGCAGAGTACGCCGCGCTCGTCAGCGCGCCCGGCTTGTCGCAAGCGCCGTCGAGCTGGCCGCCCGAGGTGTTGATCCGCTGCACGGTGGTCACGGTGGACAGCACGCCTTCGCCGCGGTGGGCGATCACGATGAGCTTCAGCCAGGGGATATCGGCGGCGGTGGCGCCGGGTGCGGTGCCGGCGGTGCGCCCGGTGACGGCGCTGCCGTCGACATGCTCCCAGTTCGGCCCGGCATAGTGCCGGCCGATGGTGCGGCCGCCCTCGATCAGGGTTGCGACCGGCTCGCGAAACGACCAGGCGAGCTTGCCGTCGGTGACCGGCTTGCACTCATAGACCTGTGCGCCCACGGCGTGGAGGGTGAGGACCACGGTCTCGCCCGGTGCCGCGATGGCGTCGGGCAGGGCATCGGCGGCCAGCGCCGCCGACCCGGTCAGCAACAGCGCTGCGAGCGTGACGCTCCTGAGAAGGGTCATGGTCACGCCCGCTGCTCTGTTCCGTGACGACGGCGTCAGGCCATCGCCTTCACGAGGTTGTCGGAGACCTTGTCGAGGAATCCGGTGGTCGAGAGCCAGCGCTGGTCGGCGCCGACCAGGAGCGCGAGATCCTTGGTCATATAGCCTTCCTCGACGGTCGCGACGCAGACCTTCTCCAGCGTGGTGGCGAACTTCGCCAGCGCCTCGTTGTTGTCGAGCTTGGCGCGGTGGGCGAGGCCTCGCGTCCAGGCGAAGATCGAGGCGATCGAGTTGGTCGAGGTCTCCTTGCCCTTCTGGTGCTCGCGGTAGTGCCGGGTCACGGTGCCGTGGGCGGCTTCGGCTTCCACCGTCTTGCCGTCCGGCGTCAGCAGCACCGAGGTCATCAGGCCGAGCGAGCCGTAGCCCTGGGCCACGGTGTCGGACTGCACGTCGCCGTCGTAGTTCTTGCAGGCCCAGACGTAGCCGCCGGACCATTTCAGCGCCGAGGCCACCATGTCGTCGATCAGGCGGTGCTCGTAGGTCAGGCCCTTGGCCTCGAATTCCTTCTTGAACTCGCGGTCGTAGATGTCCTGGAAGATGTCCTTGAAGCGGCCGTCATAGACCTTGAGGATCGTGTTCTTGGTCGACAGGTACACCGGGTAGTTGCGCAGCAGGCCGTAGTTGAGCGAGGCGCGGGCGAAGTCGATGATGGAGTCGTCGAGATTGTACATCTCCATCGCGACGCCGGCGCCGGGCGCCTTGAACACTTCGCGCTCGATCACGGTGCCGTCCTCGCCGACGAACTTCAGCGACAGCGTGCCCTTGCCCGGGAACTTGATGTCGGTGGCGCGGTACTGGTCGCCATAGGCGTGGCGGCCGATGATGATCGGCTTGGTCCAGCCGGGAACCAGCCGCGGCACGTTCTTGCAGATGATCGGCTCGCGGAAGATCACGCCGCCGAGGATGTTGCGGATGGTGCCGTTCGGCGACTTCCACATCTGCTTGAGGCCGAATTCCTTCACCCGGGCCTCGTCCGGGGTGATGGTGGCGCACTTCACGCCGACGCCGACCTTCTTGATGGCTTCGGCGGCGTCGATGGTCACCTGGTCATTGGTTTCGTCGCGGTATTCCATCCCCAGATCGAAATACAGCAGTTCGACATCCAGGAACGGGTTGATCAGCTTGTCCTTGATGTACTGCCAGATGATCCGGGTCATCTCGTCGCCATCGAGTTCGACGACGGGGTTGGACACCTTGATTTTTGCCATGACGGAGAGGCCCTCTTGGGAATAGCGCACTGACGGCGGGAGTGGATTCCCCCGCGCTATAGCACCGCCCGGGGGCGGGCGGAAGCGGACGGGGTATGCACTTTAAGCCCATCTTTTAGCCGAGAACCGCCATCTGATGGCGGCTCTCGGTCCTCTGTCTGGACGGGTTTTCTTCACGCGAACCGGGGCCCACTCCGGATCAAGTCCGGGGCAGGCTTCGCTTGAAAACCCTTCTAAAACGCCGCCTGAGTGGCCGTGCCGGCCACGATGTACCAGGTCACGAACAGGCCGGAAATCAGGGCGCCCGGCAGGCTCGATCCGGTCCGCCGCCAGGTGAAGGTCGCGATCACGGCCACGATCGCCAGCAGCGGCACGAACTGGATCGCGACGATGGTCGACAGCGGCACGAAGCCGGGGTCGGGGACCGGGTTGAACAGCTTTCCGGTCAGCCACAGCGTGCCGTATTGCAGCACCAGCAACACGATGAAGCCGAGCGTCAAAGCGAGGATGTTGGTGAGGTAGAGCGCCCCGCGCGGCGCGTCCATGGTCGAGAAATTCCGGTGCAGCAGGTGTAGCGCCACGACGAAAAACGCCGTGAACGGAATCAGATAGATCAGGAAGATGAGGAATTGCTTCGCGCTCATCAACTTCAGCGCGATGATCCAGAACCTGAAGTCGATCTTGAAGGCGAGGTCGGCGAGCCACAGCGCGGCGTAGCCGACCGCAACCGAGGCCACCGCGATCGCGATCGACTGCCCGATCAGGCCGGACCGGCTCGCCCGCTTCGGGGCGAGCCACATCAGGGCGAGCGTGATCAGGCCGTTGATGATGGCCCAGACCAGGATCTGGTTGGTGATGCCCTGCGGTAGCAATTTGCTCGGAGTCACGACGGTGCCGCCCAGCGCAAAGGCCGGGTAATAGGTCAGCGCCGGGATGAACGCGGTCAGGATGAAGGCCGCGGTCCAGCGCCGGCCGCTGGCGGCCTGATGCGGCGGCATGGTGCCGTCGTCGATCGCCGGCAGCCGCAGCCGGGAAAACATCGGCGCCTCCAGCAGCCCGTCGAAGGTGCCGATCACCAGCGCCACGAAGCCGAGCAGCGCGATCAAGGTGCCGATCTCCTTGCGGAACCAGATCTGGTCATCGACCGGGCGCGGCGTGCCGCCCTTCAGCGTGGTGGCGAACCAGTCCAGCGCAAAGCCGATCGCCTCCGGCGAGATGTGCTCGGCGGGATGGGTCATTGCCGGCGTGTAGAGCACCCGCGCGGTGCCGGCAGCCGGATCGCCGTAGACCTTGCCGGGCTCGACCGGTCCTTGCGTGCCGAACAGCGCCCAGAGCTTTTGGCTTTTTGTCACGTCGCGGGCGAGGTCGACGCCCCACATCAGGGTGGAGAATTCCTCGTATTGCGCGAACACCAGCGCGGTGTTGCGCGGCCAACTCGTGGTGCCCTCGGCGGCGAACGGTTTTCCGGTCGAGGAGCCCTCCAGCACCATTGACTTGTAGCCGTCTGGCATCGCCGCCGCCGCGGCCAGCACGGTCCAGCCGCCCATCGAATGGCCCTCGAGGCCGATGTTCTCCTTGTCGACGATCTCGAGGCTGCGCAGATAGGCGAGACCGTCAGGGCCGCCAAAGCCGTTGGCGAACGACGGCGGGTCGCTGTAGCCGTGGCCGGTCTGGTCCAGCGCCAGCACGACATAGCCGCGGCGGGCGAACTCGATGGCAAAGCCGTCCTGGGTCTCGCGCGAATTGATGTAGCCGTGGACCGCGAGGATGCCGGGCACCGGGATCTGTGGCGTCGCATTCGGCGGGATGTAGAGCAGGGCGCTCATGGTGTTGCCCTTGGCGCCCTTGAAGCGGACATCCTCGATCCGGATGCCGCCGGCGGTCTGGGTGAGGTAGGCGAGCAGCCCGCCGGCCACGATCAGAACCACGCCCAACATCGCCAGCGTCCATCTGCCCCGCATTGTCGTTCCCCGTGCCGTTTCTGCTGCTTCGGCCGTTAAACCGGCGCCTGAAGCCCGGCTTTACAGCTTCGCTTTGGTTGTGGTTGATAGCCTATCCGTGGCTGAAGCGCGCGCAAAGCGCGGTCCCGGCCTTGCACCATTGCGATTCCGGTCGAGGATTCGCAAACGCCGCTAACCCTGTTATCTCCTTGGAGAAATCGGATTTGGCCAGGGCCGGCGCAGGGCTGCGCCCGATGCCCCGCATGAGATCTTGAATCAGTCTCCTCGGAAGCTGATTCAAAATCTTCAGATGTTGAATCAGAAGGTGAAGTGAGATGTCCGGCACCGACAAGACCAAGGCAGGGCACGACCTTGCCGGTCCCGTCGTCATCCTGGTCGAGCCGCAGCTTGGCGAGAACATCGGCATGGCCGCGCGCGCGATGGGCAATTTTGCGCTGACCCGGATGCGCATCGTCAATCCGCGCGACGGCTGGCCCAACATCGCAGCGCAGCGCGCCGCGGCCGGCGCCGACCACATCATCGGTTCCGTCGAGCTGTTCGACAGCGTCGAGCAGGCGATCGCCGATCTCACGCTGGTGTTCGCGACCACGGCCCGCGCCCACGACCAGGCCAAGCCGGTGGTCGGGCCGGAGGCGGCGGCCGGCGAGATCGTCGGCCATGTCGCATCGGGCGGCGGCGCCGGCATCCTGTTCGGGCGGGAACGCGCCGGCCTGACCAACGAGGAGGTCGCGCTCGCCAACCGCATCATCACCTTCCCGGTCAACCCCGGCTTCGCCTCGCTCAACCTGGCGCAGGCGGTGCTGCTGATGGGCTATGAGTGGTTCAAGCTGTCGACATCAGGCGCGCTGCCGTTTGCGATGCCCGAGCGGTCCGAGCCGGCCTCGCAGCACCAGATGCAGGCGTTCTTCGACAACCTCGTCGCCGAGCTCGACAAGGTCGAGTTCCTGCGCCCGGCCGAGAAGCGCGACACCATGCTGGTGAACCTGCGCAACATCTTCACCCGGATGGACCCGACCAAGCAGGACATGCACACGCTGCACGGCGTGGTGATGGCGATCGCCGAGGGCCGCAAGGGACCGGCCAAGGGCGGCGTGCTCGACGGCGCCCAGGCGACGCGGCTGCGCGCGCTGCTCGCCGAGCAGGGCCACGGCGGCGCCACCGCCGACAGCAGCTCGACCGTCCGCGGCCTCGCCCGGCTGCTCCGCCGCAACCCGACCGACGCCGAGCGGATGCTGTGGCAGGCGCTGACAAAAGACCGCCGCTTTGCCGGCCTGTTCAAGCGCCAGACCCCGGTCGGCCGCCACATCCCCGACTTCGTCTCCTTCGTGCACCGCATCGCGATCGAGCTGGTCAACCGCGGCGAGAGCGAAGCCATCGCCACCGACCGCGCCAAGCGCCGCGCCTGGCTCGAGGCGCGGGATTATCGGGTGGTCGACATCGCGGTGGCCGACGTCGAGCGCGATCTCGACGGCGAGCTGGTGCGGCTGGAGGCGAGGCTGAAGCAAGGGCGGTGAGCTTGCGATGGCGGGAGTTTTCTCGTGCGACGCGTAGCTGTCAGACCCGTCATCCTGAGGTGCGAGCCTCTTCGGCGAGCCTCGAAGGATCGACGGCCCCGCTGGTGGCCGATTCATCCTTCGAGGCTCGCCTAGCGGCGCAATTGCGCCGCAAGGCTCGCACCTCAGGATGACGGTGATGGACCTTGGCGCATCGATCTCCACCGGGACCAGCTCGTTGCCCGTCGGGTTGTTTTGCCGCACGCTGCGGCATGTGATCCGAACGAGGTGACATCCGATGGCGAGGAAACTGGAAGGCAAGGTCGCAGCGGTGACCGGGGCGGCGTCGGGCATCGGGCTGGCGAGCAGCGAGGCGATGCTGGCCGCAGGCGCGCGCGTCGTGATGGTCGACCGCGATGCGGCCGCGCTGCAGGCGCTGCGCAACAAGCATGGCGAGGCGGTGCTGCCGCTGGTGATCGACCTGCTCGATCCCGCCGATTGCGCGACGCTGTTGCCGAAGATCCTGGAGCAGGCGGGCCGGCTCGACATTTTTCATGCCAATGCCGGGAGCTATGTCGGCGGCGACCTGATCGACGCCGACAGCGTGGCGATCGACCGGATGCTGAATCTGAACGTCAACGTCGTGATGAAGAACGTCCACGACGTGCTGCCGCACATGATCGAGCGCGGCGCTGGCGACATCATCGTCACCAGCTCGCTTGCCGCGCATTTCCCGACGCCGTGGGAGCCGGTCTACGCCTCGTCGAAATGGGCGATCAGCTGCTTCGTCCAGACCGTGCGCCGCCAGGTGTTCAAGCACGGCATCCGCGTCGGCGCGATCTCGCCCGGCCCCGTCATCACCGCGCTGCTCGCGGACTGGCCGGCGGAGAAGCTGCAGCAGGCGCGGGAGCAGGGCAGCCTGCTCGAGGCCGCCGACGTCGCCGAGGTCGTAATGTTCATGCTGACCCGGCCGCGCGGCATGACCATCCGCGACGTCGTGATGCTGCCGACCAATTTCGATCTGTAAGGGGATCGTCATTGCGAGGAGCGTTAGCGACAAAATTGCGAAGCAATTTTGCGCTGAAGCGACGAAGCAATCCATGGTTCCGCGTATGCCGCCCGATGGATTGCTTCGCTTCGCTCGCAATGACGCGGATAGTGCCTTGGCACATCATCGCCAGGGCGCGCATGGCGCCGAAGGATCAGACCGCGACGAGCTGCTCCGCCGCGCTGCCCGTGCGCTTCGTCTTCTTCGCCTTCGCCGGCGCGAACAGGTTGCTCGCGGCAAGTCCCGCCGTATCGGCAACGCCGGGATCACACGACACCATCGCGGCGACGATCGCGCCGTCGATTAGGAGCGCCAGTTGGTGCGCGAGCACCGCGGGCTCGGCGGCGCCCATCTCGGTTGCCAGCTTCTCGATATGCGCCAGCACCACCTTCTTGTGCTTCAGCGCGATGTTGCGGAACTGTTTGGCGTCCTTGTCATGCTCGGCGACCGCGTTGATGAAGGGGCAGCCGTAGAAGCGTTCCTCGGCGAACCAGCTCTTCAGCGCCGGGAAGATCCGCGCCAGCTTGGTCTGCGGATCGCCGCCGCCGGCCTCGATCGCGCCGATGAACCATTCGCGCCACTGCCGGCCCTCGCTCTCCAGCACCGCGTGCACGAGGTTGGTTTTCGAGCCGAACAGCTTGTAGAGCGTGGTCTTGGCGGTGCCGGCCTCGTCGATGATCGCATCGATGCCGGTGGCGTTGATGCCGTTCTTGCAGAACAGATGCGTCGCCGCGCTCAACAGGCGCCCGCGTGCGGATTCATCGTCGCCGGGGGCGAACGCCGCGGCTGGTTTTTTCTTCGCAGGCGATTTGCTCATGGGCGGCAGTAAATCGAACCGCGGCAAAATCATCAAGCCGCATCTTCACGGGGCCGGGCATGCGCCCACCCATGCGAGCGGTCTTGCGCTCAAAATAATCGCGGCGTCGCGGCAGATGCATCGCCTTTGAGCAGCGGCGCGCTGATCAATCGATGGGCGGGGCGGGCTAACCGCCTGCGCGGCTTCGGCTTTTGATTTGGCTTCGCTCTGGCACGGCTTATGCAGGAAACAGACCGTTCGGTATCCTGATCAATCCACCGCTTCCAGGGAGAAAACTGATGACTGCTGTCGCTCAAAAAACCGCACTGACCGGCTGCCTCGCGCCGATCGACAGAGGCGGGCTCGAGCAGCTCATTGCCAACGGCAAGGCCAACCCGAAGGTGATCAAGACCTTGAAGTGCAAGACGGTGGCCGAGGGCAAGTTCCGCCACGCCAACTACATCCGCAACCTCGCGCCCTACATCGTCGATGAACCGCCGGGCCTGCTCGGCGACGACACCGCGCCCAATCCGTCGGAAGCCTCGCTCGCCGCGCTCGGGTCATGCCTTGCGGTGGGCCTGCACGCCAACGCCGTGCATCGCGGCTGGATCGTCAACAAGCTCGAGCTGGAGCTCGAGGGCGATCTCAATATCACCGCGGTGTGGGGCACCGGTGACGTCAGCGAGAAGCCGGTCGGCTTCACCGACGTCCGCGTCAAGGTCGACATGGAGTGCGAGGGCGTCTCGCAGGACGAGATCAACGCGCTGGTGGCGCATGTGAAGAAATGGTCGCCGGTCGCCAACACCTTCACCCGTCCGGTCAATCTCGAGGTCAGCGCTTAGCTCGATCAGGCAATCACGGAAGGTGCGGAGACGATCGATGGGTTCATTGGCTTTATCGCGGGTCGCAGCTCAAGATCCCGCACCGACCATCACGGACGAGGTCGCGCGCCTTGCCCGGCAGGAGCTGGCACCGCTCGCAAACGCGATCGATGCCGGCGAAGTCTATCCCGCCGCATTCCTGCGCCGGATCGGTGAGGTCGGGGCGTGGAGCAGCCACGTGCCGCAGGAAGGGCCGGCCGACCTGCGCTGGGCCATCCAGGCGATGGCCGCGATCGGCGAGGTCTGCGGCGCCACCGCGTTCATGGCGTGGTGCCAGAACACGCTGGTCTGGTACGCCGCCAACTCCACCAACGTGAAGCTCGCGTCGCGCTTCGGCAACTGCTTTTCCAGCGGGCGCGTGCTCGGTGGCACCGGGCTGTCCAACCCGATGAAGAGTTTTTTCGGCATCGAGCGGCTCAAGCTGAAAGGCCGCAAGGTCGACGGCGGCTATATCGTCCGCGGCGCGCTGCCCTGGGTGTCGAATCTCGGCCCCGGCCATTACTTCGGGACGATTTTCGAGCGCGAGGACGGCGAGCCCGGCGATACGGTGATGTTTCTCGCCGACTGCTCCGATCCCGCCATTACGCTGACGCCGTGCAAGCCGTTCCTGGCGATGGACGGCACCGGCACCTATGGCATCCAGTTCCGCGACCTGTTCGTGCCGGATGATCTGATCCTGGCCGAGCCGGCCGCGCCCTTCGTGAAGAAGATCCGCGCCGGCTTCATCCTGCTGCAGGTTGGCATGGGCCTCGGCCTGATGAAGGACTGCATCAACATCATGGACGAGGTCCATGCGCCGCTCGGCCACGTCAACCGCTATCTGCCGCAGCAGCCGACCCAGTTCCGCGAGCTCCACGCCGAGTTCGAGAAGGAGTCGATGGCGCTCGCGTGCGATCCCTACAATGCCGACGACAGCTACTGGCGCCGCGTCGTGGCGCTGCGGCTGCGCATCGGCGACGCCAGCGTCGCGGTCGCGCATGCGGCGATGCTGCATTGTGGCGCGCGCGGTTACCTCAAAAGCCACCGCGCCCAGCGCCGGCTGCGCGAGGCCTATTTCGTCGCCATCGTCACCCCCGCCACCAAGCAGCTGCGCAAGATGCTGGCGGACGGGTGAAGGGAGAGTCCGGGACCACCAAGACTGCAACCACGCACAGGAGAGAGCCATGACGGACGTTCTGATCACCGCCGGCGAACTAGCCGAGCTCGTCACCAAAGAGCCGTGTGTCATCATCGACACGCGGAATCCGGATGCCTATGCGGCGGGACACCTGCCCGGCGCGGTCAACGTGCATGACATCTTCACCTATCTCGCGACTTCGACGCCCGAGGGCATGCACGAGCTCAAGACAAAGTTTGCCGACGCGTTCGGCGCCGCCGGTCTCTCGGGCAAGGAGACCGCCGTGATCTACGAGCAGTCGATGAACTCGGGCTTCGGCCAGTCCTGCCGCGGCTATTATCTGCTGACGATGCTCGGCTATCCCAAGGTCAAGGTGCTGCATGGCGGCTTTGACGCCTGGAAGGCCGCCGACCTTCCCGTCACCACCGACGTCGCGGTGCCGATCAAGGCGGCGTTCACGATCGTACCGGAGGCCGGCGACATCATGATCGACGCCAAGGCGATGCTGGCAGCGCTCGACAAGCCCGGGGTCGCGATCCTCGACGTGCGCGACGTCGACGAGTGGATCGGCGAAAGCTCCTCGCCCTACGGCAAGGATTTCTGCCCGCGCAAGGGCCGCATCCCGGGTGCCGTGTGGCTGGAATGGTACCGCATGATGAAGCCGACCGCGGAAGGCCCGCGCTTCAAGTCGAAGGATGAGATCTTGGCGGAATGCGCCACCGTCGGCATCTCGCAGACCACGCCGGTCTATCTCTACTGCTTCAAGGGCGCACGCGCCTCGAACACGTTCCTGGCGCTGAAGAACGCCGGTGTGAAGGACGTGCGGATGTATTTCGGCTCCTGGAACGAATGGTCGCGCGATCCGTCGCTGCCGATCGACGAGGGGCTGCCGACGACTGCCGTCGTAACAGGCAAAGCGGCATAGAACGTGCATGTTCGTCACCGTCCAGCGGCGCAAAACGCAGCTGGACGGTGAAAATTTGACCGGAGCGCAATCTCCTGAGCGCTTCGGTGCGACAATGGGGCGCAGCATGTCCACCTTCGACGATCCGTTCGACGCCGACCGCGAACTCACCCGATGGGCTTGCGTGTGCGGCCGGCATCGCTCCATTGCCGAGCACGAGCACGCCGAGCGCGCGCTGCGCTGCGAACCGGTCGCTGATAGCGAGGAGAAGCGTTACCAGGGCGTCGTCGCTTCGGCGGTGATGCGCGCGGTGTTTCCGCAGGACGCCGCGCGCCGCGCCTTCCTGAAATCGGTTGGGGCAGCGACCGCGCTCGCTGCGCTGTCGCAATTCTTTCCGCTGAAACTAGCTACCGAAGCATTCGCCGACGCCGGTCCGCCGGAGAAGAAGGATCTCAAGGTCGGCTTCATTCCGATCACCTGCGCCACCCCGATCATCATGGCGGCGCCGCTCGGCTTCTACGCCAAGCAGGGGCTCAACGTCGACGTCGTGAAGACCGCCGGTTGGGCTGTGATCCGCGACAAGACCATCAACAAGGAATACGACGCCGCCCACATGCTGGCGCCGATGCCGATCGCGATCTCGCTCGGCCTTGGCGCCAACGCGATCCCGTTCACGGTGCCGGCGATCGAGAACATCAACGGCCAGGGCATCACGCTGGCGATCAAGCACAAGGACAAGCGCGATCCGAAGGACTGGAAGGGCATGAAGTTCGCCATTCCGTTCGACTATTCCATGCACAATTACCTGCTGCGCTATTATCTCGCCGAGCACGGGCTCGACCCTGACACCGACGTGCAGCTCCGCTCGGTGCCGCCGCCGGAGATGGTCGCGAATCTGCGCGCCGACAACATCGACGGCTTCCTTGCGCCCGACAACATCTGCCAGCGCGCGATCTATGACGGCGTCGGCTTCCTGCACATTCTCTCCAAGGAGATCTGGGACGGCCATCCCTGCTGCAGCTTTGCCGCGAGCCGCGAGTTCATCACGACGGCACCGAATTCCTTCGCGGCGCTGACCCGTGCGATCGTCGACGCGACCTCCTATGCGGCGAAGGCCGAGAACCGCAAGCAGATCGCGGAGGCGATCGCGCCGGCCAACTACATCAACGCGCCGGTCACGGTGCTGGAGCAGGTCCTGACCGGCACCTATGCCGACGGGCTCGGCGGCGTGAAGACCGATCCGAAGCGGGTCGATTTCGATCCGTTCCCCTGGCAGTCCTTTGCGGTGTGGATGCTGACGCAGATGAAGCGCTGGGGCCAGATCAAGGGCGACGTCGACTACAAGGCCGTCGCCGAGCAGGTGTATCTCGCCACCGACACCAGGAAGGTGATGGCCGAGATGGGGCTTACGCCGGCGGCTGCGAGCTACAAGTCGTTCGCGGTGATGGGCAAGACGTTCGATCCGGAGAAGCCCGACGATTATCTCGCCGGCTTCAAGATCAGGAAGTCGTCGTGAGGGGTGTTGCGCTTTCTTCGCCTCGCCCCGCGTGCGGGGAGAGCAATAGGCCGCCTTCGGCGGCCGTTCTAAAGAACGCCGAAGCCCTGCTTCGGCTATGTCGCATCGCAAGATGCGATACGGGTGAGGGGGAGCCTCCGCGAGTCCGACTCCCTGCGTCCTCGCGGAGAGCCCCCCTCACCCCGACCCTCTCCCCGCAAGCGGGGAGAGGGAGATGACCATGACCCTCCGCCTGCGCGCCGCGATCGTCTCGCTCGTGCTGCTCGCCGGCTTCCTCGGCGTCTGGCATCTCGCGACCCGCGGCACCGGTGCGGCCGCCAGCATGAGCCCGGAATACGCCAAGCTGATGGGGCTGACCGCAACGCAGGGCAAGTCGGCGATGCCGGGGCCTTTGGATGTCGGCGCCAAACTGTGGGAGCATCTGCAGCGGCCGTTCTACGACAACGGGCCGAACGACAAGGGGCTCGGCATTCAGCTCGCTTATTCGGTCGGCCGCGTCGGGCTCGGCTACCTGATCGCGGTGATCGTCGCGATCCCGCTCGGCTTTCTGATCGGGATGTCGCCGCTGATCAGCAGGGCGCTCGATCCGTTCATCCAGGTGCTGAAGCCGATCTCGCCGCTGGCCTGGATGCCGCTTGCGCTCTACACCATCAAGGATTCCTCCATCTCGGCGATCTTCGTCATCTTCATCTGCTCGGTGTGGCCGATGCTGCTCAACACCGCGTTCGGCGTCGCCAGCGTGCGCAAGGAGTGGATCAACGTCGCGCGCACGCTCGAGGTCGGCACCGTCAGGCGCGCCTTTACCGTGATCCTGCCGGCCGCGGCGCCGACCATCCTGACCGGCATGCGGATCTCGATCGGGATCGCCTGGCTCGTGATCGTCGCCGCCGAGATGCTGGTCGGCGGCACCGGCATCGGCTATTTCGTCTGGAACGAGTGGAACAATCTCTCGATCACCAATGTGATCATCGCGATCCTCTTGATCGGCATCGTCGGCATGCTGCTCGACCAGGTGCTGGCGCGCTTCACGCGCATGGTGACGTTTCCGGAGTAGCGCGCCGATGATGATGGAGTTCGTAGGCACTGGCGCTTGTTCGCCTCGCCCCGCTTGCGGGGAGAGGCCAGATCGCATCGTTAGATGCGATCTGGGTGAGGGGGAGCCTCCGCGAGTCGAATTCTCACCAGCTTTGTGGAGAGCCCCCCTCACCCCGACCCTCTCCCCGCAAGCGGGGAGAGGGGGAAGGGGCAGCCTGCGATGACGGACAAGTTCATCTCGATCGAAGGCATCGCGCGGCGCTATCCGGCGGCGAACGGCGGCACCACCACGGTGTTCGAGAACCTGTGGCTCGCGATGGCGCGCGGCGAGTTCGGCTGCATCATCGGTCATTCCGGCTGCGGCAAGACCACGGTGCTCAACATCCTCGCCGGCCTCGACGAGCCGAGCGAGGGTACGGTGATCGTCGACGGCGAGGCCATCGAGGGCACCAGCCTCGACCGCGCCGTGATCTTCCAGAGCCATGCACTGCTGCCGTGGCGCACCGTGCTCGGCAATGTCGCCTATGCCGTGAGCTCGAAATGGCGGCGCTGGGATCGTGCGCGGGTGAGGGCGCATGCGCAGAAGTTCATCGATCTGGTCGGCCTCACCGGCGCCGAGCACAAGCATCCGTCGGAACTGTCGGGTGGCATGAAGCAGCGCGTCGGTATTGCGCGGGCGCTGTCGATCACGCCGAAGATCATGCTGATGGACGAGCCGTTCTCGGCGCTGGATGCGCTCACCCGCGGCACCTTGCAGGACGAGGTCCGGCGCATTTGCCTGGAGGCCGGGCAGACCACCTTCATGATCACCCATGACGTGGATGAGGCGATCTTCCTCGCCGACCGGATCTTTCTGATGACCAACGGCCCCGGCGCGGTGCTGGCCGAGATCGTCGAAAATCCGCTGCCCAAGGACCGCGGCCGCATCGATCTGCACCGCCATCCCTATTACTATGCGCTGCGCAACCATATCGTCGATTTCCTGGTCAGCCGGAGCAAGAGCTTTGCCACTGAGGTGATCCATCACGATCCGCGCCGCGTGCCGACGGTGCGGCCCGGCGTCGGCGAGCCCACCATCGTGGCGCCGCCGCGCGTCGTCGAACCCAATCCCGCGCAGAGCGCTGCGCGCTGAAGCCAAAGGAGGAACCCCATGAAACGCGAAGACCTCACCGAAAAGCTGCTCGACATCAAGCGCGAGAAGGGCTGGAGCTGGAAATACATCTGCGAAAAGATCGGCGGCTATTCGGAGGTGCTGATCACCGGCGCGATCCTCGGCCAGATGAAATTGACAAAACCGCAGGCGGCCAATGCCGGCGAGCTGTTCTCCCTGTCGAAGGCGGAAATCGCGATGCTCAACGAGGTGCCGATGCGCGGCACCGGCACGCCGATGCCGCCGACCGATCCCTTGATCTATCGCTTCTACGAAATGGTGATGGTCAACGGCCCGGCCTGGAAGGCGCTGATCGAGGAAGAATTCGGCGACGGCATCATGTCGGCGATCGATTTCGACATGGCGCTGGAGCGTGTCGCCAATCCGAAGGGCGACCGCGTCAAGATCACGATGAGCGGAAAATTCCTGCCGTACAAATATTACGGCGCGAGCGGCAACGTGCCGGAATACGGGTTCAAGGAAGGCTGAGAACGCGAATGGCCAATAGTGAGTAGCGAATAGCTTCTTTCCATTCGCTATTCGCCACTCCCTATTCGCTTTCGCGGTCCAGAGCGCGAGCCACACCTTCGCTTCCGCTCGGCCGCGCCGATTGCCGGCGCGTCCTTCCACGGCTGATGGCGCGGCGATCGGCGTTCGGATCACGCGGCCGGAAAGACCTTGTCCTGGGACACGAGATTGCCCGAGGAAATGACGAGGTGGGTCCAGGGGTAATTCAGGTAAGCACCTGAGTAATGTTTATCGCCGGCAAAGTCGACGTCGCCGCGGTAGGTGCCCGCCGGGATGACTGTCCCGGTGTACTGGTCGACCACCGACAAATCGTACATGAGGTCCCAGAGCATCCAGACGCGGGTTCCCGCTGCGGGAGGATCGACGGAGTATTCGGTGGTCGTCGATGTCTGACTGCTCACCGTGACCGACTTGCTAAAGGTGGCGCTCAATCCGGCACTGATGTCGCCCGCCTTGATCCCGACCTGCGCGGTAATCGACTGCGAATCCGTCGTCGAGATGCCGTTGGTATACTGCCAACTCTGTCTCAGATGGCTGCCCCGGGGACAGGTGCGTGAAGGTGCCCGGCACCAGTCTCCAGTAGTGGCGCAGGACGAGCCGCCGCGGCGACCTCGGCGCCTGGCCTGACCACCAATTGTTGAGGCGGGGGTTGCCCGATCCCCTCGGAACGTCCGAAACCCAATCCTGGTAGTTGGCATTGTCCGCATCTGCGTAGATGTTCAGGCTGACATTATCGATGCGCGCGGCCTCTGTCGGCGCGGTCTGCGCCGGCGGTGCCCATGACAAACTGTCGATCGTCGGAAACGGCGGAAGCGTATCAGGCATTTTTTATCTCCCATGCATCGGGCGCAATTGGTCGAACGGCGATCGTTCGACCGTACCCGGGACGGGCTTCTAGCTTGGGAATCGCTTAAGGTTGTGTGAAGTCGTTAACACACCCTAAGGGGGAATGTGGTTTTTGCCTGGATCGCGCTGATTGAGCATTCCGGATGCGCGGATTGAGAAGTGAGGGCGAATGGCGAGTAGCGAATAGCGAATGGATTCATTCTATGGCACCTCGCCATTCGCCACTCCCTATTCGCCCTTGGCGGCAGCGAACGCTTCGCGCACCTCCTTCACCGGCGCCATGTCGCGGACGAAGCTGAACGCGCCTTTCTCCTTCATCTCGCGGGCGCAGCGCAAAAACGCCGCAAGCGCGTGGCGCTGCATCGCGCCCCCGACGCTGATCCGCTTGACGCCGGCGGCCGCGAGTTGCTCGAGCGTCAGCGTCGGATCGGCAAAGCCCATCACGAGGTTGAACGGCTTGTTCACCGCCGACACCACGGTGCGGATGGTCTCGAGGTCGTACAGGCCCGCGAGTACAGCACGTCGGCGCCGGCGGCTTCAAAAGCCTGCAGCCGCCTGATGGTGTCGTCGAGGTCCTTGCGGCCGTGCAGAAAGTTTTCCGCCCGCGCCGTCAGCGTGAACGGGAAGGGCAGGGCTCGCGCCGCCTCGACCGCCGCCTGCACCCGTTCGACCGCAAGCGAGAAATCGTAGATTGGTCGCTGCGGATCGCCGGTCGAGTCCTCGATCGAGCCGCCGACTGCGCCGGCCTCCGCAGCGAAGCGGATCGCCTCGGCCGCGAGCTTGGGCATGTCGGCGCCGCAGTTTTCGAGGTCGGCATTGACAGGCAGATCGGTGGCCTCGGCGATCTGCCGGCAGTTCTCGATGATGGCCGAGAGGCTGATGCGGGACTGGCCGAGCGTGTTCGCAACACCGAGGCTTGTGGTCGCCAGCGCCTCAAAACCCATCGCCGCGAGGATTTTTGCCGTGCCGGCATCCCACGGATTCGGGATGATGAAGGCGCCGCTGCGCTGATGCAGTTCGCGAAACCGTGCCGCCTTGTCCGCCTGGGTGCGCATGTCAGCTCCTGTTGTCTTGCAATGTCGCGAGCTGGTCTCGCGATCGACTGGCCGCAAGCCTAGGGCTGTTTCGCCCATCAGCCAAATTTGTTATTTCTCTGGATTACATCAGTTTTCTGCATGAGGTTGTCGATGGACAGCGACGCGCTCAACACCTTCCTGGTCGTGCACCGCCGCGGCGGCATCTCGAACGCGGCGAAGGCACTGCATCGCTCGCAGCCGGCGATCTCGCGGCGCATCGCGCTGCTGGAGCAGGAGCTCGGCGTGCCGCTGTTCGAGCGGATCGCCGGCAGGACGCGGCTCAGCGATGCGGGGCGGGTGATGGTGCCCTATGCCGAGCGCGCAGTGGCGGCGGCGCAGGATGCCGAGAACGCGGTGCGGGCGCTGTCGCGCGACAAATCCGGCCCGGTTGCGCTTGCGGTGACCGGCACGCTGGCCGGCGAGCGGCTCTCCAGGGTCTTGAAGCGCTTTGCGAAGCGGCATCCAGAGGTCGATCTGACGCTGCGCACCGCGACCAGCGCCGAGGTCAGCGACCTGGTCCGGCGCGGCGAGGCCACGATCGGCCTGCGTTACGACCGCGACCGGTCGCGTGACCTTGATTGCGGGCTGCTGTTTTCCGAACCGCTTCAGGTTGTGTGCGCGCGGCAGCATCGGCTGGCCGGGCGGCGGGTCGCACGACTGGCCGATCTCCGGGACGAGCGCTGGATCGCCTTTCCGGTGGTGCCGGGCCGCCGCGAGATCACGGCCGCGCATGTCTTCGCGCTGTTCCTGACCCACGGCCTCGGCGAGGTCGACTGGACGCCGGTCGACAGCCTCACGGCGCAAAAGCGCCTGGTCGAGGCCGGGCTCGGCATCGCGCTGCTGTCGCAAAGCAACGCCGCCGAGGAAATGGGCGCGTCACGGATCGCGACCATTCGCGTCGCCAACCTGACCGCGAGCCACGAGGTCGTGACGGTGACGCGGCGCGGCGGCTTCTTGAGCGCGGCGTCGCGGCTGCTGCTGGAGATGATCCGCACCGCATATGGCGGTCCAAAATCACGGGCGCGTTGACGAGATCGAGGAAGGCTCGAGGCGTTTATCGAGAAGCGGGCGCCGCGGTATTAGCCAGGGCTGGATCGCAAACAAAGCTTGCTACCATCCCGTCATCCTGAGGTGCGAGCCTCTTCGGCGAGCCTCGAAGGGATGAATCGGCCCGGCTGGTGGCCGTGCATCCTTCGAGGCTCGCAAGAGCTCGCACCTCCAGCGACAAACGCGGAGCGTTTGCGCGGGGATGACGGGACTGATAGTTCGCGCCGCCGGTTCCCCCAAATGCGCGGCATACAAACGCAGCGCGCCGGAACGGTGTCCGGCGCGCCTGGTCGAATTTGATACAGCTGTTGCGCGGAGCTACGCGCCCGCCTTCACGCCCCGGCCTTCACCTGGGCCGCGGCCACGGCCAGCAGCTCGTCCATCTTGGCGCGGATGTCGCGCTCGGTGACGGGCTCGCCCTTGGCGGTGAGATCGGTCAGCACCTTCTTCAGCACGTCGCCGTCGCCGGCCTCCTCGAAATCGGCGGCCACCACTTCCTTGGCGTAGGCGTTGGCGGCGTCGCCGGAGATGCCGAGCTTTTCGGCGGCCCAAAGGCCGAGCAGCTTGTTGCGGCGGGCTTCGGCCTTGAACTTCTGTTCCTCATCGAGGGCGAACTTCTTCTCGAAACCTTCCTCGCGCTTATTGAATTCGCTCATAGTCGAAGTTCCCCTGGTGACATTGTGGGTCGCGGCGTCCGTTGCGGCGGCCCCGATCCCTGCCTAGATAAGCAGGAGGAAATGACAGGACAACGAGCCGTTAAGCCGCAGCCAAAACAGGCGGATTCGGCCCTTGACGATAGAGCGGTATAAGTGGGTTCGAGCGGCCGGTACTGATTGTGCTGGATGGGCCAATCGGATAGGTTGCCGTCAGGCGTGGTTCTTGTTCTGTTTCCAGTTGGAATGCCCAGGTTCCAGGCCTCCGCGGCAGCTCCGTCGTGGGTCGTAACCCCAAGCCATCGGAGCACCCAAATCAATGGATTTCAACAAAACACGGTACATCCCAATGAGCCGTCGACGCCGTATTTATGAAGGCAAGGCCAAGGTGCTTTATGAAGGCCCGGAGCCGGGAACCCTGATCCAGCACTTCAAGGACGACGCGACCGCGTTCAATGCCAAGAAACACCAGGTGATCGAGGGCAAGGGCGTCCTCAACAACCGGATTTCGGAGTACCTGTTTCAGCACCTCAACGACATCGGGGTGCCGACCCACTTCATCCGCCGCCTCAACATGCGTGAGCAGCTGATTCGCGAGGTCGAGATCGTGCCGCTCGAGGTGGTGGTGCGCAACGTCGCCGCCGGCTCGCTGTCGCAGCGGCTCGGGATCGAGGAGGGCACCCAGCTGCCGCGCTCGATCATCGAGTTTTATTACAAGAACGACCAGCTCAACGACCCGATGGTGTCGGAAGAGCACATCACCGCCTTCGGCTGGGCCACGCCGCAGGAGATCGACGACATCATGGCGCTCGCCATCCGCGTCAACGACTTCCTCACCGGCCTCTTCCTCGGCATCGGCATCCGTTTGGTCGACTTCAAGATGGAGTGCGGCCGGCTGTTCGAGAACGAGATGATGCGGATCATCGTCGCCGACGAGATCTCGCCGGATAGCTGCCGCCTGTGGGACATCAAGTCGAACGAGAAGCTCGACAAGGACCGCTTCCGCCGCGATCTCGGCGGCCTGCTGGAGGCCTATACCGAGGTCGCAAAGCGGCTTGGCATTTTGATGGAAAACGAGCGGCCGGCCGGCACCGGCCCGGTGCTGGTGAAAAGCTAAGGGGCGAGGCGTGAAGGCACGTGTGACTGTGACGTTGAAGACCGGCATCCTCGATCCGCAGGGCAAGGCGATTGAGGGTGCGCTGAAATCGCTCGGCGTCGATGGCGTCGCCAGCGTCCGCCAGGGCAAGGTGTTCGACATCGAGCTCGCCGCCACCGACAAGGCCAAGGCGGAAGCCGCGCTGAAGGCCGCGGCCGACAAGCTGCTCGCCAACACCGTGATCGAGAACTACCGGGTCGAACTGCTCTAGGCCGCATCGAAATGAAATCAGCCGTCCTCGTCTTCCCCGGCATCAACCGCGAGCGCGACATGGCGCGCGCGCTCAAGCTGGCGTCAGGTAACGACGCCGCGATGGTCTGGCACGCCGACACCGCGCTGCCGGCGGGCACCGACCTCGTCGTGGTGCCCGGCGGCTTTTCCTACGGCGACTATCTACGCTGTGGCGCGATCGCGGCCCGCGCGCCCGTGATGGACGCGGTGCGCGACTTCGCCGCCAAGGGCGGGCTCGTGCTCGGCGTCTGCAACGGCTTTCAGATCCTCTGCGAGTCCGGGCTGCTGCCGGGCGTCCTGATGCGCAACGCGCAGCTGAAGTTCGTCTGCCGCGACGTGCACATGAAGATCGAGCGCTCCGACACGCCGTTCACGCGGGGCTACAATGCCGGCCAGGTGATCCGGGTGCCGGTCGCCCATGGCGAGGGCAATTACGAGGCGGACGAGGAGACGCTGAAGCGGCTCGAAGGCGAGGGGCGGGTGCTGTACCGCTACTGCTCGCCGGAAGGCGTGGTCGACGAAGCCTCCAACGTCAACGGCGCCGCGCATTCGATCGCCGGCATCGTCAACGAGCGCGGCAACGTGCTCGGCATGATGCCGCATCCGGAAAACCACGTCGAAGAGATCATGGGCTGCACCGACGGCCGCGGCCTGTTCGCGGGGCTGGCCCAGCATCTCGAAAAGGCGGCGTGAGCATCATGCTGCGCCGATGCTTGGCCGCAGTCGCGGCGCTCGTGTTTGTGACCGCTGCCGAAGCCCAGGATTTCCCGAAGCGCCCGATCGCCATGATCGTGCCGTTCGCGGCCGGCGGCACCTCCGACGTGATCGCGCGCGCGGTGGCCGACCAGATGGGTGTCGCGCTCGGCCAGAGCATCATCATCGAGAACGTCGCCGGCGCCGGCGGCTCGACCGCGCTGACGCGGGCGGCGCGCGCCGAGCCGGACGGTTATACGATCGCGATCGGTAATGCCGGCACCAATGCCGCGACCTACACGATCTATCCGAAGCTGGCGTTCACGCCGGACTCCTTCGCGCCGATCGCGGTGGTCGCAAAGACCTTCGGCATCGTCGCGCTGCGCAAGGATTTTCCGGCCAAGGACCTGAAAGAGTTCATCGACTACGCCAAGAAGAATCCGGGCAAGATCAATCTCGGCCATGCCGGCGTCGGCTCCTCGAATTACCTGATCTGCAAGAGTTTTGTTCATGCCGCCGGCGTCGACGTGACGCTGGTCGGCTATCGCGGCGCGGCGCCGGCGCTGACCGACGCGATCGGCGGCCAGATCGACGGCGTCTGCGATGCCGCGGCCTCGGTGTCGCAGGCGATCGACGACAAACTGGTGAAAGCGGTGGTGGTCGGCTCGACGGTGCGGCTCGCGTCGCTGCCGGAGCTGCCGACCTCGGCCGAGGCCGGACTGCCCGAGTTCGAGGCGCAGGGCTGGAACGGATTGTTCGCCCCGAAGGGCACGCCGGGCGAGATCATCGCCAAGCTGAATGCGGCGGCGCGCAGCGCGGTCGCGAGCGAGGCGGTGAAGAAGCGGTTCGCCGATCTCTCCACGGTCGCACCCGACGCCAATGAGCTCGCGCCCGAGGTGCTGCAGCAACTGGTGACCCGCGACGTCGCGAAATACCGCACGCTGCTGGCGGACGACAAGAAGTAGGCTGCGAGCCGCGCTTCAAAGCATCATTTCAGTGCGGCACATCTCCGGCGGACGGTCGACCAGTTCCCTCATGGTCGCGAGGAATTCGACCGTATGCGGGAGCGTGGCGTGCAAGTCGAACGCCGCCTCATCCGCCCATATGGAATGGATGAAGAACGTCGCTCGATCGCGGGTGCCGCGGAAGGCGTGAAACGCCTTGCAGCCGGCCTCGGCGCGCGAGGGGGCCGCGACCTTGCGGAGTGCCGCCTCGACGCTCGCTTCGTTGCCGGGAGCGGCGTGAAACTGCGCGAAAAAGTACAGTTGCATCGGGCACCTCGCAGATTCCGCCGGCGCGAGAGCACCATCACGCGGCGGACGCGTCAACCGCCGTCACGCTCGGCTTCACCGGTTTGATCGAGTCGGTGATCGGCGTCCGCGGGCAACGTGGCAACGGCAATTCGTTCGGCGTCGATACGCGCGGAGCATGAACCTGTCGGGCCGCGTCCGAAACTAATGCGGTATGACGGCTCCCGTCTTTACAAAGCCTACACGTTAAACCGCCTGATGCGTCAACCCGGGATTGTTTTGGCATGCCGGACACGCTATCACGGGCGCGATTTTGAGGTCTCCGGCCGCTTTGGGGAAACTCGACATGCCCTTTGCCTTGGTCGTCTTGCTGCTCGACATCACGCTGATCTGGCACGCCGCGCGCACCGGGCGTCTGCAGCCCTGGGCGTTCATCATCCTGATGGTGCCGCTGATCGGCGGGCTCGCCTACATCGTGGTCGAGCTGATTCCGGAATGGTGGGGCGGGCCCGGGGCCGCGCAAGCCCGCAAGCGGGTCGCCAACCGGCTCGATCCGGAGAAGCGCTATCGCGAACTGTCCGACAAGCTGGCGACGTCAGACACGATCGCCAACCGCGCTGCGCTCGCCCAGGAGTGCCACAATGTCGGGCGCTACGAGGAGGCGGAGGGCCATTACGACCACATCATGAAGCTGCCGCAGGGCGACGATCCGGCCTACGCGCTCGCCAAGGCGCAGGCCCAGTTCGCCCGCAAGCAGCCCGCCGATGCGCTGGCGACGCTCGATGCGCTGCGCGAGCGCTGGCCCGATTTCGAATCCGCCGACGGCCATCTGCTCTATGCCCGCGCGCTCGCCGAAATCGGCCGGGTCGATGAGGCGCTGCAGGAATATCAGGAGGTCACGCAGTATTTCCCCGGCGCCGAGGCGCGGGTGCGCTATGGCCTGCTGCTGCAACTGGTCGGCCGCACCGCCGAGGCGCGCATGGTGTTCAACGAGCTGTTGATCCAGATGCGCCGCGCGCCAAAATATCTGCGCGACGCCCAGGCCGAGTGGCTGTCGATCGCGGAGAAGCAGCTGTCGGCGTGAGCTGCTGTCAGCTTATCCGGCCGTCATTGCGAGGAGCGAAGCGACGACTTGTCCGCCGAAGCCTTGGCGAAGGCGGAAGAAATCCATCGCTCCGCATATGCGGACCCATGGATTGCTTCGCTTCGCTCGCAATGACGCGGATAGTGCTGCTTTGCCGATGTAAGGTAGGCACCAGTGGAAGGGTTCCCTCCCCCCTTGCGGGGCAGGGCTATCGCATATGAAAGAAACCCGCGTGGAATCGATAGTTCTGCGAAGGGTGGGTCGAGTGAACGTGTCCGCCATTCGCGCTCCGATTCCGATTTGTTCTCCATCCGATTCCACGGCCTATTCAGGTCGAGCGCGTGCCGCGCCAAGCCAAGCATCGGAAGAGACTCGGGAATTGCCATATGCGATCGCCCTGCCTTGCGGGGGGAGGGTTAGGGAGAGGGGTGCCACACGACGCGCTCTATCGATGAACGCTGATGACGCGATGTCGGAATAGCGAGAGCAATGCCTTCATCAATCATGTCGCCCGTGGCTTACCCCTCTCCCCAACCCTCCCCCGCAAGGGGGGAGGGAGCCTGAGCCGTGTGCTCACCTCACTTGCGCAGCCGCCGCAGCCCGCGCTTGAACGTTTCGCCCGGAAGGGTCATCGCGGCGACGCCGGCCATCACCAGCACGAGGCCGAGCGCGAGATTCGACGGTACGGTTTCCCCGAGCAGCACGACCGAGAGCGCCACGCCGATCGGAATCCGCAGATAGCCTTGCGCGTTCGTCGTGAGCGTGCCGAGCCGGGTCAGGCACATGTAGAACAGCATCAGGCCGAACGCGCTGGAAAAGATCCCCATGATGACGGTGGCGGCCAGCGCCTGCGGCGTCGGGTGCAGCGTCCAGGGCTGGTCGACGATCAGCGCGAGCGGCAACAAGACGGTGCCGCCGAACAGCAGCGAGCCGGCCGCGACCGCCATCGGATCGTAGTCCGACACCTTGAGCCCAAAGATCGTAGCGCAGGCGAACGAGACGGTGGCGAGCAGGATCGCGATCTCCGCAAAGATCTCCTTGCCGAAGCCGCCGAGCGCGTCGAGGCCGATGATCGCGACCGTGCCGGCGAGGCCGAGGATCGCGCCGACCAGCTTGAGCAGCGAAGCCGGCTCGTGCCGGGTGATCGTCCAGGTGATCAGGAAGGCAAAAATCGGCGTCGTCGAGGCCAGCACCACCGTGTTGGACGCCGGCACATAAAGCTGCGCCCAGGTGATCACCAGAAACGGGACGGTGGAGTTGATGGTCTGCTGGACCGCAAACAGCTTCCAGGCTTTCAGATCGGTCGGGATGCGCATGCCGCGCAGCCGCAGCACGATCAGCAGGAAGCCGGCTGCGACCAGCGAGCGCGCCGAGATGAAGGTGATCGGCGGGATCGAGCCGAGCCCGATCTTGGTCAGCGGATAGGTCGAGCTCCAGCAGCAAGCCAGCGCCAGCAGCAGCGCATAGTCGCGCCAGCCGCGCGCGCCGGGCGCAGCGATGGACGGAGTGGACGTCTGCACGGGAGCCGTCACGCCGCCCGTACTCGCTGCTTGTTTAGGCATGATCCTTTCGGAAAACCGCTTCACACTTTTCCGGATCATGCTCTGGCTGTGCTCTTCGGCACCTTGATTGGCTCCCCCGCGCATCGGCGCGTGAGGATGAATGTAACGCGGCGGCGTGCGGGAACGCTAGGGGCGTTGCGCCGGATGCGCTTGCGCAGCGGTGCCATGTCGCGGAATTTCCATCGCGGACGCGGTGTCGCTGGCAACACGTAGCCCGGATGAGCGCAGCGAGATGCGGGACGTTGGGAGTGCAGTCGGCCAGCAGCCCCGGATGTCGCTGCGCTCATCCGGGCTGCGTGTGCGCGATCCGTGTCGTCATCGCTCAAGCAATGGATGGTACGCCGGCGTCCGACGTCGCTTCCCACCAGTCGCCCAGCGCATCGATCAGCGGCACCAGCCGCTCGCCGGCCGGCGTCAGCTCGTACTCGACGCGCAACGGATATCCCTCGAATTCGGTGCGCGCGACGATGCCGGCGTCCTCCAGCTTGCGCAGCTCCAGTGCGAGCATCTTGTGCGAGATGGTCGGATTGTCGCGGCGCAAATCGCTGAAGCGCTTGGTGCCCTGCTTCAGATAGTAGATCAGCAGCGTCGGCCAGCGGCCGCTCAGGATCTGCATGACTTCTTCGATCGGGCAGCGGGAGACGCGAGATTTCATGGATCGCTCGTGGTTACAAAAAGGTGCGTAATTTACTTCGCCGATGTGGTGACTAGGGTCCCCCTCCGCTGCGCAGCGCGATCACTGACATCACCGGAGACCACATCATGGAACCGATCCTTATCTATGGCTTCCCGCTGGGAAGCTCCATGGGGCTCGTCGCAGCCCTCGAATGGCTGCGCAAGCCATATCGCCTCTGCCGCGTCGACATGCTCGGCGAGATGCGCCTTCCGTCCTATGCGCGGATCAATCCGCGGCACGAGACGCCGGTATTCGTCACAGACAAGGGCAGGGTGCTGACCGAGAACATGGCGATCGCAGGCTGGCTCGCGGCGCGCGATGCCGAACGCCGCATCAGCTTCGATCCGCTGTCGCCGGAGGCCGACCGGATGCACCAGCTGATGGCGTTCGTGAACACCGGCTTCACCGCCGCGTTCAGTCCGCTGTGGGCGGCGCTGGAGATGCAGACGCCTGATCCGGCCATGCAGTCGGCGCTGCGGCGATGGGGACAGGGCAACGTCATGCAGCGGCACGACCGGCTCGAGGAACTGATCGGCGAGGGCCCGTTCCTGCTCGGCGAGCGCCCGACATTGGCCGATGCGCTGCTGATCGGGGTGGCGCGCTGGCTCGATTTCCATGCCGTGGCCGATCGCGGCCGCTGGCCGAAGCTGGATGCGCTTCGCGCGCGGCTCGAAGCCGATCCGGCCGTGATCCATGCGACGGCGCTGGAGAGCGGCGAGCGCAGCGCGGGGAGCGGCGCCTGCGTAGGACACATTCCACTCGCCGAGGTCATCGAACGCTTCGGCGCAGCGCGTTGACGTCGCACGTTGCGGGTCAGCGCAGATCGGCGCGGAGCTCGCGCACGCCGCGCCCCAGGCGTTCACGCAACAGGGTTCGCAGCGTCGCGCCGTCGAGGTAGCCGACCTCGGCGGCGATGGCGTCGAGCGCAAGGCCGCTGCCGTGCAGCAGCGATTGCGCGCGCTCGACCCGCAGGTCCTGGAAATACGACAGCGGCGATTTGCCGAGCACCGCTTCGCAGCGGCGCTGCAAGGTGCGGGCGCTGGTCGCCAGCGCCTTGGCGGCGTCCTGCAGCGAGAACCCTTCCTTCAGATGCTCGCGCGCCCATTTCTCGAAACGCAGGATCAGCGGATCGGCCTGCGCCAGATGATTGGGAATGATGTAGGGCGCCTGTGAGGAGCGCAAATCGGCGAGCAGATAGCGCGAGACGAGGTTTGCCAGCTCCGGGCTCGCCTGGCGGATGAACCAGAGTGCGAGATCGAGATGTCCCATCGCGGCGCCGGCCGTGACGATGCGATCCGAGGTCACCAGCATGCGCGTCTCGTCGAGCCGAACGTTCGGGTAGCGCTGCCGGAAGAGCGGCGACAACCACCACGTCGTCGTTGCTTGCCTCTGATCGAGCAGTCCGCTCTCGGCGAGCACAAATGTGCCGATACAGGACGCCGCGATGCCGGCGCCGGCGGCGTACCATCTTCGCAGTTGCGCGGTCGCCTGACGCACATCGCGGCGTTCCAGCGCCGGCAGCAATTGCTCGGGCTGGCCGGTGCTGAGCGCCGGCACGATCACCCAATCCGGTTTCGAATCCGGCGTGATCGATTGCACCGGCATCGCAAATCGCTGGCCGGATCGGACCCGCCTGCGCACGCCGACGACCGACACGTCGAACCGCGGCGCACCGCCCAACTGCGCGGCTGCGAACTTGTTGGCGAGCGTGAGCGCGTCGAGCGTCACGACGAGCCCGGTGTCCCAAAACCCCTCGAGCGCGAGGATCGAAATGCGCATGGCGTAAATGGCCTCAAGATTGGCATTTGCGGCAATACCGATTTCGCAGCCCGCACGCTAAATCCTGCGCCGTCGGGGATCGCGGAAGCGCGAAGCCTACAATCGGAGATGTACACATAATCGATTGAAAAACAACGCGTTCGTGCAGCGATCATCGATTTTTCGGTGGCGTAAATGCTCCGAAAAATGGCGCTTACGCCGCTATTCGGCTCGCACTTTAGAGCCGGATGGCACCGGCAAACATCTGACGACGAACAGGAGAACGGACATGAAAGTCATCGCTATCGGAAACATCACCAAGCCGGTCACCCCGGAGCAGCGGCAGCAGATCATGTCGAAGGAAGTCCCGGCGACGCTGCAGCTCTATCTCGACGGCAAGATCGAGCAGTTCTTCTTCCGCCAGGACAAGCCCGGCGTGATCTTTCTCATGAATGCCGAGTCGGTCGAACAGGCGCGGGCGACCGTCGAAGCCATGCCGCTCGTGACCGAAGGCTTTGCGCAATACGACGTGATCCCGGTCGGTCCGCTGGCGCCGCTGGGTCTCTTGATCCAGGGCAAGTAACCGCTGCGATCCCCGAGGCGCCAGCGGCAAGATGAAATCCATCATTTCGCCGGCGCCGAGGGGCGGTCGCCTCCGCGCAGCGCGATGCGGCAAGCGCGAGTGAAACTCGATTGAATCCGAATGAGGAGTACGAAAATGAACAACGCTCTGGCTGGCTCCATCGCTGCGCTGATCATCTGCCTGATGGGAGTGGACGGTGGCCGCGCGCAGTCCGCAGCTCCGCCGGCGCCGACGACGCGCATCCTGGCGGTCGGAACGCTCAATCGGGGCGTCGATCCGGCCGCGGCACGGGCGATCCTTCCGACCGAAGTGCAAGAGACCGTCAAGCTCTACCTCGATGGCAAGATCGACCAGTGGTTCTCGCTACAGGGACGTCCCGGTGTGGTGTTCATCCTGAACGTTACGGATGCCACGGCTGCCCGCGAGATGCTGGAAAAATTGCCGCTGGGCCAGGCCCATCTGATGAGTTTTGAGCTGACGCCGCTTGCTCCGCTCAATCCGCTTCGCCAACTGCTGGGCGCGAGCACCCGCTCGCCTTAGCTCCCTGAGCTTGACCCGTTTGGTCTATCCCGTGGGCCTCCTGCGGTGGCGGAGCATCGTTGTCCGGTGCTGCGGCCCATGTTACGGTTTTGTGACGTGGCCCACATGATGTTGTCGTTCGTCCTGCTAGGCTCGAGCCATGACGAAACATCTCAAGGGACTGACCATCTTCGCTGCACTGGTCGTCGCAACGCCAAGCCTGGCTGCGGAGACAAAGGGCGCGGGTTCGACCTTCGTCTCGCCTGTGATGGCGAAATGGATCAGCGCGTACAAGACCAGGACCGGCAACGATGTCAGCTACCAGCCGGTCGGCTCGAGCATCGGCGTCGGCCTGATCAGGAAGGCGGCCGTCGATTTCGGCGCGAGCGACATGCCGCTTGATCCGACTGAGCTGGACAAGCTCGGCATGATGCAATTTCCGATCGTGATCGGCGGCGTCGTGCCGGTGGTCAACATCGACGGCGTCAAGCCCGGCCAGATGCAGTTCACCGGCCAACTGCTGGCCGACATCTATCTCGGCAAGATCAGGTCGTGGAACGACCCGGCGATCCAGGCGATCAATCCGGGCCTCAAGCTGCCGCGCGTGGCGATCACCGTCGTGCATCGTGTCGATGGATCGGGAACGACGTTCAACTGGTCGAACTATCTCGCGAAGATCAGCGCGCAGTGGAAGGCAAAGGTCGGCGAGGGCACGACGGTCGAGTGGCCGGTCGGGCTCGGCGGCAAGGGCAATGATGGCGTTGCCTCGCTGGTCAGCCTGATTCCCGGTTCGATCGGCTATCTCGAATACACCTATGCGCTGCAGCGGCTCGACAGGATCTCCTTCGGGCTGGTGCAAAACAGCGCCGGCAATTTCGTCACCCCGGACGCCGCATCGTTTCAGGCTGCCGCATCCAGCGCCGACTGGAAGGCCACGAAGGATTTCCACCTGGTGCTGACCAATGCGCCGGGGGAGGACGCCTACCCCATCACGGCCACCACATTCGTGCTGATGTACAAGCAGCCGAAATCGCCGGAACGCTCGGCCACCGCGATCGAGTTCTTCCGCTGGTCGCTGGAAAGCGGCAAGCCGCAGGCCGAATTGCTCAACTATGTGCCGCTGCCGCCGGCGCTGATCGAGCAGATCGAGTCCTATTGGCAGCAGAATTTCGAGGCGCTCACGGCGTCGGCGCAGCCGGCAAAGCGCTGATCCAAGAATCGGCCTCCGGCCGGATTGGCCTCAGGCTCCGGCCTTGCGCTTCACCCGCTTGATGGTGCCCGAGAAGGTGAACAGCATCCGCGTCCCCGCGCGCAGTGTGCCGCGCAGGAAGATCAGCGAGCCGCCGGCGCGCGTCACCTCGCCGTCGCATTCGATCAGCTCGCCCTCGCGGGCGGCGTCGAGGAATTCGCAGGAGAAGCCCACCGTGACGCCGGGACCCTGCAGCAGCGGGCCGGCCAGCGCGAACAGGCAGTAGTCGGCGAACGTCATGAAGCAGCCGCCATGGACGTTGCCGGAGCCGTTGAGGTGCTTCTTGCCGACCCGGAACGCGCAGGCGATACGGCCGTTCTCGTCCATCCGGTGGTAGAACGGGCCGCTATTGGTCTCGAAATTGTCGCGGCTCCAGGTTCGCCAGCCGGCGAATTCGCCCTCGGTTTCGACGTGCAGATCGGGGCGGAGGTTGAATGCGGACTTGAGTGCGGTCTCGGCTAGCTCGTTCACGAAATTGGCCTTCAATTATCGGGTTTTGATCCTTAAATCCGATCCATCCCGATTGTGCAAACGCCGTGCCGCAGCCACCGGCCGCAAAGCTCTGGACAGGCCGAAAATGCCCCCTAAAAGGCCTTTTCGCCCCCGTTCGATCTACCTATTAAGGGACCAATGACCGCGCCCAAGAATGAGCCCCAAATCACCCCCGAACTCGTCGCCGCCCACGGGCTGAAGCCGGACGAGTATGAGCGGATCCTGAAGCTGATCGGGCGGGTTCCGACCTTCACCGAGCTCGGCATCTTCTCGGCGATGTGGAACGAGCACTGCTCGTACAAGTCCTCGCGCATCCATCTGCGCGGGCTGCCGACCAAGGCGCCCTGGGTGATCCAGGGCCCGGGCGAGAATGCCGGCGTGATCGACATCGGCGACGGCCAGGCCGTGGTCTTCAAGATGGAGAGCCACAACCACCCGAGCTACATCGAGCCCTACCAGGGCGCGACCACTGGCGTCGGCGGCATTTTGCGCGACGTCTTCACGATGGGCGCGCGGCCGATTGCCTGCCTCAATGCGCTGAGCTTTGGCGCGCCGGAGCATCCGAAAACCCGGCACCTGGTGTCCGGCGTGGTCGCAGGCGTCGGCGGCTACGGCAATTCGTTCGGCGTGCCGACGGTCGGCGGCCAGGTGCGCTTCCACACCCGCTATGACGGCAACATCCTGGTCAACGCGATGGCGGTGGGCCTCGCTGATGCCGACAAGATTTTTTACGCGGCGGCCTCCGGCGTGAACATGCCGATCGTCTATCTCGGCTCGAAGACTGGCCGCGACGGCATTCATGGCGCCTCGATGGCCTCGGCCGAATTCGACGACGCCTCCGAGGAGAAGCGGCCGACCGTGCAGGTCGGCGATCCCTTCGCCGAAAAACTGCTGCTGGAAGCCTGCCTGGAGATCATGGAGCAGGGCTGCGTGATCGCGATCCAGGACATGGGCGCGGCGGGCCTGACCTGCTCGGCGGTCGAGATGGGCGCCAAGGGCGACCTCGGCGTCGAGCTCGACCTCAACGCGGTGCCCACGCGTGAGACCGGCATGAGCGCCTACGAGATGATGCTCTCGGAGAGCCAGGAGCGCATGCTGATGGTGCTCAAGCCCGAGAAGGAACAGCAGGCCGAGGCGATCTTCCGCAAATGGGGGCTCGATTTCGCCATCGTCGGCTACACCACACCGACCAAGCGTTTCGTCGTCAAGCACGGCGGCGACGTGATGGCCGACCTGCCGATCAAGGAGCTCGGCGACGAGGCGCCGGTCTATGACCGCCCGCATGTCGCCTCCAGCGCGCAGGCCGTGATCCGCGGCCAGGACGTCAAGCCGCCGCTCGCCATGTCGGACGCGCTGGTCAAGCTGATCGGCACGCCGGAGCTGTGCTCGAAGCGCTGGGTGTGGGAGCAGTACGACCACGTCATTCTCGGCAATACGGTACAGCGCCCCGGCGGCGATGCCGCGGTGGTCCGCGTCGAGGACGGGCCGAAGGGCTTGGCCCTCACCGTCGACGTCACGCCGCGCTATTGCGAGGCCGATCCGTTCGAGGGTGGCAAGCAGGCGGTCGCCGAAGCGTGGCGCAACATCACCGCGGTCGGCGGCCGGCCGCTCGCGATCACCGACAATCTCAATTTCGGCAACCCCGAGCGCCCCGAGATCATGGGCCAGTTCGTCGGCTGCTTGAAGGGCATCTCGGAAGCCTGCCGCACGCTGGACTTCCCGGTCGTCTCCGGCAACGTCTCGCTCTACAACGAGACCAACGGCCGCGGCATCTTGCCGACGCCCTCGATCGGCGGCGTCGGCGTGCTCGACGACTTTACGAAGTCGGCGACGCTGGCGTTCAAGGCCGCCGGCGAGGCGATCCTGCTGATCGGCGACACCCAGGGCTGGCTCGGCCAGTCGGTCTATCTGCGCGATGTCTGCAGCCGCGAGGAGGGCGCTCCGCCGCCGGTCGATCTCGCCGCCGAGAAGCGCAATGGCGACGTTGTCAGAGGCATGATCCACGCCGGTACCGCGACCGCGGTGCATGACGTCTCCGACGGCGGGCTTTTGATTGCGCTCGCCGAGATGGCGATCGCAAGCGGCATCGGCGCCCAGCTACTCGCCGCGCCGAGCTCGATCGTGCCGCATGCCTACTGGTTCGGCGAGGACCAAGCCCGCTACATCGTCACCGTGCCGGCCGCCGAGGCCGGCCTCGTGCTCGCGAAGATGAAGGGCGCGGGCGTGCCCTGTGCGCGCATCGGCACCACCGGCGGAGATGCGATCGCCGTCGCCGGCGAGGCGCCCGTTGCAATCGAGGAGTTGTCCCGCGCCTTCGAGCACTGGCTGCCGAACTACATGCGGGGCGCCGCCGCCTGATCCGGCCGGATCAGGCGTTGTCTTGCAAACGTGCCGTGAGGGCTAGGCGCGGCCCCGGATCGCGCGCCACAGGAAGATGATGATGCAGGCGCCGATGAAGCCGGCCACGAGGTAGGCGATCCAGCCGCCGCCCAGCGACACGCCGAGCAGTGCCAACAGCCAGTTCGCCAGCGCCGCGCCGACGATGCCGAGGATGATGTTCATGACGATGCCGGTGCCGGACTTCATGAACATTTCGGCCAGCCAGCCCGCCAGTCCCCCGACGATGATTGCGGCGATCCATCCGATTTGCGGGTCTTGCATCTGAGACTCCTTTGGGTCGATCAGTGCCGCCAGCATACCCGAGAATCATCGACAGCCATGTGATCAATGGCAGCTTGCGCGCAGATTCGTGCGCGCAACTGATTCGCGGTTAGCCCCTAATCCTCCCGCGAGCGGGAGAAAGACGCAGTATCGATCTGGCTTGGTTTCGTCCAAGCTACAGCACGTGCTTGGCGCCGGGGATCTTGCGCAGCACGGCGGTGACGGCCCAGCTCAGCGCCACGGTGGCGAAGAATGCGATCGCCGCCTTGGCGATCGCCGGCAGGTCGAAATCGAACAGCCAGTATTGCAGCCACAACACGATCGGATAGTGCACCAGGAACATACCGTAGGCATCGCCCTGCATGCGGTCGAGCAAAGTCGGCCCTGATGCCTTCGATTGCAGGAAGTAGGCCAGGATCGCGAACAGGATCGAGGCGCTGAACAGCACGTAGAACGTGCCGTAGATCGCCAGATACCAGCCCGGCAGCGGATCGGGATTCCCGATCACCTCGCGCTTGATATAGATCATCGTCCACATCAGGACATAGGGGATCAGCGTGACGCCGGTCCAGAACCAGCGCCGCTGGGTCAGCCGTCCGTGCGCGCTGAGCAGGCCGCCCTCGAAGTTGGCGGCGCCGATGCCGGCACCGATGAAGAAATAGGCTGCATAGAGCAGCACGCGGCTGGCCTGCACCGAGAACGGCCCGAACTCGAACCAGTAATTCTGGCCGTAGCTGACCAGCATCGGGAGATAGACGGCGGCGCTGACCAGGACCAGCAGCAGCCAGAATTTTGACGGACGAGCGAATCCCTTCTCCGACAGCCGGTTGATCGGATCGAGCAGCCGCGGCGACACCCGGTAGAGCAGGCTCGCGGTCACGTCGAAGACCATCAGCACCCAGACGAACCAGATCGGTCCACTCGGCCATGGTCCGATCGTCATGGTCTTCCGCCAGAATTCGGCGAAAGAGATCCCGGGCGTGTGGCGCAGCTCGATCGCCCAATAGGCGAGCGGGATCACGGTGACGGCGCAGACCACGAACGGCAGGCCGAGCCGCAGCAGCCGGGTGGTCAGGAAGCCAAGCAGCGACTTGTTGCCGAGCCCCGGCCAGACGAACAGCCCCGACAGGAAGAAGAACATCGCCATGAAGAAGCTGTCGGTGGCGAGCACCACACAGTCGAAGCCGATCCACGACGTCGGATCGGTGTGGCCGAAATGGGTGTAGGGGATCACCGCGTGATGCAGCAGCACGACCAAAGTGAGGAAGGTGCGGGCGCGGTCCAGCGCCACGTTGCGGGCATGGGCCTTCGGAGCTGCCTGGACGTCGACGGCCGGAGCCGCGTGCGCAATCGATTTCATGGTGCCCCCAGCCGGGTCTTTCGCCGGATGTTGCAGTTGGGAACTGGAATCGGCAAGGCCCAATCGCGTTGATTCGCTGGCCTCTAGGTCTATCATTTTCGGTCTTTTTCTTTTTGGAACTGCGGTCGTCGGCGCTGGTTATCGCAGCGCCGTTTGGATGCGCGTGCCGCGCGGTTTCAGGAGCAAGTATGACAATTCTGAAGTGGGCGCTGATCTTTCTCGTCGTGTCGATTATTGCGGGCTTGCTCGGCTTCACCGGCATCTCGGCGGCCTCGGCCGACATCGCTCGCTTCCTGTTCTATGTTTTCGTGGTGATCTTCCTGGTGCTGCTGATCCTCGGGCTCACCATCTTCAGGGTGTAGCGCTGGTCGCCATCGGACCGGCCTCGGCGACCGGAGGATTGGCGAGCGGTCTGACGCGTGCCACCAGCTCGTCCAGAAACTGGTCGGGACGATCGAACGGAATGAAGTGACCTGCGCCGCGGACCGGCACAAACTCCTTGTGCGGGGCGGTGATCTGCTTGAGGTATTGTTCGGCAGGCCCGCTCGGCGTGATGTCGTCGGCGTCGCCCTCGATGAGGATCACGGGGACCCGAAATTCAAGTCCCAACGCGACGAGGTCGCGCTGAAACATCGGGCTCACTCTGCCGCGCAGATATTTTGCCGAGAAGGCGGTGCCGCTCCGCCGATTGTACCAATCAAGCAGCGAGAAGTCCGGCATGAAGAGTGGCGGGACCGGGCCCGCCGGCCGGAAAGCATCCGGCGGCAGCGCCAACGCCTTGCTCCACCTGTCCGCGACGAGCCGATTGTCCGGATTGGCGACGGGGTTCGCAGCGATTGGCGCGAGCTCCGCCAGGGCCTCGCGGTTGTTGGCGGACTGCGCCAGCGCTTGCAGGCGCGCGATGGTGTTCTCGAATGCCTTTTCGAAGGTCGCCCGGCCGACGACCTGCCCAGTGCCGACATAGGCATAGAACAGGTCCGGCCGCTGCTTGACGATGTGAACGCCGAGGAACGAGCCCCAGGAATGCCCGACCAGGATGATCCTGTCCTTGCGCAGGTGCCTTCGCAGATAATCGGCAAGTTCGACGCCGTCCTGGGTCATCCGCTCCAGCGTCATGGTCGGCGCGACCGTATCGCCGGTCATGCCGTAGGTTCGCCCGGCGCCGCGCTGGTCCCACTGCACGACGGTGAAGTACTTCTCCCAGGGACGCCAGCCCGACGAGATCGGCAAGGTGGAGCTGCCGGGGCCGCCATGAACGAACAGCAGCACCGGGTTGCCGCGATCCTCGCCGCGGATTTGTATCCATTGCTGGATGCCACCAAGGACGACATAGCGTCCCTCCTGCACGCCGTTCGGTGAGCGGATCGCCAGGATCTCCGCAGCAACTTGCTGGCGCCAGGCGCGGTAACCCAACCCGGCGGCGGCCGCCGCGATGAGAACGGCGGCGATGCCCAGGACCGAGAGCCCGACCAGTTTTGCAGCCTTGCGCGGCATCGGTGCTGTTTTTCGCTTCTCGATCCGTCACCCCGCGCAATGGCCTGGCCGTTGTCGCAGGAGGAGGCCGGTCCGCTTGACGGCTAGGCCACTTCCTCGATCTTCACCTTGTCCGGATAGAACGCCAGGTGACCGGTGATCTCGGCCATCGCCGGGAAAGGCGTCTCGTAGGTCCAGATCGCGTTGTCCAGCGTCCTGCCGTTGGCCTTGATGCTGAAATAGTTCGCATCGCCCTTGTACGGGCAGTGCGTGGTCCGCTCGGTGCGGGCCAGCAGCTCCATATTGGCATCCTGGCGCGGGACATATTGCACGGCGGGATAGCTCGCTTCCTTCAGGGTCAGCGCATGGGTCGTTTCGGCGATGACGACGCCGTCGGCGGTGACGCGGACGCGCTTCGGATTGGGCGTGATCGTGATCGGATGGTCGGGGCCGGGAAGCTTCATGGTTCTGCGCCTTTTCTGGTCATTTCGGCGTGATGGCTTGTGACCGATTGATGCAGGTTTCAATCGCGGGGAATGGGAATATAGTGTCGCCCCAGATGACCTAGAAGACGACTGTCGCTAGGTTTTGCATTCACGGCCGCGTGAGCCGGCCTTGATTCGAACGATCTGAAGGAGGTTGACTGGGATGCCGATGGACGCCCGTGATATCGAATCGATGATCAAGGCAGCGATCCCGGATGCCGATGTAACGATCCGCGACCTGGCCGGCGACGGCGACCATTACGCCGCCACCGTCATTTCAGAATCCTTCCGCGGCAAGTCCCGCGTCCAGCAGCACCAGATCGTCTACCAGTCGCTGAAGGGCCAGATGGGCGGCGTGCTGCACGCCCTGGCGCTGCAAACCGGGGTGCCTGAAGGCTAGCCCCGGCAGGCTGGGGACGGAGCGATGGTGGACAATCCGCGCGGCGCGATGTTTCGCGTCATCGTGCCGAACCAGCACAGCCGGGTCACCAATGCCGAGCTGTTCTTCGACCTCGTCTTCGTCTTTGCCGTCACGCAGCTGTCGCACACGCTGCTGCACCATTTCACGCCATCAGGCGCGGTCCAGGTCACGCTGCTGTTCCTCGCGGTGTGGTGGGTGTGGGTCTACACCACCTGGGTCACCAACTGGCTCAATCCCGACCTGACCCCGGTCCGGCTGCTGCTGTTCGTCCTGATGCTGGGCGGGCTGTTGCTGTCGACCTCGATCCCATCAGCGTTCGAGGGGCGCGGGCTGTGGTTCGCCGCCACCTATGCGGCGATGCAGACCGGCCGCACCCTGTTCTGGCTGCTGGCGACGCCGCGGCGCCGGACCGCGGTCCGCCACAACGCGATCCGCATCCTGGCCTGGCTGAGCTGCTCGGCTGTGCTCTGGATTCTGGGCGGCTTCGCCGAGCACGAGACGCGGTTGTGGCTGTGGATCGCGGCGCTGACCATCGAATACATCGCGCCGGCCGCGCGGTTCTGGACGCCGCGGCTCGGACCGTCCTCGATCGAGGCCTGGTCGGTCGAGGGCGGCCACATGGCCGAACGCTGCGCCGGCTTCATCATCATCGCGCTCGGCGAGGCCATCGTCGTCGACGGCGCGACCTTCGCCGAGCTGACCTGGACGCCGGAGAACATGGCCGCGTTCGTCTCCGCTTTGGTCGGCAGCATCGCGATGTGGTGGATATATTTCCACAAGGGCGCCGAGGCCGGCTCGGAAATGATCTCGAAATCGGAAGAGTCCGGCCGGGTGGCGCGGATCGCCTACACCTATCTGCACATGCCGATCGTCGGCGGCATCATCCTCACCGCGGTCGCCGACGAACTGGTGCTGAAGCATCCCGGCGGCCATTCCGATCTCAAGACCATCGTGAGCTCGGTCGGCGGTCCCATGCTGTTCCTGGTCGGGACCATCCTGTTCAAATACGTGATCCGCAATTTCCTGCAGCTCTCGCACGGCGTCGGCATCATCGCGCTGGCGGTGACCGCCTATTTCGCCGGCGCGATGTCGCCGCTTGTGCTCTCGCTGGTGACGACGGCGATCATGATCGTGGTCGCGACGTGGGAATCGCTGTCGCTGCAGTCGACGGCGGACGAGGAATAGCGCGCGCTCTCTATCCACGTCATTGCGAGCGAAGCGAAGCAATCCATCGTTCCGAATGCGCGGACAGATGGATTGCTTCGTCGCTTCGCTCCTCGCAATGACGGGGGCGAGAGGGGTGCCCTTACTCCGCCGTCAGCGCGTGCACCGAGAACATCCTGGCCGCGTCGGTCCAGCTTTCCCGCACCGTCCAACCGGCGCTGCGGGCGAGCACGGTGAAGCGCTCCAGCGAATATTTGTAGCTGTTCTCGGTGTGAATGGTCTCGCCGGGGCGGAAGGCGAAGGTGTTGCCGAGAATGCGCACGGTCTGCGCCTTGCGGCTGATCAGGTGCATCTCGATGCGATGGCGGTCGCGGTTGTAGATCGAGCGGTGCATGAAGCTCGACAGATCGAAATTGCCGCCGAGCTCGCGGTTGATGCGCACCAGCACATTGAGATTGAAGCGCGCGGTGACGCCGGCCGCATCGTTATAGGCGTCGTACAGGGTGCGCTCGTCCTTCTCGAGGTCGACGCCGATGATCATCTGCGCGCCGTGGCCGAGGATTTTTCGGGCGCTGCGCAGGAAGCTGGCTGCTTCCTGCGGCTCGAAATTGCCGAGCGTCGAGCCCGGGAAGAAGCCGACTTTCGGCAGGTCGGCGACCTCCTCGGGCAGCGCGAACGGCGCGGTGAAATCGGCCGCGACCGGGTAGATGCCGAGATCGGGGAAATCCTTGCGCAAACCGTCGGCCTGCGCCTTCAGGAAGTCGCCGGAGATATCGACGGGCACATAGGCGCCAAACTCGCAATGCTCGAGCAGCAGCCGCACCTTGGTGGTGGCGCCGGCGCCGAACTCGACCAGCGCCGCGCCTTGCGGGATGATCGCCGCGATCTCGTCGCCGCGGTCGCGCAGGATGCCGAGCTCGGTGCGCGTCGGATAATATTCCGGCAGCACCGTGATCTGCTCGAACAGCTCCGAGCCGGCGGCGTCATAGAAGTATTTCGGCGACAGCCGTTTCGGGTGACGGGCGAGGTCGCCGATCACGTCGCCGGCAAACGCCGAGGTCGCTTCGTCGAATGGATAGGCTTTGGCCAAAGCGGCGGCATGCACATTCATGATACTCTCCTGAACGCGCTTACCGGCGCGCACTTGATGTCGACGGGAATCAATCAGGCGTAGTCGGCGAGGCGTAACCCCGTGAATTGCCAGCGATGGTGCGGATAGAAGAAATTGCGATAGGTGACGCGGCTGTGACCTGGCGGCGTCGCCAGCGATGAGCCGCGCAGCACCAGCTGATTCACCATGAATTTTCCGTTATATTCGCCGAGCGCACCCTCGATCGCGCGGTAGCCCGGATAGGGCGAGTATGAGCTGCGGGTCCACTGCCAGACGATGCCGTAGGCGTCGTTGAGCAGGCCGGCGCGGGCGGCGACCTCCCATTCCATCTCGGTCGGCAGATGCTTGCCGGCCCAGCGCGCAAACGCGTCGGCTTCGTAATAGCTGACGTGGCAAACCGGGGCGTCAGGGTCGATCGGCTGCAGGCCGCCGAGCGTCATGATCTTCCACTCGCCGTCGATATCACGCCAATGGCCGGGGGCCTGCCAGCCCTCGTTGCTCACGGTCGCAAATCCGTCCATCAGCCACAGCGTCGCGGTCGCATAGCCGCCGTCCTTCATGAAGGCGAGCCATTCGGCATTGGTGACGAGGTTCTTCGCGAGCTTCACGGGGCCGACCAGCGCGCGATGCGCGGGCTTCTCATTGTCGAAATGGAAGCTGTCGTCGGCATGGCCGACGGTGTGAATGCCTTCGTTCAGCGTCACCCACTGCTCGGTGCTGCCATTGGAGGCCGGGAAGCGCCAGGCCGGATCGTAGGCCGGCGGAATCGGGTTCTGGGCGAAGGCATGCAGGATGTCGGTGTACATCAGCTCCTGATGCTGCTGCTCATGATTGAGGCCGACCTCGACCAGCGGCACCAGCGCCTGCAGCTTCTCTTCGCCCGCGCTTTGGAAGAACTTCACCACCTCGGCGTCGACATGGCGACGATAGGCGGTGACCTCGTCGGCGCTCGGACGGGTCAGATGGCCGCGCTGATGGCGGGCGTGCCGCGGGCCGGCGCTGACGTAATAGGAATTGAACAGATAGGCGTAGTCGGGGTGAAACGGCGTGTAGCCGGCGACGTGTTCACCGAGCAGAAACTGCTCGAAGAACCAGGTGGTGTGGGCGCGGTGCCATTTGGCGGGGCTCGCGTCCGGCATCGACTGGATCAACTGGTCTTCGGGTGACAGCGGCGCGGCCCGGCGCTCGGTCTCGTCGCGGACCGCGCGGTAGGCGTCCACCAGCCGCTGGGCGAGCGGAGCGGAATCGGAGGACGGTGACGGGGGGGCGGTGGCAAGGGCGGCCGCAGCAGAGGCTGGTTTCGTCACGATGGTCTCCGGTTCAGGGGGAGAACGTTGCTTTGGCGAACTGGTTCCCGACGGGCAGTTCGTCCTAGATGGGGGCTCCGTTACGGAAAAAAAGCCTTACACGGATGATATTAGTCCCATCAGATGATCCACAGGCGGCGGGGCCCGGCGCCGGCCGCATGTCAGATTTCTGCCATTTTGCTTTGGATGCACAATGGTTTGAGCTACATATATAGCCAGTCACGGGTTAGAAGGGCGGGCCGGCCCGAAACGGCTTGAGAGCGCCGCCCACAAGGAAGCGAAAATGAGCATCGAGCAATTCATCGACAATGAAGTGAAGTCGAACGACGTCGTGCTGTTCATGAAGGGTACGCCGCAATTCCCGCAGTGCGGGTTTTCCGGCCAGGTCGTGCAGATCCTCGACCACATCGGCGTCGGCTACAAGGGCCTCAACGTTCTCGAATCGGCCGAGCTGCGCAACGGCATCAAGGTCTATTCGAACTGGCCGACGATTCCGCAGCTCTACGTGAAGGGCGAGTTCGTCGGCGGTTGCGACATCATCCGCGAGATGTTCCAGGCCGGTGAATTGCAGCAGCTGTTTGCCGACAAGGGCATCCCGGTCGACGTTGCTGCCTGATTTGGCGGCCCGATCTTGACGGCGCGCCAGCTCGGCAACGCGCGGCTCGAAGTCATCGTTGCCGACATCACGACGCTTCGCGTTGACGCCATCGTCAACGCGGCGAATTCATCGCTCCTCGGCGGTGGCGGTGTCGACGGCGCGATCCATCGCGCCGCCGGGCCGGAGCTGCTCGCCGAGTGCCGCACGCTTCACGGCTGCAAGGCCGGTGATGCCAAGATCACCAGAGGCTACCGGCTTCCTGCCAGCCATGTGATTCACGCCGTCGGCCCGATCTGGCACGGCGGCGCCCAGAACGAGGATGCGCTGCTCGCATCCTGCTATCGCCGCGGCATCGAGCTCTGCCAGGCCAACGGGCTCGGCTCGGTGGCATTTCCGGCGATTTCCACCGGCGTGTATCATTTCCCGCCGGACCGCGCGGCCGGCATCGCGGTCAAGGCCGTGGCCGACGCCCTCGGGACCGCTCCCAATGTGACGCATGTCATCTTCTGCTGCTTCTCCGCCGCAAGCGGCCAGCTGCATGAGGCCGCATTGTCCGCCTTTGGCAGCCCTTGTGCTGATTGATGCGGCCGCTACACTTCCCCGTGATATCCGGGGAGGGATTTGCATGAGTTCATTTCGATTGCTGTGTGCCGCGGCGGCTGGCGCAATGCTGCTCGTGGCGCCGGCGGCGCGCGCCGAGGGTACCTACGAGATTCCGGCGGGGGCGCATTTCAACAAGGACAAGCTCGCCAAGATCAGCGAGTTCTTCAAGAACGAGGTCGCGACCGGCAAGATTCCCGGCGCGATCGTGCTGATCCAGCAGCACGGCAAGCCGGTCTACCACGAATCCTTCGGCGTGCAGGACGTGGTCAGCAAGGCGCCGATCACCGACCAGACCATCTTCCGGCTGGCTTCGATGACCAAGGCGATCACCGCCGTGGTCTCGATGCAGCTGCTGGAGGAGGGCAAATACAAGCTCGACGATCCGGTCTCGAAATACATTCCCTCGTTCGCCAATATGAAGGTCGGCGTCGAGAAGGGCGAAGGCGAAAACAAGACGCTCGAACTGGTGCCGCTGAAGCGGCCGATCACGATCCTCGATCTGATGACGCACACATCGGGCGTCACCTACGGCTTCTATGGCAACAGCCTGGTCCGCAAGGCCTACAAGGAAGCCAATATCTACGGCGGCGATTTCGACCTCGCCGAATTCGCCGAGCGGATCGCCAAACTGCCGCTGCACAATCAGCCCGGCGAGCTCTGGCAGTACGGCCATTCCACCGACATTCTGGCCCGCGTGATGGAAGTCGCCACCGGCAAGTCGCTGCTGACGATCGAGCGCGAGAAGCTGCTCGATCCGCTCGGCATGAACGACACCCGCTTCTTCGTCACCGATCCGGCGAAGCAGAAGCTGATGGCCGAGCCGCTGCCGACCGACAGCGATTTCCGGGTCGGCCGGGTCAACGATCCGACCAAGGTCAAGAAATGGGAATCCGCCTCCGGCGGCATGGTCTCGACCATGCACGACTATTCGCGGTTCGCGCAGATGCTGCTCAATGGCGGCACCTTCGACGGCAAGACCTATCTGAAGCCCGAGACCTTCAAGGAACTGACCACCGACCGGGTCGGCCCGGGCTCCGGCGTCGAGCGCGATTTTTTCTACTTCCCCGGCGACGGTTTTGGGTTCGGGCTCGGCATCGGGGTGCGGACCGATCCGGGCAACGCCAAGCCGCCGCCGCCCGGTGACCTCGGCGAGCTGAAATGGGATGGCGCCAGCGGCTGCTATTTCGTGATTGACCGCAAGCAGGACATGTTCTTCGTCCTCTTGGAGCAGACGCCGACCGAGCGGCAGCGCGTCCAGCGGACGCTGAAACTGCTGGTCTATGAAGCCATGGAAAACTAGAGCGTTTTCGAGCGAAGTGGATACCGGTTCGCGTGCAGAAAACGCGCCCAAATAAAGGATTCGACATGCGTGGGTGCCGCGCGGTCGTCGCGGCACTCCTGCTCGCGTTCGGCGCATCGGGTGTGAAGGCCGGCTCCGTGGGCCGGCCGCACAGCTTCTCGCCGGAGGGCCTAGCCAAAGTCTCCGACTACATCAGAAACGAGATCGTGACCGGGAAGATTCCCGGCGCGATCCTGCTGCTTCAGCAGCACGGCAAGCCGGTCTATTACGAGAAATTCGGGGTGCGCGACGTCGCCACCGAGTTCTCGATGAGCGCCGACACCATCTTCCGCCTCTACTCGATGTCGAAGCCGATCACGACCGTCACCGCAATGATGCTGGTCGAGGAGGGCAAGCTCGCGCTGAGCGATCCCGTCTCGAGATACATCCCGGCCTTTGCCGACATAAAGGTCGCGGTGGAGAAGCGTGGTGAGGACGGCAAGCTGGCGATGACGACCGAGCCGCTGAAGCGTCCGGTCACGATCGAGGACCTGATGCGCCACACCGCCGGATTGCCTTACGGCTATTACGGCGGCGGCCTCGTCAACAAGGCCTACGCCGATGCCGGCCTGTTCGACAACGATCCCTCCAATGCCGACCTGGTGGCGCGGCTGACCAAGCTGCCGCTCGCCGAGCAGCCCGGCACGGTCTGGGACTACGGCCATTCCACCGACGTGCTCGGCCGCATCATCGAGGTGATCACGGGAAAGACGCTGTTCGCCTTCGAGAAGGAGCGGCTGCTCGGCCCGCTCGGCATGAACGACACCGAATTCTATGTCGCCGACAAGGCGAAATGGCCGTTGATCGCCGAGCCGATGCCGAAGGATCGCGTGATCAGCCCGGTCGCCGAGATGCGGGATATCAAGCAGCCGCTGCGCTGGGAATCCGGCGGCGGCGGCATGGTCGGCACCATCGGCGACTACGCGCGGTTTTCGCAGATGCTGCTGAACGGCGGCAGCTATGGCGGCCGGCGCTATCTGAAACCGGAAACCATCGCGCTGATGGCGTCGGACCATATCGGCCCCGAGACCGGGGTGATCCGTGACCAGAACTTTTACCCGGGGCCGAATTCGGGCTTCGGCCTCGGCTTTGCCGTCCGCACCTCGGTGCCGCCGAACACCAATTGGCCGCTCGGCGAATATCGCTGGGACGGCGTCGGCGGCACGTTCTTCTTCATCGATCCCGCGGACGATCTGTTCGGCATCCTGATGATGCAGACGCCGACGCAGCGCGGCCGGATCCAGCAGGAGCTCAAGACGTTGATCTATCGGGCGATGGGGCGGTAGATTTGATGCAAGGGGGAGATCGTGAGAACGAAGCTCACGCTCCACAGGCTGATTGCGCTCGCCATCCAGCTTGCCGTCGTGCTCGCATGCCGCGCGGCTCTGGCCGAAGAGCCCCGCCAGGGCGATGCTGAGGTCATGCAACGCATCGAACGCATCGCGCATGGCTTGAGGACCGCTGTCATCGTCGACGGCGATGCCCCGATGAACCTGTCGGACCGGATGAACGCGCTCCACGTTCCCGGCGTCAGCATCGCAGTCATGCATGGCGCCGCCGTCGAATGGGCGCGCGGTTTTGGTACCACCGCAATCGGCGGTCCACCGGTTGGCGCCGAGACGCTGTTCCAGGCGGCCTCGATCAGCAAGCCGGTGACGGCCGTCGCCGCACTGGCGCTGGTCCCGGCCGGCAAGCTGAACCTCGATGCCGACGTCAATCTCGCGCTGAAGAGCTGGAAGATTCCGGAGAGCCCGCTCTCCACCGAGTCCAAAGTGACGTTGCGACGGCTGCTCAGTCATTCGGCCGGGATCTCGGTCTCGGGCTTCGCGGGCTATCAGGCCGGCAAGCCGGTCCCGTCGCTGATCGAGGTTCTCAACGGCGCGCCGCCCGCGAACAGCGCACCTGTCAGGATCGAGCACGAGCCCGGCAAGCAGTTTCAATATTCCGGCGGCGGCTACACCATTGTCGAGCAGCTGCTGATGGACGTCACCGGCCGGCCGTTTCCTTCGCTGCTCGAGGACACCGTCCTCGCGCCGTTCGGCATGACGCACAGCAAATTCGAGCAGCCGCTATCTGCGGATCGCTTGCAGATGGCGGCTACGCCCTACCAGCCGGACGGCGCTCCGGTGCCGGGCGGCCCGCATGTCTATCCGGAATTGGCCGCGGCCGGATTGTGGACGACGCCGACCGACCTCGCGCATTTCGCGCTCGCGGTGGTGAATGCGCTGGCTGGCCGCGACAACGCGGTTCTGCCGCAGCCAATGGCGGCCGAAATGCTGTCGCCGGTGCTTGGCAGCGCCGCAGGCCTTCCGCCGGGTCTCGGGACCTACGGATTGGGCTGGCTGGTGCGCGGCGCGGCGCCGCATCGCCAGTTCTGGCACAACGGAGGCAACGCCGGCTTCTTCAGCACGATGGCGATCTTCGAGAACGGCGATGGCGCGGTTGTGATGACCAATGGCGACGGCGGTCAGGTTCTGGTGGACGAGATCCTGCGCGGCCTTGCGGTCGAGTACCGTTGGCCCGATCGCCAGCCCCGGATCAGAAAGCTCGCCGCCGTGAACCCGCAGGCGCTGGATCGCCTGGTCGGCACGTATCAGCTCACGCCGGAGTTTGCGATCCGAATTACGCGCGACGGAGATCGCCTGTTCAGTCAGGCAACAGGGCAGGCGCGCTTCGAAGTGTTTCCTGAAAACGATCGCGACTTTTTTTTCAAGGTCGTCGATGCGGTACTGTCGTTCGACGCCGATGGTCCAGCGGCCGCGGCGCAACTGATCCTTCACCAGAACGGCAGGGATCTGATCGCGAAACGGGTCCAGTAGCCCCACAGCCACGATCTCCCTGACCGCAGGATGATTTAAGCTTTCATTGCCAGGCGATGCTGCTAAGCCCCAGTCTCAGCGGATGAAATCGATCCGGGTCGCGATGGCATTGGCCGAATATTAACAAAGGTTGTGGGGCAGACTTACTCGCTAACAGATTGCAAACGGTATTCGTCCGATGATGGCCCGAATCCCCATTCGGAGGTGTCATATGGACGCCAGGCTCATTTCTACGCTGGGCGCTTTAGGTCTGGCCGGCGGCTATGTCGTCTACGACACGTCGAACTCCGATCCCACTGTTTATCCCTATTCCAGGCAGCAGGCCCAGACCATGCTGGTGGCTGCGAAGACCACGCTTCCAAGGCGCGACAAGAGCGGGCAGATCGAGATCTGGAGCACCGGTCGCTCGAGCAAGGGCGTCATGCTCAACATGAAATATGCAAGCAAGGCGCCGCTCATCACATGCGACGTTGCGATCACGGACGTCGGGCCCGACAAGGTCCGTGTCGTTCCGGATTGCGGCGCCGATCCGAAGCAGGAGTCCGCGATCAATCGGACGTCTGAGGAACTGCGCGTCCCCATGTTCGCGGAGCATGTCGAGGCGACGCTCAACAAGCGAGAATTCAGCCGCGAGCGGGTCAGTCGGAAGGAAGTTGCGATTACGTTCAAGAACCTGAACGAAATGCAGAACGAAGCGCTGCAAACATACGCGGATGAGCAGCGGTTGCTGCACGACACGTATTCCACGAAGCGGTAAGGATGGCCGTTCCGCCAGTTTCGTAGCCCGGATTTCGCTGCGCTCCATCCGGGCCACGGAGCTACGCCGCGCGCACGATGTCCCTGACGTGGCCGATCGCCTCGTCGATCATTGCAGCAGTCACGTCGAGATGGGTGCAGGCCCTGATCCTTCCGTCCATCATCGCCAGCATCACGCCGCGCTTGCGTAGCTCAGCGACCATCCTGTCGCCGGCGACACCGGCCCCGTCAGGCTTGAAGAACACCAGGTTGGTCTCGGGCGCCTGCACCTCGATGCCGTTGATCTGCGACAGTCCGCGCGCCAGAGCCCGCGCATTGGCGTGGTCGTCGGCAAGGCGCTCGACGTGATGATCGAGCGCGTGGATGCAGGCGGCGGCCGCGACGCCGGATTGCCGCATCGAGCCGCCGAGCCGCTGCTTCCAGCGCCAGACGTCGTCGATGAAGGCGCGGCTGCCGGCAATCGCGCCGCCGATCGGCGCGCCGAGCCCCTTGGAGAAATCGATCCAGGCCGAATCCCAGCCGGCCGTCATGTCGCGCGGCGAGATGCCCGAGGCGACGGTGGCGTTCAAGAGGCGCGCGCCGTCCATGTGGGTGGCGAGACCGTGGGCTTTTGCGATGCGCACGATCTCGTCGAGCGCCGCCTTCTTCCAGATCGTGCCGCCGCCGATATTGGCGGTCTGCTCGACGCTGACCAGCACCTGCGGCGGCTGGTAGCGGGTGCGCGGATGCAGCGCGGCGCGGAACGTCTCCGGCGCGAACTGGCCGTCATCGCCCGGCAGCGGCGTGATCTGGAAGCCGCCGAGCGCGGCATGGGCGCCGCCCTCGCGCGCGATGATGTGCGCGGTCGCATGCGCCAAAATCTCGTCGCCGGGGCGGCAATAGGCCAGCGTGGCCGCGACGTTGCACATCGTGCCCGACGGCATGAACACCGCCGCTTCCTTGCCGAGCAGGTCGGCAACGCGGGCGTTGAGCTCATTGGTGGTCGGATCGTCGCCGACCTGCTCGTCGCCGACCTCGGCCTTCGCCATCGCCTCGCGCATTGCTGGTGTGGGCTTGGTTTGCGTGTCCGACAACAGGTTGATGCGGACGGGCGGAGCCTTGGGGTCGGGCGGGGCAGGGGTGTAGTGCATGTGGCATTCTCTCCAGTGTCATTCCGGGATGGTCCGAAGGACCAGACCCGGAATCTCGAGATTCCGGTTCACGCTCCGCGTGCCCCGGAATGACATCCGTGTTTGACCACCGATCCTAGCCAAACAAAAAGGCCCCGGCAAAACCGGGGCCTTTCGTATTTCGCATCGCTGAGATGATCAGCGCGAATAGAATTCGACGATCAGATGCGGCTCCATCTGCACCGGGAACGGCACGTCGGAGAGGCCGGGGATGCGCGCGAACTTCGCGGTCATCTTGGAGTGATCGACCTCGATGAAGTCAGGCACGTCGCGCTCGGGCAGCTGGGTTGCTTCCAGCACCGGGGTGAGCTGCTTGGAGGATTCCTTGACCTCGATGGTGTCGCCGACCTTCAGCATGTAGCTGCCGATGTTGACCTTGCGGCCGTTCACCTTGACGTGGCCGTGGTTGATGAACTGGCGCGCGGCGAACATCGTCGAGACGAACTTCGAGCGATAGACCACGGTGTCGAGACGGCGCTCCAGGAGGCCGATCAGGTTCTCGCCGGTGTCGCCCTTGAGGCGGCTGGCCTCGACATAGATGCCGTGGAACTGGCGCTCGGAAATGTTGGCGTAGTAGCCCTTGAGCTTCTGCTTGGCGCGGAGCTGCACGCCGAAGTCGGAGAGCTTGCCCTTGCGGCGCTGGCCGTGCTGGCCGGGGCCGTATTCCCTGCGGTTCACAGGGCTCTTCGGGCGGCCCCAGATATTCTGGCCCATGCGGCGATCGATCTTGTACTTCGCCTCACTGCGCTTTGTCATCGCGGTCCTCTTTGCATAGCCGTCGCGCAAGGCGCCGGCGTTTTGTTAGTTTCAGGTTTGAGGAGACGCGCCCTCCTGTGTACCGGCCCAAGGGCCTGTACCGACAGATCCGCCTCGAAAGCTCGAGGACGAACCACGGGTCGCGAAACGCTTCGCGGGCCGAAACCGGCCCGCGAGCAGGGGAGGTCTTAAGGAGAAACCGCCGTCCTGTCAAACAAAAGACAGGGCATTTTGGGCCGATTTGGCACCAAAATGGTCGTTTTTGCCCTTTCGGAGGCTAGGAGCCGTCGCTTGTGGCCGGCCAAACGTCAGCTCGTGGTCGGATCGCACGGCAATCGGGCAAAAAACCGGCGCTTACCGCCGGTATTGGCGAGCGGCCGGGCATCCATCGCTGGGCCGGTCTAGCTCGTTCCGCTCAGCGTCTGCGACGGATACTCGCCGAACATCGCGCGGTAATACTGCGCGAAACGCCCGAGCTCGATAAAGCCCTGCTCGAGCGCCACCTCGGAAACCGTGGTCTGCTTGGGCCTGCTTTGGCGCAAGATGGAATGGATCGCGCAAAGCCGCTTGTGGCGGAGGAACGTAACCGGCCCGATGCCGAACACTTCGTGGAACGCGCGGTGCAGACTTCGCCGCGAGACAGCGAAGGCGGAGCAGATTTCCGAGACATGGACCGGGCGGGATCCCGCCGCCTCCAGATATTCCTCGATGTTGCGCACCAGCTTCATGGCAGACGGCAGATAGCCGGAATCGTCGCGGGGCAGCGAAGCTGCGACCGGCTCGGTCATGCAATCGACGATCGCACGCTTCCAGAATTCGGCCGACGCCTCCGACAGCGCGCCGGGCTGCCGCGCAAGGTGCGCGACGATCTGCTGCAGCTTTCGCGCGCCTGCCATGCCGATGGCGTCGTCCGCGCGATAGTGGCGCTTCTCCAGCCAGGCTTCCGGATCGGCAAGCCGGGGCTCGCCACCGAACACGCCGGGGAGGTCGGCCAGATCGAGACGGATCGCCGCATAGGACGAGGCGCTGTGAAAAACCCCGTCATGTTCGACGGAGGGCGGGATGACGAGAACGTCCGCCGGCTGCATGTCGAAGGCCCAGTGCGTGACGCGCTCTCTGGCACTGAGCAGCATGCCAACGATCAGCTTCTCCTCGGTCGAGATGCGCTGGGTACGGACGCCGACATTGAAGGCGCCGATGCTGAGCGAGAAATCGCCGATGCCGACATGCGAGAGGGTGCCGCGCAGCCGTCCGCGCTCGAGCTGCATGACGTCGACATGCGAGCCCTTGACGGCCTGATGAAGCCCCTCAAAGCCCTCAAGTTTGCTGGTGCTGACCGACAGATGTTCGCCCATCATCTGCATGCCCCGTTACGGAAACGCGATTATTCTATTGGTTCCACGGCAGAAATCTGCCCCATCTTGTTCCCTGCGGCAACCTGTCCTCATTGTGCTAATTCGGATGGCGGATGTTCGTTACGGCTACCTCGCCGATTTTCGCTTGTTTTTCAGAGAAAGCGATGCCGACCGGGATTGGCACAAACTGCATATTGGCGGCTCACCGCCTGATCCCGGCAAACGCCGCGGCAATCCCGCGCTGGAACAGCGACCAGTCGAAGCCGAGCGCCAGCGCCGCGTAGCCGCGCTCGATCATCGCATTGGCCTGCTCGGCGGTACGCGCGACGCCGCCGATCGGCACGCCGCTTTGCATGATGCCTTGCTCGGCGCGCTGCATCAGTGCGACCACCTCGGGATCGTCGGGCAGGCCGCGCTTGTTGATCGAGGTGGCGAGGTCGCCGGGGCCGATCACCGCAAGGTCGATGCCGGGTGTCGCCATGATCTCGTCGATGCGCTCGACCGCCTCGACATGCTCGATCGTGATCATGCAGATCATGTCGTCATCGGCGGTCGCCATGTAATCGTTCATCGAGACGCCCCAGCGGAACGGGGCATGGAACGGGCCCCACAGCCGCTCGCCGTTCGGCGGATAGCGCACGCTGCGCACCGCCTTCGCGGCGTCGGCGGCGTTGCAGATCATCGGAAAGTTGATGCCGAGCGCGCCGATGTCCATCGGCGCCTTGGCCAGATGCGGCTCGTTGGCGGCGATCCGCACCATCGGCACGCAGGGCGTGCCTGAGGTCGCCACGATCATCGCATGCGCGGTGCCAAGATCGATCGGGCCGTGCTCGAGGTCGACGATGATCCAGTCCAGCGACTGCGCCATGATCTGCACGGTCTGGATGCTCGGAATGGTCGCGATCGCGCCGAAGGTCGGGCGCTTCTCGCGCCAAGCTTGTCGCAAGCGGTTGAGCGGCGTCAGCGGTGCTGATGTCAAGGCGGTCCTCCCTCGATGGGCGAAAGCAAGCTGGGGCGTGTATTCATAGACATTCGCCTTGCAGGCGCAAAGCAGACAGTTGTCTGTTCGCCGTGATCGACGGCCCTTGCGGAAACTGTGTCGGTCACCCGGGCGTATTCAAGTGACGACTTCGATGACGCCCATCATCCCCTTGTCTTCGTGATCGACCGCGTGACAATGGTAGACGAACCGGCCGACGATTGTGGGATCAGTGAACGGGATAACCACCTTGAGCATGCCTGGCCCGCGGTCGGTTGCCGGCGGCACTGAAAAAGTGTCGCGCAGACTATCATCGTTCCAGGGAGCACCGCCGACCTCCGTCACCAGGAAGGGCGTCTGGTGAATGTGAAAGCTGTGATACTGCTGATCCGTGTTGACCACCGTCCACTCTTCCGTATCGCCAAGCTTGACGGTTTGGTCGATGCGCGCCTCGTCGACGACGCGGCCGCCAATCATGAATACCTTGCGGTCGGCGGTGCGCGAATAGGATAGCGTTCGACGCCGGGCAATCGGCGCGGCGCGAACGTCGTCTATCCATTGCGAGCCGACAGCTCGTTGGCGCAAGATTTCATCCTCGGGCGACGCACCCGGCGACAAACCGCTGGAGTGGATGACCGCCAATTGCCGCTCCGGCTCCGGCGGCCGCCAGGCCTCGTTCTGAAAGGAAATCGTTCGCATCGGGTATTCTCCCGGCGGCGGGCCGACCGCAATGGCATCGATCCGCTCGCCGGGGCCGATAAAGAACTCTGTCACCTTGCGCGGCTGCGACAACGCATGCCCATCGGTTGCTACGACGTATAGCGGTACGCCCTCGACACGAAATTTGTAGAAATCCGACGCTCCGATGTGCGCGATACGCCAAAATTGCATTTCGCCGGGGCGCATGGCGACGGCGGGATTGATCTGACCATTGATCGAAACCAGCTCGTGTTCATCGTCAAACTTGACGTGCTTGATCAGAAAAAAGCGTTCCGGCAATCCGTGCAGCAGCGGGAAAAGTTGATCGATACCATCGACGACCAGAGCGCCCGACATGCCGCCAAGGATTTGATCGTCGACGAAGCCGTGTGCATGGGGGTGGTACCAGAACAAGCCCGGACCTTGGCGGCCGGCCGCGGGGATGCTTACCCGGTATTCGAATGTTTCGCCGGGCTGAACATGAACGAATACGTTATCGCTATTGCCTTGTGGCGACACGCTCATGCCGTGAAAGTGCAGGTTCGACGCGGTGCCGGAACCGGTACAAATAGGGCCTACATAGCCGGGACGATCAAGTCCGGAGGTCAAATTGTTGCGGAAGGTAGTCCGCAACGTGTCTCCCAAGCGCACGCGTAGTATCGGCGGCACATAGGCGCCGTTGTACAGCAGTCCGGCAAACGCGCGATCGCCGAGCTGCACCTGCCCGGGCGCTGCCGCAATCGCTGTATCCAGCATGCCGTTAGCGCTGGATATCTCCGGTGGCTGGATGAGCGGCTCGGGTGCTGGTGTCTTGGGCTGCGAACGCGCCCTCATGGACGGGCCAAGCGACAGCAAACCGCCGGCCGCGGCCGTCCCGCCGACGAAACCACCTGCGGCCTTGATGAACGAACGGCGGTTGAGCGTCGAGGACCGGCGCATTGCATCCCTCACCACACGAAAGGCTACGGCACACGATATTGGATTTCTATGGCGTTAATTTGCATCCTGCCATCAAGCCGACCTGGAGCACTTTCTCGGCGGAAACAACAGAGTTGGAATTCCACGACAAGAACCGGAGTTTGGCCGATTGGATTCAGACGTAAACGCTCTCCCGGGTCGCTGGCGACGCCGGCGATCTTTGACGAGTCTGATCAAGGAGCCATCCGAATGAGCAAGCAAGATGATAACAAGGCGGTGGTCGGCCGCTGGTTCACCGAGTTTTGGGGCAAGTCCGTCAACCTCGGTGTTATCGACGAGATCGCCGCGCCCGACATGCTGTTGAAATATTCGCTGCACGAGCCCCGCCGCGGACGCGACGACATCAGGGCGTTCATGACCGATTTCCGCGCTGCGTTCCCCGATCTCAATTTCTGGGGAACGGCCGATCTGATTGCGGAGGGCGACTACGTCGTCGGTCAGTGGGAAGGCGGCGGCACCCACACCGGGCCCGCTTTCACGGACTTCCTGATCGGCGGCCTGCCGGCCGCGACCGGGCGCAAGATGCACTTCACCGGCACCACCGTGCTGAAGGTCGTGGGCGGCAAGATCGTCGAGGAAGTCGGTCTCGACGATGGTGTCACCGCGCTGACGCAGCTCGGGCTGCTGAAGGCCGCGTAATCGGTCCATAGCGACGTCAAGCGAGGCTCGCACCGGTTCGCGGGCCTCGCCGTGCCGTTCGGAAATCGGGTGGCAGCGTTGGCCATCCTGTGGCGCTATGCAATCGATGAACGTGAACCTGTCAGTAGCTCGTGATCTGTCGCCTGTTTGTAGCTCGTGAAGTGTCGTGTTTTTGGTGCCCCGGGACAAAGGGGGCACGATGGGCACGGCATCCATTCACGAGGGTGTACGACGGATGCGGTTTTCAGATTTGCTGGAACGGACGGAGGCGAGGGAGCTGACGCAGGAGGCTGCTGCGGAGTCTCTCGGGATCAGTATTCGGACCTTCCAACGCTGGGCGGAGCGTTATGAAGCGGAGGGCGATATCGGGCTGGTGGACCGGCGCATGGGACGGCGATCGCCGCGGCGGGCACCGGAGGAAGAGCTGGAGCGGATGCTGGGACTGTTCCGGGACAAGTACGCGGACTTCACGGTGAAGCACTTCCACGAGCAGTTGCAAAAGCGGCATGACTATGTGCTGGGCTATACGGTGACGAAGCTCGCCCTGCAGGCGGCGGGCCTGGTACGGAAGGCGCCGAAGCGTTCGGCGCACCGTAAGAAGCGCCCACGCCGGCCGCTGCCGGGGATGCTGCTGCACCAGGACGGGTCGCGCCACGTCTGGATCGAGGATCTGCCGGCGATGGACCTGATCGTGACGATGGACGATGCGACCAGCGAGGTCTACTCGATGCTGCTGGTCGAGGAAGAAGGCACGGCCTCGACGTTCCTGGCCCTGGGCGAGGTGATTGGCGAGCGCGGCTTGTTCTGTGCGCTCTACACCGATCGCGGCAGCCATTATTTCCTTACCCCGAAGGCTGGCGAGAAGGTCTCGAAGACGCAACAAACCCAGGTGGGACGGGCTTTATCGCATCTTGGGATCGAGCATATCGCGGCCTATTCGCCGCAGGCGCGGGGGCGCTCCGAGCGGCTGTTTGGCACGCTGCAGGACCGCCTGCCAAAGGAGCTGCGGCTCGCCGGGATCAAGACAGTCGAAGCCGCCAATGCGTGGTTGAAGGCGCACTACATCGCCGAACACAACGCCGCATTTGCGATCAAGGCCGAACAGCAAGGCACCGCCTTCGTTGCCGACCGCCACGAGGCCTGGCGCGAGGCGCTGTGCGTGATCGAGGAGCGAACCGTCGCCAACGACAATACCGTCGCATGGAAAGGTCGCCGGCTGCAGTTGCCGGAGAGCCGCCTGAGGCCTCACTTCGTCAAGGCCCTGGTGCGGGTGCATGAGTATCCCGATGGCACCGTCAGCGTGTTCCTCGGCCCGCATCGATTGGCGAGGTTTAGCGCCAACGGACAGCAGATCAGCCCCGACGCGCCTCAGCCTGGCAGCGTGCTCGGAGCCGTCAAGGACAAGCCCTGGCGGGCGCGCAAGCGCGCGTCCTTGACCGCTCCTGCGCGCGCCGCCGTCGAGAAAGCGCGGGTCGGGACGGAGAAACGGGCTTCAAATCGAACAAAGAAACCCGCCCGCACGGCTGACCAGACCGCTCTATCCATGGCATGACAAACCCGGCGCTCCCGTCCACGCCTTCCGCGGGCGCCCAAAACTCCAAAACGAAGGCGACAGATCACGAGCTACAAAAACACGACATCTTCACCCGCTACGGACATCGATGAACGTGAACCTCAAGAGACCCGAGACAACGACACCGCTCTCCGTCGCGGCCGACCCGCGCTGGGCGCGGATTGCCGCCCGCGACAGGACGGCGGATGGCGCGTTCTGGTATTCGGTGGCGACGACCGGCGTCTACTGCCGGCCGTCATGTCCTTCGCGCACCGCGAACCCTAAGAATGTTCAGCTGCACGACACGCTGGCAAGCGCCAAGGCGACCGGCTTTCGGCCGTGCCGGCGCTGCAATCCGGACGGACCATCGATCGAGGCCGAGAACGCCGCACTTGTCGTCAAGGCCTGCCGCCTCGTCGAGCAGCGCGAAGAAGAGCCCTCGCTCGAAGAGCTGGCTGACGCGGTCTGCCTGAGCCCAAGCTATTTCCACCGCATGTTCAAGGCGGCGACTGGCCTGACGCCCAAGGGATATGCCGCGGCCTACCGCGCCAGCAAGGTGCGCGAAAGTCTCTCCTCGGGACACAGCGTCACCGCGGCGATCTATGACGCCGGGTTCAATTCAAGCGGCCGCTTCTACGAAAAATCCACCGGCATGCTCGGCATGACGCCGTCGCACTACCGCGCAGGTGGCGCCAATGAGGAGATCAAATTCGCGATCGGCCAGACGTGCCTGGGCGCCATTCTGGTCGCGTCGAGCACGAAGGGCGTCGCCGCGATCCTGTTGGGCGACGATGCCGAGGCGCTGCTCCGCGAGCTGCAGGACCGCTTCCCGAACGCCCGCCTGATTGGTGCCGACCGGGACTACGAGGCGATCGTCGCGCGCGTTGTCGGCTTCGTGGAAGCACCGGAACTCGGCCTCGATCTGCCGCTCGATGTCCGCGGCACCGCCTTCCAGCAGCGCGTCTGGCAGGCGCTTCGGGACATTCCGGTCGGGGCGACCGTCACCTATGCCGAGCTCGCGCAACGCATCGGCTCCTGCAAGTCGGTGCGCGCGGTCGCCGGCGCCTGCGCCGCAAACAAGCTCGCCGTCGCCATTCCCTGCCACCGCGTGATCCGCACCGATGGTTCGGTCTCGGGCTACGCGTGGGGCGTCGAGCGAAAGCGTGCGCTGCTCGACCGGGAGGCCTCGCAGAAAGTCTGAGTGTTCGCCCGTCGAAGCAATGTCCGGGTCTCGCCGCTACAAGGAATTTCCCTGACGATGGATCCTCGCATCGCACCGAAGAAACGGCTCGAGAAACGCGTGCGTGTCGAGACGACGTGCGATGCGGTTGCGGCCCTGATGGAGTCCGATCCCGCCAAGGCCGAAGTGATGGTTCACCTCGCCAATCTCGTCGCGGACGGGTTCGCCGAATGGCAAATGCTGGACAGCGGGACCATCCGCCTGCGGCTGACCACCGGCGCGACCTATCTGCTCGAACAGACCACGGTCACGCGCATTGCCTGATTGCTGAGGTCGTTCTCTGACGGCGCAACGCCGGCTCAGGCCGGAACGCGGCCGCCGAAGAATGGCGTCAGCGCCGCGCTCAGCATGTGCGGACGCTTCGAGGTGAAGATCATCTCGGCGCCGGCGGTGTCGCTCTCGGTGCCGGGCGGGCCGAGCAGGTCGGCGACGCGGCGGGCGATCGCGGGCGCCGGATCGATCCAGTCGACCGGCCAGGGCGCGAGCCTGGTCAGGCGGTCGAGCAGCAGCGGATAATGCGTGCAGGCAAGCACGACGGTGTCGGTACGGGCGGGATCGTCGGCGCCGTTGCCGACGAAGCAGGGCGCGAGCTCGGCCGCGATGTCGGCGTCGCGCACGGTCTCCCCGCTGAGGGCTGCTTCCGCCAGCGAGGCGAGCTCGCCGGAGCCGACCAGCGTCACCTCGCAGCCCTGGGCGAAATCCGAAATCAGCTTGCGGGTGTATTCCCGCTTCACGGTGCCGCGGGTGCCGAGCACCGAGACGCGCCGCGTCTTCGAGGAGGCGCAGGCCGGCTTGATCGCCGGCACCGTGCCGACGAAGGGCAGGCGGTAGGCGTCGCGCAGATGCGACATCACGATGGTCGATGCGGTGTTGCAGGCGATCACGACGAGGTCGGGCGCATGGGCTTCGATCAGCTCGCCGACCAGCGGCACCACCCGGGCGACGATCTCGTCCTCGCCATGATGGCCGTAGGGAAAGAACGCGTCGTCGGCGACGTAGACATAATGCGCGTCGGGCCGGACGCCGACGATTTCGCGCAGCACCGTGAGGCCGCCGAGGCCGGAATCGAACACGAGGATGGTTGGGGGAGCTGCCACGCGCAAAACTTTATCCGATCCAGGGTTACCATTCAGTTGTTTTTGGCTTCCCGGTGTCCCGGGCCACACAAGGCGGTGAACGCGGGGAATTTCATATGGGCTTGGGCGATAGCTGTCACTATCAGGGCAAGCCATTGCCGTGACATGTGAAATTCAGGCGGGCCGCAGGGGCAGACCGGACATGATGCGAAACAATTCGACCGCCTGGGGGTGGCTCGCGCGCGCCTTCCACTGGGGGCTGGGCGCCGCGATCATCGGCATGATCGCCTATGGCTGGTGGATGAACCACTTGGCAGCGCGGCCGGATCGCTTCTTCCACCGCTCGATCCATGCCGACATCGGCTATCTGGTGCTGCTCTTCACCGTGCTCCGGCTGATCTGGCGCGCGGTCAATCCGACGCCGGCGCTGCCGGCGGACACGCCGCACTGGCAGCGGATCGCCGCCCGTGTCAGCCATGGCGCGCTCTATGCCGTCACCATTCTGGTGGCTGTGCTGGGCTGGGCGCATTCCGGCGCCCACACGCCTGACTATGCCGGCTTCTTCGGTCTGTTCCAGGTGCCGCAGATCACATCGCCCGACAAGGCGGCGGCGCAGGCCTATGAGGATCGCCACATCCTGTTTGCCTATGTGCTGCTGGCGCTGATCGCGCTGCATCTCGTCGCGGTGGCGTTCCACCACTTCGTCAGGCGTGACCGCGTCGCCGCGCGGATGATCGGCGCGCGCCAGGCCGATGGCGCGACGCACCTCGGCGTTCGGTGAGCAGGAACGCGCGACCATTCTGATTGTTCGTGCCGCCGGCAAGCGGTCGGCACGAACAAGCACGCTCAAGGCGCAGTCGCCTAGCCCGCCGGCATCTGCTTCTCGACCAGGCGCACCCAGTACGAGGCGCCGTGGCCGAGGATGTTGTCATTGAAGACGTAGGCGGGGTGGTGGCACATCGGGCCTTCGCCCGTGCCGAGGAACACGAAGGCGCCGGGGCGCGCTTCCAGCATGAAGGCGAAATCCTCGCCGCCCATCACCGGGATCGCCTTGTCGTCGACCCGGTCGGCGCCGACCACGTCGCGGGCCACCTCGGCGGCGATGCCGGCCTCGCGCGGATGGTTGATGGTGGCCGGATAGAGCCGGATGTAGTTGGTCTCGGCCGAGCCGCCATAGGCCCGCGCGATGCTGTCGGCGACCTCGCCGATGCGGCGCTCGACCAGATCGCGGATCTCGGGATGCAGCGTGCGCACGGTGCCGCCGAGCTTGACCGTTTCCGGGATGATGTTGAACGCGGTGCCGGCCTGGAACATGGTGATCGAAATCACCGCCGACTGCAGCGGATCGACGTTGCGCGCCACGATCGATTGCAGCGCGTTGATCACCTGGGCGCCGATCAGCACGCTGTCAACCGCCCGGTGCGGGGCGGCGCCGGCATGGCCGCCCTTGCCATGGATGGTGATCTCGACGCTGTCGGATGCGGCCAGCATCGGCCCGGGGGTGGTGGCGAAATGGCCCTCGGGCAGGCCCGGCATGTTGTGCAGGCCGTAGACCTCCTGAATGCCCCAGCGGGTCATCAGCCCGTCGTCGACCATCGCCTTGCCGCCGGCGCCGCCTTCCTCGGCGGGCTGGAAGATCACGATCGCGGTGCCGTCGAAATTGCGGGTCTCGGCGAGATATTTGGCGGCGCCCATCAGCATCGCGGTGTGGCCGTCATGGCCGCAGGCATGCATCTTGCCGGGGATTTTCGAGGCGTAGGGCACATCGGCGGCCTCTTCGATCGGCAGCGCGTCCATGTCGGCGCGCAGCCCGATGGTCCTGCCGGATGTGTTCTTGCGGCCGCGGATCACGCCGACGACGCCGGTGCGCCCGATCCCCGTCACCACCTCGTCGCAGCCGAACTCGCGCAGCTTGTCGGCGACGATGCCGGCGGTGCGGTGGACCTCGTAAAGCAGTTCAGGATTCTCGTGGAAATCATGGCGCCAGGCGGCCATTTCGTCCGAGAGGGCGGCAACACGGTTGACGATCGGCATGGGAGTTGAGTCCGTTTCTTGTGAGTTCGTAAGGCGTCTGAGCGTAGCGTAACCGGCCGGGATGTCACGAAAAAGAGAACGGTCATTCCGGGGCGATGCGGAAGCATCGAACCCGGAATCTCGAGATTCCGGGTTCACCCTTCGGGTGCCCCGGAATGACGGAGGAGACGTCAGCTCTCCCCGAACACCCGCTTGAAGATCGTGTCGACGTGCTTGAAGTGATAGCCGAGGTCGAACTGCTCCTCGAGCTCGGCGTCGCTCATGTACTTCCTGACGTCGGTGTCCTTCTTCAACAGCGTCAGGAAGTCGCCTTCGCCGCGCCAGACCGGCATCGCGTTGCGCTGCACGAATTTGTAGGCGTCCTCGCGGCTGGCGCCCTTCTGGGTCAGCGCGATCAGGACGCGCTGCGAATGCACCAGGCCGCCGAGGCGGTCGAGGTTCTTCTGCATGTTGGCGGGATAGACCAATAGCTTCTCGATCAGCCCGGCGAGGCGGACCAGCGCGAAGTCGAGGGTGACGGTGGCGTCCGGGCCCATCATGCGTTCGGCGGAGGAGTGCGAGATGTCGCGCTCGTGCCAGAGCGCGACATTCTCCAGCGCAGGGGTCACATAGGCGCGGACCATGCGCGACAGGCCGGAGAGGTTTTCCGACAGCACCGGGTTGCGCTTGTGCGGCATCGCCGAGGAGCCCTTCTGGCCCTCGGAGAAGAACTCTTCGGCCTCCAGGACCTCGGTGCGTTGCAGATGGCGGATTTCTACGGCGAGCCGCTCGACCGAAGCGGCGATCACGCCGAGCGTGGCAAAATACATCGCGTGGCGGTCGCGCGGGATCACTTGCGTCGAAACCGGCTCAGGCCGCAGGCCCATCGCCTTGGCGACGTGCGCTTCGACCCGCGGGTCGATCTGGGCGAAGGTGCCGACCGCGCCCGAGATTGCGCAGGTCGAGATCTCGTCGCGCGCGGCGACCAGGCGGGCGCGGGCGCGGTCGAACTCGGCATAGGCATAGGCGAGCTTGAGGCCGAAGGTGACCGGCTCGGCATGGATGCCGTGGGAACGGCCGATGGTCGGCGTCATCTTGTGCTCGAAGGCGCGGGTCTTCAGCGCCGCCAGCACCCGGTCGAGGTCGGCGAGCAACAGGTCGGCGGCGCGCTTGAGCTGGACGTTGAGGGTGGTGTCGAGCACGTCGGAGGAGGTCATGCCCTGGTGCACGAAGCGCGCCTCGGGGCCGACGATTTCGGCAAGGTGGGTCAGGAACGCGATCACGTCGTGCTTGGTCTCGCGCTCGATCTCGTCGATCCGCGCCACATCGAAGGTGGCGTCCCTGGCCTTGGCCCAGATCGTCTTCGCCGCTTCCTTCGGGATCACCCCCAGCTCGGCCTGCGCGTCGGCGGCATGCGCCTCGATCTCGAACCAGATCTTGAAACGCGTCTGCGGCTCCCAGATGGAGGCCATTTCCGGGCGGGTATAGCGGGGGATCATCGATAACTCCGAGGCGGGCAGGGGAGTGCCAAAGCGGCTCCCGGCCGATTTGTTTTTTACGCCGTGCTTTAGCAAATCGAGCCGGGCGAGGCCACCAAAACGGCGCTCCGGGAGGGGGAAAACCGGGTGAATCGAGAGGAAAATCCGATCGGGCGGCGTACTCCGTTTCGCCTCTCCCCGCTTGCGGGGAGAGGCCGGAACGCATCGCCAGATGCGTTCCGGGTGAGGGGGAGCCTCCGCGAGTCCAACTCCTGCCGTGTGCGCGGAGACGGCCCCTCCCCCTCTCCCCGCGAAGAGCGGGGAGAGGGAGTGGATATAGACGGGCGAAGGAGCGGGCTACGAAGCTTGCTGCCGGGGGCCCCTGCCAAAACATGGAAAACAACCCCATGCAAAGTAGCCGGCGTTCGACGCAACTTGGCACGTCGGGCAAATCAGTGGTATTATTCTACTATTCCGAATGAAGGCGCATAGCTTGGACGACCGGAGCGACATCCGGGATGTTCCGGGTGAGGGGGAGCCTCCGCGAGTCCCGCTCTCACTGCCTATGCGGTGATAGCCCTCACCCCGACCCTCTCCCCGCGAAGAGCGGGAGAGGGAGCGGATAGAGCTGGGCCAGCGGCTACAGATTCGCCAGCCCGCACTCCACGGCGAGCCGCACCAGCTGGGCGTCGGTGCGCATCCCGGTCTTGGCCTTGATCAAATAGTGGTAGTTCTGCACGGTCTTGGTGCTGAGGTTGAGGTTTTCCGCGATCTGCTCCTTGGTGCTGCCGGCCGCGAGCTGGCGCAAAATCTCGATCTCGCGCTCGCCGAGCTGGTCGAGCGCTGATTTGGTCGGCGCCAGGCTCTGCAGCGCCAGCACCCGGGCGACGTCGTCGCTCATGGCGTGCTCGCCGCGCGCCACGCTGCGGATTGCCTGGATCAGCTCGGCGGGTTCGCTGCCCTTGGTGACGAAGCCGCTGGCGCCGGCGCCGAACGCGGCCTTCACCTGTGCCGCCTCGCTGTGCATGCTGAACACCAGGATGCGGGCGTCGGCGTCGCGGGCGCGGATGTTTCTGATCGCCTCCAGCCCGCTGGCGCCCGGCATCGAGATGTCCATCACCACCACGTCCGGCGCATGCGCCTTGAACGCACGATAGGCCTCGGCCGCGTTGTCGGCCTCGGCGACGACGCGAAAATCATCCTGATGCTCGAGCACCCGGCGGTAGCCCTGGCGGACGACGGGATGGTCGTCCACCAAGAGGATCGAGATGCCCCGGGTCTTTGCGGTCGTCATCTCAGGCGGCGAGTGGAATGGTGGCGGCGACACTGAGCCCGCGACGGGCCGGCGCGATCGACAGCGAGCCGCCGAGCGCTGCGACGCGCTCGCTGACCCCGGTGAGGCCGAAGCCGGCCGACTGCGCCACCTTGGCGGCATCGCCGCCGCCGTCATCCTCGACCCGCACCAGGAGTGCATTCTCCGCGCCGCTCCGCCTTTCGATCCGCAGCACGATCTCGCGCGCGGCGCCGTGGCGCAGCGCATTGGTCAGGCATTCCTGCGCGACGCGGTAGGCGGTGGCGGCGACGGTGCCGCTGATGCCGGCGAGGTCGCCCTGCAGATCGAGCTGGATCAGCGGCTGGGTTGCGGCCTGCGATCGCCAGCTGTCGACGAGGTCGACCAGGCTCGCCTCGAGCCCGAGCTCCTCGGCCGGCGGATGGCGCAGCCGGTTCAGCGTGTCGCGCAGGCAGGCCATGATGCGGCGCGTCGCCTGCGAGATCATCCGCGCGTCCTGCGCGGTCTCAACCTTGCCCGCGGTGGCTTCGATCGAATTGGCAAAGGCGAGGATGGCGGTGAGGTTCTGGCCGAACTCGTCATGCAGCTCGCGGGCGAGCGCGCGGCGCTCGTCGCTGCGGATATCGAGCAGGCGCCGTGTCAGCACGGCGCGTTCCTCCTGGGCCTGTGCGAGGCGGTCGCCAAGCTCGCTGACGGCCTGGCCGATCATCGCGAGTTCCATGGAGCGAAAGCGCGGCAGCGCCGTGCGGTACTGGCCGTCGGCCATGCGGCGCAGCGCCGTCACGATCGAGCGCGCCGGCGCGAGCGTGTGCGCGATTGCGAGCGAGGCGAGCAGCGCGATCGCCAGCGCCATCAGCAGCGCGACATGGATGTTGTCCAGGATGTGCTGCCAGGCCAGCGCGACCGCTGCGTCCGGATCGGCGTGGGCGCGGACGGTTCCCGCGGTGGCGGCGCGGGCGCTGATCGGCCGCTCCACGGTGGCGTGATCGCCGAGCGTCATGTGCACGGCGGCGGCGAACCAGCGCGGCGGCGTCTTGCCGATGCCCTTGCTCTGACCGCACAGCGGCTGCTCGAACGCGCGGGCCGGCTCGAACTCGACGCAGATCCCCGGCGCGATCCGGCTCATGGTCTCGATGGTGCGCCAGTCCGGCGCCGGCAGCAGTTGCTCGCGCATGCGGCTGCTGCGCAGCAGCAATTCGCGCCAGTACAGCGCCTCGAGGGCCTGCGAGACGCGATCGGCGGAGGCTTCCGTGGCGCGATCGACGCTGCGATAGGCGTCGATCGTGGCCCAGATCGTGGCTGCGCCAAGGCACAGCGCGACGATCACGAGCAGGCGGGCGACCAGTTGAAGCACAAGGCGCATGCGATCCACTCCAGAGCCAGAGCATGATCCGGAAAAGTGTGAAGCGGTTTTCCGAAAAGATCATGCTCAAAGGAGACGCGAAAGCGCGATAGTTTCGCGCTTTGGCGGCGAAGCGTAACAGCAAGGTGGTTCCGGGCCAATTGCATGCAGGGCCATGCCATGCATATCGGGAAATTTGCCCGACGAAACCTGGGCAGATGTCTTTGGACGGCGCCGGCCGGCTCTGGTGTAACATCGAGGGAGCACCAACCGTCACAGGGAGCTAGCGCAGCATGGATGCCAAGGTTAGCGCCGCGGCCGCATCCGCCGGCACGGACGCGGCGGAACGCCGGGTCCTGTTGCTCTGGATGATCTTCACCGGCCTTTCGGTCTTCGCCGCGTTCCTGCTTTGGCGCTACGGGCTGATCCGCCTGATGGTTAGTTCCGACCGCACCTACATCTCCAGCGTCATCGCCGTGCTCTACATCGTCACCTGCGTGCATTGCTTCTGGCGCACGCGGGCGATCGCGCGGGAAGGCGAGGCGGCGCGCGGTTGCCGGGCCATCCTCGCCGCGCCCGACGGCGCCAGCGCACTTGCCGGCGATGCACGCAACCTGCCAGGCGGCCTCGTCACCGAACACATCAAGAGCCTGGTGCAGAAGGCCAAAGCCCAAGCAAAAGGCCCGATCGACCAGACGCTGCTGCTGCGAACGCTGGCGGACCGGCTGCGCGGCTCCAACGGTTTTGGCGCCTTCGTCTCCGACACGCTGATGAAACTCGGCCTGCTCGGCACCATCATCGGCTTCATCATCATGCTGGCGCCGATCGCAACGCTGGATGCCGCCGACAAGGTCGCGATGAAATCGTCGATGGGGCTGATGAGCGACGGCATGGCCGTCGCGATGTACACGACGCTGGCCGGGCTGATCGGATCCATCCTGGTCCGCATCCAGTACTACATGCTCGATGCCGCGACCCAGCGGGTGTTTTCCGATGCCGTGGTGCTGACCGAGACCCACGTCACCCCGGCTTTGGAACGCCGGCTTGGAACGCCGCTCGGATCGCCGCCATGATGGATGATTTCGGCCTCTATCCGCGCGAGGAGCCGTTCGATCCGCTCGGCGTCATGCTGTTCAAGGCGCTGCAGGTGATCGCCTTCCTGTTCTTCCTGGCACTGCTCGCGGTGTCGCCCGACTCCAAGGAGGGCAAGATCGAATCCAAGGCGGAGTTCATCATCACGATGGACTGGCCGGACAACCATCCCGACGATCTCGACCTGTTCGTGCAGGACCCTGCCGGCAACATCGCCTGGTACCGGCACCGCGAGGCCGGCTTCCTCACCCTCGACCGCGACGACCGCGGTGGCGCCAACGACTTCATCGTGGTCAACGGCAAGAAGATCGCCTCGCCGATCCGCGAGGAGATCGTCACCGTGCGCGGCATCGTCGCCGGCGAATACACCGTCAACATCTCGCATTTCGCGGCGACGACCGGTCAGCCGGTCGAGGCCAAGATCAAGGTGCAGAAGCTCAATCCGACGGCGCAGGTGATCTTCGACAACAAGCTCACCCTCGACCACACCGGCGATGAGAAGACCGCGGTGCGGTTTCGTCTCGACGCCGCGGGCAAGGTGATCAATGTCGACCAGCGGCCGAAGTCGCTGCTGGAGACGTTCCGCAGCAGTTGGCGCAACGGCGCCGACGTCGATCCGAAGACCGGGGTGAGGGTGCTGCGCCGTGAATAGCTTTCAGTCGGTGATCTTCACGCTCGCGGTCGCCTATGCGGTGGTCGGCGCGCTGCTCCTGGTCGTGCTGGTCTATGCGCGCCTGCACTGGTCGTTCAAGGCGATCGCGATCGTCGTGACCAGCGCCTTCTATGTCGTCAGCTTCGGCGGCATGCGCGGACTGCTCGGCTGGGCCTCGACCGAGCGGCTGCCGGCCAACTTCAAGCTGCTGCACTCGAGGATCGTCGAGCCGCATTCGCTGGAGGGCGATCCCGGTGCGATCTATCTCTGGGTCGAGGAGGTCGACGAGGACAACCGGCCGAGCGCGATCCCGCGCGCCTTCCGAATTCCCTACAGCGACGCGCTGGCCGAGCAGACCCACACCGCGGAGAACGAGATCAAGGCCGGGCATCCGCAGGGCGGGCGGGCCGCGGATTTCGGCGGCGGCGACGGCACCATCATGGACCTGGTCCGCGAATACATCACGCCGAAGACCATCCTGGAGACGTCGGGCGGGGATTCCACCACCGGCGTGTTCGCGCCGCCGCCGGCGGGCTCGGCGTCGGTGTTCCAGCCGCTGCCGCCGCCCCGGATGCCGCCCAAGGACGACCTGCAATAGAAGGATGGGCAGCGGCGACAGGGCGCTGTGCGGCAAGGGTAAGTGGCAGGAAAATAGGGATTCGGAATAATCAGTCAGCCGGATGGACAGTAGTCATCCGGAATTCCTCAATCCCCTGAAGCGTGTAGTCTTGGTGCCAACCGGGGCTAGATTTCATCCCCAAGCCATTTTCCCGGCAAAGGGGCCGCTGCGTGAGGCGGCCCCTTTCGATTCCAGCCTTCCATTCGGGATCTCCGTCAGCAGGGATGGGGCTGGATTCGAACTCTGGAACCCGTATCTCCCCGGATAGACCGTTTGCCCCTATCCCATCTCGGTTTGGGCGCTAAAGTACCCCTACTTCAATACTGATCTCGGATTGAAATCATCGTCAGGGGGAGTGTTATGAAGTCAATTTTCAAAGTCGCTTTGGCGTTCGCTGTCTTCGTTGGTTCCGCCTCGGCCTACGCGCAAGCTCCAACGGCCACTTCAAAGGCTGCGAGCACTCAGAAAGCAGGGGCCAAGACAGCGAAACGTGGGCCGATGCATGATGGCTGCCACGGCAGGGCCGCTCAGATGTCGGGCAAGCCTTGCCACTAAGGTCGATTTAGCACGGGAACCAGAACGGGCCGCCTCAATTGGCGGCCTTTTCATATTCTCCTAGGCGTTTTGCTCGGTCGGTCAGTTCACAAAATATTGTCTGACAGATATTGAAATCTGTCAGCGAGATGGTGTATATACATCCTGCGCAAGGGAGGAGGCGCCAACTGGCCGATCCGGCACGTCGCCGGCGAAGCCGCCCTGAATTTGATTACCTCGAAGGACTACCTCCATGACGATAGAAATCTTTCAATTGACCGCCCAGATTCAACAGTGGCTCAACCTTCGCGTCGCCCGCCATTTGGCCGCTCAGGCCGCCAAATTCAGCCGCGGGTAAGGACAGCGAGACCCAGACGACGGTGAACGCATGAACGAGACGGTGGTTTTGACACCCGAGCGGATTCTCGAAGCAACCGAGGATGTTTTGCGGCGCTACGGGCTCGCCAAGGCCACTGTTGTCGATGTTGCCCGTGCGCTGGATGTCAGCCACGGCAGCGTTTACCGCCATTTCCCCAGCAAAGCCTCGCTGCGCGACGCCGTCGCCAAGCGCTGGCTGGATCGCGCCAACGAGCCGCTCTGCAAGCTGGCCGCCTCAGACGGCCCCGCGCCGGAACGGCTGGAGAAGTGGCTGCGCACCATGTTCGAGATCAAGCAGAAGAAGGTCTGCGACGATCCGGAAATGTTCGCGACCTATCTCGCGCTGGCCCAGGAGGCGCGCGAGGTGGTGGAAGCCTACAAGAACAAGCAGTGCGACCTGGTCGCCAAAATCCTGTCCGACGGCATCGCCCAGGGCGTGTTCGAGATCGACGACGTCAAGGCGACCGCCCGCGCCGTGTTCGACGCCACCGTCCGCTACCATCACCCGGCGCACGCCGAGGAATGGGCCAAGCCGGAATGCCCGTCGCGCATCGACGCGCTGATCAGCCTGCTGCTGAAGGGCCTGCGGGCCTGCAAGTAGGCAGACGCGGCCGGCGATTTCTCTCAGACAGTTGAGCAAGCGGTACCCCTCTCCCTAACCCTCCCCCGCAAGGGGGGAGGGAACCCTCTCGCCGGTACCTCCCTTACATTCGTTGCCGAGTGCTCTAACCAAGCTGCGGCGTTGCTTGTCAGTGAGGTGAGCACATCAGGAGGGCTCCCTCCCCCTTGCGGGGAGGGTTGGGGAGAGGGGTAAGCCGCAAACTCCGAGCTCTGACGTGATGCGATCTCGCGTCTGACCAGGCCCGCTCCGATTGCGAGCCGGGCGCCGCGTGTGCTTGATATCGACCGGGATCAACCACGCGGACCACGATGCGGCTTGCGCTCTTTTCGGACATTCATGCCAACCGGCAGGCTTTTGCGGCCTGCCTCGAGGCCGCGCGGGCGCGTGGCGCGGAGCGGCTGATCTGTCTTGGCGACATCGTCGGCTACGGCGCCGACCCGGAATGGGCCGTCGACACCATGATGGACCTCGTCGCCAAAGGCGCGGTCGCGCTGCGCGGCAACCATGACAATGCGATCGGCATCCCCAGCGACAGCATGAATGACGACGCGCAGGCCGCGATCGACTGGACCCGCACCCGGCTCAGCGCGGAGCAGAAGGCGTTCCTCGCCGGCCTGCCGTTACTGCGCGAGGAGGACAACCGTCTCTACGTGCACTCCGAGGCGTCGGACCCGGCGAAATGGCGCTACATCCGCGACACCGCCGATGCCGCGCGCAGCATGATGGCGACCGAGCTGCAGATCACCTTCTGCGGCCACATCCACCGGCCCGGCCTCTACTCGATGTCGGCTGCGGCCAAGATGACGAGTTTCGTGCCGACCACGGGGATCGCCGTGCAACTCTTGACCGGACGGCGCTGGCTCGCCGTGCTCGGCTCGGTCGGCCAGCCGCGCGACGGCGACCCAGCCGCCTCGTTTGCGATGTTCGACACGGCGAGCCGCGAGATCACCTATCTGCGCGTGCCCTACGATGCCGAGACTGCGGCGGCGCGGATCCGGGCGAACGGCCTGCCGCTCTGGCTGGCCGATCGCCTGTTGATCGGCCGGTAGCGCAGATGGCTGCGCTGACGATGCAGCCTGGCGCCGAGATCGATGGCTTCACCATTGGCGAGCGCCTGCACCGCGGCGGCATGGCTGTTCTGTGGAGCGTCACCCATCCCGGCATTACCGTGCCGCTGCTGATGAAGGTTCCGCTGGTCGCCGAAGGCGAGGATCCGGCGGCGATCGTCAGCTTCGAGATGGAGCAGATGATTTTGCCGCGGCTGTCGGGCCCGCATGTGCCAGCCTGCTTCGGCACCGGCGATTTCGAGCGCCAGGCCTATGTCGTGATGGAGCGCATCCCCGGGCAAACGCTCTACAAGCGGCTCGACGATCTCCCGATCGCTTACGAGGAGGCGAGGGGCATCGCCGGCAAAATCGCCTCCGCGCTGACCAGCCTGCACCGCCAGAACGTCATCCATCACGACATCAAGCCGAGCAGCATCATGTTCCGCGACCATGGCGAGGCGGTGCTGATCGATTTCGGCCTCTCGCATCACCCGCATCTGCCCGATCTGTTGCAGGAGGAGTTCCGCCTGCCGTTCGGCACCGCGCCCTACATGGCGCCGGAGCGTTTGCTCGGCGTGCGCGACGATCCGCGCAGCGATCTGTTCTCGCTCGGCGTGCTGCTCTATTTCTTCACCACGGGCGTGCGGCCGTTCGGCGAGAGCGAAACCCTGCGTGGCATGCGCCGCCGGCTGTGGCGCGATCCCGTGCCGCCGCGCAAGCTCCGCGCCGACTATCCGCCCTGGCTGCAGGAGATCGTGCTGCGCTGTCTGGAGATCGACCCCGCCGCGCGCTATCCGACCGCGGCGCAGCTCGCCTTCGATCTCGGCCACCCCGAGCAGGTCAAGCTGACGGCGCGATCAAGACGCCTCGCGCGCGATTCCCTCGGCACGGTCTGGCGCCGCCGCTTCAATCTCGGCGCGGGGCCGCCGCAGCCGAAATCCGACGTTGCCGCCCAACTCGCCGCGAGCCCGATCGTGGTCGCCGCGCTCGACATCGCCGATGGTTCCGAGCAGCTGAACGAGGCGATTCGCGTCACCGCCGAGCAGGTGCTGTCGACGTCGCCGTCGGCGCGGCTCGCCTGTGTCAATGTGCTGAAGCTCAATCGGCTGGCGATCGACCGCACCCTCGACGAGCAGGGCCAGAACAAGCACATCGACCGCATGGTGGCGCTGCAGCACTGGGCGCGGCCGTTCCGCCTCGCGGAGGACCGGCTGACCGTGCATGTGCTGGAGGCGGTCGATCCCGCCGCCGCGATCCTGGAGTTCGCCGCGGTCAATCTGGTCGATCACATCATCATCGGCGCGCGGCAGAACTCGATGATGCGCGCGCTGCTCGGCAGCGTCTCCGCAAAAATCGCGTCCGAAGCGCCGTGCACGGTGACCGTGGTGCGTCCTTCGCGTCTGGCATCACAGCCGGACGCCGGGCCGAGCGATGACGCGGCGATTCCGCCCGGAATGTTCTGATCGCGCGTTCCCTCGCGTACCGGTTCGCCCTCAGGCCCGGCGCGAATGGATGTAGATGAACTGTGCGCTTACCGTCCGATCGGGCCACGTCACGTAGATGCGGCGCGCGGCGAAGGCGATGTTCGAGCCGACCCACAAAGCGACGCTTGCCCAAACAAGGGTCATCGTCATGATGGCGCCTCCCTAAGATTTCTTATGCGCCATTTGTGCATCGGATTGGCGGAGTCTGTGAAGTCCGGATGACGCCGGTCTCCCGCAAAAACATTGTGCATGTTGCAAAAGCGCAGCAGCGTGTTGTGCGCCGCATTTGCAGGCGCCGGCGCACAACAGAGCGTTTTCCAGCGAAGTGGTTACCGGTTCGCGTCAAGAAAACGCGTCGAAACGAGAATCTAGAGCTCCGTTCCGATTTTATCGGAACGGAAATAGCTCCAGTGCTATCGGAAGTTGGTCAAATGGCTTCGCCGCGCGCCTGGGCTGCGGCGTTGCGGATCGCACCAATGTTGGCCTTGTAGGCCTCCATCGTGCCGCCCTTGAACACCGCCGAGCCGGCAACGAAGGCGTTGGCGCCGGCGGCGGCGAGCTCGCCCGCGACATCTGGTGCAACGCCGCCATCGACCTCGATGTCGATCGGACGGCCCGCGGTCATCGCCCTGATGTCGCTGATCTTGCCGAGCGCCGAGCGGATGAAGGCCTGGCCGCCGAAGCCCGGATTGACCGACATGACGAGCACGAGGTCGATCAGGTCGAGCACATATTCGATCGCGCTTGCCGGTGTTGCCGGATTGATGGAGACGCCGGCCTTCTTGCCGAGCGCGCGGATCGCCTGCAGCGACCGATGCAGATGCGGCCCGGCCTCGGCATGAACCGTGATGTGGTCGCAGCCCGCCTTGGCGAAGGCTTCCAGATAGGGATCGCAGGGCGAGATCATCAGATGGGCGTCGAAGATCTTCTTGGTGTGCGGCCGCATCGCCTTGATGACGTCGGGGCCATAGGAGATGTTGGGGACGAAGTGCCCGTCCATCACGTCGAGATGGATCCAGTCGGCGCCGGCCTGATCGACGGCGCGGACCTCCTCGCCGAGCTTTGAGAAATCCGACGCCAGGATTGACGGAGCGATGACGAGGGGACGCGGGGTGAATGACGGAGTCATAGCGCTGTTCCGAAAGATTTTTGGGGCGACGGGCTAGCCCGCCTAACATGCGGACGCCGGGCGGGCAATGCGAGGCGAGGGCGCGCGGGACAAGGAAAATTCTGCCGCAGCGGCAGCTCTTGCCGGGCCCGCGGAACCCGCGCGGTGGGGGAAAAGCCCGGTTTTATTGGGTTTTTTGCATGGCACGGCGCTTGCTGACCGAGCTGGGCAAGCGTTTTGCCGCCGCGCGCGGCTTGTTCGGAGTATTGCCATGTTGTTTGCCCTTGGCGCTGCGTCCTCGGCCATCGATCTCCTGAGCTCGCTGATGTCGTCGAAATCGACGACGCAGACCGGTGCTGCCAAACAGGGGACCGGCCTGTTTTCGCCCTCGGCCGCCCCGTCGACCTCGACGTCCGGCACGGCCGGGACGGCGTCGGGCAGCGGTTCCGCACAGATCTCGCCGGAGACGATGAGCGCGCTGCTCGCCGCGCAGTCGCAAACGTCGGCCTCGACAAGCTCGGCCCCGACCAGCCGGTCGGACGCGCTGAAGGACCTGTTCTCGCAGATCGACGCCGACGGCAACGGCAAGATCACGCAAACCGAGTTCGAGAATGCGCTCGGCGCCGGCGGCACCAACACCGCGCAGGCCGACGACGTGTTCGGCAAGCTCGACGCCGATGGCGACGGCAACGTCAGCCTCAACGAGATGTCGCAGGCGCTCCAGGGCAAGAAGGGCGGCCATCACCACCACCACCACATGGCAAGCGGCTCCACCGATGGCTCCAGCTCCAGCGGATCGAGCTCCGATCCGCTGATGCAGGCGCTGGACGGCGCGACCTCGACCTCGGTGACCAACAGCGACGGCTCGACCACGACCACGATGAGCTACGCCGACGGCTCGAAAGTGTCGATGACGAAGCCGGCGGCATCGTCGGCGTCCGGCAGCGCGACCTCGTCCTACTATTTCGTCGAGCAGCTGATCCAGCGCCAGGCAAAGGCGATCTCGGCGCAGGCCTCCGCGCAGCTTTCGGTCAGCGCGTAGCCCCTCGCTTTGTGTGTGAGGCGGTCGGATCGCGAGCTCTTCGCCTCTCCCCGCCTGCGGGGAGAGGCCGGAACGCATCGCAGATGCGTTCCGGGTGAGGGGGACTCTCCACGAGTCCGACTATCACTGTTGATGCCGAGGCAGCCCCTCACCCCAACCCTCTCCCCGTAAGAACGGGGCGAGGGGGCGCACCTCCGATGCCGCCACTTTCTCATCGACGTCGCGATCCGCCTACCCGAACCGGTCCTGCCAGCTTGGCAGCGCGCCGGGGAAGGGCAGTGCGGTCGCCGCATACACGCCGCGGGCGATCGCGCGCGCCACCGTGTTAGCCGCGATCCCGCCGAGCGTCGTCAACCCGAACAGCGGATCGATCGGTTTTGCGCCGGTCGCCGCGGCAAACACCACGTCGCCGTCGAGCGGCGCGTGCACTGGATAGATCGCGCGCGCCATGCCGGTCTGCGCGATCATCGCGAGCCGCTTGGCCTGCGCTTTGGTCAGTTGCGCGTCGGTCACGACCACGACCAGCGTGGTGTTCTCCGCCGCGGTCGCCTCGGCGCCGCCCTTCAGCCGCATCCTGAGCATGTCCGATGTGAAGGCCGGCGGCAGGCCGCGGCCGCCGAACTCGCTATCGACCTCGAACGGCGCGGCCCAGAACCAGGGGCCGCTGCCGACCGTGACGCTGCCGACCGCATTGACCACGGCGAGCGCCGCGACCGTCACGCCGTCGTCGGCCTTCGCCGATGCCGAGCCGAGGCCGCCTTTCAGATTGGCCGTGGTCGCGCCCATGCCGGCGCCGACGCTGCCGAGGCGGAAGTCGCCGCCGGCGGCGTCGGCTGCGGCATAGCCGAGATCGCGATAGGGCGGAAAGCGGCCCCACGCCTTGTTGCCGCCGTTGAGCAGGTCGAAGCAGATCGCGCCCGGCACGATCGGGATCACCGCGTCGCGAATCCGAAAGCCGCGGCCGCGCTCGGCAAGCCACGCCTGCACGCCGCCGGCGGCATCGAGCCCAAGCGCGGAGCCGCCGGACAGCGCGATGGCGTCGACCGCCTCGACGACGTTATGCGGCGCGAGCAGCGAATCCTCGCGGATCCCGGGGCCGCCGCCGCGGACATCGAGCGAGGCCACCGCCGGGCGATCGAACAGGATCGCGGTGACGCCCGAGCCAATCGCGGCGTCATCGGCGTGGCCGACGCTGACGCCGGCAATATCGGTGAGCAGGTTTTTCAAGGTGCCTCGCGCGGCTATCCGATCGCTCCGATATTAGCAGCCGCGGCGGCAAAGAAAAACGCCCCGGCGGGCCGGGGCGTTTTGTTGCGCGTTCTGATGTCAGATCAACAGTGAGGGATCTCAAGACCCCTTCGGGTTGATCTCGGTGTAGTTGCCCTTGGCGTCCCACTTGTAGACGACATAGTCGATCGCCTTGATGTCGCCCTTGGCGTCGAACGCCATCTTGCCGAGCACGGTGTCCCACTCGCCGGCCTTGATCGTGTCCATCACCTTCTTGGCGTCGGTCGACCCGGCCTTGGCGACGGCCTGGGTCCACACCTGCATCGCGGCGTAGGTGTAGAGCGTGTAGCCCTCGGGATCGATGTTCTTGGCCTTGAACTTCTCGACGATCGCCTTGGCGGTCGGCTTGTTGCGCGGGTCGGGGCCGAAGGTGAACAGCGTGCCTTCCGCGGCCGGGCCGGTGATCGAGGCGAACTCCTTGTCGTTCATGGCGTCGCCCGCCATCAGCACGGTCTGCAGGCCCTGGTCGCGCATCTGGCGCAGGATCAGGCCGGCTTCCTGGTGGTAGCCGCCGACATAGACCAGATCGATATTGTCGCGCTTCAGGCGCGAGACGATCGAGTTAAAGTCCTTGTCGCCCTTGTTGTAGGACTCGAACATCTTCTCCTGGAAGCCGGCCTTGTTCAGCGCCTTCTTGGTCTCGTCGGCGAGGCCCTTTCCGTAAGTGGTCTTGTCGTTCAGGATCGCGACGTTCTTGCCCTTGTAGTTCTTGACGATGAAGTCGGCCGCGACCAGGCCCTGCTGGTCGTCACGGCCGCAGACCCGCGCCACGTTCCAGAGCTTGCGCTCGGTGAACAGCGGATTGGTCGAAGCCGGCGTGATCTGCAAGACGTTGCTGTCGGCATAGGCTTCGGAGGCCGGGATCGAGGACGACGAGCAGAAGTGGCCGGCCACGAACGGGATCTTCGCGCCGCCGATCTTCTCCGCGATCGAGCGCGCCTGCTTCGGATCGCAGGCATCGTCGTTGGCCTCGAGCTTGAGCTTCTTGCCGAGCACGCCGCCGCCTGCGTTGATGTCGGCGACCGCCTGCTCGGCGCCGTTCTTCATCTGCCGGCCGAAAGCGGATTCGGAGCCCGTCATCGGGCCCGCCACTGCGATGGTAATGTCTTGCGCGAATGCGCTCGCCGACAATGCGAACGTAGCGCCCAATGCCAGGCCGATGAGCTTCAGTGATTTCATGAGACGTCCCTCGTGGTCGTTGCCTCTTGCGGGAGGACCCGGGCAGGGCCCTTAACCACGGGCATTGTCGGCTGATTTTCCGGCGAAGTCACCGGCAATTTTCAGGCAAAACGGCGCTGCGGCTGCAGCATCTTGCTGCAGGGCAGCCTGAGAAAGCGTGCCGCTAGCCGCGGCGGCCGCCTTCCAGATAGGCGGCGCGGATTTCAGGGCGCTGCAGCAATTCGGCGCCGGTTCCGGCCAGCGTGATCAGGCCGTTGACCATGACATAACCGCGATGGGCGAGCTTCAGCGCATGGTTGGCGTTCTGCTCGACGATCAGCACGGTGAGGCCGTCCTGCCGGTTCAGCGTGCGGATGGCGTCGAAGATCTGCCGCGCGATCAGCGGCGCGAGCCCGAGCGAGGGTTCGTCCAGCATCAACAGGCGCGGCCGGCTCATCAAGGCGCGTCCGATCGCGAGCATCTGCTGCTCGCCGCCCGAAAGCGTGCCGCCGCGTTGTGCGACGCGCTCCTTCAGCCGCGGGAACAGCGCGAACACGCGCTCGAGCCCGGCGGCACGTTCCGCCTCGCTGCAGTCGGTAGCGTCGGCGCCCATCTGCAGGTTTTCCGCCACGCTCATGCGCGGAAAGATCCGCCGCCCCTCCGGCGATTGCGCGATGCGCAGCCGCGCGATGTCGTGCGTCGGCACGCCGGTGATGTCGTGGCCGTCGAACTCGATCCTCCCCGAGCGGGCGCGCGGCTTGCCGAAGATCGTCATCATCAGCGTCGACTTGCCGGCGCCGTTGGCCCCGATCAGCGCGACGATCTCGCCGGCATTAATCTCGATGTCGACACCCTTCAGCGCCTCGATCTTGCCATACGCCGCACGCAGTCCGCGCACCGCGAGCAGGGGAGTTGAAGCTGCCGCGCTCACGTGCCGCTCTCCATCACGGCGATGGCTTCTTCCTCGTCGGCGCCGAGATAGGCGGCGATCACCTTGGGATCGTCGCGCACCGCCTGCGGCGTGCCTTCGGCGATCTTGACGCCGTAGTCCATCACCACGACGTGGTCGGAGATCTCCATCACGACAGACATGTCGTGCTCGATCAGCAGGATCGACGTGCCGTCCTCGCGGATTGACAGCAAGAGCTCGTTGAGCCCGCCGCTCTCGCGCGCGTTGAGCCCCGCGGCCGGCTCGTCGAGGCAGAGCAGCGCCGGCTCGGTGCACATCGCGCGCGCGATCTCGAGCCGCCGCTGGTCGCCATAGGGCAGATTGCCGGCGGCGTCGTCGGCGCGCGGCAGCAGGCCGACGCGGTCGAGCCAGGTCCGCGCCAGATCGATCGCGCGCTGTTCGGCCTCGCGCCAGGACGGCACCCCGATCAGGCCGAGAAAGGTCAGCCCGGAGGCGCGCATCAGCGCGTTGTGCTGGGCGACCATCAAATTCTCCAGCGCGGTCATGCCGGGGAACAGGCGGATGTTCTGGAAGGTGCGCGCCACCTTGGCGTATTTGGAGATGCGGAAATCGCCGAGCCGCTCGAGCTGGATGTTGCGGCCGTCGTCATGGGTGAGGCGGATCGCGCCGCCGCTCGGCCGGTAGAAGCCGGTGATGCAGTTGAACACCGTGGTCTTGCCGGCGCCGTTCGGCCCGATCAGCGCGGTGATCTTGCGCCGCTCGGCGGTGAAGGACAGGCTGTTGACCGCAACGATGCCGCCGAAGCGCATCATCAGGCGGTCGACGGCGAGGATGTCGTCGCTCATCCGTGGCCCTCCTTGACGAGGTCGGACGAGATCGCCTGGTTGCGTTCCAGAAACACGGTCGGCGCGCGATGGCCGATCAGCCCGCGCGGCCGCCAGATCATCAGCAGCACCATCGCCATGCCGAACACCAGCATGCGGTACTGATCGAGCCCGCGGAACAGCTCGAAGCCGCCGATCATGGTGACCGCGGCCAGCGCGACGCCGAGCTGCGAACCCATGCCGCCGAGCACGACGATCGCAAGCACCAGCGCCGATTCCTGGAAGGTGAAGGATTCCGGGCTGATGAAGCCCTGCCGTGTCGCGAAGAACGCGCCGGCAAGGCCGCCGAACATCGCCCCGGTCGCGAATGCCGTCAGCTTGGTCGTGGTGACGTTGATGCCGAGCGCGCGGCAGGCCACTTCATCCTCGCGCAGCGCTTCCCAGGCCCGTCCGATCGGCAGCCGGCGCAGCCGGATCGTCACCCAGTTGGTGAGCAGCGCCATCGCCAGGATCAGGTAGAACAGGAACACGATGCGGTGGGTCGGCGAGAACTCGATGCCGAGCCGCGCCGCCAGCCCGTCGTCGCCCGGCGTCAGCGGAATGCCGAACATGGTCGGGCGCGGAATGCCGGAGACGCCGTTGGGGCCGCCGGTCAGGCTCTGCCAGTTGATGATGACGAGGCGGATGATCTCGCCGAAGGCGAGCGTCACGATCGCGAGATAATCGCCGCGCAGCCGCAGCACCGGAAAGCCGAGCAGCACGCCCCAGAACGCCGCCAAAATGCCGGCGAGCGGCAGGCAGACCCAGAACGACAGTCCGAAATTGGTGGCGAGCAGCGCGTAGGAATAGGCGCCGACCGCGTAGAACGCGACATAGCCGAGATCGAGCAGGCCGGCGAGGCCGACCACGACGTTCAGGCCCCAGCCCAGCATCACATAGGTCAGCACCAGGATCGAGAGGTCGAGAATGTAGCGCTGGTTGTAGAAGATCACCGGGATCAGGAAGGCGAAGATCAGCAGCGCCGGCGCGAGCCAGCGCCCGACGAACGACATCGCGGCCTGCACGGGCTTTGGAACCACCCGCTCCGTGTCGACCGGTCCCCACCATTGCCGCAGCAGCTCGACGATGATGCTGCCGCCGAACACGGTGGCGACGAGGGCTGCGAGATCGCCGAACCGGGTCCAGTAGATCAGGCCGCCCTGCGGGCCGGCCTCGGTGCGCACGCCGATCATCAGCGAGAACAGCACCAGCGCGACGCCGGCGCTGATCAGGGCTTTCTTGAAGATGAAGGCGGCGCCCGATGTTGGCGGCGCGGGCGAGGGGCGGGCTGATGTTGCGCTCACAGGGCGTCCGTCAGACTTTTTCGACTTCGGGACGGCCGAGCAGGCCGGTCGGCATGAAGATCAGCACCACGATCAGGATCGAGAACGCGGCGACGTCCTTGTACTCGACCGAGAAATAGGCCGACCAGAACGTCTCGATCAGGCCGATCGCAAGCCCGCCGAGCATCGCGCCGGGCAGCGAGCCGATGCCGCCGAGCACGGCGGCGGTGAACGCCTTGATGCCGGCGACGAAGCCCATGAAGAAATCCACCAGACCGTAATACAACAGGTACATCATGCCGGCGACCGCGGCGAGCGCAGCGCCGATCACGAAGGTCATCGAGATGGTGCGGTCGACGTCGACGCCGAGCAGCGCGGCCATGGTCTGGTCCTGCTCGCAGGCGCGCATGTCGCGGCCGAGTCGGGTGCGCGACACGATCCAGGTGAACATTGCGAGCAGCACGATGGTCGTGATGACGACGACGATCTGAATGTTGGAGAGCTGCACCGCGAACCCGGCCGGTCCCTCATGCAGGGTGTAGCCGCCGGTGATGATCGGCGGCACCGGCTTGACCCGCGCGCCCTGCGACACCTGCGAGAAGTTGGTCAGCACGAACGACATGCCGATCGCCGACAGCATCGGCGCCAGGCGGAACGAATGCCGCAACGGCCGGTAGGCGATCCGCTCGATGGTCCAGCCATAGAGCGCGGTGATCACCATCGAGACCAAGAGCACGATCAGGAGGATCACCGGCACCGCGGTGAGGCCGAGCGACACCAGCACCAGGAACGAGATCAGCGCGATGAAGCCGCCGATCATGAAGATATCGCCATGGGCGAAGTTGATCATGCCGACGATGCCGTAGACCATCGTGTAGCCGATCGCGATCAGGCCGTAGATCGAACCGAGCACGAGGCCGTTGATCAGTTGCTGGGCGAAATAATCCATGCGCTGCCGTAGTTCGAGCCTGTTCGGTTGAGAACCGAACTGGCTCTCGTTTGATTTGGACGCGTTTTCTTCACGCGAACCGGTCCCCACTTCGCTCGAAAACGCTATCTCGAGGACGCGGCGAGGGCCCCCGGCAGCCAGTTTCCCCGCGTCGTGTCATTTTCTAACAGCGGAACCCCGGCGGCGGCAACAGCGCGGGGTGCGGCGAGAAGGCTTGTACATAACTAGTTTGGCGGGTGCGGTTCCGATGTCACAGGGGCGACACGGCGCTGCCTTGCAATGATCACGCCGGAACTCGTGTTCCCCGCGCAACTCCGCTGCTGCGGCCTGCGTTGCCTCCATGCTTCCATCAAGCAAGGGAGATTTTGCGTGAACAAACAGAACCAGAGCCCCGGGCAGCAGGGCCAGAGCCCGCCCCAAAAGCCCGGTCAGCAGCAGCAGGGCGGCAGCCCGAAGCCCGGTCAGCAGCAGGGCGGCCAGAAGCCCGGCCAGCAGCAGATGGATCCGGGCCGTCAGGACCAGGACCCCGATCTGGATCGCTAAGCCGCAGTAGGCAAGCAGCAGATGAGAAGGTCTCGCCGAGCAGGCGGGACCTTTTCTTTTGCCCCGATTTGGCACGGACACGGCTGTTCCCGATGCGATCCCCAGGAATTGATCGCGCCGGTTAAGGTAAACAAAGGGTTTAAATTGCTGCCGGCAATTGAACGGCGTTAGGTCGCTGGTCAAACCGCCCGCTTCAGCGGGCCGCGCAAAGCATGGGAAGCGTCATGTCCAGCAACTGGCGGATCAGTTCATTCAACGGCGCGCTGCTCGCCGCCTATTTCATTCCGGTCTGGACCATCATCGCCTTCAACATCATGGTGTCGCCGATCCACGGGCTCTACGAGCGGCCGAGCGTGTCGATCGCGCTGTATGCTAGCGATCACCTGCAGCTCGCCAAAATGGCGACGGTGCGGCTCGCCTGGATGCTGGCGCTGGCGCGGATCACCGTGGTGGCGTTCTTCGCCCTGTTCCTCGCCATGGTCGCTTTCCCGAGGATGCGCAAGAACGGCGGCAGCGACGAGGCGCTCGCGGTGGCGCTGTGCCTCGGCAGCGTGCTGAGCTTCGTCAGCATGCTGCTGGCCTCGAAGACCGGCGAGCTCGGCGCGTTGCGCATGCATGCGGCCGAGCTGTTGATGCTGCTCGGCACCGCGATCGTGATGCTGGTCGACACCGCTCCGAAGCCCGCGGCCAAAGTAGATGCCGTTGCCGAGACGGCTCCGCCCGCACTGCCCGCTGGCGAGCTATCCCTGCAGCAGCCCTAGCTCGGCGATGATCGCGCCTGCTTCCTTGACGGCGTGATTGGCCGCAGGAACGCCGCAATAGATTGCCTGCTGCAGCAGGATTTCCTTGATGTCGTCGGGCGAGAAACCGCCCTCGGTCAGCGCCGCCCGCACATGCAGGCGGAACTCATCCCACTGTCCCAGCGCGACCATGGTGCCGATCACCAGCACCCGCCGCGTGCGATGATCGAAATGCGGCCGCGTCCAGATGTCGCCCCATGCGTAGCGGGTGATCAGGTCCTGGAAGTCGGTGTTGAAGGCGTTGCGGTTCTTGAGCGACTTGTCGACCCATTCATTACCGAGCACCTTGCGGCGCTGCGTCATGCCGTCGTCGCGGCGTTGATTGTCGTCCATTGAAATTGTCTCCTCGTCATCGCGAGTCATGAACTCGTAGCCCGGATGGAGCGTAGCGCAATCCGGGGTTTCTGCGCCCGCTGCGAAATCTGTCCCGGATTTCGCTTCGCTCCATCCGGGCTACGACGCAGCTTGGACTAGCGTTGCGTCAAGAAGCCGACCACGGCTTCGGTGAAGGCGTGCGACTGCTCGACATTGGAAATATGCGCGGCATCGAGCAGCGTCATGCTGGCGCCGGGAATGCCGCTGCGGATCATCTCGGCTGCCGACACCGGGGTTGCCATGTCCTGGCGTCCCGCGATCACCAGCGTCGGGCTCTTGATGTCAGGCAGCAGCGCGCGCTGGTCGAGTGTCGACAGCGCCTCGCAGCAGGCGAGATAGCCTTCAACGGGAGAGGCCAGCAGCATCGCCTTCATGTTGGCGGTGGTCTGCGGCTCGCGCTCGCGGAAATCGGCGGTCAGCCAGCCCGCGATCACGGTGTCGGCGACGGCGGCGATGCCGCCTTGCTCCACCGCCTTGATGCGGTTCAGCCAGTTGGTCGGATCGGGGTAATAGCAGGCCGTGTTGGCGAGGATGATCTTGCCGAACCGCTCGGGCGCGTTGGCGCCGAGCCATTGCCCGACCATGCCGCCCATCGACAGGCCGCACCAATGCACCTTGTCGATGTTGAGGTCGTCGAGAATCGCCAGCACGTCACGGCCGAACCGCTCCATGGAATAGGGGCCTGCAGGCACACCTGATTTGCCGTGGCCGCGGCGGTCGTAGCGGATGACGCGGAACATCTGCGTCAGCGCCCGCATCTGCGGCTCCCACATCTGCAGGGTGCAGCCGAGCGAGTTCGACAGCATCAAGGTCGGTCCGCCGTCGCGGCCTTCGACCTGGACATTGAGCAGGCATCCGTCGGCGTTGATCATCGGCATCGATTAGTCCCTCTGTCATGCGCGGACTTGATCCGCGCATCCATCTAAAGTGAACTCTTCTTGCGATGATGGATTGCCGGGTCAAGCCCGGCAATGACATCCCGCTACTTATCGTCCAGCGAGGCGAGCAGGCGGTCGATCAGCGCCTGCGAGGCGCCCTGATAGGCCATCGGCTCGAACAGCTTTGTGATTGCGTTCGTGTCGAGCTGCGCGGTGAACTTGGCGTCGGCGCTCAGCACGTCGCGCAGATGCTTCTTCTCGGCGACCGCCTGCTTGCTGGCAGCCTCGATCAGGTGATGCGCGTCGCTCTTGCCGATCTTTTCGGCAAGCGCAAACGTCACCGCTTCGGCCATGATCAGCCCGCCGGTGGTCTCCAGGTTGCTGCGCATCCGCGCCGCATCGACCTCCAGCCCCTCGGCGAGGTCGACGATGGCCGCGAGCGCGCCCGAGGTCACCAGCATCAGGCCCGGCAATGTCGGCCATTCCGCGTGCCAGGGGCCGGCGCTGCGCTCATGGTCCTGCACCTGCGCGGCAAAAATTGTGGCGGCGAGGTTCGGCGCCATGGTTGCGGCACCGAGCGCGCTTGCCGCGGCGACGGGATTGCGCTTGTGCGGCATGGTGGAGGAGCCGCCGCGGCCGGCGCCCGCGGGCTCGAAGGCTTCGCCGACATCAGTCTGCATCATCAGCGAAATGTCGCGCGCGATCTTGCCGCAGCTGCCGGACAGGATCGCGAACACCGACGCCGCCTCGGCGATGCGGTCGCGATGGGTGTGCCAGGGCGCATCGGGTAGTGGCAGGTCCAACTCTTTCGCGAGCTGTGCGGCGACCGCAAGTCCATTGCCGCCGAGCGCGGCCAGCGTGCCGGCGGCGCCGCCGAACTGCAGGGCGAGGGCCTCCTTGCGCAGCCGCAGCAAGCGCTTGCGCGAGCGGTGCAGCGCCGCGGCGTATTCGGCAAGCTTCAGCCCGAACGGCATCGGCAGCGCGTGCTGCAGCCAGGTGCGCGCTACCATCGGCGTGTCGCGATGGGCACGCGCGAGGGTGGCAAAGCCGGTGATGGCGCGGTCGAGATCGGTCAGCAGCGCATCGATGCCGGCGCGCAAGGTCAGCATCGTCGCGGTGTCGATCACGTCCTGGCTGGTCGCGCCCCAATGCACATAGCGGGCGGCCTCGCTGTCGGCCTTGGCCACATTGGCGGTCAGCGCCTTGACCAGGGGGATCGCTAGGTTGCCCGACCGCGTCGCCGCCTCCGCCAGCGCCGCCTGGTCGAATGATTCGGTCTTGCAGGCGGCGCTGATCGGGCCAGTGGCCGGGGCGGGAATCACGCCGCAGGCGGCTTCCGCGCGGGCCAGCGCTGCCTCGAAATCCAGCATGTTCTGCAAGGTGGCCGCATCGTCGCATGCCGCGCGCATCGCGGCGCTCGACAGCATTGGCGCCAGCAGTGGAGAGATGGCTGTGCTCATGGCGAGCGACCTAACCACTCCGCAGCGCCCCTGCCAATGGGCGCCGACGGCCTCTGCCGATTTTCAACCGCAAGCCGAGTTCGCGCGAATTTGTGAACGGCTGGACCGTCTTGCTGCGGTTGCGAATATGCATCGCTCATCCTCCCAAGGTGCCCTTTCCTTTGCCCCCCGGCTGCTTTACTTGGAAAGCGAGGCTTTAAGCGATCGAGGAGGTGCCCCATGGCCATGACGATGACCGGCGAAGTCCAGCTTGCGGCGTCGCGCCAGGCCGTATGGGACAAGCTCAACGATCCCGAGGTGCTGAAGGCCTGCATTCCCGGCTGTGAGGAGCTGGAGAAGACCGAGGACCAGGGCTTTCGCGCCACCGCCAAGATGAAGGTCGGGCCGGTCTCGGCGCGCTTCAAGGGCAAGGTCACATTGAGCGATCTCGATCCGCCCAACGGCTACAAGATCACCGGCGAGGGCGAGGGCGGGGTCGCCGGCTTCGCCAAGGGCGGCGCCACCGTCGGGCTCGCCGACAAGGATGGCGGCACGCTTCTGAGCTACAACGTCGAGGCGCAGATTGGCGGCAAGCTCGCCCAGCTCGGCCAGCGCCTGATCAACGGCGCCGCCAAGAAACTGGCCGATGAATTCTTTGCCAATTTTGCCAAGGCGGTGCAGGGCTAGCCCTGCCGATCGGCCGGATCATTTAGGTCCGGCCATGTCCTGGACGGGTGGCTCGAATGGTTGCCCATCGGGAAACCCGCCCATATTATGCCGTCTGGAATGATTTTAAACCGCCTGCTCCGCCGATATGCGGCGGCGCAGATAAGAGAGTGCTGATGGCCAAGATTTCAATGATCGTGAACGGCAACCCCGTGAACGCGAACGTCGACCCCCGTACCCTTCTGGTCCAGTTTCTGCGCGAAAACCTGCGCCTGACGGGCACGCATGTCGGCTGCGACACCTCGCAGTGCGGCGCCTGCGTCGTCCATCTCGACGGCAAGGCGGTGAAGTCCTGCACCACGCTCGCGGTGATGGCCGACGGTCATGAAGTGAGGACCATCGAGGGACTGGCGGCGGACGGTGCGCCGCTGCATCCGATGCAGGAAGCCTTCCGCGAACATCACGGTCTGCAGTGCGGTTTCTGCACGCCCGGCATGATCATGACCGCGGTCGACCTGGTGCACCGCAAGGGCCACGACCTCTCCGACGAGGTGATCCGCGAGGAGCTGGAAGGCAATCTGTGCCGCTGCACCGGCTATCAGAACATCGTCGCCTCGATCGCGGCCGGCGCCAAGGCGATGGCCAAGTCCGATCTCGCTTAACGTCTGATCTCGCCCAAGTCTGATCCCGTCTAGGTCGGACCTCGCCTCATCGAAATTCATCGCGACAAGCGATCAGGACATTCCAATGTACGAATTCAAATATCATCGTCCCGGGACCGTGCGGCAGGCCGCCAACCTCTTGGTGAAGAACGAGGACGCCAAGCTGATCGCCGGCGGCCACACGCTGGTGCCTGTCATGAAGCAGCGGCTTGCCAGCCCGCCGCATCTGGTCGACCTCTCCCACATCGAAGGTCTCGACACCATCGAGATGAAGGGCCGCTCGCTGGTGATCGGCGCCACCGCCAAACACGCCGACGTCGCGAGCTCCGCGGTTGTGGGCGAGGCGATACCGGCGCTCGCCGAGCTCGCCGGCCAGATCGGCGATCCCGCGGTGCGTCACCGCGGCACCATCGGCGGCTCGCTCGCCAACAACGATCCGACCGCCGACTATCCGGCTGCGGTGCTGGCGCTCGGCGCCACCATCGTCACCAACAAGCGCCGGCTAAAGGCCGAGGAGTTTTTCCAGGGCCTGTTCTCGACCGCGCTGGAGGCCGACGAGATCATCACCAAGGTGATGTTCCCGCTGCCGAAGAAGGCGGCCTATGTGAAATTCCGCAACCAGGCCTCGCGCTACGCGCTGGTCGGCGTGTTCGTCGCCAAGCGTCCGTCCGACGTGCGCGTCGCGGTAACCGGCGCCGGCTCGGACGGCGTGTTCCGCGTCACCTCGTTCGAGGAGGCGCTGAAGAAGCGCTTCTCGCACAAGGTGCTCGACGGCCTGACCGTTCCGGCCGATGGCCTGAACAGCGATTTGCATGGCAGTGCTGAGTACCGCGCGCATCTGATCGGCGTTTTGGCGCGCCGGGCGGTGGAAGCCGCGACCGCCAAGGACTAGATACCAAGGCGTGACCTTCCTAACACCCGTTCGAAGACTGGCGGTTCCATGAGTGCGTCGGCGTTCCCCACTTCCGTCGATACGCTCCTGGAGCTGTTGACGTTGCGCGGCTATCTCGCCGAGCGCTCGCTGGCCACCGTGACCTATCTCGCGCTGCGAATGGGCCGGCCGCTGTTTCTCGAAGGCGAGGCCGGGGTCGGCAAGACCGAGATCGCCAAGGTTTTGTCAACGGCGCTCGGGCGCAAGCTGATCCGCCTGCAATGCTATGAAGGTCTCGACGTCGCCTCCGCGGTCTATGAGTGGAGCAGTGCGGCGCAGATGATTGCGATTCGCCTGGCCGAAGCCTCCGGCGATACCGACCGCGACCAGCTGGCCAGCGACATCTTCGCCGAACGCTTCCTGATCAAGCGGCCGCTGCTGCAGGCGCTCGAGCCCGACGTCGCCGGTCCGCCGGTGCTTCTGATCGACGAACTCGACCGCGCCGACGAGGCGTTCGAGGCGTATCTTTTGGAAATCCTCAGCGACTTCCAGGTCACCATCCCGGAGCTCGGCACCGTGAAGGCGCCGGCGCCGCCGATCGTGATCATCACCTCGAACCGCACCCGCGAGATCCACGACGCGCTGAAGCGGCGCTGCCTGTATCACTGGGTGGATTATCCCTCCGCCGAGCGCGAGCTCGCGATCGTCAAGTCGCGGGTGCCGAACATCTCCGCAAAGCTGTCGCAGCAGGTGGTCCGCTTCGTGCAGGCGCTGCGCAGCCAGGATTTCTACAAGTCGCCGGGTGTCGCCGAGACCATCGACTGGGCGACCGCGCTGTCCGAGCTCGACGCCCGCTCGCTGACCCCGCAGGTGGTCGGCGACACGCTGGGCGCGCTGCTGAAATACCAGGACGACATCGCGCGCATGCAGGGCGAGGCGCTGGCGAAGACATTGAAGGAAGCGACGAGCGACGTTTAGCTTCGCGCGCGCAAACAGCACTCGTCATTCCGGGGCGATGCGAAGCATCGAACCCGGAATCTCGAGGTTCCGGGTTCGCTCGCTCCGCGCGCGCCCCGGAACGACGGGGATTAGATTACGATGGCGATCAATCACCTCAATCCCCCGACGGGCCACATGGCCGACAACGTCATCGGCTTTGCCCGGGCGCTGCGCGCGGCCGGGCTGCCGGTCGGGCCGGGCTCGGTGATCGACGCGCTCAACGCGCTGCAGCTGATCGAGGTCGGCAACCGCGACGATTTCTACGCCACGCTGCTGGCGATCTTCGTCAAGCGTCACGAGCACGCGCTGATCTTCCGCCAGGCCTTCGACCTGTTCTTCCGCGCCGCCGAGGAGTGGAAGAGCATGCTGGATTCGGTGCCGCTGCCCGATCACGCCAAGAAGAAGCCGCCGCCGGCCTCGCGCCGGGTGCAGGAGGCGATGGCGCAGCCCGCCATGCGCGAGGAACGGCCGCAGGCCCAGGAGCAGGAGCTAAAACTCTCGGTCTCCGACAAGGAGGTGCTGCAGAAGAAGGATTTTGCGCAGATGACGGCGGCGGAGATCGCCGAGGTCGTCAGGGCGATCGCGCAAATGCGGCTCCCGCAGGCCGAGCTCGTCACCCGCCGCTACCAGCCGGACGCCCGCGGCCTGCGGCTCGACATGCGCCGCACGATCCGCAGCTCGCTGCGCACCGGCGGCGAGATCATCGATATCCGCAAGCTCGGGCGGATCGAGAAGCCGGCGCCGATCGTGGCGCTGCTCGATATCTCGGGCTCGATGAGCGAGTACACCCGCCTGTTCCTGCATTTCCTGCATGCCATCACCGATGCCCGCAAGCGGGTCTCGGTGTTCCTGTTCGGCACGCGGCTGACCAATGTGACGCGCGCGTTACGGGAGCGTGATCCCGACGAGGCGCTGGCGCGCTGCTCGTCCACGGTCGAGGACTGGGCCGGCGGCACCCGGATCGCGACCTCGCTGCACTCCTTCAACCAGCTCTGGGCCCGCCGGGTTCTCGGGCAGGGCGCCATCGTACTCCTTATATCCGATGGACTAGAACGCGAGGCGGATGCCAAACTGGCCTTCGAGATGGACCGGCTGCACCGCTCCTGCCGCCGGCTGATCTGGCTCAACCCGCTGCTGCGCTATTCCGGCTTCGAGGCCAAGGCGCAGGGGATCAAAATGATGCTGCCCCACGTTGACGAATTTCGCCCGGTGCATAACTTGACGTCCATCAAGGGGCTGATCGAGGCGCTGTCATCGCCGCCGCCGGCGCACCACCGCAGCCTGATCCGCTCCGTAGCCTGAGACGCATCCGAATTGACAGGAGGCCGCCATGCTCAATCGCGACGAGGACATTCTTCAGGCCGCCGAGACCTGGCAGAAGCAGGGCCACGGCGTGGCGCTCGCCACCGTGGTCGACACCTGGGGCTCGGCGCCGCGTCCGGCCGGCTCGAGCCTCGTGATCAACGATGAAGGCACCTTCCTCGGCTCGGTGTCCGGCGGCTGCGTCGAGGGCGCCGTGGTCACCGAGGCGCTCGATGTGATCGCCAGCGGCCAGCCCAAGATGCTGGAGTTCGGCGTCGCCGACGAGACCGCCTGGAATGTCGGCCTGTCCTGCGGCGGCACCATCCGCGTCTTCGTCGAGAAGGTCGGCTAGCCGTGAAGCTCGAAACCCTCAAGGAGCTGAACGCCGAGCGCGCCGCGCGCCGCCCGGCCATCATCGTCACCGACACCGCCAGTGGCGAGCAGCGGTTGGTCAAGGCAAAGGACATCGCCGCCGATCCGCTGAGCGCTGAACTTTCAAAGCAGCTCAGGATGGGCAAGAGCGGCAATGTCGAGGTCGCCGGCAAGAAACTGTTTCTCAACGTCTACGCGCCGACCGCAAAGCTCGTGATCGTCGGCGCTGTCCATATCAGCCAGGCCCTGGCGCCGCTGGCGCGCGCGCTCGACTACGACGTCACGGTGGTCGATCCGCGCACCGCCTTTGCCAGCCCCGAGCGCTTCCCCGATGTGCCGCTGATCGCCGAATGGCCCGACGTCGCGCTGCCGCCGCTCAATGTCGATCACTACACCGCGTTCGTCGCGGTGACGCACGATCCGAAGATCGACGATCCGGCGCTGATGCACGCCTTCGACCGCGACTGCTTCTATATCGGCGCGCTCGGCTCGCGGAAGACCCATGCCAAGCGCGGCGAGCGGCTGCGCGCGCAGGGCGCCAAGGAGAGCGACATCGCGCGCATCCACGCGCCGATCGGCCTCGACATCGGCGCGGTGTCGCCGGCCGAGATCGCGGTGGCGATCATGGCCGAGATCACCGCGCAATTGCGCCTGCCTCCCAAAGAAAAAGAAGAAGCGGCATGAAGTTCGGTCCCGCCAGTCCGGCCGACGCGATTGGCGGCGTCACCGTGCATACGCTGCGCCAGGGCGCGCTGGTGCTCAAGAAGGGCACCATGATCGGCCCTGAAGAGGTCGAGGCGCTCACCAAGGCCGGCGTCAAGGACGTCGTCGTGGTGCGGCTCGAGGAGGGCGACGTCTCCGAGGACGCCGCGGCCGCCAGCATCGCGCAGGCGGTGGCGGGCGAGGGCGTCAATGTCGAGCGTGCCTTCACCGGCCGCTCCAATCTGTTCGCGGCCCGCCCCGGCGTGCTGGTGGTCGACCGCGCCGCAGTCGACCGCATCAACGCCGTCGACGAGGCCATCACCTTTGCGACGCTCGCGGCATTCAAGCCGGTGGTCGAAGGCGAGATGATCGCGACCGTCAAGCTGATCCCGTTCGGCGTCGAGGGGCGGCTACGCGATGCGGCGGTCGCAGTCGCCGGCAAGGATACGCTGCGCATCGCGCCCTATGTGATCAAGAAGGTCGGCGTGGTCTCGACCTTGCTGCCGGGGCTGTCGCCAAAAGTGATCGACAAGACGCTGCGCGTCACCGCGGAGCGGCTGGCGCCGGCGGGTGCCGAGATCATCGCCGAGCGCCGGGTGCCGCATGACGAGACGGTGCTCGCCGCGTCGATCAAGGAATTGCTCGGCCTCGGCGCTGAACTCGTCATCGTGTTCGGCGCCTCCGCGATCGCTGACCGGCGCGACGTGATCCCCGCCGCGATCACTGAGATCGGCGGCGCGGTCGAGCATTTCGGCATGCCGGTCGATCCCGGCAATCTCTTGCTGATTGGCAGCGCCGGCGGCGTGCCGGTCTTGGGCGCGCCGGGCTGCGCGCGCTCGCCGGTCGAGAACGGTTTTGACTGGGTGCTGATGCGGCTACTCGCCGGCATCAAGGTGACGCGCTCGGATCTCACCGGCATGGGCGTCGGCGGCCTGTTGATGGAGATCGTGACGCGGCCGCAGCCGCGCACCGTCCCCGACACCGAAGGCAACCGCAAGGTCGCGGCGATCGTGCTCGCCGCCGGACGCTCGACCCGGATGGGTGGCCCGAACAAGCTGCTCGCCGAGCTCGACGGCAAGAAGCTGGTGCGCATCGTCGCCGAGCAGGCGCTGGCCTCGAAGGCCGCGGAGGTGATCGTCGTCACCGGCCATCAGGCCGACCTGGTCGAGCAGGCGCTCGCAGGCCTCAAGGTGACATTCGCCCGCAATCCGGATTTCGCCGGCGGCCTTGCGAGCTCGGTGAAGGCGGGCATCTCGGCGGTATCGGATAGCGCCGACGGCGCCATCGTCTGCCTCGGCGACATGCCGCTGATCGATGCGCAGCTGATCGACCGTCTGATCGAGACGTTTGCCCCGGACCGCGGCCATCTGATCGCCGTCCCCGTCAGCGAGGGCCGCCGCGGCAATCCGGTGCTGTGGTCACGCCGCTTCTTCAAGGAATTGATGACGCTCGACGGCGACATCGGCGCCCGCCACCTGATCGCCAAGCACGCCGAGGCCGTCGCCGAAGTCCCGGTCGAAGGCGACAGCGCCTTCCTCGACATCGACACCCCGCAGGCCCTGGAAGCCGCGCGGCGGGGGTAATCGCTCCCGCCGTCGACCCTTCGAGGGCCGCTGAAGAAACGGCCACTTGCGGGGATGGTTTGCTCGGCTTGCTCGGTGTCATCACCCGGCTTGACCGGGTGATCCAGTATTCCAGAGACGCCGGTGATAGAAGCGAGAGGCCGCGGCGTACTGGATCGCCCGGTCAAGCCGAGCGATGACAACGGTAGATGAGGGCAAAGCTTCATATTCTCTCAGGGTGACGGTGATAGATCGATCGCACAGCCTCTCCACCGTCGTCCCGGCCCCCGTGCGCAATTGTGCGCACTAGGCCGGGACGACGAGGGGATGGACATACGCTCGTCCTCCATCAACCCGTCATTCACCATCTGGAAACGACCCCCGCGTAGAGTCCGCGCCGGGCTTTGGGGGAATTTCACTTGATCGTTTCGACCGCAGCCGCGCAGCGCAGCGCGCTGATGATTCTTGGCCTGACATTGCTGCTGGGCGCCACCCGTTTCGCCACGGAGACCTTCATCACCAGGGCGCATGCGGCCGGCGCGTTCGCGGTCGGCAAATGCGGCGCCTATGGTCAGGCCTATGACTATCCGGCGGAGGCCGCGGCGCGCGCCGCTGCGCAAAAACAATGCAAGGGCGACTGCACCACCGTCACCATGAAGCGCGCCTGCGCCGCGCTGTCGATCGACCTGAAAAATCCCTGCGGCGCGCATGGCTACGCGGTCGCGCCGCAAATCTCCTCTTCGCTCAACGCCGCCACCCGCAAATGCTACGACTATGGCGGCAAGGAATGCGTGATCCGCGCCTGGGCCTGCGACGCCAAGGGCTAGCCAATCCAACTACTGATCGACCTTGGGATCGATCTTCTTCGCCGCAGCAATGTCTGCCTCGCCGCCGGCGGCGTCGCCGGTCTGGCGCCGGGTGATGCCGCGCCAGTACAGCGCGGCGGCGGAGGCCGGCTGCAGCTTCACTGCATGGTCGAACTCGGTGAGCGCGCGGTTCAAGTCGCCCTTGGCGAGGAAGACGATGCCGCGGCCGGCCATCGCCAGATCGTTGTTGGGCGCGAGCGCGATCGCCTTGTCATAGTCGGCCAACGCGCCGTCGTAGTCCTTTTGCACCAGATGCAGATCGCCGCGCGCGCCGAACGCGAAGGCGTCGTCGGGATCGAGCCGGATCACCTGCTCGATATCGGCGAGACTCCTGTCGAGATCGCCGGTCTGCGCGTAGGCTTGCGCCCGGAAGGTGAGGGCCTTTGCAAGCGCCTTCCCCGCGTACTTGCCCGACTCGATTGCCGTGGTGCATCCCTCGACCTGCTCGCGCCAGGCGACGTCGGGCTTGCCGGTGCAGTTGGCGGCGAGCGGGACCTCGGCCTTGCTCTGGATCGTCGGCAGGATCAGCGCCGCGACGAAGCAGAGCATTCCGGCCGATGCAAGCAGCAAAAGACGTCTCTTCATCGATGCGGGTCCGAAGCGGGGACATACGGCTCTCGCGGAGCCGCACGTCTTTAGTCGCCGCCGCGCAATCGGCGGTTCAGGGCGCGCCGAAGCCGCCGCGATCAGTATTTCGTCAATTTGTCCGGCTGCAGGGCGGCGATGGTCTCGCGAACCAGCCGCTCGGTCGCAACGCGGTCGTCATTGTCCGTGTAGGACCAGCCGATCCTGACGATCACGAGGTCGTGCGAGGGCATCACGATCGCATACTGGCCCTGGCTGCCGGCGGCCATGAAGCTGTCGGGTGGAAAGCCGCCGGCGATGCGGCCGCGCGCCGCGGCCGAGTTGCCGCGCTGGGTCCAGAAGCCGGCAGCATAGCCGTATTCGTCGGCGCTCTGCGGCGTGAGCGTGGCCGAATAGTCGACCCAGCCCTCGGGCAGGATGCGCCGCCCGCTCTCGGTGACGCCGTCGCGCAGATAGAGCTGGCCGAAGCGCGCCCAGTCGCGCGCGCTGGCCCACAGATGGATGGTGCCGAGCGGAATGCCGGTGCTGTCATATTCGATCGTGGCATGCTGCATCCCGACCGGCTCGAACAATTCGCGCGCGATGAATTGCCGGGTCGCATTGGCGTCGCCGCCGGCGAGGTTGCGGATGATCCGCGACAGCAGCACGAAATTGCCGTTGGTGTAGCGCCATTCCTGTCCGGGTTCGGCGCGCAGGCCGGCATTGGCCGCGAAGCCGGACTGATCGGCCATGTCGTATTCCATCTGGGCGTCGGCGTCGAAGATGGTGAAAAATCCCGCCGTATGAATCGACTGGCCGCAGCGGATGCCGCTTGTCATGCGCAGCATTTGGTCGGGCGTGATCGATCGGCGCGGGTCCTGCACCTTCCCCCATTCGACGATCGGCGCCGGTGCGTTCATGTCGAGCTTGCCGCTGCGCACGAGAATGCCGAGCAGCGCGTTGGTCACGGATTTCGTCATCGACCAGCCGATCAGCGGCGTCGCCGGCGTGACGCTGTCCGCATAACGCTCGCCGACGATGCGTCCGCGATGCAGCACCACGACGGCTTTGGTAAAGCGCCGCGGCCCGGAATCGGATTCGGCAAACGCATGCGCCAGCGCCTCGGCCAGTTTTGCATTGACCGGCGCGACGACCTCGGGGCCTGCGAGCGGCGGCATCGCCGCGGCGGCGGGCTGCTGAGCGTCGTTCTCGCCGCGGAAGAACCGCGCCTCACGTCCGGGATGCAGCACGCGGCATCCGAACGGCCCGTCGTTAACGGCGCGGCTCTCGACGAGGCCCGCGAGGCTGGTCCGCACCTCCTGCCGCTGCCGGTCGATCTCGTAACGGATCAGCCCGCCGGCCGGGCCGAGTTTCGGCTTGATCGCCTCGGCAAAGAACTGCGCAGGATCGAGTCCCGCCACGAAGGTCGCCGAGCAGAGCTGGTGGCTGGCAAAATGCACGGGAACCGCGGCCGCGCGCGCCAGCGCGTCGCGCCCGACGTAGGCCGCCGTGGCCGAGCCCAGGCAAGCGATGGCCGAAGCCAGCTTCCAGTTGTATCGCAGCGAAATCATTCACGTTACCCACTGATGTTGCGTGGGCCGTGGCATAGCCGCATCATGCGCGCGCCGTCTGTCGGCGGGCCGACACAGCGCACGAGGATGTGATGCAGATGGGAGCGACCAACGAGGCCGGGCGATCCGCCGCGCTCACCACGGCACAGCGGGCGGTGCTGGAGAGCAGCGAGTGGTTCGCGGCGCTCGATCCGGCGTTCCGGCAGGCCGTGCTCGCTTCATCGCGCGTGATCACGGTGCCGGCCGGCGGCGCCGTGTTCCACCGCGGCGACGCCAGCGACGGCCTGTATTGCGTATTGTCGGGCGCGATCTGCTTCAGCGGCAGCGCGCCGTCGGGCCGCGGATCGATCGCCGCCATGGTCGAGGCGCCGCAATGGTTCGGCGAGATCGCGCTGTTCGACGGCGGTCCGCGCACCCACGACGCGCTCGCCGACATCGCCTCGACCGTGCTGCACCTGCCGCTGCGTCATTTGAGCAAGCTCCTGGCCGACGATCCCGGCCGCTGGCAGCAGCTTGGGCGTCTGCTGGTCGGCAAGCTCAGGATCGCGCTCACGCTGCTCGAGGATATGGCGCTGGAGCCGCCGAAGGTGCGGCTGGCGCGCTGCCTGATCAATCTGCTGGAGGGTTATGGCCAGCGGGTGGCGGCGCCGGAGCGCAGCGTGCGCGTCTCGCAGGAGCGGCTCGGCATGATGCTCTCGCTCAGCCGCCAGACCGTCAACGAGCTGCTTCGCCATCTCGAGCAGGACGAGATCATTCAGTGCCGCCGCGGCGGCGTCCGCATCCTCGATCTCGGCCGGCTCAGCGACGTGGCGCGCGGGGCTGCGTCGGATGGGTAGGCGAAACGAACCCATCTCCTCAGTTTCGTGGTCGGAATGATGGGTATCGCTGCGCTCCACCCAAGCTACTGATCGAACCAATAGGTGAGGGTCGTGTCGGCCGACCAGCCGGTCTTGGCCGATTTGTCGGGCATCGCGGCGAACGCCGCGTAACCGCGCAGTCCAGCGAGGTCGCCGGTCGCCGATCCTTCGAGGATTTCCCAGCTTCCGTGCACGGCATGATGCCGGTCGGTGAAGCCGCTGGCCTGCAGCAGGAACGAGCCGGCGCGGCCGTCGAGCGTGCCGGTGATGCGTTCATAGCAGGTCAGCATGCCGGTGCCGTCGCTGCGCTCGATGCGCAGATGAGTCGCAATCCCCTTGCCGACGAGCCCGCCGGAAAAGTTTTCCTCGAGCCGCGTCTCCACCACGGTCATGGTGCTGTCGCTCACATGATCGAGCACCTCGCGGAGATATTTCGCGACCTCAACCTTTGACTGCGTGGTGGTGTGGGCGACTGACTTGGCTGCGGCCATGGTGAGCTCCGTCAGTTGGTGCGGGCATGCGGCAGCAGCGCGTCGAGCGCGATCAGCGCCTGCCAGGCCTTCGGGATCGAAAATTCCGCCAGCGCGCGCAGCGCCACGCAGCAGTCCGCTCGTGTGAGCCCGGCCTGCCGGCACAGCCCGACATGCACCGCGAAGGGCGTGCCAAGCGTGCCGCCGACGACGTCGACCGCGAAGGTGGCGAGGCAGCGCTCGCGCCGGGACAGGCCGGGCCGCGACCACAATTGCCGGCTGGTCCGGTCGACCATGCGCGCAAATTCCGGATCGAGCTTCTCAAGCGCGGCGAGCGTCGCCGCGTCATAGACCGGCTGGTCCGCCTCCATCCGTGTCGCCGAACTGCCAGAATCCTTGTCGAGCTCCTTGGCGATCTGCAGCAGCCGCTCGAATCCCATCGCGACGATATTGAAGCCCGCATCGGGCGCGATATGACGCAGCAGCTCGCGCAGATCCTCGACCGTCATCTTGGCCTGGCCCAGCGCCATGCCGACATGCAGCTCGAATGGCAGTCCGAGCTCGGGAACGCAGAGATCGGCCGTGATCATCACGACGGCCTTTTCCCGCATCGACAGCGCCGGTGCGCTCCAGATCGCCTTGCCGGCCTCGATTCCCATCTGGCCGAACACCGGATCGAGGCGCGTCACGCGCTGTTCCGACATCAGTTGCATGCGAGACTCCCGGAGCATCTACAACGTGTCGGTCTACAAATTGGTGCGCGCCGGATCGTTCCTCTCACGGTGATGATTTCTCAACCACACATGTTGTGGCACCCGTCCAAGTTGCCATCTGCTGCCAACATGGCAGTCATGACTGAACCGGCAGGACTGGCCTCGCCGGCCGCTCTGCCGCTACACTTGCGTCATGCAATTCGATACCAAGATCGCGGTCGTGATCCGCACCGACCTGGAAGTCTGGCAGAAGCTCAACGTCGCGTCGTTCCTGTCCGGCGGCATCGCGGCGTCGTTTCCCGAATGTATCGGCGAGAACTATCAGGACGGCTCGGGAACGACATATCTGTCCCTGATCGGCCAGCCGATCCTGATCTACGGCGCCGATCGCGCCCAGCTGTCGCGGGCGCTGGAGCGTGCACTGGCGCGTGACGTGAAGCCTGCGCTCTACACCGAGGACATGTTCAAGACCACGCATGATGCCGCCAACCGCGAGGTGGTGAAGGCGGTGGCGCGCGCCGAGCTCAACCTGGTCGGCCTTGCCGTCCGCGCCGAGCGCAAGGTGGTCGACAAGATCCTCGACGGCTTGAAGTTTCACAGCTAGCGGCGGGCCGCGCCGACACCGATCACCTCAGGTAACGCAGAGCGGCCCGATCGCGCCGCATTGCCGGCAACGAAAGCTGCCGAGGAAATTGCGCAGCAGCACGGCAGGCCGCTGGGCCGGCGCGCGCTCCGCGAGCAACAGCAGCCGCGCCAGCGAAGGCGCGAGCGCGTCGGTGTCGGCCGCAGGGACGACCAGGCTGTCGTGTCGTGAGGCTGCCTTCTCCTTGTGGTCGCGCAGCAGCGCGTTGTCGGCGAAGATAGCCGCCGGCTTTGCCGAGGGTGGATGCTCATCGGCATAGAGGGCCATCTGGTTGCCGAACAGGAGGTATCGATAGCCCCAGCCGCAACGCGTGCACCTCAGTAAGCTGGCTTCTTCATGAAAGAGAAGGCCGGCGAGGTCGCGGTGCCCTTCCGCGGCGGCAACGCCTCCGAGCAACGGCACCAAGCCGCTCTCGTCATGCGACATCTCCACCAACGCCTGCTCGCACATCTTGCCGATCCGCGGCAGCGCGGACAGAAACTCGGTCCTGATTGCCTTGATCCGGACGATATCGGCGCGGCCGATCGGCGCCGTGCGCAGAATTTTCCTGTAGCGCGGCAACAGTTCATTGCGCTCATAATGCGAGATGTCTCGGCCTCGATCCTCGAGGCTGGCCAGGAGGCTGCGATAGCAATCGAGCTTCCGATCCCACGCCTCGGTCGTTTCGGGAAGTCCGGGCAGCGCCTCATCCCCGGTTCGCCGGTGTTCCAGCACACAATGCACGACAAATCCGGCGAACAGTGCGATCTCGAACCGCTCACGCCGGTTGCCGTCAGGTTCGGCGATCTCCAGCAGGTGCGGGATCGCGGCGTAGGTCGCCCCGTAACAGGTGCCCTGGTGGCAAAGACAGTCCCAGAACAGCGACTTCGCAATCTCGTCATCCCAGGCTTGTGAAAACCCGGCAAGCAATCGCGGAATGTCCCGGTCGCGATGCGCATCGTCGAGCTTGGCCCAGAGCGGATCATTCAGTGCAAGCATCGGCTCACCGGCAATTGTTGCTGTGGCAGCTCCGGGAGGGTAGGGCAGGTCAAGCGTTGCTGCAATGAAGCGACCGGCCCGCGGCGGGTTCGAGCGGTATTTGCAAGTTGGCCGGGAGCCGCCGTCCACGCGGACGGCATGCCGGCCCGCTCGGTTTCCACGGTTGCAATGACATCGTAGGATGGACAAAGGTGCGAAGCGGGCCCCTCCAACCGCGGTGAGCGACATGCTTGATGGTTGCAGCCCGATGACCTTTGTGGCGACGACCGACAGCGCGCGAGCGCGCGCGTTCTACGAGGGCGTGCTCGGCCTGCAATTCGTCTGCGATGACGATTTTGCCGTCGTCTATGATCTCGCGGGGATCGAGCTGCGGCTCCAGAAGGTGCGCGCGTTGATACCACAGCCGCATACCGTGCTCGGCTGGGCGGTTCCGGACATCGATGCTGTCGTGCGCGGCATCGCCGCTCGTGGCGGCGTGTTCGAGCGCTATCCGCGCCTCGCGCAGGATGAGTTTGGAATCTGGCCATCGCCATCCGGCGCCCGGATCGCGTGGCTGAAGGATCCCGACGGCAACGTGCTGTCGATCACCGAGCGACCCTGACGCGCCGTGGCGATGATTTGTCGCATCCACGCGTCGCGCGCGCGTCCGCAAGCGCGCGCTATCACGTGTCGTCTCCCGCGTAATGCGACAGCGCTGGTTGCCTAATTGCCGTGCTTGGCAGCCCGGCAGGCCTACGTTACGCTGCCTCGGATACCAGTTACCCGGAAGTGAGGACGACAACATTCGCGAAGGGGCGTATCGACATGATCGAACTCACGGTCAATGGCATCAAGCATCGAGTTGACGTCGTTCCAGAGATGCCTTTGCTCTGGGTGTTGCGCGACGAGCTCGGTATCACCAGCCCCAAATACGGCTGCGGGATCGCGCAATGCGGTGCCTGCACCGTTCAGATCAACGGCGCGGCGGTCCGTTCCTGCCAGGCGCGGATCGGCGACCTCGCCGGCAAGTCGGTCGTCACCATCGACGGATTGGACAACAGGGAGCAGCACCCGGTCCTGCAAGCCTGGATCGAGCATCAGGTCCCGCAATGCGGCTACTGCCAGACCGGCCAGATCATGCAGGCCGTGTCGCTGCTCGAGCTGATCCCCAAGCCGACCGACGAACAGATCAACGAGGTGATGTCGGGCAATCTGTGCCGGTGCGGCACCTATCCGCGTATTCGCGCCGCGATCCATGCGGCTGCGGCCAAGATGGCGGAGAAGTGAGATGGGCGTCATGCAAAACCTGTCCCGCCGCGTGTTCATCATCGGCTCCGCCGCGGTCGCCGGCGGCGTTGCGTTCGGCTCCTACAGCAATGCCGAACAGGCCGCTCCAGTCGCCAATGGCAATCCATTGGCCGCAGGGCTCGGGCCCAATTCCGCGACTTTCAATCCCTGGGTCGAGATCAGCCCGGAGAAGATCACGCTGATCGCGCAACACGCCGACATCGGCCAGGGCGTCGGCTCGGTGCAGCCGATCCTGATTGCCGAAGAGATGGACCTCGACCCCGGCCAGTTCGAAGTCCGCTTCGCGGGGCCGAGCCCCGCCTATTTCAACACCGGCTTTGCCGATGAGTTCGCGCCGTTCCTCGCCGCGGACCAAAGTCCGGCCGCTGAAGCCGCGCGCGCCGCCGTGCTGCAAAATCTGCGCAAGTCCGGCCTGCAGATGACCGGTGGATCCAGCACGATCCCGGACACCTACGAAAAGCTGCGCATTGCCGGCGCGGTCGCCCGCGAGACGCTGAAGGTCGCGGCGGCCGACCGCGCGGGCGTCGCGCTGGCCGACGTTCGCACCGCATCCGGCCATGTGATCTTGCCCAACGGAACGAAGATTCCCTACGTCGCGCTCGCGGCGGACGCCGCGAAGATTGCGCCGGTGCTCGACGTCAAGCCGCGCGACCCGTCGACATGGCGACTGGTCGGCAAGCCGATGACGCGCCTCGATATCAAATCGAAGGTGATGGGCGAACTCAAGTTCGGCATCGACCTGAAGATGGAGGGCATGATGTATGCCTCCGTCAAGCTGAACCCCAACAAGGGCCAGCCGCTGAAGTCATATGACGCACGCAAGGCGCAGGCGATGCCGGGGGTCAAGAAGATCCTCGAGATCAAGAACGGCGTTGCTGTCGTCGCGACCAACAGCTGGTACGCGATGAAGGCGGTCGCGGCGATCGATTGCGAGTGGGCGCCATCGACCTATCCCGCCGAGCAGGCCGACCATTGGAAGGTTCTGGAATCCTCGTTCAAGCCGGAATTTTTGGGCAAGGAGTGGCGCAAGATCGGCGATGTCGAAACCGGATTGAAGGCCGGCACGCTGGTGGAGGCGGAGTATCGCGCGCCCTATCTGGCGCACGCGCCGCTGGAGCCGCTGAACGGGATCGGCATTGTCACCGACGCCGGGATGGAAATCTGGGTTGGCCATCAGAGCCCTCAATTCGTGCAGTCGGTCGCGGCGACGGCGATCGGCATCAAGCCGGAGCAGGTCACCTTCCACAATCAATGGACCGGTGGAAGTTTTGGCCACCGTCTCGAGTACGAGAACGTGCGCGTGCTGGCCGAGATCGCCAACCAGATGCGCGGGACGCCGATCAAGCTGGTGTTCTCGCGCGAGGAGGATTTCATCCAGGATATTCCGCGACAGATCGCGATCGCCCGGCACCGGGGCGCCATCGACAAGGGAAAGATCGTCGCGGCCGATCTGCAATTGGCCTCGACCGCGCCGCTCAAGGGGCTGCTCGAGCGCTCCGGCATCCCCTCGAAGGATCCCGATGCGCAATTGGCCTCCGGCCTGTGGAATGTCTACTACGACATCCCGAATTTCCGGGCCACGACCTTTGAGGCGCAGGGCCTGTCGCCGTGCACCACGTGGCGCTCGGTCGGCGCCTCCACTGCCGGCTTCTTCACCGAAAGTTTCATCGACGAACTGCTCCATGCGGCGGGCGTCGATCCCCTGAAGGGGCGGATCGAGATGTGCGCGGTCCCGCACTACCGCAAGCTGCTCGAGACCCTCGCCGAGATGTCGGACTGGAAGGGGCCGCTCGGCAACGGCAAGGGGCGCGGCGTCGCCTTCGTCGAGGCGTTCGGCACGCCGACCGCGGAAGTCGTCGAAGTCACGGCGACCGATCGCGGCATCAGGATCGACAAGGTCTGGATCGCGGTCGATGTCGGCAAGGTGGTCGATCCCGTCAATTTCGAGAACCAGGTGCAGGGCGGGGTGGTGTGGGGGCTCGGCCACGCCATCAACTGCGAGCTCACCTACGCCAAGGGTGGCGTGCAGCAGACCAACTACCATCACCACGAAGCGATGCGGATCTACCAGTGTCCCGTCATCGAGGTGCGCGGGCTCGAGAACGATCCGAAGGTGAGGGGCGTCGGCGAGCCGCCGGTGCCTCCGGCCGCACCGGCGCTCGCCAACGCGATCTTCGCGGCGACCGGAAAACGGATCCGCGAGATGCCCTTCAACAAGTTCATCGATTTCGTGTGAGGGGCGCGCCATGAAAGCAGCATTGATCGCGATCGCGCTGGCGGCTGCGTCGATCGCGGCTCTGACCGGGATTGGGGTGGCCAAGGACGACGCCTCCAAAGATGCGCTGCCGGCGGGCAGCGTCAGCCGCGCCGACGGGCTCGAGGCGTGGAAGCGGATCGAGGCCGTGGTGACCCATCCGCGTTGCGCCAACTGCCATGTCGACGCCAAGGCGATCCCGATGTGGACGCCGGCCGGCGAAACCAAAACCCGCGTGCATGGCATGAACATCCATGGCGGCGAGAGCCGCATCGGCGCCGAGACGATCGCGTGCTCGACCTGTCACATCACCACCACCTTGCCGAACGATCCCGCGCCGGCGCCGCTGCACGCCGGTATCGACTGGCAGCTGGCCCCGGTGGAGTTCATCTGGTTCGGCAAGAGCGGCGCCGAGATCTGTGCGCAACTGAAGGACCCCAAGCGCAACGGCGGCCGCGACGCCGTCGCACTGCTCGAGCACCTCAGGCACGACGCATCGCTCAGCGGCTTCATCCCCCGGGCCTGGGCCCCCGGTGCGGGCCGCACCACGCCGCCGGGCAACTTCGAGGATCACGTCAAGGACATGGCGCTGTGGGGCGCCGCCGGGCAACCCTGCCCGAACTGACGGTTTCCCGCTGCGCTGTCGTCGCCCGCGCAGGCGGGTGATCCAGTATTCCAGAGACATCGGTAATTGAGCCGAGAAGGCGCGGCGTACTGGACCGCCCGGTCTGCGCGGGTGATGACAGCGAATAAGCTGTTTCGCACTTGAATCAGACCAACCCGTCATCCTGAGGTGCGAGCCCCTTCGGCGAGCCTCGAAGGGTGCACGGCCCGGCTGGTGGCCGTCGATCCTTCGAGGCTCGCAAGAGCTCGCACCTCCAGCGACAAAGGCGAAGCCTTTGCGCGGGGATGACGGAACTGACCGCAGCGCGCGTATGCACACCTAGTTGGTATGTCGCATCAATCGACTTGACCGACGGCCAACCTGTCAGTGATGTGTCCGAACAGGTGTCAGCCATGTCTCCGGACTAAACAAGTCATCGGGCCGCGCTTCGCAACACGCGCGGTAATCCGACATCGATGCCGCATCCGGATTTCACGGCTGCCAGGATATCCGCATGGAATCGACGCGGCGGATGCCGCTGTGCCCCCTGATCACGGGCGCCTCATCCAGTCGAAGTTGCGGGAGGCGGGCCGCGAGCGCCGCCAGGCTCTCCTCGAGTTCGACGCGCGCCAGCGCCTCACCGATGCAACGATGGGCGCCGGCGCCGAAGGCGGGAAGCAGCCGTGGCTGATCGGTTCGACGGATGTCGAACACGTCGGGTCGGTCATAGGCGTCTCCGTCACGGGCGGCGGACATCGTCGACAAGATGACGAATTGCCGGGCCGGAAGAACCGCGCCGCCAAGCTCGATGTCTTCGGTCGTCACCCTGACGAACGATGCCACGCTCGGCTCGAAGCGCATCGCCTCCGCAACCGCGCCTGGAACGAGCGAGGGATCGCGACACACCGCGTCCCATTGCTCCCGGTGCTGGAGCAGCAGCGCCAGTTGCATCACGATGGCGACGCGGGTCGTGTCGGTGCCGCCGATGATCAGCTGCACGATCTGGAATACGATCTCGAGAGGTGACAGCTCGCCGGCTGCGTCCGCCTTGCCCAGGAAATCCGAGAGGAAATCGTCGCGAGGGGCGCTGCGTCTGTCGTCGAGCGTCTTTTCCACGTAATCGCGCAACTCTCGGCACGCCGCCTCCAATTCGGGGATTTCGTCCGGCACGATGCTCGAGCTGAAGAAGCGGGTCACGGAGTAGACAAGGCTCGTAAAGGACGGGATGTCGGCGCGCGGCAGGCCGAGAAGGTTCCCTATGACGCGGGCAGGAAGTTGGGCTGCGAACTGATCGACAAATTCGACCCGACCATCGGCATACCAGCTCTCGATCAACTCCTCGGCAGAACGCCGTATCTGCGGCCTCAGATCGGCCATCGTGCGCGCCGCAAAGCTCCTGGAGAACGGTGAGCGTCGGCGACGATGAACGGCGCCATTCGCGGTGAGCATTCCCTGCTCGAACAAATCGAACAGCGCTCCCTCGGTGACACCGAACATTTCCGGGTGGGCCGTTTCGGATGCGGCCGTACCCGAACCATTGCCAAGCCGCTCAATGTCGGCATGGCGCAGTATGAGGTAACCTCCCGCTTGATGTCCGACAAAGGGATAGGCGGCGCGATACCTGCGGAACATGCCGTGAGGATCGGCGTCGAGGTCGGCCACACTAAGAACCGGCAGGCCGTCGAAAGCGCCGAGAGCCACCCGATCGTTTGCGCCGATAACTTCTGCCATTGAGATTCCCTTCTGTCCTTGACTGAGACTTCTCCTCTCTAGGCATCCCCGTTTTACGTCTCGATTGCCGGACGGCCGAAGTTCGTTGCAATCGTAATGGAGAGGGCTCCCGCCCACGAATGTCATCGCCCGGCCTGTGCGCAATTGCGCACATGGACCGGGCGATCCAGTGCGCCGCGGCCTGTCGGCTCAAGCACGACCGCCTCTGGAATACTGGATCCCCCGCATGCGCGGGTGATGACACCGAGCTAGCTGCGTGAGTTGCGGCTCGAACTCACCCCGTCATTGCGAGCGCAGCGAAGCAATCCATAGCGCCGCATATGCGGAGCGATGGATTGCTTCGTCGCTGTCGCGCCTCGCAATGACAGGTGTGGCCCGGCGAAAGCAGGGACTTATGACCACCCGCGTCAATCGGTGCGCGACGCCGGAACGGCGAGTCGGATCGCAGCAAAACCGCCAGGAACGTTCCGCGCCGATATGCGTTTTCCTCCCATCATCTTGACAATGACTGACTAGTCAGTCATATTGGACTCATGACAAAGCGCACCGATAAACCGACCCGCACATCGCCCGAACGGCCCCACAAGGCCGCGATCCGGGCTGCCTCGGCCAAGACTCCGAAGGTCGTCTCGGCAAAACTGGCCGAGGCGAGGCCTGTGGCGAACCGCGCCGAAAGGTCGGCGGAGCGGCGGGCGGCCATCGTCGAGGCGGCGATGGACGAGTTCGTCGCGCGCGGCTTTGCCGCGACCCGGCTCGACGACATCGCCAAGCGGGCAGGGGTCGCCAAGGGCACGCTCTACCTGCACTTCAAGGACAAGGAATCGATGTTCGAGGAGCTGATCCGCACCGCGCTGGTGCCGCTGATCAGCCGCTTGGCCGCGCCGCCCACGATCACCGGTCCGGTGCGCGATGCGGTGGAGGGGTTCGCCGAGATTTTCATTCGCGAGGTGGCAACGACCCGGCGCGGCGACATCATCCGGCTGATCGTTTCGGAGGGACCGCGCTTCCCGGCGATCGCCGACTTCTATTTCCGCGAGGTGGTGTCGAAGGGGCTGGCCGCCATGCACCGGCTGGTCCAACTCGCGATCACGCGCGGCGAGATCAGGCAGAAGGAGCTGGCGCACTTCCCGCAACTGATCGTCGCGCCGGCGATCGTCGCCGTGATCTGGCAAAGCCTGTTCGCCCGCCACGCGCCCCTCGACGGCATCGCGATGTTCAAGGTGCATCTCGATCTGATTTTTGGCGAACGGAGGACGACATGACCTCGTCGCGCATATTACAGTGCCTGGCCGTCGCCGCGCTGGCGGCGGTGCTTGCCGGCTGTCAGGAGAAGCGCGACCCCGGCTTCCAGGGCTGGGTCGAGGCCGACATGATCTTCGTCAGCCCCGATGAATCCGGCCGGGTCACCAAGCTCAACGTGCGCGAGGGCGACGAGGTCAAGCCCGGCGACCTGCTCTACACCGTCGACGACGATCTGCAGCGCGCCGATCTCAACCAGAGCAATGCGACGCTGGCCAATGCGCAGCAGACCTACGACCGCGCCGCCTCGCTGCGTGGCACCGGCTCCGGCACCCAGGCCAATCTGGATTCCGCGGTCTCGGCGCTGCGCATCGCCGAGGCGCGCGTCAACACCTCGCAGACCCGGCTCGACCGCCGCAAGGGTTTTGCCCCGATCGCCGGCGCCATCCAGCAGATCTATTTCCGCGAGGGCGAGATGGTGCAGGCGCAGCGGCCGGTGCTCTCGATCATGCCGCCCGGCAACATGAAGCTGCGCTTCTTCGTGCCGGAGACCGAGCTGCCGAAGCTTGCGCTCGGCGACGAGGTCAAGGTGAGCTGCGACAATTGCGCTGAAGATCTCACCGCAAAGATCTACTTCATCGCCACCACGGCGGAATACACTCCGCCTGTCATCTACAGCCTCGATGAGCGCAACAAGCTGGTCTATCTGATCCAGGCGCGGCCGAGCCGGCCCGACGTGCTGCGGGTCGGACAGCCGATCAGCATCCACCTCAACCCCAAGATCCCGGTGGCGGACCGCAGATGACCGCCGCCACCACCCATGCGCGCTCTGACGCATCCGGCTTCGCGATCGACGCCAGGGGCCTGACCAAATCGTTCGGGGGGCGCGAGGTGGTCCATGACCTGTCGATGCAGGTCAAGCGCGGCTCGATCTACGGCTTCCTCGGTCCCAACGGCAGCGGCAAGACCACCACCATCCGCATCCTGTGCGGCCTGCTGACGCCCGACAGCGGCGAGGGCACCTGCCTCGGCTACGACATCCGGCGCGACGCCGACAAGATCAAGCGCAAGGTCGGCTACATGACGCAGCGCTTCAGCTTGTACCAGGACCTCAGTGTGCGCGAGAACCTCGAATTCGTCGCCCGGCTCTACGGCCTGCCCGACGCGCCGCGCGCGGCGTCCGAGATGATCGCGCGGATCGGCCTCAAGGGCCGCGAGGAGCAGCTCGCCGGCGAATTGTCCGGCGGCTGGAAGCAGCGGCTCGCGCTCGGCGCCTGCACGCTGCCCAATCCGCAACTGCTGCTGCTGGACGAGCCGACCGCCGGCGTCGACCCCAAGGCGCGGCGCGACTTCTGGAACGAGATCCACGCGCTCGCCGCCGAGGGCCTCACCGTGCTGGTCTCGACCCACTACATGGACGAGGCCGAGCGCTGTCACGAGATCGCCTACATCGCCTATGGCCATCTGTTGGCGCACGGCACGGTGGACGAGGTGATCGCCGGATCCGGGCTGTCGACCTACACGGTGACCGGCGACGATTTCAACGGCCTGATGGCCGAGCTGTCCGGCAAGCCCGGCGTCGACATGGTGGCGCCGTTCGGCACCAGCCTGCACGTCTCCGGCCGCAACAAGACGGCACTGGAGGCCGCCATCACGCCGTACCGCAGCAACGCGAAATGGCACTGGCAGCCGAGCGAGCCGTCGCTCGAAGACGTCTTTATCGACCTGATGGGGCGCTCCAGGGACAATTTCCAGCAGGGATAGTTGCCATGAGTGCGACCGATGCGATCCAGAACCGCGAGACCAGGGAGCCGGCGTTCGGCTTCTGGCGGCGCAGCTATGCGATGCTGGTCAAGGAGTTCATCCAGCTTCGCCGCGACCGCGTCTCGTTCGCCATGATCATCATGCTGCCGGTGATGCAGCTCACGCTGTTCGGCTACGCCATCAACACCACGCCGCGCAATCTGCCGACCGCGGTGCTGACCCAGGAGGATAGCGATCTCGGCCGCTCGATCCTGAAGGCGATGCAGAACACCGCCTATTTCCGCTTCACCCGCGAGGTCCATACCGTCACCGAGTTCGACGAGCTGCTGCAATCCGGCAAGGTGCTGTTCGGCGTCGAGATCCCGCGCGGTTTCGAGCGCGCGGTGCGGCGCGGCGACAGGCCGGCGCTCCTGGTCGCCGCCGACGCCACCGATCCGGTCGCCTCCGGCTCGGCGCTCGGCGCGCTCGGCCCATTGGTGCAGACCGCGCTGGCGCATGATCTGCATATCGGCGATCCTCCGGAGATGCCGTTCGAGATCCGCGCCCACGCCCGCTACAACCCGGCGGCGGAATCCCGCCTCAACATCGTGCCCGGCCTGGTCGGCACCATTCTCACCATGACGATGCTGATCTTCACCGCGCTGTCGGTGACGCGCGAAATCGAGCGCGGCACCATGGAGAGCCTGCTGTCGATGCCGATCAAGCCGGTCGAGGTGATGTTCGGCAAGATCATCCCTTACGTGATCGTCGGCTTCGTGCAGGCCGCGCTGATCATCGGCATCGGCGTGGTCGTGTTCGGCGTCCCGATCATCGGCAGCATGACGCTGCTCGCGCTCCTGACCACGCTGTTCATCACCACCAATCTGTCGATCGGCTACACCTTCTCGACCATCGTGCAGAACCAGCTGCAGGCGATGCAGCTCTCGATGATGTTCTTCCTGCCGAGCATCCTTTTGTCCGGCTTCATGTTTCCGTTCGCGGGCATGCCGGTCTGGGCGCAATATATCGGCGAGGGGCTGCCGCTGACCCATTTCGTCCGCATCGTCCGCGCCATCATGCTGAAGGGCGCGGCGATGGAGAACCTGCGCTACGACACCATCGCGCTGGCCTGCCTGATGCTGTTCGCCATGACGGTCGCCGTGACGCGCTTCCGCCGCACGCTGGATTGAGGCAGAATGCGGCTGGTTGTTCATCGTTATTCCGGGCGAACCCGGAATCTCGAGATTCCGGGTTCGCTTCGCGCCCCGGAATGACTGGGGCGGGGAAATGGCGGAGTTGCAGGACAAAGACAAACCGGCGCACGGCACCAACGTATCCGTGGACTTTCATCACGCGCTGATGCACGAGGTGATGACCACCGAGCTGCTGCGCATCAAGGTGCTGATCGGCATCGCCGCCGGATTCTCGGTGGTCAGCTCGATCATCTACTTCGTCAATCCCGAGGCGCTGGTCCGGGTCTGGCACGGCAATTTCAAGCCATCCTATCTCTATTCGGTCGTTGTGCCGTTCATCCTGTTCGAATTGTGGGTGCACGGCGCGATCGTCAGGCACATGAAGCAGGGCCGCGACCTGCCGATCGTCCGCCGCTATATCGGCGCCTTCATCGAGACGTCGATGCCGACCATCGCGCTCGCGCTGCACATCGACAGCATGGGCCCGGTCGCGGCGCTCGGCTGGGTCGCGCCGCTGATCTATTTCATCTTCATCATCGCCTCGACCCTGCGGCTGGATTTCTGGCTCTCGACCTTCACCGGTTTCGTCGCCGCCGCGGAGCTGTTCTGGATGGCGATGTATTATCGTCCCGACGGCACGTTGGATCCCGCGCCCGACCTGTTCTACCATTCCGCGCGCAGCGTCGTGATCCTGGTCTCCGGCATCGTCGCGGGCACCGTCGGCATGCAGCTGCGCCAGCAGTTCGGCGCCAGCATCATGGCCGCCACCGCGCGCGACCGCATCACCAATCTGTTCGGCCAGCACGTCTCGCCGCAAGTGGTCGAGCGGCTGATGATGGAGGGCGCCTCGACCGAGAGCGACATCCGCCGCGTCGCCGTGATGTTCGTGGATTTCCGCAGCTTCACCGCCGGCGCGCGCACCCGCTCGCCGCAGGAGGTGGTGGATCGGCTCGACGGCGCCTTCGCGATACTGGTGGACATCCTCGATCGCCATGGCGGCATCGTGAACAAGTTTCTCGGCGACGGCTTTCTCGCGCTGTTCGGCGCGCCGATCCACGCCGTCGACGCCCCGCATCAGGCCGTCGCCGCCGCACGCGAGATGCTCGCGGCCAACGAGCAGCTGAACGCCTCCTCGAGCTGGCAGCTGCGCATGGGCATCGCCATCCATGTCGGCGACGTCGTCGCCGGCAATATCGGCTCGCCCAGGCGCAAGGAATACACCGTGATCGGCGACACCGTGAACTTTGCCGCGCGGCTCGAGGCGCTCAACAAGGAGCTCGGCTCGCAATTCTTGATCTCGTCCGAAGTGCGCGAGGCGCTCGGCGACGACTGCAAGGATGCGGTCTCGCGCGGCGAGATCCCGGTGCGCGGCTACGAACACCCGGTGGCGGTCTGGCAGCTCGGCTAGAGCGTTTTCGAGCGAAGTGGATGCCGGTTCGCGTGAAGAAAACGCGTCAAAACAAAAAGCTAGAGCTTCGGTTCTGATTCAATCAGAACCGCAATGCTCTAGCACGCGATTGCACCGAATGCTCTGAAGCGCGCGATTCCGGCCATGCTAGGATGCGCGCGATCGGTCGCCGGTTGCGACCCAGGCATGAGGACAAGCAAGATGCAGCGCCGCTATATCACTGTCGACGTATTCACTGACCGGGCCTTTGGCGGCAATCCGCTCGCCGTGGTGCTGGACGCCGGCGGGCTGTCGACGGCGCAGATGCAGGCGATCGCCACCGAGTTCAACTATTCCGAGACCACCTTCGTGCTGCCGCCGCAGGACACGGCCAACGACGCCCAGGTTCGCATCTTCACGATGCGCGCGGAGATTCCGTTCGCCGGCCATCCCAATGTCGGCACCGCCTTCGTGCTGGCGACGCGCGCGGCCAAGGCGCCGGAGCGGCTGAGGTTCGAGGAGAAAGCGGGCCTCGTGCCGGTCGAGATCCTGTCCGATGGCGGCAAGGTGATCGGCGCCGAGCTGACCGCGCCGCAGCCGCTGCAGCGCTCGCACGAGGTGAGCGCCGCCGAGGTCGCCGCGTGCCTGTCGCTGTCGGCCGATGACATCAGGACCGACCGCCACATGCCGCAGGTCGCTTCCGTCGGCCTGCCGTTCCTTGTGACCGAGATCGCTTCGCGTGAGGCGCTCAAGCGCGCGACGCCGAATGCCGCGGCGTTCGCAAAAGTGCTGGCGCATATCGGCCGCGACGTCATCTATTTCTACACCCGCGACGTGCCGCCAAGCGAGCAGCCGCTCGACCTGCAGGCGCGCATGTTCCATCCGGGCGCGAGCGGCCTGTCCGAAGATCCCGCGACCGGCAGTGCGACCGGCGCGGCCGCGGCCTTGCTCGCCGACCTCGATCCGACGCGCGACGGCGAATTGCGCCTGCGGATCGGGCAGGGCGTCGACATGGGCCGGCCGAGCCTGCTGCTCACGCGGGTGAAGAAGCAGGGCGGCGCCATCACGTCGGTGCATGTCGGCGGCAGCTGCGTGAAGATGATGGAGGGCACGCTGAACGTGGCGGGCGAAGGCTAGAGCATGATGAAGTCAGGTTGAGCCGGAACTGCGTCGAAGGTTTACCTCCCTTGGGAGGGGCGATCGGATGACATGCCAATTCCGCGGGATTTCGCCGGCTCAGGTCGGAGTGGCTAGAACGCCAGTCCGACCAAGCAGGCTATGACAGCGGAAACAACGGCACTCTTCGCATACCCGGATCGATCGAATCGAACCGGGCAGATTCATAAAGATCCCGCTCCCGCTCCGCATCGTGCGGCCCGATCAAACGATCCAGGCGGCATGGATCAGCGTCCATGGAATACGGGAGGACGCTTCTCCCGTTGCGCGCGAAAGTATTCTTCGTGGTCGTCGCTCTGCGCAAGTCGGGCAAGCTCGGGGAACAGCGCTGCGTAAGCCGCTTCCTGACCTTCGCTGAGTGCACGATGCGCCGAATTTATCGTCGCGCGAACACCAAGCGGGGCTGCGGCGGCTATGCTTCGAGCGACCTCGATCGCACGATCGAGTTGCTTTCCCGGCGGCGTCACGAATTGAACGGTACCCATTCGGTAGGCCTCATCGGCACTCCATTCATCGCCGGTCAGCATGTAACGCATTGCATTCGCCCAACCCACCTCGCGGACAAAGGCGATCGGCGCGCCGCCGGCCGGGAAGTGGCCACGGGTGACTTCCGGTTGTGCGAATACAGCATTGCTTGCGGCAACTCGGACGTCGGCAGCAAGGAAAAGCTCGTGGCCTGCGCCTTGACACCTGCCCTGTACGGCGACAACGAGCGGCTTCTCTCGACGCGGCGGGATGGTGCCGACCGGATTGACAAACTGGGCGATCTCCGGGAAGCGACCGCTACGAAGCACCGGCGCCCAGCTTTCAGCATCAAGGACTCCCCCGACAAAGTCGGGACCCAGGGAGTAGAGGACAGCGACGCGCAGAGCGTCATCATGATCGAGCATATACATCAAGCGGCCCAAGCCGATAACGCTCGACAGTTCGACACGGTCGTTGTCTTGCCGAATGCCGATCATCAAAATCGAGCCGTCCAGCCGTTCTACCTTGACGTTGCTCGGCATTGCTCCCGGGCCTGCAGGCGCTGCCGGCGGCTGGCTCTGTGCGAAGCCGGGGCCGGCTGCGAGGATAGTTGCGGTTGCGCCGGCGGCCAAAAACGCTCGGCGGTGCAATCCGCCTGCATGAGTTTCAGATAGCTGATCAGCGGATTGCTGCGGGTGAATTTCCCTGGATACGTCGCCGCGGTGGTTAGATTCACCAAAGACGTTGGCCATTGCGTTGCTCCTCCTATTCTTCGCGTCGCGTAGAAGAGATACGAGGGCATTCCACGAGCAGCTATCCTGGATAATATTGACGGGGTATGAAGGAGAACTTCACAGTCGAGCAACGCTGATGCGCGGCAGAATCCGGAATCCCGTTCCGATTTATCGGAACGGGATTTTAAACCTGCGGCGCGGCGAGATTGTCGATTTTGACGCCGTTGCGCTCCTCGATGATCTCGGCGATCCAGCGCCGGTGGCAGTGCTGATGGTCGCGCTCGTAGCAGAGGATGCAGACCGGCCCGGATGTCTTGACCAGCGCGGACAGCTCGTCGAGCTCCTCCTTGGCCTGCGCAGTCTTCAGGTGCGCGGTGTAGATCTTCTCCAGCAGCTCATACTTGCCGCTGCGCGCCGCCTCGCGGCCGTTCTTTGGCGTGCCGAGCCCGCGCAGATGGACATACGAAATGCCGCGCTCGTCGAGACCGGCGGCGAGCGCGCTCTTGGAGAAGCCCGGCCGGCGCGAGGAGGCCACCGCGCGGACGTCGACCAAAAGCTTGACGCCGGCCCGCGCGAGCTCGTCGAGCACCGCCTTCGAGGGGGTCTGCTCGTAGCCGATGGTGAACAGCTTCTTGGCCTTCGCCATGGCGTCTCCCGCTCAACTCACGCGCTCGATCAATTCCATCGCGCCCGCCGGCGCGCGGATCTTGCCCTCGTGGATCACATAGGCGAACACGTCGCGCGGTGCCTTCTTCGGCGCGGTGTTATCGACCCGCGGCAGGTCGTCCGGCTCGCCGCCGCCGGCCCAGTCCTGCAACCGCTTGGCCCAGGCATCGAGCTGTTTCGGCGGATAGCAGGTCTTCAATTCGTCATTGCCCTTCTGCAGCCGCGCATAGACGAAGTCGCTGGTTATGTCGGCGATCGCCGGATACTTGCCGTGCTCGGCGAACACCACCGGCACCTGGTGCTCGCGCAGCAGCGCGATGAACTCGGGCACGCGAAAACTGTCGTGGCGCACCTCGACGACATGGCGCAGCGCGCGGCCCTCGAGCTTGCGCGGCAACAGCTCGAGGAACTTGCCGAAATCGGCGCCGTCGAACTTCTTGGTCGGCGCGAACTGCCAGAGCACCGGGCCGAGCCGGTCCTTCAGCTCCAGCACGCCGGAATCATAGAACCGCTTCACGGAATCGCCGGCTTCGGCCAGCACGCGGCGGTTGGTCGCGAAGCGCGGACCCTTCAGCGAGAAGATGAAGCCGTCGGGCACTTCGCCGGCCCATTTGCGAAAGCTCTCCGGCTTCTGCGAGCCGTAATAGGTGCCGTTGATCTCGATCGAGGTCAGCTTCGAGGCCGCGTAGGACAGCTCCTTCGATTGCGCGAGCTTCTCGGGATAGAACACCCCGCGCCACGGCTCGAAGGTCCAGCCGCCGACGCCGATATAGATGTTGCCTGCGTCGGTCTTGGTCGTCTTTGTGTTTGTTGTCTTGGAGGGAGCTTTGGCCACGACTGCACTCATCGTGAGGAAGGAACGGGGATCGAGCCTAGTCAAAATAATCGTGATTGGCCAGTTTGCCAGACTGCTTATCGCGGTTGGCGGTCCTCGCTAGGATGCAAGAAACCGGAGAACAACAATGCGCATGCTGGCCGTCGCCGCCCTCTTCCTCCTGCCTGCTGCTGCCATGGCCGACGAGACCGACGATGCGCACAAGCTCGCGATCACCGGCCGCGACGCCTACTGGAATTGCCTCGCCCGCGAGTATCCGCGCGACAGCAACAAGGCGATGTCCGACCAGGAATTCACGACGTTGATCGCGACCGTCTGTCCCTCGGAGCGGCAGAATTTTCGGGTGTCGCTGATCGACTTCCTGTCGCTGCAGTTTCCGAAGCAGGATGCGGATGCGCGCCTGACAACCGCCAATCGCGCGATCGAGCTCGCGCAGAGGGACATCGTGACCGCCTTCGTCCGCCGCAAAGCGGCGGTCAAATAGGCCGCCAGATCCTGTTGCGCGCGGCCGGTTTTTGCTATCAATCCGCGCACAGGCAATGGGACGGTCCGGCATGAATTCGCAATCGACGGCAGGCTTTCTGGGCGCAGTGGTCGCGGCCATCGCGCTGGCGGCGGCGTTCATCTACGGGCCGTCACCGAGCCAGATGCGCAATCCCCAGCCGGCCGCGGTGCAGCAGGCGGCGCCCGCCGAAGCCGCCCCGGCGGCTCCGGCGCCGCGGGGTCCGGTGATTCGCGAAGTCCCGAATAATTAGTCCCTTGCCCCTTGCGGGGCGCCTCGGGCTCCCCACATGATTTCGAATGGTGCCGTCGAGCCTTCCAGCTCTCCGGCACCGGGGACGACCACGAATGTTAGGCTGCGCCGGATGTACGCGCGCCCCTTGTTCGTGGTCGTTGGCATTTTGGGGGTATCCTGATCCCCGTTTTCCCACCGTCGGATAGTGAGTTTGGACTCACCTGCGCTTGGCAGGGAGAGAGGCTGCCGCTATACGCTGGCGCTCATGAAAGACGCCCTCCAGCCGCTCGAGGCCCCTTTGCAGGCCGCCACATTGCCGCAGCTTTCGATCGTCGTCCCGACCTTCAACGAACGCGACAACGTCACGGTTTTGTACCGGCGGCTCGACGCGACGCTGAAGGACGTCGCCTGGGAGGTCATCTTCGTCGACGACAACTCGCCCGACGGAACCTCGGACGTGGTGCGCGGCCTGGCACGGCAGGATTCCCGGGTGCGCTGCATCCGCCGCATCGGCCGGCGCGGCCTGTCGGGGGCCTGCATCGAGGGCATTTTGGCCTCCAGCGCGCCCTATGCCGCGGTGATCGACGCCGACCTGCAGCATGACGAGACCCAGCTGCCCAAGATGGTGGCGCTGCTGCAGAGCGGCGAGGCCGACCTCGTGGTCGGCAGCCGCTACATCGAGGGCTACAAGGCCGAGGGTTTTAACAAGCAGCGCGCCGGCGCCAGCGCCTTCGCCACCGAGGTCGCCCGCCGCACGCTGAAGGTCGAGATCGCCGACCCGATGAGCGGCTTCTTCATGATCCGCCGCGACCGCTTCGAGCAACTCGCGCCGCAACTGTCGACCCAGGGCTTCAAGATCCTGCTCGACGTGGTGGCGACCGGGCAGGGCAAGCTGCGCACGGTCGAGATCCCCTATACGTTCGGCGCCCGCCAGCATGGCGAAAGCAAGCTCGATTCCATGGTCGCGCTCGACTTCCTCGGCCTGGTGCTGGCGAAGCTGACCAACGACGTGATCTCGCTGCGCTTCATCCTGTTCGCGACGGTCGGCGCGCTCGGCCTCCTGGTGCATCTCGCCGCGCTGTTCATTGCGCTGGAAGTGTTCCGCGCGCCGTTCGCGGAGGCGCAGGCCACCGGCGCGATCGTCGCCATGACCAGCAACTTCATCCTCAACAACTTCCTGACCTACCGCGACCAGCGGCTGAAGGGGTTTGGCATCGTGCGCGGCCTGCTGCTGTTCTATCTGGTCTGCAGCGTCGGTCTGCTCGCCAATGTCGGTGTCGCGTTCTCGGTCTACGATCAGGAGCCGATCTGGTGGCTGGCCGGTGCCGCTGGCGCGCTGATGGGCGTGGTCTGGAACTACGCGATGTCCGGGCTGTTCGTCTGGCGCAAGCGATGACGCCGCATGAAACCGAATGAGGCGCGGCTCGCCCAGGACACCGCCATTGCGGTCTGCGCGCTGGTCGTGCTGCGGCTGGTGGCAGCGTACTGGACGCCGCTGACCTTCGACGAAGCCTATTACTGGATGTGGTCGAAGGCGCTCGCCGGCGGCTATTACGACCATCCGCCAATGGTCGCGGTCGTGATCCGGCTCGGCACCATGATCGCGGGCGATACGCCGTTCGGCGTGCGGCTGGTGTCGATCCTGCTCGCGTTCCCGATGAGCTGGGCGATCTACCGCGCCGCCGCGATCCTGTTCGGCGGCAGCCGCGTCGCGGCGGGCGCCACCATCCTGCTCAACGTCACGCTGATGGCCGCCGTCGGGACGCTGATCGTGACGCCGGATTCGCCGCTCCTGGTCGCCGCCAGCTTCCTGCTGTTCGCGCTCGCCAAGGTGCTGGACAGCGGCCGCGGCGCCTGGTGGCTCGCGGTCGGCGCCAGCGCCGGCGCCGCCCTGCTGTCGAAATACACCGCGCTGTTCTTCGGTCCTGCGATCCTGTTCTGGCTTTTGGCCGTGCCGAAGCTGCAGCACTGGTTTCGGTCGCCCTGGCTCTATCTCGGCGGCCTGGTTGCGCTCGGCATGTTCGCGCCGGTCATCCTCTGGAATGCCGACCATCACTGGGTGTCCTTCATCAAGCAGATGGGGCGCGCCCGGATCGAGGATTTCCGGCCCGTCTACATTGCCGAGCTGATCCCGACCCAGTTCGCCTTTGCGACGCCCCTGGTCTTCATCCTCGGCATGATGGGTCTGTACGCGCTGTATCGGCGCCGCGCCGGCGCGATGCCCGCCCGCGTGCTGATCAACACCACGTTCTGGACCATCGTCATCTATTTTGCCTGGCATGCGCTGCATGCGCGGGTCGAGGCCAACTGGTTCGCGCCGGTCTATCCGGCGTTTGCGGTCGCGGCGGCGGTCGCCGCGATCCAGGTGCAATGGGGGCCGCGCGCGCAACGCACCGTCGATTTCTGCCGCCGCTGGTCGGCGCCTGGCGGCGTCGTGCTGTTCGCGCTGCTGATCGTGCAGGCCAACACCGGCGTGTTCTCGGCCTATCACCGCGACGCCACCGTGCGCAGCGTCGGCCTCGGCTGGGACGACCTTGCCAGCCGGATCGAGGCGGTGCGCAGTCGCACCGGCGCGACCTGCGTGCTGGCGCCGGATTACGGCACCACCGGGTGGCTCGCCTTCTATCTGCCCAAGGGCACCTGCGTCGCGCAGCACGGCCAGCGCATCCGCTGGATCAACATGCCGGAGCCGAGCCCGGCGCAGTTGGCCGGCAAGCTGTTGTTTGTGCATGAGTTCGGCCAGAACGTGCCGCCGTCGATCCGCGACGGCTTCAGCCATGTCGAGACCGTCGCCGAGGCCCAGCGCACCCGCGGGCCGCTGATCATCGAGACCTACGCTCTCGACCTCTTGGAAGGGCCGAAGGGCGATGTTTTCGACCGCTCGCCGCCGCCGGAATTGCAGGAAAACAGCGGCAGCTAGAGCAGGATCCGGAAAAGCGCGAAGCGGTTCTCCGAAAAGATTCATCGCGATTTGATGTAGGACCCATCGGTTTCGGCACGTCTTGTAGGGGTGTCTGCCAACCATATGAGGTTCCGACCATGACCAGTTCCGCCCTCAAGCCGGCCGCCGATCTCGCCAACACCAACACCAGGCGCGTTCCCAATGAGAGCGCCGAATATCGACGCGCCCGCCAGGCGCTGCTTATCGAAGAGATCGAGCTGCGCCGTCACATCGAGCGCGTCGCCGAATTGCGCCGCGCCTTGCCGCCGGGCGGCGAGGTGACGAAGGCCTACGAGTTCGTCGGCGAGTCCGGCAAGGCTTCGCTCGCCGACCTGTTCGGCAACAAGCCGACGCTGATCGTCTACAGCTACATGTTCGGTCCACAGCGCGAGAAGCCGTGTCCGATGTGCACCTCATTCATGAGCACATGGGAAAGCAAGCTGCCCGATGTCGAGCAGCGCGTTTCCTTCGTGTTCGTGGCGCGGTCGCCGATCGCGCGGCTGATCGAGGCGAAGCAGGCGCGCGGCTGGACCGGCCACCGGCTGTATTCCGATCCGTCGGGCGACTACACGCGCGACTATGTCAGCAAGGAAGACGCCGATCTGCCCGGCTATAACGTCTTCACGCGCCACGACGGCACCATCCGCCATTTCTGGGGCGGCGAAATGGGCGGCGGGACCATGGATCCCGGCCAGGACCCGCGCGGCGCTCCCGATATGGATCCGCTGTGGACCGTTCTCGACACCACGCCCGAAGGGCGCGGCAAGGACTGGTACCCGAAGCTGAGCTACTGAGGAGATCGTTTTTGCCGAAATCCCGCATGATTACGGGCTGATCGGAAACGAAATTCTCCGCAGCCTCACCGCCGCCGGCCGGGCCCGTGGCGGCGAGGCGGCCTGTCCCATGATGAAACAGAAAATGGGCATTTCGCGACCCAGGCTGATCTTAAAAAAGCCCTATGCCACAGGCACTTCCCGCGCTGCAGGGGACCGCAGCCAGTTAAATCGTATTTAACTAAAAGTCGCCTTAATGGCCGTCTGTGCCCCCTGTGCGACAGCAAGCCGAACGGCATTCGGCCGTAGTCGGGTGTGGGGACAAAGGTGGACCTGTTTTGAGCGCCGGGCGTATGAGTACGAGTGCGAGTGCGTATGTTCTTGGGGCGGCGAGCCGCAGGAAATCCTCCCGAAAAATTCTCCCCCAGCATTTCCTCGGCAGCGCCGCGGTGGCGGGCCTGGTGCTTGGCTGCGCCTGGACCGTCTATGCCAACATCTTTGCCGCGGGCGTCTATCCAACGGTGAACAGCGCAGCGTTCGACGCGCCGGTGGTGAAGCGGCCCGCGGCGGTGGCGGCGCGGCCGACACCGTCGTTCAACGACGTCTTCGCATCGCTGACGCCGCCGCCGGCCGCGCCCGCAAAGAGCGAGGTCGCGAAGTCGGAAGCTCCGGCACCTTCGCTTATGTTTAACGATCGGTTTGCGGCGGCGTCGCCCGATGGCGTGCCGTCCAGCGTCGTGGCCGATGCCGCGCCGCAGATCGACCCGATCAAGCAGGCTGCCGCGCCAAGACTCGCCGACGCGCCCAAGGTGGTCGCGACGACAAAAATCGCCGAGGCCTCCAAGCCGCTGCCGTCGCCGAAGTCGGTCGAGGCCGCGAAGAAGGACGCCGCCGCCAGCCTGCAGGTGGCGCTCAACGATCCGGCTGCGAAGGTCACCGAAACCAAGGCTACCGAAAGCAAGGCTACCGACACCAAGCCCGCCGAGACGAAGGCCGCGGCGAAATCCGGCAGCGTCACGGTGCGCGACATGGCCGCGCGCGCCAAGGCCGCGGTGATGTCGATCGCCTCGAACGAGCGGCAGACCATGGTCGAGAAGCTGTGGGGCAAGCGCGAGTCGAACGGCGGGCTGCTGTCGTTCGCATCGGCCGACGCCAACGTCACCGGCAGCATTCCCTCGACGCTGGACCAGAACCCGATGCTCGGCGGCTCGCCGCCCTATGACCGCCAGACCGCGGTCTACGACATTTCGGCCAAGACGGTGTACCTGCCCGACGGCACCCGGCTCGAGGCGCATTCCGGCCTCGGCTCCAGGATCGACGATCCGCGTTCCTCGCATCTGAAGATGGTCGGCGTGACCCCGCCGCACATCTATGAGCTGAAGCCGCGCGAGGCGCTGTTCCACGGCGTGCCGGCGCTGCGGCTGACGCCGATCGGCGGCGAGGGCAAGATCTTCAACCGCGTCGGCCTGCTCGCGCACACCTACATGCTCGGGCCCAACGGCGATTCCAACGGTTGCGTCTCGTTCAAGGACTACTACGCGTTCCTCGACGCCTACCGCAACAAGGGCATCCGCCGCCTCGCGGTGCTGGCGAGGGTTCAGTAAGGCGCGTCCTCCGCACCGCTGACACAATTGGCGCCGTTTCCCGTACCGGGCTCGGCTGTGCTAATGTTGCGGCAATCTGCTGCGAGTCGAACTCGACAACGGATCGGCGCAAACGATATGTCTCCTACAGCTCCCATCGAAACACCGCCGCCTCTTGCGACCGAAGCGTTCGCCGATGCCGACGCGGCTGTCGGCCGGATCGAGGAGATCTACGAGCGCAACACCCAGTTCCTGCGCAATCGCTTCGAGGCCTATGTCAACGGCGTGCCGTTCACGGCGCGGGTGCGCGCGTATTACCCGTTCGTGCGGATCACGACCTCGTCGCATGCGCGGCTGGATTCCCGTCTGGCCTACGGCTTCGTCGCGGGTCCCGGCGTGCACGAGACCAGCATCACTCGGCCGGACATTTTCCGGACCTATCTCACCGAGCAGATCGGGCTGCTGATCAAGAACCACGCCGTGGCGGTCGAGATCGGCGAATCGAGCGAGCCGATCCCGATCCATTTCGCCTATCGGCGCGACATCAACATCGAGGCCGCGCTGACCATTGCCGACAGCTCGGCCTTCACGAGGTCGCTGCGCGACGTGTTCGACACGCCCGATCCCGCCGGGATGGACGATGCGATCGCCGACGGCACCTTCGAGCTCAAGCCGGGCGCGCCGGAGCCGCTGGCGCTGTTCCGCGCCGCGCGCGTCGATTACTCGCTGCGCCGGCTCTATCACTACACCGGCACCGATCCGGAGCACTTCCAGAACTTTGTGATCTTCACCAACTACCAGTTCTATGTCGATGCCTTCGCGCAATCGAGCCTGCAACGCCTGGCGTCGGGCGAGGCCGGCATCGAGGCCTTCGTCGCACCGGGCAATGTGATCACGCAGAACGCGCGGCTCGGCGGCGGCACCACAGGCGTTGCATCCGAGCGGGTGCCGCAAATGCCGGCGTTTCATCTGGTCGAGCCGGGCTATCGCGGCATCACCCTGATCAATATCGGGATCGGTCCGTCGAACGCGCGCAACATCACCGATCACGTCGCGGTGCTGCGGCCGCATGCCTGGCTGATGATCGGGCACTGCGCAGGCTTGCGCAACACGCAGCGGCTCGGCGACTACGTGCTCGCGCACGGCTATGTCCGCGAGGACCATGTGCTCGACCACGAGCTGCCGCTCTGGGTGCCGATCCCGGCATTGGCGGAAATGCAGGTCGCGCTCGAGGAAGCGGTCGGCGAGGTCACCGGATTGTCCGGCTTCGAGCTGAAGCGGCTGATGCGCACCGGGACGGTCGCGAGCGTCGACAACCGCAACTGGGAGATCAGCGGGCCGCAGGTGATCCGGCGCATGTCGCAGTCGCGGTCGATCGCGCTCGACATGGAATCGGCGACGATCGCCGCCAACGGCTATCGCTTCCGCGTGCCCTACGGCACGCTGCTCTGCGTCTCCGACAAGCCGCTGCACGGCGAGATCAAGCTTGCCGGCATGGCCAGCGAATTCTATCGCCAGCGCGTCGGCCAGCATCTGCAGATCGGCCTGAAGGCGCTGGAGCGGCTGAAGCAGCAGGAATCCGAGCGCCTGCATTCGCGCAAGCTGCGCAGCTTTGCCGAAGTCGCGTTCCAGTAGCTTTTGCGCAGTTGCGCGCTGCTGACAATTCGGCAACCGTCGAGAGCGCACCCGAGCGGGTGACGCGTCGTGCGGCCTTGGCGCAAACCTTGCATTTCCTTTCAAGCAAAATTGACCGGCTCATGTGAACCGCGCCACACGGTGTTTCGCGGGAGCAGCGTAATCAGAGCGTGATTGCGAGTGAGGCAGTGCTGTCCGTTTGGGACACGCCTGCGGAAATTCTGGGCGACCAGCCGTTTTTTTGACGCAGCTTTTTTCATCACGTGCCAAGTTGACGGAGTCATTGATGCAAGACTATTCCGCTGGCCGCGATCCGGAGGAACGTTCCGTAGTGCGCAAATGGCGCCTCTATGTGATGTCGTTCTACGGATCGCTCGTTGCGATCCTGTTGCTGTTGTCCGCGATCGGCGACCGGCCGGTGCAGCTCGCTCGCAACGCGGACGCGCCGCATGCCGCCGGTTCGCTCGAGCACGTTCGACCTCAAGCTCACGCCGTGGTCAAGCCATGACGCCGTCCGGAAGCGATCAGGCGCTTTGCAGCATGGCGCTCGTCAGGCGAGCGCGTTGCCGCGGGCGATGATCGCGAAGCGATCCGACAGTTCTGCCAGCGCGACCTCGTGAATGGTGCGGGCCGCGAGCGTCCCGCCGAGACCGTCGGGCAGGTCGCGGGTCGCGCAGCTCTCGGCATCAACAGTGGTGCGGAAGCCGAGGTCGAGCGCGGCGCGGGCGGTCGAGCTGACGCACATATGGGTCATGAAGCCGGCGAGCACGAGCTCCTTGCGGCCGGTGGCGTCGAGCTGCACCTTCAAATCGGTGCCGGCAAAGGCGTTCGGCAACTCCTTCTCGATCACAGCCTCGCCTGCACGCGGTGCCAGCGGAGCAACGATTGCGCCGCGATCGGCGCCGCGGTCGAACAGGCTGCCGGGCTTGCCGCGATGCGCGATGTGAAAGATCGCGGCGCCGCTCTCTCGGGCACGTGCGAGCAGCGCCGTCGCACGCGCGATCGCGGCGTTGGCATCGGGCAGCGCGAGCGGGCCCGCGAGATATTCGTTCTGGATGTCGATCAGGACGAGGCAGGCATCGCCGAGGCGCGGCGGGGTGAGGTCGGCGCCGGCGAGCTGAAACAGGGTTTTGGCGGAGGACATGGCTTTCTCGATCTCCGGAAGGTGTGGTTGCTTGGCCAGATATAGCCTGCCCATCGCCTGCCGTTATGCAGGGATATCGCAGCCGCTGGCTGCAGGATTGCAGGAGGGGATCGGGCCATGTAGCCTGACGCCATGAATTGGGACGACTTCCGCATCATCGCGGCCGTGAGAGACGAGGGCACCTATGCCGGCGCCAGCGCCCGGCTGCGCATCGACGAGACCACCGTGGGCCGCCGGCTGGCGCGCATCGAGCGCGCGCTCGGCTTGCGGCTGTTCGAGGCCGCCGACGGCGTGCGCAAACCGACGGCGCAATGCGAGCTGCTGCTGGCGCATGTCCAGGCGATGGCCGTCCATGCCGACGAGATCGGCCGCATCGGCGAAAGCCTGCCCGGTCCGGTGGGGCGGCTGCGCATCGCCTCGACCAGCGCGATCGCCGAGGAGGTGCTGGCGCCGCGCGCCGCGGAATTCTTGCGCGCGCATCCGGGGCTTTCGCTGCAATTCCTGACGTCGAGCGAGAACGTCAAATTCTCGCGCTGGGAAGCGGATCTCGCGATTCGGCTGCGCAAGCCCGACAGAGGCGACTTCGCGATCTCCAAGCTCGCCGAGATCCGCATCTATCTCTTCGAGCCGATCGCGGCCGCCGCAGGCGACGCGGTGATGTGCGTCTATCCCGATGAACTCGACGGCACGCCCGAGATGCAGTTCTTGCGCGCGCGGCGGGTGCGCGGGCGTTGCGTCACCGACAATGTCCGCGTCATCCGCACGCTGATCCAGTCGCATCAGGCCGCCGGCGTGCTGCCCGAGCACGGTTGCGCTGATCTCTTGAGCGATCGCCGCCTGCGCGCGACGCTGCTGCCCAAGCGTCGCGACGCCTGGCTCTTGGTGCAAAATCACCTCAAGCACGACGCCGCGGCGCGCGTCACGATCGACTGGGTGCGCGCCTGCTTCCAGGAGATTTCGCGCGGCTGACGTCGCAAGGTTCGCCGTGATGTCCGTGATGCGGCGCCGCGCCTGCGGCAAAAAATTCTTGCACTCCCTCTTGCAACCCAGGCGAGCTTGGTCTATTAGCCCGCTCCTTCGCTTTGGCCTCGGGTTCGGGCTCGTTGAGATCCCGACTGGCGCGAGCCGCGCTGCGGTGTCGTGTTCCGCCGAAATGAAGACCACGGGATGTAGCTCATGGAGAGCGTCGGGGTGAAACCCGAAGGCATCGGTTCGATTCCGATCTCTCACAAAGGATAGCTCAGTTAGGTAGAGCAGGTGACCGAGAATCATCTTGTCGCGGGTTCAAATCCCGCTCCAGCGCTCCGTTTCAGCCTGTAAAGCTGATACCTCTGACGAGGACCGGACGCGCGCTTCAGTCGCGGTCCGGCCGTTTTGCCGCAAGGCTTTCCGTCCGACCATCGACACTGTGAGACCGGCTTTGCGCCGCGGTGGATACCGCTTGCGCTGATGCCGGGTGGCTCCGCACGGCCGCGCGACTTTGTCGCGCGATCGCGCGCGTGCGCCCGTCATCATGCGAGCTCAAGCCACGGCCCGCTTGGCCTGACAGGAAGGCGCGTTCGGTTCTCACGTCCTTTGCAATTGCAACCCGCTCTTCGGCCCATGGGCCGGAGCGCAAAACATGGAGGTGTGCCATGAAGCTGAATGAGACCTGGCATGTCCTGACGACCAGTGTGACGGTGAAGGATGGCGAGCGCGCGCTGCTCACGCGCAACGGCCGGCTCGAGCGCGTGCTCGCGCCCGGACGCTACAGCCTGTTCGATCCCCTGCATCAGCTCAAGGCCGAGCTGTTCAGCGTCGTGCGGACCGAATTCCCCGCGGATCGCTTCGCGGTGATCAAGGCCGCGCGTCCCGATCTCGCCAGCGAGCTGTTCGAGGCGGTCGAGACCAAGGCGAACGAGATCGCGATCGTCAGCCTCGACGGCCGTCCCGTGCAGCTGATGACGCCCTGGCAGACCCGCGTTTACTGGAAGGTGGCGACCGCGGTCGACGTCGAGCGCATTGACGTCGCCGAGGATCCCCGTGTCACCGCGCGGCATCTGGCGATGATCCAGCCCAACCGGGCCGGCGTCATCACCGAGGCCGTGGTCGAGAACCACGAGGCCGGTTTGCTCACCGTCGAGGGCAGGCTGGTCGAGCGGCTCGCGCCCGGCCGGCACGCGTTCTGGATCGCGGGCCGCAAGATCGAGGTCAAGCGCCTCGACCTGCGTCCCCAGGCGGTCGAGATCACGGCGCAGGAGATGCTGACCAAGGATCGTATCGCGCTGCGCGTGACGCTGACCGCGTTCCGCCGGATCGTCGATCCCGAGCGCGTCGTGGCCAGCGTGCCCGACGTGGATGCGTGGCTGTACCGTCTGGTGCAGTTCGCAATCCGCGAGGCGGTGGCCGGCCGCACGCTCGACGAGGTGCTGTCGGCGAAGACGGCGCTCGATGCCGAGCTGCGCGACTACGTCCGCGAGCGTGTCGCGGAGAGCGGTGTCGAGGTCACCGAGCTCGGCGTCAAGGACGTGATCCTGCCCGGCGAGATCCGCGAGCTCGTCAACAAGGTGGTGGAGGCGGAGCGGCTGGCGAAGGCCAACCTGATCCGCCGCCAGGAGGAGACCGCGGCGACGCGGTCGCTGCTCAACACCGCCAAGCTGATGGAGGAGAACCCTCTGCTGCTGCGGCTCAAGGAGCTGGAGTCGCTCGAGCGCCTGGTCGAGAAGGTCGGCCGCATCGACCTGCATGCCGGCGAGGGCCAGGGCCTCGATGCCCTGCTGACCAAGCTGGTGCGCCTCAAGGCGCCCGAGAGCGCGTGAGAAGAAGGGCCGCCCACGGGCGGCCCTTTGCTTTCCGCCGGGACGAACGCCGGCATCCTTACGGATGTTAGCGTGCAAAGGCCGCTGTAAGGGAGCGCCGCCGCGGCACAATGCCGGGCAGGCTGCCACAAACAAGGAGGTGCCACTGCGGACGGATTGCGGTAACGTTTGGTCACCGTGGTCCGGAATTCGGCTGGCCGCCAACCCGTCGGTGGAGCCAATGCAACAGATTGCGGAATGGCTCGAGAAGCTGGGGCTTGGGCAATACGCGCTGCGTTTTGCCGAGAACGGGATCGACATCGGTGTTCTACCCGAGCTGACGGATGAAGACTTCGACAGGCTCGGGGTTCTGCTCGGGCATCGCCGTAAGATGCTCCGTGCGATCGCCGATGTCAGTCAGGCCGAACTGATCGCCGCGCCGGTTTCACCGCACGATGCCGAGCGACGCCACCTCACCGTGATGTTCTGCGATCTGGTCGGCTCGACGGCCTTGTCGGCGCGTCTCGATCCCGAGGACATGTGGGAGGTGATCCGCGCCTATCGCGCGGCCTGTGCGCGGGTGATCGCGACCTACGATGGCGTCGTTGCGAGATTCGTCGGCGATGGCATCCTCGCTTATTTCGGCTATCCCCGTGCCCACGAGGACGACGCCGAGCGCGCGGTGCGCGCCGGCCTCGACGTCATCGCTGCAATCGGCAAGCTCGAGACCCGCGCGGAGGAGGGAGTCGCCGTGCGGATCGCGATCGCGAGCGGGCTTGTCGTGGTCGGCGACCTCGTCTCCGGCGGCGCGTCGGAGGAGCAGGCGCTGGTCGGCGATGCGCCGAACATCGCCGCGCGGCTGCAGAGCCTTGCGGAGCCGGACGTGGTCGTCGTCGCCGCCTCGACACGCCGGCTGCTCGGCAATCTGTTCACGCTTCGCAATCTCGGCCGCCGCGAGGTCAAGGGCATCTCCGAGCCGATCGCGGTGTGGGCAGTCGAGGGCGAGCCGGCGTCGGAAAGCCGCTTCGAGGCGGTGCGCACCGCGCGCTCGATCGGCTTCGTCGGCCGCAAGGCGGAGATCGAATTTGCGCTGTCGCGCCAGCAACTGGCGTGGCAGGGCCAGGGCCAGGCGGTGCTGATATCGGGCGAAGCGGGTATCGGCAAATCGCGCATCGTGGCGATGCTCTCCGACAGCCTCGCGTCCGCGACGCATCGCCGTGTGCGGTATCAATGCTCGCCCTATCACAGCAACAGCGCGCTGTACCCCTTCATCGCCCAGCTGGAGCGTGCCGCCGGCATCAGGCCGGAAGACGTGCCGGAGCAGAAGCTGGACAAGCTCGAAGCCATGCTGGCGCTCGGGACGCTGCAGGTTCCTGCCGTGACACCTCTGATCGCGGCGCTGCTGTCGATCCCGACCGGCGAGCGTTATCCGCCGCTCGGCCTGAGCCCGGCGCAGCAGCGGCGGCAGACATTCGCAGCGCTGCTCGATCAGCTCGAGGGCCTCGCCCGGCAGCAGCCGGTGCTTGTCGTCTGCGAAGACATGCATTGGGCCGACGCCACGTCGCTCGAGCTGCTCGATCTCGCGGTCGACCGGATCAGGGGACTGCCGATCCTCATGCTCATGACGTTCAGGCCGGAGTTCGAGCCGCCGTGGGCGGGGCTCGCCAATGTCAGCCTGCTGCGGCTCGATCGGCTCGACCGGCAGGACACGCGCGCGCTGATCGAACAGGTCACGGTCGGTCGGTCGCTCCCCGGCGAAATGATGACGCAGATCATCGAGCGGACGGATGGCGTCCCGCTGTTCGTCGAGGAACTGACCAAGATGGTCATGGAGTCGGGACTGCTGGTCGAGAATGCCGGGCGCTATCGCCTCGACAATCCGCTGCCGCCGCTTGCGATTCCTGCGACGCTGCAGGACTCGCTGATGGCCCGGCTTGACCGGCTGGCGCCGGTCAAGGAGGTGGCGCAGATCGGTGCTGCGATCGGCCGTGATTTCTCCTATGCGCTGCTGCGCAGCGTGGCCGGGCGCGATGATCTGACGCTAGCCGCGGCGCTTGCCCAGCTCGAAGAAGCCGAGTTGCTGTTGCGCCGGGGCACGCCACCGGATGCAAGCTACAGCTTCAAGCATGCCCTGGTCCAGGAAGCGGCTTACGACAGCCTGCTCAGGAGCCGCCGGCAATTGCTTCACAAGCTTATCGGCGACGCGCTGCGTGACAAGTTTGCCGAGATCGCGGAAATCGAGCCGGAAGTCGTTGCCTACCATTTCACCGAGGCAGGGCTCGGCGAAACCGCGCTGGCGTGGTGGCGCAAGGCGGGTCAGCAGGCGCTGAAGCGCTCGGCTTATCGCGAGGCGGTCGCGCATCTCGGCAAGGCGGTCGCGATAGCCGATGGATTGCCCGACGAGCCGGCTCGGATGATCGGCCGGCTCCATCTGCAAATCGCCTACGGCCGTGCGTTGCGGGGCAGCCTTGGGCACAGCGCGCCCGAGACCGTGGCCGCCTGGACGCGCGCCCGGCGGTTCGCCGCTGACATCGATGATCCAATCGAACTGGCGCCGATTCAGTCGGGCCTCTTCAATGCCTGCTTGACCCATGGCGAGCTCGCGCCGATGCGGGAGTTGGCCGAGGCGATTATGGGGGCGGCGGACCGGCATCCGGAATCGCCGGTGGCGACCATCGTCGCGCGCTGGGCCGGAGGGGTGACCTGCTGGTTCGCGGGCGACTATCTGAACGCCGCTAGCCATCTGGAGCAGGCGTTCGCGGCCTATACGGCCGAGCCGGATCCGGCGACCTTCAAGGCGTCGACGCTCGACCTGCCGTTCGTCATCATGAGATTTCTCGCCCTGGTGCTTTGGCCGCGCGGCGAGATTGATCGAGCCCAGCGGCTCGCAGGCGCAGCGGTGAGCATCGCCGGGGAACAGCGCGCGCTCGCGCGTGCCAATGCGCTGGTTCACAAGGCCGTTTTCGATGGGCTGTGCGGCAGCAGGTTGCGGCAGACCGAGACGATCCTTGCCCTTGGCCTGGCGCAAGACCACACGATGCCGCTGTATGTCGCCGCCGGCACTTATCTCAATGGGCTGGCGAAGTGGCGCGCCGGCGACCGCGCGGCAGGTCTCGCGGAGATGCAGCGTGGCTGGACGTTGCTGCACGAAAACGACTGCTACCTCTGTGAGCCGTTCTGGGGATTGCAAATTGCGGTGGCGAATGCAGCAGCCGGGCATGCGGAGGCGGGGCTCGACATCGTCAATGAGCTGATCGACGCGACCGAGCAGTCCGGGCAGCACTGGCTGGATGCCGAGCTGTACCGCGTGCGGGGTGAGTTGCTGTCGCGTCGCGACAACCCTGACATTTCCGGCGCCGAGCAGGCCTTCCACCGCGCGCTGGAGATCGCTCGAAGGCAACAGACGAAGACATTCGAACTGCGTAGCGCGCTCGCATTTGCACGCCTGTACGCCGGCATCGGCCGGGTGGATGCGGTGCCGGAGGTGCTTGCGCCGGTTCGCGCCGGCTTCGATGCGGAGCAGGATCTCGCCGAGATCCGGGATGCCGACGAACTGCTCAGCCAGGTGAATTGGCCGGGCTGCCACTCGCGCGCATTGCGCCGCGACTGAGCAATTGCGCGGCGGCTGTGCAATTGCGCATCACCGCTCGCGCGCAGCCCGTCATCAGGCCGCACTTTGCGGCGCTTGCCATGCGGCGAAATTGGAACTCCTTCGTTCCCGCGGTTCTACGGTGCGATCATGCGCATTTTGCTGTTGCGTTCGGCGGCTCATTTGCATCTAAACTCTGTGTGTGCTGTGCAGAGAAATTCCGCCTTGCGGTCAGGCGTTTGGAGATGTTTTTTTGAACGAGTATCTGAGTGAGTTGGTGCTCATTGCGCGTTGCTTCGATGCGGGACAGAGCCGGTGAGTCTTTGCGGCGGAACTGGTAATCGCCTTCTCGCGACACTGCCGACGGCGGATCTCGATCTGCTGAGACCTGATCTGGAGACGGTGGACATCAATCAGGATGAGATCCTGGCGCGAGCCGGTGACAAGATCGATCATGTCTTCTTTCCCCATAGCGGGGCGATCCTGCTGATGATCGACATGGCGGATGGGCAAACGGTTGCGACTGGCGTTGTCGGGCGCGAAGGGGCCGTGGGCAGTCTTTCGGTGCTCGGGTCGTCCCCATCGGGCGTTACAGCAGTCGTTCGTGCAGCGGGCACCGCCTCGCGGATTGCCGCGCCGCGATTCTACGCGGCGGTCGGCCGCAGTCCCGCAATCCGGAAGGCGATCCAGAATCACGTCAGGGCGATGCTGATCCAGTTCCAGCTCGGTTCGGCCTGCAATGCGCTGCATCCGGTTGAAGCCCGCATGGCGCGCTGGCTGCTCCAGCTTCGCGATCGTGTCGACAGCGACGTGCTCCCGCTGACCCAGCAGGCGCTCTCGCAAATCCTCGGTGTGCGGCGAACGACGGTGACGCTGTTGATGCGCAATCTGCGCATGCGTGGCGCGATCACGTCTGAGCAACGTGGCCGGATCGAGATCGACCGGCCGCGGCTATCGGCGGCGGCGTGCGAATGCCACCGCGTCATGCGTCTCGAAGTCGAGAAGATCTTCTCGGACAAGACCGTCCGGCCTCTCGCGGCGGCTCAGGCTGACGAGCCGCGCATTTCGGAAATCGAAGCCGACGACGTGGCGTGAGCGCGCTGCAACGCGATCAGCTTCTCCGATCAGGCTCCCCTGCGGGTCCGGATGCCGCCTCGAGCTTTGCGATCTCGCGCAGCACCTTCGCCGTCTGGCGTAACTCATCGCGCTCCGGCCCCGGTCTCAGCCGTCGTGCTTCGTCGAGAAAGTCTTTGGCCTGCAGCAACCAAATGGATACTTCCGTTGCGGTCTGCGTGTGCGCCATGGTGTCCCTCCATCGCGATCCTCAATGACCTGTGTCGAGGCCGGCGAGCCGGCGTCGCGCGCGGATGCTCGGCTCGTCAACCCAGGCATCGCGCGCGAACCAGGCGTGATCAGTGCGGCAGAATGGGCAGCGGCTGCGCGAGAAGAACACCGCGCTGCGTCTAAAGCTCTCGTGATCAGTCCGGATGCCGGTGGGAATTGCGTGTCCGGTTTGCGGACATTTGACCATGAGCATGCCCATGTGAGCCTCCCTCGCGATTGCTTTTTGTCTTGTGCAGTAAAGAAACTCCGGCCGGTTGGATTACGCCTGCTGTCGGTGCGACTAGTTGGGGGGCATCGCCGCACCTGCGGCTTTGACAGAGCATTGGGCAGTGGGGGCTGTATGCTCGTTGCTAGGCTTATCCAACCGGCCGGATCCCTCCTCAAACGAGTTCTCGACGTGAATTGAGAGTCCTTTTAGTCGGCGTGGCCGAAAACCCTGGCGAAGTTGTTCCTGATCTGCCCGCCGGTTTCTGTTGCGAGCTTCCGGCCGAGTTCGCGCAATTCCTTGTTCTGCTCGGATGCCATGGCGAAGGCCTTGCGGGCCTGCTCGGTGGACAAGGTCAACACATCGGTTGCTGACTTGCTGTCGAGGAGATCGGCGTAGAAGTCGAGCGCGGAGGTGACATTGGCGTGTGAGATTTCGATCAGCTTGAGCCCGTAGTCGGCCGTGCCTCGCGCATTGCATGAATACGTTTCGTCCAACGCCTCGGCCATCTGTTGGCAGGCGGTTCGCGCGCGGGCAAAACCCTGATCGGCAAGATCGCCGACCACGCCGGGCAAGCCCATCTTCGGGAAGCCGAACAACGGCATTCCAAAAACATTCGTGCCGTTCGCCGGGTCTTTCATTTCGCTTTCACTCAAGGCGCAGTCTCCTTCGCAGGCGAAAGCGTTCCTCGCAACGCTCGCTCGCGTCACGAGAGCCAACGCTCCGTGTTCAATTCAGATTTTGGGTGAGCTTCGATTTCAGTCCCGAGGCTACTGTGCGGGAGGAAAGCGGGACTGTCGGTTCGATTTGCGACTCTCGCGCAGAATTTTTTTTAAAGTGTCAACTCACACCAACGTATATTTGCGGGGTGCTGTGCATAACGTGGATATCCTGAGCAGCAGGAGACTGCTTCTTCAGCGTTAGATTGTGCAAAGCTCTGCGTTGGACGGCGTATCGCTTCTGCGATGCTGGCACTGGTCTCAGGCCCAGAACCTTGCACCGTAACCGTCAGCTCCGGTGACGACCTCGGCACAATGACCAAGCAAAACAAAAACCCCGGCATCGCTGCCGGGGTTTTGCATTTCTTCGATTGCCTGAGAGGCCGGACCTTAGAAGTCCATGCCGCCCATGCCGCCGCCCGGAGGCATTGCGGGGCCGGCAGCGGCCTTCTTCGGCAGCTCGGCGACCATCGCTTCCGTGGTGATCAGCAGCGCTGCAACCGAGGCAGCGTTCTGGATCGCGGTGCGCGCGACCTTGGTCGGGTCGATGATGCCCTTCTTGACGAGGTCGGCATATTCGCCGGACTGGAACGGTGCATGATCGCTATCTTCACTGTCGATATCGGGCTGGGCAGACAACTCCGTAAGCATCTTCCATTTGCTTGGTGAAGTTAGACCATATTGCAGAATGATGGCTAGTGTTTGATGAACATTGCGTATAATCGATTGATATATAAGGAAAATTATTTTCCGTCTTAATCGGAAAATAGATCGTCATATACCGAGACGCGTTGAATTAGAGAGGTTTCCACAACCAATATCTGTCGAAGCCCGACTCTCGGTTGCATTTCGGGCCAGCGTTCTCTATATGTATCGGTGCGCGGGTCGCTTCAACTAGGATTTCTTATGATGAGTGAAGATCGAGAGTTGTCTGCTATGGGGCGGGTATTGGAGGTAATGGAGCCTCTTGAGGGTGAGGCTCGAAAACGTGTGCTCGTGTGGTTGACTCAAAAATTGGGGATTGAGCTGTCGCTACCTCAGCACGACCGTCAGCCAGTAGCGGTCCAGCCTCAAAGTCTCTCGAAATCATTCGATCTTTCGACCGATACTATCGCAAATATCCTTGAGGCCAGTTCAGGAGCCGATCTTATTATTGCTGCTGCGGCACAGCTTCATTTTGTCCAAGCAAAGCAGCGGTTCACGAGAAGGGAAATTACAGCTGAGATGAGGACGGCTCCAGGTCATTTCAAAGAGGCTTTCTTGAACAACTTATCGACGTATCTAAAAAGCCTGACCAAAGCCGACCGTTTGAGATTGGTGGCTGCTGATACATTCGCGTTGTCGAATAAGGAGCGCCAAAGCCTTCAAGAGAAACTCGTAAACGCTGCCTAATGCCGCCACTCGGATGAGAGAAGGGCATCTCCGATGGAATTAGACCGAGAGCTGAAAGCGATGGGACTGGTGCTCGCCGCCTTGGATCCATTGGAGGTCGAGGAACGGGCGAGGGTAATTGCTTGGGCCACGCAAAAGTTTGGTGTCCAGGGGCATCAAGCTCTGAAATTCAACGATCAAAACTCCAAATCGAAGTCTTACGATCGGTTCGGAGCTGAAGCAGACGCCGGAGGAAGCCCACCCCTATCTGGTAGAGGCACTTCCTGGCTGCGGCAAAATGGATTGAATTCACATCAACTTTCTGAAGTCTTTCATTTTGAAGATAATCGCGTGGAGATCATTGCGGCCGAAATCCCAGGGGCCTCGGTCAAAGATAAGGTTAGGAACACGTATATCCTACTGGGGCTTTCCAACCTGTTCGCCACCGGGACGCCGACTGTCGTTGATGCGCTAGGTCGGTCTGTGTGCCAGACGTTCGGCGTCTACGATCGGACAAACCATTCCAAGGCCTTCAAAGGCGGAAATGAGCTCACAGGTTCAGTGAAGAGCGGTTGGACCGTAACCGTCCCAGGATTGCGGTATGCCGCGACGCTCGTTAAGCAAATGAGCAAATCAGGTGATTGATCCCTCGAGTTTGCTAAAGGCCGTTCCTGATGGCCTCCGCGTGCCGCTGATCACGAGCTACAGGGAAATTAGTGCAAACTATGTTGAGCACAGGTGGGAGCCTGCGGAGCTGAATGGCGGCAAGTTCTGCGAGATCGTATATTCAATCGTTCAGGGTCAGTTGTCGGGCACGTTTCCGAGCGCTCCGTCTAAGCCCGCGCGGATGGTCGATGCCTGTCGTGCGCTTGAACAAATACCGCGCGACCTGAATCGCACAGGCGATCAGAGCTTGAGAATACTGATTCCCCGAGTGCTGCCGATCCTCTATGAGATCCGAAATAACCGTGGGGTTGGCCACGTAGGTGGTGACGTCAACCCGAATTTTCTTGACGCTACCGCCGTATACGGAATGGCTAGCTGGGTTCTCGCCGAGTTGGTGAGAATTTTTCACGGTGTCTCAACCGAACATGCTCAAGATGCAGTTGACGCGCTGATCGAGCGTAAACATCCCATCATTTGGGAACTCGGAGACGTGAGACGCGTTCTTGATCCCAAAATGGAAAAGAAGGATCAGGCTCTCCTGCTATTGCATCAGCGGCCCGGCTGGGTTCAGGATTCGGATTTGTTTCGATGGGTCGAGTATAGCACTCTCACAAACTTTAGACGAGTTGTGCTTAAGCCTTTTCATGCCAAGCGACTAATTGAGTACGATACGAAGTCCCATCGAGTTCAGATATCGCCTCTAGGTGTTCAAAAAGTCGAGAGAGAGATCCTAAAGTCTCGGGCCTAACGGAACTGCGTCGACGCTGTCATTCGGCCATCCTCGCGTGCGGGACCGCGAGCAAAAACAAAAACCCCGGCATCGCTGCCGGGGTTTTGCATTTCTTGGATTGCCTGAGTTGGCCGGACCTTAGAAGTCCATGCCGCCCATGCCGCCGCCCGGAGGCATTGCGGGGCCGGCCGCGGCCTTCTTCGGCAGCTCGGCGACCATCGCTTCCGTGGTGATCAGCAGCGCTGCAACCGAGGCAGCGTTCTGGATCGCGGTGCGCACGACCTTGGTCGGGTCGATGATGCCCTTCTTGACGAGATCGGCATATTCGCCGGACTGGGAGTCGAAGCCGTAGGTGTAGGCCTTGTTCTCCAGGATCTTGCCGACGATCACCGAACCGTCCTCACCGGCGTTGATCGCGATCTGGCGCGCCGGAGCCGACAGCGCCTTGCGCACGATCTCGACGCCGGTCTTCTGGTCGTCGTTCTTGGTGCGCAGGCCCTTCAGCGCCTCGGAGGCACGGAGCAGGGCGACGCCGCCGCCCGGGACGATGCCTTCCTCGACCGCCGCGCGGGTCGCGTGCATCGCGTCATCAACGCGATCCTTGCGCTCCTTCACCTCGACCTCGGTCGCGCCGCCGACGCGGATCACCGCGACGCCGCCCGCGAGCTTGGCGAGACGCTCCTGCAGCTTCTCACGGTCGTAGTCCGAGGTGGTTTCCTCGATCTGCGCCTTGATCTGGGCAACGCGGGCGTCGATGTCGGCCTTCTTGCCGGCGCCGTTGACGATCGTGGTGTTCTCCTTGTCGATCATCACCTTCTTGGCACGGCCGAGCATCTGCAGCGTGACGTTCTCGAGCTTGATGCCGAGGTCTTCCGAGATCGCCTGGCCGCCGGTCAGGATCGCGATGTCCTGCAGCATGGCCTTGCGGCGATCGCCGAAGCCCGGAGCCTTGACGGCCGCGACCTTCAGGCCGCCACGCAGGCGGTTGACGACCAGGGTGGCCAGCGCCTCGCCTTCGACGTCCTCGGCGACGATGACCAGCGGCTTGCCGGTCTGCACCACGGCCTCGAGCAGCGGCAGCAGCTCGTTCAGCGAGGAGAGCTTCTTCTCGTTGATGAGGATGTAGGCGTCGTCCATCTCAACGCGCATCTTGTCGGCGTTGGTGACGAAGTAGGGCGAGATGTAGCCGCGGTCGAACTGCATGCCCTCGACGACGTCGAGCTCGGTCTCGAGCGACTTGGCTTCCTCGACGGTGATCACGCCCTCGTTGCCGACCTTCTTCATGGCGTCGGAGAGGAACTTGCCGATCTCGGCGTCGCCGTTGGCCGAGATGGTGCCGACCTGGGCGATCTCCTCGTTCGAGGTGACCTTCTTGGAGTTCTTGACGAGGTCGGCGACCACGGCTTCCACAGCCAGGTCGATACCGCGCTTCAGGTCCATCGGGTTCATGCCGGCGGCGACCGACTTGGCGCCTTCACGGACGATCGCGGCCGCCAGCACGGTGGCGGTGGTGGTGCCGTCGCCGGCCGCGTCAGCGGACTTGGAGGCGACTTCGCGCACCATCTGGGCGCCCATGTTCTCGAACTTGTCCTCGAGCTCGATCTCCTTGGCGACGGTGACGCCGTCCTTGGTGATGCGGGGAGCGCCGAACGACTTCTCGAGCACCACGTTGCGGCCCTTCGGACCGAGGGTGACCTTCACCGCATTGGCGAGGATGTCGACGCCGCGCAGCATCTTGTCGCGCGCATCGACCGAGAATTTGACTTCTTTGGCTGCCATCTGAATTTTTCCTTGAGAGGTTTAATCTTGAGGAGGGAGAGCGGGCGCTTAGGCCGCCTTCTTCTTGGAAGCGGGGACGTCGAGCACGCCCATGATGTCGCTTTCCTTCATGATCAACAGGTCTTCGCCGTCGATCTTGACCTCGGTGCCGGACCACTTGCCGAACAGCACGCGGTCGCCGACCTTGACGTCGATGGGGGTCAGCTTGCCAGATTCATCGCGGCCACCCGGGCCGACGGCGATGACTTCGCCCTGCGAGGGCTTTTCCTTGGCAGCGTCCGGAATGATGATGCCGCCAGCGGTCTTCTCTTCGGCGTCGATACGCTTGACCACGACGCGGTCGTGAAGCGGACGGAATTTCATGCAGTCCTCCTAAATATTTGCGGATGCTGTAGATTTTGGAGTGTTAGCAGTCCAGCCGGGTGAGTGCCAGACTGCTGCGCAGGAGATAGGCCAACGCCGGGCGGCGGGCAAGAGCCTCTAGCAGAAAATTTGGCGGCCGGGCGGTGCACTTAGCCGCGGTCGTTCCGGCATGCTTAACGCCGTCTCGCCGGTCGCCAAGGCTGAGAAGCCTTATTAGCAGACGCGGTAAGCTGCTGCCAATGCAAGAGATTTCAACCAACCGTTAAACATTTAGGCTTGTGATGGGTTAGTCGCGTGCGTCACATTTCTCTCATGTGAGCGCATCCATGCCGGTGGTCCGGCGCGCCGGCCGCCATGTGAATGCGCTCCGTCACAGGAGGTTTGGCATGGTATCGCGGGTTGGTGGCGTTGCTTCTGAAGACTTTCGGAAGCAACTGCTCGGATACGGTCTGACGACGGCGCAGATCCTTTACCGGATGCCGGATCATCCGGCGCTGCTGCAGACCTATGTCTGGCAGAACTACGACCTGTTCCCGAAATTTCCGGCGCTGCACGACTTCCTCGCCTTCTGGCAGGAGAAGCTCGAAGGGCCGCTGTTCTCGGTCACGGTGGCGCATTCCAAGCTGATCAAGCCGGCCGAACTGCGCGCCGTCGACGGCGTGTTCCGGCTGCACTGAGGCTGAATTCGGGATCGGTAGCGGGGCTCACCGTCTTGAGCTCGGGCACGGCGCATGTGCGCCTTTGCCTACCCTGCACGGCGAGAAACTGTGCTAGCGTCGCCGCTTCAAAAAAGACGGGAGGTAAACAATGGCCAAGCAAAAGGCGACCTCGAGGCCCGCGGCCAAGACTGCGGTCCGGAAGAAATGGACCGGGCTCACGACAGCCAAATCGTCCGCGCGCAAAACCATCAAGTCGAAGGGCCGCGTCTCGACCGCCAAGAAGACGGCGGCGAAGGCTGCCGCGAAGGCCCGGCCGAAGCAGAGCATCGCGATCAGCCATCACCGCGAAGAGGATTTCAAGGCCGACGGCCTGCGTGCCTACGCAAAGTACCGCGACCTCGGCATCGCCGCGGCCACCCACGGCCTGGCGCAGGCCCATGTGATCCGGCTGCAGGGCCCGTGCAATCCGGAGGAAGTCTCGAAGCTGCATTACCACGACGTCGAATTCCAGATGGTCTACGTGCTCAAGGGCTGGGTGAAGACCTACATGGAAGGCGAGGGCGAGACCTTGATGACGCAAGGCAGCGCTTGGACCCAGCCGCCGCGCATCCGGCACATGATTTTGGACTACTCCGACGACGTCGAACTGCTCGAAGTGATTTTGCCGGCAGAGTTCAAGACGGTGGAGTTGAAGGCGTAAGCGCCCCAACTCGTCATGGCCGGGCTTGACCCGGCCACCCATCTCGCTTCGCAAGATTCGAGTCTAGGGTAAGCCTCGTAGCCCGGATGAAGCGCAGCGAAATCCGGGGCCTGTATCCGCGGTAAGATTCCCGGATTGCGCTTCGCTCCATCCGGGCTACGGTTGCTACGGCTGCGTCAGCACCCCCACGATCGCGCCCATCAAACACGTCGTCAGCGTCCCTGATACGATCGACTTCAACCCGAGCGCGTTGATCTCGTCGCGACGCTCCGGCGCCATGATGCCGAGACCGCCGATCATGATGCCGAGGCTGGCGAAATTGGCAAAGCCGCACATCGCATAGAGCATGATCAGCCGCGAGCGCGGATCGAGCGCGTCTAGCCCGAGTTTTGACAATTCGACATAGGCGATCAGCTCGTTCAGTACGGTCTTGGTGCCCATCAGGCTTCCTGCCGTGACCGCCTGCGGCCAGGGCAGGCCCATCAGCCAGCACACCGGCGCCATCAGGTATCCGAGCAGCCGCTGCAGCGAGATTTTTGCGCCGCCGATCTCGGGCAACAGGCCCAGCATCGCGTTGACGAGATAGACCAGCGCCACCAGCACCAGCAGCAGCGCGACGATGTTGAACAGCAGCTCGAGCCCCGCCGTGGTGCCCTTGACGATCGCATCCATCGTCGAGGAGACCTGCACCTCGGGATCGTCGAGCGATCCGCCGGTGCGCTTGTCGGAAGTTTCCGGCAGCATGATCAGGCTGACCAGGATCGCGGCCGGCGCGCCCAGCACCGAGGCGATGACGAAATGCGCGGCGGCATCCGGGATCAGCGGCGCCAGCAGCGTGGCGTAGAGCACCAGCACGGTGCCGGCAATGCCGGCCATGCCGCCGGTCATCACCAGAAACAATTCGCTGCGGGAGAGCTGCGCCAGATAGGGCCGGATGAACAGCGGCGCTTCCACCATGCCGAGGAAGATGTTGGCGGCGGTCGACAGCCCGACCGCGCCGCCGACGCCGAGCGTGCGCTCGAGCAGCCAGGCCATGCCGCGCACCACCGGCGGCAGCACCCGCCAATAGAACAGCAGCGTCGTCAGCACGCTCATCACGAGCACGATCGGCAGCGCCTGGAAGGCGAGGATGAAGTCGGAGCCCGGCACCTTGGGGTCGAACGGCAGCGTTCCGCCGCCGACATAGCCGAACACGAAGGCGGTGCCGGCCCGCGTCGCGGCGCCGATGGTGCCGACCGCGTCGTTGATTGCGCCGAACGCCGTGGCGACCAGCGGCACCTTGAGCAGCACCAGCGCGGTGACGATGGTGACGGCGAGGCCGATCGCCGCCTGCCGCAGCGACACCGCGCGGCGGTTCTCACTGAGCGCCCAGGCGATCGCGAGTAACGCCACCACGCCGAACGCCGATTGTAATTGCAGCATCACGCCCCCGAAGACTCGTCGCGGGATTATGGCAGGGGTCCCGCACGGCGCAATGCTGTTGCGCATCGAAGCGTTCTCAAGCGAAGTGGGGCCGGTTCGAGTGAAAAGAACGCCTCCAAAACAAGAATCAAGAGCTCCGCTCCGATGTTATCGGAATGCAGCCCTGGCATTACCGGCATTGACAAGTTGCAGGCCGTCGGCCACGCAATCATTCATGTCCTCCATCACGCCGGCCGGTGCCCGCGATCTGCTCGGCCACAGGCCATTCCTGTTCTTTTTGTCGTCGCGCAGCCTGTCGCGCTTTTCCAGCCAGATCGGCGCGGTCGCGATCGGCTGGCAGATCTACGAGCTGACCGGCAGCGCGTTCGACCTCGGCATGGTCGGGCTGGTGCAATTCCTGCCGACGGCGCTCTTGGTGTTCGTCGCCGGCCACGCCGCCGACCGCTTTGAGCGCAAGCGCGTGGTGCAGGCCTGCCAGCTCGCGGAGGCGCTGACCGCGCTGTTCCTCGCGGCCAGCACCTTTGCCGGCACCATCTCCGAGATCCAGATCTTCGTCGCGACCTTCGTGCTTGGGATCGCCGGCGCGTTCGAGAGCCCGGCGACCGCGGCGCTGTTGCCGCTGATCGCCCCACAAGGCTCGCTGCAGCGGGCGACTGCGATCTCGAGCGGCGCCGCACAGGTTGCGACCATCACCGGTCCGGCGCTCGGCGGCTTCGCCTATGCGCTGATGCCGAGCGCGCCCTATGCCGTGATGCTGGTGTTCTGGCTGCTCGGCGCGGCCCTGACCGGCGGCATCGGCCGGCTGCAGCAGGCGCCGGTGAAGGATTCCGGTTCGTCCGACGATCTGTTCGCCGGCGTCACCTTCGTCCGCAGCAACCCGGCGATCCTCGGCACCATCTCGCTCGATCTGTTCGCGGTGCTGTTCGGCGGCGTTACCGCGCTGCTGCCGATCTACGCCCGCGATATCCTGCAGGCCGGTCCGCTCGGCCTCGGCATCCTGCGTGCCGCGCCCGCGGTCGGCGCGCTGTTGATGACGATGGTGCTTGCGCGGCACACCATCAATCGGCGGGTCGGGATGCGCATGTTCCAGGCGGTGATCGTGTTCGGCGTGGCGACGGTGGTGTTCGCGCTGTCGCAATGGATGTGGCTGTCGGCGCTGGCGCTCGCGGTGCTCGGCGCCGCCGACACGATCAGCGTCGTGATCCGCTTCTCGCTGGTGCAGCTCGCCACCCCCGACGCGATGCGCGGCCGCGTCGGCGCGGTGAATTTCCTGTTCATCAACGCTTCCAACCAGCTCGGCCAGTTCGAAAGCGGCGTCGCCGCAGCGCTGCTCGGTACCGTGCCGTCGGCCGTGCTCGGCGGCGTCGCCACCGTCGCCATCGCGCTGCTCTGGATGAAGCTGTTCCCGACGCTGCGCAACGTGGAGAAGCTGGAGTAGGGCTGGCTCCCGCCGCCGTCATTGCGAGCGAAGCGAAGCAATCCACCCTTCCCCGCGGGGACAGATGGATTGCTTCGCTGCGCTCGCAATGACGGTGCTTGTTGGTTCACCTCGCCCCGCTCACGTCTGCCGAAGCCTTGGCGAAGGCGGATGCGGGGAGAGGTCGGATTGCATCGTCAGATGCAATCCGGGTGAGGGGGACTCTCCGCGAGTCGGCTCTCGCCGTTCAGGCGCGGACTCCCGCTCATCCCATGGCGGGGTACTTGCACAATTTCGGAATATTGGAAGAATACCCCTGACTTGCCCGACGTGTCAAGTCGCCATGTCGAGCAGTCGCCATGTCGAGCGTCGCCATGTCGAGCACCGGCCCGCCGGCTACTTTGCATGGGGTTGTTTTCGCCATATTGGCAGTTCGCCCCTGCGACGGGCCCTCATCCCGACCTTCCCAGAGCGAGCTTCGCTCGTCTCGGCCCCGCATCCGCCTTCGCCAAGGCTTCGGCGGACGGGAGCAGGGAGAAGGAGGAAGATCAGCCGCGGCCGACGAACGGCATCTTGGTGGCCATGACCGTCATGAACAGCACATTGGCGTCGAGCGGCAGGCCGGCCATGTAGGCGACCGCGTCGCCGACCGCCTTGGCGTCCATGCGCGGCTCGTGCCTGGTGGTGCCGTCCGGCTGCAGCACGCCGGGGCCGGCGACCATGCGGTCGGTCATCGGGGTTGCGGCGTTGCCGATGTCGACCTGGCCGACCGCGATGTCGTACATGCGGCCGTCGAGATTGGAGGACTTGGTCAGGCCGGTGATGGCGTGCTTGGTCGAGGTGTAGGCCGCCGAGAACGGCCGCGGCGCATGCGCCGAGATCGAGCCGTTGTTGATGATGCGGCCGCCGCGCGGCGTCTGGTCCTTCATGATGCGGAAGGCGTGCTGGGTGCACAGGAACGGCGCGGTGAGGTTGGTGTTGACCACGGCCTGCCACTGCTCGAGCGACAGGTCCTCGAAATTGACCGGCGGCGCGCCCATGCCGGCATTGTTGAACAGCACGTCGAGCCGGCCATAGGTCGCCTTCACCTTGTCGAACAGCGCGGCGATCGCGGCCGGGCTGGTCATGTCGGCGGTGACGCACAGGCTCTTGCCGGCGGGGCCGAGCTTGGCGGTCTCCTCCAGCATCTCGAGGCGGCGCCCGGCGAGCACGACGGTGTAGCCTGCGTTCATCAGGGCGAGCGATGCCGCGCGTCCGACGCCGGTGCCGGCACCGGTGACGAGCGCGATCTTGTTGGTGGCCTCAGACATCTGGTTTCCTCTTACTTGGTTTTTGCTTCGGTTTCGTTCTTGTAGGGCGGCCGCGGGATGTTCTGGTGCGCCGCGCGCAGCGCCGCCGACCAGCGCGAGCGCAAATCGTGGAAATAGGGCTCGCCGGCCTCGATGCGGTGGTTGAGGTCGGCCTCGCAGGCATCGGTGCGGACCACCAGCACGTCGATCGGCAGCCCGACTCCGAGATTGGAGCGCATCGTCGAATCCATCGAGATCAGGCCGGTCTTGAGCGCCTCATAGAGCTCGACGTCGTAATGCATGGCGCGGTCGAGCACCGGCTTGCCGTATTTGTGCTCGCCGATCTGCAGATAGGGCGTGTCGATGGTGCATTCGATGAAGTTGCCGGCGGTGTAGACCATGAACAGCCGCATCCGCGAGCCCTTGATCTGGCCGCCGAACAGGAACGAGACGTCGAAGGAGATGTCCTCGGCGCGCAGCGCATCGCCCTCGTTGGCATGCACGGCGCGGATGGCGCGGCCGATCCGCTGCGCCGCCTGGAACATGGTCGGCGCGTTCATCAGCGTCTCGACCTCGCCGCTGGTCGGGTCCTGCATGCCCTCGGTCAGGGTCGACAGCACCGACTGGCTGATCGCGAGATTGCCGGCGCTGGCAATCGCCATGATGCGATCGCCGGGCTTTTCGAAGATGTGCAGCTTGCGGAAGGTCGAGACGTTGTCGAGCCCCGCATTGGTGCGGGTGTCCGCGATCATGACGAGCCCGTCCCGCACCAGAATTCCGCAGCAATAGGTCATTTCCAGTCCCCGAACGGCCCGAGTTTTCGGCGCCAAACTAGTAGCCAATTTCGGAGGCGCATCCAACCCCAATTCCCCGTCGCGGGAGGGGCGGCGGATGGGGAAATGGTCCTTGGGGCGGGGGCTCGGCCGTGCGTTTCTGGGCGGGATCAGAACCAGTCGAGCATGTTCGACACGATGTAGAGGATCGCGAGCACGAACAGGACGCCGATCAGGAACATCGACACCTCGACGGCGATCGCGCACACGCCGAGCGTGGCGGACACGCCGGCCAGGAGCTTCTCCTCGCGGAAGATCACCGAGAAGACGGCGAGCGCGATCGCAAGCAGGCCGAGGGTGATCGCGGCCAGCGAGAAGTTGCCGTGCAGGCGGCTGCCGAGCGATGGCTCGCGGTGCGGCGCCTGGTACTCGACGCCCTTGAGGCGGGCGATGAGGCGGTCCTTCACGCGCGATCCGGTATCGACCACGACCTGATCGACCGGTGGCGGCGGTGCGACCATGGGGATCACCCACTGCGGCAAAATGGCCGCCATCAGCGCCAGCAGGCCGACAATGCTGCCGATGATTCCAAGCCGGCGGTTGTGCGCAATTGAGGCGGTCATCGAAAGCTATGTGTCAAAGGTCCGATTGCCCTTTAGTTGCCGCCGGTGTCGGCAAGGTTCACGGGCGATTGGGAACCCCGGGATAACCCGGCGCTGAGGCCGGTTTCGCCTGGCGATCTGCGCTGCGCGCATCGGGCAATGAACTGAAGCGCGGGCAATTGCGAGGGCCTTCGCCTTATGCTCGACTGCTCGCACTCGCGACAAACGCGGGTGCGTTTGCGCGGGAAATGACAACAACAAGAAATTCCGGGAGGCGAGAATGGGGTTGAGACTGGCTGCGTGCGTCGCGGCATTGGGCATCGCAGCAGTGGCCGCCAGCCCCGCATCGGCGCAGAAGAAGGGCGGCACTTTGCGGCTCTACCACAACGACAATCCGCCCTCGACCTCGCTGCTGGAGGAATCCACCATCGCCTCGGTGATGCCGTTCGCGGCGGTGTTCAACAACCTCGTGGTGTTCGATCCGGCCAAGGTGCACGAATCCATCGACACCGTGGTCCCCGATCTCGCCGAGAGCTGGTCGTGGGATTCGACCAACACCAAACTGACCTTCAAGCTCCGCCACGGCGTGAAGTGGCACGACGGCCAGCCGTTCACCGCGAAAGACGTGCAGTGCACCTGGCGGATGCTGATCGGCAAGGCCGAGACCCAGGATTTCAAGCGCAACCCGCGCAAGGTCTGGTACACGAAGCTGAAGGACGTCAGCATCAACGGCGACGACGAGGCGACGTTCGAACTGACCGAGCCGCAGCCCGGCCTGCTGACGCTGCTCGCCAGTGCGTTCTCGGTGGTCTATCCCTGCCACGTGCCGCAGCAGGTGATGCGCACCAAGCCGATCGGCACCGGACCGTTCAAATTCGTCGAGTTTCGCCGCGGCGACCAGATCCGCCTGGTGCGCAATCCGGATTACTTCAAGAAGGACCGGCCCTATCTCGACGAGATCACGGTGCGCAGCATCGACAGCCGCGCCACGCGAATGCTGGCGTTTTCGACCGGCGACTACGACATCACCTTTCCCTCCGACGTCAGCGTTCCCCTGATGAAGGACGTCAAGGCGCGGGCGCCGAGCGCGATCTGCGAGATGACGGCGACCAACACCCAGATCAATCTCTTGGTCAACCGGGTCAATCCGCCGTTCGACAATCCGGACATCCGTCACGCGATGTCGCTGGCGCTGGATCGTAAGGCCTTCAACACCATCCTGTTCGAGGGCAGTGCGCGGCTCGGCGGCGCGATGCTGGCGAAGCCGGAAGGCGAGTGGGGCATGCCGGCCGAGGTGCTGTCGACGCTGATGGGCTACAGCCCCGATACCGAAAAGAGCCTCGCTGAGGCGCAAGCGATCATGCAGAAGCTCGGCTACAGCGACGCCAAGCCGCTGTCGATCAAGATCCAGACCCGCAATCTGCCGACCTATCGCGATCCGGCGGTGATCCTCGCCGATCAGCTCAAGAAGATCTACATCGTGGCCGAGCTGGATATTCTGGACACGCCGCGCTGGTACTCGCGGCTGCAGCGTAAGGACTACACGATCGGCCTCAACGTCACCGGCGTCAGCGTCGACGATCCCGATGGCAACCTGGTCGAGAACTATTCCTGCAACTCCGAGCGCAACTACACCCAGTATTGCAACGCCGACGTCGACAAACTGCTTGCCGCGCAGTCGCGCGAGCTCGACAAGGACAAGCGGAGGAAGCTCGTCTTCGACATCGAGCGCATCCTGGTCGACGACGCGGCGCGGCCGATCATCCTGCATTCATCCGCCGGCAATTGCTGGCAGCCCTATGTGCGGAATTTCCATCCGCACGACAACAGCCAGTACAACAATCTGCGCTTCGAGGATGTGTGGCTGGACAAGTGACGGATGCGCAGGGTGGGTAGAGCGAAGTGAAACCCACCATCTCTCCCGCGGCACGAAGCCGATGGGTTTCGCTGCGCTCTACCCATCCTACGGCGGGCCGTCGCTACTCCTGCGCCCGTCCCGCCGGCGCATCGACGAGGAACGCCTCGTCCACGGGCACGCCGAGCGCGGTGACCAGCCGGTTGGTTTCGGCGGCCATGCCGACGATCGCCAGCAGCTCGTGATACTCGGCCTCGGTCATGCCCTTGGCGCGGGCGGCCGCGGTGTGGGAATGAATGCAGTAGCTGCAGCCGTGGGCCACCGAGACTGCGACGTAGAGCATCTCCTTGACCTTCGGATCGAGCGCGCCCGGCGCCATCACCTCCTTGATGCTCTCCCAGGTCCGCCGCAAGGTTTTCGGATCATGCGCCAGCGCGCGCCAGAAATTGTTGACGAAGTCCGATTTGCGCGTGTTGCGGATATCGTCGAAGACGGCGCGCGCCTCCGCCGAGAGTTCGTCATCGGAGAGCAGTTTTACAGTTGCCACGACTTCTCTCTTTGCACCGGTTTGAGACGACGGCGATCATAGCAGTTCAGGCTTCGGTCAGGAGCCCAGAAAATCCAGCAGCGCCGCGTTGAACAGCGCGGGATCCTGCAGGAAGGCGAAGTGGCTGGCATTGGGCAGGATCAGCAGGCCGGCGCCCGGAATGGTCGCGGCCATGTACTCGGTGTGCTCGCGCTTGATGCCCTCGTCATACTGGCCGTCGGCGATCAATATCGGCGCGCGGATTGCGCGGAGCTGCTCGTCGGTCCAGTTCGGCTGGATCTCCCACATTTTCTCGATCTGCTGCAGGAACTGGTCATATTCGCCCGGCGTCGGCGAGAGCCGCTCATACTCTGTCTTGGCCCGCGCGATGAATTGCGCGAAGGTCGGGTTCTTGTCGATGTCCGGCTTGAGGCCCGACGTCTGGGTATTGGCGCCGAACGCGAACACGCGCGTGACCCGATCGGGATGGCGCATCGCCATATCAAGCCCGATGATGGCACCGTCGCTCCAGCCGACGATCGCGGCCCGCGGAATCTGCAGATGATCGAGCAGGGCGACGACGTCGTCCGTCATCAGATCGTAGCCGAACGGCTGTGCGTTGCGGGTGCTGCGGCCGTGGCCGCGGCTGTCGACGCAAATCACGCGATGCCGCCGCGCCACCTCCGGCGCCTGCAGGCCGAAATAGTCGGAATTGGACAGCCCGCCATGGAGAAACACCACCGGGCTTCCTTCACCGGTCTCGACATGGAACAGGCTGATGCCGTTGACCTCGGCGCGTGCGCTGCGCCCTGCGATGGGCGGCGGCGTCGCCGGCAGCATCTGCCAGCGCTCGGCAGCTATGGCGTGCGGGATGCGCGCCAGGCCGAACAGCGCAGTTGCCAGAAAGAGACGTCGGTCCACGGTTCAATCTCCTCAATCGGACGCAATGGTGCAGCGTCCACAGCTTGGCCGCCGATTGTGGAGAGATAAGGATTCCGGGCGCGTGCCAGGAGACCGCTCTAAAATGTGATCCCGGACGAGGGCAGGAAGGAAACGATCTACCGTCCGTGGAGTGAAGCGGGGCTCCGTCCGATCCCGCCGTTTCGCGGCAATGCGTGCGAGGAGCCAGCTTACCGACGCGATGCAATCGTGGTATGAAGTCGCGCTGGAGGATCGCCCGACCGATCTGGCTCAGCGGTGAGCGGTCGGCGCGAACGATGCACCGCTCGTAGAGCGCACGGTCATGAAGCCGCTGCTGCTGTTCGTGCTTTCCATGGTTACCTTCGCGCGGGACGCGGCCGCAGAGGATGCGGAATGCGTCCGTGAGCGCGGTGCCATGATCGAAACCATCCGGGCCTATGCCCAGTCCGACGCCCGTGCCTTGGGACCGCAGGGCCTGTCGGAGCGGGTCCTTGAGGCCATGAAGCAAACGAAACGCCACCTGTTCATCGCCGAGCGATCTTGTTCCATCGCATACGTGGACGGGCCGGTCCCGATCGGACTCGGACAGACCATGTCACAACCGTACATCGTGGCCTTGATGACCCAGTTGGCCGCGGTCGCGCCCGATCATGTCGTGCTCGAAGTCGGCACCGGTTCGGGCTACCAGGCCGCGATCCTTGCGCAGTTGGCGCGAAAGGTTTGCACCATCGAAATCATCCCGCAATTGGCCGAAGGCGCCGCGAAAACACTCAAGAAGCTCGCGTATGACAATGTGAGCGTCAGGCTCGGCGACGGCTACAATGGCTGGCCCGAATGCAGTCCCTTTGACGCCATCGTCGTGACCGCAGCGCTCGGGGAGGTGCCGCCGCCTCTGATCGAGCAGCTAAGAGTGGGTGGCCGGCTGGTGATGCCGGTAGGGGCCGGTTACAGCACTCAGCAACTCACGGTCGTCGAGAAGATCGCCCCCGGCAAGACGGCGACGCGCGCGGTCGCCCTCGTGCGCTTCGTACCCTTCACACGTTCAAATGATTAGCAGCTGCCGACCGTGGTCATCCTTCAAACGAAGATTGGCGTTCAAACTTGACTCGGTAGGCTGGCCGCCAGCATGAGGAGGCGGCCGTTGAAAACTGCGCTCCCAGACAGTCTTGAGGCAGTCCGACTGGATACCCCGAACGTCTGGGCGCGAGAACGTTTATCGTGTTGATGAACATGGGCTCATCGAGCGCCCACCCCACATGAACACCGATTCAACAAGTTACGTGAAAAAGACCGATCTTCCTCGCACGCGAGCCGTTGAACGTTTGAATCGCCTCGGGAGTCGGCTGCAATAGGACCGTGCAACTCCTCTTCGCAAGATAGGCTTCGGCTTCCTGCGATAGATGCACATTTCCGAATTGGCCCGTGCCCAAAATCAGCTGCTTGCATCCGTCCTCGAAGACGAACTTCGCTTCGTCCTTCGAGACGATATGCGAGGTACCGTAGTATTTCTTCGACAGCTTTTTCTTCCGTTTCGTCACTTCGCCGGACAGGCGAATGATCACGTCGTGTTCATAGGTCTTTCCGTCAATCGTGATACTGCCGAATGTGGTGCCTTCGATTTCCATGGCATGACCTCCTCATGTTCGCGGCACGAAGCCCGGTTTCTTCCGCGGCAGACGAACCTGGTATCGAAGCATCATGGCCCAAAACAGCGCAGATATGCCTCCTTTCGATGAAGGATTGTGCTACCCGCGCACGGGTGTTGAAATCGCGACGGCCGCAATCGATCACGCCGCGCAGAGGCTCGTCGTGAAATCCGAAGCCGCTACGGAAGCTCGGATATCAGCTTGGTCCATTCCGCCTCGGGCCAGGCACGTGAGGTGCTGGTACGCACGTTTCCCTGAGAACCGATTGCAAGCGCGAATTTTGTGACGTGGTCGCCGAGAGGCGCTTCGGCGATGACAAGGATGTCATGCGCGCCGGAGGTAAGATAAACCTCCTTGAGCTCGACCCCGAATTTCTTGGCGAGCTCTTTCGCCGCCGCGCTGCGCTTGGGAGCATCCTTGACAGCCCGAATTCCCTGGTCGGTCCAGTTGATCGTCAATACGAATGTCGCCATGTCGTCCTCCAAGGGTTGCACATCCCTTGCTTGCCGCATACGCGCGGCAGGCCAACCTGCTCCATGTGGAAGTTGAGGTCGCGCCACAAAGGTCGGCGCTGCTTTCAGAATGCGATGCCTGCCGACGGCATGATCGCTGCCCGTTCCATCAAACGGCGACCTCGGCCCGTCCCGTCTTCACGGCAGCTCGTCACAGACTACGCCATATCGTGTGCCCGAAAAAGAGGACTCCGCATCGTCATCGGAGGCGCGGTGTCGACTCTAGGCGCCGCAGCAAGCGTTCGACGCTACATCGACGGCCATCTGGTGCCGGTCAGGTGTGGGTGTAGTCGCCGGGCTTCAATCCGAGCGCCTTGACGGCGGCTTCCGGAAGCGGCCCCCACGCTTCGACGCTTTCATTCGGGGCCATCATGTCCGCAATAATCGCCGCGGCCTTGGCCGGATCCCCTTCAGCCACGAAGAAGACCGAGCGAACCGGCGGGCCGCCGTCCAACGGCGCAGTTGTTACCAGGACAACCTGACCATTTGCCATGCTCTCATATACCGCTATCGCGGTGCGGTTTCCACGATCGTATCAGTCGATCTCCGTCAACCTGGTATTGCGTCGTCCCGGCACGAACACCAAATGATCGACATGGGAGGCGGGATCGCTCCAGGAGTGAGAGCGTGGCCAGCAAAAGGGCAAACGAAGAGCTCCCCGTGATTGCGCGCTTTGAGGTGCGCCGTCGCAATTACCTCGCGCCGGACGGTTCGGCGGTCCGGCCGCTGCCCGCCTTCGCCGCTGATGCCAAGCTGCTCGTCGAGCTTTACCGGTCCATGGCGCTGCTGCGCCTGTTTGATCGAAAGGCTGTTGCATTGCAGCGCACCGGTCGGCTGGGAACCTATGCCGTTTCGCTCGGCCAGGAGGCGGTATCGGTCGGAGTAGCGAGTGCGATGCGGGAAGAGGACGTCCTGCTACCCTCCTATCGCGACAATGGCGCGTTGCTCTGGCGTGGTGTCAGGCTGGAGGAGATATTGCTGTTCTGGGGCGGCGACGAACGGGGCAATCAATTCTCCGGTCCGGTCCACGATTTCCCGTTTTGCGTTCCCGTCGGATCGCAGGCGCCGCATGCCGCGGGCGTCGCCTATGCCTTGAAACTGCGCAAGGAGCCGCGTGTCGCCGTATGTCTGTTCGGCGACGGCGCCACCTCGAAAGGCGATGTTTACGAGGCAATGAATTTTGCCGGCGCACACAAATTGCCGGTTGTGTTCGTCGCCACCAACAATCAATGGGCCATATCGGTACCGTTGCGGCTTCAGACCGGTTCTGAAACGCTGGCGCAGAAGGCCATCGCCGCAGGCTTCAGCGGCGAGCAGGTGGACGGGAATGACGTGGTGGCGATGCGCACCGCCGCCGAGGAAGCCATTGCCGCTGCTCGCAACGGCACAGGCCCTCGCTTCATCGAAGCGGTCACGTACCGGCTCGGCGATCACACGACCTCCGATGATGCATTGCGCTATCGCTCGCCTGAAGAAGTCCAGGCGCATTGGAAGGAAGAGCCGCTTGCGCGCTTCCGGTCATATCTCGTGGGCCAGAAGATGTGGACCAAGGCGGACGAGGAGCGGCTTGCCGCCGAGTGCCATGAGCGCATCGAGGCGGCGGTCGAGCGCTATCTGTCAACGCCGCCGCGCCGACCCGAAACCATGTTCGACAACCTTTATGCCGATCTGCCCGAGACGTATGTCGCGCAGCGGCACGAACTCGCGGGAGAGGACGATGCCTGAGGTCACGTTGGTCGAAGCCATCAATCTGGCGCTCGGCCGCGCGATGGAGGATGATCCCGATGTGGTCGTGCTTGGCGAAGATGTCGGCCTCAATGGCGGCGTGTTCCGCGCCACCGTGGGCTTGCAAGAGCGCTTCGGTTCGGAGCGCGTTCTCGATACGCCGCTTGCCGAAGCCCTGATCAGCGGGCTCTGCGTCGGCATGGCGGCGCAGGGGCTGAAACCCGTCGGCGAAATCCAGTTCATGGGATTTCTCTACCCCTGCCTCGATCAACTAGTGAACCATGCATCCCGAATGCGCAACCGGACCCAGGGACGGCTCACCTGTCCGATGGTTCTGCGCACGCCGCATGGCGCGGGAATCCGTGCACCCGAGCATCATTCCGAAAGCACCGAGGCGATGCTGGCCCACATACCCGGCTTGCGTGTGGTCATGCCTTCGTCGCCGGAGCGCGCCTATGGACTTCTGCTCGCCGCGATCCGCGATCCCGATCCCGTGGTGTTTCTGGAGCCGACGCGGCTCTACCGCGCGGCGAAAGGCGAGGTCGAGGATAATGGCGAAGCCTTGCCGCTGGATATCGCCTTTGTCCTGCGGGAAGGTCGCGACGTCACGCTGATCAGCTGGGGCGCGATGGTGAAGGAAACGATGGCCGCCGCCGAAGCACTTTCTGCCGAGCGCATTGCTGCCGAGGTCATCGATCTCGCCACCCTCAAGCCCTATGACGAAAATACCGTGCTTGGTTCGGTCGCAAAGACCGGACGCTGCGTCATCGTGCATGAGGCGGCGCATACCGGCGGATTTGGCGCGGAGATCGCAGCCCTGGTCGCCGAGCGCGGCCTGTCCTCCCTGCTTGCACCCGTGATCCGCGTCACCGGCTACGACACGATCGTGCCGATGGCGCGTCTTGAGCAACACTACATGCCTTCGGTCGAACGCATCGTGACCGCAGCCCGGAAGGCATGCCAGTACAACTGAACTCCAACGGACCTGTCCCATGCGCCAGTTCATGTTGCCGGATCTTGGCGAGGGTCTTGAAGAAGCGGAAATCGTCACCTGGTACGTCAACGAAGGCGACCACGTCGTCACCGACCAGCCGCTCGTTTCTGTCGAGACCGACAAGGCGGTGGTCGAGATACCGTCGCCGTCGAGCGGACGCATCGCGCACCTGTTCGGCGCCAAGGGCGACATCGTGAAGGTCGGCGCGCCGCTCGTGGAGTTTGCCGAGGGTGCCGAGCAGGACACCGGCACGATTGTCGGCGAGCTCGCTACAGGCGAGGAGCAGCCGGCGGCCGCTACCCGTTCTGAGTCGCCTGCGCGGCCGGACGCTCAAGCATTTCCGGCGGTGCGCGCACTCGCACGCAAGCTCAACGTCGCGCTTGATCTCGTCGAAGCGACGGGGCCGGGCGGCACCATCACCCGGGCCGATGTCGAGCGGGCTGCGAAGCGGATGCCTCACAGCGGGCCGGCTGAGCCCCTGCGCGGGTTGCGGCGCGCGATGGCCCAGCGCATGGCGGCTGCCCATGCCGAAATCGTCCCTGCCACAGTCACTGATGAAGCCGATATCGAGGATTGGCGGCAGGGCGAGGATGTGACGATCAGGCTGGTGCGCGCCATCGCCGCCGCCTGCAAGGCTGAGCCTGCGCTCAATTCCTGGTATCATTCCGGCACTGCAGAGCGGCGTCTGATCGAACGCATCGATCTCGGTATCGCCGTCGACACCGGAGGCGGCCTTATCGTTCCGGTGCTGCGCAACGTCGCGGAGCGGAGCGTAACGGACTTGCGGGCGGGACTCGACCGCCTGCGGGCTGACGCAATCGCGCGCTCGATACCCCCGGAAGAGCTGCGCGGTGCGACGATCACGCTGTCGAACTTCGGAATGATCGGTGGCCGGTTCGCCAATCTGGTCATCGTGCCGCCGCAGGCGGCAATCATAGGCGCCGGCCGGATTTCGAAGCGGGTGATCGCACACCGGGGGCAGCCTGCAGTCAGACGCGTGCTGCCGTTGTCGCTCACCTTCGACCATCGGGTGGTGACGGGCGGCGAAGCTGCCCGCTTCCTGGTCGTCCTCAAGTCCGACCTCGAACTGACCTCGTGAGCCACCCAGTTCTGCGCCGCGCATCGCGGAGGCGGCTTACGACTGTGTCTGGCTCTGCCACTGGCCGGGACGCCCGGCCTGATCCACCTTCACGGCCACCGTCAGCGTTTCGTTGCCGCCGCCGTAGCGGGTGCCGCGCACTGGCGCGGCGCCGAGATAGTCGAGGCCGATCGCGACGCGGGCGTGGGCGTCGGTGGTGCAGATGCCGTTGGCGGCATCGAAGCCGACCCAGCCGAGGTCGGGGACGTAAGCCTCGGCCCAGGCGTGGCCGGCCTGCTGGTTGACCATGCCGTCGGAGCGCAGGAAGTGGCCGGAGACGAACCGTGCCGGCACCCCGCCGGCGCGCGCGCAGGCGATCAGGATGTGGGCGTAGTCCTGGCAGACGCCGCGCTTCAGCGCGAACGCCTCGGAGGCCGAGGTCGCGCTGGTGGTCGGATCCTCGTCGAAGGTCATATGCTCGTAGATCTGCACCATCAGCGCGTGCAGAAAGCCGAGCACGTCGCCGTCGGCTTCCGCGCGCAGCTCGCGCACGAAGCCGGTCATCGCCGGATTGAGGTCGGTGAGCGGCGTCGGGCGCAGGAACAGGCTCGGCGGAAACCGCTCGTCGCTGCCGCGCAGCACGCCGCCGGTGTCGTGGGTCTCGATCAGGCCCTCGCAGTGGATGGTGAGGTCGGTGATCGGTCCATGCGTCAGCACATGGGTGAGGTTGCCGAACGCGTCCTCATGGCTGTCGAGCCGGGAATCGGTCGAGACGTCGATCTGCCAGTCCGCGACATACTGCCCGTCATGGCTGCCCGGCGTCATCCGCAGGATCTGGATCACGTTCGAGGCCGCCGGCTCGTAGCGATAGGTGGTGGTATGGGCTATCCGCAGGCGCATGGCACCAGGTCCGAATTGAAGGCAGCGGCGACGTAGCCGCTACATCAGATACTGCTTGGCGATGATTTCGCCCAGCCGCGAGTTATCCGCAAGGAATTCCTGGATGAACTCGTGCACGCCGTGCTGGAAGATATCGTCCATATGGCTGTGTTCAAGCCGGTTCCGGATGCCGCGGGCGTGGCGCTGGGCAGCGCCCTGGCGGCCATAGGCGACCCCGATCTGGTCGAGATTGCGCACCAGGTTGCTGTAGCAGCTGGCGAGCGACCGCGGCAGTGTGTCGTTGAGGATCAGCAGGTCGGCGATCAGCCAGGGTTTTAAGGTTTCCCGGTAGACCCAGTGATAGGCCGTGGTTGCCGAGACCGAGCGCAGAATCGAGGTCCACTGGTAGTAGTCCAGCGGGCCGCCGACATGCTCCTCCTCGGGCAGCAGCACGTGGTACTTCACGTCGAGAATGCGCGCGGTGTTGTCGGCGCGCTCGAGATGCACCCCGAGCCGCGAGAACCAATAGGCGTCGTTGCGCAGCATGGTCCGGTAGGCCGAGCCGTCGAAGCGGAGCGAGGTCTCCTGCACGAAGCGGAGAAATTTGGCCAGCTCCTCGCGGTTGGCGGGAGCCTTGTTCCAGACCGCCTGCAGCTCGATCCAGGCCGAGTTGATGGTGTCCCACATTTCCGACGTCAGCGCGGTGCGCACCGAGCGCGAGTTCAGCCGCGCGGCCTCGATGCAGTTGCGGATCGAGGAAGGGTTTTCCGGCGAGAACGACAGGTATTCGACGACGTTCTCCGCGTTGGCTTCCTTGTAGTGGTTGTAGAAATTCGCACCGACCCCGGCGGTGAGCAGCGCGGAATCCCATTCATTGGTCTTGCCGATATAGGCCGCCGGCAGCGCGGTGACGCGCAAGGTCGCGTCGATGGTGCGTGCAAGGTATTCGGCGCGCTCGACATAGCGGGCCAGCCAGTACAGATTTTCGGCGGTGCGCGACAGCATCCGGCAATCCTCACAAAGCGTGACGCATTTCGAGTTCACCTCCCCCTGAAAGGGGGAGGTCGGCGCGCAGCGCCGGGTGGGGGTCTTCTCTCCATTCGGCGTATGCGGCCGACCCCCATCCCGACCTTCCCCCTTGCAGGGGGAAGGGGTACTTCCGTGCCAAGCTCTGCTTCAAATCACTCACTCAATATCCAGGTGTCCTTGGTGCCGCCGCCCTGGCTCGAATTGACCACGAGCGAGCCTTCCTTCAGCGCCACCCGGGTGAGACCGCCGGGCACGATGGTGGTGTGGCTCGAGCCGGTCAGCACGAACGGGCGGAGGTCGACATGGCGCGGCGCCAGCCCCTTGTCGGTGCAGGTCGGGCAGGTCGACAGCGCCAGCGTCGGCTGCGCGATGAAGCCCTCCGGCTCGCGCTTGAGCTTGTCGCGGAACGCCTCGATGGTCGCCTTGGTGGCGGCGGGGCCGATCAGCATGCCGTAGCCGCCGGAGCCGTGCACCTCCTTGACGACGAGGTCGGCGAGATTGTCGAGCACATAGGACAGATCCTGCGCCTCGCGGCAGCGCCAGGTCTGCACGTTCTTCAGGATCGGCTCCTCGCTGAGATAGAATTTCACGATGTCGGGCATGTAGGAGTAGATCGCCTTGTCGTCGGCGATCCCGGTGCCGACCGCGTTGGCGAGCGTGATGTTGCCGGCGGCATAGGCCGACATCAGACCGGGCACGCCGAGCGCGGAATCCGGCCGGAAGGTGAGGGGATCGAGGAAGTCGTCGTCGACGCGGCGGTAGATCACGTCGACCCGCTTCAGCCCCTCGGTGGTGCGCATGAACACCTCGTCGTTCTTGACGATGAGGTCGCGGCCCTCGACCAGCTCGATGCCGAGCTTGTCGGCGAGGAACGAGTGCTCGTAATAGGCCGAGTTGTAGACGCCCGGCGTCATCAGCGCGACGGTCGGCTCGGCCGAGGCGCTGTGCGGCGCCACCGAGCGCAGCGCCGAGAGCAGTTCGTCCGGATAGCGCTCCACCGGGGCGACGCGGTGGCGGGCGAACAGGTCCGGAAACAGCCGCATCATGATCTCGCGGTTTTCCAGCATGTAGGACACGCCGGACGGCGTGCGCGCATTGTCCTCCAGCACGATGAAGTTTTCGGCGTCGGTGCGGATGATGTCGATGCCGGCGATGTGGACGTAGATGTCGTGCGGCACGTCCTGGCCGTTCATCTCCGGCCGGAACACCGGATTCTGGAAGATCAGGTCCTCGGGGATGATGTCGGCGCGCAAGATGTCGCGGCCGTGATAGATGTCCTTGAGGAACAGGTTGAGCGCGAGCACGCGCTGCTTCAGGCCGGTTTCCAGCAGCGTCCATTCGCTGGCCGACATGATCCGCGGGATCACGTCGAACGGGATCAGCCGCTCCTGGGCTTCGGCGTCGCCATAGACCGCGAAGGTGATGCCGATCCGGCGGAACAGCAGTTCGGCCTCCTGGCGGCGATATTCCAGCGCATCCGGCGGCGTCTCCTTGAGCCAGCGGGACAGCTCCTGGTAGGCCGGGCGCAGATCCTCGCCGAGGCCGTTCATCTCATCGAACGCAGCTGCCATAAGTCTCGACTGCCCTCCCAAGCCACGTGACACAGTGCATGAGTTGAGGTGTGGGTAGCAAGGGGCGGGCCAGCGCGATATGCATTGGCCTGTGGCATCTGCCGGGGGATAGCTCGGCGAGCTGCCCGAAAAACCGGCTGAGCTCTGCTTAATTCGGCGGCAAAATCCCGTGACATCAAGCCGTTGGATCGGCAAAGTCAGGGGGCAAGTTAAGGAAATGAGACCATGAGCGAGATCGTCACGGCAGGGCTTCTGGTGATCGGCGACGAGATCCTGTCCGGCCGGACCAAGGACAAGAATATCGGCTTCATCGCCGAATACCTGACCAACATCGGGATCGACCTGAAGGAAGTCCGCGTCGTCGCCGACGAGGAGGCCGACATCGTCGCCGCCCTTGATGCGCTGCGGCATAGATACACCTACGTCTTCACCACCGGCGGCATCGGGCCGACCCATGACGACATCACGGCCGACAGCGTGGCGAAGGCGTTCGGGGTCGACATCCACCATCACCCCGAGGTGGTGGCGCGGTTCAGGGAGCGCTGGAGCGGACAGGACCTCAACGAGGCCCGGCTGCGCATGGCGCGTGTGCCCGACGGCGCCGAGCTGATCCAGAGCGCGACCATTCTGGCGCCCGGGTTCAAGCTCGGCAATGTCATCGTGATGGCCGGCATCCCCAGCATCATGCAGGCGATGATGGACATCGTGGCGCCGACCCTGAAATCCGGGGTGCGGATGCTGTCGGATTCGGTGCGGGCGGATGCGCGCGAGGGCGATATCGGCGGTCCGCTGCGGGCGATCGCGCTGGCGCATCCTGACACCATCATCGGCAGCTATCCGTTCCAGGACGAGAACCAGAAGCCGAACACCAATCTGGTGGTGCGCTCGCGCGATCCGGACAAGCTGGCCGCTGCGATGGCGGAGGTGAAGGAGATGCTGAAGCAGCTGCATGCCGCGCAGAACAAACCGGCGGTGGGTTGATATGGTCGATAAGCCTTCCGATCAGATCGCACAGGAGCGCGCCGGCCGGCCGTTTCCGGTCTCATGGGATCAATTCCACCGCGATTGCCGGGCGCTGACCTGGCGGCTCAATGAGGTCGGGCCGTTCCACGCGGTGATCGCGATCACCCGCGGTGGGCTGGTGCCAGCCGCGATCGTGGCGCGCGAGCTCGGCTTGCGCGTGATCGACACGGTCTGCATCGCCAGCTACGACCACGACAAGCAGGGTGACCTGAAGGTGCTCAAGGGCATTTCGGAGCAAACAGCAAAACTCGGCGGCGGCACCGGCAAGGGTCTTCTGATCGTCGACGACCTCGTCGACACCGGCAAGACCGGCAAACTGGTCCGCGAGCTGCTGCCCGACGCGCATTTCGCCACCGTCTATGCCAAGCCGAAGGGACGCCCGCTGGTCGACACCTACATCACCGAGGTGTCGCAGGACACCTGGATCTACTTCCCGTGGGACACCGCGCTGTCGTTCCAGCCGCCGATCCGCGACGGCGCGGCCTAGAGAGTCACCTCGCCCCGCTTGCGGGGAGAGGTCGGATTGCATGTAGCGAAGCGGAATGCGATCCGGGTGAGGGGGGCTCGCCACGGGCCCATCTCCCACTATCTTTGCGGAAGCGGCCCCTCACCCCGACCCTCTCCCCGCAAGAGCGGGGCGAGGGGGAAGTCAAACATGCCCCTGCAAAACCGCGTCACCCCGACCGGCGAGATCGTCTCCACCGAGCATCGCGGCACCTTCACCGGCAATCGCGGCATCATCCATGATCCCGCGACGCGGACGCTGCTGAACAAGCGTTGGTCGACGCCGGCGTGGCTGACCTGTGTCTGCGAGTTCAGGGGACGGCGACGCGAGGTGATGACCCGGCAAAGCTGGACCGAGCTGTTCTTTCTCGACGAGGCCACTGCGTTTGCGGCGGGGCACCGGCCCTGCTTCTACTGCCGCCGCGACGATGCAAAACGGTTTCGTGCCGCCTGGGAGACGGCCAACGGCGTCAGCGATCTCAAGGTCAAGGCGATGGACGCGGTGTTGCATGCCGAGCGGCTCGATCGCCGCAACAAGCGGCTGCATCCGCTGCCGATGCCGCTCAATGAACTGCCCGATGGCACGATGGTGCAGGCGGACGGGGAGAGCTACCTCGTCGTTGATGGTGCCACGCTGCGTTGGTCGTTTGCCGGCTACAGCCGGGCTGACCTAACGGACGCCGCCATGCTGTTGACGCCGCCTTCGACGGTGCGCGCGTTTCGGGCCGGCTACCGGCCGGTGCTGCATCCGAGTGCTGCACTTTAGGCTCTGCGCTTTAGGCTCCCTCTCCCCGTTCTTTACGGGGAGAGGGGCGGGGTGAGGGGCTGGCCCCGCATGCTCCGTTGACAGATGGATTTGCGGAGACTCCCCCTCACCCGAAATTCAAGCGTCGCTTGAATTTCGACCTCTCCCCGCAAGCGGGGAGAGGTGAAGGGGGCCGCGACTACGCCAGCCGCTGCCGGGCGAGCTTCGCGCCCGCACCGAGCGCGACCAGCTTTGCTTCCGCGATGTCCCGCCGCATCGGCGCCATGCCGCAATTGGTGGTCGCGATGATGTTGCTCTTCGGCACGAACTTTGCCACCGCCTCGATCACCTTGACCACGTCCTCCGCGGTCTCGACCTCGTCGCTGGCGACGTCGATCACGCCGGCCTGCACGATCTTGCCGGGCAGCGCCGCCAGCAATTCCAGCGGCACCTTGGAATTACGGCACTCGATCGCGACCTGCTGGATCGCGCTCTTGTCGATGACGGGAAAGGTCTCTTCGTACTGCCGCCACTCGCCGCCGAGCGTCTGTTTCCAGTCGGTGTTGGCCTTGATGCCGTAGCCGTAGCAGATGTGAACCGCGGTGGCGCAGGTCAGTCCCTCGGCGGCGCGCTCCAGCGCCTTGATGCCCCAGTCGCGGACTTGATCCATGTAGACATTGAAGGCGGGCTCGTCGAACTGGATCATGTCGACGCCGTCGGCCTGCAGCGCCTTGGCCTCCTGGTTCAACAGCTCGGCGAAGGCGAACGCCATCTTGACGCGGTCGCCGTAATATTGGTCGGCAATGGTGTCGATGATCGTCATCGGGCCGGGCAGGGTGAACTTCAGCCTGTTGGTGGTGTGGGCGCGCGCGACGCGAGCTTCGCCCTCATGGACGCGGCCCTTGAGCTGCAGCGGCGCCACCACCTGCGGGACCATGGCTTTGTAGCGGTCCTTGCGGATGCCCATCTCGACCTTGTGGGCGAAGTCGATGCCCTCGATCTTTTCCAGGAAGCCGTGCACGAAATGCTGGCGCGCCTGCTCGCCCTCGGTGACGATGTCGACGCCGGCATCCTCCTGCAGCTTGACCGCGAGCATGGTGGCGTCGCGCTTGGCGCGGACGAGCTCGGCGCCCTCCGACCTCCAGGGCGCCCACAGCACATTCGGCTCCGCCAGCCATTCCGGCTTGGGCAGGGATCCGGCGATCGTGGTTGGAAACAGCATGGGAGCCTCCCGGACGGTTCGGATTGAGCGCCTGTCTGCCATGTCCTATGCTCGCCGTACAGAACAACAAAAGTCTTTGTGACGGGGAATAAACACGCCGATGATCGACCTGCACTACGCGCCGACGCCGAACGGCTGGAAAATCTCGATCATGCTGGAGGAACTGGGGCTGCCCTATACGGTGATCCCGGTGAACATCCGCGCCGGCGAGCAGTTTCGCCCTGAATTCCTGGCGATCAGCCCGAACAACCGGATTCCCGCGATCGTCGACCATGCGCCTGCCGACGGCGGCGGGCCGTTCTCGGTGTTCGAGACCGGCGCGATCCTGATCTATCTCGCCGACAAGACCGGGCGCTTCCTGTCGCGGGAATTGCGAGCGCGTTCGACCGTCATCCAATGGGTGATGTGGCAGATGGGCGGGCTCGGGCCGATGCTCGGCCAGCACGGCCACTTCGCGCTATACGCGGCGGAGAAGATTCCCTACGCCATCGAGCGCTACCGCGACGAGACGGCGCGGCTCTACGGCGTGCTCGACCGCCAGCTCGGCAAGACCGGCGCCTATATCGCCGGCGACGAGTATTCGATCGCCGACATCGCCTGCTTCCCCTGGACCATGACCCACAAGGCGCAGGGCTTTACCCTCGACGATTTCCCGAACATCAAGCGCTGGTACGCCACCGTGCGCGCGCGCCCGCAGGTGCAGGCCGGGCTTGCGATCGGCAAGTTCGTCAAGGAGCCGTTCGACGAGGAGTCGCGCAAGAACATGTTCGGCGCGAGGGCGAAGGAGTTGAGTGGAAAAACGGAAGTACCGTCATCCTGAGGTGCGAGCCTCTTCGGCGAGCCTCGAAGGATGAATCGGCCCGGCTGGTGGCCGTCGATCCTTCGAGGCTCGCAAGAGCTCGCACCTCCAGCGACAAAGGCGAAGCCTTTGCGCGGGGATGACGGGAGATGCAGCACTGCAAACACGATAAAAGGAAACGCCATGATCGAATTCTTCTTCGACTGCTCCAGCCCCTGGACCTATCTCGCCTGGCACAACATCCAGCCGCTGGCGAAGGAATTTGGCACGGCGATCAGCTGGCGGCCGATCCTGGTCGGCGGCATCTTCAACACCGTCAATCCGTCGGTCTATGCCCAGCGCGAGACGCCGGTGCCGCTGAAGGCGCGTTACATGAAGAAGGATCTCGGCGACTGGGCCCGCTCGGCGGGGCTCGCGATCAAGATGCCGCCGACGGTGTTTCCGGTGAACAGCGTCAAGGCGATGCGCGGCTGCATCTGGCTCGGCAATGAGAAAATGGTGCCGTTCGCCCGCGCCGTGTTCGAGGCCTATTGGGGCGACGACAAGGACATCTCGCAGGACGCGGTGCTGACCGAGATCTGTGCCAAGGTCGGGATCGACCCGGCAAAGTTCTTTGCCGGCATCGGCGATCAGGCAATCAAGGATCAGCTCAAGGCCAACACCGACGAGGTGATGGCGCGCGGCGGCTTCGGCTCGCCGACCATCTTCATCGGCAAGACCGACATGTATTTCGGCAACGACCGCCTGCCGCTGATCCGCGAGGCGCTGGCGCGCAGCAAGGCGAGCGCCGCCTGATGCCGAAAGCCGTTGTTTGCCGCGAGCTGGGGCCGCCCGAGCGCTTGCAGCTTGAGAACTTCGCCTCTGCGCCGCTGAAGCCGGGCGAGGTGCGGGTGGCGATCCGCGCCGCCGGGATCAATTTCCCCGACATCCTGATGGCCGCGGGCGAGTACCAGCTCAAGCCGCCGCTGCCGTTCACGCCGGGCTCGGAAGCGTCAGGCGACGTTGTCGAGGTCAACGAAGCCGCGGGCGTTGCGGTCGGTGACAAGGTGATCGTCAAGATGCGCTTCGGCGCCTATTGCGACGAGACGGTGGCGACGCCTTCGCAGCTCGTGCCGGTGCCCTCGACCTTCGACTATGCGGAGGGGTCGACCTTCCTCGCCGCGCATGGCACCGCCTATCACGCACTGATCGACCGCGGCCAGATCAAGCCGGGCGAGGTGCTGCTGGTGCACGGCGCCGGCGGCGGTGTCGGCCTCGCAGCCGTCGAGATCGGCAAGCTGCTCGGCGCCACCGTGATCGCGGCGGCCTCGAGCGAGGAGAAGCTTGCGATCGCCAAGGCGCGCGGTGCGGATCATCTCGTGCTTTACGCGCGCGAGCCGTTCCGCGACGCGGTCAAGCGCCTCACCGACGGCCGCGGCGCCGACGTCGTGTTCGATCCGGTCGGCGGTGAGGTGTTCGAGAACTCGATGCGCTGCATCAACTGGGGCGCGCGAATCCTGGTGATCGGCTTCACCGGCGGCATCGGGCTGGCGCGGACCAACCTCCTGATGATCAAGGGCGCCAGCGTGCTCGGTGTCCGCGCCGGCGAAGCGGTGCGGAAAGACCCCGCGCTCGGCGAGGTCAGGATCAAGGCGCTCAGCGAATGGGCCGAAGCCGGCAAGGTGCGGCCGAACATCTCGCACCGCCTGCCGCTGGAGGATTTTGCCAAGGCGATGCGGCTGTTGATCGAACGCAAGGCGATCGGGCGCGTGGCGTTGATGATGTAGGGCGGGTTAGCCGAAGGCGTAACCCGCCGCATATTGCAGCGAATTGGCGGATGACGCTTCGCTAATCCGCCCTACGAAACTTTCCCTCTCGCAGGAACGCGATCGTCTGCGCGATCGCGTCCTTGTTGCGCACCAGCCAGGGATGCGAACTGCGGATCACGATGTGATCAGCCATGCCGTCGAGTTTGGTGTTCGCCACCGACACCCGTCCGTCATGTGGCCGCGGCAGCATGATCGACGTGATCGGATAAATCGAACGGCTGCCGGCGATGATGCCGAGCGGATAGTCGGGCCGCGGCAGCAGCGCGGCGGTGGCAGCGTCGCGCAGCGTGCCGAGCTGTTGGCCGGCCGGGCCGAAGAAGGCGCGATAGGCGGAAAAATCCTTCAGGCGGTCGGCGATCTCGCTGCCGCCGTTCGGCGTGCCCAGCATCACGACGCGGCCGAGCCGCGGCGGGCGATGTCTTGCAAGATAGACGCGGGCGAGCAGACCGCCCATGGAATGGCAGACGAAATGCACCGCGCCGCCGCGGCCGTTCGCGAACCGGTCGACCTCCGGATGAATGTCCTCCGCCAGCGCATCGAGCGGTTTGCGCCGGCTGTCGTAGTCGAGATTGAGCGTGGCAAAACCGGTGGCCTGCAGCGCCAGCTCCATGCGGCGAAACGAGCGCGCCGTCCTGCTGATGCCATGCAGCAGGACGACGCCGTCGGATGCAGACGCGGCGGGTCGCCGTTCGCTCACTTATACTCGCGCTCTGGCCACCACGGGAAATAGTCGGGCATGTCCGAGGACACCTTGTTCTTGAACTGCGCCGGGCGCTTCTCCAGGAACGACACCACGCCTTCCTTGACGTCGTCGGAGCGGCCGCGGGCATAGATGCCGCGGCTGTCGACCTTGTGCGCCTCCATCGGATCGTCGGCGCCCATCATCCGCCACATCATCTGGCGGATCAGCGCCACCGATACCGGTGCGGTCTTGGCCGCGAACTCCTTTGCGAGCGCGCGCGCCGTCGGCAGCAGATCATCGGGCGGCACCACCTTGCTGACGAGCCGGCCGGCGAGCGCTTCCTGCGCCGGGAACACGCGGCCCGAGTAGCACCATTCCAGCGCCTGCGAGATGCCGACGATGCGCGGCAGGAACCAGCTCGAGGCGGCCTCCGGCACGATGCCGCGCTGCGAGAACACGAAGCCGAAACGCGCGGCCTCCGACGCGATGCGGATATCCATCGCAAGCTGCATGGTGACGCCGATGCCGACCGCCGGGCCGTTCACCGCGGCGATCACAGGCTTCAGGCACTTGAAGATGCGCAGCGTCACCTGGCCGCCGCCGTCGCGCACCTGCGGATCGCTGTAGTCGACGCTGCCGTCGGCATTGCGCTTGACCGGGCCGCGCCGCGCGTCGCGATCGAAGGTGTTGGCGCCGGAGGAGAGATCGGCGCCGGCGCAGAAGCTGCGGCCGGCGCCGGTGACGATGATCGCCCTGACGTCGTCGTCCTTGTCGGCCTTGTCGAACGCGTCGATCAGCTCCTGCTGCATCGTTGCGTTGAAGGCGTTGAGCTTGTCGGGCCGGTTGAGCGTGATGGTGAGAATCTGCTCGGCGACCTCGTACTTGATCGTCTCATACGCCATGGGGATGATTTCCTCTCGGTTTTCTTGAATGGAGCGCGCAACGCGCGTCTCCATCCAGTTAACCCGGCAATGCATCCCTTGTGAAGAAGTCGGATGCGCGGCGTGATCCCGCGCATCGCGACTTGCGTTGAGGCGCTACTTCTTCGGCGGCGTCGGCCACGGCTTCTGAGGGCCGCGCAGGCCCTCGAATGCCTTGCCCATGCCGAGCACGCCGACGTCGTCGAAGCGGCGGCCGATGATCTGGACGCCGATCGGAAAACCCTTCTTGTCGTAGCCGCCGTTGATCGACAGCGCCGGGTTCTCCGACATATTCCACGGCACGGTAAAGCAGATGTGCTCGAACGGCTTTGCCGGGTCGTTGAGCGGCGCGGCGAACTCCGCCGGGAAGTTCACCACCGGCGACACCGGCGAGATCACGTAGTCGACGTCGCAGAACAGTTTTGCGGCGGCGGCGCGGATCGCCATCGTGGTGTTGAAGCCGCGCACCACGTCGACGCCGGAGAGCTTTGCGCCGGCCTCGGCCCAGCTGAAGATGTAGGGCAGGGTCTTCTCGCGCTCCGCCTGCGACAATTTCGACAGCTCGTCCCAGGTCCGCGCCCGCCAGAAATGGTCGAGCCCCTGCAGGATCTCCGGCGTCATGATGCCGTCGATCTCGGTCACCACGGCGCCGGCGGATTCGAACGCCTTCGCCGCCTTGACGACGACCTCACGGACTTCCTTCTCGACCTTCTGGCCGGCGCCGGCGTCGAGCATCAGCCCGATGCGCAGCTTGCGCGGCGACTTCTCCAGCGCCTTCCAGTTCACCTCCAGCGCCGGCAGGCTCATGCCGTCGCGGCGGTCGGGACGCGACAACACGCTCATCATCAGCGCGGCGTCGTCGACGGTGCGGGTCATCGGACCTGCGACGCGGCCGACATAGGGCGGGTCGATCGGCACGCGGCCGAGGCTCGGCTTCAGCGCGACGAGGCCGCACCAGGCGGCCGGCAGCCGCACCGAGCCGCCAATATCGGTGCCGAGATGCAGCGGCCCGTAGCCGGCGGCACCGGCCGCGCCGGCGCCGGCGCTGGAGCCGCCCGGATTCTTGCTGACATCCCAGGGATTGCGGGTGAGGGGATGGAACGAGGACAGCCCCGACGACAGCATGCCGTAATCCGGCATCGTGGTCTTGGAGAAGATCACGCAGCCGGCCTCGCGCAGCCGCGCCGCCGGCGGCGCATCCTTCTCGGCCGGCACGAGCTTGACGCTGGCGGCGCCCAGCGGCACCGGCTGGCCCTTGGTCGCGACGTTGTCCTTGATGGTGGCGGGAACGCCATCGAGCGTGCCGGTCGGCTCGCTCTGCTGCCAGCGCTCGGTCGAGGCTTTCGCGACCTTCCGCGCGCCATCGGGATCGTAGAGGTAGAGCGCCTTGATGTGCGGCTCCCAGCTCGCGACCTGGGCGATGATCTCCTCCAGAACCTCCGACGGCGAGAACTGCTTGGCGCGATAGCCGGCCAAGAGGTCGGTGGCTGAGAGATCGTGCAGCGAGGTGATGGCGTCCTGCTTCGGCTTATGCATGGGCACCTACCGGCAGGCGTTTCTCGATGATGCGGGCGAACATGCTGGCGCCGATCGGCAGGATCTTGTCGTCGAGAACGTAGCCGGGATTGTGCACGGGCACGGAACCATCATGGCCGACCCAGAAATAGGCGCCGGGTACGGCCTGCATCATGTCGGCGAAATCCTCGCTGCCCATCTTGGGCGTCGAGCGCGTGATCACCTTGGCCGGATCGACAACGGTGCGCGCGACTTCCGCGACGACGCGGGACTGCTCTTCCTGATTCACCAGCACGCTGAAGCCGTCGCGGATCTCGACCGAGATTTCGGCGCCATAGGCCGCCGCGAAGCCGGCGGAGATTTCGCGCATGCGCTTGCGGATCAGCTGGCGAATCTCGTCGGAGAAGCAGCGCACCGTGCCGCACATCCAGGCGTCGCCGGGAATGACGTTGTAGGCCGAACCGGAATGGATCTGCGTGATCGACAGCACCGCCGCCTGCAGCGGATCGACGTTGCGGCTGACGATCGACTGCAACGCCTGGCCGAGCGACATGGCGATTACGACCGCGTCCTTGGAGCGCTCCGGCATCGCGCCGTGCGCGCCGTAGCCCTGGATCCTGATGTCGAAGAAGTCGGCTGCGGCCATCGCCGGTCCGGGCAGGATGGCGATTTCGCCATGGTTGAGGTCCGGCGCGTTGTGCAGACCGTAGACCTCGTCGCAGGGGAATTTCTGGAACAGGCCGTCCTTGATCATGGCGCGGGCGCCGCCGAGGCCTTCCTCGGCCGGCTGGAAGATGAAATGCACGGTGCCGTCGAAATTGCGGGTCTCGGCGAGATAGCGCGCCGAGCCGAGCAGCATCGTAGTGTGGCCGTCATGGCCGCAGCCGTGGAAGCGGCCCGGGATGGTCGAGCGCCACTTCAGATTGGTGTTCTCCTCCATCGGCAGCGCGTCCATGTCGGCGCGCAGGCCGATCTTCTTGCCGCTCGTGCCCTTGCCCTTGAGCACGCCGACCACGCCGGTGCCGCCGAGGCCGCGGTGCACCTCGATGCCCCAGCTCGTCAGCTTGTCGGCGACGATGCCCGAGGTCCGCACCTCCTCGAAACCGATTTCGGGATGGGCATGCAAATCCCGCCTGATCGCGGTGAGCTCGTCGGCAAAACTGTCGATGCGGTCAATGGTGGGCATGATCTCTCTATCCGTTGCTGCGTGATGGGGAGGTGGGTGTGAAAACGGGGCCGTTCGGCTTGAGGCGGATGCCGGCACGCAGATGCTTCCAGGGCAGCGATGCCGGATCCGCCGGCATGGCGCCGGGCGCGGCGCAGATCAACAGCTTCTCGGCGATCGGCTCGAAGTCGGCGCGGAAATGCACTGAGCTCTTGTTGACCAGGATTTTCTGTGCGGTCGGCTCGATGCCGACATAGCGGTACATCGCCTGGTCGGCGAGCTGGGCCTTGTAGGAGGCGACCACGACGCGGACGTCGCCGATGCGCAAACAGGCCGACGGCCCCATGTCCATGTCGCGGCCGCCATAGAACGGCCCGGGCGCCACGAACTTGCCGTCCGAGAGTTTCTCGACGAGGAAGCTCTCGCGATATGGCGCATCGCCGGGCGTGCCGGACTTGCCGCCGAGCTCGAGCGTGACGGTTGCGCCTACGCCGGCTTCATGCGCCGCCTGCGCCGAAGCGGGATCGCAGATCACGCCGGTGGCGCCGCTCGCTCCGTTGCGCACCAGCGCGCGCAGCATGCCCGTGGTATCGGACGTGCCGCCGGCGCCGGGATTGTCCTGGGTGTCGGCGATGACGATCGGTTTTGCTGCCGATCGCGCCAGCTCCATCGCGTACCTGATACCATCGTCGGGCGAATAGATGCGGCCGTCGAAACCGTCTTCATGGCCTTCGACCAGTGCGGCGATGCTGTCGGCCGCGGCATCCGCATCGGCTTGCGTGCGGCCATAGGCGAACACGCTCGGGCCGCAATCCCTGAAATCGGCGGCCGGGAAGCCAAACGCAAATGAAAGCGTCGGCACCGCCGCGCTCTCCAGCGCCGCGAGCTTCTGATAGATGCCCTTGGCCGGCTGGTCATTGGTGCATTGCCAGCTGATCGGGATCAGGAACGGCAGCTGCCGGAACGCCTTTGCCAGGCGCTGCCCGGACTTGAGCAGCAAGGCGAGATGCCTGGCGCTGGCGCGGCCGGTGTCGGCCATGTCGACATGCGGATAGGTGCGGTAGGCGATCAGCGCGTCGGCGTGCGTGATCATCTCGGGCGAAACGTTGGCATGCAGGTCGAGGCTCGCGACCAGCGGCACATTCGGGCCGATTGCCTTGCGGACGCGGGCGAGAATCTCGCCTTCGCCGTCGTCAAGGTGCTCGGTCACCATCGCGCCGTGCAGATCGAGATAGACGCCGTCGATCGGGCCGGCTGCTGCGATGCCGTCGACCATCTCGGTCACGATGCGCTCGAAGGCGTCCTTCGTCACATGCGCCGACGGGGTGGCGCCGGCGGCGACGGTGGGGACCAGCTCCCAGCCATGGGCTTCCGCCGCGTCGACAAAGCCGGCGAGACCGGCGTTGATCCTGCGCATCACCTTGAGCACGCCGGCGCCATGCGTCATCGCCGGCCAGCCGCCGCCGTGCACGAAATCATCGTAGGTTGCCTTCGTCGGCGCGAAGGTATTGGTCTCGTGCAGGAAGCCGCCAACGGCGATGCGGGTCATCAAGTGGTCTCGACACTTTTCTTCGATCATGATGCGATTGGAAGGGATCGCGTCACGACCTGGTCTCGTTGCTGAGCTTGATCTTCCGGACAACCGGCGGCCGCTTCCGGATCATGCTCTGGCCGGCGACGTTAAGCGTGTCGTCGCGCCCAGCGCAAGCCGTCGAGCACCTCCGGATTTGCATGCCCTATGGGCGTAACGACGGCCCGAGGCCAAGGCATATCCAAGGCATATGCCCAAGGGCCTAAGGCTAAAGGTCTACGCCGTTGCCACCATGCCTTCGGAAACCGGACGGAAATTCGCAAAATCCCAGCCGCGTCCGGGGGCGGCGTCGAGCAGCGCGCGGGTATAGGCCTGCTGCGGATTGGTCAGCACCTCGGCCGCCGGTCCCTGTTCCACGACGCGGCCATGCTGCATCACGGCGACGTCGTCGCAGATTTGCGCGGCGACCCGCAAGTCATGGGTGATGAACAGCAGCGCGATGCCGAGCCGCTTCTGGATTTCGTCGAGCAGATCGAGCACCTGCGCCTGCACCGACACGTCGAGCGCGGACACCGCTTCATCCGCCACCAGCACGTCGGGATCGAGCGCCAGCGCGCGCGCAATCGCGATGCGCTGGCGCTGGCCGCCGGAAAACTGATGCGGATAGCGCGAGATGGCGTCCGGCGGCAAATGGACGAGCTCGAGCAGCTGGCGCGCCCGGGCCAGCGCATCCTTGCGCGGCATGCCGTAGTTGATCGGCCCCTCCGCGATGCTCTCGCCGACCGTGACGCGCGGATTGAGCGAGCGGTAGGGGTCCTGGAAGATGATCTGGATCTTCTGGCGATGCGGCTGCAGCAGCCGGCGCGACAGGTCGGAGATTTCGCGGCCGGCAAGCCGCACGCCGCCCGAGGTCGGATCGATCAGGCGGACGATGCAGCGCGCCACCGTCGACTTGCCGGAACCGCTTTCGCCGACGATGCCGAGCGTGCGGCCCTTGCGCAAAGTGAGGGTGACGTTCTGCGCGGCGGCGACCTCGCGGGCTTTGCCGAACAGCGAGCGCTCGCGGTAGACCTTGCCGAGCTCGTTGGCCTCCAGCACGACCGGCTCGGTGGTCTCGGGGCGCGGCGTCCGCGGCACCAGGCTCGGCACCGAGGACAGCAAGTTCCTTGTGTATTCCATCTTGGGATGGCGCAGCACGTCCTGCAGCGGACCGGTCTCGACCAGCCGGCCGTGCCGCATCACCGCGACGCGGTCGGCGATCTCGGCGACCACGCCCATGTCGTGGGTGATGAACAGCACCGCGGTGCCATGATCGCGCTGCAGGTCGCGGATCAGGGTCAGGATCTGCTTCTGCGTGGTGACGTCGAGCGCGGTGGTCGGTTCGTCCGCGATCAAAAGCTTCGGCTCCAGCACCAGCGCCATCGCGATCATGATGCGCTGGCGCTGTCCGCCGGAAAGGCGGTGCGGGTAGGAGGCGAAGATGCGCTCGACATCGGGCAGCCGCACATGCTCCATCATCGCCAGAATCTTCTGGCGGCGCGCGCGGGCGTCAAGGTCGGTGTGGGCGCGCAGCACCTCGTCGATCTGGCGGCCGACATGCACCACCGGATTGAGCGCGGTCATCGGCTCCTGGAAGATCATCGCCATCCGCGTGGCGCGCAGCTGCCGCAGCCGGCGGTCGCTCGCGGTCAGCAGTTCCTCGCCGACCAGCTTGACGCTGCCGCCCGATGGAATCAGCGTTCCCTTCTGCTGCAGGCCCATCACGGTCAGCGACGTCACCGACTTGCCGGAGCCGCTTTCACCGACCAGGCACAGCGTTTCGCCCTCGGCTACCCGCAGCGACAGGTCATCGATGATGCGGTGCGCATCGGCCTTGCGGCCGAGGCCGACGACGAGGTTGTTGATGTCGAGGACGACGTTGGAAGCGTTGGTTGCGGTCACTTGCCCTCACGTTGCTTCATGCGGGGATCGAGCGCGTCGCGAGCGGCATCGCCGATCAGGTTGACGCTGAGAATGGCGATCGAGAGCAGCAGGCCCGGCCAGAAGATCAGCTGCGGCTTGACCTGAAAATAGGCGCGGCCTTCGGCCATGATGTTGCCCCAGGTCGGCGTTTCCGGCGAGATGCCGGCGCCGAGGAACGACAGGATCGCCTCGGTCAGGATCGCGGATGCGCAGACATAGGTGCCTTGCACGATCAAAGGCGCGATCGTGTTCGGCATCAGATGCCGCCACATGATCTTGGGCAGGCTGGAGCCGACCGAGATCGCGGCCTCGACATAGGGTTCCTCGCGCGCGGTCAGCACCACCGAGCGCACCAGCCGCGCCACACGCGGGATTTCGGGGATGGTGATCGCCACCATCACGGTCCAGATGCTGGCGCCCGATAGCGACACCACGGCGATTGCGAGCAGGATGGAGGGGATTGCCATCAAGCCGTCCATCACCCGCATCATCACGGCGTCGACCCAGCGGAAGAAGCCGGAGACCAGCCCGATCAGCAGCCCGATCACGATCGAACAGACCGCGGCGCCGAGCCCGATCACCAGCGAGATGCGCGCGCCGTAGATGATGCGGGACATGAGGTCGCGGCCAAAGGCGTCGGTGCCAAGCAGGAACTGGGCGCTGGCGGGCTTCAGCCGCTGCGCCGGCGCCAGCAGCAGCGGGTCGTGCGGCGCCAACAGCGGTGCGAAGATCGCCATCAGGATGATGAGGGCGAGGCAGATCGTCGCAATCGCGATGATCGGCGTCGCGGTGAGAAAGCCGAGCCGCAGGCGGAATGGCCGCGTGACCGGAATGGAGGATTCTGGAAGGGTGTCGATCGCCATCGCTCAGTACCGGATACGAGGATCGAGCAGGGTGTAGGCGAGGTCGATCAACAGATTGACCGCGACATAGATGCCCGACGTTAACAGGATCATCGCCTGGATCACCGGATAGTCGCGCGCCAGCACCGCATCGACGGTGAGGCGGCCGATGCCGGGCAGGTTGAACACGCTCTCGGTGACGACGACGCCGGAGATCAACAGCGCAAAGCCGGAGCCGATCACGGTGATGACGGGCACCGCGGCATTGCGCAGCGCGTGGCGCAGCAGCACGCCGGCCTCGCCGATGCCCTTGGCGCGCGCGGTGCGGACGTAGTCCTCGCCGAGCACGTCGAGCATCGAGGCCCGCGTCATGCGCGCGATCAGCGCGACATAGATGAAGGAGAGGGTGCAGGTCGGCAGGATCAGGCGCTCGAAGAACGGGCCGAAGCCGGCCGATAGGCTCTTGAAGCCCTGCACCGGCACCCAGCGGAAGTCGATCGCGAAGATCTGGATCAAGACGTAGCCGATCACGAATACCGGCACCGAGAAGCCGAGCACCGAGAGCCCCATCACGAAGCGGTCGATCCAGGTACCGTGCTTCCACGCCGCGATGACGCCGAGCGGCACCGCGACCAGGATCGAGAGGATGATGGTGGCGAGCGCGACCGAGATCGAGGGCTCGAGACGCGGACCGATCATCTCGAGGATCGGCTTGTTCGAGATCAGGGAGACGCCGAGGTCACCATGCAAAAGCTTCATGATCCAGGTGTAGAACTGGATATAGATGGGCTCGTTTAGCCCGAGCGAAGCGCGGATGCGATCGAGTTGCTCGGGCGTCGCGTTGTCGCCGGCGAGGATCGCGGCGGGATCGCCCGGCGTCAGCCGCAGCAGCAGGAACACGAACAGCGCCACCACGCCCATCACGGGAATGGCGGCGAGGATGCGGCGAAGGAGATAGCCGAGCATTGCGTTATCTCCTGCCGCCAAACGGTGCGAAGCGAAGGCTGGACCGCATCATGTCATTGATGTCCCTGTGATGTGTCTCATGCGCTTCTGCGTCTTTGGTCGCAAATTTAGCGCGAAAGGCAATGAATTTGCAGGCAAATCTTGTGCCAACGGGGCCGCAATATCAAGGCGCGGGTCAGGCGGTCTGAGGCCCGGGGAGCGCGATGTGGTGCCAACATCCGTACCGTTTTGACGTCCCCTAATCGTCCCCTCCCGTTTGCCTGAAGCTGCGATCTCGAATTGCACGTGCGCTCGGCCATCGACCTGAAGCGACAGCCCGTTTACACTTTTGTCACTCCGCACCATCCGGCGACGAACAGCGCGATGCTCTGCGTTGTCTTGCGAAGGCTCTCGAGCTCGACACGTTCGTTGAATGCGTGCGGGCCGATGCCGTAAGGACCATAGCAGAGTGCAGGGATGCCGTAGTCGACGCAATAGTAGCGGGTGTCGTTGACCGCCGTGGACAGCCGCTCCTCCATCGGAGCCCGGAATACGGATTGATGGGCGGCGGACAGCACAGCTTCCGCTGCGCTGCCGGGCTCGCACACCGCGGCGTCAGCCTGAAAACCGCTCCACACCAGTTCGGCCGGATTGTCTGCGAGGAAGTCGTCGGCCTTGTGCGCCTCGGCGAGGCATTCTTCGATGCCGCGCATCGCCTCTTGCGGCGTCTCGCCCGGCAGCAAGCCGAGCCGGCAATCCAGCTCGCACCAGGCCGCGGTCGAGCTTGCCCAGTCGCCGCCCTTGATGATGCCGACGTTGAACTTGATCGGATTCTTGACGCCCCGGAACCAGCTGTTGTCGAGCGCCCGTGCGTTGAGTGCCTTGGTGTAATCCTGGAACGCGCGCACCAGATGCATCGCCGACAGGATGGCGCTGGTGCCGGTCTCGGAGTAGGCGACATGCACCGGCGTGCCACGCACGCGCAGCCGAAACCAGATCGCCCCGACCTGGGCGCGGGTCAGCGTATGGCCGGTGGGTTCGGGGATCAAGCAGGCGTCGGCGCGATAACCACGCATCAGGGTCGACAGCGCACCGTTGCCGGTGCTCTCTTCCTCGGTGACGGTCTGCAGATGGATGCGGCCATTCGGCGCATAGCCGGCGCCTCTGATCGCATCGAGCGCGAAGATCATCGCCGATACGCCGGCCTTCATGTCCTGCGCGCCGCGCCCGAACATCCAGCCGTCGCGCACCGCCGCTGCGAACGGCGGCACTTCCCAGAGGTCGGCGGGGCCCTCCGGCACCACGTCGATATGACCCTGCAGGATCAGGCTGCGCCCGCTGCCTTTGCCGTTGAGGGTCGCGACAACCTGTTGCGATCCGGCCAGATCGATGCCGTCCATCGGCGCCGCCTTCGGATGGCTGGTCAGATCGACGTCCGCCAGGCTGAAGGTGTCGACGTCGTAGCCGCGCTTTGCGAACTGCTCGGCGAGCCAGCGCTGTTGCGGCGCTTCCTGCCCGCGGAGGCTGCGGAACTGCACCATGCGCGACAGGAATGCGACCTGATCATCGAAATGTCGGTCGACGGCCGCGCACACCTCGCCGGCAATCTGATCCGGCCTGGTCAACGTCTCAGTGGTCATGTCCCGCCTTTCTTCTCGTTCACAAGCCCATGGACCGCCATGTCACGCATGCGCGCCACTGCGATGCGCAATGTCCACTCCTGAAATGGCTTGCTTCTCCCCATGGTAAGGCTAATCCCTGTCACGCGGTGGTTCTCAGCGAATTCCGGCCTGCCCACACTCTCATACGCTCATATTCCTTCCCTTCGGCCGGATAATTAGAGGAAAGCTGCGTGAGTGGTCTCGGCCGCATCGGTCTGCGACGGCACCATCGGCGGCGCGCCAAGGCCGCGCCAATCGTCGATCGCCTGGGCCACCAGCTGCGCTGTCGCGGCCGACAGGGTCCAGCCGAGATGGCCGTGGCCGGTGTTGTAGAACACGCCGGGATTGCGCCCCGCACGGACCACCGGCATCATGTTCGGCATCATCGGGCGCAGGCCCGCCCATGGCGCGATTTTCGAGGTGTCGATCGCCGGGAAATGATGCCGCACCCAGTCCACCAGCGGCCGGATCCGGTCGGCGCGAATGTCGCGGTTGAAGCCGTTGAATTCGGCGGTGCCGGCGACGCGGAAGCGATCGGCGCCGAGCCGACTGGTCACGATCTTCGCCGCTTCATCGAGCAGGCTGACCGTCGGTGCGGCCTGCCGGCTTTGCGGCGCATCGAGCTCGACGGTGATCGAATATCCCTTCACCGGATAGACGTTCACCCGGTCATGAAGCATCGCGGCGAAGTGACGGCTCGCGACCCCGGCGCAAATGACGATGCCGTCCGCTTGCAGTTCGTGCCGCGCGGCAACCGCCGCGTCATGCGCGGCCGCCTCGCTCCAAATGACGCGGAATCCGTCGTCGTGGCGGACGATCGCATCGACATTGGCTTCGTGAATCATGATCGCGCCGCGGCGGCTGCAGGCGTCGGCGAGGCCACGGGTGAATTTGTGGATATCGCCGGTCGCATCCGACGGCGTGAAGAAGCCGCCATAGCACGGCGTCTGCAGCGCCGGCTCGATGCTGCGGATTTCATCCGGCGTCACCGGCCGGCGATCGAGCCCGCCCTGCTGCAGCAGCGTGTTGACCCGCAGGCCCGCATCGAAGCCGGCCTTGTCGTGATAGATGTGCAGGATGCCGCGCCGTTCGAGATCGAAGGCGATGTTCTCGCGCTGAGCGATGGAAAACAGATGCTTGCGCGCTTCGATGGCGAGCCGCGTGGTCTCGATGGTGTTGGCGCGATAGCGGCCGATGCTGCCGACGAACTCACCGACCCATGAGTATTTGTGCCAGCTCGGCATCGGATTCATCAGCAGCGGTGCGTCGCTTCTCAGCATCCAGCGCAGCCCCTTGAGAATGGTCGCGGCGCTGTTCCACACTTCGGCATTGCTGGCGGAGAGTTGTCCGCCATTGGCGAACGACGTCTCCATCGCGGCATAGCGATGCCTGTCGAGGACAGTCACCCGGTAGCCGCGTTCGAGCAGGGCATAGGCCGTCGTTACGCCGGTGATGCCGGCGCCAATGATCGCGATGTGAGGCATAATGGTCTTCAGGCTCCCGTGTTGTTAGAGTCGCCGAGCCGCCGGTGAAACCGGTGTCGGCGCCCCATCTGTCACGGTACCTGAGAGCTTGATCCGCATCGGGCCGAGGCCAGATCGCGGACTATCCCCTTCGGTGGACGCATGGCCTGTCGTGTTGGGCCATGTTCGTCTCTCTCCAGATCGTCCTGACGATACGGTCCTTTTGCCTGAGAGTTTCCGGGGCGGTTGCTCCGTCGGCGCCGATGCGAATGCGTGATGCATTCGCGTCGATCTCTCCCGCATCGTCGATTTGGACGGCCGGACCGTAGGCGAAGCCAAAAAATTGGACAAGGCTAAATTTCGATCCGGACGTGCCAACCTGTTGTGCAGTGCAAATCCGATTTACTCCAGCGTCGCCAACAGCGCCGCCATCAGCCGGCCGCGCTCGGCGAGGCTGTCGACTTCGATGTGCTCGTTGAGCGTGTGCGCATCGGCGCCGCGCACGCCGAGACCGTCGAGCGTCGGGATGCCCATCGCACCGGTGAAATTGCCGTCGGAGCCGCCGCCGGCGCTGCCATGCGGCAGGTCGAGCCCCATCGCGCCCGCGAGGGTTTTGGCTTTTTCGTACAGCGCCATGGTGCCGGCGTTCGGCTCCCACACCGGGCGGGTGACGCCGCGCGTCACCTTGAATGTCACGTCGTTGGACGTGCCCGACAACGCCAGCATGCGCTCGACGCCGCGGTCGAGATCGGCCTGGCGCTTGGCCATGCTGAGCGCTTCACCGCTGCAGGTTGTCGCAACGCAATTGACCCACTGGCCGCCATGCACGATGCCGACCGAGAAGGTGCAGTCCTCGGTGGTCATGCCGTCAATGGCGAGGATCTGCCGCGCCATCTCGCGGATCGCAGAGCGGCCGGAGGACAGCGTCGCACCGGCATGGCTCGGTTTGCCGACGGCCTCCAGATTGAAGCGCGCGATCGCGTAGCGGCCGGTGACGACGCCGTTGTTGGGCCGGCCGGGTTCGGGCACCAGCACATATTTGTTGCGCGCGGCTTCCGCTTCGATGATGTCGCGGGTCGACGGCGTGCCGACTTCTTCATCGGGGGTGAACAGCACGGTGATCGGCAGCGGCGTCGTGAACGCGGCGCGCGCCAGTTGCCTGATCGCCTCGAGCGAGAGGTAGTTGCCGCCCTTCATGTCGAAGATGCCAGGGCCGAAGCATTTGTTCCCCTCGCGCCGCCATGCGAGCTTCTCGATGGTTCCGACCGGATGCACGGTGTCGAGATGGCCGGCAATCAGGATGCCGGGCTGGCCCTGCTTCGGATGCGGAAAGCGGGCGCGGACGCAGCCGGCAAAGCCCTGGCGTCCGGCGATGCGCTCGATCGTCGCACCCATGATCGCCATCTCGCGCGCGGCGAGGTCGAGCATCCGCTCGACGGCGGCTGCGTCCCAGGTCGGGCTCTCGCATTCCACCCAGCTGCGCAGGCCCTGCAGCATCGCTTCGGAATCAAAGGGAAGATTGGCTGGGTTCATGATTTTTTCTCTTCTGTTGTTATGGCGACGGCCGCGCGCGCCTACGAAAATCGCAGGCGACGATTTTGTAAAGTCAAAATGCTGGCGCGGCGCACAATTCGTTTGTGTACGTGCGATCTTCCCGGAAACCGATTGACGCGCACCGTGCTTGATGCAAGTCTCAATTTCGCAAGCCATACAGCATGTTAGTCCGCCCAAACAACGAACCGCATGCATAACGAATAAGCCGGCTTTGACCAATTACACGTCAGGAGAAATCGTAATGTTGCCTATCTCGCGTTGGAAGCGCCACACGATAGCGGCCGCGTTGTCGGCGATCGCGCTGTCGTTCGCGGCGCCGCAAGCCATGGCCGCGCCCAAGACCGTCACCGCGGTGATGCATTCGGATCTGCGCGTGATCGATCCGATCATGACCACGGCCTATATCACCCGCGATCACGGCTACATGGTCTACGACACGCTGCTGGCGACGGATTCCAGTTTCAAGATTCAGCCGCAGATGGCGGACTGGAAGGTTTCCGACGACAAGCTGACCTACACCTTCACGCTGCGCGACGGCCTGAAATGGCACGACGGCGCGCCGGTGACGGCGGAGGACTGCGTCGCCTCGCTCAAGCGCTGGGGCAAGGCCGACGGCATGGGCCAGAAGCTGATGGACTTCGTCGCCAGCCTCGAGGCCACCGACGCCAAGACCATCACGCTGAAGCTGAAGGAGCCCTACGGCCTGGTGCTGGAATCGATCGGCAAACCGTCCTCGCGCGTGCCGTTCATGATGCCGAAGCGTCTCGCCGAGACGCCGCCGGACAAGGCGATTCCCGAGCAGATCGGATCGGGTCCGTTCAAGTTCGTGCAGGGCGAATTCCAGCCCGGCGTGAAGGCGGTCTATGAGAAGAACAAGGACTACGTGCCGCGCAAGGAGCCGGCAAGCTGGACTGCCGGCGGCAAGGTCGTGAAGGTTGACCGCGTCGAATGGATCACGATGCCCGACGCGCAGACCGCGGTGAACGCGCTGCAGTCCGGCGACATCGATTTCATGGAGCAGCTGCCGTTCGACATGCTGCCGGTGCTGGAGGCCAGCAAGGATCTCAAGATCGAGGTGTTGAACAAGTTCGGCTTCCAGACGCTCGGGCGCATGAACTTCCTGTATCCGCCGTTCGACAATCCGAAGGTGCGTCGCGCCGCGTTCCTGGCGATGAACCAGAAGGACGTGCTCGATGCGTTGGTCGGCAATGCCAAGTATCAGCAGGTCTGCGGCGCGTTCTTTGTGTGCGGCACGCCGCTGGAGACCGACGTCGGCGCCGAAACGCTGGTCAAGGGCAACGGCTTGGCGCAGGCCAAGAAGGCGCTCGCCGAGTCGGGCTATGACGGCACGCCGGTCGTGGTCATGGCGCCGGGCGACGTCACCACGCTGAAGGCCCAGCCGATCGTTGCGGCCCAGCTGTTGCGCGATGCCGGCTTCAAGGTCGACCTGCAGGCCACCGACTGGCAGACCGTGGTGACCCGCCGCGCCAGCCAGAAGCCGCCGAAGGAAGGCGGCTGGAACATGTTCTTCACCAACTGGGTCGCCGCCGACGTCGCCGATCCCATCGTCAATGCCTCGATCACGGGGCGCGGCAAGAACGGCGGCTGGTTCGGCTGGGCCGAGGATCCCAAGATCGAGGAACTGCGCGACAAGTTCGCACGCGCAAGCTCGGCCGAGGAGAAGAAGAAGATCGCCGCCGAGATTCAGACCGAGGCCTATGATCAAGTGATCTACATTCCGCTCGGCCAGTATACGGTCCCGAGCGGGTGGCGGAAGTCGCTGACCGGCGTGCTCGACGGTCCGGCCACCCCGATCTTCTGGAACATCGACAAGTCGGAGTAGGGCGAAGCGACGAACCGTCACGCGACGCCAATACATCGCACAAATGAAAATGGCCGGGCATCGCCCCGGCCATTTTGATTTTCGCCCGGTTCCCGGCGGTCAGGTGTGACTGTCGCGCACCTGCTCGAGGCCGTCCTGCACCGGCGGTCCACCCTGTGGCGGCTTGCGCTCGGGCGACGGCGGATCCTTGCGCCGGTCCTGTTCACTCGCCGCGGGCTTGTCGGAAGGATACTCGTTCGTCATCGTCATGCTCCAATTGCTGCATGACAACAATTCTGCTGCGGAGATGTTCCAGAGCTGCATGGTCGCTGGCTTGCGCGTGTTGCAACAGGCGGGTCAGCGCCGCGGTACCCGCTTGCATGTTGAATGTCTTGTTGAATGTCTTGAAAAGTTCGCAAGTGTCGTCGCGATGATGACGGGGCTCATTGGGCAGAATGTGTGTTGTTGCGTGCCATCGCGGCATTCGCGGTGTCTGCTTTGTGCGAGGGCACGTCGTGGCACGTTGCGGCCTGCCGAGCCGTGACTCTCTCCGCGAGCGAAGGCTGGTGCGGGCGGTGGGACTCGAACCCACACGACGTTGCCATCGAGGGATTTTAAGTCCCTTGCGTCTACCAATTCCGCCACGTCCGCGTTGCCTTGCGCGTTGCGCCAGGCGCGCCGATATCTAGCGCGTTTGGTGCCGGAGTGGAATTGCCATTATCCGGCGCGAATGGATGCGGTTTCAATGGTTTAGCGCTCCGGCCGCAATCCCCGTTGCGCCCGGCGCCGGTTAAGGGATATGGCTGCGCGCCGCCGCGATTGAGCCTCAATCCGGACACCGGCGGCTGCTTTAGGCAATCTCAATACTGTCTGACTAAGAAAACCGAATGTCCGTTCGCATCCCACGCTGCCGAAGCTCGCGCGCAGCGGCTGCAATTGCGCTGCTCGCTCTCGCGGCGGGCGCCTCCGGCTGCGCGCAGATCGGCGACAGCCTCTCGCCGGCCTTTGTCGATCCCGCCAAGTACGAGCTTTACGACTGCAAGCAGCTCGAAACCGAGCGCAAGAACCTCGTCAGCCGTGCCAAGGACCAGGAAGCGCTGATGAACAAGGCGCAGACCGGCGTCGGCGGCACCGTGGTCTCCGAGATGGTCTATCGCAACGAGCTGATCTCGATCCGCGCCCAGCAGAAGCTCGCGGAGGAATCCTGGCGCAGCGGCAAGTGCCATGAAACTCCGCCGGAGACGGCCTCGGCGGCGCCGCCGCCCGCACCTCCGCCCGGCGCGAAGCCGCCGCGGTCCGGGCTGCGTTGAGACACCGGCGCGTTTTCGCGCCCGGTGGAATCCGTTTTCGCGTGAAGACAGTGCGTCCGTTTCAAACCCGCCAGTCGTAGATCCAGTCCTGCCGCGCCAGCATGCGCTGCGGCCCGATCGCGCGGATCGCAAGATCGCGCGCGATCGCCGCAGGCCCGCTCAAATGATAGATGCGGCCCTGCCGCCGCGCCAGCCGCTGCACCTTGAGCACGCGCGTGCGCCGCATCTGTGCGTAGCGCTGCAGCGCGGCGGGAATGCCGGCGATGTTTTCGCCGGTGCTGTCGCTCAACGCCTTGGCGAGCACCGCGGCGTCCTCGATCGCCATGCCGGCGCCCTGTGCGGCAAACGGCAGCATCGCATGCGCGGCGTCGCCGAGAAGCGTCACTGCGCCTTCGCTCCAGCGGCCGATATCGGGCAGGGTGAACAGCGCCCATTTGCGCCAGCCGTCGACCGCGCCGATCAGCATGCGCGCGGTCGCGGGCCAGCGCTGCGAGGCGAATGCGTCCTTGATCTCCCTGGTGTCGCCGGGCGCGCTCCAGCCCGGCCGGTTCCAGGTGCCGGCGACGATCGCGACCACGTTGATCTGGCGCCCGGCCGAAATCGGATAGGCCACGAGATGCGCGTCCGGCCCCATCCAGAGCTGCACCCGCGGCGAGGTGTATTCACGGGGCAGGGCGGTCGCGTCCAGCGTGCCGCGCCAGGCGATCAGGCCGGAGAATTGCGGCTGCAGGTCCGGGAACAGATGTCCGCGCACCGCCGACCAGATGCCGTCGGCGCCGATCAGTGCCACCGCCAGTTCCTGCTGCCGTGCATTGCCGCGGCGCTGGACCACGGTCAGCCCTTTGGCGTGCTTGGTCACATCCTCGAACTGGCAGCCGAGACGGAGATCGATGTCGGGATGATCGTTGACCGCGGCCTCCAGCGCGGCCTGCAGGTCGGCGCGGTGGATCACCCAATAGGGTGAGCCGGCGCGGAACGCCGCCGCCTCGCCGAGCGGCATCCGCACGATCTCGCCGCCGGCCCGCGCGCTCATGATGGCGACGGATTCCGGCGTCACCGCGCGCCGCGCCAGCCGTTCCTTGAGCCCGAGCTCGACCAGCACGCGGCTGGCATTGGGGGAGATTTGAATGCCAGCGCCGGCTTCCTCGAGCCGCTCGGCCTTTTCCAATACGACGACGCGGAACCCTTGTGCCGCCAGGGTCAGCGACGCGGTCAGTCCTCCGATTCCGGCGCCTGCAACGATGACGGTTCGCGTCAGCGCCACGGAACGGTCAGGCGACCTTGTCTTTCAGCACGCATTCGGGCGGACGCGCCTCACCGGGCGCCAGGTCGGAGGCGAAGCGATACAGCGTCGAGCAATACGGGCAGATGATCTCGTTGTCGTTGCCGAGGTCGAGGAACACATGGGGGTGGTCGAACGGCGGGTTGGCGCCCACGCACATGAACTCCTGCGAGCCGATCTCGATCACTGAAACACCGGCATCGTTATGGAAGTGCGGAACGACGTGGTCGGACATATTCTCACCTTGGATGGCAAAGACGACAAAAACGCAATCAGCAGCATGCAGCATCGCGAAATGCCGCGCACCATACTGGCGGGAACAGTTGATTCCTAGAGCCCCGACGGCCCATTTGCTCATGCAAATTCGACACAATCTTGTCGTCCCAGAGAAGCCCTTCTTTGGTCGCAGCCGTTGTGTCGCAAAAACGGCACACTATTTCCAAGGCTACTTAAACTAAGGCGAATTAAACCAGAGGTTTCGGCGGAATGAACCGGGTGCGGCTCAGTTTTGCGGTGGCAGGCCTCGCGGCAAGTGCTGTGCTGGGTACGGCCATTTGGCCGCACGCCCGCGACGCCGGTGTGGTGCTGGCCGCACGGGACGATCCTGCTGCGCTCGCCGATCTCAGGATCAATGCGGCCGTGCGCGACAACCCGGCGTTGATCGCTGATAACATCGAGGCTGCCCTTGCGTCCGGTGACGCCGATCTCGCGGCGAGCTTCGTCGCGCTCGCGCGTGAGAAAAATATCGCGCTCGATGACAGCATCACCAAGCGCGTCGACGATGCGATCGCCGAGCAAGCAACCACGATGCATTTCGCCAAGGGGTTCGCGACGGGCCTCGTGACCGGCAATGCCGACGATGTCGCAAGCCTGTCCGGCACTGTCGCAGGCGATCTGTTCGTGTTCGGCGACATCAGGGATGTGGTGCGCGAGAGCAAGCATCTGGCGATGGGTGAGGATACCGATCATCTGGTGCTTGGGCTTGCAACCGCGGGCCTCGCAGTGACGGCGGCGACCTACGTCTCGGTCGGTGGCGCCGGACCGCTCCGCGCCGGGCTGACGCTGGTCAAGGATACCCGCAAGGCCGGACGGCTGAGCGAGGGGCTGATCGCATGGGCGGGACGCTCGACGCGCGAGGTCGTCGACGGGCCGGCGCTGAAAGAAGCCGTCGCATCCGGTTCGGTGCTGCGGCCGGCGGAAACCGCGAGCGCGATCCGCGCGGCGTTCCGTGCCGAGAAAGCCGGCGCGCTGGTGCGCGTCGCCAAGGATGTCGGGCGCATCGGCGAAGCTGCCGGCGTTCGCGCTGCGCGCGACACGCTGAAAGTCGCGGAGAACCCGAAGGAGCTCGCGCGCGCCGCCCGCATTGCCGAAGCCAAGGGCGGCCAGACCCGCGCGATCCTGAAACTGCTCGGCCGCGGCGCGCTGTTGCTGGTGGCCGGGACATTCAACCTGACGATGTGGCTGTTCGGCGCGCTGCTTACGCTGTTCGGCTTCCTGTCCTCGATCAAGGCAACCACCGAGCGGGCCACCGCCTGGTGGCTGAGGCGGAGCAAGGCGCGCCGCCTGCAGCGGCAACTGGCGGCCGCTCCCATCGCGCTGGCGGGCGCTGCAGTCCAAGGCTAAGCTTGCGACGGCTAAGCTTGCGACCGGCTGCCGGTCGCCAATCCCAAACCTCCCAGAAAAAACGGAACTGACGATGCCGAGTTTCCATCACGGCGATGTTGAAATCGCCTATCTCGACGAAGGCGAGGGCGAACCGATCGTGCTGGTGCACGGTTTTGCGTCGAGCAAGAACGTCAACTGGGTCTATCCGACCTGGGTATCGGATCTGGTCAAGGCCGGCCGGCGCGTCATCGCGCTCGACAATCGCGGCCACGGCGACTCGGCAAAGCTCTACGATGCCGAACAGTACGAGATCGCGATCATGGCAAGCGATGTGATCGCGCTGATGGATCACCTCGGAATCGCGCGCGCCGATATCATGGGCTATTCGCTGGGCTCGCGGATGACGGCGATCCTGGCGCTGCAGAATCCGGATCGGCTGCGCTCGGCGATCCTCGGCGGCATCGGCATCGGGCTGATCGAGGGCGGCGGGCCTGGCGAGAATGTCGCCCTGGCGCTCGAAGCGCCGTCGCTTGAGGATGTCACCGATCCGGTCGGCCGCACCTTTCGCGCCTTCGCCGACCAGACTCGCTCCGACCGGGCTGCACTCGCGGCCTGCCTGCGCGGCTCGCGCCGCCTGATGACGCGCGAGGAGGCGGCTGCGATCCGCGTGCCGGTGCTGGTTGCGGTCGGCAGTAAGGACGAGATCGCCGGCTCGGCGTTCGCGCTCGGCAAGGTCATCCCGGGTTCGGAAGTGCTCGATATCCCGAACCGCGATCACATGCGGGCGGTCGGCGACAAGGTCTACAAGACCGGCGTCATCGAGTTCCTGTCACGGCGCAAGTAGGTCGTCGACCTCGTCATCCCCAGCGAAGGCACGCGCTGCCGCGATCAGCACCACGAAGGTCGCGACCCAGGCCATGCGCGCGCCGTAGCGGTCGTGCGGGCCGGAGATCACGCCGCAGACCACGGCATTGCCGAGCAATGCGAGCGTCACCGTGCCCGCAAGAAGCGTCAGCTCGTCGCGCTTCCGCCGCCACAGTCCGCGACCGAACAGCAGCGCGACCAGCAGCATCGACGCCAGCGCGACCGGCACGTGGATGCGGTTGATCGTGGTGAAATCGACCTGCCATTGCTGTTGCTTGGCCTTGCGCATCGGCGCGAGCTGCGCCGGGATGTAGCGCTCGATGATGCCGTAGGTATGCGGGATCCAGCCATTGGTGCCTTCGCCGGTCGCGACGTGCATCAGCTGGTCGGCGGTCGCGGCCAGCGCGGCCTCGGCCTGCCATGCCGGATATGCGGCCAGCGCGTGCAGCACGATGAAGCCCATCTCGTCATTCAGGCCCTGGAAGCGGCCGAGCGTGTTGAACATGCTGTTGCCCCACAGGAAGTCGTCGGCGGTCGGCGGCAGCCGGTCGCGATAGGGGCAGAGTTTCAGTGTCTCTTTCGCGCAATGATCGCGCAGATATTGCGCGACGATGCCATCCTGCAGCATGCGGCCGAACGGGACGCCGTAGCCGCCGGGTGTCCAGGCGAGCTGTCCCGACAGCGAAAAATTCGCCGCCAGCAGCATCACAGCTCCAGCGACGATGGTCAGGCTGCCCTGCGCGAGACCTGCGAGCGGGATTTGCCGGCGCAGCCACGGGCGTGCGATCCAGCCGACGCAGCACAGGCCGAGCAGCACCGCGAGCGTCGCGCTGTGGGTCGCGGCCGAGAACGCCGTGAACACGAACAGCGCGGCTTTCTCCAGCGTCGAAATCCGCGCGCCGTGCAGCACGAGGACGAACAGGGCGAGCACCGACAGGCCGGCAAAGATGTCGGTCAGCAGCATGCTCGAAAGCCAGGGCAGGGCGGTGGTTGCGATCAGCGCGAGACTGATGGCGACCAGCCGGACCGGGCGGGCAAGATCGAGCACGCGCAGCACGAGCTGCAGGATCCACAGCGTTGCCAGGCTCTGGATGCCGAGATTGAGCCAGAAGCTCGCTTGCTCGCCGAGATGCAGGTAGATGCCGAACACCGTCGACCGGCTCGGCACCAGGTACCCCTCATACCAGCGCGCGAGGTAGCCGCCGGTGTCCCACTGGAGCAGCGGATAGCGGTTCCAGAAGGCAGGCGCGAGCAGCAGCAAGGGAATGGCAATGGTGGCGATCCAGACCGACCGCGTCTCGGCCCGGCGCGCCCGTAAGACCTGGGTCTTGATGGTGTATCCCCCCGTAAGTGGGCCGACCATGCCCAAAACCACGGTCGGGACGAAATCCGCCAATAGTTGCAGAGGGACGGCTTGATTTCGGCAAAATCCCGACCACCTGCCCTAGGCGTGCTCAAGGCGTCCTTGGGGCCGCGTTCGGCTGGGGGTTTACCGTTACCGAGCCATCCAGGGACGCAGATAGTGCGCCGTGCTATAATCTACAATCGAACAACCGAATTGCGAGAGCAGCTATGGCAGTTCATCAGGTCAATCCGCAGGGGGGCAAGCTTGCGGCACTCGATCCGATCTGGGATCGCATCCGCAACGAGGCGGAAGACATCGTCCGGCGCGAGCCGGAACTTGCGTCCTTCATCTATGCGACCGTGCTGCATCATGACCGCCTGGAAGATTCAGTGGTGCACCGGCTTGTCGAGCGGCTCGATCACGCCGCGCTGTCGGGCGATTTGATCCGCCAGGCCTATGCCGAGGCACTGCGCGATGCGCCCGATATCGGCAATGCCTTCCGCGCCGATCTCGTCGCGGTCTACGACCGCGATCCGGCGACCTCGCGCTTCATCGATCCCTTGCTCTACTTCAAGGGCTTTCACGCGCTGCAGACCCACCGTCTCGCGCACTGGCTGTACCAGAAGGGCCGCAAGGATTTTGCCTTCTACCTGCAGAGCCGTTCGTCGGCCGTGTTCCAGACCGATATCAACCCGGCCGCCAGGATCGGCCGCGGCATCTTCCTCGATCATGCCACCGGTTTCGTCTGCGGCGAGACCGCGGTCATCGAGGACGACGTCTCGATCCTGCACGGTGTCACGCTCGGCGGCACCGGCAAGGAGAACGAGGATCGCCATCCAAAAATCCGTCATGGCGTCCTGATCGGCGCCGGCGCCAAGATCCTCGGCAATATCGAGATCGGTCATTGCGCGCGCATCGCCGCCGGCTCCGTCGTGGTCAAGCCGGTGCCGCACAACGTGACGGTTGCGGGCGTGCCCGCGAAGATCGTCGGTGAAGCCGGCTGCGCCGAGCCGTCGCGCACCATGGATCAGATGCTCGGCGCGATCGGGCTTTGATTTCATTCGTTTTCTGAGCACGCACTGTGTGCGTGAACGTCACGTTGCCAGAGCCTGAAAAGGCTCTGGCGATCCGTGTCGTCTCGTCCTAAAACCTCCCCGGAAAATGATCGACCAGATTGGAGACTGCCGTGGACGTTCAGGAAGTCAGGAAGCTTGACGCGTATCTCAAACGCGTATTCGGCAATCCCAAGATCCGCGTGGTGCCGCGGCCGAAGAAGGACGACTCCGCCGAGGTCTACATCGGCGAGGAATTCATCGGCGTGCTGTTCGTCGACGACGAGGACGACGATCGCTCGTTCCAGTTCCAGATGGCGATCCTGGAAGAGGATCTCAGCGAGTCATAGTTCGGCGCGATGCCGAACGGTGGGCAAAGGCGCGGAGAATGAATTTAGGTCTGCGCTAGCCCTTCGCGCTGTGCATCTGCGCGGCGAGGCGCTCCATCGCGTTGGCGATATCGCGCCATTGTGCGAGCCAGCTGCGCGGGAAGCGGAAGGTCAGGTCGGCGCCATCGATGCGCCGCTCGCTCAGGCACATGCCCGGCGTTGAGGTGTCGCGCGTGCAGCGCGCGGTCAGCGCCGGCTCGCTCGCGCTGAACAGATCCTCGCCGGCATAGGGCGAGCCGTCGCGAAACGCGCGGCTCGTCAGGCCGTCGTCGGTGGCGGCGGCCGCGTCGAGATAGCGCGGATAGATCGTACGGATGCGAACCTCGGGCGCCATGGAATCGTGGTGCGCCGCGATCGACACGAAGATGCGGTCGATCGGCTGCACCTTGTCCTCGACGGTGTCGGCGCTGTAGTGCTTCGGCGCCGCGGGCGCCTCGAGCGACGGATAGAGGAAGCTGAGGTCGACGCGCTCCTGCGGCCCGGAATGGCGCTGGACCTTCATCCGCACCGCCGCGGTCGGCACGTTGAATAGCGTGCCGCCGACGCTGACCGGCAGCCGCGACGGATCGCTTGCCGGAACCGTGGTGTAGGTCGGCCACAACAGATACGCGACGAGCGCGATCGCGCCGGCAGCTAACACCGCCGACAGCATGATCGGAACGATGTGCGCGCGCGGATTGCGGCGGGTGTCGCGGGCGAGATGCTGGGCCGTCGAGAGCAGGGTCATGAGCGAGGCAAAGGGACCGGGGCGAGAGTAACCGAATCACCTGCCGACTATGCCACGCGGTGGCGGATTTCCGTATGATTCCAATGGAATCCGGGCACCGCCGGCCATGCGCAAATGCGCCGTCCACCTCGCCGGATTAACCTTTTCTTAAGGATGCTGTGGCGGCGGGCGGGCAATTCTGCGAAGCAGGGTGGTCAGTTGCGTAGCGGAAGTTCCGATGTCGCCCGATACCTTGAATTCGCTGTTCTCGCTCTTCATCGGCTTTGCGCTCGCGGGCGCGTTGGCCAGCGGCTATCAGGCGATGGCCGAGCGTCCGGCCGGGTTCGGCCTGCTGCACGAGGGCGTGGCCCCGAAGACGTTCGCCGCGGTTCCTTTCCTGGTGTTTGCCGCGCCCTTCATCATCATGCGCAACACGCTGCGCGGCGCCCGGATCGAGCGCCGCCGCTTCGAATTCGTGATGATGGCCACGATCATCTCCGGTTTCTGGAGCCTGATGTCGGGCACCTTCTTCGTGATGACGCTGCGCGCCGCCGGGCTGCTCGCCTGATCCGCCTCCCGCTTGCTTGAAACCATATCCGCCGCTGTGCCAAGGTCGCCTCGACCGGGGCTTCGGTCCTGATTGAATCAGAGCCGAAGCTGCGGATGGATTTGACGCGTTTTCGTCACGCGAAGGAGTGTCGCGCGAAAACGCTCCAGGGAGACCTTGATGGCGATCTACGAGCTCGACGGGCAGGCGCCCGATCTTCCCGCCGACGGCAACTTTTTCGTCGCCGATACCGCCGTGGTGATCGGCAAGGTGCGCCTCAAGCCGCGGGCGAGCGTCTGGTTCGGCGCCGTGCTGCGCGGCGACAATGAATGGATCGAGATCGGCGAGGGCTCCAACGTCCAGGACAATTCGACCCTGCACGTCGACCCCGGCTTTCCGCTCGTCATTGGCAACGACGTTACCATCGGCCACAACGCGATCGTGCACGGTTGCACGCTGGAGGACGGCGTGCTGATCGGGATGGGATCGATCGTGATGAACGGCGCGCGGATCCGGCGCGGCAGCGTCGTCGGTGCCGGCGCCGTGATCACCGAGGGCAAGGAATTTCCGGAGTACTCCCTGATCATCGGCGCGCCGGCGCGCGCGATCCGCACGCTCGATGCCGCCCAGATCGAGCAGATGACGAGGCCGGCCAAGTCGTATGCGATCAGGGGACCGCAATACAAGGCAGGACTTAAGAAGATCGGCTGAGGCGTCAGCTCTTCCGGCCACGCTTGCGCGCGTTCTTCGGCTGAGCTGCAGGGCCTTGCTTCGCCGCGTCTTGCTTTTTTGCGTCTTGCAGCCGCGCGCTCTTGCGCAGCGCGTCCTTCAGGTCGATCGGAATACCGTGCTTCTTGAGCAGGTCGGCGAAGGCCTCGTCGGCCAGCTCTTGCAAGGTCGCCATCCGGTCACGGCCGAGCTGCTTCAGCTTGTCGAACGTGTCGTCGTCAAACTCGATCAGCTTGCGCAAATTGCATTGCTCCAATGTCAGCCGGAACTGCCGCCTTGCGGGTTCGTTGATTCCCAGCAAGGGAGAAGCTCCATGCGCAAACTATCCGTCACCGCCGCACTCGCGACAATCGCAATTCTGCTGGCGCCTTCGATTACCGTAGCCCAAGGCACTGGCACTGGCACTGGTACTGCCGCCGGCACCGGTACCGGCAGCTCCTCGACGGGCAGCCCCAGCCCGACGTCACCGCAGATGTCGTCCCCGCCGCAAGGCACCAACAGCGCTGGCACCGCGCAATCCTCCGGCAAGCCGAACAGTGGCCCCGGCGTGACGACTGGCTCGGCGACGACGCAAAGCGTCGACAAGGCCATCGAGAACGAGAACAAGGCAGTCGACCACCGGTTGAAGGGCATCTGCCGCGGTTGCTAGAATGTCGGCGGCCGCCGCTTTGGTTAACGCTGGTCGCGCAGAAGTGAGTGCGGCATGGCGCGCGGGCGGGAAGCTGCGGTCTTACATTGGTTTAGCATGATCGGACGCAGGGACGCGTCGAAGGATTCTTCTTTAGAGGAGTAACGGGTGATGTTGCGTAAAACGATGATTGCCTTGATGGCGACGGCCGCGGTCGGCCTGCTCACGGTCGACGCCGCGTCTGCACGCGGTGGCTTTGGCGGCGGCGGCTTCCGCGGCGGCGGTGGCGGTTTTCATGGCGGTGGCTTCGGCGGCTTCCGCGGCGGTGGCTTTGGCGGCGGTGGCTTCCGCGCGATGGGCGGCGGCTTCCGGACCGCAGCGATCGCCGCTCCCGGCTTCCGCGGCGGCGGCGCATGGGCCGGCCGTGGCTGGTACGGCGGCGGCTGGCATGGCGGCTATCGTCGCGGCTGGGGTTACCCGCTCGCGGCGGCGGCAATCGGCGCCGGACTGGCTTACGGAGCCTACGGCGGTTACGGCTATTACGACGACTACTATGGCGGCGGCTATCCGTACTACGCCGGCTATGGCTACGGTTACGGCCCCGGGTACGGTTACGATGATGGGTACGGTTATGGAGACGGCGGCTGCTACCTCGTCCGCCGCGGCGTCATGACGCCGTACGGCTGGCGGGTCCGCAGCGTGCAGGTTTGCAACTGACGTTGACCAGCGACGCCGGCCGATCGATTTGATCGCCCTGCGGCCTCGGCGCTTTCGCGCCGGGGCCGTTATCTTGCCGGGCGCATCGCGCAAGCCCGCCGACGACCAACGTGGTCAGCCGAGCACGCCGTATTTCTTCAGCCAGGCCTGCATCTGCTTCCAGCCGTCCTCGGCGGCCTCCTTGCGGTAGCTCGCGCGATAGTCGGCATGGAAGCCGTGCGGCGCACCGGGATAGACCTTGAACTCGGCGGTCTTGTTGTTTGCGGCCAGCGCTGCCTTGAAGGCTTCCACGCTGGCAACCGAAATGCCGGTATCCGCCTCGCCGTAGAGACCCAGCACCGGCGCCTTCATGTCAGGTGCGAGCTGCATCGGGCTCTTCGGCCACAGCGGGTTCGGCGGGTCGAGCGGCGCGCCGTAGAAGGCGACGCCGGCCTTCAGCGCGGTCGAATGCGCGGCGTACTCCCACACCGTGCGTCCGCCGCGGCAGAAACCGACGATGCCGAGCCGCGAGGTATCGCCGCCCTGCGATTTGGCCCAGGCCACCGTCGAGTCGAGGTCACCCAGCAGCTCGGCATCGGGCTTGGCGTTCACGAACTGCACCAGCTGCGAGGTATCGGTGATCTTGGTGAGGTCGCCCTTGCGGAAATAGTAATCCGGCGCCACCGCGAAGGCGCCAAGCTTGGCGAGCCGGCGCGTCACGTCCTTGATGTATTCGTGCACGCCGAAGATCTCCATCGCGACCAGCACCACCGGCGGATTGTTGACGCCGGCGGGGCGGGCGAAATAACCGGGCATCTCGCCATCGGCGACCTTGATCCTGGCGTCGCCGACCGTCAGCCCGCCGGTGTCGGTCTTGATCACGTCGGCACGCACGGGACCGGCGGCCAGCGTGTAGCCTGCGGCAACGGCGGCCGATGCGGTCATGAAGCCGCGGCGCGATACCGGCGCGGGCTTTGTCAATCCGATGACATCCTGGGTCAGAATGGGTTCGGCGCTCATCAACGTCCTCCTGCGGGATCAAGGAGGCGCATTCAGCAAACAAAGCGTCCGCTGGCAAATCACCAGCCTGCGAGGATGGGAGCGCAAAAAAAACAAGGCCGTCGACGTAGTATACCGTCAACGACCTTGCCAGCCCCGGATATTGAAATCGGCTCACGCCATCCGGTGATTTAAGGATGACTCGGATTCGAAGGGCGATATGTGAACCACTTCACAAACCCCGCGATTAAATTCACGCTAGCGGGTACACCGGAAAAATACGGGGTTTGGGCGGATTGCAAAGGGATTAGCCGCGCGAGCGGTGGCGCTTGCGATAGGCGCTCCGCTTCGACCGCTTTCGCGGCGAGGGCTCCGCGGCCGGCTCATTGGCTTGCGCGTTGGCCTGCGCCTGGCGCAGACCCTCGATCTGCTCGGTCAGCGCGGCGATCTGCTCGGAGAGCTTCTTGTTGTCGGCCTGCTGCGCGGCGATCTGCCGGCGCAGGGTCTGCAGCTGGTCCTGTACCGTCTGCAACTGGTCGATCGATTCCTGCTGGGTCGCTTCCAGCCCCTTGGTCTTTTCCACCAGGGCCTCGGAGACCTGCGCGGTCTTCGCCTGCAGCTGGCGGGCGGCCACCATCCGATCGGTCTCGGGCATGTTGCCGGTAAAGCTGCGGTAAAGCGCGATCGAGCCGATCCCGAACAGCACCAGCACCAGCGCCACCGCGCCGATCGCAATTGGCTGCACACCAATACGGCTGCTCAGCTCTGCATTCCGGGGGGCAAGTTCGACCATGCGACCAAAACCGGACATCAACTGAAAGGTTCCGATTAGCACAACCTCTCGGCGCGGGCAAAACCGGGCATTCAAGCGGCCCGCCACCCGATCGGCGAAATGCCGCAAATTCGAAGCTTTTGCCCCAAACCGGGACGGGGCCGGGGGCAGAGTGTGCCCCGCGCGCGCCCCGGCCGCGTCTCAGGTCGCGGACGCGATCAGGCCGACTCTCATGTCTCTGGCGACATAGACGCAGGTGTCGTCGGCCAGCACCCGGCCATCGGCGATGCCGAGAACCAGCCGGCCACGCCTGACCTTGCGCATATCGACCTCATAGCGCACCCGCCGGACCTCCGGCGTGATATGTCCCCTGAACTTGACCTCGCCGACACCGACCGCGCGGCCTCGGCCGGCGGAGCCGGACCAGCCCAGCCAGAAGCCGATGATCTGCCACATCGCGTCGAGGCCGAGGCACCCCGGCATCACCGGGTCGCCGGCAAAGTGGCAGGCGAAGAACCAGTGCTCCGGCGTGATGTCGAGCTCGCCGACGACATGGCCCTTGCCGTACGCGCCGCCGTCCAGGCTGATCTCGGTGATGCGGTCCATCATCAGCATCGGCGGCGCCGGCAGCTGCGCGTTGCCGGGCCCGAAATAGCCACCCGCGCTCGAGCGCAGCAGATCGGCCTTGCTGTAGGACGATTGCGGCCGGTGAAAATCGTGCGGATTGAACATGATGACGTCAGATCTTTGACTTCTGGCTGAACCTTAGCTGCCGCGCCTCGAGGGCCGGGCCTGCGCTTTGGCGGGCAGCCGCAGCGCGGCGGCCATGAAGGCCCAGATGTCGTCGGTGAGCCTCGCCGGATCGGGCCGCCGTTCGCCGGTGAACGCACCGATCAGCGCCTGGCGAATGCCGCCGATCATCAGCGCGATGGTGAGGTCGGGATCGATGTCGGCGGAGACGATGCCGTCACGCTGCGCCGCCTCAAGCATGCGCGCGCCACCCGCGAGCTGCCGGCGGGTGAAGGCGGTCTCCACATCCAGCACCTCCGGCGCTCGGCTCAGCGGACCGATCACCAGCGGCGCAAACGGGTGGTCGTAGTGAAACGCGACATAGGCGCCGATTCGGGCTTTCTCCCGGACCGCCCAGCTCGTTGCCGGCAGCTTGGCGCCGCCGAACGCCGCCTCATCGAGCTGGCCATAGAACGCCTCGACGACGGCGGCGATCAGCCCGGCCTTCGATCCGAAGTGGTGATAGGCGAGCCCGACCGACGCACGCGCCCGCCGGGCGACGGCCTGCATCTCGAGGTGGCCGTGGCCTTCGATCAGCTCGTCCTGCGCTGCGGCGAGCAGCTTTTCGCGTGTCCCAAGCATCTTCCGTTGTCTGAATTGAATTCAATTCAATTCCAGCTTCGCTGGATTGTCAAGCTTGCGTCGGGACGGCCGGATCAAACCGCGGAGGGGGGCTATGACGTTTGCGATCAACCGAGATGCAGGGCGCAGCTTCGGCCGCCCGCTACGCCGCCTTTTTCAGTTTCAATTCAAATCCCATGGCGCGAAGGGCGCCAAGAAAGGTGCTCAGCCGGGGATCCCCATCCTTGCTGAGGGCCTTGTAGAGGCCGGCCTTTGTGATCCCGATATCCTTCGCGATTTGCGGCAGACCTTTTGCTCTCGCGATATTGCCGAGTGCGTGAGCAATAACCTTGGGGTCTCCGTCCTCAAAGGCCGCTTCCAGATACGCGGCAATGGCTTTTGGAGTGCTGAGATAGTCGGCACTATCCCACTTCGTGGTCTTGGTCACGGTGTCTCTCGATCGCGTTCATCGCGCAACTGGCTAAACCAGTTCTCGAGTACATCGATCTTGCGAACCGCGATCGCAAGTAAACTATAGTATACTGATAGGATCGGTGGCAACGGTGGGTTTGCTGCACGTGCCTTCGAATGCGTGTTCGAACTGCAGCTCCGCCCGTGCTTCAAGCGCCTTCAGTGCGTTGTCGCGCATCCCTCAAAAAGGGTGCGGCCAGGCTTTGGGGGAAGCCTGGCCGCGCGCGAACCGGTCTGGGACGGGGAGGGGTGGGGATGTGACCGGGTCGCGTAACCAAAATCCTTCTTCGCTTCAGCGCGAGCTTGCCGTCGAGATCGCCGGGCGGCTGTCACCGAGCGAGACCCACACATTGGGATCGCTCTGCGATTGCCGCTTGACGAAGCGGTAGCCGGTGTCGGTCCAGGCGACGATGCTCTCGTTCTGATTGTCGAGCACGAACTCGCCCTTGTCGGTCTTCACCGTCAGCACCGCGTGGCCTTCGCCCTTCTTGTCGCGGACGACCGTGATCAACAGCGCCTCGCGCGGCCAGCCGGCATCCATCAGCATCTTGCGCTTCAGGAGCACGTAGTCCTCGCAGTCGCCGTAGCCGTCTGATGGCAACGACCATTTCTCGATCACGCCCCAATGATCCATGTCGGTCATCGGCTTGATGGTCTCGTTGACCCATTTGTTGACGCGCACCAGGTCGCGCCAAGCGGTCTGCGACAACACGATGTCGCGTGGTTGTGTCGCACCGCCGCGGCAGTCGCCCGGATTCTCGGTGCAGAATTCGACCCAGCCGATCGGCGAACGCGCGACGTCGCCGAGACTGGCGTAGACCACGTCGCCGGCCTTGGCCGACGCGCAAGTCGCAAACAGGATGGCGGCAACCGCCAAACCTTTCCCCTGTCCCCTGAACCCAAACATTGTGGCCCCCGTTCTTCTTGTTGGGACCATGTTTGACACAAAGGATTTGCACCGCCGCTAAGTGCGTGAAGTCGATTTGACGCGAATACTGGTAAAAGCTGCGGCGAATTCGATCTGTACTTGAATCGAATTTGCGTAAAATTTGAAACGACTGCAGTTGATTCAAATTTTACGCATTAACCGGCCCGCGCCTTGTTCCATCGCGATTTGCGGGCGAAACGGAACCGCCGTTAACCGCCGAAATGCATGCGCCCAAACGCGGCGAAGGCGGCCACCGGAGCTCCGGGGCCGCCTTCGCGCACTGAAAGAATGGGTTTTGAGTGGGCTGGCGCTTTACCTGGCGGTAACGCTCTCTTCGAGCGTTTCCGCGGCCTGCTCGTGAACGAACTCGAGCGCAAAGCCTTCCTCGAGGTTTCGCACCACCCGGGCCTGCACCTTGCCCAGCATCACCAGCGACTTCAGCGGCGGGCGGTTCTCGGCGGCGATGGCTGCGCCCGACAGCGAGAGGTCGATGATGCGGCAGGTCATCCGCGTGCCGTCTTCCTGGGTCAGCAGCGCGATCGGGTTGCGCGGCACGATGCGGTCGTGGCGGCGATCCTCCGGCAGGTTGAGGATGTCACGGTTGGCGAGCCAGGTGAGCTGGGCGGCGAGCTTGTCACGCTTGCGCGCGGTGGCCCCGATGGTCATCGCAAAGCCGTTGTCGATGATCCGGGTAATGCGGCCCTCGACCCGGCCGATATGGTCGAGATAGGCGATCACGCGGTCGCCGACATTGCCGATGCCGGGCGCCAGCAGCGCGAGGCCGCCCGGGGACATGTTGATAATCTGGCAGGGAAACTCGCGCCGGTCGGGCAGCATGTAGCGGCCGAGCAGGTGGACCTTGACGCGCTGGAAGCGTCGCCGTTCCTCGGCTACGGGGACGACGGTAGTTTTCTTCTGTGCAAACGACATCACCACAAACCCGACCACCGTCCATTCGGAGCCCCGACGACCCTAAGGCTGATAGGGTTAACGGGGCGTTACGGCGGCGTGCATCAAGTACAGGCAATAGGCCTGCGGTTGAGTGACGCGCCGCATGTCGGCCGCCAGTGGAACCCAGACGCGGCTGATCCGCCCGAGACGATCGCGCCGGCCCCGATCAGCAAGGCGCGCGGAGGGCCACGGTGCCGCGGGCGACATTGGCATCTCCAATGGCTTCACCTAGCCTGTCGCTCAGGCGCGCCATAACAAACGCCACAACGACAACAAGAGGGAGGACAACCGATGCAGCAGATCCGCGTCTGCACGCATGAAGGGCCGGGCGCAAAGCCCGTCATCCGCACCGTGCCGTGGCCCGAGGTCGGCAAGAAGGCGGCACTGATCAAGGTTGGCGCCTGCGGTGTCTGCGGCACCGATCTGCACATCCTGAAAGGGCACTGGCCGAAGCCGCTGCCATGGCCGTTCACGCTCGGCCATGAGCTCGGCGGCGTCATCGTCGAATGCGGCGGCGAGTTCACCGAGGACTTCATGAGCAAGCCGCTGCAGGTGGGCTCGAAGGTGATGATCCCGCCCTTGATGCCGTGCGGCCGCTGCTACTACTGCATCCACTATCCGCAAAGCGCCAACAAATGCCTGACGCCGGTCTATTACGGCCGCTATCTCGGCTTCGACAAGCCGCCGCACATGTGGGGCGGCTGGGCCGAATATGTCTATGTCGATCTCGACATGCTGCCGGGCACCAAGATCTACAAGCTGCCCGACGACATGTCGCTGCGGCTCGGGGCGCTGTCCGAGCCGCTGACCTCCTGCATCCGCGCCTTCAACCGGGCCACGCGCGCCGGCGGCTTCAGCTGGGGCGACACGGTGGTGATCCAGGGCTCGGGGCCGATCGGCATCCTCGCGGTCGCCGCCGCGCAGGAGATGGGAGCAGGGCGCGTGATCTGCGTCGGCGCGCCGGAGGTGCCGCGGCTGGCGCTGGCGCGAAAGTTCGGCGCCGAGGCGACTGTCGACATCGAGCAGCTGAAGACGCCGGAGCAGCGCATCAAGGCCGTGCGCGACATCGTCGGCGGCTTCGGCGCCGATCTGGTGATGGATTGCTCGGGGCATCCGACCGCGGGGCCCGAGGGCATCGAGATGCTGCGCGACGGCGGCACCTATGTCGAGATGGGCCAGTTCACCGATGCGGGCTCGATCGACACGTCGTGGCATCGCATCTGTACCAAGGACCTCAACGTGCTCGGCTCCTGGGGCTTTACCGGCAACGACCTGCCGCTCGGCGTCGACATGCTCTATCGCACGCGGAGCAAATATCCCTGGCTCGACATGCAGACCATCTACCCGTTTACGGAGGAAGGTGTCGGCCAGGCGGTCGCGGACGCGATGGCGATGAAGACGGTGAAGTCGACCATCGTGCCGTGGCCGGAACTGGTGGGGTGATCGCCATGCGTGCCCCGCTGCAATTCGTGTTGCAGCGCTTCCAAGGGTGTCGAGGCTGCGGCGGTAACACGCAGGTACCCTTGATATTACTCGCGGGCGCGGCGGCCCGGCGCTAACATCCCGTCATGCAATCGAACCGGGTACCGCCCACGGAGGGCGCGAGCGCGACATTTGCGTGGGGGAACGTGTCGGACGAATTCGCGCTGTTCAAGACGCTCAGCGCGGAACAGCGGCTGAGGGCCCTTGCGGCAATGACCCGGCAGGATCTGGTGCGCGGCCAGCTGCTGGTCGAGCAGGGCGGATCGTCGGACGCATTGTACCTCGTGCTGCACGGTGCGCTCGCCGTGTACCGGACCAATCATCCCGAACCGATCGCCGAGCTTCGCGCCGGTGAACTGGTCGGCGAGATCGGCTTCTTTGCCAACATCCCGCGCACCGCCAATGTGATCGCCATCAGGGACTCAAGCGTGCTGGTGCTGACGCGCGCGGCCTATGCGACACTGGTGCAGGAGGCGCCGGCCATCGGCGATGCGTTGTTAGCTGCGCTCGCGCAGCGCTTTGCCCGCGAAACCGCGCGCCTGATCCCGGTGCGGGCGTCGCCGAAGGCGCGAACCGTCGCGCTGATCGACTGCGGCCGCGAGCCGGTGCCTCCCGGCTTTGAGCATCGGTTGCGTCAGGCGCTGGCTGCGGCCGGCGCCGAGATCGTTGATCTCGCACGCCTTCAGGCGATGTTTCCCCGACGCGCGCTGGACGCGTCCGAGATCTCCGACTGGCTCAATCAGCTCGAATACAACGCGCCGCTGGTGGCTTATTTCGGCGGCTGCAAAGCCTCCGATTGGGCGCACAAGGCGATCAGGCAGGCCGACCTCGTCGTGTTCGTCTGCCGCGGCAATGCGCCCGCGCCTGATCTCACCGAAGTCGAAAGCTTCGCCTGCACGGTTCACCCGGTCGCGGCGCGGCGGCTGGTTCGCGTTCATGACCATCGGCGCCACGAGGTCAGCGGCACCGCGGCGTGGCTGGCGCGGCTGCCGTGCTTCATGCATCACCATGTCGCGCTCGAGGACCAGATCGATATCGACAGTCTGGTTCGCTTCCTGTGCGGACGCGCCGTCGGATTTGTCGCCGGCGGCGGCGGCAGTCAGGGCACCGCCCATGTCGGGGTCTACAAGGCGTTTTGCGAGCGCGGCGTCACGTTCGACATCTTCGTCGGCACCAGCGTCGGCTCGGCGATGGCGGCCGGCTTTGCCAAGAACTACGATGCCGAGCATCTCGAGCGCGGCACCCACGAGATCTTCGTCTCCAGCCGCAGCTTCCGCCGTCCAACCTGGCCGCGCTACGCGCTGCTGGACCATAAGGATTTCGACGCCGCGCTCGCCGATCAGTACGGCCATAATTGCCGGATCGAGGATTGCTGGCGGCCGTTTGCGGCGGTCGCCACCAATCTGTCGACGCACAGCCTCGAACTGATCCGGACCGGCCTGCTCTGGCAGGCGGTGCGCGCCTCGAGCGCGATCCCCGGCCTGCTGCCGCCGTTCTACACCGGTGACGGATTGATGCTGGTCGACGGATGCCTGGTCGACAACGTGCCGCTGGGGCCGATGCAGCAGCTGAAGAGCGGCCCCAATCTGGTGGTCCATTTCGGCGATCCGGCGACCGAGATGTTCAATGTCGATTATGCTGCGCTGCCAGGGCGCCTCGAACTGCTTGCGGCGATGCTGCTGCCGTTCGGCAGGAAGACGCTTCCCGCAGCGCCGAGCGCCGTCAACGTGTTGTGGCGAAGCCTGGTCGCGCATCAGCGCTACGATACCTTGCCGACCACGCCGTCAGACGTGGTGATGCGGCCGCCGACGCCGTTCGGCATCGACGTGACGGACTTCGACCGCCATCGGGAGATCTTCCAATCCTCCTACCTCTGGGCCCGCGACACCATCGCCGGCATGGAGGCTGCGCATCATCCCGCCCTTGCGGCGATCGTCGCGTCGGTCGGTCGCGCGGACAGCACGGCGCCCGCGACCGCGGCGGCTTCCCAGGCTTCGCTCGTGCCCTGAGCGGTCGGCCTGACCTGCCATATCCCGATTGGCTGCACCGCTTCGGTGGCAGTTGCGAATGCCGGCGAACTCGACCATCGTCCCGCGCCAGAGCGTTTTCCAGCGAAGTGGATACCGGTTCGCGTCAAGAAAACGCGTCAAAAAAGAATCTAGAGCTCCGTTCCGATTCCGTCGGAGCGGAGCTCTTAATCCGGAGATGATGATGCCTTTTGACTTGATCCTGCGCGGTGGCCGGGTGATCGACCCCTCGCAGAAGCTCGATGCCGTGACCGATGTGGCGTTCAGGGGCGGCAAGGTGGCCGCGGTCGGCAACGCGCTCGCCGCCGATCCCGCGACCGAGGTGCGCGACGTGTCCGGGCTGATCGTCACGCCGGGGATCATCGACCTGCACACCCATGTCTATTGGGGCGGCACCTCGCTCGGCATCGATGCGGAGGAGTTTTGCCGCACCTCGGGCGTCACCACCGCGGTCGATACCGGCAGCGCCGGCCCGGGCAACTTTGCCGGTTTCCGCAAGCATGTGATCGAGCCGAGCCAGGTCCGCATCCTCGCCTATCTGCACGTCTCCCATGCCGGCATCTTCGGCTTCTCTGACCGGGTGATGGTCGGCGAGAGCGAGGAATTGCGGCTGATGAATCCGGTCGACGCCGCGCGCGTCGCTGACGCGAACCGCGACCTCATCGTCGGCATCAAGGTGCGGGTCGGGCTGTTCGCCTCCGGCACATCGGGGATCGTGCCGCTCGAGATCGCGCTGGAGGTTGCGGAGCAAGTCGGCATGCCCCTGATGGCGCATATCGACCATCCGCCGCCGAGCTATGAGGAGGTGCTGGCGCGCCTGCGTCCCGGCGATGTGCTGACCCACGCGTTCCGTCCATTCCCGAACACGCCGGCGACCGCGCAGGGCACGGTGAAAAGGAGCGTGCTCGAGGCGCGCGAGCGCGGCGTGATCTTCGACATCGGTCACGGCAAGGGCTCGTTCGCGTTCAAGACCGCGCGCGCGATGCTCGCCAACGGCTTCTATCCCGACACCATCTCGTCTGACATCCATCAGCTCTGCATCGACGGCCCCGCGTTCGACCAGGTGACGACGATGTCGAAATTCCTCTGCATGGGGATGCCGCTGCCCGACGTGATCGCGGCCTCCACGGTCAATGCGGCGATGGCGCTGCGCCGGCCGGAGCTCGGCAGCCTGAAGCCGGGCAGCGTCGGCGACGCCACGCTGATCTCGGTGCGGGAAGGGCAGTTCGACTATGTCGACGTGGTCGGCGAGCACCTGACCGGCAATCGCAAGATCGCGTCGGAAGGCGTCGTGATCGGCGGCCGCTGGTGGCACCCGACATGACCGGCGCCGGCGCTTCACCTCTCCCCGTCGGGGAGAGGTCGGATTGCGCTCGGCGATGCGAAGCATCGTCCGGTGCAATCCGGGTGAGGGGTCTTGCTCTCGATAGACCGTAACCCCTCACCCGATTTGCTGCGCAAATCGACCTCTCCCAAGGGAGAGGTGGACCTGCTGTGCTGCTGCAGATGAACGCAATCCAATCATGCATGTCTAATCAGCGACGATCGGCCCGAACGGCTCCCATCGCTCGCCGGTGAAGCGCATCATGCGGAACTGCTTGATCACGCGATAGTCGGCGCGGCTGGTGTTGATGGCAAGGCCGGGCAGCAGCAGATCGAGCTCGACGTTGTTCAGGTTGGCAGCCTGGCGCATGATGTTGTCGCGCGAGACATCGTCGCCGCATTGTTTCAGCACCTGCACCAGCAGCTCGGCCGCGCTGTAGCCGTAGACCGTGAACAGGCTCTTGCGGTCGCCCTCCGGATAATACGCGTCCATGAATGCGCGCCATCTCTTCATGCCGGCATCGTCAGCCCAGCTAGGATCGCTTGCCTCCTTGAACGAGCTCGCCGAGATCAGTCCCTTGGCATTCCCGACTCCCGCCGGCACCAGCACCGCGTCGATCGAGGACGAACCGACGCCGAGCAGGTGCAGTGGTTGCCAGCCGAGTTCGGCCGCCTTGCGGATGGCCTGGGCGGCGAATTTCGGCGCGGCCATGTCGATCAGCACGTCGATCCCGGCGGCCTTGAGCCGGACCACCTGCGTATCGATGGTCGGGTCCGTCACGTCATAGGGGGCTTCCGACGCGAGCATCGCCGGCGCCCGCGCGCCGAGCGCGTCCTTCAGCCCCGCGAGATATTCCTTTCCGCTCTCGTCGTTCTGGTAGAGCAGGCCGATCCTGGCATTAGGATGATTGTCGAGAATGAAACGCACATAGACGCGGATCTCGGTGCGCAGGTTCGGCGCAAATCCCATGGTCCATGGAAAATTGACCGGATCCTCGAACCGCGTGGCGCGCCCGCCCGCAAACAGTTGCGGGACGTGTCGGTCGTTGAGGTATTTCTGCACGGCGATGTTTGGCGCGTTGCCGACGCCCTGGAACGTGAACAGGACCTCGTCGCGTTCGACCAGCTTGCGAACCTGCTCGACCGTCTTGGCCGGCGTCGCGGCATCGTCATAGGAGATCAGGTTGATCCGGCGGCCGTTGACGCCGCCGCGGTCATTGATCATGCGGAAATAGGCCTCCTGCACCTTGCCGATGACCGCGAAGGCCGACACCGGGCCGCTATAGGGCATCGTCTGTCCAACCTTGATTTCGGTGTCGCTGGCGCCGGGATCGTATTTGCGGCTTTCGGCGCGCATCTCGGCCGCGGCGAATAGACTGAGGCTGATGATTGCCGCTCCGATCGCCGGTCTGCGCCATATTGCAGGCATCGCGGGACTCCACGGTCGGCGGTAAGACGAAACATCAAGCGCGTGCCGGTTCTCGCGACGCGTCGATGCAGCAAACCGACCCTACAGCATCGGCGCACAAACGGTCTCGCAATGTTGTCGGGCGTTTTGCCCGAAGCGGCGTGGAAATACGCCCGACTGATCAGCAATCGCGGCAACGTGATCGCGCGGATGTCGCGCGATTCGTTCCGCGGTTCATGCTGTCAGCAAAAAAAGATTGGCACGCCGCACTGCGTCCCTCGCCTTGTGCCGGCAAGGCCGCGCACCACATCTCCGCACCGCAATTCTTGGGTGCAGGTTTGGGTTCCCAAACCGCCCAGTTGCGAATTGTGGAGATGGACTATGGACTTCCTCGGTTTTCTTAATGGCTCAGGTTTAACCCAACCGGCCATTTGGATCGCTGCAGCGGTCGCATGTGTGATCCTGCTGCGCGTATCAAACGTATTTCGTTACATTCCAAACAATCAGGTCGGCATCGTCGAAAAGCTATGGTCGCTGAAAGGTTCGATCGATGACGGCTTCATCGCGCTGAACGGCGAGGCCGGCTTTGAACCCGAAGTGCTGCGCGGCGGCCTGCACGTGATGTTTCCCTTCATGTACCGGATTCACACCTCCGACCTCGTGACCGTCGGCCAGGGCAAGATCGCCTACGTGTTTGCGCGCGACGGTGCGCCGCTTGAGCTCTCGCAGGTGCTCGGCGCCAACGACACCGAAGACAAATCCGACTTCCAGGACGCGCGCCGCTTCCTGCTCGGCGGCGGCCAGAAGGGCCCGCAGCGCAAGGTGCTGCGCGAGGGTACCTATGCCATCAACACCACGCAGTTCGCCGTCATCACCGACGAGCGGGTGTATGGCCATGCGCTGAGCGAGCGCGAGCGTGGCGTGCTCGAGAGCATGCAGCTCACGATCACCGAGCGCTGGGGCTTTGCCCCGGTGGTGCTGGCCGCCGATCACGATCTGGTCGGTGTCGTCACCGTGCATGACGGTCCGTCGCTGCCTCCGGGCGAGATCATCGCGCCCGAGGTCGGCACCGACCTGCGCGAGGAGGCGACCTTTCACAACAATTTTCAGGAGCCCGAGAAATTCCTGGCGGGCGGCGGCTATCGCGGCCGCCAGCTGCAGGTGATCGTCGAGGGCACCTGGTACATCAACCGCCTGTTCGCGACCGTCGAGGCGGTGCCGAAGACCGTGATCCCGGTCGGCAATGTCGGCGTCGTCATCTTCTACACCGGTCCGCGCACCGACGACGTCTCGGGCGAGCAGTATCGCCACGGCGAGCTCGTGCTCAACGGCAGCCGCGGCGTCTGGAAGGATCCGCTGCTGCCGGGCAAGTACGCCTTCAACACCTATGCCGGCAAGATCGAGATCATTCCGACCGTCAACTTCATCCTGAAATGGGTGCGCGGCGAGGTCGGCGCGATGAAGCTCGACGAGAACCTGTCGGAAATCTCGCTGATCACCAAGGACGCGTTCGAGCCGACGCTGCCGCTCTCGGTGGTGATGCATATCGACTACAAGAAGGCGCCGATGATCATCCAGCGCTTCGGCGACGTGAAGAAGCTGGTCGAGCAGACGCTCGATCCGATGGTCTCGGCGTTCTTCAAGAACATCGCGCAGAAGATGACGCTGATCGAGCTGTTGCAGAACCGCGCCGCGGTCCAGGCCGAGGCGGCGGACGAGATGAAGGCGAAGTTCGAGAGCTACTCGCTCGACCTCCAGGAAGTGCTGATCGGCACGCCGCGCGCCGCGGCGGGTGACCACACCATCGAGAACATCCTGATCCAACTGCGCTCGCGCCAGATCGCGCGCGAGCAGATCGAGACCTATCAGGAGCAGGAGAAGGCCGCAGTGCAGGAGCGCGCGCTGAACGAGGCCAAGGCGACGGCGGCGGCGCAGACCGCGCTGACGCAGTCGCTGATCCAGGTCAAGGTCAACGAGAACGAGGGCGCGGCGGCCCTTGCGCGTGCGCAGAAGGACGCCGAGACCCGCAAGGTCACCGCCGCCGCGGTCGGCGAGCAGTCGCGGCTCGAAGGCCAGGGCGAGGCCGACCGGGTGCTCGCGGTCGGCGCCGCCAATGCGCAGGCGACCAAGCTGGCGGTCGATGCCTATGGTGGCCCGGAGTACCGGCTGGCCGAGCAGAACTTTGCGAAGTTCGCGGATGCGCTGACGCGGATCAACCAGCCGCTGGTGCCGCAATTCCTGATGTCGGGCGGGCCGGCGGGCGAGGGCTCTGGTGCGGGTCTGATCCCGACCGCGATGCTGAGCTCGCTGTTCGGGCAGATGATGCCCGGCGCGCTGGAAAAGCTGAAGGACGAGGCGCCGAAGCCCGCGCGCCGCGCTAACGGCCAGTGACGTTGCGCGCTGCCACCTCTCCCTCTGGGAGAGGTCGGCGCGCAGCGCCGGGTGAGGGGTTACGGTCCCTCGTGGGCGCCGTGGCCCCTCACCCGATTTGCACTGGACGATGCTTCGCATCGCCAGGGGCAAATCGACCTCTCCCAAGGGAGAGGTGAACCGAGTCTGCGGCTCGATCCATGCTATTCGCTCTTGTCGATGTTCCAGAACACCGGCGGTGCCGGGCCTTCCAGCACCCCGCTCAGCGATTTCCTCCAGGCGCTCGGTAGCCGGAACTGGCCGAGCGGAATGTAGACCACCTGCTCATAGGCTTCCTTCTGGATCTCGAGCGCGAGCTGCTTCTGCTCCTCAGTAGAAGTCGCGCGCGCATAGGCGTCACGCATCTGCTCGAGCTTGTCGTCCTCCGGCCAGCCGAACCAGGCGCGCTTGCCGTTGGCGGCGATCTGGTTGTTGACGATCGGGTTCATCACTTCGGTGGCGCCGGTGAAGGTGAAGAACATGTTCCAGCCGCCTTCCTTCGGCGGCTTCTGGCTGGCGCGGCGGCTGACCACGGTCTGCCAGTCGGTCGCCTGCGCGTCGACGTTGAAGCCGGCCTCGCGCAGCCGCTGCGCCGCCACGATCGGCGGCCCCTTCAGCGTCTGCACGTCGCCGGGCACCATGATCACGACCGGCGTGCCGTCATAGCCGGAGGCGGCCAGCGCCTTCTTGGCCTCGGCCATGCCGCCTCCCTTGATCAGCGTCCCGGCGCCGGCGTCGCTGGCGAGCGGCGTGTCGCAGGCGAAATAGGCGCCGCAGATCTCGTAATATTTCGAGTTGCCGACGGTGGCGTCGAGCACGTCCTTCTGGTTCAGCGCCAGCAACGCGGCGCGGCGGATTTTGACGTTGTCGAACGGCGGGTGCAGAAAATTCATCCGGCCGTTGATCTGGAAGCCGAACTTGTTGAGCACCGCGACATTGAGCTCGGCATTGGCCTCCAGCACCGGCAACAGGTCGATCGACGGCTGCTCCAGGAAATCGATGTCGCCGGATTGCAGCGCGTTGATCGCGGTCTGCGCATCCGGCATCGTGATCCACTCGACGCGATCGACCTTCGCGACCTTGCCGCCCGAGGTCCACTCCGGCTTCTCCTTGCGCGGCACATAGTCGGCGTTGCGCTCATAGGCCGCCTTCACGCCCGGCTGGAATTCGCCGGCTACGAACTTGAACGGGCCTGAGCCGATCTGCTCCGGAATCTGCTTGCCGGCCGGCGTCTCCGCCAGCCGCTTCGGCATCATGAACGCGACATAGGAGGACGGTTTCGAGATCGTCTCCAGCACCAGGCCGTAGGGCTCCTTGAGCTTGAGCACGATGTCCTTCGGCCCGCCGGCCTCTAAGCTCGCGGTGAAATCCATCAGCTTCTGCGCCATGCCGTCGACGGTGGCCCAGCGCTTCAGCGAAGCGACGCAGTCCTCGGCGGTGACGGGCGCGCCGTCATGCCATTTCAACCCGTCGCGCAGCGTGAAGGTGTAGGTCAGCTTGTCGTCGGAGACCGTCCATTCCGCCATCTGAGGCCGCACCTTGAAGCTGGCATCGATGCCGAGCAGCGTGTCGTAGACCATGTAGCCATGGTCGCGGGTGATGTAGGCGGTGGTGAAGCCGGGGTCGGTGATGCGCAGATCGGAATGCATCACCGCGGTGATGGTCTTGCCTTTGCCCGCGGCGGCGGCGCGCGACGTCGGCACGGCCGGCATCGCGATCGGCACGCTGGCCGCAAGCTTGAGGAGAGTTCGGCGCGAAACATGGGGCATCGCTGTCTCCCGATATGACCGCCGCATGCTTCACTAATCCGCGATCCAAAGCAAGCAAGGGTCCGATCGGATCGAGGCCGGCGATGCTGCAACTCTGCCGCGCAAGCGCGCATCCTGCATAGGAGCCTGCGCATTCCACCGCATCTCGAAGGCTGTTCGGACCGCGGTCCGCCGTGTAGGCTTGCGGTCTGCCGGCCAAGATAAGGCCCCCGCCAAGGGAACAAGCAGCCGAGGGAGACTAAGGTAGCCTCATGACCGATATCCGATACGTAGCACCGCGCACGCTTGATGAAGCGATTGGCGCATTCGCTGCCGCCGGAAGTGCCGCCCGCATTATGGCAGGCGGCACCGATTTGTTGGTGCAAATGCGCTCCGGCCTGGTGCGGCCGGGATTGATCGTCGACATCAAGAAGATCGGCGAGATGACCGAAATCACCGAAACCGCCGACGGCGGTTTTCGGGTCGGCGCCGCAGTCTCCGGCATGGAGCTGTTGGAGCATCCGCGCTTCGGCAAGGTCTGGCCCGGCGTGCTCGAGGCCGTCAACCTGATCGGCTCCAAACAGGTGCAGGGCCGGGCATCGGCCGGCGGCAATCTCTGCAACGGCTCGCCGGCCGGCGACAGCGTGCCGGCGATGATCGCGGCCGGTGCCGTCGTCACCCTGCAAGGCCCGAACGGCCGCCGCGAGCTCAAGGTCGAGGATGTGCCGGCCGGCCCCGGCCGCACCAACCTCAAGCAGGGCGAGATCCTGGTCAGCTTTACCTTGCCGCAGCGGCCCGCGGGATCGAGCGACGCCTATTTGCGTATGATCCCGCGCACTGAGATGGACATCGCGGTGGTCGGCCTCGGTGTCAGCCTGACCCTGAAGGACGGCGTCTGCACCGCGGCCCGCGTCGGCCTCGGCGCGGTGGCGCCGACCGCGCTGCTGGTCGAGCCGGCGGCCAAGGCGCTGATCGGCTCGAAACTCGACGTAACAGCGCTGGAAGCTGCAGCCGCTGCTTGCCGCGCCGCCTGCCGTCCGATCGACGACAAGCGCGGCACCATTGCCTATCGCGTCAAAACCGCAGGCGTGCTGCTCAAGCGCACGACCGCGATCGCCGCCAAGCGCGCCGGAGGAAACTAGCACCATGGCGAAACTGCACGTCACCACCACCGTCAACGGCGAGCCGACGGAATTTTTGTGCGAGCCGTATGAGACCATGCTCGACGCGCTGCGTGGCCAGCTCGGGCTCACCGGCTCCAAGGAGGGCTGCTCGTCCGGCGATTGCGGCGCCTGCTCGATCACGCTCGACGATCGGCTGGTGTGTTCCTGCCTGATGCTCGCGGCCGAGGCCGAGGGGCATCAGATCCGGACCATCGAGGGCATGGCCAACGGCGAAAGACTGCATCCGCTGCAGCAGAAGTTCCTGGAGCACGCCGCGCTCCAGTGCGGCATCTGCACCTCGGGCATGCTGGTCGCCTCCGACGCGCTCTTGAAGCAGAATCCGGACCCGACCGAGGAGGAAGTCCGGTTCTGGCTCGCCGGCAATCTCTGCCGGTGCACCGGCTACGACAAGATCGTCCGTGCGGTGATGGAGACCGCCGCCGAAATGCGCCAGGGAATTCAGGAGGCAGCGCAATGAACGTCCTCAACAACAAATGGATCGGCCAGCGCACCATCCGGCCCGACGGCGTCGACAAGGTGACGGGCCGCGCGGCGTTCGCCGCCGACACCACGATGCCCGGCATGATCTGGGGCAAGGTGTTGCGCAGCCCGCATCCGCATGCGCGGATCAAGTCGATCAACACCGCGAAGGCCGAGGCGCTGCCCGGCGTGAAGGGGGTCGTCACCGCACGTGACATCGTCGATTTCACGATCGAGAAGGGCGCCGTGATGCTCGGCATCCAGGACATGCGCTGGATGTGCCGCAACGTGATGGCGCGCGACAAGGCGCTGTTCCCCGGCCACCCCGTCGCCGCGGTGGCGGCGACCACGGAAGCGATCGCCGCCGAGGCCTGCAAGCTGATCGAGGTCGACTATGAGGTGCTGCCCTGGGCGATCGAGATCGACGACGCGCTGAAGGACGGCGCGCCGATCCTGCACGAGTTCAACAGGTTCGACGGCAAGCCGTCGAACATCATGGGCCGTATCGAATCCAAGAAGGGCGACATCGCGCAAGGTTTCAAGGACGCCGAGATCGTGATCGAGCGCTCCTTCACCACGCGCCCGGTGCACCAGGGCTATATCGAGCCGCACGCCTGCCTGATCTCGGTTGCGGCCGACGGCAAGACCACGATCTGGTCGTCGAGCCAGGGCCAGTTCATGGTGCGCGCGATGACCTCGATGCTGACGGGCATCCCGCAGAGCGACATCCGCGCCATCCCCGCCGAGATCGGCGGCGGCTTTGGCGGCAAGACCATCGTCTATCTCGAGCCGCTGGCGACCCTGCTCGCGAAAAAATCCGGCCGTCCGGTGAAGATGGTGATGACGCGCGAGGAGGTGATGCGCGCCACCGGTCCGACCTCGGGCTCCAAGAGCACGGTGAAGATCGGCGCCAAGAAGGACGGCACCATCGTCGCCGCCCACGGCGCGTTCTACCTGCAGGCCGGCGCCTTCCCGGGCTCGCCGATCCGCGGCGCGGTCGGCTGCAGCTTTGCGCCCTACGACATCCCGCACATTCTGTCGGAAGGCTTTGACGTCTGCTCCAACCGCTCCAAGGTCGCGGCCTATCGCGCGCCGGGCGCGCCGATCGGCGCCTATGCGGTGGAATGCGTGCTCGACGAGCTCGCCGAGGCCCTGAAGATGGACCCGCTCGAACTGCGGCTGAAGAACGCGGCGAAGGAGGGCACCAAGGCGGCGCACGGCCCGGTGTTCCCGCGCATCGGCTACATCGAGACGCTAGAGGCGGCAAAGAACCATCCGCATTATGCCGCGCCGCTCGGCAAGCTGCAGGGACGGGGCGTCGCGTCGGGCTTCTGGTTCAACGCCGGAGGCGAATCCTCCGCGCAGGTCAACATCACCGAGGACGGCAACGTCGTCGTCACCACCGGTCACCCCGATATCGGCGGCTCGCGCGCCGGCATCGCCAACATCTGCGCCGAACTGCTCGGCATCGACTACAAGCGCATCTCCGTCATCATCGGCGACACTCAGACGGTCGGCTTCTCCAACCTGACCGGCGGCAGCCGCGTGCTGTTCGCCTCCTCGATGGTGGTGACGCAGGCGACCGACAAGATCATCGCCACCCTGCGCGAGCGCGCCGCGAAGATCTGGGAGATCGACCCCGAGGCGGTCAAGTGGGAGGACGGCGCCGCGCATCCGGTGAGCCCGAATGCCGGCGAGTTCAAGCCGCTGACGCTCGCCGACCTCGCCGAGAAGGCGCCGTCGCAGGGCGGTCCGATCGGCGCCAGCGTGCAGCTCAACACGCAAGGCGCCGAGGGCGGCTTCGGCACCCACATCTGCGACGTCGAGGTCGATGTCGATCTCGGCATCGTCCGCGTGATCCGCTACACCGCGGTGCAGGACGTCGGCCGGGCCATCCATCCGAGCTATGTCGAGGGCCAGCTGCAGGGCGGCGTGGCGCAGGGCATCGGCTGGGCGCTGAACGAGGAGTACATCTACAACAAGGACGGCAAGGTCGATAATCCCGGCTTCCTGGACTATCGCATGCCGGTCTGCTCCGATCTGCCGATGCTGGATTGCGCGCTGGTCGAAGTGCCGAACCCGAAACATCCGCAGGGCGTCAAGGGCGTCGGCGAAGTGCCGCTGGTGCCTGTCATGGCCGCGGTGGCCAACGCGGTGCACAACGCGCTGGGCAAACGCTTCTACAGCCTGCCGATGTCGCCGCCAAAGGTGTCGGAAGCGCTGGACGCGCCAACGCAACAGGCGGCGGAGTAGGGGACGCTTCACCTCGCCCCGCTTGCGGGGAGAGGTCGCAACGCATCGCCAGATGCGTTGCGGGTGAGGGGGAGTCTCCGCGAGCGCAACTTTCGCCGTCCATGCGGAGACGGCCCCTCACCCCAACCCTCTCCCCGTAAGAACGGGGCGAGGGGGCGCAGGCCGCGCCCTGTTGACACCGCTCCCCCCGATGCGGTCCTCTCGGAACGATCTCAATCGGGCCGTTGAATCGGATGTCGACCCTGGAAGCTGCATTGCGAGGCGGGGCAGTCGTGCTGCTGCTGTTCCGCATCGTGACGCTGGCCCGCGACGCGCGAAGCAATCAGGTCAGCCGCTATTCCGCACTGCTGCTGATCGGCATTGCAGCCTATGTCGTCGAATCCGCTCCCAATTTCGGCGCGCTGGATTTGCGCTGGCGATGTCTGGTCCACCTCGTCGGCGCCGGCACGCCGGTCGCATTCTGGCTCACGATGGGCGCGATCTTCACCGATGAGTTTCGCCCGCGCTGGTACCACGCGCTCGCCTGGCTGGTGTTCATCGTGCTCGGCGTGCTCGAAACGTTGGGCCGGCCGACTTACACCAGCGCGGCGCTGCACTCCGCCTTGCTGCTGCTTTGCCTGCTGCTCGGGATCTGGCATGCGCTGGCCGGCCGGGCGACCGACCTGGTGGAGGGAAGGCGCCGGCTTCGCGTCTGGTATGCGGTTGCGATCGCGCTCTACACGGTGCTAAGCGTCGCGTCGGACTGGATCTGGCCGGGCGCGCTATCGTCCGCACCCTTCAGTCTCGCCAATGCCGCCGCGCTGGTCGGGTTGATCTTCCTGTTTGCGGCGGTGGGCTCGCTGCCATCGACCGGAGAGCCGATGGCGCCGGCTGTGGCGCGCGCCGGGTCGAAGCCATCCGCCAACGGCAGCGAGCCGGCCGCGTCGGCCGATGCGGCGCTGGTCGAGGCGCTGCGCAGGCTGATCGACCACGACAAGGTCTATCGCGAGCCGGACCTCAGCGTGACGTCGTTGGCGCAAAAGCTCGACATTCCCGAATATCGGCTGCGCCGCCTGATCAACGGGCAACTCGGCCATCGCAACTTCAGCGCCTTCGTCAACGGCTATCGGCTGGCCGAGGCCGAGGCCGCGCTGCGCGATCCCGGCCAGGCCGAGGTGCCGATCCTGACGATTGCGCTCGACGCCGGCTTCGGCTCGATCGGCCCCTTCAACCGCGCCTTCAAGGCGCATACCGGGCTCACCCCGACCGAGTACCGTCGTGCCCGACTCGGTGGCGCTGAGGGCGCCGAGCCCTTGCCGATTCCGAAATAATCCGCCCGTTTGCAGAAATCGGCCAGTCCGGGCGCCGGAATCGGCGCGCGGCGCAGTTTCGCATGTGCAACCGTCGATTCGGCGGGCAGGGCCCCGCAACGTTGCCGTTCATATGGAGAATCCCGGATGAAGCTCATCGCATCGATCTGGAGCGTTGCCATCCTGCTTTGCCTGTCCGGGGCGGCCTCCGCCGATGACCTGACGGCACCGGGCGATGCCGAGAGCCTCGGCTTCTCAGCCGCGCGTCTGGCGCGGATCGCGCCCTGGTATCAAGCCCGCTTCGATGCGTTCCCGCCGACCGAGGGTCTGCTTCCCGGCGCCGTCGTCGCCATCGCCAAGGACGGCAAGCTCGCCTACCTGCAGGCGGTCGGCTTTCAGGACCGCGCCAAAACGGTCCCGATGCAGACGAACTCCATCTTCTGGATCGCCTCGATGACCAAGCCGGTGACCAGCGTCGCCGCCATGATCCTGGTCGATGACGGCAAGCTCGAGCTCGACGCGCCCGTCGCCCGCTATCTGCCCGAGCTCGCGGAGATGCGGGTCGCGTTCCGAAAGACCGATGCGGCCAGCGGCAAGACCGAGTACGGGCTCGAGCCGCCAAAACGGCCGATGACGGTGCGCGACCTGCTGCGCCATACCTCCGGTCTGGTCTATCCGGAAATGGATTTTGCCTATCCGGAGCGCGGCCTTTCCGACCCGAACGACGCGCAGGAGATTCGCACCATCCACATGCTCTATGGCTGGAGGGCGGTGTTCCGGCGGGACAAGACGCTGGCCGATTTCGTGTCCAGCCTCGCCAGCCTGCCGCTCGCCCATCAGCCCGGCGAGGTTCATGAATATGGCTGGAACGCCGATGTGCTGGGCCGCGTCGTCGAAGTTGCATCCGGCCAGCCCCTCGATCAGTTCCTGCAGGACCGCATCTTTGCGCCGCTGCATATGATCGACACCGGCTTTTACGTTCCGAAGGAGAAGCTTGGCCGCCTGGTCGATTCTCCGACGCCGGAACGGCCGCCGATCTGGGATGTCACGACGCCGCCAAAACTGTTTGCCGGCGGCGGCGGGCTGGTGTCGACCGCGCCCGACTATCTCCGCTTCTGCCAGATGCTGCTGAATGACGGCGAGCTCGACGGCGTGCGCGTGCTCACGGCGCAGGCGGTGAAGCAGATGACGACGAACGCGCTGTCGCCGGACGTCCGCATCTTCGGCGGCGACGAGGTCGGCGCCCGCGCCGGGACCACCTTCGGGCTCGGCTTTGGTATCCGCGCCAATCCCGTCTTCAGCTGGATCCCGGGAGCGGTCGGCAGCTACTCCTGGGCCGGATTGTGGGGCACCTATTTCTGGATCGATCCGGCAGAGAAACTGATCGGCTTGCAGATGGTCCAGGCCACGCCCGGCAGCAAGGGGCGCGCGGCGGTGATCTCCGCGGGGATCAATCATCTCACATACGGTGCGCTCGAAGTTTCGCAGCCGTCCTCGACCGCGTCTGCGGTGCCGGCGACGGTCAGCCCCGAAGTGCTCGCCGATTACGTCGGGAGCTACGACTTCGGCTCCTCCGTGAGTTCGCGTGACCGGCAGGGCCTCGCCGACGGCAAGACCGGATGGCTCGGGATCGAGGCATTCGTCGCGATGGAGCAGGAGGGCCTGCGGATCAACCGGCCGATCGCCAACAGTCCTGCGACCAAGGCCGGCCTTGCGGCGGGCGATCTCGTCACCGAGCTCGACGGCGCGCCGCTCAAGGGCCTTTCGCTCACCGACGTTCTGGCCCGGCTGCGCGGGCCAGCCGACACGACGATCAGGCTGAAAATTGTCCGCAAGGGTGAGGCTGATGCAAGCGAGCTCGGCGTCGTCAGGGCCGCGCGCCGCGCCAACGTGGTCCAGCTTCAGCTTCGCGTCGAGCAAGGCAAGCTCGTCGCAGAGGCCACGGGAGCCTGGCCGATCCTCGCATTCGAGCACGGCAAGGCGACGCCGCTGGTGGCGACGTCAGCCAACGACTTCATCGTCAACGACGAGGATCACACCCGCATCGCCTTCGTCCGCGATGCCGCCGGCAAGGTCGCCGGGCTGATCCTCAATCCCGGGCCCTTGGAGCAGAAGGCGGCGCTGATCGCACCAGGAGCGAGATAGCGCGCGATGACTTTACCTCGAATCGAGCAACGGGCTCTGCTTCACCTCGCCCCGCGCTTGTCCGCCGAAGCCCGCCTTCGGGCGAAGGCGGATGCGGGGAGAGGTCGGAACGCATCGTAGATGCGTTCCGGGTGAGGGGGAGTCTCCGCGAACGCAGCAGATCGGGTTCCTTCAATTTCCCGCGCTGGCGCCGCGGCGCTCGACGTCCGGCTGGATAGGAACATCGACTCGGGCCGATCGTTTTCGAGGTGACCAGCGCGCCCCACGCTTGTGGACATGGCTCCGGGAGGTCGGGCGCCACAACGAACTTGGTTCATCATCATGGCAATCAAGCAAAGCTTCCTGGCCGCTGTCATAGTGGCGGCGCTCGCGTCTCCCGTGCTTGCCCAACCGCGCCAGCCTGCTCCTGCCGGGGCGCCGGCCGGCCTTCCGTCAGCTTTCGACACGCAGTTCTCGCATCGCTACGCGCAGGCCAACGGAGTGCGGCTGCATTACGTTGCCGGCGGTCCCGAAGATGGGCCGGTGGTTGTGCTGCTGCACGGCTGGCCACAGACCTGGTACACGTGGCGCAACGTCATGCCGAAGCTCGCTTCCGCCGGCTATCGCGTGGTGGCCGTCGACTATCGCGGTGCCGGTCAATCTGAGAAGCCGGCGTCCGGCTACGACAAGGCCGGCATGGCTGCAGACATCCGCGCGCTCGTCCGCTCGCTCGGTGCGTCGAACGTCAATCTGGTCGGTCGCGATATCGGCGTCATGGTCGCCTATGCCTATGCGGCGCAGTGGCCCGGTGAGGTGAAGACGCTGACCATGCTCGATGTGCCGATCCCGGCGACGCCGGCCTGGATCGAGGCCAAGCATAAGCCCGACCCGGAGCTTTGGCATTTCGGCTTCTTTCAACAGCCCGACATTCCCGAGTTGCTGCTGGCCGGGCACGAATTCGCCTTCATCCGTGACTTCATCCATGACCGGGAATTCCGCCCGATCGACGACGAGGACATCCGCGTCTACGCCGACGCTTACGCCGCCGCCGGCGGCCTGCGCGCGGGCTTCGAGCTCTATCGCGCATTCGCGCAGGACGAAGCGCGGTTCGCCGAGCTCGAAAAGACCAAGCTGCCGATGCCGGTGCTGGCTCTCGCAGGCGACAAGAGCAACGGCATGATCGAGCTGACGATGGCGCAGCACCTCGCCACCAATGTCATCGGCGGCACCGCGCCGGAGACCGGACATTGGTTGCCGGACGAGAATCCCGCCTTCCTGTCCGATCAACTTGTCGCATTCCTGCGCGAGCACGGACGATGAAGGGCATCGCCTTCCGGCGACGCAGGCCGTCCGATCTGCGTTCCGGACACCGCCGCTTAGTCCGTAGCCCGGATGGGCGACTTGTCCGCCGAAGCTCGAAGAGCGAAGGCGGAAGCGATATCCGGGGCAAGTGGTCCCGCATGTCGCGGAGCCTGTCATCGGGCGCGCGTTCGCGCGACCCGTTGGCTCATGCGGCTACTTGCTCGGCGTCTTGGCTCTTGTGAGCAAATGTTTGAGGCCGCCTAGGTGTATTCTGCTCCATATTTGAGACCGATCGCGTTGATCTCCTCCCGCGTCAATTCCTTTCGCGGTTCGCCGGGGCGGCTGCAGGTTTCGCGAAAGAAACCGTCTAGGCCTGGTGGCGCCATGATCCACAGCAGAACCAGTTCCTGATCCGGACTACTGAAACCATGCCACGTGTTCCTGGGTATGAAAATCGTTCCACCTCTTTCGCAAGAGTGACGCACATCGTTCAGTGTGACCGTGCCAGTGCCTTCCAGAACGTAGAAGGCTTCGTCCCTGTCGAGGTGTCGGTGAACCGGAATGCCTGAGCCCTTAGGTAGCTGCTGAATGCCCAGGCCAAAATTATTGGACCCCGTTATGGGGTCGGCCTTGATGAAGATGTTACCGCCATCACGAAAATGGATCAGGTGTTCACCCTCTCCAGCACCAAGCACATAGCCCTGCGGCACCGGCTTGTGCGACTTCGCCTCGATCTCCTCGCTGTTTGGCATCGCGTGCTCCATTCGGCAGGTTGATATCCGCTTCTGCCCGTAAGGGCCGAGTCCGTTCATTCGCGTCAATCAGGCCATGGCTGCACCTTAGTCCGTAGCCCGGATGAGCGAAGCGATATCCGGGGCAAGTCGTCCCGCATGTCGCTACGCTCATGCGGGCTACTTGCTAGGCGGCTCTACTGCGCAAATTTGCAGGGGTATGTCGTCTGCATTGAGAGCAGCAGGGCGAACCCGAAGGGTATTAGCAGGGTTCTGGGATCGGCTTTAACTTGAAGTCGGACCGTCTCCAAAAGTTGGCCGCCGGTCGGGGTCAGTTCGGTCGGAGCGCAATAGAGCTTTGGACGACTTTCCATTGCCTGCGCTTCGTTTGCCCAATGGAAGCCGTTTTGATTGTTCGACAGATAGGTTTCGACCATTTGACGGTCTTCCGGACTTCCGTCGGCGTACAACCTCAGAAACCAGCCCGTGTTTTTCTCGGTAAACGCATGCGACGGCGCGATTGCCAGAGCTATCAGTATCAAACCTCCGAAGCGCTTCACTTTCGAGCTAATGGGCATCTTAGCTGCCATCCATGAGCCTACAGGCCGTTCCGCTTTTCCTGCTCGCTCAACTGGGTCATAAGGCGTCTTTTGGCTCTGGTCATCGTTACAGGAATCCGCTGCTTCAGCGAGGCGAGCGTTTTCGGACTAAAGTCTTCAACGTGCGCAGAGCCGGAGTAGGTTGGCTTGAAAAATGAGCCGCCCTTCCTGTAGTCCAAAACAACTGTGCCTGCCGCAATGATTTCGCCCGAACGTATCGTGAATTTTGCAAAGTTTCCCCGAAATAGATGGGTATTATTGCCGAGGCCGCACGTTATTCCCGCAGCAAGGTATAGCCCGGGTGCTATCCCCGCGAGGCCACCGTCGGTGACATCGGTACCAAAGAGCCCGCCGACGCGTGTCTCGATGCGAACCACTCGCCCGTGTTCACCTGCAAGACTGAGGGTCAGTTTGCCGCAAGGCATGGGTTCACCATTCTCATCCCTCATCCGCGCATCGACAATGAAGATCGCAAGGTCGGGACGTTCACGTAGAATCTGCTCGACCTTCGCGTCATCCCTCGTCAGGGTTTGGGCTTTCGCGAAATCGAGTATGGATCCCATAGCGACTGCAATAGCAACAATTGTAACTCGAAGCATTTGGCCACCCTGCGAACGAACGCGCTCTTCTCCGATATAGATCAACATAACCAAAGGTTGCAAGAATGGGTAACCAATTCACAGCAAGTAGTCCGCATGAGCAAGGCGATATGCGGGGGGTGAACCCGCATATCGCTTTGCTCATGCAGGATACGCTTGCTGAAGCAGGGATGAGTTTTGGTTGAATCGGCTCCGCCACGATCTCGGTCCGCCTCTCCCCGCCGGGAAGAGGTCGGCGTGCAGCGCCGCGTGAGGGCGCCCTCTCGATAGACCGTAACCCCTCACCCGATTTGCTGCGCAAATCGACCTCTCCCAAGGGAGAGGTGCACGGAACCCGAGGCCAAACCGATCCAACCTAGCTTCATCGCGCTCTGGCGCTGCCGCCACGCCGCGCCGTCAGCGCAGTTCCTTGCCCAGCCGCCGAAACACCGTCTCGCAAGTCATCAGATCGAGGTGGCCGCCGCCGGCGTTCTTGAAGAAGGTGATGTCGCTACTCGACAACCGGCCGGCGACCTTGCCGGTGGCGAGGTCGTAGTGATCGCCGAGCACACAGGTCTCGCGGATCGCGCCGCTGGCAATCGGCTGCAGGATGTCGCCGACGCCGTCGAATGCGGATTCGCGGCGGTCGACGAACACGCGCGCGCGGCGCGCCGCCTCGTCGTCGGCCTCGCGGGTGTCAGGCGTGAAGCCGCCGACGAGGTCGAGATGGGTGCCGGGCCGCAAATTCGCGCCTTTGACGAGCGGTTCGCGCGAGCGGGTGCAGGTGGTGATGATGTCGGCCTCGCGGGTTGCGGCGTCGAGATCGGTCACCGCCTCGGCCGCGATGTCTTCGCCTGCGAGCCGGGTGGCGAGCGCCTGCGCACGCTCCACCGTCCGGTTCCAGATCAGCACCCGCCGCAGCGAGGGCCGCACGGTGCGGTGGCCGCGCACCAGCCAGTGCGCCATCTCGCCGGCGCCGACCACCAGCAGCGTCTCGGCGTCGGGCCGCGCCAGGTGTTTGGCGCCGAGCGCGGAGTCCGCCGCCGTCTTCCAGTGGGTGATCTCGGCGGCGTCCATCACCGCGAGCGGCCTTCCGTCATGGCCGTCGAACAGCACGCAGACCGCCTGCACGGCCGGCAGCCTGCCGGCGGCAAGATTGCCCGGAAAGCTGGTGTACAACTTGGTCATCATGAAGCGGCCGGCATCGACCGCGCTGCGGGTCACCAGCTGCTGGCCCTTGTCGTCGCCGAGATAGCCGTCGCGCACGGCAATCTTCGGCCGCCGGTGCGCGGCCTCGATCGCCTCGATCAGGACCGGAAAGCTCAGGACGCGGTTGACCTCGCTGTCGTCGACAAAATGCACAATGGTCTCCTCTGGAGCATGATCCGGAAAAGTGTGAAGCGGTTTTCCGAAAGATCATGCTCAAACAAAAAAAGCTAAAGCGCGATGATTCCATCGCGCTTTGGGACCCTTGATGGATACCGGTTGGGGAGGGCGAGGGGCGTTTGCGGATTTCGGAATATTGGAAGGTTAATGCTGAGTTGCCCGACGTGTCAAGTCGCCTGTTCGAGTCGCCTGTTCGAGCGCTCGCCTGTTCGAGCGCGGTCCGCCACCACCGGCTACCGCCGGCCCGCCATCCGGCTACTTTGCATGGGGTTGTTTTTCGGCATTCGGTCGGCGCGCCCCCACGACGGCGGTTGGGGAGGCCCGACCGGCATGCGCCGCCGCGCCGCACTTGCTATCCTGCGGCCTGATTCTCTCGCAGGTTTCGCAAGGCCGTGGTCGCATTCGTCATCGCTGTCCTGATTTTCGTGCTGCTCAGCGGTGCCGCGCTTGCCACCATGGCCGTTCATGGCCGGCTCAAGGAGCATCATCGCTCCGACGAGACCAACACCTCGGTGCGGCTGGTCGCGCTGTTCGTCACCATGCCGTCGCTGCTGCTCGGCCTGATGATGAACAATGCGGCCAACACCTATGTGGCGGTCGACCGCAATCTGCATGTCTTCGCCACCGACATCATCCTGCTCGACCGCAGCATGCGGCCGCTCGGCGAGAGCGCCGACGAGCCGCGGCGGCGGCTGCTCGCCTATGTCGAGCAGGTGTTGAGGGATGTCCCGATCTCGCGGGCCAGCGAGGTGTCGGAGCATCTGCTCGACGAGGTCGGCAACAGTCTGCGCGAGCTGCGGTTCGACGACGAGCAGAAGGTCGCGCTGTGGAACGATGCGCGCTCGGTCTATCGGCAGGCGGTGCAGCAGCGCTGGACCTTTGTCGAGCAGTCCGACGGCTCGTTTCCGTCGCCGCTGATCTGCATCCTGGTCGGCTGGCTGACGCTGATGTTCGCGACGCTGGGCTTTCGCGCGCCGCGCAATGCGGTGGTGATCTCGACCTACATCGCCGCGGCGGCGCTGATCTCGGCCGCGGTCTACCTGATCATCGAGATGAGCACGCCGTTCTCCGGCCCGATCCAGCTCTCCGACCGCCCGCTGGTGCGCGCCGTCGAGGAGATCAGGCGGTAGCGGCCGGTATCGGCACGCGCATCTGGCTTTATTCCCCTCGTGCTGATTGCTGTTTGCAAAATTGTTTCCGCGCCCTTGGCGGAATAGGCGCGGTCGCGCGGCGTCCTACCCATGCAAGCCATTTGCATTCGAAACGGGAGACACCATGAAGACTTCGCTCGTACTCGCCACCGCCATGTCGTTCGCGCTCGCCTCGGCCGCGCTGGCGGCGCCGCCGACCAAGACCGGAACCACGCCGAAGGGTTCGGTGCTGACCGATGCCAAGGGCATGACGCTCTACACCTTCGACAAGGACAGCGACGGCAAGTCGGCGTGCAACGGTCCGTGCGCGACCAACTGGCCGGTGCTGAAGGCTGATACCAGCGACAAGGCCGACGGCGGCTACAGCGTCATCACCCGCGACGACGGCTCCAGGCAGTGGGCCTACAAGGGCAAGCCGCTCTACACCTTCGCCAAGGACCAGAAGCCCGGCGACATCACCGGCGACGGCTTTCTGAACGGCGCCTGGCATCTCGCGCAGCCCTGAGGCCGCATTGTAGGGCGGGTTAGCCGCAGGCGTAACCCGCCATTCTTCCCCCGCGGAAACACGGCGGGTTACGCTTCGTTAGCCCGTCCTACGGATGCGCGACGACGTTACGTCCTGCGCTTCAGCGCCAGCCCCATCGTGATCCAGCTGACGCCGGCGCAGATCAGATCGACGCTGAGGAAGATGCCGAGCACCCAGAGGCTCGAGACCGGCCAGCCGGCGAGGATCATGACGCCGAGCACGAAGGTGATCAGGCCGGAGAGCGCGACCAGCCCCCAGGACGAGGCGGCATTCATGCCGAAGGCGAGGAAGATGCGGACGATGCCGGAGACCACCAGCGCGACGCCGAGGAACAGCGTCAAGGTGACGGCGGCGAGCAGCGGGTTCTCGAAGGTGACGAAGCCGGCAATGACATAGAGCGCGCCGAGCGCCATCCAGAGCAGGAACTTGCCCCACGATTTGAACTGAAACGCGTTCACGATCTCGGCGACGCCGGCGACGATCATCATCGCGCCGACGAACAGCACGCTGACGACGGTGGCAAACAGCACGCTGCCGAAGGCGAGCACGCCGGCGATCAGGTAGATCACGCCAAGCGCGACGATCCAGCCCCACTTCGCGCGAAGGCTGGCAACTCCCGATCCGAGGCTGTGAGGAGGGGTGGCGGGTGAGCTCGACATGGTGGACATGATATCGCTCCCATAGACTGCACCTCCCCATGCTACCATAGGTGCCCGCACCGACAAGGCGGGTGACGCGGTTGGCACCACAAGCGCCGCGACACGTTAACTCACGATGCCGGGTGTGCTGCCGCGCAGCAATGGCGGCCGGCCGACGGCATCAGGCAATTTGAGGAGACTACCGGTCCCCACCATCCCGTCCAAACCACAGAGGAGATCGACATGCCCGCCACTCACGACAAGGATCACGTCTACAAGATGCTGGATCTGGTCGGATCATCGGAGAAGAGCATCGAAGCGGCGATCGAGAACGCCATCGGCCGCGCGTCAAAGACGATCCGGGAGATGAAGTGGTTCGAGGTCGTGCAGACGCGCGGCCATATCGAGGACGGCAAGGTCCGGCACTATCAGGTGACGCTGCGGGTCGGGTTTACGCTGGAATAGGCGGGCGAGGAGCTCGGCTATCGCGCCACATACTCGGTGTCGTCCCGGCCTAGTGCGCAATTGCGCACGGGAGCCGAGACCGATAACCACCGAAGGTCGTTGTTGCGCAACGCTGGGGCCACAGCGTTCCTCAACAACCCAGCCCTGTGGTTATGGGGCCCGGCTCCGGTGCGCAATTGCGCACTAGGCCGGGACGACGGTTGTGCGCGCGGCGACGACATAGCCATCACCGCCGCGACAGCGGCGCGGGTGGCGGCGGCGCGGTTGCGCCGGCGGCGAGCGAGCGCTGCACCATCACGGTGTCGGACCAGCGGCCGTAGCGGTAGGCGACGCCGGGCAGATGCCCGACGCGGGCGAAGCCGAAGCGGTCGTGCAGCTTGAGCGAGGCGGCGTTGTCGGCGTCGATATAGCCGATCATCTGGCGAAAGCCGGCCGCGGCGCAGGTGTCGATCAATTCCTGCAGCAGCCTGCCGCCGACGCCGCGCGCGGTGAAGCGGTGATGCACGTAGATCGAATGCTTCACCGTGTAGCGATAGGCCGGCCGCTTGCGGAACAGCACGACATAGGCGTAGCCGACCACCTCGCCGTCGCAGACGGCGACCAGATGCGGCAGGCGGGTGTTGCGCAAATTCTTGCGGCGGTCGCGCAGATCGTCGGGCTCCGGCGTGCCGGTGTCGTCGACGCTCTCCTCGACGCCGCGGCGGATGTGGTGGCGGTAGATCGACAGCATCGCATCGACATCGCTGTCGCGGGACGCACGGACGGTGATCTTGTGATCATTCTCCATTGTTGGCGGTCCGCTCGCTTACTCGGCAACGACGTAGGTGTAGAAGCGGACGCGGCCGGCATCGTCGATCTCCTTGTAGATGCCCTGGACCTCGACCTCGAAGCCGGGAAACGCGTTGAAGCTCGCCTCGAACATCTTGAGATAGTCGATCATCGGCTTGCTGCGTTCGGTGAGCCGCTCGCCGGGCACGATGGTGGCGATGCCGGGCGGGTAGACCACGAACGGCGTGGCGGCGATGCGGCCGAAGATCTCGCCGATCGGCAGGTAGTCGACGTCGTTGCGCACCAGATAGCGCGAGGCCTCGCGCGGCGACATCGCGATCTCGGGCAGATGCTCGGGCAGGAACTGCCTGGCCTGCAGCGCGCTGACATTGGCGTCGCGGAAGAAGCGGTGCATGTCGCCGCAGAGGTCGCGCAGCCGCACCCCGGCATAGCGGTTCGGACGGCGGCGGTAGAATTCCGGGATGACGTCCTCGATCAGCGCGTTGTCGTCATGCAGCTTCTTGAACGCGACGAGGCCGGAGATCAGCGTGCCGGCCTTGCTGGCCTCGACGCCCGGCGTCAGCAGGAACAGCAGCGAGTTGAGGTCGTTCTTCTCGGCGACGATGCGGTTCTCGCGCAGATATTGCGCGACGACGGGGGCGGGGACGCCGTGGTCGGCGTAGACGCCGGTGGCGTGATCGAAGCCCGGCGTGAGCAGCGTGAGCTTGTTCGGGTCGGTCATGGCAAAGCCTTCCGTCAGCTCCGGGAAGCCGTGCCAGCTTTGGCCGGGGTTGAGCTGCCAGTAGGACGGATTGGTCGCGAGCTGGTCGGTCAAGATCGTCTCCCAGGCGACGTTGTGCACGCCACCTTCGCGCGCGACATCCGGGATCATCACGCGATCCGGCACGAACGGCTCGAAGAACCAGCGCCGCTCGGTCCGCGTCTCGTTCTCCTCGAACTCGCGCTTCACGGCGCGGACCTTCTTGCGCAGCTCGATGCCGAGCCGGATCGTGTCGTCCCACAGCACCTCGCCGGAGCGGCCCTTCATCATCTGCGCGCCGACGTCGAGCGAAGCGAACAGCGGATAGAACGGCGAGGTCGAGGCGTGCTGCATAAAACTTTCGTTGAAGCGGCGGTGCTCGACGCGGCGCTTCTGGCCCTTGATGTGGCGGTCGCGGATGTGGATCTGCGAGGCCTGCGAGAAGCTCGCGAGCTGCTTGTGGGTCGATTGCGTCGCGATGATGCCCGGCGCCTCGGGGCCGAGATCGGCCAGCCCCATCGCGAAGCGGCCGGCGTAGATCGGGTGGAATTTCATGAAGCCGGCCCAGGCCTCGTCGAACAGGATGTAGTCGCAGAGATGGCCGATCCGCTTCAGGATCATCTCGGCGGAGTGGATGGTGCCGTCATAGGTGCACTGCTCGACTACCGCGACGCGGAACGGGCGGGGCTTCTTCCAGGCGTTCTCATCCTTGACGAGCGGGTGCTTGCGGATGTGGTCGCGCAGCGCACCTTCGTCGAGCAGATCCCAGCGCATCGGGCCGATCAGGCCCCAGGCGTTGCGCACGGTGGGCACATAGACCGGGATGCCGCCGCCGATCAGCAGCGCGCCGTGATGGGCGGCCTTGTGGTTGTTGCGGTCGAACAGCACGAGGTCGCCGTCGGTGACCAGCGAGCCGAGCGCGACCTTGTTCGAGGTCGAGGTACCGTTGAGCACGAAATAGGTCTTTTCAGCGCCAAAGATCCGCGCCGCCTCCTTCTGCGCCTTCAGTGCCGGCCCCTCATGGGTGAGGAGGTCGCCGAGGTCGAGCACGGAATTGTCGAGGTCGTCGCGAAACACCGCCTCGCCGAGATGCTCGACGAACACACGGCCGATCGGGCTGCGGCTGTAGAACACGCCGCCATTATGGCCGGGGCAGGTCCAGAGCTGGTTGCCTTCCTCGGCATAGTCGACCAGCGCCCCGAAGAACGGCGTCTTCAGGTTCTCGGCGTATTGCTTGAGCCGGCTGATCAGGTTTTTCGCGATGAAGGGCGGGGTTTCCTCCGACAGGAACACGTAGCCGTCGATGAAATCGAGCACCTCGACCGGCAGGTCCTCGAACCGCTTGCGGCGGATCAACAGGATGATCGGGAAGTCGAGGCCGCGCCGGCGCATCAGATTGATCAGCGCGGCCGTCTTGCCCTCAAGTCCCTTCTTGCCCCAGTCGACCACCATGCAGCCGATTGCGGCATCGGTCTGCACCGCGATCTCGGCATCCTCCAGCTTGCGGGCGCGGACCACCTCGAAGCCGGAGCGCTCGATCTCGCTGATGATCTGGTTGAAGCGGATGCCTTCGAGATCGTCCGATTCGAACACCGGCGCGGCGAACAGGAAGTTGAAGCGTTTGAAGTAGTCCATGCGAGTCCCCGAAACTGGTCCGGCTGAACCTGTCGGCACATTTCATGACGATGAGATGACAATGGGCGGGCGCCTGACACGCGGATGCGTCCGGTCAGCGGCGGGAGCTTGCGCATGGGAGAAGTCTGGGTGAATTCAGTTCATCTGTGGCTGAATTCTTCGGATTTGCGCGGCCCGAGAGGTTGTCCGACAATCTGCATGTTCCGGCTGGAGAGGGCATCATGCATGCACGCGCGGAAGCCAGTGTTGCGGACCATCTTGCCGCGGTGGCGCGGCTGGCGCCGCTGATCGCCGAGCAACGGCAGCATTTCGATCGCGAGCGCAGGCTCCCCGATGCCGTCTTCCGGGCGCTGGCCGAGGCCGGACTGTTTCGGCTGTATTTGCCGAAGGCGCTCGGCGGGCCGGAATTCTCGCCATTCGACTTCATGACCATCGTGGAGGCGGCGTCCGCGCTTGACGGCTCGGTCGGCTGGCTGGTCGGCAACGGCGCCGGCATGAGCCGGATCGGCGGCTACCTGCCCGCAGACGTGGTGCGGAGCTGGTTCGCCGAACCAATGGCCTTCATCGCCAGCGCCACCGGTGCGGTCGGAACGGCGGTGGAGGTCGAGGGCGGCTACCGCGTCAGCGGGCGCTGGCCGTTCGGCAGCGGCGCGCATCATGCGACGCGGTTCATGGGGCTCGCCAGCGTGAAGGGGCCCGACGGCAAGGACGGCCCGTCGCTGTGCTGCTACTTCGATCGCGCCGAGGTCCGCGTTCACGACACCTGGTTCGTATCCGGATTGCGCGGGACCGGAAGCTGCGATTTCGAGGTCGAGGACGGCTTCGTGCCCGCGAGCCACGTCCATCCCCTGATCGATTGTCAGCCAACGCAGTCCGGCATCATCTATCGCCTGCCGGCGCTGTCGGCGTTTCCGTGGACGGTCTCGGTGGTGCCGCTCGGAATCGCCCGCGGCGCGCTCGACGCCTTTATTGCGCTCGCCGGCAAGAAGCCGCGGATGGCTGGCGGCGGCCAGCTCCGCGACAGCGAACTGGTTCAGGCACTGGTCGGCCGTGCCGAGGCCGCAGTGCGGTCTGCCCGGGCGCTGCTGATCGAGGCGATGACCGAGCTGATGGCCGCGGTCGATGCCGGCGGCGATCGCCTGATTGAAGCGCGGGTGCTGTTCCGGGTCGCCTGCGCCAATGCCGCGGAGAGCGCCGCGCGCGTCGTCGAGATGCTCGCGGCACCGGCCGGGACCGCGGCGATCTTCGAGACCGGCACGCTCGAGCGGTCGATCCCGCGACGTTCAGGCGGCGATCAAGCATGTGGCGATGACCCAGAACAGCTACGTGCTCGCGGGGCGCATCAGCCTCGGCCTCCCGCTCGGCACGACGCGGTTCTGAGGAGCCTTCCGGCTATTCGGTGCGCGACGCCGGTGACCGCGGATATTCGAGCTGCATCGCGACGAAGTCGGCCGTATCCGTGCCATATCGGGTCTGGATTGCGCGCAAGGTGGTGTCGAGCGCCTGCGCCGGCGGCGTGGTTCCGACGGCGGGCAGCAGGCGCTCCGCGGGCCAGGTCGCCGCAACCTGTTGCGGATAGATGCGCAGGCCGTTGCGCGTGGTCTGCGCTGCGTCGGTCTTTGCAAATGTCACTGCATGCGAGCGATAGGTCCGCGACCAGCTGTCGGCGACCAGCGCCAGCGAGACCTCGTCGACATCGGCGGTCAGCGCGAGGCCGAGCTGCTCCCGGTTCCAGAACGCCAGCGTGTTCCGGATTGCGGTCAGCGCGAACGGGCGCGTGAATTTGAAGGCGCCGCTGTCGTGGCGCGCATTCCAATCGGGCAGGCCGATGTCGCGGGCGACCGCCTCGGCCTTGCCGCGGCCCGCAATCGCCTCGATCAAGGTGAGCGACATCGGCATCGACGCCGAGATTCCTGTCGTCGTCGCGACGCCGCGGTCGACCACGATGCGGCGGTCCGCGACGTACTGGATCCTGGGATGCTTGTCCTGCCAGCCCTTCAGGTAGAACCAATGCGTGGTGGCGCGCTTGCCGTCGAGCAGGCCGGTCGACGCAACGACCTTGCCGCCGGCGCAGATGCCGACGATCACGGCGCCCTTCTCGGCCTGACGCTGGATCCACTGCACCACGGCCGGATCGTCATCGCGGCTCATCGCCGGCACGATGACGTAGTCGGCGCCGTCGGGATGCGCGGTGTCGAATGCGGCTGTCGTCGTATCCGGCTCGACCTTCAGCACCGGGAACAGCGTCACCGGTCCGGGGCCCGTCGCCAGCGTCACGACATCGGCAACGTCGGCGCGCTTGAGAATGCCGTAAGGCATCAGATAGTCGGTGGTCTCGGTCATGTCGTTGATGCCGACGATCGCGATCAGCGGGCGCGCTCGCCTCAGCGGCTTCAGCGCCGCGAGCGTTGCGTCATGCTCCTGCTGCGCGATCGGTGGCGGAACCTTGATGGCCGATGCGGCGGGAAGGGTGAGCAGCCAGGCGCCGCCGACAATTGGAACCAGCGCGGCGATGGCAGCGCCACTCCATGCAAGAAATCGCCAACTCATGATCCATCTCAACGTATGCGTTCGCGTCGCCCGGCGCGCAAACTATCCAGCGACCCCATCGGTCGAAATGGCGAAATTCCCGCAAAAACGGACACGCCTGAACGTGACTCGCTGGCGTTGGTTGCGCCGGCGCTCCGACTACCCACATGGCAATGCGTGCCGGAGCGAACTCGCAGACCTGGAGGCGATCGATGACCCAAGACCTTCCCGGCATCTACCGGAACTACATCGCTTGCCTGAACCGGCAGGACTGGTCGCGGCTTGGTCAATTCGTCGACGACGACGTATCTCACAACGGCCGGCGGATCGGTCTGTCGGGCTATCGCGAGATGCTGGAGCAGGACTTTCGCGATATTCCCGACCTTCACTTCAACGTCGAGCTGCTGGTGTCCGACGCGAGCTACGTCGCGAGCCGGCTCGCCTTCAACTGCTCGCCGAAGGGCAGGTTTCTCGGCCTCGATGTCGACGGCCGGCGCGTCGCGTTTGCCGAGAACGTGTTCTATGAATTCCGCGAGGGCAAGATCGTGCAGGTCTGGTCGGTGATCGACAAGGCCGCGATCGAGGCACAGCTAGTAAAGAAAGTGTAGCCCGGATGAGCGCAGCGACATCCGGGTTCTATCTCCCACATATCGCGGAGCCTGTCATCGGGCGCGCGTTCGGGCGACCCGTTGGCTGATGCGGGCTACGGTCTCTCAATACACCAGCCCGGTCCCGGGCGGCTTTTCCAGCGCCGCCGCCAGCGAACGATATTCGTCGCAGCCGGTGCCGCAGATCGCGGCAATCCGGGTCAGATGATATTGCGCCTGCTCGCGGTTGCCTTGTTCGATCTGCCAAAGGCCGTAATAGTTCCAGGTCAGCACGTGGTTTGGATCCGCTTTCAGCGCGCGCTCGTACCAGAGTTGCGCCTCCCTGAAGTCGCCGAGCTTGCGATAGGAGTAGCCGATCAGATTGGCGACGTTGGGTTGGTCGTCATGCTTGAGCGCGTGCAGCTGATCGATCGCTGCGAGATAGTCGTTGCGTTCGTAGATCGTTGCATAGGCCGTGCGGTAGGCTTCGCGAAACGCCGGATCATCGAAGGCCGACTGCTTGGTTGGTTTCTTGGTCCTGCGCGTGGTTTTTCTGTCCCTCTGCTGAGGGGACGATGACGCGGGACCGCTGTAACTCGATCCGTAGGGATCGCCGCCTCCGCCGCCGCCACCGCCGCCTCCTGCGGCGATAACCGGTGGCGAGACCAGGACGAGCGGCGCTGTCAGGAACGTCGCAACCGCTGCAAGCTTGATCGGTGACTTGATCATGGGGACCTCCCGCTTCGACCGGGCGAGTGCCGGTTTGAAGCAATAACTCCCCGTCGCCTCGCGCATTCCCTTCAATGCGAAAAATTGTCTGCGGCGACGCGTGTGACAGTTGCGCTGTCGTTTTCGAAGAGTGAGGCGCGTAGGTGAGGGCGTATGCGATACCAAGGACGGCACAGCCGAAACTAACATCGGCGTCAGGATTCGACGCCGTGAGCAGCCCGACCCAGCGCAGTGATCGCTATTTGCTCTCCAGACGCCACGCGCCGTCCCAGTCCGGCGCCGGCGGATTTTGCCGAAAGCTCTCGACGCGCGTCTTCAAGGCGAGCGACGGACCGTCGCCGGGGACGGCTTCCAGCGCGGCGGCGAAGGCGCGTGCCGCATCGTCCCAGCTGCGTGCGCGGTACGCCGCGAGGCCTTCCGCATAGTGCTGGCACAGCAGCGTTTGCGCCGGCGTCAGGGCGTCCTTCTGGCCCATGATCTCGAACACGGTCTGCGGCTGGCTCTGGCCGACCACGACCAGCCGGTCGATCTCGCGCAGCGCGATGGTATCGGCGCAGCCGGCGGCGGTGGCTTCCGAGATCAGGCTGCGGCTGCCGTAATATTTGTTGGCGCCCTCCAGCCGCGAGGCGAGGTTCACGGTGTCGCCGAGCACGGTATAGCTCATCATGAATTCGGAGCCGATGCTGCCGACCAGCGCTTCGCCGGTGGCGATGCCGATGCGGACGTCGCAGTCGGTCGGGATCGCGCGCACGCCGAGCAGCTCGGGCAGATCCTTGCGCAGCTGGGCGACGCGCCCGGTCATGTCGATCGCGGCGAGCGCGGCGAGATGGGTCTGCTCGTTTTCCTCGACGAACGGCGCGCCCCAATAGGCCATGATGGCATCGCCGATATATTTGTCGATGATGCCGCGATGGGCGTGGATCGGCTCCGACATGGTCGAGAGATAGAGGTTCATGATCTTGACCAGGCCGCGCGGCGTCACGCCTTCGCTCAAGGACGTAAAGCCCTTCATGTCGCAGAACATCACCGTCATGACGCGGCGCTGCCCTTCGGTGGCGGCGATCGCCGGCTGGTCGAGCAGGCCTTCGGCGATCCGCGGATTGATGTAGCGGCCGAAGGTTTCGCGGATGCGCTGGTTGTTGCGCAGCGTCTCGATCATCCGGTTGAAGGCGGCCGAAAGCTGGCCGATCTCGTCCTGCGTCGTGATGGTGATGCTGCCGTCGAGCTTGCCGGCCTCGACCGCGCGGGTGCCTTCCAAAAGCCGCATCACCGGCCCGGTGATGCCGCTGCCGACCAGCATCGCGAACACGAAGCCGAGGATCGCGGCGATGCCGGTGACGACGGCCGAGACGATGATGGCCTGGTGCTGGGCGCCCATCACCGTGCTCGCCGCGAAGCCGACCTGGGCCAGCATGTCGGCACGGATGGCGTCGATCCTGGTGTTGAACTCGTCGCGCAGCGCGTCCGCGCGCAGCGAGGTCTGGCGCGCAGCGGCAATGTCCTTGGCCTCGATCTGCTCGAGCAGGGTCTTGTTCTCGGCGTTCAGCCGCACCAGCAGGTCGTTGACCGCGTTGTCGATGCGGTCGTCGAGGCGCCCGAGCGCCGCATTGTCCGATGGCGTCGAGCGATCGGCGATGATCGCGTCGATCAGCTCGCGCGCGGCATCGGCCTCGCTCTTGATCAGGGGCTCGATCTCCTGGAACGATTTTCGCGCGGTCTCGTAGCTGGCGTCTTCCGCCGGCCCCTGCATCTTCGCCATCATCATCCGCCGCATCGCCAGCGAGCGCTCCAGCGCGCGGACATTGACGCGGGCGAGATGGCCGTAGGCGGGGATATAGCGGTTGGTGAGTTCGTCGAGCAGATGGCCGACGCGGCCCGCCATCACCATCGACAGCAGCGAGGTCACGACCGCGAGGATGATCAGCCCCGCGGCGATGCCGACGATCTTCTGCCTGATCGAGCTTCGAAACATGCCCCTGCGCCAGCCCGGCCGCGGATGCCAACTGCGGGAAGGCGACCCGTCATCCCGGCGGACCAGCTAATAGAGTTCCACGGCGCGCCGCGCAAGCGGGCCGCCGGAGCAGGACGGGGCAGGGCAGGGTGTTAGGCCTTCCGCGTATGTCCCCAGGCCTCATCCCAGTCCTGGCCGCTGGCATCGACCACGCGGCCGTCGGCCTCGAAGAACTTGTTCGGCACCTGGAAGATCGCGAGCATCAGGCCGCCTTGCGGACACCAGGCGACGTGGCGGCTGCCGGCCTCGCGCCAGATGAACTCGCCGGCGCCGCAGATCATGCCCTCGGCCGGGCCTTCCTTGTCGACGAGGGCGCCTTCGAGCACGAAGGTCTGCTCGATATTGACATGCTCATGATCGGGCAGCACCGCACCCGGCGCAAAGCGCATCAGGGCGGTCATCAGTCCGGTCTTGCGATCGAACAGCAGCGTCTTGGCCTCGCAGCCCGGGAAGCGGGTCTGCTGCCATTCCATGTCCTGCGGGCGAACGATGTGGGAATGCGTGTCGGCACGCTGCGGCGTCACGGCGTCCATGCGATGATGCTCCGTCCTCGTGGAACGCTGGATCGTAGCATCATCGTGGGTGAACGTCTCTCGCTAGCTCAGGCCCTCATAGACGGTGAAGCCGCGCGCTATGGCGAGCTTTCGCAGTGCACGCGGCACGAACCGCTCCGGCGGATGCAGATAGCGCCATGAGGTCAGCGTCAGGTCGCGCAGCGCCGTGGCATCGTCCTCGAACGGGGCGAGCAGGCCGGTCAGGCTCGCCGGCACATGGACGCGCGCGGTGAAGGGCAGCAGCAGCAATTCGAGATGCGCCTTGGCGCCGCTCCCGGTGGTCGCGGTCACGCCGGCGATCGCCGGCAGCGTCTCCTCCGCAACGCAGGTGATGATGTCGTCGACCTCGCGACGGCTGGCGCCGCTGAACATGGCGGAGAAGCTTCGCCCCTTGAGGTCGCAGCCGAGCAGGGCGGAGGTGCGGGTGCCGGCGACGCGGAACGGGTAACCGGCCTCGCCGTCATACGACAGCACGAAAATGTCAGCCAGCAGCTCGCGCACCGCTGACGGTTCGAACTCGCTCCGGTCGGGTGCGCGCGCAGGGCCGCGCTTCGCATTCCAGTAAGCGAAAAACGCGCGGCTGGACGAGTGTTTCATCTAAAGAACCTTGCCCGGCGCCTGTCTCACCACGACACATCTGTCCCGGTTCCGCTCAAACGCCTTCCCTTCTCTGTTGTGCAGGGAAGGCATTGCAGCGTCCATGCCGGGGGCGCGTTTTCGGCGCGTTATCGACGGTTTTGCGCTGTTAACGTAAATTTAACTATAGGCTTGGCGACCGCGGCCGGCCCGCGTAGGGTCCCGCGCATTCCCGTTCGGGCCGGCTGCCCCAAGCGCCGGCGTCGCACGTTTACAGGTGGCGTCAAACAGTTTGGTCGTCGCGCGGGGAGGGGTGGGGATGCACCCCCGATCCCTCAGGGGCGCGAGAAGGTCAGCAAAGTCGGGGAGGGGTGTTCTCAGCGCCCCTCCCTTTTCTTTTTGGTTCTGTCACACGGGTAGGTCGCGTCATCGACCGCTGCGCACGAATGCGGGGATCGACGATTGCCGCGCTGTCGTGAGCGGCATGCGCGGATGCCTGCACCGACCTCGATTGTGCGCCAGCGAAGCGAGCCGGGCGGGACGATGCGAGCCGGGCGGCCACAATCGGCCGCGCTTCTGCGGCTGCTGCGGTTTGATGAAACGGGCCATCCTCAGGGACGTGCTGCGACGCACCCGCAACCGCAGCTCCGCTTGCCCTCAGCCGCCGCGGCCCCAACTCTTTTCCCGATTGTGCACTTGCACAGCGCCGCCAAAGCCGCCTATCTGAGGCTTATTCCGCATGCGAGGTCGTCGGCTCCTTGGACTCCCATCCCGAATCCCCGATCGCCCCGCCGCCGGAGGCGCCGCGCGAGCCGATCCTGACCTTGCCGCCGGCGCTCACCGCCTACATCGTGTTGATCGCGGTGATCCATCTGCGGGTGTTGCTGCCGCCTGAGCTCGAGAACTGGACCATCGACGTCTTCGGCTTCATCCCGAAGCGCTACGATTCGACGCTGCTCGACGTCACCTTTCCAGGCGGCGACGGCGCCAAGGTCTGGACCTTCGTCACCTATTCGCTGCTGCACGCGAATCTCACCCATATCGGCTTCAACGTGCTGTGGCTGTTGCCGTTCGGCAGTGCGCTGGCACGGCGTTTTGGCGCGGTGCGCTTCTTCGTCTTCATGGCGGTGACGGCGGCCGCCGGCGCGCTCGCGCATCTGTTGACCCATGAGCACGCCATCGCACCGATGATCGGCGCATCGGCGTCGGTGTCGGGCACGATGGCGGCGGCGATCCGCTTTGCCTTCGTCCGCGGCAGCTTCCTGTCGTTCAGCCGGGGCGACGCCGACGCGGCTGCCCGGGTGCCAGCGCTGTCATTGTCGCGCGCGCTGCGCAACGGGCGCGTGCTGGCCTTCCTGGCGATCTGGTTCGGCGTCAACATCGTGTTCGGCGTCGGCTCGCTGGCGATCGGCGGCGACAATGTCAGTGTCGCCTGGCAGGCGCATATCGGCGGCTTCCTGGCCGGGCTCTTACTGTTCTCGCTGTTCGATCCGGTGCCGCGCGCGCGGGATGATGCTGCAGATGCGTCATCGGTGGACCAGTCCGGCCACGTCTGAACGCCGCTTGCGGCTCACGGCGAATTCCTCCATCATCCTTGCAACGCGAGATGAAACCGGCTGAGACATACAGCCCCGCTGTCAACCGCGCCCCGGAACCGAAATCGGCGCGGAACTGTTGATTGAAGACTCTGGCGAACAGGTTCGATCCCCGCGCAAGGGGACGCGATCGGATTCAGGGAGACGACAATGACGGTACGCTCCATTCTCGATACCAAGGGCCACCAGATCATGAGCGTCGAGCCGAGCGCAAAGCTTTCGGCTGCGGTCAAGCTGCTCGGCGAACGCAAGATCGGCGCGGTGCTGGTGATGGATCAGGGCCGGATAGAAGGCATCCTCTCGGAGCGCGACGTCGTGCGCGTGCTCGGCGAACGCGGCGCCGGCGCGCTGGACGAGCCGGTCAGCGCGGTGATGACGCGGAAGGTCGTGAGCTGCCGCGAGTCCGACACGGTCAGCGGCATCATGGAGATGATGACCACCGGCAAATTCCGCCATCTGCCCGTGGTCGAGGACGGCAAGGTGGTCGGGCTGATCTCGATCGGCGATATCGTCAAGTGGCGCGTGCAGGAATACGAGCTCGAGCAGGAAGCGCTGCGCGACTACATCAAGACGGCCTGATTCTATTTGCCCACGCTGCCGTTGCCGGTCGACGGCGGCACCAGGATATCGATCGCTTCCTCGATCGCGCCGATGGCGCGCTCGGCCGCGCGGATGCCATGCGCGATCAGGTCGTCGGCGCGGTGGAAGTCGAACCAGCCGATCTGGCCGACGCGAGGCGAGATCAGCATGTCCGGCGGATCGCCGGCGAGGCGCGCGCGGGTGATGCGGTCCTGCATGATGTTGAAGGCGTCGACCATGACGCTGGAGATGCCGGGCCGGGTCGCGCTGCCGAAGAACTCGCGCTTGACGGTGCGCTCGGCGGAGAAGAAGCGGCCGAACCGGCGCTTCGGCGGCTCGGGTTCGATCTCGGCATCGGCGGTCACCGCCACCGTCACTTCGGGGGCCGGCGCTGCCGCACCGTGATTGTAGATCGTGGTCGAGTGCGCGAACACGTCGCTCGAGAGATTGGCGGCGATCACGATCTCGGCGCCGAGCGCCCGCGCCGCCGACACCGGCACCGGATTGACCAGCGCGCCGTCGACCAGCCAGCGGTCGCCGATCAGGACCGGCGCGAAGATGCCGGGCAGGGCGTAGGAGGCCCGCATGGCGTCGACCACGCGGCCGTGGGTCAGCCAGATCTCGTGGCCGGTGCGCACTTCGGTCGCGACGCTGGCGAATTTGACCGTCAGGTCCTCGATCAGGATCTGGCCCAGCGCCGCCTCGATCTCGGCGGCGAGCTTGGCGCCGCGGATCAGGCCGGAGCCGTTGAGGCGGATGTCGAGATAGCCGAGCACGCTGCGCGGCTGCAGGCTGCGGGCCCATTGCTCCAGCGTCTCGATATGCCCGGCGGCATAGGCGCCGCCGACCACCGAGCCGATCGAGGTGCCGACGACGACGTTGGGGACGATGCCGTGGGCGAGCAGGGTCTTGATGATGCCGATATGGGCAAAGCCGCGCGCCGCGCCGCCGCCGAGCGCGAGCCCGATCACGGGACGGCGAACCGGTCCCAGTCCTACCTTGTCGGGGCCGTCGGAGCTCTTGTGGCCTCGGCCCATCCAGCTATCCAACACGACAAATCTCCTGCCAGCACGAGCTTAGGCCTCGCAGCGCGGCTTCGCCACACTTGCCCATCTTCATGGTTAGTCCTGAAGGCATGATTCAGGCCACTGACCGCCGTAGGTAGGGATTGTGACTGGACCGCGACGTGGAGCTAACATCCGCTTGATCGGCGGGTTCCTGGCGGGGGACGGCTGCATCCCGGCCGTCACCAAGGCTTGAATTTGCCGCGTTTTCGTTGAAAAGCATGACGATGACTTCCAGGGGCGGCAATGGCATCGGCGGATGCGGGCGGGGCAGACGGCTGCTTCCGCTCATTGCGCTTGCCGCCATGGTACTTGCCCTGATCCCTACTTCCGCATCGGCTCAATGGTTTAGCGACCGGCCACCGCCGGTTCCGCCGGCCTCGGTCCCCGAGGCGCCGTCCGCCCCGGCGCTCAATCTGGCGCCGCCCTCCGGGGCCGGATCCGGACCGACCTTGCCGGGCCCGCTGAGCCAGCCGACCATCGTCCAGCCGTCGATCGCCACGGTCCCGCCGGCGCCGCCGCCGCCCGGCACCCCGACCTCGGCCCAGGCCGTGCTCTCGCTGACGGCGAAATACGGCAAGGACCTGCCCGCGATCAATGGCGGACTGGTGTGGCGGGTGTTCGCCGACAAGCCGGACGAGAACGGCACCTTCAAGCTGATCCGCGAGGACCGCGGGGCGACCCCCAACATCGTGCTGCCGCCGGGCAATTACGTCGTCCATGTCGCGCTCGGTCTGGTCAGCGCGGTGCGCGCCGTCAGCCTGAAGTCGGAGACCGACCGCGAGTCCTTCGTGCTGCCGGCCGGCGGTCTGCGGATCGAGGGCCGGGTCGGCGGCAGCAAGATCCCCGGCAACCAGATCTCGTTTGCGATCTTCAAGGGCAGCCAGTTCGACGGCTCGGACCGCGGCGCGCTGGTGCCCAACGTCGCCGCCGGCGACGTCGCGCTGCTGCCGGAAGGCACCTACTACATCGTCTCCAACTACGGCGACGCCAACTCGGTGGTGCGCTCCGATATCCGCGTCACCGCCGGCAAGCTGACCGACGTCACCGTCACCCATCGCGCCGCCGTCATCACGCTGAAGCTGGTCGGCGAAAAGGGCGGCGAAGCGCTCGCCAACACCGCATGGTCGGTGATCACGCCGGGCGGCGACGTCATCAAGGAATCGATCGGCGCGTTCCCGCGCGTCGTGCTCTCCGAAGGCGAGTATCGCGCCATCGCCAAGAACGAGGGCAAGGTGTTCGAACGGCCCTTCAACGTCGTCAACGGCGTCGACGGCGAGGTCGAGGTCATTGCGCGCTGACAGCGGCAGCCGCTGCATTTCATGCAACTGTCATAGTCGCTAACACCGACTAACCATCACGCAAATTTATGCCGTCATAATCGCTCGTTGCCGCGCGACACTGCGCTTTTTTTACATGGCGTTAAGCGGGGTTGACTTGGATGCCGCGGGGACAAGCGCGGCGCGATCGGGTCGAACCATCGTCGCGCTCTAACTTCTGCCTGAGCATGATCGTCCGAGAAGCTGCTTCGCACTTTTCTGGATCATGCTCTGGCGCTTGCGTGAACGGGGCGTGCCATGGCGATGGCCAACAAGAAATCAGCAAAGACATCGGCCAAATTCAATTCCGAGATGTTCGCTGACGTGCCGGTTCTGCAGCGCAAGTGGCAGGCGGCGGTGCGGCCGGGCGAGAAGCTGCCGCAATATGAAGACGTGATGCTCGGCAGCCTCGGCCGTCTCGCGGATCACATCGTGCTGCTGCGCGACGTCGACGGCGTGCTGCGCGTCTCGCAACCCGGCCGCTACATCCAGACCTGGTTGAACGACGAGCGCTGGGACATTCCGCTCGGCGCGCTGCCGCCGGACTGCGCCACTGCGCTGACCGAAGCCGCGGCGAACGCGCGCCAGAACTGCCGGCCCTATCTCGCCTCGGCGCATTGCGTGCGCGACGGCCTGGTGCGGACCTATGACGTGCTGGCGCTGCCGACGCGCTCGCGCTGGGGCGGCGTGCTGGTCGGCGTCTACGTCAACGAACGCAACGCGCAGTACAATCTCTTGGACACGATCTTCTCCGCCACCGACGAGGGCGTGCTGTCGCTCGCCGCGATCCGCGATGCGCGGGGTGAGCCGGCCGACTTCCAGATCGTCCATCTCAACCAAGGCGCCGCACGGCTGTTGATGCAGCCCGCGACCGAACTGCTGTGGCGCCGGCTCGGCGCCGGCGGCAACCCGCTCGCGGCGCCCGACGTGATCGCCCGGCTGCGCGCATTCGTCGGCGGCGGTCCCGGCGGACAGTTCGAGATCGACAGCGGCGATCGCTGTCTGCGGCTCGGCGTCACCGCGTTCGGCGACATGCTGTCGCTGACGGTCTCCGACGTCACCGCGCTGAAGCAGCGCGAGGTGTCGTTCCGCCTGCTGTTCGAGAACAACCCGATGCCGATGTGGGTGTTCGACGCCGACACCATGGCGTTCCTGAGCGTCAACGACGCTGCCGTGCAGCACTATGGCTACGCCCGCGAAAAATTCCTCGGCATGACGTTGCGCGAGATCTGGCCGGAGGATGAATGGGCGGTGCACAGCGCCGCGCTCCGGCAGATCGGTGACGTCTATCAATCCAGCCGCGACTGGCGGCACGTCCGCGCCGACGGCACCGAGATCCATGTGCTGACCTTCGGGCGCAAGGTGACCTTCGATGGCCGTGACGGCTATCTGGTCGCGGTGGTCGACATCACCGAGCGTCGCGCCGCCGAGGCGCGGATCGCCCACATGGCGCACCATGACGGGCTGACCAACCTGCCGAACCGCGACTTCTACCAGGAGCGCCTCGGCGCGGCGCTGGAGCGCGGCCGCTCCGGCAACAAGCGCGTTGCCGTGATGTGCGTCGACCTCGACCTGTTCAAGAACGTCAACGACTCCTTCGGCCATCCGATGGGCGACCGGCTGCTCAAGCAGGTCGCGGAGCGGCTGCGCGCGGAGGTCCGGGGCGACAACGTGGCCGCCCGGCTCGGCGGCGACGAATTTGCGATCGTGCTCGCGGCCGACGTGTCGCCGAAGGACGCCAGCGCCTTCGCGGAACGGCTGATCGAGGTTCTGAGCGCGCCCTATGACATCGACGGGCTCGAGGTGGTGGTCGGCGCCAGCATCGGGATCGCGCTGTCGCCCGGCGACGGCACCACGTCGGAAGAACTGATGCGCAATGCCGACATGGCGTTGTACCGCGCCAAGTCCGAGGGCGGCGGCACGCATCATTTCTTCGAACCCGAGATGGACCAGCAGGCGCAGAAGCGCCGCGACATGGAGCGCGACCTGCGCGCGGCCTTCTCTAATGGCGAGTTCGAGCTGCACTACCAGCCCCTGGTCGATATCGCGGCCGACCGCATCAGTGGCTTCGAGTCGCTCTTGCGCTGGCGGCACCCGCAGAAGGGTATGGTCTCGCCGGCGGAATTCATCCCGGTCGCGGAAGACATCGGCCTGATCGTGGCGCTCGGCGAATGGGTGCTGCGTGAAGCCTGCGCCGAGGCGATGAAGTGGCCCGCCGACGTCAAGATCGCGGTCAACCTGTCGCCGGTCCAGTTCCGCAGCCGCAACCTGGTCCAGGCCGTGATCTCGGCGCTGGCGCATTCCGGCCTGCCGGCGCGGCGGCTTGAACTGGAGATCACCGAGTCGGTGTTTCTAGCGGAGACCGAGGCCAACCTCGCGATCCTGCATCAGCTGCGCGAGCTCGGCGTCAGCATCTCGATGGATGATTTCGGCACCGGCTATTCCAGCCTGAGCTATCTGCGCAGCTTCCCGTTCGACAAGATCAAGATCGACCGCTCGTTCGTGAAGGACCTGGCGCGGCGCTCCGATTGCGTCGCGATCGTGCGCGCGATCTCCGGCCTCGGCCGCAGCCTCAAGATCACCACGACGGCGGAGGGCGTCGAAACCGTCGACCAGCTCGACTGGCTGCGCGCCGAAGGCTGCAACGAGGTGCAGGGTTTTCTGTTCAGCGCGGCGAAGCCGGGGAGTGAGATCGCGGCGTTGCTGGCCGGCTTTGCCAAGCGCGCATCGAAGGCGGCTTGACGGTTCCCACGCCCGTCATGGCCGGGCTTGACCCGGCCATCCATCTTCTTTTGCAAGAATCTCTTGTCTCGATGGATTGCCGGATCAAGCCCGGCAATGACACCGCAGATGCGGCCCTATCCCCGTCATTGCGAGCGAAGCGAAGCAATCCATCGTGCGGCATGCGCGGAAGCATGGATTGCTTCGTCGCTATCGCTTCTCGCAATGACGGACCGCAATCACCAGCCCGGTAGCCCGGGTGAGCGAAGCGACACCCGGGGGCGAGGGTCCCGCATGTCGCTGCGCTCATGCGGGCTACGATGCTATCCCCGTCATTGCGAGGGAAGCGGAGCAATCCATCGTGCGGCATGTGCGGAAGTATGGATTGCTTCGTCGCTTCAGCGCAAAATTGCTCTGCATTTTGTCGCGAGCTCCTCGCAATGACGGACCGCAATCACCAGCGCGCGTAGCCCGGGTGAGCGGAGCGATACCCGGGGACAGCGGTCCCGCATATCGCGGAGCCTGTCATCGGGCGCGCGTTCGCGACCCGTTGGCTCATGCGGGCTACATTGCTGACGGGATTTGCGGCACGCGCGTGGAAGGCGGCGTAGGCACACTCGTCATGGCCGGGTTGACTCGGTCATCCATCTTCGGAGGGGGCCTTGCTTGATGGATAAGCTCTCGCGCTTATAGCCATTCGCAGCAAGCTACTTGCGTCGCCACGACTCGACCAGGGCCGCTAGCTCGGCATCTAGCGTCTCATCAGCCGCCGCCAGGTCTGCTTCGTATCCGAACCAATAGTTGCCCACCAGCGCGCGGTGCATACAAAACCTTTCGCCGCCGAGCCAGCACTTGACAAGTCGCGTAAGGTCTCCGTTCGAATTCAGGCGCGCGAAGTAATGCTCGACACGAGTAGGTCCGGCGGTTTGCAACGCATAGCGCAAGTCAAACGATTGATAACCGCTACGGTCCGGGCCGGGACTCATTTGAGACCGGTACTTGCGCCATGACTCTAAGACAGGATCAGCAACGTTTTTCTCATTTGGTAGAACACGGACCTGTTGAATAAAGCGACAGTCAATGTCAGTGCGTCCCTTGAGATTGGACAAGCAGAGATCGAAAACGAAGCCAATCTCATTCGGCGTTTCGTGGGGAGGTCTTCCGGGGCTCGAATCCGCGTACCACCAAGGTACGAGGAAGACCTCCGGGCCGATATGGCGCTCGAAATAGTCCGGTCCTGGTTTTACAAAGGATCGAACCACTTGGGTGCCGGCAATTGCCGTACTCCAAATCACAATAACCAACGCGGATGCGGTGGCTCGGAACTTCAGGGCAAGGGCGATCGACGAAGCTACTGCGGCAAAGGCGCCAGCAGCAAGAACGACGTTGGAGGCACCCATATCATAGCTATTCAACGTAACTTGCGGGTGCGCAGGGAAATAGAATGAGCTGAAACCAGCAGCCGCTCTGATAAGAAGGCAAACCGGCACCGACACCACAAAGAAGACCCAGCCGAAGACGACGAATGTCTTGGCGCGATTCCGAAGAATTTCCACAATCTCTACCAGCAGCCAAAAGTTGCGAATAGATCGCCTGCAATCTTAGCAGAAAGCCTTGGCGAATAGCCACTATTGGTGGAGCACTCTCGCGCGGCACATTTCCGCCAGGGGGTCAATTCGATGTTTGGGGAAATGGCTTCGGACGCGCGGCCGGATCGGAAATGACATGGGCTATGCGGCCCTAGAACCGCGTCACTATATCCGGTAGCCTCGTAGCCCGGGTGAGCGGAGCGACACCCGGGGACGGCGGTCCCGCATATCGCTGCGCTCATGCGGGCTTCAATGCGGCGCCTCGACTAAAACCGCGTGACGATATCCGACAGCGCCGGGCGCGGGCGGTCTTCGCTCGGCTTGGTCGGGGTGCCGATGTGGATCAGGCCGGCGAGCTTTTCGTCCGGCTTCAGGCCAAGGCCGTCGAGCACGTCGCGGTCGAAGGCGAACCAGCCGGTCAGCCAGCAGGCGCCATAGCCGAGCGCGGTCGCCGCGGTGACGATGTTCATCGCGCTCGCGCCGGCCGACAATTCCTGCTCCCACGGCGGCACCTTCGGGTGCGGCCTGGTGAACGACACCACGCCGATCACCAGCGGCGCATCGGTCAAGCGCTTCTTCTCGACCTCGATGTCGGCCGCCGGCGCGCCGGGATTTTTTCGCGCGAACACCTTTGCAATGACGTCGCCGGCCCGTGCGCGGGCGTCGCCCTCGAACACGATGAAGCGCCACGGCGCGAGCTTGCCGTGGTCGGGCACCCGCGCGCCGATCGTCAAGATGGTCTCGAGCTCGGCCGCCGACGGGCCGGGGGAGGTCATCTCGCGCGGTTTCATCGAGCGGCGGGTCTTCAGAAGTTCAATGGCGTCGGGCACGGAAATGTCCTCAGGGAATGGTGGCCGTGCCCTCGAGATAGGGGCACGGCCGGGCCGGTGAAAGCCTTCTTTAGACCGATTGTGAGGATCAGGCGGCCGCGCGCACCCGCTTCACGTCCGGTGGCGTCGCCTCATCCACCAGCGCGGCGAGCGCCTCCTCGGTCGGCATCACGGTCTGCCGCTCGCTGCCGAGCCGGCGGACAGAGACCGAATGCGTCTCGGCCTCCTTCTTGCCGACGACGAGCAGGGCCGGGATCTTGGCTAGCGAATGCTCGCGGACCTTGTAGTTGATCTTCTCGTTGCGCAGGTCGATCTCGACCCGTAGGCCGGCCCGCCGCGCGGCGGCGGCCACCACCTTGGCGTACTCGTCGCCCTCGGAGGTGATGGTGGTGACGACGACTTGCGTCGGCGCCAGCCAGAGCGGGAAGTTGCCGGCGTAGTGCTCGATCAAAATGCCGATGAAGCGCTCCATCGAGCCGCAGATCGCGCGGTGCACCATGACAGGCACCTTCTTCGAGCCGTCATGGTCGATATAGAACGCGCCAAAACGCTCCGGCAGGTTGAAGTCGACCTGGGTGGTGCCGCACTGCCAGTCACGGCCGATGGCGTCGCGCAGCACATATTCGAACTTCGGCCCGTAGAACGCGCCTTCGCCCGGATTGATCTCGGTCTTGATGCGGTTGCTGCCGCTGGCCTTGATCTCCGCCAGCACCGTCGCCATCACGCGCTCGGCGTGATCCCACATCTCGTCGGTGCCGACCCGCTTCTCCGGCCGCGTCGACAGTTTTACGGTGAGCTCGCCCTCGAAGCCGAAATCGGCGTAGGTCGACAGGATCAGATCGTTGATCTTGAGGCACTCGTCGGCGAGCTGCTGCTCGGTGCAGAACACATGCGCGTCGTCCTGGGTGAAGCCACGCACGCGCATCAGCCCGTGCATCGCGCCCGACGCCTCGTAGCGGTGCACGACGCCGAACTCGGCGAGCCGCAGCGGCAGGTCGCGGTAGCTCTTCAGGCCGTGCTTGAAGATCTGCACGTGGCCCGGGCAGTTCATCGGCTTCAATGCGAACCAGCGCTTGTCCTCGGCCTCGTCGCCGGCGGACTGCGCGGCGAACATGTTCTCGCGGTACCAGTCCCAGTGGCCCGAGGTCTCCCACAGCACCTTGTCGAGGATCTGCGGCGCGTTGACCTCGTCATAGTCGCCGGTCAACCGCCGCCGCATATAGGCGATCAGCTGCTGGAAGATGGTCCAGCCCTTCGGGTGCCAGAACACCACGCCCGGGCCTTCCTCCTGGAAATGGAACAGGTCGAGCTCGCGGCCGAGCTTGCGGTGGTCGCGCTTCTCGGCCTCCTCGATCTGCTTGAGATAGGCGTCGAGGTCCTCCTGCTTGGCGAAGGCCGTGCCGTAGATCCGGGTCAGCATCGGGTTGTTGGAGTCGCCGCGCCAATAGGCGCCCGCGACCTTCATCAGGCGGAAGGCGTTGCCGACCTTGCCGGTCGAGGTCATGTGCGGGCCGCGGCACAGATCGAACCAGTCGCCCTGGAAGTAGATCTTGATCGGCTCGTCGCCGGGAATGGCGTCGACCAGCTCGACCTTGAAGGCCTCGCCCTTGTCGCGGAACACCTGCTTGGTCTTCTCGCGATCCCAGACCTCTTTGGTGAACGGCGTGTCGCGCGCGATGATCTCACGCATCCGCTTCTCGATCGCGGCAAAATCCTCCGGGGTGAACGGCTCGTTGCGGAAGAAGTCGTAATAGAAGCCGTTCTCGATCACCGGGCCGATCGTCACTTGCGTGCCCGGCCACAGCGACTGCACGGCCTCCGCCAGCACATGCGCGGCGTCGTGCCGGATCAGCTCGAGCGCGCGCGGATGCTCGCGGTTGATCAGCTCGATCTTGGCGTCCTGCTCGATCGGATCGTTGAGATCGGCGAGCACACCGTCCAGCGCCATCGCGACGGTGCGCTTGGCGAGCGAGGGCGAGATGCCCTTGGCGATGTCGAGGCCGGTGGTTCCGCGGGCGAATTCGCGCGTCGCCCCATCCGGAAAGGTGAGGGCGATCTTGTGCACGGGTTCTGCGGGCTTGAGGTTGGAGAGGCTGTACTGGAATCCGGACTCGGATTTGGGCGTATCGGGCATCAAGGGCTCCTGTGGCTCACTCCTGCGAACGAACGCAGGTAAGCGGAAAGCAGCGGTATAGCAGGGGATTCGACGCCTGCAATCCGGCAATATCAAGAAATTCGGCCTGCGCCGGCGGCTGCATCGCATGCGACCTGCCGTTGCGGCTGCGCCGCGCATCGTCTAACGTCCGGCCGCCATTTTCCGCGGTGTGCGATCAGCAAATTTCATGTTTGGCCGTCTCCTGTTTGTCGTGGGTTTGCTGTCGATCTCGCCCGCGTTGCGGGCGCAGGAGACGCCTGCCGAGAAGGTCGAATTTGCCCCGAAGCTGACGATCTACCTCGCCAAGGGCGCTGCGAACGCCTGCGGCGCCGGCTGCGATCGCTGGATCGCAATCGAAGGCGAGATCGATCGCGGCGCCGCGGCGCGGATCCGCAGCTTCCTCGCCAAGGTCAAGGACACGCAACGGCCGATCTATCTCTATTCGCCGGGCGGCAATGTCGAGCAGTCCTACGCCATCGCGCGGCTGCTCCGCGCCCGCAAGGCGATCGCCCGGGTCGGCCGGACTATTGTGGGCGCCTGCGCCACGGGCACGCAGGTCGACGCCAAATGCCTGACGATCAAGAATGCCGTCGGCGAGGTCGAGGCCGAGCTCACCACCCGCAACGCGCTGTGCAACTCGGCCTGCGGCTATCTGTTCCTCGGCGCCACCAGCCGCGAGGTGGCGCCGGATGCCGTCATTGCCGTGCATAATTCGAGGCTGACCTTCACGGTGCACGGACATCCGCCGCCGGAGATCGTGGCGGCGTACCGGCAGCGTCAGCTCGTGACCGCCGATCGCGATCGCGCCGCCTTCGTCGCGGCGATGGGGATCAAGCGCGAGCTCAACGATCTGATCAAGACCGTGAAGTTCGAGAGCATGCACGTGCTGACGCGGCCCGAGCTCTATCGCTTCGGGATCGACACAAGGCCGCTGCCGGAGACGATGTGGACGCTGGAAAAGGTCGCGCGGCCCTATGTGCGCAAGATCGCGCTGGAGAAGCGCGGCGACGGCGCCGCGTTCCGGATGCTGGAGTGGCGGCTGTTCTGCGAGACCAGGGAGCGCGCGCGGCTGATGTTCGTGCGCGAGTTCGACGAGGGCACAGCCGGCAAGAGCACGGTGGCGATGACGGCCGGCACCGGCAAGGCCGTGGCGTTCGGCAGACTGGCGGTGCGGCTCGGCAAATACGAGGTGTGGAGCGATGCGGTGACGCCGGACACCGTCAAGGCGATGCTGGCGGAGCCTCATCTGCAGGTCGACGAAAGCACGCAAGGTTCCGACGGCAAGCCGAATCCGGCGACGTTCGACATCGACACCACCGGTCTCGAGCCTGCGTGGACGCAACTGATGACGTCGTGCCCGGCGGCGCCGGCCGCCGCAAAGCCCTCGACCGCGTCGCCGGCGGCGGCGCCGCCGAGCGCCATTGCAACGCCCTCGAGCGCCAGCGCCGCGCCATCCGGCGGCCGCGCCGCGCCGGGAGAAACGCCGTCGCCGTGAGCGCAAGGGGAGCGCAAAGGGGAGCGCAAGGGGCGCGATCCGGCCAGCGGCCATGCATTTAGATGCAGTTGCATTGAACTTGCGGTCTGCTACCAACGCCGGGTGAAACGCTTCGCTCCCACCGCCTTGATGCTCGGCAACATCGTCACCGGTTGCTCGGTGATGGCGCCGGCGGGCATGCTCGCGGAACTGTCCGGCGGCCTCGGCATAACCATCCACGCCGCGGGCCTTTTGATCACCTTCGGCGCGATCGTGCTGTGCGTCGGATCGCCGGTGACGGCGTGGCTGACCAGCCGGATCGAGCGGCGCACGCTGCTCACGGTGACGCTGCTGGTGCTGGCGCTGACCAACGCGGCCTCCGCCGTCGCGCCCGACTACGCCAGCCTCTTGATCATCCGCCTGGTGATGCTCGCGATCGGCGTGCTCTACACGCCGCAGGCGGCGGGCACCGCGGCGTTGATCGTGCCGGTGGAGAAGCGCGGCAGCACCATCGCCTACATCTTTCTCGGCTGGTCGCTCGCCGCAGCGGTCGGGCTGCCGCTGATCACCTTCATCGCCAGCCGATACGGATTCCGCGCGGCGTATGGCGCGATCGCGCTGACCGGCTTCGTCAGCGTCGCGCTGCTGTGGTGGCGGTTGCCGGGCGGCTTGCAGGGCGTGCCGGTCGACTTGCGGACCTGGCTCGATCTCGGCCGCAACCGGATGATCGTCCTGCTGCTGGCGATCACGACGCTGCAGATGTCCGGCCAGTTCGTGGTATTCACTTTCATGGGGCCGCTGCTCGCCAAGCTCACCGGCGCGAGCTCTGACGCCATCGGCATCGTGTTCGCGCTCTACGGCATCTGCGGCTTCGTCGGCATCATGATCGCAACGCGGATCGTCGACACCTGGGGCGCCTGGAGGACCTCGGTGCTGTTCACCGGATTGCTGCTGGCCGGTGTTGCCGGCTGGGCCGTGAGCGCCGGCGTGTATGGGCTGATGGCGGTCTCCGTCGCGCTGTGGGGGCTCGGCTTTGCGTCGACCAATTCGATGCAGCAGGTGCGCCTCGTCGCAGCAGCGCCGCCGTTTGCGTCGGCGTCGGTCTCGCTCAACACCTCGGTGCTCTATGTCGGCCAAGCCATCGGCTCGGCGATCGGAGGCTTGCTGTTCGCGCGCGAGTGGCTGCACAGCGCGGGCTACGTCGCAGCCGCTTTCGTTGCCGTGGCCCTGACGATCGTGATCATCACGCGGCCGCGCCGCACCGCGCGTGCCGTCGCGGCCGAATAAATTAATCGGCGATCCGCGTCATCACCGCCTTGAAGTTTACGCCGGGCATCTGCAGCGCCTCGCCCTCGAAGTCGACCATGTCGCCGTTCCCCAAAAAATCGTCGTCCCAATATCAGCACCCGATGGTGCACACGCGAGGCAAACAGTGCCGCGCATTGCAAATCGTTCGATCATCAACACAGCAATTTTTGTGCAACCCCGAGGCAGCGTCCGCGGGCGCGGAATGCGCGATCAGCGGCTCGCCGCTGCAGGGGCGCTCGCCAGCCGCGTCAGCGCCGGCGTTGCCGCCATTTTGGTCAGCACTTCCTTGATCGGCAGCTCGGTCCAGGCCTGCGTCACGTAGCTGCGATGGGTGATGCCGTCGCGCGTCTGCACGAACACCACGCTACCGGGATGCAGCGGACCCTGCATGCTCTCGCTGACCGTGATGCCCTTGTCGCGCAGCATCGACATCAGCTCGCGGTCGCGCTGCTTGGTGTAGCGCGTATAGGACGAGATGAAGAAGCCGGTGCGGTTCTTCTCGATCCAGGAAGCGAACTTGTCGAGCTCGCCATAGACGGCGTCGAGCAGCACCACGCCGCGGACCCGATCGGTGGCGCCGCCGACCGCGAGACTCCAGGCGGTCGGCAGGAAGCCGCCGCTGTAGCCGACGATCACGACCGGCATGTTGGAAAACGCCTGCGCGGATTTGGGATCGCCATAGAGGCGGGCGAGGTGGGTGGCAGATTCGTCGAGGAAGCGCTTGAGGCCGCCCGCCTGCCAGAACTTGCCGGCGCTGGAGTCGGCGGCATCGACCGCCATTTGCGGCGCGAGCAGCACGGCGTTGAGCCCGGACTCGGTGATCTGCTGAGGCACCAGCTGGCGGTCGCGCACGTCGCGCTCCAGCGTCGCGCCGTTGCCGTGGAAGAACACCACGATCACGCCCGGCTTGCTGGCGTCAAAACTTTCCGGCACGTGCACCAGCACGCGGCTGTCGTTGTAGGTCTCGTTCTGCCAGTAGACGCGGCCGGAGAGGCTGCGGTGGCCGCGGCGCTCGCCCTTGCCGACGTTGAGGAACGGGACGTCGTTGCGCGGATTGTTGCCGAAATACGGGAAGGCGGAGGATTTCATGCTGACCAGCGTGGTCAGTTCGTCGCGCTCGGTGGTGCGCGGCAGCGGCAGGGTCGGCGAGATCGAGGCGAGGCGGACCGGCGAGGGCGCGGCCTTCGGCTGCGTCGGCGCAGCCGGGGCCGGCGCGAGCGCGACGGTCCGCTGGTACGGCGCAAAACTTTCCTTGTCGGTCGGAAAGCGATCGCTGAATTGCGGTGCCGGGAAGCGATCCTCGAAGCTGTCGCCGCCGGTCACTCCGGTCGCTTGGGAATTGGCCGCGACCATCTCGGCGTTCGGCGCCTTGCCGCAGTGGGCGAGCGGCAGCGCAAGCGGGAGCAGGATCGCGGCTGCGAGGATCCGGTGCGACCGCGCAAATCGTGGCGCGCAGGGTGCCATCACCCTGCGCGCACGATCATCGCCGTCGAATTTCGGTTGCGCCCCGACCATCCACCCGTTGCCTTGACCCCACCGGCAAACGACGCATTTGAGCTTGTCGGTGTTGAGGTCACGTTAAGCTTCCGGAAGCTTTCCCCACATCCGGAAGGCATTATGAAACCATCCAATCGTGTCTTGATTGTGGGAGGGCTGTCCCGTTTTGCGATCCAGGCCCTTGTCAGACTCGGTGGCCTATCGGATTGTGGTATTTTGGCACCTCTCAGGGTTACGATTTAAACCATTGTTAACACTGCTTGAATTGCGCGGCGCGAGCCTGCACCATGGGCGCTCCGGCGCGCGGCGGCTTGAGGGGACGGTCGATGGCGGCATCACACACCGAAAGCGCGGCGCTGCGCGGCCCGTTTCCCGGCACCGGCTCGACCGTTTCGGTCCTGACCGCGACCGCCATCGTCGTCGCCGACATGGTCGGCGTCGGCGTCTTCACCAGCCTCGGCTTTCAGGTCAAGGACATCCCCTCCGGCTTCTCGATCCTGCTGCTGTGGACGGTCGGCGGCATCGTCGCGCTGTGCGGCGTGTTCTCCTATGGCGAGCTCGGCGCGATGTTCCCGCGCTCCAGCGGCGAGTACAATTTCCTCGGCCGCGCCTATCATCCGGCGTTCGGCTTCGTCGCCGGCTGGGTTTCGGCGACGGTCGGCTTTGCCGCACCGGTCGCGCTGGCGGCGATGGCGTTCGGCGAGTATGGCCGCGCGATCCTTCCCGATGCGCCGCCGCTGCTGCTCGCGATCGGTGTGGTGTGGCTGGTCTCGATCGTCCAGCTCACCGGCGTGAAGCACTCCTCGACCTTCCAGCTGATCGCGACGGTCCTCAAGGTGGTGCTGATCGTCGGCTTCCTGGTCACCGGCTTCGTGATCGCAACGCCGCAGCCGACCTCGTTCGCGCCGACATCGGCCGCGCTCGGCCAGGTCTTGAGCGCGCCGTTCGCGATCAGCCTGGTGTTCGTGATGTATTCGTTCTCGGGTTGGAATGCCGCGACCTACATCATCGGCGAGATGCGGATGCCGGAACGCAATCTGCCGCGCGCGATGCTGACGGGCACGCTGATCGTGCTGGTGCTCTACGTGGCGCTCAACGCGGTGTTCCTGCACACCGCGCCGATCGACAAGCTCGCCGGCCAGCTCGACGTGGCCCGCATCTCCGGCAGCTACATCTTCGGCGAGGTCGGCGGCCGCATCGTCGGCGCGATGATCTGCGTCGGGCTGATCTCCTCGATCTCCGCGATGATGTGGATCGGCCCGCGCGTGATGATGACGATGGGCGAGGACATCCCGGCGCTACGGCTGTTCGCGCGGCGCTCGAGCCGCGGCGCGCCGGTCCCTGCGATCCTGTTTCAGCTTGCGGTGGCCAGCGTGATGCTGCTCACACGCAGCTTCGAGGCGGTGCTCGATTTCATCCAGTTCGCGCTGCTGTTCTGCTCGTTCTTTGCGGTCGCAGGCGTGATCAAGCTGCGCATCACCCATCCCGACCTGCCGCGTCCGTACCGGGCCTGGGGATACCCGATCACGCCGCTGGTTTTCCTGCTCGTGACCGCCTTCATGATGTACTATCTTCTGACGCAACGCCCGCTGCAGTCGGCGCTTGGTACCTTGATCATGGTTTCCGGCCTTGTGATCTACGCGATCTTCCGCAAGCGGCCCGATCATCCCAGAAGCGAACGCCCGGGTAGTGAATGACATGCCATTGTTTGTGAGGATGTTGACGCTGGCAGCAAGCCTGCTGCTGGCTGCGCCGGCGGCGCGCGCCGCCGAGGCGACGGCCGACGATACGGCGCGCTTTCTCGCCGGCATGGCGCCGTCGGCGGACTCGCCGCTCACGCCGTTGACCAAGAGCCCGGCCTGGCAGCGTCACGCAAGATTTTTCGACTCGGCCTTCGGCCAACTCGAGCAGCGGCAATTGTCGAAGATCCGCGCCTGGTCCGACGCCAATCTCGCCGCGCCGAAGCCGACCATGTTCTACATGTTCTCGGGTCCCGACTTCCTCTACGCCGACGCATTCTACGGCAAGGCGACCACCTACGTGCTGAGCGCGCTGGAGCCGCCCGGCAACGTTGCCGACTTGACCAGACTGCCGCCCGGCGGCCTCAGTGCGGCGCTCGCCAATGTCGAACATTCGCTGCAGTCGATCCTGAGCTTCTCGTTCTTCATCACCAAGAACATGAAGACCGACCTGCATGCCAGCCAGGTCGGCGGCACCTTGCCGATCCTCTATGTGTTCCTGGCGCGCTCCGGCAAGACGGTGCGTGACGTCAAGCCGGTCACGCTCGACGACAACGGCACCTTGGCCGTCGGCACCGACGTGCCGGCGCGCAGCAATGCGCGCGGCATCCGCATCCTGTTCGCCGGACCCGACGGGGTGGAGAAGACGCTGTACTACTTCTCGACCGATCTCTCCAATTCCGGCGTCAAGGCGAGCGGCTTCCTCAAGTTTTGCGCGACGCTGGCGCCAGGCAACAGCCTGATCAAGAGCGCGTCCTATCTGATGCACGGCGGCAATTTCACCACGGTGCGCAACTTCATCCTCGCCAACAGCGCGACCATCATCCAGGACGATTCCGGAATTCCGCTGACCTACTACAATGCGAAGAAGTGGCGCTTCTTCCCGTTCGGCCGCTATCTCGGTCCGATCGACAAGTTTCCCGGCCGCTATCAGGCGTCCTATGCGCAGCTGTTCAGCCGGGCGCAGCCGATCGATTTCGGCATCGGCTATCGCTGGCGCACCCATGAATCCAATGTGCTGCTGTCGGTGAAACTGCCCGATGACGGCACCGGCGCCGCGGAGGCCGCGGCCGCGCCCGAGGACGCCGCGCCGGCGGCGCCGCCAAGGCCGCGGCCGCGCAAGCCGCGTCCGCTCCCGCCACCGCCGTTCTGGTTCTGGCGTTAGCCGTAGCTTCGCTTCATCCGAGCTACGAGGCTCCCCACCTCCCCTTGAAAAGGGGAGGTCGCTTTGCTCGCAGAGCAAAGCGGGTGGGGATCTGCTCTCTCCATGGACACCGTCGCCTGCGGCTCACCCCCATCCCGACCTTCCCCCTTTCAGGGGGAAGGAGAAGACCATAGCCCGGATGCGCGTCTCACCACTTCACGCTCTGGCTCGGCACGATGAATGCCGTGGTGTTCGGCTTGCCCGGGTCGTGGACGAAGTAGGCGTAGGCGGCAACGATCAGGACGAGGAGCGCAAGCACGGCCAGCAGATCGATCTGCCGGGGGTCGTGCCCATTGTGGCTGATTTTCCAGCGCATTGTTGTTTCCTCCCCAAAGGGGCAACACGACAATGCGGCAGCTTCGCCACAGTTCCGCGCACCAGCAATGCGCGCTCATCCATTCTCGTTGACGCCGCGCCAGCGGCCGTAGCGCCAGGGCAGGTACCAGCGCGCACCTGGCGGCCTGGTCTGCGGCACGTTGTCGATTCCCGACGTGCCGAACGGGTGGCAACGCAGCAGCCGCGCCAGGGTCATCCAGCCGCCGCCCCACAATCCAAAGCGCTCGATCGCCTCATCGCCATAGACTGAGCAGGTCGGCAGATGCCGGCAGTTGTAGCCGACCAGCGGCGACAGCGTGTGGCGGTAGATCCAGATCAGCGCGCGGCCGAAATTGCGCGGCAGGCGGCGCACGAAGCTGGCACACTCCATGCATCCGTTGATGCATCGAGAAGGATGTGACGTTGGATGATCTGTCGGCAGCATGATCGCACTATGTACGTAGTCTTGCGGGGGTTCCAAGCCAAGGAACTCAGTCGCTGCAGATATTTACGCCACAGTTCGCAATTATCGCAGTGCACCGGTAGCGCTGCAGCAAGCGGTCCTATGGACGGTTTGCTTTGGCAACGCTACCGTTCCAGCAACGCGCAGATGACAGAATCATGGCGCGCTGACATGGGGCCATTGCCACCGCCGCTCGCGACCTTTGACTCGCGAAGTGGGGCTTGGGGGAAGGAACCAACTTGACGTTTCTGAGATCGCTTTCATTGCCCGGCTGGGCGCTGCTCGGCGCCGTTGCGATTTGCATCGCAGGTTCCGGCACGGTCACGACGCTGGGCAGTCAGGCGCGCGCAGGCTCGACCCTCGAGGAGCGCAAGCTGCCGATGAAGTTCAACTGGGTCGCCTGCCAGCCGAATTGCCGGGGCTGGGTGTCGGCGGTCGGCATCATCACCGCCGACAGCCCGAAGGAGTTCGACGAGTTCGCCCGCGGCCGGCAGCTCAATGGCGCCACCATCGTGCTCGATTCCTCCGGCGGTTCCGTCAACGACGCGATCGCGCTCGGCCGCCGCTTCCGCAGCCTGGGTGCGCTGACCACGGTCGGCACCAGCGTCGTTAGCCAGCCCGGGCCGGGCGACCGCGCCGGCGTGATGCCGGAGGCCTATTGCGAGTCGATGTGCGTGTTCCTGCTGCTGTCGGGCAAGACCCGCTACGTGCCGCCGGCCGCCCATGTCCGCGTTCACCAGATCTGGATGGGCGACCGTGCCGACGACGCGCGGGCCGCAAGCTACACCGCGCAGGACCTGATGATCGTCGAGCGCGACATCGGCCGGCTCGCCAAATACACCTTTGATATGGGCGGGGCAGGCGAGCTGTTGGCGCTCGCGCTCAGCGTGCCGCCGTGGGAGGATCTGCACGAATTGTCGGCCGACGAATTGCGGCTGACCAATCTCGTCACCACGGATGCGGTCGCGGACGTGCTGCCGCGCAAGGACGACGCCACTCCCGTCGCCGACGCCAAGCCGAAGGACCGCGACCGCTTCGTGAGCAGCGCGGCGGACGGCGAGGCCCAGCCGCAGCCGGTGCGGGCGACCAAGACCGCCGAGGTCGTGGCGACCGGCGGCACCGCGCCGCCGCCGCCGGCACCGGGGCAGCCGGCCAATCATTGATTGTCGTTGCGGAGCGCGCAGCGAAACGCCGCCCCGTTGGATCATTGGGTCGGGGTGTCTTCCCATACGATTACGGGAAAGAATGGCACGAACTGCACTTTGCGTGGTTGCCGCCTTGTCATAGGTTGAGCGTCTTGTATTTGAGGCGCACGTCATGTCCGAAGTTATTTCCAGCGCGGGCATCGTCGTACTCGGACTTTGTCCGGTCGCATTAACAGCCGTCGCTCTATTCATTTGATGGAAGTCCACCTGCCCAGTCGCGCCACTCGGGTCGGTAGAGCCTCAGCAACTGCCCCTGCACAGGCCCCCTAATGTTGCTGGGGTCGCATAGGAAAGGCCGCCTTCATCAGCGGCCTTTCTGCTGCCATCTCCGGCAGTGTTGTTCCGGAGCGCGTAGCGAGAGTAGCGAGCAGCCCGCATGAGCACAGCGACATGCGCAAACCGGTGAACCCTGCACATCGCTCCGCTGATGCGGGCTACGCTTTCTGCGTTTGCCGCACGCACGGCATCGAGTGGCATAGAACCTGCACTTCGTTTTTGTGCTGGGAATTTCAGTGTCCCAGTTCGGGAATAAAGCACCGCTGAGTGCGTTTTGAAACTGAAGGTGCCTTTTGCGGGTCACCGGCTGGTCTGAACGGTCCCACACAACGGCATCTGGAAATTCCGAAGAGCACGTCATTTTGAGGGAAGATGTTGAGCCAAGCACCTCCACGACAGGCCAGGTTCGTCGTTCGGACAGGAGGCACCGGCTGGATGGTTTACGACCGGGAGCGCAAGGGGCCGGCGCTTTTGAAGAACGCCGGCTTTGCCGAGAAACTGACGAAGGAGCAGGCCGAACAACTAAAGCAGGCGCTGACGGACGCCGTCACACCAACGAAAACGGGCAAGCCTCGGCCGTGAATGGCGCGTGGATTCGCCAAAGACAGCTTCCGTCTGCGGTCGCTCAATCGTGTGGAAGACGCTATGGGATTTTGAAGATCGCGATTTCGAGCCGGTGTGATCAGCGCCTTTCGTGAGGGTGCTTGTCGATATTCGCCTTTGCCTCGGCGATGGCTTGCTGCCTGCTCTGATACGTCACGGTCCGGATGATTTGGCCTCCCGCGGGCGGCGTGATCTCGACGAAGAAGCCGCCGCCGGGCTGCTCGATGACCGCCAACTGGTGACTTCGATACTCAAGATCGTCCGGCATCGTCTCTTTCCTGCTGGCGCCCGGCCACCATCGGCAACGAGGGCGCTGCACCAAAGCCAAGCTCATCATGTACCGAGACGACCCCAGCTCCGGGGGGCTTAGGGGCATTGAAGAGCCGGGGCCATCCCAGGTCGGGGGCGGCGGGCACCCGACCGTTCCAACGGCGCCGCGGCACGGACGTTCCAAACGGGCGGGAATCGGTGCTTGAGGGCTTTCGGAGCCAACGTCGCTTATCCCGCTTTCGGCCGTTGCTGATGTTGACCGCCCTCAGGTGTCCAAAATCATGTCCCGAGAGTGCGAAGCTGCCGTCCCACCCACAACTGTCATCGCCCGGCCTGTGCGCAATTGCGCACATGGACCGGGCGATCCAGTACGCCGCGGCCTCTCGGCTCAATCACTGCCGTCTCTGGAATACTGGATCACCCGCATGCGCGGGTGATGACACCGCGATTGTTGACAGTGGATCGAAAACGATCCCACTGTCGTCCTGGCGAAAGCAAGTAGCCCGCACGAGCGCAGCGACATGCGGGACTGTGTGACACCCGCCACGGTCCGCCTCCAGAAAAACGACGCCACTCATTCCGAGGCCCCTTCTTCATCGCGAAGCTCTTGTTGGACCATCTCGAGCATCCGCGCGATCAGATCGACGACTTGCTCCGTGTCCCGACCTGGGAAAAGCGCTAACACCGTATGATAGATTACGTCGAATACCTTGGGCTTAATTTTGGCTTGCTGCTCGACTGTACGCACGTACGATCGCCAAGCCTCGGGCGATCGCTCCTTGAGGGTCTTTATCAACTCGGCTGCATCGCCGGTCAGCGTCAACCGGTACGCCTTCTTCTCGGCGAGACGACGCGCTTGAATCTCTTTCTCGTCGGTCATCGCATCAACATCTGCTCGTGAGACAGCCCGCATCAGCGCAGCAACATGCGGGATCTGACGAACTCGCTTGCGGCGACGGAGCTGTCCGCAGGAATTTAATCAGTGAGTTGCCCGACGGCGCAAGCCCCTACTGCGAAAATAATTCGCTTTATCCGAATGACAACTCAAAGTATAGTTCGCTCATCTCATCCGATTGAGGGGCGCTTCGCGATCGTCACGGGTGTTGCGGTGAGATGCGGTGGCCGCTCCGGCGCACGAGACGAACGTGCCGGGGCGGACGGTGAAATCGTGTGGGCCTGACGCCCCAGTGGTTGGTGTCTCCTTGCACGACGCGCAAGCGTCGTTGCCGGGGCGGTGACAACAAAGCCCGGTCTCGCCGGGGTGAGCACGTATAAGCCGTAAAGCCATTGCGCAGGGAATGCCGGAGTTGCCTCCGCTGAACCTGTATGCTCGTGTGCGTTTCTTTTTCTACCCATGCACGCGAGACCGCGGGTGCAGCGCGCACCCGGCATTCCCTGCGCCCTCTGTTTTCAGAGAGGGCGGAACGAAAGACAAAGCTCGGGCAAGGGATGTCGCGAGAATGCCGAGTTATGTTTCCCGTCATCCTGAGGCGCGAGCCTTGCAGCGCACTTGCGCCGCTGCGCGAGCCTCGAAGGATGCACGGCCCGGCTGGTGGCCGATTCATCCTTCGAGGCTCGCAAGGGCTCGCGCCTCCAGCGACAAAGGCTTCGCCTTTGCGCGGGGATGACGGGTCTGGCGGGCGCTGCGTCGCGCGAACGGCGCGCACCGCCGCCTACGCCGGCTGCTTCGCCTTGGCCTCGATCTGGCCGATCGCGTCGACCACCGCATCGAACGTCAAGAGGGTCGAGGCATGGCGGGCCTTGTAGTCGCGGACCGGTTCGAGCAGGGCGATGTCGGCCCATTTGCCGCCCTCGGGCGGCTGGCCGTTGTCCTTCAGCATCTTGCGGACGGTCTCGCGCAGCTCGCGCAGTTCGTCCGCGCTGGAGCCGACCACGTGGCTGGCCATGATCGAGGACGAGGCCTGGCCGAGCGCGCAGGCTTTGACGTCATGGGCGAAGTCGGTGACCACGCCGCCGTCCATCTTGAGGTCGACCTTTACGGTCGAGCCGCACAGTTTGGAGTGGGCGGTGGCGCTGGCGTCGGGATCCTTGAGCCGTCCGAGGCGCGGAATATTGCCGGCCAACTCGATGATCCGCTTGTTGTAAATGTCGTTCAGCATGGGGACCGATGCCTGGTTCCGGCGCGCTTCCGGCGCTCTTGGCGGTTACGTTTCACCGTCCTATATATGGACCGCAACGCCGGAAACATAGTCCGGCCATGCGGCCGGCGCGGCCCACCTCCGCTCGCGACGGTGCTATAAGTATGGGACTCAGGCGCCCGGCGGCGTGAAATCCGCCCCGTCTGCCCGGTGACACATCCGGCCCCAAGGGTGAATGCCAGGGCCGGTCGAACGGAGAAGACATGGACGCCTTGATCAAATCGATCCGCCCCAACAAGCCGACCGACGCCAAAACCCCTGAAGCCCGTCCGGGCGAGCTCGACCCCGCCGAATTCCTGGCGGCCGCCGTCCGCGCCGACCAGCCGCGGCCGTCGCGCGCCGAGGCGGAAGCGGCGGTGAGGACGCTGCTCGACTACATCGGCGAGAATGTGAGCCGCGAGGGCCTGCTCGACACGCCGCGCCGCGTCGTCGAGGCCTATGACGAACTCTATCAGGGCTACCATCAGTGCCCGGCCGAGGTGCTGAACCGCACCTTCGGCGAGACCGCCGGCTACGACGACTTCGTTCTCATCCGCGACATCGAGTTCACCTCGCAGTGCGAGCATCACATGATGCCGTTCTACGGCAAGGCGCACATCGCCTATACGCCGGTGGAGCGGGTCGTCGGGCTGTCCAAGCTGGCGCGGCTCACCGACATCTTCGCCCGCCGCCTGCAGACCCAGGAGCATCTCACCGCGCAGATCGCAGCCGCGATCGACGAGGTGCTGAAGCCGCGCGGCGTTGCGGTGCTGATCGAGGCGGAGCATACCTGCATGTCGGTGCGCGGCGTCGCCAAGCATGGCGCGTCGACCTTCACCAGCCGCTTCACCGGGATGTTCCGCGACAATCCCGCCGAGCAGCAGCGCTTCCTGTCCCTGGTGCGAGGACCGAACCGGTAACCTCGCAGTTTTCCGAGCGAGGTTTCCGTGTCCGCATCGACCCACGATCACGACCGCGAGGAGGGGCTGGCGTTCCAGCCCAAATTCGACGCGGCAGGTCTCGTCACCTGCGTCGCGACCGACGTCGCGACCGGCGACGTGCTGATGGTCGCGCATATGAACGACGAGGCGCTGCGCAAGACCATTGCGACCGGCGAGGGCTGGTACTTCAGCCGCTCGCGCGGCGCGCTGTGGCGCAAGGGCGAAAGCTCCGGCCAGACCCAGCGCGTGGTCGAGATCCGCCTCGACTGCGACCAGGACGCGGTGTGGCTCAAGGTCGAGCAGCAGGGCGCGGCCTGCCACACCGGCCGCCGCTCCTGCTTCTATCGCGCGGCGAAGGCGGAGGGTGGCGCGGTCACCCTGTCGTTCGTCGACGCCGACCGGCTGTTCGACCCGGCAGAGGTCTATCGCAAGTAGGGTTGGCGGGGCTTAACGCACCGTTAACCATAATTGCGGCAGGTTGACATCATATGGGCGCCGATTGCCGGCGTCCGGCAGGGAACCGGCAAGGCACCGGACAAAGGCACCGAAGAGATGGCGGTCGACCTCTTCAATGCCACCAACGCGGCAGGTGCCGACCGCTCACGCCTGCAGATCGCAGGCTCGATCAAGCAGGCGGCCTCGAGCACCGGCGCGAGCTTCCAATACCTGCTGACCACCGCGAAGATGGAATCCAACTTCAATCCGCGGGCCAGCGCCTCGACCTCGTCGGCGCGCGGACTGTTTCAGTTCATCGACCAGACCTGGCTCGGCACCGTCAAGGAAGCCGGCAGCCAGCTCGGCTACGGCCAATACGCCGACGCCATCACCAAGAACTCCGACGGCAGCTACTCGGTCAGCGATCCCAGCGCGCGCAACGCGATCATGAAGCTGCGCGACGATCCGGATGCGGCATCCGCGATGGCGGCGGTGCTGACGCAGTCCAACAGCTTCAAGCTCACCGGCAAGATCGGCCGCCGCCCGACCGATGCCGAGCTCTATATGGCGCATTTCATGGGCGTCGGCGGCGCCGCCAAGCTGATCTCGAGCGCCGAGGATTCGCCGAGCATCAATGCGGCGGCGATGTTCCCGAAGGCGGCCGCCGCCAATCAATCGATCTTCTACGACAGGTCCGGCAGCGCGCGCAGCGTCGCTCAGGTCTATTCGGTGCTGACCACGCGCTATGTCGCGGCGGCCAATTCGCAGGACACGCGGACCGCGTTCGCTGCGGCGGGCGGCGACACCACGAGCCCGGTTGCGGTCGCGGGCGCCGCGCCGACGCCGGCGCTGACCATGGACACCGCGTCCTATCTTTCGACCTTCCCGGATGGGCGCGGCGTCACGCCGGTCGGCGCGACGTCGACAACGGCAGCGGCGCAGCCGGTGCCGGCGTTCCGCTCCCTCTACCAGGGCGGCGATCGCCCGCAGCCGATCTCGCCCGCGGTGCAGGAATTGTGGGGCAATTCCTCCTCGCTGACGTCAGCGGCGACGCCTTCCGTCCGCGTGCCGGGCCGGCTCGACCTGTTCAGCGATCCCAACGGCACCTACAGCGGCTAGCGCTTGACGTTCGTCCGTCGCACGCGGCGGCATTAACGAAACGTCAATAATCCCAAATGTTTATGGTGAACCCTTTGTTAAGCGTCATGGTTTATTTTTGGTTTTAGGGGGCATCGCAGTCCGATGCCGTTTCGTTGCGTAAGCCGGCAGGACCATGATCGTTCGGCAGTTTATTAGTTGGATTAGAACCGCTCCGGCAGGCGAGCGGGCGGAGGCCACGCGGGCCTTGGCGCGGGCTTGGCTGATTTCAGATCTCACCGAGGACGACCGCATCGCCGCCGAAGGCGCGCTGTTGATGCTGCTCGACGATCCGTCGCCCTTGGTGCGGCAGGCGATGGCCGAGGTCTTCGCGCGCAGTGCCGAGGCGCCGGCCGCGATCGTGCGGGCGCTATCGGCCGACCAGCCGGCGATCGCGCTGCCGGTGCTGGAACATTCGCCGCTGTTGATCGATGCCGATCTGGTCGACATCGTCGCGACCGGCAGCGATGAGATGCAATGCGCGATCGCGCGCCGCATCAACCTGCCGGCCTCCGTCTCCGCCGCGATCGCCGAGGTCGGCTCGGCGGCGGCGGCGCTGGAGCTGATCGAGAATCCCTATGCGGGGCTCGCGCCGTTCTCCTGGGACCGCATCGTCGAGCGCCACGGCCATCTCGCCGCGATCCGGGAATCGATGCTGGAGCTGGAGGACCTGCCGTCGGCGACCCGGATGGCGCTGGTGGCAAAACTGTCCGACACGCTGGCGCAGTTCGTCGTGGCACGGAACTGGCTCGGCGCCGACCGCGCCGAACGGATCGCGGGCGAGGCGCGGGAGCGCTCGACGGTGAACATCGCCGCGCGCGCCTTCGGCGCCGACATGCAGAACCTGATCACCCATCTGCGCGCCACCGGCCAGCTCACCGCGGGGCTGATCCTGCGCGCGCTGCTGTCCGGCAATCTCGACCTGTTCGGCGCCGCGCTCGCCGAACTGTCCGGGCTGCCCTACGGCCGCGTCTCCGCGCTGCTCAACGACCGCGGCGGCAGCGGGCTGCAGGCACTGCTGCGCAAGGCCGGCCTGCCGGAAACCACCTATGCGGCGTTCCGCGTCGCGCTCGAGGCCAGCCACGAGATCGGCTATGTCGATACCGGCGACGGTGCAGCGCGGCTGCACCGGCGGATGGTGGAGCGGGTGTTGACCCATTGCGAAACCGATCATTCGGCGGCCGAGCCGCTGCTGATCCTGCTGCGGAGGTTTGCGACCGAGTCGGCGCGCGAGGATGCGCGGATGTTCTGCGACGGGCTGGTCGCGGAAGACGCCGTTGCGGTCGTGCCTTACGACGACGACCTGATCGCGGCCTAGGCTGCGTCCCGACGAGAGATCAACGGCAAAACCGCCGCCGCAATCACGGCGGCGCTATTCGTTCGGCACGATGCTCGGCGCCAAAATCGCCTCGAGATGCTCGGGGCGGTCGCGGTTGGCGTGGGTCAAAAATTCGTCGGCGATGCCGCGCAGCTGCTTGCTCAGCACGCCGGCCACCATCGCGGTGTCGAGCTTGGTGCGCTCGCGCACGATCGCCTGCACGGCGTTGATGTGGTGGGCGATCAGCTCGGCCGGCACCGCGTCGAGATCCGGCGCGTGCTCGATGATCCGGCACAGGCTCTCCGCCGCCGCCGCCGCCGAGGGATAGCCGAACGTCGCGGCGTCGCCCTTGATGTCGTGAGCGGCGCGGAACAGCTCTTCGCGGGTCCGGTCGTTGAAGCCGTCACGCTTGATCGCGGCATGCGCCGCGGAGAGGCGGTCGGCCTCGATCGTCATCCATTGCTTGAACTCGCCGGAGAGGCCGGCGAGCGCCTTCTCCGCGCGCGCGACGGGATCGTCGAGATCGCTGTCTGGCACGCGCAGCAGCATCTTGCGCAGCGGATTGGGCTGCGTGATGACGTGATGGGTGCCGAAACTCTTGACCTCGATCGTCCCGGGCTTCTCTTTCGCCATGGCGGTATCCTAGATAGTGGTGCGCGCCTTCTCGAGCAGCGACGGTTGCTGCAGCACCTCGACCTCGCCGCTGCCGCGGCGCTCGGGGCCGATATAGGTGTTGGTGGTGTTGCGGCGGCGGTCGGGGCCGAAATAGGTCTTGGTCTTGATGAACGGCCGCGGATTCGCGACCACGTTGAGGATGCGCTGATAGAGTCCCTTGGCCGAGATCGGTTTTGCCAGGAATTCGGTGACGCCGGCATCGCGCGCCACGGTGACGCGGCGCTTCTCGGAATGCCCGGTCAGCATGATGATCGGCGCATAGGGGTTGCCCTTGGATTCCGGCTGCCGGATCATCTGCGCGAGCTCGAGCCCGTCGAAGATCGGCATCGACCAGTCGGTGATGACGATGTCGGGCACGTAATGGGTGTACATTTCGAGCGCGGTGGCGCCGTCCTCGGCTTCATAGACCTCGCGCGCGCCGAACGAATGCAGCAGCGTGCGCAGGATGCGGCGCATGTGCGGATTGTCGTCGCAAATCAGAAATCGCAGCTTGTTGAAATCGATGCGATACATGGTCCGGCCCTGAACGGGCACTACCTCGCCAATGCGGTATTACCCCGCGTTAACCATATCCCGCCCGCGGTTAATGAATGGTTGCCGGGCCGGGCCGCCTCCTTGTTGCATGGATCTCTTCGGAAAACCGGTACTCGGTTTTCCGGATCCATGGCTCAGGTGCCAAACTGCTCGCGCAGGATGCGCTCCTCCAGCGAATGGCCGGGGTCGAACAGCATTCGCATCGCGATCGTCTTGTCGGACAGGATCTCGACGCGGCGGACGTCGCGCACCTCGTCATGGTCGGCGACCGCCGCGACCGGGCGCTTCTCGCCCTCGATCACCTCGATCACCACGAAGGCGGAGTTTGGCAGCAGCGCGCCGCGCCAGCGCCGCGGCCGGAACGCGCTGATCGGGGTCAGCGCCAGCAGCGCCGCGTTGATCGGCAGGATCGGCCCCTGGGCCGAGAGGTTGTAGGCGGTCGATCCTGCCGGCGTCGCGACCAGGATGCCGTCGGCCATCAACTCCGGCATCCGCTCATGCTCGTCGATCAGGATGCGCAGCTTCGACACCTGGTAAGTCTGGCGGAACAGCGCGACCTCGTTGATGGCGTGATGCAGGTGGACGGCGCCGTGAATGTCGGTGGCGCGCATCAGCAGCGGATTGATCAAGGACTCCCGCGCCGACGCCAGCCGCTCGCGCAGGTCGTGGGTGGAATACTCGTTCATCAAAAAGCCGACGGTGCCGCGGTGCATGCCGTAGATCGGCTTGCCGGTGCGCATATGGGCGTGCAGCGTCTGCAGCATCAAGCCGTCGCCGCCGAGCGCGACCACGACGTCGGAGTCGTCGACCGGAAGGTTGCCGTACATGGCGGTGAGCTGCGCGAGCGCCGATTGCGCTTCTGCGCTCGGGCTGGCGACGAAGGCGATCCTGTCATACCGCTTGGCGTTGTTCATCGCTCACGAACTCGTTTGGCCCGGACTACGCCGCGCTCGTCTATACATCCTGCGCGGCCTTGTCGAGATGGTCCCCCGATCGACCGTTGCCTCGCCGGAGCCGCCAAATTAACGCAGTTCGCGGCTGGAATCGTTACCGGGCGCAGGGAGTGAACGACATGGCTAACAGTTTTGCGACACGGCTCGCGGCCGCGCTGCTGGTGGTCTGCCTGGCGGCCGCAGCCCGGGCCGATGACGAGGCCCCGCAGCCATCGCCGTCGCCCTCGCCGAGCGCGCAGGCCCCCGCGGGCCAGAAGGGGCGGGCAGGGCGCGGCGAGGCCGGCGCCGCCACCCCCGCCAGCACGCCTGTCGCCGAACAGCACCGCCTGCCGCCGGACGCCACGACCAAGCAACAGGTCGCGCTGCCCGGGCGGACGCTCGCCTTCAGCGCCACCGCCGGCTCGATCCGCGTGTTCGACGACAAGGGCGAGCCGCTCGCCGACATCGCCTATACGTCCTACCAGCTCGACGGCGCCGACAAGGCGAACCGCCCGGTGACGTTCCTGTTCAACGGCGGTCCCGGCTCGTCGTCGGCCTGGCTGCAATTCGGCAGCGCCGGGCCGTGGCGGCTCTCGTTCCAGGGCGACGGCGCAGTGTCCTCGGCGTCGCCCGACCTCGTGCCGAATGGTGAGACCTGGCTCGACTTCACCGATCTCGTCTTCATCGATCCGGTCGGCACCGGCTACAGCCGCTTCGTCACCACGTCCGAGGAGGCGCGTAAGCGCTTCTTTTCCGTCGACGGCGACGCCAATGCGGTGGCGCTGGTGATCCGCCGCTGGCTGGAAAAATACGACCGGCTGCCGTCGCCGAAATATGTCGCCGGCGAAAGCTATGGCGGCATCCGCGGACCGAAAGTGGTGCGCAATCTGCAGATGCAGCAGGGCGTCGGCGTCCGCGGCCTTGTGCTGATCTCGCCGGTGCTCGACTTCCGCGAATATGCCGGCTCCAGCATCCTGCAATACGTCAACAGCCTGCCGACCATGGCCGCGGTCGCGCGCCAGGCCAAGGGACCGGTGACGCGCCAGGATCTTGGCGATGTCGAGCGCTACGCGCGAGGCGATTTCCTGCTCGACCTCATCAAGGGCCAGGCCGATAGCGAGGCCACCGCGCGGCTCGCCGACAAGGTCGCGAGCCTGACCGGCATCGACGCCGCGGTGAGCCGCCGGCTCGCCGGCCGCTTCGACATCGGCGAATTCCGCCGCGAGTTCGACCGCAAGAACGGCAAGGTGACGGGACGCTACGATGCCTCGGTCGAGGGCTTCGATCCCTATCCCGATTCCAGCTACTTCCATTTCAACGATCCCTCCGGCGATCCCTTGATGGCGCCGCTCACCAGCGCCGCCGTCGACCTCACCACGCGCAAGCTGAACTGGCGGCCGGACGGCTCCTACCATCTGCTCAGCGAGAGCGTGAACAAGGCCTGGGATTTCGGTCACGGCATCAACCCGGCGGAGTCGGTGACGCAGCTGCGCCAGATGCTGGCGCTCGATCCAAAACTCAAGCTCCTCATCGGCCACGGCCTGTTCGACCTCGCCACGCCCTACCTCGCCTCGCAGATCATCCTCGACCAGCTGCCGGCCTTCGCCGGCCGTGATCGCAGCAAGCTCATGGTCTACCCCGGCGGCCACATGTTCTACTCCCGCGACGGCTCGCGCGAAGCGTTCCGGAAAGAGGTCGAGGCGCTGATGAGGTGAGGGGAGTGCGTCGCTCGCTGCCCAATTCCGGTGTCGTCCCGGCCTGCGCCGGGACGACGTTGGGGATGGTCCTCGATCACTATCAACAACCGCGGTGTCATCACCCGCGAAGGCGGGTGATCCAGTATTCCAGAGACAGCAGTGATTGAGCCGAGAGGCCGCGGCGTACTGGATCGCCCGGTTGAACCGGGCGATGACAGTTGTGGGTGGGGACGCAGCTTCGCATTCTCGCGACATGATTTGTCCGAGCTTTGCATCTCTTTTCGCATGCCGATCCTTCCCAGGGCTGGCTCCTTCCGGGGAGACGGACATGGCGAGCAAGCCGCGACTTTCGCCACTTGACGACGGCAGGAAATTTTCGAACCCGGTCGGCCGCGCCGGCGTTCCGAAAATTGCAAGCACGCGACGATTCCGGACCTTGCAACCACAAAACATTTGACGCGCTGACTTTTCTCTGCGCTTAGATCATGGCATTCGCCGCGGGTGAAACAGCCTGCACTCTTGAGGACCGTCATGCGTAACGCACGCGCAGATATCGTAGAGACCGCCGCCCGCGTCTGGCCGCTTATTCGGCCGGCCGATTGGTCGTGCGTGTCCGCGATGACACGAGGTCCGAATTTTCAGCTCCAGGCCGGGCTGATCCGCAAGGCAAGAGTGTAACACTCGGCGCAGGGCCGCTCCCTCCGCCGAAACGGCAGGAGGGCAGGATGAACGCCCGCAACGACGTCAAGAGACCATTCGATCAGACCCTGGACCCGCGGCTTGTGCTGGCCGCGGCGCAACGCCGATTCGCCGCGCGGATAGATGTTCTCGTGGCTCGCTGGCTCGAGCGCCGCGCGACGAACGCCGAGGCCGCACAACGGCTGTTCCAGCCCGATCAGAAACCGCACGTGAGTTCGGGAATGGGCGTGAGCCTCGGCGCTTGATCTCCAAATTGGCTTGGGTCGCAACATTGAGGCAGTCGGCGGGGTGGGGATCGCGTCCTCGTCCGCCGGCTGCCTCACGCATACGTCTCCACGACAAGATCGATCAGCAAGCAAGCGTAGCCCGCATGAGCGAAGCGACATGCGGGTTACACGCGGTCCCGCATATCGCTTCGCTCATGCGGGCTGCACCTGGCCCGAAGCCTACTTCGCGTATTTGCCGGTCAGCTGCGGGGTGTAATCCGGGTAGGCGCCCGCCGTCTTCTCCTTGGCCTCTTCGTGGATCTGGAGGCGGGTCTTGCGCGCCCAGCCGCGCTTCAGCTCGTCCTTCACGCTGAAACGCAATCGGCCGAGCCCTTCGGTTTCCAGCTCGATGGTGTCGCCGTCCATGAATGGGTTGAGGCCGCGGTGATTGGTGCCGGTGGCGACGATGTCGCCGGGCAGCAGCGTGTGGATGCTCGACAGCCAGGCGATGCACTTGGCGATCTTGTGGCCCATGTCGTCGGTATTGAAGTTCTGCATCAGCACGCCGTTGTTCCACAGCCTGATCTGCAGCGACTGCGGGTGCTTGATTTCGTCTGATGTGACGAGATAGGGGCCGATCGGCGCGAAGGTATCGCGGCTCTTGGTCTGGAAGAACACGTTGTTCGACGGCGGCAGGCCGCGCGCCGAACCGTCGACGAAGTTCATGTAGCCGAACACGTAGCTCATCGCGTCGGCTTCGCTGACGTGGCTGCATCTCCTGCCGATCACCGCCGCCACTTCGGCTTCGCCCTCGAAGATCGTGGCCGGCACGTCGGGCAGCACCATGGTGTCGCCGTGTCCGATGATCGCGCTCGGCGATTTGTGGAAGGCGTTGATCGGCGCCGGCGCGCTGCGCGTGCCATCTTCCATGTAGTTGACCGCCATGCAGTCGATGGTGCGCGGGCCCGGCACCGGCGGACGGATGCGGATGCCGGACAGCGGCACGCCGGCGCTACGCGCGACCGCCGCCTCGAGCCGCGGCCTATAGCTGCCCCAATGCTCGATCAGCCCGTTCATCAGATCGCCCGGGCCGATATGCGGGATGTCCTTGACCTCGGCACTGACGTCGACCACGGCGTCGCCCTTCAGCACGCCGAGCTTGAAATCATCGAAATAGACCAGCTTCATCGCGTATTCCTCACCCCTTATGCCGAGCTTGCGCCGACGTCGGTCCGGTCGCGCAACCTCGCGCGCCTTCGCCACATCCAGAGATCCGCCATGACCTTGACGGTCGCAGCGAGGACCAGTGCGCAAAGCGCAAGCTTCGAGACCATCTCCATGGTCCCCTCGATCAGTATGCCATGGACCACGCTGCCGACCACGATGACGATCGCAAGCAGCCTATGCGCGAAGAGCCAAGTTCGCGGCCGCAGTCCCAACCGCCGTCGGAACGCGGCCAACACGGCGACGGCGAAGATCGCCCACATCGCGATCACCCCGAACGGGGAGAACGGCGTCGGCGACGTGAAGGTCAGGGCGTCGATCATGTCGGGCGGACTGGTGATCCAGAGGCCGCCGACGTGGATCACCACCGCCGCGACCAGCGTGGCTCCGGTGAACAGATGGACGCGCCGGCCGATCCGGCCGGGCAGTCCCGGCAGGTATCCGCCGATCAGCACCGGCTGAAACAGCATGACGCCGAGCGCGACGATCCCGGCGAAGCCGGCCAGGATGTAAAGCGGATCGCGCCATGCGAGCAGGGGACTTAGCGCGGCTGCGGCGATCGGCACGCCAACGGCCAACGCGACGGCGACCCAGATCAGGGTCACCCGGGCCAATCTCAATCCTCTCGTCGGCAACTCGGTCAGGCCGGCTGCAGGACGAAGTGCGCCTCCAGGCTGGTATCCTTGGGGCTCCCCATCACCGGACGCAGGAACACGGTCTTGAATTCACCGCTGTCATAGGCGAGGTGGCCATGCGGCTGGCCGAAGACAGGAATGATCTGCGGAATCTCGAGACGGAACGCGCCATTCTTGTCGGTGAGCGTGGCTCCATGACTATGCGGTTCATGCTCGCGGCCCTCGATGGTGTGCGCCCAGATCTGGATGCGCTGCCCGGCCAGCGGCGCCCCATCGCCGGCGCGGCGCACCGTGCCACTCATCCAGAAGCCACCCTTGCCGATCCGCTCCACGACCGGCGCGCCCGCGAGGTAGTTGTTAGACCCGCCCAGCATCGAGGGGGTCGGTGCGAGGTTCTGCGCGCGGGCGGGCAACAGCAGCGCGGGAACCGCGGATGCTGCCAGCACGGAGCCGCCGGCAGCGAGCAGGGTGCGGCGGTTGAGTAGGACGGCGGTCATGTGAAACCCTCGTGACGTCCGTGGTGCTTCTCCAAGACTACAACAACAGACGCAAGTCGCCCAGTTGAAGGAGGCGAACCGCGCGACGCGTCGCAATAAAAGTGTTGTGAATGGCGCGCCGGTCTCGCAACGCAAAATGCCGGGTCCGCAAACGCATGGCCGAAGAAGGGAAGGTGAGGTAGTTTGTTCCGCCGCAGCGGTGGAGTTGCGTGCGCATCAAGCCGATTGTCTCCGTTGCGTGTTAGGGGACCCGGTCGCTCAAGCGTTCATGGAATCTTCAAGCGAGGCAGCTCGCAGACGGTCCAGTTAACAGCCATTGGTCTCTCACAGGAGATTGGTATGTTTGACCCCGAGCAATTCATCGCCGGCTGCCGCGCAGCTTTTGCGGCGGAGCCTACCCACAAGGCGGTCCGCGAGGTCCTTGCACGCGCGGTGTCCGACCCGGCGGCCGTGCTCAGAGGGCTGGGTGAGCCGACGCGCCCAGAAAGCCGCGCTCTCTTCCATTCGGACAAGCTCACGATCCTCAACGTAGTCTGGGCGCCAGGCATGATGGTGATGCCGCACGATCACCGGATGTGGGCCATGATCGGCGTTTACTCGGGGCGCGAAGACAACATCTTCTGGCGCCGCATTCCCGATACGCCGAAAAAGGTCGAGGCCGCCGGCGCGCGGGCGCTTTGCGAAGGCGACGCCGTGGCCTTCGGCGCCGACATCATCCACTCGGTCATCAATCCGATCGATCGGCTGACCGGCGCGATCCACATCTATGGCGGCGATTTCTTTGCCGCCGAACGCAGCGAATGGGACGCGATGACTCTCGAGGAGCACCGCCTGGATCGCGAGCAGCGGCGCCGCATGTTCGAGGCGGCGGCTGCCCGCTACGAGGCAGATCATCCCGGCGGCGCACGCTGAGGATTCATTCAGGACCAGCAAGCGTAGCCCGCTGCCTCACCCGTACGTCTCCACGACAAAATCGATCAGCGCGCGCAGCTTCGGCGTCATCTTGCGGTGCTTCGGCCACAGGATCTGGCGGGCGCGGGATTGCGTCCGGTAGTCCGGCAGCAGCACCTTGAGCCGGCCGGCGGCGATATCGCCGGCGAGCAGCTCGTCGCGCATCAACACGATGCCGGCGCCGGCGAGCGCGGCGTAGCGGATTGCGAAGGTGCTGTTCATGGTGAGGCGGCTCTTGACGTCGACATGGATTTCGCCGTCGGGCCCGAGAAAGGTCCAGCGCTGGCCGTCCGACCAGCCGGGATAGCGCAGGCATTCATGGCCGGCGAGGTCGCGCGGATGCGCCGGCGTGCCGCGCTCGGCGAGATAGCTCGGCGCGGCGCAGACCACGCCGGTGTAGGGCGACAGCGCGCGCGACATCATGGTGGAGTCGGTCAGCGTGCCGACCCGGATCGCGGCGTCGAGGCCCTCCTCGAGCAGGTCGACCATCTTGTCACTGAGCACGAGGTCGACCGTCACCTCGGGATAGATTTTCATGAAGCGCACCAGCGCCGGCGCGAGGCTGTAGGAGCCGAACGCGACCGAAGTGGCGACGCGGAGCTTGCCGCGTGGCGCGCTCATCGCTTCCTCCACCAGCGCATCGCCGGCCTCGGCCTCTTCCAGCAGGCGCTTGCAGTGATCGAGGTAGCTGCGGCCGAGCTCGGTCAGGCTCTGCCGCCGCGTCGAGCGGTTGATCAATTGCGAACCGAGCCGTTCTTCCAGGAAGCGGATATGCTTGCCGATCATGGTCGGCGAGATCCGGAGCTCCTTGGCCGCCGCGGTGAAGGAGCCGAGATCGGCGACCTTGGCGAATACGGCCATGCTGGTCAGTCGGTCCATGATTATAAACCAATGGTTCTTTCATAATGGAACAGGGCGTCACTAACGCGGCGCCGGAATTGGATTTATTACCACGAGTGAGTAATCGGCGCGACCAGCGCGCCGGATTGATGCGAAATGCTTGCCGACCGCGCCCGGAGGGGGCGACCGCGCGAGCGTCCTTGCAGGCCGAACCAGGACAGGAGTGTCGCGATGGCCTTCCAGATCAATATCAACGGGACCAGTCATTCGGTCGACGCCGACGGCGATACGCCGCTGCTGTGGGTGCTGCGCGACGTGCTCGGCATGACCGGCACCAAGTTCGGCTGCGGCATGGCGCTGTGCGGCGCCTGCACGGTGCATCTCGACGACACCGCGGTGCGCTCCTGCATCACCACGATCGACAGCATCGGCGATTCCAAGATCACCACCATCGAGGCGGTCGGCAAGACGCCGGCCGGCAAGAAGATCCAGGACGCCTGGCTCGCGCACGAGGTGCCGCAATGCGGTTACTGCCAGTCCGGGCAGATCATGTCGGCGTCGGCGTTGCTCGCCAGCAAGCCGAAGCCGACCGACGCCGATATCGACGACGCGATGGCGGGCAATATCTGCCGCTGCGGCACCTACGTGCGCATTCGCGAAGCGATCAAGCAAGCTGCGCAGTCGGGAGGTTGATCATGACGCTGACGAATCTTTCCGAGCGCGCGGCCGAGCTGTCGCGGCGCAATTTCCTCCGGGCGACGGCGGTGGCCGGCGGCGGCCTGTTGCTCAGCGTCAGCCTGCCGCTCGCCGGCGGCGACGGTGCGCTGGCCGCGTCCGACAATTTCGAGCCGAATGCCTTCGTCAAGATCGGCGGCGACGGCCGCATCGTGCTCACCATGCCCTATGTCGAGATGGGGCAGGGCACCTATACCTCGATCCCGATGCTGATCGCCGAGGAGCTCGAGGTCGAGCTGAAGCAGATTCAGCTCGAGCACGCGCCGCCGAGCGACAAGCTCTATGCCAATCCGCTGCTCGGCGTGCAGGCGACCGGCAATTCGAACGCGATGCGCGGCTCCTGGCAGCCGATGCGCAAGGCTGGCGCCACCGCGAAGGCGATGCTGGTCGCCGCCGCGGCGAAGCGCTGGGAGGTCGATCCCGCCTCCTGCCGCGCCGAGAAGGGCGAGGTGATGCACACAGCCTCGGGCCGCAAGCTCGGCTATGGCGCGCTGGCCGCCGACGCAGCCAAGCTGCCGGTGCCGGAGCAGGTGACGCTGAAGAGCCCGGCCGATTTCAAGCTGATCGGCACGCCGGCGAAGCGGCTCGATACGCCGTCGAAGATCAACGGCACCGCGATGTACGGCATCGATGTCCGGCCGCCCGGAGTGAAGATCGCGACCTTGGCGCAGTCGCCGGTGTTCGGCGGCAAGGTCAAGCGCGTTGATGATGCGGCCGCCAAGGCCGTCAAGGGCGTGCGCCAGATCGTTCAGGTCGAGGATGCGGTCGCCGTGATCGCCGATCACATGGGCGCGGCGAAGAAGGGCCTCGCCGCGCTGACGATCGAGTGGGACGACGGTCCGCACGCCAAGCTCAGCACGGCGGACATCGCGCGCGAGCTCGAGGCCGCCACCACCAGGCCGGGCGCGGTGGCGCAAAATGTCGGCGACGCCGACAAGGCGATGGCCGGCGCGGCGACCAGGGTCGAGGCGACCTATCAACTGCCGTTCCTCGCGCATGCCACCATGGAGCCGATGAACTGCACCGTGCATGTGCGCGCGGATGGTTGCGAGATCTGGCTCGGCAGCCAGGCGCTGTCGCGCGCGCAGGCGGTGGCGGCGAAGGTGCTGAACCTGCCGCCGGAGAAGGTCGTGGTGCACAATCATCTGCTCGGCGGCGGATTCGGCCGCAGGCTCGAGGTCGACAGCGTGATCCGCGCGGTGCAGATCGCCAAGCAGGTCGACGCGCCGGTCAAGCTGGTGTGGACCCGCGAGGAAGACGTCCAGCACGACATGTACCGTCCGTACTGGTTCGACCGGATTTCCGTCGGCCTCGATGCGGTGGGCAAGCCGGTCGCCTGGAACAACCGGTTTGCCGGATCGTCGGTGCTCGCGCGCTGGGCGCCGCCGGTGTTCCGCAACGGCCTCGATCCGGATACCACCGAAGGCGCGATCGATCTGGTCTACGACATCCCGAACTTCCATGTCGAATATGTGCGGGTCGAGCCGCCCGGCATTCCGACCGCGTTCTGGCGCAGCGTCGGGCCCTCGCACAACGTGTTCGTCGCCGAGAGCATGATCGACGAGCTGGCGGCGGCGGCCAAGCAGGATCCGGTGGCGTATCGCCGCGCGCTGCTCGGCAAGTCGCCGCGCGCCAAGGCGGCGCTGGAGCTGGCGGCGGCCAAGGCCGGCTGGGGCGAGAAGCTGCCGGCCGGACGCGGCCGCGGCGTGTCGCTGCAATTCGTGTTCGGCAGCTATCTCGCGCAGGTTGCCGAAGTCGAAGTCGCCAAGGACGGCTCGGTGCGCGTGCACCGCGTGGTCTGCGCGATGGATTGCGGCACCGTGGTCAATCCGAACACGGTGCAGGCGCAGCTGCAGAGCGGCATCAATTTCGGCGTCACCGCCGCGCTCTATGGCGAGATCACGCTGAAGGACGGTCGGGTCGAGCAGGGCAATTTCGACAGCTACCAGATGCTGCGGATCGACGCCGCGCCGGCGATCGAGGTGCATATCGTGCCGAGCACGGAGCCGCCGGGCGGCATGGGCGAGACCGGCACGTCGGGCATCGTGCCGGCGATCAGCAACGCGATCTTCGCGGCGACTGGCAAGCGGCTGCGCAAGATGCCGATCGATCCGGCGCTGCTGAAGCAGGCGTAAGGCGAACCGCGCCAAAGCTGCTGCGTTCAGGCCGGTCGCGCCTGATCGCAGCAGCGTCCTGCGGTCTGGACCGGCGGGCAGGGCACCGATCCGTAGGAGCAGAACACGCAGCAATCGCCGGCCTTCGGCTTGAGACGGCTGCCGCAGCCCTTGCAATCGTAGAAGAACTGGCAGGCATCGGTCGGCATGGTCTCGGCGGCGGCAAATCCGCAAGCCGGCCAAATGAGGGTCGAGACGAACTGCATGCGACGCCGGATGATGTTGCCGGCGCGCCGGCCGGGAGCCGTGACGTCACCATCCTTGCAGGATCGCGCGTGCCGTGGAAGTGGTGTGGCGCGATCGTGGTGCCGTTCGCTTGATGCAGTTCCCTTGATGCAGTTCCCTTGTATCGACGCGAATTCGCGGGATTGAACAATACCCTGTGGGGGTATATAGCTCACGGCGGTTTGCAGCGGGCCGATTTGCAGCTAGGTTGCGGACGATCGGAGGCGCAGGGCGCGTGTTGGTGCGAATGAACAGGTCGGGACGGATGCGGGCGGGATGTTCCATCATCCTGGCCTATCTGTTTTGCGTCCTCGCGCCGTCCTTCGCGCTGGCCTTCGGCGCGCCGTTTCCGTGCGTGACCGACGAGGTCCAGCCGGTCGCCATGGTGCATGCGCATGAGATGCCGGTGGCGATGGTCCACGACGGCGGCGCCGCGCATGATCACGCCGCCATGCATCAGCATGAGCCTCAGCCTCAGCATCACTTGGCCGATGCCGCCGATAGCCATGCCAATATCCCCGCCAAGCACGACCACGACGGCAAGAGTTCGCCCGGGCCGTGCTGCGCGATGATGTGCGTGTCGGCGCTGCCGGCCGATCTTCCGTCGGTTGCCGCGCCGCTGCATCCGATCGCGACGCGCATCGCCGAGGCCTCTCAGGGCCTGCGCAGCGAGGCGCCGGCGCGGCTCTATCGTCCCCCCATCGCCTGATCATCGCTGAAGTCGTGGCCGCGAGCGCGCATCGCGCGCGGCCTGTGATTCATTGATGATCGGGACAGATCCATGTTGTCGCATCTCGGGGCGAAGCTCGCCGCCGTGGCCACAAGGCGTGGCCGGCGAACCCAACTCTATTTCCTGACGCGGACGGCCGCCGTGATGGCGGCGGCGGCGCTCGCCGGCTGCATGTCCGATGGCAGGCAAACCGTCGCGGCCGGCCACCCGGCGGAGCCGTCGGCGCGCACCGCCGGGGTCGGCTACCGCTCGACCATCGCGCCCTACGACAGCCTGCGTCCTGCGACGCCGCTGCCGTGGCGCGAGCGCAATGACGGCGTGACGCCGCCGGCCAAACCGAATCAGTAGGAGGGCGCCATGCGACATCGCACCATCGCGCCGCTGCTGCTGCTGGCGTCATCCGCGCTTGGCGGCTGCGCCTCGTTCTCGGCGGACCGCGGCATGGGCGTCGTCTCCGACGTGACCGAGCGGGCCATCGGCAAGGACGTCGCCTTCGTGCGTTCCGCCGACGAGGCCGCAACCGTTGACGCTGCAGTGAAACGGCTGCTCGCGCGCAACCTGACGGCGGATGCCGCGGTCCAGGTCGCGCTGCTCAACAACAAGGGCCTGCAGGCCGCCTATGGCGAGCTGGCACTGGCGGAGACCGACCTCGTCGCGGAAAGCCTGCCGCCGAACCCGGTGTTCTCGATCTCGCGCATCACCGGCAACGGCGCCAGCGAGGTCGAGCGCCAGGTGGTCGGCGACATCCTCGCGCTGGCGACGCTGCCGGCGCGTTCCGAGATCGCGCGCGAGCGGTTCCGCCAGGCGCAGCTGCGCGCCGCGCTCGCCACCCTGCGGCTCGCTGCCGAGGTGCGGCGCGCGCATGTCGCAGCCGTTGCCGCTGGCGAGATGGTCGTGCTGCTCACCGACGCCAAGGCGACCGCCGAATCGACCGCGCAGCTTGCGAAGAAGCTCGGCGAGACCGGCGCGATGAACAAGCTCGACCAGGCCCGCGAGCAGGTGTTCTACGCCGAGATCACCGCCGACCTCGCCAGCGCGCGGCAGAATGCCGCGAGCGCGCGCGAGCGGCTGGCGCGGCTGATGGGGCTGTGGGACGGCGACCTCGGCTTCCGGATCCCGAACACACTGCCGGCGCTGCCGCGGCGGCCGCGGCAGCAGCCGTCGATCGAAGTCGATGCCGTCAGCCATCGCGTCGACCTGCAGATTGCGCGGATGGACCTCGTCGCGCTCGCCAAGACACTCGACCTCACCGAGGCGACGCGCTTCGTCACGCTGCTCGACGTCGCCGGGATCGACAAGCGCACGCACGATCCGGAAAGCCCGCCGTTTCGCGAGCGCGGCTTCGACGTCCAGTTCCAGATCCCGATCTTCGACGGCGGCGAGGTGCGGGTGCGCCAGGCGGCGGAGACCTACCGGCAGGCGATGAATCGCCTGACCGAGAAGGCGGTCAACGTCCGCTCCGAGGCGCGCGACGCCTACCGCGTCTACCGCTCGGCTTACGACATCGCCAGCCACTACCAGCGCGAGGTGCTGCCGCTGCGCCAGATCGTCACCGAGGAGATGCAGCTGCGCTTCTCGAGCATGCAGGTCGACGTGTTCGCGCTGCTGACCGAGGCGCGGCAGCGCCTTGCCTCGCTGCGCGCGGCGATCGACGCCAAGCGCGATTTCTGGCTCGCGCAATCCGACCTGCAGACCGCGATCAACGGCGGCGCCGCGGCCACCGCGCCCTCGACACCATCTGCCATCGCCTCGTCCGCACAGTCGGCGGCCGGCGGCGATCACTGAACGGAGACAGCCGATGTATTCACGACGTGGATTTTTGGGGACCGCCGCGCTGGTCACCGCAAGCGCAGTCAGCGGGCGCGTGCAGGCCGCCGCGATTCCGGAGGCGCCGACCATGGACAAGACGGTGATGCAGCCGCCGCTGCATCCGACCAGCGGCCCGGACTACCGGCCGGTGGTGACGCTCAACGGCTGGTCGCTGCCGTGGCGGATGAACGGCGACTGGAAGGAATTCCATCTCGTCGCCGAGCCGGTGGTGCGCGAGTTCGCGCCGGGCATGAAGGCCAATCTCTGGGGCTACAACGGCCAGGCGCCGGGCCCGACCATCGAGGCGGTCGAGGGCGACAAGGTCCGCATCTTCGTCACCAACAAATTGCCGGAGCACACCACGGTGCATTGGCACGGCATGATCGTGCCGAGCGGCATGGACGGTGTCGGCGGCCTCAGCCAGCCGCACATCAAGCCCGGCAAGACCTTCGTCTACGAGTTCGAGATGAAGCACAGCGGCACCTTCATGTACCACCCGCATTCCGACGAGATGGTGCAGATGGCGATGGGCATGATGGGCATGTTCATCGTGCACCCGCGCGATCCGGCGTTCCGCCCGGTCGACCGCGACTTCGTCTTCATCATGAGCAGCTACCTCATCGATCCCGGCACCTATTTGCCGAAGGTCAACGAGATGACCGACTTCAACATGTGGGCGTGGAACAGCCGGGTCTATCCCGGCATCGATCCGATGCCGATCCGGCTCGGCGACAGAGTACGGGTGCGGATCGGCAACCTGACCATGACCAACCATCCGATCCATGTGCACGGGCACAATTTCGCGGTGACCTGTACCGACGGCGGCTGGGTGCCGGAGAGTGCGCAATATCCGGAGACCACGACCGACGTGCCGGTCGGCGCGGTGCGTGCGTTCGACATGCTCGCCGACAACCCGGGCGACTGGGCGTTCCACTGCCACAAGTCGCACCACACCATGAACGCGATGGGTCATGACGTCAGAAATCTCATCGGCGTGTCGCGCCAGGATCTGGCGAAGGCGGTCGGCAAGCTCGCGCCCGATGCGATGGTGATGGGATCGACCGGCATGGCGATGGGCAACATGGAGATGCCGGCGCCCGACAACACGCTGCCGATGATGACCGGCACCGGACCATTCGGGCCGATCGAGATGGGCGGCATGTTCACGGTGATGAAGATCCGCGACGGGCTCGCGCGCGACGATTACGCCGACCCCGGTCCGTACCAGCACCCGCCCGGCACCGTCGCCTATGAGGTCGAGGCGCCGGCCGAGCCCGCGCGGCAGCCGCCGCCTGCGCCCGAGCGAAAGGCCAAGCCATCGATGAAGGGAATGAAGATGTAGTGCATCGAAACCGTCGTCTCACGAACAGCAAACATCAAACCCAAATGGAGAAACCATGAATCACTTCACCAGGATCGGCATCGCGCTCCTTGCGCTGTCGGTCACCGCGGCGGCCTCGCGCGGTCATGAAAAACACGGTCACGAAACCTATTCGGCCGGCGAGCCCGGCGATCCGAGCAAGCCGTCGCGCACGGTCGAGATCGAGATGAAGGAGATGGAGTTCACGCCGTTCCGCGTCGAGGTCAGGCGCGGCGAGCAGATCCGCTTCGTGATCCGCAACGCCGGCACCGAGGATCATGAATTCCTGCTCGCCACCACCGAGGAGAATTTGAAGCATGCCGAAGTGATGAAGAAGCATCCGCACATGGAGCATGACGATCCGAATGGCGTGCGGCTGGCGCCGAAGAAGACCGCGGAGATCGTCTGGAAATTCACCAAGGCCGGAACGTTCGAATATTCCTGCCTGATCCCCGACCATCGCGACTACGGCATGACCGGCCGCGTCGTCGTGAAATGACAACCAGCGAACAGAAAGACCAGCCATGATGAACAAGACGATCCGGATTGCCGCCACCATGCTCGCCCTCGCATTGGGCTCGGCCTTCGCGCAGGCCGCGCCGATCAGCGGCGAGGTCAAGAAGATCGACGAGAGCGCCGGCAAGATCACCCTGAAGCACGGCCCGGCCAAGAGCCTCGGCATGGATGAGCCCATGACCATGGTCTACCGCGTCAAGGACCCGGGCCTGCTCAAGCAGGTCAAGGTCGGCGACAAGGTCCAGTTCGAGGCCGAAGGAGGCGATGCCGGCTACACCGTCACCAAAATCCAGAAGGCGAGGTGAGGCCGGCGGCGGCCGCCGGTCCTCCGGGCTGCGGCCGCCGTTAGGGCAGCATTAACTCTGCCGCGCCGGCGCCGCGTCTGGGAACGCGATCGGCGCTGGCGCGTTGCTGTGCATCTTGCGCAGAAGGACCCCTTCCATGAGACTCAACGCGGCAATCCTGATGGCGGCACTGGTGGTATCGGGAACCGTGTTGGCGCAGAGTTCGGGTCCCTCGGCGGGTCCTGTCCTGGCCGGGCAAGGGGCGAACCAGGGCGCGAACGTGACGACGACGGGCCAAGCCCAGAACAGCAACAAGAAGACCGGCGACAGCGGCCCGCCGATCGAGCAGGCGGCGCGTCCGGCCAAGCCGGATGCCGGCGGCAGCACCGTCGGTGCAAACCGGCCGAAACCCGACCGGCGCAACGAGCACTATCCATAGACCCGCAGACCTGCCGCGGCGCGCCCGAACCGTCGATTGCGGCCTGACGGTTCGCAGCTTCGTACTACCCATTCTACGCAGCGCGATCCCCCGGCACATTTCTTGCCTCGTATCGGCTGTCCGATCGCGCACGAGCGATCGGCGCGCTCAGCATGATGCGGAGGGTTGCGATGACCCAACAGAGGATCGGCTTTGTCGGTTTCGGCGAGGCAGCGCAGTGCTTCGCGGCCCATCTCGTCAGCAAAGGCGCAGCCGCGCCGCTGGTGTTTTGCGAGGGAAAGACCAACCATCCGCCATACCCCGAGGCGTTCCGCAGCATGGCCGCGGCGCACGGCGTTGAGCTGCTCGACAGCCTGCACGAACTAATGGCGCGTGCCGATGTCGTGTTTTCGGCGGTGGTGGTCGCGACAGCGGTGCCGGTCGGCCAGGCGATCGCCGCGCTGGTCCGTCCGGGTATGCTGGTGATCGACATCAACGCCTCGACGCCGAGGGCCAAGCGCCTGGTCGGCGACGCGGTGGCGGCGCGTGGCGGCAGCTTCGTCGATGCCAATCTGATGGGCGCGGTCAGCATCTACGGCGCAGCGGTGCCGCTATACTGTTCCGGCGAGGGCGCGGTGCGCTTCGCCGAGACATTTGCGCCGCTCGGCTTCACCATCGAACTCGCCGGTCCGCAGGCCGGCACGGCGGCGGCGGTGAAGATGCTGCGCAGCGTGGTGACAAAAGGCATGGAGGCGCTGATCGTGGAAGCGCTGACTGCCGCATCGCTCGCCGGCGTGCGCAACGAGGCGCTGCGCGGCATCTGCGAGCCGATGGACGCGACACGCTACAGCAAGTTCGTCGACATGTGCGTGCGTACCGATGTGCTGCACGCCGAGCGCCGCGCGGTGGAAATGGATGGTGTTGTCGAGGGGCTGCGCGAGATCGGATTGCAGCCGATCATGACGGAGGCCACCGCTGCGCGGCTCAGGACATCGGCAGGGCTCGGCCTGCGCGACGATTTTGCGGCGCGGCCGGCGTATAGCGCGGACGACGTGCTCGATGCATATGCCGCGAAGCTGTCGGCGTTGGCCGATCGCAGGCTGTAGGCTGTAGGATGGGTAGCAAAAAGCCGGCGCAGTCATGGCGACTGGCCGGCTTGGTGGAGCGAGCACGGTGGGCACGGCGCTACGCGCCTTTGCCTACCTCACGCATCGTTCAGTAGACGAGGCCGGTGCCCGGGGGCTTTTCCATCGCCGCGGCGAGTGAGCGATATTCATCGCTGTTGGTGCCGGCGAGCTGGGCGATCTTGTTCAGGTGATACTGCGCCTGATCGCGGTTGCCTTGTTCGACCTGCCAAAGGCCGTAATACTGCCAGGTGCGCACATGCGCGGGATCGGCCTTCAACGCGCGCTCGTACCAGACCTGCGACACCTTGTAGTCGCCGAGCTTGCGATAGGAGTAGCCGATCAGATTGGCGACGTCGGCGCGGTCGTCCTGGCCCAGCGCCTTCAGCTGATCGATCGCGGCCGTGTAGTCGTGACGATCGTAGATCGTGGCGTAGGCGGCGCGATAGCCGGCCAGGAACTTCTGATCGTCGATCGCCGAGCTCCTGTCCTTCTTCGACTTCTTGCCCTTGGTGTTGCTGTCGGACGCCGGCGGTGACGGATTGTCGCCGCCCGCGGCATAGGCCGAGATGACGGGACTGGCCACCAGGGCCGCCGAGAGCACCGCGAGGGTCAAAAACCGTGTCTTTCTCATTCTCTGTCGCTCCTGATCGTTTCTGATCGTGCTCGGTAATCGTACACCGAAGCCCGCTGACTTGAACACCCATGGTCTCGGAACATTCCCGCCGCCCCGACGATTCCCCGTGATCGGTAAGCCCGGTCGCACTGGTGCGACCCCGGTCACACTGACGATCTTGTCGCACCCGCGGAACATGACATGGATGTCATGCAGATGAATGAAGTCCGTCTGCGCCCTTCAGAACGGGTTCAGTGCGCGGCCGCTACGGTCGCATGCACTGATCGGCGAGGCCGACCATCCGGCCGGACACCTCTCGATCCCGAAGAGGAGGACCACCATGCTCAAGACGATTTCCGCCGCGCTGCTTGCCATGTCCGTGATCGCAGCGCCCGCGCTCGCCGCCGAGACCGGCAAGGCCGCAACGCCCGCGCCGGCGACCAAGACCGCTCCCGCGACCAAGCCCGCTCCCGTGATCAAGAGCGAGCAGCTGCCGTCGAAGGTGCAGAACGCCAACGCCAAGATGGGCGGTCATCACAGCAAGCACTATCGCCATCACCGCCACCACAAGCACATGGGTATGCTGAAGGTGAAGGCGCCGAAGCACGCGACCAACCACGTCCACGGCAAGGTCGCGATCAAGCACGTCGCGCCGGCCAAGCGCGGCTGAATCTGATCCGCAGGGCGCGGGTTCGATCCACATTGCCCCGCCGCGTCCTTCGGATGTCAGACCCGGCCCGCCCGTCCATTGCTTCCCCAATGGCGGCGGGCCGGTTGCGCTTTTGCCACGGAACGAGGTCAGGCGACCTCGTAGAAGGCGTAGCGGAGTTGGCGCGCCGCTGGATCGAACACGCCGGTGCCGATCGCCTGGAGGCTGTTGAGCCAGCCATAGCGGGGATCGCCGGTCTCGAAGCGCGGCGCGACGACGGCCCTGTGCGGTCCCGTCGCCGAGAAGCGCAGGCGGCCGTTGTACTGGACGAAGATCAGCGCATCGTCGTCGGTCCGCACGGTGAAGCGCACGTCGAGCATGGCAAAGGAACGGTCGGGCGCCACGATCAGCCAGTCGGCGGCGGCCTTGCCCGCCAGCGAGGCGTTCAGGCGGCGGCCGCTGATCCTGAGCGTGTTGACCTCCGACACCGCGCGCTCGCCGAGCGGCGTGCCTGATAACGCGAAGCGCTCACCCATCCCGGCAAGAACCTCGCAGATCGGTGTCAGTGTCGGCGGCGGCAGGCTGTCAGCGAAAGTCATTGCCGTTACTCCGCACCGGCCAGGCGCACCATCAGCTTGCCGAAATTCTTGCCGTTCAGCATGCCGATGAAGGCTGAGGGCGCCTTGTCGAGGCCATCGACGATGTCGTCGCGCGTCCTGATCTTGCCCTCACGCAACAGCGTGGCGACCTGCTGGACCGCGTTCGGGATCTCCGCGACGTGGTCGGAGATGATGAAGCCGCGCACATTGATGCGATTGCGCAGGAGCGTGCTCCAGTCCGGTCCGGGCGAGGGGGCAGTCTGGTTGTATTGTGCGATCAGGCCCGACACCACGGCGCGGGAATGCCGGTTCATCCGCGGCCACACCGCATCGAGCACCGCGCCGCCGACATTCTCGAAATTGATGTCGATGCCGTCGGGCGTGGCCTTGGCGAGGTCGCCGATGAGATTGCCGGCCTTGTAGTCGACGCAGGCGTCGAATCCGACCTCGTCGACGACATAGCGGCATTTGTCGGGGCCGCCGGCGATGCCGACGACGCGGCAGCCCGCGATTTTGGCCAACTGGCCCGCCACCGTGCCGACGGCACCTGCCGCCGAAGACACCAGCACCGTCTCGCCCGGCTTCGGTGAGGCGAGGTCCATCAGGCCGATATAGGCGGTCCAGCCGGGCAGGCCGAGCGGCCCGAGCCAGGCCGGCAACGGCGCCAGCGCCGGATCGATCTTGCGCCAGGTGCCCGCTGCGGTGGCGATGTTGTAGTGCTGCCAGCCGCCCATGCCGTGAACGTGGTCGCCGGGCACGAGCGTCGCCGACCGCGACTCGACCACGATTCCGACGACGTGGCCACGCATGGCCTCGCCGAGCTTGACCGGCGGGAGATAGGAATCCTTCTCGTCCATGATCCCGCGCATGTAGGGATCGAGCGAGAGATAGAGCGTCTTCACCAGCGCCTCCCCGTCGGCAAGCTCGGCCGTCCCGCGCTCGGACAATTCGAAATCGGCCTCGGTCGGCATGCCCACCGGGCGGCGCTTGAGCAGGATCATTTGATTTGCTGGCATCGTGAACTCCAGAGGTCAGGACGCGGTAAAGAGGATCTTGCCCTTGGCGCGCGCCGCGTGGCTGATCGCCTCGCGGGCCGACGACAGCGGGTAGATGTGCTCGACGGGCACCTTGATCGAACCGTCGGCGATCAGCGGCAGCATCTCGTGCTGGATTTCGGCGACCAATCTGGGATCCGCCGATCTGAACCACTTGATCAGCCAGAAACCGCGGATGGTGAGGTCGCGGAAGATCAGATGCGGCGGAAACGCCACCGCCGGCTGCGCGCTCATGCCGGCATAGACCACCAGCGTGCCGCCTTCTGCGACCGTACCGGTGAGGGAGCGCATCGCCTCGCCGGCGACGCCTTCGAAGCCGAGCCGGATCGGCGCATTGCCGGTTGCCTCGGCCACGCGCTTCGGCAGGTCTTGGCCATCCACCAGCACCACATCGCCGCCGGCAGCCTTCAGCTCATCGATCAGCTCCGGGCGGCGCACCACGTTGACCGTCCGCAATCCGCGCGCTTTGGCGATCGCGATCACCGCGCGACCGACGCCGGAATTGGCGGCGTTCTGGATCACGAATTCGCCGGGTGCGAGCTCGACGAAGTCGGTCAGCATCAGGCGTGCGGTGAACGGATTGATCATCGCCATCGACGCCTGCGCGTCGTCGATGCCGGCGGGCACCTTGACCGCGCGTTTTGCGGAGATCGTCAGATGATCGGCCCAGGTATCATGTCCGTAGGGAATGATGACGCGGTCGCCGCGCTTGAAGTCGGTGCCCTCGCCGACATCGACGACGGAGGCGACACCTTCGCCACCCATGCCCACGGGCAGCGACGGGCGCTTGCCGTAGAGCCCGCGCATCAACAGCAGATCCGCCGGATGGATCGGCGCTGCCAGCAGCTTGACCTTGAGCTGTCCTGCGGGAGGCGACGGCGGCTCGGTGGCCTCCATCGTTCTGACGACTTCCCACGGTTTTCCGTAATCGACGACCTGCACCGCAAGCATGCGTTTCCTCCAGATTGTTTTTGTTCGAAGTCAGGATGATGGGTTGGTTTGCTCAATTTGCTCGATGTCATCACCCGCGCAGGCGGGTGATCCAGTATTCCAGAGACGCCAGTGATAGAAGCGAGGGGCCGCGGCGTACTGGATCGCCCGGTCCATGTGCGCGATTGCGCACAGGCCGGGCGATGACAGCGGTAGATGACGACAAAGCTCACATCCCTCAGGCGACGCCTTCCGCGACAAGGGCGGGATAGTCGGTGTAGCCGCGCTCGCCGCCGCCATAGAAGGTACCGGCGTCGGGGGTATTGAGCGGCGCGCCGATCGCGAAGCGATGCGGCAGGTCCGGATTGGCGATGAAGGCGCGGCCGAACGCGATCGCATCCGCATTGCCGGTTATCAGTTCGGCTTCCGCGGACTGCTTTGTGAAGCCGCCCGAGGCGATCAAGGGGCCGTCGAACAACTTGCGGAACAGCGCGGTGACGGAGGCGGGCGCCGCGAGGTTGAGCCCGTCGCGGATGCCGGCGTTCGCCCGCGGTTCGATCAGATGCAGATAGGCGATCCGCCGCGCCGACAGCGCCTCGATCGCATGGCCGAACAGCGCGGCCGGATCGGAATCGGCGATGTCGCCGACCGCGCCGAACGGCGACAGCCGGACGCCGACGCGGTCGGCACCGCAGACCTCGATCAGGCCCTCGGTCGCCTCCAGCAGCAGGCGCGCGCGATTTTCGATCGAGCCGCCGTAACGATCAGTGCGCCGGTTGGTGCGGTCGTGCAGGAACTGGTCGATCAGGTAGCCATTGGCGCCGTGCAGCTCGACGCCGTCGAACCCGGCCGCCAGCGCGTTGCGCGCCGCGCGCTGGTAGTCCGCGACGATACCCGGGATCTCGTCGGTCTCCAGCGCGCGCGGCTGCTCGTAGGGCAGGCGCTCGAACGCGGCCCCGAACGCCTGTCCGGCCGGCGCGACGGCGGAGGCGGAGACGGGGAGGGAGCGATCGCTGCGATGGCTCGAATGCGAGATGCGGCCGGTGTGCCAGAGTTGCATGAAGATCACGCCGCCCTTGGCGTGGACCGCGTCGACGACGGCCTTCCAGCCGGCGATCTGCTCGTCGGAGTGGATGCCCGGCGTGCGCGGATAGCCCTTGCCCTGCCAGGAGATCTGCGAGGCCTCCGAAATGATGAGGCCGGATTGGCTGGCGCGCTGTCCGTAATATTCGGCGTTCAGCGCGGCCGGCGCCGCACCGGGCTCGGAGGCGCGCATCCGCGTCAGCGGCGCCATCACTACCCGGTGGGCGAGCTGATGGCGACCGATCTTGAGGGGAGAGTGCAGTGTAGGGCTCATCGGATGCTCCTAAGATGACCAGTCATATTGAAGTCAGTCAAAGCAAGGTGTTGCGGGTTTGGGTTGTCAACGTGTGAGGCTGGTGAACACCACCGTCTCGAACGCCTCCAGTGCGGCGCGGTCCTTGTCGACCTTGCTGCGCATGACGGTGCCTTCCCAGGCGTTGAGCAGGAATGCGGCGATCATTCTGGCGTCGATGTCGCGCCGCATCGAGCCGTCGGCCTGGGCTTCGCGGACGCAGGATTCGATGCCGCGGGTCCATGCGGCCATCACGATGGCCAGTCGTTCGCGGATCGGGCGGCTCTGGTCCGACATCTCGGTCGCCATGTTGCCGATCAGGCAGCCATTCTCATACTTCTTCTTGCGGGAGATCTCGTCGAGGGCGCGGAAATATGATTTGAGCCGGACAATGGGTGGGACGTTCGCGTCGTTCAGCATGCCCAGGCCGGCCAGCGCGCGCTGCCAATAGCGCTCGATCACCTCGATGCCGAGTTCTTCCTTGCTCTCGAAATGATTGTAGAACGAGCCCTTCGGCACGCCTGCCGCATCGGTGATGTCCTGCACGCCGGTGGCGTTGAAACCCTGCCGGTGCAGGGTCTCAAGTGCCGCCGCGACGATATTCTCTTTCACGCTCGGTCTCGCCATGGCGTTCAATATGACCGATCGTCTTAAGGGCGTCAATGGCGCTGTGAAGACGCATCGGCGGCGAGGCGGTCGCGGGTCGGACCGGCCGGTCCTGACGCCGCGGGGATAACCGAGTTGCGAATTCCCTTCGACGGCGCGGCGGTTTAAGAGACCCGCACCGGGGATCAGGGACTTGCGACGCTTGAGATTTCAGCTGGGGATTGCAACCAAACTTGCGGCGATGCTGCTGTCGCTTCCGTTGGCCGGCTGCCTCACCAGCGACGACAGCAGCGGGCCGACTACCTTTACCGGCGACCGCGGCGTGGACAACCAGCCGGTCCCGACCAACTCCCGCGCCCAGATCCTGGCGTTCATGCGGACCTATCTGAACGATCCGGTCGGCGTGCGGGAGGCTGCGATCGCCGAGCCGGTGCAGCGCACGGTCGGCGGCCGGCTGCGCTACGTTGTCTGCCTGCGCTACAGCGCCAGGGATACCGACGGCAATTACCGCCCCTCGCGCGAGCGCGGCATCGTCTTCGTCGATGGCCGGCTCGACCGCATCCTCGAGAACGCCACCGAGCCCTGCGGCGGGGCGTCCTACGGGCCGTTCGCCGAGCTGGAGAAAATGACGCGCTGACGCTGCCGGCGCAATTTTAAGCCAGTCCCGCCATTGCGCGCGAAACCGATGACGGGGGTCCCTCGTAGCTGGAGCGTCGGCTCACTTCTTCCAGACGACTACGAGCTGGCTGGGGTCGTTCGAACTACCCAGTCGCGAGCGGCCCCAATCTGTTCCAGCGATTGATTGCGTCGGGCACCCGGGAGGCGTCACCGGCCCGTTAGTGATGTCCGATCACTTTTCAGCGAGCCCTGAACCTGCCCTTAGGCATTTGCGACATCCATGCAGCCGAAATGCGGCTGCTTAACCGTTGGAAAAACCTTCGGTGACAAGGAACAAACGGGCCTTGTTGCGGCGTCGTCACAGTTCGTGAACTTCACAGCTGCGGCATTGCCCCAAAGCAACCCAATTGGGGTCACGTTGTTTGTCTTGATAGCGCAACGTTCGTAACGGGGATCAGAGATGAAAAAGTTATTGCTCGGCACGGTCGCGCTGGCCGCTCTTGCGAGCCCTGCGTTCGCGGCTGACATCCCGGCCCGCACCTATACCAAGGCACCGCCGCCGGTGACCGCGCCGGCACTGGTCTACAACTGGACCGGCTTCTATATCGGCGGCCATGTCGGTGGCGGCTTCACCGACGGCACCAACCTGATGGGCAGCGACGCGCGCTTTCTGGGTGGTGTGCAGGGCGGTTTCGACTATCAGTTCGCGCCAAACTGGGTGGTGGGCGCCGAGGCGCAGTATTCCTGGCTGACCGGCGGCTCGAACAACGGCACGCTATTCCCGGGCGGCACGCTGGTGACCGGCAACACCGACCAGCTCGGCTCGGTCACCGGCCGGTTCGGCTACACCTGGGGTCCGGCGCTGCTCTACGCCAAGGGCGGTTACGCCTGGCGCGACGCCACCAACATCAACGCCACGGTCGGCGGTGTGCCGACGGCCTTCACCACCGACGGCAACCACAAGGACGGCTACACGGTCGGCGCCGGCCTCGAATACATGTTCGCCCCGAACTGGTCGGCCAAGGCCGAGTACCAGTATTACAATTTCGGCAAGACCACTTTCACCGCGGGGCCGCCCGACATCGTCGGCACGAGCTTCCGGAACGACGAGCACACCGTCAAGGTCGGCATCAACTACCGCTTCGGTTGGGGCGGGCCGACCGGCTCCCGCTACTGATCGAGAGGTTCGCTCTCTAAGACTAGTCTAAAGGCCGACCTTCGGGTCGGCCTTTTTATTGGCGCGACGGCGGCCATTCAGCCGGCGTTCACGCCTGATCGTGCAATGCAGAAAATAATCCCTGCATTGCACGGAACCTTCATCGTGATGCGCTATTATGGGATTTGCCGGGGCTGGTGGACAAACAAACATGCGTAGCTTTGCGTTAGGGCTGATCCTCTCTGCGGTCTGCGTGCCGTGCCTTGCCCAGACCATCCTGAAATCCGAACCGCTGGCGCTTGCGCCCTATGAGGTCGTGTTTGTGCAGGATGCGTCGTGCCCGTCCGGCAAGGTGCTCAAGGTGACCGGCGCGATCCGCGGCCTGCATCGGCGCAAGGTCTGCGTCTCGCTCGCCGCGGAGCAGGCCTCGCTGGCGACGGCGACGCCGTAACCCTTCTCAGCGCCGACGGTCAGAGCCCGCGCTTGCGCGAGGGCATTGCTCGACCTCACGAATTCAGCCGCGGCTCCAGACGAGCTTCGCGATCGGCGTCGGCCTTGTTCTTGTCCGGATCCTCGTTCGGGTCGAGCTGGCAGGGGCGGATTTCGTAATCATTGTCGAGCACCGGGCGGGGCACCGATGTCTCCTCCTCGGAGATGGCGTCGACCACCAGGCCGGACTTCTGCGCGAGCTTCCAGACGTCGGCCTCGGTCGGATAGGCCTTGCTCAGTTTGGCATCCTGGTAGAACAGCGCGTAGGGCATTGGTCATCTTCCCCCAATCTGACAATTCATCGACAACGCCAGCACCGCCTGCTGGTTTCAGGTCGCGGGTCCGCTCACGGAACCGTGAGCAAGCGCTTGAAAATATGAGTCATTTCGGCCCTTTCGCGAGCCGCGCCTGAGTCCTTAACGAGCGGTAAATCCGGCAAAAAAGAATCCCCGGGACTCTCCGGGTAGAATCGCCGGATGCTCCCCGGCATGAGAGCGATCCTTCAGACCCCCCATGACCGCGTGCAGCTCGCGCTCGCCGTTGCGCTGCTTGCGGCCTGCGCCGCGAATGTCGCGCTGGTCTGGTCCTGGCTCTAGCGAAAACGCCGTGGCACCGCGCCGCCGGCAGCAATTGACGGTCCGCCCAATCCTCCCATCATTGTCCGCATAACAAGGCCTGCCATTAGGCGGGCCGCAGCCGGGTGGAGCGAGCATGATCGAAGCGCTGCAGGAGCGGGTGAACGGCGATGCTTCCCTGGTGCGGCGCGGCCGCTACCTGACGACGACCTTCCTGCTGGAGATCGGCAGCACGGCGTGGCTGATCGCGATCCATGAGGGCCGCATCGTGTCGGTGACGAAGGGGCCGTTCGTGATGCCGTCGTCGACCTTCGCGCTGCGCACCTCAGGCGAGGAATGGGACCGCTTCTGCGAACAGCGGCCGCCGCCGGGCTCCAACGACGTGATGGCGCTGATCAAGCGCCGGGTGCTGAAGGCCGAAGGCGACCTGCAGGTGTTCATGGCGAACCTGCGCTACTTCAAGGACGCGCTGGCAAAACTGCGCCGCGACGGAGTGGCGGCATGAGCGCGAAATTCGAACCGATCATCGGCCGCTACATGCATCTCGATTTGTCCGGCCGGGCGCACCGCCTCTATGTCGAGGAGGCCGGCGCGGGCACGCCGCTGGTCTGCCTGCACACCGCGGGTGCCGACGGGCGGCAATATCGCGGTCTGATGAACGATCCGCGGATCACCCGCAATCATCGCGTCATCGCCTTCGACATGCCCTGGCACGGCAAGTCGTCGCCGCCGTCAGGCTGGCATGACGAGGAGTATCAGCTCACCTCGCGGCAATACACGGAGATGATTTTGGCCGTGATCGACGCGTTCGAGCTGGAGAAGCCGATCGTGATGGGCTGCTCGATCGGCGGCCGCATCGTGCTGCATCTGGCGCTCGAGCATCCCGAGCGCTTTCGCGCCATCATCGGCCTGCAGGCCGGCGCGCATGTCGATCCCTATTACGATCTGAATTTCCTGCACCGGCCGGACGTGCATGGCGGCGAGGTTGCGGCCGCCATCGTCTCCGGCCTGGTCGGGCCCGACGCGCCGGAGAGCGAAAAGTGGGAGACGCTGTGGCACTACATGCAAGGCGGCCCCGGGGTGTTCAAGGGCGATCTGTATTTCTACAAGATCGACGGCGACATCCGCGCCCGCGTCGCCGAGATCGACACGCGGCGGTGTCCGCTGTTTTTGCTGTCCGGCGAATACGACTATTCCTGCACGCCGGAGGAGACGCTGGCGGTGGCGAACAGCATTGCAGGCTGCGAGGCCACCATTATGAAAGGTTTTGGCCATTTCCCGATGAGCGAAAATCCGAGCGAGTTTCTCAAGCACCTGTTGCCGGTGCTGGAGAAGATCGGCGGGCGCTAGAAGGGAAGCTATTTGCCGGAGCGCGGCAGCTCGCTGATGTCGCGGATCGCGGCGCGCACCTTGGCCATGGTGGAGGAGCAATACTCCTCGCGCTCCCTGATGAAGCGCTGCTGATTGGCGCGGAAATTCGCGACACGGGCCCGCACCTCGGAGCCGAAGTCGCCGCGGATGTCGAGCGTTGCGAATTGCGGTAGCGGCGCGGGCGCCGGCGGCGCTTCGCCGACGGTCACAGCGACCGCAGCAGGCAGCGCGGGTGGCGGCACCTCGATCACGGTCGGCACCGGCAGCGCGGACGGCGTAGCGGCTTCCGGGTCGGCCGCGACTTTCGGTGTCGCGGCGATCGGAACAGCAACCTGTGGCGCGGGGGCGGGCGGATTGGCCTTTGACGGCGCAGCCATCAGCGTCTCGGCGTCGGGCCGCTTGCCCGTCACCGACTGTACGAAGGCCATTGTCTGCGCGATCAACAGATCGCGTTCCTGCATCCACTTCATGGCGCACCTTGAGCGCGCGGATTCCAGCAAAGCAACTTTGCGGAATCAAGCTTTGATCATCATCATGGTTGATGAAGACGCCTGTTTGGTAGGCACGGTGACAAAATTGTGACATCGGCCTGCCGCCAAGGCGTCAGCGCCGGCGCGGATTCGTGTTGGGGATGAACGGGGTACCGACGATCCGGACGGGCGGCAGGTCAGCGGCGGCCGGCCGGGACGCTGCACTGGCCGGTGCCGGCGCCGAATCCAGCGCCGCGACGAGACCGGCGCCGGCGAGGCTGAGCAGCGTGAAGGCGCCGAGCAGCAGCATGTTCCAGGTGACTTCGCGTCCTCTCATGAAGGGAGAACAGCGTGTGGGGCCTTGGGGTTCCGAAGCGATCTTTAGGCGTCTTCGAGCGGGTGCGGGCGCGCGTTAAGACAATGCCTCAAGGGAAAGGGTGAAAGCACTGTATAGGCTGATCAACTCAGGCCGCCGCCTCAGCGACGACGCGTTCGGCGGCGCGGGCCTCGATCAAGTCGGCGTAGCGGCCATACTCCTCGGCCATTTCGAGCAGCTTTTCGCGCACGGCGGCGTCGGTGACCTGACGGGCCAGCCGTTTGGCTTGATCGGACTGGAAACGGTAGTGGGCTGTGTCGGACATGGCAGCGGCTCCTCACACGTTAGGTAAGGAGGCGTCTTGAAAGGTTCATTGAAGCGTTTGTGAACGCTCCCCTGGCGCGGCTGAAGCCGGGCACGCCGTCGTATCCTCGCGGATCTCGACTTCGAACCAGCCCATCTCCCGCAGCTCATGCGCCTTCTTCGCGGCCGCGTCCTCGCTGTCGCGCTTCAGCACGATTCGACTGGTGCCATCCCGGGCAAGGATCAAATAGGTCATTGGCTGAGTCCACCCCACTACTGCATACACGATTTCGGGCCGCAATGACAGAATCAATACGAGATCATGCGTGGTCTTGCGGAGGGTATCCCACGATTCCTGCCAACGCCGCGGGCGGCGCGAGGACCGCCGCTTCTGGTTCTGGCCCTGACCGGCCAAGTCTGCTATGCGAGCCCGCGCAATCCTTCCCATTCGCCGGCTTAGCTCAGCGGTAGAGCAGCAGTTTTGTAAACTGAAGGTCGGGGGTTCAATCCCCTCAGCCGGCACCAGCCGCGCCCGTTCCACCGGACTGGAAGGGGCGCCCTGCGGCGCCGAGGACCCTGCCTCCCAGGCTTGATGTGATTTAGGCGATCGTATCGCGCTCGATGGCGTCAATTGTGCTTCCGGCCTGACACGGCCGGCGATCTGGTGTTTGATCCGCTGCCAGGTGGGGCGCGCGCAGGGATGAGATGTTCGGAATTCTAGGTCTTGGTTTTCTGCTCGGGATGCAGCATGCGCTCGAGCCCGATCACATCGCCGCCGTCTCCAGCATCGCGGCGCGCCGCACCAGCATCAGCGACATCGTCAAGCACGGCCTCACCTGGGGTTTTGGCCACACGCTGACGCTGTTCATCTTTGCCGGCGCCGCCATCCTGCTCGGCCGCGCGATCCCCGAGACGGTGGCGCAACCGATCGAGACCGCGGTCGGCATCATGCTGGTCGGCCTCGGTGCGCATGTGTGGTGGCGGCTGTGGCGCGACCGCGTGCACTTCCACGCCCATGCGCATGGCGACGGCACCGCGCATTTCCATGCCCACAGCCATGCCGGCGAGACCTTGTCGCGCACCGTGCCGCACGCCCGCGCGCCGCACGCCCATGCGCACGGCTTCCGCTGGCGCACGCTGCTGGTCGGGCTGATGCACGGCATGGCCGGCTCGGCGGCGCTCTTGGTGCTGACGGTATCGCAGGCGCCGACCCCGGTGACCGGGCTCGGCTATGTCGCGCTGTTCGGCATCGGCTCGATGATCGGGATGGGCGCGCTGTCGAGCGTGATCGCGCTGCCGCTGGCGGCCTCGGCGCGCTGGCTGACCTGGGCCAATCGCGGCCTGCAGGTCGCAGTCGGCGCCGTCACCATCGCGATCGGCATCCATTCGATCGTCGAGAACGCGTTCACCTGACGCAGCCGCGCTATCCCCGGCCGCCGTTAACGATTCCTGATCCCGTTCGGACGCATTGACCTGATGGTGATGCTTACACGTTAGGCTTACCGGCAGTTCGCGCCGCGGCCTTAACCCTTGCGCCGAGGCGTTCGATTAGGGTGGGGACGGAACAATCGGGATGTAGGGTGGCATGCGCGTTGGCGTTGCACTGGCGATCTTGGCTGCGACGACCTCGGCGGCGTCGGCCGGCGGCGGCTTCGACATCGTCGTGCCGGTGCGTCCCGGCGTGCCGATCATCATCAACGGCGTCGACGCCTCCTATGCCGTGATCGAAAGTGCGATGGGGCTCGCCCGCAACGAGTCGCTGGTGCCGACCGTCTATGGCGGCCGCCCGATCTCGCCCGAGCCGAATGTCGGCCACTATTATCCGAGCCTCGGCCGCATGCCGGGCTACGGCCGCCTCGAAATCGAGCCGCCGGCCAATCGCCGCCTGCCGAAGCCGGCCGAGAGCTATCACGAATCATGGTCGGCGCAGTCCGCGCCGCTGCCGGCACAGTCCAACGTGCCGGTCGATCCGCCGCCGGTGATCTACGCGCCGGAGTTCAACGGCCCGCCGCGGCCGTATCCGCGTCCGATCCCGCGGCCGCTGCCGAGGAGGCCATAACCGTCAACGAGCTACGCGACGACAAACCGACAGAAAATACCGACAGGAGAGAGTAATGCGTCGAATGATGACTGGACTGATCGCGGCGGTCGCCGCGATGGCGAGCGCGCCCGCGATGGCGTGTGGCTTTGATCTCTGCGCCCCGCCGGTCTATTCCGCGCCGGTCGCGAGCTACGGTTATGGCTACGGCTACGGCGGTGGCTGCGGCGGGTGCGGCGGCGGCTGGGCCGGCGTCGAGCGTCTGCCCGATCCGGACCGCTACTACATCAGCCCGGCGCAGCAGTACTATTACGTCAACCAGGGCCCGACCTACACCGGTCCGGGCAACTGGGCGCCGCGTCCCTACTATCGCGAGGGCTACGCGCGGCCGTATTACGGCTATCGCCGCCACTACGGCTACCGCCACTACGGTTATCGGCCCGCCTACCACCGTCCGCACTACGGCTACCGCGCCTACGGCTATCGCCATGGCTACCGCCACGGCCCGGTGCTGCGCCGCTACTACTGATCGCTCGACCGGTCGAACTGCTCGGCGCCCGTTCGCAGCTTGCGAACGGGCGTTTTGCTGTGGAGCAGGGGCGCTCTACCAAAATGCCGAAAAACAACCCCATGCAAAGTAGCCGGCGGCTGCCCGGCGTTCGACATTTGCCACCTGACACGTCGGGCAACTCAGCGGTACTCTTCCATTATTCCGAAATATGCGAGCGTCCCGGGGCTTGGCCGCGCGGAGGCTGCGGTCAGCATGCGACTAGCGATCATTAGGAAGCGGATCACCACGGAGCGGTTGCGGCGGGGTAATCCGTGATCGTCATCGGAGTTGCCACTTTTTCGCAGTAACGTGCATTGCGCTCTCGGCATGGAGCGCGAGTGAGGACGGCTCCGATGTATCAGCTAGCCCCGAACACCGGGGCCGTTCTTTCGACCGAGACCCTGTCTCATGTTCAAGTTCGATCACATGGACGGCGTCGAGTGGGTCCTTGCAGGCCTGGCGCTCATCATCATCGCTGCCGGCGTAGTGGCTTTTCTTCTGATCGATTGAAGTTTGCAGAGGGGAATTAGGACGCCCCCGGTGGTTCCGCTATGCGGAACACCGTGCTATTACGGAATCCTCAAATACTGTGGAAAAGTGTAAATAAATCCTTGCCGGGGGCTAGGATTTCATCCCGCAAACGTTTTTCGAGAATTTTCCTCGGTCAGGGGCCGCTGCCGCGACGCGGCCCCTTTCTAATTCGGCGGCGTGGCGAACGGCTTCAGCATCGACCTCCAAGGGTGCTGGGGCCGTTTCCCTTTCTATTGATGCCGTTGCGTGCGCGCCAGCTGGCGATCAGGGCCACAAGCGACACTACCGCAGCGGGCGCCCCTCGGCGTCCCTACTCCCTGAGCTTCTTCTCGATATAGGAGTTGACCGCTTCAGCGAAGGTGCGCCGGTCTCCGATGACCGCGCTCAATTGAGCAAACACGTCCTGCTGGATGACCCGCAAGCCGCTCTTGCGCGCCCCGGGCAACGTCGCTTCCCAATACTCGTCAATGGCGCGCTCTGCCAACGGGACTTGGGTTGGATCACCCTTGGCGATCAGTCTGCGCAATATTCCCAGACAAGTGTCCAAGTGCGGCATGGCCGCGAATATGCATTCTGATTCTAGCGCTTGTCATTCAGGAACTCCGTTCACCCACGGAGAACACCGGACCGGCGCGATTGCTCCGAATCCAGTGCGATTGCTGTGTTCAAGATGTCGAAAAACAACCCCATGTAAAGGAGCCAGCGGCGGCGGCCGGCGTTCGACATTGCCACTTGACACGTCGGGCAACTCAGCGGTAATCTTCCATTATTCCGAAATCGCGTCAGCTGCGCGTGACGACCTCCCGCCGTAAGCGGAAGGTGAGCGCGTCTGTGGCGTCAGCTCACCCGAAAGCTGGGCGATACTATACTTGCCGTACCCGGTCAGGGGACGCTACCATGAGTAGCACCGGGGATCGTATGGCGCCCGGCTTGGGGGGCCTATGGCGGTGTGACAAGCTGCGCACCCGCCCGATCTGAGCAAACCAATTGCGATGGAGGTCCCCATGCTTCCGAAGGCTGAAACGGCGTATTTCGCGATTGCCGATATCTCCGGTTACACGAGTTTCCTCGCGGCCGTCGAACTCGACCATGCGCAGGACATCATCGCGGATTTCATGGACACGGTGGTGAAAGGGCTGCGTCCGCCGTTTCGCCTTGCCAAGTTCGAGGGCGATGCCGCGTTCGTCTACACCACCGCCGGGAACGTCGACGGCTCGCTGCTGCAGGACGCGATCGAGGGCGCCTATTTCAAGTTCCGCCGGCGTCTGCGCAGCGTTCGCCAGGCCTCGACGTGCGAGTGCCAGGCCTGCGTCGCGATGGGCGATCTCGATTTCAAATTCGTGGTCCATCACGGCGAGATGGTGAAGCAGAAGATGGGCGGAAGAGAAGAGCTCGCCGGGCGCGACGTCATTCTGGTCCATCGGCTGCTCAAGAACACGGTCGCCGAGAAGGTCGGCGGGCGCGCCTACGTGCTGTACAGCGACGCGGCGATGCGCGCCATGGGCGCCGACCCGGTGGCGCAAGGTCTCATCGCGCATCACGAAACCGTCGACGTCATCGGCGACGTGACGCTGTGGGCGCGCGATCTCGACGCGGCCTGGCGCGAGGAAGACGCGCAAGTTCGCAACGAGGTGACGCGCGGCGACGCATACGCCACGTTGGAGTTCGATATCGCCGCGCCACGGGAGACGGTGTGGGAGTATCTGTCGGTGCCCGGGCAATGGCGGAAATGGTGGGACGCCGACGACATCACCGAGGAGTCGGGCAAGGGGCGGCGCGGCGTCGGCACCAGGAATCACTGTGCGCACGGCAACCATACGAACATCGAGGAGACGCTCGATTGGCGCCCGGTCGATTACTATACGGTCGGCATCACGCTGCCGATTCCCGGCGCGCCGAAGATCGTGATGACCCGCGCCCTGCTGGACGGTCCGGACGGAACGACGCATTTGGAGCTGCGGGTCGCCAAACCGAAGCCGAAGGACAAGGCTTTCGTCGACGGCGCCGCGGCCAAATTCGCCGAGCGGATGACTGCGGGGATCGCTCGCTTGCGGACCATGGTCGAAGGCAGGCAGTTTGCCTCAAGCACCGCGGTGGAAGAGCCGACGATGCAACCATCGACCGGGCGCTTCCTGACCGAGCCGGTCAAATCGAGCGCGCAGCGCTGAAGGCGACGGATTTTAAAGCGCGATGAGATCAGGTTGGATCATCATCGCGCTTTAGCTCTTTGTTTGAGCATGATCTTTTCGGAAAACCGCTTCACACTTTTCCGGATCATGCTCTAGTCTAGTTTCTGTCGCGAAACGCCCGGCTTGAGTGGCGCAATCTAAGTTATGCCGATGGATTGGGCACAAAATGCCCGTGGCTGCAGGGATCGGCAAGCTCCGAAGGGAGATTTTCGGGCCCTGGTTTCGGTATTGAGCAGCGGGGTTTCAGATCAAGAGGCGTTGAGCCGCGAGTGGACCTGCGGCTTCGGCGAAGGGGGCACCATGAAGGTCAAGCCGCTTTTTGCCTGCGCGGCAATCGTGCCCCCAGCATTGCCGCAATCCTCATGAGATTGTTGGCGAGCACGGCAGCGCCGACCCACAATTCGAAGCGGTCGCATCCTTCGGCAAGACAGCGCTTCATGCCGCGGCCTCGGAACAGCACCGAGATGCGTCCCTCGATGCCGGCGCGAAAGCGCTGACCATTCTTGAAGACCGCGCTCTTCTCGTACGCTTCACGTCGTCCCGTCCTCTTGCCGCCACGCTGCGGAATGCAGACCACCTTGACGCCGGCGTGCTTGCACGAGGCAAGGTTCTGCTCGCTGAAGAAGCCACGATCCGAGCCGTACAGCTGCGGGGCACGGCCAAAGGCTTGCCTGTGGCGCTGGAGGGAAGATGCCACGTGAACCTCGTCGGGCGGATTGCCTTTCAGCACCTCGTATTGCGTGATCAGGCCCTCCGCGCTTTCGGCGAGGAAGACTTTATGGCCGAACTCGACCGGCGTGCGCACCTTGCCGCGTTTGATCAGGTCGGTATGGGGCTCGAAGATGGAATAAATCTTCTCGTCGGTAGCCACCTGCTCACCAAAGAGCAGACGACGACGTGCCTGATCGATGACACGATCTCCCAGCCCGCAAAAGTGCTCGATCTGCCTGCCCAGTTCCTCAATGGCTATGTCGGCGAACATGTCCTTGCCGCGCATCGCGCGGGTCCTCTCAAGCCCCGCGCGCGCGTTTCCTACGACCTCCTCGGCGATGTCGATGAGCACCCGGTACGTTCGGGTCTGCTGCTCGTGACGCTGCCTCGTCGTCATGCGCTGGATTTCGTACATCCGGCGCCGCGCCGCGCGCGTGCGGTCGCAAAAGCCCTTGATTCTTCGCAATTCCAGCGCTTTGGCCAGACGGCGGACCAAGCGTGTGACGACGCGGACCACATCCCATAGCAACGTGTTGTCGGTCGGATGATGAATGTCGGTCTGCACCACCGTAGTGTCGACCCGCAGCTTCGCGCCGTCCTCCAATCCGAGTTCGACCGCTGCCCGAACCACCAAATCGTTGACCGCTCTCAGCGTTTGCGGGGTCAGACGGATGAAGCCACGCTGAAAGGCGTCATGCTTCGGCACCGGCGCGCAGTAGAAGTCGGTGAACTGACGAAGCGTCAATCCATCTGCGATGCGTTCACGCAACTCGCGATAGTCCCAGTTCTTGAGCCGCATCAGAACCAGCGAGCGCAGAACCTGTGTCGCCGTCAATCCGTGACGACCGCTATCGGGCTGCTTCAGGCCACGCACCAGATCCCGCCGGACGCGCTCGACGACGTCCCGCTGGTCGTCGAGAAAGCCGGATATCGCCTCCAGCAGCGGCTCCAGGCGAATGCCCTGATCACATTGCCGCATCAGCTCCCAATCGGCAAAGCTGATCTGTCGCGACGTCGCTCTCACACCGCTCGGCTCTTCTTGCTTTTGGTTGCTTCGGCCCGTTCTCGCTTCAAGGCATTCACGTAGCGCGGCGCGGCCTGCTGCAGCAGCTCCTGCAGGGCGCGTCCGTTGTCCAGACTGCGCTGAACCTCCGGCACAAGCTCTTCCGGCACATAGACCGCAGCGCGACGCCCGTTTACGCGACCGTACAGCACATAACTTTGATGCTGCTCGCCAGACTGGCACGCTGGGCAATTCTTGCGGATGCACCGACTCCGGCGCAGGCTCAGCGAACCCAAAAACGCAGGCCAAAGAGTCGCCGATTCGCTTTGCAGCCAGCGCGCGACATCAGAAGGCGATTCCGAATCAACATGCTTCATATCAAGTATGTGATACCGTGCACATGTGCGCCGCAAGAAAAAACGTACTCGAAAATCGCGCGATAACCCTTATTTTAAAGGGCGAAATGTGTTTCGCGACAGAAACTAGTCTAGAGCATGATGAGAAGGTTAGGTTGGAGCGGCAGCGAAGGTTCACCTCTCCCTTGGGAGAGGTCGGCGCGCAGCGCCGGGTGAGGGGTTGAGGCCTCTCGTTAGAGCTGCGGCCCCTCACCCGATTTGCTGCGCAAATCGACCTCTCCCCGTCGGGGAGAGGTGGAGCGAACCCGCGGTCAATCCGATTCAACCTAACTTCATCCCGCTCTACCCCATCAACCCGAGCCGGCTGGCGCCGATATAGAGCGCGAGCACGGCGGCGTTGGAGACGTTGAGGCTCTTGATCTCGCCGGGCATGTCGAGCCGAGCGACGGTACGGCAGGTCTCGCGGGTCAATTGCCTGAGACCCTTGCCTTCGGCGCCGAGCACCAGCGCCAGCGGCTGCTGCAATTCGACCTTGCCGAGATCCTCGGCGCCCTGGCTGTCGAGGCCGACGGTCTGAAACCCGCGGTCGTTGAGCTCGGTCAGCGCGCGCGCCAGGTTCTGCACGGTGACAACAGGCACCAGCTCGAGCGCGCCCGAGGCGGACTTCGCCAGCACGCCGGTCGCCTCCGGGCTGTGGCGCGCGGTGGTGACGATCGCCTTCACGGCAAACGCCGCGGCCGAGCGCAGGATGGCGCCGACATTGTGCGGGTCGGTGATCTGGTCGAGCACCAGCACGATGCCCTCCAGCGCCAGCGTGTCGATGTCGGGCGAGGGCAGGGGATCGGCTTCCGCCAAAAGACCCTGGTGCACGGCATCGGGGGTGAGCCGGCGGTCGAGGTCGCCGGGGCGCACGATCTCCGGGGTGACGCGGGTCTTGATATTCTCGTCGGCGAGCCGCTTGGCGGCGTTTTCGGTCAGATAGAGCTTGCGGATCCGGCGCTCCGGGTTGGCGAGCGCGGCCGACACGGTGTGCCAGCCGTACAGAATCACCGGGCCGTCGGAACCGGAATCGCGCTCCCGCCAGGGAGCCGGGCGGGCGAATTTTGCCCCTTTTTGGAAGGGTTTACCGCCCTTGCTTCGGAAATTGGGTTTGCGCTCGCGATCGCTCATGTGAGGCTTGTGTCACGGCTGCCGATTATTGGCAATTTAACCGGCAAATAGCCCACCGGCTTGGTTGACTTTGACCGTCCCCATCGCCCATAACGGCGCCCGACCGCGCACCCGAACCGGGCCCTCGCGGTTATCAGCGTCATTTCGATGACCCGGTCCGCCGCCACTCGCGCGGCCGGTTCGGCGCTGTTGGACGGGGGAGTGTCCCGAGTGGCAAAGGGAGCTGACTGTAAATCAGCCGCCTCATGGCTTCGCAGGTTCGAGTCCTGCCTCCCCCACCAGCCTTCGCTCGCTTCGCGAGCTACAGCTAGGCAAGCCAGCAAAACTCAATCGCAGCGAAGTGAGCTAAGGCTGTCGCGCCGAAGCCCGGAGGGCGCAGGCGGGCTGTGTCCGCGTGCAAGACTGGCTTAGAACCTCTTCGTAATTCCAAGGAAACCCTCTGTTTTAGGGCGCCTGATCTTGATGCCTACTGTCGGGTCCGCGCCAACGATCTGCTGCTCCAAGAGCCGAGTGAACAGTTCGCGCATAGTGTCGAGAAAATTGCGCGCGGCCGAGGGTGTCGACGATCTGCGCTCAATACCTTCTGATCGCCAATGTTAGCGCGGGTTTGGCCAACCGGTCGGGCGAAGAATGAGATAGGGTCAACTTCTAATTATTTCGAACCTTTTTGGTGCAACATGACAAATTTCAGTGGCGTTTATGAAGTCCCCGGAATCAAGTTGCTTGTCCAAGACAAGGACATGGCGTGTTGGTTTGCGTCGGCAATGATGGTCTTGAATTGGAAGGAGCAATACCGGCCCGGCAAAGCTTATCAATGTTCTGCAGTCGATCGAGCAACTATCGATCTGTATAGGGCAAACAAGGGAATCCAGAATCCTCAAATTATTCCGTTGGCGAGGAGATTGGGCCTGGTTCACGTGCCGCCGATGTCGCCAACTATTGACGCCTTGGCCGGCTGGTTGCGAAGCTATGGCCCTCTGTGGACAAACGGCAAAAAGCACATCGTGGTCATAGCCGGACTTCGCAAGACGTCGCGCGGCGGCTACGAAGTCAAGGTATACGACCCTTGGCCAGGAATTGGAGTAGGCTGGCGCACTCTTTCCGGCTGGTATACCGGCTTTGATGCTGGTCAACAGGTATCTAGCTCAAGAGACGCCGGTGCGGACGTAGAAGCTGTATTTCTGCATGCTCCATAGTTCGACCGATGTGACTGGTGACGGTTTCTGGCTAGAGGCGAGCGATTTGCTCGTCCGAGAGCTTTCCGGGGTGTAGCTGTCGCGCCGAAGCCCGCAGGGCGTAGGCCGGGCTGTGTCCGCGAGCAATGCCTGGCTTCGCGAGCTACGGCCCGGCAAGACAGCCCAACTCCCTCGCGGCGCAGTTGCCTGCGCCCCATGTCCCTTGCCACGCCGTTGATTCAGATCAAAACTTGCGTTTGCGGGCAGCCAAGATTGCGGGAACAGGAGCATGAGCGCCTGTCTCTCTTTCTCAGCGGCCTTACTCCCAGCCGTGCCTTCAACCCCGATCGCGAGACTGGAATGCCCGATTGCATCAAGCGCGCCGTCCTCTTCGCCGCAGTTCTGCTCGCCGTGTTCGCAGCAGGGAGCCCGCCTGCGCACGCGCAGACCCTGAAGGCCGTCAAGGAGCGCGGCATCCTCAGGTGTGGCGTCGGGCAGGGGTTGCTGGGCTTTTCGAGCCAGGATGACCAAAGCAACTGGCGCGGCCTCGATGTGGATATTTGCCGGGCGGTCGCGGCCGCGGTGCTTGGCGATCCGGCCAAGGTGACGTTCGCGCCGCTCGACGCCGCAAGCCGCTTCACCGCGTTGCAATCCGGCCAGATCGACCTGCTGTCGCGCAATTCGACCTGGACGATGTCGCGCGAGACCTCGCTCGGCCTGATGTTTGCCGGCGTTGCCTATTTCGACGGCCAGGGTTTTCTGCTGCGGCGAGACAGCGGAATTGATACGGCGCTGCAGCTTGGCGGCAAAACGGTCTGCGCGCAGACCGGTACGACGAGCCAGCTCAACGTCGCGGACTATTTCCGCGTCAACGACATGCCGCTGAAGGTGCTGGCGCTCGACACCGTGGAAGAGAGCCGCAAGGCCTATGATGACCGCAAATGCGACGTGCTCACCAGCGACGTTTCGCAGCTCTACGCCGAGCGCCTCAAGCTCGCGGCACCCGACAGCCATGTGATCCTGCCGGAAGTGATTTCGAAGGAGCCGCTCGGGCCGGTGGTCCGGCAGGGTGACGATCAGTGGTTCAACCTCGTCAAGTGGACGCTCTACGCGTTGATCAACGCCGAAGAGCTCGGCATCAAGTCCACGACGATCGACGATGCGTTGAAATCCTCCGATCCAAACGTCCGCCGGCTGGTCGGAACCGAAGGCGAGTTCGGCCTGCAACTCGGCCTCTCGAACGACTGGGCCGTGCGCGCGGTCCGCGCGACCGGCAACTACGGAGAGATCTACGAGAGAAATGTCGGGACGCAATCCCGGCTGAGCGTTCCGCGCGGGCTGAATGCGCTCTGGACCAAGGGCGGGATTCAGTACGCGCCTCCCATCAGGTAGTTTTGGGGGTATCCATGGACGTGGACTACTATTCGCTGCTGTCGAAAGCCGTTGCCGGCAAGGACGTCGCCGCGCGCGATCAGATCTACAAGGAGGCCTACGAGATCATCAGGCGGTCCCGTCTCGCGCCCGAGGCCGCCTCGTCTCACGTGGCCGCGCTCGATGACGCCGTCCGCCGGATCGAGGACGAACTCGCCGTCGATGAAGCGAGGGGCGCGGCAGCACTCGACGAGGTGCTGTCGACGGGCAGAAGCTGGAAGCCGCTGCTCGCCGGACTCTGCGCGCTGGTTGCCATCGGCCTGACCGCCGTGCTGTACGGATACGTCGCCGGCAAGCCCAAGGTCACGGCGTCAGCGGCGAAGATGGCCCGCGCAAGCGAGGACATCGTCATGGCGGACCTGAAGGCCGGCGTCGACGGCGGATCGAGTGGCGAGGGCCTGCCGTTCGCATTTCAGCGGCAGGTGGTGTTCTATCGCACCACCGTTGTTCCCGGATCGATCGTGATCGACCGCGAGAGCCGCTTCCTTTACCTGATCGATTCGAACAATTCCGCGCGCCGCTATGGCATCGGTATCGCGCAGGAATGCCTCAAGGGCGGCAGCTTCTTCCGCGTCACCAACAAGTTCGAATGGCCGGAGTGGCGGCCTTCGGGCGCAAATACCAAAGATGCCGACGCGCTGCTCGCGTCGGCCGGCCGGCCCGGCAGTCTGCTGGGTGCACGCGCGATGTTGCTCGACAAGCCCGGCCTGCTGATCCATGGCACGAATTCGCCGAAGACGATCGGCCATCTCGTCGCGTCCGGATGCATCCGCCTCGTCAACGACGATGTCGAGGACCTGTATCGGCGTGTTTCCCTGGATACCCGGGTCGTGTTCGTCAGCTAGTCGCTGATGACACCGCTTCGACGTCCGCCTCCCGGTGGTTCCGCCATTGCGGTGATGGCGATGGGCCGAGGCCGAGTCTTGATCCATATCAAGCCGTGATTGCGATGCATTCCTCATAGTGCGCGGGTGCCTATGGAGGAGTGAGATGAACAGAGCACCACCCCGCGTCTTGATCCGCATGTCGGCAACGGCCGTATCGGCCGCCTTGCTTGCGGTCGCCGCCAGCTATGGCGCCCGCGCCGACGATTCCGCAAGCCTGCTGAAGGCCATGACCGAGTATACGGCGGCCCAGAAATCGATCACCGCGACGTTCGACAGCGACGTCGAAATCATCACGCCGGACCTGCAAAAAAATCCAGTTCACCAGTTCCGGTCAGTTGAGAATGGCGCGACCCGACAAGCTGCGGATCAGGCGCACCGGCGGCTACGCCGATGTCGATCTGGCCTATGACGGCAAGACCGTGTCGCTCTACGGCAACAACGCCAAGGCCTATGTGCAGGCGGACGCGCCCGGCACGATCGACCAGCTGGTCGATACGATACAGGCCAAGACCAACGCCGCGCTTCCGGGCATCGATCTGTTGCTGTCCAATTCGTTCGACGTGCTGACGTCCGACGTCATCGAGGGTTACCATATCGGCCAGGGCGTCGTTGACGGCGTCGAGTGCGAGCATCTGGCGTTTCGCGGGCGGGACACGGACTGGCAAATCTGGATCCAGGCCGGCGCGCAACCGATCCCGCGCAAATATGTCATCACCAGCAAGACCGTGGCCGGCGCGCCGCAATACACGCTGCGGATCAAGGACTGGAAGACCGAGGCGATCGCCGACGCGGACGCCTTCGCCTTCAAGCCGCCGGAGGGCGCGACGAAGGTCGGGCTCGATTCCGACGTGATGATCGAATTCGACGAAGTGCCTGCCGGCACGACCAGTGGAGCCAAGAAATGATCATTTCACTTCGCAAGCTGCTTCTGCTCCTCGCCGCCACGCTTGCCTTCGCGAGCGCATTGCTCTGGAACGGCAAGGCCGATGTCGGACAGGGGCTGGTGTCCAGCTCGGAAGCCCGGGTCGGGCGGCCGTTGACGCCGATGAGCTATGCCGGCGTCGCACGCCGCACCACGCGCCGCGCGGTCGTTTACGGCGGCGCTGCCGCGGCCGGCGCCGCAGCAGCCGGCGCCTATGCGGCCTCGCCGGGTTGCGTGCAAGTGACCAATGCCTACGGCCAGGTCGTCACCAAGTGCTGAGTTGGCCGCCAGATCAATCGTCTGCATCGGCTGCACCGCAGTTCGATAGCTCGTGAGATCGTTCGTAGAGGAGGACCTCCCATGCTTCGCCCTATCTTCGCTGCGCTGGGAATACTGGTTCTGACCGCCGCGTGTCTGGTTCCCGATGACGCCTATGCCCGTCGTGGAGGAGGCGGCGGCTTCCGCGGCGGAGGCGGTGGATTTCATGGCGGCGGGATGCGTGGCGGAGGCATGCATGTCGGCGGCGCAAGATACCATGGCGGCGGGTATCGGGTCGCAGGCCGCCCGCGGCCTTCACACCCGATCGCGGGGCGTCCGGGCTATCCGGGCCGGCCGGTCGCAGGTCGCCCCGGCCGTCCGGTCGCCGGCTACCCCGGATACGGCCGCGGCTACTATCGCCCCGGATACGGCGCCGCAGCCGTCGGCGCCGCGGCTGCCGCCGGCGCGTATTATGGCGGCTATGGCTATTCCGGAAACCAAGGCTGCTATTACGATCAATACGGCCAAATGATCTGCCCGCAGTACCCGTACCAGTAGCGATCCGGCCGAGCGGTGAGGGATGGTCGGCCGCCGCACCGCAAGGTCTCGTTAACCAGAATCGGTCACGCTTCAGCACGACCGGATTGGATGGGTTCGCGCGCGAAGGTCGCTACGATCGTCATCGTGGCGGCCTTTCGTGTTTGCGGCTCCGGGAGACGATCGATGGAGTATGGCGCTTTCACCGACGCGAGCCTGAAGATGATGTACGAGGCCGTTCGCGGCGCGCTCGAAGCCGACGATGCGTTCGAGGCCAATGGTGAGGAGCCGAAATTCCGGGTCCGCTCGACGGCCGAGTGGAAACGGCATGCCGGCAATCTCGAGACCGAGATGCTGAGGCGAGGGCTCCAGATCGACATCATCGACTGGACCGGCGGGCAGGGCGAGCTGCCGCTTTAGCCGGCGCCTGCAATTGGCTTGTTCCACCGCTCACCCGCTGCAGGCGGTCTCCGCCGACAAGTCGTCGGCATTCGGATCGGCGGCGGCGGTGGCCCAGGCCAGTTCGACCAGCGTCACGATGCGCCGGCCGGCACCGTCGAGCTGGCAGACGATCAGGCCTTGCTCCTCGATATAGGTCAGAAGGTGCCGCGCGCGGCGCAACGAGTGCGTGCCATAGGCGCGCGCGATCGCCGCGTCGCTCGGGCAGGGCCAGCCGTCCTTGGCGGCGCGGGCGATCATCATGAAGACGCCCTGCATGTCATCGGGCAGGATCGCGGCCCGCAGCAGCACGTCCTGCCACGCATCATCCTCCGCCATGTCGGTGCCGAGCCCGGCGCGGGCCCGCGTCAGCATGCGGCGGAAATCGGCGAGCTCCGGCACCACGGCGCCTAAGCCCTCGATCCGGCAGCGGACCACGAATTCCTGGTAGAGCACGCCGATGGCGCGGAAGCCGGCGTCGGGCTCCGCCAGAATGGCGCGCAGGATGCGATCCAGCCGCTCGCGCCGCTCCGCCAGTTGCTCGGCGCTGAGCGGCGGCTCCGCGGCGTCGGGCTCGATCTCCGGCGCCGCCTGTTTGGCCGCCATCAGCTGGTTGAGCAGATCCGGCGCCGGCCGGCGCTGCGGCCGGGCCGTCTCGGGCGGTGGGGCGGCGAGGATGATGGCGCGGGCGTCCTCCAGCGCGGCCTCGGGCAGCGGCAGCAGCCGCGGCGCGGCGTTGCGCGGCTGGGTGTCGGTCGGGCCGATGCGCAAGCCCAGCGGGCGGCGCGACAGCGCAGGTCCCAGCGCCATGAATTGTCCGCGCTCGAGGTCGCGGAAGGCTTCCGCCTGACGCCGCTCCATGCCGAGAAGGTCGGCGGCGCGCGCCATGTCGATGTCGAGGAAGGTGCGGCCCATCAGGAAATTGGACGCTTCGGCCGCAACGTTTTTCGCAAGTTTGGCCAGCCGCTGGGTCGCGATGATCCCGGCCAGCCCGCGCTTGCGGCCGCGGCACATCAGGTTGGTCATGGCGCCGAGCGAGAGCTTGCGGGCCTCGTCGGACACTTCGCCCGCGATCGCCGGCGCGAACAATTGCGCCTCGTCCACCACCACCAGCATCGGATACCAGTGGTCGCGGGCGACCTCGAACATGCCGCCGAGGAACGCCGCGGCGCGGCGCATCTGGTTCTCGGCGTCGAGCCCCTCGAGATTGAGCACCGTGGAGACGCGATGGATGCGCACGCGCTCGCCCGCGGCCTGCAGGCTGCGCTCGGTATGGTCCTCGGCATCGATCACGAGGTGGCCGAATCGCTCGGCCAGCGTCACGAAGTCGCCTTCGGGATCGATGATGGTCTGCTGCACCCAGCGGGCACTCTGTTCCAGCAGGCGGCGCAGCAGATGGGATTTTCCGGAACCTGAATTGCCCTGCACCAGCAGGCGGGTGGCGAGCAGTTCCTCGAGGTCGATGGCCGCTGGGGCGCCGGCCGTCGTCTGCCCCATCTCGATCGCGACCGTCATGTCCCCGACTCAAACGCTGCTTGCGGAGAGGCGGCTTAACAAGCCGATCGCGCGCCGTCGAGCGACCCGCCGCATCATCCCCAGGCACGACCGAACGCGATCACCCCCGCAAGCCGCGCCGCAGCAGGGCGGCGAAGTCCTGCGCCACCTGGGAGAGCGCTTCGTGCGTGGGGGAGAGGATGGCGATCTGGTATTGGATCCTCGGTTTGAACGCGCGGATGGTGAGGCCTTCGGTGAACGGCTTGCTCACCACGGGATCGACGATGCCGACGCCGCGGCCCTGCGCGACCAGCTGGCAGGCGGTCGAGAAGAATTCGGTCTCCGCCACCACGTTCCAGCGTGCGCCGGCTTCCGAGAAGGCGGAGGCGAGCTGCTGGTAGATCGGGTCGCCGCGGAACAGCGTGACAAACGCGACGCCATCGAGGTCCTTCGGCGTGATCTGCTTGAGTTTCGCGAGCGGATGCGCCGGCGGCAGCATGCACAGGCACTCATACGAGAACACCTCCATGTGCGAGGTCGGATAATCGAGCGGCAGCTCGGCGACCGCGAGGTCGAATTGCTGGGTCGACATCAGCTCGCGAACGGTCGCGGAATTGCGCGTGATGATCTTGATCTGCAGCTCGGGCCGGTTGCGGGCAAACTGCGACAGCAGGCGCGGCAACAGGTTGATCGAAATGCTCGGATAGGCCGCGACCGCGAGGTGACCGCGCCGGCCGGACCGGATCTCGGCGGCGACCCGGGAGGCATTTTCCGCGGCTTCCAGCGCCCGCGCAGCCTCGACATAGAACAGCTTGGCTTCCGGCGTCGGTTGCAGGCGTCCGCCGCGGCGCAGGAACAGCGTCAGCCCCGTCTCATGCTCGAGACCTGCGATCATCGTGCTGATCCCGGGCTGCGACATGCCGAGCAGTTCGGCGGCCCTGGTCATGGTGCCGTGAAGCATCAGGGCGCGAAAGCATTCGAGCTGTCGGAGGCGCATGCGCGACTATACGATTAAGCTATAATGGGCACAATTAATATTATTGGAATTGCATGAGCGGCGATGCTCCGATGGCGCGACGAAGCCTAGAGGAGACACCACGTGACCGCAGCCGCCGCCGATCTCGCCCGCGCCCGCCTGATTCCTGCCCGCCACGGGATCGCCGCCCGCCTCAAGGCGGGAGAGACAGTCACCGTCGTCAACACGCACGGCAAGCAGGTCGTCGACACCTGGGCCTTCAATGCGCGCGATGTGAGCGAATTCATGTCGATGGAGCACAGCCGCGCATCGATGTTGCGGCTCATCCCCCGGGTCGGCGACACGCTGACGACCAACCGGCGCCGCGCGATCCTCACCTTGGTCGCCGACACCACGCCCGGCATTCATGACACGCTGATCGCGGCCTGCGACATCCACCGCTATCGCCAGCTCGGCGCCGTCGGCCATCACGACAATTGCACGCAGAACCTGGCAAGCGCGCTCGAGGCCGTCGGCCTGCCGGCGAGTGTGACGCCGGCGCCGCTGAACCTGTTCATGAACGTGCCGGTGACCGGCAACGGCGAGTTGGACTTTCGGTCACCGGTCAGCGAGGCCGGGCAGTACGTCGCGCTGCGCGCCGAGATGGACCTCGTCATCGTGTTCTCCGCCTGTCCGCAGGACATGGTGCCGGTGAACGACATGCACCCGACCGACGCCCATTTCCTGATCGCCTGACCTCGCGGAGAACCGACCATGCGCAAGCTGCCGCCCCTCAATGCGATCCGCGCCTTCGAAGCCGCCGCGCGCCACGAGAGCTTTACCGCCGCCGCGAGCGAACTCTGCGTCACGGTGACCGCGATCAGCCACCAGGTCCGGCAGCTCGAAGCGATCCTCGGGCGGAAACTGTTCGAGCGGTCGGGGCGCGCCGTGGTGCTGACCGCGGAGGGGCATGCGGTGTTTCCCTTGCTGCGCGACGGTTTTGACCGCATGGCCAGCGCCTTTGCCGCGATCAGGCCGCCGGCCGGCGGCGATGCGATCACGGTTTCCACCACGCGCGCCTTCGCCGAGCGTTGGCTGATGCCGCGGCTCGCGCATTTCAATGCGGCGTTTCCGTCCGTCGTGGTCCACATCGATGCGACCGAGGACGCGCGGACGCCGGGCACCGAGGGCATCGACCTTGCCGTGCGCTATGGCCGCATCGACCGCGCCGGCGAAGCCGCCGTGCTGTTCAACGATCGCTACATCGCGGTCGCAGCGAGCACGATCTGTCCGCCGGGCAGTCGTCTTGCGATCGATGAGTTCCGCTCCCGGTCATTGCTGGCGTTTCGCTGGAAGAACGCGGCGCTGGATTCTCCTGCGTGGTCGGCCTGGCTTGCCGGAGTCGACCACGATCTCGGGCGGGATTTTCGTATCTCCTGGTACAGCGAGGAGCCCCTGGCGCTGCACGCCGCCGAACGCGGCCTGGGGCCGCTGTTGTGCAGCGATGCGCTGGTGGACGAGCAATTGCGCCAGGGCACGCTGCGCCGGCTCGACGGACCCGCGCTGCCGGGCTTTGCCTATCGCCTGGTGGAAGCGCCGGACGGCGTCAGGCGCAAGTCGGTGATCGCCTTCGTCGACTGGATGCGCGCGGAGGCTGCCGCATTTCGCAGCGGCCCGGAGCCGGTCATGACACAGGCTGCGTGAAATAGGGTAGCGTCTCGGTCCGGACCTGATAGGTGCCGGCCTTGACCAGGCCGTCGATATGGGCGGCGATGTCTTCGAGCGGGGCGAACCACACCTTGTCATCCGCGACGATCCGCTCGAGCCAGCGCTCCACCACGCGCCAGCGGGCCAGCCGGCCGGTCAGGAACGGGTGCCATATCCCCATCCAGAGCCCGCCGGCCTCATAGGCGGCCTCGAATTCCTCGAAGGAGGCGGCGAGACCCTCGCTCGGCGCTTTGACCGGCATCATGTAGCCGATCTCCGCGTAATGGGCGAACGGCGGCCAGTCATCCGATCCCCAGTGCGGCGGCATTTCGTAGAGCAAACCGCGCGCGGTACGCATCAGATAGGGGATGTCGTCCGCCATCAGCGAGGAATCGTAGACGAAGCCGTGCTCGATCAGGAGATCGATGGTGGTCTGATTGGCATTGTAGACCGGCGCGCGGTAGCCGCGCGGCTTGCGCCCGGTCATCGCGACGTGAACGCCGAGGGCGCGTTCGAATGCCTCACGCTGCTCGGCGGAGGAAATCTCCGTTGGATCTTCGTGGATGTAGCCGTGATGACCGATCTCGTGGCCATCGCCGAGGATCGCCTCCACCGCGTCCGGGTAGCGCTGCATGGTCCAGGCCGGCATGAAAAACGATTGTTTGAGGCCGAGGCGGCGATAGGTCTCCAGGATGCGCGGCACGCCGACGGTCGGTCCGTATCGTCCCATCGTGATCGGATAGAGCCGGTCGAACGAATCCTTCGGCCGCGCGATGTGGATCAGGCTGTCGGCGTCGACGTCGAAGGTGATCGCACAGGCGCAGCGCGCGCCGTTCGGCCAGGGGATGGGATTGCGTATCATCGGATCATCCTCGCAGTGGTGGCCAGAGGCGGCGCATCATTCCGCGGCCACCCTAGAGCCTTTTCCGTTCCGATTTAAATCGGAACGGGGCTCTAGGTTCTTGTTTGACGCGTTTTCTTCACGCGAACCGGTATCCACTTCGCTCGAAAACGCTCTAACAGGCCCGTCGATCCCAAGACACTGCCGGACCAGGACGGGAATGGCGGCGAAGGCATCGGCGAGCGACTGCCGGTGGCGTTCATCGCCGAACTCCTGGTAGTCGACCGCGATCAGATGGCTTTCCTGCACGCCGAGATAGTGCGCGCAGGTGAAGATGTGGGTTTCCAGATGGTTCATGCTTTCCCGCACCCCGCTGGGACCGAAGCCGAATTCGCCGCGCGAGCTCAGCACCACCAGCGTCTTGCCGCGCATGATCGGTTCGAGCGGAAAGTCGCCGCGCTTAAGATCGAAGCTGAACGTCTTGTCGATGCGGATGACCTTGTCGAACCACGATTTCAGCGATGCCGGCATGCCGTAATTGTGCATCGGTGCGCCGATCACGATCACGCCGGCGCGCGCGAGCTCGTCGATCAGCACGTCGGAGAGGCGAAGCTCGTCCTGCTGTTCCGCGGTGCGGTTCGCGGGCGCGGTGAAGGCCGCGGCGATCCACGCCTCGGTGACGAGCGGCGGCGGATCGCGGCCGACGTCGCGGGCGATGACGGTGGCGCCGGCCTCGTGCGCCAGCCAATGATCGACAAAGGCTTTTGAGAGTTTGCGGCTGACCGAACGGTCGCCGCGCGGGCTGGCATCGATGTGCAGAAGGGTGGTCATCCTTTTGGGTCCTTTGGGCCTCGGCTGGTTGTGCGCAATGCGTTGGCCGCACCATGACCGAGCGCCGCCTTCGGCGTGAGTGACGAATCCAGAAGGTGGGTTGAGAAAATCTCAACAGTGAAGCGGTGTACCATCGTGAGGCGATGGTCGCGCTTGATTTGGCTGCGCTCGGTCGCGATCCCTCTGCGCCAGCTTCACTCTCGATGTCGCCTCAACCCGGCTTGAGCAATTCTCACTCACGTATCAGGGCTGTCGCTGCTCAGATGCCGATCCCGGCCGAACCCAATGCGCCGGACAAAACGGGGGAAACATGGTGGACAGGCGAACACAGCTATCAGTGCAGGATGAGGCCGGCTTCGATGCGCACGGAATCGAGCCGGTGCCGGCGGCGCACCGGACGTCATCGCCGTTCGATCAGTTCTGGATCTGGACCGGCGCGAACATCGCGCCGATCAACTGGGTCCTCGGCGCGCTCGGGATCCAGCTTGGCCTCAGCCTGCTGCAGACGCTCGCCATCGTCGCGGTCGGCAATCTGCTCGGGGCGGCGCTGTTTGCCGCGTTCTGCCTGATGGGCCATCGCACCGGCGTGCCGCAGATGGTGCTGGGCCGCTTGGCGTTCGGTCGGCGCGGCGCCTATCTGCCGGCGCTGGCGCAGGTGCTGATGCCGATGGGGTGGGTCGCGGTCAACACCTGGATCGTGCTCGACCTCTGCATGGCCGCGCTCGACCGGATGGGAATTGCCGGCGGCGTCGAGCTCAAATACGCGATCGCCGCATCCGTCATGCTGCTGCAAGTCGCCATCGCCGCCTGGGGTTTCAACGCCATCAAGGTGTTCGAGCGCTACACCATGCCGTTCATCCTGCTGATCATGGCTGTGATGACCGCGCTCGCATTCCTGCGCGTCGACATCAAGTGGAGCGCCGCAACTGTGACCGGCATGCCGGCATTCGCCGCGGCGACGCAACTGATGACCGCGATCGGCATCGGCTGGGGCATTTCCTGGCTGACCTACGCGTCGGACTACACCCGCTTCACCCGGCCTTCGCTCAGCGTCGCCAAGGTGTTCCGCGCGACGTTCCTCGGCATGTTCCTCCCGACGGTCTGGCTCGCCTTCCTCGGTGCTGCGATCGCGTCCGCCGGCGCCGGGTCCGATCCGTCAAAACTGATCATCGCCGCCTTCGGCGCGATGGCGCTGCCGGTGCTTCTGGTGCTGATCCATGGCCCGATCGCGACCAACATCGTGGTGATCTATTCGGCGGCGTTGTCGTTTCTCGCGCTCGATCTGCGCCGCCCACGCTGGATGATCTCGGTGGCATCCGGCCTCGTCGCCTCCGTGATCCTCTATGCGTTCCTGCAGTCGGGTGATTTCGCCCACGCCTTCGACAACTTCATGGTTGCCCTGATCGTCTGGATCAGCCCGTGGGCGGGCGTCACGCTCGCGGATTTCTATCTGGTGCGGCGCGGCCGGATCGATGTCGCCTCGCTCTATCGTCCGTCGGACCGCCGCCGTGATTTCAATTGGGCCGGGCTCGTAGCGTTTGCCGCCGGCCTGTTGGCGGCCTGGGTGTTCCAGATGGGCACCATCCCGGCCATGCAGGGCCCGCTCGCGCTGGCAACCGGCGGCGTCGATCTGTCCTGGCTCACCGGCATCACCGTATCAGCGTCGAGCTATCTCGTGCTGCATCGCCTGCTTGGCCACAAGCGAGCGCCGGACGGACATGCGCCGGTCGCCGATCAGGTGCCGGTTGAGGCCGCGCCGACATCGAGCTGACGAGGCAGGCTTCACGATACTGTGCCCGAGCGGCTGAGTGCGGCGTCGCTATTGCTTGGTCCGCTTGGTGTTTCGCGGCACGGGCGCGGGCTGCGGTGCGGCAGGGCTTTCGGCCCTGGCCGATTCCAGCGAGTTGACCCGCGCGCTGAGCGAACCCAATTGATCGGAGAACAACTTCTGATCGCCCTGTTGCGTCGACAGCCTTTGTTGGACGTCGCTGACTTGCGTTGCCAGCTTCTGCTGATCGGTCTGCACGCCTTGCACCGCCTGCTGCAGCGACGCCAAAGTCTGCTTGATTTGCTCGATCGCCGGATCCGGAGCAGGCGCGGCCGCGGCCTGTTGTTGTGAGCCGGCAGACCTGGTTCCGCCAGCGAAGCTCATCCATAGCGCACCGCCGGCGACGATGAGGGCGAGCAGCGCCACGAGCAATGGCAGCGCCGATCGCGGCCGTGCGTCGGCGGGCATCGAAGGGTCGGTCATGAGAATTTCCCCCGTTGGCGGATGACGGGATCAACGATCATGGCGCAGGCTGGTTCCGCGTTCCACGTCGACCAAGCCGCTGCCATGAGGCGGCATGCAGCGCAGCCGGTCCGCGCTCACCACACCACGCGGAAGCCCGCAGTGCCCCGGTAGCCGTGGCTCTGGTTCGGCTCCTGCAGGCTGGCGCGATAGGTGGCTTCGCCGAACAATGTGTAGCGGCCGTTGGCCCAGCTATAGCTGCCGCCGCCGCCGACGCTGCCCCAGAGCCGGTCGTTGGCGCTCGCAAAGCTGATGCTGGCGACGTCGACCCTGGTGCCGTCGAGGAACTCGTAGTGCAGATTGCCGATCGCGTAGAGGTCGGAGCGGACGATGCCGGCGCCATTGTCCCAGCTCTTCTGATGGTTGAGCATCAGGCCGACGCGGCCGAGCAGGCTGTCGGCATTGCCGAGCGAGACCAGCGCGCCAAAGCGGTCCTTGAACGGATCGAACTCGACCCTGGAATAGGCGAGCTGCGCCTGCGGCGTCAGCCAGACCCCGTTGCCGACGGCAAACCGCTTGCCGCCTTCGACGCTGAAGGCGTAGCCGAGGCCTTCATTGCCGTGCGTCATGCTGCCGACGAGGTCGGAGGTGAGATCGCCATGATAGAACATGGTCTGCGCCTGGCCATCGACATAGACGCCGTCATGGCCGTACCAGGTCGCGGTGGCGCCGACGCCGGAACCCTCGGCGCGGATCCGGCCGTTGCCGAACACCGAATTCACATAGGCCGTGGTCAGCCCGTATTGCGCGGTGAGGCCGACGATCAGCCGGCCGCGATCATTGTCGAGCGCGACGCCGTCGAGGCCGGCCTGCGCCTTGAACTGGTCGGCATTGTAGGTGGAACCCGTGATGTTCGAGGGCCGCATGTTGGCCTGGCCGCCTTCGACGCGGCCCCAGAACGCCGACTGCGTCCACGAAATGTCGCTCTGCGCTGCCGACGCCGCCGGCACGCCGCCCATCCGCGCCATCGCCGCGCTGGGATCGCCGCCCCAGTAACGGTTGCCGACGCGCTCCTGCAGCGACGGTAGCGCGTTCATGCCGAGCAGCACCTGGCCGTAGTTTTCGTACAGCGGCACGCCGGGCTGATAGAGCGGGCCGGGCGGGGTTGCGGGAGGCGGCGGCGGCGTCGGATCGCCGGGCGTCGACGGCGGATTGATCAGACTGGAGCGCAGGTACCAGTCGCCGTCATTCGGTGTCGAGGCGCCGCCCTTCTGCAGCGTGTAGGCATAGGCGCCGGCGACCATCGCCTGCTGGCCCTGCAGCACGTAGTCGCCGATCAGCGCGAACGTGCCGTTCGAGGCGCCGGCGACGTCGATCAGCTTGATGCCCTCGATTGTCTGCGCACCGCCGCCGCCGGCATTGCTGACGCGAACATTCGATGTGCCCGAGGTGCCGCCTTGCACGACGAGGCGGTCGGTCGGCGAGGCGTCGCCGCCGAGCACGGTGTTGAACAGCAGCGTGCCGCCATTGCCGACGTAATTGCCGCTCACCGTCAGCGTGGTACCGGGCGCGGCGCCGAACCGCAGCGTGCCGGCATTGTCGAACGACGCCATGGTCTGGTTGAAGCCGTCGAGATCGAACGTGCCGCCGCCCTGCGCGACATAGGCCGACGCCGCGCTGAACGCACCGGCCGCGCCCGCGCGCAGCACGCCGCCGGAGACCGTGGTGGTGCCGCTGTAGCTGTTCGTGCCGGTCAGCGTTTCGGTGCCGCCGTTGATCCGCAGCCCGCCGGTGCCTCCGATGACGCCCGCAAAGGTGTCGTTCGCCGCCGTGAGCCCCAGCGTGTTGGCGCCGAGATCGACCGTGCCGTTGCCGGACAGCGTGCGGATGTTGGTTCCCGTGATCGTGAGGTCGGCGATGCTGAAGGTACCGTTGGCGATCACCGCGCTCGAAAAGCCGAGCGCGCCGTTGCCCGTCAGCGCCAGCGTGCTGCCGCCCGCGATCGTGGTCGCGCCGGTATAGCCCTGGGTGCCGGACAGCGCCTGCGTGCCGCCGGTCACCGTCAGTCCGCCGCTGCCGCTGATCGAGCCGGCGAAGCTGTCGTGCGCGTTGCTGATGACGAGGTCCTTGGTGCCGAGCGTGACGAAGTTGTTGCCGGCAAGGCTCTGGATGCTGGTGCTTGCTCCGGCGATCCCGGAAATGTCGAAGGTCGCGTTCGCCACTACGCTGCTGGAATTGGCGATCGAGCCCGCGCCTGTCAGCGCCAGCGTGCCGCCGGAGATGGTGGTGAGGCCGCTATAGGTGTTGACGCCGGACAGCGCCTGCGTGCCGCCAGTCAGCGTCAGTCCGCCGCTGCCGCCGATGACGCCGCCAAAACTGTCGTTCGCGGACAGGATCGTCAGCGTCTTGCCGCCGAGATTGACCGCGCCGCTGCCCGACAGCCGCTGCACGCTGGTGGCGGCGGCCGCGATGTTGGAAATGTCGAGCGTGCCGTTCACGATCGCCTGGCTCGAGTTGAACAGCGAGCTGGTGCCGGCCAGCGCCAGCCTACCCGCGTTGACGAGGGTTGTGCCGGTGTAGGTGTTGAGGCCCGTCAGCGTCTGTGTGCCGCCGTTGATCGTCAGTCCGCCGCTGCCGGAGATCGTGCCGGAGAACGTATCGGCCGTATTGATGAGCGTCAGCGTCTTGGCGCCTAGCGCGACGCTGCCGTTGCCGGCCAAGCCCAGGATCTGCGAACCGGGGCCGTTGACGCCTGAAATGTCGAACGTTCCGTTCGCGACCAGCCGGCTCGACGCGATCGAACCACTGCCGGTCAGCGCCAGCGTGCCGGCGGCGATGGTGGTGACGCCGCTATAGCTGTTGACACCGGACAGCGTCTGCGTGCCGCCGATCGTCAGCCCTCCGCTGCCGCCGATGGTGCCGGCAAAGCTGTCGTTTGCTGCCGTGATCGTCAGCGTCTTGCTGCCGAGATTGACCGCGCCAGTGCCCGCCAACCGCTGGATGCTGGTGCCCGCGGTCGCGACGTTGGAAATGTTGAATGTGCCGTCCGCGATCACCTGGCTCGAGGTTGCGAGCGAGCCGGTGCCGGTCAGCGCCAGCGTGCCGCCGAAGATCGTCGTCGCGCCGGTGTAGGTGGTGGGGCCGGACAAGGTCTGCGTGCCGCTGGTCAGCGTCAGGCCGCCGCTGCCGCTGACGCCGCCGGCGAAGGTGCCGTTCGCGGCGGTGATCGTCAGCGTCTTGGCGCCGAGATCGACGCTGCCCGTTCCCGACAGGCTCCGGATGCTGGTGCCCGTGCCGGCCACGCCGGAAATGTCGAAGGTCGCGTTCGCCACCACGCCGGAATTGGCGATCGAGCCTGCGCCTGACAGCGCCAGCGTGCCGCCCTGGATCAGCGTCTGACCCGAATAGGTGTTGACGCCGGTCAGCGTCTGCGTGCCGGCGGCGATTGCGAGCCCGCCGCCGTTGCCGCCGATGGCCCCGGAGAACGTATCGTTGGCGTTCTGGATCGTCAGCATGTTGGCGCCGAGATTGACCGCGCCACTGCCCGACAGCCGCTGGATGCCGACGCCGGCCGCGAGGCTGGCGATGCTGAACGTGCCGTCCGCGACGACCTGGCTGGAGGCGGAAATGTCGCCGGCGCCGGTCAGCCCCAGCGTTGCGCCTGATGCGATCGTGGTCGCGCCGCTATAGGCCTGCGAGGTGGACAGCGTCTGCGTGCCGCCGGTGACCTGAAGCCCGCCGGTGCCGCCGATCGCGCCGCCGAACGTGTCGTGCCCGTTGGTGACAATCAGGTCCTTGGTGCCGAGCGTGACGGTGCCGTTGCCCGACAGACTCTGGATGTGAGCGGCGGCGTTGGTGATGGCGGAAACATCGAAGGTCGCATTGGCGACCACCCGGCTCGAACTGGCCAGCGCATCGCCGGCCGAGGCCGCCGGGCCGCCGAGTGCCAGCGTGCCCTGCTGGATCACGGTCTCGCCGGCAAAGGTGCTGCCGGCGTTGAGCCTGAGCGTGCCCGCGCCGGTCTTAGTCAGGCCGCCGACGCCGCTCAATCCGAGCGTGCTGACGGTGTGGCCGTTGGTATCGAAGGTCAGCCCACCCGCGGCGATGTTGTTCTGGGCGATCGTTCCGCCGAAGAAGGCGGCATTGTCGGCGACCGCGCGGACAACGGCGTTGTCGAAATTTACCCGTCCGCCGGCGTTGCCGACGCTGATGTTGGTCGTCTCCAGCGTGCCGTTGCTGATGTTGATGGTGGCCGTGCCGCTGCCGGCAGGCGAGACGGCGATCCTCGACGTCATGACGACGGTTGCGCCGTTCTCGATGTTAAGGGTGCTTGTGCCGGTGGGGCTGACACTGAGTACGCCGTTGATGTTCCACTGCGACCCGGCCCCGGTCACGGTCACGGTGGATGTCGTGCCACTGGTGTTGCCGATCGTAAGGGAGCCGCCGGTGGTCGTCAGCACGGCGCCGTTTTGAATGGTGAGGCCGGCCGTTATCCCGGCCGTGGTTCCGCCGAGCCTGAAATTGCCTGTCGTGCCCGTCGCTCCGGGGGCGACGCCGAGAACGACGCTGGAATTCGAACCAATGACGACGGCACCGCCGGCGACGGGCGCCGCTCCACCGGACCAGTTCCCGCCGGTCGTCCAGTCGTTGCTGACGGCGCCGGTCCAGGTCTGCGCCGCGGCTGAGCGCGGCGACAGCGCCGCGAGTGCGGCTGCCGAGACGCTGATCAACAGCAGGTGGTGAAATTGAGCGTGTGTGCGTGAGGGAGACGAAGAAGTCCGGCGTGGTCCCAAACGCTGCTTGTCATCCGCTTGTCGCGAATCTCTTGCAGCCCCGATGCATTCGCGCATGGCGCTTTCAGTCCCGTGTTCTTGCCGCGGCCACGAATGGCTGGTGTGCGAGCATTCGCCCGGCTGCGGAGAACTGTTACGCTATGTGACTCATTGTGATCTGGCAAAACAAAGGTTGCTGTTCCCGGCGCGAAACAAGGCGCAGTGTGCTCAACATGCAACGTGGACGCGACGCCGTTAAGCGATGGGTAACCAGTCGATCCCGGACGCGATACCGTGCGGCGCGCACGGAGTTTGGTGGATGAGTTACGCGGCTACCAGCGGTCGCGTCATCTCCTCGATCGTCGGCACCAGCTGCGGCGCTTCACAATCGAGCTCGGCCAGCCGGCGCATCAGCTCGCGCAGCCTTGGCGGCAGATCGGCGTAATCGTCGCGCAGCGCGTAGCGCAGCCGCTCGCCGATTTCCTCGCAGATGGCGCGCGCGTGCTCGGAGCTGATCGGGTGAAGCTCAATCATTGGTGTGGACCGCTGTTGCAGACGGCGGACCGGCAAACTGCATGTCCGCAACGGCCGATCCGGCATAGGCGCAGGCGACCAGGATGAGGATACGAACAACGCTGAACATGGGACGCTCTCCCGTTTTTCTTCAGCATTGAATAGCAGGCGCTCGTTGCCGCCCGCTTAGGGAACCTGGTTCTCACCGCCTTTAGAGGCGTGGTAAACACGAGGTGCAGGGCCCGTTCAGAAACCGGTAACGCTATTGGCCGCAGCCGTAGCCCGGATGATCGCAGCGATATCCGGGCCCGCTCCAGCGCCTGAGCAGACCGTACCCGCATCTCGCCTTCGCCGTCGCCCTTCGAGCTATGGCGGACAAGTCGCTCATGCGGGCTACGCGCCGGCAACCCGCTCAGTGCCGCGCTTGTGATCGCAGCCGCCGGGGCGTGTGGCCCACTTCATAAGCGCGCCGTGCAGCTTCGCCTAGCTTCGCACCATGCGGAGCCTCATCATGCGTGGCATCATCGTATTTGTGGTTTTGCTCGTGGCGGTGGCCGCGATCCATGGCGGTTCTTTCAAACCGCTTCCCACCGCGGCGATGCCGCAGGTCAACGTGCCCTGACGCGCGCCGCGGCTCAACTGCGGCGCCGCAGCTTGCGCGGAAACAGCCGATCGCGGATGTAGCGCGAGGTCGGCGTCAGGCGGATGCCGCGCGGCTTCTGCCAGGCGGCGCGGTCGATCTCCTTCTTGTCGCCGATCGCAAGGCGGCCCTTGGCATTCTTGGCGATGAAGATCGCGTCGCTCATCTTGCGGCCGGAGCGCTTATTGCGCGCCGTCACTTCCTTCCAGAGGCTGAGCCGGCCGAGCTTGAGCTTCGGCAGCTCTTCCTTGATCTCGCGCTTGAGACAATTTTTGCCGGACTCGCGCGCACGCCGGCGGCCGCCCGGGAACATCCATAGGCCGTCGGATCGGCGTCGAACCAGAAGAACCTTGCCGCGCTTGGCGGCAACCAATTTGGAGGATTTCGTCACTGCTGCAGCAAAACCTAAATAGAATCGCGGCTCATTCTAACTTGTCTGTTTTGATAGACAAGTTCAATTGCGGATCGCTCCACCGCAGGTGGTTGTCGCGTGCTGCCGTCCGCGCCGGCAGGTTCCCACGCATGCTGTCACCCCGTTGTTGCACGTCGCGTGTCGGCGAGGTGATGACTGTCGTCCTGCAATCGCGCGTGTCTGCGGATCACCGACGCGATCAGTTTGGATATCGGTCACGCCCGCGAATTTGTCGGATGTCGGACGATTGCGCCGCCGCTCATCGTCAACGTTGCGCGGGTTCGAACTGCGCTGTGCCCGATGGCGCAGCCCGCCGAGCCTCACAACCAATTGGCGCTGCGAAGCGCCGCAACCTGTCGCTGCTGCCGCACCATGAATCTTCCCGATTGATCTTCCCGATTGACAGTATGTTCTCGTTTTGTTCTAATCGACCTCCACCGCGAGGGAGAACACGCCATGGACAACCGTATCAGCGAAATCCGCAGGCAGATCAGGGCGCTGCGGGTCAGCATGCTCGAAGCTGAAGCGATCATGCGCCAGCAGGTCAACCGCGATGAAGACTGCGCCTTCGTGGCCGGCGACCTCTTGAAGATGCGGGGCGTGATGAGCCGTCTGGTCGCGGAGCGCCGTGCGCTCGGCGATTCCGAGCCGATCCTGGTGAATGGCAGCGCCGTGCCGCGTCGGCTCGCGAAGTCGGTGTTCGTTCGCCCGACACGGCGTCACCTCGTCGAACTCCGGGTATGACGACGCCGCTTGCGAAGATGCGGCTCGCGCCTGATGGTGCGAGCCGTCCGTGCTGGTGAGCTGTCGCGCACGGCCGGGATGATTCCCCGATCTTGCGTGTTGCGCGTATAATGGATGTCGCGAAACTGCGGGCGCGCGTCCGGATCCTCTGGAACCGATTGCGGCCAGCCGTCTTGGTTCGTCGTCGACGTCCTCGGGGAGGAAAGCGCAGATGGCCGAAGAGAGCAAAGCGCCCGCTGGTCCCGATCTCGCGCAAGGTGTCGCCCTCAGCGCCTTCGAGAATGACATGCTGCTCGGCCATGTCGGCGACGACGACGTGCTGCTGGTGCGGCGCGACGGGCAGATTTTTGCGATCGACGCCTATTGCAGCCACTATCACGGGCCGCTGGCCGAGGGGCTGGTGGTCGGTGACAGCATTCGCTGCCCCTGGCATCACGCCTGCTTCGACCTGCGCAGCGGCGCGGCGAGCCGGCCGCCCGCGCTGTCGCCGCTGTCGGTGTGGCAGGTGGAGCAGGACGGCGGCCGTGTCGTGGTCCGCACCCGGCAGCAGCCTCAGCCCGCAACATCGTCACCAGCGGATGCGCCGCAGCGGATCGTCATCGTCGGCGGTGGTGCCGCCGGCTTTGCCGCCGCCGAGATGCTAAGGCGCGAAGGTTTTGCCGGCGAGGTCACGATGCTGAGCAGCGATGCGGCGCCGCCGGTCGACCGGCCGAACCTGTCGAAGGACTATCTCGCCGGCAGCGCGCCGGAAGAGTGGGTGCCGCTGCGGCCGGATGATTTCTATCCCGAGGCGAAGATCGATCTGCGCCTTGGCACCGAGGTGACCGCGATCGACGGCACAGCGCGCCACGTCGTGCTCGCCGACGGCAAGGCCGTCGGCTATGACCGCCTGCTGCTCGCGACCGGCGCCGAGCCGGTGCGGCTGCCGATCCCCGGCGCCGATCAGGTGCATGTCCACACCTTGCGCACGCTGGCCGACAGCCGCGCGATCATCGCGGCGGCCGCGACCGCGCGGCGCGCCATCGTGATCGGGGCCAGCTTCATTGGGCTCGAGACCGCCGCGTCGCTGCGGGCGCGCAACCTCGAGGTTCACGTCGTGGCGCCCGAAGCGCGCCCGATGGAGCGCATCCTCGGCCCCGACATGGGTGATTTCGTGCGCGCGCTGCACGAGGAGCACGGCGTGATCTTCCATCTCGGCGACACCGTCACCGCGATCGAGGGCCATCGCGCCAGCCTGAAAGGCGGCGGCACGCTGGACGCCGACCTGATCGTGCTCGGCGTCGGCGTGCGGCCGCGGCTCAAGCTCGCCGAGCAGGCCGGGCTCGCGATCGACCGCGGTGTGACCGTCAACGCGGAGCTCGAGACCAGCGTACCCGGCATCTACGCCGCGGGCGACATCGCGCGCTGGCCCGACAGCCATTCCGGCGAAAGCATCCGGGTCGAGCATTGGGTGGTGGCGCAGCGTCAGGGCCAGACCGCCGCGCGCAACATGCTCGGCCGGCACGAGGCGTACGATGCCGTGCCGTTCTTCTGGAGCCAGCATTACGACGTGCCGATCAACTATGTCGGGCACGCCGAAAGCTGGGACGAGATCGCCGTCGACGGCGACATCAAGGCGAGGGACTGCCTGCTGCGCTACAAGCGCAAAGGCCGCGTGCTAGCCGTCGCCTCAATCTACCGCGACCTCGACAATCTGCGGGCCGAGCTCGCGATGGAGCGGGGCGAGACGGTCTGACGGCCGCAATTCTGACGGTCATATGGCATGCCCCGCGGCGTTCTGCCCCGGACGCCGCGCATCCTCACTGACAAACCGGGCCTGACAGCGTAGCTTCGCGGGCGGTGAACGCGGGGACTCCCGCCGCCCGGCCGCGCTAGATTGGCGCGGCCGATTCCGGTTCGGACGCGCGATGCAAAGGAGTTTTGAATGACCAGGGGCAGGGATGTTGCAGTCGCCGTTGCCGCGTTGGCGATGCTGGCATCGCTTGGCGGGCAGGCTGGCGCCGCGTCGTGCGGCAACGGTCCGGGCGGCTTCGAGAGTTGGAAGCGGGAGTTTTCCGCGGAGGCGCAGGGCAAGGGCATCGGCGCTGCCGGCATCGGCGCGCTGATGCAGACCAACTACGCCAGCGCCACGATCGCCGCCGACCGCGGCCAGCACAGCTTTCGCCTGTCGCTCGAGGCGTTCATGGCCAAGCGCGGCGCCGCCACCATCGTGTCGCGCGGCCGTTCGCTGAAACAGTCGCAGGCGGCGCTGTTCGCCTCGATCCAGCAGCGCTACGGCGTGCCGCCGGGGCCGCTGCTCGCGATCTGGGGCATGGAGACCGGCTTCGGCAGCCAGCGCGGCAATCAGAACATGCTGTCGTCGATCGCAACGCTGGCCTATGACTGCCGCCGTCCGGAATTCTTCACCGACCAGCTCTATGCCGCGCTGAAGCTGATCGACCGCGGCGCGATCTCGCCGAGCCAGCGCGGCTCGATGCATGGCGAAGTCGGCCAGACCCAGTTCATGCCGAAGAACATCCTCGCCTACGGCACCGGCAATCTCGACGTCGCCGCCAATGCGCTGAGTTCGACCGCGAACTTCCTGCGCGCGCATGGCTGGCGCGCCGGCGCCGGCTATCAGCCGGGGGAACCGAACTTCGCGGCGATCGAGGCGTGGAACGCGGCGCAGGTCTATCAGAAGGCGATCGCGATCATGGGACGGCAGATCGACGGCGGCGGGTAGGCGTGCCGGGTTCCTTCACCCGTTTTTAACGCAACGGTGCCCAGATCGATCGCTCCGCAACGGGGCGGATGGAGACGGGCTCCATGCTCGAGAACGGCACCTACGCGGCGTGGTTTCGCACGTCGCTCGCGCACGGCACGGGCATCGTGCATGTTGCCGACGGCAGGCTGTGGGGCAGCGACAGCATCATGCTCTACGACGGCACCGTCGCGCACGACGGCGATCGCTTTTCCGCCGTGCTCGTCGCCACGCGGCACACCGAGGGGCACGCCACCGTGTTCGGCACCGATGACCTCGTGGTGCGGCTCGAGGGCACCGCGACCGGCGCGATTGCGACTTGCAAGGGGAGAGCCGACTCGGTGCCCGATCTGGCCTTCGACGTCACGCTGATTCGCAGCCACGATGTGCCGGCCGAGCCGCCGGCCGACTTGCCCATGCCGAAGTTCGATCCGAGCAAGCTTCCGAAGCCGCCCAAAGCGCGATGAGAATCGCCATCGCGCTTTGGCTCTTTCTTGAGCATGATCTCCGCGCAAACGCGTTCCGCGTTGGTCGCGAGGGAAAACCGCTAACGCGCCTTGGTCAGAGATCGTCGGCGCCGGTCATCTCGGCAAACGGCGCGCCCGGGATGTAGCGCCTGATGGCGCGGATCTCGTACACTGCCGACGGGTTGACGCTGCGCAGGTCGCGCGCGGCCGCAATCGCCTCGTCCGCGTCGGCGCAATCGATCATGTAGAGCCCGAGCAGCTGTTCCTTGGTCTCGGCAAACGGGCCGTCCAGCACCATGCCGTGGCCGGGCCCGCGCAGCGTGCGTGCATTGCGGGTGTCGCCGAGCCGTGCGGTCGGGCCGAGCCGGCCCTTCAGCTTCTCGTGAACCCCGAGCAGGCCGGCCATCACGGTGGCGTCTTCCTCGGCGGTCCAGGACTTGACGTCGGCTTCGACATGGTAGGCCAGGATGGCATAAAGCATCGCGTGTGCTCCTCGTTTTGATGCGACAGGCCCAAGGACGTCTTGCGGCGGCCCGGGCCGACATTTGGTTGTTAGCGGATCGGGCAGGTTTTTGTGTTGCGGCGGGTGCGCGCGGAATGGTCCGGATGACGGCAGTTGGCAGCAGGCCCGCGAATCGCACGCGGCCCGCCAAGCAAAAGGCGCGGCGGAATTGCTCCCGCCGCGCCCCGCACTCTTGTTGTCTCGCTGGTCCAGGGCTGAGAGCGCCCCGTTGCCAGGCTGATCACTCAGCGCCTAGCGGGCGATCCCAGCGAGGTGACAGCGCTTGAGACAAGACACTGGATCACCTCCTTTCTTTGTTGATGGGATCCCCAATATAGGCGGCGAATCCGCCGCTGTTAAGGCCGCCCGCGACCGGACCGGGCGGGGCGCCGGCGCCGATTGTGCACAAATCGGGGCCGTTTGCCGCGAATGAACCACGCCGGCCGGCAGCAGTTGAGGCCGCCGCCGGGCCGTGTTAGGTGATCGGCCGACGCGGGTGTAGCTCAATGGTAGAGCAGCAGCCTTCCAAGCTGAATACGAGGGTTCGATTCCCTTCACCCGCTCCAATCTTTTCAATGGCTTAGAGCGTCAAGACCTTTTCATTCTGACAAGTCGCGCGTTTTCATTCTGACAAACGTTCACTTTCCCTTCGCTTGTTTTGCACGGCGCTTGATGCGTTTCATTTGCGCATCCTGCTTGGCCTCATCATCATCGTGCAGGTAGTGCGCCATAGCCGCGGTCGAAGACCACTGACCCTTCTGCATCAACTGGCTCTCCGTTAGCCCAGACGCACTCGCTTCCGTGGTGCCGCCATGCCGGCCGAACGATGTAAACGTCAGCTCGGGCCGCAAACCGGCAGCCAAGATAATCTTCTTCGTGATGCGCTGGACCTGCGTGAGTAGTTCCCCCTTGCCAAACCAGGGCAGGCTGCTGCCGTCACGCCGCAACATCAGTCCACCCGTCGGACGCAGCTGCTTGATGGCATCGAGCTCAGCCATCAACACCGGATAGAGAGGGGCTCCTTTTTTGTTCAGTAGCGGCTCCCAGGAGCCGGTGCTCGTCTTGTAGTTGATGACGTATATGTGGTCGGGGCGGCTTGGGGGACGATAATGTTCGACCATGAAGCGGATGAAGATATGCGCTTCGCGTTGAAGCAATTCCCAACCGATCAACGCACCCGTGGCCAGCGATGAATAGCCCATCTCGATCGCTTGGGCGCGGAACGCTATGAGCTCGGCGAAGGTGGCATGTGGGGTTTCGCGCGACGTCGATTGCAGGCCCATTTTTTCGAAAGGATTGCGGGGCGGAAAGATACCTGGATGTGCTCGAGAAATTGTATTCCAGGCACCGCGTGCGGTCTTCATCGCATGATTGGCTGTCGTACGTCGCTCCACCTTCTTGCCGTTCACTTCCTTAAAGAGAAGTTTTGCAAAGAGGTCATCGACGAACGCGGTGTCGATACTTGATACGCGGCGTGTCCCCAATCGCCGGCTATCTTGCAAGATGTACTCGCAGATCATCTTGATCCCGGTCTCATGAACACGGCACTGACCTGGGCTCAAGGGCTGGAGCCGCTTTGCCGTCTTCTGAGACCATGTTTGACGATAAAGGTGAAACATCCAATCCAGCGTGCCGACGACCACGCCAATGCCGATCGGATTTGCGTCCTCACCACCGGTGCGCCAACTATCAAAGGCAGGAAGAAGAATCTGCTCTGCGCGCGCAACCGCGCGCTTGTAGTCGGTACCAAGGGCTTCGTTTGCGACGGAGCATCCCCGCTTGCGCGCCCACATCGGGATATTGAAGAAGTAGCCGAAGCTGCCGTCTCCGAGACGCTTGCGGAGGGTGTAACGAGGTAGCGGTAGCGCAGATCGTCCAAGTGAATTCACAGCAGTCTCCTGGACACCTCCGGGTCGTCCTCAGGATCAATTGGAATCGATCTTTCTTCTCTTATCAACACAGAAATGCGGCCGTCGGGCCAAATCTCGACGCGCGCGACTTTGCCACCACTGTCGAGGACGCCTCGAATAGCGCGCTTGATATCTGCTTCAGTAAATCGGGCTCTCGACATCCAGGCGGGTCGGTGCGGAAGCGAAGGAGCAGTTGGTAGTCAATTCAATCATGATCCTCCCTGATCGCTCCACTGAACGTAGAAGAAGTTTGATGCACCGTCGGGCACCTGAAAGGCACTAGATTCGGAGTGAGGCAGAGAAGACATAAAAGAGGCTAGCGATCATTTTGTTTTGAGATCGCATCAGCCGGGTTGGGATCGGACCTTGTCGCCGTCGTTTGGCTGGAGCCAGCCCAAACTTCCCAATGATGGATTGGAGCGAGAGTTCAAGTTTTTCAAATAGTTAGAATGCGGCGTGTGCACGACGTGTGCACCGAGAGATCAAGTAAAATCCCGCAACGTCCAACGTGGTGCGCAAAACCAACGGCACTTCTGATCGTGGTGTTGCTTGACGTGGCGCCCCGTCCGTAGCCGGTCGACGGCAGAATGCTGTCGATCGCAGTTGATACCAGCGCGCCTTTACGTTCAGATATGAATCGCATGTCCCAGCGATTTCAGCGCCGCCTCGTGAAAGCCCTCGCTTTGGGTCGGGTGTGCGTGGATCGTCATCGCGACGTCGTCGAGCCGCGCGCCCATCTCCAGCGCAAGACTGAAGGCTGCAGATAGCTCGGCAATGCCGGCTCCGACACCTTGGATACCAAGCAGGAGATGGTTGTCCGCCCGTGCCACGGTTCGGATGAAGCCGTCCTCGTGCTCCAGCGTCAGTGCGCGGCCGTTGGCCCTGAACGGAAAATGATCCGTCTTGATTTCGAAGCCCCTGCCGCTTGCTTCGCTTGGTGCCAGCCCGACCGTGACGATCTCCGGATCGGTGAAGCAGATCGCAGGAATCGAAACCCGGTCCCAGGCACGGCGACGGCCGGCGACAATCTCTGCGACCATCTCGCCTTGTGCCATGGCGCGATGCGCGAGCATCGGTTCTCCTGTGACGTCGCCGATCGCGAAGACGCCGCGCATCGAGGTGCGGCATCGATCGTCGATCCTGAGGAAGGGGCCTATCGTGTCGAGATCGAGCGTCTCTAGACCAAAGCCGGACGTTGCTGGCCTTCGACCGACCGTAACGAGGATCTTGTCGGCTTCGAGTGATGTCTGCTCGCCGCTGGCGGTTTCGACTGCGAGTGCCTTGCCGTCCGCGGCGAGCGCCTTCGCCTTCGCGCCTGTCAACACCGTGACGCCGAGTGCGCTCAGGCTCCGTCCGACCGGCGCGCTCAGCTCGCCGTCATATTGCGGCAGAATACGTGGCGCGGCCTCGACGACCGTAACGGCCGCGCCCAATTTCTTGAAGGCCGTGCCTAGCTCGAGCCCGATGTAGCCGCCGCCAACCACCACAAGCCTGTTCGGGATCTCGGTGAGCGCCAATGCCTCGGTTGACGAGATCACCCGGTCCCCGAATGGCAAGGACGGGATTGGGATCGGCTCAGAGCCTGTCGCGATGACCACCGTTTCGGCACGGATCATCTGTGGGCCGGATCGTGTTTCGACTTCGATGGACTTGCCATCTACAAAGCGAGCGTGCCCGGCGATGAGCCTGACGCCCGCTTTCTTCAGAAGGCCGGCCACGCCCCCGTTCAGGCGCCGAACGATGCCGTCTTTCCAGGCTATGGTCCTAGCGAAATCGAGCGATGGCTTCGCACAGGAAATTCCGAGTGCGCTCTTGCCCTCCGTGGCACCTGTAATGGTTTCATACTCGCCGGCCGCGTGGATCAAGGCCTTCGAAGGAATGCAGCCGACATTGAGACAGGTGCCGCCCGGTTTTTCCGCTTCAACAATGATCGTATTGATGCCGAGCTGCCCGGCACGAATTGCGCAAGTGTAGCCGCCGGGGCCGGCGCCGATGACGAGGAGCTTGCAGGTGATTTCGGTCATCGTTCTACAAATTGATGAAGATCATGGCCGGCGTTTCCAGCAGCAGCTTGATACGTTGGACGAATTGCGCGGCATCAAAGCCGTCGATCACGCGATGATCGAAGCTAGAGGACAGATTCATCATCTGGCGCGGCACGAAGGCGGTGCCGTCCCAGTGCGGGCGGATGGCGATCCGGTTGACGCCGACGATCGCGACCTCCGGGTGATTGATGATGGGCGTAGTGGCTAGCCCGCCCAAGGCGCCGAGCGATGTGATGGTGATGGTCGAGCCGGTGAGCTCGTCGCGGGTGGCATTGCCGTTGCGAGCCGCTTCGGCGAGCCGGGCGACCTCGCTGGCGCAATCCCAGATATCGCGCGCTTCCGTGTGCCGCACGACGGGGACCACCAGCCCCGTCGGCGTCTGCGTGGCGATGCCGACATGAACGCCGGCGTGCCAGCGCACAATACCAGCCTCGTCGTCGAAATGGGCATTGAGATGCGGCTGTTCGGCGATCGCCCGCACCATGGCGCGCATCAAGAACGGCAGCAGTGTGAGCTTGGGCTTGTCCGGCCGCTTCTGGCCGTTGACCTTGGCGCGCAAATCCTCGAGCGAGGTGACGTCGACCTCTTCGACATAAGTGATGTGCGGAATGCGCGAGCTCGCAATTGACATCTTCTCGGCGATCTTGCGGCGCAGACCGACGACCTTGATGTCGGTCACGGCAGTTTGCGCCGGATTCGGCGTTGCCGTGGTTCCGGTGCGGCCACGCGTCAAGTGGGCGTCAAGATCGTCGTGGGTGATCCGCCCAGCGGGGCCCGTACCGCGGATCAGATGCAAGTCGATGCCTGCTTCGCGCGCACGAAGACGAACCGCAGGAGCGGCTAGGGGCCGGTTGGCCGCATGGTGGAGCGGCGCCGCGCCGGGCTGCGATTTCACCCCATTGGGTGGCACGTTCGCCGGCGCGCGCGGGGCGCTTGCGGCGTGACGGGGCGATTGGGCCCCCACGCTTGATGCAGGCGATGCGAGCTCGGCCGTCTTCGGCGCCTGCTGGCTCTTGCCATCTACCTCCAGCCGAACGAAATCCGAGCCGATGGCGAGCAGGTCGCCCACGTTGCCGGCGAGCCAGATGACGCGTCCGTCTGCCGGCGAGGGGATTTCGACCGTCGCCTTGTCGGTCATGACGGCGCCGAGCACGGCGTCCTCACGTACGATATCGCCGACCTTCACATGCCATTCCACAAGCTCGGCTTCGGCGATGCCTTCGCCGACGTCGGGCAACCTGACGACGCGCTCGGCCATCTCAGGCCTCCAGCGTTTCGATCAGTGCGCGACCAACTCGCGCGGGGCCTGGAAAGTAGTCCCATTCCTGCGCGTGCGGGTAGGGCGTGTCCCAGCCGGCGACGCGAACGATTGGTGCCTCCAGATGGTAGAAGCATCGTGTCTGGACCAGCGCGCAGAGTTCGGCGCCGAATCCAGAAGTCAAAGTCGCCTCATGCACGATAACGCAGCGTCCTGTCTTCTTGACCGACGTTTCGATGGTGTCGAGATCGAGCGGCAACAGCGAGCGGAGATCGATGATCTCCGCATCGATGCCGGTCTCGGCTGCGGCGGTCTCGGCGACGTGAACCATCGTGCCGTAGGCGAGGATGGTGACGGCATTACCTTGCCTGCGGATCGCGGCGCTGCCGAGGGGCACTGCAAAATGTCCGTCGTCGACCTCGCCGAGATCATGCTTCGACCAGGGCCTCACCGGCCGGTCATGATGACCATCGAACGGGCCGTTATAGAGTCGCTTCGGCTCGAGAAAGATCACGGGATCGGGATCCTCGATCGCTGAAATCAAGAGGCCCTTGGCGTCGCGCGGGTTCGACGGCACGACCGTTTTGATACCGCAGACATGGGTGAACAATGCCTCCGGGCTCTGGCTGTGAGTCTGGCCGCCAAAAATGCCGCCACCCGTCGGCATGCGCACCACGAGCGGACAGGTGAACTGGCTATTGGAGCGGTAGCGAAGCCGCGCTGCCTCGGAGACGATCTGATCGTAGGCCGGATACATGTAATCGGCGAATTGGATCTCGACACAGGGTTTTAGGCCATAGGCTGCCATGCCGACGGCAATGCCGACGATGCCGAGCTCGCTGATGGGAGTATCAAAGCAGCGGCTCGTTCCATATTTCGTTTGCAGGCCTTGGCTCGCGCGAAACACGCCGCCGAAATAGCCGACGTCCTCGCCGAACACGACGACGTCCTCGTCGCGCGACATCATCACATCCATCGCGTCGCGAATCGCTTCGATCATGGTTTTGCGCGGCATCGCTCAGACTCCGGCTTCCTGGCGTTGCCGCCGCAGGTGCGGCGGCATCTCCGAGAACACGCCTTCGAACATGTCGCGCGCCGAGGCATGCTGAAGTGAGTGCAGCGTGCCGTAGCTCTCGGCCTCCTTCTGCGCCGCGATCACGGTGTCCATGATCTCGGCCTCGGCCTGCTTGTGCCGCTCCTCCGACCATGCGCCGCGTACGATCAAATGGTTCTTCAGCCTGATCACAGGATCTCCCAGCGGCCAAGCCTCGGATTCCGTCTTCGGCCGATAGCCTGCGGGATCGTCGGAGGTGGAATGTGCGCCGACGCGATAAGTCACGTGCTCGATCAGGGTCGGACCGAGGTTGAGGCGTGCACGCCCGCAGGCCCATTTCGCGACCGCATGGACAGCGAGGTAGTCATTGCCGTCGACGCGCAGCGCCGGAATGCCGAAGCCGAGCCCGCGCGCTGCGAACGTGCCGGAGCCGCCACGCGCGATGCCCTGGAACGTTGAGATCGCCCATTGATTGTTGACGATGTTGAGCACGACCGGCGCGCGGTAGGTCGAGGCGAACACGAGGGCGGCATGGAAGTCGGATTCGGCAGTTGCCCCATCGCCGATCCAGCCAACCGCGATCTTGGTATCGTTCTTGATCGCGGATGCCATCGCCCAGCCGACCGCCTGGATGTACTGGGTGGCGAGATTGCCGGAGATCGAGAAGAAGCCATGCTCCCGGGAGGAATACATCACCGGGAGTTGGCGTCCCTTCAGCGGATCGTGCGTGTTGGAGTAGATCTGACAGGCCATCTCCACCAGCGAATAACCGCCGGCGATCAATAGCCCCGCCTGCCGGTAGGTCGGAAAATTCATGTCGCCCCGAAGGAGCGCCTTGCGGAAGGCGCAGCTCACGGCTTCTTCGCCCATATGCTGCATATAGAACGACGTCTTGCCCTGACGCTGCGCCAGCTGCATGCGCGCGTCGAATGCGCGGAGCGTCATCATGTGGCGTAAGCCCTCGAGCAACTCGCTGTCCGAGAGCGCGCCTGCCCACGGACCGACCGCCTCGCCATCGCGGTTCAGCACGCGGATGACGGAAAACGCGAGGTCACGTATCGCCTCGGCGTCCACGTCGACGGGGGGACGATCGACCTGACCTGCGCGTGGAATGCGGATGTTCGAGAAATCGGGGATGCCGCCGGGGCGTACCGCTGGTTCCGGTACGTGCAGCTTCAACGGCGTAGACTCCGGTGATCGAGCGGCTTCGCGTTGCGGGATCACGGCGTCATGTGTGAGGCTGGGGTCGGGCATTGGCATTCACCTCTCACTTCGATCGCATCGATGCAGAACAACGCGCCAACACGGCGAGCGAGCCGGTCGACGATGTCGCGGTCATCGATGTCTATGGAAGCCGAGATGCGGCATTCGCTCGCGCCTGCGCGCGCGCTGACCGCAGCCAGCCGAAGCCCCGCGACGCGAGTCTGGTCGAGCAGGCGGCCGAGTGCGGCGTGCATATCGCTGGTCTGAAGTTCGAGAAAAAACACCGCATATGTCTCGCTTTGTCAGCATATCGTACTGGTAAAGGTCAGGATTGTTGTTCCTTTAATCTGGGTGTAGTTTGGAATCGCAGTATAGATATTCTAGAGATGTGACTTGAGACCAGAATGGAGTTCTCGGTATGGCGCTAGTCGGACGTGCCACAGGGCTGGCTAAGGCTCCGCGCAAGGATGCGCTTCGGCTTGACGAGATCGATCGCAAGATCCTGCGCGCCCTGCAGCAGGATGCGCGCCTGACCACGGCGCAACTCGCCGACCGCGTCGGACTCTCCACCACACCATGCTGGAACAGGCTGAAGCGCTTGGAGACCCAGGGCTATATCGATGGCTACGTCGCGCTGCTCAATCAGGACAAGCTCGGCCTGCCTGAAACAGTCATCATCGAACTGACGCTCGATCGGCACGACGAGGAGATGCTCGAGCGTTTCGGCCAACTGCTCACAAACTTGCCGGAGGTCATCGAAGCCTATCTCACCACCGGCGATTACGATTACGTCGTGAAAGTCGCGGTCGAAAGCACCGCCGGCTATGAACGCTTCTTGCGTGAGAAGCTCTATCGCATCCCGGGCATCCGCCACAGCCGGTCGTCGTTTGCGCTGCGCTGCCTGAAGAAGTTGACTTCAGTGCAGGTGTAGCGGGTGCGGGGTGCGGCTCCTGATGACGATCGGGTTGCGGTCCCCCCCTTTAGCAGGAATCCGCCGAACGAAAGGCTTACCGCCCCTTTTCGGCGAACTCGTGCTTGCTGTCGTGGCCACCGAGGAAGACGAGGATGCCGGCGATCAGAGGCAGCACGGCGAGCACCAGCAGTCCCGTCGAAGTCTGGCCGGTGGCTTCCTTGATCCAGCCGATCAGATACGGCCCGCCGAAGCCGGCGAGATTGCCGATCGAGTTGATCAGGGCGATCGCGCCTGCGGCCGCCGTGCCGGACAGCCAGGCGGTCGGCAGGGTCCAGAACACACCGAAGCAGCAGAACACGCCGATCGCGGCGACCGTCAGCGCCACCATCGTGAGAGTCGGATCAGTCAGATAGGAGGACACGCCGAGGGCGACCGCAGTGAGCAGTAGCGGCGCGCCGACATGCATCACGCGCTCGCGCGTCGCATCCGAATGCCGCGCCCACAGGACCATGGCGATGGTGCCGAACAGATAGGGGATCGCGGTGACGAAGCCGGTCTGCGCGTTGGTGAGGCCGAACGCCTTGACGATCTGCGGCAGCCAGAACTGCATGCCATAGAGCGCGCCGACGAAACCGAAATAGATTGCGCTCAGCGCCAGCACTTTTGGCGACGCCAACGCCTCGCCCAGCGAGAAATGCTTCACCGCCTGCTTGGCCGCGATTTCGGCGTCGAGCTTCGCCTTCAACCACGCCTTCTGCTCGGCCGAAAGCCAGTCGGCTTTCTCCGGCTTGTCGGTGAGATAGAACCAGGTGACGATGCCGAGCAGCACCGAGGGAATGCCCTCGATGATGAACAGCCACTGCCAGCCCTTCAGTCCCATCGCGCCGTCGAGCCCGAGCAAGAGGCCCGAGATCGGCGCGCCGATCACGGTCGAGACCGGCACGGCGAGCGCGAACGCGGCGAGGAAGCGCGCGCGGTATTGGGCCGGATACCAATAGGTGAGATAGAGGATGATGCCGGGGAAAAAGCCGGCCTCGGCGACGCCGAGCAGGAAGCGCAGCACATAGAAGCTGGTCTCGCCGGAAACCATCGCCATCAGCGCCGAGATGACGCCCCACGTCACCATGATGCGGGCGATCCACTTGCTGGCGCCGAACTTCTCCAGCGCCAGATTGCTCGGCACCTCGAAGATGAAATAGCCGATGAAGAAGATGCCGGCACCCAGCGAGAACACCACCGGCGTGAACTTCATGTCCGCGTTCATGGTCAGCGCGGCGAAGCCGAGATTGACACGGTCGAGATAGGAGAAGAAGTAGGCCAGCACCAGGAACGGAATCAGGCGCCAGGAGATGGCGCGGATGGTCGAGCTCTCGATCGCCGACTTGGCAGCGCCGGCCGCACCGGCATAGGTGGTAGTCTGACTCATCGCGCTTCCCCCGTCTGTCCGCCAAGTCGACTTGGCTTCGTTATGATTGATACTTGTGGATCTAATTCTCGGCAGAGTGCTGAAGCAATGCTGGCGTAGCGCAGTAATTCTGAACAGGGTGTCAGTTTTTCTCACGGGCCGACGTCCGGGAGACACTGCGGACCTCGTTGGACCGTCGGCGCGCCTCGGCATGACGGAAGCAACGCCGTGGGTTTTTCCGGCCCCAGGGGAAAGGCCGGCAGATCAGAAAAACCAAACGGGAGGTCAGAAAAAGCGCCTTGCATGGAACCGGACGACGCTGCTCATCTTGCGCCATCAAAAAGGAAGCCTGTCGCAGGCGAGGAAACGATGGTTGCAAGCGGCCTATCCAGCGCAGAGTACGACTTCGCGTCGGCCTTCAAATCCCGTCGCGCCGCCACGGGTCGGTGCCGCAACGTTGCGCCGACTAAATGAGCCGGGCGGAGCGTCTGCGGATGCGGGCTCGGCTAGCGTCGTGATGCGCCCTTACCTGCCAGAATTGTTGACGCCGTCGGATCGGATCGTGGTCGCCAAGCGCGGGAAGATCGTCGACGCGATCAGGCGACAGAGCAACAGATCATCTACGCCGCCATTCACGAGAGGCTTGCATGAACGATGAATGAGATGACTATGCTGAGAGTTGGAATTGTCGGCGTAGGTCTGATGGGCCATGGAATCGCAAAGAATGTCCTGGCGCGGGGCAGCTTTCCTTTGGTCTTTCTCGACCATCCGGGCAATCAGCCCGTTGACGATCTCCTCAGCCTCGGGGCCACGGCCTGCAGGACGCCCGATGAGGTCGCGAGCGCGTCGGATATTATCATCCTCTGCGTAACGGGTTCGCCTCAGGTCGAAGCAATCCTGACGGGCGAAGCGGGCGTTCTGTCTGGTCTCCGTAAGGGCACCATCATTGTCGATTGCTCGACGGCGCTGCCGGACTCGACGTTGCGGATGGCCGCCGCGATCGAGGCGGCGGGTGGACGCTTTCTCGATGCGCCCATGACACGCACCGCAAAGCACGCGGAAGAAGGAAAGCTCAACCTTCTGGTTGGTGGCAATGAAGCTGACCTTCGGAGTGTCCGCGCGGTCCTCGACTCTTTTGCCGAAGGGGTCGAGCATGTGGGCCCGGTGAGCTTTGGCCATCGGCTCAAGCTGCTCCACAACTATGTGTCGATCGGCTTCATGGCACTGCTCGGTGAGGCTGCGGCGCAGGCCGCCGATGCGGGTGTCGATCCGGCCATCTTCGTCGACGTTCTCGCCAAGGGAGGCGGGGCCGGCGCTGCGCTCCAACGTATGGCACCGGCGCTTGTGACGGGTGACGTCAGTACCGTTCCATTCTTTATCGGCAATGCGCTAAAGGATATCTCCTATTACCAGGCGATGGCCAGCAATTCCGGCGCATCCAAAACGATCGCCGACGGCGTCGGTGCCGCCATCGCGGCTGTAGTCGAGAACGGTCACGGCCAGGCTTATATATCGGACCTGACGCGGCTTCTTCGGAAGGCAAAGCCGGCTGCCTAGGCGGAAAACAATCATCGAGACCGGGAAGACCAACCAATGACAAGAGCCGATATCCTATTTCCCTTGGACGGCCGAACTCGCAAGATGTTCATCGATGGCGCGTGGGTCGAGGCCCGCTCGGGGAAAGTCTTCGAGACGCGAAATCCTGCGACCGGCGAGGTGATCGGTCGTGTCCCGCGCGGAGACACCGGCGACATCGATGCGGCTGTCACCGCCGCCCGCCGCGCCTTCGGGGGACCGTGGAGCCGTTTCAAGCCGTTCGAGCGGCAGGCGCTGCTCCTGCGCATCGCCGATCTCTTCGAGAAGCATTGGGAGGAGATCAGCCAGTCCGATACGGCCGACATGGGCATGCCGATCGTCAGGACACGGGCCAACAAGCTTCGTGTGCTCGGCATGCTCAGATACTACGCGGGCATGGCGACCGCGATTCATGGTCAGACGGTCGACAATTCTCTTCCGGGCGACATCGTCTCCTTCACGCGGAAGGAGCCCGTCGGTGTCGTCGGCGCCATCATCCCCTGGAACGCGCCTACGGCAGCGTCTGTGTGGAAGATCGGACCTGCGCTCGCGACTGGCTGCACGATCGTCCTCAAGCCTTCCGAAGAGGCACCGCTGACGCCGCTGCTGATCGCACACTTGATCAACGAGGCAGGCGTGCCGCCCGGCGTTGTTAACGTGGTGACCGGCACCGGACAGGAGGCGGGTGAGCCTCTCGCCGAACACTCGGCCGTCGACAAGATCGTCTTCACGGGGTCCACCGCCACCGGCCAGGCGATCATTCGCGCCTCGGCCGGCAACCTCAAGCGGGTGTCGCTCGAGCTTGGCGGAAAGTCGCCCGTCATCGTCTGCGCCGATGCTGACCTCGACAAGGCCGTCCCCATCGCTGCGATGGCAGCATTCGCCAATTCCGGCCAGATCTGCATCGCCGGTTCCCGCTTGTTCGTCGAGCGGGCGATTCACGACGAACTGGTCGAGCGACTCGGGAAGTTTGCTTCGGCGCTGAGGATCGGCGATGGAGCCGACCCGTCGACGGAGATCGGCCCTCTCGTGTCCGAGCGACAGCTCGACAAGGTCGAAGGCTTCCTGCGAAGCGGGCGCGACGAGGGTGCCAAGGTCGTGACCGGAGGTCGGCGCTTGAGGGAGGGGAGTCTCGCCAAGGGTAACTTCGTCGAGCCGACCGTGTTCGCAGGCGTCTCCGACGACATGCAGATTGCCCGCGATGAGATATTTGGTCCGGTGATCTCCGCCCTGCCGTTCGACACGCTCGACGAGGCTGTGGAACGAGCCAACGCGACGCCATATGGGCTCGCGGCAGGTGTCTTCACGCGCGACGTGAGCAAGGCCCACATCGTCTCACGCAGCCTGCGCGCAGGGTCGGTCTGGGTAAACACTTATCACGCCATCGATCCTGCGTTACCCTTCGGCGGCTACAAGATGAGCGGATATGGCCGTGAGGGCGGTACCGAGCAGCTCGATGAATATCTGAACACGAAGGGGGTCTGGATCAAGCTGGATTGAGCCAGCAGATCTCGCGGTCAGGTGCGACCACAGACTCCCCATCCATCCAACGTGGCGAGCCGACGCGGGATCTGACGCATTTGCCGCTACGTGTGAAATGACGTGATGATCCGGAACATTCAACTCACTGAGCGAGTATCATGAAGGACAACTACAAGATTGCCGTCGTGCACGGAGACGGCATCGGACCCGAAGTCGCCGGTGCGGCGCTCGCGGTGCTGCAAGCCAGCGTCCAGGCCGGCACGCTTCAGTTCGAGGAGTATCCAGCAGGCGCCACGCATTTTCTTGAAACGGGAGAATCGTTCCCGGCAAAGTCGTTCGAGGGCTGCCGTGCGGCAGATGCCATCCTTCATGGGGCGGCGGGAATCCCCGGTGTGGTTCATCGTGATGGGACCGAAGCCGGTCTGGATTTTACGCTATCGCTTCGCTTCAAGCTCGATCTTTATGCCAACGTGCGCCCCATTAAGCTCTACAAAGGCGTTCCGTCTCCGCTCGGGCGCCCGGGGGCCATCGACTACGTTATCGTCAGGGAGAACAGCGAGGGGCTCTATGCTGCGCGCGGCGCCGGCGCGCTGCTGAGGGAAGAGGTTGCCGTCGACACGCTGGTGCAGACCAGGAAAGGTATCGAACGCGTCGTCCGCTTCGCCTTCGAGCTTGCCAGAACGAGGAACGGTTCGCCCAAGGACGGGCGGCGTCGCGTGACCTGCTGCGACAAGGCCAATGTGTTGCGGACCTATGCGTTCTTCCGTGCCGTCTTCGACGAGGTAGCCAAGGGCTATCCCGACATCGAGGCCGAGCACGTCCTTGTCGATGCGATGACGGTTCACCTCGTCAACAAGCCATCACACTTCGACGTTATCGTCACTGAGAACATGTTCGGTGACATCATTTCCGATCTCGGTGCCGCGACGGTTGGCGGCATGGGCATGTCTCCGTCGGAAGAAGTCGGTGATGGAATCGGCTTCTTCCAGGCTTCGCACGGCTCGGCACCCGACATCGCCGGGAAGGGGCTCGCCAACCCCTATGGAACGATCCTGGCTGCGATCCTGATGCTGAGACGCCTCGATCAGCGCTATCGGGACAACCGGCTGCGCCTCGGTGCGGACAGGATCGAGGCTGCCGTTCGCGCCGGGTTGGAGGATGCTGCCCTGAGAACACGGGACATCGGCGGCGATGCGACGACCAGTCAGGTCGTCGATGCGCTTCTGAAGCTGCTCTGAGCGCGAGGGCGTCTAGCGCAGCTGGGAAAAACTCGAGCGGATCAAAGCCATCAACTGCTCGGTGTTGGGACGCCTTACCGAGCTGCGCGTGGTGATCAAGCCGATTTGGCGAAGCTTGATTTGGTCGGAGATCGGGACCACACGAAACCGTTGCACGCCGGCTTGCACGAGTGCAACTCGTGGCACGATCGCGATGCCGAGGCCGGACGCGGCCAGGGCCACGGCCGTCGTGGCCGCCTGGACTTCGAATTGAACATCGAGCCGGACAGCGAGCGTCTCAAGCGTCTCGTCGATCAATCCTCGTACCGCCGTCGTTTTCGACAGCAGGATGACAGGCTTTTCCACCAGATCGGCGAAGCCTGTGCTTGCTTGCCCCTCGTCGAACACGGGCGGTACGCAGGCAAAAAGGGGATCCTCAAGCATCGGTTCGAACTCATAGTCCCCCATGTCGGGGACTTGTGGGCCAATACCGAACTCGACATCCTGCCGCTTGAGTAGTTCAAGCATTGGCGCGGTGGAGAGCTCCATGAGCTGGACCTGGCTCCTTGGATAGCGCACCTTGAATGTTGCTAGAATGTTCGGAAGCCATCCGGACGCGAGCGTCGGAACGCAGGCCATACGGATGTGACGGCTGCGGGACTGCGCTGACTCGCTCAGCAGATCCAGCCCGGATTGAACTTCCTGGAGGGCTCGCTTGGCCTGTTCAAACAGGATCCGCCCCTCGGGCGTGAGCAATACCTTCTGCGGCGTTCTGCGAAAAAGGAGGACGCCGATCTGCTCCTCCAGGTCGCGGATCTGCATGCTGACCGCAGAGGGAGATCGGTTAGATTCTTCCGCAGCCTTCCGAAAGCTTTCGTGCTCGGCGGCGAGGAGGAAGGTGTGGAGGAGCTTGAGATTGATGTTCGGCAAGTCCTTACCTCGATGGGCTGATTCGACGGTCGAATGCGGGGCGAACCCAGCCCCGACCGAGATGTATATCCGTCGGAACAGGCTGCCGTCTTGATGAAAACAGACGCCGTTGCGTTGCATCACAGTTTGGGATTCATCAGATCAGATACTCGTAGCGCAGGACGTCTGCGAACGAAGGACCTCGTTTGAGAGGCTTAGATCGCTTTGGCTTTGGCTAGCTCAAACTTGCCCATGATGGATTGGAGCGAGAGCTTAAATTCTTCAGATGTTTAGAGGGCTGCGTGTGCACGACGTGTGCACCGAGAAATCAAGAAAAATCTCATCCCATCCACTATGAGCTGCGTCCTCGCGTGGCCTCGGGATCGACGCTGCGACGGACCGGACGGTGTGGTTGGTTGCGGAAATGCTCTAAACTAGGCCGTATCAGCGGGGTAAGGCTGAAGGGCGGCATGAAGGTATTGCCCGCTGCTGACGAAGACCAGCAATCCGCGAGATCGTCAGTCAATCGAATTTTCTTGTAGCGCTTGATCGAGCGCCTCGAACAGTAGATCGCCGTGCTCCATGCCGAATGTCAGGGGCGGACGAATCTTCAGCACATTGGCGCCGGGACCGGCCGCGCTGATCAGAACATGCCGTCTGCGCATTGCATTGACCAGTTTCGTCGTCTCACCCGCGGCGGGCGAGTCGCCGCGGCGGAGCTCGACACCGATGAAGAGACCAGCACCCCGAACCTCCGCCACGAGCTCATGCCTCGCGCGCAGCGCGGTGAGCCGCTCGCGCAAATAAGTGCCGGTGCGCCTGGCGTTCTCGACCAGGCTTTGCCGCTCGATTACGTCGAGCACGGCCATGCCGGCGGCGGCGGACACGGGATTGCCGCCAAAGGTGTTGAAATAGCGTGAGCGCGCGCCGAATTCCTTGAGCAGGTCCGGTCGCGCCGCCATCGCCGCGATCGGATGGCCGTTGCCCATCGGCTTGCCCATCGTGACCATGTCGGGGACCACGCCGTGGCGGGCAAAGGCCCACATGCTCTCGCCACAGCGGCCGAAACCGGGCTGCACCTCGTCGGCGATGACCAGTGCGCCGGCCGCACGCGCGGCATCCACCGCCGGCCGCAGGAAGCCCGGCGGATCGGCGAATACGCCGTCGCTGGAGAAGATCGTGTCGACCAGCAGGGCCGCCGGGCGAATACCGCTGCGTACCATATCCTCGAATGCTGCACGGACGTGGCTTGCAAAGGTCTTGCCCGTGTCATCGTCGGCGGACTGCGGCGCAGACACCAACCGGACATGGGGGGCGGTCGGCTCGGGCAGGCCGAGCGACGGCGACAACTCGGCGAGCGCGCCGGTGACGCCGTGATAGGCGGTCCGGGTGACGACGACGCCGGTCCCGCCGGTGCAGGTGCGGGCGACGCGGAGCGCCAGATCGTTGGCCTCGCTGCCGGTGCAGGTGAACATCACCTGGCCGAGCTCGGCCGGAAAGGTCGCGAGCAGCCGCTCGGCGTAGTCGAGGATGGTCTCGTGCAGATAGCGGGTGTGGGTGTTGAGCACCGCGGCCTGCCGCGCGATGGCCTCGATGATATGCGGATGGCAGTGGCCGACGCAGGCGACGTTGTTGTAGGCGTCGAGATATCGGTTGCCTGCGGCGTCGTACAGCCAGACATCTTCGCCACGCACCACATGCACCGGCTGCTCGTAGAACAGCCGGTAGGCGGGCCCGAGCAAACGGTTTCGGCGTGCGATCAGCTCCTGGGTCGAGGCGTCGGCCGGCATTGTATCACTCCCCCTGGCAGGCACGCTCGATCTGCTGTGCGGCCTGTGTTCGCGTCAGCGTCGCGATCCGGGCGAGCCGGGCCGACGCCTGCTTGTTGTTGCGCAAAATATACGCGCTGTTCTCTGGATAGCGAGCGGCCCTGATATTGCTGATCACGATCGTCATGACCATGCGGGTCGCGATCAGGTCGAACAGGATGCCGCGCTCGCGCGCCTCGAGCGGCGAGACCGCATGATAGGCCCCGACCAGATCGAGCGCCGACGCCAGCGGATCGTCGCTGTCGGTCACCTGATAGGCTGCTGCGATCGCCAGGTCGTTGATGCGGGCCGTCGCGGTCATGTCGCCGAAATCGATGATCCCGCAGACGCGGGCCTGCGAGGCGGTGTCGACGAGGATGTTGTGCGGATTGAGATCGTTGTGCAGAAGTTGCTTTGGAAGCTGCGCCAGCACAGGCACGGCGTCGGCTTCGAAATAATCGAGGACGCGTTCGACCAGCTCGCGCTGGGCAGACGGGACCGCGCCGAGCAATGGCCGCAGCTCGGCGGCATGCTGGATGTCCCAGAGCAATTTGTGGTCCGCAGCGGGATGAACGAAGTCGCGCAGTGCAAGGGCGAGCCGCGCCGCGCAGCGGCCGACATCACCGCGCAACGTCGCCGACGGCGGCGCCTGATTCATCGGTGTCCCCGCAAGGAACGACAGCAGGCGCACCACCCTCATCGAGCCGTCGTCGAAGCCGATTTCGAGCTCGGCCGCGCCGTCCTGTGCGGGAATGACGCGTGGGATCGGCAGCAGTGGATCACGGTCCGCGATGTGGCGCAGCGCTTCGGTCTGCAGATTGGTGACGGCCCGGTCTTCGGCGGGATTGGCGATCTTGAGGACGTATTCGCCTTCGTTTTGCGTGCGCAGCCGGAAATTCTGGTCCCGCTCGCTATCGAGCCGGCGGATCTCAGCCGCCAGGCCGTAATAGTCCCTGGCCAGCGTCTGCGCCCGCGCCTCCGCAATCGGCCCGGCGGCGCGCAGCCCGTCGAGCGGGTGAGCGGCATCGGCGGACAAACGCGAGTTCTGCATCTGACCCTCCTCCGTGTCGCAATCAATAACCGCGCGCGCGGTCGATCGCATGCGGAGGACGCCGTCCGGCGCGGATCGCGTCCGCCGTCGTGGCAAGCGTGGTCGCAACGGCGCTGATGCTGACGTCGCTGGCGTCATGCGGCGTGATGACGATCCGCGGGTGGCGCCAGAACGGATGCGCCCCAGGCAACGGTTCGGTCGCGAAGACGTCGAGCGCCGCGCCGGCCAGCTGACCGCTGTCGAGTGCCGCAAGCAGTTCGGCCTCCACCAAATGTTCACCGCGGCCAACCTGGATCAGGTAGCCGCCGCGGCGCATCCTGCCGAACAGATCACCATTGAGGATGTTGCGCGTCTCCGGCGTCAGCGGCAGCAAATTGACAAGCACCTCGGTCTCGCTAAGCATCGTGGCAAGACCGGCCGGCCCATGGAAGCTGCGGCTCGCCGATGAAATGGCCTTGGCGGTCCGGCTCCAGGACATCACGGGAAAACCGAGATGGGCGAGGTCGACGGCGACGCGCCGTCCGATCTCGCCATTGCCGAGGATGCCGACCGGAACATCCTTTGCGCGCCGCTGCGCGCGGCGTTGCCAGATCCGGTCGCGCTGCTGGGCGCTGAAGGCGGCAAAGCCGCGTTGATGCCCAATTGCGTGCCAGGCGATGAAGCCCGACATCATCTGCCCCTGTCCGGGATCGACCACGCGCACCACGTCGACACTGGGTGGCAGGCTCGGGCAGGCCATGATGTTATCGACGCCGGCGGCGATCGAGCATACCGCCTGCAGAGCGGGATAGCGTTCGAACGCGTCGTCGGGCGGATGCCAGGCCAAGGCGAGACGGACATCCGCGGCACCGCCGGCGTGATCGACCACCTCGACGCGTGGCGCAATGCGCGCCAATTCGGCACCGAAATAGTCGCGGAGATCGAGACTGCTGCTGATCAGGACGCAACGCATGGTTCAGGCCGCACGCGATGAGGAAATCTGGCCGGGCACCGCGGCGAGCAGCTCGCGCGTATAGGGATGTTCGGGCGCCGAGAACAGCGCGGCGGTCGGTTTCAGCTCGACGATCGCGCCGCGCTGCATCACCGCGATGCGGTCGCAGATCTGCGCCGCCACCCGCAGATCGTGGGTGATGAACAGCATCGACAGGCCGAGCCGCGCCTTGAGGTCTTCCAGCAGGTTCAGCACCTGCGCCTGCACCGAGACATCGAGCGCCGAGACGGCTTCGTCGGCGACGATGATTTCCGGCTCGAGCGCCAGCGCGCGGGCGATGCCGATGCGCTGGCGCTGGCCGCCGGAGAATTCGTGCGGATAGCGTTCCATCGCGCTGGCGTTCAGGCCGACGAGGCCGAGCAGTTCGGTAGCGCGCTGACGTGCGAGCGCCGGATCGGTGCCGTGGGCGATCGGCCCGTCGGCGATGATGTTGCCGACCTTGCGGCGCGGGTTGAGCGAGGCGAACGGATCCTGAAAGATCATCTGGATGCGGCTGCGCTCCTTGCGCAGCACACGGCCTGCGATCCTGGTGAAATCGGTGTCGCCGAGCCGCACCGTGCCCTGGTCGGGCTCGATCAGCCGCATCACGAGTCGCGCAACGGACGACTTGCCGGAGCCGGATTCGCCGACCAGGCCGACGGTCTCGCCCTGCAGGATGTCGAAATTCACCTGCTTCGCGGCCTGAACGCGGCGTTCCGGCTGGAACCAGCCGCCACCGCTGACATAGGTCTTATCGAGGCCGACCACTTCGACTGCCCTGGCGCGATCCGCAAGCGGCGCACGCGGTGGCGGTTGCATCGACGGCACGGCGGCGAGCAGTGCCTTCGTGTAGGGATGTTGCGGCCGTCGCAACACGTCGTCGGCCGCGCCTTGTTCGACCACCTTGCCGTGTTGAAGCACGACGACGCGGTCGGCGATATCGGAAACGACGCCGAAGTCGTGGGTGATGAACATCACCGCCATGTTGCGACGGCGCTGCAAGTCGCGGATCAGTTCGAGGATTTGCGCCTGTGTGGTGACGTCGAGCGCGGTGGTCGGCTCGTCGGCCACCAGCACGGTCGGCTCCAGCGCGAGCGCCATCGCGATCATCGCGCGCTGGCGCTGGCCGCCGGACAGCTGATGCGGATAGGCGCGCACCGACCGCTCGGGCTCGGGCAGGCCGACCTCGCGCAGCAGCTGCAACGCCTTCTGCTTGCGTTGCCGCCGCGTCAGCAGATTGTGCGCCTCGAACATCTCGGCGATCTGGTCGCCGATCCGCATCAAGGGATTGAGCGCGGTCATCGGCTCCTGGAATACCATCGCGATATGGCGGCCGCGCAATGCAAGCCAGCCGGCGTCGTCGAGAGTGAGCAGGTTCCGGCGGTCATAGGCGATCTCGCCGGCCTCGCGGGTGATGGTGTCGGGCAACAACCCCATCAGCGCGTGCGCGCACATCGACTTGCCGGAGCCGGACTCGCCGACCACGCAGAGGATCTTGCCGGGCACGAGATCGAAGGAGACACCGTCGACGGCGTAGGGACGGTCGGAGCCCGGCGGTAGCCCGAGCTTCAGGTTCTTGATAGAGACGACGGGTGCGGCGGACATGCGTCAACGCCCTTCCTTGTTGAGGCGCGGATTGAACGCGTCGTTGAGCCCTTCACCGATCAGGTTCAGCGCCAGCACCGAGAGCAGGATCGCGATGCCGGGGAATAGCGTGATCCACCAGGCCTGGCGGATCACGGTGCGGCCGGCACCGACCATATAGCCCCAGGACATCAGATTGGGATCGCCGAGGCCGAGGAAGGAGAGCGAGGATTCCAAGAGGATCGCGGTCGCGACCATCAGCGAGGCGAGCACGATGACAGGCGACAGCGCATTGGGCAGGATCTCGCGCCAGATGATCCAGCTGTGCGACTGCCCGGTGACCACGGCGGCCTGGACATATTCGCGGGTGCGCAGCGACAGCACCTCGCCGCGGACGAGACGCGCCACTGGTGGCCAGCTCACGATCGCGATCGCCAGCACGATCGAGACGATCGAGGGCTGCAGGATCGCGACCAGCACGATGGCGAGCGCAATGCTCGGCACGGTCTGGAAGAATTCGGTGAAGCGCATCAGGGCATCGCCGATCTTGCCGCCGAAATAGCCGGCGAGGGCGCCGACCGGAATTCCGACCGCCAGCGCGGCCATGGTCGAGACCAGGCCGACCAGCAGCGACACGCGGGCGCCATAGATGATGCCGGCGAGCACGTCGCGGCCGAGCGCATCGGTGCCGAGCGGCAGGCCGGGCGCCGTGAACGGCGGCAGGAATGGCCGCTGCACCATGCGCCAGGGCGAGGTCGGAAACAGCAGCGGGCCGAAGATTGCGATGGCGATCGCCAGCAGCAGGATCACCAGACCGATCGCGGCGCCGGGGTTGCGCAGCATGGTGCGCCAGAACTTGCTCATGAGGCGAACTCGATGCGGGGATCGACCGCGCGGTAGATCAGGTCGGTGATCAGGTTGAAGGCGAGCACCATGGCCGAGCACACCACGAAGACGCCGAGCAGCAGATTGTAGTCGCGCTGCAGCAGCGCCTCGTACATCAGGCGGCCGATGCCGGGCCAGGCGAACACGGTCTCTGTGAGCACCGCGCCGCCGACCAGCGTGCCGGCCTGCAAGCCTGCCAGCGTCACCACCGGCAGCAGCGCGTTGCGCAGCACGTGGCGACGCTGGATCACGGCGTTGCGCAGGCCCTTGGCGCGGGCGGTCTTGACGAAGTCGTGCCGCTGCACCTCCAGCATCGAGGCGCGGGTCATGCGGGCATAGGTCGCCGTGAAGAACAGGCCCATCGTCATGGCCGGCAGGATCAGATGCGCGCCGACGTCGAGCACGTGGGCGATACCGGTGTAGTTCGCGCCGACCGTCTCGTAGCCGAAGCTCGGCAGCCAATCCATGGCGACCGAGAACAGCAGGATCGCCATCAGCGCCACCCAGAACAGCGGCGTGGCGTAAAAGATCAGCGCCAGTATCGTGATCGCGGTATCGGCCCAGGTGCCGGCAAAGCGCGCGGCCAGCGCGCCGAACAGGACGCCGAGCAGCAACGAGATCACGAAGGCCGTGACAGTCAGCAGCAGCGTCGCCGGCAGCCGCTCGGCGATCAGCTTGGCGACCGGCATCTGCTGGCGGAATGAGAAGCCGAGATCGAGCGTCGCGATGCCCTTGACGTAGCGGTAGAGCTGGACCGGCAGCGGCTGGTCGAGCCCGAACTTCTCGCGCAATTGCGTGACGAAGATCTTGTCGCTGGCGCCGGCCTCACCCGCCATCACCATCGCCGGGTCGCCCGGCGCCATGCGGATCAGCATGAAATTGAAGACCACGATTGCGAGCAGCACGACCACGGCCTTGGCAAGTCGCTGGGCTATGAAAGAGAGCATGGGTGACGTCGTTGCGTTCGAGGAAACGGCAGAAACCGCGGCGCTGGACGGCGCCGCGGTGGGATACGTCGTTACTTGTCGAGCCAGGCGTCGCGGAAGCCGTCATTGACGCCGATCGCGGTCGTGACGAGGTTCTTGACGTTGCACCGGGTGATGGTCGGGAACTGGAGCTCGAGCTGCCAGGCCACCGGCACGTCGTCGGTCAGGATCTTCTGCGCCTTGAGATAGATCTCCTCGCGCTTGGAATCGGGGAAGGCGGTGGCGCCGTCGGCGAACAGCTGATCGATCTCGGGGTTCGAATAGCCCTCGACATTGTTGAACGGCGAACCCTTGGAGATCTGGCTCGAGATGTAGTTGCGGCCGACGCCGAGCGCGGGATCGCCATACTGATAGAGGTAGGTGAAGGCGATGTCGTAGTCCCAGTCGGAGACCTTCTGGTTCCAGCCTGGTACGTCGGTAGCGATCATCTCGACATTGATGCCGACGTCCTGCAGGTTCTGCTTCACCGCTTCGGCCCAGCGCTGCCAGGTTTCGCCATAGGGCAACGGCAGCAGACGGACCTTCTCGCCATTATAGCCGGCCTCCTTCAGCAGCGCCTTGGCCTTCGCCGGGTCGTAGTCGTAGGTGGTGACTTTGTCGGTATGGTACTTGATCGTGGAGGCCGACGGGCCAGTCGCGACCTTGGCGAGGCCGTTCCAGATCACGTCCTTGGCGAAGTTGCGATCGATCGCATACATCAGCGCCTGGCGGAATTTCTTGTTCGCGGTCGGGCCGGAGCGGTTGTTGAGCCACAGCCACGAGTGCGGGCTGAAGAACTCCCAGCCCGCGCCAGTGACGCAGACGTTCTTCAGCTTCGTCAGCCGCGGCACGTCGAAGTTCTCGACCGAGCCGCCGGGCAGCACGTCGACCTTGCCGGTCTCGAACGCCACCGCGCGCGCGGCCGCATCGGGGATCATGTGCCAGTAGATCTCGTCGAGATGGGGCAGGCCTTTGATGTAGTAGTTCGGATTCTTGACCAGGCGGATAAACGAGCCCTTCTGCCATTCCTTGAACATGAAGGGTCCGGTGCCGATCGGGGTGTTGTTCGCCGGATTGGTCTTGTAGTCGGTGCCTTCGTAGATGTGCTTCGGGATCATCGGCAGCGAGCCGACCTCGAAGATGCCGAGAAACGGGCCGAATGGCTGCTTCAGCGTGAACACGACCGTGGTGTCATCCGGCGTCTCGACCTTGTCGAGCTGCGCGAGGTTGCCGCGGGCACGCGGATGGGTCTGCTTGAGGAAATCGATCGAGAAGGCGACGTCGGCCGAGGTGAACGGCTTGTTGTCGTGCCAGGTGACGCCCTTGCGCAGCTTGAACGTATAGACCTTGCCGTCCTCGCTGACGTTCCAGCTTTCGGCGAGACCCGGCAGCGGTTCGAGCTTCGGCGAATAACGCAGCAGGCCTTCATAGATGTTGCCGGCGATCATCTGGGTCGGTCCGTTCTGGACGAGGCCGACCATCAGGCCCGGCGGCTCCGGCTGGATCACTGCGTTGATCACGCCGCCGGATTTCGGCTCCTGCGCAAAGGCTGCGGTGCTCAGGGCACTCGCCACGAGAAGGCTCAGCAGAACTCGTTTCAACATGTCCAATCTCTTTTGTTGAATTTTCCCGGCGGCGGCGTGACCGTGCCGACGACTAGTTCACGAAATCCGGATCGGTGCGCGCGAGCATGCGCTTGAAGGCGGCCCATTCGCTGTCGGGCACGCCCTTGGTCTCGATGGCGTCGTAGAAGGTTGCGTACTGGCCGGCGGTCTTGTGCGCGACCGCATCGGACAGCGGCGCGATCTCGGCGCCGGCTGACTGGATCGCGAGCTGCGCGCGGCAGGAGCGCTCCAGATTGTGCATCAGCTTGAAGGCCTCTGCGACCGAGCGGCCGCAGGTCAGCATGCCGTGATTGCGCAGCACCATCACGAAATTGTCGCCGAGATCGGCGACCAGGCGCTGCCGTTCGTCGAGATCGAGCGCGATGCCTTCGTAGTCGTGATAGGCGAGGCAGCCGGTGAACTGCATCGACCATTGATTGAGCGGTAGCAGTCCCTGCGTCTGGCAGGACACCGCGACGCCGGCGACGGTGTGGGTGTGCAGCACGCAGGCGACATCCGGCCGCGCCGCGTGGACCGCGCTGTGGATGGTGAACCCGGCCGGATTGATGCCGAGCCCGAGCGGGTCGTCGATCACGACGCCGTCGAGGTCGACGGTGACGAGGTTCGAGGCCGTCACCTCCTCGAAGCGCATGCCGTAGGGATTGATCAAGAAGCGGTCATGGCTGCCGGGCAGCCGCACCGAGATGTGGGTGTAGATACTGTCATCGAGACCGAGCCGGTGAATCAACCGGTAGGCTGCGGCGAGGTCGATGCGAAATTGCTGGTTCTGGTCCTTTACGGCGTCGGGCCGCACATGCGTCGTCATCGTTGCTGCTAGTCCCTGTCCGCGGGCCGTTTTTGTTGCGCTGCAATGCCCGCGTCACTAAACTGTCGACAATCTAAGAATTGATCAAGTCTAAACTGTCGACAATCGGCGATTAAATAATGTACAAGGGTCAAAACGGACCCTTTTGATGCGCACGATCTCTCCTCCGGTCGGCTTGCCGGCCCTCAACGAGACGGACCTGGTTGGCCAGGTCGCCCGTCGCCTGACCGAAGCCATCGTTCAGGGGCGGTTGCCGCCGGGATCAAAGGTCGTCGAAGCCGGGATCGCGCGCGAACTGGGGGTGAGCCGGGCGCCGGTGCGCGAGGCCGCGCGGCTGCTCGAGCAGCAGGGTCTGCTCGTCGCCAATCCGCGCCGCGGCTTCTTTGTCCGGCAGTTTGCCGCTGACGATATCGACGAGATCTACGATCTGCGCCTGTGCGTCGAGCGTCACGCCGCGGTGCTCGCCGCACGCAACCTGACGTCGGAGACGCGCGACATGCTGCGCCGGCAGATCGACGTGCTGCACGAGACGGCCGATCTCGACGACCCGGCCCGACAGGTCGAGGAGGATTACCGCTTCCATCGCCTGATCTGCGAGATCGCCGGCAATCGGCGGATGCTGCGGCTGTTCGACGACCTCGCTTCGGAGCTGCGCATGGTGATCGGCCTGATCGGCCGCCTCTATGACGATCCGCACGAAATCGCGCGGACGCACGAGCCGGTGCTCGCCGCGATCGAAGCCGGTCACCCCGAACGCATCGTCGCGCATGTCGACTATCACATCGGCCATGCCTGGCGCGAAGTCGGACGGCTGGTGCGCGAGATTCCGCCGTGGCCGGTGGCGGCGAAATAGTTGCACATGCGCGACGTCGCGCGATCCATCTCACTCATTGATCGAACAGGAGTGTCCCCGTGAAGGCCGTCTACACCGATCTGCACCGCAGCCATGATCCGCAATTCTTCCTGGTCCGCGGCGTGGTCCAGCGCACCACCGAGCAGCCCGAGCGCGCCGACCGCCTGCTGGCGGGCCTGAAGGCCGGCAAGCACACGCTGATCGAGCCGACCAGGTTCGGGCAGGGACCGCGGGCGCGCGTGCACAGTCCGGAATATCTGAGCTTTCTCGCCGAGGCCTGGGAAGCATGGTCCGCGCTCGGCGATGCCGGACCGGAGATGATCGCGAACATCCACCCGGTGCGCAACGCCGCCACCTATCCGACCCATATCGTAGGCAAGCTCGGCTGGCACACGGCGGACACGGCAGCACCAATCGGCCCGGGCACCTGGGCCGGCGCCTGCGCCTCGAGCGACGTCGCGGTCACCGCTGCGCAGATGGTGCTTGACGGTGAGGATGTGGTCTATGCGCTGTGCCGTCCGCCCGGCCACCATGCCTATCGCGATATGGCCGGCGGCTTCTGCTTCCTCAACAACAGCGCGATCGCGGCCGAGCATCTGCGCCAGAAGCATGAGCGCGTCGCCATCCTCGACGTCGACGTGCATCACGGCAACGGCACGCAGGGCATCTTCTACGAGCGGCAGGATGTGTTCACCGTCTCGATCCATGCCGACCCGTCGTTCTTCTATCCGTTCGTCTGGGGCTACGCGCATGAGCGCGGCGCCGGACCCGGCCTCGGCGCGAATCTCAACATTCCCCTGGCCAAGGGTACCGGCGACGACGACCACATGAAGGCGCTCGCGGCGGCGGAGAGGGCGATCCGCTCCTTCGCGCCGACCGCGCTCGTGGTCGCGCTTGGCCTCGACGCCTCCGAGAAGGATCCGCTCGCCGGTCTCGCCGTCACCATCGACGGCTTCCGCCGGATCGGCGAGGGGCTGGCCCGGTTTGGACTGCCGACGGTGTTGGTGCAGGAAGGCGGCTATCTTTCCGACATCCTCGGCGCCAATCTGACCGCGGTGCTCGGCGGATTCGAAGCCGCGCGCTAATGCCCTTGCGTTAAGGACGCGTCGCGCCATTCATATCGCGGGATGTTCGGTATCGTGCTTTTCATCCCATCGTTGGCCCCACATATTTCGCGCCGGTCCGAGTACTGGTCGGCCAGCGTGTCGTGATTGAATCAATCCTATCAACTGGATGTTGCGCCTCGAGGACAAGGCTTGCTGCTGGGCGGCGAGAGATAGTGGACAAAGGGCGAGTTACTGCCAGGACACCGAATTCCAAGCTAGCTGTCCTTCGACAAAGAAACAGGGCTTCCGCAATTCGCGATGTGGCGGATCCGAGACTTGACGCCCCGATAGGCTGTCAGAGTATCAATGCTCCCGATCTGTGCAGCGGCTTTTTCCTGAAGATTATTCCAATTTCTGTAGTTTGGCTGGAACTGGCTCAAACTAGCCCATGGTGGATTGGAGCGAGGGTTCAAGTTTTTCAATCGGTTGGGAGGCCTGGTGTGCACGACGTGTGCACCGGGAGATCAAGAAAAATCCTGCGTCGCCCAATATGAGACTGTGAGTAGGTCAGGCGAGAACATGACCAAAGCACCAGAGATGAGCGTAGGATCTGCTTGACGCGCAAATCGTGCGGTCGATTGTCGAAATCGGCGTCGGCATCTCGATTCCCGCCAACGAGAAGAGATCGGCCCCTTGCTCGACCCGGCCGGACCTTGAGTTGATCCTCGCCGCCAAAGCCGGTTTCACAGTCGTATCCCTTTGAGGTGCGGTATCGCTTCGTGAACGAATTCTCAATCGGATGAGCCGGCCGCCAAGAAAACCATTCCATTCCTGAACCTCAGTAGCATGCAGGCATCAATCCAAGTCGCGGATATAGCCGATCGACTGCAGCCAGTTCGTTTCGCATCTGTGCGATGATCCAATCCCGGATCTCGGCCGCAATAGGCCGCATGGTACGGTTTCGCGGCGGGATGAACTCGCAGAGGCGGCGCGTGATCGCAAGAGTATCGGAGGCTGGCACCAGCGCGCCCGTCAGTAACCAATGCGAGGTCACCGTGAGCCAGCCGAGCGCAATGCCTTGGCCGAGCAGGGCTGCCTGCACCACAACGGCATAATCGGTGAAGCTGAGTGCCTTCGCCGCCCCACGGCGCCCAGTGAGAAGCGATGTGTAATCCACGGCCCAGTCGCCGGGCGTCTCGGCAAGGCGAATGATAGTGTTGCCTTCGGCAGGACCGGTCTCGCCGAGATAACCGGGGCTGCACATCGGCAGCATCACTTCCTTCATAATCAGCGTGCCGCCGGAAGACGGCTCGTCGCGGTCACGAAAGCGCATGCCGAGGTCGACGTTCTCCACCGGTCCGCGCAGCGCGCCGGAGATGAGCTGGAAACGCAAATCCACTTGCGGAAACTGCTTCTGCAGCTTGTCGATGCGCGGCATCAGCCAGTGCGTGGTGAAGGCGGAGGAGACTGAGAGCGTCACCGTCTCGGTGCCCTTGCGGCGCCGCTCGATCTCGACGAGCCCGCTCTCGATGCTGCGGAAGCCTTCGAGCACGCGGCGATACAAGAGCTCACCTTCCTCCGTGAGCACGGCGCGGCCCGCCTTGCGATCGAACAGGCGGACGCCGAGATGCTCCTCGAACTGGCCGAGCATCCGGCTCACCGCCGGCTGCGTCACGTTCAATTCCGCCGCCGCTGCGGTGAAGCTACCATTGCGCGCCGCTGCGTCGAAGACGAACAGGGCGTTGCTGGAGGGCAGCATGCGGCGAAGCTCGGGCATAACGTGATGTTATGGGCGCGGTGAGAATTTGGCAATTGCCGAGTTTTCGCAAGTCTGGTGTCATCGACATGACAGCCCAAAGACAGGGACTCCGAGCGGAGATTTGGTGCAGCGCACGCTTCGGCCGTGATTGCTCCAAACCCCTGTCTATAAAGCAGGCTTATGGCGCGCAGCGAGGCACGCCAGCTAGGGACATGGCGAGGTCGATCGTTGGATAAGCGAGCGGAAAGCGTCGAGATCAGGTCTGCCAGCAAGGCCTATGGCGCCGTTCGCGCCCTCGACGACGTTTCGCTTACTGTCGGCGCCGGTGAATTCGTCTCGCTGCTCGGCCCCTCCGGCTCCGGCAAGACCACGCTGCTCGGTATCTTGGGCGGCTTCATCCTGCCGACGTCAGGCACAATTCTCTTCGGCGGCCGCGACGTGACGTGGATGCCGCCGCACAAGCGCGAGATCGGCGTTGTCTTCCAGAACTACGCGCTGTTTCCGCATATGAGCGTCGGCGAGAACGTCGCCTTTCCGCTGCGTGCACGGCGCCTGTCGAAATCCTCCTGGCCGGACAAGGTGCGCGCGGCGCTGAGCATGGTCGGCCTCGCCGGATATGAAGAGCGCGGCATTGCCCAGCTCTCCGGCGGCCAGCGCCAGCGCGTGGCGCTGGCGCGCGCCATGATCTTCGAGCCGCGCCTGATCCTGATGGACGAGCCGCTCTCCGCGCTCGACAAGCAGCTCCGCGAATCCATGCAGATCGAGCTGCGGGCGCTGCACAAGCGCATCCAGGCCACCATCATCTACGTCACCCATGACCAGCGCGAGGCGCTGACCATGAGCGACCGCGTCGCCGTCATGAAGGATGGCCGGCTGGTCCAGATCGACGAGCCGGCGCGGCTGCACGATCATCCCGCCGATTCCTTCGTCGCGAGCTTCATCGGCGAAGCCACGATGCTGCCGGTCCGTCGGGTCGATGCCTCCAGCGTCGTGCTCGGCAATGCCTTGCTGCGCAGCGCGCGCGCCATTCCCGATGGCGATGCGCTGATGCTCGCCGTGCACAGCGAGAAGCTGCTGATCGATGACGGCGCGCAGGATGCCGCCTGCAACCGGATGACCGGGACCGTCACCGACATCGTCTACCAGGGCGAGAGCCTGCGCATTTTTCTCGCGCTCGCCGATGGCATTGCGCTTAGCCTGCGCCAGCCGAGCTACCACCAGGCCTATCACCGCATTCCGCCGCTCGGCGGCAGCCTCACCGTCACTCTCCACCCAGAGGACACCATCGTCGTGCCCCAGGTGGGGGACTGAACTCAAGCCTCATCCAACCCGAGAGAAGAAACCAAAATGTCGACCGAAGCCGCGTTCAGCAATTTCAAGGTCCTCACCTTCGACGTCGTCGGTACCCTGATCGATTTCGAGACCGGCGTGCTCTCCGCGGTGCGCAAGATTTCGGGCAAGACGCCGGCCGAGCTCAGCGACGACCAGATCTTCGAATCCTACAAGCGCGGCCGCGACAAGCACTACGAGCGTTCGAGCGAGGTCATGTTCCACGTTTACCGCTATCTCGCCAAGGAGCTCGGGCTGCCGGCTGACGATGCCTCCTGCGACGTGTTCCAGCTCGCCGTGCTGCGCTGGGGCCCGTTCCCGGATTCGGTCGAGGCGCTCAAGCGGCTGCGCACAAAATTCCGCCTGGTCGCAATGACCAATGCCGACCGCGTCGCGCTGTCGTGCTACGCGCATGCGCTCGGCAATCCCTTCGACGACACCGTCTGCGCCGACGATACCGGCGTGGCCAAGCCGAACCCGGAATTCTTCGCCTATAACAAGGGCCGGCAGTCCGCCTTCGGCTACAAGCAGTCCGACATCTTGCACGTCGCGCAGAGCCAGTATCATGACATCGGGATCGCGCGGAAGCTCGGCTACAAGGTGTGCTGGATCGAGCGGCGCCAGGGCATCGCCGGCTTCGGCGGCACGCCCGCGGTGGAGACGCTGACCAAGCCGGACTTCCATTTCCCGACGCTGAAGGCGCTGGCCGACGCTGCGATCGGGCCGGTGGCGTAACGGATGAGCTGTGGCATGACACGGGACTGGAGCGCGCTGCCGTCGGTCAATTCGCTGTGGGAAGCCACGGCGGTCCCGGCGCGCGACTTTCCCCTGCTGTCGGGCGAGCAACAGGCGGACGTGGTGATCGTCGGAGCCGGCTATACCGGTCTCTCCGCCGCGTACCACATCGCCAGGAGCGGGCTCAGCCCCGTCGTGCTCGAGGCCAACCGCCCCGGCTGGGGCGCGAGCGGGCGCAATGGCGGAGTGATCACCGCAAAATTCCGCCTCTCGTTCCGCGAGATCGACGCCGTGCACGGCCGCGCCATGGCGCGGCGGATGTACGAGATCGCGCATGAATCGACCGACATGGTCGAGGAGCTCGTCTCGGAATTCGGCATCACCAGCGCAAACCTTACCCGCACCGGGCAGGTCAAGGCTGCCCATAACGAGACGACGCTGAAGGCCGCGATTGACGAGGCCAACTGGATGACGCGCGAGCTGGGCTCAGCCGAGGTGCGCATCCTCGACAAGAACGGCGTGTGGGAGGAGACTGGCTCCGACAGCTTCGTCGGCGGCGTGCTCAATCCCGGCTCGGGCGGCATCCATCCGCTGAACTATCTGCGCGGCCTCGCCGACGGCGTGGCGCGCCGCGGCGTGCCTGTCTTCCAGGAATCGCCGGTCGTCAAGCTTCGCCGCGAGACGGACGGTATCATCGCGGAGACGCCGCGAGGGACGGTGCGCGCCAAGCAGGCGATCATCGCCACCAACAGCTATTCGGATCTGACCGGCGCCACCGCGCATCTGCAGCGCACGCTGATCCCGTTCCGCAGCGCCATGGTCGCAACCGAGCGGCTCCCCGGCAATCTCGCGGGAAAACTAATGCCGACGGGGCGCACCTACACCGAGACCAAGCGCATGATGCGCTGGTTCCGCATGGTCGACAACCGCGTGATCTTTGGTGGCCGCGGCGCCTTCGGCAAGCAGGATTCGCAAGCCGCCTTCGACGCGCTGCGCAAGGCGATGGTCGGCATCTTTCCCGAGCTCGCCGATGTCCCGCTCGAATATAAATGGTCGGGCCTCGTTGCGATGACGTTGGACTCGGTGCCGCATATCGGCCGGCTCGACGACCGCACGCTGTTCTCGGTCGGCTACAACGGTGCCGGTGTTGCGATGTCGAGCCTGATGGGCTGCTATCTCGCCGCCTTCGCGCGCGGCGAGACGCCCGACGTCGGCCTGCTCGACGCGCGGCGCATGAAGGCGATTCCGTTCTATCCGCTGCGTGAGCCCGCCGTGCGCATGGTCGCCGGCTGGTACCAGTTTCTCGATGCGATCGGTCAGTGAGCTCTATTTGGAGAGGCGAGGATGACGATGAAGCAGAGTCTGGGATTGGGTTGCGCGCTGCTGGGCGCGATCGGATTGATCAGTGCGGCTGATGCCGCCGAGCAGATCACCTTCGTCTCGCAGGGCGGCGCCTATCAGCAGGCGCAGACGGTGGCGATCCTCGATCCCTCCGCCAAGAAGCTCGGCATCACCATCAACCAGGACTCCATTCCCGACGCCTGGCCCGCGATCAAGACCCAAGTCGGCAGCGGCAAGCCGATCTGGGACGTCGTCGACACCCCGACCGGCAACTGCCTGCGTGGCGGCGAGCAGGGGCTGATCGAGAAGCTCGACTTTTCGAAGATTCCAAACGGCGCGGCGATGCCGGAGGCCTATCGCAGTCCCTATTCGGTGTCCTACGAGTTCTATTCAAGCGTGCTGTCCTACAGCCAGAAGACCTTCCCGAAGGACGCGCCGAACAGCTGGGCCGATTTCTGGGACGTCAAGAAGTTCCCCGGCCGCCGCGCGCTGCGCAACCATCCGTTCGCGACGCTCGAGGCGGCGCTGATGGCCGATGGCGTCGCGCCGGACAAGCTCTATCCGCTCGATGTCGACCGCGCCTTCAAGAAGCTGGAAGAGATCAAGCCGCACATCACGGTGTGGTGGACCTCGGGCGCGCAGTCGGCTCAGTTGCTCAACGATGGCGAGGTCGACATGGAGATGGCCTGGAACGGCCGCGTCAGCGCGGTCGCGAAGGAGGGCGCCAAGGTCGCCTTCACCTACAACCAGGGCATTTTGCAGAGCACCTCGCTGTGCATCCTCAAGGGCGCGCCGAATCTGGAAACCGCGGTGAAGTTCCTCAACGAGGCCGTCGATCCCGTGCACCAGGCCAATCTGCCGCTGCACATTGATTATGGTCCGGGCAACCCCAAAGCGTTCGAGACGGGCGTGATCAAGCCCGAGCGTGCCGCGCAATTGCCGAGCGAGCCGGCCAATGCGGCGAAGCAGGCACTGATGTCCTACACCTGGTGGTCCTCTCCGGCCGGCGAAGCCGCCGAGAAGCGCTGGGCGTCGTTCATGCAGAAGTAAGGCGAGGCAGCGTTGACGACATCCGTGCCAGATCCCGCCCAGAAGCATCAGCGCCGCGAGCACGGCCTGATGCTGGCATTGGTGTCGCCGGCGTTGCTGGTGATCCTGGCTCTGATCGTGCTGCCGGTCGGCTGGCTCGCCTGGCAGTCGATCTATCATGACGGCTTCACGCTTGAGAACTATCGCCGCGTCTTCACAGAAGACGTCTACTGGCGCAGCTTTGCGCTGACCTTCGAGATCAGCTTTGCGGTCACGGGAATCGCGTTGCTGCTCGGTTATCCCGTGGCCTATCTTGCCAATTCGGTGCCGAAAGGGTGGACCATCCTCATCCTCTCGCTCGTGGTGCTGCCGTTCTGGACCAGCGTTCTTGTCCGCGCCTATGCCTGGTTGGCGCTGCTGCAGCGCACCGGCGTGATCAACCAGTTTCTGCGCTATCTCGATGTGATCTCCGAGCCGCTTGCGCTGGTCCACAACACCTTCGGCACGGTGGTCGCGACCGTGCACATCCTGCTGCCGTTCATGGTGCTGCCGCTCTACGCCACCATGCAGAAGATTCCGAGCGATCTGATGCAGGCCGGCGCCAGCCTCGGCGCGAGCCCGTCGCTGACCTTCATGCGCGTGTTCCTGCCGCTGTCGCTGCCGGGCGTGCTTGCGGGCTGCACCATGGTGTTCGTGCTCTGCCTCGGCTTCTACATCACGCCGGAGCTGCTCGGCGGCGGCCGCACCGTCATGGTGTCCATGCTGGTGAGCCGCAATGTCGAGCTCTACAACCAGTTTGGGGCTGCGAGCGCGGTTGCCGTGGTGCTGCTCCTCTGCGTGCTCGCGATCTTCTTCGTCGTCAGCCGCTTCATCTCGCTCGATCGCGTGCTGGGGCAGAAATGATGCGCGCCTCACCCGCACGGATTGCCCTCTACGTGATCAGCGCGCTGGTGCTGGTCTTTCTGATCATCCCCGTCCTGATCATCGCGCCGATCTCGTTCTCCAGCGCGCGCTTCCTGACCTTTCCGCCGCCGTCCTTCTCGCTGCGCTGGTACCAGCAATATTTCTCGAACTCCGCCTGGATGCAGGCGACGCGGGTGACGCTCACGGTCGCGCTGCTGACCGTCGTGATCGCGACTCCGTTCGGCGCGGCCGCGGCCTACGCCATCAGCCAGTCGAAGCTGCGGATCATGCGGCTGATCCACATGGCGCTGCTGCTGCCGCTGGTGGTACCGATCATCATCACCGCGGTCGGCATCTTCTTCGTGTACGCCAAAGTCGGCCTGGTCGCGACCATGCCCGGCCTCGTACTCGCGAACGTGATGCTGGGCCTGCCCTATGTCGTCATCTCCGTGCTCGCCGGCCTGCAGAGCTTCGATCCCGCGCAGGAGATGGTGGCGCGCAGCCTGGGCATGAACCGCCTGCGCAGCTTCTTCGCGGTAACGCTGCCTCAGATCAAGTCCAGCGTGGTCGCCGGGGGCATCTTCGCGTTCATCTCGGCCATGGACGAGACTATCATCGCGCTGTTCATCTCCGGCGGCCAGTACCAGCCGTTGACCAAGCGCATGTTTACTGCGCTTCGCGACGAGATCGATCCCACGATTGCAGCGATATCGACGTTAATGACGGCGGCCTCCTTTATGCTGGTGCTGGCCGCAACTGCACGAGAGAAAGGCAACGCGTATGGCAAATCCATGGCCGATGACGCGCTGTAGCGTAACCACGAGAAGAGGCGGGCTTTCGGGCCCACCAAGCGGAGCTCGGTCAGAAGGAGCTGCACTTCGATCGAAAAATGAGTTCGGGATTGTTGCCGCTTGTTGAAGATGCTGTACCACATCGAATAACGTTCGGGACGCATGGCATCCCTCAGTCAGATCGCAGGACCGAATGTCGGTATCGGTGGTTGCGCCTCCCCGCAACGAAGAGAATGAAAAAAGCAAGCAATCAATTAACTGCTTGGGTTTCGTTTTTCAGTCTGAGCCGCGCATTAACAAATCCAATTGCTTGGCCCGGTAGGTTCAGATCAACCCGCAACCAATTGCGGACCGCGAAGCGTCACGGGCGATTGGTGCCACTGGCGTAGGTCCTGATTACCAAGGAGGGGTTGACGCGTTGCATCATCTCTTCAATTCCGAAGGTTGGTTCGTCTGGCAATGCCGTGCGGCCCGAACTAAGTGACGAAGGCGATGAAGCGCGGCTCTGGCTGCAATGTGATCGATAAGGTCAGCTCGTCGGGCGCTTTGAAACGCCCACGGACCTGTTCAACAGCTGCTTTTCAAGGTCTCTTGTACTTCCGCGCAGACACTGCGCGCATGATGGCGCCCTCCATGCGTCTTGAGCGTGCGGAAATCCACGGTCAATGCGAAGGCGGCTTGTACGCTGGATCGATCAACGCTCTACCGAGCGCACTGACCATGGCGGCCGCTTCATGGTCTCCGCGATCATCTAGGATTTGGTAAAGCGTCTCCATTCTCTCTCGGAATGCCCGCAAGAGCGATGGATCGCGCTCGCACAAAGCACCTGCAATACACAGCACCAAAGCTTCTGTACCCATCTTGATCTGGGCTATGGCATCAGCAGCCATTGCTCCCTCCCGCGTACTCGCCCCTCTTTTTTCAGAAACGCCCAGCCTTGCTCTCTGTTCCCCTGACGGCTCGCACGACCTGCGCGGTGCCACAAGGTTCCTGGAACACCACTGCCCGACACAGAGCGCGGCGGGACCCGCGAAAGCCCGGATATAGATCACAGGTAAACTCGGATCATGCTCTCGGCGGTGCTCTGCGATCTGCCACCGTCCATTTTCTCCGGACGCGCCACGTGGGTCAGCAGGGCATCTGCAGATCGCCGCTCCCATGAGCTCAGCGCCTCCTCGCCATTAGCGGCCTGGACGACGTCGAACCCTGTTTCACGAATAGCATCGACGACTAACTCGCGGACGATAGGTTCTAGACGAGAAGGAGCCTCAATTTGCTTGAATTGCGCTTTACATACGACGTTGAGGTCTACGAACGAGCCGAACGCTAAAAGCCAAGGTGGTGGTCGACGGGCTTGCGGCGCACCGTAGCGCAAGGGTGGGGCCTCTCCCAAGGTGGGGCTACCGCCGCATCTAAACGGTTGAGATCGGCCGACGGGGAGCCGTCCTTGGCTCCGTCAGAGCCTCTTCATGGCGACGGCCAGACAAGTGGCCGTCTTTCCCTATAGCGAATACCTGCAGTTACGGCATCGGGGAAAGTCGATGCCGCGGCATTTCCGATCGCACCTGCAGAGCACGCGCAGCACGGGTGCGGGATCTCTTCCAGCAGGCACACGAAAAGGTAGCGGCAATCATCTTATCGACGTGCTGGTCGGCGGGCCCTGCAGCTGAATTAATCGTGTTGGTCGTCTATCGACGGGAGTGGCCGACGATCTGCGCCAGGTGACGACACCGCGCGGAGCATGGTGCTAAGCTATCGAATAGGCAGCTTCGGTCCTCGATCAATGTACTTGTCGCCGCCGTGCTGGGCTCGCGAAATTGTTTGCGTCACATCGTGGTTCTAGACCCCTTTTAGTCAACGAGTTACTTGAACTCGCTCCGAACGGTTCTAATTCATTGTATAGCCGAACCGAGCTTCGGCTAATTGGAGCACGACAAAACAAGCAAGCGCGCGGAGCGCTTAAGAAGTTGAGGAAAGGGACATGAGAAAGCTTGCTCTTGCAGTCGTCGCGGCGGCAACGCTCCTCATTGGATCGGTTGCCCCTGCTTCGGCCGCTCATTGGCATCACCATGGCTGGGGCGGTCCGGGAATTGGGCCCGGACTTGCTCTCGGATTGTTCGCCGGAACACTGGCGGCTGCCACAGCACCCCCGGTCTACTATGGACCGGTCTACGGCCCACCACCCTACTACTACGGCCCCCCGTACCGGGTGGTTCGCTACTATCGGCCGGTTTATCCGTTCTGGTACTGGTGATGACAACAAGGCTCGGCCCCCGCCGGGCCTTCTGTCGAGGTCTGCACGCATGCATCCAGCGTCCGACCGAGCAGCCGAGTAACACGACGCTGACTGCTGAAACCAAGCTCGTCCTCTCCGGTTGTTCCGGAGACAACTCGAGCTTTATGCATGACCAAAAAGAGCCGATTCAACGTCGCCTACGCGATTTTTGCCCTCTGTGCGCTGTTCTTCATCGAGTACGCGGTGGTAACGGCGAACAGGATCGCCGTTATCCCCTACAGCGAGTACCAGCAACTGCTCCGCGACGGAAAGGTTGACAGCGTCGGCATCTCCGATCGCTCCGTACAGGGGATCCTGAAGGAGCCGCTGCCTGGAGGTCAGAAGCAATTCATGACCACGCGCGTCGACCAGGACGTGGCACAGGAGCTTGAAAAATACCACGTGCGTTTCACCGGGCAACTCGAGAGCACGTTCGTTCGCGACCTGCTCTCATGGATCGTGCCGGTTCTGCTGTTCTTCGGCATCTGGTGGTACATCGGCCAGCGCATAGCACAAGGCGGGGGTCTTGGCGGCGGGCTGATGCAAATCGGCAAGAGCAAGGCCAAGATCTACGTCGAATCCAACACCGGCATCACCTTTGCTGACGTTGCTGGGGTCGACGAAGCCAAGGACGAACTTCGGGAGGTTGTCGATTTCCTGAAGAACCCCACCGACTATGGCCGGCTCGGTGGTCGCATGCCCAAAGGCGTGCTGCTGGTCGGGCCGCCCGGAACCGGCAAGACGCTACTGGCGAAAGCGGTGGCTGGCGAAGCCAGGGTGCCGTTCTTCTCAATCTCGGGGTCGGAGTTCGTCGAAATGTTCGTCGGCGTCGGTGCCGCGCGCGTGCGGGATTTGTTTCAACAGGCGCACGAAAAGGCGCCTGCGATTATCTTCATCGACGAACTCGACGCTCTGGGCCGGGCCCGCGGCATCGGCCCCTTTGCCAGCGGACATGACGAGAAGGAACAGACGCTGAACCAGCTCCTGGTCGAACTCGACGGCTTCGATTCCCGTTCAGGCCTTGTCATCCTGGCCGCGACCAACCGGCCGGAAATCCTTGATCCCGCTCTGCTGCGGGCGGGCCGCTTCGATCGCCAAGTGCTGGTGGATCGCCCGGACAAGAAAGGCCGCATCGAGATTCTCAAGGTTCATATGAAGAAGGTGCGGGTCGCGCCTGACGCGGCGGCGGACGCTGTCGCCGCACTGACACCAGGGTTTACCGGCGCCGACCTCGCCAATTTGGTCAACGAGGCGGCCCTTCTGGCGACAAGACGCGGTGGCGATTCCGTGAGCATGAGTGACTTCAACAATGCCGTCGAGCGCATGATCGCCGGCCTGGAAAAGCGCAATCGACTGCTCAATCCCAAAGAGCGGGAAATCGTCGCGTATCACGAAATGGGCCACGCGCTGGTCGCGCTCTCGCTGCCCGGCGTCGACCCGGTGCACAAGGTCTCGATCATCCCTCGGGGGGTCGGCGCCCTCGGATACACCATTCAACGCCCTATTGAAGATCGCTTCCTGATGACCAAGGAGGAGCTCGAGAACAAGATGGCGGTCCTGCTGGGCGGCCGAGCGGCGGAATCGATCGTCTTCGGTCACCTCTCAACGGGGGCGGCGGATGACCTGCGCCGCGTCACGGACATCGCCCGCAGCATGGTGACGCGCTACGGCATGTCGGAAAAGCTCGGCAGCGTCGCCTATGACCGCGACCCCGGCAATTTCCTGGCGAATGCGGACCGGCCTTATCCGGTCCGTGAGCGTGATTATGCGGAGGAAACCGCCGCCGCTGTCGATCGCGAGGTCAAGGACATTGTCGATCGCATTCTTGAGCGGTCCGAAGGCATATTGACGACGCGCCGTTCGATCCTCGACCGCGCGGCCCAGAAGCTCCTGGAAAAGGAAACATTGGAGCAGGGCGACATCGACGCGCTGATCCGGGAGATGCCCAAGGAAAGCCTGCGGGCGGTTTAAACAGGATTGTGCAGATCGGCAGACTGCCGCGCGCTCAACTAGTGCTGTCCTTCTCAATGCCTTGGCGCGGCCCAGCCGTGTTCTCGTGTGAAGAGGGCGCGTGCGAGACCAGGGCCGGAGGCTGCGGCTGGGAATGGACTCGCTGGCTGTCTTGTACAGGATGGTGCTCGATATAGAGCTGGCCCGCAAGCAACATGATGCCGGCACACACGAGCGCAAGGCTAGCAGTCATCAGATCTCGATAGTCGTCCATCTCCGTCACAACCCGGTTGACCGAGCAGACAACGTCTGCATTCGCAGCTCGGTTCCAGAATATGAACGCACCTGTCTTTCGCAGTTTACTTTGCTGGGACGCTGGCCTGGAGTGGCGGTGCTGATTTCGCCGCCTCACGCGATCTCGTCGGCTCCGCTGGACTTGAAGGCGAGCCGGTCGCTGCGGGTTGGTCTTCCGCCTTGTCGATCCGGCCGCACGACATCGGCCTGGCAAGACGAAATGCGATTGCAGTGCCGGGTATCGGATCTTCGCCCGCTCGCCTGATGAGCCCACGCGCCGCGAGATGCTTCAAGGCAAGTGCCAGTTCGTTTGCGCGCCCAACCATGCCGGTGCTGGCGGCCAGGCTCTCGAGCGTCATGGCTCGGCCATCACGGCCGTGGCGTTCGAACGCTGCAAGTAGCCTGTGCTCGATCTGCTGGAGGTTCGTTGAGGTCCAAGTTTCCATGGCTGTCTTCCGAAATCTTGTGCGTCGAAGTTGTCAAACAGCACTGGTTGGCCGGCCAATGGAGGCAGGCTCCCTCGTCGCGCGGAACGGGCCGCGCGGCGAGAAAGGATCGCCGGGCAAAGGCCTAGGCCATCTGCTTGTGCTCGAGCTTCTGGTTGTCGTTGCCGGCCTTGATCGGAACCTGGCGCGGCTTCATGGCCTCAGGGACCTCACGGATAAGCTCGATCTTGAGCATGCCGTCCACGAGGGAAGCGCCCTTCACCTGGACGTATTCGGCCAGGTTGAACTGCCGCCGGAACGGGCGGGACGAGATTCCCTGGTACAGGAACTGATGGGGGCCCTTGTCGGCCTTGCGGCCCTCGACGGTCAGCACGTTCTGCTCCGCCGTGATGGTCACCTCGTCGGGGGAGAAGCCGGCCAGAGCGAGCGAGATCTGATAGTGGTCCTCATCCGTCCGCTCGATATTGTAGGGCGGATAGTTGTCGCCCGTCCATTGGGCGGAATCTTCGAGCAGATCGAACACGCGATCGAAGCCAACGGTCGATCGCCAGAGCGGGCTGAAGTCAAAGGTGGTCATAGCCACATCCTCCTTTCGAGCAATATGGTTACGAGCGCACGGACACCGTATCCGGCGCCCGATAACCGGGTCCTCAGAAGGCACCCGGAGCAGCGCACCGAGCGCGCTGCACTCTTGGAATTAGAACGGGCTCGGTCAGTTTCAAGGCCTGATGTCGGGCGCGCCCAAGTCGAGAACCACGCCCAAATCGAGTACCAAGCAAAAAGGAACTACACTTCCGCCGTGCCTGGCCACGGCTCGACGAAGCTCGAGGGACTTCACATCCTGCCACCGACCGCCGGCTTCTCAATGCCGGGCGTACGTGCGATCTGCTCGGCGAGGTGGTCGGCCAGCAGGCGCACCCGGGAGATGCCCGTCCGCTCGGGTACGAGCAGCATGTTCAGCGGAACCGGAGGCGGGGAGAAGTCAGGCAACACCACTTCGAGCTTGTTGGCAGCAATGAGATCCTCCACGAGCCATAGGTGCGCGGGCGCTATCCCGCGTCCCGCGGCCAGCGCTTCTCGCGCGGCGAGTCCATGATCGACGCGCAAATGGCCACCGAACGGCACCACGTTGCGGCCGCCGCGGCGACCATGGAGTACGAGCAGATCGCTCCCTGCGATGTTGGACATCCTGACACCTTCGTGGCCGACCAGCTCGTGCGGGCTTGCTGGCTTGCCGCGGGCGGCGAGATAGTGAGGTGCGGCAACGAGCACGCGCCGGGATTGGCCCAGGGCTTTCAGCTTCATCGAGCTATCACCGGGTGGCCCGAGCCGGATGGCGATATCGACCCCTTCGCGCACGAGGTCGATCCGTTCATCGGTGAAGCTGAGATCAACCACGATGTCAGGGTAGCGATCCTGAAACGCGAATATGAAACGGCTCACGTGCAGCACGCCGAAGGCCGCGGTGCACGAGATGCGCACTGTACCGGCTGCCGCGCCGCGTGTGCTGCGCGCCTCCTCGCCCGCCAGATCGACCTGGCGGAGGATCTGGACACAGTGGCGATAGTAGCGCGCCCCCTCTTCAGTCATTGTCACCCGGCGCGTGGTTCTGCTGAGCAATGCCACGCCGACCGCGTCCTCCAGCTCCCGCAAATGGCGCGTCACCGTGGACTGGCCGACTCCCAGTTCGCGCGCGACCGCGGATAGATTGCCCCGTTCGGCGACCCGGACGAAGCTGCGCATACGCTCCAGCGTGACTTCTGATTTATCCATTTTTCGGCATAATCCTATCCATTGTCTGCATCTACCGGATCGCGGCTTCGCGTGCCACCTGATCAACGTCACTCATCAGGAAGTGCTGTCATGAAAGTGTTGATTGTCTTCGCCCATCCGGAGCCGCGCTCGCTGAACGGCGCGCTGCTAGACGTCGCTGTCAGGGAGCTCAGGCGGCTCGGCCACGATGTGCAGGTGTCTGATCTGTATGCCCGGGGCTGGAAATCGGAGGTCGACCGGGCCGACTTTCCGTCGTTGGCCCAAGGTGAGCAGCTCAAGCCGGCCGCGGCCTCCAAGCAGGCTTTTGAGGCCTCCACGTTGACCGGCGACGTGAGAGCCGAGATCGAAAAGCTGCTGTGGGCGGATGTCCTGATTCTGCAATTTCCGCTGTGGTGGTTTTCGATGCCGGCGATCCTCAAGGGCTGGGTCGACCGGGTGTTCGCCTACGGCTTTGCCTACGGGGTCGGCGAACATAGCGACAAGCGGTGGGGCGATCGCTATGGCGACGGAACCTTGAAGGGCAAGCGCGCGATGCTGGTCGTGACCGCCGGCGGCTGGGAAGAGCACTATTCCAGTCGCGGCGTCAACGGGCCGATCGACGACCTGCTCTTTCCCATCAATCACGGCATTCTCCACTATCCGGGTTATGACGTCCTTCCGCCGTTCGTGGTCTATCGGGCGGACCGGCTCGACCATTCCGGTTTTGCGCCGATTGCCGAAGCCCTGCGCGAGCGGATGCGCGCGCTCGCAACCGCAGCGCCCATTCCGTACCGGCGACAGAATGGTGGCGATTACCTGATCCCGAGCATGCAGCTCCGCGCCGGGCTCGAGGGGCCAGGGGCAAGCGGATTTGCGCTTCACCTCGATCGGGCGGGTGGCGCCGGGCGGGACGGTAAGCTCCACTCGTTGGGCTCGTCTCCTCGTCCTGCCGGCGGTGCCGGTACGGTGGTCAATGATCTTGCGAAATGAGGACGATTTTTCCGACTAATGGCTAGTCGAAATGGGGAACAACCCATTCGCTTCGCAGTTCTTTTGGCGCCGCCGGCCTGAGTGTCGCTGGGCGCCCTTTGGGCCCAACCAAGGTCAGGCAACCCGGCGGGTCGTACCATTTTGCTCCATGGAGGATTTGGATATGAAAGCCACCTGTCCCTTCACCTTGCAGTCCACCGGTCTCGCTCACCTCGGTGGGCTCGCGCGGTTGCATCTTCCCTTTGGCAGCCCGTTCGAACTCAAGAGCGGCTTTGGCTTCTGAAGGAGGGCAAGTCATGTCAATCAAGTCAGCCCTGCCTGCCATCCATTCGGAAGCCGCCTTGTCCCGGTATCTGCAAGAGATCCGTCGCTTCCCGCTGCTCGATGCATCCGAAGAAGTGATGTATGCGAGGCGTCTTCGGGATTCTGGTGATCGCGAAGCTGCCTACCGGCTCGTGACAAGCCATCTGCGACTGGCTGCCAAGATCGCGCTGAAATATCGGCGCTATGGATTGCCCATCGCCGACCTCATCTCGGAAGCCAACGTCGGATTGATGCTGGCCGTCAAGCGGTTCGACCCTGAGAAGGGATTTCGCCTGGCGACCTATGCCGCTTGGTGGATCAAGGCGTCCGTGCAGGAATTCGTCTTGAGATCGTGGTCGCTGGTCAAGCTCGGCACAACCACGGCGCAAAAGAAGCTGTTTTTTAACCTTCGAAAGCTGAAAAGACGCCTTGGTGCGCCGGACGATGGCGAGCTTTCGCCGGAGCTGGTGAAGCAGATCTCTGACCATCTTCAGGTCAAGGAAACCGACGTCGTCGAGATGAACGGGCGGATCCGTGGCGACATGACACTGAATGTTCAGCTCAGTGACGAAGAAGGCGAACAGTGGCAGGACAGAGTCGCCGATTCATCTCCTGATCCTGAAACCCTGCTCGTTGAGGCCGGAGATCGAGAACGGCAGAAGGCCGCACTCTCGGAGGCGCTGAGTGCGCTTTCTCCGCGAGAACGCACCATCGTCGAAGCCCGTTACATGGCTGAAGAGCAAAGAACGCTTGACGATCTTGCCAATACCTTCGGTATCTCTCGTGAGCGTATCCGCCAGATCGAGCAGCGTGCGTTGAAGCGTATCAAGCAGATGCTCTGCGCACGCCTTCCGGAGCTTGAGGCTGCTTCAGCGAGCGCATACTAGAAGCAAACAGAAGCCGCTGGCCGGCTGCTGATCGATGGATCAGCAGCCGGTGCAGATATCAGGCACGATGATCTCCGCCGAGAAATCACGGTTCTTACGGCCATCGGACCTTGTTCTTGCGGGCTTGCCCGCGGGCTGGCCGCTTTGATCGCTGACAAGCTGCTTAACGGTGGCCTCGGGGCTTCGCACTGCTCGCGACGAATCCGCTTCTTTCGCCTGCAGCGAAACCACCATCCCGAGCAGAGCAGCAAGTACCATTAAGCTCCGCATCGCTGGTTACCCTCCTTTTCGACGATGCTCCAATTTGCTGCGCAGAGTTGTTCTGCAGCCGAGACAACATCTCGGTTTGATGGTCTCAATTTTCAACGTGCGGCGAGTGACTCTGGACGTGGGGAAATACTCCGGGTTGCGAGCCGCAAACGATATCGACGAGCCGGCCTTCGCCGCAAAAAAAAATTGCTTCCTTCCTCTTGAAAGTAGAACCCTCGCTCCTAGGTGGATTTTCGCCCGGGGGCCGTTATGGACCCGGTTTTGGACATCGCTGAACCTACCCAAGGAGGATGTGCATGCATTTCCGTCCCTTGCACGATCGCGTGCTCGTGCGACGTCTCGACGCCGAAGAGAAAACCGCCGGCGGCATCATCATTCCAGACACCGCAAAGGAGAAGCCGCAGCAGGGCGAGATCGTCGCCACTGGCCCCGGCGCACGCAACGAACAGGGCCAGCTCGTTCAACTCGACGTCAAGCCCGGTGACCGCGTCCTGTTCGGCAAGTGGTCTGGTACAGAGGTCAAGATCGACGGCGAGGAATTCCTGATCATGAAGGAAAGCGACCTTCTGGGTGTCATGGACGAGGCGGGCACCCTCAAGAAGGCAGCATAGTGCGCTGACAGTCATAGAGGAAAGGAGAGATCAAAATGGCTGCCAAGGACGTGAAGTTCGCAACCGAGGCCCGAGAGCGCATGCTGCGGGGCGTCGACACACTGGCAAACGCGGTGAAGGTCACACTCGGTCCGAAGGGGCGCAACGTCGTGATCGAGAAATCGTTCGGCGCGCCACGCATCACCAAAGATGGCGTGACCGTCGCCAAAGAGATCGAACTGGAGGACAAGTTCGAGAACATGGGCGCGCAGATGGTGCGCGAGGTCGCATCAAAGACCAATGATCTAGCGGGCGACGGCACCACGACCGCGACCGTGCTCGCTCAGGCCATCTTCAAGGAGGGCAGCAAATCCGTCGCCGCCGGCATGAACCCAATGGATCTGAAGCGGGGCATTGACCTGGCTGTCGACGCCGTCGTTTCCGACCTCAAATCACACGCCAGGAAAATCACCTCCAATGACGAAATCGCCCAGGTGGGTACGATCTCGGCCAATGGTGACACCGAAATCGGCCGCTTCCTGGCCGACGCCATGAACAAGGTGGGTAATGAGGGCGTGATTACCGTCGAGGAGGCCAAGAGCCTGCATACCGAACTCGAAGTGGTCGAGGGCATGCAGTTCGACCGCGGCTACATCTCGCCATACTTCGTCACGAACACCGAGAAGATGCGCGTCGAACTCGAGGATCCCTACGTTCTGATTCATGAGAAGAAGCTGTCCGGCTTGCAGACCATGCTGCCGCTGTTGGAGCAGGTCGTTCAGTCCGGTAAGCCGCTCCTGATCATCGCGGAGGACATCGAAGGTGAAGCGCTTGCGACATTGGTCGTCAACAGACTGCGCGGCGGACTGAAGGTCGCGGCCGTCAAGGCGCCGGGCTTCGGTGACCGTCGCAAGGCCATGCTGGAGGACATCGCGATCCTGACCGGTGGCAATGTCATCAGCGAGGACCTCGGTATCAAGCTGGAAAAGGTCACAGTAAAGATGCTCGGGCGCGCCAAGAAGGTGGTCATTGACAAGGACAACACCACCATTGTTGGGGGCGCGGGCGCCAAGAAGGATATCGAGGCGCGCGCCCAGCAAATCAGGCTCCAGATCGAGGAGACGACCTCCGACTATGATCGCGAAAAGCTGCAAGAGCGCCTCGCCAAGCTTGCCGGAGGCGTCGCAGTGATCCGTGTGGGTGGTGCAACGGAGGTCGAAGTCAAGGAACGCAAAGACCGTGTCGACGACGCGATGCATGCTACTCGCGCGGCGGTGGAGGAGGGGATTCTCCCCGGAGGCGGGGTTGCCCTTCTGCGTTCTCTCAAAGCGCTCGATGGCATCAAGACGGCGAACGCCGATCAGAAGGCCGGCATCGACATCGTTCGCCGCGCCATCCAGATGCCGGCTCGGCAGATCGTGCAAAACGCCGGCGAGGACGGCTCGCTGGTTGTCGGCAAGCTTGTAGAGCACCAGAGTTACAACTGGGGCTTCAACGCGGCGACTGGCGAGTACGAGGACCTGGTGAAAGCCGGTGTGATCGATCCCGCCAAGGTCGTCCGCACCGCCTTACAGGACGCCGCGTCGGTAGCTTCGCTGCTGATCACCACCGAGGCACTCGTAGCCGAGAAGCCGAAGAAGGCTGAACCAGCTCCGGCAGCTCCCGCCATGGACTTCTGAACAATAGAACCCGGCCGATCACGGCCGGGCTCGACCAATGAGAGGAGAGAAGACCGCTTCCAAAGACGGAGTCGCCCATGAACAAGTCTCATCGTCGTCAGCTCAGGATGAGGCAGGACGCGATCCACCGGTTCATGTTCTACCTGAGCTTTGTCACCATTACCTGGATCTGTTTTCGAACGATTGGAGGAGTATAGATGCTGAGCCATCACCGTACGTTCTCCGCCCGAACGGAGACCAACCGCAATCTGCGGCGACGCCTGCTCTCTCTCGTAGTGGGCAGCGCAATGTCCCTGACCGCCTTCGGTGCTTACGGTGTGGAAAGCCCGCCGAGAGCCGAGGTCACACAGGGCGCCTTCACGGGACTGCCACTACCGCCAATCCCGTATCTCGAGACGATGCCGTGGCTGAAGTGGCAGCCTGCGGCGGCAACGATGAAGATCGACATCTTGCTGCCGCCGACCTCCGCGCCGACCGGTATTTGGCCGCAGCCGACCCCCCGTCCCGCCGGAGTGGCGGCGACAAGCTGAACGTCAGTGAGCGGCCTGCGAAGGCCGCTCGCTCGCTTATGCAAGGTCGTCGAGAGCGAGCGACAATCATGTCCGGACCGAATTCGGCGAGATATTTGCTGCGCGGGAGCTCCGACCCGGCCTCAAGCACAACGGTCGGGCCTGGCGTCCGCGACTTCCTCATCCGAGGCAGCCAGAAGGTGATCGGCCACTACGAGCGCCTTCTCCGAACTGCGAAAAGCGAGCAAGAGCGCCAGCTCTATCAAGCGCGAATTGAGCGGGAGCAGCGAGTGATAAGCGATCTACGCCAGGGCGCTCTCACCGAGCGCTTCGCCGCGTAGTCACTGAGCTCCGGCGAACGTCTGCTGCAGAAAAAAATGCGCACGGCCTCTTGAACTCAGGAGCGTCAGTTCTAGTTCGTTTCTCGACCGCGACTGCGGTGTGTCGAGCGCCAGGTGGGGCTCGGCACGAGGCGCTGGACTGGGCGTTCGACCGTAACCGAAAGCTCCATCCTGCCTTGCTTCGTATCCATATTGCTCTCTGGAGGACTTGGCTATGAGGACACTTGATTTTGCGCCACTTTGGCGCACCACCGTCGGCTTCGATCATCTGGCCGACCTCGTCGACGGCATGTCGCGCAAGCCGACCGAGGACAACTACCCGCCGTACAACATCGAGCGGTCCGGCGAGGATCACTATCGAATCTCGCTGGCCGTGGCAGGCTTCGGTGCCAACGATCTCTCCGTGACGGCCGAGCAGAATGCTCTCACGATCGAAGGCAAGAAGTCCGATGGTGCCGCGCACGAGTATCTGTATCAAGGTATTTCGGCGCGACCGTTCCGGAGAGTCTTCAGTCTTGCCGACTACGTTCAGGTGAAGCAGGCATCGTTCCACGATGGCCTTTTGATCGTGGATCTCGTTCGAGAGATTCCGGACGCGATGAAACCGCGCAAAATCCGGATCGGAAGCGGCGCGGCTGCTTCATCGCAGATCGAGCAGAAGAAGGCGGCTTAGGCACTTGATGCGTGACGGCTGAATGTGGCGCCAACCTGCGTCACACTTTCGGATGTCTTGTCATCAAGCATCAATGCTTACTAACCCACATGCCGGGTGGCGACGCGGATCGCGCCGCTGCCCTTAACGCAAGCACCATCCCTTTGGAAAGGAGTGATAGGGAGGCAGACCATGAACAAGGTCAACCTTAATGGCGGTGGTACGCATCCATTCTTTCACCCTGCTGCTCACTACGGTTCGCCAGCGGAAGTCCTCAACGACAAGGAGCTGTCGACCCCTGAGAAGCGAATCATCCTGTCATCGTGGGCGTCGGACGTGTACGCGGTGGAATCCTGGCCCAACTTGCGGGAGATCCCCGGCACCGGCAATTCGGTACGGCTGAGCGACATACTTGCAGCCTTGCGCCAGCTCGACGAAGGCGGTGATGACGAACCGCCCCGTGGCGGTGGCGTTCCCATGCGGTTGCGGCGGCCCTGGGCCGCCGCCGCACAGCCGGGGTCGCTCTGATGGTCACGGAAGCCGTTCTGGGCATCGTTCTGCTTGGCCACGCCGCAGCGATCTTGGCAATTCCGATCGTAGCATGGCAACGGGCGCCTCTGGCCTCGACTTAATGATCCCACAACAATGCAAGAGTGATCGAGATGTTTGGTCAGCGCACGATGTTGGCATGGCTTCTGATTGTGGCGCTGTTCGCGTTTCAGCCGGCTATAGCTCAGGTGCCGGACCCGAAGACGGGCGGTTCTGTGCCAACATTGGCGCCGGTGGTTCGACAAGTGACGCCGGCGGTCGTGAATATTTCCGTGCACGGCCGTGTTCGTGAGGACAATCCGCTTTACCGCGATCCGTTCTTTCGTGAGTTTTTCGACATTCCCAGGCAGGTCGAGAAGGAAGTCAATTCGACCGGTTCGGGAGTCATCGTCGATGCTCGGCGCGGCTATGTTCTGACCAACAATCATGTCGTCGAAGGCGCCTCCGTCGTTCAGATTACGACCAGGGATGGCCGCCAGCTTTCTGCGAAAGTGATCGGACGCGACCCGCCCACGGACGTTGCAGTGCTGCAAATTCAGAACCCCGCCGGCCTCGAGGGACTTCCTTTCGGCGATAGTAATGCGCTTGAGGTGGGGGATTTCGTGCTTGCGATAGGCAATCCGTTTGGTCTCGGCCAGACGGTCACGTCCGGCCTCGTGAGTGCGTTGGGTCGCACCGGCTTGAGCAAAGAAGGCTTTGAGGACTTCATCCAGACCGATGCTGCGATCAACCCGGGAAATTCCGGCGGGGCGCTGGTCAATCTTCGCGGCGAGTTGGTTGGTATCAACTCGGCGATTATTTCGCCCGGTGGAGGTAACGTCGGGATCGGGTTTGCCATTCCCGCGAATATGGCGCGGCTGGTTATGGAGCAGATTGTCGACAAGGGACGCGTCGAGCGTGGCCGGATCGGCGTGTCACTGCGCGACCTTCAACGGTCGGCCAATCCAGGACGCAACGAGGGGGCGCAGATCGCTGAGGTTGCGCCGGGATCTCCGGCTGACAAGGCAGGTTTGAGGAAGGGTGATATCGTGATCATGGCGGATGACCGTCCGATCCGCACGGCATCGCAACTTCGTAACAAAATCGGTCTCGCGCGTGTCGGCCAGGACGTGAAGCTCACGTTTGCGCGCGGCGAACGCGCCAGCTCACTCGTTGTCAGAGTCGCTCCAGCAGTGGAGGCGAGTAACGCCACTCGTCCGCGTTAGATCCCAGGGGGGGCGAGCTTCGTTGCTCGGAGTGGCTGCTAAATGACAGGACCGGGTTGGATGTCTCAATGTCAGCCTCCGCGGTCGCGTCGTTCCGGATGTTGGCTGGGTGTCAGGGCCGAGATGGAGATAAGTCGGATCGAATCCGGCAAGTTCCTCCAACTGCTGAGAACTGCGGAAGGGAGTGGCTTCCATGACGATTCATTCGTGTTCCGAGTCGGGCGATGCCGCTCAAGCGGAGACGGCGTATCTCGAATCGTTGATCCGCCAGGATTTCGAGCGATGCCATCCCGGCGAGACCCTTGAGGATCTCAAGCGGCGGGCGTCCTTTTCCAAGGAGGACAGAGGATTGCTGCGAGATTGGATGGCTGTTGCGGCGAGCCGCGCAGCGGCTGAGCGGGGCAAGAGGAGCGACTTAAACTCCGCGGCGTAGTCCCGGGCGCGTCTTCTCGAGATAAGGGATCGATTTGACGACGAGCTACGATCGCCCAACCTCCGTGGCAAAGACTTATCCTCATGAAACGACATCACGCCGTAGTCGGGCAGGCACTGGATGCCTCCTACCGGCTCACCAAGCCAGGCAGCTGGCTCTTGATCCCCGTCATGATAAAGTTCACGGCGATTGCCGCGATGATGAGGGCCATCACACGGGTCATAATGCTGATGCCGGTCCGCCCCAAGAAGCGCTCGATCGCAGCGGCCATCCACAATGTCAAACCGATTAGTGAGGTGGCGAGCACGGCTGCGGCCGCCAAGAAGGCCTTACCAAGCCATCCCGGGTTATCGTTCGAGAGGGTGATCATAATGCTCAACTCGGCCGGCCCCACCAGCAAGGGAAACGCAAATGGCGTGATGGCCAGACCATGTATGTCGACCTCGCTATAGTTCGCCTCGTCGGCGCGAGGGATGAACTTTCCATATTGTGCCTGAAACATTTCGAACGCGATCACCAGAACGAGCAGCCCACCCGCGATCCGGAAGTCATCGAGGCCGACATTGAAGAAGGCCAAGATCTCCTTCCCGAACATCGCAGACCCAACGAAGAAAACGGCGACTGCCGCGCAGGCCAAAACAATGATCCGGTGGGTCTTCACCGCGCCGGCGCGCCCCGTCAATGCCAGGAAAACCGGGATCGCTCCGACCGGGTTCGTTAGGGCGTAGAGGAGCATAATGGTGCCGACAAACTGATTCCAAGCCACAGTTTTCCGGGTCCCTTTGCTCTGGCCCGTCAGGCAACTGTCGTGCTCAGAGATTTTCCGTGAAAACCGGGTAACTCAAGCCTCTCATTCGGGTTCCGGCCCGCGGCAGTTCCAGCGGCTTGACAGAACAGCGGAAATTCGTACGAAAATAGCCCTCCGGGAGATGCTCGAGCCAAGGTGCCTGCTCAAGGGCTTTGGCATTGTCTTCGCGAACCACGCCAATCACACATCCTGCCATGCCAGTCGGGCGGAGCGACGCCTGCTGGCCGGCGCGCGCCTGGACGATCGGAAGACAAATGAACATTCCTGAAGGCAGCACCAAAACGCAGGCGATCTCCACGGGGATCGCCGGCTTCGACGGCATCCTCGATGGCGGATACGCGTCGCACCGCGTCCACTTGATCGAAGGCCAGCCGGGAACCGGCAAGACGACGCTCGCATTGCAGTTTCTTCTCGATGGCATCTCCAAAAGGGAGCGTTGTCTTTACATCACGCTTTCCGAGAGCAAGGACGAATTGCGACAGGTGGCCGAAACCCACGGCTGGAATCTCGATGGGATCGAAATCTTCGAGCTGGTCCCCGCGGAACTCAGCCTGGACCCGAAGCAGCAACAGACCGTCGTCTACGCTTCCGACCTGGAGCTCGGCGAAACGACGAAAATGACCTTCGATGAGGTGAAGCGGGTTGCGCCTGCTCGGGTGGTTTTTGACAGCCTCTCCGAGATAAGGCTGCTCGCGCAGAACCCTCTGCGCTACCGCAGGCAGGTCATTGCGCTGAAGCATTTCCTGGCCCAGGAGGGCTGCACCGGGCTGTTGTTGGACGACCTCACCGACGATGCCGACGATCTTAATATGCACAGTCTCGTTCACGGTGTTATCAGGCTCGAGCACAATGCACTGCAATATGGTGCAGAACGTCGCAGGCTGCGCATCTTCAAGATGCGGGGTCGCAGCTTCCGCGGCGGTTTCCATGACTTCGTCATCCGCAAGGGCGGAATAATTCTGTTTCCGCGCCTGATCGCGTCCGAGCACCTCGATGGCAAGCCCCTGGCAGAACCGCTTCTGAGCGGGATCGGCGAGCTGGACCAATTGCTGGGCAATGGTCTCGACCGCGGCACGAGCACCCTGCTCATGGGGCCGTCCGGCTCCGGCAAATCGTCCATCGCCATGCAGTTCGTCATGGCGGCGCTTGCTCGTGGTGAGCGCGCCCTTTTTGTGACCTTTGATGAGACCAAGGCAATTCTGATGAAACGTGCAGCCGGCATGGGCTGGCACCTGGATCAGCCGATCGCATCAGGGCAGCTGGTGCTCGAGCAGGTCGATCCCGCGGAGCTTTCGCCCGGAGAGCTCACCGGGATGGTTCGCCGGCGGGTCGAGGCGGACAACGTCAGGGTCGTGGTGCTGGACAGCTTGAGCGGCTATCAGAACGCCATGCCGGCCGAGCAGTTCATGCTGCTCTTGATGCACGAAATGCTGACCTACCTTAACCATCGCGGCGTCGTGACGATGCTGACGCTTGCGCAGCACGGTCTTATCGGTTCGATGCAATCAAGTGTCGACCTCACTTACCTGAGCGACACGGTCCTGCTGCTGCGCTTCTTCGAGGCCGCTGGAAAGATCCGTCGCGCGATCTCCGTTCTGAAGAAGCGTACTGGGCGCCACGAAGACGAAATCAGAGAATACCGGCTCGATAACCGCGGCATCCGGGTCGGCCCGCCTCTGGCGGAATTCCAGGGCGTCCTATCGGGTTCACCGATCTATACCGGTCAGCATGGCGCGCTACTTACGGCGAGGAGCAATGGACATTCGTGAGCCAACCCCGAGCGGACCGGTGCTCGTGCTGGCGCCGTTTGGGCGTGATGCCGGCGTGGTTTGCTCGGCTCTGCGCGACGTTGGTCTTCACGCTTCCGAGCAGCCGAGCCTTTCGGCATTGGTGGCCAATCTCAATGATGCAGCCGCTGCGGTCGTTGCGGAGGAGGCGCTCGTGCACGAGCATCGTGGCGCGGTGGCCCATTGGATCGCAAATCAGCCACCATGGTCGGATTTTCCATTCGTGCTGCTAACGCTGAGGACCGGCAACAACGGCCCGGCTCTTACGGAATTGATCGATCTGCTTGGACATGTCACCGTGCTCGAGCGACCATTGGCCGCGACCTCTCTCAAGAGTGCGGTACTCGCAGCAGTGCGCGGTCGCCGGCGGCAGCGACAAGCCGAGCAGTACCTGGGGCAATTGAAGCAGCTGGCCGACACGCTCGAGCGGCGCGTTGAGGAGCGGACCGAGCAGCTCTCGGAGGCGAACAAGCGGCTGAGAGACGAAATGGTGGAACGAGAGCGCACCGAAGTTGCGCTGCGTCAGGCACAGAAAATGGAGGCTGTCGGGCAACTGACAGGCGGGATTGCGCACGACTTCAACAATCTTTTGATGGCGATTATCGGCAATCTTGAGCTGATCGCCCGGCGAGTGGAGGATGAACGCATTCAGCGATATGTGCGGAACGCGATGCACGGAGCGCAGCGCGGAGCCAAACTCGTCGGGCAGTTGCTGACATTCTCGCGCAAGCAGCATCTCGCACCGGAGCCCGTGGACGTCAATCAACTCGTGGGCACGGTGGCGGAGATGTTGTCCAGAACTTTGGGAGCTTCCATTCGCGTCGACGTAGTCACGCACAAGAATCTTTGGCCTGCATTGGTCGATGTCACCCAACTGGAGCTGATGTTGCTCAACCTTGCGATCAACGCGCGGGACGCGATGCCCGACGGCGGACTTCTTACGATAAAGACAAACGTTCTCCACGGCGTCCCGGAGGATCTGCAGGCCGAGCTTAGGCCGGGTGAGTATGTCTCCATCGCAGTGAAGGACACCGGCACCGGAATGCCTCCGGACGTTCTGGCCCGTGCCTTTGATCCTTTCTTCACCACGAAGGAGCCCGGCAAGGGAACGGGACTCGGATTGTCGCAGGTCTACGGGTTTGCCCGCCAGTCCGGCGGGGCCGTGAAAATTGAAAGCGAGCTTGGTCGGGGGACGGTGGTGCGGATTCTCTTACCGCGATCCACCGAAGCGGTGGTAGGACACGAAGATCGCCAATCGGGAACTCCACGTGTGGGCGCGAAGGAGCACATCCTTGTTGTGGACGACGACGCCGGCGTGCTCGAAACGACGCGGAGCATGCTTGACGATCTCGGATACCAGGCGATCGCGGCTGACAATCTGGAAGCTGCGCTGGCAACCATCTCCCATCAAGCCGTCGATTTGGCGATTATCGATCTCGCGATGCCCGGCGTCTCGGGACTGGACGTCGGACTTGAACTCCAACGGCGGCAGCCCGGCCTGCCGGTCGTGTACTGCAGCGGCTATCCTGATCTCATCGAAGAAACCGGCAAACGTATGAACGGCAGTATGCTGCTCAGCAAGCCGTTTTCCTCCCGGGAACTGTCGGGCAAGCTCGATGCGATGCTGCACACAAGAACCAACTAATCTGCTCAAGCCGGACGCACGCGAACGCAACTTGGCCGCGCTCGGACTCAGTCGAGACCGGTCCGCACCATGGTTCGAGCCAGCTCGAGTTCGCTGATCGCCTGGCGCAACAATCGACGGACGGCGCTCTTGTCGCCGTTCGTGCAAGCGATTTTCAGCTCCTTAATGTGTTGAGCCGCGGCCTGCGCATGCGCAACCACGTCCGCGGCGCCTGCAAAACTGCAAGTCCGCTTGGTGTCCATGGTCGGGCACACCCCAGGGGCTTTGGCAAAACGGGAGCGGGGACCCGCTCCCGTTCATTCGCGTTCATTTCGAGTTGATCGCAATCCGCCTCACCTTGGATTCAGCCTGCGGCAGCTTTGGCATTGTGACCGTCAGCACGCCGTTCTTGAACGCAGCAGAGATCTTGTCCTGATCCACGTCTTCGATCGGGATGCGTCGTTCAAATCGGCCGTAGTAACGCTCGCTGAACTTGCGATCCTTGTCTTGCGTCTCGGTCTTCCTCTCTCCCTTGATCGAGAGGACGCCGTTGGCGAGTTCGACCTGGACGTCTTTCTCCTCGAGGCCCGGCAATTCCGCCGTGACCTTGACGTCCTTGTCGGTCTCATTGACCTCGATGCTCGGCCAATTCATCGACTGCTCCAAAAAGCTGCCGCCAAACGGCGCGACATCAAAGCCGCGGAAGACATCATCGAATAGCCGGTTCATCTCCCGATGCAGGGTCAGGACCGGATTGTAGCTTTCGGAGCGACGGGTGGTCAGATCACGACCACGGCCCCAAGGGATCAGATCGGTGATAGCCATAGGGTTTCTCCTTTCTTGTTTCCAAAGGCTCGCGACGCGGCGAGACAGCGCCGCGAACCGCACCTAGATGCAAGCGGTATTACGCCGCCTGCTCGTTCTCGACTTGTTGGTGGTTCTCGACTTGTTGGTGGTCACCAGTGCTGATCGCAATCCGGCGCGGTTTCATCGCCTCGGGAACCTCACGCACCAGATCGATCTTGAGCATGCCATCCTCAAACCAGGCGTCCTTCACGTCCACGTATTCCGCCAGATTGAACATCCGCCGGAACGGACGCGAAGAGATGCCCTGATAGAGGTACTGATGGCTGCCCTTCTCGGCCTTGCGACCCTCGACGATCAGCGTGTTCTGCTCGGCCGTGATGGAGACCTCGTCAGGCGTGAAGCCCGCAAGAGCCAGCGAGATTTGGTAGTGGTCCTCGCCGACACGTTTGATGTCGTAGAGCGGGTAGTTGTCCCCGCCGGTCCATTGGCCGGAGTCCTCGAGAAGGTCGAACAAACGATCGAACCCGACCGTCGTTCGCCACAGGGGAGCAAGATCAAGCGTGGTCATAGCCATATCCTCCTTTGAGCAACATGGATAAGAGCACCCCGGACACCTTCCGGGTGCCCGATGACCGGGCCCTGTACCAGGCGCCCGATCGTGCCGCGCCATTGCTACGCGGCTACCCATGAAATTAGAAGCGGGTCGTATCTTTTCAAGGCCTTCCAGGCACTTGCGAAAATTGCAATGTCGCACCCATGTCTTGGTCGGGTCCAGTTGAGACGGATGCAAAAGGAGTTCCTGCTGTCTCAGCCGGTCCCTCCAAACGTACTTACCCAACGAGAGTGACCATGGCAGCGGCAGTCCCAAACGACGTGATCGACACGGCGCTTCTGGAGTCATTTCCTGCGAGTGATCCGCCGTGCTTCGCCGCGCTCGGTATCAATATCGGAGCTCCCAGCCGGTTTGGTACTTCGCGCGCGCAGGATCTTGAGCTTAGCCGCCCGCCTTCGGTCGCAGCTGGCGGAAGACCACAGGTGCCCTCGGTGCCGGACAGCGGCGCCCGAGGCGTCGCTCGACGATAGCAGCGCATGGCGACATCACGGAACGACCGGCGCCTGCCGCGGTTCATAGCGCTGCCGCGTCGGCGTAGCCGTCTCGCCAGAGCCGGCTAGACCTGACGCCGAGAACGATGCACCCAATTAGAAGCACGGAGGACCGAATGAAAATCGCGCAGATCGCCCCGCTATTCGAGAGCGTACCGCCTCGGCTCTACGGCGGTACTGAGCGGGTGGTGCACTACCTGACGGAGGAATTGGTCAGACAGGGGCACAAGGTCACCCTGTTCGCGAGTGGGGACTCTATCACCTCCGCCGAGCTCGTTCCCTGCACGCCGCGGGCGCTGCGTCTCGACCCAGATGTTGAAAATTCCATCCCGCACCAGATGGTGCTGCTCGACAAGGTCCGGGAGCGCGCTGGAGAATTTGACGTGCTCCACTTCCACGTCGACTACTTGCACTTCCCACTGTTTCGGACGCAGGCGGGACGGACTTTAACGACCCTCCACGGGCGGCAGGACCTGCGAGACCACCTGCCGTTCTACGCCCATTTCTCGGAGATGCCGTTGGTGTCGATCTCCAACGCGCAGCGCGCGCCCCTGTCGCGAGCCAATTTCATCTCAACCGTGCACCACGGGCTGCCGCTCGATCTGCACATGCCGACCTATCATCCGCGCGGCGGCTATCTCGCCTTCCTCGGGCGAATTTCACCCGAGAAGCGGCCGGACCGCGCCATTGCAATTGCGCGCGCAACAGGGCTGCGGTTGAAGATTGCCGCGAAGGTCGACAATGCCGATGAGGCCTACTTCCGCGATACGATTGCGCCGCTGCTTGACGGCCCGGGGGTGGAGTTCATCGGCGAAATCAATGAGAGCGAAAAGACGGAATTTCTCGGGAACGCCGCAGCACTGCTGTTTCCGATTGATTGGCCGGAGCCATTTGGCCTCGTCATGATCGAGGCCATGGCATGCGGCACACCGATCTTGGCGTTTCGCGGAGGGGCAGTCGCCGAGATCATTGAAGACGGCATCACAGGATGCATTGTCGATGGTGTGGAAGAGGCCGTGAAAGCCGTGCCAAATTTGCTCGCGCTGGACCGTAAGGCCGTGCGCGCCCGTTTTGAGGAGCGCTTCTCCGCAACGCGCATGGCAGCCGATTACGTGAAGCTTTATCAGATGATGCTGCGAAAGCATGCCGCATCCGAGCGTCACCTGTCGAGCTTGGCGGAGCATCTGACCTCCCACGCACATGCGCGCGCGGACTCTGTAGTCCAAAGGGAACCCAGTGGACGGGGCCCAATACATCCAGGGATGTCTCCAATGCCGGTGCGCCAGGTACCGACGACGCATAGCACGTTGAGTGAGCATGCAGTTGTCGTTGCGTTGCCTTGGCGGCGATCGGACGCCTTCACAGCTTGATTGCACCACATCTGAACGAGCTATTGGGGGGTCCGTTGCCTTTGCCAAGCGGCTGTCCACGATCGGTCGCCGCACTCTTTGGCGAACCTCCGGTAGCCGATCGACTTCGTCCGCGGCTCTGCCAGCGTCACGAGGCGTAGGCTGCCAGGCCCGATGTCGCATCGCTTGCCATCGGACGGGTCGACGACCAGTTTCCGTCACCGTACCGGCGCCGAGAGCTTGTTGATTCGGAGGGCGGAAAGGACTTTTTGGGACCGTGGTCGGGGCCGGTCCATACCAAATCCATGTCACATTCGGATCGGGATTTGACGACCCGGATCGGCCTTCACCAGAAAAAAGGGACGATGCACCCTACGGTGGTGCGGACCAAAGAACTTCGTCGGACACTGTCTCCGCCATTTCGAACAATTCTATCCCTGCGGCCAAGAAATCTACCCCTCAAGCCGTTACCTCTAATGGAAATTTGAGATGGTTACAGGTCCGCGATTTGACTCCCTTTTGTGAGGGTAAATCTCCACTCGCGACACAGGCTGACGAATTGCCCTATGCGAAGGATTGGTTGGGGGTATCGTAGGTTTGGTTGGTGTGGGCAAAGGCGGTAGCGCTCTGGGCTCTCAATGAGCGGAAGTTCGCTGCTGTCGGATGACTCTCTTGCGCTGTGAAGTGCGGATTATTCCGTCGCGGATCAGATCACCGCAGATCTCTTTCAGCAGAGTCCTGGTTTCCTGCGTTGCTCTGCTGATCGGCCGGCCGCGCGGCAGGGCGAGTACGCGCTCGGCGCTCATCCATGGCAAGAGGGCCGCGGATAGCTGGCCGGCGTCGACCTCCTGGTAGATGCCTGAGTAGGGGAGCAGCGCGTAGCCGAGACCGGAAGCCACGATGCGCTTCATCGGCGTGCTGCTTTCGACGCGCACGAAAGAGGGGACCTCGGGCGGGAACGGCGTGCGGCTCAAGGGCAGCATTGCACGCGACAGATGTTTCAGGTCATTGACGGTCATCCTGCCACGCTTGAGCTTCGGGTCATCTGGCGGGCCGATCAGAAACACTTGCTCCTCCACCAGCGTCTCATAGCAAAGATGATCGTTCGGCTGCGGTGCCGTAACGATCGCAAGGTCGAGCTGTCCACGCAACAGGCGGTCGCACGCAAGCTCGGTCAGCGCTTCGCCGAGTTCGAGCTGGACGCGAGGGAAGCGCGCGGCAATCAGGCGGGCAAGCGGCGGATAGAAGATCTCCGCAACGCTCGACGGTGCGCCCAGCCGCACCGTGCCGCTCGGCTCGCGGTTCTCGGTGCGCACCTCGGCCTTGATGTCGTCGACCAGTCCGAGCAGCCACCGTCCGCGCTCCAGCAGCACCTTGCCGGACTCGGTCACCGCGACGCCGCGTGCGGTACGCGTGAATAGGGCGCCGCCGAGCTCGCGCTCCAATTCCTTGATGTGACGGCTGAGCGCGGACTGCGCGATGTTCAGCGCGCTGGCGGCGGCGCCGAAACCGCCGCGCTCGGCCACACCGATGAAATAACGAAGCTGACGCAGGTCCATTCGCGTCTCCATCTCGAAACGAGATGGAGGCCATATCAAACATATTCTTGTGAGATGTCAAAAAGCGCGCATCTTCGCGGCCAAGAACACATCACCAGGAAGGAAATGCTCATGGGCACGTCCGAAGAGACGCTGCGGCGGACATCGATCATGATCGTCGGCGGCGGACCGGTTGGGCTCGCAATGGGGCTGTTGCTCGATCGCTTCGGTATTGACGCCATCATTGTCGAGAAGAGCCCGACCACGACCGATCATCCGAAGTCGCGGGGCTGCTGGGTCCGCACCATGGAGATCTTCCGGCAATGGGGGATCGAGCAGGCGATCCGCGATCGAGGGCTGCAGGATTCCTCCGACATGTTCGTTCAGGTCGAAAGCATTGCCGGACGCGAGATCAGCCGCTCGCGTCCCGAACCCAATCTCGGCCAGACGCCAGCCTGGAAATCGCTGGTCGCGCAGGACGCGGTCGAGGAGGAGATTTACAAGGTCATCGCGCACTCCAACCTCGTCCAGGTGCATTTCTCGACCGAATTTGTCGGCTTCGAGGAGGTCGAGGATGGCGTCATCTGCGAGATCAGGTCGGTGGAGACGGGGCGCAGCGAGCGCTGGCACGCCAGATATCTTCTGGCCTGCGACGGGGCCGGCAGCCAGACCCGGCGCCGCGCCGGCATCGACATGGTGGGCCCGCCGACGCTCGCGGTGATGCTCAACGAGTATTGGCGCGGCGATCTCTCGCACTTTCCGATCACGCGGGAGGCTGCAGGTTACCAGGTCTACAGCGACAAGCCGGGGATGCCGCGGCGGGCGGGTATTCTCAACACCAACGGTCGGGATCGCTGGCTGTCGGTGATCCAGATCGGCGAGGAGAAGGATGAGCGGCCGCGGGCCTGGACCGATGCGGAGACCATCGAGATCATCCGCTGCCACGCCGGCGTTCCCGATCTCGACGTGACGCTGCTCAACCGCTCGATCTGGCGGATGAGCAAGCAGGTTGCCGGACAGTTCCGCAAGGGCCGTGTGTTCGTGGTCGGCGATGCCGCGCATCGCTTTCCGCCGACTGGCGGCTTCGGCCTGAATTCGGGCGTGCAGGACGCACATAACCTCGCCTGGAAGCTTGCCTATGTGTTGCGCGGGCTCGCCTCGGAGCGGTTGCTCGAAAGCTACGATGTCGAGCGCCGTCCAGTCGCGCAATCGAACGCTGATTTCAGCTACGGCAACATGATCCGCTTCCGCCGGCTGGATGAGGCCGTGCGTTCCGGCAACGAGGACCGCATCCGCTTCTGGGTCGACGACCTCGACAATCATCTGCACTCGATCGGCCAGGCGCTCGGCTTCTCGTATGAGGAGGGCGCCGTGGTCCCTGACGGCACGCCCCGCGGCGGTCACTTGACCCGAACCTACTTTCCATCCGATCGCCCGGGTGGACGTTTTCCGCATCTTTGGCTCGACATGGCGCGCAAGCACTCGACGCTCGATTGGTTCGACAAGGAGTTCACGGTCGTCACCGGCCCGCTCGGCGGCGAATGGCTGGAGGCCGGGCGCGCCGTGTCCGACAAGCTCGGCATCCCGCTCAATTTGCAGCAATTGCCGAATGCGCATCAATCGGACGGCATCCAGATGGGCCTGCGCGGCGCCGTGCTGGTCCGGCCCGATGGCCATGTCGCCTGGCGCATGCCCTACATCCCGCAGGCTCCCGCGCGCGAGCTCGCCGGTGCCGTGCAAAGCGTGTTGCACTAGCCATGGACAGAGTTGAGGCCAACGGCATCTCGATCGGCTTCCGGCGCAGCGGCGAGGGGCCGCCGCTGTTCCTGCTGCATGGCGCGGAAGCCGATCATTCCATGTTCGATGCGTTTGGTGCTGCCCTTGCACGATATTTCACGGTCATCGCCTATGACCAGCGCGATTCCGGCGCCACGCTCAATCCGCCTGAGCCCTACGGATTGGGCGAGCTCGCCGACGATCTCGCCGCCCTGATCGCAGCGCTCGGCTATGGGCGCGCCCATGTCTTCGGCACCTCCTTCGGCGGCGTGATCGCGCAGGTCGCCGCGGTCCGGCACCCCGCCCGGATCGATCGTCTGGTGCTTGCCTCGACCTTCCGCGTCGGCGTGTCGGTCGCCTCGATCAACCCCGAAGGCTTTCCGAGATTTGCCGAGCTGCGCGCGCGCCTTCCGGAGAGTCTGCCGGCTTTCGCCGAATATTTCTTCGCGCCAGGCTACATCGCGGCTCATCCGGAAGCTCTCCGCCTCTTCACGGACAACAAGCGCGATGCGCGGCAGAGGGAGCGCCGTGGCGCGGTGCTGGGGCAACCGATTGCAATCTCGCTCGAGGCGATCAAAGCGCCGACGCTGGTGTTGGCGGGAAGCGAGGACCGCCTGATTCCGCCCGTGCATACCATATCGCTGGCACAGGAGATTCCGGGTGCGCGTAGCGCAGTGATCGAAGGCGTCGGCCATGTCGGCACCATTCAGGATCCGGCGGCGGTGGCCGCTCGGGTGAGGGAGTTTCTACAAAGAAAAGACTAACGCAAATCGTGGAGGAGGACGACCATGGCGCAATCGGGGGAGGATCTCGTCACTGCCTATGACAGCGCGCCGCTCGACGCCCGCTACTGGACCAGCATCGCACTTGGCATTTCGACCAGCATCTTCGATTATTTCGACTACTATGTTGTCGGTTTCCTGGTTGCAGTGCTGGCGCCGCAATGGCAGCTGACCTTCGGGCAGACCTCGCTGATCCTGCTCAGTGCGGGCGTCGGCGCAATCCTGGGTTCGCTTGCCTGGGGCGCGCTGGCGGACCGCTTCGGCCGCAAGGCGCTCCTGGTCGCCGGAGTTGCGCTATGCGCGTTGAGCTCGGGCTCGGTCGCGCTGATACCGGACGGGGTATGGGTTATGTTTGCCGTGCTGCGCTTCTTCGTCGGCTTTGGTGTCGGCGCCGCGGCCTCGGTCGCCGTGCCGTTGATCGTGGAATATACCCCGACCCGTCACCGCACCCTGGTGACCAGCGCAACTGTCATCCCGGTCTCGCTCGGCATCCTCGCCGCATCGCTGTCGGCTGCGACCCTGCTGCACCAGATCGGCTGGCGTGGCCTTGCCGCGCTTGGCTTCCTGCCCCTGCTGCCGGCGCTCTTGATTGCGTTCATCATGCCGGAATCCGTCCGCTGGCTTGTGTCGCGCGGCCGCGATGCGGAGGCCCGTCGCATTGTCGCCCGCGCGCTGCGGGTTGCACCTGACGCATTGCCGCCGTCGCCTGCGATCGCTACGACGGCACAGCCGCAAGGTGCGGGTTTTGTGGAACTTCTGCAGGAGCCGAGGCGGATCTGGCTGACGCTGATCGTCTGGTTCGGCGCAAGTACCGCCAACTACGGCGTCTTTCTTTGGGGCCCAACCATCGTCGCCCTGCTGATGGGCGTGTCGGCTGTGGAGGTCGCTCATTTGTTCGTGATCGTCTCGCTCACGGGGATGATCGGGCGCGCAATCTTTTCCGTGCTGGCGCACCGGATCGGCCGGCGGCGCTGCGGAGAGATCATGGGCTATGGCATCGCAATATCGCTCGGTGCGGCGGGGCTATTGTTCGACCAAACGCTGTTCGGCTATCCCGCCTTCGTGGTTCTTCTGATCCCGGCCGCGCTGTTCTTTGACGGCGGCTTCTCCAACATCGCGCCATATTCGGCCGAGATCTTTCCAGTTCGGCTCAGCGCACGCGGCGTTGGGCTGGCGCAAGCTGCCAATGGGGTCGGCAAGATTGCTGGTCCCTTGTGTCTTGCGCTGATTGCCGGCACCTCGAACCTGATCACGCCCAAGGCCACCATCGATGCGGTCACGCCAGCGTTCCTGTTCCTGGCGGCGTGCGGACTGACAATCGGACTGGCATTCACCCTGCTTGGTGTCGAAACCCATGGCCGGCCGCTCGCGTTGGAAGTGCCGCAACCCGGTGAAAGCGCGGGAACAGCCGCCAGTCCTCTTGGCCACGTCGCGGAGGACGGCGTTGCGGCGCGGCCGACGCCATCATTACCGTGAGCCTAAAAGCCCACAAACCAGCAAGGAAGCAGGTCATGCAGGACAGCGTTCAGACGAGATCGGCCTCGCGGGGCATTCCCTTCGATACGGACAAGCTCGATCGGCTGATGGAGGCGGCGGGGCTCGACGTGCTGCTCGTCACCTCCAAACATAATGTGCAGTACATGCTCGACGTCGAGCGGGCAATTTTCTTCGACTACATGGATGCGATCGGCATCAGCCGCTATCTGCCGGTCGTTGTCTATGCCAAGGGCGCACCAGACAAGGCGGGCTATGTCGGCCATGGGCTGGAGACGCATCAGCGGGAATTGATCCGTCCCTGGGTGCCGACACTCAAGACGTCCGGCCAGGGCAGCGTGGACGCAATTGCAACCGCCGTGGAAATCATCCGTGCCAGCGGCGTACCCGCTAAACGCATCGGCGTCGAGACCGCCTTCCTGCCGATGGATGCGGGCAAGACGCTGCAGGACGCGTTTGCGGGCAGCGAGATCAAGGATGCACTCTTGGTGCTGGAACGGTTGCGCGCGGTGAAGACCCCGGCCGAGCTCGCCAAATTGCGCGCCGCCTCCGAACTCGTGACCGAAGCCATGCTCGAGGTCATCGCCCATCACGGCCCCGGCACCACCAAGCGACAGCTGTTCGACGCGCTACGGGTCGCCGAGGTCAATCGCGGGCTCACCTTCGAATATTGTCTGCTGGCCGCCGGCAGGAGCCACAACCGCGCGCCCTCGGAGCAGCGCTGGGAGGAGGGAGACGTGCTCTCGCTCGATTCAGGCGGTAATTATCACGGCTATATCGGTGACCTGGCACGGATGGCCGTGCTGGGGAAGCCGGACAGCGAGTTGGAGGGCCTGCTTGCCGAGATCGACGCCGTGCAGCAGGCAGTATTTGCGGCGATCAAGCCGGGTGCGATGGGAAGCATGATCTACACAGCGGCCGAGCGTGCGCTGAAGGAGACCAGCCAACGCGACAGCACCGAATTCCTGGCTCACGGCATGGGCCTTGTCAGTCACGAAGCGCCCCGGCTGACCGCCTCAGGTCCCGTCCGCTACGATGCGGCCGATGCCGATCGCTCGCTCGAGCCCGGCATGGTCATCTCGGTCGAGACCACGATGAAGCATCCCAAGCGCGGCTTCATCAAGCTCGAGGACACGATCGCAGTGACTGCGAGCGGATATGAGATGTTCGGCGAAAAGGGCCGTGGGTGGAATCTCGGCGGAGTTTCGATGTGATGAAAGCGGCTGCGTCAATCTATTCATGACCTTCGGCCCCGCCTCCTCTGAGGCGGGGCTCTTTGCATCCAGGTAACCGCCAGAGTGCCTTCTCAGAACCGGAACCAGGACTCGCTGACCTGCCCCTTCAGAATGCCGTCCATAAGGATGGCATCGCCGCCCGGGATGCCGACCACTGTGCCATAGAACGTCTCCGTCACCGCCAGGTCTTTGTAAGCGAGCCCGCGACCCGACAAATCGATGATGTCACCGAATTTCAACTCTTTGAGGTCGTCGAATCCATTGCCGGGTGTGCGATAGTTGAAGATGTCGTTGCCTCCAACCCCGGCGTAGAAGATGTCGTCTCCCGGCCCGCCGGTGAAGGTGTTGCTGAGAGAATTCCCCACCCCGACGTGCGAAGCCGAGCCGATGAAGGTCAGCTTCACGACATCGGCCGGGAGCGTGTAGGAGGCGAGGAAGGTCTGTACCTCGTCGACGCCTTCGTTTGCGAATTCGAAAACGGTGTCGGCGTTCGATTGCACGGCGTAGATGTCGTTGCCTTGTCCACCCTGCAGGGTGTTGAGGCCCGAACCGTCGATCAGCGTGTCATCGCCGGCTCCGCCGATCAGATAGTCGTTGCCGGCCCCGCCGATGATCACATTGTTGAGTTCGTTACCGGCCCCCGTGAAATTTGCGCTTCCAGTGTGGGTCAGGTTCTCGACGTTCGATGGCAGCGTGTACGTTGCCAAGGCCGTCTCGACCAGGTCGGTGCCCTCATTGGCCAACTCCTTCACCGAGTCTCCGGCCGCCTGGACAACGTAGCGATCATTGCCGGTGCCGCCCTGCATCGTGTTGGCTGCGCCGGCGCCGCCGATGAGCGTATCGTCACCGCCGCCGCCGATCAGGGAATCGGCGTCGCCGCCGCCGTTCAGCGTGTTGTTGCCGCCATCGCCAATGATGGTGTCGTCATTGTTCGAACCAACGATGTTCTCGATGCTCGTATAGGTGTCGGTCCCGCCATAGCCATTCAGGCCGTGGCCGGTCGCCAGGCTCACCGAGATTGCCGCAGGTGCCGCGGAATAGTCCGCGGTGTCGCTGCCGGCGCCGCCGTTCAAGACATTGTTGCCGCCCGCGCCGGTCAGAAAATCGTTGCCGCTGCCGCCGTCGATGCTGTTGGCGAGCTCGTTGCCGCTGCCGGCGAAGTTCTGGCTGCCGGAATACGTCAAGTCCTCGAGGTTTGCGCCGAGCGCAAAGACGGCGAGGGTGGTCAAGACCCTGTCGTGTCCCTCGTCCTGAAATTCGATCAATCCGTCGCCGGCAGCCTCGACGATGTAGGTGTCGTCGCCTCTGCCACCCTGCAACGCGTCCGGCGCGCCGCCGTAGTCGTAGAGGACATCGTTACCGTCGAGGCCGATCAGATAGTCGCTTCCTGTACCGCCCTGGATCCAGTTGTTCGCGGCATTGCCGATGCCGGTGAGACCCTGCGCGCCCGCATAGAACAGGTTCTCAACATTCGCGGAGAGCGTATAGGTGGACGAGCTTGCGAACACGGCGTCGCTGCCTTCGCCGGAGAGTTCGGTGATAGTGTCGGCGGCGTTGTTGACGAAATAGACGTCATCACCTGTTCCGCCCACCAGCGTGTTGAGGCCGCCTCCTGCCCGCAACGTGTCGTTGCCGGCATCGCCGAACAGCGTGTCGTTACCTGATCCGTCGTTCAGGATGTCGTTGCCGTCGCCCCCATGCGCGGCAACGGAGACCCCGGCTGCCGTTGCATCGAACACATCGTTGCCGGAGCCGCCATCCAAGGACACATCCTGAACGCCGGTCCCCGCCAGATTAGGCAGAACGAAACTATCGTCCGTCGAAAAGGTGTGAATGAGCCCGTTGCCGTCGGTGAACTGTGAGGGCGAGTTTGCGGATCCTCCGATGATCTGCAGATGCTCGACGGATGTCAGGTCGGTTCGCTTGAAGCCGTTCTCGGTGAAGGTGGTCGTATGCTCATGGCTGTTGAAGGTCGAATGCAGGATGTACGAATCGAACACAACGTGGCCGGTGACGGGGTCGACCTCGATCCGCGTCTTTTCGGTGTCGTCGAAGGTGAACTGCCCCAGGATTTGCAGAACATCTCCGTAATAGGGAATGGTGGCCTGGAACGTGTCGCTGCCGTCACCGCCGTTCACGGTATCTGCGCCGTCGCCGCGCGACCAGACGAACAGGTCGGCACCGCCGAGACCGTTGAGGATGTCGTCGCCCTTCAGTCCGGTAATCGTATCGTCGCCTGGGGTACCGTTGAGGACTTCTGGATTGTCTGTTCCTTGAACCAGCGGCATAACTTCCCTTCCACGAATTCCGCCCTTGTCATCGGTGACGACGGGGCATAGTTCTCACTTGCAGAATGTCTTTGCTCTACCTCGGCGTGTCAATCAGCTCTCAGGTTGATTCGACGCCAGATTTGTCAAAGACTTCTCGGAGCAGACCGTCACCGGTGCGCCAAACGGCAGGCGGCAGGGTGCGGCACACCGCATCGACCACTAATGGCCGGTGATGATCGGCAGTCCATATTTTTGTAGTAGGGCAGTCACGCCAGCTGCTGCCAGCGCAATGACCGCATTCCAGAAGATCGATCCGCCGCGCACAGCGCTGACGGATCGAAGATATAGCAGGGCGCCGACGAGCACCCCGTAGTTCTTTCGAAAATCTCCATTGCGCTTAACGACTTCGACCAGGTTGGTATCCTTGAGTTCGTCTGACATGCACGCAGCCTCGTTCGCCCGCGCGCGGGAGCGCCGGGCGGCTCGATTGGTTAAGCTTCGGAATGTCAGCATTTAACCACTGAGTTGCCCGACGGCGCAAGCGTTTTTTGATAGGGAGCAGTGCGGTCAGGAAAGGCCCGGGCGCTAGGCTATCAGTCGTCGATGAATACCCTTTGCCAAAGCATCGGGAGTCTTGAAGGTATGAAAGCCGAGCCGCTTTCTCGCGTAGTCAGTAAACCGTGGCCCGCAAGCTCTGGACGGATCAATCAACCCCGTGGTCGGCGCCAACACGTAGTCCCGGACAGACATATTATCGTCGGTGAGTCGGATCACGACCAGCCATCGATCGGACGTCTTTGGCATGTCCCTAATGTAATATCGCGTCATCACATTAGTATTGGCCTCTGATCGCGCGACGCGAAACCATACGTCGTCTTTTCCTTCAACGCGGAGGAGATCATTCTTGGGAGCGATCCTCACCCGCTTCCCCGATCGTTCAAGGCGGGCCGCAACTATTTTGACGAGATCATGTCTCGTTTGATCCCATAGCTGTCTGTTATCGGAAAAGGAATAGTCGCGGTCGCCAGCATAACCAATCAACCTGTAGGCATTGCGGAGCGAGCCGAAGTGGTTGATGTATGTAGACATATGGGGAAGGCCGCGCGTGGCGTTGACGATGGCGGCAGAAAGACGTCCGTTCTTCTGGAGAGCGCGACGCAACCTTGTAAGCATCTCCTCTTCGGAAATCCGAATGTGTCGATCACACGTCAACTGTTGAACACGCTGAAATGTCTCGATGTCGATGATGGGATCGATGCAGCCATCATTCCGAACCCAGAGTTCTGGAGGATTCGAAATTCTTGGGGTCTTCAGCCTTGACGACTGACGGTTGTAAACAAGATTGCCGACGTAAACTTCGTGATGAAGAATTCGCGTTATGCTTTTTTCATTCCACCGGCGCCCCTTCGAATTTGGAACACCCGCCGCGTTAAGTTCGCGTGCGATCTCGGCGTCCTTCTTCTTGTGCAGACACTGCTGAAAAATCCAATTCACAATCGCGATTTGCTGCGGTGTCCCGGGGTGAAGCTTTACGCGGTCGGTAACGAGATTCTTGTTCTCGCCATCATCCAACGAGCCCTTTGGATTCGAATCTTTGTCGACGAGAAGGCGTTGAATTCCATAGGGTTTGGGTCCGCCGTGGGAGAAGCCAAGGCGCACCAGCTGGCATTGCCCGGCATGGATTTTGACGCCGAGTTCGCGGCTGTATTCGGCCGCCATGACTCTTTTGAGGTTCTTGACGATGCTGGAGAGCATGCTCCCATCGTTCTCGAATTGCTCCGCACAATAGGCGATCTTGACGCCAGCCCGCTTACAAATGAACTCATAGTGGGCGCTCTCATCGGTATCCTGAAAGCGTCCCCATCTGCTGACATCGTAGATCAAGAGATGCTTGTAGTCGGCTTGGCCTGTCGTGATGTCCTTGATCAACTGCTGGATACCGGCTCGGTTTTTGATCTGTAAGCCACTCTCGCCCTCATCGGCGTAGGTGCGAACGATTTTGAGACCGTGGGCGTGAGCATAGGCAGCGATGACGGCGGCCTGGTTCTGAACTGAATATCGCTGCCGTTCAGTGGACATCCGAACATATTGCGCCGCTCGCCTTGCTCTGTCTGAGGTGGGCAGATGCTCGCGACGGACCGTGAGTGCGTTGGCCATGGGATTTACTCCTCAAGACCGCGGCTGTTCTGAGCCGGAATGCCGGTACTTTATAGCAGGGGTACTTAGTTCGGGCCAGCAATCAACGTCCCGCATTCCTTGGAAATCGCCGCCTCGAGCGCCGGCAACCATGTCTTGTAACCTGCGGCGGTGAAATGCTTGCCGTCTGTCATCTTGGATCCGGATGGCAGTTCAGGGTCGACAAACTGAACGGCACGATCCGCTGCGGCTGCCCCGATCGCCGCATTGGTGTGCGCATCGGCGACCGCGGCGACCACCAGTGGCCGCGTCGACAGGGGTTTGACGGTATCGATAAGCTCGCCGAAATCACGCTGTGCGGTCGACGATCCGATATCATTCGCGCCAACGGTGAGGGCCACCAGAAATGCGGGGTCTTTGAGCAGGCGCGCGGCAAGCCGGCTTGCTTCCTGAATAGTCTGGCCGCCGACGCCGGCGTTGACGACGGGATGTCCGCAGAGCTGTCGGGGAAGCGGAGCCATTTCGGTGACGCTGTCACCAAGCACGACAATTGGGGCGGCCGCCTCTGCGAGCGCGGCGCGTATCATGAACTCGCGGACCTCGGCGTGGTCGTGAAAGGTGTGTTGAGACACCTCGCCAAAGCGTTTGCGCATCCTCTGCAGTTCGGAGAAGGAAGCGACAAAGCCGACCAAAAACACGGCGGCCAAGATCCATGGGAGCGCGCGACGCATGGCGCTCTAACTACCATCAGGTGCGTAACCCTGGCAACATTCAGCAACAATACATGCAGCTCGCAACTGGGATAGTCGTGCCGGTGGAATCGCCGCGGCCTTCGGCCCGGTACGGATGTGGGGAAGCTAGGAGCTCGCGTGCTCGCCTAGATCAAGTTAGCAGGTAGTCTGCACCATCCCGCCGACCCGCCTTGATTGGCAAGTGATTGGCGGTGAAGGAGCGGCAACCGGGCACTACCCGGCTGACATCCGGGACGAGTCAGTAGCTGCAAGCGGCACTCGCCTTCGGACAGCGGCTGGTCGCTCCGGTAGCACCGCGGCTACTTTGCAGTAGCCCCAGCCGCATTTCGCCCAAGAGCGCGCAGAGCAGCCAGCGCTGGCTGGTTCCGGCGAATCCGATCGATTGGTCATCCACTTAGTAGAAGCGACGCCAAAAAAATCATTGCAACTTGACGCGGTCGAAATAATCAGTCTACTTATGCAAGTAACAATTTTCAGCTCGGGTCCGGCGCAGGATAGCACCGGCCAAGCGCCAGAGAGGTGACGGTGGAGGACATTCACATCGAGCGCCGCGACAGCATCGCCCACGTCATTCTGAACCGGCCCTCCGTCAGGAATGCCGTGACGTTCGCGATGTGGCGCGAAATAGCCGCGACCTTCTCCGCCCTGGCCGGCGACCGGAAGGTTCGCGGCGTCGTGCTGAAGGGCGCGGGCAAAGACTTTTCCGTCGGCGCCGATATCTCCGAATTCGAGACCGTCCGGGACGAAAGGCATCAGAGCGCCGCCTACGAAGTCGCTGTCGACACCTGTTCCGGCGCGATCGCCGCGCTCGGAAAGCCGGTCGTGGCCGCGATCTCCGGCTACTGCCTTGGCGGCGGCTGCCACCTCGCTTTGGCATGTGATTTTCGCTTCGGCGACCACACCGCGACGGTCGGCATCCCTGCGGCCAAGCTGTCGATCGTCTATGGCCTGCAAAGCGTGCAGCGGCTGCTGGCCCTCACAGGCGTTTCGAACGCGAAGCGGATCCTCTACTCGGCGGACCGCTACTCCGCCAAGGAAGCCGCCTCTATGGGGCTGATTGACGAACTGCACGAGGATCCCGGCCTGGCGGCAGACGAATTCCTGCGGCGGCTTGCCGTCAACGCGCCGCTGTCGATCGCCGGCGCGAAGTACATGCTGAATGGACTTTCGTCGGATATCGGCGGGCTCGATCCGGCCGCGGTGCAGCGGCTGATCGACGAAGCCTCCGACAGCGAGGACTTCAAGGAAGGCCGCCGCGCCTTCGCGGAGAAGCGGTCGCCGCGGTTTCGCGGCGCGTAGGTCCGGACAGGAACGAGCCTTGGAGGGCACCCGATGAAGCCTGCCCAATTCGAGTACGTTGCACCGTCGACGGTCGCCGCCGCCATCGAGGCGCTTGTCGCGTCGAACGGCGAGGGCAAGGTGCTGGCGGGCGGTCAGAGCCTGCTGCCGCTCCTGAACTTCCGCATGGCCCGTCCCGCCGTGCTCGTCGATCTCAACGGCATCGAGGGATTGTCGTACATCGAGGACCGGGGTGACCGCATTGCCATCGGCGCGCTGACGCGCCATCGCGAGCTCGAGCATTCGCCACTGATCGCGTCGAAACTGCCGGTGATGTCCGCGGCAATGCGCCACGTCGCTCACCTGGCGATCCGCAATCGGGGCACCATCGGCGGCAGCTTGTCGCACGCGGATCCCGCCGCCGAGCTTCCGATGCTCGCGACCTTCTATGAGGCCCGAATTGCGGTGCAGGGACCGTCGGGCCGCAGGACGATCGCCCCCAGAGACTTCTTCGTCGACGCTCTGACGAATTGCCTGGAGCCCGAAGAGATCGTGGTGGAGGTCGAATTCCCGGTTCTGAAACAGGATGGCTGGGCGTTCGAGGAAGTCGCGCGCCGCTTTGGCGACTTTGCGCTCGCGAGCATCGCCGTTTCCGTCTGCCGCGGACCGACCGGCGTGGCGGCCGCGCGCGTCGCGGTGATGGGCGTGGCCGACACGCCGAGGCGCCTGAGGGAGGCGGAGGACGAACTCGTCGCGATAGGGCTCGACGACACGACACCGGATCGTTTCGCGGAAATCGTCGTCTCGCTGGTCGCTCCGAACGACGATCTTCACGCGTCAGCCGACTACCGCAAGCATCTGCTCGCGCAACTGGCGAAGCGCGCGTTGCTGGCGGCGTTGGCCATGAAGGGCTGATCGATGTTGATGAAGCTATCCGTCACCGTGAACGGCGAGAAATACGACGCCTCCGACGTCGAACCGCGCATGCTGCTTTCCGACTTCCTACGCGATCGGCTCGGACTGACCGGGACGCACGTCGGATGCGAGCACGGCGTGTGCGGCGCTTGCACGGTGCTGGTCAACGGCGATAGCGCGCGCTCCTGCCTGATGTTGGCGGTCCAGGCCAACAACGCCGAGATCGTCACTGTCGAAGGGCTCGGATCGCCCGACGAGCTCAATGTGCTGCAGGCTGAGTTCCGCGAGCATCACGGGCTGCAGTGCGGCTTCTGCACGCCCGGCATGCTGATGACCAGCGAAGACTTGCTCCGGAAATATCCGCTCGCAACCGACGACGACATCCGGGAGGGGCTATCGGGGAATCTCTGCCGCTGCACCGGATATCAGAACATCGTCGCGGCGATCAGAAGCGCCGCCGCCAAGCGCACGGAGAGAGCGTCATGAAGCTCAATTTCCTCGCGGCCGGCCGCGTCCGCATGAAGAAGAGCATCTACGTGGCTGGCGCCGATCGTGGCGAAACCATCGACCTGCCGGTCAGCAGTGCGCTGATCCGGCACAAGCAGGGCAATGTGTTGTTCGACACCGGCTGTCATCCCTCGGCGGTCGACAACGCCGAGGGCCGCTGGGGGCCACTCGCCAAGGTGATGAAGCCGCTGATGGCCGCGGAGGAAACCTTGTTGCCGAGCCTCGCCTGCACCGGTCTCGGGCCGGATGACATCGACATCGTCGTCAACTCGCACTTTCATCCCGACCATTGCGGCTGCAACCAGTTCTTCAGGAAAGCGACGATCCTGGCGCACGCGAAGGAGATCGACGCCGCTAAGGCGCCGAACGCGGAAGCGGCCGGCTACCTCAGGAACGATTGGGACTACGGGCAGCCGATCGAGGCGGTGCACGGAGAGAAGGATCTGTTCGGCGATTCCAGCGTCGTGCTGCTGCCGCTGCCCGGCCACACGCCGGGGATTGTCGGTGCGCTCGTCGGTCTCGACCGCGACGGCCAGTTCCTGCTGGCGTCCGACTCGGTCAGCCTGCGGCTGCATCTCGACACCGACGCTGCGCCGCGCAACACCTGGAACGTCGATCTGCAGCTGAAGACCTATGCGGACGTTCGCCGGATCGAGAAGGCCGGCGCCACCGTCATCTGCGGCCACGACGACCGGCAATGGCAAAGCTTGCGGAAGGGATCCGAAGGCTATGAGTAGCGACCGGCGCGCAAGCCCTTCCGACGTCATGAGGCCGCGAAATGTCGGTGCGCCGATCAAGCGCACCGAGGACCCGCGTCTTCTGACCGGAAATGGGGAATACACGGCCGACCGCAAGCCGGACCGGCCGCTGCACATCGCGTTCCTGCGCAGCGGTCAGCCTCATGCGCGGATCGTGCGGATCGACGCCGCCGCGGCGTTCGAGGCGCCGGGCGTGGTCGCCGTACTTACGGCGGACGACATCGTCGACGACTTCAAGCCGGTGATTCCATTTTCGCGGATGCCGAACTACTATGCGACGCCGATCCTGCCTCTCGCTTCCAGGAAGGCGCGGTACGTCGGCGAAGCCGTCGTCGCCGTCGTCGCCACCTCGCGTTACCTTGCCGAGGATGCGCTCGAACTGATCGACGTCGAATATGAACCGCTCGGCGCACTCGCCCGCGCCGAGCTGGCGCTTGCAGATGATGCTCCGCTCCTGCACGAAGAGGCCGGCACCAACGTCCTGATTGCGCGCGAGTTCAAGAAGGGCGACGTCGCCGCCGATCTCGAGGCCGCGGCGGTCAGGGTGGGCGGGCGTTTCGAGATGACGCGCAAGGCGCCGCTCGCTATGGAGCCGCGAAGTTACGCAGCGGAGTATGACAAGCGTCGTGATGCGATCACGCTCCACACCTCGTCGAACATTCCCGGCATCGTTCGCGACGCCGTCTCGGAGTCGCTGGGTTTACCGGGACACCGCCTGCGCGTGGTCGCGCCGGATGTGGGCGGGAGCTTCGGCTCGAAGGGCTCGCTTTATCCGGAGGAGCTGCTGATCTGCATCGCCGCGCGCAAGCTGCGCCGGTCGGTCACGTGGACGGCGGACCGGCTCGAGGACGTGAGCAGCAGCAGCCAGGCCTTTGCCGAGATCGTCGATGCCGAGATGGGGTTCGACGCCAACGGCATCGCGACGTCACTGCAAGCAGAGGTGATCGGGGACGTCGGCGCATTCTCGATCTATCCCTGGACCTGCGGTCTGGAACCCGTTCAGGTCGTGAGCTTCCTGCCGGGGCCCTACAAGATCGGCTCCTACAGGGGCGCCGTGCGCGGTGTCGCGACCTGCAAGCCGCCGACCGGTCCGTACCGCGGCGTCGGCCGGCCGATCTCGACCTTCGTCGCCGAGCGTCTGATGGATCTCGGAGCCGCGGCGCTCGGGATCGATCCGCTCGAGATCAGGCGGCGCAATCTGGTCCGGGCCGAGGAATTTCCGTACCGGATCGCTTCAGGGATCATCTGGGACAAGACGGGATTTATGGAGTGCCTGGAGGCCGCCGCCGAAGCGGCCGGTTACGACCGGCTCCGGAAGGAGCAGGCCAACGCGCGCAAGCAGGGGCGATTGTTTGGCATCGGCATCGCGTCCTATGCCGAACTGACCGGCATCGGATCAAGGATCGCGGTGGCGCCGGGCATGCCGATCAACACCGGCTCGGAAACGGCCAAGATCACGATCGACTCGACGGGCGCCATCACCGCGGCATTCGGCGTCGCGTCCCACGGTCAGGGCCTCGAAACCACGCTGGCCCAGATCGTCGCCGACGATCTCGGCGCCTGCTTCGAGGATGTGCGCGTCATCCAGGGGGACAGCGACGAAGTGCCGATGTCGACCGGGACCTACGCGAGCCGCAGCGCGGTGCTCGGCGGCGGCGCGGCGAAACACGCTTCGAAGATCCTGCGGGAGAAGGTCAAGCGGGTCGCATCGCACCTTCTCGAAGCCAACGCCGACGACATCGAGGTAGCCGACGGCAAGGCCGTCGTGCTCGGCACCGATCGCGCCGTGACCTTCAGGCAGATCGCCAAGGCCGTCTATTCGGACATGAAGACGCTGCCGGTCGAGGCGCGCGAGGAACTGAGCGCGACCTACACCTATGATCCGATCAATGGGACGACCGCGGCGGCCACCCACATTGCTGCCGTCGAGATCGATCCGGCGACGTGCTTCGTGCGGATCCTCAAATTCGTCGTTGCCGAAGACTGTGGCCGGATCATCAACCCGATGATCGTCGATGGGCAGGTGCACGGCGGAGTGGCGCAGGGCATCGGGGCCGCGCTGTTCGAAGAATTGATCTACGACGAGGACGGCCAGCTGCTGACCGCGAGCCTCGTCGACTACATGATCCCGTCCGCTCCCGAAGTGCCGTTCATGGACGTCGTCCATGTCGAGAGCGAGTCCACCGTCGCCGGCGGCTTCCGCGGCATGGGCGAGGGTGGGACCATCGGCGCGCCGGCGGCAATCGCAAGCGCGATCGCCGATGCGCTGTCACCACTCGGCATCGGCGTTTCGATCCTTCCGATGACGCCGGAGCGCATCTTCGAACTGATGGAACAAGCCAGGCTCAAATCAAGAGGAAAAGCTGATGAATGACTTGAAAGGACGCGTCGCGCTGGTGACGGGCGGCGGACGGGACGTGGGTGCGGCCATCTCCAGGATGCTTGCGGAACGTGGGGCGAGCGTTGCGGTGAACTACCACAGCTCGAAGGCCGAAGCGGAAGCGGTGGTCGCCGAGATCGAAAAGGCCGGCGGCAGGGCAAAGGCCTATCAGGCCGACATCGCGGATGCAGACATCGTCAGAAAGATGATCGCGGACATCAAGAGCGATTTCGGCGGACTGGACATTCTGGTCAACAACGCCGGCCTGGTCTTCCGCAAACGCTTCAGCGAGAGCACGCCCGAGGATTGGAAGAAGCAGATCGACACCTGTCTCTACGGTGCGCTGAATTGCTCCCACAGCGCCGGCCCGCTGCTCGAGGCGTCGGGCCGCGGACGGATCATCTCGATCATGGGCGATTCGTCCAGGGTCGGCGAGTCCGGTCTGGCGCTGGGGGCCGCGGCGCGCGCAGGCACGATCGCGCTGATGAAGTCGCTGGCGCGCGAATGGGGACGCTCGGGCGTGACCGCCAACTCGATCTCGCTCGGCCTGATCGAAACCGCGCACGACAAAACCTGGGTCGATGCGAACCGCGAGAAGCTGGTCAAGGCCTACACCATCCGAAGGCTTGGATTGCCATCCGATGTCGCTCCTCTGGTCACTCTGCTCGCGTCCGATGCCGGAAGCTGGATCACCGGGCAGGTGATCAGCGTCAACGGCGGATACAGCATGGTCTAGGGGAGGCAGGCATGCTTCACGTCGATCTGATCGCACCGGTCGCGACGCTGCTCGAGCGTCACGCCAAACAACGGCCGAACCAGGTAGCGTATTGGGATTCGTCCCGGTCAGTCACCTACGGCGAACTGGCCGGGCGGACCGCGTCGATCGCGGCCAGCCTGACGAAGGCCGGTCTGCGGGACGGCGACAGGATTGCGATCTATCTGCCGAACGGCGTGGATTGGGTCGAAGCATGCTTTGCGGCGTTGCGCGCCGGCGCCGTCGTGGTTCCCATCAGTTACGATGCGGCCGAAGGTGAGATCAGCTACCGCCTGACCGACGCGGCTTGCGGGTTCGTCGTCACGACGGCCGCCAGGAAGGATTTGCTGGAGAAGATCTGCCGCGATGCCGCGATCGCGCCCACAGCGATCTTCGCGGGGCCGGACGCAGAGAAGGAGGGCCTTTTACTGGAAGCGCTCGCATCCGGCGCCTCCGCGTCGCCGTCGGATCCGGGCGACATCGATCGTTCCTCCTTCATCATCTATACGTCCGGAACGACCGGGCGGGCGAAGGGCGTGGTGCTCTCGCTGCGCAGCATGTTGTGGATCGCCGCCGCGTGCTGGGCGCCGGTCGCGGAGCTGACCGACAAGGATGTCGTCCTGTCGCCGTTGCCGCTGTTCCACTCCTACGGCCTCAATCTGTCCGTGCTCGGCGTGCTCGCAGTGGGAGCGAGCGAACGCATCATGGAGAAGTTTTCGCCACAACAGGCGCTCGACCTGCTGCAGACGGGGACATATTCGGTTCTCCCGGGCGTGCCGACGATGTTCCACTATCTCCTGCTCCGCGCCCAGGAGAGCGGCGTCGAACGCCTCGGTGCGCTCCGTCTCTGCATCTCCGCCGGAGCAATCATGCCCGCGACCCTGAACAGGGCGTTCGAAGAACGCTTCGCGATCCGGCTGCTCGACGGATACGGCATCACCGAAACCGCCACCATGGTGACGATGAACTGGCTGCATGGCGCCCGGCCGATGGGGTCGTGCGGGTTGCCCGTACCGGGCCTTGCCGTGCGCATCGTCGATCCGTCGTCCACCGAGGACGTACCGATCGGCGAGGAAGGCGAGTTGATCGTCCGCGGCCCGAACCTGATGCAAGGCTACCACAACAAGCCGGCAGAGACGGCATCGGCGCTCCGCAAGGGATGGTATCACACCGGCGATCTCGCGAAGTCTGATCCGGCCGGCTACCTGACCATCACGGGGCGGATCAAGGAGTTGATCATCCGCGGCGGTCAGAACATAGCGCCCGCCGAGATCGAGGAGGTCGTCGTTCGGCATCCGCAGGTCAGGGATTGCGCGGTGGTCGGCCTGAAGCACGCAACGTTGGGAGAGGTGCCTTGTCTCTTCGTCGTGGCAAAGGAGAACGGCTTGGATATTCCATCGCTGATGGATCACTGCCGGTCCCAGCTGTCTGCCTACAAGATTCCCGAGGCGACCCATCTCGTCGGCGAAATTCCGAGGACCGGCTCGGGTAAGATCATGCGCTTTAAGCTGGTCGAAATGTTGAGCCAGGCGTGACGGCCCGCTCAGTCGACGGACCGCGGCGCGGAGGCGCCGAATAATTTGGGATCGTACGCCAATCGATACCGCATGTCGGCGGCGACGATCGGCTTGTGACAGCAATCACAGTCGACCGACGGCTCGAAATCGTGTCCGCACTTGAGATGGGTCAGGATCAGCGGAGGCTTGCCCTTGGCGAGCCAGCGGTCTCCCCATCTCAGCATCGCGATGAAGGGACCATAGAGGTCGCGTCCCATGTCGGTGAGAAGATATTCGTACCGGTCCGGCGAGCTTTGATACTGCCGCCGGAAGAAGACGCCGGCGGCGACCAGGCGGTTGAGCCGATCGGTGAGGATGTTCGGCGCGATCGCGAGCTCGTTTAGAATCTTGTCGTAGCGGCGATTGCCGAAGAAGCCCTCGCGGACGACCATGAAGCTCCATTTGTCGCCGATGATCTCGAGCGCGCGCGACACCGAGCTCGGGCGGCCGAGGACAAATCGGCTTCCGTCGGAGGCCCGTCTGGTGTTGCGGCCCGGCTTGGCGGCACATCGTCCGGCGCCGGGGCCGTCGCGATACTTCGCGTCGCGCGCGCCGACGCCCTCGCCGCAGTGGGAGCAGGTGACGATCGGGTGGCTGTCGCAACCGCATGTCGCGTGGATCAGCGTCAGCGGAGGAGGCTTGCCCTTGGACAGCCAGCGGTCGCCAAACTGCATGAGCGCGATGAAACTCGGGTAGAGATCGAACCCCATCTTGGTCAGGCGGTATTCCTTGCGCAGCGAGGATCCCGGCGCGACCTGACGGAAGATGGCGAGCTGGGTCAGCTTCCTCAGCCGATCGGTCAGCGTGGCCCGCGGGATACCCAGCGCCGAACGGAACGCTTCGAAGGTCTGCGTCCCAAAGAATGCCTCGCGGATGATCAGGAACGCCCACGCGTCTGACACGATGTCCAGCGTGCGCGCCACCGAACAGTTGCGCTCGGTCCGGGCGACGACCTTCCGGGCCGAGAGCGCTGCGCGCCGCGGCTTCGCGGCAGGTTTCGTCGTCCGGATCTTGGCGGCGGCAGGCATTTCCAATCAGTCCATTCACGCGGCGCCGTGACGGCGGCCTTCGAAGGTCGCGCACCTCTAGCACAACGGCACCGTTGACTCGTTGGAAAAATCAGTCTAGTTACGCATGTAACATAAGTCTAGTTATGCTAGTGATAAAAGCGTGAATGCGCAAGCGGAGCAACCCCTGGGGAGGAGTGTCATGAAGCGGAGAATCGGAAGCGTCCTGATCGCCATGGCGGCGATCCTGATGTTCGAAGGTGCAGCGGACGCGCAGAGCGCGCGTATCTCGGACGATGTCGTGAAAATTGGCGTGCTGACGGATATGTCGGGACAGTTCTCCCATGAATCCGGCGAAGGCGCGGTGACGGCGGTCAAGATGGCCGTCGAGGATTTTGGCGGCAAGGTGCTCGGTAAGCCGATCGAGGTCGTCGTCGCCGATCACCAGAACAAGCCCGACACCGCCTCAGCGCTGGCGCGGAAATGGTTCGACGTGGAGCGCGTCGACATGATTGCCAACCTCATCAATTCCTCGATTGCGCTCACGGTCTCCGGACTCGCGAAGGAAAAGAACCGGATCGCCATCATCAACGGCTCCGGGTCGTCTCGTCTGACGGGAGACGCGTGCACGCCCAACAGCATTCACTATGCTTACGACACCTATGCGCTCGCGCGCGGGACCGGCACTGCGCTGGCCAAGGCGGGCAAGAAGTCGTGGTACTTCCTGACCGCAGACTATGCGTTCGGGCACGCACTCGAGGCCGACACCTCGGCGATCGTGAAGGCGATGAGCGGCGAGGTCATCGGATCGACCCGCTATCCGCCCGAGGCGTTCGACCAATCCTCGTTCCTGCTGCAGGCGCAGTCGTCGAAAGCGCAGGTTGTGGCGCTGGCCGGCTCCGGCAATGTGCTGGTGAACTCGATCAAATCAGCGCAGGAGTTTGGCATTCCGGCCGGAGGCCAGACGCTCGCCGGGCTTTTGGTCTGGATTACCGACGTCAAGAGCCTGGGCCTCTCGGCGGCGCAAGGACTGGTTCTGACCAACGCGTTCTACTGGGACCGTGATGACGAAACGCGAGCCTGGTCCAAGCGCTTCTACGAGCGCATGAAGCGCATGCCGCACATGGGCGACGCCGGCGATTATTCGTCGACCATTCACTATCTCAAGGCGATCGAAGCCGCCGGCACGGATGAGGCCATGGCGGTGATGAGCAAGATGCGCGAGCTTCCGATCAACGATTTCTTCGCCAAGAACGGGCGGATCCGCGAGGACGGTCGCATGGTGCACGACATGTACGTCTACGAAGTCAAGAAGCCGTCCGAATCCAAGAGCGATTGGGACTTCTACAAGCTTCGCGAAGTGATTCCTGGCGATCAGGCGTTCCGTCCCCTCAAGGACAGCGCCTGCCCACTGGTCAAGAAGGGCTGAGCAGGTCCCACCACACGGTGCCCGGATGCGATCGCATCGCGGGCTCGAAGCCACGGAGCCATCGAGATGGATCAGGAAGCCCTAACTGCAAAGTCTGCTTCGTCGCGTAATCCGATCCGGTCCGGCGCCGAGTACATCGAGAGCCTGAGGGGCCGGAAGCTCAAGGTCTATCTGATGGGCGAATTGGTCGCGGAGCCGGTCGAACATCCCATCATCAGACCTTCGATCAATGCGGTTGCGAAGACCTACGATCTTGCCGACGAGGACCCCGAGCTTGCGTCCGCAATCTCGCCGCTCACGGGCGGCCGCGTGAACCGCTTCCTTCACATCTCCGGGAGTTCCGGCGACCTAGTCATGCAGAACAAGATGCAGCGCCGGCTCGGGCAATTGACGGGCACGTGCTTCCAGCGCTGCGTCGGCATGGATGCGCTCAATGCGTTGCATTCTGTGACCTACGATCTGGACCAGAAGTACCGGACCGATTACCACGCCCGCTTCAAACAGTTTCTTGCCCGCATGCAGGATGCCAACCTCGTCATCGGCGGCGCGATGACCGACGTGAAGGGCGATCGTGGCAGATCGCCATCGCAGCAGGCCGATCCGGATCTCTTCCTTCACGTCGTGCGCCGCACGCCTGAAGGCGTTTATGTCAGCGGCGCAAAGGCGCATCAGACCGGTTGCCTCAATTCGCATTGGCTGATCGTGATGCCGACCATGAGGCTGGAGACGGCCGACAAGGACTACGCGATCGTCGGTGCGATACCCGTTGAAGCCGAGGGCGTCACCTACATCTACGGCCGGCAATCCTGCGATACCCGCAGCGCCGAAGGTGGCGACATCGATGCCGGCAACGCACGCTTCTCCGGCCAGGAGGCGATGATCGTCTTCGAGGAGGTGTTCATTCCGCGCGAGTTCATCTTCCTCGACGGCGAGTTCGAATTCGCCTCCACGCTGGTCGAACGCTTCACCTGCTATCACCGCCGCAGCTACGTCTGCAAGACCGGCGTCGGCGACGTCTTGATCGGTGCGGCGGCCACGGTGGCGGACTACAATGGCGTCGAGCGCGCTTCTCATGTCCGTGACAAGCTGGTTGAGATGACCCATCTCAACGAGACGATCTATGGCGCCGGCATCGCGGCGAGCCATCAGGGTATGGCGATGAAATCCGGGGCGTACCTGCCGGACGAGATGCTCGCGAACGTCTGCAAGCATCACGTGACGAAGATTCCCTACGAGATCGGGCGGTTGGCGCAGGATCTCGCCGGGGGATTGATGGTGACGCTGCCTTCGGAACGGGAGCTGCGGCATGAGGCTATCGGTCCGATTATCGAGAAATACCTGAAGGGACGCCCTGAGGTGGCGACCGAGGACAGGATCCGCATCCTTCGCCTGGTGGAGAACATGACACTCGGCCGAAACGCCGTGGGCTATCTCACGGAATCCATGCATGGCGCCGGATCGCCGCAGGCGCAGCGCGTTCAGATCGCTCGATCGATGCAGCTCGAGTTCAAGAAGCAACTGGCGAAGTCGCTGGCTGGCGTGGCGGCCGCTTTGCCCGCCGAGATCGTCGACGACCTTTCGAACTATATGGCGAGAGTATTCGCGCCCGTCACGGCATGACCGGCTCCGGCTGTTGCAAGCCTTCCTGTGCGCACTTCTATCCCCTGGGTCTCCACTGAAGTAGGCGCCCCGGTTCAATGCTTCTTTTTACGAACCTCGGAGACTTTTATGGCGATGACGATGACGGGCGAGATCGAGCTTGCGGCCCCGCGCGAGGTGGTCTGGGCAAAGCTGAACGATCCCGCGGTGCTGAAGGCCTGCATCCCGGGCTACGAGGAACTGGAGCAGACCGAAGATCAGGGATTTCGTGCCGTCGCGAAGATGAAGGTCGGGCCAGTGTCCGCGCGATTCAAGGGCAGGGTCACCTTGAGCGATCTCGATCCGCCTAACGGCTACAAGATCGCCGGCGAAGGCGAGGGCGGTGTCGCCGGCTTCGCAAAGGGCGGCGCCACGGTAGCGCTTGCCGACAAGGACAGCGGCACGCTCTTGAGCTACAGCGTCGAAGCCCAGATCGGAGGGAAGCTGGCGCAACTCGGCCAGCGCCTGATCAACGGCACGGCCAAGAAGCTTGCCGACGAGTTCTTCGTCAATTTTGCCCGAGCGCTTTAGCGCGGAAGCCGGATTGCGTAATGTGCATCCGCCTGCGGCAATGCGCAGCCGGACGGCGCGTTTAAGTTGCCTCCGAGCCCGAAAAAGCCATCCGAGCGGCGGGCCATTCATTCGAAAAAGCGCGCGAAGATGACTCGGCTCCGCTTATCTGTAACGGTTGCAAGTCAACACTGACACACCGGCGGCGGTTCAGCCCACCACGATAGCCGTTTTCGGGAACTTACGCCAGACAACGCCGGCGTTCTCGAACAACGGCTCCCTTCATCCGCAGGCGATCCGCCTGTGGATCCCTGTTGCTGGGTTTGCCGCACACGACACGTATGGGACTGCTGGACGGGGTGGAAGGTCAGATCCTCGCGGAAAAGCGGTCGAATGCCGTCAGGACTTGAGTTCGCACCTCGAGCTCACGCTGATAGACATTTCTCTGCAGGTACTCGACTTCTGCCGCCTGACTGGCCTCATCCACATCGACATACCAGGACCGCGGACGGCCGTCGGCGCCGTCGCTCCAGCGATAGCCGCGCCGCTTGAGTTCGTCCTTGAGTTCGAACGGCGACTGCTCAGCCCAGATCCTGATGGTCTTGCGCCGGGCCCGCTCCAGTAGAACGGACAGGACGGTGCGATCGAGGTGGGGCAGGTGCAGCGCAAGAATTTCGAGCAGCGCCAGGCAGTCGTCGACTGCACGATGCGCTTCATGGAACAGGCCGGCCTTCATCAGGAGGTAGGGCAGGCGGGACCCCTCGAAACCGTGGCTGCGCCACTCGACCTCGCTGACCGAGCAGGCCCATGCCTTGTGCTCAAACAGCGGTGCGTAGCGCTCCATGAACTTGCGATCGAAGCCGGCGTTGTGGGCGATGACGACCACCGCATCGGAGGCGAACTGATTGATGCGGTCGTCCTCGAGCCTGTGGCCAGCGACCATCTCGTCGGTGATGCCGGTCAACGCCGTGATCTCGGGCGGAATCGCGATCGACGGCTGATTGAAGCAACTGAAAGTGTCGACGACCCGGGCGATCCGGCCGTCGGCAAGGTATGTAAACTTGACCATGCCGAGCTCGATGATTTCGTCACGGACGGGGTCGAGCCCGGTGGTCTCGACGTCAAGCAGGATTGCCGTTCTGGCTGGTTGCCCGTCGCCAGGGGTGAATTCGGAGCGGGGAGCGAGACGGCGCAGCACCCGGTAGTCGGGCGACTGGTCCAGCATGGACGCTATCTCGGCGAGGGTCGGTTGAACGGTCATGTCGGGTCGGATGGGTCGAGGTTGTCTGATGTGGCAGCCTGTAACCTTATCCCATCCGGTCAGGTCGAGGATCTGGCCGGTTGTGGATAGTTCCGCCGCAAGCCGTTTTTTCGTTCGGAAACACGGAACCGGAGGTATTCCGCGCGCCCGCAATCGGCGGGACGGGCTCTCGTGAACCGTGCCGCTTCGCGTCACGGCCCGGCGGCTTCGATCTCTCGCGCTATGCCGCGCCGCGCCGATCACAGTATTCGGAAAATGCGAAAAAGAGCTGGACCGGACACCCAACTCACCTTTATAAGTGTCGGGTAACGCAGCAGGGGTGCTGTCATGGCGAATGAGCCGGTCAGATCTTCAGATATTGTTGAAATCGCTCGTAGAAGCGGTGATTTTCGAAAGCACTATGGCGTCGTGCTCGGTGCGGTTCTTTATCTCAGTTCAATCAGCGCGGCGCGGCCGCGGTCGATCTGGTGGAGCGGCATCATTACCGCTTTGATCGGGGCGTTCGTCGTGTGGTTCAAGAGCAGGTGGCTCGGTGGCCAATGAATCAGAGCCGGTGCTCTATGGGATTCAAAGGCGGACTAGGCGGTCACGATGCCGGTGCTAAAGGTCGCACGCAAAATCTGCAAAACTACGCGGGCAAACTAGGCAGATTGGGCCTTGTGTGGCTTCTTTCCACGATCGCTGCGGGGTTGTTCGCACCAGCGGCCTCTTCAGAGCCCGATAAGAAGAGCGGCTACGCGATCGGCTCTCATCGATGCGGGACGGGCTCGTTGTCGTTTCCCGCCCTTCAGATCGACATGAAGCAGGGATTTTGCGCCGGCCTCGTCGCCAGCGAGGACCATGACCTCCGCTTCCCGCGCTCGATTGTCCAGATTCCAGGCCATGAGCTCTTCGTCGTTGCGGACATGGGCGGTTGGGGGCACGGCGACGGCCGGCTCTTGCTACTTGATCCGCTTGCCGCGGAAGGGAAGAGAGTGAGCGAGTTGGTCGCCGGGCTCGAATACCCGTTCGGCCTTGCGGTCGGTCCGGACGGGAAGGTTTACGCATCGACGGCCGAGACGATCTTTCGTTTCGACCCCCTTGCGGCCAATCCGAAGAGCACGATCGAGACCATCATCCATAACCTTCCGGGCCGCCGGCTCACCTTGCCGGATGGCACCAAGGTCACCGAAAGCAGCCACCCGCTCAAGCATTTTGTATTCGATCGGCTGGGCCGGATATTCGTCAATATCGGCTCGCACAGCGACGACTGCATTACGCGGCCGCCGATCACCAAGCCCTGCGCGGCCGGAGAGGGACCATCGCCCCTGGCATCGATCTGGATGTTCACGCCGCCGGCGGGCGGCATCTTTCCAGTCCTCAAGCCAAGTGATCCGAATCCGCCGCGCATCGTCTATGCACGTGGCCTGCGCAATTCGATGGCGCTCGCCATTCACCCGCGCTTTCCCGATGAGGGCTACGCTTTTCTGCAGGGCGAGAACGGCCGGGACCTGCAGGACATCTTCAAGCCCAACGAGGAGATCAACGCCGTCGAGCAAGGCAAGCATTATGGCTGGCCGTATTGCTACGATCTCTCGACGTCCAGTCCCGAGTTCAGGGCGGTATTGCAATCGGGGCCCTACAAGAACCTCTGCAACGGGGCGGCGAGCTACAGGCAGCCGCACTCGCTGCTACCGCCCCACGGCGCGCCGCTCGCCATGCTGTACTACCATGGCAGCAAATTCCCCGAGCTTGAGGGCAAGCTCCTGGTCGGGCTCCACGGCTATCGCCCGACCGGCAACCGCGTCCTGATCTATGATGTCGACGACCACGGATTTCCGAAGCTGAGCCCGCCACCGGTGCGCTACCGCGTCAGCTGTGCTTCCGAGCCGACACGCGCATTTCAGACCGACACGGGTGAGGTGAAGGCCGCGCCGTACGAGGAACTGATATCCGGCTGGCACCGCGTCAATGGCGCGCGGCCACGCGGCGCACCCGTGGGCATGACCGTGGCCGAGGATGGCGCGATCTGGCTCGTCGAAGACAACAACAAGACCGTGATCCGCATCGATCGCGCCGCGGGTGAGCCGCCGGCGCCGCTGCCCTGCGATATGCGCAGTCAGGCCCAGATCGACGAGCTGGTGCGGTTCGTCAGGCAGGACGTCCAGAAGCGCGGCTATCTCAGCTCGGTTCGTGCCAATCTCGTCGAGAAGCACTGCCTTGGATGCCACTCGGATTTTGGTCTGAAGGCCGGGCAGAATGATGCCGAGAAGGACGAGGCCGTGCTGCGCTTCATGCTGGCGCAGGATGGCTGGATCTATCCCGGAGATCCGGACTCCGGAAAGCTGCGGGTCCGCCTGCGCGGGATCGGGGCCGAGAAATTGATGCCGCCCGCCGGCGAAAAGCTGCCGAAGACGGAGACCGGCTACGCGAAGGTGCTCAACTTCGCCGATTATCTCGTCGGCAAGATGGCCCCGGGAACGCGGATGCGGATCAAGGCCGGTCCACCCCAGCGGAAATTCATAAGCAAATCCAACAAGGAGTGCGGCGAAATTCCGACGACAAAGGTCGTGGTGGTGACACAAAGAAACGTCAGCGATAAGCCCGGCTTCAGCCGCTTCTACCGGCCAGCCGATCCTTTCCTGAATGGCGAGTGCACCGACGCAGATGGCTATTACATCCAGAGCAATTTTCTGGTGCCTTTGCTGTGAGATCCTGATCGTCGCGGGCGGGGCCGCCGCGGCTCAGCCAGCCCTGTTCGAGAGCAGGCAGGTGACGCCGACCGGCGAATACACCTTCGGCATCGAGGGCCCCGCTGTAGATCTCGACGGCAATCTGTTTGTCGTCAATATCGGCAGGGCCGGCACAATCGGCAGACTCTCCCAGGGCGCCTCGCAGTCGGAGAAATTCCTCGACCTGCCGGAGGGAAGCGTGGGCAACGCGATCCGCTTCAGCCCCGACGGGACGATGTTTGTCGCCGACTACAAGAAGCACAACATCTTCCTGGTCGCCAAAGGCGCCTCCGATGCTGCGGTCTGGTTTCACTCCGACCAGATGAACCAGCCGAATGACATGACAATCGCGCGTGACGGCACGATCTATGCCAGCGATCCGAATTGGAAAGGCCGCAGCGGACGTATCTGGCGGATTGCGCGCGGAGCTGATGGAGCGGTGCAGGGCGAGGTGATGACGGCTCCGCGCGCGATGGGCACCACGAACGGGATCGATCTGAGCCCGGATGGGCGTGTGCTCTATGTCAGCGAGTCCAACAGCGGACAGGTCTGGTCCTATTCCCTTCGCGGCAACGACCTGACTGACGCCAGGTTGATCCGGACGTTCGAGCCGGACACCGTCGATGGTGTCCGTACCGACGTCACCGGGAGGCTGTTTGTCGCTCGCATCCTCAAGGGAGCGATCGCGGTGCTCAATCCGAACGGCAGCCTTCAGCGGGAGATCGTGCTCAGAGGCAAGGAGCCGACCAACCTGGCGTTCGGCGGCAGCGACGGTCAGACGGTTTTTGTAACCCAGCGCCAGGGCGGTTTCATCGAGTCCTTCCGGACCGACCGGGAGGGGCGCGAGCACTGCCTGCAGAGAGGCAATTGCTAGGGGCGCCCGGCCGTGCGCCGATTCACCGAACAGCTCCAATCTGAGCGGCAATCGAGTTTATGAGAAAGATGGATCCACTTTCAGACAGGTGAACCTCGTCGACGGCGGTCATGTCACGTTCCCCGATCCGGGTCAGGCAACCATCCACAGTGCAGAATATCGCCCAGGCCGAAACGTATTCGGCATGATGCTCCTGAAAGAATTGTCGCGCAGATAGATCATTCCAGAGATTCTTGACTTGCGACTGAGAGCGTTCCGGTAAGCGTCGTCGGTGCGTGATGTAGTAACTGGTGAACTGCTCTGGCAAACCGCGCTTCCATAGCGGGGCCGGACCGACAACGACAACTCGGGGAACATTCTTGAGCGCCTTCACGGTCGCGCCCCATCCTTCCTTGGTGGTGTCATCGAGCGGGCCGAAGCCGAGCAACAATACGATGTCTGGCTGTACTCGGGCGATCAGCTCCAGCACGCGTTCATTATTCGAACGGCATGCCGGTGATACTGCGGTCGATAGAAGAGGTTGACAGCCGTTGGCTGTCAGCTGGCCGATACCGAACGATGTTCTTGATTGCAGGTCGCGCAAACCCGGCATGAGAGCGCCAGCGGTGCTGTCGCCCCAAATCAAAACTAACGGACGAACAGGTTCAATACAGGTGTCAGCGAACTTGGTTTGGGAAGCCAGGTCCAAAAGGCATGTGTCAACGCGCCAGGCTGGAATGCGTGTGGCGTTGCTAGCCGGCAAGATATCAGGGGGAAAGCGGCCTCCGAAGCCGTTCCATTTGACGATGGCGCCACCAATGCCTGCAGTGGCGGCAAGGCAGATCGCGAAAGAGGCAATTTGCCATCGCGCCAGATGCCGTCCTCGAATGGGACGCTCGATGTACCAGAAAGTCGCTGCCGCGAGCGCATAGGCCGCGACGATTGCTGCACTTCGCTCCAACAGCGTAAGCGGCAAAAATTTCGCCGAGGCGGCCAAAACGAGAATGGGCCAGTGCCAGAGATAAAGAGGATAACTGATCAGTCCGGTAAATACTGCGCTGCGGTTGGAAAGCACGTAAGCGGCGAACCTGCTGGATCCTCCCGCCGCAATAACGAGCATGGAGCCGACGACGGGAAAGGCTGCGCGCCAACTTGGAAAGTCGCTCTTGGCGTCGAGCAAGAGCGCGCTGGTGGCGATGAGCGCGAGGCCGACCGCAACCAAGAGGTTGGGGGCTTGGACACTTCTCAGCGGCGCCCGCCGATCAAACCAAGCGAGCGCAGCTCCTGCCATCAGCTCCCACGCTCGAGTGACCGGCAAATAGAAGTCGAGCTCGCGATGATCCGCTAGTAGGACGGAAAGCGCGAAAGACGCGACGCCAAGCAGCAGAATGACTGCTGCCCACCGGGACGGTCGTGCAAGGAGCACAACGAGTAGTGGCCATACGATGTAGTATTGCTCCTCAACCCCGAGCGACCATAAATGCAGAAGGGGAAACGAAGCTGCGTCAGGGCTGAAATAGCCAGATTGAAGCCAGAAGAAGAAATTTGCTGCAAACAGGGAGCTTGCAATCACCTGGCGCCCGAAGTGCTCGAATGCCGCAGGCAACAAAATGAACCACGACGCTACGATCGTTGCACAGACGACGACAACCAAGGCCGGGAAGATTCTACGGACCCGCCGGGCATAGAACCGGGCAAGGGAGAACCTTCGGCTCTCCATGTCATCAAAGATGATCCCGGAGATCAGGAACCCGGAAATAACAAAGAAAACGTCGACGCCGACAAAGCCACCTGGAAGTAGCTCGGGAAAGGCGTGATAAACCACTACGGCGGTAACCGCGATAGCTCTTAGACCGTCAATATCCGGTCTATAGGCCGTCGTGATCAATGTTCGTGGTTGTCCAGCCGTCTTGTGCACGGGGCTGGCTCTTAGCTACACCCAATAGCGCCTATGACGCGGTCAAGGTTTGCTCCAAGCCAGACAGATTGATCGTCAGCTGACAAATCGACTCCCTTGGCTTGGAAGGGCGGGTTTCGCTAGCGCCCGTTGATCGAAAGCATGGGTTCCGCAACTCACCATTGCAGATTTGCGTCCGCCGATCTAGTACACTCAGCAACAAATCAGATACGTACAGAAACAGTCGGGGAGCCCGGTTGGGCGTCGCGCATACCCTTCAGCCGGCAGCGGAGCAGTCGCTGCCGCGGCATGACGCCGGAAGCGGGTACGAGATACCCAATCTCGCTCGCTCTTCCCAATATCGTGCATTGATGGTCTTCGGGCGTTCGCTGTACTCTCGGTCGTTCTCTACCACGCCTTTCCAAGCGCCCTCCCGGGCGGCTATGCCGGCGTCGACGTTTTCTTCGTCATCTCCGGCTTCCTCATATCGTCGATTCTTCTCACCGAGCTCGGTGAGCATCGCTTTTCAATTCTAACTTTCTACAGCCGGCGCATCCGACGCATCTTTCCAGCCCTCGCCGTGTGCTTGGCCGTTGTGCTGGCCTATGGATTTGTTTGCTTAACGCCAGTTGAACTCGCGCAGCTTGGCAAGCACGTCTTTCTTGGCGCCGGCTTTGCGTCGAATATCGGACCATGGTGGAGACGGGATATTTTGATGCCGCCGCGACTTCTAAACCGCTGCTGCATCTGTGGTCCTTGGGTATCGAGGAGCAATTCTATCTGGTCTGCCCAGCGTTTTTGTGGTTGGCCTTCAGGAAGAAAGTTGTTGGCCGCTCGTTGGCGGTGGTTTTCATCAGCTCGTTTGGCCTCAACATCTTCATGTCGGCGAGTAGCGTTGCCGACGCATTTTACTTGCCTGTGTGTCGGTTTTGGGAATTGGCGGCCGGCGCGACACTGGCGTCGTTGGGGCAAGTCGCTGTGCCGCCCAAGACAAGATCCTGGCTATCCATTGCTGGATTTGCAGCACTTGTCGTTTCCCTAGTAATGTTTACTCAGGATATCCGCTTCCCCGGCTGGTACGCCCTGCTTCCCGTGGCGGGAGCAGCAGCGATAATCCTGGCGGGGCCTGAGGCAGGATTGAATCGGATGGTCCTTTCGCACCGCGCGGCAGTCGGTATCGGGCTGATCAGTTACCCGCTTTATCTCTGGCATTGGCCGCTGATCTCCTACGCCTACATCATTCGGCTGGGAAAGCCGCCAACGCCCTTGCTGGCAGCCGCGCTGCTGGCTCTGGCGTTTCTACTCGCGTGGCTGACATATCGGTTCGTCGAGCGTCCGGTACGATTTGGGCGTCAGCGCAATTACACTGGGCTCGTTGCGATCAGCTTGGCGGCGATCGGGACGGGTGGTCTCGTCATATGGGTGAGCGGCGGTTTCCCCGAGCGGTTCTCCACATCGCCCCAAGTGGATATCGGCAAGATCGGAAGCGCCAAACTCGACGCAGACTTCAAACCCACATCTGGCATGGAGGTTGACGGTCATGGGTGGGGCAGGATCGCTCGTGTAGGCCACGGCGTGAACAAGGTCGCGCTGGCTGGCGACAGCCTGGTTTTCCAATACGGGCCGCGTGTCCAAGAGCTCGCAGATGAAAAGCGCCTCCGTACCAGCGTGTTCTTCGTAGTGGGTCCCAGATGCCCGCCGGTTCCAGGGGTGGTGCAGCAGGACAAGTTCGCTGGCTGCGCAGGTCTGCCTGACACGTTGATGGCGCTGGTGCAGCGGGAGAAAGTACAGACCGTTGTCCTGGGGGCGGGCTGGAGCGGCTACAGCGAAAAGGGAATGATGATTCAGCGAAATGGAGAGACGCTTGCGCTGAACACGTCAGAAGGCAAGGAAGCGTTTTATTCGAATCTCGAGGACTATATCCGCGCGTTACAGTCGTCAGGCGCCAAAGTTTATTTGGTGCTTGGGTTGCCAGTGCATGAGCGCTTTGATCCCGCGAGAATGGTTGCCCGAAACGCAATAGGAATTCATATTTCCCCGGATGTCGGCAGAGCCGTCCCAATGCCCGAGCTCCGTTCGATCCAGGCGAACACGGACGAACATCTTCACAGAATCAGCACGCGGACCGGTGCGACACTCCTCGATCCATTCTACGACATCTGCGGTAGCGATGAGGGGTGCTCGCCTTTCTTTGGAGAAGGCGAGCCGAAGTTCTCGGATTTCACCCATCTGAGACCAATCTTCGTTCGTCAGCACCTCCGATTTCTCGATCACTTGCTCGAGTGAGCGGCGCATCTGAGAAACCACCACCGCCGACGCAATCGAGAGGGGGGAGGACTACGCGAATATATTGACAGCATCTACCGGAGCGTGTCTTATCCAGCAGCAGCCGAAAGGGCTTCGCCATGCGGAAATTTCTCGCCACGGTGCCGGTGCTGTTTCTTCTCCTGACGGCGCAACAGGCAAAAGCCTGGAATGCCGAGGGCCATCAGATTGTAGGTGCGATCGCCGACGCCATGCTGTCCGCGAACGCCAAGTCGAAGGTCGCGGCGGTCGTGGGCGTCGATCTGCGTACCGCAGCTCCCTGGCTCGACTGCGTGAAGAGCGTCCATCGGCTCGACAACGGCACCTTCAAATATGTGGTGGAGGAAGCCTTTGAAGCACCTTGCACGCCGTTCAAGGATGCCAGGGACCTGATGGAAGCCTATGTCGGGCGCAATTTCGTCCAGTGCAGCTACACGGTTCACCGCAAGGAGCACGGTCACGAATTCGACGAGGAAATGGGATGTCACAACACCTACCATTTCGACGACGTCGCTATCCAGCGCGATCGTTTCGACCGCAACTTCCAGGGCACCAACGATCATGACATTGTCGCGGCGATCAACGCCGCGATCGCGGTTCTGCTCGATCGTTCGTCGCCGCCTCCTTTCAAAGTCGCTACAAAGGCAGAAGCGATCTTCCTCCTGGCTCACCTGATCGGCGATCTGCATCAGCCGCTGCATGTCGGTTCTGTCTATCTCGACATGCAAGGGCAAATGGTCGATCCTGACATCACCCACACCATCGATCCGGCCACCGAAACCATCGGCGGCAATGCTATCCTGGACAACAACAAGAACTTCCACTCGGCGTGGGATGCACCGCCGACGAATTTCCATGTCGCGCAGGCCTCCGATCTGCTGCCAGCCGCGCAGCAGGTCGCCAGGGACAACGATCGGATCGAGAACTGGTCGTTTGCCTGGGCGAGCGACACCATCAAGCTTGCGCCGCGAGTCTTTGCCGGCGCAACCTTTGCGAGGGTGCAGCCGAGCACCGCTCATCCGAAGGGCGGCTGGTCGATCACGTTTCCCGATCACGCCGCTTATGCAGATGCCCGCGACAAGATCAAGCGTGAGCAACTGGCGAAGGCAGGGGCTCGGCTTGCAAATCTGCTGAACGCGATCTGGCCGTAACGATCAGTCGCGCTTCACGGGCGCGGTGAGGCGTTCGTGAAGCGGCGCACGCTCACAAATCTGTCAGGGTTTATCCCGTGCGCATGCCGCTGTTGCCGCTGCGGGCTCTCGTAAACCGAGCCGCCCGGCGTCTCGGCCATCCGGGTTCGATCCCTCGCGCAGCGTCATGTATCGTTCGCCGGAGGCACTCGCTCGTGGGCCCCGTCGGCATTGCATGCCCGCGTTGCCATCGCCGTCCCGCGCTCGGGTGCCTTTAATCGGACTCGCGACTGCGGTCGCCTCGGGGCCCGCGGTCCTCGCTATCTGACCCGCTGCAGAAGATTTCCGCGGCCTCAAGATCGACAGCGAGGCCCTGCGGCTCGCACCGGCGACGGCGACCTATGGATCGCCGGGCTCAAGTGATGAAAAAATACTGCCCATCGGGCGGTGGATTCCGGGCGCCGCCGGCATCGTTCCCGCTGACGATGTTACCGGAGCTGTCCGTCCCGATCCTGGGCGATTGACACCGACTTGCCCGAAGGTAATGTATAGACATATTATCGAGGAACCTTGGTATGCCGCCCATCTACATCGCCTATCTCAATCGCCTCGACATCGAAGAGCTAAAGATCACCGACCAGGAAATCCTCGCGGCGATCGAGACCAGCCTGGCTGCCCAGGGCAGGGGTGACACGGTGATCGAGCCGCGCATGCATCTCGAGCCCGGCGCGGCCAACGGCCATTTCAACGTGCTGCGCGGGGCGATCAAGCCTCCGATCGACCGGGCCGGGGTCAAGATCGTCGGCGACTTCGTCGACAACTATAAGCTCGGCCTGCATTCCGAGCTTGGCATTCTCGCGCTGTTCGATCCGCGCACCGGTGCACCCCAGGCAATCATGGATGCGAGCGGCATCACCGACATGCGCACCGGCGCAGTCACTGCGATCGGCGCCAAATACCTTGCGCGCAAGAACTCCAGGATTCTCGGTCATATCGGCGCCCGCGGCACCGCCTACTGGAACGTGCGGCTGCTCGATCATCTGTTCGACTTCGAGGAAATTCGCGTCCACTCGCGCCGCGAGGAAAGCCGCAACAGCTTTGCGGAGCGGTTGAGCCGTGATCTCGGCAAGAAAGTCGTCGCGACGGAGGACTGGAAAAGCTGCGTCGAGGGCGCCGACATCGTCGTCGAGGCGTCGCGCCTCGACAGGCCGACGCCGATGCTGAAGACCGAATGGATCAAACCGGGCGCCTTCGTCGTGCCCTACGGCACGATGAGCGCGATCGAGCTGTCGCTGACCGACATCATGACGAAGCTGGTCGTCGACGACTGGGGACAGTGCAAGGGCGGCAAGTTCGGCAGCCTTCGTGCCCATGTCGAGGCCGGCAAGCTGTCCGAGACGACGCTCCACGCTGAGCTGGGGCAGATCGTCGCCGGGCTCAAGCCCGGCCGCGAGAACGATTCCGAGACGAATTTGCTCTGGCATCGCGGACTGTCGCTCTCCGACATTGCGCTGGGCCATGCAATGCTGGAGAAAGCCGAACGGATCGGCGTCGGCCAGCGCCTGCGTTTTGCCTGATCCTGCCGTCGAGGCATTCGAACATGCGCCTTGTTGCCAATGCGCGAATGTACGCGGTCAATTCACCGGCAGCCGAAGCCTGGAAAGAGCTGTTCGGCTGGCTGGCGCGCGAGGCCGGCGTCGAGCTTGACGTCATCGCTCATGCGTTTCCGCTGTCACTGTCCGATCTGTGGTCGCGCAACGATCTTGCCTGCGCCTTCATGTGCGGATATCCGTTCATGCTGGCGGCACGCCGGCCACGGCCGGTCGCAGCGCCCGTTCCAGCCGGGGCGCCGGCGCGCGGACGTCCGTTCTACGCGACACGGCTGCTAGTTCGCGCGGATTCGAGGTTCGATACGATCGAGGACACGTTCGGTGGCCGGATCGGATACACGGTCGCGGATTCCCATTCCGGCTACAACGCGCTGCGGCACCATCTGCTGCCGTATTACCAGCAGCGCGGTGCAAGGCTCTATCGGCAGAGCGTCGGTCCGCTGACGACCCCGCGCCGTGTCCTCGATGCGTTGCAGGCGGGCGACATCGATATCGGGCCGCTCGACAGTTACGCGCTGGACCTAATGCTGCGCCACGAGGCTGATCTGTTGTCGAAGATCAGGATCGTCGCGACGACCGATCCTGCGCCGATCCCGTTCCTGGTGGCGGCGCCCGAATGTCCCGATGGCGTTGTGGCCAGATTGCGGGGAGCGCTCGCAACCTTCGGTGAAGCGCCGGCCTGCGCCGATTTGCGGGACCGGCTTTGCCTTGAGGGCTTCGCCCCGGTCGACATTGATGACTATCAGCTGATGCTGCGCTGGGATACCGAGGCGCGCGCGGCCGGTTACGCCGGGCCGGCCTGACGGCGGGTTTCGCGCAGCAGCACAAGATAGCAGGCGCTCGCCGGGGCCGGCACGATCAGGCAGGGAGCGTCGGCTGAGGATGTCAGGATGGCGGCATCGCCGCGCATCAGCGTCACCGCTCCCTGCCGCGCGACCAGGCTGACTTCGCCGGAGGCCGCGACGATCGCAGCGATGTCATGATCGCCGAAGTCGCAATTCGTCGAGGTGCTAACGCGCTGCAGGCGGTGGTCGAACCGGATGCGCCGTGTCATCACGTTGAAATCGACGATCGGACCGGCCAGCAGGCGCGCCGAGGTTGGCGTGTCGCCCGCAAACCGGACCGGCTCGGAGATGTCGTCGAGCACGAGCTCCGGACAATCGCCGATCGTCAACGCCATTCCGCGGCCCCTTGTCACGGCAAGGCTTCGGTCGATGCCAGCGAACTGGGAGAAGGGGCCGTCGGAGGCAAACCGGGCCATGCTGATGCGCCAGTCGAAATCGTCGAGCGAGGCATTGGCGGGCTCGACCGCGATCTCGGTGGTTTCGCCGCCGCCATTCTTCCAAGGCGTCGTACGACAATCGGCGGCCCGGATGATCCTCACGACGTCCTCAGCCAAGGCTCGGAAGGTCGAGATTGTTGGCCCGTGCACAGTCGATCGCGGTCTCGTAGCCGGCGCCGGCATGGCGCATCACGCCGCTTGCGGGATCGTTCCAGAGCACGCGGCGACACGCTGCGCCGCGTCCGCCGTGCCGTCGCAAACGACGCCGAGACCCTTGCGACCAGCAGAGCGCATGCCAGGCCCGATCGGCGACTATCATGATATTGAAGGTCCGTCATTTCTCCATCGCCCGCTTGGCGGGCAGGCCTTTGGCTTGGCAGAAAGCCACGACTTGTCTATACATATTAGACCAAGGCGGGGGCTGTCCAGGCCGCCGACAAGGGAGAGCGGATGTCCGAGCCGCATTTCGAGCAGGCCCTGCTTCCAAGCGGATGGTCGCGCGATGTGCGCGTGTCGACCGTCGGCGACGGCATCTTCGATGCGCCGAGCTATCGCGGGAGCGGAGACCAATTTGGCGTCGGGTCTGATTCCAAGGTGCTGATCGGAGTGGCCGACGAACTGCGACAGCTGAAATATTCGCAGCGCCTGGTGCAGCGCGCGCGCAATGTCATGGCGACGCCACAAGCCACGTCGACTGCGCGTGCGCTGTTTGATGGCGCGCTGGCAGCTGGCGAGCAGGCGCTCGGAGACGGCGGCGGCATCGCGCCCGGCCTTGCGGCAGATATCGTCAGCCTCGATGCCGAGAGCCTGGCGCTGGCCGGCCGGTCTGGCGATGCCATCCTTGATAGCTGGATCCCCGGCAACGCGCGCCGGCTTGTGGACTGTGTCTGGACATCGGGCCGCAAGGTTGTGACAAGGGGCAGGCATCACCAGGCGGAATCGGTCGCGGCCGTCTTCCGCCGGCGGCTTGAGGGCTTGCGGACAGAATGACAACGCTATCGAAACGGGGAGCGTCCGCGGGCGGCACTCTCCATCAACGCATCCGCAACGACATCGAGCGGCGCATTCTGTCTGGCGAGTGGCCACCCGGCTACCGTCTGCCGTTCGAACACGAGCTGATGGACACCTATTCCTGCGCGCGGATGACCGCAAACAAGGTGCTTTCGGCGCTGGCGGCCTCCGGCCTGGTCGAGCGCCGGCGCCGCGCCGGCAGCTTCGTTGCGCGCCCGAAAGTGCATTCCGCGGTGCTGCAGATTCCGGACCTCAAGGCGGAGGTCGAGAATCGTGGCGAGCAATACGGCTACGAACTGCTCGAACGGCAGCAGCGTGGTGCAACGCGCGACGACAGGGGGCGGCTCGAGGTTCACCTCCGCGAACCCATCATCGCGCTGCGCTGCCGTCACGACGCCGCGGGCCAGCCGTTCGCGCTGGAGGACCGGCTGCTCAATCTCAAGGCGGTGCCGGATGCCGCCACGCAGGATTTTTCGCAGGTACCGCCAAGCACCTGGCTGGTCGACCATGTCCCGTGGACCGAAGCCGAGCATCGCATCTCGGCGCGCAATGCCGACGCGGCGGTTGCTGGCGAACTCTCCGTCGAAATCGGGGCAGCCTGCCTTGTCATCGAGCGATGGACCTGGCGCAGCGGCGAGCCGATTACCGCGGTGCGCTTCACGCATCCCGCCGATCTCTACGATCTCGTCGCGCGATTCACGCCGAGCGGTCAGGCCTAGGCTTCCTCATTGCTTCGCCTTGGCGGCATCGACGTAGCGGTTGGTCCACAGATCGTTCTCGGACGCCTTGGCGTCGAATTCCTTGCCGAAATTGGTGCCGACTTCCCTGGCGAAAGTCAGCGCGTTCTGCATGCTCTGGACGTCGATGCTGCCGCCACCGGCGACGCCGTTGCTCATGACCTTCACGGCGGCCGCAATCGCCTGCGGATCCGCCTTGGGGAAGAATTGCTTGTGGATTGCCTCGGCAGTTTCGTCGGTCTTGCTGACCGTCGTGGCGCTAGCCAGCTGGAGGGCCTTGGCCGTCTTCGTGATGAGGTCGGCGGTTGCGGGGCTGATCGGCTTTTTGGCGACGAGCACGAGATAGGGCTGATTGGCAAGCAGCGGAAAGTCGTCGCCGAGCGATACCAGCACGAGGCCGGTGCCCGCCTTCTCGGCCAAGAAGCCTTCCGGCGGCGACAGCAGGAAGGCGTCGATCCGTTTCGCCTCCATCGCGGCCTGAATGGCGGTCGGATTGCCGACCTGTGCGACCTTGAGATCGGCCTTTGGATCGAGCCCGCCCTTGCCGGCGAGCCAGCGTGCCGCAATCTCTTGCACGCCGGCAAGCGCGGTGGCGCCGACCAGGCCGCCTTTGATGGCCGCGATCCGCTTCTCGAGCGGATCGGCCGGCTTCACGCCGGTGCGTTCCGCGAGCGCCTTCGAGACGGTGAGCTGAAGGGTGACCTTCGACATCAGCGAGTAGACGATCTGGAATGGCTGGCCCTTCGCCACGGCGCGCAGCGTCGCGTCGGGGCCGACCGCGGCAAGCTCGATATCGCCGGCATCGAGCGCCGCAAGCGCCGAGGCGTCGCCGCCGGGCAGCGCAACCACGGTGGCGTTGAGCCCCTGCGACTTGAAGGTATCGAGCGCACGCGCCGACCAGATCGGCAGGAAGCTCAAGGTCGGCGCGCCAAGCCCGATCCGCACCGTCTGCTGCGCCGTCGCCGTATCAGGCAACAGCGCCAATGCAGCACCGATGACGGCCAGCCTTGCCAGGTTCATGGTCTTGCGCATCATGGTCTCCCGTATCCTTCAGATGTCGGCGGGGCCGGCGCCCGACAGCGCACGCCAGCGCAGCAGCCTGCGCTCCAGGCGCCCTGCGAGAACGTTGGCGACGGTGACGAATGCAAGCAGAATGACGATGCCCGCAAACACGCCGGCCGGATCATAAGTCGACGACGCCTCGTGGATGAACAGGCCAAGACCCTGCGCCGACGAGGTGAACTCGCCGACGATCACGCCGATCACGCTGTAGGGGATCGCAAGCCGCATGCCGAGCATCACATACGGCGCCGCGGCCGGCAGGAATACGTGATAGGTGAGCTGACGCTGGTTCGCACCCATGATCAGCGTCAGATTGACGAGCTCACGGTCGACGCTGCGCACGCCTGCGAACACATTGTAGAAGACCAGGAAGAACACCATGATTGCGGCGAGCGCGATCTTCGATCCCATCCCGATGCCGAACCAGATGATGAACAATGGCGCGAGCGCGATCTTGGGGATGCCATAGAACGCCATCACATAGGGTTCGAAGATTCGCGCAAGGCGCGGCGACCGGCCGAGCGCATAGCCGCCGACGACCCCGCCGGCCACGCCGATGACGTATCCGAACACGAGCTCCTGGCCGGTCGTCCACAGGTGCGGATAAATCTCGCCGGATGCAAACAGCTCGTACAGCCGTTGGGCGACCGCCGTCGGCTTGCTGACATAGATCTCCTTGATCAGTGGGCCGGATGCCCATTGCCAGAACAGCAGTAGCGCAATCCCCGGCAGCAGTTTCAGCAACCATTGCAGCGGCTTTGCTGCGCTCGCAGCGAGGCTTCGGCGCGCGGTGGCGCCGCCGGCAGGGGCGTCATACGCCGTGTCGGTCATCGGCTTGCCCTTTGTCAATGAACCCGTCCGGTATCGATCTGCGAGCGGAACTCGGTCCAGACCGCGTCGTAGGCGGCCTCGAAGCCTGGATTGCGGAACGGCTCGAACATGTTGCGCGGCCGCGGCAGATCGATCGGGATATTGGCGAGCAGCCGCGACGGCCGCTGGCTCAGCACCACGACATGGTCGGCCAGCAACACGGCCTCGGTGATGTCGTGGGTTACGAAAATCACGGTCGCACCAGCCTCCATCGAGAGGCTCTGCAGATCGCTCTGCATCACCATGCGGGTCTGCGCGTCGAGTGCTCCGAACGGCTCGTCCATCAGAATGATATCCGGGCGATAGACCAGTGTGCGCGCGATCGAGCCGCGCTTCTGCATGCCGCCCGAGAGTTGGCTCGGGAAATGTTGCTCGAAACCGTTGAGCCCGACCGAATTGAGGGCGCTGGCGACGCGCTCGCGCCGTTCGCCGGCTGCGACGCCGCGCAGCAGCAGCGGCAGTTCGACGTTCTCGGCAAGGGTCTTCCAGGGAAACAGCTGGGCCTGCTGCGGCACGAAGCCGACTTCGGTGTTGATCGAGCCGATCTTGCGACCGCGGTGATGCACCGCACCACGGGTCGGGATCAGGAGGCCGGCGGCCATCTGCAACAGCGTGCTCTTGCCGCAACCGCTCGGACCAATCACGGCGACAAATTTGCCGTGCTCCACGTCGAAACTGATGCCGTCGAGCACGCGGACCTTGTTCCGCTGCCCCGGTGACGGAAAGTCCTGTCCGATCCCGTCGAAGACGAGTGCTCGGTCATTCATGCCGACGATCCTCATTCGAACATGTCTATACATAATTGAAGCCGTCCGAATGGGCAAGCCGGGATCGGTGCCGAGATTTTGGTCGCGCCTGCCCAGGCCCGCGGCATGGAGCAGCCCGCCGCCGTGACGGCGATCTGCGGCGCTCATTGCATTTGGTTTTCGTATCGGCGGCTTCGGCCGATCCGTGATTGGTCGCGCTGCTAGCCTTCCGTTGCGGGCGGCGAGACACAGAGCGGTGAAGAAGAGAAACACATGGCCGATGCGTTTTCACAGAAACGATTGTCTCCCGGACCGGATGATCGAGGACGGTCGGAGACGGCAAGGTACAAGCCGTTGGAGTTGGCGCGGCACTGCAGGCGAGAGGCATCGGCGGCTCGGTTTTCTGGTGCTGCGAAATACGATCGACGCCCAAGTGCCGCAGCCAGCTAGAGCAGGAAGATTTCATGTGGTCGACGCGGAGCGCCGCCGCCGGCGGCGTGCTCGGATGATGTGAACGCCCTCCCTTATCGATGAAGGCGGACAATCCGGTCGTTGGCAGAAGTGACGCTAGCCTGGTTTGGGCGACTCACGCTACCAGACCGCTCTCGATTGCCTTCACTGCACGACGAGGACGACATGGTTGCAGCCACTCCCAAAATGCCAGCTGCGGGTTACGGGCTTGAAGTGGATGGCCGACTGAAGGTCGAATTTACAACCGAGGCCGGCGCCAGGGCAGGCGGAGAAGAGCTCAAGAAGCGTTTTCCAAGGCTTCAGGTTAGAATCTATGACGCGGAGACCAAGGCTCGGGAAGAAATCAGGATTCCCTGAACTCGCATCTTCTCGGACTTTGTCCGTGCGCGTGCGGCGTTCGCCGCAGCGGGCTCGCGTGAACGGAGCCGTGCGGCGTCTCGGCCGTCCGGCTTCGATCTCTCGCGCGGCATGATGTGCCGCTCGCCGGAGGCACTCGCTCGCGGGCCCCGCCGGCATTGCATGCCGGCGTCGCTATCGCTGTCCCGCGCTCGGGTGCCTTGTTAACCGGTCTCGCGACCGCAGTCGCCTCGGGGCCCGCGGGCATTGCATGCCCGCGTCGCTATCACTGCCCTCTCGCCGGCTGCCTTCTGTCTCGCCTCCGCAGGCTTCGGCCTGAGACTCCGGGATCGCAGCATTGTCGCACGCGCCAAAAACGCGATCGTTTGGTCCTGAAATGGGTGAACGCCGGGTGTGGCTGCCGATAAATCACTGGATCAGTGAGTGATTTTGTGCATTCTATATTGGAACTGACGTCGCTATAGCGATCCAAAGAAGGACGCGTCGAAAGGGAGGAAGGCATGACCGCGCTTCATGCGTCCAATTCATTCGTGCGGATGGTCGGGGGCGATCTCGTTTCGTCGAAGATCACCAACACGAATGCTATGCGGATCGAGGTTCTGCGTCGGGTTTCCCGGCCAAAGATGGAGTGGCACTTCCGGCAGCCCGAGGTCACGCTGTTCTGGTTTCGACGTGGCGCCGAAAATCTCCAAGGTATGATTGACGGCTGCAATGCCGCCCATCGCTTTAGCGGAAGAGCCAACCTCGCCCTGTTTCCAGCGGGTATGGAGATCCAGGGTCAATGGAGTGTCGGCCCGTCGCTTGACTACGTCGTCGTGTTTCTCGATCCGGAGTTCGTGCATGGCCGCCTTAAGACCGACATCGATCGTCCGCTGGTCGGCTTTGCCCACGAACAGTTGACGAGGGGCCTGGAAGAGCTTCGCCGCGAAGCTTTGGCGCCGGACAATGTGTTTGAGCTCTTCGCCGAGGGATGGGGTGCCCAAGCTTTGGCCCATTTGGCGCGGGTCACCCGGATCGCCGGCGCGGATAAGATCGTGTCGCGTGGCGGCCTGAGCGCGCGGGTTCTGGCGCAACTGGATGAGTACATCAGGGTTCGCCTAGCGGAGCCGATTTCGCTGGAGGATTTGAGTGGCGTTGCCGGGCTGAGCAGGCGCCACTTCCTGCGAGCTTTTCAGGAAAGCACGGGGACGACGCCGCACCGTCACGTGCTCAACTTACGAATAGAAGACGCCAAACAACGGCTGACAGGCACGGACGCAGACCTTACGAGCATTGCCTGTGCATCCGGTTTCAGTCATTCGCAGCACTTTTCCACCAGCTTCCGACGCGCAACCGGAATGACCCCGTCGGCATTTCGCCGTAGCCGGCTGTCCTGACGCACCGGGTCGCTTTGCGGCGCTTTTTGGCAAATGCCGGCCCTCTGACGGAAGTATTGCATCACGTGTCCTTGTAGAGCTCGGGCGTGGCAGCCCATCCGCGAAGGCGGGCGCCGCGGGAGGTGAGCTGAAGGAGGACGCGGATGAAGCGTACAAGCATTTTGGCGGCTGCAATGCTGTTTGCCGCGGGCGCTGCGTCGCAGGTCGCGCTCGCCGCGGATCTGCCTCCCCTGAAGATTGGCCTCATGCTTCCGTACAAGGGGGTCTACGCGGTTCCGAGCGAAGGGATCGATCGAGGCTTCCAGGTCGCTCTCGCCGAATACGGAAACAGCGTCGGAGGCCGACGCGTTGAAGTCGTCCGGGCCGATGACGAATTGACACCGAACGTGGGCGTTCAGCAGTTCAATCGCCTGGTTCAGCTTGAGAAGGTCGACCTGGTCGCGGGTGTGGTCAGTTCGAGCGTCGGCATCGCGGTTTCGGGATTGGCAGATAAGGCGGCAACGCCGTTGGTTCTCGTGAACACTTTCGCGGACGAGATCACGGCCAAATTCTGTAGCCCTTACGTGGCCCGCACCTCGTTCAGCGCCAACGGGTTTCAGTACAATTCGGGCAAATACTGGGCGACCCACGGCATCCGCACTGCCGTGATCATGGGGCCTGACTACTCCGCCGGACATTCCTTCCTCGACGCGTTCAAGCGCGGGTTCCAGGAGGCTGGTGGCAAGGTTGTTCAGGAAATCTGGACGCCGTTCCAGAAAACCAAGGATTGGGGCGCCGCCCTGACCCAGGCGAGTAATTCGGGCGCGCAAATCATCTACTCGTTCTACGCCGGTGCCGAGGCAGTCCAGCTGGTCAAGCAGCATGCCGACTTCGGCTTGCGCGAGAAGCTCCCGCTGGTGGGTGACCACTGGATATACGACCAGCTCAACTGGTCGGCTCTTGGCGATCTGATCGTCGGGCCGGAATTCATCACAACCTACTTGTCGACCGCCAAGACGGAGGCGAACGAAAGGTTCGTCGCGAGATACCGCGAGATGTTCAAGCAGGATCCGGAAGTCAACGCCGAACTCGGCTACGACAACGGAAAAGCCATCATGCTCACCCTGGAGAAGCTGGGCGGCAGGATGCCGGCAGACAAATCGCAGTTCATCGCGACCATGCGAGGTCTTGCCTTCGACTCGCCGCGGGGAAAGGTCCGCTTTAATGCGAGCAATAGCGCGCTGCTCGAGAAAGTCTACGTGGTGAAGATCAAGAAGGATCCGGCAGGAAATCTCCTGCCGACCTATGTGGACGAGTTTGCCGGCGCCGAGGATTTGCCGGGATGCACCAAGTCCTTCTGAACCGGATTCGGTGAAAGCGCTGTCAGATGCAGGTTTTCCTCACGCAGGTGCTGAATGGTCTACAGCTCAGTATGCTGGTGTACCTTCTTGCCGCAGGCCTCACCTTGATTTTCGGTTTGATGAACATCCTGAATCTCGCGCACGGCGCGTTTTTCACGCTGGGGGCCTATTGCGGCGTCGTCGTTGCGAGTGCCACCGGATCGTTCTGGCTCGCGTTGCTGCTGGGGCCGCTGTTGCCGCTGGTGCTGGGTGCTGTGCTCCAGTCGATGCTGCTGCAGCCGCTGGCCGAACGTGGCCGATCCACCCATCTTGATCTCGCGCTGCTTACGTTCGGCCTGCTCTTCGCGACGGCCGGAGCCGTCGAATGGTTGTTCGGATCCGCTTTTCTGGCCGTACCGACGCCGCCAGTGCTGGCAGGTCACGTCAGCCTGCTCGGCATATCCTACCCGGTCTATCGGCTGTTCATTATCGGCGTCGGTCTCGCGGTCGCCGCCGGGTTGACCTTCGTCTTCGACCGGACGCTGCTCGGGGCGACACTGCGCGCCGGCGTCGATGACCGCGCGATGGTGACGGCGCTGGGCGTGAATATCAACGCGCTGTTTGCGGCGGTGTTCGGCCTCGGGGCTGCGCTCGCTGGCCTGGCGGGCGTCATCGCAGCGCCGCTTACGAGCGTCTATTCGCAAATGGGCATCACCATCGTCGTCGAGACGTTTGTCGTGGTGGTGGTTGGCGGACTGGGCAATCTCAGAGGCTCCTTCTATGCGTCGCTGATTGTCGGGATGACGAATGCGATGTCGCAGGCATACCTGCCCGAGGTCGAGATGTTCGCAATCTATGCCCTTCTGATCGGCGTCATGATCATCCGCCCGCAGGGCATGTTCCGCAACGTAGAGCGCGTGGCATGAGCGAGGAGGTCACGATTGCTCGAACGACGGCGCGGGACGATATTTCTCCCGCAGCCCAGGTCCGCCGTGCCACGTTTGTGCTGGCCGCGTCCGCCGTTCTGGGGGCGCTGGCGCTTCCCTGGCTGTCGACCTCCTACGCCACAACGCTGGCGATCGAGATCATGATCGCCGGAATATTTGCTTCAGGAATAAACCTGCTCGTCGGCACGACCGGGCTCGTCTCGCTGGGGCAGGGAATGTTCCTGGGTCTCGGCGGTTACGGCATCGGAATCGGGACGACGGTGTTGGGGCTGCCGCTGTGGCTGTCGGTGCCTGCGACATTGGTCCTGGTTGCGATACTGGCAGCCGCAATCGGCGCCGTCTGCACGCGGACCCGCGGTGTCGAGTTCCTGCTCATTACGCTTGCGTTTTCGCAGATGTTCTACGGTGCCGCGATCAAGCTCCGTTTGACCAACGGTTCGGACGGCATGTCGGGCATCCCGCGGCCTGATCTCGGCTTGCTCGGCCTGAATGCCGATAGCCCCGTGGTCTTCTACTATTACATCCTCCTGGTCACCGTTCTAGCCGTCGCAGCCGTGTGGCGGATCGTCGAGTCGCCGTTCGGCAGCGTCCTGGCCGCGATCCGCGAAAGCGAACGACGCGCGGCAGCCATGGGTTACACGGTGAGCAGCTACAAGGTCGGCGCGTTCGTTGTTGCGGCCGTCACCTGTGCCGTCGCCGGCATCCTTCAGTCTCAATATACTTACTTCATCAATCCGGACTCGATGAGCTGGCAATTGAGCGGCGAGGGGGTCCTGATGGTCATCATCGGCAGCACGACGACCGTGGCTGGTCCGCTGGTCGGCGCGGCCGTCTTCGTCCTGGCGAAGCAGGGACTCAGCGTCCTTACCACCGAGTACATGCTGTTCTTCGGCATTTTCTTCATGCTGGTGGTCGCGTTTTTTCGCGACGGCGTGGTTGAGGCATTCAAATCGGCCGTTCGGAGCAAGCCATGAGCACGCTCGAGGTCAGAAATCTGCACAAGGCGTTTGGCGGGCTCGATGTCATCTCGAACCTCAACCTGACGGTGCCGCCCGGGCAGCGGCGCGCGGTGATCGGGCCGAACGGCGCGGGAAAAACCACCTTCCTCAACTTGATCACCGGTTGGCTGACGCCGACCAGCGGCGCAGTGCTGGTTGACGGACAAGCTGTTGCAACCCATCCGGAGAAGGTGACTCACTCCGGTATTGCGCGCTCGTTCCAGCGCAACATGCTGCTGGAAGATTTGACGGTCGTGGAGAATCTCAGGATCGCCTGCCAGGCCTTTCATCCGTGCCGCCGCATCTTCTGGCGCCCGAAGCGGCAATTCGGCGATCTGTTCGAGCAGGCCCGGCAGGCCGCAGAACGGATGCACCTGACCGACACCCTCGAGGTGCCGGTCACCCATCTTTCATACGGCCAGAAACGGCAGCTGGAAGTGGCGCTGGCGCTGTGCGCGAAGCCGAAGATTCTCTTGATGGACGAACCCGCAGCCGGAACTTCGCCGCAGGAGCGCGCCCGGCTGATCGATCTCATCAACAGACTGCCAAAGGATCTGACGATCCTGCTGGTCGAGCACGACATGGATGTCGTATTCGCGACCTGCGACATCATCACCGTGCTCAGCTATGGCAAGGTGCTGGCCACAGGGACGCGTCGCGACATTCAGGAGGATCCGGCAGTCATTGAGGCTTACCTGGGGCGCCGTCATGCTAGAGGTTGAAGACCTCCACGCCTATTACGGCGACAGTCATGTGGTCCAGGGCGTGTCACTTACCGTCGCCTCGCGCGAATGTGTGGCGCTTCTCGGCCGCAATGGGGCTGGGAAAAGCACGACCCTGAAGGCCATCGTCGGCCTCGTTCCGTCGCGCAAGGGCAAGGTGGTGTTTGGCGATCGCCGGATCGAGCGGTTGCCGACCTATCGGGTTGCGCGGACAGGCATCGCTTATGTTCCGGAAGATCGCGGCATCTTTCCATCGGTGACGGTTGATGAACACCTCGGCATTGCGGTGAAAGCGGCGCGCGGTCGCCGCTCGAGAAAGACCGCGGACTACGTCTACGGGCTCTTTCCGCGGCTCGCCGAGCGGCGCAGCAGTCTCGGCGGCCAGTTGTCTGGCGGCGAGCAACAGATGCTGGCGATCGGACGCGCACTTCTTTGCGGTCCCGACCTTCTCATTCTGGATGAGCCGAGCGAAGGACTGGCGCCGGTGATCGTGGACCATCTGGCTGATGTCCTTGAACTGATCAGGGACGAGGGCACGCCCATTCTGCTGGTCGAGCAGAACTATCAGCTCGCGGTGCGGCTCGCGCACCGGGCCTATGTGCTGAGCCAGGGATGCGTTCAATTCGCCGGAACGATGTCTGCGCTGGATTCCGATGAAGCCGTGCGCCGCACCTATCTGAGCATCTGACAATTCGAGACACTTGCAGAGTTCTGAAGCCAAAAAAGGAGAGTTCAATGCCGGGACCACTGAACGGCGTTCGTGTGCTGGACCTGACCGGCGTCGTATCCGGGCCATTTGCGACGATGTTTCTCGCAGATCAGGGGGCCGATGTCCTGAAGATCGAGCCGATCGGAGGCGACATCACCCGCCGCAGCCGGGCGACCATCGACCGGGCGGGCGAGTTTTCCGCGCTGTTCATCTCTTCCAATCGAGGCAAGCGCTCGCTCTCCGTCGACGTCAAGTCCGACGCCGGGCGGGACATCCTGGCGCGGCTGGTCGCCCAAGCGGATGTCCTGGTGCAAAATTTCCGCCCGGGAACGATGGAGCGACTCGGCCTCGGCGTGGACAACCTGCGGAAGCGCCATCCCCGCTTGATCTACGTGTCGATCAGCGGGGTCGGGGACCATGGCCCCTACGTCAAGAAGCGGGTCTATGACCCGATCGTCCAGGGCCTGTCCGGCTTCGCGGACATCCAGTCGCAGCCGGTGACCAATCGGCCGCAGATGATCCGCACAATCGTCTGTGACAAGACGACCGCGGTGATGACCGCGCAGGCCGTGGCCGCTGCTCTGTATGCGCGGGAAAAATCCGGGCATGGGGATCACATCCACGTCGCGATGCTGGATGTCATGATCTCCTACCTTTGGCCGGAGGGGATGATGCAGTACACGGTCGTCGGCAAGGAGCAAACCGCCACCGACCCCAACGACCGGCCCGACCTGGTCTTCAAGACGCTCGACGGCTTCCTGACCTGCGGCACCATCTCGGATTCGGAGTGGCAGGGGTTCTGCAAGGCCTCGGGCGATCCGGAGCTCGTCAAGGATGAGCGCTTTGCGACACCGACCGCTCGCTCGTTGAATGCCACTGCACGCATCAACAAGATGCAGGAGTATATCGGCCAGCGCACCACGGCGGAATGGCTCGAGCGGCTTGACGCGGCTGATGTGCCGTGCGCGCCGATTCTGCGCCGGTCGGAAATCATCGAGAACGAGCAGGTGGTCGCCAGAGGCATCATCACCGAGTTCGAGCAACCGGGCGTTGGCCGCGTTCGGCAACCGAAGCCGGCAGCCCAATTTGCCCTGAACCAATCCGCGATCGGCGGACCGGCGCCGCGGATCGGTCAGCACAGCCGCGAGGTGCTTTGCGAACTCGGATATTCCGATGCCGAGATCGAAGGAATGATCGCGGACAAGGCCGTACGGGTTGCGATCGTAAAGGAGCACGAACATGCCTGAGACGAAAAAGGTTGCATTGCTGGTTGGCGCGGGCGACGCCATCGGAGCTGCGGTCGCAAGGCGTTTCGCGCTGGGCGGCTTTGCCGTGTGCGTCGCGAGGCGGGATGCTGCGAAGTCGGATCAACTCGGCGAAGAGCTCAGGAAGGAGGGCTGTGACTTCTACGCCTTCTCGGTCGATGCGCGCAGCGAGGAGGCGGTCCAAGGACTGTTCACGAAGGTCGAACAGGAGGTGGGACCGATCGAGGTCTGCCTGTTCAATGCCGGATCAAACGTGAACAAGCCGCTGCTCGAAACCACCGAGAAGCTCTTCACCAGGGCCTGGGAGCTCGCCTGCTACGCCGGATTTCTCGTTGGCCGGGAAGCCGCGCGGCACATGATCCCGCGCGGGCGCGGTACGATCCTGTTTACGGGTGCGACCGCCAGTCTGCGCGGCGGCAAGGGCTTTGCGGCGTTCTCCGCGGCCAAATTCGGACTGCGGGCGGTGGCGCAGGCCATGGCGCGTGAACTTGGGCCGAAAGGCGTTCACGTCATGCACCTCATCATAGACGCGGGCGTTGACAGCGTGGCCATCCACGAACGCATGAAGGCTGCGGGCGTGGATCTCGCGACCATCAGACCTGACAGCCTGACCAGGACGTCCTCGATCGCCGAGGCCTATTGGTTCGCCCATCGGCAGAGCCGCGATGGCTGGACGCATGAGCTTGACTTGCGGCCGAGCGTGGAGGCCTGGTGACATGGATCCCAATATCATCCTATGGGGAGTCGGGACGTCTCGCACGATTCGTCCGCATTGGGCGCTGCATGAGCTCGGGCTCAAATACGAGATGCGCCCGATTCAGCCGCGCACGGGTGAGACCAAGACGGCTGAATTTACCGCACTTAGTCCACGACAGAAAATTCCACTGCTTCAGGACCACGACCTCACAATCGGCGAAAGCGCCGCGATCGTTGCTTACCTCGCGCGTCGCTACGGGACCAGCGAGAATTCGCTGGTGCCGCTGGACCCCGATGGTTACGCCAAGTGGCTGGAATGGTGCTTCTTCATTGTCACCGAGCTCGATTCAACGAGCCTGTATGTGATGAGGCGGCATGGTACGGTGAAGGGCTTGGCGCACATTTACGGTCATGCACCAGAGGTCGTGCAGCAGGCCGGTGAGTACTTTCGTGGCCAACTCCGAAATGTCGATGTCGCATTGCGCGACGGGCGAACCTATCTCATGGGCGACCAATTCACGACGGCGGACATTCTTCTCACGACGTGCCTTACCTGGGCGATCGACTATGGCGTAGGAATTTGCGACAGCGCGGTCCCGTACCTTGAACGAACAACAGCAAGGCAAGCCTACCGCGCCAGCGAGAAAACAAACTGCGCGGTATCACCCGTGGCTTCTTGAGATGGAGGAGCGCTCCTCCGGATGGTGACGGTGTTGCCGCGACTTGGATCTTGGCGGCACGATGCCTGTATCTGACAGTTTCGTTCAGCCTGGCGCGGTGTGTTTCGATTGCGCAGATGATCTGGCGTAGCCTTCAAAGAACGGCCGCACGAATAGATCGGCCACATTGTCGACGGTCAAGTCGGGGACCCACGCCCGCAGATCGACGGCAGCGTTGATCATCGATGATAGCATCCATGCGGCCACGACGGGGGAAGTGGTTCTGATCGAGCCATCCTCCATACCCTCGCTGAATAATAGAACAAACCCATTAGTGATGCGGTCGGACTTGTGCAACAGGTCGGTGCGGATATGCTTGGGGAGCGTCATCAGGGCAGACATCGAGAGCAGCGGCGCGTCTCCACGCAACTGATGCTCGATCAGGTGGACAGTTAGCGCCAAGAGTTTCTCAGCCCCCGGCGCGGAGAGTCTCGCTGCGTCTTGTTTCGCCGTCTGTACCAGCGCCAGGGAGCGCTCGAAACACGACACGACCAGATCATCCTTCGCCTCATTATGGTGATAGAAAGAGCCTTTCGTGACGTTGAGCTCGGCCGATATGCGCTCGACCGATGCACCCGCATAGCCTTGCTCATTGAGTACCTTGGTTGCGGCTTTCAGAAAATCCTCAGCACGATCATCCCCATGCGGAGACTGATGCGCCAAAACGCGAGGCCGCCCGACTCTCAAAGGTTGGGCCGAAACTCCCCCCAGCCATATTCTGAGAACGATGCCAGCTATTGCGTCATATTCATCCTCGGAGTGGCGTTCGAGCAACGCCGGCATCCAGAAGATCCAGGAGAAGAGCAGGTGCGCGTGGGCGTTGGAAACACGGCTTTGCCTGTCGGCAGGATCGCGCAGCAATTGACGAAACTTGCTGAACGTTTGAGCGATTGCATCGTCGACAGTAGGGTCGGCCAGGACGCGCACTTCGTCGAAACGCACGATCGCAGGCGCACGTCCAGCTGCCACGTCCGCAAGGTATCGGCAATAGTTGGACAGGAAGGACTTGAGCCGACCTTCGACCGTTGTTCCGGCTGCCGACGCGATGAAGCCTTGGATGCGCTCCAGAGATGAAATATAGCACGCGCTCGCCAACTGCTCCTTGCGCCGGAAATAGTACGCAATGCCGGTAGCAACGATGCCGAGCTTGTTTGCAATCTCGACGAAGGTCATTCCCCTCAAGCCGACGTCGTTGATCAATTGGATAGCGACGCCCAGTACCGCCTCACGCCGGCGGAAGCGCTTCGGCTTGGGCTGGCTCGCAGCAGAAGGCGCCATCACTGTGATCTGCCTTCAGGTGTCGCTCGCTCTTCGTTTGACAAGCTCGGTGCCTCGCTAGAGGCCGTTCGTTGCACACGGTCGGCCCGCAATTGGAATCGGCGTACTTTACCGGCATCGTCTCGCAGCGGATAGGTGACAATCTCGATGGATCGTGGACGCTTGTAACTGGCGAGGCGCTCTGTCAGATGGCGGTTGAGCTCGTTCAGGTCGATCGTCGGTGGCGCCTGAACGATGGCGTGAACACGCTGGCCAATATCATCGTCAGGAAGGCCGATGACCGCGCTCGACGCAACAAACGGATACTCCTCCAGTGCCGCCTCGACCTCGGCAGGGTAGACGTTAGCGCCGCCGACCAGGATCATGTCCGTACGCCGGTCCGTCAGGTAGAGATAGTTGTCTTCGTCCATCCAGCCGAGATCGCCTAACGTCTCCCATTCCCCGATCCGCTCGGCTATGGCGCCAATGTAACGATACGTCGGCGATCCACTGCTTGGCATTCTTAGGTAGACGGTGCCGACGGTCCCCGGTGCCAGCTGTCGTCCTTCATCATCAAAAATCGCAATCTCGCCCGTCACGGGGCGGCCGACCGATCCACGGTGCTGCAGCCAGTCCTGGCCCCCGATGACCGTTACCGCCTGGCTCTCTGTCCCGCCATATAGTTCCCATAGCTTGTCTGCGCCGATCCATCCGATCCAGGCCTCCTTGAGGCGCGGCGGACAGGGGGCGGCCATGTGCCAGACGTTGCGCAGCGAAGAAATGTCGCTCCCGTCCCGAACCTCCTGCGGCAGCTGCCAGATCCGATGCATCATGGTGGGTACGAGATAGAGCCAAGTAGCCTGGCGGCGCGCTACAATTTGCAGAAGCTCCTGGGGATCGAATTTGCGCATCAGGACCAGGTGGGCGCCTGCAAGAATTGCGATGAGTGCCAGCGAAAACGGGGCATTGTGGTAGAGCGGGGCCGGCATCACGGCGATATCACCCCGCTTGATGCCATAGAAGTCTCCCTCACCCGGCACGACGATACCTGCTCGACCAGACACGATCAGTTTTGGCCGTCCCGTCGATCCACCGGACGTCGGAGCTTTCAGGGCAGGGGAAATCCGATCCGGCAAATCCGTGTCATCGATGCTCTCCCCAATCAGCATCGCCGGCGTCACGTCAGAAGGCCGCGCTATCGCAGCGCGGATCACCACGCGAGGGCAGGCAAGGGACACGATTGCGTCGAACTCTTTCTCCGGAAGCTTTCCGGAGACGGGTTGCGGAATGGCTCCGAGCTTCAGCACCGCGCATGTCGCGATCACGAAATCGAGCCCGTTGGGCAAGGCAATGCTGACGAAATCGCCGAGGCGGACGCCTCTCGCCGCGAGTGCGTGAGCCATCCGGTTTGACGAGAGGTGCAACTCCTGCCGCGTCAGAGTGGCGTCCTCGAAAGTTACGCAGTCTGCCGACGGTGAATCCCAGGCGAGATTGGCGATTCGTGCTCCGATTGGGAGGGGTATTTCGGTCATTGCTCTTCTGCCAGTCCTGTCGTTGTGGATTGCGTCATCATAAGCGATGCAAAACAAACCCAAAACAAAAATTAGTTGGCTTTGGTTGGAGGGGCGATGCTGCTCTGACTGCAGGCTTCCAGCGCTATCGATTTGGTTTTGTTTGAAATTCCGCACGATTTAGCTTCGATGTGGGTTCGAGTGACGATTTTAGGTCGATGCTTGACGGACGGTCAGCTTGCGCTGTACAGGATACCCAGAACAAAAATAACATACTCAAACATAAAATATGACTGGGGAGGATGGATTATGGTTGGGCTGGAGAGCGAGTGCGGTAACGGGAAGCGCAAGTCTGGCGGGTGTCAGGCGCGCTGCGCGGCAGATGGCGCAACCGCGCGGGTGACGGCGTGGACACATACTGGAATAGTCGTGTGCGCTTCGCTTGCCCTGGTCATCGGGGCGCCGGCGCGCGCCGGGACGGACGACGCTGCCGGAAACGCGAAGGCGGCTCGAGCGCCTGTGAAGCCAGTAACGGGGCGTAAGAAGCCGGCCCAGGCGGCAGCGCCAGCCACACCCCCGGCACAGCCGGGAGCTGCTGCGCCAGCAACGGTGTCGCGAGCCTGGTCGGCGGGTCCGGGCACGGCGCCGGCGCCGTCTGCTGGTGGCGCCGTATCTCCAGAGGTCGCGAAGATGATCAAGTTCGCGGCCTTCGACAAGCTATCCATGAAGGGCTGGATTACGACTGTCCCACCGGCGGCGGAATCGATCTTCCAGGATCCGAACGGGTTGCGAACAGCCCTTGCCGAATACGGCATCGGCTACGTCGCCTACAGCACGAACACATTCACCGCCAACATGCTGAACAACGCTCCGCCCAAGCCGCAGACCTATCAGGGGCAAATACCAACGACCTATTCCTTTTCGGAAGTGACGGTCAGCTACGACCTCGGCCGGCTCGGCTTGACGGGCGGGCAGCTCTCCGTTGGAACCATGTTGACCGGGACAACCTGGGAACCGCTCGGCCCTTCCGGCGCAAAGTTTGCGAACCTGTACTACTTCCAGTCGCTGATGGAGGATACGGTACAGCTTCAGGCTGGCGTGTTTTACAACGCGCAGAACTATCTTGGCCTTCTTGTCGCTGCCAGCATGGCGACCGGCCCGCAGGCCCTCGTCCCATACGAGCTTGGCCTGTCGCGACAGGGCGTGCCCGCGCCCGGCGCCAACTTCATGATCAACTTGCCGAACAATTTCTATAACAAGGCCGGCGTGCAGCGGAGTATCTCGCCGGACGGAGCTGACGTCGAGCAACAAGCCAATCCGATCGGCCTTGGACTCTCCAGCCCGGACGCCAAGGCGCTGTTTATCGATGAGTTTGGCTACAAGACGTTTTCGTCACCCGCGCAGGGATCGGTCTGGGTCCGTGCCGGCGGCCTGTACAATACGTCGCCTTACTTCGACTTTTCCGCGGGCCGCAAGACCGACACGAACTGGGGATTTTACGCGGCGGCAGACGTTCAGGTCTCCCAGATCTCGTCCGCCCCCTATGAGGCCTATCAAGGCTACTACGTGGGAGGTTTCTACATGACCTCCGATCCCAACAAGAACATGTATCAGAACTACTACGAAGGGCGCGTCTACGGGATGGGGATCATTCCCGGACGACCGATGGACCAGACGGCCCTCATCTTTGGCTACACCACCCTGAGCAAGTCAGCGCTCGATTTTCAGGCGGCGCTCACCGGGATCAGGCCCTTCGGTGATTATGCATCGGTCACGGTCAGTAACTCGTTTCGTCTGAATCCCGGCGTCTATCTCATGTTGGGGACCAGCTACAACGTGCATCCGAGTGCGACCCCGCGGCTGAAGAATTCACTCAACTTCATGGCCAGCTTGACGACGGCGTTCTGAGCCATTCAGCGCGAGAGCCTCGCGGTCGAAGCCTTCAACCATCTGACGAAGACATGGGGGCGGGCTTACGAGTCCAGCCAGGCACCCGATAAAGGTCTCCAACATGAATCTCAGAGCGAATTTTGAGAGGCAAGATCTCTCGCCGATAACGTCGAAGAGACCACCGATCAGCCCGGTCACGCGTATACTCTATGGCGCTGGCTCGCTCGCGTTCGGCATCAAGGACAACGGCTTCAACATCCTTCTGCTGCTTTACTATAACCAGGTGATGGGGCTTTCCGCCCAATTGGTCGGAACCATCGCGATGGTTGCCCTGCTGCTCGATGCCTTCATCGATCCGATCATCGGTTATGTTTCGGATCGGTGGCGCTCCAGTTGGGGGAGGCGTCATCCATTCATGTATGTGGCGGCAATACCGGCCGGAGCGACCTATCTCCTTCTATGGAATGCGCCGTCGAACTGGAGCCACCCGGGACTCGCGATCTACTTGCTCGTGACCATTATCGTGGTGCGCAGCTTTCTGGCTCTCTACGAGATACCAAGCTCCGCCTTGGCCGCTGAGCTCACCGGGGATTATGACATCCGAACAAGCCTTCTCAGCTACCGGACGTTCTTTGCATGGTTCGGTGGTGTCAGCATGGCATTCGTGGCCTTCATCGTCTTCCTGCGTCCGGACAGCGATCATCCCGTCGGCCAGCTTAATCCAGATGGATACGCGCACTACGGCGTCGTCGCCGGCGTCATCATGTGCGCCGCAATTCTGGTGTCTGCGGCCGGTACGCAACGACAAATTCCCTGGCTTCGGCAGCCTGGGCATCGGGCGGGAGGTCTTGTTGCCGCCTTGAAGGATATGGTCGGGAGTTTCTCAAACCGGGCGTTCCTGATCCTGCTTGCCGCCGGCATATGCAGTGCCATGGCGGCGGGAATCCAGATTTCGCTGAGCACCTACTTCAACACCTACTTCTGGGGCTTCAACTCGGATCAATTGTCAGCCTTGATGCTTGGAGTACTGGTCGCATCCGTTCTTGGTGCAGTCATCGCGCCACGCCTTTCGCGCCGTCTGGGCAAAAAGCGGTCGGCGATCGCGCTTTGGCTGCTGTCGATCGTCTTCTACTGTGCTCCGTTTGTACTGCGGCTTTCCGACTGTTTTCCCGCCAACGGATCCCCACTGTTACTACCCGTTCTCCTGATCGCGATTACGATCTCTCTAACGTTGATCGTGAGCTCCTCAATCCTCACGGCGTCCATGCTTGCTGACGTGAGCGAGGCGAGTGAGTTGTCGACCGGGCGGCGTTCCGAGGGATTGTTCTTCTCCGCGAACACCTTCGCGCAGAAATGCGTGTCGGGCGTAGGCCTCTTCGTGTCGGGTATGATCCTGACCTTTGTGCATTTTCCGGAAGGGGCGGTACCCGGTCAGGTTAGCGCGGAAGTCTTGCGAGATCTGGCTCTTACCGCGCTTCCCATCCAGGCGGCGCTGTATCTGCTCTCGATCGGCTTTATCGCCGCGTTTCCGATCACACGGGCGGCCCACGAAGCCAATCTGGCGCGCCTCGCATCACGCGAGGCAGCGGCCGCAGCTGCGGATTCCCGACAACCAGATCGCGCGAACTGAGGAGCGAATGGGCGTTATCGATGTTCTCAAGAGGGTCGGCGGCAACCAAATCGAAGGCCGCTATGACCGAAGTTTCGAGCCGGTCATGCAGGCCTTTTGCGCCAATTTCGCAGAGCGTGGCGAGCTCGGGGCGAGCATTTGCGTCACGCACGAGGGCAGGAAAGTGGTCGACCTCTGGGGCGGGCAGGCAAGCTCCAACGGGAGGCGCTGGACGCGAGATACGATCTCACTGGTGTTTTCGGCGACAAAGGGAGCGACGTCGCTCTGTGCTCATCTGCTTGTCGAGCGTGGCTTGCTCGACCTCAACGCCCCCGTTGTCCGGTATTGGCCTGAATTTGGGCAAGCCGGCAAACGGGAAACGACCGTCGCCATGGTGCTCAACCACACGGCGGGCTTGCCACACTTGCGTGAGGCGGTGAGGGCGGGCGGCTTCTACGATGCTTCCTACATGGCCGATCTCGTTGCGCGGGCGGAGCCATTTTGGCCGCCAGGCTCGCAGTGCGGATATCATGCTTTTACGTTCGGATGGATCATCGGCGAGATTGTGCGCCGGATCACCGGACGCAGTCTTGGCAAGTTCTTTCGGGAAGAGCTGGCGATCCCAAATGGGCTGGACTTCTGGATCGGTCTGCCGGTCGATCTCGAAGACCATGTAGCGGAGCTTCATCAGCCGCAACACGACGAGACGGTTCCGGTTTCGCGCTTCATGCTCGCGGCGCTGCAGCAGCCAGACTCGCCAGCGCATCTATTCCTCGCCAATACCGGCGGCTTTGACTTCATGAGCCGCGAAGCGCGCGCGGCGGAAATTCCCGCAGTCAATGGTGTGACGAATGCGCGCGGTCTTGCCGGTCTATATGCGCTGGTAGCAAACAGACGGCTACTAGGGCGGCAGGCGATCGCGCGCTTGAGCAAAGTGGCGGTGGCACCTCGGGAGGACGTAACGCTGCTGATGCCAACCCGGTTCAGTTACGGCTTCATGAAGTCGATTGACAACCGCACTCTGCCGGGCGCGGATCAGAGCTGCGTGCTCTCCAGCACAGCCTTCGGTCACGCGGGAGCGGGCGGATCGTTGGGCTTCGCCGATCCCAGGGCGCGCCTGAGCTTTGGATACACGATGAACCTGTTGGGTAGGGGCCTTCTCCTCAACTCCCGCGGACAATCACTGGTCGATGCGACCTATCGAGCTCTCGGCTATCGATCCAACCTCGAAGGCGTCTGGAAAACCTAGAACTCAAAATCCATCCTCACTCGATCTTGCAACCCACTCCACTCTGGATCATTCAACATGCCTTCGCGTCAGATATTAGTGCCTCCCAGCGACAAAGAGCGACCTCTGCAAGGCAAGGTCGCGTTCGTCGCCGGCGCATCGGGCGGGATCAATCTCGCAATCGGCCGCGCGCTCGCCAATGCCGGCGCGAGCATCGCCATTGTCAGTCGTAGCCAGGAGAGGATATCGCAAGCGGCCCGAAACCTCCTTGCTGATGGACACGAGGCTATCGGGCTCGTCGCGGATGTGCGGGACTACGGTCCGGTCGAGTCTGCCCTGGCCCAGACGGTAGAGCGGTTCGGAAACATCGATATCGTGGTGTCCGGAGCGGCCGGAAATTTCCTTGCCCCGGCGATGGGCATGTCCGCTAACGCCTTCAGGACGGTTGTCGATATAGACCTGATCGGTACCTTCAATGTGCTGAGAGCGGCATTTCCGTATCTACGCCGGCCTGGTGCATCCCTGATCTCGATAACCGCTCCGCAGGGCGCGACGCCGAGCATGTTTCAGGCCCATGCCTGCGCCGCGAAGGCCGGGATCAACATGCTGACGAAATGCCTTGCGATGGAGTGGGGCCCCGCTGGAATACGTGTGAATGCGATCTCTCCGGGGCCGATCGCAGATACCGTGGGTATGGCGCGGCTTGCGCCCACGGCTGAGCTCGAGGCGCAAGCGAAAAAACGCATCCCGTTGCGCGACTATGGCACCAAGGAGGACGTGGCGAATGTTGCAGTATTTTTGGCGTCTGACCTCGCAAGCTACATCACGGGCGCCATTCTCAATTGCGACGGTGGCGTCAGCCTCGGAGATGCCTCAGCGGACGCGATTGACTTCCCGCCCCCAGGGCCCAGGCAGTTGATTGAACCTGACCGTATCAATGTCGATCGACCCTAGCCGGTGTGCATTTGGGGTCGAGCGATGGTCCGCATCTCCTGCCTTGTGATGACCCGGACGCAAATCACCCGAGACGCAGATGGTTTCTTGCCGTCGCGTTCGCGCGAGGACATTTCCCCATTCATCACTTGAAAGATCCCAGATAGATGGAAGGTCAGTCATCTTCGACACGGGCGGCAGATTCGGCAGGCTTCGCCGCGGCCCGGCAGATGCATGAGAGGCTGAAAGCATGGTTGCTGAATGAAGCCATTCCGTTATGGACCACGATCGGTCTCGATGCGGCCGGCATCTTCTCTGAGGCAATTTCCCAGGGAGGGCATCCCGTGGTCGCCGCACGGAGAGCCGGGGTACCTGCACGACAGATTTACGCTCTGCTCACGGCCCATCGCCTTGGCGCCCGAATAGACGTCGAGCAGGTGTTACGCGGCGCCGACCGATATGTCGTCGATTTTCAGCGCGCAGACGGGCTGTTTCGAAGTCTGCTTTCACATGACGGTATTGTCCTGTCAGATGGGGCTGCGCTTTATGATCAAGCTTTTGCCATGCTTGCCGGTGCTGCCGTAGCGCGGCATTCCCGACAGCGGGCGAAGCGCGTTGCCCATCGGGTGCGCGATTGCCTGATCAGAACGTGTCGGCATCGGGCAGGTGGTTTTGTGGAGAGCGATCGCCCGACCACACAGCGATATTCGAGCCCGCACAAGCATCTGCTCGAGGCCTGCCTGACCTGGGTCGAGCTCGGCGATAGCGGGACCTGGCAGCAATTGGCTGATGACGTTGTCGAGTTGGCAATTGCACGCTTCATTGGGCGCGGAGGGGCCCTTTACGAATGCTTCAACGTTGATTGGTCAGCTCAGTCCGGTATCGCTGGCCGCATCGTTGAACCCGGGCATCAATTCGAGTGGTCGCGGCTTCTGGCTGCGTGGGCAAACCTGACAAGAAATGACTCGGTTTACCTGGTCGCTGATCGACTACAGAAGATCGGCGAAACGCATGGTATCGCGCGCCCTCGGTCCGTCGTCGTCGACGCAATTCTTGACGACTTCACGGTGTTGGAAGACACGGCACGCCTGTGGTCCCAAACGGAACGGCTGAAGGCGGCGGTTGCACGCGCCGAGCGCGAGGGGGATGCGTGGTGGGCGATCGCTGCCGAAGCTGGCGAAACCCTTGAGCGATTTCTCCAGACGCCTATCAAAGGGCTATGGTGGGACCGGATGTCTGCGGACGGTGAATTCACCGGGGCGGCAACGGCGGGTTCGCTTTACCATCTGGTATCCGCGATCGATACGCTCGATCAGGCCATCTATCGGCGCGTGGCGCCGCAGGTTTCCGAGTCGCCGGAGTTCGCGGCCATCGAATCTGGTGCCGGTGGCAGTGCCAGCACCGGCGCAGGTGAGGGATGATCGACGGACAAGACCAACTTGCGAACGATCCGGCGATCGCGCGGGCTCGCGGACGCTATCCAGGATACACGCGCGGTCGTTTGAACCGTTTTGCGCAAAGGTTGCTGCGCGGGGTTCACTCCGATCGGGTGCCGGTGGTTTCGCTCGAGCTTGCCGGCCCGACGGAGCGCATCGGTCTGGAAGAGGCCCTTGGGCTGGATTATCGGCCAGTGTCCATGGGCGAGAAGCTCGGGCCGCTTTGGGCGACCTATTGGGTCCGGGTCGTGGCTGAAGTGCCGAAGACCTGGGCGGGTGCCAGAACAGACCTCTATTGGGACAGCCGCTCCGAAGCCCTGCTTTGGCTGGACGGACGTTCGTCGCAAGGACTCAATCCGGGCCGCCACACCGCGCCACTGATCCAGTCCGCACATGGTGGGGAGCGCATCACCTTTTACGTTGAAGTAGCCTGCAATGGCCTGTTCGGCGCCCTCGGCGGCGAGCAGCAAGGCTACGCGCTGGCGGCTTGCGAGCTCCGTCGCTTTGATCCAGAGGTCTCGGCGTTCTATTTTGACTACAGTGTCCTTCGCCAGCTCGAAGCAGACCGGGAGCCTTCCAGCAGGTCCAGATCGTACGGCGGCGTGGGTGAGCTCGTGCAACCGGCATTAGACCCGACATGGGCTGGCCGGCTGCTGCACGAGCTCAACCGCGTGTGCAATATCGCTGATCCCGATGATCGCGCGACCTGGCCCGCGGCTCGTGCGATTCTCGGCGGCCTGCTCGACGCACGCAACGGCAGCGTCGCGCACGAATTGTCGGCGATCGGGCACGCTCACCTCGACACAGCCTGGCTATGGCCCTTGGACGAAACCCGGCGCAAGGCGCAACGCAGCTTCTCGACTGCCGTTGCGCTGATGGACCGCTATCCGGATTTCAAGTTCGCCTGCTCGCAAGCCTATCAGTACACAGTCATTGAGCAGAACGATGCCGACCTGTTCGCTCGCATCCGCGCCAAGGCAGCGTCCGGACAATGGATTCCCGTGGGCGGCAGTTGGGTGGAGCCCGACTGCAATCTGCCGTGGGGAGAGTCGATCTGTCGGCAATTCCTTTATGGTCAACGCTACTTCGAGACGGCATTCGGGCGACGCTCGACCGTGTTCTGGAATCCGGATGTCTTCGGCTATGACGGCCAACTGCCCCAGCTCATGCGCCAGGCGGGAATGTTTCGATTCCTGACCCAGAAGCTGTCCTGGAACAAATTCACCTCGCCGCCGCATCACAGTTTCCATTGGCGCGGCATCGACGGCAGCGCGGTGCTGACCCATTTCCCGCCCGCCGATACCTACAATGGCTCTGCTGAGGTTGCGGGGCTTCGCTATCACGCGGCCAACTACAAGGACGCTGACCGGTCGGCCGATGCGCTGTATCTGTTCGGACATGGCGACGGCGGCGGTGGTGCCGATGAGACGATGCTCGAGACGCTGCAGCGCGCAAAGGATCTGCAGGGGCTTCCAAGAATCCGGATTCGGACCGTGGACGAGTTCTTCGATCGCCTGTCGATGTCGGCCGAGGACCTCGCCACGATCGAGGGTGAGCTCTATCTCGAATATCATCGCGGCACTTACACCACGCAGGCTGAAATCAAGCGCCTCAATCGCGCGTGTGAGGCCGCCCTTCAAGCCCTCGAATTCGTAGCCGCGCTTGCGCGCGCCTGGAAACGGCCCGGGCCGTCGGCGGGCGACATCGAAGGTTTGTGGCGAACGCTCCTGGTCAATCAGTTTCACGACATCATTCCAGGCAGCAGCATTCGCGAGGTTTACGAGAGGGCAGAGGCAGACCTCGCGGCCGTAGAGGAGCAAGCAAAATGCCGCACCCAGGTGATTCTGACTGCGTTGTGCGACGCCGGCGGAGCCGGGTGGACGCCGGTTAACCCCCTCGGCGTCTCTCGCGCCGGGGTTATGTCCGATCCAGAAGGTGCGCTCCGCTACGTGGTCGCCCCACCGTTCGCGGCCGGTGAGGTAGCCACGACGGACGAGCGCGTCACGATGTCAGTCGATCCGGACGGGTTCGTGCTGACGAATTCGCATCTTAAGGCGCGAATTGACCGCAGCGGCCTGGTTCAGTCGCTGGTCCACCTGCCGACCGGCCGCGAAGCCTTGGCATCCGCCGGAGCCCGGTTTCTGCTGTATGATGACAGGCCGCTCGACTTCGAGGCGTGGGACATCGATCCTTTCGCGCTGGAGACCGCGCGGGAGCTGACTGGAGAGGCGAGTTTCAGCATTCTGTCGGAGACTCGCCTGAGGGGTGAGATTCGGTTCGAGCGGGCGCTCGGCAAGGCGAGCCGACTTACGCAGGTGATCCGCATGGACGCTGGCGCACGCCACCTCGAATTCGAGACCATCGTCGACTGGCAGGAGCGCCGGACGCTTCTGAAGGTGATGTTTCCCGTCGCCTGCCGTGCGTCACGCGCGACCTATGAAACGATGTTTGGTGCGACGGAACGGCCGACACACGCCAATACCGATGCTGACGCCGCCAGGTACGAGGTTCCCGGCCATCGCTGGTCGGATCTGTCGGAGCCGGATTTCGGCGTGTCATTGTTCAGCGCCTCCAAACATGGGTATTCGACGTTTGGTAACCAGCTCGCTCTCACGCTGCTGCGCGGCGCGGTATCTCCCGACCCAAACGCCGATATCGGGTATCACCGCATGCGCTACGCGATCTATCCTCATGAGGGCGATTGGCGCACCGCCAGCACGGTCGGGCACGCCCTGTGCTTTGCGCGTCCGGTGCTTTGGATCAAGGGGCAACCGCATGAACCGTTGCGACAATCGTTTCTGCGGGCGTCTCCGTCCACTGTGATCGTCGATACGATCAAGCCGGCGGAAGATGGAAGAGGGTGGGTCGTCCGGCTCTACGAAAGCTCAGGTGTTCAGGTGCGCCCGGTGCTAGAGTTTGGGGTCGACGTATCGTCGGTGTGGGCAAGCAACATTCTCGAAGATCGAATTGAACAGCTAAGGATGGACGGTCGTACCTGCTGCCTGTCGCTGCGCGCTTTCCAGGTCATGACCATTCGCGTGTTTCCGGCGGCCTTGAATCGCGAGTAGCGGCGATGCATCAACCTGCTTGCGGCCGTCGAGCACCGGAGGGAATGGCCACCGCACATTGGCGCGTATGCGCGTCGAAAAGCCCTGCCAATTTCCGGTATGGGCATTGGTTGCTCAGGGCTAAGCAACCTCAGCGAATCAGGCTGCAAGCCAATGGGAGCCTTTGAACGTCTGCTCGAGGAGTTTGCCGATGCCGTCAATACGGCTGAAGGAGCGAGCGGCTTTGAGAAGGTCGCGCGGCGTACGGCTGAGCAGTTGGGGTTTCGGTGGTTTGCCTATCTGAACGTTATGAGCGGCCAACCCGAGATTGTCTCGTCCTATCCCATGGCCTGGACGCGGCGATACGCCGAACGCGATTATCAGCGGCTGGACCCGGTGATCCGCCGTGCGTCACGTGACAATGAGATATTCAGCTGGAGCAGCAGCGCGCCCGATCGATCGGCGAGTCAGGCAGAACGCCAGTTCTTTGATGAAGCCGGTACCTTCGGCATCAAAACTGGACTTACGATTCCGATCAGAGGCGGATTTGGGCGAACGGTGGCCTTTACGCTTGCAATGGACGAGAAGTCGGTGGTGATTGAGCGTCCGGCTACGGAGCTGCTCGAGATCGTTCACTTGATCGCGGTTTATTTTCACGCGCACTTTTCGGCCGAACGACGCCGATGTCCAAGGGTTTCAGATGGACAGGACATCCTCACGCAGCGAGAACGGCAGTGCCTCACCTGGACTGCACAGGGTAAGACTATGACGGACATTGCGGTGCTCGTCGGGATATCGGCACGAACCGTCTCGTTCCATTTGGAGAACGCACGCGCCAAGCTCGGAGCGGCATCGATTGCGCAGTGTGTCGGCGAGGCGTTGCGCCGAGGTCTGCTCCCGTGATTTCACGCGGATGAATTAGGACAGCGCCATCTTTTCCAAGAATAATTCCAAAACGAAAGCCTTCGGCTGGTCTTAGCTTGACCTTGATGGATCACGTTTCCCTTTGAAATTTCCCCCTGTAAGATTCAACAGGTGAAGCGAACAACACGCTCTGATTGTGTGACGGCCTCTACGGAATGCGGAGGTCAGGCGTGAAGATCGTTGCCATCGAGAGCCATCAGTTCAGTGAGCACTTCGACGTGCTTAGGCAAATGTACGGACTCCGGCGTCGAGTGTTCAAGGATCGCCTCGGATGGGAAGTGTCGGTCGGCAACGATATGGAACTCGATATCTTCGACACGCTCAACCCATCATACCTGGTCATGCTCTCCAATCGGAGGGACGTTTTGGGATGTGTGCGTCTCTTGCCAACGACCGGGCCAACCATGCTCAGCGAGGTGTTCAGCTCGTTGCTTGAGGGGGAGCCAATGCCGCGGGATCAGCAGGTCCTGGAGAGCTCACGCTTCTGCGTCGATACGGAGCGGCTCGGACATTCGCCCACCGGGGGATTGAGTCGCGCGACCTTCATGTTGTTTGCTGCGATGATTGAGTACTTGAGGAGCACCCAATCCAGGTCGATTGTCACCGTGACCGACGTTCGCATGGAGCGGATCCTGCGCCGCGCCGGATGGCCGCTTGAGCGGATCTCTTCTCCCAGACCTGTTGGCGCAACAATGGCGCTTGCCGGTTACCTCCACGGCGACAATACGGCTTTCTCGACCCTGTGTCGGCAGGCCGAGGTCTCGCCGCCTGTCCTCAGGACCCTCGCTCGGTCGGAATGCGTCTGATGCGTGCGCATTCGAGCCGCAGGACGATGCGAGCCTTCCGTGACTCGATGGCAACTCCTGCCGCCGCCGTTCGGGCGGCCCGCAGCGTGGAATCGTGGCGGTCGTGGCGACAAGGCTATCGGTTGTAAGGATGCTGGCAGATCCTCAGAGAAGCCGCGTCGTTCTTGTGAATCCCGCGCGGACCCCGTCGTTGGGGGCAACCGGCGAACGGGCGGCGAGAGCTGCTGAGCGTCTTGAGCTGCTCTCCGCGTGCCGCCAATGGCTTGCTGTGCCGACCTTTGCCATCGGGGAATATGATTCTGATGCCATGCCCGGCACGTTCAGCGCCGGCGTCTGTCATCTCGGCGGTCAAGCGCTGGATCTTTGGTCGGACACGCAATTTACTTCGGATCTGGAGGCGTCGGCAGGTCATTGTATCTTCCTCGGCGGATTCTGGCTCGACGAGGACGTCCTGATACTGGCCCTGGAGGGTGTCTGGCTTGGCTATGATATCCGTTTGCTGCTCGATCTCTCATGGCCGAGGCAGGATGGGGACCTGTTCCTGGCCATCCAGCGCCTTATGCTTCACGGCGTCATCCCGACAAACGTGCGCCAGATGCTGCTGGAATGGACGGTCCACACCGGAAATCGTGATCTGAGAGACAAGGTCATGCGCTTGCTGGGCTGATTTGAGCCGGCCGGCTGCGGCCGGCGCCCTTTGATTGGCTCCGAACGGCGGTGTGGGCGGCGCTCCCCGATAGCCGCGAACCGGCAAGCCGCAACCGCGCCCCATCGAATATCTATTTGGCCATCTTGCCGGAGCGCGGTCCTGCGCTGTCGCTCCGGCCGTTCCGGTGCGTCCCGCCTCAAGCGTTCGCGGCTGTCCGGTCGCTCTTCGCCGCCCACCCCGCCACCGGGGGCCGGTGCGGGGAAGTCAGCAAGGGACAGCATCATGTTACACAAACGAAGCCGCAACGCAGCCAAGCCGCGCACAACGCTCTATGAAGAAATCACCGCCCGGATCGTCTCCGAACTCGAACAGGGCACCGTGCCGTGGGTGCAGCCCTGGGGCCGCGGCAAGGAGCAGTCCGTCGTTGGATTGCCGCGCAATGCGGCGACCGGCCGGGCCTATTCCGGGATCAACGTCCTGATCCTGTGGGGCAGGCTGTTCGATGCGGGGTATCGCACGCAGCAATGGCTCACCTTTCGGCAGGCCACCACCCTCGGCGGCACGGTCCGAAAAGGTGAGCAGGGCGTCGCCATCTGCTACGCCGACAGGTTCGTTCCGAGGGACCGGCGAACGCAATCGCAGGATGATTTGCCATCGACCCCGGACCAGGTGAGCGGGCCGGAGACCGTCGCCTTTCTGCGGCGCTACACGGTGTTCAACCTCGCGCAATGCGACGGCCTGCCGGACCATTGTCAAGGCCCGCCATCAGCTTTGCCGGAACGTGAGATCGCGCCGGAGGCCGAGGCGCTTGCCGGAGCGACGCTTGCCGACATCCGCCATGGCGGGGCCGAGGCGTATTACGAGTGCGACCGCGATTACATCCAGCTGCCGCCGCAGCCGGCGTTCTTCGATCAGATCAACTACTATCGCACCCTGTTCCACGAACTCGGGCACTGGACAGGACATCGCAGCCGTCTGGACCGCGACCAGACCGGCAGTTTCGGCTCGAGGCCCTATGCCAGCGAGGAACTGGTCGCGGAGATGACCGCCGCATTCGTTTGCGCAGCCCTCTCCATATCTCCGACGGTTCGACACGCCGACTATATCGGCAACTGGATCGAGGTCCTCCGCGCGGACAACCGCGCGATCTTCCGCGCCGCAAGCAGGGCTTCAAAGGCTGCAGACTTCCTGCTGGCCTTCCGCCCGCCGGTTCTGGCTCCCCCGGCGGCGGCCGTCGATTCTTCGGACATGATCCCGGATGCAACTGAGGATCACCCGCGGCAGGCGGGCTGACGCAGGGTGGCAAGCGAGCAAGGGCGGCGGCTGTGCCGCATGGCCTTCCAGCCCCAACTCGTGAAGCCGCCTGGACGCTGTGTGCGGCCGGCGGCCGAATCGAATCCGACCAAATGGCGGCCGCGCGCATCGATTCGGCCGCCGGGATCTTTCGGCGATCGGTGAGGAGGTCTCCGAGTCGTGAATCAAACCCTAACGCCCCGAGAAATAAGCTTGCGGCGCTGGCTCCGCGACTCAGACTATGAATCCGGCCCGATCCACGGAAGGAACGCGACGGAGCCGGCCCATGCCAAATGCATTCAGCGTCTTTGTTGACGGCAGTGCCATGGTGCGGCGGTGCATCGCGCAGTGTGTGGTCGGAGGGGCGACGCTGACCGCGACGCTCGTGATGCTGGTGCGGGTTGTTTCCTCGCTGACGGCCGGTGGGCCATAGGCCGCGGACCGGACAGACGGACCGGCTACCCGCGAGGATCACATCGGGGAGCGCATATTGCTAGCATTCGCCTCGGTGTGGTTGGCCAGGATATGGGGATGGCTGCGACTTGCCGGGCGTATGCTTGCGCTGTTCGTCATCATCGCACCAGCGGTCGATCGGGCGCGCGCCGGCGACGTCACCGGACAGGCGAGCGTGATCGATGGTGACACCATCGATATCCATGGCACGCGGGTGCGTCTCTACGGAATCGACGCACCGGAGCACGACCAGCTCTGCCGCGACGCGCATGGCGGCCCCTATCGCTGTGGGCAAGTGGCTGCAAACAGATTGGACGCATTCATCGGCCGGCAGGCGGTGGCCTGTGTGGAAGTTGACCGCGACCGGTTCGGGCGGTCGGTCGCGGTCTGCAGCGTCGGCAAGGTCGATCTTGGCGATTGGCTGGTGCGCAGCGGGCTTGCTGTCGACTGGCCACGCTTCAGCAAGGGTGACTACGCGCCGGCCGAGGCCGAGGCGCGCGGCAGGCACAGCGGCATCTGGAGTGGACGATTTGTCGAGCCCTGGCGCTACCGTCAATGCATCGGCGCCGGAGGCCGGCCGAACGCCTGCTCCGTCGAAGCGACGGGCGGGCAGCGATAGCGCGGCTGTCGGAAACGGATAGAGTAGGCTGCCGCGAGCAACAGCTGCTGCAGCAAGGATTCGGATCGCCGGAGTACCGAAACCGGACCCATGTGCATCAATCTGGTGGCTGCTCGAGGCGTGTGCACATGGGGCCGGCCTGATCGTCGCCGCGGCCTCGGATGAGCATCTTGCGATGCGTCCGCTCTCATCGCGTCATGATCGGCGCAACTGGCGATGTCGCGGCGGCCCGGGCGCGGAAGAACCGCGCCTACTTCTTCATCTTTTTGGTCTTCTTGGCGACCTTCTTGGTCGCCTTCACGGTCTTCTTCGCCTTCTTCGCTTTCTTGGCCATGTCGTCCTCCTGGTTGGTTGGCTTGACGAATGCGCGCCGCGAACCGGTGCGCGCACCATCAAGCTAATATGAAACTAGCAAGATTGATACCAAGTCGGGTTAACGCGTCGTCTTGACAGTGCCGGCTGATCAGCGACGCAGCGCGTGCTGCTCATGCTTCACGAGCGAATGCACGTTTCGACCGGTCGCCGGCAATCGCAGTCGCCGACTGGCTGTGGGCAATGACCGCTCGAGCGTGCCTTGCGTTTGCGCAGCTCGGGTAAGGGCAGCCGTCCTCTTGCCCCAATCGGCCGGAACGATCATAAGCGCAAGCTCAGAGCGTGGTGGGCCTCTTGAACATGTCGCATCTCAGGCGAGCCAGGTGCGACGGTAGCGAAGCGGCTTCCATGCCTGACCGCCTGGACGCCGCCGACTGGGCGTGGGAGTTCCTGCGGCGCAACGCCGACTATGCCGCGGACTGGCGGCACTCCGTCCCGCAGCACCTTCCGCTCCTGACACTGACCGACGGCACGCGCCTGTTGCGGCTGCCGCGGCGGTTTCCGCATGCCGAAAAATGGGGCCTGCTTGCCTTCGCGGATCCCGCGCTCGCCGCGCGCCAGGCGGCGGTGTTCTGGCATGCCCGGGCGTTGAAGCGTGTGGTGCGGCTGAGGGCGCTGCCGCCGCGCCGGGGCGACGAGGAGGGAGTGCAGGCGCTCGCCGACTTCAAGGTCGAGCGCCATGCGGTCATCGATGCCGATGGCGTGCCGCTCGTGGTGATGAAGGGCGCAGGCGCCCATGTCGCAGTTGAGCTCCATGATCTCCCGGTTCTGACCCGGCGGTTCCGCCCCGTATTCGAACTCGAGAACCTGTCGGACCTCGCGGCCCAGACTGAACTGCTGAAGCGCCTGCAGCGCTTCATGGCGAGCGGGACGACACCGTCCGAAACCTCACTCTTCGGCGGCGACGAGCGGCTTCGCCTGGCCCTGCTCGCGCTCGACGAAAGCTTGAATGGCAAGACCTATCGGCAGATCGCGATCACGATCTTTGGCGAGAAGATGGTCGCCGACGACTGGCAGGGACCGAGCCAGTTTCTGAAAGACAGGACACGGCGCCTGGTCGCCAAGGGCACCGAGCTGATGAGGGGCGGATACCGCGATCTGCTCGGCTGAGGGGGAGTCCTGCCTCTCGCTGGACGAGGCCTGCCCGCACGGGGTGGCAAACCGCCCAAGTTGATCTTCGCCACTCGGATTCCGGCACGATCTGACGACGCTTCTCCTCGCATCCCGTGCCTTGCGCGGGCTCTCGCGAGAAGGAGTGCCGGACAACATGACGAAAATGGAAGACAAGCAGCCTGACAAGCCGTTCCTGAATACGACGGAAGCGGCCGCCTGGCTCAGGCTCACCAAGAACACGCTGGAGAAAATGCGCGTGCAAGGGCGCGGGCCCGCCTACCGGAAGCACGGCCGCTACGTCCGCTATCACATCGAGGACCTCGTGGAATTCTCGCAAGCCAGCAAGCGGAGGTCGACCTCCGATGCGGGTTGATCCACGCCGCCGCTTCAGAAGGCGCGCAATCCTCGCAACCATGTGCTGCGGTATCGTCATGCTGTGCACGGGCTTTGCCGGCCGGGCGCCGCTCCTGATCTACAACGCCTCGGGCAGCGCGCCGCTCGGCTTCTACATGATCGAGCAACGCTTGCCGGTGCGGGGGGAGCTCGCGGTGCTGAGGCCGCCGCCTTCAATCGAGCTCCTGATCGTGGCGCACGAGATCGCGCCGGCGGCGGTGCCGCTGCTCAAGCGGGTGGCGGCGGTCCGGGGCGATGAGGTCTGCCGCTCAAAAGACCCGACGGACGCGATTACGATCGGCGGCAAGGTCATTGCCGAAGTTCAGGAGAAGGACCATGCGGGCCGGCCCTTGCCGTCCTGGGAGGGCTGCATGCGGCTCGTCGACGGGGAGTATTTTCTGCTGCAGCCGCATCCTCTCTCGTTCGATTCCAGATATTTCGGGCCGATCCTGCGGTGCGACATTCTCGGCGTCGCGCATCCGCTCTGGACGTGGAATCGGGACGTTTGAGTGGGGCACAGAGCGCGTTCCAACGGAGCGCGCTCCCTTCCCCTGTTCCTTCGGCCTGGCACGATCGGCGGGCATCCAGCCAAGCCAATGAGATCTCACGCCCACCAGCAGTGGGTTCGCCATCGTGGACCCGATGGACGGCAAAATGCCTTGTTCCAATTTCTGATCGTTTGTCAAAATCGAAGCGATTGAACTCGCTCGCCAAGCTTGATCGAGCGGCGAGGTTGAATCCAGACCCTCGGTACGCGCATTGGCCATCTGGTTCGGGCCGAGCTCGCGCAGTCGTTGGCGCCCGCCGGCTGTGCCTGATCCATTGCGCCCATTAGGCATTTGGTAATTGCAATCCTTGATCGGAGATTAACCTCCCCGAGAGAGACTTTGCATCCAGCCTGACCGGGAGACGTGGAAGGTGTCCTTCCAGCTGACCGTCTTGAAAGTGCTGGCCGGCCAGCCCGCCGGACGGGCCTCCGTTGCCGAGGTTCGGGACGCGGTCGAGATACTGATGAACAGCGGTAAAGACTGGACTGATCGCATGAAGCGATTGGCCGAGCATGCGCCTGACCTGAATATCTTCTCGGCCAAATTTGTGGTTCGCGATCCAGACGGTTGGGAGATTACGGAAGAGGGACGGCAATTCCTCGCCGCGCTGCAAACGGCGGTCGCTATTCGAAGGTCGCCGCTTCGCCCGGTCGACGATCCGCCAACAAGCGGGCCCACCGCAAGGAATGCGATGAGATTGTCTGATCCACCGCGCGGGCACCGTCGCGACGGGACGCGGCGTCGTCGCGGAAAAGGTCGATCCAACCGGCGCACAACGTGAAGCAGGCAGCCAGCTCTGCTGTTAGCAGAAACGCAACGTTTCTCACACAGCATCGATCTTATTTGCATTAGTTGTTGATCGACACGGACATGATCGTTCTTCCGGACAGACGAAAGTCTGTGCGCAATCCATCGCTGGACAATGCGTTGATCAGGTGTGGTGACCTGTCATTGTGCTGCGTCGTGCGCGATATCACCGAGAGCAGCGCAGCGCTCAAGGCAGACGACCCGCCATCCTCTCTTCCCGACCAATTCACGCTTATCGTTCCACCCAGCAAGACTTATTCGTGCAACGTTGTTTGGCGTGAAGGCGATTGGGTTGGCGTCGCGTTCGTTGCATGATGATCGCCTCCTGAATGCACCTGAATTGCGTGGAAAAGCCATGGCTGTATGATCTACGCCACACGTGGCCCTGCCCAATTGGCACTATCCTGCTGTGAGTTCAGCGGGACACCATGGACGACGATTTTTGCAAAGAGAGAGCGCGGACTGTGCGGGCGCTCGCCGAACAGGCTGACCCCTTCATCAAGAAGCGTCTGTTGCAGCTGGCCGATCACTACGAACGGCGCGTCGTGATTCAGCCAGATGGCGCCGATCGCGATCCGAAGCGAGGCGCAGGGCAGCGAACCACGTTTGCAGCGGAGTAAAGCCAGCTCGGGTGCCACGCGAGCCGCTCCGGTAGGCTTCTAGGGCAGGCCGCGCGCGACGGAGCGCGGCTGATTTCATCGATGCCGAAGTGGCGACGCCCGACGCAAACCCTTCCTCCGATCTTGGGCACGATCCGTCCGATCAATGCCGATTGCCGCAGCCCAGGGAGAGCGTCGCGCCTTCTTTTGCAGGGCGAGGCAACCAGACCAGATACTTCGATCCTGTCATGATGCAGCGTCTTGAAGAGCGCGCTCTGGCGGAAGTTCTGGCGATGCCGCCGGTTCATTTCCGAGAAGATGCAGCTGGCTTCCTTTGCGTTGGTTCGGCTGCGTCCGCCTTACGATCGATGCACAGGCGTCGGGTTATCTTCGGCCGATCTGGCCGTCTTCTCACGCTGTGCAGGCGGCGGTCGCCACGGTCATGTCCGTCAGTTCGGTCATGGGCTCGCCGCCAACGCAGTCACGATTGGGCTGATCAAGCCCGGGGGGCGGCAAGGGCCTCGATCGCCTTCCCGCAACGGCTGCGCCTGCTTTTTTCCCCTGCCGCGAAGCTGCGGCATTCCTCGCGAAGGACAAAAAAGCAGGCTTGTCGCCGTCCTCCGCTGGCGCTGCGGGCCTCAAAGGCTGCGGGCCGATCGCTCCCGGGCCAAGGATCGCCATCGAGGCTGCGATGGGCGCGGCCCGAGCAAAACAGACGGAGATTATCATGGCGACCATCGGCACCTTCACCGCTTCCGATAACGGCTATACAGGCTCGATCAAGACGCTGACGCTCAACATCAAGGCCAAGCTCGTCGCGTCCGAGAAGGACAACGACAAGGCTCCCGACTACCGCATCTTTGCGGGTAGCACTGAGTTCGGCGCGGCCTGGAAGAAGACCGTCCGCGACAGCGAGCGCGAATATCTCTCGGTCAAGCTCGACGATCCGAGCTTCCCGGCCCCGATCTACGCCTCGCTGGTCAAGGTCGAAGGCGATGAGGGATTCAGCCTGATCTGGTCGCGCCGCAGCGGCGACTGATCCTGACGGATCATCGGCCCCGCCTCTTCGGAGGCGGGGCTTTTTTGCTTCCTTGCGCCGCTTTGGAAAAGAGCAGAGCAGTTTCTACGTTCAGGACGGGGCTTCGCCGCCAGCCGAAATACGATCAGTCGGACGGATTCTTGCGCGACGTTCCGCGCCGATTTCCCGGAATTTCCAGATCGCTTCTGGTGCCAATTTTCGATCCCGGCGCGCGCTGTCCCGCCCGTTCGAACACCGGCCGCGCTCAGCGCGCGATTGCTCCCAGAGCCCGAGCTTTTGCTCAGCCGATTGCCGAAATCAAATTCCTCGTGTCCCTCGCACCTTCGGACCCGTGGCGATTTGGGCAAAGTAAGAGCCGACAGGGCTGAGGGCGGAGCAGAGCAGGGGCGTAAGGCAAGATAAAAGCATTGGCGCTTGATGCCGGCTAAGCTCTTGTCTGCACATCCCAGATTTGGTGGCGTCGAGGGGCGCGGTATCGCCAAACCGGGCGTATTGCGATGATGCTCCTGCTCGATTGCGTCTGCGTCTTGGCGCGCTGTCGCCGGGTCCACATATCGGCGGCGTTCTCAAGGTGGACGCGACGCCATGGACGAGATCGACGACGAATTTGAGGTGAAGCCGGGCAGGATCGGCAATCGACGAACCAGCAGGGCCACGAGCTATCTGCGGCGTGTCCGCAAGGAGGCCCAGAAGGCCGGCGCGACCTCGCGACAGGCCTCGTCATTCACGGGCGGGAGGATCGGTCGAGGTCACGCCCATGGAGCAACGGTTGCCGGCCGCGGCCGGGCGCCAGGCCAGCGGCGCGTCGTCGTCAAGGCGCGCATCGTTCGCATCAAGTCGGGCGAGACGGGCGCCGTCCGCGCGCACCTGCGTTACATTCAGCGCGACGGCGTCACGCGCGAGGGCGCGCCAGGTGAGGTGTACGATGCCGCAACCGACCGCGCCGACGCCAACGCGTTCACGGAGCGCAGCGCCGCCGACCGCCACCAGTTCCGCTTCATCGTCGCCCCTGAAGACAGCGCAGAACTGACCGACCTGAAGCCATTCGTGCGCGACCTCATGCGTCAGATGGAACGGGATCTCGGCACCAGGCTCGAGTGGGTCGCAGCTGATCATTTCAATACGGGGCATCCGCACACCCACGTGGTCCTGCGCGGCAGGGATGATCGAGGAGGTGATCTCGTCATCGCCCGCGACTACATCTCTCACGGTGCGCGCGCGCGGGCGGCAGAGCTCATCACGCGCGAGCTCGGGCCTGAGACCGCGATCGAGGCTGCTCGCAAGCTTCAACAGGACGTAGTGGCCGAACGGTTTACGCGCCTCGACCGGGCTATCGTGCGCGACGCGCCTGATGGTCATCTCGATATCGGTGCCCGGCCCGCAAAGGAACCAGCCAGGCACGCCGCGCGGACGGGGCGGCTGCGAGCGCTCGAACGGATGGGGCTCGCCGAAGAGGAAGGCCCTGGCCATTGGCGGATCGATGCCGCCCTTGAGGCAAAGCTCAGGCGCATGGGTGAGCGCGGCGACATCATCAAGACCATGCATCGCGAGCTCGATGAGGCGGGTATTGCGAGGGCGCCCGGCAACTATGCGATTTTCAATCCGGAGAGGGGCGGTCAGCGCCTGATCGGACGGATCGTCGGTGAGGGATTCTCCGATGAACTGAGCGAACGTCGTTATGTGGTGATCGACGGGGTCGATGGGCGGACGCACTATGCCGAGATTGGCGCACTGATGGTCAACGACAGTCCGCCTGTTCGGAACACCATCGTCGAACTCAGATCGCGGGTTGCCGAGCCGCGCGAACTGGACCGGACCATCGCAAAGGTCGCCGGGGCCCATCACGGTATCTACAGCGATCGCCTGCATCGGGAATTCGACCCGCGGGCTTCCGCCGAATTTGTCGCCGCCCATGTGCGGCGGTTGGAGGCAATGCGGCAGGACGGGATGGTAGGCCGGCTTGCTGATGGGAGCTGGAAGGTCGGCACGGACCATCTTGATCGGGCGCTTCGGTACGAAGCGCTGCACCGCTCGCGCAATCCCGTTCGGCTTGCGGTTCTCTCCTGGCAAAGGCTTGAGGAGTTGCCGCAGGCGGTGGGCGCGACCTGGCTCGATCGCGGGCTCGTCTCGAAGGAGTATGGGCTCGCGTCAACGGGCTTTGGCGCGGAAGTCGAAGCGGCTCTCCGTGCGAGACGGCAGTGGCTGGTCGGTCAGGGGCTCGCACGAGAGGAGGGAGGGCAGATGCGCTACGCACGGAATATGCTGCGGACGTTAGAGACGCGCGAACTGGCACGAACCGCAGCGGACATCTCTGCCCGAACCGGGCTCGAATATCGCGACGTGAAGGCCGGCGACAGCGTCAGCGGCGTGTACCGGCGGATGCTGACGCTGAACAGCGGTCGCTTTGCCTTGATCGAACGATCCCACGAGTTCACGCTGGTGCCTTGGCGACCCGTCCTGGAGCGCGTGCGCGGGCAGGTCGTCACCGGCAGTATCGGCGGTGGCGGAATTTCCTGGTCGATTGGACGGAAGCGCGGTCTGAATGTCGGATAGAGGTCAGTTTCTTGCTTTAAGCGATTGACTTGTAAAGATTATACTATTTTCACAGAAATAGTATAACTGGCTTGCCTGTTGGTTCCGTTTATTATACTATTTTTGCGAAAATAGTATAACCGAGGGAACCGCGATGGCGCCCACCCAACGGCTCGATATCTCCTACCAGACGCTCTATTCCGAACTGGTCCAGCGCAGCCTCGACGAGAGCTTCACTTCCGAATTCTCCTCGAATGGCAGGTTCGTGGCCGTCGAGGTCAAGAACAAGAAGTACTGGTACTTCGACACGCCCAAGGCCGAAGGCGGCGGCCAAGACCGACGTTACGTCGGTCCCGTGGACGATTCCGAAATCACCAAAAGGGTCGAAGCCTTCAAGGATCTGAAGGCCGATCTCAAGGGACGGCGCCGACTCGTCTCCACACTGGTCCGAGAGGCGCATCTGCCGCGTCCGCTCGCACTCGCAGGCCAGGTCGTCGAACAGCTGGCCAAGGCCGGCTTCTTTCGCATGAGGGGCGTGCTGGTCGGCACGGTTGCCTACCAATGCTACGCTGCAATCCTCGGCCGGCGTCTCGAAGCCGTTGCCATGCAAACCGGTGATGCCGACTTCGCCCAGTTTCACGAGATCTCGGTAGCCATCAAGGACTCCATCCCTCCCATCCTGCAGGTCTTGCAGGAGGTCGATCCGACGTTTCGCGAAGTCCCGAGCCAGGCGGACAACAGGGCCTCAACTCAGTTCGTGTCAAAGGAAACCCGCTTCAAGGTCGAATTTCTGACCCCCAACCAGTGGTCCGACGATCAGGCAGGCAAGCCCGTCCCGATGCCGGCATTGGGAGGAGCGGCGGCATTTCCGCTGCGGTTCCTCGACTTTCTCATCCACCAGCCCATCCGCGCGGTGCTCCTGCATGGTGCCGGCGTGCCCGTCCTCATCCCGTCACCGGAACGGTACGCCGTCCACAAACTCATTGTCGCATCCCGTCGCAAGACCGACGGCGACGTCAGCGCAAAGAGCTCGAAGGATCGCCTTCAGGCCAAATCCATCATCGAAGCCATGATCGCGAACCGCCAGCAGGCCGACCTCGCATCCGCCTTCGTGGAGGCCTGGGATCGCGGGGATCATTGGAAGGCGGCGATGCGTACCAGCATCGCAACCTACGATGACGACTTCCAGTCCTCATTGCGAATCGAGCTTGCGAAGGGTGTAACCGAAATCGGCTCCGATCCCGAAGACTACGACCTTGCACAACAGTCGGCCGACGAGAAGCCCGCGACACGGAACTGAGCTGCGGGCCAGGGGCCCGCGAACCGGCCGGGATAGTCGACCAACTTGCCACGAGCACGGTCAGCTCGCGGACAACCCGGCCATCGTCCGCCTGCCGATGATAACGATGATCCATCTGTCGCCGGTAACGCCGTGAGCGTCATGGTCATTCGGCGGATCGACATGTCGTCGTTGACCATTGCCCAGAGCGTGCTTTGGGCCAAATAGCAGAAATTTGGTCCTGTCGCTCTTTGAGACGTTGTCTCTCGTTGAACTGAGTCGTGCGGTTTCTGCCTGAACAAGAGCTGCATCGCAGATAATCGGCTTACGAGCGCGCGACGAAATCTCATTTGCGCAAACCGTTCACGCGCTGTTGAGGCGTTGGATGATGCTGGGCCGATCTTGCTGTTCGAACTCGCGGCCTGATCGTACTTGACCAACCTCGCGCTCGCTGACAGCGCGAACTTTTATTTCGATTGAAGGCTTGCCGGATTCACCGTTCTCATCGTGCCGCTCACATCGAGCGGGTGGCAGCGAATGTTTCCGGCAAAAATCTATGTTGGCCAAATCACGGTCGTATTCGGCATCGTCGCCGCATCGACCTGGGGCGCGACGCAATGGACGGCGGGAGCTCTCGGATTTCAGCACCGGCTCGGTGCGCCGTGGTTTCTTATTGCCGACTATCCGGTCTATCTGCCCTGGCGTTTGTTCGAATGGTGGTTTGCCTACGAGGCCTACGCGCCCGAGATATTCGAGGAGGGCGGCGCGATTGCGGCTGCCGGCGGCGTCGCAGGCGCGCTCTTTGCGATCGTCAATTCGGTTTGGCGCGCGCGTCAAAATCAATTGGTGACGACCTACGGTTCGGCGCGCTGGGCAAGCGCGAAGGAAATCAAGGCCGCAGGTCTGTTCGCCGGCAAAGGCGTGTTTCTCGGGCGTCTTGAGAGCAACTACCTGCGCCATGATGGGCCAGAACATGTGATGTGCTTTGCGCCCACGCGATCGGGCAAGGGCGTTGGGCTCGTGCTGCCGACGCTGTTGTCGTGGACGTCGTCTGCGGTGGTCCACGATATCAAGGGCGAGAATTGGGAGCTGACAGCAGGCTGGCGCTCGACCTTCTCGCATTGTCTGCTGTTCAATCCAACCGATCCAATGAGCGCCCGCTACAATCCTTTGCTCGAAGTTCGCAAAGGCACGGCCGAAGTCCGCGACGTCCAGAACATCGCCGACATCCTCGTCGATCCCGAGGGAGCGCTGGAACGGCGAACCCATTGGGAAAAGACCAGCCATTCGCTTCTGGTCGGCGTGATTCTCCATGTCCTTTATGCGGAGGAGAGCAAAACGCTCACCCGCGTCACCGAGATCCTGGCCGATCCTGCACAGTCCTTTGAGAAGACGCTCAGGATCATGCTGGCGACCAATCACCTTGGCAGCGAGGCCGAGCCGAAGGTGCACCCGGTTGTAGCCGCGACCGCGCGGGAACTTCTGAACAAGTCGGAGAACGAGCGCTCGGGCGTTCTGTCGACAGCAGTCAGCTTTCTTGGTCTCTACCGCGATCCCGTGGTCAGCCGAAACACAGAAACCTGCGATTGGCGCATCGCCGACCTCGTCAGTGCCGACAAGCCAGTCACACTCTATCTCGTTGTTCCACCGTCGGACATCAGCCGCACCAAGCCGCTGATCAGACTAATCCTCAACCAGATCGGCCGTCGGCTGACCGAGACCTTGAACGTCAATGCGACCGACCGCAAGCAGCGCCAACTTCTCATGATGCTCGATGAGTTTCCCGCTCTCGGCCGGCTCGACTTTTTCGAAAGTGCGCTGGCGTTCATGGCCGGTTACGGCATTCGTGCTTACCTGATCGCACAGTCGCTCAACCAGATCGCAAAGGCCTACGGCGAAAACAACGCCATTCTGGACAATTGCCATGTCCGCATTGCCTTCGCCGCCAATGACGAACGCACCGCCAAGCGGATCTCGGACGCGCTCGGCACCGCGACCGAACTGCGGGCGCAGCGCAACTACGCTGGTCATCGGCTGGCTCCCTGGCTCGGCCATGTCATGGTCAGCCGTCAGGAGACCGCGCGTCCCTTGCTGACGCCAGGCGAAGTGATGCAGCTGCCGCCCGACCAGGCCATCGTGCTGGTCTCGGGCCTTGCCCCTGTCAGGGCGACGAAGCTGCGGCACTATGAGGACGCAAACTTCGTTGGGCGGCTGCGCAAGCCGCCATCCCTGGCGAGCGATGAGTATTCCGATCGGCCGCCGGCGCGCCCTGACAATTGGAGCGGCCAGATACGCTCCGTCGACCTCCGCCTCGCCACCCTGCCGTACCGCGAGCTCATCCAGGCGGGTGCCGAGGAAGGCGGTCTGAAGCAGCAATTGGCCTTGTTCGATGAGACCGCGGTGTCCGCGAGCGACTCGCGCGGCATCGAGGAGCGGCTGCTCGATGACGAGTCCGACGTCGCCGCCGATCGCAGCCAAATGCGGCAGGCCGCGAACGCGTCCGGTGCCGTGCGCCGGGCCCACGCGGTCACGCGCGGCGACGACGACCTCCTTCCCTCGTTCTGAAGAGTCCCTCGATGAAACCGAAACTGTCGGCCTATGTCTCCGAAAGCGTGGCGCAGCGGCTTGAGCTTGCCGCCAGGCGTCCCGGTACCAACAAATCGGCCATTGTCGATGCCGCGCTGGACCGCTTTCTCAACCCCGAGAGAGATACGAGCGGCGATGCGGCGCTGATCCGAAGACTGGACCGGATGAGCAGGCAACTGGAGCGCACCGATCGGGATCTTGGCGTTCTCGCGGAGACCATTGCGCTCTTCATCCGCTACTACCTGGCCATCACGCCGCCGCTGCCTTCGCAAGACCAGGACGCCGCGCGGGCGCTGGGACGCGAGCGGTTCGAGATGTTTGTCGCCCAGGTCGGCAAACGTGTCGCCTCCGGTGGCCGGCTTGTTGCCGATGTGATGGATCGCGTCAGCGCCTCGAAGCCGGATCTTTTCATGCGGAACGTCGAGGAGGGCGCCCCGCTGGGCGCGGACCAACCTAGCGATACTGGATCCCGCTCGCACACCGCGGCGGGCGAGCCGCCGGAGCCGTCTCCGGCAAGGCGAGAGGAGGTCGACAATGTCTGACCTCCTCTCGCCAGAGACCCGCGAACGACGGCGCAGCATGCTGCGGACCGCGATGGGACCGGCTATCGCACTCGCTCTCGAAAAACCTGATGTTGTCGAGGTCATGGTCAATCCCGATGGACGGCTTTGGCTTGACCGGCACGGGACGGGGCGCGCCGATACAGGTGTAGTCCTGACGCCGCAGGAGATGGAACGGATCATCCGACTGGTTGCCAGCCACGTGCGGGCGGAAGCGAGCGGTTCGTCTCCCATCATCTCGGCGGAACTCCCCGAAACCGGCGAACGCTTCGAAGGCGTCCTGCCGCCGGTCTCGCTCGCGCCGTGCTTTGCCATCCGCAAGCCGGCGACCACCACCTTCCGCCTGTCCGACTACGTGAAGATGCAGATTGCTTCTCCGTTGATGGCCAAAGTGCTGACCGCGGCAGTCACGGAGGCGCGCAGCATCCTGATCGCCGGCGGCACCGGTTCGGGCAAGACGACACTCGCCAACGCGCTGCTTGCGGAGATTGCCGGCCTCGAGGAGAGGGTCGTCATTATCGAGGACACTCGCGAACTGCGCTGCGATGCCAGAGACGCCGTAACGCTCCGGACCAAGCCGGGTGTAGCGAGCCTTGCAGATCTTGTGCGCTCCACACTGCGCTTGCGCCCGGACCGCATCGTCGTTGGCGAGGTCAGAGGCGCCGAGGCGCTCGATATGCTGAAGGCATGGAATACTGGCCATCCCGGCGGAATCGCTACGGTGCATGCCAACTCGGCACGCGCTGCGCTCTACCGGATCGAACAGCTGATCCAGGAGGCGGTCGCCACGGTACCGCGCCGGCTGATTGCCGAGGCGATTGATCTCGTCGTCTTCATCAAGGGGCGGGGCCCCGCGCGGCGGATTGAGGCTGTCGCCGAGCTCAAGGGCCTCGATCCGTCGGGCGACTACCTGCTCGAGACCCCGCCTGGACTTCCAAACATCGCCCACCGTCCCTGAGCTTGAGGAGACTGCAATATGTCCATTCGATTGCGGCCAAACGCGCGTTCGCGCCTTCGAGGTTCCTGTGGGTTCAGCGTGTTTAGTCTGGCGGAGCTCGGTGCGGCCTCGGCCTGCCTGCTCCTCAGCGTGTCGGCGGCGCGCGCCGCCGGCTCGGGCATGCCATGGGAAGCCCCGCTCGAGCGCGTCCTTGAATCCGTGCAGGGACCGGTCGCCAAGATCGTCGCGGTCATCATCATCACCGTGACCGGCATCTCGCTCGCATTTGGCGACACGTCAGGCGGCTTTCGGCGAATGGTCCAGGTCGTGATCGGCCTCTCGATCGCCTTTGCCGCAAGCTCCTTCTTTCTCTCGTTCTTCTCATTCGGTGGCGGAGCACTGATCTGATGCGCACGGAAGGCTTTGAACTCGTGCTCCATCGCTCGCTGACCGAACCCATTCTGATCGGCGGCGCGCCGCGCGCTGCCGCCATCCTGATCGGGACGCTGTCGGCTGCGCTGGCGCTCGGCTTGCGGCTGTGGCTGGCGGGGCTCGTGCTGTGGGTCATCGGCCACGGCATCGCCGTCTGGCTCGCCAAGCGCGATCCGGCCTTCGTCGAGGTCGCCATCCGTCACACCAAGCACAAGGGGCGGCTCGCATGCTGAACTTAAGAGAATTCCGCGGCGATGCGTATCGACTGGCCGATTGGCTGCCATGGGCATGCCTGGTCGCTCCGGGCGTGATCCTCAACAAGGATGGCAGCTTCCAGCGGACGATACGCTATCGCGGACCGGATCTAGATAGCGCGACCGAGGCCGAGCTGATGAGCGTCGCGTCACGCGTCAATAACGTGCTGAAGCGCTTTGGCTCAGGCTGGGCCCTCTTCTTCGATGCCACGCGCATCGCGGCTTCCGAATATCCAAGGTCGGAGTTTCCGGACTCGGTGTCCTGGCTGGTCGATCAGGAGCGACGCGCTGCCTTTGAAGGAGTAACCGGTGTCGCCTGGGAGGATCCGTCACGTCCCGACGGGCAGCATTTCGAGAGCATGCTGCACCTGACCTTAATGTACCTGCCGCCGGCCGAGAGCGTCTCGCGGCTCGAGGGCCTGTTTCTCGAGCATCCGAGGGAGAAGGATCGCACGGCGAGGAGAGGCCGACCCATTCGCCGCGATCAGTCAATCGACGCTGACGAAGGCGGCAATCCGGCAAAAAGCGGCGTGCGCGGCGCCGATAGCGAAGGGCCGCAAGCAGGTCGAGCCGGGCAGGGCTACCGTGATCATCTCCAGAGGTTCATTCAGGAAACCGATCGGACAATCGATCTGCTTGCGTCGGTCTTGCCCGAAATCTGGCCCCTCAGCGACGCGGAGACGCTCACCTATCTGCATAGCTGCGTTTCGACGAAACGCCATCCCGTCGGTGTCCCCGAGATCCCAGCCTATCTGGATTGCTTTCTGAGCGATGAGCCCCTGACCGGCGGATTGTCGCCCGCCATCGGGCGGAGCCATCTTCGTGCGCTGACCGTGCTCGGGTTTCCGCACGTCACCTTTCCTGGGTTGCTCGATGAACTGAACCGGCTTGGCGTCGCCTACCGCTGGGCCACCCGCTTCATCCCGCTCGATCGCACGCAGGCCAACGCGACGCTGTCGCGTTACCGGCGGCAGTGGTTTGCCAAGCGGAAGTCGCTCGCAGCGATCCTGAAGGAGGTCATGTTCAATGAGCAGGCGGCGCTGCTGGACACCGATGCGAGCAACAAGGCGCTCGACGCTGACGCCGCGCTCTCCGAGCTTGGCGACGACCTGGTTGCCTTCGGTTACATCACGACGATCGTCACCGTGAGTGACGAGGAGGCGCATCAAGCGGACGAGAAGATCCGCGCAGTCGAGCGGGTGATCAATAGCCGAGGGTTCACGGCCATCCGCGAGAGCGTCAATGCGGTTGAGGCCTGGCTCGGCGGTCTGCCGGGGCAAGCCTATGCCAACATCCGCCAGCCCATCGTTCACACGCTGAACCTCGCTCATATGTGCCCGCTGTCGGCGGTGTGGGCTGGACCGGAGCGGTGCGAACACCTCGATGGGCCGCCGCTGCTCATCGCCAAGACCAGGGGCGCCACCCCATTCCGCTTATCTCTGCACGCCGGCGATGTCGGGCATACGATCGTTGTCGGTCCCACGGGCGCCGGCAAGTCCGTCCTGCTTTCGATGCTTGCCCTGCAGTTCCGGCGTTATCCCAACGCCCAACTGATCACATTTGACAAGGGCCGATCGGCACGCGCCACCACGCTGGCGCTGTCGGGCGCCTGGTATGAGCTGGGCGCCAAGGGCGGCATCGCCTTTCAGCCGCTCAAGGATGTGGCGGAGGATGGGGCGAGGGTCTGGGCGCTCGATTGGCTTTGCGGGGTGCTTGCCCATGAGGGGATAGCCGTGACGCCTGACGTAAAGGAGTCGCTGTGGTCGGCGCTGAGAAGCCTCGGTTCCGCGCCCGCCCCGCAGCGGACAATGACCGGGCTCGTTGCGCTGCTCGCCCGCGATGCGCTGCGACAGGCGCTGCAGCCTTACACGATCGAAGGACCATATGGCCGCTTCCTGGATGCGGACGCCGACCGTCTGTCCGGCGCGGACGTTCTGACCTTCGAGATGGAAGAGCTGATGGCCTTGCCAGGCCTGGTGGCACCGGTTCTGACCTATCTCTTTCATACTCTCGAGGGGCGCTTTGACGGCCGGCCCACCTTGCTGGTGCTCGATGAAGCCTGGGTGTTCCTTGACGATCCGCTGTTCTCGACCCGGATCCGCGAATGGTTGAAAACGCTCCGCAAGAAGAACGTAGCCGTCATTTTCGCCACCCAGTCGCTTGCCGATATTGCCGACAGCGCGATTGCGCCCTCGATCATCGAATCCTGTCCAAGCCGGATCTTCCTGCCGAACCCCCGAGCGCTGGAGCCGACCCAGACCGAGACGTATCGCCGTTTCGGTCTGAACGACACACAGGTGCGGCTGATCGCCGAAGCCTTTCCCAAGCGCGATTATTATCTGCAGTCGCGTGCTGGAAACCGCCTGTTCGAGTTGGGCCTTGGACCGGTCGCGCTCGCGCTTGCTGCAGCTTCCTCGCCTGAGGATCAGCAGGCCATCGACGCTGTCCTGGCCCGCACCGGGCCTCACCACTTCGCCGAGCGCTTTCTCGCCGAACGGGGCCTCCACTGGGCGGCGAACCTCATCAACACTTACGAACAAGCCCACAAGATCTGATCCTCAACCTCATCCCTGGAGACTTCCATGCTCGAAGGTACTGGCCGCTTGCTCATGGGTACAACTTCAAGAGCCATTATAACAACGATACTATCTTTCGTCATCGCGGTGAATGGCTCGCGGCGACTCGGGGCGTTCGACATCGTATTCGATCCCACGAACTACAGCCAAAATCTCCTGACGGCCGCGCGCGCGCTCGAGCAGATCAACAATCAGGTCAGGAGCCTCGAGAACCAGGCGCAGTCGCTGCTCAATCAGGGCAAGCATCTGGCGAGCCTGCCCACAAGCGTCGTCGGCCAGCTCACATCGACGATCAATCAGATGAACAGTCTGATTAGTGAGGCAAAGAACATCTCCTTCGACGTGCAGACGACACGGCAGGATTTCCAGCGGATCTATCCCCGCCAGTACGCGGCGGCCATCTCGTCCGACAAGATGGTGCAGGATGCAACGACACGCTGGGACAACAGCTACGACGGACTGAAGCAGTCGCTCACGCTGCAATCGGCCATCGTCAGTACGCTCGATCAGGACGGCCAGACGCTGCGGACGCTGATGTCGAGGTCGTCTGCTGCGGTTGGTTTGCTGCAAGCTCAACAGTCGGGTAACGAACTGCTCGCCCTGCAAATCAAGCAGTCCTTGCAGGTCCAGGCGCTCATGGCAACGCAGGCGCGCGCGGACAGTTTGCGAGCGGCCGAACAGCAGGCGTCGGCGGCTGCGGCCGGGGAGCGGTTCATCCGCTTCATCGGCGACGGCCATGCCTACACCGGCAGGTAGGTGACGGTGCCATGGCTGATCTCTCCGTTATCGACCGCTTTACCGACACCTTCTCGCGTTACATCGACTCCGGATTTGGTCTTCTGTCCGGCGACGTCTCGTTCTTGAGCTCGACGCTCATCGGAATCGACCTGACGCTCGCCGGGCTCGCCTGGAGCCTGCGCGCGGACGACCAGATCCTGGTCACGCTTGCGAAGAAGGTGCTCTATGTCGGCGCTTTCGCATTCATTATCGGCAACTTCAAGAACCTTGCCGATATTGTCTTTTCGTCGTTTTCGAGCATCGGTCTGAAGGCATCCGGCGGGAGCTTGAGCGCAGCCGACCTGGCGCGGCCGGGCTTCGTCGCTTCCGCCGGCTTTACGGCCGCTCATCCGCTTCTGGAGGAGACCAGCCAGTTCTCGGGCTTTGACGTCCTGACCAACCTGCCGACGATCCTGATCCTCTTGTTCTGCTGGATCCTGATCGTGCTCGCGTTCTTCGTGCTTTCGATCCAGCTCTTCGTCACGCTGATCGAATTCAAGCTGACGACGCTCGCAAGCTTCATCCTGGTGCCGTTCGCCCTGTGGGGCAAGACCGCATTCCTGGCGGAAAAGACGCTCGGCAACGTGGTCGCATCCGGTGTGAAGGTAATGGTGCTCGCGATCATCGTCGGCATCGGCTCGACCATCTTTGGACAGCTTGCAGGCGCGTTGACACGGCCGATCGACATCGGATCGGCCATGAGCCTGCTGCTGGCGGCGCTGTCGCTATTTGGGCTTGGGATTTTTGGTCCGGGGATTGCGGCGGGGTTGGTCTCGGGGGCGCCTCAGCTTGGTGCGGGAGCGGCGGCCGGGAGCGTGGCAGGTGCCGCGGCCGTCGCGATCGGCGGCGGAGCGGCTGCCTTGGGCGGACTTCGCATGGCTGCCGGCGGTTCAATGGCTGCCGTCCGATCTGCGGCCTCGCTTACGGGAGCGTCTTCCGCGGCGGGCACTTCAGCCCGGGCCTTGGCGGCGGATCAGCTCTCGGGTTCGAGCACTGGCGCTGCGGGCAACGGAGCGACAGTTCGGGGGGCGGGGCCCGCGACTACTTCGTCGGGACGGGGACACGCGAGGGAAGCGGCACGGGTCGCCGTTCATACCCTGAAGGAAGGTGACAAAGGCGGGCATTCGTCCGGGCCGAAGCTCGGGGAGGAATAGGATATGGCAGGTCATTCCTTTCAGCGTGTGTCCGTCCGCTATGGTGAGACGCCGGAGCCGGTCACCCCCTATCAGAAGGCAGCTCAGGTCTGGGACGAGCGGCTGGGCAGCGCGCGCGTGCAGGCCAGCAATTGGCGGCTGGCGGCGCTCGCGGCTATCGGCCTGTCAGGCCTGCTCGGGTTGACGATCTTTGCCGAGATCGCGAGGTCCGGTGTTGTCCCCTATGTGGTCGAGGTCGACCGGCTCGGCGAAGTCCGCGCGGTCGGCCCGGCGGTCGAAACCTATCAGCCGTCAGATGCGCAGATCGCGCACTTTCTCGCGCGGTTCATCGAGAACGTGCGCTCGCTGTCGATTGATCCGGTCATTGTCCGGGCGAATTGGCTGCGCGCCTACGATTTCGTCACCGATCGCGGCGCGCAGGCGTTGAACGACTACGCGCGGGAGACCGACCCCTTCACGAAGATCGGATCGAAGACAGTGACAGCCGAAGTCACATCCGTGGTGCGCGCATCCAGCGACAGCTTCGAGATCCGCTGGAAGGAGAACACCTACGAGAACGGCTCGGTCGCAAAGACAGAGCGTTTCACCGGTCTCCTTACCACGGTTCTGAAACCGCCTACGGAGGCCGAAACGCTGCGGAAGAATCCTCTCGGCCTCTATGTCCATTCCCTCAACTGGTCGCGCGACCTCATTGGAGACGCCAAATGAATTCCAAAGCTCTTACCAAGCTCGCGTCGGCCAGCGTTCTCGCCTCGTCGCTTGCGCTTGGCGGATGCGCCACCAAGCTCAATCTCGAAGCGCCCTATGATGAGATGACATTTGAGAAGGCACTTCCCGAGGCCGACCCGCCGGCGCCGGTACAGGTCGTCGAGACGCCCAAGGTCCTGCCGTTGCCGGGCCAGTTGAAGCCCTTTCCGACAAAGGGCGCCAAGGAGGAAAAACTGCCGCCGGAGCAGGCGATCGCCAAGGCGAACAAGGCGGCGCGGATGGAGCCGACGCGCGCCGGCTATATCAACGCCATTCAAGTGTATCCCTGGACGGAAGGCGCGCTCTACCGGCTCTATGCAAGCCCGGAGAAGGTCTCGACCATTGCGCTGCAGCCTGGCGAAGAACTGATCGATGTCTCCACCGGCGACACTGTTCGCTGGGTGGTTGGCGATACCTTGAGCGGGCAGGGCAGCGCGCGGCGTGTGCACATTTTGGTCAAGCCGACACTTCCGGACATCCAGACCAATCTCGTGGTCTTGACTGACCGGCGGGCCTATCATCTTGAACTGGTCTCGACCAAGCAGACCTATATGGCGTCCATCTCCTGGACCTACCCGACGGACACCCTTGTTGCGCTCCACAAGCAGAATGCAGCCGCCCAGCAAAACGAGGAGCGGATCGCCGATCGGGGCGTTCGGCTCGACAGCCTGAACTTCCGCTATCGCATCGAAGGAGACGATCCGCCGTGGCGGCCGGTGCGAGCATTTGACGATGGTCGCAAGGTCTACATCCAGATGCCATCCGGCCTGTCGCAGGGGGAGGCGCCGCCCTTGTTCGTCGCCGGCGCCGATGGCCGGCCGAACCTCGTCAACTACCGTGTCCGCGGCTCTTATTACATCGTCGATCGGATGTTCGGCGCAGCCGAGCTTCGCCTTGGCGAAAATCCGCAGCGCATCGTCCGGATCATACGTATCGACGCGCGGCCGGTGTCGCAGGCCTTCAGCTCAGGGAGCGCCTCGTGACGAACCTGGATCAGGATCCCGAGCCGCTGGAGCTGCGGGCGCGGCCGCGGCCGGTTCGGCGCCTCAACAGGCGCGCCCTCATGATCGGGTGCGCGGTCGCCGCGCTGTTCGTTGCCGGAGCGACGCTCGTGGCGCTCCGGCCGCATTCCTCCAAGCAGGCGGAGCGGACAGAGCTTTACAATACCGACCGCAAGCAGACCGCCGAAGGCTTGAGCAAGCTGCCTAAGTCCTATGAGGAGTTGCCGCCATCGACGCCGCGACTTGGACCGCCGTCGCCTGGGGACATTGGGCGAGCCTTTGCCGAGAACGAGAAGAAGGTCGGTGCGGCATCGGACACGGGTTTCCGGACCAACCCTGAGGAAGATGCCGAACGGGCCGAACGGATCCGCCAAGCGCGGATCAGTCAGCAGGCAAAGGAGTCGAGCTTGTTCGTCCGCCTGTCGGAGAAGCAGGACAAGCGCAAGCAGGCAAGTCCGATCGAAGCGTCGGCTGCTGCCCCATCCGCATTTCGGCCTGCAACGCCCGATACGGGGCCGTCGGCTGCGGAACTCGCGAAGACTGCGCAGGCGATGATCGACCGCTCCGGCGAGATCATTCCCTCGTCGCAAGCGCGCAAGCTGGCCTTCGTGGGAGCGAAAGCCGACACGGAAACCACCAATCCCCATGCGCTCAAACCGGCACCCTCCACCTACGCCGTGATGGCCGGGTCGATCATTCCGGCGAGCCTCGTCACCGGGCTGAATTCGGACCTGCCTGGGGCGACTATCGGCCAGGTCACCGAAAACGTCTACGACACGGTCACCGGCGCGCATCTTCTGATCCCGCAGGGGACGCGGCTCGTGGGCAAATACGATAGCGTCGTGGCCTTTGGCCAGAAACGGGCGTTGGTCGTCTGGACGAGACTTATCCTGCCGAATGGCAATTCAGTCGTGATCGAGAACCTTCCGGCAACCGACGTCGCTGGCTACGCAGGTCTCGAAGACGAGGTGGATTTCCACACCTGGCAGTTGCTCAAGGGCGTCGCGCTCGCGACCCTGATTGGGGTGGGGACCCAACTCTCTATCGGCAACGACGAGAGCGATCTCGTCAAGGCGCTGCGGGAAAGCACGCAACAAACGACCAATCGTGCGGGGCAGCGCCTGGTGGAGCGTGAGCTCGACGTGCAGCCAACGATCACGGTGCGGCCGGGATGGCCGCTGCGGGTGATTGTTTCGAAGGATCTTGTGCTGAAGCCGTATCAGGATGTTGAGGCAGTAGCGAAGGGCAGGTGAGGGATGAAGCTTGCGAAGCTGCCTGATCGAACACCCGTAAGGATGAATCTTGTGCTGGCACCGAGCTTAGCGAAGCGGCTGCGGGAGTATGCTGATTTTTATGCGGAGACTTACGGCAGCAAGGAGGAGGTTGCCGAACTGATCCCGTTCATATTGGAGGCATTTCTCGATAGTGACGCGGATTACAAATCGAAACAAAAGGATGACAAGCGTAAAAAATCGAGCCGATTGGGTAGCTTGCAGGGCTTGCGTGAACCGGCGAACGACCCGGGTCTATAGCTTTAGGTCGTCCCTGCGAGAGTGGTCAGAGCTGAGGCTCCGCCGGAGCCCACGTCTCCGCTTGATCCAACCCATGCTGATTCGTCACCTCCACGCAGTTGTTGTAGTCGAGTCGGACCCGTAGCTAACGCGCAAAGGCCCGGCAACGATGCCGGGCCATTTCTTTCTCTTGAGCGCTGAACGGTCGGGCTCAGAAGTCCATGCCACCCATCCCGCCGCCTGGGGGCATCGCGGGACCGGCGGCGGCCTTCTTCGGCAGCTCGGCGACCATCGCTTCCGTGGTGATCAGCAGCGCTGCAACCGAGGCAGCGTTCTGGATCGCAGTGCGCACGACCTTGGTCGGATCGATGATGCCCTTGCTGACGAGATTGACATACTCGCCGGTCTGACTGTCGAAGCCAAACGGGTACTGGTCCTTCTCCAGGATCTTGCCAACAATGACGGAACCATCCTCGCCCGCGTTGATCGCGATCTGGCGGGCCGGAGCCGACAGCGCCTTGCGCACGATCTCGACGCCAGTCTTCTGGTCGTCGTTCTTGGTGCGGATGCCCTTGAGGTGCTCGGAGGCCCGGAGCAGGGCGACGCCGCCGCCCGGCAGGATGCCTTCCTCGACAGCCGCGCGGGTCGCGTGCATCGCGTCATCCACGCGATCCTTGCGCTCCTTCACCTCGACTTCGGTCGCGCCGCCGACGCGGATCACCGCGACACCGCCCGCGAGCTTGGCCAGACGCTCCTGCAGCTTCTCACGGTCGTAGTCCGAGGTGGTCTCCTCGATCTGCGCCTTGATCTGGGCAATGCGGGCGTCGATGTCGGCCTTCTTGCCGGCGCCGTTGACGATCGTGGTGTTTTCCTTGTCGATCATCACCTTCTTGGCACGGCCGAGCATCTGCAGCGTGACGTTCTCGAGCTTGATGCCGAGGTCTTCCGAGATGGCCTGGCCGCCGGTCAGGATCGCGATGTCCTGCAGCATGGCCTTGCGGCGATCGCCGAAGCCCGGAGCCTTGACGGCCGCGACCTTCAGGCCGCCACGCAGGCGGTTGACGACCAGGGTGGCCAGCGCCTCGCCTTCGACGTCCTCGGCGACGATGACCAGAGGCTTGCCGGTCTGCACCACGGCCTCGAGCAGCGGCAGCAGTTCGTTCAGCGAGGAGAGCTTCTTCTCGTATATCAAGATGTAGGCGTCGTCCATCTCGGCGCGCATCTTGTCGGCGTTGGTGACGAAGTAGGGCGAGATGTAACCGCGGTCGAACTGCATGCCCTCGACGACGTCGAGCTCGGTCTCGAGCGACTTGGCTTCCTCGACCGTGATCACGCCCTCGTTGCCGACCCTCTTCATGGCGTCGGCGAGGAACTTGCCGATCTCGGCATCGCCGTTGGCCGAAATGGTGCCGACCTGCGCGATCTCCTCGTTCGAGGTCACTTTCTTGGAGTTCTTTTCCAGATCCGCGACAACGGCGTCGACCGCGAGATCGATACCGCGCTTTAGATCCATCGGGTTCATGCCGGCGGCAACCGATTTGGCGCCTTCACGGACGATCGCGGCAGCCAGTACGGTCGCGGTGGTGGTGCCGTCGCCGGCAGCATCCGCCGCCTTCGACGCCACTTCGCGCACCATCTGGGCGCCCATGTTCTCGAACTTGTCCTCGAGCTCGATCTCCTTGGCGACGGCAACGCCGTCCTTGGTGATGCGGGGAGCGCCGAACGACTTCTCAAGCACCACGTTGCGGCCCTTCGGACCGAGGGTGACCTTCACCGCATTGGCAAGGATGTCTACGCCACGCAGCATGCGATCGCGGGCATCGACACCTAGTTTGACCTCTTTAGCTGACATGTTTGTCCTCCCTGAATTGAAATTCGTCTCTCACCTGCGAGGCAGCATCGACAGGTGCTCCTCAGGGGTGAGCGCTTGCGGCGGTCAGCGTTAGGCCGCCTTCCTGGAGCCGGAAACGTCGGTGAGAACGCCCATGATGTCGCTCTCCTTCATGATCAGAAGCTCCTGGCCGTCGATCTTGACCTCGGTGCCGGACCACTTGCCGAACAGGACCCGATCGCCTACCGTGAGGTCGATCGGGATCAGCTTGCCAGCTTCGTCGCGACCACCGGGGCCGACGGCGATCACTTCGCCCTGGGAGGGCTTTTCCTTGGCAGTATCCGGAATGATGATGCCGCCAGCGGTCTTCTCTTCGGCGTCGATGCGCTTGACCACGATGCGGTCGTGAAGCGGACGGAATTTCATGCGATCCTCCTTGGCTTTTGTGATTATTGCTGGATTGGCAGTCGCAATGAGCGAGTGCTCACCGCTCCTCACATAAGTCCGTGACACTCCGGCGCAAGGGCTTCGACCCATGTCGCCTGTTGGCCCTTGGTGTCGAACCGCGCCCCTCACTTTGACTACGGCTCTTTTGGGGAGATCGGAGGTGACTGCGGGCATACTAGATCGACGCAAATGACCCGACGCGGAAGTACGTCCTAGTCCAGCGCCTGCCCAATATGCTTTGATGCGCGGGTTAGGACTGAGATACATGGGTGGCTGATGTACATGTTCATTCGAAAGTACACCAACGTTCGTTCGGTTGCGGACGCTGCTCGCCGCGCCAAAAGCGGCATCGGTCAGATCCTAAGAGAATCGCACGGATTCAGATCTTATTACGTATTGGATGGGGGCGATGGCGTCGGTATCGCTGTGATGATATTCGATGACCGCGAAAGCGCTAATGCTGCGAACGATAAAGTGCTGGATTTCGTTCAAGCAAGCCTGCATGACCTTAATCTTGGAGACCCCGAAATCATCGCTGGGGAAGTTTTGGTGAAAATAGAATCTGATGCGTAGTCTTCCGCGCGTCGGTTGCCGCGGGAGAACCAGACTTCTCTGTGTGCGGGCTCTATCGCCGCCTGTAACCCGAAGGCGATAGTCGGCAGGCCGATTGGGATCGCGGCAGGCGGCGGTCGGCCGCATGCGAACGTCTGCGGCAGTCCGGGACACCTTCACTTATTCCAGCGGTCATCCAACTGGGGGCGTCCTATCCAGGCCCTGTTCAGGCACCGGGTTGTCCAGCCAAGCTGCGACTTCCCCTGTAGTCGCGCCTGAGCTTCCTGGTAGGGGCCGACGTAGCGAAGCTGGGTCGGTATTTTGGGATAGATGCGTCGTATCCGCGCAACGGCACGCTCTGCAGCCTTCCTGTCGCGTGCGTCAAAGGCAAATCCGAAGCCGGTGCGCAATCGGTCCGGCAGCAGCTCGGCACTCAGGGTTTGATACCAGCGCGGCGACCGCAACCACGGTCGTCCACCGGCGAAGATCTGTCGAGCTATCTCGCGCGCGGCGGTGCTGACCGACAATGTATCCGATTGCATCGTCGCCGCGGTGTAGGCCGCGAATGAATCCCAATCCGCCGGCAAGTCGCTCGGAGTCAACCCGAACAACGCCCCAAACAGCCGGCTTTCGGCCCAATAGTGCTCGCGCTCTTCGACCGAGAGCGGAGGCAGGATCAGGTCGTGGACGGCCAGAGCGGTGTCGACAAGGGTCGCGTGAACCCAGCGCAATGCTGCGGCCTCGTTGGCGCGGTACGGCGAGCCGCTCTCGAATGGACCAATTGCTTCGGGCAGGCGGCCGACGATCATGGTATGGCGGCGGTGCAGTTGCCGGGCAGCGGTAAGGGACGCATCGAGCGAGCCGAACACCATCGTAAACACCACGTCAAAGGTTCGATGGAAGCGACCGATCGGATCCGCGAAGGTCCGCGAGTGCTCGGCGACCGCGGCGGCGACCCAGGGATGCGCCAGCTGAAGCAGCAAGGCACGACCAGCACCCAAAAAGGTGATGGCTTCTCGGTCGATCCGCCAGGTCATCGAGCCTGGACCAAAAATGCCCTCGACCGGTCCGGCGGCCCGAGCCCGGACGAAATCAAGAGCGAGCTCGAGATCGCTTTCGGAAACCAAATGCGCACCTCCCGAACCAGACGGGGGTATTCCACTGGTCTGTGCAGTCTATCGCAATTCGGCAAGCCAAAGCTCGCCTAGTCGCATGATGTCTACCCGGGCGGAATACGCCGGCCTGATTTGGTCGTGTCCCATGCGGGTAAGCCGAGTGCCGCGGCTGCTGCGACGCCGTTTGCTGAAGGAACTGTCCCACCGCCGCGTCTTTCATACTCCCGCTCGAAAGCGTATTGTTTCGATCGAACGAGCTCACTCTGCAGCGTGGTCGTTCAGAGTATCTTGTTCCCCGATTCAAAAAACTCTCGAAACGAAACGCGGAGGACGCTCATGACCGGCGCAAGGCTGAAACATTACGGCTGGGGACGGGAAGGCGAAGGCATGAGCGCGGAAGAGCGAGCGTTTGTCCTCGGCCGTTACCATGCCAAGTTTGGCGCCCGCGAATTCGAAACGGTCACTGTTCCTGGCCTCGAAGAGCTGTCCTTGCGGGAACCGCGCGTGGTGCCGCCGGCTTCGCTCACGCCGTTCTGCACGACTGAACGCTACGACCGCGCCGCGCACACTTACGGCAAGTCCTATCCGGATTACGTCAGGGCCATGCTCGGCGATTACGGTTGCGCGCCCGATGTCGTGGCCTATCCAACCAACGAGACGGAGATTTCGGCTGTCATGGACTGGGCGGGGTCCGTCGGTGCTTCGCTGACGCCGTTCGGGGGCGGATCGAGCGTGTGCGGTGGCGTCGAGCCGCAGGCCGATGGCATCAAGCACAAGGCGGCCGTCACGCTTGACCTGCGCAATCTCTGCAATGTCGTCGAAGTCGATCCGGTCTCGCGCGCCGCCTTGATCGAAGCCGGTACCTATGGGCCATCGCTGGAAAACCAGCTCAAGCCGCACGGCGTCACGCTGCGGCATTTCCCGCAGAGTTTTGAGTATTCGACTTTGGGCGGCTGGATCGCGACGCGATCGGGCGGCCACTTCGCCAGTCTCTACACTCATATAGACGATTTCGTTGAAAGCCTGCGTGTTGTGACGCCGGTTGGCGTCGTGGAAACGCGCCGGCTTCCCGGTTCGGGTGCGGGGCCGAGCCCCGACCGCATGTTCATCGGCTCGGAAGGAATCTTAGGCGTGATCTCGCGCGCATGGATGCGATTGCAGCCGCGTCCAAAATACCGCGCCGGCGCATCGGTTCGCTTTCCCACTTTCTTCGATGCCGCGCGCGCGGTGCGTGCCGTGGCACAAGCCGGCCTCTATCCCTCCAATTGCCGCATCTTGGACCCGCAGGAGGCGTTCAACACCGGTGCGTCCGACGGCAGCTCCGCCATCATGGTGCTGGCATTCGAATCGGGCGATCATCCCTTGGACGCCTGGTTCAAGCGTGCGCTCGAATGCTGCGCCGACCACCGCGGGACACCGGAGCCCGTAGAGGCCGGCGACGCGCATCTCGAAGGCGCGGCAGGCATCTGGCGCAACGCGTTCATTCGCATGCCCTATGCGCGCGAATTCTTGACGCCCGTTGCTATCATCAACGATACGTTCGAGACCGCCATCACCTGGGATCGGTTCGAAAGCTTTCACGATCAGGTCAAGACGGCAACCGAACGCGCGATTCTGCAGGCGACCGGGGTGAAGGGTGAAGTCACCTGTCGCTTTACCCACGTCTACCCGGACGGGCCCGCGCCCTACTTCTCCTTCCATGCGCGCGGTCGGCACGGTGGGCTGCTCGCGCAGTGGAAGGCCATCAAGGACGCGGCGAGCGACGCGCTGATCGCGGCGGGCGGCACCATCACGCATCACCATGCCGTCGGCCGCGATCACCGACCCTGGTACGACCGGCAGCGGCCACAGCTTTTTGCCGCAGCGTTGCGGGCCGCCAAGCGCGAACTGGATCCCCGCGGCATGCTCAACCCGGGTGTCCTGATCGATCCTTAGGCGGGTGCCGTAGCTTCGACGGATTCTCCGATGGACAGACTAAAAGGGATGTCAGGTAGTCTGCCACGAATCGGAAGCAGCGTGGCTCCATAGCTCTGGGTGGCTTGGGCCACCCGGTCCATCGCCGTCGACCACTTGGATGGATCGTAAGCGGCCTCAGCAAAGGCAGATGCTGCGCTTTCGATATCGAAGCGAGAGCCCAAGCGCGCCTCCGTAGTCTTGGAAGAAATCTTAGATTGAAGCGTAGCGGTCCGCTTCCGTATTGTGGGCGGGAGAATTTCTCATTGAGCCTAGGAGACCCTTGTGCGCGAACTGATCATTAGCCCAAGGTACGCTCGAAGGTGGTGCCGTCCCGCAACATGTGGGTGCACGCCGAAGGAGCAAGGTGTTCCGGAGCTGTGGATGACTTTCGACACCTTCCGTGCCATCAAATGTTGAATGACATTTCACGAACGCCAGCGCGGAGCCAAGCGCGGTCTCGACCGGGGTAGAACTGAGGACGGCCGGGACCGCGCCCTCCACATATGTTCACGGAGGACCAAGCAATGTCCTTGTTACGGCGTCGTCCGAAAGACCGCGCTGCTTTGGAGCACGTGAAAGACCGCGCCTCCGTTATCTTACGCGAGTATGTGCAAGCGGAGATTGAACTCGTCGGAAGGGCTGCGGTTCTCCCCGAAGGGACTGCGGGCACCGTCGAGGGTGTATTTCTGGATGAGTCTCACGGCATGCGCATATCGATCAGAGGCCACATCGGGAAGTGGCCGATTTCGACAATCAAGATGCTTCAACCATAGACGAACCCGGGCCGGGGAAAGTCCATACGCCTGACCGTGCCACTAAGCGTCCTCTTAACCGTCAGCATCGCGCCCAACGCGACGATAGTGTGGCCACAGACCCCGACGATTCGTGAACGACGGGAGCCACGTTCTCGCTGTTGTTGAATGCGCCGGTTCCCCAATAGAAACTTGCTCGACCGATTGCACGGAACGCATGAATTGGAAGATCTTTGAGCGAGACATCCTGCTCGCTTCATGCATATTTCAACTGCACCCAATACGGACAAGGCTGGCGTGAGCACCCTTATGGCGGTGTTAACGCCAAGGAGTAAAGAGTTCTTCATGACAACCGGCCCAGCCTACGCGAGCGTTATCGTCGGAACTTCTGGATCGGACATTCTCTTCGGAGGAACTGGGAACGATCTTCTTATCGGCGGAGCCAGCAGCGACATCTTCGCAATCTCGAAGGGCTACGGCTCTGACACCATTAGCGACTTTCAGACTGGCGTCGGCGGTGACGTCCTGCGTCTTCAGAACTACGGGTTTGCGAACTTCGCTGCCTTCGTTGCCGCTGTCAAGCAAGTGAGGTCTGACACGATCGTTACCCTGTCCAGCACCGAAACCCTGACGTTGCAGAATGTCGCACTGTCGTCGCTCGTCGCCTCCAACGTCGTGCTCGACAATCCGCTTCAGGGCAGCGCCGCGCCGAACACGGCGGCGCAGACGGTGCAAGCAGGCGGTACGCTGACCGGCAGCGCGATGAACGATTCCCTGCAGGCACTCGGAACCGGGGTCACCCTGATCGGGGGCGCTGGCGACGATCTCTACTTCGCGTACGACCACAACACCAAGATCGTCGAGCAGCCCCGCCAGGGGATCGATACCATCCATGATTGGACGGTCGACGGCTACAGCCTTGCCGACGCGCCGAATGTCGAGAATCTGACGTTGAACGGGAACTACGCAGCGCCTGCGACCGGCAACGATCTCGACAACATCATCATCGGCAGTTCCGGCAACAATATCATCGACGGCGGCGAGGGCAATGACGTGCTCACCGGTGGTGCCGGCATCGACACCTTCGTCATCGCTGTCGGCAACGGCAACGATGTGATCACTGACTTCCAGACCGGCGCTGGTGGCGACATCCTGCAACTCAATGGCACCGGCTTTCACACGCTGTCCGACGTCACCGCCGCCATGAAGCAGGTCGGCACTGACACTGTGCTCACGCTTAGCAGCGGAGAGACCATCAGGCTCAACAATACCAAGATCGGTGATTTCACAGCGGCCAATGTCAATATCGTCACACAGCCCACCGACCTGGTGCAGACCTTCAACGATGATTTCAATACGCTCTCGGCAGGCCAGGACCCGCATCTGACATGGCGCACGAGCTATGCCTGGAGCGGCCCACCGAGTTACTCGCTCTCAGGCGAGCAGCAGGTCTATGTCGACCCGAGCTTTTCGGGATTGCCGGGGAGCCAGGCGTCAGCGCCGCTCGGCCTCAACCCATTCTCGATCCAGGACGGCCATCTCGTCATCTCCGCGCAGCCGCTGCCTGCGAGCGCTGCGCCCTATGTCGGCGGCCATCAATTCTCGTCGGGGATGATCTCGACCCAGAACAGCTTCGCCCAGACTTACGGCTATTTTCAGATGACGGCGACGCTGTCGGGCGCGCCCGGCGCGTGGCCGGCCTTCTGGATGCTGCCCACCAATCCGCACGGTCTCGCCACGGAACTCGACGTGCTCGAAGCGCTCGGCACGCATCCGGACCAATCGCATTGGGGGTTTCGATCTTCGACCACGCCTGATCAGGGGTACTGGGCGAACACGGCCGATCTGACCGCCGGTCAGCATACTTTCGCGGTCAAATGGACGCCGTACACGCTGACCTATTTTGTGGATGGTGCGGAGGTGGGGCAGGTGGCCACCCCCTCCGACATGAACACTCCGATGTACATGATCGCCAACCTGGCCATGGGCGGCAACTGGGCCGGCAACGCCGCGCCGGACGCGACAGCGAGTGTATCGATCGACTCGATTACGGCATATCAGCTGCCGGAATACACGCTCGCGAACTATAAGCTGCTCGCCAGCGGGGCGCCGACCAACACGATCACCGGGACCGCGGGCGCCGACACCCTGACCGGCACATCGGGCAACGATTTGATCGACGGAGCGGGCGGCGCCGACACCATGAGCGGCGGTGCCGGCGACGACACCTATATCGTCTCCGATCCGAACGCAAAGGTTGTCGAGGCCGCCGGCGGTGGCGTCGATACCATAGAGTCGTCCGTCACCTACAGCCTGCCCAGCTATGTCGAGAACCTGACGCTCGCCGGCTCAGACGCTATCAACGCCACCGGTAATTGGGGATCCAACATTATCATCGGCAATGATGCCGCGAACGTCATCACCGGCTGGCTCGGCAATGACGTTCTGACCGGCGGCGGCGGCGCGGATACCTTCGTCGTCAACGCCGGCGACGGCTCGGACATCATCACCGATTTCACGCCGGGAGGGGCGGGGCACGACGTCGTTCCGCTCAACGGCTTTGCCTTCACCTCGTTCAGTGACATTCAGTCGGCGATGACCCAGGTCGGGAACGACGTCTATTTGGCGTTGACGAGCCAGGACACGCTTGTCTTCCGCAACACCACCATCTCGTCCTTCGTCAGCGACGATTTCCAGCTTCCCGGTTCGCTCCCCGTTGGCGGCCTGATCACATCCTGGATCAACGGAAGCGCCGCCAGCCACACGATCTATGGCACTTCGGCCAACGACGATATCACGGCATTCAACGTCGACGACACGATGATCGGATGGAACGGGGACGACACCTATGTCGTCAACAATCCGAACCAGAAGATCGTCGAAAATCCCGGCGGCGGCATCGACAGTGTTGAAGCCTGGACCTGCTATACCTTGCCGGACAACGTCGAAAACCTAACCATGATGACGGGCGGGCTCGCGGGCATCGGCAATCAGCTCGCCAACCGCATCGCAGGCTTGAGCGGCGACGACTGGCTTTTCGGAGGTGCGGGGAACGACACCTTCGTCTACACCCTGGGCAGCGGTTATGTCACGATCGCTGATTTCCATCCGCTGACCAGCACCAGCTCCGAGCACGACAAACTCTCGCTGAAAGGTTACGATGCTTCGGCCTACCTGACCAACGTCGGTTATGTCTGGACGGTTCACTATGCGCGAGGAACGGACACGCTGCGCCTCGTCGGCGTCACCCAGCTGACAGCCTCGGACGTCGAATTCGTCACCGACGGGAACACGCCGATGACGATGACAGGGCTCGCGGCCCCGACGGCGTCGTTCTCGGCCGATAGCAGCGTGACCGGCTCGGGCCTCACCGCCGTAAATCACCTGACCCTGACCGGAAACGCCCAGGCCGGTGTCACCGTCGAAGTCTTTGATCAGGGGACCCTCGTCGGGACCACGATAGCCGACGCAGCCGGAGCCTGGTCGTTCGCGACGGCAACGCTGGCCGACGGTAGTCATCTCTTCACTGCCGAGGCCGCGGATGCCATCGGCAACCTTAGCGCTGCTTCTGCGCCGTTGAACGTGACTGTCGATACGCAACCACCCGCGGCCCCCAATCTGATCTCGGCCACGCTTACCTCTGGCAGCGTCACCGTCTCCGGCTCGGCGGAAGCCGGAAGCACCGTCAATTTGTATGACGGGACAAACTTGCTGGGCACGACTGTCGCGGTATCCAACGGTACGTGGAGCGTCAGCACCGCTGGGCTCGCCACCGGCATGCACAAGCTTTCCGCAACCGCGACCGACGAGGTCGGCAATCAAAGCCTGTCCTCCAATGACCTGGCGGAGGTGGTCGGTACGACGATCGAGGCGGTAGGCACGACGTCGTTCACCAGGGTCGGAAACGACTATTACATGTCGGTTGCCGACGCCGCGGTCGTGCTGAAATACGCCGGCGCGCCGGTCGTGGCAGGGGAGTTCGGCATCTGGTCGCCGGTTGCCGCGGAGGCGACCGCGAGCGGCTATGATGTCGCCTGGAAGGATTCCGGGAGCGGCCAGTATGCGGTATGGACCACCGACGACGATGGCAACCTGAACAATCTGGCGAGAATCCGTCCCTCACTTGAAGCGATCGAGCCGATCTTCCACCAGGACCTGAACGGTGATGGCGTGATCGGTGTTCCCCCTGTCAGCTCGACGCCGACGATCGAAGCGTCCGGTAGAACCAGTCTGGACAGGCTCGGCATCCACTACTTGCTTGATACGATCGGCGACAGCCTGGGAGCAACGTTGAAATACGCCGGTGCCGGCGTCGTCGCTGGGCAATTCGGTACCTGGTCATCAGTTGCCGCGGAGGCGATGTCGTCGAGATCGATCACCTTCAATGCCGCGACCGGCACGCTGGTTCTCGATCATGCGTCCCAGGTCAGTAGAAAGCTGATCGATCCGGCATCCCATTCGAACCAGATCGACTTGAAGGACATTGCTTTCGGGGCCGAAACATCCGCATCCTATTTAAAAGATACATCCGTTGGTGTGCGGACCGTGGCCGATGCCCAAAGCCACGCCGCGCACCTTTCGCTGGTCGGCGACTACACGCGGACGACGTTCATTCTTGCGAGGGACAGCAGCGGCGGCACGCTGGTGATCGATCCGTCCAAGGATGAATTTGATTTTGGCTCAGTTCAGGCGCCACAACGGATGCCGACTGCACAGCCTGCACCGGCCGCATGGCTGGCGGGGGAAAGCTTTGTTTTTGGCCGCGCCGGTTCATCGGCAGGCGCGGCCGATTTCAGCCTTCGAGCTGATCATCCGGCGATGCCGCAGCTCGACAGCATCGGGTCGGCTTTGCTGGCGACCGATCATCCCGAACTGTTTCACGTTGCCGCGCCGGTAGATGCGCATCTCGCGGAGTTTCACAACTTCATGCTCCACCACTAGACTAGCACGCAGAAAACTGTCCAGCTGTCATGCGGACCTTGTTTGTCGACCGTGAAGAACCCGGACTTCAGTTCGGCGGCCGCGCGGACCGCATTGATGGCATCGCCCTGGCGATGCCAGAGCTGGTTGCAGCCGTTGCGATGCTCGGATTTGAGATGGCCGATGACCGGCTCGACGGTGCCGGGCACTGTCATCAGACGGCTCAAGAAATGACCGCTCCTGGCGTGCGCCCAGCGCCTTCTGCGTGTATCCGGTGGATCGCAGATTAATCCAGCCGCGCAGCAGCAATGGTAGACCGAATTTCGTCTATCTGCCGACAAATGCTGATCGCACTTTCCCTCAGATCCTGGATCGCTCGAGATTCCGTGCGCGCTCTCTCGATTTGAGAGTTGATAGTTGCAAGTTCCGCCTGAAGAGATTGAAGGTCGGAACCGCTCGCCCTTTCCACCGCATGTGTCCGCATAGTCGTCGTCCCCAAATACGGCCACGAATCATGGCCGTATTTTGAGTCCGGTCGCCTCTCGGGGCAAGTCGGCAAAAATGTACCGCTGTTCTACGGTGCTCCAGCTCGACGCGACGAAGGCGCTGATGAAAGCAATGTGTGAGCCTGTGGATGTATGCCAAGGCGCAGTGGCGATCGAGGCGTCATAGATGACTGAAGCGCCAATCCGGATTCGCAACCGCTATTACGTGATCGATTTTGAACGTGAAACGTTCCATCGCGCTCAACCCTGTGCCGGTGTGAGCAACTATCCGAATCTCTATGGAGATGCAGCCGCAGAGATTCTCACCTGCCGGTATTGGCGCAATGAACTGACGGAGGAGCAGAACGCTGCTGCTAACGCCTTCGCAGACGGTGGCGCATCTGGCGACGATATCAATGTCATCATCACCGGCCTTGAGATCATGAAGGAACGCTCCTACCTCCAGGCCGTCGCTGACGCTGATGAGGAGACGATTGCCGAACTGGATGCGTACGAGCGAGGAATCGCGTGATCCTAGCGCCAGGTGAAAGCCGTGTGGTCCGTCCCATGGCTGGTCCGGATGGTTTTTACAGACCTAGCCGATGGCAGAGAATGCAGTTCATGACAGCGACCTCATCTGCTCGAACAATTCCTTGATAGCAGCTACAGCGCGGTCCAAGGGCTTGTCATCGGGGGGCGCGGGTGATGCGCCATAGCTGCGTCGATCCTCGCTGCAGCTAGGAGCGGCGACTTTACTTTACTGACCGGTATTAGCGAACGAGAGCTTCAAGTCGCTCGAAACGGCGACAGCATCAGAAGCTTGCAGTTTGAGAATGACGTGTTGAACAAGGCGATCGACGGCTTCGGTGTCGTCGCCGTGAAGAACAGCAACTCGGTGGTCTGCCAAACGGTTACGAATCAGCAAAGAGCTCATGGGAATCACTGCTGTCACGCAACGTAGATCGTTTTCGGTTGGAATTCGGCGCGCCAGCTTCGACGATTTCGACCTCGATCGACAGTACGTTCGTGGCCGCGAAGAGAGGTCAATGCGACGCGATTTCTGGAGCAGCCAAGGACCTTCGGGAGTGGATCACGAGTTTGCAGCGAGACAAACTTAGCTATCATATGGATCTCTCGCTCGTGGCATAAGGCCCGTATGTTTCGAGGCCGCCGTTGGTCGATAGAAATTAGCAGACCGCCGATATTGGCCGGATTGTAAACCTGTCACCGGCCCTGCTGGTCGATCCATTCGCCGAGAAATTCTTTCCAAAGAGAGTATTTATTGTCGGCAGTCGGACTTCGCAGTGTTGGTATTTTTGTTGGTATCGATTGAGTCGGCGGAAAATAAGCGAAGCAATTTCAATGCGCTAAGTATCAGTATCCATTACCTCAGGCGTTGTAGAATGGGGACATCGCCGGGACGCAGGCTCACCACGTTTGGGCCATCAGTCTCTCAAGGGCGATCGCGAAAACCAAAAACACATCGAAGCGACTATTGGCAACGAGGGCGGTATTTGCGTGCTTGGTCGCCAATGTCGGCTCCTAAGTCCGTTCTGACAAGACGAAATTCCCTAATGATCTCAACGAGCAAAAACGGTGTGAATTGTCAGAATGCATTGAAATCACAGAGGAAATTCGAAGACTTCCAAGCTGAATACGAGGGTTCGATTCCCTTCACCCGCTCCAATCTCATATCCTCTGTTCCGGAATCGCGGTTGCTCCCGGCGGGGCGGCCTGTGCACTGCTGCAATTGGCAATGTGATCGAGCCGGCTGTGTTCGATCCCGCGCTCTGAGACTGATGCAGGTGGAACATGATCGATGAGACGGATCAGACTGGCGGCGATCCGGTGATGGCCCGGCTCCGCGGCCGCTATGACAAGTACACGCGCGGCCGGCTGGAGCGTTTTGCGCAGCGGCTGCAGGAGCGGATTCATTCCGATCGCGTGCCGATCGTTTCGCTCGAACTGGCCGGGCCGACGGAGCGGATCGCGCTCGCCGACGCGCTCAAGCTCGACTATCGGCAGGTCCCGCTCGGCGGGCGGCTGGGGCCGCTGTGGGCGACGTATTGGGCGCGCGTCGTGGTCGAGGTGCCCGAGGGCTGGGCCGGCGCGCGGGTCGACCTCTATTGGGACAGCCGCTCCGAGGCGTTGCTCTGGCTCGACGGCCGCTCGACCCAGGGCCTCAATCCCGGCCGCCACACCGCGCCGCTGCTGCAGCCGGCGCGCGGCGGCGAGCGGCTCACCTTTCATGTCGAGATCGCCTGCAACGGCCTGTTCGGCGAGTACGGCACCGACCCGCAGGGCTACGCGCTGGTCGCCTGCGAGCTGCGCCGCTTCGATCCCGAGGCCTTCGCGCTCTATTTCGACTACGACGTGCTGCGTCAGCTCGAGGCCGACCGCAATCCCGCCGGCAAGACCAGGTCGCATGGCGGCGTCGGCGAATTGGTGCAGCCGGCGCTGGACCGGACCTGGGCCGGGCGGCTGCTGCACGACCTCAACCGCGTCTGCAACATCGCCGATCCCGAGGATCGCGCGACCTGGCCTGAGGCGCGCGCGATCCTTGAAGGCCTGCTCGCGGCACGCAATGGCAGCGTCGCCCACGAGATGTCGGCGATCGGCCACGCCCATCTCGATACGGCGTGGCTGTGGCCGCTCGACGAAACCAGGCGCAAGGCGCAGCGCAGCTTTTCCACGGCGGTCGCGCTGATGGACCGCTATCCCGAATTCAAGTTCGCCTGCTCGCAGGCGTACCAGTACGCCGTGATCGAACAGCATGACCCCGACCTGTTCGCGCGGATCCGCGCCAAGGTCGCGGCCGGGCAGTGGATACCGATCGGCGGCAGCTGGATCGAGCCGGACTGCAATCTGCCGTGGGGCGAGTCGATCTGCCGCCAGTTCCTCTATGGCCAGCGCTATTTCGAGCGGACTTTTGGCAAGCGGTCGACGGTGTTCTGGAATCCCGACGTGTTCGGCTATGACGGCCAGCTGCCGCAGCTGATGCGCTCAGCAGGGATGTCGCGCTTTCTGACCCAAAAGCTGTCGTGGAACAAGTTCACCACGCCACCGCATCACAGCTTTCATTGGCGCGGCATCGACGGCAGCACGGTGCTGACGCATTTCCCGCCGGCCGACACCTACAACGGATCGGCGCAGGTCGCCGAGCTGCGCTATCACGCGGCCAATTACAAGGACGCCGACCGCTTGAGTGAGGCGATCTATCTGTTCGGCTATGGCGACGGCGGCGGCGGCGCCGACGAGACCATGATTGAGACGCTGCGGCGGACCAGGGATTTGCAGGGCATTCCGAGGATCGGGATCCGCAACGTCGATGAGTTCTTCGACCGCCTCGCCGTGTCGGCCGGGAATTTTGCGACCATCGAGGGCGAGCTCTATCTCGAATATCACCGCGGCACCTACACCACGCAGTCGGAGGTCAAGCGCCTCAACCGCGCCTGCGAGGCCGGCCTGCAGGCGCTGGAATTTCTCGCCGCGCTCGCCGGCGCGTGGGGGCAGCCGGCGCCCTCGGCGGAGGACATCGAAGGCCTGTGGCGCACGCTGCTGGTCAACCAGTTTCACGACATCATCCCGGGCAGCAGCATTCGCGCCGTCTATGAGCGGGCGGAGGTCGACCTCGCCGCGGTGGAGGACGAAGCGAAACGCCGAGCGCAGGCCTTGCTGGCCACGCTCTGCGATGCCGACGGGGCGGGCTGGACACCGGTCAACATGCTGGGCGTCGGCCGCGCCGAGGTCGCGACCGATCCGGATGGCGGCCTTCACACCATCGCCGCCCCGCCGTTCGCGGCAGGAGAGGTGGCGGCGACGGACGCCCGCGTCGTCGTGTCGTCCGGCCTCGACGGTTTTGTGCTGTCGAACGCGCATCTCGAGGCGCGCATCGACCGCAGCGGCCTGGTGCAATCGCTGATCCATCTGGCGACCGGCCGCGAAACGCTGGCGGCGCCGGGCGCGCGCTTCCTGCTGCTGGACGACCGCCCGCTCGATTTCGAGGCGTGGGACATCGATCCGTTCGCGCTGGAGACCGCGCGGGACGTGACCGGCGAGGTCAGCTGCGAGGTCGTCTCGGACGGCGGGCTGCGCGGCGAGGTTCGTTTCGAGCGCAAGCTCGGACGCGACAGCAAGTTGTCCCAGGTGATCCGCCTCGATGCCGGCGCGCAGCACCTCGCATTCGAAACCACGGTCGACTGGCACGAGCGCAAGACGCTGCTGAAGGTGATGTTTCCGCTCGCCTGCCGCGCGGCGAATGCGACCTACGAGACCATGTTCGGCGCGATCGAGCGGCCGACCCACGCCAACACGGATGCGGATGCCGCCAAATACGAGGTCCCGGGCCAGCGCTGGTCGGATCTTTCGGAGCCGGATTTCGGCGTGTCGCTGCTCAGCGAAAACAGGCACGGCTATTCGACGTTCGGCAACCAGCTCGCGCTGACGCTGCTGCGCGGCGCCACGATGCCGGATCTGCAGGCCGATATCGGCCGGCACACGATGCGATATGCGATCTATCCGCACGCCGGCGATTGGCGCGCCGCCGACACCGTCGGGCATGCCTTGCGCTTTGCGCGTCCGGTGCTGTGGGTCAAGGGGCGGCCGCGCGCGCCATTGCAGCAGTCCTTGCTGCGCGTTTCCCCGCGCAACGTCATCGTCGACACCATCAAGCCTGCCGAGGATGGCGAAGGTCTTGTGGTGCGGCTTTATGAGAGCACGGGCGTTCGAGCTGCTGTGACTCTCGACTTCGGCGTCGACGTCGCGTCAGTGTGGATGAGCAACACGTTGGAGGATCGCCTCGAGGCATTGCAGACTGACGGCCGGAGCTGCCGCTTGCCGCTGCGTCCGTTCCAGATCGTGACGCTGCGGGTCTTTCAGAAGCCGGATTGATCAGCATGACTGCATCTTCCATCGATATCAGGCGTCTGACGGCGGCCGACGGCGCGCTGTATCGCGATATCAGGCTCGAAGCGCTCCGCGCGAGCCCGGAGGCGTACGCCAGCGCGTTCGAGACCGAAAGCGTCCATCCCGTCGCCTGGTTTGCGGAGCGGCTCGAGCGCGCCAGCGTGCTCGGTGCATTCAACGGCGGCGAGCTCGCCGGGATCGTCGGCCTCGTGATCGGCGAGGGGCCGAAGCGGCAGCACAAGGGCACGCTGGTCGGCATGTATGTCCGACCTGTGGCACGGCGTGCGCGGATCGGCCGCCGGCTGGTGGACGCCGCGCTCGAGCTTGCGGCGCAATCCGTCGAGCTGGTTCAATTGGGCGTGACGAAAGGCAACGCGCCGGCCCTGCGGCTCTACCAGAGCGTCGGCTTCGTGGAGTACGGGCTGGAACGGCACGCCCTGAAGGTCGACGGGCGCTACTACGACGAGATCCTGATGCAGAAGGATCTGGCCGGAATCTGAGACCTGAGCCCGACACATTTGCGGGCGCTATCGTGCTAGATGTGAGGCCGTGTCGTCCTCATCGAGAGAAAGTGCCATGCCCAGGATCGATGTTGCAAACGTGCCGGAGCGCAAGGGGAGCGGCTATCCCGCGGAGTTCGCCGCGGCATGCGCCGAGCGGGTGCGGCAGCGGCTCGGCGACGCCGGCGGGCTCACCGACTTCGGCGTCAATCTGATGCGGCTGCCGCCGGGCAACTGGTCGAGCCAGCGCCACTGGCATTCGCACGAGGACGAGTTTGTCTATGTGCTGGCAGGTGAAGTCGTGCTGGTCGAGGATGGCGGCGAGACGGTGCTGCGCGCCGGCGATTGCGCGGCGTTCGCCAAGAACTCGGGCAACGGCCACCACATGATCAACCGCTCGCAGGCAACCGCGATTTATCTGGAGGTCGGCTCGCGCTCGCCCGACGACGTCATCACCTGCTCCGACATCGACATGATGAGCCCGAGCTCCGACGGCCGCTTCCTGCACAAGGACGGCACGCCGTACTGACATGCGAGCCTCACAGTGAATCCGGTGATTTTCTGGACAGCGAGTGTGGCGGGATTGGCGGTCGCCTATCTCTTCGGATCGATGCCGACTGGCTATCTGGCCGGAAAACTGCTCAAGGGCATCGATATCCGCCAGCATGGCTCCAAATCCACCGGCGCGACCAATGTGCTGCGGACCCTGGGCAAATGGCCGGCGCTGCTGGTTCTCGTGGTCGATGTGCTGAAAGGCGCGGCCGCGATCATGTTTGCCGGCTGGTATTATCCCTGGCTCGGGACATTGCCGTCCGTCGCGCCACCGACGGCGCTCGATCTGCAAAGCTGGGTGCCCTGGTTCGTTGGCCTCGCCGGGCTCGCCGTGCTGCTCGGGCATGGCCGCTCGATCTGGCTGAATTTCACCGGCGGCAAATCCGCCGCGACCGGGCTCGGCGTGTTGCTGGCGTTGTCCTGGCCGGCGGCGCTTGGCGCTGCGGCCGTCTTTGGCGTGACGCTGGCGATGCTCCGGATTGTTTCGCTGAGCTCGATGCTGGCGGCGTTGACGGCCGTCGTGCTGATCTGCGGCTTCGAGCAGCCGCTGCCGTATCGGCTGCTGGTGATTTCAGGCAGCCTTTACGTGATCGTGCGCCACCGCGCCAACATTCAGCGGCTGCTGGCCGGAACCGAGCCGCGCCTTGGGCAAAGCAGCCAGGAATCGAATGTGAAATCGAGCGCGGAATCGAAGATATAGCCGCCATCAGCCGTTGCAGGGACCGCGCCGAAGCGCCAATTTTGATCCATGCTGATCGCCGGACCCTTCTCATGACCCAGTGGTATTTCGTTTGGATCGATGGCCCGCGCGGGCCCGAGCCGCAAAAATGGTCGGCGGAGGGGCTGTGGGGTCAGCTCGGGCGGCAGGACGTGATTGTCCGCTTTGCCCTGAACGATGTTGAAGCCGAGCTGCCGCTCGACCAGCTGGCCAGGCTGCATCCGATCCCGCGTTGAACCCCGCTACACCACCAGCCGTCCCTCGCGCTCGGCGACCGTGATCTGCGCCTCGGTCCCCGAATTGAAATCCAGCCGGTCGGCCTCGATGCCGTCAGAGAAGATGACGCCGTTCTCGGGCATCAGCGAGCGCACGCTGAGGCGCTCAGTGCGGGCGAGGCTGCCGCAGACCAGATTGACCTGCGAGGTCCGGCTCGGGAACGGCTCGCGCACCGCAAAGCGCAGCGCGTCGGTGTCCCACGCCTGCGGCAGATAGGGCGGGGCGCCGTCGCCGCCACCGAAGCGGCCGGCGATCGCCAGCGAGCCGGTGACGATGCTCTTGAACCAGGCGGTCGAGCCGAGCCCGGTCGCCACGATCAGGCCGCTGGAGGACTGCCGCTCGCGTTCACCCGCGAGCGCGATCTCGTACACGGCAGATACATGCGTGCGCGCGCCGATGAACATCTCGTTGACGGCGTAGAGCACCTGGCCGTTGGCGAGCTCGGCCTTCGCCATCGTCACCGCCTTGTGGCCGCGTCTGTCCGCCGCGACCTCGCCCAACAGGGCAGGGAGGTCGCGCGGCACGAAGGGCAGCAGGATGCCGTCGTAACGCTTGGCGTCCGGGTTGAGCCCGATCAGCGGATGGCCGTCGAGATATTTCATGGTGTTGGCGACCACGCCATCCTGGCCGAGCGCCACCACGATGTCGGACGGGCCGAAGATGAAGTTCGGCAGAAAGCTCCGGTCGATGATCTGGTAGCGGCCCCATTGCTCCAGCGCCTGCACGGTGACACGGCGTTCGGCCTGATAGACATCGTGCTCGCGCTGGTAGTCGGAGAAGTCGGCGCCGAGATGCTCGACATAGAACCGCGCCTGCGCCGCCGTCAGATATCTTGCAATCAGCTCCTCGAGCCGCGTCTTGCGGGTGACGAGCACGATCTTGCGGTCATTGTCGGCGGGCACGGGCGGCCTCCGCGGCAGCGGGCTTGTCCAGCAGCGTGTTGAGCAGGTCGGGCGAGACGTTGAGCTGGCCGATCTTCTCGGCCTTCTCGGCGATGCCGCTGAAGGCCTGCGCGATCAACTGGCCCGGCTGCATGCCGGCGGACGCCAGCGCCTGGATCACGCGGGTGTCGACGCCCTCAAAAATCTTCATCAGCGCGCCGACCCGATAGGCCTCGGCGTCGGCCAGCGTGCGGGTGTTTTCCGCGTTGAGGCCGACAAAGTCCTTGCGCTTGCTCTCCAGCGTGATGTCGGCGACCATGCCGGCCTCGCGCAGCTCGGCCTGCTTGGCCGCGACGCTGGCCTCGGCATCCATCTGGGTCTCGCGGATCGAGCGCTTCTTCTGCTCGACCGCGATCTCGGTGTCGAGCTCGCTCTCGCGGATGGCGCGTTCCTGCTCCACCGCAAAGTTGCGGCGGGCGAAGATCGCCTCGTCGGCGCTCTTGAGGATCGCCTCGCGCGCTTCCGCCTCCAGCGCCTTGGCGGTGTCGGGAGTCGGCTTGACGCCGCGGATCGAGACCCCGAGGATTTCGAGGCCGAGCGCGGCGATATCGGCGCGGCCGCGCAGGCCGCTCTCGATCATGCTTGCGATGCGGTCGGAAGCCTGCAGCGCGTCCTTCAAGGTCAGCTCCTTCACCGCCTGCTGCGCCAGCACCTCGACGGTGGCGAGGATCCGCTGCGGCAGCTTTTCCGGGTCGTCGGATTCGTAGGTCTTGCCGTCCCGCTTCAGGGTGAAGTTCAGCATCGCGGCGGCCTTCTGCGGCTCGCTGATCCGGTAGGTGACGTGGCCCTGAATGGTCAGCGCCTGAAAGTCGCGGGCGATCTGCTGGAAGATGAAGGCGGCGTCGCGGCTGCCGATCGGGACTGCGACCAGCGAGGTGACCGGCGCGTAATAGAAGCCGGACAGGCCGGCGCCCTGCTGGGTCACCGCGCCGCCGCGGAATTTCATCAGATAGGTGGTCGGCTGAGCCTTGATGAAGCGGAGGCCGAACATGGCGCGTTCTCCTGAATAAGTGTGTCTAAGCAACTAAGTTAGTTGGACTGTACAACTAAGTATGTTATTGTCAAGCCGAGCCGGGAAAAGGTTCACGCCAGCGGAGAGGAGAGCGGAAAATATGTCTGACCGACCGGAGCTCGACTTCCCGCGGCCGCTGACGACGGTCGACGTCGTCATTTTCGCCATCCTGTCAGACGCGCTCCAGGTGCTGCTGGTTCAACGCCCGAAGGCGGAAAGCGAGCCGTTTCCAGGATCTTGGGCCTTGCCCGGCGGCTTCATCGACATCGCCGGCGACCGCGATCTGGAGGCCTGCGCGGTGCGCAAGCTGAAGGACAAGACCGGCGTGGTCAGTCCCTATCTGGAGCAGCTCGGCAGCTGGGGCAGCGCCACGCGGGATCCGCGCGGCTGGTGTGCCACCCATGTCTATTTCGCGCTGCTGGGCGAGCACGCGGCCGGCGGCACACGGGCGGCGGATGCGCAATGGTTCGCGATTGACGGCGAGAAGGTGAAGCCAAAGCTCGCCTTCGATCATGCCGAGATCCTGCAGGCCGCGATCCAGCGCCTGCGCGCCAAGGTCGAGTACACCTCGCTGCCGGCCTATCTGATGGCGCCGGAGTTCACCCTGCCGGAATTGCAGCGCAGCTACGAGATCGTGCTCGACCGTCCGCTGGAGAAGAGCGCCTTCCGCACCCGCATGCTCGCCGCCGACCTGATCGAGCCGATCGCCAAAATGCGCAAGGGACCGAACCGCCCGGCACAGCTCTACCGGCTGAAGAAGGCCAAAGCCCCGGTGTTCTTTGCGCGCACGTTCAATCCGCCGGATTGAGCATGTTGGTGGCCGGACACCGGCGCGCGGCGAACCAAACAATTTGAAGCAACGCGGGACGGCAAATTTAATATATGTACGCGACACCGCTCAACCTGGAATAGTGGAGTTTGCAATGCGATTGCGGGTGGTTCGCGTTCTCGGCGCTTCGGCGATGTGTCTCGGTGTGCTGGCTGGGCCGGCGAGCGCCAGCACTGAATGGGTCGTCAACCGGATGGGCGGCCTCATGCGCGCCGACGTGACCTGGAAGCAGGTCAGGTCGCAGACGTTGGCGGCGTTCTATCAGAGCAATCCGGACGAGCGCGGCGTCACCGCGCAAGGCGTCGACGATTTGCGCAAGATAATCGCAGCGCAGCGGCGGTCGCAGGCCATCATGCAGATCCTGGTCTATGACCTCGACGGCGACGGCGCCGTGACGAAGCAAGAGATCACCGCCGTGATGCAGCCGCGGGCGCGGCAGATGATCCATGCCAATGGCGTGCAGCTCGAACCGACGCCGCAACAGACGCGCCTCCAGCTCGACAGGCTGGTCAGCGACGCACTCAAGCCGGACGCCGACCACGACGGCGTCATCAGCGCCGCCGAGATTCAGCAGGAGGGGCAGCGGCAGGCGGACCAGGCGAGCACGGGCTGGCGGCAGAACGGGAATCAGTACATCCCGATGACGCTCGATGCCAACGGGGACGGCGCGGTCTCGCTCGCGGAATATGAGACGGCGATCCGCGAGCAATTCGATGCGGTCGACCAGGATCGCGACGGCCGCATTTCGGCGCTCGAGGCAGCCGAATTCGGCAAGCGCGCCAATGAGGCCCGCTTGGCGGTGCAGCGTGCGCGCGAGGCGGAGGTCAAGAAGCAGCGGCTCGCAGCAAGCGTGGCGGGCTGCGACGTGCCGGCTCCGCCGCGCGATGCGCGCATTATCCTGCTCGGCGCGACGGAGGGCAGGGCGTTGTCGAACGCCTGGATCGGCAGCGAGGACCGCATGACCTATGTGACCACGGTCGAGATCGCGCCGGGACCCGCGCCGCTCTATCTGGCGCTGGCGAGCGGCGGCGCGATGATCTGGGACATTGTTGGTGCGACCGAGCGCATCGCAGGTGTCGTCGCCCATGGCGAACGGACCGCCGAAAAGGAGGGCCCGGTGCGCGTTGTCGAGTCCAGCGCCGGGCGTCCGCGTATTGGCAAGCCGCTGGTCGGCGTGATGGGCGTGCCGCGCGAGAAAATACGCTTCACGGCGCACACCGGATGTCTGGTGCCGCCGATGGATGCGACCATGAAGGACGGCAGTGCGCAGGAAATCGCAACGCTGCTGCTGGGGCGTGCGGCGGACGAGATCGGCGGCGAGTATAGCGCAGGAACCTTCCGTGTTCCGGCCGCGCGGCATTTTGAGGACCGCCCGGTCCGCAATGCCATTCCATTGCCGAGGGAAGGGCTTGGCGATTTGCTGTGGCGTGAGGTGCGCGAGGACTTCCCGGCAGGGATCGCGCAGATCGACATTGAGCAGGTGGTCTCGGCTCATCCGGTGAAGCACTATTCCATCTTGCCGGCGCGTGCCGGTCTTGCGGAACTGGTCGACACCGGCGCGCTGCTGGTCACCAGCACGACCCGCGGTGTCCGGATCAACGGCGGCGACGTCAGGCCGTACATCTCGCCGGACAAATACAAGATTGCCAGGAAGCTCCGGCTTCCCGCCGGCGCATCGGGGACTTTCGTCCTGCCCTCCCAGGTGCCGGCGCCTGACGGCGATCTCAGCACCGCCTGCGTGTTGACGGAAACCGACATGAAGCCGGTCAGCGGATCACGCGCGAACTGCAGCTAGGTCAGACCACGAGATTGAAGCCGGGCGTCGCGACGTCCGACAGGGACGAGGCGAGAAACATCTTGCCGCGCAGGTGCCTGATCGCGAGCGTGCCGGGAATGCGGTGACCCGCGCGCGGCGCTCACCCAATCGCCTTTAGTGCCGCGCCAGCAGCACCACGATGATCAGCGCCAGGAGGGCGCACAGCACCTTCCAGAACGTCACGGGATCGCGGTCGTGCAGCGATTTGCGGGCCGTGACGGCGGGGCCGGCCCAGGTTGCGCCGTTCTCCAATTCGTGCGCGAACTCGATGGCATCGCCAAAGCGCTGCGCCGGGTCGACGCTGAGCGCCTTGCCGATCACGGCATCGAGCCAGGCCGGCAGGTCCGGCCGGTAGCGCGACAGCGGCGCCGGCTTGCCGAAGCGCGGCCGTGAGAACGGCTCGATCTCGCCGAACGGATAGTTTTGGGTGAACATGCGGTAGACGGTGACGCCGAGCGCGAACAAGTCGGAGGCCTCGTCGCCGGCCTTACCGCCGAACAGTTCGGGCGCCATGTAGCTCGCGGTCCCCGGAATGTCCTCGGCGGGAAAATCCTCCAGCAGCGGCACCCGCGCGACGCCGAGGTCGACGAGGCGCAGGCCGCCGTCCTTCAGCAGGATCACATTGTCGGGCTTGATGTCGCGATGGATGATGCCGGCGCGGTGCAGCGCCGTCACCGCGCGCACCAGCTTGGTCGCAATGGCGATGCCTTCGGTGAGCGACAGCCGCGGCGCGCGGCCGAGCCGCTGCTCCAGCGTCTCGCCCTCGTAGAGCGGCATCGCCGAATAAAGCCGCGTCTGCCGCTCCGCGGGCACCTCGATGATCTCGCCGATCCACAGGCTGCGCACCCGCGCGGCGACCCACGCCTCGCGGACGAAGGCGAGCCGATAGGAGCCTTCGCTTGCGACCCTTGGATGCGGAAATTTCAGCACCACCTCGCGACCGGCCCGCTTGTCGACGGCCTTGAACAGGCGGCTGTAGCGCCCGTCGGACAAGACGTCGCCGAGGCTGAAATCATCGACGGTGTCGCCGGCCTCCGGCAAATCGAGGATCGGCAGCGTCGCGATCGCGTAGGTGAGCTCGTCGCGATCCGCCGGCGGCAGGTCGACCACGTCGAGCACCAGCGCGGTGCTGTTGTCGCTGCTGCCGGCTGCAAGCGCCGTCTCGACGATGCTGCGCGCGGCGTCATCCGGCGGCGTGCGTTCCTCCAACAGTTGCTTCAGCCGGGAATCGCCGAGCGCGCCGTGCACGCCGTCGCTGCAGATCAGGAGACGATCGTGCTGCCGCAATCCGACGCTGGCGTAATCGAAGCGGGCGAACTCCTCGAAGCCGATGGCGCGGCTCAGCAGATGGGCGAGGTCGCCGCGGCCGGCGATGTGGTCCTGCGTCAGCCGCTCCAGCCGGCCGTCGCTCAGGCGATAGGCGCGGGTGTCGCCGATATGGATGACGTGGCACTGCCGCCGCGACAGGATGACGGAGGAGAAGGCGCAGGCCATGCCGCTGCGCGCGGCGTCGACCCGGCCCTGGCCGTAGATCCAGCTATTGGCGGCTTCCAGCGCCCGCGCGGCGCGGCGGCGCACGCCGAGGGTCTCGGGCAGGGAATAATAGGCGTCGATGAAGCTGCGGACGGCGATCTCCGCGGCCTCGCGTCCGCCCTTGTGGCCGCCGACGCCGTCGGCGACCGCGGCCACGACGTCGCGGTGAACCATGCCGGGCCGGCCGAGGCAGGCCGCGACATAGTCCTCATTGGCGTCGCGCCTGCCGGTCTCGCTGGCGAAGCCGACGCGGACGCCGAGGTCGCGCTGCAAGTCTCGTTGCATGCCGCTTTGCGCGCCGTTCGCCACGTTCGAGCCCCGTCATTGCGCGGGGCGGGCGGTCAGACGCGCGCTCCCGACACTGCGCCCCAGGTGGTGCGCCAGCGGACCTTGACCATGGCAAGTCCGATGAAGCCAAGCAACGCCAGCGCGCCGAAGAACAGGAAGCCGGCGCCGAAGCCGCCGGTCATGCCTTTTGCGGTGCCGAGCGTCTGGGCGAGGAAGAAGCCGCCGATGCCGCCGGCGCAACCGACGAGGCCGGTCATCAAGCCGATCTCGTGCCGGAAGCGCAGCGGGATCAGTTGGAACACGGCGCCGTTGCCCATGCCGAGTGCCAGCACGCCGATCGAGAACAGCAGCACCGAGATCCAGGCGATGCGCGGCATCTCGGTCAGCGACCAGCCGGCCTGCCCGGGCGCGGCCGGGCCCTCCGGCATGAAGGCGATGACGAGATAGGCGGCGACCACGATGCCGAACAGGATCGACAGCGAGCGGATGCCGCCGATGCGGTCGGCGATCAGGCCGCCGACCGGGCGGAAGCCGGAGCCGAACGCGACGATCAGCGCGACCAGGAGGCCCGCCGCGACGCCGGAGACGTGATACTGCACCGTGAAATACAGCGGCAGCGCGTTGGCGAGGCCGACGAAGCCGCCGAAGGTGATGAAGTAGAAGAACATGAACCAGCGGCTGTCGGAATCCTTCAGCAGCGCGCCATAGGCCTTCAGCGACACCGGCTTGCGCTCGCCCGGCGCGTCCTTGGCCGCGACGATATAATAGGCCAGCACCATCAGCATCGGAACCAGCAGGCAGCCGAACACGGCCTGCCAGCCCCAATGTTCGGCGATCGAGGGCGCGAGCAGCGTGTCGAGCACGACGCCCATATTGCCGGCGCCGGCGATCCCCATCACCACGCCCTGATATTGCGGCGGATACCAGCGGCTCGCCTGCGGCAGCGCCACCGCGAACGAGGCGCCGCCGATGCCGAGGACAAGTCCGAACAGCTCGATCGCGAGCTTGCTGGTCAGCCCGAAATGCCAGACCGCAATGGTCGCTAATATGACCACGAGCTGGGCGATGATGCCGGTGCGCTTGGCGCCGATGATGTCGGCGAGCAGGCCCATCGGCACGCGGAGCAGCGCGCCGGCGAGCACGGGGATCGCGACCAAAGTGAACTTCTCGTTCACGGCCAGATTCATGTCGCGCGCGATGTAGACGATCAGCGGTCCGAGCGCGACCCACGCCATGAAACTGATGTCGAAGTACAGGAACGCAGCGAGCAGTGTCGGCCAGTGACCTGCCTTCTTGAACTCGGCTAGCTTCATCCAAGCGTCTCGCGTTGATGCGGCGGAGGCAGCCGCAGGCGTGCGACTGTCTCGGACACAGATAAACAATGTGGGTGAAAGTGAGCGCGCTCGTCGTTGAGACGCACTCGGTCAGGGAGATATCTCAGCAAGTCCCGTGCCATCGAAGCGATCGCGGCGCTTTGCCTTGCAGTCGCAAGGCGTTGCCGCAAGATGTTGAACGGCATGCGGCACCCGCGATTGCCGTGGCTTGCAGCACGTGCCGCCGCGCAAACGCGCATGCTGGTGTTTTTTTGAGCGGTGTGCACATCGGCGCGCGCCGACGCGTCGACGTCGCGCTCGTCATCGCCGTGGCGGCTGACTATGCTGTGCTGCACAAGAGATCATCGGCGTGGCTAAAAAATCGGCCGGCGGTGCACGCGCCGCGTCATCAGGCAGATTCGAGGACGTCGAGAATGCCTTGATTTCGCTGCCAGATTCCATCGGGCCGAATTGGCATGCGTCTTGAATATCAGTCACCAACGGAACATCGATCGTCATTGGCGACGGTCTGCGCCCGCGGCTGGGCTTCCTACAAATCCAACCTTTATCGGTGCCGATCCACGACGCATGCGCGTCGTTGGCAGCGCCGTCGGAATTGAGAGGCAGACCATGCTCGACAAGGTGATCAAGCAAAAGCTGGTGGTGATCGGCAACGGAATGGCCGGCATCCGCACGGTGGAGGCGCTACTCGAACGCGCGCCCGATCTCTACGACATCACGGTGTTCGGCTCCGAACCCTACGGCAACTACAACCGCATCCTGCTGTCGCCGGTGCTCGCCGGCGAGAAGACCGTCGACGACATCATGCTCAACACCGTCGACTGGTACGAGGACAACAACATCACGCTGCGCAAGGGCGAGACGGTCACCATGATCGATCGCCGCACCTGCGAGGTGGTCACGGAGGCCGGCGCGCGCGTTCCCTACGACCGCCTGCTGATCGCGACCGGCTCCAATCCGATCATGTTGCCGCTGCCGGGCAAGGACCTGCCGGGCGTGATCGGCTTCCGCGACATCTACGACGTCGACCGAATGATCAAGGCGTCGACCGACTATCGCAACGCCGTCGTGATCGGCGGCGGTCTGCTCGGTCTTGAAGCCGCCAACGGGCTGATGAAGCGCGGCATGAACGTCACCGTCGTGCATCTGCTCGACACGCTGATGGAGCGCCAGCTCGATCCGGTCGCCGGCGGCCTGCTGCGCAAGTCGCTGGAAGAGCGCGGCATGGTGTTCAAGATGCCGGCGCAGACTCAGGCGATCCTGGGCGAGGACCGCGTCACCGGCGTGCGCTTCGGCGACGGCACCGAGCTGGCCGCCGATCTCGTGGTGATGGCGGTCGGCATCCGGCCGAATTTCGAGCTCGCCAAGAAGGCGGGGCTGCACTGCGAGCGCGGCATCGTCGTCTCCGACACCATGCAGACCTATGACGGCCGCATCTATGCGGTCGGCGAATGCGTGCAGCACCGCCGCCAGGTCTATGGCCTCGTCGCGCCGCTGTTCGAGCAGGCCAAGGTCTGCGCCAACCATCTCGCGATGAAGGGCTTTGCCACCTATGACGGCTCGGTCACCTCGACCAAGCTGAAGGTCACCGGCATCGACCTGTTCTCGGCCGGCGACTTCTCGCCCGGGCCGGACAAGGAGGAGATCGTGCTGCAGGACGCCAATCGTGGCGTCTACAAGCGCATCATCCTGAAGGACAAGAAGATCGTCGGCGCCGTGCTCTACGGCGACACCATCGACGGTCCCTGGTACTTCCAGCATCTGCGCGACGGCACCGACGTCTCGCATATGCGCGAGCGGCTGGTGTTCGGCGCCGCCAATCTCGGCGACGGCGGCGTCAACGGCCAGAACTCGGTCGCCGCGATGAGCGACGAGACTGAGATCTGCGGCTGCAACGGCGTCTGCAAGGGCGCGATCGTCAAGGCGATCAGCGAGAAGAAGCTGTTCACGCTCGACGACGTCCGCGCCCATACCAAGGCATCGTCGTCCTGCGGCTCCTGCACCGGCCTGGTCGAACAGGTCCTGGCCTTCACGCTCGGCGGCGACTATTCGGCGGCGCCCAAGGTCAAGCCGCTGTGCAAATGCACCGATCACAGCCACGACGACGTCCGCCGCGTCATCGTCGAGCAGCAGCTCAAGACCATCCCGGCGGTGATGCGCTTCATGGAGTGGAAGACGCTGAACGGCTGCCACTCCTGCCGCCCGGCGCTGAACTATTATCTGCTCGCGACCTGGCCCGGCGAGTATCGCGACGACCAGCAGTCGCGCTTCATCAACGAGCGTGTCCACGCCAACATCCAGAAGGACGGCACCTATTCGGTGGTGCCGCGGATGTGGGGCGGCGTCACCACGCCGAGCGAGCTGCGCGCGATCGCCGACGTCGCCGAGAAGTTCAACATCCCGACCGTCAAGGTCACCGGCGGCCAGCGCATCGACCTGCTCGGCGTCAAGAAGGAGGACCTGCCGGCGGTGTGGGCCGACCTCAACGACGCCGGCATGGTGTCGGGCCACGCCTACGCCAAGGGCCTGCGCACGGTGAAGACCTGCGTCGGCTCCGAATGGTGCCGCTTCGGCACCCAGGACTCCACCGGTCTCGGCATCAAGCTCGAGAAGTTCATGTGGGGCTCGTGGACCCCGGCCAAGGTCAAGCTCGGCGTCTCCGGCTGCCCGCGCAACTGCGCCGAGGCGACCTGCAAGGATGTCGGCGTGGTCTGCGTCGATTCCGGCTACGAGATCCACTTCGCCGGCGCCGCCGGCCTGCACATCAAGGGCACCGAGTTCCTGACCAAGGTCGAGACCGAGGACGAGGCGCTGGAGGTGATCGTGGCGCTGACCCAGCTTTACCGCGAGGAGGGCTGGTATCTCGAGCGCATGTACAAGTGGTGCGACCGCGTCGGCCTCGAGCAGATCAGGAAGCGTGTGGTCGACGACGTCAAGAACCGCAAGGCGCTGTTCGAGCGCTTCGCCTATTCGCAGCAGTTCTCGCAGAGCGATCCGTGGGCGGAGCGCGCCAGCCGCGGCGTCGACCGCAACGAATTCGCCCCGCTTGCCGAATTGGAGCTCGCATGACCCAGTGGATCGAAATCGGCGCGCTGGACGACATTCCGCGGCTCGGCTCGCGCGTGGTGCGCACGCCCGGCGGCAACATCGCGGTGTTCCGCACCGAAAGCGACGAGGTGTTCGCGCTCGACGACCGCTGCCCGCACAAGGGCGGGCCGCTGTCGCAGGGCATCGTGCACAACAAGCGCGTGACCTGTCCGCTGCACAATTTCGTCATCGAGCTGGCGAGCGGCGAGGCGGTCGCGCCCGACGAGGGCTGCACCCGCTCGCATCCGGCCAAGGTCGAGAACGGCATCGTGTGGCTGGCGCTGCGGCAGGCCGCGGCAGTGAGCTGAGCTGAGCGCCATGGCGGTCAAGACCACGTGTCCTTATTGCGGCGTCGGTTGTGGCGTGATCGCGAGCAGGGACGCGGCCGGCACGGTCAGTGTCGAGGGCGACCGGCAGCATCCGGCCAATTTCGGCCGGCTTTGCAGCAAGGGCTCGGCGCTGGCCGAGACGATCGGTCTTGAAGGGCGGTTGCTCGAACCGCTGGTCGACGGCCAGCCGGCGACCTGGGACGACGCGCTCGATCGCGTCGCCGACGGCTTTGGTCGCGTCATCAGGGAGCACGGACCCGACGCGGTGGCGTTCTACGTCTCCGGCCAACTCTTGACCGAGGACTATTACGTTATCAACAAGCTCGCCAAGGGCTTTGTCGGCACCGCCAATATCGACACCAACTCGCGGCTGTGCATGGCCTCCAGCGTCGCCGGGCACAAGCGCGCCTTCGGCAGCGACACCGTGCCGGGCTGCTATGAGGATCTCGAACAGGCGGACCTGTTGGTGCTGGTCGGCTCCAACGCCGCATGGTGCCATCCGATCCTGCACCAGCGCATGCTGGCGGCAAAGGAGAAGAATCCCGCCTGCAAGATCGTGGTGATCGATCCGCGCCGCACCGCGACCTGCGAGGGTGCCGATCTGCACCTGCCGCTGCGCTCCGGCAGCGACGCGGTGCTGTTCAACGGGCTGTTCGCATTCCTTGCCGGCAGCAAGGCGGTCGATCGCGAGTTCGTCGGCAATTGCACCACCGGCGTCGTCGAGGCGCTCAAGCAGGTCGCCGGCCAGACCGTGGCGCAGACCGCCGCGACCTGCGGCCTCAGCGAAGGCGCGGTCGGATTGTTCTTCGACTGGTTCGCGCGGACCGAGCGTGTCGTCACGCTGTATTCGCAAGGCATCAACCAGTCGAGCAGCGGCGTCGACAAGGTCAATGCCATCATCAACTGCCATCTCCTGACCGGGCGGATCGGGCGCCCCGGCATGGGGCCGTTCTCGCTGACCGGCCAGCCCAATGCGATGGGCGGCCGCGAGGTCGGCGGGCTCGCCAACCAGCTTGCCGCGCATATGGAGCTCGAGAACCCCGCGCATCGCGAACTGGTGCGGCGATTCTGGCGCGCGCCGGTGATGGCGGAGAAGGGCGGCTTGAAGGCGGTCGACATGTTCGACGCCATCGCCGACGGCCGCATCAAGGCGGTGTGGATCATCTCGACCAATCCGGCGGTGAGCCTGCCCGATGCCGACCGCGTCCGTGCCGCGCTCGACAAGTGCGAGCTGGTCGTGGTGTCGGATTGCGTGCGCGACACCGACACCACGCGTTATGCCGATGTGCTGCTGCCGGCGCTGGCGTGGGGCGAGAAGGACGGCACCGTCACCAACTCGGAGCGCCGGATCTCGCGGCAGCGCCGGTTCCTCGAGGTACCAGGCGAGGCGCGCGCCGACTGGCGCATCATCTGCGACGTCGCCGCCCGCATGGGATATTCCGGCTTCGACTACGGCTCGGTCGCCGAGGTGTTCCGCGAGCACGCCGAACTGTCGGGCTTCGAGAACAATGGCGCGCGCGACTTCGACATCTCGGCGTTGTCGACGCTCGACGAGCGCGGCTATGAGGCGCTGGCGCCGGTGCAATGGCCCGTGACCTCAGATCATCCGGCCGGCACGGCGCGGATGTTCGAAACCGCAAAATTCTTCACGCCGGATCGCAAGGCGCGCTTCATTCCGATCGCACCGCGCGCGCCGCGTCATGCGACCAGCCGCGACTATCCGCTGGTGCTCAACAGCGGGCGCGTCCGCGATCAGTGGCACACCATGACGCGGACCGGCAAAACCGCGCGGCTGCTGTCGCATGTGTTCGAGCCCTATGCCGAATTCCATCCCGAGGATGCGCGGCTCGCCGGCCTTGCCAATGACACCCTGGCGCGGCTGACCAGCCCGTGGGGCGAGATGATCGCGCGCGTCGTGGTCTCATCCGACCAGCGCCGCGGCTGCGTGTTCGTGCCGATGCACTGGAACGCGGAGTTTGCCGGCGAGGGGCGGGTCAATGCGCTGGTCAACCCGGCCACCGACCCGTTGTCGGGCCAGCCGGAATCGAAGCACACGCCGGTGAAGGCCGATCCCTACGCGCCGCAATGGCACGCCTTTATCCTGAGCCGCAATCCGATCCGGCGTCCGGAGGCGGGCTACTGGGTGCACGGCAAGGCCGGCGACTGCTGGCGGTTGGAACTGGCCGGCGAAACGCGGCCGGAGAGCTGGCGCGACTGGGCGCGTGCGCAACTCGGCCTCGACGACGTCGAGATCGAGTGGATCGCCTATCGCGATCCCGGCGCCGGACGCTTCCGCTACGCGGCGGTGCGCGACGGCCGCCTCGATGGCTGCGTGTTCATCGCGCCCGACCACACGCTGCCGTCGCGGGCGTGGCTGACCGGGCTGTTTGCCGAACCGCAATTGTCGGCGAATGCGCGGATGTCGCTGCTGGCGGGCCGGCCGTTCGGGGCCGGCGAGGACACCGGCCCGGTGGTCTGTTCCTGCTTTGGCGTCGGACGGCACCAGATCACCGCCGAGATCGGCAAGGGCGCCGACAGCGTCGAGGCGATCGGCCGGCGCCTGAAGGCCGGCACCAATTGCGGCGGCTGCCGGCCCGAGATCAGCAAGCTGGTCGGCGCCCGCGCGCAAATGCGGCAGGCGGCGGCATCCTAACAACCGGGGCAGATCGGCCCGACGCAGAATTGCAGTCGGCGGTTTCGCAATTTCGCGCGGCGGCAATCCGCGACCTCCAGGAGCCGGTTCCGGCGGATGTACCGCCGCGCTGCACATAGGGCGCAGGCGGATGGTGTCATGCCGCCAATGCAGTGCTCGCCACACCAAAATGGTGTATCGGCAAGCCGAGCGGCGCGCGGACAGGGGTCCTGCGCCACATAATCACAAATTGGAGGACGCTTTCATGTCGGCTCTGCCACTCTCGGGCATCAAGATTCTCGATTTGACGCGGGTGCTGGCGGGCCCGTTGTCGGCCCAGATGCTGGCGGATCTCGGCGCCGACGTGATCAAGATCGAGCGTCCCGGCGGCGGCGACGATGCCCGCGCCTTCGGCCCGCCTTACCTGACCGATCCCGAGGGCAAGGAGAACAACAACAATTCGTTCTATCTCTGCGCCAACCGCAACAAGAAGTCGGTCACCGTCAATATTGCAAAACCCGAAGGGCAGCAGATCATCCGCGAGCTGGCCAAGACCGCCGACGTGATGATGGAGAACTACAAGGTCGGCGACCTCAAGCGCTACGGCCTCGACTACGAGACCATCAAGGCGATCAACCCCGGCATCATCTATTGCTCGGTGACCGGCTTCGGTCAGACCGGCCCCTATGCGCCGCGCGCCGGCTATGACGCGATCCTGCAGGCGATGGGCGGGCTGATGAGCGTCACCGGCCATATCGACGGCGAGCCGGGCGAAGGCCCGATGAAGGTCGGCCCTTCGATCGTCGACTACATGACCGGCATGAACACCTCGATCGGCATTCTCTCCGCGCTCTACCATCGCGACGCCAACAATGGGGAGGGGCAGCATATCGACGTCTGCCTGTTCGACACTGTGATCGCCTCGCTGTCGCACTGGCTGCAGATCTATCTCGTCAACGGCAAGATGCCGCCGCGCCGCGGCACCTGGGGCAATGGCGGCATGCCGGCCGGCGTGTTCCGCTGCACCGACGGCGAACTGATGCTGGTGGTCGGCAATGACGGCCAGTTCCAGCGCACCTGCGCCGTGCTCGGCGAGCCCGAGCTCGCCAATGACAAGCGCTTCATCAAGAACAACGACCGCGTCGTGCACGGCAAGGAGATCATGGCGATCTTCGCCGGCCTGTTCCTGAAAAAGCCGGTGGCCTACTGGCTGGAGAAGCTGGAGGAGGCCGGCGTGCCGTCCGGTCCGATCAACAATTTCGAGCAGGTGTTTTCCGATCCGCACGTGCAGTCGCGCGGCATGCGGGTCAAGGTCGACCATCCGTTCGAGCCGAACCTGTCGCTGATCCGCAATGCGCTGAGTTTCTCCGGCACCCCCATCACCGACTACCGCGCCCCGCCGTTGCTCGGGGCCAACACCAGGGACGTGCTGGCGACAATCGGTTACGACGACGCCAAGGTCGAGGCGCTGAAGGCGCAGGGGATCGTGTAGCCGCGGGCGGGGCTGCCCGCGCGCCGGTTGATCCCCGTCATCCTGAGGTGCTCGCCTCTTCGGCGAGCCTCGAAGGATGAATCGGCCACCAGCCGGGCCGTCGACCCTTCGAGGGCCTTCGAGGGCCGCTGAAGAAGCGGCCACCTCAGAGTGACGGACCGAACGCGCAGGGTGCCGGGGCATTACGACAACACTTCGACTGATATCGAAACATGATTGACGCGATCGCGCTACTCTGGCGCGATCGATCCCTGTCGAAGGTGTCAATCAATGAAACGAGAAGTCGTCCGCGTCGAACCGATCTCGACCTGGCTGGAGCGCTGGAAGGCGCCGGCGTCGGTGGTCACCTGCGCCGGCAACATGGTGTTCGTCTCCGGCCTGCCGCCGTTCGATCCCGCAACCGGCGAGATCGCCGCCGGCGCCTCGATCGAGCGGCAGAGCGAACTCGTCATGGAGCAGCTCAAGCTCTGCCTCGTCACCGCCGGCGCTTCGCTCGACAATGTGATGAAGTGCAACGTGTTCTGCACCTCGGCCAAACATTTCGCGGCGTTCAACGCGGTCTACGCCCGATATTTCCCGAACGATCCGCCGGCGCGGATCTTTGTCTGCATCCCGGAATGGACCGGCCCGTTCGACGTCGAGATCGACTGCATCGCGATGGTGTGAGGGCAGCACGACTGATCGGCTCCGCTTCACCTCGCCCCGCTTGCGGGGAGAGGTCGAATTCGAGCGTAGCTCGAATTCGGGTGAGGGGGAATCTCCGCGCGCACGTCTTTCACCGTATCTGTGGAGGCAGCCCCTCACCCCAACCCTCTCCCCGCAAGGGCGGGGCGAGGGGGCGCAGCGCCGCCGGGGCCGCTCTTCGCGCCTGTTTCAAAGATCCTGCCGCGTCAACCGTCCCTGCATCGCCGCCGACCGTGCGGCGGGCTTGCTGGCGGGGACCTCGCCTGCGGTCAGCGCCATCACGGTGACGCTGACGACGCGGTCGATGATGGCGCGGACGTCGTCGAGGTCGCATTTGCCTTCCGACAGCCTGAGCAGCCGCTCCTTCTCGCGGATGGTGTGGTGCGCCATCGCCAGCGCAAAGTGCAGGCCCCAATACAGCTCGGTGTCGTCACGCCCGGGCATCGCGCGGCGCATCGCGGCGGCGAATTTGCGCAAGTGATCGACCTCGCGGTTCTTGATGCGGCGGATCGGCGGCACCGATTCGATCGAGGCGCGGATCATGAAGCGCGCTGCGGTCGAGCCTTCGCGGTCGGGCCCGAGGCAACCGCGCAGCGGCGGGCCGACCAGCGCACGGATGATGTCCTCGATCGCGGCGCGGCCGCCGCCGCGTTCCTCCGCCGCCTTCAATTCGTTGAGGCGCTCGCGGTTGGTCTGGATGCTGCGGGTGACGAACAGCTCCGCGATCAATTCGTCCTTGGAGCCGAAGTGGTAGTTCACCGCGGCGAGGTTGACATTGGCCTCGGCGACGATGTCGCGCAGCGTGACGTCGCCGAAACCGCGGTCGGCATAGAGCCGCTCGGCGGCGGCGAGTATCGCGGATCGGGTCTGATCGCTGGCCATGGCTCCAAACCTCCGGTCATTCCGGACCGCGATGACGTCGCGAACCCGGAATCTTGCACCGTAACCTCGGGATTCCGGGTTCGGCGCTGGGCGCGCCGCCCCGGAATGACGTGGGCGGACGGTGGTTGCATTTCAAACATTTGTATGAAACTATCGTTTGAAGAGCCGGAAATGTCAATCCGCAACAATGCAGGCGGCATTCTGGCACACCACGGCGCGGTCCCGCGAAGGCCCTTGCAGGCTCGTGGCGCGAGGTGGACAGTGCGGCCCAAAGTCTAGGAAAAACGAGGAGCGTCCCGATGGATTTCACGATGTCGCCGAAGCAGAAGGAATGGCTCGAGCGCGTTCAGGCCTTCATGAAAACCCACGTCCGGCCGGCGGTGCCGATCTACGACAAGCAGGACGCCGAGGGGCCGCGCTGGAAGGTGATCCCGATCCTCGAGGAACTGAAGAAGAAGGCGAAGGCCGAAGGCCTCTGGAACATGTTCATGCCGCCGTCCTCGCATGAGGACGATGAATTCCATGGCGCGGGATTGACCAATCTCGAATATGCGCTGCTCTCGGAAGAGATGGGCCGCATCTCCTGGGCCTCCGAAGTGTTCAACTGCTCGGCGCCCGATACCGGCAACATGGAAGTGTTCATCCGCTACGGCACCAAGGAGCAGAAGCGCAAATGGCTGCGGCCGCTGATGGACGGCGAGATCCGCTCCGCCTTCCTGATGACCGAGCCCGCGGTCGCGTCTTCGGATGCCACCAACATCGAGACAAGGATCGAGAAGGACGGCGATCATTACGTGATCAACGGCCGCAAATGGTGGTCGTCCGGCGTCGGCGATCCGCGCTGCAAGATCGCGATCCTGATGGGCAAGACCGATTTCAACGCCGCCAAGCATCAGCAGCAGTCGCAGATCCTGGTGCCGCTCGACACGCCCGGCATCAAGGTCGAGAAGATGCTGCCGGTGTTCGGCTTCGACGACGCGCCGCACGGCCACGCCCAGGTGCTGCTGGAGAACGTCCGCGTGCCGAAGGAGAACATTTTGCTCGGTGAGGGCCGCGGCTTCGAGATCGCGCAGGGCCGGCTCGGTCCGGGCCGCATCCATCACTGCATGCGCACCATCGGCCAGGCCGAGGAGGCGCTGGAGAAGATGGTGAAGCGGCTCGCCTCGCGCACCGCGTTCGGCAAAAAGATCATCGAGCATTCGGTCTGGGAGCAGCGCATCGGCGAGGCCCGCACCGACATCGAGATGAACCGCCTGCTGTGCCTGAAGGCCGCCGACATGATGGACAAGGTCGGCAACAAGACCGCGCAGGCCGAGATCGCGATGATCAAGGTCGCCGCGCCCAACATGGCGCTGAAGATCATCGACCAGGCGATCCAGGCCTATGGCGGCGGCGGCGTCTCCGACGATGCCGGGCTGGCGCGCGCCTACGCCCACATCCGCACGCTTCGTCTCGCCGACGGTCCGGACGAGGTGCACAATCGCGCCATTGCCAGGCTCGAACTTCGGAAGTATGCAAACACGTCGCACTAACGCGAGACGATGTTTGGTTGAACTGGCGTCTCCGCGGACTCGCTTCACCTCTCCCGCTTGCGGGGGTCGAGACAAGCGGAGCTTGCTCTTAGGTCGCAGCGCATCTCAGATGCGCTGCGGGTGGGGGCTCTCTCCACAGTGGGATTCGCGGTGGCACCCCCACCCCAACCCTCCCCCGCGGGAGAGGGGGCGCAGTTTCTTCGCGGCTGCCATTCAGCTAAAACCTCGTGTCGTACCAACGGGAGCGTGCTAACGACGCTCTCCAAGAATTAGATTGAGGGAGCGTCAGCGTGGCGGACGGCGTCAGGAAAGACGAGGAATTTTCCGGCACAAGGGAAGTCGAGGAGCGCCATCGGATCAACGAGGCCAATCTCGACGCCTGGATGCGGGAACACGTCGAGGGCTATCAGGGACCGCTCACCGTCCTGCAGTTCAAGGGCGGCCAGTCGAACCCGACCTACAAGCTGCAGACGCCCGGCCGCGCCTATGTGATGCGGCGCAAGCCGTTCGGTAAATTGTTGCCGTCGGCGCATGCGGTCGATCGCGAGTTCCGCGTCATCGCCGCGCTCGGCAAGCAGAACTTTCCGGTCGCAAAAGCCTATGCGCTGTGTACCGATGATGCCGTGATCGGTTCGGCCTTCTACATCATGTCGATGGAGGAGGGGCGGGTGTTCTGGGATCCGACGCTGCCGAGCCAGAATCCCGACGCGCGCCGAAAGATTTTCGCCAGCAAGATCGAGACGCTGGCCAAGCTGCATCTGTTCAATCCCGAGGCGATCGGGCTCGGCGATTTCGGCAAGCCCGGCAATTATTTTGCGCGGCAGGTCGATCGCTGGACCAAGCAGTACCGCGCCTCCGAGACCCAGCACATCGAGGAGTTCGAGAAGCTCGCCGAGTGGCTGCCGAAAACCGTGCCTGAGCAGCAACGGGTGTCGATCGTCCATGGCGACTACCGCCTCGACAACATGATTTTTCATGCCACCGAGCCGCGGGTTCAGGCGGTGCTGGACTGGGAGCTGTCGACGCTCGGCGACCCGATGGCCGACTTCACCTATCTGTTGATGCAGTGGACCATGCCAGGCCTCGCCGGGGCCGACCTCAAGGCGCTGAACATTCCAAGCCAGGACGAGGCTGCCGAGATCTACTGCAAGGTGACCGGCATCCCGGTGCCCGATCTCAACTGGTACTTCTCCTACAATCTGTTCCGCCTTGCCGGCATCACCCAGGGCATTGCCGGCCGGGTCCGCGACGGCACCGCGTCGAATGCCAAGGCGCTCGAGTCGGCCAAGCGCACCGTGCCGCTGTCGCAGGCGGCATGGGAATACGCCCAGAAGGCCGGCGCGACCTGATGAGATCAAAGGGCGTGACCGTAGGTCGCGCCCTTTTGCTTTCTATGTCGGCGTTTCGACGATTAGGACTGATAGTCTTCAAATTCCCACTTGCCCAGTCGGGATAGTTTCTCCGCGAGGAGTGCCCAGCTGCGCTCTTCGCCGCAACTCGTGCAATAGTCCTGAACGAACTCTTTGAGACGAGCGTAATCGAAGTCTCGAACAAAGAGGTAGTGTCGACCGATCGTAAATTCGCCGCTTGTATTGGCGGAAAACCACTCCGGCGTGCACAACACAAAATCGAACGATTCAGCGCCTGCCTCTCCCGCAGGACCGATCATTGCCATCACGAGGATTCCGAAGGAACCCATCGGTAGAAAATCTTCCAACGGGTCGGCGTCGGGACTGAAAATCGACTTCAACTCGGCGCGCATTTGCCTGAGACCTCGTTGTATGCCGTGGCGGCGTGTCGCGGCCGCTTCCTGGAGCTTCGGGCTGTTTCGGGTTGTAGCCATCTGTGACTTGCGTTGGCGGCGCCGCTTTGGCAAGCCCATCCAGTCGAATTGCCCACCTTGGTCCTGATCCGGACAGATCATCTTGAAACTCTCGTCGAACCTTCGCGGCAGCCTGCTGATGGCTGCGGCCATGGCCAGCTTCACGGTCAACGACACCATCACCAAGGCGGTGTCGGTGGAGCTCAATATCGGCGAGATCCTGCTGGTCCGCGGCGGCTTTGCGATCGTGCTGGTGGCGGGGCTCGCCGCCTACCGCGACGCGTTGCGCAGCCTGCGAGTGCTCCTGATCTGGCCGGTGGCCTTGCGCGTGATCGGCGAGATCGGCGGCACGCTGACCTATCTGTCGGCGATCGCGCAGATCCCGCTCGCCAATGCGTCGGCGATCTTCCAGGCGCTGCCGCTCGTCATCACGCTCGGCGCGGCGCTGGTGTTCGGCGAGCCGGTCGGCTGGCGGCGCTGGCTCGCGATCGCAGCCGGCTTCATCGGCGTGCTGATCATCGTCCGGCCGGGCGCGGAAGGATTTAGCCAGGCCGCGCTCTCGGCGCTGGCCTCGGTCGGCTTCTGCGCGGTGCGTGATCTCGCGACGAGGCGGATCCCCAAGCAATTGCCGACCCTGTTCATCACGCTGCTGACGACGGTGACGGTGTCGACGGCGGGCGCCGTCGTGCTGGTTCCGCTCGGTGGCTGGAAGCCGCCGTCCGGCAACGCGCTCGGTCTGCTCGCGCTCGCCGCGGTCCTGATCCTGATCGGCTATCAGTGCATCATCGCCGCGCTGCGCACCGGCGACATCTCGGCGATCGCGCCGTTCCGCTATTCCGCGCTGCTGTGGGCGATGCTGACCGGCTATCTCGCCTTCGGCCACAAGCCCGACGGGGCGATGCTGATCGGCGCCGCGATCATCGTCGCCTCCGGCCTCTACGCCTTCTACCGCGAGCGCCTCCGCGACAAGCTCCGCCCGGCCGCCAGCGGCCCCGGCCTGCCGCCGGACGGATTGTGAGTGCGGTGGCGCGAAGTCCGTAGTCCGTAGCCCGGGCGAGCGGAGCGATACCCGGGGACACCGTTCCCGCATATCGCTTCGCTCATGCGTGCTACGAAACTGATCCGGCGGGATTGCGGAAACCTGGTCCGAAGGGAGAGGCAAAGCTCAGGCTGCTCCAGGCCAGCGACTCCGTCATCAGAACATGATCGCCGATCAGCCGGGCGAGCTCCGCCGCGTGCGTGGTCGGCATGAAGTGACTGGCGCCGGCGATCGTCCGCAGCGATGCATTCGCCATCGCACGGCTGAGAATATCGGCGCTCTTCGCCAGGGGTTCGGCGCCATGTTCGCCCCGGATGATGAGGCTCGGCAGCAATATGTTGGCGAGCGACCCCATGGACGGGTCGAAGCCGGAACGCATGTCGCGAATGTGGGTCGGCGTGGCGTCAACGACATATTGTCGCCCGCGTGACGGCAGCGCATCGAAGCTGCCGCGGCCGGCGAGATAGTCGACCATCCGGCGCGCGGCCTCCTTGTCGCCATTCTCGTACGCCCGGACGTAATCGTCGCGCATCGCGATGAACTGCTCGTAGAGCGTTTGCTCTCCCGCCTGGCGCAGCAGTCCGAAGGCGACGGGCTCGATCAGGGTGAGGCTCATCAGCGGAACCAGTCCGCACAGCGCAAGGTCGAGGCAGACCAGCGCGCCATAGGAATGGCCGACGAGATGCACCGGGCCTCCGGTGTGACGAATGACCGCTTCGACGGTTTCGGATTGCCGATCCACCGAGCTGTCGGATGACGTCCGGCTTTCCCGCGTGCCGCCGTAGCCGGGAAGGCTCGTCGTCACGGTCCGGAAGCGATTGCGGAGCCCCGCGACGATGTCGCGCCAGGCCGACTCGCTGGACCATGATACGGGCACCAAGACGATGGTCGGCCCCGCGCCCTGTTCGCTGTAATCGATAGGTCCGTGCTTGTCCTGCAGCATGTCGATCTCCCGTTGTTTCCGACTGCGAAGGCGGCAGTTGCAGGATGCACGGGCCGGACTGCGACACTTTACCAACCTGTTATTTTTCGATGACTGGCCACTGACTTTGCGGTCGGCCGGCTGCTAGGCTTGCCTTGCTCGGGCTGGATCGGGAGCGGAGCCTTGCGCTATCAGTTTGAGGATTTCGTGCTCGACGCCGACAGGCGCGAATTGCATCGCGGATCCGAGACGGTTGCGATTGCGCCGCAGGCCTTTGATCTCCTGGTCTTCCTGATACGCAACCGCGAGCGGGTTGCCAGCAAGGACGACCTCATTGCCGCGATCTGGGGGCGCCGTGTCGTTACCGACGCAGCACTTGCGACCCGACTCAACGCCGCCCGTGCCGCGATCGACGATCGTGGTGACGAACAGCGCCTGATCAAGACCCTGCAGCGCAAGGGCTTTCGCTTCGTAGGGGCCGTCAAGGAGATCGGCGGCGCAGATGACGGCCCGGCGGCGCTGCCGGCAACCCCGGCGATCCCGTCCGACCGGCCATCGATTGCCGTGCTTCCATTCGAGAATCTGTCGGGCGATTCGGATCAGGACTACTTCGCCGATGGCCTCGTCGAGGACATCACCACGGCGCTGTCGCGGTTCAGGGCGTTGTTCGTCATCGCCCGGCAGTCGAGCTTTACCTATCGTGGGAAGGCTGTCGACGTCAGGCAGGTCGGGCGCGAGCTCGGTGTGCGCTACGTCCTGGAGGGGAGCGTACGAAAGTCGGGGACCCGGCTCAGGATCACCGGCCAGCTCATCGATGCCGCGACCGCGGCGCATCTATGGGCGGACCGGTTCGACGGCGCCCTGAAGGATATCTTCGAGCTGCAGGACAGCGTGACGCAACAGGTGATCGGGGCCATCGCGCCCGAGCTCGATCGCGCCGAGGTCGGGCGGGCAAGCAGGAGGGTAACCGGCAATATCGATGCGGTCACGGCATTCTACCGCGGCTTGCCCTACGTCGAATTTCCGACCACCGCGGCGAACAACGAGGCCGCCATGAGCCATTTCCGGCAGGCGGTTGCGCTCGATCCCGCGTTTGCTCCGGCGCTTGGCGGCATCGTGAGTTGTCTGGCATGGCGACGCGCCAACAAATGGCCCGGCGACATCGCCGAGGACAACGGCGAACTTTCACGTCTTGCCGAACGCGTCAGGCAGTTGGGCACCGATGACGCTTTCACGCTCTCGGTGGTGGGCTTCAATCTGTTCTGGATGCTGCTGGATTACGATGCCGGCTTCGAGATGATCGAACAGGCCGTTCGCTCAAACCCGAACTATGCGCGGGCCTACAATTTGAGGGGACTGCTGCGGACCTGGAACGGCGAGCCGGACGCGGCGGCGGACTTCGAGCAGGCCATGCGGCTGAGCCCGCGCGATCCCTTCAAGTACAACGCGATGATGGGGCTTGCCCTTGCGCATCACAATGCCGGCCGGCATGCGGCGGCGGCCGAGTGGGCGGACCGGTCGCTGCGTGCATTTCCTCCGTCATTCTTTGTCGGAATGACGCAGGCGATCCTCTGCTACGTGGGGGCGGGGAGGCTGAACGACGCCAGGAGCGTGATGGCGGAATGCCTTCGCATCAATCCTGCATGGAGCCGCTCGAACACCTTGGCCCCGCCCTGGGTCAGATCACCGAGACTCCGATCGGAGCTCATGGAGGCGTTCGTCACGGCTGGATTGCCCGACTAGGCCGCGCTCGGCGTGACGGTCGACCACGGGACGCTCCCGCGTGTCGCTACGCTCATGCGGGCTACGCGGCTACGCCGTCACTTCGCGCAATGCGTGATCAGCCGCGCGACGAAATCCCCGCAGGCGAGCAGCTGCGACAACTCGATGAATTCATCCGGCGTGTGGGCCTGCGCGATTCCGCCGGGGCCGACCACCACCGACGGCACGCCGGCTATGCTGACAAACAGGCCGGCCTCGGTGCCGAACGCCACCTTGGCGTGGTCGTTGCGGCCGGCGAGCTGCTTTGCCAGCGTGACGAAGGGATTTTCCGCCGGCGTGTCGAGCGCGGGATAGTCGAGGATCTCCTCGAAATCGATGCCGCACTCCGGATGCTGCGCGCGCATCCTCGGCTCGATCTCGGCCTTGGCCCAGGCGATGATCGCGTCGGTGACCTGCCGCGACTCGGTGATGCCGATGCCGCGGCATTCGAACTCCACCGCGCAGGTGTCGGGCACGATGTTGAGCGCCGCGCCGCCATGCACGATGCTGGTCAGCAGCGTGGAGTGCGGCACGTCGTAGAGGCTGTTGCGCTCGGCGTCCGCGGCGAGCAGCGCGGCGCGCCGGCGGATCTCGACGATCAGCTCGGCGGCAGATTCGATCGCGTTGACGCCGTCGGGCGCGATCGAGGAGTGGCGGGCGAGGCCGCGGAAGGTGGCGCGGACGCCGTGCTTGCCCTTGTGTCCGATGATCACCTGCATCTGCGTCGGCTCGCCGACGAAGCAGCCGAGCGGTTTTATCGGCTTGCGGCTGAGCTCGCGCAGCATCGGCCGCACCCCGACACAGCCGATCTCCTCGTCATAGGAGATCGCCAAATGAATTGGGGTTTTCAAATTGGCCGTGAGCATCTCCGGAACCATCGCAAGGCAGACCGCGACAAAGCCCTTCATGTCGGTGGTGCCGCGGCCATAGAGCCGGCCATCGCGCTCAACCAGCTCGAACGGGTTGTGGCTCCAGTCCTGTCCGGCAACCGGAACCACGTCGGTATGTCCCGACAGCACGAGGCCGGCTCTGTCCTCGGGACCGATCGTGACCCACAGCGAGGCCTTTTCGCCGGTGTCATCCACGATCCGCTGTCCGCTGACGCCGAGCGAGGCGAGATACGCCTCGATGTAGTCGATCAGCGGCAAGTTCGAGCGATCGCTGACGGTGTCGAAGGCGACGAGGTCGGCGAGCAGCTTGCGGATGCGGTCGGGACGTTGGTTTTGCATGGTCCGGCTCACTTCGAGGGATCGGGCGCGGCCAGGGCCGGCCGAGAAACGACGACAAGTTCGCCTGATATGGCGCCACAAGCAAGGCCGCGCCGGTCGATTGGCGCTATGCCGTCTGCTGCAACGGATGCTCGAAGAAATGTCGGTATGCGTACGACAGAAAGCCGATGCTGATGGGCAGCAGCAGCAAGGAGCAGACCGTGCTCGCCGTACTGGCTGCGGCTATTCGCGTCGCGGTCAGCGTTGGATAGGCAAGGTCCAGCACGGCGATGACGACGAGATCGGTCAGCAGCAGCGGCGGGAGGGTTGTGACGATCAGTCCCCAGAACAGCCGCCAGGTATTGCCGCTTGTGCGGTGCCAGGCCTGGCCGAAACTCAGATCCTCATTGCCGATTGCGCGGGCGGGAAGCAGCAGGCTCAGCCGCAACGTGACAGCGAGGCCGACGACGTAAACGGCAGCTGCAGCGAGCAGCAACGGGATAAACGCGATGGGGCCGACTGTATTCGGGCCGAACGTGGCCGGCACCGTCAGGTAGAAGCCGCCGAGGATGACGACGAGCGCCGGCCCGATCAGGATGACGCAGAGCAGGAAGCCGATCACCACAAAGTGCCACAGATCGCCGCTGGTGATGTTGCTGCCGCTGAGGCCGGGCTGTTCGTCCAGGATCATCAGCCGGTGCCAGGCGACCGCGATGCTGACCGCGGCCAGGATCGCCAGAGCGGCGCCGAGCTGCAGCAGCGCGGTGGTTTGCCGAAGCTGCGTCATGCTCGGGAACAGTTCAGGCTCGACCTGCCCCATCACCGCCATCGCCAGGGACCATCGCTGCCAGCTGGCATAGCCGGTCAGCGCGGCAACCGCGATCAGCCAGAGCCACGAGGCGCGCAACACATCCTCAAACCGGCTGAAGAAGCTCGAATAGGCGAGGCCGATCGCTTGCCACAACGGCAGCTTTGGATATGGCAGCTCGGGCGGGGTCTCGGCCATGCTCATGTCGGTTGCCCTCGATGTCGAGACCGAACGGTTCGAACCGGCTCTCAGACCACCACAGATTGTGAAATGTTTCGTAAGCGATGGGCGGAGAAGCCGCCCATCGCGTGCCGCGCCGGCACCGGAGGGAGCGGGCAGCCCCCGACCCGTCATCCTGAGGTGCGAGCCTTGCAGCGCAGTTGCGCTGCTGGGCGAGCCTCGAAGGATGAATCGGCCCGGCTGGTGGCCGTCGATCCTTCGAGGCTCCCCGAAGAGGCTCGCACCTCAGGATGACGGAACAAGCAACGGTGCTACACACTCAGTGGCGTCCCCGCGAACACCCGCCGCGGAGTATGGGTCCCGGCTCCCGTGCGCAATTGCGCACTAGGCCGGGACGACGAGTTGATGGAGTCTTTGCTAGATCGGCTTGCCCGTATACGGCATCGAGGCCGTCAGGCCGCCGTCGACCGGGATCGCCTGGCCGTTGACGTAGGACGCCTCGTCGCTGGCCAAAAACAATCCCATCGCGGCGAGCTCGTGCGGCTGGCCGGCGCGCTTCAGCGGGTTGAGCTGGCCGATCTTGTCCGCCGTGCCGCGCTCCTTGGCGCGGTCGAACACCGGCTTGGTCATGCCGGTCTCGATCAGGCCGGGGCAGATCGCGTTGATGCGCACGCCGGTGCCGGACAGCGAATAGGCGGTGGTCTGCACCAGGCTGATGACGCCGGCCTTGCTGGCGCCGTAGGGATGGCCGCTGGCGCCGGACTTCAGGCCGGCAACGGAGGCGGTGCAGACGATCGAGCCAAAGCCCTGCTTGGTCATGTGCGGGATCGAATGCTTGATGGCGAGGAACGGGCCGATCAGATTGACGCGCAGCACCTCCTGCCAGTGCTCGACGGTCTGGTCGGCGAGCGGCACCAGTCCGCCGCTGACGCCGGCATTGGCCCAGATCGCATCGAGCTTGCCGTATGTTGCAACCGCCTTGGCGATGAAGGCTTTTACGTCGCTCTCCGAGCCTGCATCCGCCACGACAGCTTCCACCGTGCCGCCGGCATCGCTCACCAGTTTTGCGGTTTCGTTGACGCCGTCGCTGCGATCGACCGCGATCAGCTTGGCGCCTTCTTTGGTGAACAGCAGCGAGGCGGCGCGGCCGATGCCGCTGCCTGCGCCGGTGATGATGACGGATTTGCCTTCGAGGCGGCCCATGCGTGTCTCCCTGGTCACGAGCTCCGCTACGCCTGCCGCGCGACGGAATTCAAACAAAATTTCAAACGTCTGAAGGACTTGAGGCCATCAGCGCTCTGACGTACAGCGACGGGGCACAGTATGGAAGGGCTTTTGCGATGTCCAACCCAGAGCAGCCAAAGACGATCGTGACGCGCTGGTGGTGGGTGCGCCACGCACCGGTGCGCAGCGACGGCGGCAACATCTACGGGCAGGCCGATATCGAGTGCGACACCGGCGATACCGAAGTGTTCGAGGCGGTCGCCAAGATGCTGCCGCGCCGCGCCGTGTGGTACTCGAGCCATCTGAAGCGCACGCATCAGACCGCGGCCGCGATCTGGGCCGCCGGATTCCCAAAGCCCGACAGCATGACGCAGGAACCAGCGTTCGCCGAGCAGCATCTCGGCGCGTGGCAGGGCATGAACCGCGCCACGTTTCTCGCCAGCCGTCCGGCCGGCAGCACCTGGTTCGCCGATGTCAACCAGCCGGCGCCGGGCGGCGAGAGCTATATGGACATGTACACCCGCGTCTGCCGTGCGATCGTGCGGATCAACACGGCGGAGGCGGGCAGGGATGTGATCGCGGTCGGCCATGGCGGCGTGATCAAATGCGCGGTGGGGCTCGCGCTCGGCGGCCAGCCGGACCGCGGCCTGGCCTTCGACATCGACAATGTCTCGGTGACGCGGCTCGATCATGTCGCGGGACCCGGCCTGTCGACCTGGCGCCTGCCGATGGTCAACCAGCAGCCCTGGATCGCCGATCCGCGCCACGCCGCCATGCATCAGCAGGCCGGGCCCGAGGTGCGGCCGGCGACCAAGCTCGCGTAGAACGCTGCCAAGCTCAACGAGAATTCAAAGGGAGAGAACCATGACTTTGTTCGACATGAAGGGAAAAGTCGCCGTCATCACCGGCTCGACGCGCGGCATCGGGCTCGCCATCGCCGAGCGCATGGCCGAGCACGGCGCCAAGGTGGTGATCTCCTCGCGCAAGGCCGATGTCTGCGACCAGGTGGCCGCCGACATCAACGAGAAGTTCGGCAAGGGCACCGCGGTTGCGATCGCCGCCAACATCTCGTCGAAGGAAAACCTGCAGAACCTGGTCGACGAGAGCAACCGCGCCTTCGGCCGGATCGACGTCTTGGTCTGCAACGCCGCGTCAAATCCCTACTACGGTCCGCTCGCCGGCATCTCAGACGACCAGTTCAGAAAGATTCTCGACAACAACATCGTCGCCAACAACTGGCTGATCTCGATGGTGGTGCCGCAGATGATCGAGCGCAAGGATGGCTCCATCATCATCGTGTCCTCGATCGGCGGCCTGAAGGGCTCGACCATCCTCGGCGCCTACGCGATCTCGAAGGCCGCCGACATGCAGCTCGCACGCAACCTCGCCTGCGAATACGGCAAGCACAATATCCGCGTGAACTGCATCGCGCCCGGCCTGATCAAGACAGATTTCGCGAAGGCGCTGTGGGACAATCCGGAGAATTTGAAGGCCTCGACCTCGCGCTCGCCGCTGCTGCGGATCGGCGTGCCCGACGAGATCGCGGGCGCCGCCGTGTTCCTCGGTTCGCGCGCCGGCGACTTCATGACTGGCCAGACCATGGTGATCGACGGCGGCGCGACGATCAGCTGATGTTCGAGAGTCATTCCGGGGCAGCCCGCAGGGCTGAACCCGGAATCTCGAGATTCCGGGTTCGATGCTGACGCATCGCCCCGGAATGACAAGCTCACTCCACCGCCGCATACACCCCGTTGCGCACCAGTGAGCGGAAGTATTCGCGCTGGCCGGGGCCCTGCATCATGAAGACCGCGATCAGGTCTTCGCTCGGATCGATCCAGAAGAAGGTGCCGGCCATGCCGCTCCAGAAGAACTGGCCGACCGAACCCGAGAACGACGCCATGCCCTGCTGGGTGCGCACCGCGAAGCCGAGGCCAAAGCTGTGGCCGGGCGGCACCAGGGTGCCCTGGATCCTGACGTCGACGCCGAGGTGATCGGAGGCCATCAGCTGCAGCGTCTTGCGGCCGATGATCCTGGTGCCGTCGAGCGTGCCGCCGCCCCGCAGCATCTGCGCGAAGCGCGCATAGTCCATCGTGGTCGAGACCAGCCCGCCGCCGCCGGATTCCATCGCCGGCTTCTCCAGCATGTTGAACAGCTGCACCTTTTCGTTGGTCCAGGGATCGTTGGCAAAGGCCTCGGCGAGCCGGCCGGCATTCTGCTCACCGGTGTGGAAGGCGGTCTCGGTCATCTGCAACGGCGAGAGGATGCGCTCGGTCAGGAATGTGCCGAGGGTCTGGCCGCTGACCACTTCGATGATGCGGCCGAGGATGTCGGTGGAGCGGCTGTAGTTCCACTCGGCGCCGGGCTGGCAGATCAGCGGCATGCCGGCGAGTAGGGTAGCGTGCTCGGCATTGGTGATCTTGCGGCTGCGCAGCCGCGACTGCTGGTAGAGCTGCTGCACCAGGCCGTTGCCGGTGTGGTCATAGGTCAGCCCCGAGGTGTGGCGGAGCAGGTCCTGGATCGTCATCGGACGCTTCGCGGGGACCAGCTCGAGCTTGCCGTTGTGCTCGACGCCGACCTTGGTCTCGGCGAACTCGGGAATGAACTTTGCAACGGGATCGTTGAGCAGGAAGTGGCCGTCCTCGAGCAGCATCATGATGCCGATCGAGACGATCGGCTTGGTCATCGAGAAGATGCGGAAGATCGTGCCATGCGCCATCGGCGCGCTGGCCGTCGGGCTCTGCCGGCCGATCGCGTCGAACCAGCCGACCTGGCCGCGCCGCGCCACCAGCACGGTCGCGCCGGGCAGGCTGCCCTTGTCGACCTCGCGCTTGAAGGTGTCGCTCATCGCCTGCAGGCGCTTGCTCGACAGTCCGATCGATTCGGGCTTGGCGAGGGGAAGGGACGGGGTGCTTTGGTCGGCGGTACGTGCGGTGGCGGTTTGAGGGTTCATGGTCTCTCCCTGTGTTCTTGCCCTTGCGCCGAGTGTGGCGCAGAGGCCGTGCCATGAACAGGCATTCCGGCGCAATGCAGCTCCGGCATCGCCGCAGTTGCGGCGTCGGCCGTTGCCGCGCCGCAATGCAATTAAAGGTAGACAAGCATCGTCATGACCTCCTATCTCGATCTCCGGGCTGAACGATTGGGGTACGGGGGATTCGGTGAAACTATTGCCGTGGCTGGCGCGCGTTGTCGCGCTCGGCGCAATGCTCGCGCTTGCGGGCTGCGTGACTGCAGAGAATCGACTGTCGCAAAGCGATATCGCCAGCATGCGGCTGAGCGCGGTCGCCGTCAGCTTTGCGCCGGACGCGCTGGTTGTATGGGAGGATGGCATCCGCGCCTATGCCAACGCGAAGACGATCAGCGACGATCAGATCACGGCGGCGGCCAACACGCCCGAGGCGAGGGCTTATGTGCAGGGCCTGCTGGTGCCGCGAATCAAGTCGGGCATCGAGCAGGCGATGGCCGGCCAGCTTGCAGGCACCCGGCCGGTGCGGCTCGATATCGTGGTAAAGAACTTTGCGCTGCCGTCGGCGGTGCAGCGCGTCGTGATCGGCGGTCACCGCGGCATGACGGCGGATGCGACCTTGGTCGATGCGCGGACCGGCGCTGTGATCATCGCCTATCCGAATCTGACGGCATTTCTTTACACCGGCCAAGGCATCGCCGGCACCATCGTGCAGGCGGCGATCGACAACTCCGACAACCAGAGCCCGGCCGACAAGGTGATCGCGCGCTACGGCGAAACCTACCGGCTCTGGCTGCTCAACAACAAAGTCTAGCCGGCGCGCCGCCGCGCTCGCTTCGCCCTTGCATTCGGGGCATGGCTTATGCTTGAAACGGCGCGAACCGGCGGCGACGCCGGTTCCCTGCAGGAGTGTAGCTCAATTGGTAGAGCACCGGTCTCCAAAACCGGGGGTCGCAGGTTCGAGCCCTGCCACTCCTGCCAGCAAAATCAAATACTTGGCTGACATTCCGGCTCCTCCGCAGCGATCCGCGTGAAGCCTTATTTCTTTGCCTGGGCCTCGCGGGCCAACCGTTCGGCCCGCAGCCGCTTCATGTTGTCGTAGATGGCTTCCTGGGCAAGTTCATGCTCGCGCATCGCGCGCACGGCATCCTGCCGACGCTCTGCGTCCCTGGCTTTACGTTGATCCCGGGTGAGTTTCTCGCGCTCGGCGACGGTTTCATTTGGCATCCCATTCATAACGCGGAGCACCCGCGTAAGTTCCCGGGAAGGGGAATAACGGGAGCATCTCACATTCTGGACAGCGCCAGCGCGAAGCAAGAAATCAGCGTCGCGGTGCTGAGGATGATGACCACCAGCGCTTGCTCGGTGCGGGCCTGCAGGGTTTTCCGGCTCATCGCGACACCGCCTGCTGATCTTGATCAGCCAGAATGACGACGATCTCACCGCACTGTTCGCAACGCGCCGTCAGGAAGCGCGTCGCGGTCTGGGTATCGACATAGGATCTAAGGTTTGCGATCTCGCGCCCACACTTGCAGCGGGCGATGGTTTCCTCTCTTTGGCGCATGGCATGATCTCCTGCGCGAGAATCATGCTGGTCCAACCAACGTATGATAAGTCCGTTCCCCGTTCGGCAAGGAACTCAGTGCGTTCCGAACGCGGGAACTTCACCCGCCAACGCGGCAGCTTGCAGACGCTGCATGCCGAACCGTCTCACGCCACGACCGCAGGCTCGCCGGCGCGAGCCCCGGCCATGATCATCTCGCGCTACTTGAGCAGCGGGCAGCCGCCGTCCTTCAGTGGCCGGAACGCCTGGTCGCCGGGCACTTCGGCGAGCACCTTGTAGTAATCCCACGGCACTTTCGATTCCTCGGGCTTCTTGACCTCGAACAGGAACATCGAGTGCACCATGCGGCCGTCCTCGCGCACCACGCCATTGTCGGTGAAAGCGTCGCGGACCGGGGTCGCGCGCATCTTCGCCAGCACCGGCTTGGTCTCCTTGGTGCCGGCGGCCTTCACCGCGTTGAGGTAGTGCAGGGTGGCGCTGTAGGTCGCGGCCTGGTTCATGGTCGGCATCCGCTTCATGCGCTCGAAGAAGCGCTTGCCGAAGGCGCGGGTGCGGTCGTTGAGATCCCAGTAAAGTAATAGGCCTCGGTGATGATCAAGCCCTGCGCGAGCTTCAGCCCGAGGCTGTGGATGTCGGAGATGAACATCACGACGCCGGCGAGGTTCTGGCCGCCCGCGACGATGCCGAACTCGGCGGCCTGCTTGATGGTGTTGATGGTGTCGCCGCCGCCATTGGCCATGCCGATGATCTTCGCCTTCGAGGCCTGGGCCTGCAGCAGGAACGACGAAAAATCCGGCGTGTTGAGCGGATGCCGCGCGCTGCCGACCACCTTGCCGCCGGCCGCGCGGACCACGTCACCGGTGTCGCGCTCGATCGAATGGCCGAACAGATAGTCGGCGGTGATGAAGAACCACGTGTCGCCGCCGTTCTTCACGATCGCGCTGCCGACGGTGTGGGCGTTGGCGTAGGTGTCATAGGTCCAGTGCAGCGTGTAGGGCGAGCAGGATTTTCCGGTGATGTCCGAGCTCGCCGCATCGGTCACGATCATGATCTTCTCGAACTGCTTCGACATCTCCATGCCGGCCAGCGCGGTCGCCGAGGTCGGCATGTCGATGATCATGTCGACGCCCTCGGCCTCGTACCATTTGCGCGTGATGGTGGCGGCGACGTCGGCCTTGCTCATCGGGTCGGCGGTGACGACCTCGATTGGCTTGCCGAACATGCTGCCGCCGAATTCCTCGATCGCCATCTTGGTGGCTTCGACATTCCCGGCGCCGCCGATGTCGGAATAGACCGACTGGAAATCGGTCAGCACGCCGATCTTGAGCGGCGTCTGCTGCGCGAGCGCGGGCCCTGCCAGCGCCGCAGCCAGCAGCGCGGCGGCGGACAGAATGGTGACGGTGGACCTCATGACGTGCCTCCCCAGGGTCTTCTTATGAGTTTGTCCGACAAAGCTAGATTTGACCATTCGGGGAGTCAATTCGGCAGGGCCGGGCGCGGCATTTCGCCCTGAACAGGCTCGTTTGACGCTCTTCAGGGGTTTGCTATACTTTGTCGGACAATCGCCAATCGGGAGCCCGAGGTGACCGCCACGCCGCTATTCCGCCGCATCGACGTCGCGCCGGCCTACCAGAAGGTCGCCGACGCGATCGAACGCGAAATCATCAACGGCCGGATCAAGCCGGGCGAGCCGATCGGCACCGAGCAGCAGCTCGTCGAGCAGTTTGGCGTCAACCGATCGACCGTGCGCGAAGGCATTCGCGTGCTCGAGGAGGGCGGGCTGATCCGCCGCGATTCCAGTCGCCGGCTGCAGGCCTGCCTGCCGCGCTACAACAAGCTCGCCACCCGGCTGTCGCGGGCGCTGATCCTGCACGAGGTGACGTTCCGCGAATTGTTCGAGGCGTCGATGACGCTGGAGGTCGCAAGCGTCGAGGGCGCGGTGGAGCGCGCGACCGAGGAGAACATCAAGGAGCTCGCCGACAATCTGGCGCGTAGCGCCGAGGTGGTCGGCAAACCGGCTGTTCTCGCCGAGCTTGACGCGGAGTTTCACGTGCTGTTGGCCAAGGCGTCGCAGAATCGCGTGCTGCAGCTCGCTCGCGAGCCGGCCGCGCAGCTGTTCTTTCCGACCACCGAGATGATCGTAGGCGGCGTGCCGGAAGGCGGCGCGCGCCTCGTCGAGGCGCATCGCCATCTGCTGGAGGCGATCAAGCGGCGCGACAAGGCGGCCGGCGTGTTGTGGACCCGTCGCCACCTGCAGGATTGGCGACGCGGCTTCGAAAAGATCGCTTCGCTCGATCGCTCGGTCGAGCACACCTACATGGAGCACGCCTACGCCGCCCGGCAATAGGCGGCGCGACGGCAGGCAAAACAACGACAACAAGCACATTCGGGAGGGACAGATGAGCGGAGATATCGCAGTCACCATTCAACGCGCGCGCGAGCACAGCATCGGCGATCTGTTGCGCCGGTCGGCGCGGCGCTATCCGAACAAGACGGCGCTGATCTGCGGCGAGGTGAGCTGGACCTTTGCGGAGATGGATGCGATCTGCAACCGCCTCGCGCGCGGCCTGCTCGGCCTTGGCATCGCGAAGGGCGATCGCGTCGCCGTGCTGTCGCGCAATTCGCACGCCTTTGCCGCGCTCCGCTTCGCGGTGGCGCGGATCGGCGCGATCCTGGTGCCGATCAATTTCATGCTGAACCCGGACGAGATCAATTTCATCCTCGCCAACTCCGGCGCCAAACTGCTCGCGGTCGGACCTGATTTCGTGGAGACGGCGCGCGCTGCGGCGGCCAAGGGCTCGGCAGTCGAAACGCTGGTCTGGCTGCCGGGTGAAGATCCGGCCTCAGCGCCCGACGGCATCAAGACGTTCGACGGTCTGCTGCACAGCGACGCGTCGGCGCCCGACGCGTCCGTCGACAGCCGCGATCCCGCGCAGATCATCTACACCAGCGGCACCGAGTCGCTGCCGAAAGGCGCGATCCTCACCCATGAGGCGGTGATGTGGCAGTATGTCAGCTGCATCATCGACGGCGGCATGGCGACCGACGACACGGTGCTGCACGCGCTTCCGCTCTATCATTGCGCGCAGCTCGACGTCTTTCTCGGGCCCGCGATCTATCTCGGCGCCACCAGCCTGATCACCGGCAAGCCGGTCGCCGACAACATCCTGGCGCTGATCGCGGCCCACAAGATCAACGCGTTCTTCGCGCCGCCGACGATCTGGATCGCGATGCTGCGCGCGCCTGCGTTCGATCGCACCGACCTGTCGACGCTGCGCAAGGGTTATTACGGCGCCTCGATCATGCCGGTCGAGGTGCTGCTCGAGCTGCAGCGCCGGCTGCCGGACGTCAAATTCTGGAATTTCTACGGCCAGACCGAGATCGCGCCGCTCGCGACCGTGCTGACGCCGGAGGATCAGCTGCCGAAGGCCGGCTCGGCCGGCAAGCCCGCGATCAATGTCGAGACGCGGGTGGTCAATCCCGACATGACCGACGTCAGGGGCGGCGAGGTCGGCGAGATCGTGCACCGCTCGCCACACCTGTTGTCCGGCTACTACAATGATCCGGTGAAGACCGCGGCGGCCTTCGCGGGCGGCTGGTTTCACTCCGGCGATCTCGCGACCGTCGATGCCGACGGCTACATCACCGTGGTCGACCGCGTGAAGGACATGATCAAGAGCGGCGGCGAGAATGTCGCAAGCCGCGAAGTCGAGGAGATGATCTATCGGCTGCCGGCGGTGTCTGAAGTCGCGGTGGTCGGGCTGCCCGATCCGCGCTGGATCGAGGCGGTGACGGCGATCGTCGTGGTCAAGGCCGGGCAAAGCCTCGACGCCGACGCGGTGATCAAGCACTGCGCGGCCTCGATGGCGCACTTCAAGGTGCCGAAGCAGGTCATCTTCGTCGACAGCCTGCCGAAGAACCCGAGCGGCAAGCTGCTCAAGCGCGAGCTGCGCCAGCGCTATGTCGGCGGCGCCACGCTCGACCAGGCGGTGCAGAAGAGCTTTGCCGGGTAGCAGAGTCTATTGCCCGGTCGCTGCAGGCGCCTTGTCCGACCACTCCGGCGGCAATCCGAGCTTGCCGGCGGCCATGCCAATCAGGCCGGGATTGCGCCCGAACGTCTCGCAGGCCGCGTATTTTGGCTTGCCGCCGAGCGAGGCGCCGACCTTGTCGAACGACGGCAACTCCGGCGCCTTGCCGAACGGCGTCGCGCCGGTAACGACCAGCTTGCTGAAGTCGTCACTGAACGAGGAGGCGAGGTCGTAGGCGTCAGCGGCGCTCGAGACCCGCGGCGAGTTGGTGAAGGAATTGGCGCCGCGGGCCCAGACCATCGCCGCCTGTTGGCGGCTGGCGGGATCGCGCACCTCGGCTTCGACCGTCAGGCTGCCGAGCCCGACCGGCAACCGCGGCACCGGTATCGGCACGCCGGCGCCGAGCGCGGTCGGCAGGAAGCCGACCACCTTGGAGGCGCCCGCGGCAACCTCGTCGGTCGGCGCTGCCTGGGTCACGAGCGCATGCGCGGTCAAGTCCGCGTGCTGATCGCGACCGACGACTTCAAGCCGCTCGCTCAGGCCCATGCACAGCGAGCGATCGATCGCGTTGGCCACCAGATGTCGTTGCTCTTGCGACAGCGTCGGCGATGCGGCCTGGGAGAATGTCGTCGGCACGATCCGTACCGTCTTCGCCGCAAGCACGTCGTCCTTGTTGACGCGAACCAGCGATTTCGCGAGCAGTCCGTCGGACTGCGTCAGGTTGTCGTAGGAAGCCAGCGATCCGCCCCTGGTCAACGGTGCGCTGGCGCAACCTGTCAAAACGACCATCGCGATCGCAGCTCCGGCAAGCGACGCTGACCGGTTGTACTGGCCGTCATGCCACGCCGGTCCCGTGCTCTGCGCATCCGCCGCAGCGCCCGGTCGAAATTCCAATTTCATGTCACCCCTCGACGACCGCTCACCCCACGAACGATCGCACGCCACGATAGAGCAGGGCCGCCGGGACCGGGATTAAGAGATATTAAGTCAGATATAGACCACGAAACCGCGCGACCTATTCGCGACCTATTTGAGCCACATTTGGACGCGCACGCTTAACAAAACGCTATATTTGTGCGCTGCGCATTGGCGGCCGACGCCTCTAAAATGCCGTGATGCAAATCGTGGAATACGACCTCGTGACTTTCCCCGTCACCAACGCGCGCATTCTCTGCGTCGAGGACGATGCCGACATCGCGCGGATGCTGGCCGAAGTGCTGCAGGACAGCGGCTTCGGGCCGGTGCTGGTCGGCTCGGCGGTCGAGATGGATGCGCTGCTCAAGCGCGAAAGCTTTGATCTCATCGTGCTCGACGTGATGCTGCCGGGGGAGGATGGACTGAGCATCTGCCGGCGGCTGCGCGCCTCGTCGTCGATACCGATCATCATGGTGACGGCGCGCGGCGAGGACATCGACCGCATTCTCGGCCTCGAGCTCGGTGCCGACGACTATGTCACCAAGCCTTTCAATTCGCGCGAGCTGGTGGCCCGCATCCGCGCGCTGCTGCGCCGGGTCGAGAGCGGCGCCGCAGCGCGGTCCCGGCCGCGTCCTCTGACCTTCGCCGGATGGCGCATCAACCCCACCACGCGCGAGCTGCATGACCCCGCCGGTGTCCGGATCACGCTGACCGGCGCCGAGTTCGACCTGCTGCTGGCGTTCTGCCGCAATCCGGGACAGGTGCTGTCACGCGAGCAGCTGATCGAGCAGGCGTTCGGCGGCCTGATCGCATCGGTCGAGCGCAGCATCGACGTCCATATCAGCCGCATCCGGCAGAAGATCGAGCCCGATCCGAAGGACCGCTCGATGATCAAGACGGTGCGGCTCGGCGGCTACGTGTTCACGCCTGCAGTCGAGCAGCTCTGATGCGATGGGCGCAGCGGCTGATCCCACGCAGCATCGCCGCGCAGATCATGACCCTCGTCGCGCTGTCCGAGCTGATCGGCATCGTGCTGGCGGCGGCGACGGTGATTTTTCTGTTCGATTCTCCCTCGATCAACGACACGCAGAAGTTTCTTGCGGGGAGAGTGACGGAGCTTGCGCAGTTGCTGCGTTCGACGGCAACGCCGGCCGAAGCCGACGGGTTGCTGGCTGCGGCCAGGCGCGGCGGTCTCGACGTCAGGCGAGTCGCCTTGGGCGAACTGGTGCCGCGAACGGCCGGAGAGATGCGGCCGTTCTCCCTGCGATCGGTGTTTCGGCAGCTCACGGCCGAGCCGCGCATCGAGTTGCTGGAGGGGCTGCGCCATCCGGCGGGTTCATCGTCGCAGGTGGTCGTGAAGCTCGACGACGGTCACGCGCTGACTGCCGACGTCGCGACCGACGGCGGTTTCTGGTCCTTTCTGCTGCGTCCCGCCGCTGCCATGGTGATCGTCGTGCTGATCTCCATGCTGTTGCTCTCGATCTATGCGGTGCGGTGGGTGATCGCGCCGCTCGCCGAAGTCGCGAGCGCGGCGACCTCGTTCGGCCGCTCGCCGCGGGCGCCCGAGACGCTGCGCCGGCGCGGGCCGCTCGAAATCGCTCAGGTCGCCGACGCGCTGAACGACATGCGCACCCGGATCCGGGCGCTGCTCGATGACCGCACCCGCATGCTGGCTGCCATCAGCCACGACCTGCGAACGCCGCTGACCCGGCTCAGGCTGCGTTCCGAGCGGGTCCGCGAGGACACCCTGCGCACGGCGATGCTCGGCGACATCGCCAAGATGACCCGCATGATCAACGAGACGCTGGACTATTTGCGCGAGGATGCGCGCTCGGAGGCGCTCTCGTGCATCGACCTGCCGAGCTTTCTGCAGACCATCTGCTCGGACTTCGCCGACACCGGCCATGCGGTATCCTATGCCGGCCCGGCCCGGCTGCCATATGTCTGCCGGCCCCGCGCCTTGTCGCGCGCCGTCACCAACATCGTGGAGAATGCGGTCAAGCACGGCAGCACGGTCACGGTGGCGCTGCGGCCCACGGCCACCGACCATATCGAGATCGAGGTGGCCGATGACGGCCCCGGCATCCCGCCGGCGCTGCGCGAAAAAGTGTTCGAGCCGTTCTTCAAGGCCGACAGCGCCCGGCAGGACAGCGGCGGCTTCGGGCTCGGCCTGTCGATCGCCCAGGACATCGCCAAACGCCATGGCGGCAGCATCGCATTGAAGCCGCGGGAGCCGAGCGGGCTGCTTGTCTCGATGCTCCTGCCGCCGGAGCCCGCCCTGGCCTAGGAGGGGCGCTGGCCGGGGAGCAAAATGGCGCCTCCGGGGTCTGGGCGCCCCTGGACCGGCGGCCGCCGGCTACTTTGCATGGGGTTGTTTTTCGGCATTTTTGGCAAGCCGGGACAAACCCGGCCGTGACGACGTGGACATGCCAGTTGCAGGAGGTCCGCAAGTGCCATATCCGGTAGCTCGGCCCTTGGACGTCCCGGATGCTCACCCGGCTAAGCCCTTGATTTGAGGTGGCCAATGCCCGCCCGCCCCAAGCCCGGCCGGAGCAGGGGGCGGCGGCGCCGATCTTGACCTTTTGCCGTTCACGCAGTAGATACGCCGCACTCGCTGCCGGCCCGCTTAAATGACGGATATCCGGCGCGGCCGAAATCCCCGAACAATCGAGCTCGTTTATTGGCTCAACCTTCGCATGAGGGCTGGGCCCGCAAGATCGGCTGTTCGGATTCCTTGAAACTTTGCAACTTAGTCCGGTGACGGACGCGGACCCAACGATGGCTTTCAGCCCGTTTAAATTCCTGCAGGAAGTGCGTTCGGAGACCGCAAAGGTCACCTGGCCGACGCGCCGCGAGACGATGATCACAACCATCATGGTGTTCGTGATGGTGGCGCTGGCCTCGGTCTTCTTTTTCGCTGCGGATCAGATCATCCGCTATCTGGTTACCCTGATCCTGGGCATCCACTGATGAGCACCGGAACTCTAGTGATGGACAAGCGCTGGTACATCGTCCACGCCTACTCGAATTTCGAGAAGAAGGTCGCGGAATCGATCCGCGAGCAGGCCAAGCAGCGCGGGCTGGAAGAGCTGTTCGAGCAGGTGCTGGTCCCGACCGAAAAGGTCACCGAGGTCCGCCGCGGCCGCAAGATCGACGCCGAGCGAAAGTTCTTCCCGGGCTATGTGCTGGTGAAGATGAAGCTGACCGACGAGGCGTTCCATCTGATCAAGAACACCCCGAAGGTGACCGGCTTCCTCGGCGCGGAAAACAAGCCGATGCCGATCTCGGAGGCCGAGGCGATGCGCATCCTGCACCAGGTGCAGGAGGGCGTGGAGCGGCCGAAGGCGTCGGTGTCGTTCGAGATCGGCGAGAACGTCCGCGTGGCGGATGGTCCGTTCGCCTCGTTCTCGGGCGTGGTGGAAGAAATCGACGAGGCGCGCTCGCGCGTGAAGGTCGCGGTGTCGATCTTCGGCCGCGCCACCCCGGTCGAGCTGGAATTCGGTCAGGTCGAAAAGGTGGTCTGACCGGGCGGCGTGAGGTATACGGCCTCACGTCAATAAGGCCGTGGGAGGGAGGAGGCGGTTTGCCAGCCCCTTCAACCGAACCACGGAACCTGAACCGCCGGCATCGTCCGGCATAACAGGAGTACAGAATGGCAAAGAAAGTGACCGGATACCTGAAGCTTCAGGTCCCGGCCGGTGCGGCGAATCCTTCGCCCCCGATCGGTCCCGCGCTTGGTCAGCGCGGCCTCAACATCATGGAATTCTGCAAGGCGTTCAACGCCCAGACCCAGAAGGAAGAGAAGAATACCCCGATTCCGGTGGTGATCACGATCTACGCCGATCGTTCGTTCACCTTCGAGATGAAGACCCCTCCGATGTCCTTCTTCCTCAAGCAGGCTGCCAAGATCCAGTCCGGCTCGAAGGCGCCGGGCCGCGACAAGGCCGGCAAGGTGACCAAGGCGCAGGTGCGCGAGATCGCCGAGAAGAAGATGAAGGATCTCAACTGCGATTCCATCGAGTCGGCCATGAAGATGGTCGAGGGCTCTGCCCGTTCGATGGGTCTGGAAGTTGCGGGGTAGCGGGTCATGGCAATCGGAAAGCGTTTGAAGAAGGCCCGTGAGGGCGTCGACCGCGAACACCTCTATCCGCTCGCGGACGCCATCAAGATGGTCAAGGAGCGCGCCAAGTCGAAGTTCGACGAGACGATCGAGATCGCAATCAATCTCGGCGTCGACCCGCGCCACGCCGACCAGATGGTCCGCGGCGTCGTGATCCTGCCGAACGGCACCGGCCGCACCCTGCGCGTCGGCGTGTTCGCGCGCGGCGCCAAGGCCGAGGAAGCCAAGGCCGCCGGTGCCGACGTGGTCGGCGCTGAGGACCTGGTCGAGAAGGTGCAGGGCGGCACGATTGATTTCGACCGTTGCATCGCCACCCCCGACATGATGCCGCTGGTCGGCCGTCTCGGTAAGGTGCTCGGTCCGCGTGGCATGATGCCGAACCCGAAGATCGGCACCGTCACCATGGACGTCACCTCGGCCGTGAAGGGCGCCAAGGGCGGGTCGGTCGAGTTCCGTGTCGAAAAGGCCGGCATCGTGCAGGCCGGCATCGGCAAGGCCTCGTTCACCGAGGAGAAGCTGGTCGAGAACGTCAAGGCGCTCGCGGATGCGGTCGCCAAGGCGAAGCCGGCCGGTTCCAAGGGCACCTACATCCAGCGCGTGGCGGTTTCCTCCACCATGGGCCCGGGCGTGAAGGTCGAGCCGGGCACGATCCTCGGCTGAGGGCTTTTGCCGGAATGAGATAAAGAGGGGCGGGATCGGATTGCCGGTTCCGCCCCTTTGTTTTGGCGCGTGAAGGCTTTCGCAGGAAACAAGAACAATGCCCGACAAGGTCCTGGTCTATTCGCGCTTTCCCAAGGCTCAACTGGTGCGCTTCGGCGAGCGCTACGAGATTCTCAACGCCGCCGGCCAGCGTCCGGACCAGGCGCTCGCGGCCAGCGAGATCGCCGACATCCGCGCGATGATCGCATCCGGCGGTGCGCCGCTCGGCGGCGATGTCATGGACACGCTGCCGAAGCTCGGCGCGATCGTCTGCTACGGCACCGGCTATGACGGCATCGATCTGGCGGCCGCCGCCCAGCGCGGAATCGTGGTCGGCAACAGCCCGGGCGCCAATGCTGCCTCGGTCGCCGACATCGCGGTGACCTTGATGCTGGCAGCGGTGCGGCGTCTGCCGGTGGCCGACAGCTATGTTCGCAACGGCGACTGGGCCGGCCGCAAACCGTCGCCGATGATGCGGCCGCAGGCCGGGATGCGCGGCCGCAAGGTCGGCGTCTACGGCATGGGCGAAATCGGCCGCAAGATCGCGGCCCGGGTTGCCGCCTTCGAGACCGAAATCGGCTACTTCAGCCGCACCCGGTACGACCTGCCGTATCAGTATTTGCCGAGCCTGGAGGCACTCGCCGACTGGTGCAGCATCTTGATGATCGCGGTCCGCGCCGGTGCCGACAATGTCCATGCGGTCGACGCCGAGATCCTGCGCCGGCTCGGCAGCAACGGTTTTGTGGTCAACATCTCGCGCGGCTCGGTGATCGACCAGCCGGCGCTGGTCGCGGCGCTGACCGATGGAACCATCGCCGGCGCCGGCCTCGACGTCTTCGCCAGCGAGCCGCACGCGCCCGATGCGCTGACCGCGCTGCCGAACGTCGTGTTGTCGCCGCATCTCGGTGGCCACACTCTCGAATCCCATGTCGCGATGCAGGACTGCGTGCTGGCCAATCTCGACGCGTTCTTCGCCGGAAAGCCGCTGCCGTATGAAGTGCGGGGCGCCTGATCGAAACCGGTTCCGGCGCCGCGGCCGGCTTCCACAGGCTAAATGAAACTGGTCTGAATTTTGCTCTTGGCAAGTCCGGCGATACCGGCTAGATAACGCCTTCCGGGCGTGCTGGCACTTGCTGGCATGTCCGTGCTCGCATTCCGAAAACCTGAGATGATAGGAGATCATTCCTTTCCGCATGCCCGCAAGGATGCTCGAAAGGAAGGAGACCCGTCGGCTCAAGTGGAATGAGAGCAGGGTGTTCGGCTTCGGCCGATAGCCCGATCCTGTCCGAGACTGCAGGCGCCCGCGAGAACTTCTTGTTTTCAACGGCTTAATCGCATGGCCTGCATAGACGGGTGAAGACCGGATTTCGCACTCCAGGTCGCGCTTCGCGGCTGGAGGCTGATTTGGTTCGAACCTCGACAGCCCAGGGCCGCAAGGTCTTGGGAGGGCAGGCTTCTAGATGTCGTCTTGCCCGGCATGTCCGAAGGGCCCTGGCCCCGAGGAATCAGGTTTTGGGCAGGACGATGGGTGCAACCCGGCGGTCCTGCCTCGCGGAAAGGCCGCCAACCGGAGAGAGCTTGCTGTGGAACGAGCGGCAAAAAAAGAGGCGGTCGAACAGCTCAACGAGGTCTTCAAGACCACGGGCGTCGCGATCGTTGCTCACTATTCCGGCCTCACCGTGGCCCAGATGCAGAAGCTGCGTTCGCAGATGAAGCAGGCGGGCGCGTCGGTGAAGGTCTCGAAGAACCGTCTCGCCAAAATTGCTCTTGAAGGCACTGACGTCGCTGCCGTCGGCTCCCTGCTGAAGGGGCCGACCGTGATCGCAACTTCCAACGATCCGGTCGCGGCGCCAAAGGTTGCCATCGAATTCGCCAAGGCGAACGAGAAGTTCGTCATCCTCGGCGGCTCGATGGGTAAAACCGTCCTGAATGTCGACAGCGTGAAGGCGCTTGCCTCACTGCCGTCGCTCGACGAACTGCGCGGCAAGATCGTGGGCCTCATCGTGGCGCCGGCGACCAAGCTCGCTCAGCTGTCCAACGCGCCCGCGGCCAAGCTCGCACGCGTCATTCAGGCTCATGCCTCAAAGGGCGAAGCGGCCTGACCCCTTCGCTAATCTCAAACCTGGTTCGAACCAAACGTTTAAGGAACTGATCAATGGCTGACTTGCAGAAAATCGTCGACGACCTCTCGAGCCTCACCGTGCTCGAAGCCGCCGAACTCGCGAAGCTCCTCGAAGAAAAGTGGGGCGTTTCCGCCGCTGCCGCCGTCGCGGTGGCCGGCCCGGCTGCTGGTGGCGGTGGCGCCGCTGCTCCGGCTGAAGAGAAGACCGACTTCACCGTCGTGCTGGCTGCCGCCGGCGACAAGAAGATCGAGGTCATCAAGGAAGTCCGCGCCATCACTGGCCTCGGTCTGAAGGAAGCCAAGGACCTCGTCGAAGGCGCTCCGAAGCCGGTCAAGGAAGGCGTCAACAAGGACGAAGCCGACAAGATCAAGGCCCAGCTCGAGAAGGCTGGCGCCAAGGTCGAGCTCAAGTAATGCGCGATCCGGGAGCGCCACACGGCGCTCCCGGGCCATGCAAACGGCGTGCGGCAGGTGGTCGCGTCGGGCGCCGGACACAAGAAAGTGTGGGGATGCGTGGACTTAACCCTCGAATCTCCATTATTGCCTCCCCATATCGGGTTGGCAGCGGAAAAACACGGTCGGCGACGGGAACGGCAGGGTTCCCGGCGTAAGCCGTTGGGAGACAGTCAGATTTCGGGCTTTTTCAGTCCGTGAAGCGGAACGATTTGACGAGCGGGTGCAGCAATGCGCCTCGCGCGTCGTTTTGCGTTTTGGAGACCGCGGGACCGGGTTGGGGATTTAATTCCTGAACTTTGGCTTCGTTCCTTCGAAACGATGCGAAATTCAACCCGGGGGCCGATGGCAGTCGTGTCCCGGAAGGTTCGCCCCTCAAAGGCGACGAAAATGAGAGGCCACGATGGCGCAGCAGACATTCACCGGTCGCAAACGCGTACGCAAGTTTTTCGGTCACATCAAGGAAGTCGCCGAGATGCCGAACCTCATCGAGGTTCAGAAGGCGTCCTACGACCAGTTCCTGATGGTCGACGAGCCGACCGGCGGTCGGCCGGACGAGGGCCTGCAGGCGGTGTTCCGCTCGGTGTTCCCGATCTCGGACTTCTCCGGCACCTCGATGCTCGAATTCGTCCGCTACGAATTCGAGCCGCCGAAATATGACGTCGACGAGTGCCGCCAGCGCGGCATGACCTTCGCTGCGCCGCTCAAGGTGACGCTGCGCCTGATCGTGTTCGATATCGACGAGGAAACCGGCGCCAAGTCCGTCAAGGACATCAAGGAGCAGGACGTCTACATGGGCGACATTCCGCTCATGACGATGAACGGCACCTTCGTCGTCAACGGCACCGAGCGCGTCATCGTCTCGCAGATGCACCGTTCGCCCGGCGTGTTCTTCGACCACGACAAGGGCAAGACCCATTCGTCCGGCAAGCTCCTGTTTGCCGCGCGCGTGATTCCGTATCGCGGGTCCTGGCTCGACATCGAGTTCGACGCCAAGGACATCGTGTTCGCGCGCATCGACCGCCGCCGCAAGATCCCCGTGACCTCGCTGATGTATGCGCTCGGTCTCGACGGCGAGCAGATCCTGTCGACCTTCTACAAGAAGATCACCTACAAGCGGACCAAGGAAGGCTGGCGCGTGCCGTTCGACGCCAACCGTTTCCGCGGCTATTCGACCGTCAACGACCTGATCGACGCCGACACCGGCAAGGTGGTGCTCGAGGCCGGCAAGAAGCTGACCGTGCGCCAGGCCCGCCTGCTGCAGGAGAAGGGCCTCAAGGCGCTGCGCATGTCGGACGAGGAGCTGGTCGGCAACTACCTCGCCGAGGACCTCGTCAACCCGAAGACCGGCGAGATCTACGCCGAGGCCGGCGAGGAGATCACCGACAAGTCGATGAAGCTGCTCAACGAGCAGGGCTACAAGGAGCTGCCGCTGCTCGACATCGACCACGTCAATGTCGGCGCCTACATCCGCAACACGCTCTCGGCCGACAAGAACATGACGCGTGAGGACGCGCTGTTCGACATCTACCGCGTGATGCGTCCGGGCGAGCCGCCGACGCTGGATTCGGCGCAGGCCATGTTCCAGTCGCTGTTCTTCGACGCCGAGCGTTACGACCTGTCCGCGGTCGGCCGCGTCAAGATGAACATGCGCCTCGAGCTCGATGCGCCCGACACCCATCGCACGCTGCGCAAGGAAGACATCCTGGCGGTCATCAAGACGCTGGTCGACCTGCGCGACGGCAAGGGCGAGATCGACGACATCGACCACCTCGGCAACCGCCGGGTGCGCTCGGTCGGCGAGCTCATGGAGAACCAGTACCGGATCGGCCTGCTGCGCATGGAACGCGCCATCAAGGAGCGCATGTCGAGCGTCGACATCGACACCGTGATGCCGCAGGACCTGATCAACGCCAAGCCCGCCGCGGCTGCGGTGCGTGAGTTCTTCGGCTCCTCGCAGCTGTCGCAGTTCATGGACCAGACCAACCCGCTGTCGGAGATCACCCACAAGCGGCGCCTGTCGGCGCTCGGCCCGGGCGGTCTGACCCGCGAGCGCGCCGGCTTCGAGGTCCGCGACGTGCATCCGACGCATTACGGCCGCATCTGCCCGATCGAGACGCCGGAAGGCCCGAACATCGGTCTGATCAACTCGCTGGCGACGTTCGCGCGCGTCAACAAGTACGGCTTCGTCGAGACGCCCTATCGCAAGATCAAGGACGGCCGCGTCACCGACGAGGTGGTCTACCTCTCGGCGATGGAGGAGGGGCGCTACCGCGTCGCGCAGGCCAACGTGCCGCTCGACCCGAAGGGCCGCTTCACCGAGGACCTCGTGGTCTGCCGTCACGCCGGCGAAGTGCTGCCGGTGACGCCGGACAAGGTCGACTACATGGACGTGTCGCCGAAACAGCTGGTTTCGGTCGCCGCAGCGCTGATCCCGTTCCTCGAGAACGACGACGCCAACCGCGCGCTGATGGGCTCGAACATGCAGCGCCAGGCGGTGCCGCTGGTTCGCGCCGAGGCGCCGTTCGTCGGCACCGGCATGGAAGGCGTGGTGGCCCGTGACTCGGGCGCCGCGATCGCCGCGCGCCGCTCCGGCGTGATCGACCAGATCGACGCCACCCGCGTCGTGATCCGCGCCACCGAGGATCTCGATCCGACCAAGTCGGGCGTCGATATCTACCGGCTGATGAAGTACCAGCGCTCCAACCAGTCGACCTGCATCAACCAGCGTCCGCTGGTGAAGGTCGGCGACATCGTCAAGAAGGGCGACATCATCGCCGACGGTCCGTCGACCGATCTCGGCGAGCTCGCGCTCGGCCGCAACGTGCTGGTCGCGTTCATGCCGTGGAACGGCTACAACTTCGAAGACTCGATCCTGCTCTCTGAGCGGATCGTGAAGGACGACGTCTTCACCTCGATCCACATCGAGGAGTTCGAGGTGATGGCCCGCGACACCAAGCTGGGCCCCGAGGAAATCACCCGCGACATTCCGAACGTCTCGGAAGAAGCGCTGAAGAACCTCGACGAAGCCGGCATCGTCTACATCGGTGCGGAAGTCCGCGCCGGCGACATTCTCGTCGGCAAGATCACGCCGAAGGGCGAGAGCCCGATGACGCCGGAAGAGAAGCTGCTCCGCGCCATCTTCGGCGAGAAGGCCTCCGACGTCCGCGATACCTCGCTGCGCGTGCCTCCGGGCGTGCAGGGCACCATCGTGGAAGTCCGCGTGTTCAACCGCCACGGCGTCGACAAGGACGAGCGTGCGCTGGCGATCGAGCGCGAGGAGATCGAGCGTCTGGCCAAGGACCGCGACGACGAGCAGGCGATCCTGGACCGCAACGTCTACAACCGCCTCGCCGAGCTCCTGGAGAACCGCCAGGGCATCGCCGGTCCAAAGGGCTTCAAGAAGGATACCAAGATCACCCGTGCGGTGCTCGACGAGTATCCGAAGTCGCAGTGGTGGCTGTTCGCCTCGCCGAACGACAAGCTGATGGCCGAGATCGAGGCCATGCGGAAGCAGTACGACGAGTCGAAGAAGGGCCTCGAGCAGCGCTTCCTCGACAAGGTCGAGAAGCTGCAGCGTGGCGACGAGCTGCCGCCCGGCGTGATGAAGATGGTCAAGGTCTTCGTCGCGGTGAAGCGCAAGATCCAGCCCGGCGACAAGATGGCCGGCCGTCACGGCAACAAGGGCGTGGTGTCGAAGATCGTGCCGATCGAGGACATGCCGTTCCTCGAGGACGGCACCCATGCCGACATCGTGCTCAACCCGCTCGGCGTGCCCTCGCGCATGAACGTCGGCCAGATTCTGGAGACGCATCTGGGCTGGGCCTGCGCCGGTCTCGGCAAGCGCATCGGCCAGACCATCGACGCCTACTATCAGAAGCAGGATCTCAAGCCGCTGCGCGAGACCCTGAAGAAGATCTACGGCGAGGATGAAACCATCCGCTCGCTGAACGACAACGAGCTGGTCGAGCTCGGCCGCAATCTGAGCCACGGCGTGCCGATCGCCACCCCGGTGTTCGACGGCGCCAAGGAGGCCGACATCGAGGAGATGCTGAAGCTCGCGGGCTTCGACGCCTCCGGCCAGTCGACCGTCTATGACGGCCGCACCGGCGATCCGTTCGATCGCAAGGTGACGATGGGCTACATCTACATGCTCAAGCTGCACCACCTGGTGGACGACAAGATCCACGCGCGTTCGATCGGTCCGTACTCGCTCGTCACCCAGCAGCCGCTGGGCGGCAAGGCGCAGTTCGGCGGCCAGCGCTTCGGCGAAATGGAGGTCTGGGCGCTCGAAGCCTACGGCGCCGCCTACACGCTGCAGGAGATGCTGACGGTGAAGTCGGACGACGTCGCCGGCCGTACCAAGGTGTACGAGGCGATCGTGCGCGGCGACGACACCTTCGAGGCCGGTATTCCGGAATCGTTCAACGTGCTGGTCAAGGAAATGCGCTCGCTCGGCCTCAACGTCGACTTGCACAATTCCAAGGTGGGACCGGCGCCGACGTCGGAAGCGGCCGAGTAACGCGTCACTTTCTGCCCGGCCGTTCCGCCGGGCCTACGCGCTCCGCTCGGACGTTGAGCGGGGCGCGGGCGAGACAAAATTTCGAATTTGCTGCCGGTGACGATCGGCACGCGAGGAGAAGACCATGAACCAAGAGATTATGAATCTTTTCAATCCGACGACGCCGGCCCAGGTCTTTGACCAGATCCGGATCTCGATCGCGTCTCCGGAGAAGATTCTGTCGTGGTCCTACGGCGAGATCAAGAAGCCGGAGACCATCAACTACCGCACCTTCAAGCCGGAGCGTGACGGCCTGTTCTGCGCGCGCATCTTCGGGCCGATCAAGGACTACGAGTGCCTGTGCGGCAAGTACAAGCGGATGAAGTACAAGGGCATCATCTGCGAAAAGTGCTCGGTCGAGGTGACGCTGTCGCGCGTCCGGCGCGAGCGCATGGGCCATATCGAGCTGGCCGCGCCGGTTGCCCACATCTGGTTCCTGAAGTCGCTGCCGTCGCGCATCGGCCTGTTGCTCGACATGACGCTGAAGGATCTCGAGCGGATCCTCTACTTTGAATACTACGTCGTGCTGGAGCCGGGCCTCACCGCGCTGAAGGACCGTCAGCTCTTGTCGGAAGACGAGTATCTGAAGGCGCAGGACGAGTACGGCCAGGATTCCTTCACCGCCATGATCGGCGCCGAGGCGATCCGCGAGCTGCTCAAGGGTCTCGAGCTCGAGAAGCTCGAGGCGCAGCTGCGCGCCGAGATGGCGGAGACCGACTCCGACATCAAGCACAAGAAGCTCGCCAAGCGGCTCAAGATCGTCGAGGCGTTCCGCGTCTCCGGCAACAAGCCGGAATGGATGATCATGACGGTCGTGCCGGTGATCCCGCCGGACCTGCGTCCGCTGGTGCCGCTCGACGGCGGCCGCTTTGCGACCTCGGATCTCAACGACCTCTACCGCCGCGTCATCAACCGCAACAACCGCTTGAAGCGGCTGATGGAGCTGCGCGCGCCTGACATCATCATCCGCAACGAAAAGCGCATGCTGCAGGAGGCCGTCGACGCGCTGTTCGACAACGGCCGCCGCGGCCGCGTCATCACCGGCGCCAACAAGCGTCCGCTGAAGTCGCTCGCCGACATGCTGAAGGGCAAGCAGGGTCGGTTCCGCCAGAACCTGCTCGGCAAGCGCGTCGACTATTCGGGCCGTTCGGTGATCGTGGTCGGTCCCGAGCTGCGCCTGCATCAGTGCGGCCTGCCGAAGAAGATGGCGCTCGAGCTGTTCAAGCCGTTCATCTATTCGCGGCTCGACGCCAAGGGCCTCTCCACCACGGTGAAGCAGGCCAAGAAGCTGGTCGAGAAGGAGCGTCCGGAGGTCTGGGATATCCTCGACGAGGTGATCCGCGAGCATCCGGTGCTGCTCAACCGCGCGCCGACGCTGCATCGCCTGGGCATCCAGGCGTTCGAGCCGGTGCTGATCGAGGGCAAGGCGATCCAGCTGCATCCGCTGGTCTGCGCCGCCTTCAATGCCGACTTCGACGGCGACCAGATGGCCGTGCACGTTCCGCTGTCGCTCGAAGCGCAGCTGGAAGCGCGCGTCCTGATGATGTCGACCAACAACATCCTGCACCCGGCGAACGGCCAGCCGATCATCGTGCCGTCGCAGGACATCGTGCTCGGCCTCTACTACGTCTCGATCATGCGCGAAGGCCTGCCCGGCGAGGGCAAGATCTTCGGCGACATGGCCGAGCTCGAGCACGCGCTGCACTCGAAGGTCATTCACCTCCACACCAAGATCAAGTACCGGTGGGAAGGCACCGACGAGGACGGCAACAAGTCCAAGCGCTGGATCGAAACCACCGCGGGCCGCGTCATGCTCGGCAATCTGCTGCCGAAGAGCACCAAGATCTCGTACGACATCATCAACAAGCTGATGACCAAGCGCGAGATCTCCGGCGTCATCGACCAGGTCTACCGCCACTGCGGCCAGAAGGAGACCGTGATCTTCTGCGACCGCATCATGGCGCTCGGCTTCTACAACGCCTTCAAGGCCGGCATCTCGTTCGGCAAGGACGACATGGTCGTGCCGGCGTCGAAGTGGAAGATCGTCGATCAGACCCGTACGCTGGCGAAGGATTTCGAGCAGCAGTACAATGACGGCCTGATCACCCATGGCGAGAAGTACAACAAGGTCGTCGACGCCTGGTCGAAGGCCGGTGAAGAAGTCGCCAAGGCGATGATGAAGGAGATCTCGGCCACCAAGAAGACGGCGGCCGGGGCCGATGCCGACATCAACTCGATCTACATGATGGCGCACTCCGGTGCGCGCGGTTCGCCGGCGCAGATGCGCCAGCTCGCCGGCATGCGCGGCCTGATGGCCAAGCCGTCGGGCGAGATCATCGAGACGCCGATCATCTCCAACTTCAAGGAGGGTCTGTCGGTGCTCGAATACTTCAACTCGACCCACGGCGCCCGCAAGGGCCTCGCGGACACCGCGTTGAAGACCGCGAACTCCGGCTACCTGACCCGCCGCCTGGTCGACGTCGCGCAGGACTGCATCATCACGCAGACCGACTGCGGCACCACGCTCGGCATCAAGATGCGCGCCATCGTCGATGCCGGCACGGTCGTCGCCTCGCTCGGCTCGCGCATCCTGGGCCGCGTGGCCTGCGATGACGTGCGCGATCCCGCCACCAACAACGTCGTCGTCAAGCGCGACACGCTGATGGAGGAGAGCCACATCGACGCGATCCAGCAGGCCGGCATCCAGGAGGTGAAGATCCGCTCGGCACTGACCTGCGAGCTGATCAACGGCATCTGCGCCAAGTGCTACGGCCGCGATCTGGCCCGCGGCACTCCGGTCAACCACGGTGAGGCGGTCGGCGTCATCGCGGCGCAGTCGATCGGCGAGCCCGGCACCCAGCTGACGATGCGCACGTTCCACATCGGTGGCGCGGCGCAGCTCAACGAGCAGTCGTTCGTCGAATCGAACTTCGACGGCAAGATCGTGATCAAGAACAAGGCGATCGCCCGCAACAGCGAAGGCCATTTGATCGCGATGGTGCGCAACATGGTCGTTGCGATCGTCGATGCCGACGGCGCCGAGCGTGCAACCCACCGTATCCAGTACGGTTCGCGGATGCATATCGACGAGGGCGACATGGTCAAGCGCGGCCAGCGCATCGCCGAGTGGGATCCCTATACCCGCCCGGTGCTGAGCGAGGTCGAGGGCACGATCGGGTTCGAGGATCTCGTCGAGGGCCAGTCGATCTCGGAAACGCTCGACGAATCGACCGGTATCGCCAAGCGTGTGGTCATCGACTGGCGCTCGACCCGCGGCGGCTCGGACCTGCGTCCGGCCATCGTGGTCAAGGGCAAGGACGGCAAGATCATGAAGCTCGCGCGTGGCGGCGATGCCCGCTACATGCTGTCGGTCGACGCCATTCTGTCGGTCGACATCAACGCGAAGGTGATGCCCGGCGACATCCTGGCGCGTATCTCGACCGAGAGCGCCAAGACGCGTGACATCACCGGCGGTCTGCCGCGGGTGGCGGAACTGTTCGAGGCTCGCAAGCCGAAGGATGCGGCGATCATCGCGGAGACCGCGGGAACGATCCGCTTCGGCCGCGACTACAAGAACAAGCGCCGCATCTCGATCGAGCCGATGGACAAGACCGAGGAGCCGCGCGAGTACCTGATCCCGAAGGGCAAGCACATCCATCTGCAGGACGGCGACATCGTCGAAAAGGGCGATTTCATCGTCGAAGGCAACCCGGCGCCGCACGACATTCTGGCGATCAAGGGCATCGAGGAACTCGCGGCCTATCTGGTCAACGAGATCCAGGAGGTCTACCGGCTGCAGGGCGTGCTCATCAACGACAAGCACATCGAGGTGATTGTCCGTCAGATGCTGCAGAAGGTCGAGGTCACCGATCAGGGCGACACCGACATGATCGCGGGCGAGCAGGTCGACAAGATCGAGTTCGACGCGCTCAACACCAAGGCCAAGGAAGAGGGCAAGAAGGTCGCCACGGGAACGCCAGTTCTGCTCGGCATCACCAAGGCGAGCCTGCAGACCCGCTCGTTCTTCTCGGCGGCGTCGTTCCAGGAGACCACGCGCGTGCTCACCGAAGCTGCCGTCAACGGCAAGGTGGACCCGCTCGAAGGCCTCAAGGAGAACGTCATCGTCGGCCGCCTGATCCCGGCCGGCACCGGCGCCTCGATGGCGCGGATCCGCGAGGTCGCGGTCAAGCGCGACAAGCTGATCCTCGACGAGCGCGAGAAGCAGGCGGCGATCGTGCCGACGGCCCCGGAAGCGGAGCCGCTGGCGCTGCCGCCGGCGGAATAGGCATCCGCAAGACTACGGTACTGAGCGAGAAGGCCGGCATTGTGCCGGCCTTTTTGCTGCTTTCTTTGCTTGCTGCGGTGCAGGGACGCGCTTTGTTCATCTTTCCTTCAGCCGCAAAAGTGCTTTTGCTACGCTGAATTAGACCGGCCGCGCGGCAGCGCCGGAGACGACGGAATCCACAATGCTTGATCTGGCAATCGTTGGCGGCGGCCCCGGGGGGCTGATGAGCGCCTGGTATCTGAAGCGCAAACTCGGCGACCTCTGCCGCGTGACGATCTTCGAAGCCTCCGACCGGCTCGGCGGCAAGGTCTTGACGCGCAAGTTCGAGACCGCGCCCGCGATGTACGAGGCGGGCGTTGCCGAGATCTATGACTACTCGATGACCGGGCCGGATCCGCTGCGCGAGCTGATCCAGCATTTCGGTCTGCAGACCATCCCGATGGACGCCGAGCAGGTGCAGCTCGACGGCGAGCTGCTCGGCGACGTTCCGGGCATGCGCCGCAAATACGGCGCGAAGACCGCCGCCGCAATCGAGGCGTTCCGCGAGCGCTGCGCCAAACTGGTGTCGCCGATCGAGTACTATGAAGGCATCGGCGCCCACGACAACGAGCATCCCTGGGCCTACAAGACCGCCGAGCAGATCCTCGACGAGGAGGTCGACGACCCCGTCGCCAAGCGCTTCTTCAAGGTGATGGCGCGCTCCGACATCGCGACCGAGAGCCACAACACCAACGGTCTCAACGCGCTGAAGAACTACGTGATGGACGTCGACGGCTATATCGGCCTGTACTCGATCCAGAACGGCAACGAGCAGCTGATCGATTGCCTGCGCGCCGAGGTCACCGCCGACATCCAGCTCAACCATCGCGTCCTCAAGGTCGGCAAGACCGAGAGCGGCCGCTATCAGCTCAACATGATGAACGGCAAGGGCCCGGAGACGCGCGACTTCGACCTCGTGCTGGTCTGCCTGCCGCATTCCTGGCTCGCCACCATGCGCTGGGACGGCGAGCAGCTGCGCCAGTCGATGGTCAAGCACATCGCCTATTTCGACCGGCCCGCGCACTATCTGCGTGTCTCTATCCTGTTCGACGAGCCGTTCTGGGGCGAGAAGATCCCGGGCGCCTGGTTCATGTCGGAAGCCTTCGGCGGCTGCTGCGTCTACAACGAGGGCGCGCGCCACGACGTCGGCAAACACGGCGTGCTGAACTGGCTGATCGCGGGCTCCGACGCGCTGGCCTTTGCCAATCTTTCCGACCAGGAACTGATCGACGCCGCGCTGAAGTCACTGCCGGCCTCGCTCGGCGATGCGCGTGCGCATTTCCTCGAAGGCAAGATCCATCGCTGGCTGTCGTCGGTCAACGCGCTGCCGGGCGGCCTGCCGGTGCGCGACGTCATGACCAACCACCGCCCAGAGCCGAAGCAGCATCCCGGCATCGTGGTGGTCGGCGACTATCTGTTCGATTCGACGCTGAACGGGCTGCTCGACTCCTCGGATGCTGCGACCGACATCATCGTCACCGAGATGATGCGGCTGCGCCGCGCCCGCGCGCAGGGCACCGCGAGCCCGTCCGACAAGATCGACCGCGGCTATTTCGAGAACTACCGCGGCGTCGGTCCCTACAGTGAAGTCTGGCACAATTTCGCCGATCCGGCCTATCTGATGGACCTGATCAAGACGGTCTGGGGCAGGGCGAAGGGCTACAAGCTTTTGGTTGCGGGCTCCGCCAGCGGCGAGCTGGTCGGCGCGCTGCGCGAGCGCGGCATCGATGCCTGGGGCATCGAGAACAACCGCTACATCCACGGCAGGACGCCGAAGGCGCTCAGGAAGTACAACAAGCTCGGCTCGATCACCGATCTGCCGTTCAAGGCCGAGGAGTTCGATTTCGTGTTCGAGACCTCGCTGTGCCATCTCGGCGAAAAGCAGGTGGTGCGCGGCGTGCGCGAGCTCAACCGCGTGGTCAAGACCGGCCTGGTGTTCGGCTCGATCACCTCGGACATGCCGCCGGCGCTGATCGATCGCTACGACCTGTTGCGCGGGGTGAAGAAGCTCGGCACCTGGTGGGAATGGTCGGAGCTGTTCTTCGGCAACGGCTTTGACCTGTCGATGCACCGCCGCGACGTCACCGATGCGGTGTGGGCGCTGACCCTTGCCGCGGGCAAGGGGCCGGGGCAGTGGTACGCCGACTCCGAAAGCCTGCGCTATTCCTTCTTCGACAAGGTCGAGGACGAGGACGACGACTAGCGAGGTGACGCGGGGCGGGCCGTCGCGCGTCAAAGAACTGTCAAGCGGCCGCGCCAAGACTTTGGAGCGCGCCGCACCGGCCGGTCCAAACGCTTTGCCGAATTCATCCTGATCGCATAGGATCGCGGCCGCGGCGTTCGCCGCTTGCGATTTCGATTTGCGGTCATGCCGGCCGTGGAGCATCGGTTGGTTCATGGCGCCAAAGCCTCCCGCATCTGACAACCCGGATCCGGCCAATGCCGACGATCTCGAGCTGAAGAAGAAGCTCGCGACACCGCCCGGACCTGCCGCCTCCGCCAAGCCATCCGCCGCGCCCGCGGATGACGACGAGGACGATGACGACGACGAGCTTGAGCTCGACGACGATGATGACGACGAGGACCTCGTCGTCTTCACCGCCAAGGAAGCCGCCGGCGCGCTCTCGACGCTGTACGCCTTCGTCCGGCCGATCCTGGCGAACTACAAGAAGCCGTTCACCTTTGTCGCCTTCGGCGTGATGGTCGAGACGTTGTTCAACGTCATCATGCCGCTGAGCCTGAAGTTCCTGATCGACGACGCGCTCGGCGAGGAGGATTTCCAGGCCCTCTACAAGATCCTCGGCGTGCTGGCGGTCGCCGGCATCGTCACCTCGATCATCGCGGTCTGGTACGAGCGCTGGGATGCGCGGCTTGCCGCCGGCATCATCGCCGACGTCCGAACCCGCATCTTCGAGCATGTCCAGAACCTGCCGTCGGCCTATTTCGCGCGCACCAAGCGCGGCGAGATCCTGTCGCGCTTCTCGATCGATCTCTCGGCGTTCGAGGGCTCGGTCAAGACTTTTGCCAACAGCGCGGCGCTGCCGTTCCTGGAACTGATCGCCGGCATCATCCTGATGCTGTTCCTGAACTGGCAGCTCGCCGCGGTCGCGCTGCTGGTCTTCCCGATCACGCTAATCGGGCCGCGCATCCTCACCCCCAAGGCGGTGCAGGCCAATTACGAGCAGAAGCAGAACGAGGCGGCGCTGCTCGCCACGGTGCAGGAGAACGTCGCCGCGCAGGCGGTGGTGAAGGCGTTCAACCTGCAGCGCCGGGCGCTCGGCTGGTTCACCATGCGCAACCGCGACGTCCGGACCAAGGCGGCCTCCGCCATGTTCCTGTCGACCATGGTGGAGCGCACGGTCACCATCGCGGTGCTGTTGCTGCACCTCGTGGTGCTGGCGATCGGCGCCTATCTCGCGACCAAGGGCCAGATCACGGTCGGCACCTTCGTCACCTTCGAGAGCGCGTTCTGGGAGGTGTCCTACAACATCGCCCACCTGATGCACTTCATCCCTGTGTCGATCCAGTCGGCGGCGGCGGTGCAGCACATCCAGGAACTGCTCGACGAGCCGACCCGCGGCGCCGACCGGGCCGGCGCACCCGATCTGCCGCGCATCACCAACAACATCAGCTTCGACCGCGTTACCTTCAGCTATGAGGGGGCTCAGGCGCCGGTACTGGACAATCTCAGCCTCAAGCTCAATGCCGGCAGAAGCATCGCGATCGTCGGTCCCAGCGGCTCCGGCAAGAGCACGCTGATCAACCTGATCCTGCGGCTCTACGTGCCGGACGAGGGCCGCGTCGCCATCGACGGCGTCGACATCCGCCGGGTGACGCGGGAATCGCTGCGCGCGAGCATGGCGGTCGTGTTCCAGGAGAACATGCTGTTCAACATGTCGATCCGCGAGAACATCCGGCTCGGCAAGGAGGGCGCCGATGACGCGGAGGTCGAGGACGCCGCCAAAAAGGCCGAGATCCACGGCTTCATCATGAGCCTTCCGGAAGGCTACGACACGCCGGTCGGCGAGCGCGGCGATACGCTGTCGGGCGGCCAGCGCCAGCGCATCGCGATCGCGCGCGCGATCATCCGCAATCCCTCCGTGCTGCTGCTCGACGAGGCGACCTCGGCGCTCGACCAGACCACGGAGGCCGCGATCAACCGCACGCTGCTCAACGTCGCCAAGGGCCGCACCATGATCTGGTCGACGCATCGCCTGACCTCGGTGGTCGAGATGGACGAGATCATCGTGATCTCCGGCGGCCGGGCCATCGAGCGCGGCTCGCATGCCGAACTGCTGGCGAAAGACGGCGTCTACCGCAGGCTATGGGACGACCAGGGCCACCTGCACCACGGCGACGAAGATGAGGATGACGACGCGGAGGATGAAGAGGACGAGGACGAAGACGACGAGGAGTGATCGGCGGCGCAGTGCTGCCGCCACCGCTACCGCGCCGGTCGTGCCCCTGCCGTCCGCCGTCGTTCCGGCGCCTCCGCGACGGACAAATCCTGCCGCATCTGGCTGACCGGCCGCGCGGCCGACGGGCCGCGCAGCCGGCGCAGTGTGCCGCGGCCGAGATAGCCGAAAAACCGCGCCCAGCGCTGGGCCTGCCAGTACGGCCCGCGGCCGATCGACACCTGGCGGAAGTTGAAGGCCTTGGCGTTCGACCAGGCGTCGCATTCGGTCTTGACCGGGTCGTCATAGAACGCCGCGATCTTCTCCAGGCCCATGCCGTCGCTCGCAAGCCAGGCCGGGATGTGGACGTTGCAAAGCTGCGCCACGTCGGTGAACACCTTGTCGGTTCCGGTGCCGGTGACCGGGCAGGTGCTGGCGAAGGCATCGCCGACCAGCACCACGCCCGGCTGCCGATAGCCGGTTGAGACATAGATATCGGCGGGCCGGATCTTGACGTCGCCCGCGATGTCGAACTCGCCGGTGAGCCGCCGCAGCCGTGGCAGCGCGGCGTTCAGCGTCTCGACCGGGTTATGCCGCATCGCGCGCAGCCAGAGATCGTCGGCCGGGCGATAAGTGAACAGGTTGGCACGCATCCGGTTCTCGACCGGGAACAGCGTGATGTAGGGAATCAGGTCGCTCGGCCGCTCCGAGAAATAGGTCATGGCCGCGAACGGGAAGGCGGGTTGGCCCACCGGCACGAAATCGAAGCCGATCGAGATCGAGTGGCAGTGGCTGGTGACCTGCCGCTCGATCCCGAGCATCCGGCGCAGCCCGACATTGAGGCCGTTGGCGAGCACCACCAGCCGCGCCGAGATCTCCTCGCCGCTGGCCAGCACAAGCCGCTGCCGCTCGAAGCTGGTCGCGACATTGACCACCTTGTCGCAGATGAATTCCGCGGGCGCCGTGATTTCGGCCCTGATCGCGCGGATCAGCGCGTCGTACATGATGCCGTGCTGCCGGCTCGGCTGCCGGTCGAGCAGATGGCCGAATCGCGCGATCCAGTTCTCGCCGTCCACCGTCGCCGAACGCAGCACGGACTCGGCAATCCCGGTCCGCTCGAATCGCGCCAGCTGCATATCTCCGCCGATTTTCTCGACCCGGAAATCGAACGGATAGACGTGGTGCGGGTCGATCAACAGGCTCGGAATCCCGGCGCGGCCGAGCATTGCGGCGGCGGTCGAGCCCGCGAGACCTCCGCCAATGATTGCGATGTCGGTGTACCGCATGAGAGGTTTCCGCGCCGAAGACCCCCAGATTTGCCCTGCGAATGGCAAATAAAGGCTTAGTTTCGGGGGTTGCTTTGGCGTCTAAGTTTGGGAGAGTTGTTTCTGTTCATGTTTTGCCCGGGTAAAATGGCTTCCCGGGCGGGAGCCGGGGAGGGCTCCGGCGAGTCGCGGGCAGCGGCGGCATTGTCATAATCCGCCCTCGAACCAAGCGCTGACGAAATGCGAAATATGCAAGCGCCAGAGGCGTTTCTTGCTTGTCGTTTTGCTTGACTTCACTATCTCTCGATTATACAAGGCGCGCACTTAACGACAGGCGGTGAGCTACGCCAGCGTCGGAACGGAGCACCCGGAAGGCCTTTTTGGCCGGATCGGGCACCAACCTCGACGAATGCCGCTCAAACGCTGTCGATGATAGCTAGGCAATGCCAGGACGATACTAGTTCTCTTGAGCAAGTCCTCTTGAGAGTGAATTCGGATGCATGACCTCGGTGGCGGACTGAACAGCGAACGCTGAGCAGTTCGGGATCGGGGTCCTCTGTGGCGTCGAAGCGCTTTCCGCTCAGCGATGGGTGGTTGGCGCGATTTCGTTTTGCGTGGGTGTTTGTTCCCGCGCCGGACGGACCGTACGGGACGGTTGTTCCCGCGAAGAATTGGCGGAGCCGTTCGGGGTTTCGCGCGAACTAAGAGGGTGAAGGCTGCATGCCGACGATCAACCAGCTGATCGCAAAACCACGTGAAGTGCAGAAGTCGCGCAAGAAGGTGCCGGCGCTGCAGCAGTCGCCGCAGAAGCGCGGCGTGTGCACGCGCGTCTACACCACGACCCCGAAGAAGCCGAACTCGGCGCTTCGTAAGGTCGCCAAGGTGCGCCTGACCAACGGCTTCGAGGTGATCGGCTACATTCCGGGTGAGGGCCACAACCTGCAGGAGCACTCGGTGGTCATGATCCGCGGCGGCCGCGTCAAGGACTTGCCCGGCGTGCGCTACCACATCCTCCGCGGCGTGCTGGATACCCAGGGCGTCAAGAACCGTAAGCAGCGCCGTTCGAAGTACGGCGCGAAGCGTCCGAAGTAAGCGGGAAACGATCAGATGTCGCGTCGCCATTCTGCTGAGAAGCGTGAAGTTCTTCCGGACCCGAAGTTCGGGAACATCATCATTACGAAGTTCATGAACTCGGTGATGTACGCCGGGAAGAAGTCGGTTGCCGAAGGCATCGTCTACGGTGCGCTCGGCATGATCGAGAGCAAGACGAAGCAGAACCCGCTCGGCGTGTTCGAGCAGGCGCTGGAGAACGTGATGCCGACCATCGAGGTCCGCTCCCGCCGCGTCGGCGGCGCGACCTACCAGGTTCCGGTCGAAGTCCGTTCGGTGCGCCGTCAGGCGCTCGGCATCCGCTGGCTGATCGCAGCCGCCCGCGAGCGCAACGAGAAGACCATGACGGAGCGGCTCTCGGCGGAGCTGCTCGACGCGTCGAACAACCGTGGCAACGCCGTCAAGAAGCGTGAAGACGTGCACCGGATGGCGGAAGCCAACCGCGCCTTCTCGCACTACCGCTGGTAAGGCGAACAACGGAATTTAAGGAACAGTCTCATGCCCCGCCAACATGCCATCGAGGACTACCGCAACTTCGGTATCATGGCGCATATCGACGCCGGCAAGACCACGACCACCGAGCGCATCCTGTATTACACCGGCAAGAGCCACAAGATCGGCGAAGTGCACGAGGGTGCCGCGACGATGGACTGGATGGAGCAGGAGCAGGAGCGTGGCATCACGATCACCTCGGCTGCCACCACCGCGTTCTGGAACGGCAAGCGTCTGAACATCATCGACACTCCCGGCCACGTCGACTTCACCATTGAAGTCGAGCGTTCGCTGCGCGTGCTCGACGGCGCCGTTTGCGTGCTCGACTCCAACCAGGGCGTCGAGCCGCAGACCGAGACCGTGTGGCGCCAGGGCGACAAGTACAAGGTGCCGCGTATCGTCTTCGCCAACAAGATGGACAAGACCGGCGCCGACTTCTTCAAGTGCCTGTCCGACATCGTCGACCGCCTCGGCGCCAAGCCGATCGCGATCCAGCTGCCGATCGGTGCCGAAAACAACTTCAAGGGTCTCGTCGACCTCGTGAAGATGAAGGGCATCATCTGGAACGATGAATCGCTCGGCGCCAAGTTCGATTACGTCGACATCCCGGAAGATCTGGTCGAGCAGGCCAAGGAATATCGCGAGAAGATGGTGGAAGCCGCCGTCGAGCTCGACGACGACGCCATGGCCGCCTACCTCGACGGCAAGGAGCCCGACGAGGCGACGCTGAAGCGTCTGCTCCGCAAGGCGGTGCTGACCGGCGCCTTCTATCCCGTGCTGTGCGGGTCGGCCTTCAAGAACAAGGGCGTGCAGCCGCTGCTCGACGCCGTCGTCGACTATCTGCCGTCGCCGATCGACGTGCCCGCGATCAAGGGCACCGACGAGGACGGCAATGAAGTCGTGCGCAAGGCGGACGACAAGGAGCCGCTGGCGCTGCTCGCGTTCAAGATCATGGACGACCCGTTCGTCGGCACCATCACCTTCTGCCGCATCTACTCCGGTATCCTGCAGTCGGGCACCGGCGTCATCAACTCGACCCGCGAGAAGAAGGAGCGGATCGGGCGGATGCTGCTGATGCATGCGAACAACCGCGAAGACATCAAGGAAGCCTATGCCGGCGACATCGTCGCGCTGGCCGGCCTGAAGGAAGCGCGCACCGGCGACACGCTGTGCGATGCCAACAAGCCGGTGATCCTCGAGAAGATGGAATTCCCGGAGCCGGTGATCGAGATCGCGATCGAGCCGAAGTCGAAGGCCGACCAGGAAAAGCTGGGCGTGGCGCTGGCCAAGCTCGCCGCGGAGGATCCGTCCTTCCGCGTCTCGACCGACCACGAGTCCGGCCAGACCATCCTCAAGGGCATGGGCGAACTGCATCTCGACATCAAGGTCGACATCCTCAAGCGCACCTACAAGGTCGACGCCAACATCGGCGCGCCGCAGGTGGCGTTCCGTGAGCGTGTCACCAAGCGGGTCGAGCACAGCTACACCCACAAGAAGCAGACCGGCGGTACCGGCCAGTTCGCGGCCGTCACCCTGATCGTCGAGCCGAACGAAGCCGGCAAGGGCTACGAGTTCGAATCGAAGATCGTCGGCGGCGCGGTGCCGAAGGAATACATCCCCGGCGTCGAAAAGGGTCTCGAGAGCGTGCTGTCCTCTGGCGTGGTCGCGGGCTTCCCGATCGTCGACGTCAAGGTGCAGCTGATCGACGGCAAGTATCATGACGTCGACTCGTCGGCGCTGGCCTTCGAAATCGCCACGCGCGCCTGCTTCCGCGAGGCGCTGCAGATGGGCAAGTCCGTTCTGCTCGAGCCGATCATGAAGGTCGAGGTGGTGACCCCGGAAGACTACACCGGTTCGGTTATCGGCGACCTGAATTCCCGGCGCGGCCAGATCCAGGGCCAAGACATGCGCGGCAACGCCAACGTCATCAACGCGATGGTGCCGCTCATGAACATGTTCGGTTACGTGAACAATCTGCGCTCGATGAGCCAGGGTCGCGCGACCTTCACCATGCAGTTCGATCACTACGCCGAAGCTCCGGCGAACGTGTCGGCTGAAGTCCAGAAGAAGTTTGCCTGATTGTCGTTGATGGCAGTCAACGATTGAACGGAGAGTCAAATGGCCAAAGCTAAATTCGAACGTAACAAGCCCCACTGCAACATCGGGACCATCGGTCACGTCGACCATGGCAAGACCTCGCTGACCGCAGCGATCACCAAGGTGCTCGCAGAAACCGGCGGCGCGACGTTCACCGCCTACGACCAGATCGACAAGGCGCCGGAAGAGAAGGCGCGCGGCATCACCATCTCGACCGCGCACGTCGAGTACGAGACCACCAACCGTCACTACGCCCACGTCGACTGCCCCGGCCACGCCGACTACGTGAAGAACATGATCACCGGCGCTGCCCAGATGGACGGCGCGATCCTGGTCGTGTCGGCCGCCGACGGCCCGATGCCGCAGACCCGCGAGCACATCCTGCTCGCCCGCCAGGTCGGCGTGCCCGCGCTCGTCGTGTTCCTCAACAAGTGCGACATGGTCGACGATCCGGAGCTGCTCGAGCTCGTCGAGCTCGAAGTCCGCGAGCTGCTCTCGAAGTACGAATTCCCGGGCGACAAGATCCCGATCATCAAGGGCTCGGCGCTCGCCGCCCTCGAAGACAAGGACAAGAAGCTCGGCCACGACGCCATCCTCGAGCTGATGCGCAATGTCGACGAGTACATCCCGCAGCCGGAGCGTCCGATCGACCAGCCGTTCCTGATGCCGGTGGAAGACGTGTTCTCGATCTCGGGCCGCGGCACCGTGGTCACCGGTCGTGTCGAGCGCGGCGTGATCAAGGTCGGCGAGGAAATCGAGATCGTCGGTATCCGCGACACCCAGAAGACCATCGTCACCGGCGTCGAAATGTTCCGCAAGCTGCTCGATCAGGGCCAGGCCGGCGACAACATTGGTGCGCTGCTCCGCGGCACCAAGCGCGAGGAAGTCGAGCGCGGCCAGGTGCTGTGCAAGCCCGGCTCGGTCAAGCCGCACACCAAGTTCAAGGCTGAGGCCTACATCCTCACCAAGGAAGAGGGCGGCCGTCACACTCCGTTCTTCACCAACTACCGTCCGCAGTTCTACTTCCGCACCACCGACGTGACCGGCGTCGTGCATCTGCCGGAAGGCACCGAGATGGTGATGCCGGGCGACAACATCGCGATGGAAGTGCACCTGATCGTGCCGATCGCGATGGAAGAGAAGCTGCGCTTCGCGATCCGCGAAGGCGGCCGCACCGTCGGCGCCGGCGTCGTCGCCGCCATCATCGAGTAACGGTGGATCAATCAAGTTTGCGGCGGGTGGGTTCGCCCACTCGCCGCTCACCACCCGCTATTCGCAGGTAAGCGACGAAGAAAGAGATACGGCAATGAACGGCCAAAACATTCGCATCCGTCTCAAGGCGTTCGACCATCGGATCCTCGATACGTCGACCCGTGAGATCGTGAACACGGCGAAGCGCACCGGTGCGCAGGTTCGCGGACCCATTCCGCTGCCGACCCGCATCGAGAAGTTCACCGTCAACCGTTCGCCGCACGTTGACAAGAAGAGCCGCGAGCAGTTCGAGATGCGCACCCACAAGCGCCTCCTCGATATCGTCGACCCGACCCCGCAGACCGTCGATGCGCTGATGAAGCTCGACCTGGCCGCCGGTGTCGACGTCGAGATCAAGCTCTAAGGATTTTGGATTTTTACGTCCGCCGCTTGCGGACAGAAAGACAGGAAGCACGCCGATGCGCTCCGGAGTGATCGCACAGAAGGTCGGGATGACGCGGGTCTTTACGGAGACCGGCGAGCATATCCCTGTGACCGTGCTGAAGCTGGGCAACTGCCAGGTGCTGGGCCACCGCACCACCGAGAAGAACGGCTATGTCGCGCTTCAGCTCGGCGCCGGCACCCGCAAGACCGTCTACATGCCCAAGGCCGAACGCGGCCAGTTCGCGGTCGCCAAGGTCGAGCCCAAGCGCAAGGTCGCCGAGTTCCGCGTGTCCGAGGACGCGCTGATCCCGGTCGGCGCGGAAATCCAGGCGGACCATTTCGTGGTCGGCCAGTTTGTCGACGTCACCGGCACCTCGATCGGTAAGGGCTTTGCCGGCGGCATGAAGCGCTGGAATTTCGGCGGTCTGCGCGCCACCCACGGTGTGTCGATCTCGCACCGCTCGATCGGTTCGACCGGTGGCCGTCAGGATCCCGGCAAGACCTGGAAGAACAAGAAGATGCCCGGTCACATGGGCGTCGACCGTATCACCACGCTGAATCTCCGCGTGGTCTCGACCGATGTCGAGCGCGGCCTGATCCTCGTCGAAGGCGCCGTTCCCGGCTCCAAGGGCGGCTGGATCTCGGTGCGCGACGCGGTGAAGAAGCCGCTGCCGAAGGAAGCTCCGAAGCCGGGCAAGTTCAAGGTTGCCGGCGGCGAGGCCGAGGCTGTGGCCGAGAAGGAGGGTGCGTGAGATGGAACTGAAAGTCACGACCCTTGAAGGCAAGGACGCCGGTTCGGTTGAGCTCTCCGATGCGATCTTCGGGCTCGAGCCGCGCGCGGACATCATTCAGCGCTGCGTGCAGTGGCAGCTGAACAAGCGGCAGGCCGGCACCCACAAGACCCAGGGCCGCGCCGACGTCTGGCGCACCGGCAAGAAGATGTACAAGCAGAAGGGCACCGGCGGCGCCCGTCACGGCTCGGCCCGCGTGCCGCAGTTCCGCGGCGGTGGCCGTGCGTTCGGTCCGGTGGTCCGCTCGCACGCGACCGACCTGCCGAAGAAGGTGCGCGCGCTGGCGCTCAAGCATGCGCTTTCGGCCAAGGCCAAGGACGGCGGGCTCGTCGTCATCGACTCGGCCGCCGTCAAGGAAGCCAAGACCAAGGCGCTGCTCGGTCACTTCTCCGGCCTCGGGCTCACCAACGCGCTGATCATCGACGGCGCCGAGCTCAACGCCGGTTTCGCGACCGCGGCCCGCAACATTCCGAACATCGACGTGCTGCCGATCCAGGGCATCAACGTCTACGACATTCTCCGCCGCCACAAGCTGGTGCTGACCAAGGCTGCGGTTGATGCGCTGGAGGCGCGCTTCAAATGAAGACTATCGACCCGCGCCATTACGACGTGATCGTCGCTCCTGTCGTGACCGAAAAGGCGACGCTCGCCTCGGAGCACAACAAGGTGCTGTTCAAGGTCGCCAGCAAGGCGACCAAGCCGCAGATCAAGGAAGCGGTCGAGAAGCTGTTCGACGTCAAGGTGAAGAGCGTCAACACTCTCGTTCGCAAGGGCAAGACCAAGGTGTTCCGCGGCAATCTCGGCTCGCAGTCGGACACCAAGCGCGCGATCGTGACCCTGGAAGAGGGCCACCGCATCGACGTGACTACCGGACTATAAGGCGCAACGACGATGGCATTGAAAACCTACAATCCCACGACGCCGGGCCAGCGCCAGCTGGTCATGGTCGATCGTTCGGCGCTCTACAAGGGCAAGCCGGTGAAGGCGCTGACCGAGGGCAAGCTCGGCAATGGCGGCCGCAACAACACCGGCCGCATCACCGTGCGCTTCCGCGGCGGCGGCCACAAGAAGGCGTATCGCACCGTCGACTTCCGCCGCGACAAGGTGGACGTGCCGGCGATCGTGGAGCGGCTCGAGTATGATCCGAACCGCACCGCGTTCATCGCGCTGATCAAGTATCAGGACGGTGAACTGGCCTACATCCTGGCGCCGCAGCGCCTGGCCGCGGGCGACACCGTCGTCGCCGGCAACTATGTCGACGTGAAGCCAGGCAACGTCATGCCGCTCGGCAACATGCCGGTCGGCACCATCGTGCACAACATCGAGCTGAAGATCGGCAAGGGCGGCCAGCTGGCGCGCTCTGCCGGCACCTACGCCCAGATCGTCGGCCGCGACCAGGACTACGTGATCATCCGCCTGAACTCGGGCGAGCAGCGTCTCGTGCACGGCCGTTGCCGCGGCACGATCGGCGCGGTGTCGAACCCGGATCACATGAACATCTCGATCGGCAAGGCCGGTCGTACCCGCTGGCTCGGCTGGCGTCCGCACAACCGCGGCGTCGTCATGAACCCGATCGACCATCCGCACGGCGGTGGTGAAGGTCGCACCTCGGGCGGTCGCCACCCGGTCACTCCGTGGGGCAAGCCGACCAAGGGCAAGAAGACCCGCACCAACAAGTCGACCAACAAATTCATTCTCCTCAGCCGCCACAAGCGGAAGAAGTAAGGAACGCCGGACATGGTTCGTTCAGTCTGGAAAGGCCCGTTCGTCGAGGGTTCTCTGCTCAAGAAGGCAGATGCCGCGCGCGCGTCCGGCCGTCACGACGTCATCAAGATCTGGAGCCGCCGCTCCACCATCCTGCCGCAGTTCGTCGGGCTCACCTTCGGCGTCTACAACGGCCAGAAGCATGTGCCGGTGGCGATCAACGAGGAAATGGTCGGTCACAAGTTCGGCGAGTTCTCGCCGACCCGGACCTTCCACGGCCACTCGGGCGACAAGAAAGCCAAGAAGGCTTAGAAAGTTAGGCTTGAGGAATAGACGATGAGCAAACCAAAGCGCGAACGTAGCCTCGCGGACAATGAGGCCAAGGCCGTCGCCCGCATGCTGCGCGTCAGCCCGCAAAAGCTCAACCTGGTGGCGCAGCTGATCCGCGGCCGCAAGGCGTCGGCGGCGCTCGCCGACCTGCAGTTCTCGCGCAAGCGGATCGCGGTCGACGTCAAGAAGTGCCTGGAATCGGCGATCGCCAACGCCGAGAACAACCATGACCTCGAGGTCGACGATCTCGTCGTCGCCGAGGCGCATGTCGGCAACGGCATCGTGATGAAGCGTTTTGCTCCGCGCGGCCGTGGCCGTTCGGGCCGTGTGTACAAACCGTTCTCGCACCTGACCATCGTGGTTCGTCAGGTCGAGGCCGAGGCAAGCGCTTAAGAAGGGCGCAGGAGAAGACGATGGGTCAAAAGATCAATCCAATCGGGCTGCGTCTCGGCATCAACCGGACCTGGGACTCCCGTTGGTTCGCCGGCAAGCAGGAATACGGCAAGCTGCTGCATGAGGACGTCAAGATCCGTGAGATCCTGCACAAGGAGCTCAAGCAGGCGGCTGTCGCCCGCATCGTGATCGAGCGGCCGCACAAGAAGTGCCGGGTGACGATCCATTCGGCGCGTCCGGGCGTCGTGATCGGCAAGAAGGGCGCCGACATCGACAAGCTGCGCAAGAAGGTCGCCGACATCACCTCGTCGGACGTCGTGATCAACATCGTCGAAATCCGCAAGCCGGAGCTCGACGCCACCCTGGTCGCCGAATCGATCGCCCAGCAGCTCGAGCGCCGCGTCGCGTTCCGCCGCGCCATGAAGCGCGCCGTGCAGTCGGCGATGCGTCTCGGTGCCGAGGGCATCCGCATCAACTGCTCGGGCCGTCTCGGCGGCGCCGAAATCGCGCGCATGGAGTGGTACCGCGAAGGTCGCGTGCCGCTGCACACGCTGCGCGCCGACGTCGACTACGGCGTCGCCACCGCGTTCACGACCTTCGGCACCTGCGGCGTCAAGGTCTGGATCTTCAAGGGCGAGATCCTCGAGCACGATCCGATGGCCCAGGACAAGAAGATGGCCGAGGGCGACAGCACGCCGCGTTCGCGCCGCGACGCCGCTTGAGGCAGATTGGGAATTTGAGGGCCTAAAGCCATGATGCAACCTAAGAAAACGAAGTTCCGGAAGGCGCATAAGGGCCGTATCCACGGCGTTGCGACCTCTGGCGCGACGTTGGCGTTCGGCCAGTTCGGCCTCAAGGCGATGGAGCCTGATCGCGTCACCGCCCGCCAGATCGAAGCCGCCCGCCGCGCGCTGACCCGTCACATGAAGCGCGCCGGCCGCGTCTGGATCCGCGTGTTCCCGGACGTGCCGGTGTCGAAGAAGCCTGCCGAAGTCCGCATGGGCTCGGGCAAGGGCGCGCCGGAATTGTGGGTGGCGCGGGTCAAGCCGGGCCGCGTGATGTTCGAGATCGATGGCGTCAACGTGCAGACCGCCAAGGAAGCGCTGTCGCTCGCCGCCGCCAAGCTGCCGATCAAGACGCGCTTCGTTGCGCGCATTGCGGAGTAATCGCCATGGCCGAGATGAAAGTTGAAGACATTCGCGCGATGAGCGACGACCAGCGGGAAGACGCGATCGTCAACCTGAAGAAGGAGCGCTTCAACCTGCGCTTCCAGCGCGCCACCGGGCAGCTGGAGAACACCTCGCGGATGCGGGAAGCCCGCCGCGACATCGCTCGTATCAAGACCATCGCCGCGCAGCTGCGCGCGAAGAAGAAGTAAGGGGCCAGCTATGCCGAAACGTACTCTGCAGGGCGTGGTCGTCAGCGACAAGCAAGCCAAGACGGTCGTGGTGCGGGTCGATCGCCGCTTCACCCACCCGATCTACAAGAAGACGATCCGCCGTTCCAAGAACTACCACGCGCACGACGAGGACAACCAGTTCAAGCCGGGCGACATGGTCTGGATCGAGGAATCGAAGCCGATCTCGAAGCTGAAGCGCTGGACCGTGGTCCGGGGCGAACACAAGAAAACGGCCTGATTACTTCGGCTGGACCGAGGGTTTTCAGGGAAATTTTGAGCGCGCTAAAGCGCAGAAAGAGGACGAGGTGCATCAATGATTCAGATGCAGACCAACCTCGACGTGGCCGATAATTCTGGCGCACGCCGTGTCATGTGCATCAAGGTGCTTGGAGGCTCCAAGCGCCGCTATGCCACCGTGGGCGACGTTATCGTTGTGTCGATCAAGGAAGCCATTCCGCGTGGCAAGGTGAAGAAGGGCGACGTGATGAAGGCCGTCGTGGTCCGGGTCCGCAAGGACATCCGCCGCGCCGACGGTTCGGTCATCCGCTTCGACCGCAACGCCGCCGTGCTGATCAACAACCAGTCGGAGCCGGTCGGCACCCGTATCTTCGGGCCGGTGCCGCGCGAGCTTCGCGCCAAGAACCACATGAAGATCATTTCGCTCGCGCCGGAGGTGCTGTGATGGCTGCCAAGATCCGCAAGGGCGACAAGGTCGTCGTGCTGACCGGCCGCGACAAGGGCCGCACCGGCGAGGTGTTCGAGGTGCGGCCGGACGAGAACAAGGCTCTCGTTCGCGGCATCAACATGGTGAAGCGTCACCAGAAGCAGACCCAGAACCAGGAAGGCGGCATCATCTCCAAGGAGGCGCCGATCGACCTGTCCAACGTTGCGTATGTCGGCAAGGACGGCAAGCCGACCCGCATCGGGTTCAAGATTCTAGCCGATGGCAAGAAGGTTCGTGTTGCCAAGAGCTCGGGAGCAGAGATCGATGGCTGAGACCGTTTACGTGCCGCGCCTGCGCGCGGAGTATGACAAGAAGATCCGCGGCATGATGACCGAGAAGTTCGGCTATGCCAATGTGATGCAGGTTCCGCGCCTGGACAAGGTCGTGCTCAACATGGGCGTCGGCGATTCCGTCAACGACCGCAAGAAGGCCGAGACCGCCGCTGCGGAGCTGAGCCAGATCGCCGGCCAGAAGGCGATCGTGACCTATTCGCGGATCGCGATCGCGACCTTCAAGCTGCGTGAGAACCAGCCGATCGGCTGCAAGGTCACGCTGCGCAAGGCCCATATGTACGAGTTCATCGACCGCCTGGTGAACGTGGCGCTGCCCCGCGTCCGCGACTTCCGCGGCCTGAACCCTAAGAGCTTCGACGGCCGCGGCAACTATTCGCTCGGCATCAAGGAGCACATCATTTTCCCCGAGATCGACTTCGACAAGGTCTCTGAGGCGCGTGGCATGGACATCACGGTCTGCACCACCGCCAAGACCGACGACGAGGCACGTGCCTTGTTGACCGCTTTCAATTTCCCGTTCCGGCAGTGAGTAGCTGACAAAAAGCCACTCAAACGCGGATACCCAGGAGCCAAGCATGGCAAAGAAGAGTTCAGTCGAGAAGAACAACCGGCGCAAGCGGATGGCGAAGAACGCCGGCCCGCGCCGCGAGAAGCTGAAGGCGATCATCGCCGACAAGACCAAGCCGATGGAAGAGCGCTTCGCGGCGACGCTGAAGCTCGCCGAGATGCCGCGCAACTCGTCGCCGACGCGCATCCGCAACCGCTGCGAGCTGACCGGGCGTCCGCGCTCGAACTATCGCAAGAACAAGCTCTCGCGCATCGCGCTGCGTGAACTCGGCTCCAAGGGCCTGGTTCCCGGGCTCGTGAAGTCGAGCTGGTAAGGAGGGCGGACCATGTCTACGCACGATCCGATCTCCGATCTCATCACCCGCATCCGCAACGCGCAGATGCGCTCGAAGTCCAAGGTCTCGAGCCCCGGCTCGAAGATGCGCGCCAACGTGCTCGAGGTGCTGAAGTCCGAGGGCTACATCCGCGGCTACGCCAGCGTCGAGCATGCCTCGGGCCGCAGCGAGCTCGAGATCGAGCTGAAGTATTTCGACGGCGAGCCCGTCATCCGCGAGATCGAGCGGGTGTCGAAGCCCGGCCGCCGGGTTTACGCTTCGGTGAAGAATCTGCCGCGCGTGAACAACGGTCTCGGCATTTCGGTGTTGTCGACGCCGAAGGGAATCATGGCTGACCACGAGGCGCGCGAGGCGAACGTGGGCGGCGAAGTTCTCTTCACGGTGTTCTGAGGAAGGAATTTGCGATGTCACGTATCGGCAAGCGGCCGGTGACGATCCCGTCGGGTGTGACGGCGACCGTGGAAGGCCAGACGGTGAAGATGAAGGGGCCGAAGGGCCAGCTTCAGTTCGTCGTGCATAACGACGTCGAGGTGAAGTTCGAGAACGGTCAGGTCAAGGTCGCCCCGCGCGTCAAGACCAACCGCGCGCAGGCGCTGTACGGCACCGCGCGCGCCCAGGTCGCCAACCTGGTCGAAGGCGTCACCAAGGGTTTTGAGAAGAAGCTCGAGATCACCGGCGTCGGCTACCGCGCCGCGATGCAGGGCAAGAACCTGCAGCTCGCGCTCGGCTACAGCCACGACGTGATCTACGCGATCCCGGAAGGCATCACCATCGCGGTGCCGAAGCCGACCGAGATCACGATCACCGGCAACGACCCGCAGCGCGTCGGCCAGGTCGCGGCCGAGATCCGCGCCTACCGTCCGCCGGAGCCCTACAAGGGCAAGGGCGTGAAGTACGCCAACGAATTCATCTTCCGCAAGGAAGGCAAGAAGAAGTAACGGAGCCGGTCATGTCACTCAAGGTTACGAATGCCCGGCGCAAGCAGCGCGTGCGCCTTGCGCTTCGCCGCTCGGCAGGCGGCCGTCCGCGGCTGTCGGTGTTCCGCTCGTCCAAGCACATCTACGCCCAGGTCATCGACGACCAGAAGGGCGAGACGCTGGCTTCGGCCTCGTCGCTGGAGAAGTCGATGCGCGATGCCGGCAAGACCGGCGCCGACATCGATGCGGCCAAGGCGGTCGGCAAGCTGCTCGCCGAGCGCGCGGCGCAGAAGGGCGTGAAGGAAGTCGTGTTCGATCGCGGCGCCTACATCTATCACGGGCGCGTCAAGGCGCTGGCGGATGCGGCGCGCGAAGGCGGGCTCAGCTTCTAAACCGAATTGAACGATTACGAGGAAAGAGGCATCGGCCTCCTAGAGATTGGAAAACACCATGGCAGGTGAACGCGAACGCGGCGGACGCGAACGGAGCAGGGAGCGCGAGGAGCGCGACAGCGAGTTCGTCGACAAGCTCGTCCACATCAATCGCGTGGCGAAGGTCGTCAAGGGCGGCAAGCGCTTCGGCTTCGCGGCGCTGGTCGTGATCGGCGATCAGAAGGGCCGGGTCGGGTTCGGCCACGGCAAGGCGCGCGAAGTGCCGGAGGCGATCCGCAAGGCGACCGAGTCGGCGAAGCGCAATCTGACCCGCGTCGCGCTGCGCGAGGGCCGCACGCTGCATCACGACATCGCCGGCCGTCACGGCGCCGGCCGCGTCTATCTGCGTGCCGCTCCGGCCGGTACCGGCATCATCGCCGGCGGCCCGATGCGCGCGGTGTTCGAGACGCTCGGCATCCAGGACGTGGTGGCGAAGTCGATCGGTTCGTCGAACCCCTACAACATGGTTCGCGCCACCTTCGACGCGCTGAAGCATCAGGACTCGCCGCGCTCGGTGGCGGCGCGCCGCAACATCAAGGTCTCCACCCTGCAGTCGCGCCGCGTCGGCGGCGACGCCGAAGCGGTGGCGGAATAACCCGCGCGATATTTGGAGTCATAAGTCATGGCCAAGGCCAGCAAGACGATCAAGGTCGAGCAGACCGGCAGCGCAATCCGCCGCCATCACTCGCAGCGTTCGACGCTGATCGGCCTCAAGCTCAACAAGATCGGCCGGGTTGCCGAGCTGCAGGATACCCCTGAAGTTCGCGGCATGATCAGCAAGGTCCAGCATCTCGTCCGCGTCGTCGGCGAGTAAGCAAGAGATAAGGAGAAGGGCGATGAAGCTCAGCGATATCGCCGACAACGCCGGCTCGCGCAAGAAGCGCATGCGGGTCGGCCGTGGCATCGGTTCCGGCAAGGGCAAGACCTCGGGCCGCGGCGGCAAGGGCCAGACCGCGCGTTCCGGCGTCCGCATCAAGGGTTTCGAAGGCGGCCAGATGCCGATGCATCGGCGCCTGCCGAAGCGCGGCTTCAACAACATCTTCCGGCTCGAATTCGCCGAGATCAATCTCGACCGGCTGCAGGACGCGATCGACAACAAGCTGGTCGACGTCTCGGAGACCGTGAACGCGGAATCGCTGGTCAAGGCCGGCGTGCTGCGCCGCGCCAAGGACGGCGTGCGGCTGCTCGGCCGTGGCGAGATCAAGGCCAAGCTGACCATTGAGGTGCACGGCGCCTCCAAGTCGGCCATTGCCGCGGTCGAAAAGGCCGGCGGCTCGGTCAAGATCCTGGCCCCCGCCAAGACCGAAGAAGGCGAGGCGGCGTAACAACTGCGTCATTGCCTACGTACCTCGTAGGCAATCCGCAGCTCGAATGATGGACTTATCGAGGCCAAACACCAGATAATGTCCGGTGTCTGCCGGTCGCCCCCGGGACGGGGGCGTCGGCAAAGGGGGCTCCGGGAGAAAGCCGAACATGGTCTCAGCAGCCGAACAACTTGCCGCAAATCTCAATTTCGGAGCGCTGGCCAAGGCCGACGAGCTGAAGAAGCGCATCTGGTTCACCCTGGGTGCGCTGCTTGTTTATCGGCTCGGCACCTACATCCCGTTGCCCGGCATCGATCCCAACATCTGGGAGCAGGTGTTCCGCAGCCAGTCCGGCGGCATCCTCGGCATGTTCAACATGTTCGCCGGCGGCGGCATCCACCGCATGGCGATCTTCGCGCTGAACATCATGCCGTACATCTCGGCGTCGATCATCGTTCAGCTGCTCACCACCGTGTCGCCGCAGCTCGAGGCGCTGAAGAAGGAAGGCGAGGCGGGCCGCAAGACGCTGAACCAGTACACGCGCTATCTGACCGTGATCCTGGCCGCGTTCCAGTCCTACGGCATCGCGATCGGCCTCGAAGGCGCCGGCAACGTCGTCAGCGACCCCGGCATGTTCTTCCGCCTGTCGACCACGATCACGCTGACCGGCGGCACCATGTTCCTGATGTGGCTCGGCGAGCAGATCACCTCGCGCGGCATCGGCAACGGCATTTCGCTGATCATCCTGTCCGGCATCGTCGCCGAGCTGCCGGCGGCGCTCGCCAACATGCTGGAACTCGGCCGCCAGGGTGCGATGTCGACCGGCCTGATCCTGATCGTCATCGTGATGGCGGTCGCCGTGATCGCCTTCATCGTGTTCATGGAGCGCGCCCAGCGCCGGCTCTTGATCCAGTATCCGAAGCGCCAGGTCGGCAACAAGATGTTCGAGGGCCAGTCCTCGCATCTGCCGCTCAAGCTCAACACCTCGGGCGTGATCCCGCCGATCTTCGCCTCGTCGCTGCTGCTGCTGCCGACCACGGTCGCGAACTTCAACGCCGGCAAGGGCCCGGAGTGGTTCCAGTGGATCACCACCCAGCTCAGCCACGGCCGGCCGCTGTTCCTGTTCATGTACCTCGCGCTGATCGTGTTCTTCGCGTTCTTCTACACCGCGATCGTGTTCAACCCGACGGAGACCGCGGACAATCTGAAGAAGCACGGCGGCTTCATTCCGGGCATCCGGCCCGGCGAGCGCACCGCCGAATATATCGACTACGTGCTGTCGCGCATCACGGTGGTCGGCGCGATCTATCTGGCGATCGTCTGTCTGATTCCCGAAATCCTGATCTCCTATGCCTCGGTGCCGTTCTACTTCGGCGGCACCTCGCTGCTGATCGTCGTCAGCGTGACGATGGATACGGTGGCGCAGGTCCAGGGCTATCTCCTGGCCCATCAATATGAGGGCCTGATCCGCAAGTCGAAACTGCGCGGACGCCGCCGCTGATGGGCACCGCCGGCAAATGAGCGAACTGGCGCGCCGCATCGCAATCACGATCGGCGCGCTGCTCATTTACAGGCTCGGCTGCTTTATCCCCATATCGGGTCTGTCGCCGCAGGCTGGTCTGCTTCAGCCGAATGCGGCTGCGCGCCTCTCGATCTTCTCGCTTGTCATCTTCCCCTACCTCAGCGCGGCGATCATCATTCAGCTCGTCTCGGTGGTGTGGGGCAGGTTGAGCGCGCTCGAACGATCCGGCGAGGCAGGCCGTCGCAGAATCGCACGCTATACGTTGAGCCTGACGCTGCTGTTTGCCGCATTCCAGGCCTTCGGCATCGCGTCCACCTTGCAGAGCATGCGCGGCCTCGTTGCCGAACCCTCCGCCTGGTTTCTGATCTCCACCACCGCGACACTGGTTGGTGGTGTGTTCTTCCTGGTGTGGCTCAGCGAGCTGATCACCCGTCACGGGATCGGCAATGGCCTCGCGCTCATTTTGAGCGTGGGCATCGTCGCTGCGTTCCCCGCCGAGGTTGCCACGACCATCGAGCTTCTGAGGCAGGGTGCCGTCTCCGGCAATCTCGTGCTGTTCAATGCCATCCTCTCGGTTGCGGTCGTGGCGATGATCGTCCTCGTCGAATCGGCGCGGCGGAACGTGCCGGTGCAGTACGTCGCGCGCCAGGTCGGAAAGCGGGTGTTTGCCCCACGCGCCTCTGTGCTGCCGATCAAGCTCAACAGCGCCGGCTTCCTGATCCCGGTGACTGTGGCGCCTTGGATATTCAATCTGCCGCTGGCGCTCGCGACCTTGGTGTTCGGACAGACGCTGTGGCTGGCCGCGGCTTACGCGCACCTGACGTACGGAAAACCGCTCAACATCGTCCTCATATCCATCGCGGTCTTTCTGCTCGCCTTCATCTATGCGGCCCGCGTGCTGGATCCCGAGCACGCCGCCGCAACCCTGCAGAAGCTGGGCGGCACGATACCGGACGTCGCGCCGGGCGATGCGACCGCCGACCATCTCGACCGCATCGCGTCGTTGACGACCGTCGTCGGAGCCGTCTACCTCGTCGCGGTATTGCTGATTCCGGCGGCCCTGTTGGCAAGCGGGACGGTGCTACCCTATAACTTCGCTGGTGGTTCGGTGCTGATTGTGGTTTGCACTATTCTTGATCTGAAAAAGCAGGTGCGCGAGCTATCGCGCATCAATCGTGGGGGCGAACGCATATGAGACTTATCCTTCTCGGTCCGCCGGGCTCGGGCAAGGGGACCCAGGCGCAGCGGCTGGTCCATAAGCATGGCATCGTGCAGCTTTCGACCGGCGAGATGCTGCGTGCGGCGGTTGCCGCCGGCACGCCGGTTGGGCTGCAGGCCAAGGAGATCATGGCCAATGGCGGCCTGGTTCCCGACGAGGTTGTGGTGGGGATCATCGCCGACCGCATCGAGCAGCCCGATGCCAAGAAGGGCTTCATTCTCGACGGCTTCCCGCGCACTGTCCCGCAGGCCGAAGCCCTCGACGATCTGCTCAAGAGGAAGCACCTCAAGCTCGACGCGGTGGTCGAACTGCGCGTCAACGAGAGCGCGTTGCTCGAGCGGGTCGAGAAGCGCGCCGAGGAGACCCGGGCGCGGGGCGAGGAGGTCCGCCTCGACGACACGCCGGAAGTGCTGACCAAGCGTCTGGCGCAGTACCGCTCGATGACCGAGCCGCTGATTCACTATTATTCGGAGCGGCGGAAGCTTTTGACCGTCGATGGCATGATGACCATCGAGCACGTCACCCGCGAGATCAACCGGATCCTCGCCGCGATCGGGGCGCTGGAACCGAAGGGGCACGAGGAACCCGCCAAGGCGGCTAACAAGGCGACCAAGAGGCCCGCCAAAAAGACTGCCAAGGCCGCCAAGAAGGCAGCCAAAGGCGCCAAAAAGGCTGCCAAGGGCGCCAAAAAGGCCACCAAACCGGCTCCGAAGGCCGCCAAGGGGGCTGGCAGGGGCGCTTCCAAGGCCAGGACCGCCAGGAGCACCGCCCGCGGCGTCAGTGCCCGGAAGGGGGCAAAGGCCGCCAAAAAGCCTGCAAAAAAGGCCGTAAAAAAGCGCGCTAAACGCTAGGAGCGGTTGACGAAACCGACATGAATCCTTTAATAAGCCCCGCATCCAAGTCGGATAGTTTTATGACGATGCCGGGCCCCAAAGGACATGAGGGGAAGGGCGTCGTGTTCGCGTTTGTGGACACACTGCCCGCAACAGCAAGAACTTGAAAAGCCCGTATCCGTGATGGATCGGCGACAGGAGAGAAGTCCGTGGCCCGTATTGCCGGCGTCAACATTCCTACCAACAAGCGCGTCCTGATCGCGCTTCAGTACATCCATGGCATCGGCCAGAAGAATGCGGCCGACATCATCGAGAAGGTCAAGATCCCGCTGGATCGTCGCGTCAGCCAGCTGACCGACCAGGAGGTCCTCCAGATCCGCGAAGTCATCGACCGCGACTATCTGGTCGAGGGCGACCTCCGTCGCGAGGTCGGCATCAACATCAAGCGGCTGATGGACCTCGGCTGCTATCGCGGCCTGCGTCATCGCCGCGGTCTGCCGGTGCGTGGCCAGCGCACCCACACCAATGCGCGCACGCGCAAGGGGCCGGCCAAGGCGATCGCCGGCAAGAAGAAGTAAGTTTTGCGAATTGCAGGTGGGGGGTAGCGAAGCAATCTTCGCTACTCGCCATTTGCGTTTTGAGGTGTAGCCGCTGGCACTACGGCGGCGTTGAGATCACAGGAAAGGTTTGAAATGGGCAAGGAAGCCACCCGCGTACGCCGCCGCGAACGCAAGAACATCGCCTCCGGCATCGCGCACGTGAATTCGTCGTTCAACAACACGACCATCACCATCACCGACGCGCAGGGCAACACCATCGCCTGGTCGTCGGCCGGCACGATGGGCTTCAAGGGCTCGCGCAAGTCGACCCCCTATGCCGCGCAGGTTGCGGCCGAAGACGTCTCCAAGAAGGCGCAGGAGCACGGCATGCGCACGCTGGAGGTTGAAGTGGCCGGCCCCGGTTCGGGCCGTGAATCGGCGCTGCGTGCGCTGCAGGCTGCGGGCTTCACCGTCACCTCGATCCGCGACGTGACCACCATCCCGCACAATGGTTGCCGTCCGCGCAAGCGCCGGCGCGTCTGATCTATCGTCGCGGGCGGCCCGGCCGCTCGCGATTCGTTTTTGGAATTACCGCGCGGACTGTTCCGCGATCTCCAACGCCAGGTACGGCCATTCGACTGGGCCGATCGACCGGCACATGGGTGAAAACAGTGACGATCCAGAAAAATTGGCAAGAGCTCATTCGACCGAACAAGCTGCAGGTGACGCCCGGCTCGGACGCGACCCGCTTCGCCACCGTCGTCGCCGAGCCGCTCGAGCGTGGCTTCGGCCAGACGCTCGGCAACGCGCTGCGCCGCATCCTGTTGTCCTCGCTGCAGGGCGCCGCGGTGCAGTCGGTGCACATCGACGGCGTGCTGCACGAGTTCTCCTCGATTGCCGGCGTTCGTGAGGACGTCACCGACATCGTGCTCAACATCAAGGACATCTCGATCAAGATGCAGGGCGAAGGCCCGAAGCGCATGGTCGTGAAGAAGCAGGGCCCGGGCGCCGTCACCGCTGGTGACATCCAGACCGTCGGCGACATCACCGTGCTCAATCCCGACCTGCAGCTCTGCACGCTGGACGACGGCGCCGAGATCCGCATGGAGTTCACGGTCACCACCGGCAAGGGCTACGTCGCCGCCGAGCGCAACCGTCCCGAGGACGCGCCGATCGGCCTGATCCCGGTCGACAGCCTGTTCTCGCCGGTCCGCAAGGTCTCCTACAAGGTCGAGAACACCCGCGAGGGCCAGATCCTCGACTACGACAAGCTGACCATGACGATCGAGACCAACGGCGCGATCACGCCGGATGACGCGGTGGCCTATGCCGCGCGCATCCTGCAGGATCAGCTCAACGTGTTCGTCAACTTCGAAGAGCCGCGCAAGGAAGTCACCCAGGAGATCATCCCCGATCTCGCGTTCAACCCGGCCTTCCTCAAGAAGGTCGACGAGCTCGAGCTGTCGGTGCGTTCGGCAAACTGTCTGAAGAACGACAACATCGTCTACATCGGCGACCTCGTGCAGAAGTCGGAAGCGGAAATGCTCCGCACCCCGAACTTCGGCCGCAAGTCGCTGAACGAGATCAAGGAAGTGCTGGCCCAGATGGGTCTGCATCTCGGCATGGAAGTGCCGGGCTGGCCGCCGGAGAACATCGACGAGCTCGCCAAGCGCTTCGAGGATCACTACTGAGCGAATAGGGAGTAGCGAGTGGAAGACCATTCGCTATTCACCATTCGCTACTCGCTACTTTGGGCGAACGCAGGAAGCCCACCTGAGAAACTTGTCGCTGAACCACCGCGACAGAATTGAAGAAGGAATAAGTCAATGCGTCACGGCAAGGTTCATCGCAAGCTCAACCGCACCGCCGAGCACCGGCGTGCGATGTTCGCCAACATGTCGGCGGCCCTGATCAAGCACGAGCAGATCGTCACCACGCTGCCGAAGGCCAAGGAGCTGCGGCCGATCGTCGAGAAGCTCGTCACCCTCGGCAAGAAGGGCGGCCTGGCGTTGCGCCGCCAGGCGATCTCGGAGCTGCGCGACGTCGACCAGGTCAAGAAGCTGTTCGACGTGCTGGCGCCCCGCTACAAGGATCGCCAGGGCGGCTACACCCGCATCATCAAGGCCGGCTTCCGCTATGGCGACAACGCGGCGATGGCCGTGATCGAGTTCGTCGACCGCGACGTCGATGCCAAGGGCCAGGACTCCGGTCCGACCCAGGAAACGGAAGCCGAGGCTGCGTAAGCCGGTATCGAGCCCGAGGATATCAAGATGGTTTGGAAAACGGCGCCCCTAGGGCGCCGTTTTTGTTTGCGCACATGCCCGGTTGCGCTGACACGATCGCGCACAGATATCTCCCGCAGCATTCACAGGAGACCTCCCATGAAGATCGACCTTTCCGGAAAAACTGCGCTGGTGACCGGCTCGACCGCGGGCATCGGCAAGGCCATCGCCAGAGGCCTTGCGGCGACAGGGGCGGAGGTCGTCGTCAACGGCCGCGGCCAGGCCAAGGTCGACGCCACCGTTGCCGAGATCGCCAGGGAGGTGACGGGCGCAAAGGTCCGCGGCATTGCCGCCGACGTTTCCACCGCCGCCGGCTGCAAGGCGCTACTCGCCGCGGTGCCTGATGTCGACATCCTCGTCAACAACGCCGGCATCTTCGAGCCAAAGCCGTTCTTCGAGATTCCCGACGAAGACTGGAGCCGCTTCTTCGATATCAACGTGATGTCGGGCGTGCGGCTGTCGCGCGGCTACATGCAGGGCATGTTGAAGCGCAACTGGGGACGCATCGTCTTCATCTCCTCAGAATCCGGCCTCAACATCCCGACCGAGATGATTCAGTACGGCATGACCAAGACCGCGCAGCTCGCGATCTCGCGCGGGCTCGCGGAGCTGACCCGCGGCACCGCCGTGACCGTCAACTCGGTGCTGCCGGGGCCGACGATGTCGGAGGGCGTCGAGACCTTCGTCAAGGATCTGGCGAAGCAGAACGGCCAGTCGGTCGAGGAGGCCGCATCCAACTTCGTCAAGCAGCACCGGCCGACTTCGCTGTTGCAGCGCTTTGCCAGCACTGAGGAGATCGCCAACATGGTGGTCTATGTCTGCTCGAAGGGGGCGTCGGCGACCAACGGCGCGGCGCTGCGCGCCGAAGGCGGCATCGTCAACACCATCGCGTGAGGCTGCATGCCGGCCTACGTGATCTCGGAAGTCGAGATGCGGGACGCTGCCGCGTTCGAGGCCTATCGCACGCTGGCGGCAGAGACCATTGCACAATACGGCGGCCGCTACATCGTGCGCGGTGGAGCGGCCGAACTGGTGGAGGGCGGTCCGGCGCCGAAGACCATCGTCATCGTCGAGTTTCCGACGATGGCGATCGCGCGGGAGTGGTACGCCTCGGCAGAATACGCCGAGGCGCTGAAGCATCGGCGGACCGCGCTGGACCGCCGGCTCATCTTCGTCGAGGGCGTGCTGCCGATGACGTGAAACCGCAGGGCAGGGCTACCAGCCCTCCAGCACGATCTTTCCACGCGACTTGCCGCTTTCCAGCAGCGCATGCGCGCGCTTGAGGTTGGCGGCGTTGATGGTGCCAAAGGTCTGGTCGAGCGTGGTGCGCAGCACGCCCTTGTCGAGGAGATCGGCGACGTCGTTGAGCAGATGATGCTGCGCGATCATGTCCGGCGTCTGGAACGACGAGCGCGTGAACATCGATTCCCAGTGCACCGAGACCGCCTTGCCCTTGAAGGCGGCGACGTTGAACTCCGGCGGATCGTCGATCAGGCCGAACTTGCCCTGCGGCGCGATGAAGTCGGCGATGCTCTTGTAGTGCTGGTCGGTGTAGGTGAGGCTGGCGACGAGGCCGACCGGCGGCAGCTTCAACTTGTCGATCTGCTCCTTCATCGGCTTGCCGTGATCGATCACGGCGTGCGCGCCGAGATCAAGGCACCATTTTTGCGACTCCGGCCGCGTCGCGGTCGCGACCACAGTGAGCCCGGTGAGGCGGCGCACGAGCTGGATCAGGATCGAGCCGACGCCGCCGGCGCCGCCGGTGATGAGGAGCGTGCGCGGATCGAGGCTCTTGCCCGGCACCGCGCCGAGCCGGTCGAACAGCAACTCCCAGGCGGTGATCGAGGTCAGCGGCAGCGCTGCGGCCTGCGCGTAGGACAGCGACGTCGGCTTGTTGCCGACGATGCGCTCGTCGACCAGATGAAACTGCGAATTGGTGCCCTGGCGCTGGATCGAGCCGGCATAGAACACCTCGTCGCCCGGCTTGAAGAGGGAGACATCGGGACCGACGGCGTCGACCACGCCGGCCGCGTCAAAACCGAGGATCTTGTATTCGCCCTCGGCAGGCGCCGCGCGCCTGCGGACCTTGTAGTCGACCGGGTTGACCGAGATGGCCTTGACCGCGACCCTGATGTCGCGGCCTTTCGGCTCCGGCTTTGCGATCTCGAAATCGACGAGCGAATCAGCCGCCTCGATGGGCAGCGACTTCTGGTATCCGACGGCCTTCATGCCTGGTCTCCATGGCTTACGCGATTGCCTGCCGCTCTACCTGTCGCGCTGGCTTCCGTTTGGCAAGTACTGTAAATTTGGGGAACTAGTCCCCGTTTGTATACTATTGGGAAAATCCCGGGAAAAACTTCAAGAAAGACTTCAGGAAACCTCATGAAGCGGCAGAATTTTTCACGCCGGCCCGGCTGCGCGGTCGAGACCGCGCTCGACCTGATCGACGGCAAATGGAAGGGCGTGATCCTGTATCACCTGCAGGCCGGCACCCAGCGCTTCGGCGAATTACGCCGGCGGATGCCCAGCGTCACCCAGCGCATGCTGACCAAGCAGCTGCGCGCGCTCGAGCAGGACGGTCTCGTGATCCGCAAGGTCTATGCCGAGGTGCCGCCGCGGGTCGAATACACGCTGTCCGAGCTCGGCGAGAGCCTGCGTCCTGTGATCGATATCTTGAAAGCCTGGGGCGAGGGCCACCAGGAGCGGCTGTCCGGCGCGCCGGCGCCCGACGTCGTGAAGAAGCCGAAGCGCGCGGCCTGATGCGAGATCGCGCCTTCACCTCTCCCGAAGGGAGAGGTCGGATCGCATCGTGAGATGCGATCCGGGTGAGGGGTCACAGTCCACCACGAACGCTGCGGCCCCTCACCCGAATTGCTTCGCAATTCGACCTCTCCCCGTTGGGGAGAGGTGAGAGCGAAGCTGCGTCAGAACGCAACCTGGGTGCGCAGCGCCACCGCGTCGAACTTCGAGCCGACATCTGCGCTCGAGGTCGGCGAGGCCTGCTTGGAGATGTTGCCATGCAGGTAGTCCAGCATGAAGCGGACGTTGTTGTTGACGTACCAGTTCAGCGCCGCGGTGTAGACGGTCTGCCGTCCGCCCGCGATGCCGGTCGCCTGCGCGATCTGATCGTTGAGGTTCATCTGGCTCACCCGTCCGGCGATTTCCCAGGCGCCCCAGCCGCCGCTGGCGAGCGAGAACGGATCCCTCGGCTTGATGCCGCTGTAGGAGGCCGTTGACGAGTTGTAGGCATGGTTCTCGCCGGTCAGCACGTAGCCGACCTGCGCATAACCGCCGTCGAACTTCAGGCTCGGCGCGCCGAACGGCGGCAGGCCGGTGTTCGCAGAACGGTCGATGTTGAACCAGTAGTACTCACCCTGTGCGATGAACGGACCGTAGGTCGCCGCGGCCTCGACGCCGTAGACCTGCGCGCCGGAGACGTTGGCGATCGCACCGGTCGAGATCAGCGTGGTCGGATCGATGCGCAGCTCGGGCCGATCGCTGAGCGTGAGCGTCTGTGCCTGGGTCAGCTGGTTGCGCGGCGGCTGGATCAGCCATTCTGCATCGGCGCCGATATGCACCGAGTAATCCTTGCCGTTGATCGGATTGCCGGCGATGCGGACGACGCTGCCATACTGCTCGGACGAGCCTGCCGGGGTGACGCTGGAGGCGGAGTGGATCTGGCCCGTGGTCGGTCCGGTGACGTAGCCGCCGATCCAGAGCTGGTCGTTCCACCAGCGGGTGCCGACGGCCGAACGGAAGTCACCGGCCGCGATGTTCTGCGCGATGATGCCGGCCGAGGCGCGCTCCATGAATAGGATGTCGTTGGAGCTGGTCGACTCGTCCATCGTCCACAGCACGTCCATGATGCCGCCTTCGATCGCCATCTTGCCGCCGAATGGCTTCAAGCCGGTGTAGCTCAGATAGGCGTTCTCGATGCCCGAGGTGCCGCCGCCCGGCAGCGATCCCGGCGCTGCGCCGCCAAAACCGTCGGAGGAGCCGCCGAAGTCGTAGATCAGCGAGTAGTTCCAGTCGCCGAAGAATTTGCCGACGACGCCGATGCGCGCACGGCGAACGTTCTCGCCGCTGTCGAGCTTCTGCGGCACGGTGCCGGCGGTGTTCGGACGATAGTCGTAACCGCCGACGTCCCAATGCACGCGGCTGGTGATGGCGACGCAGTTCTGCTCGTCAGCGGTACAGATCGTCGGCCGGTTGTTCGGCAGCGTCACCACGACGCCGGACGGCGCGACCGGGCCCTTGACCGGGATCGCGGCATTGGCGGTCGCGACTCGCGCGGCCTTGGCGTCCGCCGCCTTCGCATTGGCGTTGGCGCTTGCCGCGGTCGCGGTGTTGGCGTTGGTCTGCTTTTGCAACTTGTCGAGCTTCTGCTCGAGCAGCTTCAGCTGCTGCTTCAGCAGCGCGATCTCTGCATCGCTGCCGCCACCGGCCGATTGCGAATGTGCCGGCGAAGCGGCAAGCGCTCCCGCCAATCCGATGGCGATTGCGCCTAGTCTTGTTGCACCCATTGTGCACCCCTGTTGTGTTTGAAGTCCCCGCTCACTGAATTCGAGTCCTAGATTTTGATCGTGACTGACACACGACAGCATAACCCGGGATTTCAGTTCCGCTTGTTGTACACGGGCAACAAGCGGAGCTGCTTCGTGAGATGACAAGCATCATAGAAGCCACGCGGCGCGTCAACGCGGCCACGGCGGTTTTTGCACCGGTGTGGCCGGGGGGCCAGCTAACCGGTCAGGCACCCTTCAATTGCCGCGCGAACGCGCCTATATTCCGGCGTTTTCCGCGAGAGGTGAGAATGCTCCGACCCGTCCGCTTTGCTGCCCTATCCGTTCTGTCCGTGCTGGTTTTGGCAGGGAATCTTTGCCAGGCGGAGGCCCAGGATCGAACCCAGGACCGCCGGGTGCCGTCCTCGCAGGCGGAGCTCAGGCTGTCCTACGCGCCGATCGTGCAGCGCGTGCAGCCGGCAGTGGTCAATGTCTATGCCGCCAAGACCGTCCAGAACCGCAATCCGCTGCTCGACGATCCGATCTTCCGCCGCTTCTTCGGCGTGCCGGGACAGCAGCCGGAGCAGATGCAGCGCTCGCTCGGCTCCGGCGTGATGGTCGATTCGACCGGACTTGTGGTCACAAACAATCACGTGATCGAGGGCGCCGACCAGGTGAAGGTCTCGCTCGCCGACAAGCGGGAATACGAGGCCGAGATCGTCTTGAAGGACAGCCGCACCGACCTCGCCGTGCTCAGGCTGAAGAACACCAACAAGGAGAAGTTCACGACCCTCGACTTTGCCAATTCCGACGAGCTTCTGGTCGGCGACGTCGTGCTCGCGATCGGTAACCCGTTCGGCGTCGGCCAGACCGTCACCCACGGCATCGTCTCGGCCTTGGCGCGCACTCAAGTCGGAATCACGGATTATCAATTCTTCATTCAGACCGACGCCGCGATCAATCCGGGCAATTCCGGCGGTGCGCTGGTCGACATGACTGGGCGGCTTGCCGGTATCAACACCGCGATCTTCTCGCGCTCCGGCGGTTCGCAGGGCATCGGCTTTGCGATTCCCGCCAACATGGTGCGGGTGGTGGTGGCCTCGGCCAAGAGCGGCGGCAAGGCGGTGAAGCGGCCATGGCTCGGCGCGCGGCTGCAGGCGGTGACGCCCGAGATCGCCGAGACGCTCGGACTGAAGCTGCCGACCGGCGCACTGGTCGCCAATGTCGCGCCGAACAGCCCGGCGGCGAAGGCGGGGCTGAAACTGTCCGACCTGATCGTTTCGATCGACGGCCAGACCATCGACGACCCCAACGCATTCGACTACCGCTTCGCCACCCGTCCGCTCGGCGGCACCGCCGATATCGAGGTGCAGCGCGGCGGCAAGCCGGTCAAGCTCGCGGTGCCGCTGGAGACCGCGCCCGACACCAACCGCGACGAGATCGTGCTGACCGCGCGCTCGCCGTTCCAGGGCGCCAAGGTCGCCAACATCTCGCCGGCGCTGGCCGACGAGCTGCATCTCGATGCCGGCGCCGAGGGCGTCGTGGTGACTGATCTCGCCGATGACGGCACCGCGGCCAATGTCGGCTTCCAGAAGGGCGACATCATCCTTGCGGTCAACAACCAGAAGATCGCGCGCACCGGCGACCTCGAGAAGGCCTCGAAGACCGGCACACGGATCTGGCGAATCACCCTGGTGCGCGGTGGCCAGCAGATCAACGTGACGCTCGGCGGATGAGTCCCAGGTGAGCGCAAAGCAGCCGCGAGAAGCCAGTAACCTCTTTGCTGCGGCGGGGATGGAGCAGGACGCGCCGCATCCGCTGCCGGACCGGTTGCGTCCGCGCTCGCTTGGCGACGTCGTCGGCCAGGATCACATCCTCGGCCCCGACGGCGCGCTGACCCGCATGCTGGAGACGCGCACGCTGGGCTCGCTGGTGTTCTGGGGACCGCCCGGCACCGGCAAGACCACCGTGGCGCGGCTGCTGGCCGATGCCACCGAGCTGCACTTCGAGCAGATCTCGGCGGTGTTCTCCGGCGTCGCCGACCTGAAGAAGGCGTTCGATGCGGCGCGCGCCCGCCGCGAGACCGGCAAGGGCACGCTGCTGTTCGTCGACGAGGTGCACAGATTCAACCGCGCGCAGCAGGACTCCTTCCTGCCGGTGATGGAGGACGGCACCGTGGTGCTGGTCGGCGCCACCACCGAGAACCCGTCGTTCGAGCTCAACGCGGCGCTGCTGTCGCGCGCCCGCGTGCTGGTGTTCCATTCGCTGGATGCCGCCGCGATCGAGAAATTGTTCGCCAATGCCGAGAAGATCGAGGGCAAGGCGCTGCCGCTCGATGCCGAGGCGCGCGCGGTGCTGGTGCGGATGGCCGATGGCGATGGCCGCGCCTCGCTGACCTTGGCCGAGGAGGTCTGGCGCGCCGCACGCAAGGGCGAGGTGTTCAACGCCGCACAGTTGCAGGACATCCTGCAACGCCGCGCGCCTATCTACGACAAGTCGGCGGACGGCCATTACAATCTGATCTCGGCGCTGCATAAATCGGTGCGCGGCTCCGATCCGGATGCGGCGCTGTATTATTTGGCGCGGATGTTCGACGCCGGCGAGGACCCGCTGTTCCTAGCGCGGCGCGTGGTGCGCATGGCGGTGGAGGATATCGGGCTGGCCGATCCGCAGGCGCTGGTGATCTGCAACGCCGCCAAGGATGCCTATGATTTCCTCGGCTCGCCCGAGGGCGAGCTCGCGATCGCGCAGGCCGTGATCTATCTCGCCACCGCGCCGAAATCGAATGCCGCCTACACCGCGTTTGGCGCGGCGATGGCCGCCGCCAAGCAGGGCGGCTCGCTGCTGCCGCCGAAGCATATTTTGAACTCGCCGACCAAGCTGATGAAGTCGGAGGGCTACGGCTCCGGCTATCAGTACGATCACGACATGCCCGACGCGTTCTCCGGGCAGGACTACTTCCCGGAAGCGCTGGGCCGGCAGACCTTCTACGATCCGCCCGACCGCGGCTTCGAGCGCGAGATCCGCAAGCGGCTGGACTACTGGGCCAAGCTGCGGGCGCAGCGTGGAGGCGGCTGACATCTCCCTGAAATAGCTCTATGCTATTGCGGCAACCTCCGGGGGAATGGCATGGATAACATATGGCTGACCGCTGCCATTGTCGGCGTACCGCTATTGGCTGGCCTCGGCTTGATCGCGGCGCTGGTGCGCAGGATCCTCAACAATCCCGACATTCCCAACGGCATCGCCATCGTGCTTGGCGTTGCGGCCTTGCTGTGTGTGGCGCCGACCCGGGAGGCGGCGAGATCAGCCTGGTCCGCGAGCAGTTGCAGACCCAGAGCCAGCAGATCAAGGCCGACGTCGGCGAGCAGGGGGCCGACGTCAGGAGACAGATCGTGGCACTCCGCCAGCGCGTCGACGCGCTCGAGAAGGCCACCAAGGTCACCGTGCCGGCGGCCGAGAAGGCGGAGACCGACGCCAACAAGAGCAAGGTCGTCGTCGTGCTGTATGTCGCCGATCGCAAGGACCTTGCGATGCAGATGCAGGATTATCTGCTGCAGAAGGGCTATAGCGCCAACGCGGTCTATACCGACTTCACCGAGCTCGGCGACGCCAATCGCCTGTCGTCGGGCACGGTCGCCTTTGTCTCGGGCGAGAACGACTCCTCGCTGCGCAATGAAGTCGAGAAGGTGCTGCGCGCCAAATTCCCGCAGGTGCAAAAGGTGGTCGATGCCAGCACGCCGAAGCTCGCCAGCACTGCGGTTCAGGTCCGGCTGTTCTGAAGGGCGGCTGTTCTGATCGTCGGGCTATTCGACCGACTTCACGAACTCCAGCACCTGATCGGTCAGCCGGGTGTCCGCGGTGTTGATCGCATAGACCTCCGACATGTGGCTGTGCTGCGGCAGCATGAACGCGTGCGCGCAGCCGCTCGGCCGCTTGCAAAGGGCCTGCTTCAGCAGCTCGAACTGCGTGACGAAACGCGGCGGATCGAGCTCGGCCGCGGTGATCAAGAGCGGGATCGGGCTGGCGACCAGGCCCTGCAGCGAGGAGCGCTCCGTGTAGCGCGACGGGTCGGAGCCGTAATAGGCGAGCTCGGCATCGCCCGCTGGCGAGGCCGTCAGGTCATAGATCCCCGACACCATGATCGCGCCGGCAATGCCGCCGCCTTTCACCTTGTAGAACTCCGGGTGCGAGACATAGTTCGCGACGTGGATTGCGCCGGCCGACTGGCCCATCAGGAAGATCCGCGCCGGATCGCCGCCGCGCGAGCCGATGTTGTCCGCCACCCATTGCACGATCGCGCCCATGTCCTCGGCGCCGGCTGGCCAGGGGAAGGCGGGCGCCAGCCGGTAGGTGGCGTTGACGCCGACAAAGCCGTTCTTCACCGCCCACAGCATAATGTTGTCGTAGAACGGGCTGCCGGGGTTGCGCTTGTTGCCGGCGACGAAGCCGCCGCCGTGAATGTAGATCAGCACCGGCCGCGCCGCCGATGCTGCGTCCGGCGTGAAGACGTCGAGCAGATGACGATCCGCCGGACCGTATTTGACGTCGCGCGCGACCTTGACGCCCTGATAGGGCTCCTGCTGCTGCAGCGGCGCATAGAGCGCAGCCGTTTTCGGCGGGTCGATGACCCGGCCGAGCTCCAGCAGCTTCCACGCCAGGTCCTCCGGCATCGGGCTTTGCTGCGCGAGTGCCGGGCCCGCGATCATCGGCCAGCGCCGCCAAAGCCGATAGTGCCAGTTTCATTGCAGGACTCCCGTCATTGCCGTGCGTGGCCGAACATCGCCGATATTGCCCGGAATTGCACCGATTTCGCCGTGACGATTCGCGGCATTTGCGCTACCCACAATGCAGGTCTGGAGCCGAAAAATCACCATGAGCCGCCGCATCAAGAGAACGACATCGCCGGGCGATCGCGCCAAGGGGCGTGAGAAGGGGCGTGAGAAGCCCTCTGGCAAGGTCCGCAGCAAAAGCGCATCGGAGCATCGCGGCCGTAAGGCGGACGATCGCAAATCCGGCGACCGCCCGTTCGTGCAACGTGCGCCGGGTAAATCGCCACGCTTTGCCGAGCCGCGCCGCGACCGGCAGGAGAGGCCGGAGATTGTCGCTGCCAAGGCGGTGAGCGAGCCGCCGCTGCCAACCAAGGTGCAGACCGTCGTCGTCACCGCCGACGAGAACAACATGCGGGTCGACCGCTTCCTCGAGGCGCGGTTTCCGGGCCTGTCGTTCTCGCACATCCAGCGCATCGTCCGGAAGGGCGAGCTCCGGGTCAACGGCAAGCGTGCCGATTCCAAGGACCGGCTGGAGGAGGGCCAGAGCGTCCGCATCCCGCCGCTGCGGCTCGATGCGCCGAAGACCGCCGGCGTGCTGTCGGAAGCCGAGACCAGGACGCTGCAGGCGCTGAAGGAGATGACGCTCTACGAGGACGACGACGTGCTGGTGCTGAATAAGCCGGCCGGCCTGGCGGTGCAGGGCGGCTCCGGCATGACGCGCCATGTCGACCAGATGCTGGAGGTGATGCGCGACGCCAAGGGCCAGAAGCCGCGGCTGGTTCACCGCATCGACCGCGAAACCTCGGGTTGCCTCTTGATCGCCAAGACGCGCTTTGCCGCCTCGTACCTGACCGGCGCGTTCCGCCATCGGTCGGCGCGAAAAATCTACTGGGCGCTGGTCGCCGGCGTGCCGAAGCCGAAGCAGGGCCGCATTTCGACCTATCTCGCCAAGGAGGAGAGCGAGGAGGACACCATCATGCGGATCGCGGCGCATGGCGACGAGGGCGCGAGCCACGCCGTGACCTATTACGCCGTGGTCGAGACCTCCGCGACTAAGCTCGCCTGGGTCTCGCTCAAGCCGGTGACCGGCCGCACCCATCAACTGCGCGCCCACATGGCGCATATCAATCACGCCATCGTCGGCGATCCCAAATACTTCAACAAGGAAAACTGGGAGCTGCCCGGCGGCCTGCAGAATCGGCTGCATCTGCTCGCCCGGCGCATCGTGATCCCGCATCCGCGCGGCGGCGTGATCGATGCCACCGCGCCGTTGCCGCCGCACATGCAGCAATCCTGGAATCTGCTCGGGCTCGAGGCCGAGCGGTTCGACCCGATCGAGAACGCGCCGGAGGAGTGATAGGCCGAAGCGTTTCGAGCGAGGCCGATCCCGGTTCACATCAAGAAAATGTGTCGTCGAATGGACGTCGGGCACAGCAACAACGATCAAACGTTGCCGGCTGCTGCGGCTATCGTGCCGCGCGCTCGCCGATCGCCGGCCTGCCGTGATGATCAAAGGGGTTGTCCATGATTTGGCTCCGCACCGCGCTCGTTCTCGGGCTCCTCGGCTCGGCTGTTGCTTCGGCCGATGCCGAAACCGTCGTGCTCCGCGGCGGCAGTCTCTATGCGTCGCCCGATGCCGCGGCGCTGCCGGATGCGGTGGTCGTGATGACCGACGGCGTGATCAGCGCGGTGGGCAAGTCCGGCGACGTGCAAGTGCCGGCGGATGCGCGCGTGATCGATTGCAGCGGCAAGACCATCGTCGCCGGGTTCTGGAACAGCCACGTGCACTTCACCGAACCCGTCTGGCGCAACGCCGGCGCGGCGCCGGCCGCGCCGCTGACGCAGCACATGCAGGAGATGCTGACGCGCTGGGGATTCACCACGGTGTGGGATCTCGGTTCCGACCCCGGTGACTCGCTGCCGCTGCGCCAGCGTATCGCCAAGGGCGAGATCGCGGGTCCCACCATCCTGTTTGCCGGCAACATCTTTCCCAAGGGCGGACATCCCGTCTACATCCCGCGCGAGGTGCAGCTTCCCGAAGTCGCAACGCCCGAGGAGGCGACGAAATGGGCGCGTGACTGGCTCGCGATCGGTGAGGACGGCATCAAGCTGTTCACCGGCGCGTTCATGGGGGACAAGCCTGTCGTGAACATGGACCCGGCGATCGCCAAGGGTGCGGTCGAGGTTGCGCATGCGCAAGGCAAGCCGGTATTTGCTCATCCGCAGAACAAGGTCGGCGTCGAGACGGTGATTGCATCCGATGTCGACGTGCTCGCTCACACCACGCCCGGCGAGCGCGCCTACACGGACGACCAGCTGGCGCGGTTCAAGGCGCACGGCACCGCGTTGATTCCGACCTTGTCGCTGTTCACCACCGTCGTGCTCGATCCCAACGTGACCAACCGCCTGATTGCGGCAACCACCAACCAGCTCAAGCAATTCTCGGAGAATGGTGGCACGGTATTGTTCGGGACCGATGTCGGATTCACCCAGATCTACGACACGACGCAGGAGGTCGAGCTGATGCATCGCGCGCTCTCGGAGCGCCAGGTGCTGGCCGCGCTGACGACCAATCCGGCGACGTTCTTCAAGGCTGCGAAGAAGGGCAGGGTGGAGACGGGGTTCGACGCCGATCTCGTGGTGCTCGACGGCGATCCTGTCAGCGATGTCAGAAATCTCGCCAAGGTAAACGCCACCATCCGCGCCGGTCATGTGATCTATCAGAAGCCGTGAGAGCCACTCGCGGAACTCGCGGATCGACGCTGCGTTGACCGGTGTGGTAGCGGCTTGAACGGGTGCAGCTGCATCACAAGATATACGCCATGAAACGAATCTTGATCCTCGGCTGTGCGCTGATCTGGGCCGCGGGCGCGGGCAGCGCCGTTGCGCAAATCATTGGGCCCGGCCACTCGATCTCAGACCCGCCACCGATTCCGCGTCCGCCGCCGCCCAAGGTCGAGGTGCCGCCGATCCCGAAACTGGACGCGCTGCCGACCCAGCGGACGGTTACTACGCCCCGTTCGTCGTTCGGCGACCGCGTGAACCGATGCCTCAATGAGGCTGCCGCGGGCGGGCTGAACCAGGCCGATAGCGCCAGCTATTCGCGCTCCTGCGCTGCCGCGCGGGATTAGAAGCAGGAACAGCTCTTTCCGAAGGGTGCGCGGGACGAGTCCCGTCAGCTTTATTTACCGCCGTCGCTGACATATCTTGCGAGCAAATTCTCTCGAACGAAAGCCGGCCGGCGCGATGCGCGAACTCTTCGACGAAGCTGCAGGACAATCCCCGCTCGACCCGCAGGAGGCGGTGCGCCGTCACATCCGCACGCCGCAGCGCAAGCGCTTCTACACCAGCGCCGGCGTTGCCGAAGCCGACGGAGGATTTTCAGTCACGCTCGACGGCAAGCCGATCCGCTCGCCATCGGGCAAGCCGATCGTGGTGCCGGTGCGCGCCATTGCCGATGCGGTCGCGACCGAATGGAACGTACAGGGCGAGACTATCGATCCCCTGACCATGCCGCTGACGCGCCTCGCCAACAGCGTCGTCGAAGGCGTGATCGATCGCGTCGACGAGGTGGCCGACGATGCCGCCAAATTCCTCGGCAGCGATTTGCTGTTCTATCGCGCGGGTCATCCGGAGACGCTGGTCGCGCGCGAAGCGCAGCATTGGGACCCGGTGCTGTTCTGGGCGGCCGACACGCTCGGCGCCCACTTCGTCATGGCCGAGGGCGTCATGCATGTGGGCCAGCCCGAGTCCGCGATCCGCGCGGCGCGCGCCGCGTTTCCGAGCGATCCGTGGTCGGTCGCCGCGCTGCATGTGGTGACGACGCTGACCGGCTCGGCGCTGCTGGCGCTGGCGCTGGCGCATGGCTTTCGCGACGAAGACCAGGTCTGGGCGGCCGCGCATGTCGACGAGGACTGGAACATCGAAAAGTGGGGCGTCGACGAGGAGGTCGCCGCGCGCCGCGCCGCGCGGCTGGTCGATTTCAGGGCCGCAGCCGGCATTCTCAAGGTCTCGCCGGCGATTTGAGCGAGTTCAATTCGGCGCGATTGCCTCAATTGCCGCCCAGTTCGTAGCTATTGTGACGGCGTTGGCATGTTGTTGAGCCGGCGATCACTTGATCGTGGGCGCGGGCTTCTTGCGAGCTCGATTTTTTTCACCAGATCGTTTCACGTTTGCTCGTTCCCAATCGTCTTAGGAATGACGATTGGCATGGAATGGGTGCGCTCGCGTGGATGCGGGCGGCGTCGGCAATGCGTTTCTTTTGGAACTTGTTGGCGTGACACCGAATTGATGCTGGGCCGCGGGGCGTGTGGTGAACGAAGAGAAGATATGTCGCAGTATGTTTTGGATCCCGTGCGTGCCCGCCGACCCGCGATGGCGGTCTCGACCACTCAAATGGTCTGGGTCTGCATCGTCGCCGGAATCGCCATCTATTTCGGCACGGCGCTCTGGCTGGAGCGGACATGGCAGGATCCGGCGCCGAAAGGACACGTGGTCGCACCGTTGGTCCGGCCGTTCCTGCCGTTAGGACAGGCTGCGTTTCGCGCCGAGCCGCTGCTCAAGGACGAGGGGTTGGCCGCGTTGGCGGACAATCCGGACATCGAGGGCGATACCCGATCGCCCGTGATCGTCTACGAGGACAACAAGCCGCTTGGACCATCGCACAGCACCTTCGCCGAGGTCAGCGCCGGTCACGGGCGTTTCGCGCACTGGAAGGGGCAGGGCATCGTGTTCTCGGCGAGCGACGGCACCGATCCGAACACCAACGGTCGCCGCTATTGGGCCGTCATCGCCGCCAAATGAATGGCCGCCAAGTGAGGCGCCGCAAGTGAGATGCACAAGTGAGATGCACCGGGACGGCGCGCCGTCCGGCGGTTAACGAGAGGTTTACGACGCTGGGCTAGCTTGCACCACGGTCTGGACGGAGCGGAAACCTGTCCGGGCCGATCATGGATGCCCCGCCGCCTGGCCGAGACCTCCGATATGGCAATCGCCATCAAACCCGCGCTGCCGGTGCTCGCTTCCGAAGAGGCAGGCAGCGTTGCGCCTGGTCTCGTGCTGCAGCCGGGCAGCGTCATCAATGCGCAGGTGCTGAAGGTGCTGTCCGCCGATCTGGTGCGGATTGCGATTGCGGGCCTCTCGATCGATGTGCAGACCGAGGTGCCGCTGCAGCAAGGTCAGAACCTGCAGCTTGCGGTGTCGCAGAGCGGTGACGGCATCCGCCTGCAACTGGTCGGGCAGGGCGCAGGCGACGCAGCGCGGCTGTCGCCGGAGTCACTCCCGATCTCGCCCGGCGCCAACTCGCAAGCCAGCACAGCGGTTTCGCAGGCGAGCGCAGCGCCGAAGGACGTGCTGACGCCGCTCGAGCGCGTCAGCGTCACCGCGGCCGCGCAAAATGCCGCGACTGTGCAGGGCAGCCAGGCGCCGCTGTTCGCCAATCTTGCGGCGGCGATCGTGACCGGCAATCTGCCGCCAAAGCTGCAGGCGGCGATCGCGCAGGTGCTGCTGCAGCAGACCAGCCTCGACGAAAATCTCAGTGGCGACGACGTCAAGGCCGGGTTCCAGAAGTCCGGCCTGCTGCTCGAGGCCTCGCTTGCCGCGCGTACTGCGCCGTCGGCGGTCGGCGGCGTGCCCGATCTCAAGGCCGCGCTGATCGTGCTGCGGCAGGCGTTGACCTCGCTCGGTCACTCTCTTGGCACGGGGGCGGATGCGCCGAAGCTCGCGGCCGCGCCGGTCGCCCAACAGGCGAGCGCCCAAGGGCCGGTCGCGCAAGAGTCCACGCTGGCGCGCGTCAACGCAGCGCCAAGCCTTTTGCAGACAAGCCTTGTGCCAGGCGCGCCCGATCTTGACGTCCAGGAGATCCTGCTGCCGCAGGCCCGCGTGCCGGTGGCGATCGATCTCGGCGGCGGCAGCGCACGACTTGCCGGCGCGCTGGCGGACGCGCTTGATGCCGGCCCCTCGCCGGGCGCCACGCTCAATCTCATTCAGGAAGCACTGCACGAGCTCGGCAGTCCCGCACGGCAGGGCGTCGCACTCAGGGACCTGCCGGCCGGCGACGCGCTGGTGCGCAGCAGTACGCCGCCGCCGCCGTTGCGTGGCGCGCTGCCGTCCGCGCAGGCCGTCGCGGAGCCGACGATCGTGCCGGGCACGCCGCCCGCCGCCACCGCGCACCGCCTGTTGGAAAACACCGACGCGGCGCTGGCGCGGCAGACGCTGTTGCAGGTCGCTTCGCTGCCGGATCGCAGCGATGCGGCGCGCCCGCAGCTCGAGGCGATGCTGCCGCGCTGGAATTTCGAGATCCCGTTCCTGACGGCGCAGGGCACCGCGATGGCGCAGTTCGAGATTTCGCGCGATGGCGGCGGCAACGAGGTCGAGGCGACCAAGCGGGTATGGCGCGCGCGCTTCACGCTCGACGTCGAGCCGGCCGGCCCGGTGCATGCGCTGGTGTCGTTGCACGGCGAGCGCACCTCGGTGCGGATGTGGGCCGAGCGTCCCGCCACCGCCGCGCAGCTGCGCGCCGGCGCCGGCGAACTGAGCCAGGCGCTGGCGAGGGCCGAGCTCACCCCCGGCGACATCGAGATCCGCGACGGCGCGCCGCAGCAGCCCGCGCCCGCGCGCTCCGGCCACTTCCTGGACCGCGCCACATGAGCGACAGCAAGAACCAGCTCGCCGTCGCCCTGCATTACGACCACGTCGGCGCGCCGCGCGTCATCGCAAAAGGCAAGGGCGCGATCGGCGCAAAAATCATCGAGGTCGCCAAGGCCAACGACATCCCGATCGAGGAAAACGAGGTTTTGGCCGGCGCGCTCTCCAACGTCGAGCTCGGCGACGAGATCCCGGCCGAGCTCTACAAGGCCGTCGCCGAAGTGCTGGTGTTCGTGCTGAAACTGTCGGGAAGGGCGCGGTAATCCTCGTTGCCATCCTTTCACCGCGATGGCATCACCATCATCGTCAATGCCTCGAGGTCCCGTTGTGATCAATCGCCGCCATGCGCTCGGTCTGTTTGCTGCCGCGAGCCTCGTGCCGTCGCGCGGCTTCGCCAATGTGTCGTACCAGCGCAGCGAGTTTCGCGACGATCTGGCGAAGCGGTTCTTCGATCTCGGCACCGAGGGCACCTTCGTCGGCTACAAGGTCGACGACTATCTGATCATCGCCAGCGACAAGGTGCGCTCGGGCGACGGCAGATTGCCGGCCTCGACGTTCAAGATCCCGAACGCGCTGATTGCGCTCGAGACCGGCGTGGTGCAGGACCCCGATAAGGACGTCTTCAAGTGGGACGGCGTGACGCGCGGCATCGAGGCCTGGAACAAGGACCACACGCTGCGCTCGGCGATCGCGGTGTCGGCGTTCCCGGTGTTTCAGGAGATCGCGCGCCGGATCGGCGAAGAGCGGATGAAGAAGTATGTCGACATGCTCGACTACGGCAATCGCGACATCGGCGGCGGCATCGACCAGTTCTGGGTGTCGGGTAATCTGCGCATCGATCCGATCGAGCAGGTCGATTTCCTCGACCGGCTGCGCCGCGGCGTGCTGCCGGTCGGCAAGCGCAGCCAGGAGCAGGTCACCGACATCCTGCCGGTGACGAAAGTCGGCGACGCCGTGATCCGCGCCAAGACCGGCCTGACCGACAAGGAGCACGGCGCGCTCGGCTGGTGGGTCGGCTGGGTCGAGAAGGGGTCCAACGTCACCGTGTTCGCGATGAACATGGACTGCAAGACCCCGGCGTTGATCGACGCGCGGATCAGCGCGACCCAGCAATGCCTGACCGATATCGGTGCGCTGTGACGACCTGACCTGGGCGCGCCGTGGACGGTCACTGCGCGGTTCCAGGGGCACCTGCCAAATACCGAAAAACAACCCCATGCAAAGTAGCTTTGCCGGTGGCAGGGTACCGCTGCCGCCAACCCAGTCTGCTCGCGCCCTACCGCCCGATCGCGCGCTGCAGCGCCGGCATCAGCCTGGGGTCGCGGCACTGCGCGACGTTGAAGCGCATGAAGGCGGACGCCGTCTGCGAGGCGCTGAATACGTTGCCGGGCGCCAGCACCACATTGTCCGACAGCGCCGCGCGCGCCACGTCGGCGGAGTCGCAGCCCTCGGGCAGGCGGCACCAGAGCTGGAAGCCGCCGCGCGGCATCAGCCAGGGCTCGATGCCGACGCGCTGCAGCTTCTCGCCGACGTCGCGGCGGGCGCGCCCCAGCCGCCGGCGCAGCTCCTCGACATGCTTGCGATAGAAGCCGCTCGCCAGCACGCTCGCGATGATCTCGGTCGCGACCGCGCTCGGGCCGCCGAACCCGGTCGCGACCTGCAGATCGACCAGATCGTCGATCCAGTCGGCGCGCGCCGCGATATAGCCGCAGCGCAGCGACGCCGACAGCGTCTTCGAGAAGCTGCCGATCCGGATCACGCGGTTGAGCCCGTCGAGCGCGGCAAGCCGTGCCGACGGCTCGGGCTCGAAATCGGCAAAGATATCGTCCTCGACGATCGAGAGATCGTAGGCCGCGGCAGCGTTCAGCACGCGATGCGCGGTCTGCGGCGACAGCGTCGCGCCGGTCGGATTGTGCAGCCCGGCCACGGTGATGTAGAGCCGCGGCCGCTCCGCCGCGACCACCGCCTCGAAGCTCGCGACGTCGGGGCCCGCGGGCGTGTAGGGCACGCTGACCAGCTTGACCTGATGCGCGCGCAGCAGGGCGCGGAAATTGAAATAGCAGGGATCGTCGACCAGCACGGTGTCGCCGGGCCGCAGCAGGAAACGGCAGATCAGGTCGATCGCCTGGGTGCCGGAGGTGGTGAGCAGCAGCTGCTCGGGCGGCACCTCGAGCCCTTCGTCGGCGAACCGCGCCATCAGGATGCGGCGCAGCGCCAGCGAGCCGCGGGTCGCGCCGTAATCGGACAGCACAGCGTCCTCGGCCCGCGCCAGCGCGCGGAACGCGCGGCGCAGCGCCTCGGTCGGCATCCAGTCGGACGGCAGCCAGCCGCAGCCCGGCTTCAGCGCGCTCGCCTCGGCGTCGAGCGATTGCCGCGACACCCAGAGCGGATCGACGGCGCGGTCGCGCTGCGGCTGATCTTTGGCGAGCGCCAGCGGCGGCAGCGCGGCCGCGGAGACGTAGAAGCCGGAGCCGGGCCGGGCCCGGATCAGGCCCTCGGCGGCGAGCCGGTCATAGGCCTCGACAACGGTCGAAGGCGAGACGCCCATGGTCGCGGCAAAGCTGCGGATCGAGGGCAGGCGGTCGTCAGCGGCGAGCGCGCGGCTCGCCACCCTGGCGCGGATCGCATTCATCACCTCGACGGTCCGCGTCGCCTTGGGAGCATTGGATGGCTTCTGCAAGTGTATGCCTACCTTCACCCATACAGTTTGGCGATATTGTACTGATCTGTAGCTGCCTTGGCGAGGCCCCGGCGGCTACCTTCGTGGTGACGTCGAAGCCACGGACTCCGCTTCACCTCGCCCCGCCTGCGGGGAGAGGTCGGAACGCATCGTCCGATGCGTTCCGGGTGAGGGGGAGCCTCCACGAGCGCATCTGCCGCCGGGGTATGAGGAAGCAGCCGCTCACCCCAACCCTCTCCCCGCAAGAGCGGGGCGAGGGGGCGCAGCTTCGCTCGCGGTCGCTATCCGGCTTCGATGTCGGTGCAGATTGAGAAAGCAAGATTGATGGACAAGGCTTCGATCGAGGGTTTCGGCAACGGTCTGCTCGGCGTAATCATCTTCTCCGGCTCGCTGCCGGCGACGCGCGTGGCGGTCGGCGGCTTCTCGCCGCTGTTTCTGACCTCGGCGCGCGCCATGATCGCGGCGCTGCTCGGCGCCCTGCTGCTTGCGGTGCTGCGGCAGCCATGGCCAAAGCGTGCCGACCTGGTGTCGCTGACGATCACCGCGCTCGGCGTCGTGATCGGCTTTCCGCTGCTCACGGCGCTGGCCCTGCAGCACATCACCTCGGCGCATTCGATCGTGTTCATCGGCCTGCTGCCGTTGTCGACGGCGGTGTTCGGCGTGCTGCGCGGCGGCGAGCGGCCAAAGCCGCTGTTCTGGCTGTTTTCCTGCATCGGCAGCGCCACGGTCGGCGCGTTTGCACTGTCGAACGACGGCGCGGCCTCGCTGACCGGCGATTTGCTGATGGTCGCGGCGATCGTCGTCTGCGGCCTCGGCTATGCCGAAGGCGCCGCGCTGTCGCGCCGGCTCGGCGGCTGGCAGGTGATTTCCTGGGCGCTGGTGCTCTCGACCCCGGTGGTGCTGGTCATGACCATGCTGACGCTGCCGCCGAGCTGGGACGGCATCGGCACGCCGGCCTGGCTCGGGCTCGGCTATGTCTCGGTGTTCAGCATGCTCATCGGATTCGTGTTCTGGTACCGCGGGCTTGCGCTCGGCGGCATCGCCAGCGTCGGGCAGTTGCAGCTGCTGCAGCCGTTCTTCGGCCTCGCACTGGCCGGCCTGCTGCTGCATGAGCAGGTGCCGTGGACCATGGTCGCCGCGACCTGTCTCGTCGTCGGCTGCGTCGTGTTCGCGCGCAGATTCGCATAGTGCGCGCTAGGGGCGTGCACTCGTAAGGCCGTGTGTCCGCTGTTGGAGGTAAAGCCGACCTCGAGGCCCGGGACTGGGCAAGTCTGCCAATGACCCGAAGGAGACGTTTGACCACGCGATCGTGGTCAAACAAGTTCCAGATTCTGGCGTCAACGCGGTGCCTAGCCTTTGAGTGCCGATAGCTGATCGGTATCATAGCGGGCTCGCAGCTCGGCAATCGTTGTGGGGTCAGCCGCGCCGCCGCGCGCTACTGTCTCGGCCAGCTCCTCGAAATAACGCTCGTGCCCGGGCGGCGATACCGTCATGAGCACGCGTGCGACCTTGTCCGAAGCGTTGCCGATGTTGTGCGGCACGCCTGGCGGCAGGAACAAGTATGTGCCGGGCGCGGCATGCACGTGTTCGTTGCCCACTTGCCAGTCGCATTCGCCCTCCAGCACATAGAATGTCTCCTCCTGCACGCGATGGACATGTAGCCCAGTGGAGAAGCCCGCTGGAATCGTCCACTCGAACATCGAGGTGTGCCGCGTGTCGTTGCCGGTGACCAGAAATGCCATGGGATGGCCGGCAAGCCTTACGGATTTGCCTTCGCCTGGTCTGCGGATGATCGCCTTTCCACTCATGTCTTGCTCTCCAGCCGGTGTGATCGGGAGCCTTATCCTGCCTTTCCATCGTCCAAAAGTCGTGAAACAACTCCGAAATTGTTGCAAAATGCCACCGAAATGGCTCAGCAGTCCCAACCAGTCACGTACAAATTCGGCTCGTTTGCACTCGATGCCGAGACGGGCGCGCTGATTCGCGGCAATACGCCCGCCTTGCTCGGCCAGCGAGGCGCTGCGCTACTGCGCCTCCTCTTGGAGCGCGCCTCGTCTCCTGTCGGAAAGGACGCGCTGATCGAGGCGGCGTGGCCGGGGCTCAATGTCGAGGAAAGCAATCTCACGGTGCAGATCGCGGCCCTTCGCCGCGCGCTCGAGCAGGACGGCGGTGGGCGCTGGATCGAAACGTTACCGCGTCGCGGCTATCGCTATGTCGGCCCTTCGGTGACACGGGTTGATACAAATGCAGACGAGACAGGGCACTCGGCCACGTTGTGCGTGCCGGAAAAGCCTTCAATTGCTGTGCTGCCATTCGGGCACTCGGTCGAAGCCGCTTGGTTTGCTGACGGCATGGTCGACGACATCATCACGGGGCTGTCGCGCATCAGGTGGCTGTTCGTGATCGCGCGCAATTCCAGCTTCGTCTGGCGCGGCCGCGTCGCTGACGTGAAGCAGGTCGGCCGCGATCTCGGCGTGCGTTATGTTTTGCAGGGCAGCGTGCGGCGCGCCGACGACCGCGTCCGCATCAACGCACAGCTCGCGGATGCCGCAAGCGGCGCACATATCTGGGCCGAGCGTTACGACCGCACGGTAGGCGATTTGTTCGCCTTGCAGGACGAGATCGCGCTGGCCGTGGTCGGCGCCATCGAGCCGAGCCTGCGCCGCGCCGAGGTCGAGCGTATCCGCCGCAAGCGCCCCGATAGTCTCGACGCCTACGAACTCGTGCTGCGTGCCCAGCCGGATGTAGACTCTGGCATGCCCGATCGTGCTGCGATCGCCCTGCCGCAGCTCCAGCGCGCCCTGGCTCTTGAGCCCACTTACGCGCTCGCCCATGGCCTTGCCGCAATGAGCCACCACAATCGCTTTCTGCGCGCAGGGCTGAAGGAAGAGGATCGATCGGCGTCGGTGCGCCACGCACGCCTTGCAATCGTGCATGGGCGCGACGACGCGCTGGCGCTTACCTTTGCCGGGTTTTCACTTGGAATGGATGCTCATGACCGCCAGGCGGCCTTCGCCGCGTTCGAAGCGGCGCTCGCGCTAAGTCCGTCGACCGCCCTCGCATGGATTCTTGGCAGCGTCGTCGCCGGCTGGGCCGGTGAAGCGGAGCGCGCAGTCGACTGGAGCGAGCGCGGCATTCGCTTGAGCCCATTCGATCCATGGGCCTTTGCTGCTTACGACGCGCAGGCGCTCGCCCATTTCTGTCGCGATCGCTATGCAGAGGCTGCAAGTGCAGCCTACAAGTCCAATCTCGCCAATCCCGCCCACAGCATTACGTGGGTTCAGCTCGCCGCTTCTCTCGCCGCGCTGGGGCGGTTCGAGGAAGCGAAGGCGGCTGCCGCGTGCGTGTTGGAATTGCAGCCGACCTTCCGCATCAACAGCCAGTTCGCTGGCGTCGCCTGCGCGCCCGAACTGGCAGCGAAACTTGGCGAAGCGCTGCGCGCAGCCGGTCTGCCGGAATAAGGTGAGTGATCAGCAGGTCGGCTATTGGCCCGGAGCCAGCGTTTGTTCAGAATGCCGCAATGTCCGCAGCCGGGAGGGAAGCCGGCCAAGGTCGAGCGAGGCGTTCGTGGTCGCCTTGTGACCCAAAGCGGACCTTGCGGCGGTCTATCGTTCACGTCGGCCTTGGGCCCTGAGCGGTTTCGGATATGCTGAGCTTGAGGACTGAACCACGAGGACGAGCCGTGCTGCGAAAAGCCCTATGCGTCTCTTCGATTGGCATAGCTGTCGCCGTGCAGCTGCCCTCAGCTTCTGGACAGTCGCCTCGCGACCTGAACGGACAATGTGTCCGTTGGATATGCGAGCATCCGCCCGATCTTAGCTGGTGCCATAAACCACTGAATGGAGCGACGTTGTTTTCTGGACGAGTGATCGCGCTGTCGGCGGAATGCCAAAACATGACTGTTTCACTCCAGGTCGATGACGCAGCGGCAAATAACTTGCCCGCAGACATAGAAATCGACGTGGGTCCGTGCGTAAGGTTTTACGGAAAGGTTGGAGAGACCATTCGGGTCGCTGTAGCAGAGCCGCATACTTTTGACCGGCGACGGTACAAACTTTCCTGCGATTTCCGGTGATGGTCGTAGTGTCCGCTACAGACCGTACCAATTCTGCTTTTGGCCCAAAACCGACATGCCGTGGTCACACGCCGATGTCCGGCTTTAGGGGGAAAGCCAACATGGCGGATTTACGAATACTAGCTTTCTATTTGAACGTGATCTCCGGGCAAACGCCGCGCGTTTGGGGGAAGCCGTTCACACTTTTCCGGATCATGCGCTAGCTCAGCTTGAACAGCGCGGTGAGAAAATCGCTGACCGCCTTGCGCGCCTCGAGCGCGGTGGCCGGGTTGCCGCCGACATGCGGGCTCAGCTCGACGCAGGCATCCTTGTAGCTGAACGGCGCCTGCGTCGCGGTGTTCATCAAGACGCCGCCTTCGCCCTCCTTGATGGTGCAGTGGCGCACGGTCTGCGCGCCCGTCGATTCCACCACCGTGTTGTTGCCGATCAGGCCGGCATCGAAGCCGTGCGCGGAATCAGGATATTCGGTCAGCACCACGTCGCGCTTGGCCTCTCGCAGCCGCGCGACATAGGCCTTGCAGCTTGCGACCGGGTTGTAGTCATCAGGCGTGCCGTGAAAGATCCGGATCGGCCGCGCCGCGACCTCGGTGTCGGTCAGATAGCTGGTCGAGCAGTCCGGATAGAACGGGATGTAGGCCGCGAACTGCGCGCCGGATTTGTTCCAGAGCTTGTGGAAGCGGTCGAGGCTTGCAAACAGCGCCGCCTGTCCGCCGCGCGAAAAGCCCATCAGCACGATCCGGTCAGGGTCGACGCGCGGATGCTTGGCGAGGATCTCCAGCGAGCGGTAGATGTCGACGATCAGGTTGAGCCGGCCGAGCAGGGCCTGGTTCGGCCCGGTCGCGGTCAGGCCGCGGCCGGAAAAACCGTCGATCACGAAGGTCGAGATACCCATGGCGTTGAAGTGGCGCACCCAGCCGTCCATCCCGGCGCCGACGCCGCTCGAGCCGTGCATCAGCACCACCACCGGCAGCCGGCCGGCGCCTTGCGCGATGCGCAATTCGCCCGCGGCGGTGACCGGTTTGCCGTTGGTATCGCCGGTCAAGAATTGCTGGTCGGAGATCGTCAGCGAGGGGATGCCGTAGATTTCGGTGCGGGCGGCGATCTCCTTCGGGATCTGCTGCGCGCTGGTCTCGATGCTGGCGAACAGCAGGGCACAGCAAAACGGCACGGCGGTCGCGATCAGGCGCCAGTTTATCAGCATCGGCTTCCCCCACATGTTTCTTGATTGGGCGCGACTAGACCAAGCGCGGTGCAGGCAGTCAATTTGCGGGCGCCGATGGCTGAGAGGTTTTCCGCATGCGACGCTGTCCACGTCAGGCGGGCTCGTCGCGCGTCTTGCCGATCCGCCCGAGATGGGTGTAGCCGAAACCCTTCGCATATTTCAGGCCGTAGCCGAGCGCGCGGTCGATGCCGATATGGGCGAGCCAGATCATCGCGATCGAGAGCACCAGCGGCTCGGCGCTGGCGAAGCCGATCGTCATCAGCACCATCGGCGCGAGATAGGCGTGGGCGGCGTTGTAGACGACGGCGCCGGCGCGCGGGCCGGCGAGATAGGCGGCAAAGCTCAAATCCGGCACCAGGAAGCACAGCACATAGAGCAGCCAGGAGCCGTCCCAGACCCCATACAGCACGGTCATGCCGACAAACAGCGCCAGTCCCTCCAGCCGGAGCAGGGTGCGAACCCCGCCAGTCGGCGCGCCGGTCTCGGCCGCGGTGGTCTCGTTCATGACTGCCTCCCCAACAACATCTTCGGAGGTAGGTATCGGAAAACCCTACCTTTTTTGCGCCCCACGCCGCCCACAGACCCGGTTTCCAGTTCGGAAAATGCCGTGCTAAAGCGTTTTCGAACGAAGCGGGACCGGTTCGCAGGTGCGAACTGTAGCTAATGCGGGCGGAGACAAATGAAAGACATCCTCGACACCCTCGAAGATCGGCGCGCCGGCGCCAAATTGGGCGGCGGCGAAAAGCGCATCGAGGCGCAGCACGCCCGCGGCAAGCTCACCGCCCGCGAGCGCATCGAGCTTTTGCTCGACAAGGGCTCGTTCGAGGAATTCGACATGTTCGTCGAGCACCGCTCCACCGAGTTCGGCATGGAGAAGACGAAGATTCCGGGCGACGGCGTCGTCACCGGCTGGGGCACCGTCAACGGCCGCAAGACGTTTGTCTTCGCCAAGGATTTTACGGTGTTCGGCGGCTCGCTCTCCGAAACCCATGCGCTGAAGATCACAAAACTGCAGGACATGGCGATGAAGGCGAGGGCGCCGATCATCGGCCTCTATGATGCCGGCGGCGCCCGCATCCAGGAAGGCGTCGCGGCGCTCGCGGGCTATTCCTACGTGTTCCGCCGCAACGTCATCGCCTCGGGCGTGATCCCGCAGATCTCGGTCATCATGGGCCCCTGCGCCGGCGGCGACGTCTATTCGCCGGCGATGACCGACTTCATCTTCATGGTGAAGAACACCTCTTACATGTTCGTCACCGGCCCCGACGTCGTGAAGACCGTCACCAACGAGGTGGTGACCGCGGAAGAGCTCGGCGGCGCCTCGGTGCACGCGACGCGCTCCTCGATCGCCGACGGCGCCTTCGAGAACGACGTCGATGCGCTCTTGCAGATGCGCCGGCTGATCGACTTCCTGCCGTCGAACAATTCCGACGGCGTGCCGGAATGGCCGAGCTTCGATTCCATCGAGCGCGTCGACAATTCGCTCGACACGCTGATCCCCGACAATCCGAACAAGCCCTACGACATGCGGGAGCTGATCCTGAAGGTGGTCGACGAGGGCGACTTCTTCGAGATCTCGGAAACCTTTGCCAAGAACATCATCACCGGCTTCGGCCGCATCGCCGGGCGCACGGTCGGCTTCGTCGCCAACCAGCCGATGGTGCTGGCCGGCGTGCTCGACAGCGACGCCTCGCGGAAGGCCGCGCGCTTCGTCCGGTTCTGCGACGCCTTCAACATCCCGATCGTCACCTTCGTCGACGTGCCGGGCTTTTTGCCGGGCACCGCGCAGGAATATGGCGGCCTGATCAAGCACGGCGCAAAGCTGCTGTTCGCCTATTCGCAGTGCACGGTGCCGCTGGTCACCATCATCACGCGCAAGGCCTATGGCGGCGCCTTCGACGTCATGGCGTCAAAGGAGATCGGCGCCGACATGAACTACGCCTGGCCGACCGCGCAGATCGCGGTGATGGGCGCCAAGGGCGCGGTGGAGATCATCTTCCGCAGTGACATCGGCGACCCCGACAAGATCACCGCCCGCACCAAGGAATACGAAGACCGCTTCCTCTCTCCCTTCATCGCCGCCGAGCGCGGCTACATCGACGACGTCATCATGCCGCACTCGACCCGGCGGCGGATCGCCCGGGCGCTGGCGATGCTGAAGGACAAGAAGGTGGAGATTCCGGCGAAGAAGCACGACAATTTGCCGTTGTGAACATGGCGAAAAAGAAGAGACCGGCTGCCAATGTCAGAGGGGAGGCTGTTGCGAAGGCTGAAGTCGTCGCAAAAGCAATTTATCAACGTAAGCATTCCACCACGCAGGTGATTCCACCCGACGTAACGCGTGCAAAGGCCGGTGCTTGGCTTACGTTGATTTCTCCGATTACAGAGTGGGCTGGGCTCAAAGGAGATCAGCTTCGGCACAAGCGTGATCTATTGCGCATACAGCAAGAAGCGACACTTAATCGCATCGCCGAGCTAGCAAATGATAAGATCGCCCAAGAAGGACGACTTGTCGCTGCAGTCCCTACCAAATTTCTAGTTCCCTTTCTGGAACGTGCTTCGCTTGAAGATGGCGATAGCGAACTATGTGATCGCTGGTCTGATTTGCTAGTGAGCGCCGCAGGTGAGTACGATCCGAGCATGATCAGATTCTCCGCAGTGTTGGCGGAAATTGGATCTGGTGAGGTACAGTTACTAAATCGTCTTGTGCGTAAGGCTCGCGGAAGCCGCGGGCTCACTCATATTGAAGATGTTCCGCACATCTTCGTCCAAAGTATGCTGGGAAAATTCGTCGACAATAATGTCAAGAGTGATGTAGCTGACGGGGAAAAACGAAGGTATCATCGATTCATACGAATATCCCGGTACTGTTTGGACGTTCGTGGGTATTGATTCAGAAGACTACTTCGATTTCAGTCATCCTGATTGGTCTGAAAAGGATGAAGCTATTGCGTCGAACTTGGTAAGCCTTGGCGTTCTGCATCTGTTGGATGGAGTCGGTGGAAGTGCGGGGTTGGAATGGACCGGCCGACTCTATGCTCTCACCTCCTTCGGGCTTCGCTTTCTTTTGGCTTGCGATCGCAACTTGAAGCGTGAATTGGACTCGCTCAACGAGGCGCTCACAGGTAAGTCTTAAGGCAGACGAGCGATGCGCAATTCGTCATTGCGACAATAGACGCTGTACGCGCGCCTGCCTAACACGGTCTGCGAGCTTGTACATGAAGGTCGAGGATGATCCGTCGGACGAAATCTCCGAGCTCGAAGCGCGGATCGAGGAACTTGCGGAGAGCGCCGAGCGATCTCGCAGGATCATTCTCGGCTCGAAGATCGCCATCGCCGCCGGCTTCGCGCTGCTGCTGATCACGCTGCTCGGCCTGTTCGGCGCCGGGCAGTCCGCCGCGCTCGGATCGATTGCGCTGATCCTCGGCGGCATCGTGTCGTACGGGTCGAATGTCAGCACCTTGCGGCAGACCGAGGCCGCGATCGGCGAGGCCGAGGCGCGCCGGTCGGAATTGATCGGCCGGATCGGCCTTCGCTTGGTTCACGATGCGCCGCTGAAGTTGATGTGAGGGACGGCTTGCGCCAATCGTCGCCCGGATGAGCGGCTTGTCCGCCGAAGCCTTGGCGAAGGCGGAAGCGATATCCGGGGCATCTCTGTCGGCGCGGCAAGGTTTACCCGCGTGTCGTTGCGCTCATGCGGGCTACATCATCGCGGTCACTCCGGCAGGCCGGCATCGCGCAGCGCGTTCGCGAACGTCGCAAAATCCTCAGTGCGGCGAAACGGCGTCAGCTCTCTCAAGGTGGCGGCGCGCAGATTGGGGTTGCATTGCCGCGCCTGCAGGACCGCGCCGCCTGCCGGCCCGGGCCGTCCCGCCAGCGCACTGCTGGCCGCAAAAACGCACAGCGAGAGCAGGTAGGCGGGATGATCGCGCAGTGCGTTTTCGGCGCACGAGGCCGCGGCATCATGGCGGCCGGCCAGAAAATGCGCATACGCCATGGCTCCGTGCGCCTCGTGCTGGGTGGAGGGATCGAGCGGGTTGAGCCGCATGGCGTGCGCCGCGTGCTCGAACACGAGGTCCGGCTCGCCCCTCCAGACCCGCAGCCAGGCACTGGTGCCCCAGGCCTGCGCAAAGTTTGGATTGATGGCCAGGGCCCGATCGATGAAGGCCGCGGCGTCGTCGAACTCCTCGGCGATGAAGGCGAGGGCATATGCACCGACGTAGAGCGCAGCCGGATCATCCGCGCCGAGATCGACGGCCTTGCGCGCCAGCCGCGTCGCCTCGGCACGTTCGCGCGCGTGATCGTCGATCCAGCCATTGGCCTTGCGCCGGACGTAGCACCAGGCGGCCATGCCGTAGGCGCAGGCGAGACTGCGGTCGAGCTCGATCGCCTTGGTGAACAGCCGCAGCGCCTCGCTATTTGCGGCGTTGTCGGACCAGCGCGCCTTGGTCAGGCCGCGCAAGTAATGGTCGTAGGCGTCGAGACTTTCGGTCGGCTTGCGCCTGGCCCGCTTGATCGCCTCACGCTGCAGTTTCGGGGCGATGGCGCCGACGACGCTGGACGCCAGGTTGTCCTGCAGATCGAACATGTCCTCGATCGGCCCCTCGAAATGATCTGCCCAGAGATGGACGCCGGTGTCGGCATCGATCAGCTGTCCCGCGATCCGCATGCGGTGTCCGCCCTTGCGCACGCTGCCCTGCAGCACGTAGCGCACGCCGAGCTCGCGGCCGACCTGCTTCACGTCGACGGGCCGGCCCTTGTAGGAAAAGCTCGAATTGCGGGCGATCACGAACAGCCAGCGAAAGCGCGACAGCGCGGTCGTGATGTCCTCGACGACGCCGTCGGCAAAATAGTCCTGCTCCGGATCGGAGCTGAGATTGGCAAACGGCAGCACGGCGATCGAGGGACGATCCGGCAGGGTGAGGGCGGCGGGTCTGGGCGGCTCGGCCGGCCTGTCGGTGATGGCCGCGCCCGCGGACATCGGTAGCTCCCGCACCGCGGCAACGAAACGAAAACCCTTCCGCGGCAGCGTCTTGATCAGGCGCTGCGCCTCGCCGCTATCGCCGATCGCGGCGCGCACGGCGTTCAGCCGCGTGGTCAGCGCGGCCTCGGAGACGATGCGGCCGTTCCAGACCGCCTTGATGAGATCGTCCTTGCTGACGACCCGCTCGCGGTTGCGGATCAGATGTTCGAGCAGGTCGAACACCTGCGGCGCAATGGAAACGACATCCGGGCCGCGCTGCAGCTCGCGCCGGTCGGTGTCGAGTGCGAACTCCTCGAATTGATAGCGCAAGCTGCCAATCCCTCGGGCAGTCTCCCCATCGCAGGGAGGTGGCTCTGGTGCACAGAATAAGTCGCCGGCAAGCGAAATGTAAGCCGACTTGCCTGCCGGCAACAACGCCTGCGACAAATCTACCGCTTCACCGGCTCGCTGACCGGTTTGCCCTTCTCGACCACGAACACGTTGAAGGTCTTTGCGGGCGCGCTTGCTTTGTTATTGGCTTCGTGAACGACGCCGGGCTCGTTGTGATAGGACTGTCCTGCGCCATAGGTTTTCGCTTCGCTGCCTTCCTTTCTGCCGACGACTTCGCCCTCGAGCACGGTCGTGTATTCGTCGCCGGGGTGGGTGTGAAGGCCGGTGCCCGAACCTGGCGGCCACTCGACGATCAGCGCGACAACCTCCTTGTCCGGTTGTCCCGTCATCCTTCGAGACGCGCGCAAGGGCGCGCTCCTCCAGCGAAAGGCGTAGCCTTTGCGCGGGGATGACGGCACCGAGCGCCGGCGCGAGCCTAACTCGATGCCAGCGGCACGTAGTCGTATTCGCCGACGCCTTGCAGGATCAGGAAGGTCAGCGACGTCGTGCCCGCATTGGTGACGAGGTGCGGGCGGGTCGGCCTGACAGCGTAGACTTCGCCGGGCTTCAGGTTCACTTCCTCCTTCGGCTCCTGCAGGAACAGCCGCATCTGGCCTTCCAGCACGTAGAAGGTATCCGAGATGTTGCTGTGGGTGTGCCACGGCACCTTCTGGGTCGGCGAGAGCTGCAGCTCCTGGATGCGGAAGCCGGGGCGGGCGGCGTGCTGGGCGCGGCGCTCGACTTCGTAGAGGTGGCTGGCGTCCTTGATCGGTTGTCCCTGCTTCATGGCGGCCTCCCTGTCGTTGCTCCCGTGGTCGGGGAGAGGGGGCATGCTAACCGGGTTCTGTGGTTCGCGAAACTACTCGCGCCGCCGCTCTATCCCACGTCGTCCCGGCCTTCGCCGGGACGACGGGTGGGCCTCACTTCATCCCCATGCAGTTGGCATAGAATGTCGTGGTCGCCGGCCAGTCGGAGAACATCGCGCGGACGCCGACCTGTTTTGCCAGCACGTCGAGCACGGTCAGCGTGTCGCCGTCGCGGTCGATCGCCGCCTTCATCGATTTGTGGTAGAAGCCGCCGCCCTTGTGCAGCGGGCCGTCGCGCTCCAGCGACCAGCCGATCAGCTCGAGGCCGGCGGCCTTCGCGGCTTTGGCGTAGGCCGACGGCACGATCTCGCCCTTGTCGTTCAGCGCCAGCATCGCGTAGATCGGCGGCCCGAGGATCGCGACGCCCGATGCCTTCAGCTCCTGCATCGAGGGCTTCCAGGTCTCCGGTCTGTTCGGATCGAGGCCGTCCTTCTCGTAGCGCTCCTCGAGATAGACCGCCTGCTTTGCAAAATCCGGCTCGGTCTTTACCCAATAAACGATGTCCTTGAGGCTAAAGCTTTGTGCGAACACGTCGCTCGCCGGAATGCCGGCGGCCTTGTAGGCGGCGAGCATTTGCGTCGCATATTTTTCCTGGGTGTAATCGCCGTCGAACGGCATCGGCACTTCCGCCGCCTTCAGTTCCGGCGTGAACTTTGCGCCGAGGCTTTTGATCAGCGCGATGCTCTCGTCATGGGTCATCAGCGTGCCTGATGTGGCGTAGAGGTCGGTGCGCCAGCGCGGCGTGCCGTTCAAAAATTCCTCCACGGTCGTGGCCGCCGGGTTGAAGCCGTCCATCTTCGCGGTCAGCCGCTTGAACTCGGCGAGCGTGATGTCCGAGGTGCAGCATTTGGCCGACGCCTTCCTGCCAGTGGCGGGATCGGCCGGGCTGAATCCCTGCGTGCACTTCGCGGCGAGGTCGGGCACCGTCAAAATGTTGGTCGTGGTGTGCAGGTCGCATTGCGAGTGGCGGCAGACCAGCTGGCGGTCTTTTGTGAAGGTGACGTCGCATTCGATCACGCCGGCGCCCATCCGCGCGGCGGCGAGATAGGCCTCCCGGCTGTGCTCGGGGAATTGCAGCGCGGCGCCGCGGTGGCCGATCGAGAAATCCGATCTGTGGAACGGGCCGGTGCACTGCGCGAGCTGCTGCTTCAGCGGCCCGTCCTTCATCTTGTCGACCAGATAGAACGGCCGCGGCCCGAGCTGCGCCTCGCGCGGCAGCGCGATGTCTTGCGCCGCGGCCGGCAGCGCCGTGCCTGATATCAGCAGGATCGAGAGCAAAGCGGCGCGGTGTCGGGCTGGCATGGGTGGTCCCCCTCGGGAAGCGTTGTCGTCAGGCGCTCCATCATGGCGCATGTGAGGGCCGTATGCGACGGCGGTCCCGTGTGCGGTTCAGCCGGCGTTCAGATCGGCGCGACGAGACTTGGCTGCGTGACCTCAAGCAACATCGGGAAAGGAAATCTGTCATGGAACGCCGGGATTTTCTCAAGATCGCCTGCGGTGCCGCCGCGGGCGTCGCAGCCTTCGCCGCCACCGCGCAGGCCGCGCCGCTCGCACCGCATCCGCTCAATGAAGATGCAAAGCTGCCGGGCGATGCGCAGGCCCAACCCGCCGTGACCTCGGGTGAGGAAGCTGCGCGCCTCAAGCCGGAAGAGGTGCGCTGGCATCATCACCGCCACTGGGGCTGGCGCCATCGCCATTGGGGCTGGCGCCATCGCCATTGGGGCTGGCGCCGGCGTTGGCACCGCCGGCATTGGCGCCGTCACTGGCGTCGCCGCTATTGGTGAGGCGCACGCGGCGCAGCCGCGGGCTTCCGCACACAAAGAAAAACCCCGCGCGAGGCGGGGTTTTGTTTACTCGGTTCAAGCCGCGATCAGATCGGGCGGCAGCGGCCGTAGCGCCAGGCGAATCCATAGGGGCAGGCGCGCACCCGGGGCGCCACCACGACGGGGCGCTCAACCACGACCGGAGGCCTGACCACGACAGCAGGGCCGGGGGCGACCACGACCGGGCCACGGTTTCTGACGCAGCCGCCATAGGGACCGCGATGCCAGCCGGGGCCGCAGCCACCGGCTGCTTCCGCTGCACTCATTCCGGCGAACGCGGTCGTCACCAAAACTGCCGCTGCAAAAAGATACTTCATGTGTTCTCCCTTTGATTTGGGCCGCACTGCGGCACCGCAACAAACATTCACTCACCGATTCGCCCGGCCGGATCATTGCAGAAGCCGTGCCTTGTGTCGCCGACCATAATGTTGCGGGCTGAATGCGACATGAATGTTGCAGGGCTGCGTCAGGGCGACGCAACCCTAAGGATATGCAGGGCAGTCAAACCAAAATGATGAACCGCCGCTAAAGCGCGATGAGATTGGGTGAATCGTCATCGCGCTTCAGCTCTTTGTTTGAGCATGATCTTTTCGGAAAACCGCTTCACACTTTTCCGGATCATGCTCTATTCGCCGGCCCCGAACAGCGCCGCGAACCGTTTCTCGCCGTTGCGCGAGAAATTGACCACGCGGCTGCCGGGCGTAGAGTCCCGCACCGCCCATTTCAGTTCGGTGAAACGGTCCATCAGCGCCGCGCCGAGGGTGCCGGCGAGATGGTGCCGCCGCTCGCTCCAGTCGAGGCAGGCCTTGCACACCGGACGGCGCGGATGCGTCAGCGCATCGGCGTCGATCTGCAGCTCCTCGGCCATGAAGCGCTTGCCCTCGCCGGTGAGCTCGATCGCCTGCTTGCTCTGGCGCACCAGCCGCTGCCGCCGCATGCTGTCGAGCATCTGCACGCCGAGATCGCCGGCGAGATGGTCGTAGCAGATGCGGGCGCGGCGCAGCGCCGGATCCTTCGGCCCGGTGCGCACCCGCATGTGGCCGGCGCGGGCGGCGATGCCCTGCAGGCCCTCGAGCACGGCGGCAACGTCGGGATCGGTGAGGCGATAGTAGCGGTGGCGGCCCTGTTTCTCCGGCTCGATCAGCCCGCCGGCCTCGAGCTTGGCGAGATGCGAGCTTGCGGTCTGCGGCGTGATGCCGGCCTCCTGCGCCAGCTCGCTCGCGGTCAGCGCGCGGCCGGTCATCAGCGCGGTCAGCATGTTGCAGCGGGCGGGATCGCCGACCAAAGCGGCGACGCGAGAGATGTCGGGTCCTGCTTTCATAGTTCGATGGTAGCCGAAGCATCGACGTCGGGCAAGCTGATAGTCTCTCACCATCGCGTCATTGCGAGCGAAGCAATCCATCGCGCGGCATGCGGGGAAGCATGGATTGCTTCGCTAGCGCTCGCAATGACGGCGAACAAAGAGGGAGTTGCAATGACCGTCACCGTCTTCATCCGCTACCAGCTCGATCCGTTCAAGCGCGCGATGTTCGAGCAGTACTCGAAAAACTGGCTTTCGATCATCCCGCGCTGCGGCGGCGATCTGATCGGCTACTGGATGCCGCATGAGGGCACCAACAACATCGCCTTCGCGCTGATCTCGTTCCAGAACCTCGCCGCCTACGAGGCGTATCGGGCGCGGCTGCGCCAGGACGAAGAGGGCGTGGCGAACTTCAACTTCGCCGAAGAAAATCGCTTCATCCTGGCGGAGGAACGGACATTTCTGCGCAAGGTCGAGCTATAGTCACTACGCGACACGCGCGCGAGCGTTCGGTTCTGATCCAATCCGCGCCGAAGCACTAGCGAGCGCGAGCGCACGCGCCTATCTCAGCGCGGCCAACCAAACTCCGGGAGAGAGTCATGCTGCCAACTGCTGACAAACGCGCCACCTTCAAGAAGCTGCACGAGAGCGGATGCTTCATCATTCCAAACCCGTTCGATGTCGGCAGCGCGGTTGCGCTCCAGCATCTCGGCTTCAAGGCGCTGGCCTCGACCAGCGCGGGCTTTGCCTGGACCATCGCCAAGGCCGACAACCGCGTCACGGTCGACGACGTCTGCAATCATCTGACCGCGGTGTGCGCAGCGGTCGATATTCCCGTCAACGCCGACTATGAGGGCGGCTTCGCCGTCGAGCCCGACAAGGTCGCCGTCAACGTCGCGCGCGGCGTCAAGACCGGCGTCGCCGGGCTCTCAATCGAGGACTCCACCGGTGACGCGGCCAATCCGCTGTACGAGCACAAGCTCGCGGTGGAGCGCATCAAGGCGGCGCGCAAGGCGATCGACGCCGACAACTCTGGCGTGCTGCTCACCGGCCGCTGCGAGGCCTTTCTGTGGGGCAAGCAGGACATCAAGCTGGTGATCGAGCGGCTGCAGGCCTATTCCGACGCCGGTGCCGACGTACTGTATTCGCCGGGCATCAAGACCAAGGAGGACATCACCGCGGTGGTGAAGGCGGTGGCCCCGAAGCCGGTCAACCTCTTGATCGGCGGGCCGGGCCTGTCGCTGCAGGAGGTCGCCGATCTCGGCGTGCGCCGGATCAGCGTCGGCGGGTCGCTGGCGCGGATGGCCTGGGTGGGGTTCATGAAGGCCGCGAAGGAGATGGCCGAGCAGGGCACCTTCGCCGAATTCGCCAACGGCTATTCCGGCGGCGAGCTCAACAAGATGTTCAAGTAGCCGGATATGAAAGCAGCGGGCCGATCAGGCCCGCTGCTCCGGCCGATCCCACGTGTAGATTACTTGTTCTTGTCGCCGGTCGCATCCGACGGCGGGCTCGCGGGCTGTGCCGGCGCCGCGCCGGTCGTCGTGCCGGGCTGGCTGTTTGGCTTCGGCGTCACGTCACGCATGCCCGGAGGCGCCCCGGCCGGATTGGCGGGTTGGGTCTGCGCGGTCTGACTCGACGGGGTCGTGCCGGCCTCCTTCACCGAGGTGTTGTTCAGCCCGTAGAACAGGGCGCCGAGCACCACCGCCACCGCAACGGCGAACATCGCGATCTTGGTGCCGCTGGCCGGCCCCTCCGCGAGTTCGGGATCTGGCTGCAGCTCATTGTCCAGACTGTTGAAGCGCGCCTGACGGCGGATTTCGTCATCGGTCAGGTTGGCGCGATACGGATCGTCAGGGTGGTTCGTCATTTCAAGGTTCCTCCGTTAGCACCCCAAAAGCTAAACGCAGGGGACAATGGCTGGCGCCGGAGGATGTTCCGCGCCAATGTTGCAACCTCTTCATCATGGAACCGGCGATTCCCGGAGTTCCATGCCCGTTCCATGAGGCCTTCGCAATGTGGACCCTGCCGCCCACCGATTCGGTGCTGCACGTGCTTTCGTTCATCGCGGTTGCGGCGCAGTCGATGACGGCGGCGCTTGCGGCGGGAAAGCGCAGCATGGATTGGGCCGGCGTCTGCATGCTCGGGGCGATCACCGCGCTCGGCGGCGGCACCATCCGCGACGTGCTGCTCGGGCATTACCCGCTGGTCTGGGTCGCACATCCGATCTATCTCGTGATTGCGGGAGTGGCGGCGCTGGTCACCATTGGGCTGGCGCGGCTGGTGGTGAGGCTCAATCTCGCCTTCCTCGTGCTCGACGCGATCGGGCTCGTGGTGTTCACGATGGCCGGCTGCGACGTCGCCTGGCAGGTCGGCGTTCCCGTGGCGATCGTGATCGTCTCCGGCATGATCACGGGCTGCGCCGGCGGCGTACTGCGCGACATCCTCTGCAACGAGGTGCCGCTGCTGTTTCGCAGCGAGCTGTACGCCAGCGTCTCCGTGGTCACCGGGCTGTTCTACGCCGCCGCCCTCCGCCTGCAGCTGAACGACACGCTCTGGGCGGTGCTGCTGACCTTCGTGCTCGGCCTGACCTTCCGGCTGCTCGCGATCCGCTACAAATGGGAGATGCCGAAATTCGTGTTCAGCGGCGAGGAGCGCTGAGCGCTATCTCGTCTTGCTATTTTCCTTGCGCGCCTTCGCGACCTCGTCTGCGGTGACCGCGGGCGCCGCATTGCCCCAGGCATTGCGGATGTAGGTCGTGACATCGGCGATCTCCTGATCCGTCAGCTTCGGATAGGCCGGCATCGAGCCGGTGTTCGGCGCCCGCGGCGTCGTCATGCTCTGTGCGCCATCGAGGATGATGCGCAGCGTGCTCGCGGGATCGGCCGATTGCAGATTGGCGTTGCCGGGCAGCGGCGGATAGATCCGCGGCGCGCTGGAGCCATCGAGCTCATGGCAGGCGACGCAGGCGCCGCGGTAAATCCGCTCGCCGTCGCTCATCTGCTCCGGGGAGGGCGTCGTGACCGCGGGCTCCGGCGCGCCGGCCGGCAGGCTCTTCAGATAGACCGCGATCGCCCGCACGTCGGCATCGCTCATCTTCGACGTCGAATTGAGCACCACCTCGGACATCAAGGGACCGGCATGGCTGCGCGCATTGCGGCCGCTCTGCAGATACTCGACGATGTCGTCCACGCTCCACGATTTCAACCCGCTGCGCGCGGCGCCATCGAGCCTTGGCGCGAACATGCCTTGAACCACATTGCCGCCGAAGGCCTGGTCGCGCTTGTCGGCGCCGAAGATATTCTTGGGCGTATGGCAAGCGCCGCAATGGGCGAGGCCCTCGACCAGATAGCGGCCGCGATTCCATTCCGCGCTCTTGCCCTGGTCCGGCTGGATGATGCCTGGTGTCAGGAACAGGGCGTTCCACGCCCGCATCAGCCCGCGATAGTTCAGCGGCCAGCGCAACTCCGGCGGCGGCGCTTGGTTGCTGACCGGGCCGAGCGTCGCGAGATAGGCGCGGATCGCCAAAATGTCGTCGCGGATCAGTTTTGTGAAATTGGGGTAGGGGAAGGCGGGGTAATAACGCGCCCCCGTCGGCGAGACGCCGGTACGCAGGGCGCGGACAAAATCCACGTCGCTCCAGCCGCCGATGCCGGTATCGCGGTCGGGCGTCAGGTTCGGCGAGAACACCGCGCCGAACGGCGTATCGATCCGCTTGCCGCCGGCAAACGGCTTGGCCGGATCGGCGGTGTGGCAGCTCGCGCAATCACCCGCGATGGTCAGCGCCTTGCCGCGGGCGATGATCTCGTCGGCCGGCGCGGCCGCGCATTCGCGGGCCGCGAACGCAGCGCACAACAGGGCGGTGGCCAGAATCGTTGCGGTTGCTCGACCTCGTCGCGTCATTCGTCCACCGTCCGGCCCGCACGGCGCGTTCCGCCATTTCGCCGCAGGCCTGTCCTGCGACAGAAACCGAAACGCGCTCGCGATATTCCCGGCACGAAGTTGCGATTTTCGAGCAAGCGGCTTCATGGCTCAGAATTGTGCTGCGCGCAGCGAAAAATCCGACATAGACTGGTTCTAACAAGCTCGGATGACTAGCTAAATCAGTCGTCGCGACCAGCAAGAAGAGGGCTAAATGGGAATCAACCAGGGTCCTATCAGTCTCGACCAGAAGTATACCCAAGGCACCGGCCAGGTCTTTCTGACCGGCATCCAGGCCCTGGTCCGCCTGCCGATGGCGCAGATCAGACGCGACCGCGCCGCAGGCCTCAACACGGCAGGCTTCGTCTCCGGCTATCGCGGTTCCCCGCTCGGCGGCTACGACCAGCAGCTGTTCGCGGCCAGAAAACATCTCGAGCAATACAACGTCAAATTCCAGCCCGGCGTGAACGAGGACCTGGCGGCCACCGCGATCTGGGGCTCGCAGCAGCTCGGGCTGTCGCCCGGCGCCAAATACGACGGCGTGGTCGGCATCTGGTACGGCAAGGGCCCCGGCGTCGACCGCTGCGGCGACGTATTCCGGCACGGCAATGCCGCCGGCTCCGCCAAGCATGGCGGCGTACTTTGTCTGGCCGGCGACGACCACGGCGCAAAGTCTTCCACCGTCCCGCATCAGTCCGACCACGCCTTCATCTCCGCGCTGATGCCCTACCTCTACCCCTCCAGCATCCATGAAATGATCGAGATGGGCCTTTTGGGTATCGCGATGTCGCGCTACTCGGGCTGCTGGGTCGGCATGAAGGTGATCACCGAGACGGTGGAGACCACGGCCGAGATCGACCTCACCGACGAAATGACGCCGTTCATCATCCCGCCGGATTTCGAGCTGCCGCCGGGCGGGCTGAACATCCGCTGGCCCGACGACCGCTTCGAGCAGGACCGGCGCTTGCAGGACTACAAGGGCTTTGCCGCGATCGCCTTTGCCCGCGCCAACAAGGTCAACCGCGTCACGATGGATTCGCCGAACGCGCGCTACGGCATCATGGCCTCGGGCAAGAGCTATGAGGACATCCGCCAGGCGCTGCGCGAGCTCGGCATCACGCCCGAGATCGCCGCCAAGATCGGCATCCGCCTCTACAAGATCGGCATGCCCTGGCCGCTGGAGCCGGAAGGCGTGCGCAATTTCGCCGTCGGCCTCGAGGAGATCTTCATCGTCGAAGAACGGCGTGAGATCGTCGAGAACCAGGTCAAGCAGGAGCTGTTCAACTGGCGTGACGACGTCCGTCCGCGCATCGTCGGCAAGATGGACGATCACGACAAGCGGTTTCTGACCTTCGCCGCCGAGCTGAGCGTTGCCTCGCTGGCGAGCTCGCTCACCGAGCGGCTGCTTCGATTGAATCTCAATCCCGAAATCGCGGAGATGCTGCGCGCCAAGGCCGACTGGTTCAACGGCCGGCAGTCGACGCAGATGCAGGCGACGGCGCCGATCAGCCGCACGCCGTATTTCTGTTCGGGCTGTCCGCACAACACCTCGACCAAGGTGCCGGAGGGCAGCCGCGCCATGGGCGGCATCGGCTGCCACTTCATGGCGCTGTGGATGAACCGCTCCACCGAGACCTTCACCCATATGGGCGGCGAGGGCGTGCCGTGGGTCGGCATCTCGCCGTTCACCAACGAGAACCACATCTTCGCCAATCTCGGCGACGGCACCTATTTCCACTCCGGCATTCTCGCGATCCGGCAGTCGATCGCCTCGAAGGCCAACATCACCTACAAGATCCTGTACAACGACGCCGTCGCGATGACCGGCGGCCAGCGCCATGACGGCGATCTGTCACCGCAGCAGATCACCTTCCAGCTTCATGCCGAAGGCATCCGCGAGATCTACCTGGTCTCGGAGAATCCGGATGCCTATCCGGCCGACACCATCGCGCCGGGCGTCAAGCTCTACCATCGCGACGAACTCGAGAACGTCCAAAAGCTGTGCCGCGAAACCAAGGGCACCTCGGCGATCGTGTTCGTGCAGACCTGCGCCGCCGAGAAGCGGCGTCGCCGCAAGCGCGGCCTGATGGAGGATCCGCCGCGCCGCGTGCTGATCAATCCCGCGGTCTGCGAAGGCTGCGGCGACTGCTCGGTGCAGTCGAACTGCATCTCGGTCGAGCCGCTGGAGACCGAGCTCGGCCGCAAGCGCACCATCAACCAGTCGACCTGCAACAAGGACTATTCCTGCGTAAAGGGCTTTTGCCCGTCCTTCGTCACCGTCGACGGCGGCAAGCTGCGGCAGCGCGCGCCCGCCGAGCTTGGCGATATCGGCGCGTTGCCGGAGCCGGCCGCGAAGCCCGCGCTCGACCGGCCCTACAACATTGCGATCGGCGGCGTCGGCGGCACCGGCGTGCTGACGATCGGTGCGCTGCTCGGCATGGCCGCCCATATCGAGGGCAAGGCCTCGATGATCCTCGACATGTCCGGCCTGGCGCAAAAGGGCGGCGCGGTGCTCAGCCACGTCCGGCTCTCCGAGCACACCGCCGACGTGACCTGCTCGCGTATCGTGACCGGCACCGCCGATCTCGTGCTCGCGGCCGATGAGGTGGTGGCGGTCTCCAAGGACACCATGACGCTCTGTGATGCGAGCCGCACCGTCGGCATCATCAACAGCCATGTGATTCCGACCGCGGATTTCATCCTGAACCGCGACTTCAACTTCCAGACCCGCAAGGTCAACCACGTGCTGGAGACCGAGCTGCGCAAGGACTCCGCGTTCTTCGACTTCACCAAGCCGGCCGAGGCGCTGCTCGGCGACTCCATCGCCACCAACATGATGATGATGGGATTTGCCTATCAGCGCGGCCTGCTGCCGCTGTCGGCGGAGGCGATCGAGAAGGCGATCGAGGTCAACGGCGTCTCGATCAAGATGAACACCGAGGCGTTCCGGCTCGGGCGCCTTGCCGCCGTCGATCCGGCGCGGCTGGCCGCGATGATGAAGGGGCAGGATGACGACGTCGCCGCGCCGAAGACGCTGGATGCGATGTCGCTCGACGAGATCATCACCCATCGCATGGCGCTGTTGACCGACTACCAGAGCTCGCGCCTCGCAAAACGTTATCGCAAGCTGGTCGACCAGGTCCGCGACGTCGCCGGCAAGGGCGGCTACGGCGAGGCGCTGCCGCGTGCGGTCGCGATCAACTACGCAAAGCTGCTCGCCTACAAGGACGAGTATGAGGTGGCGCGGCTGTTCAGCGATGGCCGTTTCGAGAAGCAGCTGCGCGACCAGTTCGAGGGCGACTTCAAGTTCAACTTCAATCTCGCCCCGCCGATCCTCGGCGGCGGCCTCGATGCGCAGGGCCGGCCGAAGAAGCGCGCCTTCGGCTCCTGGATGATGTCCGCGTTCAGGGTGATGGCGAAATTCCGCTTCCTGCGCGGCACGCCGCTCGACATCTTCGGCTACAGCGCCGATCGCAAGATCGAGCGCGACTTGATCGCGGGCTACGAGAAGGACGTCGCGACGGTGCTGGGCCTGCTGTCGCCGCTCAATCACGACATCGCAGTCGAGCTGCTCTCGCTGCCGGATCGCATCCGCGGCTACGGCCCGGTGAAGGAGAAGGCGATCGCGGAGGCAAAAGTTCGCTACGCGCAACTCGCCGCCGACCTTGCCAACCCGCCGCCCGCGCCAAGGCAGATGGCGGCGGAGTAGGGTGACGACACCGGTCCTCTGTGATGGCGGGTAGCTAATGGACGTGACCAAGAAAATCGTTACGCAGTTGCCGCCCAGTGAACTCTGGAACGAAGACGGTCCGTTGGATGCGCATCGCGTTGAGAATGTAGGGGCGGCGGAAGTCGTGGGGCTCTTGCAGAACGGCGCAACCTTTGTGATTGCGGATGTAGGATTACCGCTTCGGTGGATCCCTGAGGACGATCGCCTCGCCTTTTGGAAAGACGAAGTGAAGGGTCGGCTAGTCGCTTCAGACGCGAATAGTTTTCACCTCGAAGACTACCCGGGCAACTACTGCTACGTCGCGGCGATGTGGTCATGCGCGTCGCTTGGGGCGGTGATCGTCCTGGAAAAACATCACTAGTTCACTTGATCCGCGGCCGCGCAACTCCTGACAGTCTCGCCTGACGGAATATTTCCGCGCTTGCCAAGGCCGCAGCGGCGGTTCAGAAAAACGCTGGAGATGAGGAAACGCCAGCGGAGAGCGATTTGACCATCAAGGGCAAGGCCTACATTGCCGGGATATTCGAACATCCCACCCGGCACGCACCCGATAAATCAACAGCACAGCTGCACGCCGAGGTCGCCAAGGGCGCGATCGAGGATGCCGGGCTGACCAAGGACGACATCGACGGCTATTTCTGCGCCGGCGACGCGCCGGGCGGACTGTGGCCGATGGTCGATTATCTCGGCCTCAACACCAAGAAGCTGCGCCATGTCGATTCCACCGAGACCGGCGGCTGTTCCTATCTGATCCATCTCGGCCACGCCGCCGAGGCGATCGCCGTCGGCAAGTGCTCGGTCGCGCTGGTGACGCTGGCGGGCAAGCCGCGCACCGGTCCGATGCCGCTGCGGGCCGCCGGCGGCGAGGCCGATTTCGAGTCCGCCTACGGGGCAACCACCCACAATGCCTACGGCATGTGTGCCATGCGCCATATGCACGACTACGGCACCACCTCCGAGCAGCTGGCCTGGATCAAGGTCGCGGCCTCGCATCACGCGCAATACAATCCGCACGCGATGCTGAAAGAGGTCGTCACCGTCGAGGACGTCTTGAACTCGCCGATGATCTCCGACCCGCTGCACCGGATGGATTGCTGCGTCGTCACCGACGGCGGCGGCGCGATGATCGTCACCACGCCCGAGATTGCCAAGAGCCTGAAGAAGCCGCTGGTGCGGCTGATCGGCCATGGCGAGGCGATGAAGGGGCCGCGCGGTGGCAAGGATCTCGACCTGACTTATTCCGCCGGCGTGTGGTCCGGTCCGCGCGCCTTCGAGGAAGCGGGCGTGACACCGAAGGACATCAAGTATGCCTCGATCTATGACAGCTTCACCATCACGGTGCTGATGCAGCTCGAGGACCTCGGCTTCTGCAAGAAGGGCGAGGGCGGCAAGTTCGTCGCCGACGGCAATCTGATCTCCGGCGTCGGCAAGCTGCCGTTCAACACCGATGGCGGCGGCCTCTGCAGCAACCATCCGGTCAACCGCGGCGGCATGACCAAGATTCTCGAGGCCGTGCGCCAGCTGCGCGGCGAGGCGCATCCGAAGGTGCAGGTGAAGAACTGCGACCTCGCGATCGCCCACGGCACCGGCGGTCTGCTCGGCGTTCGCCACGCCGCCTCAACCTGTATTCTGGAGCGTGCGTGATGTCCGAAGCGAAGAAGTACAATGCCCCGGTGACCAATCCGGAGACCGCGCCGTTCTGGGAAGCGGCCAAGGCGGGCAAGTTCATGATCAAGCGCTGCACCACCTGCGGCGAGGCGCATTACTTCCCGCGTGCGATCTGCCCGTTCTGCTTCTCCGACAAGACGGTGTGGGAAGAATCGAGCGGCGAGGCCACGGTCTACACCTACAGCCTGATGCGGAAGTCGCCGACCGGTCCCTACGCGATCGCCTATGTGACGCTGAAGGAAGGCCCGTCGCTGCAGACCAACATCGTCGATTGCGATCTGGAGAAGGTGAGGATCGGCCAGAAGGTGAAGCTGGTGTGGAAGCCGACCGACGGCGCGCCGTTGCCGTTCTTCACGCCGGCCTAAGAAGTACCTTCTCCCCTTGTGGGAGAAGGTGGCAGCCGAAGGCTGCCGGATGAGGGGTATCTCTCCGCGCGTCGAGTCTCTCTGCGGAGGCAACCCCTCACCCAAGTGAGTTTGTTGCGCTGCTTGTGTAGCCCTCTCCCACAAGGGGAGAGGGCGCTGTAACGGACACCACGCCGCAGAGAGAAAATTCGGGGAGAAACGACAAATGCCGATCGTGTACGAACAGCTGATGGCCCTGAAAAATCTCGGCCAGAAATACAGCTACAGCGACCGCGAGGTGATGCTGTACGCCTACGGCATCGGCATGGGTGCCGATCCGATGGACGAGAAGGAACTCGCCTTCGTCAACGAAGGCGTGCTGACGCCGCGTCCGCTCAAGGTGGTGCCGACGTTTGCGTCGGTCGCCGCGTGGGGCGCCGGGCCCGGCGAGATGAATCTCAACCGCGTGATGGTGGTCGACGGCGAGCGCGACATCACCTTCCACAAGCCGTTTTCGACCGCGGCCCACATCACCGCCGACTCCACGGTCCTCGATGTCTTCGACAAGGGCAAGGACAAGGGCGCGGTGATCCGTCACCAGACCGTGCTGAAAGACGAGAAGGGCGACAAGCTCGCAACCCTGGTCGCCTCGCGCTTCGCCCGCGGCGACGGCGGCTTTGGCGGCCCGTCGGACGGCCAGCCCGACCCGCACAAGGTGCCGGAGCGCGCGCCAGACCAAATCGTCGACATCACGACGCGGCCCGACCAGGCGCTGGTCTACCGGCTCTGCGGCGACCGCAACCCGCTGCATTCCGATCCGGAGTTCGCGAAAAGGGCCGGCTTCCCGCGGCCGATCCTGCACGGCATGTGCACCTACGGCATCACCTGCCGCGGCGTGCTGCAGACCTACGCCGATTACGATCCCGCCGCCTTCAAGCAGCACGTGGCGCGGTTCTCCTCGCCGGTGTTTCCCGGCGAGACCGTGACCATGGAGCTGTGGAAGGACGGCAATGTGGTGTCGTTCGAGGCCAAGGTGAAGTCGCGTGGCGTCACCGTAATCCGCAACGGCAAGACGGTGCTGGCTTAGCCACGCGCAGCGGCCGTTGGCTCCCTCGCCCCGCTTGCGGGGAGAGGGTGGGGTGAGGGGCTCTCACCGCGCGTAGTGACCGTGGTGAGACCTGTACCCCCTCACCCGGATCGCAAGGGCGATCCGACCTCTCCCCGCAGGCGGGGAGAGGTGAAGAAGAAAGAACAAAACGGAGAAAACAACCATGGGATTACTCGACGGCAAGGTGGCTCTGATCACGGGCGCCGGCGGCGGACTGGGTGAGGCCTACGCAAAGCTGTTCGCGCGCGAGGGCGCGGCGGTCGTGGTCAACGATCTCGGCGGGCCGCGCGACGGCTCCGGCGCTGACACGTCGATGGCCCAGAAGGTGGTCGATGCGATCAAGGCCGAGGGCGGCCGTGCGGTCGCCAACGGCGCCGACATCTCGACCTTGGCCGGCGGCCAGTCGGTGTTCGACGACGCCATCAAGCATTTCGGCCGCGCCGATATCCTGGTCAACAACGCCGGCATCCTGCTCGACGAGACCTTTCACAAGGCCAAGGAAGCCAACTGGGACAAGGTGCTGAAGGTGCACCTCAAGGGCACCTTCTGCTGCACCCAGCCGGTGTTCAAATGGATGCGCGACAATGGCGGCGGCGTCATCGTCAATACGTCCTCGACCTCGGGGCTGATCGGCAATTTCGGCCAGACCAATTACGGCGCCGCCAAGGGCGGCATCTGGGGCCTCTCCAACGTGCTGGCGATCGAGGGCCGCAAGTACAACATCCGGATCTGGACGCTGGCGCCGGGCGCGCTGACCCGCATGACCGCGGACCTGCCGCGCTACAAGGAGAACCCCGGCGCGGCGCTCGGGCCGGATGGCATCGCGCCGGCCGTGCTCTACATGGTCAGCGACCTCTCGGGCGACCAGACCGGCAAGGTGCTCGGCGTCTCCGGCCCGCGCGGCGTGCGCGAGATGCGGATGATGGAAATGGAGGGCTGGACGCCGCCGTTCACGGGCTGGAAGGCCGAGGACATCGTCACCCACGCCAAGGAGATCTTCTTCTCCGAAGAGGAGATCAAGAAGTCGGCGCGGCGGTTCAAATAGGGGAACGCCATTCCCGGGGCGAGCCTGCGGCAGGCGGCGCATTCCCGATGCGCAATGGCGGATCGGGAAATGACGCGGTATAGAGAGCGGGAACAAACGAGGCATCCATGACAAAACTCACCGCCCAGGCCGCCGGCACCTTCGCCATCGCGCCGACCCCGTTCCATGACGATGGCCGCATCGACGAGGCCTCGATCGACCGTCTCACCGATTTCTACACCGATGTCGGCTGCGACGGCGTCACGGTGCTGGGCATTCTGGGCGAGGCGCCGAAGCTCGATGCCGCCGAGGCCGAGCAGGTGGCGCTGCGCTTCGTCAAGCGGGCCAAGAAGCTGCAGGTGATCGTCGGCGTCTCGGCGCCGGGCTTTGCCACCATGCGCGCGCTGGCCAAGAAGTCGATGGATGCGGGCGCTGCCGGTGTCATGATCGCGCCGCCGCCGCATCTGCGCACCGACGACCAGATCACCGGCTATTTCAAGCAGGCGCAGGAAGCGATCGGCGACGACATTCCGTGGGTGCTGCAGGATTATCCGCTGACGCTGACCGTGCAGTTCACGCCCGCGGTGATCCGCAAGATCGTGATGGATTCGCCGTCCTGCGTGATGCTCAAGCACGAGGACTGGCCGGGGCTGGAGAAGATCTCGACGCTGCGCAACTTCCAGAAGGACGGCTCGCTGCGGCCGCTGTCGATTCTGGTCGGCAATGGCGGCCTGTTCCTCGACTTCGAGATGGAGCGCGGCGCCGACGGCGCGATGACCGGCTACGCCTTCCCGGAGCTTTTGATCGACGTCGTCAATCTCTCCAAGGCCGGCAAGCGCGACGCCGCGCACGATCTGTTCGACGCGCATCTGCCGCTGATCCGCTACGAGCAGCAGCCGGGCGTCGGCCTCACCGTGCGCAAATACGTGCTGCAGAAGCGCGGCATCATCTCCTCCAGCGCGCAGCGCAAGCCGGGCGCGGTGATCACGCCGCAGGCGAGGGCGGAGGTCGACTATCTGCTGTCGCGGGTGGCGCGGGTCGACCGCCGCGCCAATCTGCAGCCGCAATCCAGCGCGGCGGGCTAAGACCATGGCCGAGATCGCTGCCACCCGTCCTGCGTCCACCGTGCTGCTGCTGCGCGACGGCACTACTTCAGCTGAAATCGAAATCTTTATGATGGTCCGCCATCACCAGATCGAGTTCAACTCGGGCGCGCTGGTGTTTCCCGGCGGCAGCGTCGACAAGAACGACAACGAGATCGCAGCTAACCCCGCGCTCTATTCCGGCGGCGAAGGCCTCGACGCCGACGCGCTCGGCTTCCGCATCGCCGGCGTCCGCGAAACCTTCGAGGAGAGCGGCATCCTGCTGGCGCGGCCGAAGGGGTCGTCCGAGCTGGTCGATGCCAAGCGCGCCGACGCACTCGCGCTCGCGCACCGCAGCGCGCTGAACGAAGGCAAGATCACCTTCCAGACCATTCTCACCGACAACGGCCTGGTGCTCGCGCTCGACGCGCTGGTGCCCTATGCGCACTGGATCACGCCGGAGGGCATGCCGAAGCGGTTCGACACCTGGTTCTTCCTCGCCGCAGCGCCGCCCGAACAACTCGGCGCGCATGACGGTAAGGAATCCACCGACTCGATCTGGGTGTCGGCGCGCGAGGCGCTGGCCGGCGGCGAGAGCGGCCGCTTCAAGCTGCCGTTCCCGACCACCCGCAACCTGATCCGGCTCGGCAAGCAGCCGAACGTTGCGGCCGCGCTTGAAGACAGCAAGGGCATGTCGATCGTCACGGTGATGCCGGTGATGACCAAGACCGCCACCGGCCGCCAGCTCCGCATCCCCAAGGAAGCCGGCTACGACGGCGAGGTTTTTGACGTCGGCGCGATGGGGTGAGCCGTCATCCTGAGGTGCGAGCCCCTTCGGCGAGCCTCGAAGGATGAATCGGCCACCAGCCGGGCCGTCGACCCTTCGAGGGCCGCTGAAGAAGCGGCCACCTCAGGGTGACGGTGATAGGATTGAGCGCACAGCCTCTCCGCTGTCGTCCCGGGACCCATAACCACAGCTGTGCATTGTTGCGCGACGCTGGGACGACTATTTTTTTCAACAACACGACCCTGTGGTAAATGGGTCCCGGCCCCCGTGCGCAATTGCGCACTAGGCCGGGACGACGAAGGGAAAGAGAAGCGCGTCGCTCACACTTCGGTCGGCGCCGAAGGATCGACTTGCACCGGCGATGTAATTTCCGTCTCAAACCCACGAGACGGAATCCCCGCCATGACCACCGCATCGCGCCAGCCCGGCATGGCCTTCGAGCTGGCGCTGCTGCTCGCGCTCGCCACGCTCTGGGGCGGCTCCTACACCTTCATCAAGCTCGGGGTCGAGACCATCCCGCCGATCACGCTGATCGCGGCGCGCACCGCGATCGCTGGAGCACTGCTGCTCGTCATCATGCGGATGCGCGCCGTGACCATGCCGACGGATGGCGCGACCTGGCGCCGCTTCACGTTCCAGGCCTGCCTCAACAGCGTGATCCCGTGGACGCTGATCGCCTGGGGCGAGCGCTTCGTCGATGCCGGGCTCGCCACCATCCTCAATTCGGCCTCGCCGATCTTCACCTTCCTGTTCACCGCGATGGTCACCCGCCATGAGGCGGCGAGCCCGCGAAAACTGTTCGGCGTGATGGCCGGCATGGCCGGCATCTGCCTGATCGTCGGCGTCGACGCGTTCCGCGATCTCGGCACCGGCCTGGTGGCCGAGGTCGCGATCGTCGCCGCCACCATCTGCTATGCCTGTGCGGCGATCTTCAGCCGCGGCTTCAAGGGCCTCGATCCGATGGCGCCGGCGGCGGGCTCGCTGCTCGCCGGCGCTGCGATCCTGATCCCGCTCAGCTTCGCCGTCGAGCGGCCGTGGACGCTGGCGCCGTCGACGACGTCGCTCGCGGCGCTGCTGGCGCTCGCGGTGTTCTCGACCGCGATCGCGTTCGTGATCTATTTCCGCCTGATCCAGACCCTCGGCTCGGTCGGCACCACGGCGCAGGCCTATCTGCGGGTGCCGATCGGGGTCGCGCTCAGCGTCAGCTTTCTGGGTGAGCGGCTGAGCCCGACGGCGTGGCTCGGGCTCGCCTGCGTCGTGGTCGGGGTTGCCGCGATGACCATCCCGGCGCGGAAAACTGCCGCCGCCTGAAGTTTCGTCTGCCGAAACCGACAGGCAGGAATCATGACGCCGCGGCGACGGTGCCGGCTGCGGGGCCAAGAGCGCACCGCTACGGCGATTCGCCGACGTCATCAGGCTGGACCTCGCGGCCTGGACCGGGGCCGTCAGGGGAGGCGGGTAATCCCACCGGACTGACGCCGGCCCTGTGCCGATTTCGGGCACGCCACGTCATCAGGGTGACGCGGATCACACCCTAACTGGCTCCGGTGCTTCAGCATTTCCCCATCGCCCGTAATTTCCCGTATATTGCCCTCCATTGGACCCCGGCCCTGACCATATGACCGTTGAACTGCCGCCGAATTCGCAAGCGCCGCGAGCATTTTCCCTCTCGATCGGCCAGCTCACCTTCGGCAGCTTCCTGCTGGTGCTGGCTGTGATCATCATCACATCCACCGCCAGCGTGATCGCGATCCGCCATATCGACACGACCTTTGCCGAGCTGCAGCGGCTGCAGAGCGTCGGCGACATCTCCGAGGATATCGACCGCCGCATGAACGAGCTGCGGCTGGCGGCGCGGGATTTCGTCACCGAGCCCGGCAGCCAGTCGATTCAGGTCGCCGAGGCGGCTCAGTCGCTGAGCGAGATTCTGAAGAAGACCCGTATCCGGCTTGCCCCCGAGCAGCAGGACATGATCGACGGCGTCACCCAGCGGCTGGCGACCTATCGCGGCGGCATCGAGCGGATTTCGACACTGCTGAGCCGCCGTGCCGAGCTGGTCGCGGGCCTGCCGCCGCTGCGCGATGCCTTCGACAAGGCGGTCGCCGACAGCCCGGAGCCCGCCTTGGCGGCCGCGCTGTCGCAGACCCAGAGCCGCATCGCGACCGCGCTGCTGGCGCACAACACCTCGGCGGCCGAGCAGGCCGCGCAGAGCATGCGCGCGATGACCATCGCCGATCCCGCGCTGCGGACGGCGGTCGACAATTATGCCGAGGCGATCAGCGCGATCGCAACGCGCGAGGGCCAGATTGCCGACATCGACCGCGAGGTGCTCGGCGAGGAGGGCCGGCTGATCCAGCGCGTCACCGAGCTGCTGCGCGAGCTCAGCACCCGCCGCGGCCATGTGCTGTCGCGCGACTTCGCGCGCACGCTGGCCGAGGCCAAGTGGCAGAGCATCGTGCTGGGCACCGCCGGCGTGCTGATCGGCCTGTTCGCCGCGGTGCTGGTGGTTCGCCGCACCGTGCGGCCGCTGGCCAAGATCGCCGGCTCGATCCGCAAGGTCTCCGGCGGCGAGAAGAGCGCGTTCATCCCGGGCGCCGATCTCGACAACGAGATCGGCGACATCGCGCGCGCCGCCGAGGTGTTTCGCCAGACCCTGATCGACGCCGACAGCGCGCGCGAGGCCGCACTGCGCGCGCTCGCCGAGCAGCGGCTCGCCGAGGAGAGCTATCACAAGCTGTTCGAGGCCTCGGTCGAGGGCATCTATGTGACGACGCCGGGCGGTACGCTGCTCAACGCCAACCCGGCGCTGGCGCGGATGATGGGCTATGCCACGCCGCAGGACCTGATCAACGGCATCGACGACATCGCCTCCACCGTCTATGTCGATCCGGCGGCGCGCGCACGGTACCAGGACCTGATGCAGCGCGACGGCATGGTGCGCGACTACGAGTACCAGGTCCGTGCGCGCGACGGCTCCGCGCTGTGGCTGTCGGATTCCGCCACCGTGGTGCGTAACGATGTCGGCGAGGTGATCCGCTACGAGGGCACGGTGCGCGACATCACCGACCAGAAGCGCGCCGAAGACGCTATCGCCGAAGGCCGCCGCCTGCTGCAGATGGTCATCGACACCGTGCCCGCCGTGATCAACGTCAAGGACAGTGAGCTGCGCTATGTGCTGATGAACCGCTACATGGCCGGCATCTTCGGCATCGAGCCGCAGGACGCGATCGGCCGGACCACCGCCGATCTGATGTCGCGCTACGGCGCGGCCAAGAGCGACGAGAACGACAAGCGCGTGCTGTCGGCGCGGCGCGAGCTCGGCTTCTACGAGGAGGAGTACAAGGATTCCGCCGGCAACATGCGGCAGTGGCTGGTCAACAAGCTGCCGATCCTCGACGCCCAGGGCGAGATCGAGAACATCGTCACGGTCGCGCTCGACATCGGCGAGCGCAAGCGCTCTGAGCAGGAGATGCGCAAGGCGCGGGACTCCGCCGAGGCCGCGCTGCGCAATCTGCGCGAGACCCAGAACTCGCTGATCGAGGCGGAGAAGCTCGCCGCGCTCGGCCGCCTGGTCGCCGGCGTCGCCCATGAGGTCAACAACCCGGTCGGCATCAGCCTGACGGTGGCGTCCGCGCTCGAACGCAAGACCGCGACCTTCGCCAGCCAGGTAGAGCGCGGCGAACTGCGCCGCTCCAGCCTCAACGAGTTCCTGAACACGACGCGGGATGCCTCGTCGCAGCTCGTCGCCAATCTCAACCGCGCCGCCGAGCTGATCCAGTCGTTCAAGCAGGTCGCCGCCGACCGCAACTATTCCGACCAGCGCAGCTTCGATCTCGGCGATCTCACCGAGCAGGTGGTGATGAGCCTGCGGCCCGGTCTGCGCAAGCACAATCTGACGCTCAACGTCGATTGCGAGCCGGACCTGATCATGAACTCCTATCCGGGGCCGTATGGCCAGGTGCTGACCAACCTGTTCCTCAACGCGGTGGCGCACGCGTTTCCGGACGGCAAGGCCGGCGAGGTCGATATCCAGGTGCACGCCTGCGGCAAGGACAATGTCGAGGTGGTGTTCTCCGACAACGGCTGCGGCATGAGCCTCGACGTGCGCCGCCGCGCCTTCGATCCGTTCTTCACGACGCGGCGCGATCAGGGCGGCACCGGGCTCGGCCTCCACATCGTCTACAGCATCGTCACCACGCGGCTCGGCGGACGGCTCAGTCTGGAGTCCGAGCCCGGCCGCGGCACCCGCATCCAGATTATCCTGCCCCGCACCGCCCCGCTGGAGCAGGCCGCGGAGTAGGGGTTTGCTTGCGCGGCTATTTCTGCATGGTGCATTCGCTCTAACCCTGTCATTGCGAGCAAAGCGAAGCAATCCATGTTTCAATTCGGGGATAGATGGATTGCTTCGCTTCGCTCGCAATGACGAGAGAGCAGCTCACTGCCGGTTCCGTCATCCCCGCGCAAAGGCTCCGCCTTTGTCGCTGAAGGTGCGAGCCTTGCAGCGCAATTGCGCTGCTGGGCGAGCCTCGAAGGATGCACGGCTCGTGTGTCGCCACGCGGAGAGAGCCGGGCCGTCGACCCTTCGAGGCTCGCAAGGGCTCGCACCTCAGGGTGACGGGTCAAGCTTCGCGGCTGGCAAGGGCTCGCACCTTCAGCGACAAAGGCGGAGCCTTTGCGCGGGGATGACGGGCCTAGCTGCGACTGCAGAGCATTAATTCACATCCGCAAGCTTGTGCAGCGTGGCGCCGAAGATCTGGCTCGCCTTGCCGACCAGAGCGGTGCCGCTCATGGTGCCGCGCGTTTCGGTGAAGGTGCCGGTCACCCCGATGCCGACGGGGGCAGGGCCTCCGAACAGCGGATTGTCGGTGTCGCGCGGCGTGGTGTGGCGCTGCACCAGCACCTCGCCCTTGAAGGTGTCGCCCTTCACCGTGTAGCTGCCGGTGTAATACAAATAGGCGTCGCCGCCGAGGATCTGACCGTCGCGGAAGAGAATCACGCCGCTGCCCTTGCCGACGCGCCCGTCCAGCAAGGTGACGTGGATTGAGTACAGCCCGTTATTCATGACGTCCCACTTTGCCGGCCCGCCGCGCCCACGGCAGGCCGATCGGTTTTTTATGCCAAAGCACGCAACTTCGCGCAACGCGGCCGGTTATCCCGAGTTGTCCCGACTTGGTGCGAACCCTCGGTTCCTGCCAATGCTGTGACGGCGCGATGACGGCGGGGCCTTGCACGAATCAAACTGGCCCACGAAATGCATAACTGTGGTTGCACTGGCCGGTGAGTGCTGGAGCACACGATACATGACTGACTGCACGGAAGCCGGCGGCCGGTTGGCGCGCCTGTCTCGCGATCATGGAACTCTGGTCCGCCGACGCGCGGTCTGGGTAACGGCGTCACTGCGGTTCGGCCTGGTGGCGCTGCTGTCGGTGGCGGCTGCGCATCTGGCGGAGGCGCGCGATCCCGACGGCCGCTACGCCAATTCGCCGCTGAAGCAATGGTTCGACGGTCTGCGCAGCGGCAAGGGTCCTTGCTGCTCGGACGCCGACGGCAGCGCGCTCAGCGACGTCGATTGGGAGTCCAAGGACGGGCACTACCGGGTGCGCCTCGACGGCCAATGGATGGACGTCCCCGACGACGCCGTGGTCACCGAGCCCAACCGCGCCGGCCGCGCCATGGTCTGGCCGATCCGCAACAACACCGGCATTACGATCCGCTGCTTCATGCCCGGCAGCATGACCTAGCGGGGCGAGCTTACGAGCAGATCCCGCTCCGCGTCATCCCCGCGCAAAGGCTTCGCCTTTGTCGCTGGAGGTGCGAGCCTCTTCGGCGAGCCTCGAAGGATCGACGCCGGCCCCGTCGGTGGCCGTCGACCCTTCGAGGGCCGCTGAAGAAGCGGCCACCTCAGGGTGACGGGTCAGGTTGAATTTTTCCGCTGCTTCACTCTCACGCGTACTTCTGGTCGCGCTCCAGAAGCTCGATCGAGATGCCCTGCGGGCCGCGGATGAAGCAGATGCGCACGCCGGGACGGATCGTGGTCGGCTCCTTGGTGAACTCGACGCCCTTGGCCTTGATCTCGGCGGCGACCGCGTCGATGTCCTTCACCGTCAGTCCGAAATGGTCGAGCCCCTGATAGGGCGTCACCGGCGGCGCGTTGACGCCGTCGCCGGGGGCGACCTCAGCGATGAACACCTTGGCACCGCCGAGCGCGACGTCGATGCGGCCGGGACCGCGGATGATCTCGCCGCCGAGAATGTCGCGCAGCCAGGCGGCGGTCGCCTCGGGATCGGGACTGCGCAGGTGGATATGGTCCCAGGTCACGGTTGGCATCGCGGTCTCCTTGATTCTTGTGCGCTTGCGGCGCGCATTGCCGAGGCGGCTCAAATCTAGAGACGATGCAGAAAGCTGTGAAGCGGTTTTCCCCCGCGAAAACCGCGGCAGCGCGCGCCTTATGGCGCCGACAGAAGCCGGCGCTGAAGCGCCTGCCGCAAAATCACCGTCCCGGAAGGAAACCATTTTGGTCTCCGGCGATTGTCTCGGCTGTGGCGCCCCGACCCTGCGGCCGTCTCAGGACCAGTGCGGAAGCGGTGCCTGTCGGGGCATGGGCGGCAGGTTGCCGCCGGGGTGAGGGCACGGCGATGCGGATCGGCTTGGCGTCGTTTCGAAACCCGTTTCAAGATGTTGCTGTCGGGCGTTTCGGTGCAGGCAGGTTCTTCGCGGGCCTGCTGTTGCCGCTGATTGCCGTCGCGGGGATCACCGCCTGGCTGATGCTCCCGGAGCTCAGCGACGCTGCCGATGAAGCCGTCTCGCCGGCGCCATCCTCGATCATCCTGACAGCGCAGACTCCGTCGTCCGAGCCGCAGCCCGATCACGCCGCCGCGAACAAGGAGACACCGCCCGCGGTCGCGATTGTGCCGGCGAATGAGCCGATCACGGAGGGGATCGCGCCTGCGTCGCCGGCCGCGTCCGAGCCCGGCGTCGAAAAATCGCCGCTCGAGGGCCTGCGCGTTGCCTCGCAATCATGGCGGCGCGGCGGGCTCGGCTCGAAGGCGCTGGTCACGCTGACGCTGCGCAATCGCAACGATTTCGCGGTGAAGGATATCGAGATCGCCTGCGCCTTCGCCCGTCGCGACGGCAGCCCTCTGACCGAGCGCAAGCGCCTGATCACCGACACAATCGCGACGCGGACCCGCAAGACCTATTCACGGATGCTGGTCGGATTCGTCAATATCAACGCAACAAAGGCGAAATGCTCGGTTGTCACCGCGAGCCGCCTTTAATCCCCTATCCCGAAAAAGTGAGCACCCCGGGTGAACCAAAATCGGCGGGGAGGAACTAACTAGTACATCACCAGTTTAGGACATGACTCGGCGACGCCGATGCCGGCTTTCCGGGGGATCATGCGCAACCGACGAGATCGGGCGCACGATGGCGGCTGTCATCGTGCGCATACGAGTTGAACCGCGCCCGCTGCGCGGGGGAGCCAGCAAGATGCCAGTGGCGCGTTACTTCATGTTCGTTGGCGGAGTTCTGCTCGCGCTGCTGTTCGCCTTCGATGCGTTCACGCCGAAGGAGAGCGTGGTCGGCAGCGCCATCCAGTCGGCCGGCGGCATCGACAAGAGCACGGTCCGCATCAAATCGACCCAGAAATTGCCGGAGCTGGTGGTGTATGACACCAATCTGCCGACCATCGTCCCGTCGCAGGTGAATGCCGTGGCTGCGGCCGCGCCGGCAGCCGCCCGCGACAGCTCGGCGCAGGCCCGGGTCCGCGACACCTTCGCCCAGTTCGTTCCGGGCGAGAAGAACGACGCAGCCAGCAAGCCGGTGGTGGCGGAGGCCAAGCCGGTCGAGCAGCCGGCCCAGCCGGCGCAGGCGCCCAAGAAGCGCAAGATTGCCCGCAGCCACGCGCATCCGCCGACCCAGCTGCAGCCGCAGCGCTTCGCGCAGCCCGGCCCGTTCCAGTCGGGTCCGTACCAGCCATATCGCGTCGCACAGCAGCAGCAGCGCTTCGGCTTCTTCAACTGGTAAATCAGCCCAGCCGACGATCCGGCCGCCGCGGCAGACGCCAGCGGCGGCTTTTTTGTCTGAATCGCATCAGGCCGAACGGGCGGTCACGCGACCGCCTTGGCCAAATCCCGGCGAAACGCGGTTAGCGGGGCAGGCGCGGGATCTTGTCGGCAAAGCCGTTGTAGCAGGCCAGCCGCTCGTCCTCTTCCTTCACAAAGCGGCAGTCATTGACGCCCTTGGCGGGAGTGGCCTTCGGCTTCGGCTGCGGCTTGAAGATCTCGTCGTAGCAATTCAGCCGCTCCTTGGTGGCGTCGTCGATGTCCTGGCAGGCCTGCAGCTTCTGCGCGACCGACTGCTTGCCGGCCGGCTCGGCCTTCTCGCCCTTCTTGGCGGCCGACTTGGCCGACTTCTTGCCGACCTGGACCAGCGGCTTGTCGCCGACCATCGGCGGCTGCGCGGCGGCCGGGGCGGTGGCGGGCGGGGCGGCGGTGCCTTGGGCAAGCGCGGCAGCCGGGACGACCAGGAGCGCCAGCGCGAGGATGATCTGTCTCATGTCGAAAATGTCCGAATGGTGATGACCGGGAAGGCGGCGCCGGGAATCCGAAAAGCCCGGCAGCTGCCGTGACTTACCGCATGTTTTGGGGAAATCCTACCCCTCAGCGGACCTCCCCGGAACCGATCCACCGTCAAAATTGGCCCGCCGGGCGGGATTTGGCGCGCCGCGGCCGGGTCAAGGGAAGCGGTCCCGCATCGCCAATTCCGGTGGCGTGCCGAAGCTCATGACCTCCGAGGGAATGGAACGGCGTCGGCGTTGGTCTATCGTCCGTCTGAAACGGGAGGCGCGCGATGCTGTATGCGGAAGATCTCGCCGAGGGACAGACGTTTCAGCTCGGCAGCTATACGATCAGCGAAGCCGAGATCCTGGAGTTCGCCGGGAAGTATGATCCCGTGCCGATCCACACCGATCCCGTTGCGGCGGCCGCCGGCCCGTTCGGCGGCCTGATCGCGAGCGGCTTCAACACCATTGCGATCTATCAGCGCCTCGTGGTGGAGGCGATCTGGAGCAAGGTCGCCGGCATCGTCGGGCGCAGCCTCGAGATTCGCATCCCGAGCCCGGTCCGCCCCGGTGCCACGCTCACCGGCCAATCGCAGGTTCAGAAGATCACGATGCGGCCGGAGCGCCGCGACGCCGTCGTGATCTTCCGGACCGAGCTCGTCAACGACGAGCAGCGCCCGGTGCTGGTCGTGGTGCTCGACGTGCTGATCCGCATGCGGCCGGCGGACATCGCGTGATCGACGACCTTGCGCGCAGTGCTGCGGCAATTACGACAGGCCGGCGGCGGAACAACGGCGCATCAATGACGCCATTCTCGGCGAGGTCGTGCTACCCAGCGCCGCCTGAGCTCGCTGCGCGCTTTCACGCATCGACAGGCACGGAACTTGTGGGGAACGCAGTCAATGCGCCGCGGCTGCGGAACGTTTCGGTGCCGGATCGGTTCGAGACTTCGAGGCCCCCTCAGAGGGCGAGCGGGGAGGGGAAACCAGCCAAAACCGGAACCACGAACAGGAGCAAGCGCATGAAGCTCAATTCCGCGCAGGTCAAGCAGACGATGACGCAAATGAACGCCCAGGTGCTTCCAGAAGATCACCCGGCGGTCGCGCAACTGAACAGCGTGTTCGGCGAGCACACGTTCTTCGTCGACACCAGCGGCCTGAAAGTTCTCGAACCTGCCGAAGCCCCTGACATGCAGGGGCAGACCGGCGAAGTGGTCAGCCTCGCCGAATGGAGCGATCCGGAACTCACCAGTCTTCGGCCGCACGAGCCCGAGCCGACCGGTGTGCTCATCACGCTCGAGCCGAGCAAGCATTGATCGCGCCAGCAGCGCTCCGCGAACGGCCCTGGCGGCCGCTTGCGGAGCGGCTGCCACAAGCCGCAGCGCAGTCGGCCAACGCGCGATGAGATCGCGTCGCATGTTCATCGCGCCTTCGCTTCCCATCCGAGCATGATGCCGGCGCTTGCGCGTCTGCGCGTCACTGCTCGCGACGTTTTGGAATCGGCGACGCGCGACGCGGCGGCGCTCGGCTCGCGGGCGGCGGCAGGAATTCGTCACAGATGCAGTTGCCCTGTCCATCGTCTCGAGCCGGGCTGCCGTCAGGACAGACGTGGCAGAACGGGGGTGGCGGATTCTCCGGCGTGTTACAGGCGCACGACCATACCCCGATGATCGGCTGCCAGGAGCAGAACCAGTTTTCCGGCGCGCATTTCTTTGGCCTCGCGCATGTGCAGGCACTGCCGCCCCAGAATGGCGCAGAGCCGTTCGGGCACGAAGGCACCATGCCCTCGCAGATTTTGTCGGCCGCAGCTCCTCCCGCAAATGCCGTCAGACCAATCAGCACGGCGAAGACAAACGCACAAATCGAGCTCACACGCATAAATATACCTCACTGCTGAAATCGTGGTGAGATTGTACAGCGGATGGCACCGGTCGGCCAGCGCAAATGCCTCGGGGTGGAAGCCCGGCAAGCGGTCTGGTGGCGGCGCCATTTGCCCTCGTGATCGCCGACAGTCCCTAAGGTCACGCCAAGAGGTGCCGAAAGTCACATCCCAAATCAGCCGTGCCTGCCTATGCATCGGTTCCAGGTGCATATCGAGGCGGTGAGGGGCAGATGGGGATGGTGCGGCGCTGGAGCTCCGAGGAGGACGAGACGCTCAGGGAGCTCGCCCGGGCCGGAAAGAATGCGCTCGAGATCAGCAACGCGCTGACCCGCAGCCCCTCCGCGGTGCGCCGCCGCGCCGAAGTGCTGTCCGTCCTCATCATTGCAAAAGCCTATCGCGCGCGTCCCTCGCATGTCGCCACCCATCTCGAGCGGGTGGCGATCGACGCGATCGGGAGTAGCCGCCCGTTTCCCGCGGGCGTCGGCCCGAGCACCATCGCCGGAATGATCGAGAAGGGCTGGATCGTCGCCGACGGCACGACGGGACGGAAGTATCGCGTCACCGACGTCGGCGTCGAGGCGGTGCGGCGCAAGATTCCGAGCGGCGGCTGAGCGGGCGCAGCTCGGTCTCGCGTTGTTCAAGTCGGTCGCATGCTCGGTCTTATCTGTGTGATGGCGACGCCGGAGATCGCGAGCGCTCCACCGAAGATCAGCTTTGGCGTCATGCGGTCGCCAAGGAACAACACGCTCGAGATCAGGGCGAACACCGGAATTAGCAGGCCGAAGGGGGCGACGCGGCCCATGGAGCAGCGCCCGATCAGCCAGAACCAAAGGCCGAACCCGACAATTCCTCCGATGAAGATGGTATAGGCGAGTGCCAACCAGCCGCGCTCATCCGCCGCGACAAGGCTCGTCAGTTGCCCATATTCGAGCAGCAACGACATCAGCATGACCTGCGGCACCGTCAGCAGCGACGACCACCCCATCAGCATCAGCGGATCGAACGGGCCGTAGCGTTTCGTCAGGACGGTGGACACCGCAAATGCGAAGGCTGCCCCGACCACGAGCAGCAGCGGAAGCGGATTTGCCGACAGGTCGGGCTCCGCCGCCAGCACGATCACCCCGATGAATGCAAGCACCACGCCGGCGCATGTGGTGAGCGACGGCCGTTCCGCGAGCAGCGGCCAGGCCAACAGGACGGTGAAAGGCGGGGCGAGTTGATATGCGACCGCCGATATGCTTCCCGAGCCGAGCCCAAGGCCGACATAGAACAGCCCGAAGTTCAGCCCACCAAGGAAAATTGAAATCGCTGCGATAGGGCCGAACTGTTGAGGCGTGGGCCTTTTGACGAACGGAACAAGCAGCAGCGCTATGGCCACGAACCGCAGTGCGAGGAAGAAGAGAGGTGGAAACTCCGTAACGCCCACTTTGATGGCCACGAACTGATAACCCCAGAGCAGGGGAACGGCCACCGCGCAGACGATCTGGATGGCAGACATGGCACCTTTCCTTTACTTTTCATTTCAAGACCGATCGGTCCAAATATCGGCGTGCGAATTCACGGCGCTGTCCACGGGCTGTTTACCTGACGAAGCGATCGAGTAGAGCGTCGGCGGTGGCTTGCGACGTAATCGGTGTGGGGCCGGACTTGGCGATGACGCGCAGCCCCTCGACGAAACAGACGAGAATTCGCGCGGCACTTGAAGGCTCGACACCGTCGGCCAACTTGCCGGCCGCCTTCGCGCGGGAAAGTGCAGCCGCCACCCTGGTCTCCATGGCTTTGAAAAAGCCCGCGGCGCGACGATTGACGTCGGCATCCTGGCCAGCCAGTTCCATGGTCGTGGCCACCAGCAGGCATCCGCGACGGCCTTTCGCACCGCTCGTGCGGTCGACGTAGCCGGCAAAGTAACTCCGCAGGCCGTCGACGGGATCTCTGCGCGGATCGAATTCGATATCCATCCGTGCCAGCGCATCGGCGATGTAGCGATCGAGCGCACACAGGAACAGCGAGTGCTTGTCACCGAAAGCAGCATAGAGGCTGCCGCGCGATAGCTTCGTCGCACGAAGCAGATCGGGCAGCGCCGTGGCGTGATAGCCGCGCGACCAGAACACCTGCATGGCCCGTTCGACGGCGCCGTCGACGTCGAAACTGCGGGGCCGGCCGCGAGGCAACTGTGCCGGGGCTTGATTCATGACCGATATATAGACCAATCGGTCTTTAAATCGCAAGCGCCAAGTACGTGTCGGCGTCGCAAATATCAGCCGCGGCCATGTTCCATGGCGGCAAGGGTGAGAACAAGGCACGGTGGAATCGGCTATTGCCCGAAGCTCATGCCGGGCCGGATCATGCCTTCCAAGATCGCATTCATATGCCGGTCGACCGTCGCGATGTCGGTGGAGGGGCCGACGGCGACGATGCTGTACGCCAAGTGCTGATCCATGGCCTGACAGGCAATCTGGATCAAAAGTTCCTGCGAGTTTGGAAACATCGCGCCGCCACCGACGCCGATTTCGCTGAAACCGTAAATACTGAAACCATGCAACAAAAGTTGCCGCTGGCCCTCCGCTGCGCAGTCGCCGTTCCACTTTTTGATGTAGTCGGCGGTCATCTTTGGCGGAAGCGTATATGCCTGCCATCGCCAATTCATGTACATCGTCGGGCTCGACAGCTTGGAGGCATTGGCGCCGGAGGGAAACAGCTTGTCCCAACTGGTGACCACGGCGGTCGCCAAACTCAAGACGGCGACGATCACCGCAATCCAAGTCGTCTTGCCTGATCCTTCGCTCACGATGCCGGGTCCAACGTTGGTGATGAAAAAGCCCGCGCGAAATGCACTCTGAAAAACGTCCGGGACGAAGTATATCAGAGGTATAGATTTATATCCATCACAACCTGTCGATCCGGCGGGGGGCGCACTCGCGCCGGAATATCTGACCTGGGGTGAGGCTTGGGCGCGTCAGGTGCTCGCCGACCGAAGTCCGAAAGGGCGGCTAACCCGTTGATAGAAGCGCGCTCGAATGGATTTGAATCTCCGACCCTCGGAATCGAAATCCGATGCTCTGGCGGGGTGAGCCGCAAAGGCGCGCGCCGCCGAATTGCGGTGGAGGCACTACGCGCCGGTGGTCGCCGAACCTCCGTCGCGGGACGCGAGATCGTTTGGCTCACCGCGCGGCCGATCGCGCAAGTTCAGCTTGCTCTTGTCGCCGCCGGCCCACGCCAGTGTCTTCGGGTCCATCACGCGGAACCAGAGCGGCGGGATCGCCGCCAGCCCGAACATGCCGGTGTAGCCGTTCGGCAGCCGCGGGATGTCGTCGAAGTCGCGCAGCGACTGGTAGGGGCGCATCGGGTTGGCGTGGTGATCGGAATGACGCTGCAGATGGAACGTCATCAAATTCGAGACGATGTGGTTGGTGTTCCAGGAGTGGCGCGGCTCGACCGGCTGGTAGCGGCCGTTCGGCAGTTTTTCGCGCAGCAGGCCGTAATGCTCGACATAGTTGGCCTGGGTCAGCGCATACCAGCCGAGGAAGTGATGCGCGACGATCAACGGCGCCACCTTCCAGCCGAACAGCGCAATCAGCGCGGCCGCGACGACGAAGGTGAGCGCAAAGCCCTGCAGGATCTCGTTGTTGACCGACCAGACCGGCTCGCCGCGCCGGGTCAGCCGCTCGGCCTCGTTGCGCCAGCCGCGCCGGAATGCGCCGGGCAGTTCGCGCAGCGCGAACGCATAGATCGATTCACCGAACCGCGCGCTGGCGGGATCCTCGGGGGTTGCGACCCAGGTGTGATGGCCGCGATTGTGCTCGACACGGAAATGCGCGTAGCCGACCGCACAGTTGGCGAGCGTGCCGAACAGGATGTTGAGCTTGTCCGGCTTGTGGCCGAGCTCGTGCCCGATCAGCAGCGCGCCGCCGTTGATGGTGCCGACACCGAGCAGCAGCACGATGTAGGACCACCACGGCAGCTCCTGGGTGCCGAAGAACGCGATCAGGGCGACGTAGTTCACCCAGGGAAACAGCACGGTGAAGCGCGCGAGCCTGAGATAATACGGATCGGCCTCCATTGCGGCGACCACCTCGGCCGGCGGATTGTGGGTGTCCTCGCCGATCAGCATGTCGAGCAGCGGGATCAGGCCGAAGATGAAGACGAACGGAATCAGCGTCGCCAGCGGATTGTGCGTCTCGAGATAGAGCCAGTAGGACAGCAGCGGGACCAGCGGCGGGATGAAGGAGAGCATCCACAGATAGCGCTTGCCGTCCCGGTAGGTGATCGTCTCGCCGGCAGCATTGGTGCCCGTGAAGATCATCGCATTCCTCCAGCGTCGCTTTTTCGAGGCGGCGTTTGCCCTTGTTGCGCTCAGCATGCCGCGAGGCGGGGCTGCGCCGCCAGTTCACAACAGGCCAAATTTGTGGCATTTTGCGCCAAGGCTGCTTCATCAGGGAGGTCGCCGACGCCATGCAGGGATCGGACTCGGTTGCCCTCCGTGCGCCGGTCACCGTGAGCTATGCGCGGGCCCTGGTCCGGGCCTTCGGCAAGACGCGGGGCGAGCGCGACGAGCTGCTGAATGGCACCGGCGTGCAGCTTGCGCTGCTCGAGAATCCGGGCGCGCACATGCCGGTTTCGGCGCTGGTGGCGCTGGCTGCCAACATCACCCGCCGGCATGGCGAGCTGTGGCCGTTGTCGGCCGCGGCAGTCTGGTCGACCTCGCTGCAGGGCGCGCTCGACGTCGCGACCCGGACCGCGCCGACCATCGCAGATGCCTTGACCATCGGCGCCCGCTTCGGATCGACCCGCGCGCCCTTCATCCGCAACCAGCTGCGCAAGACCGCGCGGGCGATCCAGATCGAGATCTCGCCCACGGTGGCGATGGACGATGCGCTGTGGCGCGCCGTCGCGCTCGCGGTCGGCCTCAATGTGCACGCGGTGTATGTGCAGCTGCTCGAGGATGCGATCGGCCAGGCGACGCTGCAGTTTCCCTGGCCGCCGCCGGTGGGCGCAGAGCGGCTGGCGCCGCATTTCTCCTGCGCCGTGCAATTCGACGCCGCCGCCTTCGGTTTCGAGGTGCCAAAAGCGCTGTGCACGCGGCCATCGCCGTTTGCCGATCCGGAATTGCACGCCCGGGCGATCGAGGCACTGGAGGCGGTCGAAAAACCGCGGTCCGACAGCGAGGCGTTGGCGCGGATCGTCGAGAACCTGATCGCGGCGCGCCTGCCGCAACGTCTGGCAGAGGAAGAAGCCGCGCGCCTGCTCGGCACCTCGCGGCGCACGCTGGTGCGGCGGCTGGCCGAGACCGGCCACGCCTTCCGGCCGTTGCTCGACGCCGTGCTGCGCGAGCGCGCCCGCGCCATGCTCGCGTCGAGGACGCAATCGCGCGACGCGATGGCCGCCGCGCTCGGCTACACCGACGCGACGAGCTTCAGCCGCGCCTGTCGGCGCTGGTTCGGGGAGAGGGGCGGGCGAGGCTAGAGCATGATCCGGAAAAGTGTGAAGCGGTTTTCCGAAAAGATCATGCTCAAACAAAGAGCAAAAGCGCGATGACGATTCAGCCCAATCTCATCGCGCTGTAGCGGGGCTTGCGAGCAGAGCTATTCCGGCTTTTTGCCAACCACCCATTTCACGATCGGCCAGCCCACCAGGAAGGATGACCCAACGGTTCCGGCCAATCTGACGAACAAGTCGCCGTAATGGCCGTCGAAATAGAACGGTGCCCTGTTATAGAAGATGAGCACGAGGATGACGCTGAGCGCGCAGCAAAGTGCCGCCAGCAAGCGGGAGACCTGTCCCTCCAGATGCGCGACGCGCTCAACGAGATTGTCGTTATCGCCCATCTCACGACTTTCCTTCGGCCCAGGCTCGACAATGGACGGATCGCCTCACATGGACCGGGTGCAAGAGGCGTACGGCGAATGCAGCGTCCTGCAACCGGCAAGGAAGCGCAAGGCGTGGGTTTTACGGGGCAGCCGGTGCGCAGCAGCGTAGGATGGGTAGAGCAAAGCGAAACCCATCAATTCGTACCCGTGGCAGGATGATGGGTTTCGCTGCGCTCTACCCATCCTACAGACCGACGACGGTGACGCTTCACTCAACGACTATGCGGGGTGCTGTTGGGTGGCGCGCTCGGAGAGATTCGAACTCCCGACCCTCGGAATCGAAATCCGATGCTCTATCCAGCTGAGCTACGAGCGCGTTGCGGGTCGATTACCAGACTTGGCCGGGGAGGGCCAGCAACCTCGGCATGCGTGTGCCGCCTGCTGGTCGTCAGCTCAATTCCTCAGAAGCACGGGTGGCGGCGGTGGTCCTGGCCGATATAGGCGGCGGAGCCCTGGTAGCACTTGTTGGTCGAGGGGCCGTCGTAGAACGCGAAAGTGCCCGGGGTCGGGCCGGGGCCGTAATTGTGCAGATAGCTGATGTGGTAGGGCAGGCCCCAATGGGCGTGGCGGTGGTGATGCCGGTGGCGGGGGTAGACGGACATATCGGCCGCGGTCGCCGTGCTCAGGGCCGGAACGGCCAGGGAAACGGTCAGGGCTAGGGCGGCGAGCAGCTTGGTCTTGGTCATTGGCGGCCTCCGGGCATTCACGCTGGAATCGGCAGTTTCGGCCGCTCCGGGCTCCATTTAACCCGGAATCGGCCAGAAAGCTGCGGGAAATCAGCCACAGCACGCCAAATTTTGCCTTTTTGCGGATGCTTAACCGATTGCCAACACAGTCCGGCCAGAGTCTTGCGGTCAGGTCCATCCGGCCTGACCCCTCCCGGCCAGGCTTTTTCGGTTCGAACCTTTCATGCGCATCACGCCCCTTGCCTTGCTGCTCCTGGTTCTGGCTGCCGCGCCGGCGCGGGCGGATCTGCACATCACGCGCGACCACGGCGGCTATGTCGAGGAGTACAAGACCAAGTACAAGCGCATCAAGGAGCGCGGCGAGCGCGTCATCATCGACGGCATCTGCAACTCGGCCTGCACGCTGGTGTTCGGCATCGTGCCGATGAACAAGATCTGCGTCACGCCGAAGGCCAGCCTCGGCTTCCACCAAGCCTATTACGACAAGGCCTTCACCTTCGGCATCAAGGTCACCAGCCTCGAGGGCACCTCCGACCTGATGTCGTACTACCCCAACACGGTGAAGGACTGGATCCGCCGCAATGGCGGGCTCACCACCGAGATGAAGAAGATCAAGAACGGGGTCGAGCTCTGGAAGATCGTCGATCCCTGCCCGGAAGAGTGGTAGCAACCGGCCCACGGGTCATTGTTGTTTGACGCGTTTTCTTTACGCGAACCGGCCTCCACTTCGCTCGAAAACGCTCTAGCTCTTCGGCCTGATCTCGCCGTCCGACACCAGCAGCACCGAGACCTTGGACTTGCCGAGCACGGAAGCGGCGACGCCGCCAAAATTCAGGCTGTCGCCCTGGATGCGGTCGGTGCCGAGCACGACGAGATCGGCGCGGCTTGCGGCGATCTCCTGCAGGATCGCGACCTCGGGCGCGGTGTTGGCGCGCAACGTCGTCGCCACGTTGACGTCGTAACGCGCCGCGGCCGCGGCGATGTCCTTCAAAATCGCTTCCTCGCGGGCCAGCGACATGCTGGCGCTGGTGCGGCGGGCGCCCTTGTCGCGCGTGGTCGAGACATAGACCACCTGCAGCGGCAGCGCGGACAGGCGTGCCAGCGCGATCGCGACCTCGGCGCCGCGCCGCGACACGTTGCTGCCCGACACCGGCACCAGGATTTTTCGCGGGTTCGCGGTCGGATCCTGCTGATGCGCACCCCTGGCGGCGACGATCGCCAGCGGGCCGTCGAAGCCCGCGGTCAATTCGTCGATCCCCTTGTTGAAACCGCCATCGCGGTCGGCGACCTCGTCGATGCCGACGACCAGCAGGTCAAACCCCTTTTTGGCTTCCTCGGCGATCGCCTCCGCCGCCGCCTTCTCGGGCGCGCGGGTGAGGACGTCGACATTGCCGCCGCCATCGGCATCGGCCTTTGCGCTCTCCCTGGCGGCGTTGATCACGGCGGCCTCGTGGCTTTGCTCGTCGCCGCGGTTCTGCTCCGCAAGCCCGGCAGGCGCGCCGACATGCAGCACCGTGATCGGCAGGCCGCGCCCGCCGGCCAATAGACCTGTGAGATGGGAGGCGAATGTCGCGTTGCTGCTGTCGTCGACCGCGAGCAGCAGCCGCTCGAGATTGGCGACGAAACCGCGCTGCTCGTATTCCTCGCGCTCCAGCCGCTCCTTCTCGTCCTGGCCGAGCGGCAGTTTTGACAATGCCGCGCGCAGCATCGGCGGCATCGCAATCGTGGTCAGCACCGCCATGGTCAAGATCATCGAGAACATGGTCTGGCTCAACACGCCCATCGACAGGCCGATGGTAGCGATGACCACCTCGGTCGAGCCGCGCGCATTCATGCCGCTCGCTAGCGCATAGGATTCCTGCCGCGTCAGCCCGCCGAGCGCGCCGCCGGCGAAGGCGCCGCCGAACTTGCCGATGCTCGCGATCAGCACCAGCGCCGCGGTGAGCGCCAGCAGCGACGGATCCTTCAGCACGGTCAGATCGGCGCTCAAGCCGGCGAGGCCGAAGAACACCGGCATGAACAGGCTCGAGATCAGCCCGCGCAGCCGTTCGTCGATCTGCCGGGTCAGGATCGGGGATTCGCCGACCAGCACGCCGGCGATGAAGGCGCCGAGCACGGTGTGCACGCCGATCAGATGCGTGATCATCGCCATCACGCTCATCAGCAGCAGGATGACGGTGATGACGGCCGCGGTGCTCATCAGATTGTCATTGGCCCAGCGGATCAGCCGGAACACCAGGCGACGGCCGATCGTAAAGCTAACCGCGAGGAAGGCGAGGGTGCCGAGCAGCGCCTGCGTCACCGACATGACGTCGAGGGTGCCGCGCGAGGCGAGGCTGAAGATCATCGCGATGATGATCCAGCCGATGGTGTCGTCGATGATCGCGCTCGCGACGATGATCTGGCCGACATTACGGCGCATGAAGTTCATCTCGCGCACCACCACGGCGACGATCTTCACCGATGAGATCGACAGCGCGGTGCCGAGGAACAGCGCTGCGATCAGCCGCGCTTCCGGATGCGGCAGCAGATATTGCGGCAGGAATTCGCCGAGCGCGAAGCCGCAGACGAACGGCACCGCGATGCCCGCGATCGAGATCGTGGTCGCGGCGCGGCCGACCTTGCGCACCAGCTTGAGGTCGGTCTCCATCCCGGTCAGCAACAGCAGCAGCAGGATGCCGAACTGCGCGATGCCGTCGATCAGCGCCTTCTGCTCGCCGGACGGCGGAAAGATCGCAGCCTGCGCCGAAGGCCACAGCCAGCCGAACAGCGAGGGGCCGAGCAGCAGGCCGCCGAGCAGTTCGCCAATCACGGAGGGCTGGCCGATCCGCTGCATCAACTCGCCGAGCCCGCGCCCGACCGCGATCAACAGCGCGATCTGCGCCAGCAGGATGAACTCGGAAGGTTTTGCCGCCTTGCCGGCCTCGGCGCCGGCCGCGGTTGCGGTCGCGAGCAGAATGATCACCGCCCAGATCGCCGGTTGCAGCCGCCGCCCGCGGATCACCATCGCGTCTCCGATTCCAGATCCGGGCCCGAGCGGACAACAGGCCCGCGCGTTGTGGTCCGATCAGCCCATCAACGCCCGGGTTCCAAAAGCGATCCATCGCGCCTTCGCACGGCGGCAGGCTTTCGCTGAGCATGGTGATCTGGAACCGGGGCCAGCCGCATGCGTTGCATCACCATGACGCGAATGTCCCACCGTTGATGAGCCTGGCCCGCGTGCGATCGCGAGCCCTGCTCGCATGCACGGGAGGCCATGATGGCGACCAGAACAAATCTTTCGAAAGCAGAACTCGCGCGCAGCGTCGCCGGCGCGGCGTCGGCAATGATCTTGAGCGGGCTGGCGTTGTTTGCCGTCGCCCATCATCTGAGCGGCGGGTAAGTTATGCAGGGTCGGGGGCAGTCCACCGCCGACGCGATCGACGACGCGCGGATTGTGCGCGCCTCAGAGGCGATCTGCACGATGACCGGCAATCACGAGACCGAACTGAATGAGACCTGCGGCCCGCAAGGCTAGCGCGTCCGTCCGCCCCTGCAGCGGCTTCGCGCGATCACGCGGGAGGTCGCACTGCAGGCGCTTGCGTGCGCCTTCCTGATCGGGGTGCTGCTGGCGCGCCGTTGAGGCGCGCCAATCGACGTGGTCAGTTGCAGATCAAGCCGCGCGGCGCTTGCGCGTGCGCGCCGCCTTCTTCGCCGAGCGCGATCGCGCCGCGGCAGGCCGTTTCGCGGCGGACTTGCCGCCCAGCTTGCCACCCTTGCGCGACGGGGCATGGTTTTCGCGCGTGCCGCGGCCGGAGCCGCTCTTCTTGCCGCCATGGGTCTCCGCATTGACGGTGGCCCATGCCCGGCGCTCGGCCTCGCGCTCGGAAACGCCACGTTTCTCGTAGCCTTCCTCGATATGCTCGGCCTGGCGCTTCTGCTTGTCGGTGTAGCTGGACTTGTCGCCTCTGGGCATTGTGCTCTCCTACTCCTATCGTCAAGACCCTTGTGGTGCGTCGGCGTCGTCATCGTCATCATTCGGCTGCACGACCTCGAACCGCGTCCGGCTGAAGCGGCCCAGACCGCTCAGCTCGTAATAGCCGTCGCGCTCGAGATCGCGCGTCACCTCGTAGACGCGCCCCAGCGAGAGCGTGTCCCGCTGCAGCGTGTTGTCGATGCATCGAACGAGCAAATTCTTGCCGGTTTCCATGCCGTCATCCCCAAGTGTTTCGCCAAAGTGTCGGGCAATTGTCTGATGCGCCATGCTCGCGCCGTCATCGTGACGTGCTGGTCGCGCCGATCACGAGACCTCCTTCGGCAGCTTCCACGCAGGCGCCAGTTCAAACACCTCGTCGTCGGGAATCTGCTTCATGTGATAGCCTGCCGGCAGCACCTGACCGCCGGCCTCGTCGGCGACGGGAACGTCGAGGACGAGCCCGCTGATCAATGCATGTTCCCACGCTTGCTTTTCTGTCGGAAAAGCGCGGTCGATTTGTTTGTCGCGATCGAACAACGCGTAGGGCATTTCGTTTCCTTCGGATGGAATGCCGGTTCGCGGAGGGTCCCGCCGGTCATGCTGAAAACGCTTGCCGCTGGCGGGCGTTCCTAATGCGCGCGGCCGCCGCCAGGCAGCCGGCGATCGGCCAGTCCCCCTGTGGTGAGGTGCGACCAATTGTCGGTCCAGGGTTGCCGCCTTTCGGATCGGCCCGCGCCACCCTTCCGCCGCGGCACGCCGTCATATATGAAATTTGTCACCGGAATGTGCTGATTTGTCCCGGGGATCGGATTGGACGATGTGAAGGTGGCGGCAGTTGGTTAATCCAAAACGCGTAATCTCTGATGTGATCGACGCAAACCGCGGACTGGCATTGCAACCGGGGCATGGCATGGCAAATCGAACGACAACGGCGCAAACCACCGCTGCAATGCGGCGTTGGGGACCTCGCGCCATTGTGACCTTGGCGGCGGTCGTCACACTTGCGGCATCGACCGGCGCCGCCGAGGCGAAACAGCAACGCCGCGAGGCCACCGTCGAGGCGATGGCGCCGCGGCAGGCGGGCGAGCCGCTGATGGCGATCGTCTCGATCGCGAGCCAGAAGGTCACGTTCTACGACGCCGAGGGCTGGATCTACCGCGCGCCGGTGTCGACCGGCGTCAAGGGACGCGAGACCCCGGCCGGCGTGTTCGCCGTGATCGAAAAGGACAAGGATCACCACTCGACGCTTTATGACGATGCCTGGATGCCGAACATGCAGCGCATCACCTGGAACGGGGTCGCGCTGCATGGCGGCCCGCTGCCCGGCTATGCAGCGTCGCATGGCTGCATCCGGATGCCCTACGAGTTTGCGGAGAAGCTGTTCGACAAGGCTTACATCGGGATGCGGGTGATCATCTCGCCGGAGGACGCGGCGCCGGTCGAATTTTCCCACCCGGCGCTGTTCGTGCCGAACAAGGACGCCATTGCCGCGGCTCCGGGCCGGGCGCAGGCCGCGAGCCGCGAGGCCGCGGAGGCCGCGCGCGTCGCCGAGGAGGCGAAGAAGGCCGCCGCGACCACCGCGCGTGACCTCACATCACTCACGGCGTCGCTGCGCAAGCTGGAGCAGCAGAAGGCCCGCACCGCCGCCGAGCTCGCCTTCGCCGACAAGGCGATTGCCAACGCCAAGAACGACCAGGCCAAGGCGAAGGCCGAGGAGTTGAAGCAGAAGGCCGCGCCGAAGGCCGAGGAAGCCGCGACCCAGCTCGAGGCCGCCAAGGCCGACGCGACGTCGAAGCGCGACGCCGCCGCCGCGGCAAAGGACGCCGCCAAGGCGGCCGAGACCAAGAAGGCCGACACTGCCAAGACGGCAACCGAGGCCAAGCTCGCGCTCGAGCCGGTGTCGGTCTACATCAGCCGCTCGACGCAGAAGATTTACGTGAGGCGCAACACCCACAAGGCGTGGCCCGACGGCGGCGAGGTGTTCGATTCCTCGATCGAGGTTCCGGTCACCATCCGCGATCCGAGCCGGCCGATCGGCACGCATATCTTCACGGCGGTGGCGCGCAGCGATTCCGGGCTGCGCTGGACCGCTGTGACGATCGACGAGGGCGACAACGCCAAGGATGCGCTCGACCGCGTCACCATCCCGCAGGAGGTGCTCGACCGCATCGCACCGACCGCCATGCCGCGCTCCTCGATCATCGTCTCGGACGAGCCGCTGAGCAGCGAGACCAACTACCGCACCGAGTTCGTCGCGGTGCTGAGCAACCAGCCGCAGGGCGGCTTCATCACCCGCAAGCCGTCGATGGAGGACCGCATCGCGCGGACCGGCGGTTGGGGCAGCGAGGACGACGACGGTTTTGGCTTCTTCTCCCAGCGCTCCCCGCAGGCCAATAATTATAACTCGGGCAATAGCTGGGACTCTCCCTCGGGGAGCAATTGGTGGGGCCAGCAGGGCAACAGCGCGAACTACCCCCAGCCGGGGACGACGCGCCGGCGCAGCAGCGGCGGTCAGCCGTATTATTATGGCCAGCAGCGCTATTACCAGCAGCCGCAGCAACCGGGCTGGGGCTGGCAGTAAACGCAAGCGCGTTGGCGGCGTGACCGCAGAGGCGAATAGGGCGCAAGAACTTGCGTCCTTCACGGCTCACTGAGCGCCGCAGCGGTCACACCGCGAGCAGGAGGTTATCTCGCAGACGTCGCAGCCTGCGCCTTCGACAATTCAAGCAGCGCGGGCCGATAGGGTGGCTGGGGATCGTCGTCCTCGGGAATCGCGCAATAGCCGAATTCCTGCTGGATGCGCTGGATCTCCATCACGCGTTCGTTCAGGCGCTGCAGATGCTCCAGCGATTTGGCCTTCCAGTATTGGAAAGTGTCGAGCGTGAGGGGCACGAACGCGGTGCCGAACAGCGTCGGATCGGGGACGATGGTGCGGCCGAGCATCATGTATTTGTTGTCGCCGACGATCACGAGGGTCGCGTAGGGGCGCGCCGCGGTCATCCTGATGCCGTTGAGCGACAATTCGACGATCTTGCTGTAGTAGGGTTCCTCGCGCCAGCGATCGGGATTCTCGATATCGACCTGGATGTTCAGGGTGTCCATGCCGAAATGCGGCACGATGCCCGACTTCTCGGGAAACCAGTCGTCGTCGAAATGCCCTTGCAGCCAGGCGCAGCTGAAGGTGCGGCACTGCCGCGGTCGCTGCGCGTAGATCTCGCAGCCGCCGCCGGACATGATGTGCTTGCACGCCGTATTCACGGGCTTGCCGAGGTCGGTGACCTCGAGCACCTTGCAGCACAGCGTGCATGTTCCGCACTGCCGGACCGTCGGTGCCACCGGAATACCGAGCGCCCACGAGCCCTGGCTTTCGCGAAACACCAGCTTCTGCTTCTCCAGCGCGCTCAATGCGCGGTCGACCTTCAATCGGGACAAGCCGGTCGCGTCGATAATCGCTTTTGTTGTCGTCGCGCCGCTTTCGAGCGCCCGAACGACGACCAAGTTCACCTGATCCATTTTCCTGGCTTCTTGTGCCTGGTGTGAGGTCGCGGGCCTCCGCCTGCGACCGCTCGCGTCTTCGTATTCGGAATTGCTGCAGCCGTATGAGGCGAATAACACAGGCCTATCGGCGCGAACAAGATGCCGCAATGTGGGGGAGTTCCCGGGAGCAAATCTCGAAGCATGTTGCGCGATTCCAACCCGTCATCCTGAGGTGCGAGCCTCTTCGGCGAGCCTCGAAGGATGAATCGGCCCGGCTGGTGGCCGTCGATCCTTCGAGGCTCGCAAGAGCTCGCGCCTCAGGATGACGGGACTGACAGCGCCACTGGGCGCAAACCACCCGCGCAGCAAGGTTGCTGAAATCGCGATTGCCGAGTGCCTCATCTTCGGGCAATGACGGCCGCAAATGAACAAGAGCTTTGAGGCAACTGCCGCTCGTCTGGCGCCGGCGATCTTTGTCGTGCTGTGGAGCACCGGATTCATCGGCACCAAATACGTCATCAACAACGCGGAGCCGCTGACCTATCTGGCGATCCGGATGGCGTTCGTGGTGCTGGTGATGGCGGTCATTGCTGCGGCGGCGCGGCCGACATGGCCGGACCGCGCCGGCATCTTCCACAGCGCGGTGGCCGGCATTTTGGTGCACGGCTTCTATCTCGGCGGCACTGCGATTGCGATCGCGCATTCGATTCCGGCCGGGCTGTCGGCGCTGATCCCCGGACTGCAGCCGATCCTGACCTCGACGATCGCAAATCGCTGGCTCGGCGAGCGCGTCACGCCGCTGCAATGGGGCGGCTTGGTGCTCGGGCTCGCCGGCGTCGTGCTGATCCTGCACGATCGGCCGCTGACCGGCGAGGCCGGGTGGGGCTGGCTCGCCTCGATCGTCTCGCTGATATCAATCACGCTCGGCACGCTCTATCAGCGGCGCTACTGCAACCGGATCGACTGGCGCGCCGGCAATCTCGTGCAGTACGTCGCGGTGACGATCTTCTTCGGCATCGGCGCCTGGCTGTTCGAGACCAACGTCGTGCATTGGAACGCCGAATTCATGCTGGCGCTGGCCTGGCTGGTGTTCGCGCTGTCGGTCGGCTCGATCGGGCTGTTGTACTGGCTGATCCGCCACCACGCCGCGACCTCGGTCGCGAGCCTGTTCTATCTGGTGCCGGCGGTGACCGCGCTGATGGCCTATGTGCTGTTCAACGAGCGGCTCGACACCGTCGCGATCATGGGTATGGCGGCCTGTGCCGCGGCGGTGCTGCTGGTCAACCGCCGCGGATAGGCTTGCTCACGCGCCCTGCGCGCAATCGCGGGCGGTCACTTCGGCTGCGGCACGATGCGGATATACGGCTTCGGCGCCTTCCAGCCCTGCGGATAGATCGTCTTGGCCTCGTCGTCGGTGACCGAGCCCGCGATGATCACGTCCTCGCCCTGCTTCCAGTCGGCGGGGGTGGCGACGCGGTGCTTGGCGGTCATCTGCAGCGAGTCGATCGAGCGCAGGATCTCCTGGAAATTGCGGCCGGTGGTCATCGGATAGACCATCACCAGCTTGATCTTCTTGTCCGGCCCGATCACGAACACGTTGCGGACGGTCTGGTTGTCGGCCGGCGTGCGGGTGAGGGGATCGCCGGAGGTCGAGGCCGGCAGCATCTCGTAGAGCTTGGAGACGTTGAAGTCGGTGTCGCCGATCATCGGATAGTTCGGCGCGGCACCCTGGGTTTCCTTGATGTCCTCGGACCATTTGGCGTGGCGGTCGACCGGATCGACCGACAGGCCCATCAGCTTGACGCCGCGCTTGTCGAATTCGGGCTTCAGCTTCGCCAGCGCGCCGAGCTCGGTGGTGCAGACCGGGGTGAAATCCTTCGGATGGGAGAACAGGAGGGCCCAGCTGTTGCCGATCCAGTCATGGAACCGGATTTTACCTTCCGTGGTCTCAGCTTCGAAATCGGGTGCGACGGTGCCAATCGGGAGTGCCATGATCTTACCTCATCTCATTGAAGTTGCTGATGAATTCGTTTTAGAGGTGTCCACGCCAGTATACGGCGCGCAAAGGCTCAAGTGAACTAGCTGATGAAAAAGGTGAAATTCTTCTCTCAGAGGCGGAACTCATAACACCTTCTTTTGATCCGTGCGCGTGCGGCGAAATAGCCCCGGCGGCACGAAAAGCTTGGGCATGCCCAGATAATGCCGCTTATCGCCGCCATCACGCCGCCCCTGGTTGTTATACGACCGAACCGTGACAGGGGTCACGGCGACTAAACGGCAACCATCTAAAAATCTCGGAACGCAAGTTCCGAATCATTAACCACTCGTTTACGCCCGCATGGAAAAGCTGGCTCCAGAATAGGAATTGAAAGCTCCAACAATGTCTGCCCCAAGTACCAAGACCGCTGAGTTTCTCAGCGGTGCGTTGCAACCGTCCTGCCGCAAGACCGCCGCCCATGCGCTGACCATTGTACGCGACGGCGTCATCACCGGCGAAGGCCCGACCACCAGGGGCCGCATCCATTTCTCCCGCTCGCTCGATGCCGATGACGCTGCCTGGTGCGCGCGCATCCTGACGGCGACCGCCGTGGAGCATCAGCCGGTCAGCCGGGCCGAGATCGAGGCGCTGTTCGCGATCAACGAGGCCGCCGCCGAGCGTTCGGACGACGGCAGGTTCGACGACCTGCTCGCCAAGGCGATCGCCCATCACGCCGCCTCCGAGTCCGGGCTGCCGGTGCCGCCGCGCACCGTGGCGCTGTCGCCGGATACCGACATCGAGGGCTGGGCGCCGACGCAAAGCGCCAAGATCGACACCAAGGTTTTGGAATGGATCGCCGGCCAGATGCGCGGCAAGCGCCGCGCCGGCCGCGCGCTGGCAGCGCTGGTGGCGACCCTCGTCGGCGCAACGGCGCTGCCGCTGGCGGCGCAGCTGCCCATCGTGTTCGATATCGGGATGATGTAAAGCCCATCATCCCGATTGAGGGTTTTCGAGAGCGGCGGGGATCACTTCCCCGCCGTTTTCTGTTTGCCGCCCTCGGCCTCGAGTCCGAGCGTCCGTCCTGGGAATCCGGCGACGTCGAAATAGCGGGTCGAGAGCACGCGCTGGAATTTCAGCACCGTGCGCAGGCCGTTGGCCGCCGGTTTGGACGAGATGGTGCCGTCGGCCATCTTCGGCACGATGCCGTTGGGCAGCGCTTCCGACATCACCCGGCCGATCAGCCCGCCATTGTTCGGCGCGCGCAGGCCGAGCAGTTGTGCCGCGGTCATGCCGACGTCGGCGTTGCTGACCGGCAGCGCGTCGACATAGCCCGACTTGAAGTCGGGGCCGATCGCCGCGGTGAAGTTGAAAGTGTCGCCGCGGCTGAAGCTGCCATGCATGCCCTGGCCCTGGCGCAGCACGGTGTCGGCGATTTGGACCGAGCAGTTGGTCGGGATCTCGCAGCCGCTCGACCAGGAGCGGAAGTTGACCACGATCGACGGGTTCGGCGTCACCGCCTTGCCTTTCAGGTTGAGGTTCGACATCGGCAGCGTGCCGGCGAACTTGCCGAGCTTGTCGTCGACAAAGAGGCCGCTGACATAGTCCTGCTCGAGCAGCGCCTTGACGATGCGCTCAGTGAGCTTCTTGTCCTTGTTCGGCAGGTAGATCAGGTCCGAGCCGCCATTGGTCGCGATCACGACATCGGGCTTGGCCGGGTCCTGGCCGAGCACACCGTTGCCGGCCTTGGGATGGGCGTTGTCGGCGACCTTGGCGTTCTTGTCGTTGGGGTCGTAGAGCGGCAGGTTCAGCGCCTTGGCGAGATCGATCGCCAGGAAGCCCATGGGCAGGAAATCCTTCGGCGTGTCGTCGTAGGCGATCTTGGCCGACGGGCTGGTCTTGCTCTCCTTCGAGATCGTCGAGAAACCGTGGTCGGAGGAGACGATGATGTTGGTGCTGTCGGCGAGTCCGAGCTCGCCGAGCGCCTTGCGGAGCTGGGCGAGATTGTTGTCGGCGTTCTTGATGCCGGCCATCGAGGTCGGGCCGTTGATGCCGGGGGTGACAGCGTTGAGGCTGTCGCCAGTGTTGTGCTGGCTGCCGTCGGGATCGCGCGACCAGAACACCAGCACGAACGGCTTGTTGCGCGCCTTGAACATCGGCAGCACCACCTTGGTCGCGACATCGGCCATGTAGGCCTGCTGGTTGACGTTGGCGACGGTGGTGCCGGGGGTCTTGGCATCGCCGGCCTTGGCGTTGTCGCCGCGGCTCGGGGTGGCGACCGGCAGGCCGGCCTTGGTCAAGGCGTCCTTCATCTCGTCGGAGAGCGGCACGCCGGTCTTGCCGCCGGTGGAATCGTCGATCACGATCGTGTTCTTGCCGCGATCGGTGTGGTCGAACAGCAAGGTCGGACCGACCTTGCCGATGGCGGCGGTGCTAAAGCCCTGGCCGCGGGCCATCTTCAGCAGCGTCTCCTCGTTGAGATAGTCGCCGTTGAAATGGTCGTCGACGTCCGCGAGCACGGCGTCGTTCTCGATGAACGGCACCACGGTGTCGCCGGCCGGCACTGAAGTGTAGCCGGTGTAGATCGTGTTGGAGAAGGTGCCGGTGTCGCCGAGGTAATGGCCGGTCGACAGCGCCGAGCTGTTCGCCATGGTGAAGGTCGGGAACAGCGAATGCGAATTCTTGAAGTTGACGCCCTTGTCGCGGATCTCGGCCATCGCCGGCGCCGTCTCGGCCGTCACGATGCCGCCGCGCAGGCCGTCCGGCACGAACAGGATGAGGTTGCGGGGTTTTGCATTTTGCGCCGACGCGGCGCTCGCAGAAAGCGCGATCATGCTCGCGGACAACAATGTAATGGCACGACGCATCTGTTGATTCCCCCTGATCAAGCCCGCGGCAGATCGCCGCCGATCTTCGTTTAGTTTTGCCATATGACAGAATTGTTACAGCGTCCTCACGCTGCGACAACAGTTTAGTTTTTCCAACGAAGCACCGGCGCAAAACCCTCATTCGGCGGGCTGAATCGCCGTTTTCTCATTGCGCGCGGCGCGGCCGGCATGGCCGTACCGCGCATACAGCGCAGGCAGCACGGCGAGCGTCAGCAGCGTCGCGCTGATCAGGCCGCCGATCACGACGGTGGCGAGCGGTTTCTGCACCTCGGCGCCGGTGCCGGTGGCAAACGCCATCGGCACGAAGCCGAGCGAGGCGACCAGCGCCGTCATCACCACCGGGCGGAAGCGGGTGAGGGCGCCTTGCTCGATCGCTCCTAGCATGGGCACACCGCGCTCGCGCAGCTGGCGAACGTAGCTCAGCATCACGAGCCCGTTCAGCACCGCAACGCCCGACAGCGCGATGAACCCGACCGCGGCGGAGATCGAGAACGGCATGCCGCGCAGCCACAGCGCGGCAATGCCGCCGGTGAGCGCCAGCGGCACCGCGCTGAACACCAAAAGCGCGTCGCGCGCCGAGCCCATCGCCGACAGCAGCAACAGGAAGATCATCGCAAAACAGGCCGGCACCACGATCGCAAGGCGCTGGCGCGCCGCCGCGAGGTTCTCGGACTGGCCGCCCCAGGTCATCCAGTAGCCGGGCGGCAGCTTGACGCCTTGCGCCACCTTGGCCTGGGCTTCCTCGACCACCGAGCCGAGATCGCGGCCGCGGACATTGGCGGTCACCACGATGCGGCGCTTGCCGTTCTCGCGGCTGATCTGGTTCGGCCCCTCGGTGAAGGAGAACTGCGCCACACGATTCAGCGGCAGGCTCTGCACCGGCGAGCTCGGCGTCGCCTTCGGCAGCGCGACCGGCAGATTGCTCAGCGCCTCCAGATCGGAGCGCACGCTCTCCGGCAGCCGCACCACGATGTCAAAGCTGCGGTCGCCCTCATAGACGACGCCGGCGTCCTGGCCGCCGACCGCGGCGCCGATCACGTCCTGCACCGCGGAGACGCTGAGGCCGCGCCGGGCGATCGCCGCCTTGTCGACCTTGATCTCGAGCACCGGCAGACCGCCGGCCTGCTCGACCTTGACGTCGGTCGCGCCGCGCACGCTGCGCAGCACGGCCGCAATCTGGTTCGCCGCCTTCTGCATCGGCTCGAACTCGTCGCCGAACACTTTGACGGCGATGTCGCCGCGCACGCCGGCGAGCAGCTCGTTGAAGCGCATCTGGATCGGCTGGGTGAATTCATAGACGTTGCCGGGCAATCGCCGGACCGCCTTCGCAATGTCCTCGATCAGCCGCTCCTTGGTCATCGACGGATCCGGCCACTGCTCGCGCGGCTTGAGGATGATGAAGGTGTCGGAGGCGTTCGGCGGCATCGGATCGCTCGCCACCTCCGCGGTGCCGGTCTTGGAGAACACGAACGACACCTGCGGAAAACGGCTGACGGTCTTCTCGACCGACAGCTGCATCGCCTGCGACTGCGACAGCGCCGTGCTCGGAATTCTGAGCGCGTGCATCGCGATGTTCTTCTCGTCGAGCGAAGGGATGAACTCCTGGCCGAGGCGCGAGAAGCCGAACAGGGCGGTTGCGAACAGCACGACCGCCACGGCAATGACCGGCACGGGTGTTGCCACGGACCGCCGCAGCAACGGGCTGTACCAACGCTTCAGCGCGGCGACGAGACGGTTCTCCTGCTCCTGCACGCGGCCGGTGATGGCGATTGCGATCAGCGCAGGAACCAGCGTCAGCGACAGCACGAAGGCCGCGGCGAGCGCGAGGATCACGGTCAGCGCCATCGGCTCGAACATCTTGCCTTCGACGCCGGTGAAGGTGAGCAGCGGCACATAGACCAAAAGGATGATGGCCTGGCCGTAGAGGCTCGGTTGCACCATCTCGACCGCGGAGGCGCGCACTGTGGCCAGCCGTTCGTCGCGGGCGAGGACGCGGCCGAGCGCCTGCTGCCTCTCGGCGAGGTGACGCAGGCTGTTCTCGGTGATGATGACGGCGCCGTCGACGATCAGGCCGAAATCCAGCGCGCCGAGGCTCATCAGGTTGGCGCTGATCCGGCCCTGCCACATCCCGATCGCCGTCATCAGCATGGCGATCGGGATCACCAGGGCCGTGATCAATGCCGCGCGAAAATTGCCGAGCAGCAGGAACAGCACCGCGATCACCAGCAGCGCGCCTTCAGAGAGGTTGCGCGCCACTGTGCCGATGGTCGCATCGACCAGCTGGGTGCGATCGAGCACCGTCGTGACCTCGACGCCGGCCGGCAGGGACGGCGCAATCGCGCGCAGCTTGGCGTCGACCGCCGACGACACCGTGCGGCTGTTGGCGCCGATCAGCATCAGCGCGGTGCCGACCACGACCTCGCGGCCGTTCTCGCTGGCGCTGCCGGTGCGGGTCTCGCCGCCGATCGACACGGTTGCGAGGTCGCGGATGCGCACCGGTACGCCGCCGCGCGTGGTGACGACGACGGCGCCGAGCTCATCCATGGTCTCGAGGCGGCCGCCGGACCGCACCACAAAGCCTTCGCCGTTGCGCTCGATATAGCGGGCACCGCGGCTGACATTGTTGCTTTCGATCGCCTTGGCGACGTCGGCGAAGGTGAGGCCGAGCGCGATCAGCTTGGCCGCGTCGGGATGCACCTGATACTGCTTCAGATAGCCACCGATCGAATCGACGCCGGCGACGCCGGGCACCATCTTGATCTGCGGCTTGATGATCCAGTCCTGCACCGTGCGCAGATAGGCGTCCTTCTCGACCTCGCTGTGCAGGACCTGCCCATCGGCGGTGAGGAAGCGGCCGTCACTCTGCAGGCCCGGCGCGCCATCGGCCTGCACCGGCCGGCCCGAGAAGTGGACGGTCCACATGTAGATTTCGCCGAGCCCGGTCGAGGTCGGGCCGATCCGCGGCTCGATGCCCTGCGGCAGGCGCGCGCGGACCTCGGTCAGCCGCTCGCCGACCTGCTGACGCGCAAAATAGATGTCGGTGCCTTCGCTGAACACGGCAGTGATCTGCGAGAAGCCGTTGCGGGAGAGTGACCGCGTGCTCTCCAGCCCCGGCGCGCCCGCCAGCGCGGTTTCGATCGGGAAGGTGATCTGCTTCTCGATCTCCGCCGGCGACAGCGCCGGCGCCGTGGTGTTGATCTGCACCTGCTTGTTGGTGATGTCGGGCACCGCGTCGATCGGCAGTTTTGTCAGCGCGACGCCGCCGAGCAGCATCACGATGGCGCCGAGGGTGAGGACGACCCAGCGGCGCTGGATCGCGAAAGCGATGATGCGCTCAATCATGGCTGTGCTCCGCCTCGTCCTTCTCGAGCTCGGCCTTCAGCGTAAAAGTGTTTTGCACGGCGATGGTCTCGCCGGCGGCGAGGCCGGCCACGATCTCGATATCGTCGTCGTCCTCGCGGCCGGTGCGCACGGACCTCGCCTCAAAGCCGTCGGCGTCGCGCACGAACACCGTCGGCGTGCCCTTGATGGTCTGCAGCGCCTTCTTCGACACGATCACCTTCGATGGCGCGCCGGCGAGCGGCACCTCAGCGGTGACGAAGGTGCCGGGCTTCCAGCGGTGCTCCTTGTTGGGCAGGGTCGCGATCACGCGCGCGTTGCGGGTCTCGCGGTCGAGCAGGGGGCTGACGAAGATCACGTCCGCGCCGGCTTCATCCTCGGTGCCGATGGCGCGGATCTTGACCGAGACGCCTTCGCGGACCGCGCCGATGTCCTCGGGCGAGACCGCGAGGTCGACCCAGATGTCGTCGAGATTGACGATGACGTAGAGCTCGCTCTCCTGGCCCTCGCGGCCGATCAGGCCGCCGAGATCGACGCGCCGCTCCGAGACCCGCCCCGAGATCGGCGCCCGCAGGAACTGGGTGCGCAGGCTTTCCGGCGGCTGGTTCGGCAGGTCGGCGATCTCGCTTTCGGAAAGCCCCAGCGCAAACAGTTTTTGCCGCGCGCCGTCGAGCTTGATCTGGGCGTCGTTTGCGGAGAGGCGCGTGCGCAGGAACTCGTTCTCCGACACGGTGCGGCTTTCGACCAGCGTCTTCTGCCTGACGTAGAGCGTCTGCTGCAAATCGTTGGTCAAGAGCGCGGCGAGATAGCCGCTTTTGGCATCGGCCACCTCGCGGCTCTCGATCGCGGCGACGATCTCGCCCTTCTCGACACTGTCGCCGAGACGCTTGCGCAGTTCGGTGACCGTCGCCTGCACGCGCACCGAGACGCGGCCGATATGATCGGCGTCGGGGATCAGCGACCCCGGCGCGAGGAAATGCCGCTTCAGCATGCCGCCGTTTGCCTTTGCAAGCGTGATGCCGGCGTCGCGCACCTGGTCGTCGGCCAACTCAATATGTCCGGGCGCTTCGTGCCTGGCCTTGGGTTGCGAGCCGGTGGTCGCGGCGTCCTGCCGTGCAGCCGGCAGCGTGACCGGCCAGCCGATCGATCCGGCCGCCAGAACAACCAATCCGATGCCGGCGGCGACACCGGCGAAAAATAGAACAATCCGTTTCATCTGCGCCTCTCCGCAGCGCAGGCCTAAGGGCTCGCGCTGTCGCAAGATCGATCTGTGCGGAATCCGGCTCGCGGCCCGAGGGCAGCGAGACGCGGCCGGTCATGCCGACCGGATCAGGCGCGTGGTGGTTTGAACGGAGAGAGGCGGTCGGCCGAGCCCGGCAGGTACATGCTGGCGTCGCCATAGGCGTGCAGCGAATACGCGACGGGGAATGCGGCCTCGAGCGGCGCGACGGAGGCAACGTGCGTCAGGCAATGATCGCCGTGGAGCGCGGCCGGATGCGCCGGGGCCTTGCCGCCGGTGTCGTTGATCGATTGCGCGATGGCGATGGCAGGAGCCGCATCGTCATCGCCGTCGAAGGTCCAGCCGTGGAAGAAGGACAGCACCAGCGCAAACGAAATCAATCCCGCGAGCAGGCTGCGCCAGCGGCGCGTCCCGCGCAGGGAAGATCGAATCGTGGCTGATGACGTCTCCATGCGCCCTAGTTAGCGCCGCATCCGCACCCGTTCAAGCTCGCGCCCGCGACAGATTCGCCGCGAATACTATAACGTTACGCGGGCTCGGCAGCGCGGCGCAGCCACAATCTGCGCGCGGCGACCACAGCCCAGACCGCCTCGACGAGGCCGAACGGCCAGGCGCCCTGCAGGAACCCGTAGGCCGAGCCGAGCGCGCAGGCGACGGCGAACACCAGGATGAACCACGGGCTGCGATCTTCGGCCGCATAGCAGACCAGCATCAGCGTCACCGCGAACAATCCGAACAGCGTCAGTGCGTCCATCGCGTGGCCCAGTCCCTCCGAATCCTCATCGTCGTTACGTTTGAACATGCTCGCCGGAATCTGGCTCTTCAATCGCTCCGACTGTGCCCACACAAACAACGCACCCGGCTACCGCCGTAAGCAAAGGCTTAATGCCTCCGACATAATGTCGTCGTGATCCTGCCCCGCGCGAACCTCCGGTTAACCATGCGGCTTCTGCCAATCAAGGACCCCGAACGGTCCTGGAGAAACATCAAGGCACGATGGAAGAAGGACGCTGAAGGCGTCGGCGAGGATTTCGCCAGCTTCGGCGGCATCGCGGCGTTCGATGCGCTGACCGCCAGGGAAGGCGACAATCAGGGTCTGTACTATCTGGCTGATGGTGAGCGCGTCCACGCGGTCTGCCAGGTCAGGCGCCTGTTGATGAGCAAATATCCAACGCCGGCCTTGAACGTGCGGTTCGTCAACGTGTCGCCGATCTATGATCTCGGCCTTGCCGATACCAGCGAATACGCGCAGATCCTTGTGGCGTTGTTTTCCGGGATCATCTGGCTCTCGCGGGATGCGCTGTCGGCGAACCACATCCGCTTCTTCCTGAAGAGCCCCGGCGACTCGCAATTCTTCGCGCCGCTCCAGGCCGCTACGCCGCTGTCGCCATTCTCGAAATTCACCATCGACGGCGCGCTGATCGAGTGCAGCCTGAGAGAGGCCGGCGCAGCACCCGCGACGCAAGCGGCGGCCTCCTGACCGAGCATTGCCGCGCCGGCCGCAATCGTCTTAACTGCCCGATAACTGATTTTCCTAACGACCCCTTGGGTTGTGTTCCCGTACAAGGGCACCCGCAGGGGCAGAAAAATGTCAGTTGGTTCAACGTGCAGCGTGACGCCGGAAAACCGGTGGCTGTCGATCAAGGGTTTGCTGCGCCCCACGCGGATGGGCGCCATCCAGTGGCTCGTGCTGAGCGCCGCGCTGCTGGTGCTCGCCATCACGCTCGGCACCGGCTACCTTGCATTGCAGTTTCGCGAGCGCGCGCTGGAGATGTCCGAGCGCGAGCTCAACAACACCGCGCTGTTGCTGTCGCGGCATTTTGACCAGCAGCTCAGCGATCTCCAGCACGTCCACGACGATATCGTGAGTTACCTGCAGGCCGGTCAGGTCGACACCGCCGATCAGTTCGAAAAGACGATGTCGCTGCTCAGCGCGCACGAGATGCTGCGCACCCGCCTTGCGGCCCTGCCGCATGTCGGCGGGCTCAACGTCTTCAACGCCAAGGGCTGGCTGATCAACTCGTCCGAGATGTGGCCGGTGCCCGACATCAATATCGCCGACCGGCGCTACTATCAGGAATTCACCTCGGGCAGGCCGACGTCGCCGGTCATCGTCGAGCCGGCGATGAGCAAGGTGACCGGCAACTGGACCACGATCTTCGCCCGCAGGATCACCGGCCGTAACGGCGAGATCATCGGCTTCGCCAGCCGCGGCGTCGAGCCCAGTCATTTCGAGGATTTCGTGGCGTCGCTGGCGCTGCACGGCGACACCGTGATCTCGATGATTCACCGCGACGGCACCATTATCGCGCGCTATCCGCAGGATACCAGCGTGGTCGGCCGCAACATCATCAATCAGCCGCTGTTCCGCAAGGTCCTGAGCCTCGGCGGCAACACGTCGGGCCGCTTCGCCGGCACGTCGGGCGAGGAGAATGTCGGGGCGGTCCGGTCGCTGTCGCATTTTCCGATCCTGATCCTGGCGACGACCCGGACGTCCACCGCGCTGGAGGACTGGCGCGCCCAGACCAAGCTGCAGTTCTGCGCCGCGGTGCTCGCGGTGCTGATCGTCGTCGTCACGATCTTCCTGATCGTGCGCCAGCTGCAGCGCCAGCACGAGGCGGCGCGGCGCCGGCTGTCCGAGAAGAGCCAGCATCTCGACACCGCCATCAACACCATGACGCAGGGCCTGCTGCTGTTCGACGCCTCGGGGCGGCTGGTGATCTGCAATCAGCAATATATCGAGATGTTCGGTATCTCGCCGGAGATCGCAAGGCCCGGTTGCCACCTGCGCGAGTTGGTCCTGCACCGACAGGCGACCGGCACCTTTGTCGGCGACGTCGACGACTACTGCGCCCGTTTCACCAGTCCTGACAATGCCGAGGTCCAGGACTTGGTGATCGCGACGCCCGACGGCCGCAACATCCGCCTGATCTACAAGCGTTCGCCCGACGGCGGCTGGGCCACCACGCTCGAGGACGTCACCGAAGGCCGGCGCGCCCAGGCCAAGATCGAGTATCTCGCGCATTACGATGCGCTGACCAATCTGCCGAACCGGATGCTGTTCCAGCGCCATGCGGAAGGGCTGCTGCTCGAGCCCGCCGCACGCGAATTCGCGATCCTCTACATCGATATCGACGAGTTCAAGCGCATCAATGACACGCTCGGCCATCTGGTCGGCGACGAATTCCTGCGCAGCGTGGCCGAGAAGCTGCGCCGGTCGGTCGGGCCGAACGACTTCATCGCGCGCCTCGGCGGCGACGAGTTCGCGATCGTGCAGCACGACATCGCCTCGGATGACGACGTCAATGGACTGGTCGCGCGGATCTATCAGTCGCTGCGCGCGGCGTTCGACTGCCACGGCCATCGGCTGTCGGGCGATGCCAGCATCGGGATCGCGATCGCGCCGCGCCACGGCGCTGACCTGTTCGGCCTGCTCAAATGCGCCGACCTTGCGATGTACGCGGCGAAGGCCGCCGGCCGCCGGACCTATCGCTTCTTCGATCCGGCGATGGAAGCCCAGGCCAATCTGCGCCGCGAGCTGGAGGCCGATCTGCGCACCGCGCTGGCCGAGGGCGGCTTCGAGCTGCACTACCAGCCGCTGGTCGATCTGCGCAGCGACGAGGTGACCGGCTGCGAAGCGCTGCTGCGCTGGCGCCATCCGGTGCGCGGCATGATCTCGCCGGCGGAGTTCGTGCCGGTTGCCGAGGAAACCGGCCTGATCGAGGACATCGGACAGTGGGTGCTGCGCACCGCGTGCATCGAGGCGGCGGCGTGGCCGGCGCATGTGCGGGTTGCGGTCAACGTTTCGCCGGTGCAGTTCAAGTCGGAGACGCTGTCGCTGAAGGTCGCGAGCGCGCTCGCCGAGAGCGGGCTCGACCCGCGCCGGCTCGAGCTCGAGATCACCGAGGCGGTGCTGATCGCCGATGACGATGCGGCGCTGGTCACGCTCGGCCAGCTTCGCGCGCTCGGCGTCCACATCGCGCTCGACGATTTCGGAACCGGCTACTCGTCGTTGCAATATCTGCAGCGCTTCCCGTTCGACAAGATCAAGATCGACCGGAGCTTCGTCAAGGAAGTGACCCGCAACTCCGGCTCGGCCTCGATCATCCGCGCGGTGGTCTCGATCGCCGCCGACCGCAACATGATCACGACCGCCGAAGGCGTCGAGACCGACCAGCAGCGCGACACCGTGCAGATGCTCGGCTGCACCCAGATGCAGGGCTATCTGTTCAGCAGGCCGGTTCCCGCGCGGGATGTCCGGACCTTGCTTGCGACCGACAGCGTCGAAGCCGCCTGAACAAGCCGTCGTTCGGAGCGAGTCGAGTCGATCAGGAACAATCCACGCCGCCTCAGATTGAGAGCCTAACACTGGCTTTCAGAATCGAGGCGGTCCATGAAAAGCAGGCTGGTATCCGATGCGCCCGGCGCGCAGGTCCATGTCGTCGTGCTCGACAGCGGCGAGGAGGCGTTTGCCGCGCTGACGAAATTCGCCAACGATGAAAAGCTGTCGGCGGCGTCGCTGACCGCGATCGGGGCGTTCGCGCGGGCGACCGTCGGCTGGTTCGATTTCGCGTCAAAGACCTACCGCAAGATCGAGGTCAATGAGCAGTGCGAGGTGCTGAGCGCCGTCGGCGACGTCGCCACCGGCGACGACGGCAAGGCCAGCCTTCACATTCATATCGTGCTCGGATTGTCCGACGGGTCGACGCGCGGCGGTCACCTGCTTGCAGGTCACGTGCGGCCGACCCTGGAGGTGGTGCTCACGGAAGTGCCGACCAGGCTACGTCGCACCAAACGGCCCGATCTCGGCATCGCCTTGATCGATCTCGCCGCGAAGTAGGCGTCGTCCGGCAGGGCTATTGCATATGGCTACCGGCCGGGTCGCATAACTCATCATGCCCAGGCTCGTCCCGCGCAGCCGCGGGCGCCTCCATGATTTCGGAATATTGGAAGAATAACGGTGAGTTGCCCGACGTGTCAAGCGCCTGGTCGAACGCTGGCCCGGTCGAGCGCCGGCCGTCACCGGCTACTTTGCATGGGGTTGTTTTTCGGCATTTGGCGGCGCGCCCCGCTGGGTAGGGGGAGCGAGCTACAAATTTCGATCTGCCGGGGCCGAACGCGGAACCGGAACCGCGGAACCGCGTTCCCTCGCGGGGCTCGACCCGGCAGGCAATCCATGAAGACCGCAGCAACGTCGGCGGCCATACTCCTGTTTGCCTCTTGTGCGGCAAACGCGGAGAGCGGCCTTGCGTCCTATTATCGTGGCATCGGCAGGAACGGCGAGATGACCTGCGCGCATCGCCACAGGGCATTCGGAACCATGCTCACCGTCTCCTATCGCGGGCGATCGATCCGCTGCCGCGTCAATGACCGCGGCCCGTTCATCCGCGGACGCATCATCGACGTGTCGACCACGGCGGCGCGGGCGCTCGGCATCCTGCAGCACGGCGTCGCGCATGTCGTGATTCAGTAGCGGCGCAGCCGGCGCGCGGCGTTCAAGGTCTGGAAGCGCGCTGCTCGGCGATCGCCTTGCGCAGCGTGCGCGACAGCGCCTCGACCGAATAGGGTTTCTGGATCAGCTCGAAGCCGCTGTGGGCGTTCTCGGCAAGCACGTTGCTGTAGCCGCTGGTCAGCACCACCGGCAGGCCGGGGAAACGGTCGCGGATGACGCCGGCGAGCTCGACGCCGTTCATGCCGGGCATGATCACGTCGGAGAACACGAGGTCGGCAGCGAACTCGTCCTCCGAGAGGATCGCCAGCGCCGCATTGGCATTGGCGGCGCGCTTGACCGAGTAGCCGAGGTCCTCGAGCAGCTCGGTGGAGAATTGGCCGACATCGTCATTGTCCTCGACGACGAGGACGCGATAGCCGCGCCCGATCGAGGCCTGCTCGCTGCCGGCGATTGCTGCGATCTTGGCGTCGGCCGGGCGCATCGCCTGCGGCAGATAGATCGTAAAGGTGGCGCCGTGTCCGGGTTTGCTGGTGACTTCGATGTCGCCGTCGGACTGCTTGACGAAGCCGAAGGCCTGGCTCAGGCCGAGACCGGTTCCCTTGCCGACCTCCTTGGTCGTGAAGAACGGCTCGAAGATCGCGTCGAGATTTTCCGGCGAGATGCCGGTGCCGGTATCCCGGATCGAGACCGCGACGAAGTCGCCGCTGCGCGAGGCCTGGGCGCGCAGGGCAGGGATGGTCTGCACCTTCCTGACGGCGATCGTCAGCTGGCCCTCGCCATCCATGGCATCGCGGCCGTTGACCGCAAGATTGATCAGCGCGGTCTCGAACTGGCCGACGTCGGCGACCGCAAAGCAGTCGGGATTATCGATCCGCACCTCGATCTGAATCCGCACGCCGACCAGCGGGCGGATCAGCTGCACCACGCTGTCGACCTGGGCGCCGACGTTGAACACTTCGGGATTGAGCGGTTGCCGGCGTGCGAATGCCAGGAGCTGCGCGGTCAGCTTGGAGGCCCGCTCGACGGTGTCGGCGATCGCATCGATGTAGCGGCGGCGACGCTCGTCGGGGAGATCGCGGCGACGCAGGAAGTCGGTCGCGGAGCGGATGATGGTCAGCAAATTGTTGAAGTCGTGCGCGACGCCGCCGGTGAGCTGGCCGACCGCCTCCATCTTCTGCGACTGCCGCAGCGCTTCCTCGCCGCGGCGGCGCTCGGTGATGTCGACGGCCTCCGGCACGGCGCCGACGATGCTGCCGTGCTGGTCGAGCAGCGGCCGCATCGCGAAATCGAAATAGCGCTCGCCCATCGGCAGGCGCAGCTGCATCTCGAGCTTGACCTCCTCGCCACGCATCACGGTCGCAAAGGCATTCTGGATCGTGCGCGGCACGCCCTCGGTCGCGGCGAACCATGGCGTGTCCCAGAACGGCCTGCCGACGACGTCACTCGCTTCGGCGCGGATGCCGGCCAGCGCCGTCTCGTTGGCGTAGAGCAAATTGCCATCCGGGTTGAGCAGCATCTGATACTGATGGCTGGTTTCCAGGATCGCGCGCGTCTGCGCTTCGCGCGATTCGAGCTGTGCCGTACGCTCCAGAATCCGCCGCTCCAGCGATTCGTTGAGCTTGCGCAGCTCGATCTCGGCCTCCTTGGCCGAGGTGATGTCGTGGGCGACGCCGATGAAGCCGATGTGCTTGCCGTTCGCATCCCAGCGCGGCTGCGATTCCGAGCGTAGCCAGCGCCAGTCGCCGGCGGCGTTGCGGTAGCGCGCCTCGAGCACGAACGGTTTTAGCGAGAGCTCGCCGGTGATCTGCTCCTGCAGGATGCGCGGCAGGTCGTCCGGATGCAGCGCCTTGCGCCAGTCGAACACGATCGCTTCCTCGAACGGCAGGCCGAGGAAGTCGAGATAGGCCTGGTTGGCGAACGAGCGGGTGCGGTCGAGCTTGGTCACCCAGACCGGGACCGGCGCGCTGTCGGCGATCAGGCGGAAGCGCTCCTCGCTCTCGCGCAGCGTCTCCTGCGCCAGCATCTGGTCGGTGACGTCGAGATCGGCGCCGACCAGGCGCAGCGCACGGCCGTTGCGGTCGCGCTCGATCTTGGCGACGACGCGGATCCAGCGGCTCTCGCCGTCGCTCGGGCGGATGATCCGGTATTCGTCGGTGTAATCCTCGCCGCCGCTCTTCAGCACGCTGAACAGATGCTCGATGGTGCGCTCGCGGTCCTCGGGATGAACCCGCGAAATCCAGTCCTCATAGGCCTCGTTGACGTGTGCGTCCGACAGCCCGTGCACCAGCAGATATTCGGGGGAGCGGATGTTGCGCACACCGTCGCGGAAGTCGATCTCGAGCCCGCCGACCCGCGCGATGCGCTGGATCCGCGCCAGCTCGGCCTCGCGCTCCTGCAGCTCGCGATGGGCGCGGTCGCGCTCGCGCGCCAGCTCCTCAAGATGCTGCCGCAGCCGTTCGGCTGCCGCAGTTTCGGGGAGCACATCAGCGGGATCGGACGGGGTCATACGCGCAGGCAACCTCTGCGTTCAGTCAAACACAGGACGAGGCGGCTTTGCCAGCGGTGATTTTGCTGTGGTTACTTGCCCTTGGCGGGTGGGCGGCAATTATAGGCCCTGCGGAACCCGGCCGCCTGCGCATCCTCCTCGGAGCAGAACCAGCGGTCCGGATTGGTTAAGCCGGGGTAACTGCGGCAGGCCTGCAGGTGATAGATGCCGATATTGCCGGTGACGCGGGCGCGCACGGCGTATTTGCCCTTGATGTTGCAGCTTGCGGGCATCGGCAGGCTGTCGGGGAAGAGCGCGGCGCGTATCTGGGTGTCGCGGTCGGCGGGGCAGGAGTTGCCGAGCAGGGCGCCGTCCTTCTTGCCGAGGCGGAAATCGTGCGGCGCGACGAAGCAGCCCTTCCACAGCCCGGCGCGGTTGTCCCGCGCGGCGCCTTCATCCGGCTTGAAGCGGCCGGTCGCCGATGCCTCGAGGTTCAGCGCGTAACCCTTCTGGATCAGCAGCTGGCTCAGGCTGGTCGGGTCGCCCTCGATCTTGCAGACGCCGAGCCGCCGCTTCTTGGAGCTCGGATCGGCGCCGATGTCGTCGCAGCGCACCGGCTTGCCGCCGATCAGTTTTGTCAGTTGGTCCCGTGCTTCGATACCGCAGCTCCAGACGTCGGCGTGCTCGTCGGTGCAGAGCTGGTCGAGCGGCGGTGCGTCGATGCCGTCGAGCCGGTAGGTGGTGTTGCCAAGCTGGACGGTGCCAGCGTCCTTGATCACCGCTGACGCGGCGAGGCCGGGAGGCGCAGTCAGGCATGTCAGGAGAAGCGTCGTCAGAAGGGAAGCACGAAACCGCATTTTTTCACGTCGGGGGCCTGGCTGATGTCACGGACTGTCTAGCACAGTCGGGCACGGTCAAACCAAGAGCCATGGCCGGACCGGCCGATAGCGATGGATCATCCGGCGCGTTGGAGATGGGCAAACTCAACCCAAACGGTACATTGACTTGATGAGAACAAAATAGGAACATAAGCCCGCTCTCTTGATCCGGATATTTCCCCATGCCTGCCGCACTGCCCGAAACTGACGACGATAACGGGCTGGAAGCGGCCGTCGATCAGGCGATTTCCGCCTGCGGCGGGGACATGCGGGCGGCGATCCGCGCGCTGATCGTCGCCAATGAATTTCTGGAGAACGAGGTCAGCGAGCTGATGAAGGCGGTCTCGCACGCCTATGCGCGCGGCCGCTTCCAGAGCTATTCGGGCTGAAATACCGCGCGGGCTGCCGAAGCGGCCGGCAGGGCTGCACTTGCCTACGGGACAATTTGCTGTACCACGGAGTGGTGACGCCCAATCGCCCGTGCCAGATTGCGCGGGGAGGATCCTGCCCAAAGTCCGAAAAAAGCCCAAGCAAGAGAGCATGTTCAAACGAATCCTGATCGCCAACCGCGGCGAGATCGCCTGCCGGGTCATCAAGACTGCGCGCCGTATGGGGATTGAGACGGTCGCCGTCTATTCCGAGGCCGACCGCGACGCGCTGCATGTCGAGATGGCCGATGAGGCCGTGCTGATCGGCCCGCCCGCCGCGGCCGAGAGCTACCTGCTGATCGACAAGATCGTCGAGGCCTGCCGCAAGACCGGCGCACAGGCGGTACATCCCGGCTACGGCTTCCTGTCCGAGCGCGAGGCGTTTCCGCGCGCGCTGGAGGCGGCCGGCATCGTGTTCATCGGCCCCAACCCGGGCGCGATCGCCGCGATGGGCGACAAGATCGAATCCAAGAAGGCCGCCGCCAAGGCCAAGGTCTCGACCGTGCCCGGCCATCTCGGCGTCATCGAGGACGACAAGCACGCGGTGCAGATCGCCGACGAGATCGGCTATCCCGTGATGATCAAGGCCTCCGCCGGCGGCGGCGGCAAGGGCATGCGCATCGCGCATTCGAAGGCCGAGGTCGCCGAAGGCTTCAACCTTGCCAAGGCTGAAGCCAAATCCTCGTTCGGCGACGACCGCGTCTTCGTCGAAAAGTTCATCGTCGACCCCCGGCACATCGAGATCCAGGTGCTCGGCGACAAGCACGGCAACGTGATCTATCTCGGCGAGCGCGAATGCTCGATCCAGCGCCGCAACCAGAAGGTCATCGAGGAGGCGCCGTCGCCGCTGCTGGATGAGACCACCCGCCGCAAGATGGGCGAGCAGGCGGTCGCGCTGGCCAAGGCGGTGAACTACGATTCGGCGGGCACCGTGGAGTTCGTCGCCGGCCAGGACAAGAGCTTCTACTTCCTGGAGATGAACACCCGTCTGCAGGTCGAGCATCCCGTCACCGAATTGATCACCGGCATCGATCTCGTCGAGCAGATGATCCGCGTCGCCGCCGGCGAGAAGCTTGCGATCGCGCAGAAGGACGTCACGCTGACCGGCTGGGCGGTGGAATCGCGCGTCTATGCCGAGGATCCGTTCCGCAACTTCCTGCCGTCGATCGGACGCCTGGTGAAGTACCGTCCACCGGCGGAAGCCAGTCATGACGGCGTCACCATCCGCAACGACACCGGCGTGCAGGAGGGCGGCGAGATCTCGATCCATTACGACCCGATGATCGCAAAGCTCGTTACCCATGCGCCGTCGCGCGCCGCCGCGATCGAGGCGCAGGCGACCGCGCTCGATGCGTTCTATGTCGACGGCATCAGGCACAACATTCCGTTCCTGTCGGCGCTGATGAACCATCCGCGCTGGCGCGAGGGCCGGCTCTCGACCGGCTTCATCGCCGAGGAATTTCCAAAGGGCTTTTCGGCACGGCCGCCGGAAGGCGAGATCGCACGGCGGCTTGCCGCGGTCGGCGCCGCCATCGACCACGTGCTCGGCGAGCGCAAGCGGCAGATTTCCGGCCAGATGGGCGGTCGCGTCGTGCAGCGCGAGCGCCGCCGCGCGGTGTGGCTCGATCGCGCCGAGATCGCGCTCGACGTCGCGCGCGAGGCTGACGCGATCGCGGTGCGCTTTATCGGCAGCGACAGCCTACCGGGCAATCCGCACAATCTGGTGTCGAGCTGGGTGCCGGGCGAGCCGGTCTGGCAGGGCACCATCGACGGCAATTTTGTCGCGCTGCAGGTGCGCGCGATCAACAACGGCTTCCGCCTCGCGCATCAGGGCTTTGAGGTGCCGGTCTACGTCTTCACCGAGACCGAGGCGACCTCGGCGCGCTTGATGCCGGTGAACTCGGCGGCCGACACCGGCAAGAAGCTGCTGTGTCCGATGCCGGGCCTTGTGGTGTCGATCGCGGTGACCGAGGGCCAGGAGGTCAAGGCCGGCGAGACGCTGGCCGTGGTCGAGGCGATGAAGATGCAGAACGTGCTGCGCGCCGAGCGCGACGGCACGGTGAAGAAGATCCATGCCGCCGCCGGCGCCACGCTCGCCGTCGATGCGCTGATTCTGGAGTTCGCGTAAAAGACGCCCCTTTCGTCATTGCGAGCGAAGCGAAGCAATCCATCTTACCTCATAGCGACAGATGGATTGCTTCGTCGCTAACGCGCCTCGCAATGACGTGAATGGAGAGGAACACCCATGGCCTTCCGCAAACGCCGCGAAGCACTGCGCTCGATCCTGTCCGGATCGACCTGCATCCGCCCGGGCTCGGTCTATGATGCGACCTCGATCCGGATCGCAGAAGACCTCGGCTTTGAGCTCGGCATGTTCGGCGGCTCGGTGGCCTCGCTTGCGGTGCTCGGCGACCCTGATGTCGCGCTGATCACGCTGACCGAGCTGGCCGAGCAGGTGCGCCGGATGTCGCGCGCCTCGACATTGCCCTTCGTGGTCGATGCCGACCATGGCTACGGCAATGCGCTCAACGTCCGCCGCACCGTGCAGGAGCTGGAGGCCGCCGGCGCCGCGGGCCTCACCATCGAGGACACCTTGCTGCCGCAGGCGTTCGGCCAGGCCAAGCCGCAGCTGATCTCGCTGGAGGAGGGCGTCGGCAAGATGAAGGCCGCGCTCGACGGCCGCAGCGATGCGTCGCTGGTCATCCTCGGCCGCACCGGCGCCGTCTCGATCGCCAGCCTCGACGATGCAATCGCGCGCGCCAGAGCTTATGAGGCGGTCGGCGTCGATGGACTGTTCCTGACCGGCATCAAGTCGCGCAGCGAGCTGGAGGCGCTGTCGGCAGCAACGACATTGCCGATCGTGGTCGGCGGCACTCCGGAGGAGATGACCGCGCCCGGCTATCTCGCCAGCCAGCGCGTCAGGATCGCGCTGCAGGGCCACGCGCCGTTTGCCGCCGCGACGCAAGCCGTCTACGAAACGCTGAAGGCGCTGCGCGAAGGCACCTCGCCGAAGCACCTGAAGGGCATTGCTTCGGCCGAACTGACCAGCCGCGCGATGCGCGAGTCGGAGATGAAAGCGCGCAGCGGCGAGTTTCTGGGCCTCAAGACATGAGCGGCGTGATCCGCCACGTCACGATCAGCGGCCGCGTCCAGGGCGTCGGTTACCGGGCATGGGTCGAGGACGAGGCGGTCTCGCGGGGCCTTGAGGGCTGGGTGCGCAACCGCCGCGACGGCAGCGTCGAGGCGGTGTTTTGCGGCCCCGAGGACGTCGTATCCGGGATGATCGCGGCATGCGATCGCGGGCCGGTGTCGGCGCGGGTCGGTGCCGTGCAGGCCGCACCGGGCAGTTCCGATCTTCTCAACCTGCGCCGGGCAGGGGAGCGGTTCTCGGTGCTGCCGACGCTGTAGGTCGCACTGCAAGGCGCCGCTTCACCCGGCGGCCGAAATCACCAGCGCCTGGATCTTGCCGTCGATTGCACCCGTGCCGAAACGACGCGCCAGCGCCTCCGCGGCGCTTTTCGTCGCGGCCTCGAGCGCGGCTGCGCCGTGGCTCTCGATCTCGCCGCGCATCGGCGTGCCCTGGCAGTAGGCGACAGCCACATCCTGGGGCGACGCCGCGGGGCTTCGATGGGCGATCGTCTCGATCGCGATGTCCTTGAATCCCGCGGCAGCCAGGTCGGCGCGGATGCGCGCGGCATCGTGGTAGCCATGCGGCGTGCGTGCCAGGAATTGCGGAGGGTTGTCCGGGAATAACGTCTGCAGCGCCTGGATCACGACGTCGGCAAACTCATTGTCCGCGATCCGGTCCCAGACATTGAACAGCAAGCGTCCGCCGCCCCGCAGCACGCGGCGGGCTTCGGCATAGCCCTTGACCCGGTCGGGAAAGAACATCGCGCCAAACTGGCAGGCGACAACATCGAAGCTTGCATCCTCGAACGGCAGGGCAAGTGCGTCGGCCTGTTGCCAGGTGATGTCGGGCCGGTCCGGCATATTGGATTTCGCGCGCGCAATCATCGGCTCGTTCAGATCGGTTGCCACGATCCTGACATCGCGGCCGAGCGCCGACGACAGCGCGCGCGTCACCGCACCGGTCCCGGCGGCGGTCTCGAGCAGGTCGCGCGGCCGGCACGCCCTGACGCGCTGCGCGAGATCGCGCGCGTAGGGTTCGAAGATCATCGGCACGAGCAGCCAGTCGTAGAGTTCCGGAATGGAGCCGACGAACTCCTTGTCAGACGCTGCCATGGCTCGATCTCCTCCGCGCGGCCGCCGACCAGGCCGACGACATCCATCTGTCCAACCCGCCGCCAGCTTGAACGAACGCCGCGACCGCCACAAAGAAAAACCGCGTCACTCGCGCTGAATTGTCATCACACGCAGATCACAGAGATCGTGAGGCCGGACAGTCTTTCGCGGCCGGGCGGGGCTCTTGACTTCCGCTCCGAACTATCAGATATTTCTGTCATGACAGAAACAACCGCCAAGAAGAAACTCCCTGCCGTCGTCGAGCGCTTCGTCCTGCATTGGGGCGACATGGGCGACGAATGGGGCGTCAACCGCTCGGTCAGCCAGATCCACGGGCTGCTCTATCTGGCGGAAGCGCCGATGACCGCGGAGGACATCGCCGACACGCTCGGCATGGCGCGCTCCAATGTTTCCAACTCGATCAAGGAATTGCTGGCCTGGGGATTGATCCGCCGGGTGCCGATCCTCGGCGACCGCCGCGACCACTTCGAGGCCGAGACCGACATCTGGGAGGTCGCGGCCAGGATCGCCGCCGGCCGCAAGGAGCGCGAGATCGACCCGGCCGTCGCCGCGCTGCGCGCCTGCGTGTCCGACGCCGCCGACGATCCGGCGATCAGCCCGGTCGCCAGCAAGCGGCTGAAGGAGATGCTGGCGTTCACCGAGCTGGTCGACCGCTGGTACGAGCAGATGTTGAAGGTGCCGCGGCCGCGCCTGGTCGCGCTGATCAAGCTCGGCGAGAAGATCGTGAGTTTCCTGCCGACAGGCAAAGCCAAATAGGGGCGGCGGTAACGGGAGTGTGCGATGGCGTCAGCAAGGATTTCCACCTTAAGGACATCGCCGGTCTCGGATACCAAACTACTCGACGACCGTCGCTTCCGTGCACTGCTGTCGGACGAGGATTGGGGCCGCCTGCCGGTCGCGATCTGGCGGCGATTTTCAAAACGCTTCGAGGACGGCAACACCGTCGTCTATGTCGGCGAGGTCGATGAGGCCAGCTTCAGCCGGGCCGGCTGGTGGCTGGCGCAGGCGGCGCGGTTGATCGGCGGACCGCTGCCGACCGGCAGCGAGACACAGGTGCCGATGGTCGTCACGGTCACCGAGGACGCCGCCAGCGGCGGCCAGATCTGGAGCCGGATCTGCGCGCGCCGCGACGGCTTTCCGCAGGTCATTCACTCCGCAAAACGCTTCGCCGGCCCGACCGGCCTGGAGGAATACGTCGGCTGCGGCGTCAGCATGGCGCTGCGCATCGCGGTCGAGCACGAGGCGCTGGCGTTTCACAGCGTGTTCTACTCACTGCAGCTCGGCCCATTTCGGCTGCGGCTGCCGGAATGGCTGACCCCCGGCGACCTCACCGTGACCCATTCCGATCTCGGCGGTGGCGACTTCCGCTTCACCCTCGAGATCATCCACCCGCGTTTTGGCCGGCTGCTGCGGCAGTCGGCCGTGTTCAGGGAGGCCTCGTCATGACGCCGCTGCTTTGGACGTTGATCGCGATACAGATCGTGATGGGCGTGTTCGACACCTTCTATCATCACGAGTTCACCGAGCGGCTGGCCTGGCGTCCCTCGCAGCGTTACGAACTCAAGCTGCACGGCGTGCGCAACATGCTCTATGCACTGCTGTTCCTGGTGCTCGGCTGGCTCGAGGTGCACGGCATCTTCGCAATGGCGGTCATCGCGGTGCTGGTCGTCGAGGTCGTGATCACCTTGATGGACTTCGTCGAGGAGGATCTGAGCCGCAAGCTGCCGCCGAGCGAGCGGATCAACCACACGCTGCTCGCGCTCAACTATGGCGCCATCCTCGTGCTGCTGCTGCCGTTGCTGATCGGCTGGGCGATGCAGCCGACCGGCATCGTGCTGGCCTATACCGAATGGCTCAGCATCGTTGCGGCCGCCTCGGCGGTCGGCGCCGCGCTGTGCGGCATCAGGGATTTCGCGGCGGCGCGGCGCCTCGGACGGATGACCTCGGTGCCTGCGGCGAGCCTGGTCGAGAAATTGCAAGGGCGGCAGACCGTGCTGGTCACCGGCGCGACCGGCTTCATCGGCAGCCGTCTGGTCGCAAGCCTCACCGCATCGGGCCATCAGGTGATTGCGCTGATCCGCAACCCGGCCAAGGCCGACATGCTGCCGCCGCCGATCACGCTGATCACCAGCCTCGAGCAGCTGCCTGCGGAGACGCGGATCGACGCGATCGTCAACCTCGCAGGCGAGCCGATCGGTGACGGCCTGTGGACCGAAGCCAAGCGCCGCAAGATTCTGGCCTCGCGCATCGACATGACCGCCGATGTTGTCAGGCTGATCGCTCGGCTCGAGCGCAAGCCGTCGGTGCTGGTGAACGGCTCTGCGATCGGCTGGTACGGGCTCTGGCAGGACCAGGTGCTGACCGAGTCGGCAAAATCCCACGCCTGCTTCAGCCACGAGCTGTGCGAGGCCTGGGAGAACGCGGCGCGGCCGGCCGCCGATCACGGCGTGCGCGTGGCTTACTTGCGGATCGGCCTCGTGATCGGCACCGATGGCGGCTTCATCACGCGGATGCTGACGCTGTTCGAATTCGGGCTCGGCGGGCCGCTCGGCTCCGGCAAGCAGTGGATGTCGTGGATCGAGCGCGACGATCTGGTGCGGCTGATCGCGCATGTGATCGCCAAGCCCGAACTGTCCGGCCCGATCAACGCGACCGCGCCGATCCCGGTGACCAACACCAAGTTCACCGAAGAGCTCGGCCGCCGCCTGCACCGGCCCGCGATCTTCCGCGTTCCCGCCGCGCTGCTGCGCGCGGTCGGCGGCGATTTTGCCGACGAGCTCCTGCTCGGCGGTCAGCGCGTGCTGCCGAACAAGGCGCTGAGCAACGGCTTTGTGTTCCGGCACGAAACCCTGCGCAGCGCATTCGACGCGATCTTATGAGGAGGGGATCATGTCCGACACTTGCGCTCGAGCATTCGGAGGTTGGCTCGCAGGATGTGGCGCCGCAACGGCGGTGATCGCTGCCGTTGGGCAGACCGTGCTCATGATTGCTTCGCATGGCGATCCCGCCCGGCTCGCTTACGGCATCGTGGTGCTTCTACTGCCCTCGGCCGTGATCTTTGTCGTCACCTGCCTGCTGACCGCCATACCAGCGGCAATCGTGATCTGGCTCAGCGAGGAATTCCGGATCCGGTCCGCCGGGTTTTTCGCCGCCGCGGGGGCCGCGATCGGCGCATTGAGCATCACCGTGCTGCTGCGACATCCAGCTGTCTGGACATCCGGCCTCGTATGCCTGTTCGCCGCGGCCGGCTCTGTCGCGGGGCTGACCTACTGGTTCGTCGTGCGCGAGTTGGCCGCTCGCGAACACGCGACGTAAGCTAATAAGATCGGCTCATGCCGCCGTGGCGACGCTGCGGAACGTTGCCGCCAGCGTCCGCAACGCCGCGAGCTTGGCGGGATCACTCACCTTCGAATGCAGCATCACTTTTGATGGGCCGAGCTTCGGCAGCTTGTGCGCCGGTCCGATATCGACTAGGCCCGGCGGCGCGATGCGGCGGACCAGGGGAGCGACTGCGAGGCCTGCAAGCGCGGCCGCGACCACGGCGGTGACGCCGCCGCCGACGAAGCTCTCGGTCCAGGTCACGCCGGCCTTGTCGAGCGCGCGAACGGCGAGCGCCCGCACCCCGCAGGGCGGCGCCAGCGTGGCGAGGGGCAGCGCATCGCCGCGCGGCCACACGAAGCGTTTTGCCGCGAACCAGGCGAACTCGTCTTCCGTCAGCTTCTCGCCGCCGCGACGGCTGCCTTCCTGGCGCACGATCACGGCGTCGAGCTCGCCGGCATCGTAGGCGTCGAGCATGTTGCGCGAGAAGCCGATGGTGACGGCGAGCGCGAGCTGCGAAGCCATCGCGTGCAGCCGCTCCAAGAGCGGCACCAATTCGGGGCCGGCGGCATGATCGCTGATCCCGAGCGTAAGTTGCTGCCGCGCCGGTCGCTCGCCGGACAGCGCACGGTCATGCACCTCGATCAGGGCGCGGGCGTGGTGCAGGAAGTCGGCGCCGTCGGCGGTCAGCCGCACCGCGCGCGGCGAGCGCTCGACCAGCCGCTTGCCGAGCACGGTCTCCAGCCGTTGCAGTTTCATGCTGATCGCGGCCTGCGTGGTGCCGAGCGCCTCGGCGGCGCGGGTAAAGCCCTGCAGTTCGGCGACGAGGAGGAAGGCCTGCACGGTATCGATGTCGAGCGTGGTCATTGATGATCAAAAATCGTTATCATTGATATTGATAGAGATAAGATACCAAGATGATGCGGAGAGGTCTAGCTAGGAGGGGCGCGGCTGACCCGCACCAACGGAATTCAAGGAGAGACCGACCATGCCCCTCATCACCGTCACCTACGCCACCTCGCGCCAGACGCCGTCGCTGAAGTCCGACATCGCCGCAGCCGTCTCGGAGCTCACCGCAAAGATCCTGCACAAGGATGCCAAGGTCACCGCGATCATCGTGAAGTCGGCCGATGCCGCCGACTGGTTTGCCGGCGGCAAGTCGCTCGCCGAGCAGAACCTCGCGAGCTATTGGCTCGACATTCACGTCACCGAAGGCACCAACACCAAGGACGAGAAGGCGGCCTATCTCGCTGCGCTGTTTCAGCGGATGGGCGAGTTGCTCGGCCCGCTGCACAACGAGAGCTACGCCCATGTCGACGAGGTCAAGGGCGACGCCTACGGCTTCGGCGGCCTCGCCCAGGAGCGCCGCTACATCGCCGGCAAGCTCGAGGTCGCGCCGCAGAAGGCAGCGGCCTGATCGCCGGCCGCGTGTCTCACGGGCACTGCCCGTTGATCGCGCTCTCGATCGTCCCGGTCCAGGCGGCATAGCCATCGGCGCTGAGGTGGATGCCGTCCTCGACCTGCGCCTTCGCCGGCGTGTTCAGCGTGCCGACATCGATCAGCGCAAGCGACCGATCGCGGGCGGTCTGCCGGATCACTCGGTCGACGTCGGCGAAGCGCGCGCGGTCGATGGCATTGGCCAGCACGCCGGTTTCGGCAATCGGCGCCAGCGACACGACGAACACCTTGGCGCCGTGCGCGCCGGCCCGCTGCACGATCTCCTGATAGGTCTCGGCGAACGGGCGGCGGTCGACCACCAGGCTGTCATTGACACCGACTGAGACCACGACAATGGCCGGGGCAAACCCGGCGCGGTCGAACTCCTTCAGCAACTGCAGCACGCCGCTCGCGACCGCGCCGGCATAGCCGGCGTTGAAAACTGGCCGACCGCAGAGCGCAGGGGAAAAGCTCGCGCTCTCGACGAGGCTGTCGCCGACGAACGCGATCGCTTTGTCGGTGCCATGACGCGCCATGAAATCTTGCACGCGCCGCATTGTTGCGTCCTGTCGGAGCTTTTCGACCGGCGTTTCCAGCAGCTGATACGCCAAGGTAGCCGCGGCCAGCGCGACGAACGCCACCAGCACCCACTTGCGCATCAGGTCACAGCGCTTCTTGTTTGCGCGTCGCGGTCGCGCCAGCCCCGAACACCTCGGCAAACGCCTGTCGGAGCGCGATGTCGACGTCGGCCATGGTGACGGGCAGCCCGAGATCGACCAGCGAGGTGACGCCGTAGCGCGGATCGACCACGCCGCAGGGTACGATGGCCTGGAAGTGCGACAGGTCAGGCTCGACATTGATCGCGATGCCGTGGAACGAGACCCAACGCCGCAGCCGGACGCCGATCGCGGCGATCTTGTCCTCGTGGCCCGGACCCTTGTCGGGGCGCTTGACCCAGACCCCGACGCGATCCTCGCGGCGCTCGCCGCGGACGTTGAAAGCGTCGAGCGTCCGGATGATCCATTCTTCCAGCGAGGCGACATAGGCGCGCACGTCGGGCCGCCGCCGCTTGAGGTCGAGCATCACATAGGCGACCCGCTGGCCGGGGCCGTGATAGGTGACCTGGCCGCCGCGGCCGCTCTGGAAGGTCGGAAACCGCGGATCGAGCAGATCGCCGGCTTTGCCGCTGGTGCCGGAGGTGTAGAGCGGCGGGTGCTCCAGCAGCCAGACCAATTCGGGCGCCGAGCCGGCCGCAATCGCCGCCACCCGTGCGTCCATCTCGGCGAGGGAATCGGGGTAGGGCACCGGTACGTCCGAAATCCGCCATTCGACCGCGTCGCCGCCCGGCGGGCGCGCAAATCGTGTCAAATCAAGGCTTTGGCGGTCGTTAACCATTGGCTAACCCTAACGTGGTCAGGTGAATCCACAAGTTAGTTCCCCGGTTGGCGGTTCAGAAGTGGCGACCCTCGATAAAGTCAGCGTCGATCTCATGGTGGTCCTCGGCACGACCACAATGCCGATTCACCAAGTGATGCGGCTGTCCCGTGGCGCCATCATCGAACTGGACGCCACCGAGGCCGACGAGGTCAAGATCCTCGCCAATAACCTGCCGATCGCCAGCGGCGTCGTCCTGGTCGACCGCAACCGGATTGCGGTCGAGGTCAAGCAAATGCTGCCGAAATCCCCGGGTGTCCGCAGTTAATTTGCTCATCAATCGCCTTGTCCCGGCATCCGTGATTTGTTACATCGCGCCGTCGATCCGGCGGCGCCCCAAAGGTTCCATCCAAAGGGCTCCATCCGGCATCCCAAAGCGCTCGTGGCGGAATTGGTAGACGCGCTGCCTTGAGGTGGCAGTGGGTAACACCGTGGGGGTTCGAGTCCCTCCGAGCGCACCATAAATCTCCCCTCTATTGAAATCATTCGGGTTTTGGCGGCGGGCTGCGGCCGGATCACGTCCACACCTGAAGCCGGCCGGTAAAACTTTGCAGCGTGAACAGGCCTTGGGCGGCGGCGAGTGCGGCCGCGGAGGTGTCGCGGTCACCGTTTGCGGCTGTCCGCGCGAACAGCTGGGCGAGCGGCCCCAGCGACGCCAGCTGGTAGGTTCCTGCCAGCGGCGCCAGCAACCGCTCGCGCGCTGTGGTGTGCAGGCCGGCTTCCGCGAATCCGATCAAGGCATCGACACCGCCTTGCAGGAGCAGCGACGTCTGGCGCACGGTGGCGTCGGCCGGTGGCGGCGGGGCGAACTGGGCGACGGTGCGGCGCAGGCCGGCCATGATGCGCGAGACCACGTCGTTAGCCGGTGCGGGAGCGCGTTCGGGGAAATCGAGCAGCGTCGCGGTGTCGCCCCATAGCGCGAACGGCTCCAGCACCATTTTGCCGGCCTCGGGCCGCGCCAGCGCGACGATGGCGAATGGCCGCTTGTTGCCGGCATCGCCGAGCGCGGCCTCGAGCGCCGCGATGCGGCGCGCGCCGAGCCCGCGTCCGTCGTCGTCATGATCGAGCGTGAGGGAAATCCAGCTGCCGCTCGCATCCATCAGCGGCCAGCGCAGGCGCTGGGTCAGATCGTCGAACGCCACCGGCGCGATGCGGCTCGGCAGCAGCACGACCGGCTCGGCCGCGAGCGGCGGCGCATCGAGCGACGGCGCGAACGCGCGGGCGAGATGGTCGCCGAGCATCGGCCACGACAGATGGGCGAGGCCGGCGAGCGGCGCGCTGTGATCCTGCGCCCAGGCGGCGATTGGATCGCGGCTCGGCTTGAACGGCGCGACCTGTTCGGCGCGGCTGGTCTGCGACAGCGAGAGCCGGCCGGTCGCGGACGCCTGCGCGCCGGACAGGCGGAAGGTCGACGATGACAGCCGCGCCAGCGTGTGGCCCCACACCGCCTGAGTCCGATAGGCGTCGCGCGGATCGAAGCGGGTGTCGTGGGCGGTGCTGCGCGCGAGCGTGGCGGTGAAGTGCCGTCCCGTGGCGGGCTCGACGAAATGCCCGGTCACGCCGACTGCGCCGGTGATGGTCTCGAACATCGCGGCGCCGAGCCCGATCAGATCGACATCGCCGATCGGCTCGTATTCCGCGCGCACCGTGCCGGCCAGCCGCCGCAGCCGCGCGTCGTCCTTGGTCTGCGACAGCGCATGGAGCAGGGCATGCGCGAACGCGATCTCGCGCAAGAGCTCCACCGGATCGTGATTGACGTTGCGCAAGCGGCGCTGCTCCAGCCCCTCGGCGATCCGGCGCAGGCTGGCGGACAGCCGCGGCATCGCCTCAGCGCGGCTGGAGACCGCGAGCAGCATCAGCCGCTCTTCGAGTGCGCGCGACGGCACCGCAAAACCCTGCGCATAGGCGCGGCGCACCGAATCCTGCATCGCCGCGAGCAGCGGGCCGTCGGGTGCAAACTCCTTCGGCTCGGCGGCAGCTTCCGCGTCATCGAGCTCGATGGCCTCCTGGCCGAAATGGCGCCGCGCGGCGAGGATCGCGGCGGCATGGCCCGCGGGGCGGCGGCGCTCCGGCAGGCTTGAGGCGATCGCGCCGAACTCGCCCTGGCCGGGAATCGCGACCTCGATCTCCTCCGCCTTCGATCGCAGCACGACCTTGAGCGAGAGCTGGCCGGGCTCGACCGTTACGGCATCGGCCAGCGCGAACAGCCGCATCGCCTCGCGCAGGCCGGTTTTGCCGGCCGCGCTTTGCAGCGCCTTGCGATCGAACGCCGCAAGCCGCGCCGGCCAATCGATCTCGACGGCCGGTGCCGCCGGCTGCTCGCCACCCTGTGTCCGCAGCGCGAGCACGACCGCGATGCGGTGCCGGCAGGTGGTGGCGGCCGGGCAGCTGCAGCGCGCCTTGGCAAGCCCTTTGTCGTCGAGCCGCACCGTGGCGCCCTCGATCTTGCCGACGATCTCGTCAGCGCCGATCGTCTCGAACTGCACGTTGGCCGCATCCGTGCGCGCGCGGCGTACGATGCCCTTGGAGGTCATCGCCTCCAGCGTGGCATCATCGATCTGTGCATAGAGCGAGATGAGTTTTGTCATCGAGGCCCTAATCCATGATTCCGACCAGCCATTCGGCGAAGCGGTCGGGCGTCATCGCCGCGATCTGCATGCCGAGGCCGGCCAGCTTTTCCGCGGCCGAACGGTTGAACACCGCCTCGCCATTGGTGTCGAGCGCAGCGAGGCCGATCAGCCGGGTGCGGGCTTCCGCCAGCCGCCGGACACAGCGCAGCAACTCGGCGAGCGAGCCGCCTTCCTCGAAATCGCTGATCAGCGCGATCACGGTGCGGCTCGGGTTGACGACCAGGCTCTCGCAATAGGTCATGGCGCGGGCGATGTCGGTGCCGCCGCCGAGTTGTACCGAGAGCAAGAGATCGACGGGATCGGCAAGCTTGTCGGACATATCGACGATCGAGGTGTCAAAGGCGACGAACCTCACATCGACCGCCGGCAATCCTGCAAGGATCGAGGCCATCACGGTGGCGTGGATCAGCGAGTTCAGCATCGAGCCGCTCTGGTCGACGCACAGGATGATGGTCCAGGGCATGCGGCGCTTCTGTCGGGAGACGAAATGCAGCCGCTCGGCGATGATCGCCTTACGCTCGGGATCGAAGTGCCGCAGGTTGTCGCGGATGGTGCGACGCAGATCGAGATTGGCCGCCGAGCGCAGCCGGCCGCGGCGGAAGCGATCGCGCCGGCCCGACAGCGCGCGCTCCATCTCGGCCTTCAGTTTGCGCTTCAGATCCTCGACCACCGCATCCACCACCCGGCGGATTGCTTCGACCAGATTGCGGTCCGCCTTGCCCTTGAAGGCAAGCAGCACCTTCATCAGGTCGAGATTGGGCTGCAGCTTCTCGAGCGCAGCCGGACTGGCGAACAGGCCGGCGAGGCCGAGATCGTTCAGCGCATGGCCCTGAATGGTCTCGAACACCGAGGCCGGAAACAGCTTGCGGCTGTCGGTGAGCCAGTCGGGAATCGTGATCTGGCTCGGATCGAGCGAGCCCTTGCGGCCGCTGCCGAGCCGCAGGCCGCGCTGACGGCCGCGCTCCGCATAGATGCGTTCGAGGAGTTGATCGCGACGCCGATCCTCCGCCGACAGGCCCGAACCGCCGAGCTGGTTCTCAGCATAGCGCCCGAGCGCCATGCGCCAGCGCAGCAGGCGACGGGTTTTCTCTGCAGACAATTGCGTGGGCTTGCCGCCGGGCGTCATGGCGCGGGCTCCAGCCAGGCCGCGAGGCCGTCCGCTTGCCACTGGCTGCGCAGACGCTCGCTGAGCATGAGATGATCCGCCAGCACCCGCGCGTCCGGCACCTGCTGTAGCAGCGCCAGATCGTCTTCGCTCGCGCCGTGCGCGGACGCAACGATGGCGGCAACCTTGTCCGTCTCCTGTGGGCTGAGCTCGGCAAACGCCATGCGCAGTTGCGGCAACAGGTCGAGGAAGCCCTGGTCGTCGACCGCACCGAACAGGTCGTCGATGGCGGTGATGACGCTGCTGTCATTGACGAACAGCTGCGGTGCCAGCGCCATCACGCCCGACAGCGTGCGAATGGCGTCGCCGGGACGCTCGAATGCGCCGGCCAACGCGGCCGACAATCGCTGACCGGCCTCGGCCTCATCGATCAGGTTGACCAAAGCGGCCAGCGCAATGACGGCGCCGGTCAGCTGCGGATCGAGCTGCGCGGACATCAGACCGTGCAAGGCATCGCGCAGCGGCTGGGTCGCGAATGGCGGATCGGGATCGGCCATCGCCTCGGCCAGCGCCGCGAGACACGCGATCGCGCCGCCGACATTGTCGGCGTTGACGGCGGCAAGGTCGGGCAGCAGTTCGGCGATGCGCCGCGCCAGCCGGTCGAGCAGGGCAGGCAGGAGGTCCGCGAATGCCTTTATGGCAGCGTCGGACGGCATCGCCCTGGCCCGGCTGTTGAGGGCCTGGCCGATCACCAGCGCGTTGGTCAGGCGCAGCAGTTGCGTGTCCGCACCGACGGCGTCGCTGACGGCCGCAATCAGCGTGTCGGCGGCGCTGCCGATCCCGGCATCGAAGGCGATGCTCAGCAAATTGAACGCAGCCTCGGCATTGTTGCGCTGGCCTTCCCGTTCGAGATCTTCGAGCCTGCGGATCAGGAGTGCGGCGGCAACATTGCGGACGGTTTCGCCATCGCCGGCCCGCTCGATCAGCGCGGCCTCGACGGCAGGCGACCAGGCATAGGTCCAGGTCTCCATCAGCATGTCGGCGCGGAAGCCGTAGACGCGGTCCGGGCCCTTGACCCGCTCGGCGAAGGGCGGCGCGACCAGCCGCATCGCGTGCAGGAACCGGCTGGTCTGGCCGTGGCGCGGCTTTCGGTAGATGTCGAGCTCGCGCGTCTTGGGGATGGCGTCGTCGAGCGACAGGCCGAGCGATCGTGCCTCGCTGCGCGTGCGCTCGATCAGCGGCGGCAGCCGGCTGCCGGGCGGCAGGTCGCCGAGGCGGTCGCCCTGGAGATATGTCGTGAAGGCGGCGAGCAGCGGATGCGCCCCGACCTCGATCTCCTGCTTGATCGCCGAGGACTGCAGCGCGTCGAACAGCTCGGTTCGGCCCGGCTCGGACAGGCCGCGCAATTCGGCCAGCCGGCGCGCTGTTTCGACCATCGACTGCAGGGTCGGGAACGAGAATGCCAGCGCCGGTTCCTTCTCGATCAGATGCGCGCGAAAGCCGACCAGGATGTCTTCCGTCAGCGAGTTCTTGGCATCGTCACCGGTTCCGATCAGGCGTTGCCACACCCGCTCGTAGAAGCCCGGCAGCGGCAGGCCGGCGCCATAGCCGTTGAGCCGGTCGAGCGCGCGAAAATCGTAGCGGACGAGCCAGGCATTCGAGCGGGCAGTGGCGCCGGCCGGCCGCGGCGCATCCGCTTGTGCATCGATCAGCGCGGGCGTGTGAAAGCCGCCGGTGATGATGGCGATCGGCCCCGAGCGCGCCGCGATCGCCTCCTGGATGCAGGAACGCATCATGGCCTCGCGCGGCAGCGTCCCGTCGGCCTCCAGCTCGTCCGGGTCCGACGCGGCGCGCAGCGCGGAGCAATAGGCGCCGACGCTGGCGAAGAAGCCGCGCCAGTCGGTACCGCGGGCACGCGCCTCGAACAGGCCGTCCCACAGCGCGAGGCCGTCGCGAAAGCCGGTCCGCGCGCACATCGCCTCCACATAGGCGCCGCGATCGAACATGGTCTCGCGCATCGGCAGCAGCGGCTGGTCCCGGCGATCGCGACGGTCGGAAAGCATTGCGGGATGGCGCGACGGCAGGTCGATGAAGCGGACGGTCGAGCCAAGCTCGGTCGCTTGTTGGATCGCGACGAATTCGGGTGAATGGCGGCAGATCGGATAATAGGTGGTGCCGCCGCGGCCTTTCTCGGCCGCATCGGGCAGCGCTACCATGGCGACCGGCGGCACGACACCCGGCGCCAGCAGTTCGGTAATCAGCGGCTCGAAATCGACCGGCCCCTCGATCAGGACGGCAGAGGGGCGGATCGCGCGCAGCGCCTCGCGCAGGTGCAGCGCGCAGGCCGGCGAGTGATGACGGATCGGAAAGAAATGAAGGTTGCGCTCGGCGTCAAACAGGCGGATGGCGGTTGCAGAGGGATCGAGTACGCTCATGCCGTGAGCCTCAGCTCTCGTCCTTCATCGCTTTCACTGCGCCGAGGAAATCCGCCCACACCTTGCTGCGGCGGGCGCGCTCCTTGACGATATGGTCGACATAGGCGCGGACCTTCTTCACATCCTCCGCATTGTCCTTGACGATCACGCCCTGCAGCTGCCGGCCGATATGGGCGCCGCCGACATCGCCGTTGCCGAGAAATGCCGCCTCCAGCGCGGCCGCATGGGCGATGTTGACGGCCTCCGCGGTCGACATCACCGCCGACGGCTTTGACAGCGGCACATGATCCTTGGTCTGGCCGCGGCGCAGATCCTGGAAGGTCGTGACCAGAAGGTCGGTGACCTCGTCGGGGAAGTTCACGGAGATTTCGGCCTGGCCGAGCCGCTTGCCGACCTCCTGGCGGATCAACTCGATCTCGAGCGCCGGATCGGTCAGCGGCACCACGGTCTCGAAATTGAAGCGGCGCTTCAGCGCGCTCGACATCTCGTGCACGCCGCGGTCGCGCAGGTTGGCGGTGCCGATCACCGAAAAACCCGGCGCGGCGTAGACGCTGGCGCTCTCGCCGAGTTCGGGCACTGTCATCACTTTTTCCGACAGCACCGAGATCAGCACGTCCTGAATCTCGGGCGGGCATCGCGTCAGCTCCTCGACGCGGACGACGCGGCCGAGCCGCATCGCTTCCATCACCGGGGAGGGGACCAGCGCGCGCGGCGTCGGGCCCTCGGCGATCAGCAGCGCATAGTTCCAGCCGTAGCGGACATGGTCCTCGGTGACGCCGGTCGATCCCTGCACAGTCAGCATCGAGGAGCCGCTGATCGCGGCCGCCAGCAATTCCGACAGCATCGACTTGGCCGTGCCGGGCTCGCCGACCAGCATCAAACCTTGCTCGCTCATCAGCGCGACCAGCGCGCGTTCGACCAGCGCATCGTCGCCGTAGAATTTGCGGCGGATGGCAAGCTTGCTGTCGCCGAGAATGAAGCTGCGCACCGCGCGGGCGGAGAGTGCCCATCCCGGCGGGCGCCGGCCCTGATCGGACGCCTTGAGCGCCGCGAGCTCGTCGGAGAATCTCGCTTCGGCGCTCGGGCGCAGCTGCAACGCGTTTCGCTGTTCCATTACCAGGCCACCTTGTTGCGCCAGTCCTCGGCAAATCCGCTGCCGGCGCTCGCAATCTGATGCAGGTCGTTCCAGACTTCGCTCAAGAGCACCGGCGGCACGTCGTTGAGCGCGAGCTGCGCGCCATAGCTCGATCGACCGCCCTTGCGCGGGCGGACGAACTTGGCCGCAACCAGCGCCACAGCGCGATTTTCCTCCGGCAGCGGCGATCCCGTGAATTCGATCACGGCATTGATGCCGATGCCGCCGAACGGCTTGATGTATTGCGTGAACCAGCCGCCGTCCTCGGCCTGCGCGCGCTCATAGCCGAGTTTTTGCGCGGCGCTGCGCAGCTTGAAGGCCTCGATGATGTGGCCGGCGCGATCGTCGATCGAGATGCCGCTCGCGCTCGCCAGCACCGGGCGGTCGAGCTGGTTGAACAGCGGCTCGACCTTGTAGTCGTCGAGATGCTGTTTCCAGGCCTCGCTCTGTTCGGCCGTGAGCAGCGAACGGTGCGCCAGCTGGATGGCAACGAAGGCTTCGGGGTCGACGGCGTTGTCGCCGCTGTCGGTCAGCGACAAATCTTCGAGCGGCCGGAACGACCCGATCACGTCGCCTTGCGCATCCAGGCCAAGCCAGATCAGGCGCTGCACCAGCCGCCCGACGATCGGGTGCTCGAGCAGGAAGCGCTTCCATTCGGCGAGCTGCCAGCGCCGGCCGACGCAGAGCGCCTCGTAGAGCCGCTTGGCCTGGAATTCGTGAACCTGCTTCAATTCCTTCTTGGCGTTCGACAGCGCCTTCTTGGCTTCCGCAGCGCTTTCCTTGTCGGGGCCCTCGCTGACCTGCGGCAGGGCCTTCACCACCTTGCCGTCGGGGTTGTAGAGCGTCAGCACGTCTTCGGCGTCGAGCTTGGCCTGATAGAGGCGGGTGCCGATTTCGAGATCGAGAATGCCGCGCTCGTCGAGGCCTGCCGTCGGGATGGTGCGGTCGGCCAGTTCGTCGGTGCTCCAGCCGCGTTCGTCGGCGATCCGTTCGACCAGGGCCTGTGCCAGCAGCTGGACCGAGTTGGTGCGATGGCGGCGCGCGATCGACAGCAGCATCTGCAGCGCGGCGGCCGACGGATTGCCGCTCAGATATTCCGTGACCGCCTTGACCTGCGCGACCCGCGTGTAGTGATCGCGCATGTAGGTGCGGACCATCTGGACCGCGAAGGTGCCTTCCGCACGTGTCGCGAGCCCGAGGATGCCGCGGTCAGCGTGGGCGTTGTTGAGATAGATGCCGAGCTTCTCGGCACGCAGGTCGGCGAACGCCTTCTCATAGGTGTAGGAGCGGTAGAACTCGTTGTTCCAGCGCTTGGCATAGCCCTGATACTGGTCATAGCGCGCCTGGGCATGCGCCTTGGCGTGGGCGTTGGCTTCGTCTTCCGAGCAATGCGCGGCGTCGTAACGCAGGAAGCTGCCGAGGATATGGCGGCCGAGGGCTTCGGCGCTTTCGGGCGCGAGCTCCTCGAGCCAAAGCGAGAACAGCGTGTTGCCGCCGGGCTGCGCCAGCTTGCCGGCCAGTGCGATCCACCAGCGCGGCACGTCCGACGGAACGGTGCCGCCGCTGGCCCAGCTCAACGCGGGCAGGCTGTCGAGCGGAAACCAGGCGATATCCTTGGCCTTCTTGCCCTTGAGGCCGGCTGCGGCTTCCTTGATCAAAATCTCCGGCGAGACGTAATTGGAGATGTCGACATCGAGCCGGCGCAACGCGCCGAGGATGGCCGCGCGCACCAGCTCGGACTTCTCCTTGCCGAGCGCGGTCTTGAGCGGGTCGATGCTGCTCTTGGCGCCGATCGCGCCGAGCATCTGCGCAACGCCCGAGCGCACGTCCTGCTTGCTGTCGGACAGGAACGGCACCAGGCGCTGCTCGATGCCGTCGATGTCGAGCAATAAGGCACGCGCCGGCGCGTTGAGGGACTTCTTGGTCGACAGCGCGTGGCTCAGCACCGTGTTGAAATAGCGCGCCGGCAGTTTTGGAAACAGCCGCAGCAGCCCGAGCGCGTTCAAGGTCGGCGGTTCGCGGAAATCGGTCGCCGCCGCCTGCCCGAGCGCCTGGTCGAGCACATCGAATTGCGCCGCGAGATACGGCCAGACCGCCTCCGCGGGCAGGTCTTCGGAAATGCCGGCATTCAGCGCCTGCACCGCCAGTGTCTTCGCTTCCAGCCCCGGCTGGATCAGCGCGGCGAGGGTTCGCAGGTCGTTGCCATTGGTCAGTCGCGCATGGATCGCGCCGTGGATGGCGCCATGGCCGTTCATCAGGTTTGAGATCAACCAGATGTGGTTCCTGCTTGAAGCGGCAAGGATGGCGCGTGCGCGGCAGAGATGCCACAGCGTGAGGTCGGGACTGTTGAAGGGCGGTTCGGCCGCCGCCTCGACGCCGTAGGGCGCGAAGACTGAATAATAGCCGATCTTGGCAACCTCGGCCTCATCGATCGGACTGTCCGTGGCCAGCAGCGCGCAATATTTGTCGACGATGGCGGGATCGACTGCTTTCGGCTGCACCGGTGCAGTCCAGTTCTTGCGTTGCTCGGCCGTGGCGTTGTCGTGGCGCGCCTTCTGGTTCTCGTAGCTCTTCATCCATTGCACGTAGGCCTTGTCGAGCAGGCCGAGATATCCGGCCTTGACGCTATCCGGCAGCGGCGCTGGTCGCGGCATCGCCGCGAGCGGCGGGCAAAGCACTTCGGTGCCGTCAGCAGCGAGATAGCCGTCCGCGCCGTCGGCGCTGAGCGTGCGCGGCGCCGCTGTCGCTTCGTCGCGAACGACGGCCGATCCCATCCCCAGTTCGATGACCTTGCGGACCGTCTTGGATGTTTCCTTGGCGAGATGGTTTTCGAGCACCGGCCGCGCCGCTTCGCCCAACACCAGCGGCAGCAACTGCGCGGCCTGTGCGCGCTCCGTCGGATTGCCGTCGGCGAGGGTCTGCGTGGCGCTGGCGGCGAGCGTTTCCGGCGGAGAGGCGAGCAGGGCGTTCTGCGCCGCCTCGCGAACGGCCTTGCTCGTGGACAGCAGGTACTGCTGGTAGATGAAGTGAAAATACTCATCCCTGACCAGGTCGAACTGCTTCAGGACATGAATGACGGTGGCCTGGGACGGACGGTCATACTTTGCGAAGGCTGCCATGACGGCCTGCTTTTCGGCCGGCAGGCTATTCTTGAAATCGAACTTCGATGCGACGTCGTAATTGTGGAAGTAGTATAGGCTAGCCTTCTCGAGCACGAGCAGGTCGAGCGCAAACAGGGTTGCGTTGTCGTCCGGGTCGCGCCAGTTCAGGACGGCGTTGAGATCGGCGCGCGGCTTCTGCTCCGATCCATACGAGAGATAGGCCCGGAGCCACGTCGGGCTCGGTCCCTCGTGGCCGTAGAGGCCATAGCGCGATCCTTTCTGAGGCGCGGTGATGACCTCGAAATAGCGACGCATCCAGGTCGCTTCTGGTCCGTGCTGGCGCTTGAGAACATTGCTGCGGGCGAGGGCCGCCTTCTGTACCGCAGCCTGCGTTGCCGCGTTGCCGGTGTGTGCGTAGGAGCTGAGTGCCGTCTGGACGGCGTTCGCCTGTTGCTCGAGTTGCAGCAGCACGGAACTGTGCTCGCCGTTGAGGACATAGGCGATGGTGCGCTGTGCAAGGTCCGGGCTGATCGTCTCCAGCCGTCTGAGATCAGTCGCGATATCTGCCGCTGTGGCCCTGTCGGCGTCCGTGGCGCGCCGTGCCGCCGATTTGCCGATGCCGATCACCGATTTGATGAAATCAAACATAGGTGCAATCTGGATTTAGAAAAGGGATCCTGCCATCGCCGACGTCGGCGTGGCGCGCAATCGGAGAGGAGTCATCACGTCATGGTAGCGTCCGTAGATCACGGCTGCACGAACGGGTACGCAACTTGGCCGGCGGAACGCGGCGGGAGCCGCATGCCGCGATAGCATCGGAGGCAGCAGTATCGTCTAAAGAACATGGCTCAATTCCGATCCGAGGCTTTAGGAACATCGCAACGCTCCTGACGCTTGTTCGCAATGATCCGGCTTCGATGGCCGGCTTGGCGCTGGCGCCGGCGTTGGAAAACGCATATAGCCGAGCGGTGCATCGGCGCTTGTCTGCCTCGGCAAGCTGTTGAAGTTGCTGATCTCTTCTCTCGCCCTCGAACACGCCACCAATCCCGCTACCATTTGGTCCGTCCGACCAGGCCCGAACAGAACGCCGCTACCCGCGCGTTTTGGGGAGGGCAATGCCGTCTCGCAACACCGGTCGCGTAGTTTGTCGGATGCAGGGGCTTGCCGGTTCGGCGCTGCCGGCCGCAAGCACCTGTTTTCCCGATCGCCGCGCCGAATGCCTGTCCACCCGGAGCGCCCGATGACGCTGCTGAGCTATGCCTACCGTATCGTCTCCAATTTCGTGTTCCTGGGGCTGGTCTACTTCACGCTGAACGTGCTGGGGCAATATTCGCAGCGCGCCACCGTCGCGATCCTGCTGCTGGTTTATGCGGCGATGCATGCATTCTCCGCGGTGCGCTCCTTCTATTTCTTCCAGCGCATCGAGCGGCTGGAGGGCGAGACGCGCCGGCTGGCGTCGGCCGCGGGCGAGGGGCCCAATTCGGCGGCATCGCGCAAGCAGATCGTCGCCGATGTCACCGGGCTCAGGCATGCCGGCGAGATCAAATCCTATATCGACCTGCTCTTCCTGGCGCTGGTGATCCTGCTCTGCATCGCCAAGATCGTCACCAATTAGAGTCTAGTCGGCCACGCGTTTGGCGATCGCGGATGCTTCTGCACGCGGCGCGCGCTTGGCGATATGGAGTGGACGGCCGTTCGGCTTCGGCTGCGCGGCAGGTTGAGCGTCCGCATGGCCCTTGCCGTGGGCCGCGGCGGGCGCGTGATGCGCGGCCTGCTTCGGATGCCTCGCCTGGCGCGCGGAGATCGCCTGCGCGCGCGGCGCCGAGCTGGCTGCCGCATCGGGCGCGCGCTGGGCGAGCTTGCGGCCGGCAGGCGAGCGCGCTGCGAGCAGCGTCAGGCCGAGCGCTTCGGGAACGCGAAACACGTCAGCGGCCGGAATCGGCAATGTCGCCACCGGCGCCAGCTGGGCGGGCCGCGGCTGCGGCCACAGCGTCCGCCGAACCGGGGCGAGGCGGGTCCGCTGCGCGTGGTCGAGCATCTCGGCGTCGCGCCAATCCAGGTCGGCGAGCACCGGCGCCGGCAGCGTCCGCGTCTCGGTGAAGACGAAATTCGGTACCCTCGGCCAGCGCGAGATCGCCACCGTCTCCGACGGCGGATGCAGGTACCATTGCTGCGGCTCGGTCGGCGTCGCCGGACGATCGGCCGTCGCCGGCACGACGTGGACGATGCGATAGCCGCGCTCCTTCAGCGTGGCCAGGATCCGCGGCAGCGCCGCGACGGTGCGCGGCTGAATGTCGTGCAGCAGCAAGATGCCCTTGCGCTTGGCCTCGATGCGCTGAATCGCGAGGTCATAGACCCGCTGCGGCGAGACGTGGCGCCAGTCGTCGGCCGGGAAGTCGGCGCTCCAGGTCTGTATGCCCTGTGAGGCCAGGTAATTCTCGACGATCTCGGCACGCATCAATCCGGGGATTCGGAAGAACGGCGCAAGCTTGCTCTTGTCGCCGTTCAGCGCGGCCAGGGTCGAGGCGATGCCGTCGTCGATTTCCTGCCGGGCCCGCTCGAGCGGCATCCGGTCCATGGTCAGCGGATGGTGTTGGCTGTGGGTGCCGACGGTGTGCCCGGCCGCGATCAGCTTGCGCACGCCTTCGGGGTTGGCGTTGGCCTGGCTGCCGATGATGAAGAAGGTCGCCTTGACGCATTGGCTGGCAAGGATCGCCAGCACCTGGTTGGAGTATTTCGGCAGCGGTCCGTCGTCGAAGGTCAGCACCACCTCGTGATCGGCCAGCGGCAGCGTCTCGCGATACTGCATGGTGCCGATCCGCGGATGCTCCCTGGGATCGACCACCAGGGTCCGCGAGGTGCCGAGCGCGTTGGGGTCCTGGCAATCCGCGGCGCGGGCGCCCTGCGGCGTCATGAAGCAGCAGCTGAGCAGCGCCGCGCCGATCACGGTCAGCGACCGCTTCCGGATAGTCGTCAGGACGTTCGCAATCATCGATCTCGGCCGCATTCCAAACGCACTGACGAATCCCTTAAGCGTGGCGCCATGAATGCCGCCTTAACGGTCTGTAATCCAGCCCCTATTCCGGGTTCAACGTGTCCGGTCCGACACGGTTTTCATCGCCGCCGGGACGATGTGGACGACATGGTAATTGTGCTCCTGCAGATACCTTAAAAAGGCCGGCAGCATCTCGGCGGTCCGCATTTGCGGGTCATGCAGCAGGATAATTCCCTTGCGGGCGGCCTCGAGCCGTCCGGTGAGCAGCTTGAGCTCCTCGTCGGGCGTCATCCTGACCCAGTCGCTGGCCCAGAAATCGGCCCCGAACACCGCAATACCGCGCTTTTCGAGGTGATTCAGCAGCTCGGGCGTCGACTCGAAATAGGGGAACCGGAAGAACGGCGTGGCCGGGATCGTGCTCGCGGTCCCGCGCAGGGCCATCCCGACCGCCTCGATCCCCCGATTGATGTTGGCTTCGGCCTGTTCCGCCGAGAGCTTGTTGAGATGCGGATGATCCCAGGTGTGATAGCCGATGGTGTGGCCGAGGCGCACGACCTTGCGGACCATATCGGGATGATCAGCCGCGTTGCGGCCGACCATGAAGAAGGTGGCGCGGACGCATTCGGCCGCCAGCGCCGTCAGCACCTTGTCGGTGACGACAGGCGTCGGCCCGTCGTCGAAGGTCAGCACCACCTCGCGATCGCGCAGCGGCAGGGTCTGCGGAAAGCTCTTCAGCCCGACCCGCGGATAGGTCGCAGGATCGACCTCGAGCACCCGCGCGGTGCCGAGCGCGTCCTTGCGTTGGCACTCGGCGGCCTGCGCCGGGGCGATCAGCGCAGCCGGCGCCAGGGCGACCAGCGTCGCGATGGCGCTCAAGATCGACCGTGGTCCGCTCGACATCTTTCTCATTGCGCAGGGCCCCGCCGGTTCGGTAATCCGGTCCGCACTAATCAGACCAGTTTTTCCCCTCCTGTCAAACCTTCGAGACGCGGCATGGCCGAGGAAATCGACGTTGCCCGATCTGCCGAGACCCTGCTCGACCGCACCCCGATGCGGGACGAGGAGGGCCAGCTCCGCCACGAATTCGTCGCGGCGATCACCAGCGCGATCCACGCCGCCGACCGGCCGCTGCTGTGCGAGGTGGTGGCGGAACTGCACAAGGCCGACCTCGGCGACCTGATCGCGGCGCTGGAGCCCGAGGACCGCGTCACCCTGGTCGAGATAACAGGTGCGGATTTCGACTTCTCGGCGCTCAACGAGGTCGACGAGGCGGTCCGCGAGGAGATCCTCGAGGAACTCGAGCCGGAGACGGTCGCCGAGGGCGTCCGCGAGCTCGAATCCGACGACGCCGTCGAGCTGCTCCAGAGTCTCAACGAGGAGGACCAGGAAGAGATCCTGGAGAAGCTGCCGGCGGCCGAGCGCGAGGACATCGAGCGCAGCCTGCTGTATCCGGAAAACTCCGCCGGCCGGCGGATGCAGACCAAGTTCATCGCGGTCGCCCCGGATTGGACCGTCGGTCAGGCGATCGACTACATGCGCGACACGCCCGATCTGCCGGATCGATTCTACGAAATCTACGTGGTCGACGCCGACAAGCACTGGCTGGGCGCGGTTCCGCTCGACGTGCTGCTGCGCGCGCGCCGCCCGGTTCCGATCACCGACCTGGTCGACGAGGACCGCCGCCGCGTCTCCGCGCTGGAGGACCAGGAGCAGGTGGCGCGGATGTTCGGCAAGTACAATCTGGTCGCAGCCCCCGTGGTCGACACCACCGATCGCCTGGTCGGCGTCATCACCATCGACGACGTCGTCGACGTGATCGAGGAGGAGGCCGACGAGGACCTCAAGGCGCTCGGCGGCGTCACCCATCCCGAAGAGCTCTCCGACACGGTCTGGACCATCGCCCGCGGCCGCTTCAATTGGCTCTTGGTCAACCTCGCCACCGCGTTCCTGGCTTCCTCGGTGCTCGGTCTGTTCGAGGGCCAGCTCGAGAAGATGGTGGCGCTCGCGGTGCTGGCGCCGATCGTGGCGAGCCAGGGCGGCAATGCCGCGACCCAGACCATGACGGTCGCGGTGCGCGCGCTCGCCACCCGCGAGCTCGGCTCATTCAATGCGCTGCGCGTGGTGCTGCGCGAGACCATGGTCGGGCTGGTCAACGGCATCGCGTTTGCCGTCATCACCGGGATTGCCGCGGTGGCCTGGTTCAAGATCCCGGGCCTTGGCCTCGTCATCGGCCTTGCGATCATCTGCAACCTGGTCGCCGGCGCGCTCGGCGGCATCCTGATTCCGATGGTGCTGGAGCGGGTGCGGGCCGATCCTGCGGTGGCCTCCGGCACCTTCGTCACCACGGTCACCGACGTGGTCGGGTTCTTCTCCTTCCTCGGCATCGCGACGCTGTGGTTCGGGCTGAAGTAGCGCAGCGTTTTCGAGCGAAGTGACGCCCGGTTCGCGGGAAGAAAACGCGTCAGACGAGAGCAGCTTTATCGTTAATCGGGCCTTAACGGGCGTCATGCATAATGCCTCCATCTTCCAGGGGGCCATCATGCGGCGCTTGCGGCTCAAGGCGGACGGACGGATCGTCGAACTGCGCGACGGCAGGGAATTTCCGCTTGCCGCGGCCGAACCCGCACCCACGTCGGCGGCCACGCAGCCCGCCGTGCGCGACCTGCGCCGCCGCGCCCGGCTCACCCAGCTCGAATTCGCCGCCAAGCTCGGCGTACCCGTGGAAACCATCCGCAACTGGGAGCAGGGCAAGCGCGCACCGCGCGGACCCGCCCGGGCGCTGCTCGCCGTGATCGCCCATTCGCCGGAGACGGTGTTCGCCGCGCTGGCGAGCGAGCCGACGGCGGCGTGACGCACGGGTGTTGGTTTGATTCAAGTGTCAAACAGCTAGCTCGGTGTCATCACCCGCGCAGGCGGGTGATCCAGTATTCCAGAGACAGTGGTGATTGAACCGATGGGCCGCGGCGTACTGGATCGCCCGGTCGAGCCGGGCGATGACGGTTGTGGGAGGGGGCGCAGTTTTGCCATCTCGCGACATGGATTGTCCGAGCTTTGCGTTTCGTTTCGCCGCTCTGAGAACAGAGGGCGCAGGGAAAGCCGGGTGCCGATTGCACCCATGGGCCCGGTGCAACAAAAAAGCACCGGGGTAGGACCACAGGTGTAACCGGAAACAACCCGGCTTTCCCTGCGCGATGGGTTACGGCTTATACGTGCTCTCCCCGGCGAGACTGGGCTTTTTTGTCACCGTCCTCGCAAGACGCATTCCCATCCTGCGAGAAGACACCTGCCACTAGGGCGTCAGGCCTGCACGACTTCACCGTCCGCCTCGCATGCTGTCGTCACTGACATGCGCGGCGTCCACCGCATCTCACCGCAACACTCCAGACGATGCGCAGCGCCCCTCGATCGGGTGAGACGGCGCGCATTAAATCCGTGACTTGGGGTGCCTGTCAAGAACAAATTCGGAAAATACGAACATCCCGTAGGACAGGCAATGACCGCACGGATTAGCGGCCGGCAGATGTCAACGCCGTCACGATAAGCGACAGGCCGGCAAACAGGAGCAGCACAAGCACGGTCTTGCGGAACGTCTCGTCGTCGATCTTCCCGAACAGCCTGAAACCAGACCACAGACCGGCGACCATGAAGGGGACACCCCATGCGTACAGCATCAGCGTATCCCTGGTGATGCTGCCGGCAACCGCTTGCGAGATCGAAATCACGACGAACGCGACAAACAGCACCGGCTGAAACACGGCGCGTTGCACGTCCTTGGGCCAGCCGCGCCATTGGCACGAGATGGTCGAGATCACGCCGCCGAGCCCCGTCAGCCCGCCGAGCATGCCGTTGGATATGCCGATCGCGATGTCGGCACCGGTTCCGATCTTCATTGGCGCGAAGACAGGCTTGGTGAGCCCGTAGATCGTATACAGCACGAGCAGGACGCCCACGCCGAACCGCAAGTAGGTCGGATCGAGATATGCGAGAACACTGACGCCGATCGGAATGCCGATGATGGTGCCGAGCGCGAGCGGCCAGGCTTTCCGCAAGTCGAGCGCATGTCGCAGCTTGAAGATGCCGTAGCCTTGGGTGAGCAGACCATAACCCGCAATCAGCGTCGCGGTTTGCATCGGCGTAATGATGTGGAGCCACACGCCCGACACGACGAGCCCCATGGCAAAGCCGGAAAAGCCGCTGACGAAGCCGCCGAGCAGGGCGGCAAGAGCAAAGAAGGTAAAGACAACTCCATCCATAGGTCGCACTCCCTCCGAACGAGATGACGAGCGCTTGGATGGACATCCATCTGATGGGGAGGCTGCAGATCCCCAAAGTTGGTCGAGCGGCGTGCTCCGGTCGAAACGAGAGTCTGGCGTTAGGCTACCTTTGCCGTGCGAGAGCAGGGATCATCGGGTCGGCGCGCGAGCTTGCTGTCCGGCGGTCTCGTCGGCCAGTGTTGGAATGAGTGCGTCGATCCGCCGGACGATCTGGTCGCGGGTCGCTTCGTAATCGTCGATGCCCAAGGGGATGCCGGACCAGTAGGCGACGCCGGCCGGGCCTCGGCGCTCCGCCGGGACTTGGTCGAACGCCACCACCAGGCTCGCCGCGGCCGCGTCGTCCACGGTCAGTTGTTGCGGCGTGTTGGCTGGCGCGAGACCATCGAGCGCAAGGCCATCCTGGATCCGGACCGGGACCGACCGGAACAGATCGATGCCGCGCGAGACGGCCGTATATGGCAGCCCGCGCTCCTGCGCGGCCCTGTTGAAATAGGCTGCGGCCATCTGGCTGTTCACCACGCCGTGCAGGCAGACAAAGACGATCGTCTTTCCCTCGTTCGCCGTTGCCGGGACAGACGTCATCAGGATCGCGAGGACGGCGGCGGCAAGCTGCGGCCATGTTCGAACGACCTTGCGCAGTATTCGGGTTGTCAGCATGTGCCTTCTGTCGATCACTGCTGCGCGTCCCCGTAGGTGATTTGGTCGAACAGCGTCACACTGTCGGCCTTGGTCCACAGCCCGATTTTGCCGGCGTCGGCAAAGGTGGAATCCTCGACCTCGAACAGTTGCTTGCCGTTGAACGACACGCGGAAGCGCGAGCCACTGAAATCGACGCGCAGGCTGTGCCAGACGTCGGACGGAACCTTGACGTCGGTGCCATAGCCTCCCTTGCGGCCGACAATGTCGAGCGGGCTGCGGACGCCGTTGACGGTCTTGTAGAGAACAACGTTGTCCTCGAGCGCGTTGGCCCGGGTGACATAATAGTTGTTGGCGTCCTTCGCCCGCCAGACGATGCCGGCGGCGCGATCCTGCGATCCCGCGATGGCCTTGAACTTGATCTCGACAAAACCGTCCTTGATGCTGCTGTCGCTCTTCAGCAGCAGCGGGTAGGTCGCTCGGCCGGATTGCTTGAGCACCTTGGATTTCGACGGCGCGGTCTCGTCGCTTTCGACCGTCCATTTTGGATCGCCCGAACCCGTGAGGGTGGAGGTCCAGCCCTCGGGCGCGGCGCCGGTCTGCGGGCTCTCGAAACTGATCGCATGGTTCGACATGGCACTTGCTCCGGTGAAGAAAAGCGCGGCTGCAATGATGGCCGCGCGCCGTTGTGGATGAGACATCGGCAGACTCCTGTTTACTCAAGGAGCCGCACTGGCCATCGCCTTCCGGGCATCGCCCGTGGCTTCGAGGGATTGCTTCGGCCAGGCTCCGGCGGCGGATCGATATCCGGGCGGCTTCCGCTCGGATGCGGACCTCAAGAGAAAAACGCTGAGAGGAGGTGGGGGATCGCTTTGGTCCATGTGTGCAAATTCCTCGACACGTCGAGCGATGCACAGTTCTTGGACCGAGGTCTCAAGGGGAGACTGCAGTTCCCCTACGGCCGTGATAATCCACGGGAGCGGTAAAAGCAATACGGCCACGACGCTGCGTTAGGTTTCGCATCGCCCGCCAAATAACCGGTGTCATCACCCGCGCATGCGGGTGATCCAGTATTCCAGAGACGGCAGTGATTGAACCGAGAGGCCGCAGCGTACTGGATCGCCCGGTCCCGTCTACGCCAAGGCTTCGACGAGGCTTGCGATCTTGGGCACGCCGTAGCTTTAGCGGAGGCGGCGAGCCGGGCAATGACGGCGGTGGTGGAGACAGTACCGCGCCGCGAGCTCTCGCATGCGGCACCAAAGCAAGGCTAGACTTCGAGCCACTCCTTGCGGATACGGCCGTTGTCGGCGAGTGCCGCCGGGGTGCCCTCGAACACGATGCGGCCGTGGCCCATGACGTAGAGACGTCGGGAAATCCGCAGCGCAATGGTGAGCTTCTGTTCCACCAGCAGGATCGCGGTGCCGCGGCGCGCGATTTCGTCGAGCAGCGTGCCGACCTGTTCGACCAGTTTTGGGGCGAGACCCTCGGTCGGCTCGTCGATGATGATGAGATCCGGGTCACCCATCAAGGTCCGGCACATCGTCAGCATCTGCTGCTCGCCGCCCGACAGCACGCCGGCCGGATTGTCCTGCCGCTCGGCCAGATTGGGAAACAGCGAAAATACGTCCTCGAAAGTCCAGCTTCCGGTCACGCCCGCGCGCTTCAGGCCGAGCTCGAGGTTTTGCTTCACGGTGAGGCCCGGAAACACCTGGCGGTCTTCCGGCACGTAGCCGATGCCGACATGGGCGATCTGATCGGGCCGGAGGCCTGCAATCGAGCGGCCCTTGAAGTCGATCCGGCCGACCGGCGGCACCAGCCCGATGATGGTCTTGCAAACCGTCGAGCGGCCGACGCCGTTGCGGCCGAGCAGGCTGACGATTTCGCCTTCGGCGACCGAGAGATCGACGCCTTGCAGGATATGACTCTTGCCATAGAAAGCGTGCAGATCGCGGACCTCGAGCATCATGCCGCCACCGTGCCGAGATAGGCTTCCTGGACCGCCGCGTTGCCGCGGATCGCGGCCGGTGCGTCCGAGGCGATCACCTCGCCATAGACCAGCACCGTGATGCGGTCGGCGAGGCCGAACACCACGCTCATGTCGTGCTCGACCATGATCAGCGTCTTGCCTTCGGATACGGCGCGGATCAGCGCCACCGCGCTCTCGGTCTCGCTGTGGCTCATGCCGGCGGTCGGCTCGTCGAGCAGGATGATCTCGGCACCGCCGGCAATCGTGATGCCGATCTCGAGTGCGCGCTGTTCGGCATAGGACAACAGCCCGGCCTGCACGTTGCGGCGGTCCGACAGCTTCAGCCGTTCCAGCAACCTGTCGGCCGCCTCGTTCAGTTGCTTCTGCTGCCCGAGCAGCCGCCAGAACGAATAGCGGTAGCCGTGCGACCACAACAGGCCGCAGCGGATGTTCTCGAACACGCTCATGCGGGGGAAGATCGACGTGATCTGAAAGCTGCGCGACAGGCCGAGCCGGTTGATTTCCTGCGGCGCCAGATCGGCGGTCGACTGCCCGTTGACCGTGATCGAGCCCGAGCTGATCGCAAAGCGGCCGGAGATCAGGTTGAACAGCGTGGTCTTGCCGGCGCCGTTGGGGCCGATGATGGCGTGACGCTCGCCGCGGGGAATGGCGAGGTTGACGCCGCGGATGATCTCGGTCGGGCCGAAATTCTTGCGCACCTCGCGCAGTTCGACGGCGGGCGTGGCGGCGACATCAGTGCTCACGACACCGCCTCCTGCGTCTTGACGATGGTGATGCCGGCGTCGATCTGCCGCTTGATGCTGTCGGCCTTGGCGCCTTCCATCAACGCGTCCCAGCGTTCGCGGAAACTGCGTGCCTCGCGCCGCAGCCACAGTCCGCCCAGCATGAGTGCGGCGAGCGCGATCACCCAGGGCATCGGCGCCATGGTGTCGATGGTGTTGCCCGCGATCGTGAACGTCTTGCCCTGGGCCGCGCCGATCGTGGTGAAGGAGGCCAGTTCGACCAGCAGCACGAAGCCGAGCAGGACCAAGAGGGCCGGTGGAAACGCGCGCGCATAGGGCAGCGCCAGCTCGCGCAGGCGTCCGGCGCGCCAGATCGGCGCGTGCATGAAGATCAGCCCGATCAATCCTCCCGGCGCGTACATCACCATGACGATGAAGAGCACGCCGACATAGAGCAGCCAGGCGTTGCTGAGCAGGCTGACCCCGCTTTGCAGCAGCACCACCACGACGGTGCCGAGGATCGGACCGAAGAAGCCGCCGGCGCCGCCGATATAGACCGCGAGCAGCGCGTTGGCCGACTTCGCCGCAGACACCGTGTCGAAGGTGACGATCTCGTAGATCAGCACGTACAGGCCGCCGGCGATGCCGGCGAAGAAGCCCGCCAGCGTGAACTGGTAGAGCCGCACCATGCGGGGATCGTAGCCGACGAACTGGGCGCGCTCGAAATTGTCGCGGGTGGCATTGGCCATGCTGCCGAGCGGCGTCTGGGTCTGCAACCGCATCAGCGCCGCGGCGATGAAGGCCCAGACCAGCACGAGGCAGTAGACCTGCCAGGGCGAGCTGTATCTGACGCCGAGCACGCTGGTATCCATCACACGGTCGATCGGGATGCCGCCTTCGCCGCCGAAGAAGCCCATGAACATCAGCGCCGCCGCCGAGACCAGTTCGCCAAGTCCCATCGTGATCATGGCAAACGCGGTGGCGCGCTGCTTGGTCACCAGCCAGCCGAACACATAGCCGAAGAACAGCCCGCCCAGTCCGCCCGCGAGCGGTACCAGTTCGGTCGGCAGCCAGAACGCGCCGGCCTTGACGAGCAGCACGACATGCGCCGCGCAATAGGCGCCCATGCCGAGCAGCACGGCATGCCCGAACGACAGCAGGCCGGACTGGCCCATCAGCATGTTGTAGGAGAGCGCGAAGATCGCCATCACGCCGATCTCGCTCATCAGCGTCAGCACGAACCCGGAATGACGGCCCTTGCTCCAGTCGTAGAACAGGAACGGTATCGCCAGCAGGACGACGAAGGCGAGCAACCACGGCCAATGGCGGCGCAGCATGTTCATGTGTCACGCGTCCCCATCAGCCCGCGCGGCCGGAACACCAGGATCAGCACCAGCAGCAGAAACGGCAGCAGGGCGCCGACCCGCGGCAGCGTCACGTTGAGAACTTCTGCAAACGGCGTGCTCGAGGTCACCACGAAGCCGAACTTGGCCAGCAGATCGGCCAGCGAAACGTCGAACACGACGGCGAAGGTCTGGATCAATCCCATCAGGATCGAGGCGATGAAGCAGCCGGTCAGCGATCCCAAACCGCCGAACACCACGACGACGAACACGATGGGTCCCATGGTGAACGCCATTGCCGGCTCGGTGACCTGGTAGTTGCCGCCGATCACGCCGGCCAGCCCCGCCAGCGCAGTGCCGGCGGCAAACACCAGCGTGAAGATCCGCGGCACGTTATGGCCGAGCGCCGAGGCCATATCGGGATGGGTCAGCGCGGCCTGGATCACGAGGCCGACGCGCGTCCGCGTCAGGCCGAGCCAGATCGCTCCGAACATCAGTGCCGAGATCGCCAGCATGAAGGCGCGATAGGCCGGAAATTGCGTGCCGTAGATCCGGAACAGCGGGAAATCCAGCAGCTCCGGCACCCGATAGGGCACCGGCAGCAGGCCCCAGGTCATCTGCACGACCTTCTCGATGATCAAAGCAAGGCCGAAGGTGAACAGCAGTTCGGCGATGTGACCGTTGCGATGAACCCGCCGCAATCCCCACATCTCGATGGCGGCGCCGATCAGCCCGCACAGCAGCGGTGCAATCACCAGCGCCGGCCAGAAGCCGATGTGAACGCTGATCGTATAGGCGAAATAGGCGCCCAACATGTAGGCGCTGGCATGGGCGAAATTCAGCACGCCCATCATGCTGAGGATCAGCGTGAGCCCGCTCGCCAGCATGAACAACAACATGCCGTAGACGAGGCCGTTCAGGAGCGAGACGACGAAGACTTCCATGGCACCGGCCCCACCGCAAGGTATGACGCCTGCTTTCCTGTCGACGGGAAGCAGGCGACTGTTGTGCCGGTCAGGCGCCCGGGCGCTTCATCTTGCAGGTGTTGGGTTGGTCGATGTCCTTGGCGAGGATCGTCGCCGAGGTGGCCCAGCCGAGGCCGGTGCCTTCGGCGTCATACTTGACGCCCTTCTTGAAGGTGCCGACGAAATATTCGCTGATGATCTGGTGGTCTTCCTTGCGCATCTTGGTGTCGAAGCCGAGGAAGTCCTTGACGGTGAGGTCCTCCATCGCGGTGGCGACCTTGGCCGGCTCGACCGAACCCGCCTTGTTCACCGCGGCCTGCAGATACTCGAAGATGGTGCGGAAGCCGGCAGCGGAGAAGTCGAACTTGTGCTTCTCGCGGAAGCCGTTGGTGAAGGCTTCGGCTTCCTTGTTGCCGATCTCCGGCGCGACGTTCTCGCCGTAAGACATCACGGCCAGCACGCGGTTGTCGCCGCCGGCGCCGATCGCGGTCGGTCCGCCGGCGAGATGAGCGTAGAAGGTGTAGTAGCGCAGATCGGCGCCGGCATCGATGCCTGCCTTGATCAGCAGGTTCATGTCCGGCCCCCAATTGCCGGTCAGCAGGGCCTGGGCGCCTGACGCCTTGATCTTGGTGATGTAGGGCGAGAAATCCTTGATCTTGCCGAGCGGAATCAACTCGTCGCCGACCACCTGAATGTCGGGCCGCAGCTTGCCGAGATAGTTCTTCACCTCGCGCTGCACCGACTGGCCGAACAGGTAATCCTGGTTGATCAGATAGACCTTTGTGGTTTCCTTCGGCAGCGCGCGCACCATCACCTCGGCCTTCATGCCGGCATGCAGGTCGAAGCGGAAGTGCCAGAAGCTGCACTGCTCGTTGGTCAGCTCCGGCGCCACCGCCCCGCAGTTGAGATAGATGATGCGGTTGTCCGGGTTGCGGTCGTTGTGCTTGTTGACGCCGTCGATCAGCGCGGCGGCGATGTTCGAGCCGCTGCACTGCATGATGAAGGGCATGTTCTGGTCAGTGGCGCTCTTGAGCGCGATCAGCGCGTCCGACGGCTGCGATTTGTTGTCGAACGGCACCAGTTCGAACTTCTTGCCGAGCGCGCCGCCCTTGGAATTGATGTAGTCGATGATGTACTGCATCTGCTTCAGGTTGGCGTCGCCGATCTGCGCGAATGGCCCTGAAAGCGGATCGGTGTAAGCAACCTTGATGGTGCCTTGTGCCAGCGCTTGACCGCCACCGGCGATCGCGAGCATGAGTCCGAAGAACGCCGTCAACCACTTGCCTCGCAGCATGGTGCAGTCCTCCCCTATGTGTCCGCTTTTTTGTTTTTGCGGCGCTGAAGCAAAATCGTAACACGGACCCGGCGCCCGCCGCCACTGGGAATATTCCGCGAGGTGCCTCGTCATTCAGCAGCGGATGTGCGGCGCATCCGCATCGTCCACATTCCACCATGCGGGATTCGAGGGCGCCGTTCTTGTACGGCTGGCCGCAGGATCAGCGCGCCCGGCCGCTCGTCGGCGCCGACGCCCATTGCCGGAACGCCTCGCGGGTCGCGTCGTTCATCGGGAAGAAGCTCTCGATGCGCAGCTCCTGCAAGGTGATGTCCTGCGGCGTGCCGAGAGTGGCGAGCGTCGTGAACAGCTCGAGCGTGACCGCGCCTTTGGCAAATCGCATCGGCAGCACGGGGCCGCTGGCGGTCTCGGCGGAAGGCGCGGCGAGGCTTGCTTGCACGCCGGCGTAGCCGCGCAAGCGGTCGCGCAGCGCCGCGGTCTCCGCCGTTCCGTCGGCGGCGGCATCGGCCTCGACGCTGCGCACGAAATAGGCGACGACCTCAGGCCAGTTGGTGAGGTGAGGCCGCAGCACGTCGGGCGCCACCAGCGCATCGGCGAGATTGACCGCTGCGCCCGGGTCGAGCGGGCCGACCAGAAATTCCACCATGGCAACGGCGCCGTTGTTGGCTTGCAGCAGATTCCAGCGGCGGTCGACCACTACGGCCGGATATGGCTCCTGCTGCGCCAGCATGAAGTCGAGCGCCTGTCTGATCGGCGCCAGCGCTTCGGCGCCATAGGGCGTCTCCGACCAGGTCGGCGCAAAGCCCGCGGCCAGCAGCAGATCGTTCGCCTGCCGCAGCGACAGCGCGAGCGCCACCGACAGCCGCTGCACCATCTCGCGGCTCGGCCGGGTGCGGCCGAGTTCGAGGAAGCTGATATGGCGCTGCGAGCAATCCGCAATCGACGCCAGCTGCAGCTGCGACAGGCCGCGCCGCTTGCGCGCGTCGACCAGCCGCGATGGAAAGCTCGATAGCATGGTCATGACTACCTGGCACGTAGTTGATTGCCGACAGACGCGCGGCGATAGTGCCGAGCAAGAAGTTGCACGACAAGTGCCGTCGACAAAGAGGATCGAACAGATGAAGGCTGTGTTCGCCGGATCGTTTGCGGTCCGTCTGGTCGAGCCGGTGCGGCGGCACCTGACCATGCCTTGCGAGATCGTCGCGGGCGACGAAGCTGCTGTCGTCGATCAGCTCGGCGATGCGGATGTTCTGGTTTCGATGGCGTTCACGAAACAATTTGCCTCTGCGGGCGCGAAGCTGCGCCTCGTGCAGGTGCCGGGCGCGGGCCTCGACCGCATCGACCGGTCGCAACTTCGCGCCGGACTGGCGCTCGCCAATGCCTACGGCCACGAGGCGGGGATCGCCGAATACGTCATCGGCGCCATGATCGCGCTGACGCGAAATTTTCAGCGCATCGACCAGAAGCTCAGGGCCGGCCAATGGGAGAGCCAGTGGTCGGTCGATACGCCGGCGCCGCCGCTGTGGCCGGAGCTTGCCGGCAAGACGCTCGGAATTTTGGGATTCGGCCATATCGGCGAAGCGCTGGCGCGGCGCGCGCATGCGTTCGACATGAAAGTCTGCGCCGTCAGACGGCAGGCGCAGGCCGATGTGCCGCGCGAGCTGATGTTCGTCGGCGGACCGGAACGGCTCGACGAGCTGCTCGGCCTCTCCGACTATCTCGCCATCACGCTGTCGCTCTCGCCGGAGACGCGCGATCTGCTCGACGCCGACAGGCTCGCCCTGATGAAGCCGCAAGCCTACCTCATCAACGTGGCGCGAGCGGAAATCGTCAACGAGCAGGCGCTGCATGACGCGCTTGCTGCACGGCGTTTGGCCGGCGCTGCGCTCGACGTCTGGTACCGCTACCCGACCGCTGCAGGCGTCACGCCGCCATCCACGGCGCCGTTCCATACCCTGGGCAATGTGATCATGACGCCGCATGTCTCGGGCTGGACCGAGGGCATGCTCGAATCGCGCGCCGGCCTCATCGCTGAAAATATCGAGCGGACGGCGCGCGGCGAACCGCCGCTCAACGCGGTCGCGGCGGCGAATTGATCATGCCGGCGGAGCAGGGTGCAAAGCATTGGCAGGCGCGGCTGCCGTTCTATTACGGCTGGCTGATCGTCGCGATCGCCTTCGTGACCATGGCGATCGGCGTGACCGGGCGCACCGCGTTCTCGCTGCTGCTGCCGCCGCTGATCGACGAGTTCAAATGGGACCGCGGCCTTGCGGCAGGCGCGTTCTCGTTCGGCTTCCTCGTCTCGGCCGTGCTGTCGCCGATCGTCGGCCGGGTGATGGATGCGCGCGGTCCCCGCATCGTCATCCTCAGCGGTGTCGCGCTGATGTCGGCCGGCCTGTTGCTGGCGCCATGGATCGCAAGCCCGTGGCAGCTCTATGCGACGCTCGGGGTCGCGGTCGGCGGCGGCGCCAACATGATGACCTATACCGCGCACTCGCAATTCCTGCCGAACTGGTTCGTGCGCCGGCGCGGGCTCGCGATCAGCATTGCGTTCGCGGGGGCAGGGGTCGGCGCCGTGCTGCTGCTGCCCTGGCTGCAAAGCATCATTCTGACCGAGGGCTGGCGCGCGTCCTGCGTTGCGATGGGATGGCTGGTGCTGTTCGGCATCGCGCCGCTGGCGCTGCTGGTGCGGAAGGGGCCGGCCGATGTCGGGCAAAACCCGGATGGCGACAAGACGCCGATCGACAAGGCAGCGGGCAGGGGCGCCGCCGCGATCGTCGATCCCGCGTGGGCGGCGACCGAATGGACGCTTCAGCGCGCGCTGCGCACGTTTCGATTCTGGTGCATCGCGCTCGGTTACTTCCTGGCGCTGATCGCCTGGTACGCGGTGCAGGTGCACCAGACCAAATATCTCGTCGAGATCGGCTTCTCGCCGCTGGTCGCGGCGTGGGCGCTCGGCGCGGTCAGCGTCATCGCCATTCCCGGCCAGATCTTGCTCGGCGGCTTGTCCGACCGGATCGGCCGCGAGTGGATCTGGACCGCGGGCTGCCTCGGCTTCGTGATCTCCTACGCGGCGCTGCTCGCGCTGGAGCTTTGGCCGTCGCACGCGCTGCTCTACGCCATGGTGTTCGCGCAGGGCTTCTTTGGCTACGCGCTGACCTCGGTGATGGGACCGATCGTTGCCGAGATCTTCGAGGGACCGCATTACGGCGCGATCTTCGGCACCATCACCATTGCGCTGATCGGCGGCGGCGCCGCCGGCCCCTGGATGGCCGGCGTCATCCATGATGCGACCGGAAGCTACCGGCTCGCCTTCGTGTTGATCATCGCCTTCTGTCTGATGTCCGCGGTGGCGATCTGGATTGTGGGGCCGCGACACGTCCGCCTCGTGCCGGGACGCGTGCCGCACTGACGGCGCAGGCCGGACTCTGCCTATCTGCTCACCAGCGATCTGCTCAAAGACAAGGCATTTACGTCGATAAATGTAGTAATATCAATATGTTGTCAAAAAGTGTATGCAGAATGCAAAATGTGCTTGTCGTTTCACCGTCATTCGAACAGACTTCACGGCGGGCAGGGCAAGGCGACATGACCGTCAATGGCGACGGTCACGCGACGGGGAAACATCAATCTGCCGACAGTGGAGGAAGCCATGAGCGAACAGGTGTCCACCATCGCGATGACGGACGCGGCGAAGCCAACCGGCGTGCGCTGGAAGATTTTTCTGCTGATGCTGTTCCTGATCTCGATCAACTACATCGACCGCGCCTCGCTGTCGGTCGCGATGCCGCTGATCGCCAAGGAGTTCAACATCGATCCGGCGATGCAGGGCCTGATCCTGAGCTCGTTCTTCTGGACCTACGCCTTCATGCAGGTGCCGGGCGGCATGCTCGCCGATCGCTACAAGCCGCGGATCGTGATCGCGGCGGCGACATTCTTCTGGGGTGCGTTCCAGGCGCTCGCCGCGCTCTCGACCAGCTGGTTCCTGCTACTCTTGACCCGGCTCGGCCTCGGCGCCTCGGAGGCGCCGATCTATCCGGCCGGCGGCAAGCTCAACGCGATCTGGATGACGCAGACCGAACGCGGCCGCGGCGCTACCCTGCTGGACGGCGGCGCGCCGCTCGGGGCAGCACTCGGCGCGATCGTGATCGCATGGCTGATCGCGGCCTTCGATTCCTGGCGCATGGCCTTCGTCATCGCCGGCGTCGGCACCATGCTGTGCGGCATCTGGGCCTGGCAGTACATCCGCAACGCGCCGCGCGAGCATCCCGGCGTCAACGAGGCGGAAGCGCGCTATCTCGAGGAGGCGCATGCGATCGAGGACGCGGCGACGCCGGCCGCGTCGGGTGCGGGCTGGGCAGCCTATTTCCGCTTCCGCTCGGTCTGGTGCATGTGCCTGGGGTGGATGTTCTTCAACACCACCTTCTACGGGCTTTTGACCTGGATGCCGAACTACCTGTTCAAGGTGCACGGCTTCGACATCAAGGCGCTCGGCGGCGCGTCCTTCATCATCTTCTTCGCCGGCTTCGTCGGCGAGCTGGTCGGCGGCTGGATCGGCGACAGCTGGCGGGAGCGGGGCGGCTCGCCGAACATGGTGTTCCGCACCCTGTTCGGCATCGCGGCGGTGATGGCGACGGTCTCGATCTTCCTGGTCGCCTACGTCACCAATCCGGTCGCGGTCGTGGTGCTGCTGTCGACCACGCTGTTCTTCCTGCGCTGGTGCGGCATGTACTGGGCGATCCCCTCGGCGCTGGCCGGCCGCGGCAAGTCGGGCTTCCTCGGCGGCTGCATGAATCTCGGCGGCAACATCGCCGGCATCACCACGCCGTTGATCGTCGGCTTCATCGTGCAGGCCACCGGCTCGTACTTCCTGGCGCTGATGTACTTTGCCGCCGCCGGCATCGCGCTGTTGATCTGCTCGACGCTGATCGATTACAGCCGCAAGCTGCCGGTGTAAGCATGCTAGGATTGGATCGAGCACCAACCGCGAAGAAGCTGCGCTCCCTCTCCCGCTTGCGGGGGAGGGTTGGGGTGGGGGTGTCGCCACGAGCGGCACCCTTTGTGTGGAGAGAGCCCCCACCCGTATCGCATCTAACGATGCGATACGACCTCCCCCGCAAGCGGGAGAGGTGCAACGAGTCCGCCGGCGCACCGATTGATGAGGCTCGCGAATGACACGTCCGGTCCGCCTCGGCATGCTGACGCCGTCCTCGAACACCGCGCTCGAGCCGATCACCTATGCGATGCTGGCCGGTATCGGCGACGTCTCGGTGCATTTCTCGCGCTTCAAGGTGACCGAGATCGCGCTCTCCGATTCGGCGCTGCGCCAGTTCGATGCCAGCGAGATCCTGCGCGCAGCCGAATTGCTTGCGCATGCCAAGGTCGACGTCATCGCCTGGAACGGCACCTCGGCGAGCTGGCTCGGCTTCGATCGCGACGAAAGGCTCTGCGAGCAGATCACGGCATCGACCGGGATCAAGGCGTGCACCACGGTGCTGGCCTATCGCGACCTGCTGCGGCGGATCGGCGCCAGGCGCATCGGGCTGGTGACGCCGTACCGCAAGGACGTGCAAGACCGGATCATCGCCAACTGGAATTCGGAAGGGCTCCATTGCTTTGCCGAGCGGCATCTGTCGCTGCAGGACAATTTCTCCTTTGCCGAGGTGCGCGAGGCCGAGGTCGCGACGCTGATCGAGGAGGTCGTGCGCGAGGGCTGCGATGCCGCCGTCGTGCTTTGCACCAACATGCGGGGCGCCGGCGCCGCCGCGCGGCTGGAGCGGGAATTTGGCCTTCCCGTACTGGATTCGATCGCCGTGACGCTGTGGGCGTGCCTGCGTGCCACCGGCCGCGATCCGTCGCGCATTTCGGGGTGGGGTAGCCTGTTCACGAATCCCGATTTGCGCGCCAATGTGGCGATCGAGGGCAATATCGAAATGAAGGCGAACCGTGACTGAAATCAGAACGAGCCGGCGCAACAAGGATCCCAAGCGGCCGCAGCCGGTGACGGCGCTGCAGCGGCGCCGCTTGCGGGTGCCGCGCGTCGGCCTGCACGAGCAGGCGGCGGCACGGCTGCGCACCATGATCGTCCGCGGCGAGCTGTCGCCCGGACAGTCGCTGGGCGAGGCCGACCTGTCCGACGCGCTCGGCATCTCGCGCACCCCGTTGCGCGAGGCGCTGAAGCAGCTCGCGAGCGAAGGCCTGGTCGAGCTGCGGCTCAACCACAGCGCGGTGGTGGCGCCGTTCCGCCGCGGCGAGCTGACCGAGCTGTTCGAGGCCGTCAGCGGCATCGAGCGCTGCGCCGCCGAGCTCGCCGCCGTGCGCATGGAGCCGTCCGATTTCGAGCGGCTCGACGCGCTGCAGGACAAGATCGAGTGGCATCACGGCCGCGGCGAGCTGCGCGAGTATTTTCAGACCAACCAGCAGATCCATTCCGCCATCGTCGGCTTTGCCCGCAACGCCGTGCTGAAGGCGACGCACGAGGCGCTGCTGGCGCGGGCGGAGCGCGCGCGCTTCTTCGCACTGTCGGTGCTCGGCCGCTGGGATGAATCGGTGCGCGAGCACCAGGAGATCCTGGCGGCGCTCAGGGATCGCGATGCCGCGCGCGCCGGGCAGGTGCTGGCCCACCATGTGCGCCGCACCGGCGAGATCGTCGCCGAAACGCTGGATGATAACGCGGCCGCCGCTGCGGTGTCCGAGCCGCTCGCCAAGCCGCCGATCAAGCCGCGCGGCCGCAAGACGAGGAAGACCGAACGATGAAGATCCTGCTGCTCAATCCCAATACGACGGCGGCGGTGACCGACTTGCTGCACGCCGCCGGCAGCAAGGTGGTCTCGGCAGGGACCGAGCTTGTGCCGGTCACCGCGTCGCGCGGCGTGCCCTATATTGCGACCCGCGCCGAGGCCCAGATCGGCGGGGCGATCGCGCTCGAAATGCTGGCCGAAGCTGGCCCTGACATCGACGCCGCCATCATCGCCGCGTTCGGCGATCCCGGCCTGTTCGGCGCGCGCGAGCTGTTTTCGTTTCCGGTCGTCGGGCTGGCGGAAGCCGCGATGCTTACCGCCTGCATGGTCGGGCGGCGGTTTGCCATCGTGACCTTCGCGGGCGTGCTGACGCCCTGGTACGAGGAATGCGTCGCCATGCACGGGCTCACCGCGCGCTGCGCCGGCGTCCGCGCGCTCGACGGCGCGTTCCAGTCGATCTCCGAGGTGCAGGCCGAGAAGGAAGAGCTGCTGGTGGCGCTGGCCAAGCAAGCCGTGGAGCAGGATCACGCCGACGTCGTCATTCTCTCCGGTGCGCCGCTCGCCGGGCTCGCGGCAAAAGTCCGCGATCGAATTCCCGTGCCGGTGATCGATCCGGTCGCCGCCGCGGTGCGCCAGGCGGAGACGCTCGCCGTGCTCAGGCCGCGCAAGGCGGTCGCCGGCACCTTCCGCCGGCCCGATCCCAAGCCGACGCGCGGGCTGGCGGAGCCGCTGGCCGCCGTCATCGAACACCGTTCACCGAAACAAGGAGCCCGCTGATGGCCTTCGACACCATCATTCGCGGTGGCACCGTGGTCACCGCCGCCGATACCTTTGGCTGCGACGTCGGCATCCGTGACGGCAAGATCGCGGCGCTCGGCCATGATCTCGGTGCGGCGGCTGAGATCATCGACGCGACGGATCGACTCGTGCTGCCCGGCGGCATCGACAGCCACGTCCACTTCGCGCAGCCGTCGGGTGACGGCATCGTGATGGCCGACGGCTTTGCCACCGGCACGCGCTCGGCGGCGTTCGGCGGCAACACCACCGTGCTGCCGTTCTGCCTGCAGGAGAAGGGCCAGACGCTGCGCGAGGCGCTCAAGAGCTATCACGCGCTGGCGGAAGGCGAATGCCATGTCGACGTCGCCTTCCATCTGATCGTCACCGATCCGACCGATCATGTGCTGGGGCAGGAGCTGCCGGCGCTGGTCGAGGACGGCTACACCTCGCTCAAGGTGTTCATGACCTATGAGGGGCTGGCGCTGTCGGATCGCGAATTGCTCGAGACCATGTCGGTGGCGCGCGAGACCGGTGCGATGCTGATGGTGCATGCGGAAAATTTTGACGCGATCCGCTTTCTCACCGACCGGCTGGAGCGCGCCGGCAATACCGCGCCGCGCTTTCACGCCACCTCGCGGCCGATCCCGGTCGAGCGCGAGGCCACCCATCGCGCGATCTCGCTGTCCGAATTGGTCGATGTCCCCATCATGATCGTGCATGTCTCGAACCGCGGGGCGATGGAGGAAATCCGCCGCGCGCAGCAGCGCGGTCTGCGGGTGATGGGTGAGACCTGTCCGCAATATCTCATGCTGACCGAGAAGGATCTCGATCAGTTCAACATGGAAGGCGCAAAATACGTCTGCTCGCCGCCGCCGCGCGATGTGGAGAGCCAGCAGGCGTGCTGGGAAGGCCTGCAGCAGAAGGTGTTCTCGGTGTTCTCGTCGGACCATTGCCCGTTCCGCTACGACGATCCGGAAGGCAAGCTGGCGCCGAAGGGGCGCACCAGCTTCCGCTGGGTGCCGAACGGCATCCCCGGCGTGGCGACGCGGCTGCCGATCCTGTTCTCGGAAGGCGTGGTCAAGGGCCGCATCGACCTCAACAGCTTTGTCGCCTTCAGCGCCACCAACCATGCCAAGATCTACGGCCTCTATCCGCGCAAGGGCACGATCGCGGTCGGCTCGGATGCCGACATCGCGCTGTGGGACCCGAAGCGCAAGACGACGATCCGTCACGAGCTGATCCATGACGGCTCGGACTACACACCCTATGAAGGACTCGAGATCACCGGCTGGCCGGTGCTGACCATGGTGCGCGGCAAGGTCGTGGTCGACGACGGCAAGCTGGTCGGCAGCAAGGGCCAGGGCGCTTACCTGCTGCGTGCCAAGCCGCCGGCCGCAGCAACCATTCGGTAACACGCGAAAAGAAGGCAGGAGAACACCATGCCCTACGCGACAGCAGATGACGGAGTTCGACTCTATTTCGAGGAGACCGGATCGGGCCATCCGGTGATCCTGGTCCATGAATTCGCCGGCGACCTGCGCAGCTACGAGCCGCAGATGCGGCATTTCGGCAAGCGCTATCGCATCATCGCCTACAATGCGCGCGGCTTTCCGCCGTCGGACGTGCCGGAGCAGGTCGCGTCCTATTCACAGGCGCGTGCCGCCGATGACATCCTGGCGGTGCTCGATCACATCGGCGCGGACAAGGCGCACATCGTCGGCCTGTCGATGGGCGGCTTTGCCACGCTGCATTTCGGGCTTCGTCACCATGCGCGTGCGCGCTCGCTGTGCATCGGCGGCTGCGGCTATGGCGCCGAGCTCGACAAGCGCGAGACGTTTCGCGCCGAGGCCGACGTGATCGCGAATACGATCCGCAAGGACGGCATGCCGGCCTTCGCCGAGCGCTACGCCTATGGCCCGACCCGCGTGCAGTACGAGAACAAGGATCCGCGCGGCCACGCCGAGTTCAAGGCGATGCTGGCCGAGCACTCGGCGGTCGGATCGGCCAACACCCAGCAGGGCGTGCAGAAGGAGCGCCCGTCGCTGTACACGCTGACCGAGGAGATGAAGCGCATCACGGTGCCGACGCTGATCATCACCGGCGACGAGGACTGGCCGTGCCTGTTGCCCGGCATCCTGATGAAGCAGAACATCCCGTCCGCCGCGCTCGCGGTGATGCCGAATTGCGGCCACGCCATCAACATCGAGGAGCCCGACGAATACAACCGGATCGTCGGCGACTTCCTCGCGCAGGTCGAGAGCGGCCGCTGGCCGATGCGCGATCCGAGGGCGATGAGCACGTCGATCACCGGGATGAAGGATTGATCGTCGGCTTCCCGCTCTTCGTCCCGTCACCCTGAGAGGGTGTGAAGCTTTGTCCTCACCCACCGCTGTCATCGCCCGGCTTGACCGGGCGATCCAGTACGCCGCGGCCTCTCGCTTCTATCACCGGCGTCTCTGGAATACTGGATCACCCGGTCAAGCCGGGCGATGACACCGAGCAAGCTGAGCAAACCAAACCGTCATCCTGAGGTGCGAGCCCTTGCGAGCCTCGAAGGGTCGACGGCCCGGCTGGTGGCCGATTCATCCTTCGAGGCTCGCTTAGCAGCGCAATTGCGCTGCTAAGCTCGCACCTCAGGATGACGGGGTTACGTAGCGGCGCAACTCAGTGTCGTCCCGGCGAAGGCCGGGACGACATTGAATGTTCGGTGCCACTCATGCGTCGTGCAACGGCGCATTGCATCACAGACAGTCGCTATCGTCGCGCATCGTGCAACCGATGCTAGAAGCTCGGCGCACCTAATCGTCTTCGCGCAACTTTTGTCGATTGCACAAGACTGACACGGACCTGTCATTCGCTGCGGCTAATGATCCGGGTGCTAATGTGTCGCAGGTCAAAGTCACAAATCTGTAAAGAACAGGGGCGCTACGGTGAAAACCAAGTTTCTCTCAACGGTCGGAATCTGTCTGGTTGCTGGCGCGGTCGCGTGCAGCACATGGGTGTTTGCCGCCCAGGATGATCAAGGCAATCAGGGTAACCGGAGCCAAGGCAACGGTCAGGGCAACGGTCATCATCCGCACGAGCTGCACACGGCGACGCCGATCAAGCATCTCGTGGTCATCTTCAATGAGAACCGCTCGTTCGATCATTATTTCGCGACTTACCCCAATGCGGCGAACCCGTCGGGCTCGATCGCCTTCGTTGCCAAGCCGCATACGCCGAAGGTCAACAACCTCGCCAACGCCGACCTGTTGACCAATAACCCGAACCTCAATCCGGCCAACGGCACCGGCGCGACCAATCCGTTCCGCCTCGACCGCACCCAGGCCAACACCAAATCGCAGAACCATGCCTATACGCCCGAACAGCAGGCGGTCGACAACGGCAAGGAAGATCTGTTTCCGAAATTCACTGGTCGCGGCACCGCCGGCGGCGTCGGCGCCTTCGGCACCAACGGGCAGGTGATGGGCTATTTCGACGGCAACACCGTCACCGCGTTCTGGAACTACGCCCAGAACTTCGCGATGAGCGACAATCACTGGACCGACACCTTTGGTCCGTCGACGCAAGGCGCGCTCGCGGTGATCTCCGGCCAGACCAATGGCGCGCAGAACATCGTCGGCAGCTCGTCCTCGATCGCCGACGGTCAGGGCGGCCTGACCCTGATCGGCGACACCGATCCCGGCTTCGACCAGTGCTCGAGCAAGACGAGCACGGTGCTGATGACCGGCAAGAACATCGGTGACCTGCTCAACGACGAGCGCATCAGCTGGGGCAGCTTCATGGGCGGTTTCGATCTCACGCTCAAGAACGCCAACGGCACCACCGGCTGCGCGCGCAGCACCTTCTCCAGCAACGTGGCCAGCACCGTCACGGACTACATCCCGCACCACGCCTGGTTCCAGTACTACACGTCGACCGCCAACCCGACCCATGCGCGGCCGAGCTCGGTGCAGGCGGTCGGCCACACCTACGCGGCTGACGGCAAGACGGTCGATCCGGCCAATCACGGCTACGATCTCGAGGATTTCTACGCCGCGGTGAAGGCCGGCAATTTCCCGGCCGTCTCCTACATCAAGATGCCGGCCTATCAGGACGGTCATCCCGGCAACTCCGATCCGCTCGACGAGCAGGCCGGCAATGTCGAGCTGATCAACTTCCTGCAGAAGCAGAAGGAGTGGGGCGAGACCGCTGTTATCATCACCTATGACGACTCCGACGGTTGGTACGACCACCAGTACCTTGCGCCAATCAGCGCCTCGTATGATCCGACCGCCGATCAGGTCAACGGTCCCGGCCAGTGCGGCCGCGGCGTCAACAAGCAGAAGCAGCCGAACGGTCTCAACGGCCGGCCGGTCAACGGCCGCTGCGGTCCCGGCACCCGCGTGCCGTTCATCGTGATCTCGCCCTTCGCCAAGCGGAATTTCGTCAGCCACACGCGCATCTCGCAGGCGTCGGTGGTGCGCTTCATCGAGGACAACTGGCTGCACGGCAAGCGCATTGGCGGCGGCTCGTTCGACGACGACGTCGGATCGATCAACGACCTGTTCGACTTCGATCGCGGCCACGGCCAGGATCACGAGTACCGGCAGGACACGCTGTTCCTCGATCCGACCGCCGGCACGGTCATCGTCAGCCCGCCTGACGATCACCACCATCACTAAAGCGTTGCCCGTCCGATGAACGGCCGCACGTCGTGGCTCCTTGGCGCCGGCCTGCTCTGCATGGCCGGCGCCGTCGCAGCCGTCGAGACGCAAACGCTGCCGGGGACCAACCCGAACCCGGTGCAGCTCAGGCGGGCGCCGGTCGCCCCGCTGTCCGCGATGGCGCAACTTGGCCAAAGGATCTTCTTCGACGCTTCGCTGTCCTCGTCGGGCGCGCGCTCATGCGCGTCCTGTCACAGCCCGGACCACGCCTACGGCCCGCCCAATGATGGGCCGGTCGTGCTCGGCGGGCCGGCGCTGAACCGGCAAGGCGCGCGCGCCGTGCCGGGACTGACCTATCTCTATCGCCTGCCGAGCTTCAGCATCGGGCCCGAGAAGGACGACGACGACAATGTCGTCAGCCTCGCGCAGATGGCCGCGATCGGCCAGCAGGCGGCGCGCGCCAGGAAGGTCGCCACTGCGACCGCGGCGTCGGCGGTCAACATCGTGCCGCAGGGCGGGCTGTTCTGGGACGGCCGCGCCGATACGCTGCAGGACCAGGCGATCTTCCCGCTGCTCGATCCCAACGAGATGGACGGCCGCAGCATCGATGTGGTGGCGGAGAAGCTGCAGCGGGCGCCCTATGCGCAGCGCTTCGCCGAGCTGTTCGGTGCCGGCATCTTCCAGAACCGGGGACTGCTGGTCGCGGAGGCGATGTTCGCCGTCGCGCGCTACCAGGTCGAGGAGCCGAGCTTCCATCCCTACACCAGCAAGTACGACTACTGGCTGGAAGGCAAGGCGCGGCTGAGCGAGGCCGAACTGCGCGGCCTGCAATTGTTCAACGATCCGGAGAAAGCCAATTGCGGCGGCTGCCATACTTCGGCGCCGAGCCGCGACGGCCTGCCGCCGCTGTTCACCGACCATCAATACGAAGCGCTCGGCGCGCCACGCAACGCCGCGCTCGAACGCAACCGCGATCGCGATTATTTCGATCTCGGGGTCTGCGGCCCGCATCGCACCGATATCGCCGAGCAGACGCAGTATTGCGGCATGTTCGCAACGCCGACCTTGCGCAACACCGCGACCCGCCACGCGTTCTTCCACAACGGCGTGTTTCACAGCCTCGAGCAGGTGCTGGATTTCTACAATTTCCGCGACACCAATCCGGACAAGGTTTTTCCGCGTGCCGCCGACGGAACGGTTCGGAAATACGACGACCTGCCGGAAAAGTACCACGCCAATATCGACGTCAGCGATCCGCCGTTCGAGCGCCACCTCGGCGACACCCCCGCGATGACGGCGCAGGACGAAGCCGACATCATCGCCTTCCTGAAGACGCTGACCGACGGCTACCAGGTGGAACCCTGAGGCGGGCAGGCGAACCCACATCCGCGTGAGTTGGCAGGTGCAATTCATGCGCGCATAATGGGTGCATGAACCTCGTCGAAGGCAACGGCGCCAGAATCCCCGCGATCGGGCTCGGCACCTGGGAATTGCGCGGGCGGACCTGTGCGCGGATCGTCGAGCAGGCGCTGCGGCTCGGCTACCGCCATCTCGACACCGCCCAGATGTACGACAATGAGCGCGAGGTGGGCGAGGGGCTGCGCGCCTCCGGCGTCAAGCGCGACGACGTCTTCATCACGACCAAGGTCTGGACCACGCATTTCTGGCCGAACGATCTCGAGCGCTCGGCCAAGGAGAGCCTGGTGAAGCTGCGGCTGACCGAGGTCGACCTGCTGCTGCTGCACTGGCCCAATCCGCAGGTGCCGCTCGCCGAGACGCTGGGCGCGCTGGCCAAGGTCAAGCAGGCCGGGCTGGCGCGCCATATCGGCGTCTCCAACTTTGGCGTGGCGCTGATCGAGGAGGCGGTGGCGGCCTGTCCCGAGCCGCTCGCCTGCGACCAGGTCGAGTACCATCCCTATCGCGACCAAAGCAGCGTGATCGAGGCCTGCGCCCGCCAGGAGATGGTGTTCGTCGCCTACAGCCCGATCGCCAAGGGCCGCGTCAAGAACGACCGCGCGCTGGCGCGGATCGGCGACCGCTATCGCAAGACCGCCGCCCAGGTCTGTCTGCGCTGGCTGGTGCAGCAAAATGTCTCGGCGATCCCGCGCACCTCGAAGCTCGAGCGGCTGCAGGAGAATATCAACATCTTTGATTTCGAGCTCTCCGACGAGGATATGCAGGAGATTTTCGCGATGGGCGGCGCCAAGGAGCATTGATTCGCAGCGTTGATTTCCGGCGCTGACCCGCCGCCGGCCGCTCCGTCTTCGCTCCACAGCTTTCCGGATCGTGCTAATGGCCGCCTGACCGGTTTCGGGTTTGGGCCGAAACGGGATTGAGGCAGGCAGGCCCCGACCGCTATTGTAGCCGGCGGGGAGACATCACGACGTGATCGAGTGGGATGAAGTTTCGGCCAAACGCGGACATGATGGCGTCGGTGCTCGTGCACCTGCTGCTGCTCGCGCTAATTTTCCTCTATTCGGAAGTCCATCAGTTCGACCCGGTCGCCGCTGACACGGTGCCGGTCGAGGTGGTGACGCCGCAGGAGGTCGCCGAGATCAAGCCCGATCCGACGCCGAGCCCGTCGCCGACCCCGGAATTCCAGCTGCCGTCGCTCGACAAGCAGGCCGAGGCCGCCAAGCCGGAGCCGGCCGCGCAGCCGACTGCGCCGCAACCCCAGCAGCCCGAGCAGAAGCAGGCGACGCCGCCTCCGGCACCAAAGCCCAGCCCGACGCCGCAGCGGTCAGCCGCGGCCGAGCCGCCTCCCGCGCCGCCACAACCCCAGACGCCGCCAGCAGCCCAGCCTCAGCAACCGCCGCCGCCGTCACCGCCGGCCTACAAGCCGCCGGAGCCGGACCTCTCGGTCAAATACCATGTCATGCTCGGCCTGCCGCCCGATCTCTCGGTGCCGAAACCTTCCGCCGCGGCGCCGTCGAACAATGACGGCGGCAAGGATAGTTTCGATGCGCCGGCCACCGAGAAGGCCGATATAGGCTCCAGCGTGGTCGCCGAATTCCGCCGCCATCTGAAGAGCTGCATGAAGCTGCCGCCGCAGCTCACGACCGGCGACGACGTCAGGGTCAAGCTCAGGGTGTTCATGAAGCCGGACGGCAAGCTCGCCGCCGCCCCGCAGTTGATCGAAGCCTCGGCGTCGGCCAAGGGCCCGTTGCTGCTGCAGAGCGCCACCAATGCGCTGCAGGCCTGCCAGCCCTATGCCATGCTGCCGAAGGATCGCTACGGCGAATGGAAGGTGCTCGACCTCGATTTCGCCCCGCGCGACTTTGCCTCGTAAGCAGAAGGCTCGGCTTCGCCTCTCCCCGCCTGCGGGGAGAGGCCGGATCGCATCGAAGATGCGATCCGGGTGAGGGGGAGTCTCCGCGTATCCGTCTGTCACCGCTGATGCCGAGGCAGCCCCTCACCCCAACCCTCTCCCCGTGAAGAACGGGGAGAGGGAGGTTTGGCGTCGTCTCGCTCGCATCGAAGGGAGATGGAGCCACTGCCGTCTGAGACTTAGACAAATTAGACAGTTGAGCTTTTCTGCGAGCGTTCTTGCCCGGAGCAAAAGATAGTGCTCGCATTCGGTCAAATCCGGGCGCACAGTCCCGGCATCACCGAGCGGCCCGTGGCGATCATCGGTGACCGAGAGACCAATTGCGCTCCCGCCAATGCGACAGGGAGAGCATCCATGATCCACCAGCCCTACCTCGAGCCCTATTCGGTCCCGGCGCGCATCTGTCTTGGCGTCGCCGTCCTTAGTGCGGCGGTCCTCGTCGCAGTGGTGAGCGCCTGCGTCTTGGCCTAAGCCCGCGTGAGGCCCCCCATCATGGCAGAACTGCTCTATCGGGCCAGTCTCGTGGCGCTCTGTCTGTCGCCTGTCGCAATCGCCGTCATTGTTTTTTTCATGTAGCTGGCGACGCCCCTCAACTGCCCATCGCCTGCCAGGCGTTCGAGGCAAACTGCCGCCGCCAGATCACGATCACGACCGCGGCTGTCGTGACGAACAGCACCCAGGGGCTGATGAACCAGCCGAGATAGCCGAGCGCGAAGAAGAACGCGCGCTGGCCGCGGTTGAAGTGCTGGCCGGCGCTCTCGAACAGCCGGCTGGTGCGGATCACATGCGCCTCCGCCGCCGCCGTGTCGCGCTCGGTCGCCGGCGGCATCGCGCCGAACAGGATTGCGACATAGTTGAACAGACGGTAGGCCCAGGCGAACTTGAAGAAGGTGTAGATGAAGATCAGCACCAGCCCGAGGCACTTGATCTCCCACAGCGCCGGCGAGGGGTTGAGGCTGATCGGCAGCGTGCCGAGCACCGCGATCGCGTCGTTGGTGGCGCGCAGCAACGTCAGCGCGCCGCCGATCGCGAGCAGGCTGGTGGAGGCGAAGAACGCGGTGCCGTTCTGCAGGCTCGCCATGATCTGCATGTCGACCATCCGTGCGTCACGGTTGAGCAGGTTGCGCACCCAGATCTCGCGATAGACATGCATGCGCGCCGACAGGCTGTCGCGTCCGTAGGCGGTGTGCTCCAGCGTGATGGCATAGACCAGCCATTCCAGCGCGAAGAAGCCGACTGCGGCGATATCGACCCAATAGCCAGTCATGGTGCTGAACCTCTCACGCGTGCTGCCGCGCCGTTTCGCGCCATGTACAAATTGGACGCGTGCGGTGCACTATGGCAAGCTGCAACTCACAACAGGATTCTTTCGGCATGCTCAAGCTCGTCATCGGCAACAAGAACTATTCGTCATGGTCGATGCGGCCCTGGCTCGCGCTGCGCGCCAACGACATCCCGTTCTCGGAAATCTTCATTCCGCTCTACACCAACGACCAGGCCGACAAGGACCGCATCCTGAGCGTCAGCGCGTCGGGCAAGGTGCCGGCGCTGATCGACGGCGACGTCACGGTGTGGGATTCGCTGGCGATCATCGAATATCTCGCCGAGAAATTTCCGGAAACCAAGCTCTGGCCGGCCGACCGCGCCGCGCGCGCCCATGCCCGATCGATCTCGGCCGAGATGCATTCCGGCTTCGTGCCGCTGCGCAGCGAGTGCGGCATGAACCTGCACCGGCCGATCCGCGCTGTGGCGCTGTCCGACGATGCCAAGGCCAATGTCGCGCGCATCCAGGAGATCTGGGCCGATTGCCATGCGCGTTACGGCAGGCAGGGGCCGTTCCTGTTCGGCGCGTTCTCCGGCGCCGACGCGATGTACGCGCCGGTGGTGCACCGCTTCCGCACCTATGCGATCCCGGTCGAGGGTGATGCACGGCACTATTACGATGCCATGCAGGCGCATCCGGCATTTCAGGAGTGGACCCGCGACGGGCTCGCCGAGACGCTGCTGATCGATAAGTTCGAGGACGCCTGAGACGGCGCGCTCATTCAGGATTGTGAACGGTGGCCGCGACAATCGCGGCTTGACGCCGTGACGGCAACGGGTCTGAATCCAGAACCAGTCTTTGCAATCAGTGCGAAAGGGTCTGCGCATGGGCATTCTGGATTCCTTGGAGAACTCGCCGGAGCTGAAGGGGATGCTTGGCCAGCTTGGCGCGGCGGTGATCCCGGCGGTGTTGGGCGAGGTGCTCGGCAATGGCGGGCAGGGCGGGCTGTCGGCGATCGTCGCCAGGCTCGAGCAGGCTGGCCTCGGCGAGCAGGTCAAATCCTGGATCGGTACCGGCCAGAACCTGCCGATCACCGCCGACCAGCTGCAGCAGGTGCTCGGCAGCGACACCGCCAAGCAGCTGGCGGCCAAGTTCGGCATCCCGATCGACCAGCTCTCCCAGGTGCTGGCCCAGCAGCTTCCCGCCGCCGTCGATCACGCCAGCCCGGACGGCAAACTGCCGCGCAGCGCCTGATTGGCGATGGAACCTGGCCCGGGCGACGCGCACCGGGCCGATTCCCGTCTGGCACGCAAATTGCTGCCTATCGCCCTGAAAAACCTGCAAAAACTGCACAATCGCCATGTCCCGATCTTGCTGGATTTTGGGCGTCGCGATGTGCTAGTTTGCCGCGGGGTTCTCAAGAAGCTGGCTTCCAGCCACCGGGACTGTGCGCTCGGCCAGCGATCTCTAAAAAAATGGAGAGGGCGTTGAAGCATAAGTACTCGATTGGCGAGACTGTCTATTTCACTGCCAGCAACGTGGCGCGCCCCGCCGCGAGCGGGACCTACCAGGTGATCCGCCTGTTGCCGACCGACGGCGATGACTGCCAGTATCGCATCAAGAGCTCGACCGAAGCTTTCGAACGGGTGGCCAAGGAGAGTCAGCTCGCGCTGTCCTGACGGACCTTTGCGCAAGCCTGAGGCTGGGGCTAATCCGCCCCGCCGCCGTGAAAAGGCCCTGTTCGCAGACATTCTGCTGAGGGTTGAGCGCCGGGGTGGCGGCGTTCGCCGTCACCGTTTGTGCTCACGCTGCGTTGAGGGACACCGCGCATGAATTGGTCTTGGGCTTCCTCGCTGGATCAGATCTGGCGCTCGCCGACCTTCCCGATGTGGCTGACGCTGGCCGCTGCAGGGTTTTTCGGAATTGTCGTTCTGGTCACGCTGTTGCGCGCGGAAAAGTCCGTCGCCAACGGCGCGCTGACCGTGATCACGCTGCTGTCGATCGCGGTCGCGGTCGCAGCCACGATCCGCGGCTTCGCGCCGGGCGGACCGGCGGCGCAGACCGAGGCGCGTAGCGGGCCGGCGACCGGTCAGACGGTGGCGGCGCTGGCTTGCGTCGACGACCTTGCCGGCGACGCCGTCCTCAATGCCTGCGAGAAGGTGCTGTTCGGCTCGGCCGATAACGCCGCGGCGGCGGTCAGCTATGCCGCCGCCCAGCTCTCGCGCCTGATCTCGTTCGGCGACCTCGCCGCGGCCGAGCGCAATGCGAATACCGAGGTGCAGGCGCTACGCCGCGCGATCGAGCACGACCGCTATGGCCTGATGGCCTACGTGCTGATGACGCGCGACCGCTGCACGCCGACCGCGTGCCCCGCGTTCCGTTCGCTCGGCGACAACCACCAGGTCATCGCCAACATGAACGAGCGGACCTACGAAAACCTGATCACCCGCTACACCGCATCATGGAACGCGCCGCCCGCCCAGGCGGCCGCCGCGGGCCTGGTCGCGGCGCTGCCGCCGTCAATGCCGACCGGCAGGCCGACCAATGCCGAGTTTCCGAGCGCGGCCTCGACGCCGCCGGTCAGCATCATGTCGCCCGAGCCGGGCAGCAAGCCGCCGGCCGCGGCGCCGCCACCGGCCGCGCGCGCACCTGCCGCACCCGCGCCGGTCGCCGCCGCGAAGCGGCCACCAGCGCCGAAGCGCCCGGTCCAGATCACGCCGCAGCAGGCTGCGCCGGCACCAGCCGCACCGGCGGCCGCCGCACCGGCCGCTGCGAGCGAGGAATAGCCGCGACGCCGGTCTGATCGCCTCGGCGCGCGATTTTCGCGCACAAGTCCCGATATCCACTGTTGTGGATTGCGCTCCCTTTTCAAAGCCGGCGCCGGTCGCTAAATCCGGCGCATGCCGCTTCATCTCATCAAGCTCGCCGTCGGTTGCGACTCGGTCAAGGAACTCAAGGGCTGGGTCGCCGAACGGATGGCGACCGCGAAGAAAAAGGGCCTGCCGCTCCGTCACGTCCACGTCACCCGCATGACGCCGAAGCGCGACGAGGAGCTCCTCGCCGGCGGCTCGCTCTATTGGGTGATCCGCGGCGAGATCGCCGCCCGCGAAAAGATCATCGCGATCGAGCCGTTCCGCGACAAGGACGGCATCGGACGCTGCCGCATCGTCATGCAGCCCAAGGTGATCGCGGTCTCGCCGCGGCCGATGCGGCCGTTCCAGGGCTGGCGCTATCTGACCGCAGACTCCGCGCCGGCCGATCTCACCAAGTCGAGCGCCGCCAGCGTCGCCTCGATGCCCGAGCCGATGCGCCGCGAGCTGCGCGACCTCGGATTGCTCTAGCGATCGATCACAGCGAGATGTCGGTGATGATCCGGAATCGAAGCCACTGGGACGACGGGATTCGGATCCATTGCCCCGAATTTCCCCCAAGGTCGAGCAACTGGGGATCGACACCCATGTCGCTCAGATACTTGTGATGTTTCTCGCTGAAGATGGTCCCCAGGCTCTTGCGCTGTTCCTCGGAGACGTTGGGCGCGAAGCGGTTGTAGATCCGCAGGCTGCCGTTCACGGCAACCTTGGTCTCGGGCGGCAGATTGCGATGAACGCCGCCGGCGAGGATGAAGATGCAGGCAAGATCGCACGTCGCGCGCGACGTTACGATCTTGGCTTCGAGTGACTCGCCCTTGCGCTTGAGGTCGAGACATTCTTCCCTGGATTTGCCATTGCAGGCTGCTGCTTCAGTCGGTCCTGCCGTCGTGTCGATGCCACGGTCGCGCAGAATTCGCCCAAGGCTGGCCGCGACGTTGACGTCGGCGAAACCCCAGGCGTTGATGACGAGCGGCAGCTTGCGGCGGCCCTGGCGGTCGAGGATCGCGATCAGCCGCTTGTAGGTATCCCATTGCACGCTGCCTTCGGCGGCAATCCATTCCGCGCAGGTTGGGCCGCACGCGCCCGTCGGACCGTGCGCGACATAAAAGATCATCGGGGCGGGGGCCGCGCTGGTGCCGTCTGCCGATTCCGCCTCACCCGGCGAACCGGGCCCGCCACCAACCGGCGGACGTTGCGGCGACTGCGCGTGTGCCAGACCCGCCATCGCCAAGATCAGATTGCCGAGAACAATTGCTCGCTTGAAACGCCCGCTCATCGCATCAACTCCACCCCGCGACGATTAATCACGGGCGGGTGGGACGATGCAAGCGCAACCGCAGGCTTCAGTTCTACACCGCGATATTGTCGATCAGGCGCGTCGAGCCGAGCCTTGCCGCCACCAGCATCCGCATCGGGCCATCCTTGAGTGAGCCGATCGGCGCCAGCGTGGCGGCGTGGCGGACCTCGAGGTAGTCGAGCACGAAACCGGCCTCGGTGATCGACGCGGCGCCGGCGGCCATCGCGGCAGCGGGGTCTTCCCCGGCGCGCAGCCGTGCCGCGGTGTCCTTCATCACCCGGTGCAGCGTGGGCGCCGCCTGCCGCTGCTCGGGCGAGAGGTAGACGTTGCGCGAAGACATCGCGAGCCCATCCCGCTCGCGCACCGTCTTCGACCCGATTACCTTGACGCCGAGGTCGAGATCGGCGGCCATCTGGGTCACGACGCGGAGCTGCTGAAAGTCCTTCTCGCCGAAGATCGCAACATCGGGCCGGCATTGCGTGAACAGCTTGCCGACCACGGTGGCGACGCCGCCGAAGAAATGCGGCCGGAAGCGATCCTCCAGCCCGGCGGTGGCCGGCCCTTCCGGCACGATCCGGGTCGCAAAGCCGTCCGGGTACATCGCCTTCACCTCGGGGTGCCAGATCAGGTCGACGTCCTCGGCGGCGAGCTTGGCGACGTCTTCCTTCCAGGTGCGTGGATACGAACCGAAGTCCTCGGTGGGCGCAAACTGCGTCGGGTTCACGAAGATCGAGACAATGACGCGCTTTGCGCGGCGCTTCGCCAGCCGCACCAGCGACACATGGCCGTCATGGAGGGCCCCCATGGTTGGCACAAGCGCGATGGTCGCCTTCCTGGCGCGCAAGGCGTCGACAGCGCGACGAAGGGCAGGGACGGTGCGGACGACGGTGGGGTTTCTCGGCATCGGATCTCGACTCGCGGGGCAAGGCTGGGTGGGGAGACTTGGTGAGGGACTTCTTGAGGCGCTTGGCGTTCGGCACGCCGGCGGAGTTTACCAAGACTGAAGCGCTGCCGGCAAACCGCCTTCGTCGCGACAGCAATACCCGATGTCGGAGCTGCAGGGATCGCCGCGTGATGCCGCCGATCGACGCACTGGCTTGCGCGATTCATCATTAAGCGCGACGGCGATTGATTTCGTGCTGCCGCGATGCATTTCACTTGACCGTAGCCGTGCGCGATTTGAAGATATTGCCGGGGATTGAATCATGTTAGTGCAGGCCAGTCAGGGTCGGTCCGGCTCCGCACATGTCGTGGTGCTGGGCAACGAGAAGGGTGGTTCAGGCAAGTCGACCACCGCCCTGCATATCGCTGTCGCACTGATGAAGGCCGGACAGCGCGTCGCCAGCATCGATCTCGACTGCCGCCAGCAAAGCTTTACCCGCTACATCGACAACCGCCGGGCATCGGCGCGGCGGACCGGGCTCGATCTCGAGCTTCCGGTCCACACCTGCATCAAATACGGCGAGACGATGCAGATCGAGGAGAACGAGCACGCCGAGTTCCAGCAATTCATGGAAGCGGTGAGCGCGGTGGAGCGGGTCTATGATTTCATCGTCATCGATACGCCGGGCTCGGACAGCTACCTGATGCGGCTGGCGCATTCGATGGCCGACACGCTGGTGACGCCGATCAACGACAGCTTTCTCGATTTCGACGTGCTCGGCACAATCGATCCCGCCACCTATGCGGTGACCGGCGAGAGCCACTATGCGGAGATGGTGCGCGACGTCAGGCGCAAGCGCCGCCAGCTCGACGGTTCGAGCACCGACTGGATCGTAGTCCGCAACCGCCTGTCGATGCTCGGCTCGCGCAACAAGCAACTGGTCGCCGATGGACTGAAGCAGCTGTCGCTGCGGCTCGGGTTCCGCTCGGTCGACGGCTTTGCCGAGCGCGTGGTCTATCGCGAGTTCTTTCCGCGCGGGCTGACCGCGCTCGACGACATCGACGAATTGACGCTCGGCACCCGCCCGAGCATGGGCCACGTCACCGCGCGCGAGGAGGTGATGAATCTGCTGCGCCAGCTCAAGCTGCCGCTCGACGAGCGCGGCCGCCGCCGCGCCGCCAACCGGGCCGAATGGTTCAGCCAGGTCGACAAGCCGCTCGATGTGCACGACATCTTCGGCAGCTAGGGCAGTGCAGCCTTTGTTGCGAGCGACGTAACCGCGGGCGCGCGCCCCACAAAAAAAGGCGGCCACTCGGGCCGCCTTTCCTCGTGCTGTCAGAGGAGACTACTGGCAGGGATGTTGCGCGCCGTCCGGACCCTTGAAAGTCGTGCCGGGCGTGCAGGCAAGGTTGTTGCGTTTGGCATAAGTCTGCCAGTCGCGGCCGCCATGGCCGTAGCCATAGTAGTTGTTATAGCTGTTGTCGGCCGCCTGGAACGGGGCAGTTGCGATCGCCCCGGCGGTGGCGACGGCACCGCCCACGACAGCGCCCGCCACCTCGCCGGGCCCCGCAGGCCTGCGATACATGGGCTCCCTCGGCAGTGCCGCGTTGGCACCACGGATCCGTTGGCTGCGGTAGCTCGCGTGACGCTGGCCTTTGGCGAGCGTTTGGGCCTGAGTGTGCTTCGCACCCTTGGCCATTGTACCCTTGGCCATTGTACCCTTGACCATTGTTTCCTTGGCCATTGTTCCCTTGGCCTTTGCACCCTCGGCCATCGCCGGGCTCGCGAGCACGGAGCCGACGATGGCTGCGGTGCCGAGGACGGCAAGACTTACGGTCTTCAGTCTCATCATTGAACGCTCCCTTTTTCGTGATTTGTGAACAAGGGCAAGAAGCATGGAAGACCGGCGGATGTTCCTCGCCGCTTCTCAAACCGATGTGATCGGGCGTTCGAGTTCCGCGTTCAAGTTCCTTGGGCCTGAGAAAATCCGCAACAACCGTTGCAACATCGGCGCGTGCACTTGCTGAGTTAGCGCCTCAGAGTCGCCAACGTCGCCGCCAGGGCAGACCCCATCGTCGTTGTGGAAATGCCCCGCTCAGCAGCCGGATGATCAGCAGGAGCACAACGGCGCCGATCGTGGCGACAATGATGGTGTTGACGAAGCCACTGCCGATGTGAATGCCCAAGCGGAGGAGCAGCCAACTGCCGATGAAGGCACCGACGATGCCGACGGCAATGTCACCGATCAAGCCAAAGCCTCCGCCCGCAACGATCTTTCCCGCCAACCAACCCGCGATCAGGCCAGCCAGCAGGATCACGACGAGACTTTCACCTGAAATGTACATCCTGGCCTCCTTCGGTCGAAAAGGGTCGGCCGACTGATGTGCAAAAACAAACCGCAAGAAGTCTTCGGAGTTCCTGGTGCCCGCCTTCCGTCAGCGCTGCCCAATTCCGTTTGGACGCACGGCGACAAGCCGTGCCCGCGTTCCGGGACTTGCTGGCTCGGCTTCCGGTAACGGCCCGAGTTTGGGAACTCACCGTGGGAGCCACATGCGATAGCCGTCGCAGGCGCGCACCGCCAAAATGCCGAAAAACAACCCCATGCAAAGTAGCCATCCGCAGCGGCGAACTCGGGCCGGAGGGTGTTATTTCACCTCCAAGCGCGGGCTGGCTGAGCTTCGCAGGTACGAGCTACCGATCCGGGAAACACACCATTTCCCCGGAAAACGCTTGAAAATCCGTGGTTTTGCGGTGATTTTGGCCACAGGGCGGTCGAAAAGCCGGAACAAAGCTGCCGATATCCGGTTTCCCTAGACTTCGATCCAAGGCTCGAACGGAACCTTTGGAACTGGCGTCTGATAAAGGAGAAGCACGAGCCGTCGTAGGTTGTCTTGTGCATGTGCACAAATTATAGGTGCGCCGCACAACGTTAGGGCTGCCAAGCCACAACTTTTAGACTTCCTGTCACGGCACTGTGACATATATTCTAAGAAGGAGGCCGAAGAGTCTCCGGTCAAAATCTGCCCCTGAAAAGGCGGGCGCGTCGAGGACGTCATGAAACGTGGAATTGCCGTTCTGCTTTCGCTCACCGTGGTGGTCACGGCGGCCTACTTCTCTGCGAGCAAGTGGGCCATCCGTCATGAAACCATCATGTTCAAGGATCCGACGCGCGACGACCGTCCAGTCGCGGTTGACGTTGCGGTGCGCTTCGACCGGGAGATGCAGGCCAATGCCGGCATGGTGAAGCTGCCGGTGGCGATCCTCAATCACGGCAACACCGTCAAGTTCACCGAATACTCGTTCCTCGCGAACGCGTTTGCGGCGCGCGGCTACCTCACGGTCAGCATTCAGAACGACCTGCCGTCGGACGGGCCGATGGTGACCAAGGTCGGCGAGCTCTATGTCGGCCGGCTGCCGCAGTATCAGCGCGGCATCACCAACATCAAATTCGCCATCGAGCAGATGAAGAAGCTGCACCCGAACGCGGACTACAGCAAGCTGACCATGGTCGGCCATTCCAACGGCGGCGACATCGCGATGTATTTCGCCAAGCAGTATCCCGACGAGATCAAGAAGGTCGTGACGCTCGACAATCTGCGCGTGCCGTTCCTCACCGACGGCAAGTTCAAGATCCTCTCGTTCCGTTCGCATGACTCGCAGTTCAAGCCCGACCCTGGCGTCGTGCCGGACGCGGATGAGTGCGAGAAGGCCGGCATCACGGTCGTGAACACCAACTTCCAGCACAACGACATGCGCGACACCGGTCCGGATGCCGCCAAGAACTCGATCCAGGCGATGCTCGATAAATTCCTGGCCGACAACGACAGCGCCGTCGCGCCGGTCGACACCCGGAGCGCGCCGCCGAAGATCCTGGAACCGGGACCGGTCTCGATGTACGTGCCGGTCGAAAAGCAGAGCCTGGCCGACAAGTTCAGGAAGGCCCTGACCCTGACGAAGACCGAGAAGAAGGATCCGTCGGTCGCCAATTGATTGCCGGCGGCCCGGCGCGAGATCCGGGCGGGCAGGCGCCTCACATTGACGGGGCAGACGTCGCCGCCCACATCATGCTAGCTGCAAGAGGCGAGCGTTGATGGCCGGCGAGCCCACCAAACCACCATCTGGACAGGACACACGTCCGGCGACTTCGCCTGACGCGCGCAAGTCCGGTTCCGTGCCCGATGCCCGGACATCGACCTCGGACGACATTGCCGCGTTCGTGGCGCAGGCGCGGGCGATGTCGCCGCATCGTGCCGGCGCGCGCGGCCGCCTGGTGTTCGCGCTCGACGCCACCATGAGCCGGCAACCGACCTGGGACATGGCGTGCGCGCTGCAGGCCGACATGTTCCGCGAGACGGCGGCGCTCGGCAGCCTCGACATCCGCCTGGTCTACTACCGCGGCTTCAATGAATGCCGCGCCACGGGCTGGATCTCCGACAGTGCGCAGCTGGCGCGGCTGATGAGCAAGATCGATTGCCGCGGCGGCGATACCCAGATCGGCCGGGTGCTGGCGGAGACGCGGCGCGAAGCGGTTGCCTCCGGGGTGCGCGCGCTGGTGTTCGTCGGCGATGCGATGGAGGAGCGGATCGACGCGCTCTGTGCGACGGCGGGTGAGCTCGGCCTGCTCAAGGTGCCCGCCTTCATGTTCCAGGAAGGCGAGGATGCCACGGCGGAGAAGGCGTTTCGCGAGATCGCGCGGCTGACCGGCGGCGCCTGGTGCCGGTTCGATCCGGGCGCGGCGGCCCAGCTCCGCGAGCTGCTGCGCGCCGCCGCGGCCTACGCCGCCGGCGGCCGCGATGCGCTGCTGCAGCTTGCCAAGACCACGAGCGGCGCGGCGAGGCTGATCGGCCAGATGAAATGAACGTCACGCCGTAGCCGACGTCACCGCCTTGGCCATCGCGCCCAGCGCCGCCGCGAGATTGGCGGACACCGTTCTGGTCTGCTCCGCAACGCCGTGCCGCTCCGCAAGCCACGCCGGATCGTTGTAGGACAGCCAGGTGTCGCCGGCGGCGTCCTGCCAGACCAGCGCCTTCAGCGGCAGGTCGATGCCAATCGTCTGCGCCGCCTGCATCAGCGGCGTACCGCCTTTGGCATGGCCGAAGATCAGCACGGCGGTGGGGCGGAGCGCGAGGCCGACATCCGCCGCGCCCGCCGCGTGATCGATCGCTGCGAACAGGGTCAGCCCGCGTGCCTGCAGTTCGGCCTTGAGCCGTTCCACGGTTTGCTCGGGTCCGAAATTGCTGCGAAAACTGACCAGTCCATCAACCGCCATCATGCTGCTCCGGCTGCAATCCCGGGGAGATCGCCGAAGCGGCCGCGCCGCAACGTCCCGGGTGAGGCGAAGCTTCGCATGCTTTTTGTCGGCGGGCCGCCTATATTCCGCGCATGCCTACTTTGATCGCCGGCATTATCGCCGTTGTCGTGCTCTATTCCGCGCTGCAGATGTTTCGCGCGGCCAATCCAGCTGTGCTTGCGCGCGCGATCAAGATCGGGGGCGGCGTGCTGGCGCTCGCGGTGGCGGCGTTCACCGGCGTCAGGGGCGAACTGGCGGTCGCGATTCCGCTCGGCATCTTCGGCGCCGGACTGCTCGGCTGGTCGCCGTTCGGCAACACCGGGTTTCCCGGTTTCGGCGGCAGGCAGACCGCGGGGCAAAGCTCGCGGGTGCGATCGCAATATCTCGACATGACGCTCGACCATAACAGCGGCGTGCTCAAGGGCCGGATCGTCGAGGGGCCGCATGCCGGCCGCATGCTCGACGAGTTCGACCTGTCGGAGCTGCTGGCGATGGTGCCGAGCTTCGACGCCGAGAGCGTCGCGCTACTTGAAAGCTATCTGGACCGCCGGTTTCCCGCCTGGCGTCAGGACGCACAGGGCCACCGGGCAGGGGGGCACGGCCGCACGGCGGCGACCGGCAAAATGACCGAGGAGGAGGCCTACCAGATCCTTGGCCTGCAGCCGGGAGCGACGCGCGACGACATCAGCCGGGCCCATCGCACCCTGATGAAGAAACTGCATCCCGACCAGGGGGGCTCGACGTATCTCGCTGCCCGTGTCAACGAGGCCAAGGATACTCTGCTTCGCACGCATCTCTAACTCCGGCAACGCAACTGACGCCACAAGCCGAGTGCTGCTTCCGTCGATCTGATTGATGCCCCGTGCCGCTTTGCGCGACCGTTCCTTCTTTGGTGAAAACTTAACCGTAAATTCTTGACGAGAAGTTTTCGCGAGAATTTTCCCGAGCCGCCGATGCGATCAGCCGTCTCGACTGTGCGCCAAAAGCAACAAGGCCGGCGCTTGCGGCGCCGGCCTTGTGAGTGTCCTTGCGAACTTCAGACGATGTGATCGATCAGTTGCGAACGGTGATGCAGGAGATATCGGCGCGCTTCAGAGTCCGGCACACCGCTTCGGCCTGGTCGCGCTCGAGGCCGGCGAAGCGGGCCCGATAGAGCTTGCGATTGTCCTTGGCGACCACCTCGGTGAACGGATCGGCCTTGCTGAGCATGCCGCGGGCCGAATTGCGGGCGAGGTCGATGCGCTGCTTGGCTTCGCTCTCGGACTCCAGCGCGCCGACCTGGATGATCCAGCCGGTATGCGCGACGGCCGCGACAGGCTTGACCGCGTTGTTCTGCGGGGCGGGCTGGCTGCGGGCGGGTTCGATCGCGGCCATGGTCTGCGGCGCGGCCGGTGCAGGCGCCTGCACGTGCGAGGCCGGCAGCACGCCGAGGATGCCGTTGCCGGTGCCGAAATTCGCCGGCTGCGGCGGCATCTCGGGCCGTGAGGTCTCGGCGGCCCGCGCCATCACCGCGGTCGAGGTTTCAGCGACTTCGGCGCGCGCCTGAACCGTGCTGGTGACCGGCGGCGCCGACTGTGCCGGGCCGGCGGCGGCGAGCTTGATCTGGCCGGCCTTGACCTGCACCGTCTTCACCTTCACCGGCTTCATCGGTTCAGCCGAACCCGGGATCGCGGCAATCGGCTGGGTCTGGATCACGCCTGAGGTCAGCGGCGCCGGCTCGGGCTTGGCTTCGTTCTTGGCTTCGAACTTGGCTTCGAATTTGGCCTGCGGCTCGGGCTTGGCAGGGAGCGGCGGCAGGGCTGCGGCCGCGGCGGCCATCAGCGACGGCTTGGCCGGGCGCTGCGGCTGCACGGCGGCGGCCGCTGCAGGCTCGGAGGCCGCGGTCACGCTCTCGGCCGCGCGCGGGCTATCGTCATCGGCGACCTCGACCTTGGCGTCGGCCGGATTGCGCTCGGTGATCGCGGCGACGGTGCGGGTGGTCGCGCCCTTGCCGACGTTCTCGGCGAGCAGGTTGCGCATGATGGCGTCGCGGGAGCCGCCGCTGCGGCCGCCCAGCACCACGCCGACCAGGAAGCGATTGCCCCGGTGCATCGAGGTCACGAGGTTGAAGCCGGAGGCGCGGGTGTAGCCGGTCTTGATGCCGTCGACGCCCTCGACGCTGCCGAGCAGGCGATTGTGACCGGTGATGGTGCGGCCGCGGAAATTGAACGCCGTGGTCGAGAAGTAGCGATAGTAGCGCGGGAAGCGATCCTGGATCGCGCGGCCGAGCACCGACTGGTCGCGCGCCGTCGTGATCTGCTCGTCGTTCGGCAGGCCGGAAGCGTTGCGATAGACCGTCCGGCTCATGCCGAGCGCGCGCGCCTTGCGGGTCATCATGCGGGCGAAGTCTTCCTCGCTGCCGCCGATCGCCTCGGCGATCACGACCGCGGCGTCGTTGGCCGAGCGCGTCACGAGGCCCTTGATGGCGTCCTCGACGCGGATGGTCTGGCCGGGCCGCAAGCCGAGCTTGGTCGGGTCCTGATCGGAGGCGTGCTCGGACACCGGCATCTCGGTGTCGAGCTTCATCTTGCCGGAGTCGAGACGCTCGAACAGCAGATAGAGCGTCATGATCTTGGTCAGGGAGGCGGGGTGGCGCAGGCCGTCGGGGCTCGTCGCCGTCAGCACCGAGCCGGAATTGCCGTCGACGATGATCGAGGCGAACCGCGGGTTCTCGGTTTCGCGCGCGACCTGGGTGTGATGGTGCCGGGCATAGTGACGGTGCCGGCGGCGCGCCTCGGCGCTGTCGCTGGTGATCAGGATCGCCGTCGTGATGGTCACGAGCCCCAGAACGCCAACTCGCAGCGCCCGCGAGGAAGCCAAGGTTGTACGAAGCATCTACTTCCCCGTCCCAATTTCTATCTAGATCACCGGTCCGTGAGGCGAAATTGTGCCCGGCGGCCGCCGATCCTTGCCTGCGCAACAATCCCTCTTGGGCGGAACCTTTGGCCCCGGTGGCAGCGCAGGTCGCCGTTCTAGCTAAGGTATTGTTCACAAACAGCTTTTCATGGCTGCCCGTCGGAAGGCGAACAAAGTCCGGGAATCAGGTTAGGCGGGCCGAGTTTCCAAAAGATTAAGCAACCGTTGCGTAGTCCCCCGGGGTTTATCGCAAATGCGAAGGATTCGGCCAACTGATTGTGCGTCGCACAATATTTCTTGACCTCATTGTGCGATGCGATATCTTGATTGTGTTTGGGGGGCCGGGAGCTTCCCGGCAATGGGAGTTGCATTTTCGAGTCTGGGAACAAGGAACCCCTAAACATGGTCAAAATCGAAGACATTCAGAACTACGGCAAAGAGCATCTGGAATCGGTTGCGGCGTCCACCAGCAACCTGCAGAGCGGCGTTCAGGCGATTGCCGCCGCCTATGGCGACTACGCCAAGAAGTCCTACGAGGACACCAAGTCGTTCGTCGAGAAGCTGTCGGGCGTGAAGTCGTTGGACAAGGCGGTCGAGGCGCAGACCGAGTACCTGCGCGCCGCCTACGAGACCTTCGTTGCGGAATCGCAGAAGATCGCCGGCCTCTACAGCGACTGCGCCAAGCAGACCTTCAAGCCCTATGAGGGCCTGGTCGCCAAGATCGTGCCGGCGACGACCTCGCACTAAATCATCGACGCCACACGCGCCGATCGCAAAACAAAAGCCCGGCCTGACGGCCGGGCTTTTTTCGTGCGCCGCTTGCGCGGGGCTTATTTCGAAACGCGTAGCTGGGTCAGCTGGGTGCCGATGGTGGTGAACACCGAGGCCACCTGGTTGGACGCCGTGACCAGGAAAAACTTGTCGGACGAACTCGCGCAGTATTGCAGCACTTCCGAGGTCGGGTCGCCCGGCGAGCCGGTGTTCACCTGGATGGTATAGATCGTATAGGCCGACTTGCCGGTCCTGGGGTCGATCACCGCCTTGATGTTGTCGCACAACAGCTTCTGCCGCGCATCGATCTGGCCGGCAAACTGGGTCTGGCCGTCGCCATAGGCCGGCCAGCGGTCCTGGGTGTTGAGGCCGTCGGACAGCAGAATAATGGCCCTCGTATAGGTGTAGTTGGAGTCCTCGGCCGGCGCGTTCAGCGGCGCACCAGTCTGTAGCGACTGCCAGGCCCAGGCGAGCCCGATCGGCTGGTTGGTGCCGCCGGTGGGCTGCATCGCATTGATCATGGTCTTGATCGACGTCCAGTCATTGCTCAGCGCCTTGATCGGCTGCAGCAGGGGAACGTTGCCGGGTTTGCAGTAGTATTCGCTGTTCGAATAGTACTCTTCGGCCGGGAACAGCGTCGCGACGTTGGTCGCCACCGGGGTCGTGCTCTGGGCGTCGTAGGGCTGGGTACGGTCGGTGACGCAACCGGTCCATTTCGAATGGTCGGGCGTCCAGGTCTTGCCGTTGCTCTCGCAGCGGCTCTTTTTCGTGTAGCTGGAATCGCTGCAGGTGCCATAGGTGTTGCCCGGGCTGGTGTTCTCCCAGTCGGTCCAGTCGATCCAGCTCTGACTGTAGTTGCTGGCGCCGACGTTGACGTCCTTGGCGAAGGGGACGACCGAGATGTAGACGTCGCCGGAGTTCTTGTTGAGCGCGCTGAGCTGATCGACCAGGTTCGAGGCTGCGGTCCGCAGCGCGGCGATCTTGCCGTCGGAAGCCATCGATCCGGTGTTGTCGAGCGCCATCGCGACCCGCATCTTGTTGATGCCCCAGGTCGAGGTCGAACTGGTGCCGAAATTGACGCTCGGGTAGCCCGCGAGCTTCAGGAAATCGGTGTTGACGTTGCCGGAACCGTTGACCTTAATCGTCGCCGCGTTGGGGCCGGTGGCTGCGGTATAGACCGCGTTGACGCTGACCGATTTGGCGTCGGTGTTGGTGTAGAGCGCGTTGAAATAGGCCTGCGCCTTGGTGTTGATGTCCGCGACCGCGATGACGCCGCTGCTGAGGTCCTTGGCGACCATCAGCGCGGTGGAATCCAGCGCCGCCTGCATCGAGGAGCGGGCGCTGTTGGCGCGGGAATAGTCGATCGCGACGCCGATGAAGCTGATCAGCGGCACGGCGGTCAGCGCGAAAATCACCGCGACATTTCCGTTACGGGCAGCGGAAAACCGGCGGGCGGCCCGGCGTGTCCGACTGAAAATGGCTGAACCAAGCATTGGTGTGCTCTCATCAAATTTTCGCTGGTGCGCCATATCGGCGCGAGCGGCTAAACAGATGATGAATCCGGTCGGGGAAACCCCGTCCGCGGGGTCCCGCATGTGTCGGAAAGCGTGCAAATGTCAGCATTATCCTCAACGCGGGTTAAACCCGGCGCCCCGACTCCTTTGTCAAACCGGCCAGAAATGATTAACCTTAGGCCGATTGCCGCGACGGAGTCGGCGGGCCGGAAGCCGGGGCGAGGGGTGCTTTCCCCGCTTGCGACGGGCCGCCGTCGCCTCCATATTGAGGAAGCCGACCCAGCCGCTGGGTCGGGACCGGGAGCGGCAATCTGGAAAGCGTTGCTGGAAGTTCCGTGATGGCCGGCTGACGGCAAATCGCGAAGCCGCCCGATACGCTATCCGGTTTCCCACTGGAATTCGAACGCTTGAGCCATGTTGCGATCCACGTCCATAGTCCCTTCGTCGTCGGCGCCGCCCGCGGCGTCCGCCGCCAGAATGAGCAATGACGAACCCCGCAATGGCGGGACCGGCGGTCCCTCGACCTCCGTCATCACCAAGGTCAAGCCGAAGACCAAGCGCCCGAACCTGTATCGCGTCCTGATCCTGAACGACGACTACACGCCGATGGAGTTCGTCGTTCACGTGCTGGAGAAATTCTTCAACAAGGACGCCGAGGCGGCGACCAAGATCATGCTCCATGTCCACCACCACGGCATCGGTGAGTGCGGGGTGTTCACCTACGAGATCGCCGAGACCAAGGTGACCCAGGTGATGGATTTTGCGCGCAAGCACCAGCATCCGCTGCAATGCGTGATGGAAAAGAAATAGTTCGCAGGTAGCTTTTACGGGTTACCTGGACGCGGGTAACCGTCGATCCGCCGCCGGGGAGGCGGAACGGGTCTTGCATCGTGATTTGTGACATCGCGAGCGGCGTTCCGTATCAGCACGGAGTGTGGTTGCACGACACCGTGGCGCCGGAATTTTAGAGGAAAACCAACGCGTCAGGACCGGGCTTTTGCCACGATCCATCGTAACTATATCACAGGGGATCACGAACGTTGCTGTTGCCTGACCCGGCAATGGCGATCATGATGGCCGGGGGCCATAGAGGACGCGAATGCCTACTTTTTCCCAAAGCCTGGAACAATCCCTGCATCGCGCATTGGCGATCGCAAACGAGCGTCATCATCAATACGCGACGCTCGAGCATCTTCTGCTCTCGCTGATCGATGACTCGGATGCGGCGGCGGTGATGCGGGCCTGCAGCGTCGATCTCGACAAGCTGAGAACCAGCCTCGTCAACTATCTCGAGACCGAATTCGAAAACCTGGTGACCGACGGCGCCGACGACGCCAAGCCGACCGCCGGGTTCCAGCGCGTGATCCAGCGCGCGGTGATCCATGTCCAGTCGTCCGGTCGCGAGGAAGTGACCGGCGCCAACGTGCTGATCGCGATCTTCGCCGAGCGCGAGAGCCATGCCGCGTATTTCCTGCAGGAGCAGGACATGACGCGCTACGACGCGGTCAACTACATCAGCCATGGCATCGCCAAGCGGCCCGGCGTCTCCGAGGCGCGGCCGGTGCGCGGCGTCGACGAGGAGACCGAGACCAAGGGCAACGAGGACGCCAAGAAGAAGGGCGAGGCGCTCGAGACCTATTGCGTCAACCTCAACAAGAAGGCGCGCGACGGCAAGATCGACCCGGTGATCGGCCGCAACGCCGAGATCAACCGCGCGATCCAGGTGCTGTGCCGCCGCCAGAAGAACAACCCGCTGTTCGTCGGCGAAGCTGGCGTCGGCAAGACCGCGATCGCCGAAGGCCTCGCCAAGCGCATCGTCGACAGCGACGTGCCGGAAGTGCTGGCGGCCGCCACCGTGTTCTCGCTCGACATGGGCACGCTGCTGGCGGGCACCCGCTACCGCGGCGATTTCGAGGAGCGGTTGAAGCAGGTGCTGAAGGAGCTGGAGGCGCATCCGAACGCCATCCTGTTCATCGACGAGATCCACACCGTCATCGGCGCCGGCGCCACCTCCGGCGGCGCGATGGACGCGTCCAATTTGCTGAAGCCGGCGCTGGCTTCGGGCACGATCCGCTGCATGGGCTCGACGACCTACAAGGAATACCGTCAGCACTTCGAGAAGGACCGCGCGCTGGTGCGGCGCTTCCAGAAGATCGACGTCAACGAGCCGACGGTGGAAGACGCCATCGCGATCCTCAAGGGCCTCAAGCCGTATTTCGAGGATTATCATCGGCTGAAATACACCAATGAGGCGATCGAGGCTGCGGTGCAGCTGTCCTCGCGCTACATCCACGACCGCAAGCTGCCCGACAAGGCGATCGACGTGATCGACGAATCCGGCGCGGCGCAGATGCTGGTCGCCGAGAACAAGCGCAAGAAGACGATCGGCATCAAGGAGATCGAGACCACGATCGCGACCATGGCGCGGATCCCGCCGAAGAGCGTGTCGAAGGACGACGCCGAGGTGCTCAAGCATCTCGAGCAGACCCTGAAGCGCACGGTGTTCGGTCAGGACAAGGCAATCGAGGCGCTGGCTGCGTCGATCAAGCTGTCGCGGGCCGGCCTGCGCGAGCCGGAAAAGCCGATCGGCTCGTATCTGTTCTCGGGCCCCACCGGCGTCGGCAAGACCGAGGTCGCAAAGCAGCTGGCAGCCTCGCTTGGCGTCGAGCTGTTGCGCTTCGACATGTCCGAATACATGGAGCGGCACACCGTGTCGCGTCTGATCGGCGCGCCTCCCGGCTATGTTGGCTTCGACCAGGGCGGCCTGCTCACCGATGGCGTGGACCAGCATCCGCATTGCGTGGTGCTGCTCGACGAAATCGAGAAGGCGCATCCGGATCTCTACAACGTGCTGCTGCAGATCATGGATCATGGCCGGCTCACCGACCACAATGGCAAGCAGGTCAACTTCCGCAACGTGATCCTGATCATGACCACGAATGCGGGCGCCGCCGACCTCGCGCGGCAGGCCTTCGGCTTCACCCGCGCGAAGCGGGAAGGCGACGATCACGAGGCGATCAACCGGCAGTTCGCGCCGGAATTCCGCAACCGGCTGGATGCGATCGTCTCCTTCGCGCACCTCAATGCCGACGTGATCGGCATGGTGGTCGAGAAGTTCGTGCTGCAGCTCGAGGCGCAACTCGCCGATCGCGACGTCACGATCGAGCTGTCCGAGCCGGCCAAGGCCTGGCTGATCGAGCACGGCTACGACGAGCAGATGGGCGCGCGTCCGATGGCGCGCATCATCCAGGAGCACATCAAGAAGCCGCTGGCGGACGAGGTGCTGTTTGGCCAGCTCAAGGGCGGCGGCCATGTCCGGGTCATCCTGGTCAAGGACGAGGCCACCGCGAGGGACAAGATCGGCTTCGAGTACGTCGAGGGGCCGGTCACGCCGAAGCAGGAAAGCCTGCCGCCGCGCAAGCGCAAGCCGCCGAAGTCGGGCGGCGGCGGTGGCGGCACCAAGGCGCCGCCGTCGCGCGGGCCGCTGGTCAAGGTCTGAGCGTTTAGCGAACCATCAAGTGAGAAGGCCGGCTCAACAGCCGGCCTTTTTGTTTGTGGCAGGAGGCCTGTGCGATGCGGATCGAGGTTCTCACTCGCCCTTCAGCCGCTGGCTCTCATGAACCCGGACCTGCTCGGCGCCGCGGCTGCCGGCCGATGACAGCCGCAGCATGCTGAGCATGGCGCCGGTGAGCGCGAAGCCGACGCCGACCATCAGCGAGACCCTTGTGCCGTCCGCCGGATAGCGGGCCAGCAGCAGGGCCACCAGCGCCGCGCCGAGGGTCTGGCCGAGCAGGCGTGCGGTGCCCAGCATGCCGCTGGCGCCGCCCGAGCGCTCGCGCGGGGCCGCGGCGATCATGGTGCGGTTGTTCGGGGTCTGGAACAGGCCGAAGCCGGCGCCGGCGAGCGCCATGCGCCAGATCACGTCGATCGGCGTGGCGTCGGCCGGCATCAATGCCAAGGTCCCCAATCCCATTGCGAACAGCAGCAGGCCGATGCCGCCGAGCAGGCCGGCCGGATAGCGCTCGACCAGCCAGCCCGCCAGCGGCGCGGCGCACGCCACCGCGATCGGCCAGGGCGTGATCAGGAGGCCGATCTGCACCGCCGAATAGCCAAAGTGGTTTTCGAGGTAGAACGGCATCGCGACAAAGGCCAGCATCTGGCCGCAGAACGAGGCGATCGAGGTGCCGATCGACAGCGCGAAGATCGGAATCGAGAGCAGGTCGACCGGCAGCAGCGGCGAGGGCAAATGCCGCTGCCGGCGGTACAGCAAATGCGATGCGACCGCGGCCACGGCAAACTCGAACGCGCACAGATACAGCGCCTCGCCATGGCCGGCGCTGTCGATCGCGCTGATGCCAAAACCGAATGCGATGGCGCTCAGGCCGGCGCTGCGCCAGTCGAAGGCGTGAACGGCGGGCCTGGTGTGCGGCAGATAGCGCCAGCCCAGCGCCAGCGTCACGATGCCGAGCGGGACGTTGATGGCGAACAGATACGGCCAGGTCCCGACCGCCAGGATGAACGAGGCGACGGTGGGACCGACCGCGGCCGAGATCGCGACCACCAGCGCGTTGATGCCGATGCCGCGGCCGAGCTGGGCACCCGGATAGATGAAGCGGATCAGCGCGGTGTTGACGCTCAAGATTCCGGCGGCGCCAAATCCCTGCAGCACGCGCGCCACTGTCAGCAGCGGCAGCGTATGCGCCAGCGCGCAGAACAGCGAGGCCAGCGTGAACAGCAGCAGCCCCGCCAGATAGACCCGGCGATAGCCGATGATCTCGCCGAGCGAGGCCAGCGGCAGCAGCGAGACGGTGATCGCCAGCTGATAGCCGTTGACGATCCAGATCGAAAACGCGGGACTGGCGTCAAGGCTGCGGGCAATCGTGGGCAGCGCGACGTTGGCGATCGAGCCGTCGATGACGGCCATCACGAGGCCAAGCGCAATGGTCAGAATGGCCCAGTTGCGTTGCGGCTGCGGCAGGCCGTCGGCGTGCTCGATCGGTGGCGGGGACATGATGAAGGCGAGGGGTGATTGGAGCGGTGATTGGTCCCCCGATTAGGAAATTGCAGGAACGACCGCAAGGCGGGTGGGGCGGAACACGTCGGCGGCGGCAGCAGGTCGTCCGGCAAAAGGCGCGCCGTGTCCCCGTCATCCTGAGGTGCGAGCCTCTTCGGCGAGCCTCGAAGGATGAATCGGCCCGCCTGGTGGCCGTGCATCCTTCGAGGCTCGCCCTGCAGCGCAATCGCGCTGCAAAGCTCGCACCTCAGGATGACGGAGATAGAGCTAGCTGCGCTGGGACGATGAGGATACGAGCGGGCAGCCGTCAGCCCTGGCCGAGCAGCTCCCTGATGCGCCGCTGCAGCTGGCGCTTCTTGATCTCGCTGCGGCGCAGCCGCTCGTCGAGGTCGCTGACCGGGGTGTCGGAGGTCATGATGCGGAAGGCGAGCCCGACCTTGTTGGCCTGGCGCCAAATCAGCCGCGCGAGATACGACCGGCCCTTGCGTGCGACCGTGAGCTTCATCTCCTCAGGCACGCGCTCCGCCGCGCCGAATTCCACGCAGGCGCCATGCTCGTTGATGTTGCGCACCACGCAATCCATCGTCGAGCCGCGTTCGTTAATCTCGGCGACGCCGCCATAGAGCACCTTGTCGCGCACGCCCTGGCGCCGGTCCTGCATCTCAAATCCTCCAAATGAACGACCGGACTGTAACGCCCTACCGAACGAAAAGAAGGTCGGCGGCGCTATCTGTTGCAGTTAACGTAAATTGTTCGCGGCCGTGATGGTCCGGATTCCCCGGCAGTTTTTGCATTGCAGGGGCGAATGCGGTCAGTTCGGCAGCCGGCTGTGCCGCCAGTCGCGCGGCGACAGGCCGTAATGTTCGCGGAACACGCGGCCGAAATGCGAGAGATCGTTAAAGCCCCAGGCGAAGGCGATCTCGCTGATATGGCGGTGGGCGTGCGCCGGCGAGGCGAGGTCGCGGTTGCAGCGCTCCAGCCGCTGCGCCAGCACGAAGCGCTGGAACGAGGTGCCTTCGTCGGCGAACAGGCTGCTGGCGTAGCGCGGCGAGATGCCGAGCGCGGCGGCGGTCTCGGTGAGGCCGAGATCGGGGTTTTGCAGATGCGCCAGCACATGCGCCTTCAGCCGGTAGAGCAGCGCCGAGCGGTGGGTCGAGGCCGGCAGCGCGGCGCTGCCGAGCCGCTCGCTCATCGCCATCGCCAGCAGGTCGGCCGCCTGGTCGGAGAGCCGGATCGCATCGTCGGGATCGAGCCTGTCGGCGACCTCGGCAAGCCCGCTGATGAACTGGTAGGCGAGCCGCTGCACCGGGCTGTCTGACGTGAACACGGTCGCGGTGAGGCCCTGCGTACCGGCAAAGCGCCGGTGCAGCATCTCGCGCGGCATCTGGAAGATGGTCTGCGCAAAATCGTCGTTGAAGCGGAGCTCATAGGGGCGGGTGGTGTCGTAGAACGCGAACTCGCCGGGCTGGATCACGGTCTCGCGGCCGTCCTGCAGCACAGCGCCGGCGCCGTGCTTGCCGAGCGCAATCAGGATGAAATCTTCGCTGGCGCGCGCGATCCGCGACGGCGTGCGCAGCACGCGCTGCTGGCCTGAGGACACCGTCGAACATTTGGCCGGGCCGAGCTGCGATGAGGTGATCGCGCCGTGAAAGGCGCTGCCGAGGTCGGACTTGCAGTCGAGCTGCACGAAGACATCGCAGACGATGTCCTGCCAGAGCGCGAGGCGCCGGTGCGTGGGCGCGTCTTGCGTGGTGAACAGGGCCGGCATGATTTCCTCCCTTCCTTCACGGGGTCAGCGCTGGCCACTCGAACAAAGCAAGCTCCGTACCGGGTGCGGATCATCGCCGCCGTAGTCGACTTTTCCTTCCGTCCTGGTCGAGCGGCGATCCCGGTTCCGGGGCAGCATGATGTCAGAGGCCGGCAGGGCCGATCAAGTGCGAACCGGCAGGAATGCCGCGGCGGGAGGACATCATGGGCATCGAACATCCGAAATATCGCGTTGCGGTGGTGCAGGCGGCGCCGGCCTTCCTCGACCTCGACGCCTCGATCGGCAAATGCATCGCCCTGATCGAGGAAGCCGCCGCCAAGGGCGCAAAGCTGATCGCATTCCCGGAGGCGTTCATCCCCGGCTATCCCTGGTATATCTGGCTGGACTCGCCGGCCTGGGCGATCGGGCGCGGTTTTGTGCAGCGCTATTTCGACAATTCGCTGGCCTATGACAGCCCCGAGGCGGAGCGGCTGCGGCTGGCGGTGAAGAAGGCCGGCATGACCGCCGTGCTCGGCCTGTCCGAGCGCGACGGCGGCAGCCTCTACCTCGCGCAATGGCTGATCGGGCCCGACGGCGAGACGATTGCAAAGCGGCGCAAGCTGCGCCCGACCCATGCCGAGCGCACCGTCTATGGCGAGGGCGACGGCAGCGACCTTGCGGTGCATGACCGCGCCGGCATCGGCCGGCTCGGCGCGCTGTGCTGCTGGGAGCACCTGCAGCCGTTGTCGAAATACGCGATGTACGCCCAGAACGAGCAGGTCCATGTCGCGGCCTGGCCGAGCTTTTCGCTGTACGATCCGTTCGCGCCGGCACTCGGCTGGGAGGTCAACAATGCGGCCTCGCGGGTCTACGCCGTCGAAGGCTCGTGCTTCGTGCTGGCGCCCTGCGCCACGGTCTCGCAGGCGATGGTCGACGAGTTGTGCGACCGCGACGACAAGCACGCGCTGCTGCATGTCGGCGGCGGCCATGCCGCGATCTACGGTCCGGACGGCAGCGCGATCGCCGAAAAGCTGCCGCCCGAGCAGGAGGGCCTGCTGCTCGCCGACATCGATCTCGGCGCGATTGGCGTCGCCAAGAACGCAGCCGATCCGGCCGGGCACTACTCGCGGCCCGACGTTACGCGGCTGCTGCTGAACAAGAAGCCGTCGAAGCGGGTCGAGCATTTTGCGCTGCCGCTCGACAATCTGCCGGGCGAAGAGATTCAGGCAGCTGCAAGCTGAGGGAGGCGTCTCATGGAATCCGCCATTCCCTCACATCTGCAGACGGCACGGTCCCGGCACCGGCGCGTGCCCGACGATTACGCGCCGCCATATCCATCCTTCGTGGCGCGGCACAAGCCCGCGGTGACGCGCGTGATCATGGCCTATTTCGGTGTGCAGTATCACGGCGAGCCGACGGCCGCTGTCGCCGAGGCGCTGGCGCAGATCGCCGCGCGCTTTGCCGGCGACAACGGCCCCTCGCATTGGGACCGCGCGCACTATGTCGATCAGGCCGGATTCACCAACGTGGTGTCGGTTTCCTATTGGGACGATGCCGCGCGCTTCGATGCCTGGTTCGACGGGGCGCGCGAGGCTTGGACCGGTGGCGCTCCGGCTGATGGCATCGGCCGCTTCATCGAGGTGCTGCGGCCAGACGTCGCGCGTTACGAGACGCTGTTCTCATCGCCCGACCGCGCGGAAGGCGTCGCGGTTCTGGCCGACGCCATGAGCGGCGAGGTGCAGGAGCACGCCTATTGGGGCGGCATGCGCGACCGCATCCCGCTGTCGCAGACCGATGCGATGGCACCTCGCGGCGAGCCACGAATTGTCCGTGATGGCGCGCGCGTCCGCGTGGTCGCGCATGACAATCTCTGCCTGATCCGTTCCGGCCAGGACTGGAGCGACACCGAGGCCGCGGAACGCAAGATGTATCTCGACGATGTCGAGCCGGTGCTGCGCGAGGGCATGGATTTTCTGCGCGACGACGGCGTCGCGATCGGCTGCTATGCCAATCGCTACATGCAGGTCGTCGACGGCGCGGGACGGCCGACCGAAAAATCCTACGGACAGAGCTGGTGGAAGAGTCTCGCGGCACTGGAACGCTGGGCGGAATCGCATCCGACCCATGTCAAAATCTTCGGCGCGGCGATGAAGTATCTGATGACGCTCGGGCCGAGCGCAAAGCTGCGACTCTACCACGAGGTCACGGTCGCCGCGGCCGACGAGCAGTTCTTCGAGTATCTCGGCTGCCACGACCGGACCGGGATGCTCAGCGCGGTCCCGCTCACCGTGGACAGTGCGTAGGGTGGGTTAGCGAAGCGTAACCCACCATTGCCATTGTCGTGGTGTGAGGCCGGCGGGTTACGCCTTCGGCTAACTCGCCCTACGATTCTGGCACTCTTGCCCCCGCTTGTCGTCCCCCGGCTTGACCGGGGGACCCAGTACGCCGCGGCTTCTCCGTCACTCACTGGTGCCTCTGGAATACTGGATCGCCCGGTCCATGTGCGCAATTGCGCACAGGCCGGGCGATGACACCGTGAGTTGGGCGACCGATGCTGTCTAACGCTCAGCTTTACGTCACGCGACGCGCAGGCCCTTGGCGATTTCCTTCTGCGCGTCGAACTCGCGGCGCAGCCGCGCCAGCTCGTCGGCGCTGAGCGCGTCGGCGTTGCTGTAGTCGCGCTTCCAGGCATGGTCCGCGCTCCAGCGCAGCGGCGACTGCACGGTGGTTTGCGGGCCGGGCGCCGTCTCCAGCACGCGCAGCGCCAGCTCGAGCGTGAGCGCCTGCGAGGCGACGTCGTGCGGCTTGCCGGCGGAGTTGCCGAGCGGGAAATCCGAGAACAGGAAGCGCGGCACCGCAGCGTGCTCGACGATGTCCTTGGCGCAGCCCATCACCACGGTCGGGATGCCGTTCGCCTCCAGATGCCGCGCCACCAGGCTGACGGTCTGGTGGCAGACCGGGCAGTTCGGCACCAGCACCGCGGCATCGACCGCATCAGCGCGGCAGCGTTTCAGGATCTCGGGCGCATCGGTCTCGATGGTGACGCGGTGGCTGCGGTTGGTCGGGGCGCCGAAGAAGCGCGGCGCGACCTCGCCGATCTTGCCTTCGGCAGCCAGGCGCTTGAGCTGTGCCAGCGGGAACCAGGTGCCGCTGTCGGTCGCCGAGGTGTGAATGCGGTCATAGGCGATATGGGAAATCCGCAAATCATGCGGCTGCGAGGTGTCGCCGTCATAGACCGCATAGAATTTGGCGCCGCCATTGTATTTCGCGCCGGGGCCCTGGTCGCCCTTGGCCGGATCGAACGGGGCCGCCGTCGTGATGATGGCGATGCGGGACTGGCTCAGCGGCTTGTTGAGGGGCTGGAACGGCGCGGACGCGTAATGCGCCCAGCGGTAGGGCGTGGTGTAGCCGATCGCCGCGTAATAATCGCGGGTCCGCTTCATATAGCCAACGGGAGCGTCATCGTCGGGGGCAAAGCCGAGGTGATCGTCCGAGGCTGCGGCCATGTTGCGCTCCCTTTTGCGCGCCATCTTTATCAGTCATAGCTAGACCAGGAGCGGGCGGTGTCAAGCCGCGCCTCGCGGGAACAGATTTGCGATGCGAACGGGTCTTTGCGCCGCACTGGGCATGTTTTTGATGCTGTCGTCGCCGGCCGGCGCCGAGGAGGCAAAGCCTGCTGCGCCCCCGTCGCCAGCCCCCGAGCAGCCCGTAGCGCCTCCCGCGGACAAGGCCGCGCCGCCGGTCGAGACGCCTGCGGCCACGCCGGCCGATCAGCCCGCGCCATCCGCCGAGAAGCCTGCGGCACCTCCAGAAGGGACACCTGCCGACAAGCCCGCTGATAAGCCGGCCGACAATGCGCGCGAGAGCGACACTCGCGAGGCGATGTGCCTGATGATCGAGTCGGCGGCGCGCTCCAACGATTTGCCGTTGGAATTTTTCGCCCGCGTGATCTGGCAGGAGAGCCGCTTTCAGGCCGACGCGGTCGGCCCCGTGACCCGCAATGGCCAGCGCGCGCAGGGCATTGCGCAGTTCATGCCGGGCACCGCCAGCGAGCGCGGGCTGCTCGATCCGTTCAATCCGGTGCAGGCGCTGCCGAAGTCGGCCGAGTTCTTGAGCGAGCTGCGCAGCCAGTTCGGCAATCTCGGGCTCGCGGCGGCCGCCTACAATGCCGGCCCGCGCCGGATCCAGGAATGGCTCGCCGGCACCGGCTACATGCCGCAGGAAACGCGTGCTTACGTCTACGCGATCACCGGCTCCAGCGTCGACGATTGGGCGAGCGCGGGGCGCGCCGGTAAGATGCCGGAGCGCAAGGCGACCTCGAGCTGCCGCGAGCTGATGGCGCTCTTGAAGCGCGCGCCGAACCCGTTCGTCGCCGGGCTCGAGCAGCACGTCACGCTCTCGGCGGCGAAGGTCTGGGGCGTGCAGCTCGCCGCCGGCTTCAGCCGCGACAAGGCGCTGGCGATGTATGCCCGCGCCATGAAGCGCCTCGCCAACGTGATCGGCGACCAGGACCCGAGCCTGCTGTCCTCGCGGCTGCGCACGCGCGGCAGCGCCACCTTCTACCAGGTGCGCATCGGCGCCGACACGCGGCCCGAGGCCGACGGCCTCTGCAACCGCATCCGCAAGGCCGGCGGGGCGTGCTTCGTGCTGAAGAACCGGGCGTGATGTCTCCACGTCATTGCGAGCGAAGCGAAGCAATCCATTGCCACCGAATGCGCGGAAGGATGGATTGCTTCGCTGCGCTCGCAATGACGGTTGGGGTGACGGTGTCGCATACCGGCCCTGTGCCGCCGCTTGCTTGACCCTGCACCCCGCGCGCCCTAAGCCGCCGCCATTGCAACACCATCCGGTTCACCGTGGCGCTTCCTCCGCTCGATTCCCCGCAATGGCACAGCTCGTTCCACGCTTTCCTGTGGGGCGCGCGGTCGATCGGCGCGACGGTGCTGACCCTGGTGCTGTTTGCGACCTATCTCGGCATCGGCGCGCTGGCGCATGATTCCGGCTTCTCTCTGGGCTGGACCCTGGCGAGCACGGCGTTCGTCTGGGCGGGTCCGGCGCAGATCATCGTGATCACGACGCTCGGCTCCGGCGCCACCGTGCTGCAGTCGGCGATCGCGGTCACCGTCAGCGCGATCAGGCTGTTTCCGATGGTGGTGTCGGTGCTGCCGATGATGCGCACCGAGAAGACCAAGCGCTGGCATCTGATCCTGGTGGCGCATCTCACCGCGGTGACGCTGTGGGTCGAATGCTTCCGCTTCCTGCCGCTTGTGCCGCGCAACCGGCGGATCGCCTTCGTGCACGGGCTCGGCTGCGGGCTGGTCTCGGTCTGCCTGATCGCGAACACGATCGGCTACACGCTCGCCGCCAATCTCTCGCCCTTGCTGGCCGCCGCAATCCTGATGTTGACGCCGCTGGCGTTCCTATTTTCGACGGCGCGCAACTGTCGCGAAGTCGCCGACGTCGTGGCGCTGCTGCTCGGGCTGCTGCTGTTCCCGGTGGCGGCGATGCTGAACAGCGGCGTCGACATTCTGGTCAGCGGCGTCGTCGCCGGAACCATCGCCTATGGCGTGCACCGCGCCAGGGCGGGGATGGTGAGGGCGCGCGCATGACGGGCTTCATCGGCGACTGGCATGCGCTGGCGATCCTGTTCGTCGCCGGCGTTATCCCCAACCAGATATGGCGCATGCTGGGCCTGTGGTTCGGCGGCGGCATCGACGAGAGTTCCGAGCTGCTGGTCTGGGTGCGGGCGGTCGCGACCGCGATCCTCGCCGGCATCATTGCGCAGATCGTGGTGCAGCCGCCCGGCGCGCTCGCCAGCGTGCCGGACTGGCTGCGCTACGGCGCGGTCGCCGCCGGTTTTGCCGTCTTCATGCTGACGAAGCGGTCGATCTTCGCCGGCGTGATCGCCGGCGAAATCGTCATGCTCGCGGGCAAAACCTGGCTCGGCTGATTGCGGCGAGCGCATTATCGGCTAGTCTCGCGCCCCAACAAACAACAATTGGGGAAACGGCATGAGATGGCGGGCAGCAGCAATCATTGTCGGTCTGATCGCAGCGCTTGCGACGCCGCCGTCCCGCGCCGCCGACTATCCGGCGCGCCCGATCAAGCTGATCGTGCCCTATGCCGCGGGCGGGCCGACCGACGTGCTCGGCCGCCTGGTCGGCGAATATCTCGGGCGCGACCTCAAGCAGGTCGTGGTGGTCGAGAACAAGGCCGGCGCGCAGGGCGCGATCGGTGCCGAGGCCGTGGCGCGCTCCGATCCCGACGGCTACACGCTGTTCGTGACGGCGGCCTCGATCTTCGTGCTCAACCCGCTGCTCTACAAGAAGCTGCCCTACGATCCGACGCGGGATTTCCGGCTGCTGGCCGTCATCACCGACGCGCCGATGATCATGGAGGTGCACCCTTCGGTGCCGGCCAAGACGATCGCGGAGTTCGTCGCCTACGCCAAGAAGAATCCCGGAAAGCTCAACTTCGGTTCGGCCGGCACCGGCGGCACCGTGCATCTTGCCGGTGAGATGTTCAAGCAGATGGCCGGTGTCGAGATGACCCATGTGCCCTACAAGGGCGCAGGCCCCGCGCTGACCGATTTATTGTCCGGCAACATCCAGCTGATGTTCGACACGCTCGGCACCGCGTTGCCGCCGGTCAAGTCGGGCATGCTGCGGCCGCTCGGCGTCAGCTCGACGCAGCGTATTGCCGATCTGCCTGATCTGCCGACCATTGCCGAGAGCGGCTATCCCGATTATGCGGTCAGCGTCTGGTATGGTATCGCAGCGCCGTTGAAAGTGCCGGACGAGATCGCCGGCAAGGTCAAGGCGAGCCTCGACCGGGCCTTGAACGACGAGGCGTTTCGCGCTTCGCTGCTCAAGATCGGCTTCCCGCCGCTGCAGCCGAAGAGCCAGGCCGAGATCGACAAATTCGTGGACACCGATCGCGCGCGGTGGGCAGGCGTGGTCAAGGCGCTGAACATATCGTTGGACTGACAGATGGTACGTGAAACGGAATTGCGTCAGGGCGAGGTCGCCGTCGACATGCCGTCGGCGCGCGATGCCGGCCTCGTCTTCATCGGCCGCATCCGCACGCCCTGGACCTCGCGGCTCGAGACGCCGCGGCAGGGCCGGCATGACGGCCCGGTATGCCGGCTCGAAATCTTCGAGCCATGGGTCGCCGCGATCAAGGGCGTCGATTTCTACTCGAACCTCGAAGTGCTGTACTGGCTGCACCAATCGCGCCGCGACATCGTGCTGCAAAGCCCGAAGAACAACGGCAACACCCGCGGCACCTTCTCGCTGCGCTCGCCGGTGCGGCCCAATCCGATCGGGACGGCGATCGTGAAGCTGGTCGGCGTCGAAGGCAACGTGATCCTGGTGCGCGGGCTCGACTGCCTCGACGAGACGCCGCTGATCGACGTCAAGCCCGACCGCTGCGAGTTCACCCCGCTGGCCCCGCCGCAGCCGGGCGATTTCGAGACGGAGTGAGCCCCGTAGCCCGGATGCAGCGAAGCGAAATCCGGGGCCGGTGTCGCCGCGAGGTGGGAATCCCGGATTACGCTTCGCTGCATCCGGGCCACGAAGCGGCGTGAGTGGAGGGCCTACTTCAACGCCGCGATCAGCTTCGCCGCCGTAGCCTCCAGCACCTTGGCCTCTTCCTTGCGGCTGGCGGGCGGCAGCAGCGGCTCGCCGTCCCTGCGCGGCATCACATGCATATGCAGGTGGAACACGACCTGGCCGCCGGCAGGCTCGTTGAACTGCTGCACGGTGATGCCGTCGGCTTCGAATGCCTTCATCGCGGCGGCGGCGATCTTGTGAGCGCCGCGCGCGACATGGGCGTAGTCATCGGGCTTGACGTCGAGGATGTTGCGGGCAGGGGCCTTCGGGATCACCAGGGTGTGCCCCGGCGAGCGCGGCATGATGTCGAGGAAGGCGAAGACGTGCCCGTCCTCATAGACCTTGTAGCAGGGCAGCTCGCCGCGCAGGATTTTTGCGAAGATGTTGTTGGCGTCGTAGGCGGCAGGCATCTTGATCGCTCCCTCAATTCTCTCTGTGTTCTGTGTAATGTCCAAGGCTCGGCAAAGACGTCAAGCGTCGTCGTCGACGGTCTTGCGGAACGGACCGGCCTCGGTGAGTTCGCGGCCGACCTCTTCGACATAGGCGCGCTCGCGCTTGAGGTAGTCGGCGATCGCGCGGCGCAGCGAGGGGTCGGCGATGAAATGCGCCGAATAGGTCGTCTGCGGCAGGTAGCCGCGCGCCAGCTTGTGCTCGCCCTGCGCGCCGGCTTCGACCACCTGGAGCCCGCGCTGGATGGCGAAATCGATCGCCTGGTAGTAGCAGACCTCGAAATGCAGGAACGGGTGGTGCTCGATCGCGCCCCAGTTGCGGCCGAACAGCGTGTCCGAGCCGATGAAGTTGATCGCGCCGGCGATCCAGCGGCCGTTGCGCTTGGCCATGACCAGCAGCACGTCGCGGCTCATGCTCTCGCCGATCAGCGAGAAGAATTTTCGGGTCAGATAGGGCCGGCCCCATTTGCGCGAGCCGGTCTCCATGTAGAATTCGAAGAACGCATCCCAGGCATCCTCGGTGATATCGACGCCGGTCAGATGGTGGATGGTGATCCCGGCAGCAACCGCTTCGCGGCGTTCGCGCTTGATCGCCTTGCGGTGGCGGGAATTCAGCGAGCCGAGAAAGTCGTCAAACGTCTTGTAGCCGTCATTGTGCCAGTGGAACTGCTGGTCGGTCCGCTGCAGGAAACCGTGCTCGCCGAGCAGCTTGGCTTCCTCCTCGCGGGCAAAGGTCACGTGCACGGAGGAAGCCTCGGTGGCGTTGCACAGCGCCCGCAGGCCGCGCGCCAGTGCTGATCCGATCAGCTCGCGGTCGACGCCGTCGCGGATCAACAGCCGTGGCCCGGTCGCCGGCGTGAAGGGAACGGAGACCTGCAGCTTCGGATAGTAGCTGCCGCCGGCGCGGTGATAGGCCTCGGCCCAGCCGCGGTCGAACACGTATTCGCCCTGCGAATGCGATTTCAGATAGCAGGGCACCACGCCGACGATTTGGCCGTCGAGCTTTGCGATCAGATGCCGCGGGCCCCAACCGGTGCGCGGGCAGGCCGAATTCGACGCTTCCGCAGCGGCGAAAAAGGCGTGAGAAACGAACGGGTTATAGCCGGGCTTTGAAATTGTCCGGCAACTGCCTGCAAGGTCGGGCGAGGCCAGCGTATCGAGGTTTTCCAGGCTGTTCGGATCGCCTGTCGGATTGGCGCAGGCATCCCACTCCGCGGCGGGAATGCCGCTGATCTCTGGAACCGCTTCGAGGGTGATTTCGGAAGACGCCATCGAGAATGAAAACCGGTGCCTCTTTTGCGCATGATCCCTTGTACGGTCCCTTGGGAAAACCGGCTTCCGCTTGTCCGGATCATGCCCTGCAATCAGCCGCCGCAGCTGGCGACCGACCCTTGCAAAGATCGTGCATCGCAGCGACGACTTCAAGGCTGCAAGGGACATGTCAGGTTCCCGGTACAAACCCCTCAAAAATCATCTGGTCGGCGTAGCGTGCCGCGCGTTCGCGCTGCTCCGCAGTGCGCACGGTCCAGGCCAGCAGCGGGCAGCCGAAGATGTTGCGGGCGATCCAGGGCGCCGGCGCGGGCAGCTGGTTGACCCAGAAGGCGACGAAATGCGGCTCGGTGCTGAAGCCGTGGCGCAGGTACAGCATGCTGTCGCGCTGCGCCTGCGTCAGCTTGGTCCAGGAGCTGTCGTCATAGGTCCGCTGGGCGGTGATGCCGCGCGGCAGGTTCGGCATGATCTCGCGCAGCGCCAGCACCTGGTCGGGATCGAACGACATGCCGACGACGGGCCCGGAATAGGACGACAGCACCTCGGCCATCCGCCGCACCAGCTTGCGGTCGCCGTCGAAATGGCTCTTCACCTCGACGACCAGCGGAACGCGGCCGGCCACCAGCGTGCAGAGATCGCCGAGCGTCATCATCTGCTCGGGCGTGTCCTTGAACTTGACGGCCTTCAGTTCCGCCGCGGTCTTGGTCAGCAACGGGCCGGAGCCCTCGGTGAGACGCCCGAGCTTGTCGTCGTGATGCACCATCGCCTCACCGTCGGCGGTGAGCTGGATGTCGCACTCGATGGCGAAGTTGCCTGCGACCGCGGCATGGGCCGCGGCCGGCATGTTCTCGATGATGCCGCGTGCGGCATCGTGCAGGCCGCGATGGGCGACCGGCCGCCTGGTCAGCCAATCCGGCGCGCGCATCGATCAGGAGACTTCGAAAATGCCTTCGACTTCAACCGCCGCATCGGCGGGCAGCGAGGCGACGCCGACGGTGGTGCGGGCATGACGGCCCTTGTCGCCGAATGCCGCGACCATCAGGTCGGAGGCGCCGTTCAGAACCTTCGGTCCGTCGACGAAGTCGGGCGCTGAATTGATGAAGCCGCCGAGCCGCACCACGCGCACCACCTTGTCGAGATCGCCGAGCGCGGCCTTGATCTGGGCGAGGAGGTTGATCGCGCAGCCGCGGGCCGCCGCCGCGCCCTGCTCGAGGGTGACGCCGGCGCCCAGCTTGCCCTTGGCGATCAGCTTGCCCTCGGCGTTGAAGCAGACCTGGCCGGACACGAACAGCAGGTTTCCGCTGCGGACGAACGGCACATAGTTGGCGACCGGGGAGGTGGGCTCGGGCAGCGTGATGCCCTGTTCCGCCAGCTTTTGTTCGACTGTACCCGCCATCTTGTTGGACCCCCGGTTGGTTTTTGCACGAAAGCCTGAACGCGGTCAGGCCGGGATTGTTTCGCGCATCGCGCCGCCGGTTGCAAGCGAGCGACAAGGCACGACCGACCCCGCGATCGTTGTGGGACGCGGCGCGGACGGGCTGCCGAAAAAGCCGGCATTGCCTTCTGCGGCCATTGCTTTTTTGTGAAACTTGCCCCAGTTGCGGCGTAATACAACCGTCACTATTGTGGCGACTCGTTGGCTCCTTGAGGAGAAATCATGATCCTGCCGTTCCGGACTGCGTCGCGTGCCCTGGTGCTGTCGATCGCCGTGGCCGCCGGATCCGGTCTGGCCCACACGCCGGCCGCGGCCGCCGCCGGCGGGCCGTTCCTGGCGCATCAGGCGCTGTACGATCTCAGCCTTTTGAAGTCGCGCGGCAGCAACGCGATCAATGACGCGCGCGGGCGCATCCTCTACAATTTCTCCGGCAACTCCTGCGAAGGCTACACCTCGGAATTCCGCCAGGTGTCCGAGCTCGACAGCGGCGAGGGCAAGGTGACGCTGTCGGACCTCCGCTCGTCGTCCTGGGAGGACGGCGCCGGCAAGAGCTACCGCTTCAAGATCGCCACCCGGATGAACGACAGCGAATCGTCGCCGGTGGATGGCATCGCCGAGCGGGTCGGCGATCATATCACCGTGAAGCTGACCCAGCCGGTCAAGAAGACCTTCAATCTCGAGGGCAAGGTCGTGTTCCCGACCGAGCAGATCCACCACATCATCGATGCGGCGCGCGAAGGCAAGTCGGTGCTCGAGCTGACCGTCTATGACGGCTCCGACAATGGCGAGAAGGTCTACAACACGCTGACCGTGATCGGCCGCCCGATCACCGGCGACCGCACGCCGGCGTCGCCCGATCCCTCGACAGCGAACGACGTCATGAAAACCATGACGCGCTGGCCGGTGACGGTGAGCTATTACGACCGCGACGCCCGCGCCAAGGATGGCGAGCAGTCGCCGGTCTATGCGATGTCGTTCGAGCTCTACGAGAACGGCGTCTCCCGCGCGCTGGTGCTGGATTACAACGATTTCGTGATCTCGGGCGCGCTGGACAAGTTCGACGTCCGGGATTCCAAGCCCTGCAAGTGACGGGCTGATTTTCTCCCCACACTCAACCGTCATCCCGGCCTTCGCCGGGACGACGGTGGAGCGAGGTCGCTCCGCTTCGCTCTGGTCGAACCCGCCGGACCCGGATACGCTTTCCCCAACAACGCGTGTCAGGGAGGCACCATCATGGCGAAGCTCGAACATCATCGTCCCAGCGGCCTGCATCACAATCCGGCCTATTCCCACGTCGTGGTCGCCTCGGGCGCGCGCACGATCTACATTTCAGGACAGGTGTCGGTGGACGAAGAGGGGCGGGTGGTCGGTCCCGGTGACCTCGCCGCGCAAACGACGCAGGTGATGACGAACCTCGGGCTGGCGCTGAAGGCCGCTGGTGCTAGCTATTCCAACATCGTCAAGATCACCACCTTCGTGGTCGGCTACAAGCCGGAGCTCCGTCCGATCATCGGCAAGGCGCGCGGCAAGTTCTTCGAGGGCATGGAGCCGCCGGCCTCGACGCTGGTCGGCGTCACCGCGCTGGCGGCGCCGGAATGGCTGATCGAGATCGAGGCGGTGGCGGTCGTGGATTGACGCTCTTTCCACGTCATTGCGAGGCGCGTAGCGACGAAGCAATCCATCTGTCCGCGCACGCTGAAGCATGGATTGCTTCGCTTCGCTCGCAATGACGGACCCTGCGGAGGCCGCGGAGTCTACTCCTCGACCTGCTTCTCCGGTCCCTCATAGGCAATGCCCCGGATCACCGCGGCGTTGCCGAATTTCTTGCGCAGATTGTCCATTGCGCGCTCGGCGTGGGCGGAGCGGCGGTCGAGCATGTCGGAATCGCCCGCCTGCGCGCCCGGGCGCAGCGCGCTGACGCCGGCGCCCATCAGGCGGAAGGCGGTGCCGTCGATCTCCTTGGCCAGCATCTCGCGCGACACCGCAAAGATCTTTGCCGCGAGCTGGGTCGGCGACTGGATCGACTGCGAGCGGGTGCGCTGGCGGAAATCCGCGGTCTTCAGCTTCAGCGTGATGGTGCAGCCGGAGAGCTCGCTGGTCTTCAGCCGCGCCGAGACTTTTTCCGACAGCTTCCAGAGCAGTCTTTCCAGCGTCGCGAAGTCGCGGATGTCGGTCTCGAACGTGGTCTCGGCCGAGATCGTCTTGGCGCCGCGATCGGCCACCACGCGGCGGTCGTCGATGCCGCGCGCCAGCCGCCAGAGACGGCGGCCTTCGCTCGCGAACTGCTTCATCAAATCGTTCTCGTCGGCGCGCTGCAGGTCGGCGATGGTGCGGAAGCCGCGCTGCACCAGCTTCTCCTGCGTCGCCGGGCCGACGCCGTAGATGAAGCCGACCGGCTTGTCGGCCAGCATCACGCGGGCCTCGTCCTGGTCGAGCGCGGCAAAGCCGCGCGGCTTGTCGAGGTCGGAGGCGATCTTGGCGAGGAATTTGTTGCAGGACAGGCCGACCGACACCGTGATGCCGACCTCGCGCTCGACGTCGTGGGCGAATTTGGCCAGCACCTTGGCCGGGATCATGCCGTGGACGCGCTGCGTGCCCGAAAGATCGAGAAAGGCCTCGTCGATCGACAGCGGCTCGACCAGCGGCGTCAGCGCCTGCATGGCGCGGCGTACCTCGCGCCCAACCCGGACATATTTCGCCATGTCAGGCGGGATCACGGTCGCATCGGGGCAGAGTTCCAGCGCCTTGAACATCGGCATCGCCGAGCGGACGCCGTAGGTGCGGGCGATGTAGCAGGCCGCCGAGACCACGCCGCGCTTGCCGCCGCCGATGATGACGGGCCGGTCGGCGATCTCAGGATTGTCGCGCTTCTCGACGGTGGCATAGAAGGCGTCGCAATCGATGTGCGCCAGCGCCAGCGCCGGCAGGGAGCGGTGACGCACCAGCCGCGGCGAGCCGCAATGGCTGCATCGCTTCGCCTTGATGTCGAGATCGCCGAGACAGTCTCGGCAGAAACTGAGGGGGCCGTCGAAAGCTGCGGCTGCCGTCGTCACGGCACGTCGCGCTCCCATTGCGGGTCGCCCAGCACCTGACGGGCGGCAGCGACGTTGGTCGGGTGCAGTTCCGAGGCCTTCGCGAAGGCCTGCACGGTGGCATCGTCGCGCATCACGAAATCGAGCACGCTCGCAAGAAATTGCGGGTCGGACGCCGCGTTCCGCAACGTCTCCGGACCGATTCCGGTCTCGGCCAGGAACAGACCCAGCCGTTCAGGATCGCCGGCAATGAAGCCTAGCGCCTGAATCGCAACGATTTCAGCGACTTCCCGGGGGTTGTGAACAGGCTTTTTCAACGCGCCGGTTTGCCTTTCCGTTAACTTATGGTCTCTAATGAGAGGCCCATCATGCCCGAGTCTTCCGCGCATGTTCAAGCAACGGAAACCACACTGCGGAAGTTGGACTTCGGGTTAACGGGTTGGAGCGATTCAGGCGCTAGTTTGAATTCACATTTTCGACGCGCCCCGAGCGCGGTGCGTGAGGTGCCGCAGCCGGGCCCGTTTCTTGAGGTTTGGGAGGGACGGGATGGCCAAAACCGTCCTGATCGTGGAGGACAACGAGCTCAACATGAAGCTCTTTCGCGATCTGTTGGAAGCGCATGGCTATCAGACCTCGGGCACCAGCAATGGCTTTGAGGCGCTCGATCTCGTCCGCAAGCTGCGCCCTGATCTCATCTTGATGGATATCCAGCTGCCTCAGGTCTCCGGCCTCGAGGTCACGCGCTGGATCAAGGACGACCCCGACCTGCGCACGATACCGGTGGTCGCTGTTACAGCCTTCGCCATGAAGGGCGACGAAGAGCGCATCCGCGAGGGCGGCTGCGAAGCCTATTTGTCCAAGCCGATCTCGGTCGGCAAATTCATTGAGACTGTCCGACGCTTTATCGGATAGGGGAGTACCAGTTCAATGTCCGCGCGTATCCTCGTCGTCGACGACGTTCCGGCGAACGTCAAGCTGTTGGAAGCCCGCCTGTCAGCCGAATATTTCGATGTGCTGACTGCATCCAACGGAACCGAGGCCCTGGAGATCTGCGCGCGTGCCGAATGCGACATCATCCTGCTCGATGTGATGATGCCTGATATGGACGGCTTCGAGGTCTGCCGCCGGCTGAAGTCCAATCCGGCGACCCATTTCATTCCGGTCGTGATCGTCACCGCGCTCGACAGCCCGGCCGACCGCGTGCGCGGGCTCGAGGCCGGCGCCGATGACTTCCTGACCAAGCCGGTGTCCGACGTCGTGCTGATCGCGCGCGTGCGCTCGCTCACCCGGCTGAAGATGATGACCGACGAGCTGCGCATGCGCGCCGTCACCTCGCTCGAGATCGGCATGCAGGCGCCGGAGCGCAGCGCGATTGCCGACAAGGGCATGGGCGGCCGCATCCTCCTGGTCGACGACCGTCCGTCGTCCTACGAGAAGCTGGCGCCGATCCTCGCCAGCGAGCACACCGTCGATGTCGAGACCAATCCGGCGGAAGCGCTGTTCCACGCCGCCGAGGGCAATTACGACTTGCTGATCGTCTCGCTCAGCCTCGACAATTATGACGGCCTGCGGCTGTGCAGCCAGGCCCGCTCGCTGGAGCGCACGCGCCAGGTTCCGATCCTCGCGATCTCCGATGCCGACAACAACACGCGGCTGATGCGCGGGCTCGAGATCGGCGTCAACGACTATCTGCTGCGCCCGGTCGACAAGAACGAGTTGATGGCGCGGGCGCGCACCCAGATCCGCCGTCGCCGCTACACCGACCATTTGCGCGACAATGTGCAGAACTCGATCGAGATGGCGATCACCGACGCGCTGACTGGCTTGCACAATCGCCGCTACATGGAGAGCCATCTCGCAACGCTGGCCGAGCAGGCCTCGATGCGCGGCAAGCCGCTGGCGCTGATGATCCTCGACATCGACTACTTCAAGGCGATCAACGACACCTACGGCCACGATGCCGGCGACGACGTGCTGCGCGAATTCGCGGTGCGGATCCGCAAGTCGATCCGCGGCATCGATCTCGCCTGCCGCTACGGCGGCGAGGAGTTCGTGATCGTGATGCCGGAAACCGACCTCCACGTCGCCGGCATGGTCGCCGAGCGGCTGCGCCGCTCGATCGCCGGCGAGCCGTTCTCGGTCGACAAGGGCGGCACCCGGATCGCGGTGACGATCTCGATCGGCCTCACCACGCTGGAGCGCAAGGGCGAGCCGGTCGGCGATGTGCTGAAGCGCGCCGACACCGCGCTCTACCGCGCCAAGCACGACGGCCGTAACCGGGTGGTTTCGGCCGCGGCGTAGTCGGCTCTCGTAGCCCGGATGGAGCGAAGCGCAATCCGGGAATCTTGCCAATTGCTCGAGGGACCCGGATTTCGCTGCACTCCATCCGGGCTACGAAGCGCTACGAAGTATCCTAACGCCCGCGTCTCACCGCCTCATAGGCCATCCGCTTGAACTCGAACGCAAAGGGATGGACGAACGCCATCTGGCGCTGCGCCATCATCACGCCTGCAACGCCGGTCTTCGGCGAGATCCACCACTGCGTGCCGGCGACGCCGCCCCAGTAGAGCTCACCGGCCGCATCGGGATGATCGATCGGCGAGGTCGGGTTGAGGATCAGTCCGCCGGCGAGGCCAAAGGCCTTGCCGGGCTGCTCGCCCATCATCGCAAAGCGGATCCATTGGCCCGGGACCAACTGATTGGTCATTACCTGCGCGATCGTCTCGGGCTTGAGCAGCGTCGGACCGCCGGGCAGCAGGCTGCGGATCAGCGCGACCATGTCGTGCATCGTTGAGACAAGGCCGCCGCCGCCGTTGAAGCGCGGCACCGGCCGCAGGTAAGCGCCGGGATAGGGCGAGTTGTCGGTCCGCGTCAGTCCTGGCTTCATCGGATCCATCAGATCGGCGCCGGCGTAATAGGCGACCAGCCGGTTGTGGTCCTTCTCCGGCACGAAGAAGCCGGTGTCGACCATGCCGAGCGGATCGAGAATCCGTGCCTTGATGAACGCGTCGAACGGCTGGCCGCTGATGACCTCGACAAGCCGCGCCACCACGTCGATGGCAACCGAATATTCCCATGACGTACCGGGATGGAAGACAAGCGGCAGATCGGAAAGGCCGTCGACCATGTCGGCGAGCGTCGACAGCGGATTGAGGATTCTGCGCTCGTTGTAGGCCTTGAAGATCGGCGTGCCCGGATCGAACAGGCCGTAGCTGAGTCCGGCGCTGTGGCTGAGCAAATGACGAACGGTGATCGACGATCGCGCCGGCTCGGTGTCGTCGATCGACGTCGCGCCAGGCCGCAGCACCTTGCGCTTGCCGAGCTGCGGGATGAATTTCTCGATCGGGTCGTCGAGCTCGAGGCGGCCTTCCTCGACCAGCAGCAGCGCGGCGCAGGAGGTGATCAGCTTGGTGTTGGAGAAGATGCGGAAGATGTGGTCGGTGTGCAGCGCCGTCTGCGCTTCCTTGTCGGCCCATCCGACGCAGCCCACGTCAACGATGTCGCGCCCAGTCAGAACCGTCCAGGAGATGCCGGACAACAGGTCGTTGTCGATGTAGCGCTGCATGGCCGCTCGCGCCGGCGCGAAATCGTAGCCGGCGGCGGTCACCTTCAAATCTTCCATGGTCGCTCCCCTGTTGCGCCGCAGGCCGTTGGCGCTGCTATCGGCAATCTCGCCTGACGGAATATCCAGCGAGAGATGCCGTCACGCGTGGACGCTAACAACCAAACGCGACACGGGGACGCAACCGTATTCAGCCGGCGCGCGGCTTCGCGGCGCCTGATGTGCCGAGCTTCACGCCGGCATTGGCCAGCAGCACTTTTGCGGCTTCCCTGGCCGCGCGCGCCATCGCGGGATCGTCGCGCACCAGGTCCTGCGCGATCGAGCCGTCGACCAGCAGCACGAGCTGGGTCGCAAGCCCTTCCGCATCGGCGACGCCGAGCTGTTGCAGCAGGTCGCGAAACCAGATGCGGCGGCTTTCCTTGAAGGCGACGGCGATGTTCCTGACGGTGCGGTGCTCGTCCTCCGGGCCGAGCTCGGCCACCGCGTTGACGAACGGACAGCCGCGAAAATCCTCCGCCGCGAAGCGTCGCTCCAGCGAATCGAAGGTGGCGAGAATCTGCTCGGCCGGTGGCTTGTCGGAGGGGCGGGGATCGACAAAGCGGCGCCGCAGATAGGCTTCGATCAGCGCCTCCTTGGACGGGAAGTGGTTGTAGAGCGTGCGCTTGCTGATGCCGATCTCGGCCGCGATCGTGTCGACGCCGATAGCGCGAATGCCCTGCAGATAGAACAGTTTGTCGGCGGTCTCGAGGATCCGCTCTTTCATGCTCTGTATGGGAGGCGGGGAAGCCATGCGCGGGCCGGGATCGTCTTCGCTTGACAGCACCACCCCTGTATAGCCTAATTACACAGGTCTGTGTAACTAAAACACATGGGAATCGCAGGACGCGGCCGTCGAGCTGTGCCCGCACGGGAGAATAAGAACAATGCCCCTGTTGCAGGTCCTGCGGCCCACGCTGCCCATCCTGATCGGCGCCTCCATCATGCTCACGCTGAGCATGGGGCTGCGGCAGAGCCTCGGCATCTTCCTGCAGCCGCTGACCCAGGACATCCACATCTCGGTGTCCGATTTCACGCTGGCGCTGGCCGTGCAGAACCTCGCCTGGGGCTTTTTGCAGCCTTTGGCCGGGGCGATGACGGTGCGTTACGGCTTTCGCCCGATCATGCTGGTCGGCGCGCTGCTCTACATCGCCGGCCTCGCGCTGATGACCGCCGCGCATGGGCTGGTCAGCGTCATGATCGGCGGCGGCGTTTTGATCGGCACCTCGCTCGCCTGCACCGCGGCGGCGATCGCGATGTCGGTCGCGGCGCGCGCGGTGCCGGAGACGGTGCGCTCGACGGTGCTCGGCATCGTGTCCGCCGCGGGCTCGCTCGGCGCGCTGCTGTCGGCGCCGATCGGCCAGATGCTCAATGAGGGTTTTGGCTGGCGCGTCGGGCTCGCCGGCTTCGTCATCCTGTCGGTCTTCATGATCCCGGCGGCGTGGTACGCCGGCCGCGTCGACAAGGTCCCGCTGCCGAAGCCTGCGGCCGACGACATCGGCAACGCCACCGCCGCGATGGCCACCAAAACCGCGTTCGGCAACGCGTCGTTCGTGGTGATGACCTGCGCCTACATGGTCTGCGGCATGCAGCTCGTCTTCCTCACCACGCATTTGCCGTCGTATCTGGCGATCTGCGGCCTCGATCCGATGCTGAGCGCGCAGACGCTCGGCATGATCGGCGGCTTCAACGTGCTGGGCTCGCTGTTCTTCGGCTGGGCCGGCCAGCGCTGGAACAAGCTGGCGCTGCTCGGCGGCATCTACATCTTCCGCTCGCTGGCGCTCGCCTGGTATTTCATGCTGCCGGCGACGCCGGCATCCACGCTGCTGTTCGGCGCCATCATGGGCTTCCTGTGGATGGGCGTCGGTCCCTTGGTCGCGGGCGCGGTCGCCGAGATGTTCGGCTTGCGCTGGCAGGCGATGATCCAGGGCCTCGCCTTCATGAGCCACCAGATCGGCAGCTTCCTCGGCGCCTATGGCGGCGGGGTGCTGTACGACGTGCTCGGCTCCTACACCATGGCCTGGCGCATCGGCGTCGCGCTGGGGCTTGCGGGCGGCATCATCCAGGTGGCGTTCGCGCTGATCCGGCCGTCGCAACCGCCTGTGCTCAAGACCGCTTAACCTTCAGATCCATGCGTGGTCGGTGACTGCTCCTTGTGAGAGCAGTCACCGCTTGCTGCCTATTTTTCGATCAAGCGCCTGCCGCAAGAGCGTGCAGTGGCGCGCGATTCCGTTCTGGCCGCGGATCGAAGTTGCAGCACTTTCAAAGCGTTACGCGGCGCGCATCGGTGGCACGAATCTTGTTTCGATTTGGCTAGAAATCGTACCGGAAGCCCTCGCCAAGGTTTCCGGCCTGGGGACTTATGGGAAGGGCTGGCCGCGATGAGGCTAGTCGCCGTCACTCTCCAGCCATCTGCGCGCGACGGCCTTGGCAGCGCCGCCGAGCAGGCCCTTGTGCCTTGCGTCCGGCCAGATGCCGCCACGCGTTCGGTGCTTCGCGCCACCCGCATCACGGCACGTCGAGACATTCCGAAAACCCAGCGCGCAGGTGTGCCTTTCGGCGCTCATGCCTCGAACGCGACGCGCCCATTCCGAACACCAACATGTCTTGTGATGGGAGGAAGATGATGGAGTATGCGACATACACGCGCCGGAAGCTCGCGAGAATCGTCGTTGCCCTGCTGGGAGTGGCGTTTCTTTGCCTGCTGTTCAGCGACCCGGCGCTAGCCGAGGACGCTGGGCCGCCGGCCTGCGGCGGCAAGATTCTCGAGAAGTGCACGCCGAATTCCGGCGACACCGCCTGGATGCTCACATCAGTCGCGCTCGTCCTGATGATGACGGTCCCGGGGCTCGGCTTGTTCTATGGCGGCATGGTGCGCAAGAAGAATGTCGGCGATACCGTGATGACCAGCTTCGCTGTCACTTGCCTTGTCACGATCCTGTTTGCCGTCCTCACCTACAGTCTGGCGTTTCGTGCCGGCACGCCGTTTATCGGCGGCCTCGATCGCCTGTTCCTCAAGGACATCCTGAGCGACATCGGCAAGGGCGGCATCGGCAATCCCAATCCACTCGCCGCGACCATCCCTGAGTCCGTTTACATCTGCTTCCAGATGACGTTCGCCATCATCACACCGGCTCTGATCGCCGGCGCGTTTGCCGAGCGGATGAAGTTCTCCGCGATGCTCTGGTTCATCGGGCTGTGGGCGATCTTCGTCTATGCGCCGATCGCACACTGGGTCTGGGGACCCGACGGCATATTCGCGGCCGGCAACGACGCCGCGTGGGTGAAAGTGCTCGACTTCGCCGGCGGCACCGTGGTGCACATCAACGCCGGCGTCGCGGGCCTGATGTGCGCCATCATGCTCGGAAAGCGCAGCGATACCGGGCCGGCACACAACATGGTGCTGACATTCATCGGCGCTTCGCTGCTGTGGGTCGGCTGGTTCGGCTTCAATGCCGGCTCCGCCGTCACGGCCGGAATGCAAGCGGGCATGGCAATGCTGGTGACCCAGATCGCAACGGCGATGGCAGGCTTCACCTGGATGCTGGTGGAATGGGCGTTGAAGGGCAAGCCGACCGTCGTCGGCATCTGCTCCGGCGCCGTCGCCGGCCTCGTCGCGATCACGCCGGCCTCCGGCTTCGTCGGCCCCGTCGGCGCGTTTGCCATCGGCATCGCTGCCGGCGTCTGCTGCTACTGGGGATGCACCGGCTTGAAGCGCATGTTCAGCTATGATGACGCGCTGGATTGCTTCGGCGTCCATGCCCTCGGCGGCATCGTCGGAGCGCTGCTGACGGGCGTGTTCGCGGTCGAGCAATATGGTGGTACCGCGGGCGTTCTGGAGGGAAATGCCGGACAGTTCGTCAATCAGTGCATCGGCGTCGTGACGGTCTTCGTGTATGATGCCGTGGTGAGTCTGATCATCCTGTTCGTGATCAATCTCTTCGTCGGGCTTCGTGTGACGCGGGATATCGAGCGCGAGGGATTGGATCTGGCACTGCACGGCGAGGTCGTGCAGTAGGCTTGGCGGCATTCCGCAAGGCCGGCGATGTCAGCCGGCCGGCGCGGGATAAAGCTGTTCGAGGTGATCCCATGAACTGGTTCTATTGGAACACAGCGTGGTCGTTGTTCTTCAGCCTCGTTTGGTTCATGACCATCACACACAATCCAGATGCGCAGATCGCAGATGCGCATCTGCGCGATGAGGCGTTCAAGGGTTAGCTCCGGTAGTAACGCCACATCCTGAGGAACGTCCGGTGGATCTCATCGGGCGGCCGGTCGAATGGCTCGAGATTGACGCGCACCACGCCACGATGGTCCATGCGCCACGGCAAGCGCATCAGGCGCCGATAGGTCGGCCGCTTGCGCCAATCGGCCACCAGCGCACTGCCGAGCGGTCCGTTGAGCGCGATCTGCAACTCGTGAACGGTCATCGCGCGCTCGGCGATCTCGACGAGGTCGATGCGCGCGACGGCGCGCCAGCGGATCAGTCCGAAGGCCTGGATGAAGATACCGTACTGGTTGGCGCCGATGGTCGGACGACCGGCCTCGAGCAGGGGGATGTTGTAGTAGGTGAAGGCGGCGGCCGCCGCCGCCGGCGCCAGCCAATAGATTGCGCCCGTGATCCAGGTCGCGGTCAGGAAGATCGCGGCCAGCGCGGCCGTGACATAGACCGGAAAGTAGATGTCCTCGCGGCCGTAGGCGACCGAGTAGCCGCCGACGTTTCCCTCGTCCAGGCTTGCGATCATGTGGGCCCCGCACCCGGGACTTGTCCGGAAAACATGAGGGACGACACCAAGCCATAAAGCAAAAACGGGGCCGCGAGGGCCCCGTTCGAAACGTCGGAAGCAGACCGGCTTACTTGATCTTGGCTTCCTTGAACTCGACGTGCTTGCGCGCCACCGGGTCGTACTTCTTCTTGACCAGCTTGTCGGTCATGGTGCGCGAATTCTTCTTGGCGACGTAATAGAAGCCGGTGTCCGCCGTCGACACGAGCTTGACCTTGATGGTGACCGCCTTGGCCATGTGCAAAACCTCGAAAATAGGGAGATATCGGGAGCCGGCCAAATCGGCCCGCGTTTGGCCGGGAAACTAGCCACAAACCGCCAGAAGTCAAGGATTTCCCGGCCGAAACAGTGCCGATTCCGGCCAATTAGCCCTCGAAGAAGCGGTTTTTCGGCCGCGGCAGACCCAAATTCTCGCGCAGCGTCCGCCCTTCATATTCCTTGCGGAAGATCCCGCGCCGCTGCAGTTCCGGGACCACCTTGTCGACGAAGTCGAACAGGCCCTGCGGCAGATAGGGGAACATGATGTTGAAGCCGTCGCTGCCGTGCCCCGTCAGCCATTCCTCCATCTGGTCGGCGATGGTCGAGGGCGTGCCGACGAAGGCGAGCCCGCCATAGCCGCCGACGCGCTGGGCGAGCTGGCGCACCGTAAGCTTGTCGCGCGCCGCGACGTCGACCAGGCGCTGCCGGCCGCTCTTGCTGGCGTTGGTTTCCGGGATCGGCGGCAACTGGCCGTCGGGATCGAAGCCGGAGGCATCGGTGCCGAGGATCACCGACAGCGAGGCGATCGCGCTGTCGTAATGCACGCGGCTGTCGAGCAGCGCGCGCTTCTCCTTGGCCTCCTCGACGCTGTCGCCGACCACGACGAACGCGCCGGGCAGAATCTTCAGATGCTCGGGATCGCGGCCGATCCTCTCCATCCGGCCCTTGATGTCGGCATAGAGCTTTTGTCCGTCGGCCAGGCTGCCGCCGCCGGTGAACACGGCTTCCGCGGTCTCGGCCGCGAGCTGCCTGCCGTCATCGGAGGCGCCGGCCTGCACGATCACCGGCCAGCCCTGCACCGGGCGGGCGATGTTCAGCGGGCCGCGCACCGAGAGATATTTGCCCTTGTGATTGAGCGTGTGCATCTTCGCGGGATCGAAGAACAGCCCGGACTCGACGTCGCGCACGAAGGCGTCGTCGGCGAAGGAATCCCAGAGGCCGGTGACGACGTCATAGAACTCGCGGGCGCGCTTGTAACGTTCGGCATGCTCCATGTGATCGTCGAGGCCGAAATTCAGCGCGGCGTCCGGATTGGACGTGGTGACGATATTCCACCCCGCGCGGCCGCCCGAGATGTGGTCGAGCGAAGCGAAGCGCCGCGCGACGTGATAGGGCTCGTCGAAGGTGGTCGAGCCGGTCGCGATCAGGCCGATATTCTCGGTGCTGGCCGCGAGCGCCGACAGCAGCGTGAACGGCTCGAACGAGGTCACGGTGTGGCTGCGCTTCAGCGCATTGATCGGCATGTTGAGCACGGCCAGATGGTCGGCCATGAAGAAGGCGTCGAACTTGCCGGCCTCGAGCTTTCGGATCAGCTGCTTGATCTGGTCGAAATTGAAATTGGCGTCGGGCCAGGCTCCGGGATAGCGCCAGGCGCCGGTGTGGATGCTGATCGGCCGCATGAACGCGCCGAGCTTGAGTTGACGCTTCGCCATTGCCCCGTTCCATTGTTGAGGTCGTTAGCGGAACAGATAGGGAGGCGGTCCACGGCGCGCCATCCCGGCGGCGGCAGAAGATTTTTGCAATTTGAACGGCGGCTGGAGGATAAGTCCGCAACCGCCGGCCACATCGTCATTGCGAAGCGAGGCAACCCATCGTCCCGCTTGTTGAAGCATGGATTGCTTCGTCGCTTCAGCGCAAAATTGCTTTGCAATTTTGTCGCGAGCTCCTCGCAATGACGGTTGGGTGTGCATCACGCCCCCAGCACGTCCTTATGCATCTTGCCGCCGTAGAAATGGAAGAACGGCACCGCGGCATCATGGCGGAGCGGGCCGGTGGCGAGGCGGCGGTCGAGCTCGGCGAGCACGTTCTTGGTCATGGCATGCGCATCCGCGAGCGGCTCGGAGCCGATCTCGACCCACACCAATTCGACCAGTTCCGCATCGGCATGCACGACGCCCTCGACCCGGTGCGCGATGGTCGAGGCATCGGCGGTGAAGAAGCGGGTGTCGAAACGGCGGACGCGGCCGGGCGGTGTGATCGCGCGTGCGATCAAAAACAGGCCGGACGGATCGGGCAGCAGGCCTGCGTCGGCGAATGGCTTCCACGGACCATCGAGCTTCGTCGTCTTCTCGACCTTGCGGCCGAGGCAGAGGCCGGTCTCCTCGCAGGCTTCGCGGATCGCGGCGTTGGCCAGCGCACGCGCGCGGCCGGGCGTGATCTTCGGGCTGCCCTTCAAGAGATTGGCTTCAAGCTCAGGCGTGATCTGTGCTGCGACCGGCACGCGGTTATCAGCCTTGTCGACGCGGCCGCCGGGGAAGACGTATTTGCCCGGCATGAACACCACCTTGTCGTGGCGCTTGCCGACCAGCACCTTCGGCTTGGCACCGGAGCGATCGATCAGGATCAGCGTCGCCGCATCCTTGGGCCGGAAATAGGGGTGATGATCGGCTTCTTTTTCCCCTTGGTGGACAGCGGCAGCTTCAGTCATTTCATCCCTTTCGGCTCTTGTTGGGTCCGGTTTAGCTAGACCGGCGGGATGTCGCTAGGGGGATTCTCGTCAAAGCCATGCATGCGCAGGGCCCATTGCAATCCGATCACGGCTCCTTTCACCGGCTGCAGCAGCGCCAGCGACGCAAACAGCGTGAGCGGCAGATAGATCGCAAGCTGCAGCCAGACCGGCGGTGAATAGTCGGTTTCGATCCACAGCACGGTCGGTACCACGATATGGCCGACGATGACGATGACGAGATAGGCCGGCAGATCGTCGGCGCGGTGCGGCGAGAAATCGAGATCGCAGACCGGGCAATGGCCGTCGCATTTGAGAAACTTGCGGAACAGCCTGCCTTTGCCGCAGCGCGGGCAGCGGCTGCAAAACCCGCGCATCATCGCGGTCCACACGTCGCGCTTCTCGGGATTGGTCGTGTCGCGGGTCCAGACGACCGTCTCCGGGGTCACCCCTTCCATGACTTGCCTCGCTTCGACTTGCCGGACTTCTTCGGCCTGGCCGGCTTGCGCTCCTTCTTGCTGCGCGCCATCCGCTCCTTGTGGGTGCCGGCGCGACGCTCCGCTCGTGCGCCGTCGCGTTTTCTGCCGCGCGGAATAGCCTGTCCCGCCGAGAGCAGCTCGAAGCGCAATGCGCCGGCAATCGGCGCGGCCTCCACCAGCCGCACGTCGACGACGTCGCCGAGCCGGTACATGGTGCCGCTGCGCGAGCCGATCAGCGCGTGGCGGGTTTCGTCGTAGTTGAAATATTCGCTGCCGATGGTGCGGATCGGGATCAGCCCGTCGGCGCCGGTGTCGTCGAGCTTCACGAACAGGCCCGAGCGCGTCACGCCCGAGATGCGGCCCTGGAACGAAGCGCCGACCTTATCGGCGAGGAAATGCGCGATCAGCCGGTCGGCGGTCTCGCGCTCCGCCTTCATGGCGCGGCGCTCGGTGACCGAAATCTGCGCCGCGATCTCGGCGAGCGTTTCCACCGTCTCGTCGGTCGGCAGCGCGCCGTCACCGAGGCCGAGCGCGCGGATCAGCGCGCGGTGCACGATCAGATCGGCGTAGCGGCGGATCGGCGAGGTGAAGTGGGCGTAGCGGCGCAGGTTCAAGCCGAAATGCCCGTAGTTCTCGGCGGAGTATTCGGCCTGCGCCTGCGAGCGCAGCACCACCTCGTTGACCAGCGGCTCGTAATCCTCGCCGGAAACCTGCGCCAGCACGCGGTTGAACTGCGAGGGCCGCAGCGCGCCCTGCTTGGTGAAGGGCAGGTCGAGCGTCTTCAGAAATTCCTGGAGGTTGTAGATCTTCTCCTGGGTCGGCTCGTCATGCACGCGATAGATCAGCGGGAGGTTCTTCTTCTCCAGCATTTCCGCCGCCGCGACGTTGGCGAGGATCATGAACTCCTCGATCAGCCGGTGCGCATCGAGCCGCTGCGGCACGATCACGCGGTCGACGGTGCCGTCAGGCTTCAGCAGGATCTTGCGCTCGGGCAGATCGAGATCGAGCGGGTCGCGCTCGTTGCGCGCGAGCTTGACCAGCTCATAGGCCGACCACAGCGGTTTTAGGATCGGATCGAGCAGGGGCCCGGTGGTGTCGTCCGGCTTGCCGTCGATCGCGGCCTGCGCCTGCGCGTAATTGAGCTTTGCCGCCGAGCGCATCAGTACGCGATGAAATGTGTGCGAACGCTTGCGGCCGTCGGCGCCGATCACCATGCGCACCGCTAGCGCGCCGCGCGGCTCGCCCGGCACCAGCGAGCAGAGATTGTTGGAGATGCGCTCCGGCAGCATCGGCACCACCCGATCGGGGAAATACACCGAGTTGCCGCGCTGCAGTGCGTCGCGGTCGAGCGCCGAGCCTGATCGTACATAGTAGGCGACGTCGGCGATCGCGACATGGACGATGTAGCCGCCCTTGTTGTTCGGATCAGGATCGACCTCCGCATGCACGGCGTCGTCGTGATCCTTGGCGTCCGGCGGATCGATGGTGACGAGCGGCACGTCGCGCCAGTCCTCGCGGCCCTGCAGCGCCGCGGGTTTTGCCTCCTCGGACTCGCGGATCGCGGCAGGCGAAAACACCTGCGGAATGTCGTGGGCGTTGATCGCGATCAGGCTGATCGCCTTCTCGCTGGCGATCGAGCCGAGCCGTTCCTTGACCCGGCCGGAGTTGAGGCCGTAGCCGCGGGTGCGCACGAGATCGACGCTGATCAGGTCGCCGTCCTCGGCGCCGCCGGTGTCTTGCTTGGCGATGTTGAGCTCGCGGCCGGCCTGCTTCTTGTCGACCGGGATCAGCCGCCCGCCGCCATCAGGATTTTTGCGGAAGATGCCGAGGATGCGGCTCCGCGCATGGTCGATGATCTTGATGACGCGGCCACGATACGGCGTGCCGTCGCGCTCGTCGGTCACCTCGACCCGCAGCAGCGCGCGGTCGCCGACGCCGGCGGTGGTGCCGGGTTTTGGCCGCCGCGGCGTGTCGATACGGATTTTCGGGGCGGTGCCGTTCTCTTCGGCATCCCACTCGGCGGGGGTGGCGATCAATTCGCCATCGCTGTCGCGGCCGGTGATGTCGGCGAGCACGGTCGGCGGCAGCGCCGCCGGCTCGTGCATCTTGCGTCCGCGCTTTGCAATCGTGCCGTCGTCGGCGAGCTCGCGCAGCATGCGCTTCAGCTCGACGCGGTCGGCGTTCTTCAGGCCGAAGGCGCGGGCGATCTCGCGGGTGCCGACCTTGCCTGGATTGGCGCGAATGAAGGCGACGATGGCGTCCCGGGCCGGAAAGCCATGGTCGGGTTTTTGTTTCACTTATCCTCTTGCCTTGCCGGCGCTCTTCTTCGCCGGCGATTTCGATCCCGCCGCCGGCTTTGCGGCCGAGGTCTTGGCGCCTGACGAGACCGGAGCGCGCGCCTTGCTGGCGGCCTCCGATTTTGGTTTCGCCGCGGCCTTCTTCGCCGCGGACTTCTTGGCGGGCTTGCCCTCGGCGTCATCCTTAGCGTCGGACTTCGCTTCGGTTTTGGCCTTGGCCGGCTTCGCCGCCTTGGCTTTCTTGCCCTTGGCCTTGCCGCCGCCCTTGGCTGCGCGCTCGTCGATCAGCGCGATCGCTTCCGCCAGCGTGACCTCGTCGGGCGTGCGGTCGCTCGGGATCGTCGCGTTGACGCCGCCGGCGGTGACGTAGGCGCCGTAGCGGCCGTTCTTCAGCGCGACTGCGCCGAGCGACGGATGATCGCCGAGCGGCTTGCCGGGATCGGCGCCGAAGCGGCGACCGCTCGGCCCCTTGGCGATCTTCTCGGCAATCAGCGTGACGGCGCGGTTGAGGCCGATGTTGAAGACCTCGTCGCCGGCCTCGAGGCTGGCATAGGTCTTGTCATGCTTCACGAACGGCCCGAAGCGGCCGAGGCCCGCGGTGATCGGCTGTCCGGTCTCCGGATGCTTGCCGATCTCGCGCGGCAGCGACAACAGCTTCAGCGCCAGCTCGAGGTCGACATCCGCGGGCGAGGTGCCCTTTGGAATGCCGGCGCGCTTCGGCTTCTCGCCTTCCTCATAATCCTTCTGCTCGCCGAGCTGGATATAGGGGCCGAACCGGCCGGCCTTCACCGTGACGTCGAACCCGGTGTCGGGATCGGTGCCGAGCACGCGGTCGGCGCTCTCCGCACTGTCGGCGGCGAGCGGGCGGGTGTAGCGGCAGTCCGGATAGTTCGAGCAGCCGACGAAGGCGCCGAACTTGCCGGCCTTCAGGTTCAGCTTGCCGGTGCCGCAGGTCGGGCACTGCCTGACATCGCCGCCATCCGCGCGCGGCGGATAGATGTGCGGGCCGAGCATCTCGTCGAGCGCATCGAGCACCTCGGCGACGCGCAGGTCCTTGATGTCGTTGACCGCGCCGATGAAGTCGCGCCAAAAGTCCTTCAGCACCTGCTGCCAGGCGATCTCGTTGTTGGAGATGCGGTCGAGCTGCTCCTCGAGATCGGCGGTGAAGTCGTATTCGACGTAGCGCTGGAAGAAGTTTTCCAGGAACGCGACCACGACGCGGCCCTTGTCCTCGCCGTGCAGGCGCTTCTTCTCGAGCTTGACGTAGCCGCGGTCCTTCAACACCTGCAGGATCGAGGCGTAGGTCGAGGGCCGGCCGATGCCGAGTTCTTCCATCCGCTTCACCAGCGACGCTTCGGAGAAGCGCGGCGGCGGCTCGGTGAAGTGCTGGGTGACGGCGAGGCTCTGCCGCTTCACCGCTTCGCCGGTGTTCATCGCGGGCAGGCGGCGCGAATCCTCGTCCTCCTCGTCGTCGTGACCTTCCTGATAGAGCGCGAGGAAGCCGTCGAACTTGATCACCTGGCCGGAAGCGCGCAGCTCCAGCACGCGGGCGCCGGCCTTGGCCTCGATGTCGACCGTGGTGCGCTCGAGCTCGGCGGATTCCATCTGGCTCGCGATGGTGCGCTTCCAGATCAGCTCATAAAGTTTGGCCTGGTCGGGATCGAGCCTGCGGCCGATCGAGGCCGGGCGGCGCGACAGGTCGGTCGGGCGGATCGCCTCGTGGGCCTCCTGCGCGTTCTTGGCCTTGGCCTGGTACTGGCGCGGGGCATCCGGCACATAGGCGTTGCCGTAATCCTCGCCGATCACCTTGCGCGCCTGCGTGATCGCCTCAGGCGCGATCTGCACGCCGTCGGTTCGCATATAGGTGATGAGGCCGGTGGTCTCGCCGCCGATGTCGATGCCCTCATAGAGCCGCTGCGCGATGCGCATGGTGTGCGCCGGGGCGAAGCCGAGCTTGCGGCTGGCCTCCTGCTGCAGGGTCGAGGTGGTGAAGGGGGCCTGCGGATTGCGCCGCGCCGGTTTTGCCTCGACGCTGGCGACGCGGAAGGTCGCGGCCTCGATCGCCTTCTTGAAATCCTCGGCTTCCGCCCCGGAGCCGATGTCGAGCCGCGCGATCTTCTTGCCGTCGGCGCCGACCAGCCGCGCCTCGAAGGTTTCGCCGCGGGTCGTGACCAGCGTCGCGACCAGCGACCAGTATTCCTTCGGCACGAACTTCTCGATCTCGAGCTCGCGGTCGCAGACCAGCCGTAGCGCGACCGACTGCACGCGGCCGGCCGAGCGGGCGCCGGGCAGCTTGCGCCACAGCACCGGGGAGAGCGTGAAGCCGACCAGATAGTCCAGCGCGCGGCGCGCCATATAGGCGTCGACCAGCGCGCCATCGATCTGGCGCGGCGCCTTCATCGCCTCGGAGACGGCCTGCTTGGTGATGGCGTTGAACACCACGCGCTCGACCTTCTGGTCCTTCAGCGCGCGCTTCTCCTTCATCACCTCCAGCACGTGCCAGGAGATTGCCTCGCCCTCGCGATCAGGGTCGGTTGCGAGAATCAGGCGGTCGGCACCCTTCAGCGCCTTGGCGATGTCGTTCAGACGGCTGGCGGCCTTGGCGTCAACCTCCCAGATCATCTGGAAATTGGCGTCCGGATCGACCGATCCGTTCTTGGCCGGGAGGTCGCGGACATGGCCGAACGACGCCAGGACCTCGTAGGAGGACCCCAGATATTTGTTGATCGTCTTGGCCTTGGCCGGCGACTCCACAATGACGATATTCATGTCATTCCAATAGCTTACGGGAAAACTTGAAGACGGATTCCGCTAGACTCGCGACCCGCCATGTCGGGGCGAACATGGGTGCTGGGGCCGTCGGTGTCAAATCGCCAGATATTGAGGGGGTGGTTCCAGATGGGGAAATCCTATCCCCAGGGTTGAAAAATACGTCCTAGAGTTGCGCTCGCAAAGGGCGTACCTCTCTTTATATAGGGCGGGAATCGGAAAGCGGACGTTTGACCAGGACAGGGGGCGGCCGGAAGCGCAAGGCGTCCGGCCGGCGGCGATCGGCGGGCGAGGAGACAGGAGAGGGCAGCCCGGACGATGCCCTGATCCTGATCGCGGCCGCCGTGACCGAACTGGCCAAGCTCGCCCAGCGCCACAATTTTGCGGTGCTCGACCGCCTGTTAGCCATGGCCCGTCTGGAAGCCGACGAGCAACTGCGCGCCCGCAGCCGGTGGAAGTTGTCGTGAGGGGAATGGCGCCACATACACAACTGTCGTCCCTGCTTTCGCATGCGAAAGCAGGGACGACGGCGAGTGGGTGGCACTAGTTAGTCCCGTCATCCCCGCGCAAAGGTTTCGCCTTTGCCCATGTCGCGAGAATGCGAAGCTGCGTCACCACCCGCAACTGTCATCGCCCGGCTCGACCGGGCGATCCAGTACGCCGCGGCCTCTCGGCCTAACAATGACTGCCTCTGGAATACTGGATCACCCGCATGCGCGGGTGATGACACCGAGTTAGCCGTTCGACACTTGAATCCGCGTCTATTGGCTCTCGCTGCGCGAGCCCCGGAATGACGGAGCTACGCCGACACCCGCCGCGCGCGCTTCGCTGCGGCCCGCGGTTTCAGCGTGGTGTCGGCCGCGCTCAGGAGCCGGCCGTCCTGGGAATACAGCGCGAGCTTCTGCACCGGCTTGCCGTTCTCGCGGTCGACCAGAAACGTGTCGATCTCGTTCGGATGCTCGTCGAATTCCTCGCTCCATTGCCGCAGCGCGACCAGGATCGGGAAGATGCCGCGGCCCTTCGGCGTCAGCACATATTCCTGATAGGCGCTGCCGTCGGAGGCCGGGATCATCTTCAGAATGCCGCGCTCGACCAGCGTGCGCAGCCGCGTCGCGAGGATGTTCTTGGCGAGCCCGAGGCTGGTCTGGAATTCGCCGAAGCGGCGGCGGCCGAGGCTGGCGTCGCGGATGATCAAAAGCGACCACCAGTCGCCGAACACATCGAGCGCGCGCGCGATCGGGCAGCTGTCGCCGGCAAGGCTGGTTCTCTTCACCACGCGGTCTCCCAAGGATTCCTTGTTTGAGCATGATCTCCGCGCAAACGCTTCGCGTTTGTCGCGAGGGAAAACCGCTTCGCATTTTTCCGGATCATGCTGCAATCACGGTCTTGTGTGGTTGCAATATTAAACTGGATACCCTAGTTAGGCCATCAGGTTTAATAATGCAACCAGACTGGAGGCGGACAATGAGACTGGCAAACAAAGTGGCGTTGATCACGGGCGGCAACAGCGGCATCGGGCTTGCGACGGCAAGGCTGTTCGTGGCCGAGGGCGCCAAGGTCGTGATTACCGGGCGCAACAAGGAGCGGCTGGCGGCGGCGGCCAAGGAACTCGGGCCGAACGCGCTGGCGGTGGAGGCCGACGCCACCGACGTCGCGGCGCTGGAAGCGGCCGTGAAGCAGGGCGCGGAGAAATTCGGCAAGTACGACGTGCTGTTCGCCAATGCCGGCATTCCCGGCCAGACGCCGGTCGGCGGCACCACGCTCGCGGCATTCGAGAGCGTGATCCGCACCAACCTCACCGGCGTGTTCTTCACCGTGCAGGCGGTCGCGCCCTATCTCAACGACGGCGCCTCCGTGATCCTCAACGGCTCGGTGATCTCGGTGCTCGGCAATCCCGGCTATTCGGCCTATGCCGCGAGCAAGGCCGGCGTGCGCGCGATGGCGCGGGTGATGGCCTCAGAGCTGTCGCCGCGCAACATTCGGGTCAACGTGGTGGCGCCGGGCGCGGTGCGCACCCCGATCTGGGGCGCCGCAACTGCAACGCCGGAGGCCGAGAAAATATTCGAGGCGCGGATCGGCAAGACCACGCCGCTCGGCCGCATCGGGGAGCCCGATCATATCTCGAAGACGGTGCTGTTCCTGGCGTCCGACGATGCTGCGCATGTGCAGGGGCAGGAGCTGTTCATCGACGGCGGCGCTACCGCTTCGCCCGCCGGCGCGCCGATCTATCGCGGCTAAAGCTCGACGCGTTTTCTGCACGCGAACCAGTGTCCGCTTCGCTGGAAAACGCTGCAAATTGTTTCTCATTGTAAAGAACGGCCGGTGTGAACGGGATCACACCGGCCGATGTCGTTCGTGACCTATTATCGTGTCACGAGACATTGAACCTTTGTCGCAGTCGAAGGACTTCTGAAAGGGCGAGGAATTTTTCACCACGGAATCATTTGGAGTGCAGTCATGCCGAAAGCAGCGCGCATCCCGTCATCGATTACCGTATCCTCCGCATCCGAAAATTCGGATACGTCGCAATTCGTCACCGTCGCATTGTTCTCCGGCATCGGTTTATTGATTTCGCTCCTGGTCGTCATTCTCGGCATTCAGGGCGTCTGGCTCTGAGCTGATTGACCTGAACGCACGCCTGCCGCCGCCAGCGCCGCGGCAGGCGCTTCATCGCATCAGGCTGCGTTCAGGCTGCCGGCGGCCTGTAGCGCGCCCGCGACCGCCTTTTCGCGATGCTCGGGGCCGACCTGGATGCCGTCGGCCGGGATGAATTCCAGGTTCGTGACGCCGATGAAGCCAAACACCCCGCGCAGATAGGTTTCGAGATGCTCGAGCGCGGCCATCGGCGTGCCGGCGCCGTAATAGCCGCCGCGCGAGATCGCGATGATGACACGCTTGCTGCCGGCCAATCCCTCGACCCCGGCGGGGCCGTATTTGAAGGTCTTGCCCGCCACCAGGATGCGATCGATCCAGACCTTGAGCTGGCTCGGAATCGTGAAATTGTACATCGGTGCGCCGATCACGACGGTGTCGGCGGCCAAAAACTCCTCCAGCACGAGTTGGCCGGCGGCGACGTCGTCGCGGACCGACGGGTCGGGCGCGGCACCCTGGCCGGCGGCGAGGTGCAGGCCGGTGAGGTGGCCGAGCGGGGTCTGGGTCAGGTCGCGGTAGGTCACGACCAGGCCGGGATTGGCTTGGCGCAGCCGCTCCACGGCGGCGGCCGAGACCTGGCGGCTGACCGAGTGCGGGCCGAGAACGGAGGAGTCGATGTGCAGAAGTTTCATGGCAGGGGATCCCCTTTGGTATAGGTTTGTAACTGGCGCTATATGAGTGACTGCCCTAAATCCCCGCAAGAACGCACATTTTTGAAACCCGAGCACAGCCATGAGACCCGAGCACATCCGTGTGCCTGACCCGCCGCCCCATCCGAGCCCCGACCATTCCGACTGCCGCGCGGTCGCCTCGGTGCTGGCGCGGGTCGGTGACAAATGGAGCGTGTTCGTGATCATGAACCTGATCGAGGGTCCGCGCCGCTTCAACGAGCTGAAGCGCATCATCAACGGCATCTCGCAGCGGATGCTGACGCTGACCTTGCGCGGGCTGGAGCGCGACGGGCTGGTGACGCGCACGATCTATCCGACCATCCCGCCGCGGGTCGACTACGAGCTGACCGATCTCGGCCGCGGTCTCGCCGAGCCGGTGAAGGCGCTCGGCCAATGGGCGTTTTCTCATCTGCCGGAGATCGAAGGCGCGCGGAGCAAGTTCGACGCGCGGAATGAGGAGTGAGCTTCGACTCGTCCGTCCTGTGATTGCAGATCCGTAGCAGATCCGTCACCCTGAGGTGGCCGCTTCTTCAGCGGCCCTCGAAGGGTCGACGGCCCGGCTAGTGGCCGATTCATCCTTCGAGGCTCGCAAGGGCTCGCACCTCCAGCGACAAAGGCGAAGCCTTTGCGCGGGGATGACGGGAAATGAATTGCGCAACCCGCTAAATCATCGACACCAGACCGCCGCCGTGGCGCTCGAGCTTGCCGGCGAGTTCGAGTTCGAGCAGCACGGCGCGTACGACCGCAGGCGATGCGTCGGCCATCCGGATCAGATCGTCGAGACTGATCGGGCTCGGGCCCAAGAGGCTCACGATGCGCTCGCGCTCGGGCGCGCCGGTGGCGAAATCCAGCGGTTCGTCGTCCTCACGTGCCGACAACATGATCGGCCGCTCCATGATCGGCGTCACCGCGGTGATGATATCCGTGGCCTCGGTCACCAGCGTTGCGCCCTGCTTGATCAGGTCGTTGGTGCCGGCGGCGCGCGGGTCGATCGGCGAGCCCGGCACCGCAAACACCTCGCGGCCCTGTTCGGCCGCCATCCGCGCCGTAATCAGCGAACCCGAGCGATGCGCGGCCTCGACGATGACGACGCCGAGCGCGGCGCCCGAGATCAGCCGGTTGCGGCGGGGAAAATCCCGCGCCCGCGGCACATGGCCGAGCGGCATCTCGGAGATCGCAGCGCCATGCGCGAGCAGCGCGGCCAGCAGATCCTCGTGCTCCGGCGGATAGATCTTGTCGTGGCCGCCGGCCAGCACGGCGACCGTGCCGCTCGCGACCGTGGCGCGATGCGCGGCCTGGTCGATGCCGCGGGCAAGGCCGGAGATCACGACAAAGCCGGCGTCGCCGAGGTCGCGCGCGAGGATGCCAGCAAATTTCAGCCCGGCGCCGGAAGCGTTGCGCGAGCCGACGATCGCGATCATCGGCCGCGTCAGCGCACCGAGCGCGCCGCGCACGCCGAGCAGCGGCGGGGCATCGTCGACGGTGGCAAGCCGCGGCGGGTAATGGGCTTCATCCGGCGCGACCAGGCTGACGCCGGCCTTCCGGCACGCCGCGAGCTCCGCGGCTGCGTCCTCCGCGCTGCAGATCCGGCCCGGCCCGGATGCGCCGCCGCGGCGCGCCAGCTCGGGCAGCCGCTCCAGCGCACTCGCCGCATTGCCGAAATGGCGGAGCAGCGATGCAAAGGTGCGCGGACCGACATTGTCGGAGCGGATCAGCCGCAGGCGGTTGAGCCGTTCCGTGTCGGTGAGTTTTGCCGTGCTGGGCGTCCGGTCGTGCATGCGCGCGCAGCTTCGCCCAACCGCAGATTGCAATCAACCGTGACATTGGCTTGCCCCTGCGCAACGCGCTACAAGCGGCCGACAGGAACAGGAACGCCGCCATGATCTCACTGACCGATCTTCGAGAGCGCATCGAACAGGGGGCGGTTTCGCCCGACGCAGCCATCGCGCAGTCGCTCGCGGCGATCCGCGCGCAGGACAAGGCGATCGGAGCCTTCGTCCATTACGACGAGGGCGCCCGCGCGCAAACTACCGGGCCGCTGCGCGGTATCGTGGTCGGCATCAAGGACAACATCGACACCGCCGATTTCCCGACCGAGATGGGCTCGCAGATCTACCGCGGCCACCGGCCGCGCGGCGATGCACCGGTGGTGATGGCGCTGAAGCGGGCGGGGGCGACCATCGTCGGCAAGACCACCACCACGGCGTTCGCGGCCAACGATCCGACCGCGACGCTCAATCCGCACAACCAGGCGCACACGCCGGGCGGATCGTCGTCGGGCTCGGCCGCGGCGGTCGGCGGTGGCATGATCCCGCTGGCGCTGGGCACGCAGACCGGCGGCTCGGTGATACGGCCGGCCTCGTTCTGCGGCACGGCTGCGATCAAGCCGAGCTACCGGCTGCTGCCGACCGTCGGCGTGAAATGCTTTTCCTGGTCGCTGGACACGGTCGGGCTGTTCGCGGCGAGCGTGCGCGACGTCGCCGCCGGGCTCGCGGCGATGACCAACCGGCCGGAACTGCTGGCGCCGTCGTCGGTCGCGGCGCCGCGCATCGGCGTGGTGACGCAGGCGTTTGCCGGCGCGCCGGAGGCATCTGGTGCCGAGGCGCTGCAAAAGGCGGCGCGTGCGGCCGCGCGGGCGGGCGCAACGGTGCGCGAGCTGGCGATGCCCGAGATCGTCGCCGAGGCCTGGCGCATCCATCCCGTGATCCAGGATTTCGAGGCGCATCAGTCGTTCGCTTGGGAGTACGGGCAGAATTACGACGCAATGCCGCCGCTGCTGCGCGGGCGGCTCGACGAGACCAAGGGCGTCACGCCGAAAGACTATGACGCGGCGGTCGACGTCGCGGCGCGGGCCCGGGCGGCGCTGGGTGCGGTGTTCGACGAGGTCGACGCGCTGGTCACGCTGTCGGCGCCCGGCGCGGCACCGCAGGGCTTATCGTCGACCGGCGATCCCCGCTACAACCGGCTGTGGACGCTGATGGGCGTGCCCTGCGTCAACGTGCCGACGCTGGTCGCGGACGGCGGGCTGCCGGTCGGCGTGACGGTGGTCGCACCGTTCGGCGCCGATGCGCGGGCGCTGGCGGCGGCGGCGTTCGTGGAGGCGGCGCTGAAGCGCGACTAGTACGCCGTCACTTCTTCTCGCCGATCTTGCCTTCGGTGCCGGCCTGCAGGCGCTTGATGTTCTCGCGGTGCATGTAGAACAGCAGGATCGTCAGCACCGCGAACAGCGAGGCGAGTGCGTTGTGGCCGAACCACCACAGGAACAGCGGCGTCACGAACGCCGCGATCAGGGCCGACAGCGAGGAGTAGCGGCTGGTGTAGGCGGTGCCGAGCCAGATCACCGCGAAGATCAGCGCCGCCGGCCAGAACAGGCCGAGCAGCACGCCGATATAGGTCGCAACCCCCTTGCCGCCGCGAAACTTCAGCCAGACCGGGAACAGGTGGCCGAGGAAGGCGCCGAGCGCGGCCAACATCGCCGCGTTGGGCCCGTCGATCGATCCGGCGATGACGACGGCAATCGTGCCCTTGAGCATATCGCCGAGCAGCGTCGCCGCGGCGAGGCCCTTGCGTCCGGTGCGCAGCACGTTGGTGGCGCCGATATTACCGGAGCCGATCGAGCGCAGATCCTGCGTGCCGGCGAGCCTGGTCAGGACCATGCCGAACGGGATCGAGCCGAAGAGGTAGCCGATCAGGAAGGCGGTGGGCAGCAACACGTCAGCAGACATCGCGGTAGGTCCCTTAGCGGCACGCCGCGGCCGCAGCGGACGGGCCGATCAACCGAATATTAACCATAAATCCCCATCATGGCCTACATATCGAGGGAGCTTACCATGGCTTCTGCACGCAAGCGGCTGGAGCAGATTCTGTTTGGTCTCTACATCATGGCCGGCGCCGTCGGCATGATGATGGAAGCGATTGCGCAGGTGGTGGGGCGCTAAAGCGCCGCGCCACGCTTTAAAGTTCCATTGCACCTCAGACGTGCTCGTACACGGTGCGTCCGCCGACAATCGTCCGCACCACGCGGCCCGAGAAGCGGGCGTCGTCGAACGGCGTGTTCTTGCACAGCGATTTCAGCTCGTCGCGGTCCAGCACCCAGGGGGTGTCGGCGTCGATCACGATCACGTCGGCCGGGGCGCCGGCGCGCAGCGTGCCGCCGGGCAGGCCGAGCAGCTCCGCCGGCCGCGTCGACATCGCGCGGATCAGCGTCTTGAACTCCATCTCGCCATTGTGGATCAGCCGCAATGCCGCCGGCAGCATGGTCTGCAGCCCGACCGCGCCGCTGGCGGCTTCCGCGAACGGCAGCCGCTTGACCTCGACGTCCTGCGGATTGTGGTCGCTCATCACGACGTCGACCAGCCCGGAGGCCAGCGCTGCCACCAGCGCCTTGCGGTCGTCCTCGGTGCGCAGCGGCGGCGCCAGCTTCAGGAAGGTGCGGTAGGGGCCGATGTCGTTCTCGTTCAGCGTCACGTGGTTGATCGAGACCGAGGCCGAGACGTCGAGCCCGCTGTCGCGAGCGCGCTTGAGGATTTCCAGCGACTCCATCGAGCTCAGCGACGCCGCGTGGTAGCGGCCGCCGGTCAGCGCCGCGAGCCGCATGTCGCGCTCGAGCATGATCGATTCGGCGGCGGTCGGAATTCCCATCAGCCCGAGCCTTGTGCCGAACTCGCCCTCGTTCATCACGCCTTCGCCGACCAGATGCGGGTCCTCGGTGTGATGCACGATCAGCGCGTCGAAATCGCGGGCGTAGGTCAGGGCGCGCCGCATCACCTGCGCATTGGTGACGCTCTTGTCGCCGTCGGTGAAGGCGACGGCGCCGGCGGCCTTCAAGAGGCCGATCTCGGTCATCTCCTGGCCTTGCAAGCCCTTGGTCAGCGCCGCCATCGGGTGGATGTTGACGATCGCCGTGTCGCGGGCGCGGCGCAGCACGAAGTCGACCGTCGCCGAGTTGTCGATGACCGGCGAGGTGTCGGGCTGGCAGATGATGGTGGTGATGCCGCCGGCGGCCGCGGCCTGGCTCGCCGAGGCAAAGGTCTCGCGGTGGCTGGCGCCGGGCTCGCCGACGAAGGCGCGCATGTCGATCAGGCCGGGGGCCACGATCTTGCCGGCGCAATTGACGATGTCGGTGCCTTCGGGGACGCCGGCGGCGCCGATGCCCCGCCTGGCGTCGCGGATCACGCCATCGGCGATCAGAACATCACCAGGGCCGTCGAAATCCCGCGCGGGATCGATGACGCGGGCGTTGGCGAGCAGGATGGGGCGGCGATCGGTCAGCATCGGTCTCACGCGTTCGGCAGGTTGCGGGCGAGCGCTTCCAGCACCGCCATGCGCACCGCCACTCCCATTTCCACTTGTTCACGGATCAGCGACTGCGCGCCGTCGGCCACGAAGGTGTCGATCTCGACGCCGCGGTTCATCGGGCCCGGATGCATCACCAGCGCGTCGGGCTTTGCGTAGGCGAGCTTCTTCTGGTCGAGGCCGAAATAGTGGAAATATTCGCCCGAAGACGGCACGAAGGAACCGTTCATGCGCTCGCGCTGCAGGCGGAGCATCATCACGATGTCGGCGCCGTTCAGCCCCTCGCGCATGTCGCGCGCGACCTCGACGCCCATCCGCTCGATCCCGGGCGGCAACAGGGTGGAGGGCCCGACCACGCGGACGCGGGCGCCCATGGTGTTGAGCAACAGGATGTTGGAGCGCGCGACGCGCGAATGCAGCACGTCGCCGCAGATCGCGATCACCAGCCCCTCGATCCGGCCCTTGTTGCGGCGGATGGTCAGGGCGTCGAGCAGCGCCTGGGTCGGGTGCTCGTGGCTGCCGTCGCCGGCATTGATCACGGAACCGTCAACCTTGCGCGCCAGCAGCTCCACCGCGCCGGAGGCGTGGTGGCGCACCACCAGGATGTCCGGATGCATCGCGTTCAGGGTCACCGCGGTGTCCATCAGCGTCTCGCCCTTGCGGGTCGACATCGAGGACACCGACATGTTCATGACGTCGGCGCCGAGCCGTTTTCCGGCGATCTCGAACGAGGACTGGGTCCGCGTCGAGGCCTCGAAGAACAGATTGACCTGGGTGCGGCCACGCAGGGAGGCGCGCTTCTTGTCGACCTGGCGGTTGAGCTCGACATACTCCTCGGAAAGATCGAGCAGGCCGGTGATGTCGTCGGCGGAAAGGCCCTCGATGCCCAGCAAATGCCGGTGGCCGAGGACAAAAGTCGATTTTAATGATGGGGTCATTAAAGCCAGAGCTATAGGCGCGGATCGCCGGTGGGGCAAGTGCGAAGAGGGGGTGGCGGAGTTTTCCCCCGGTCAGTGTCCGGCGCCGTCATGGCCGGGCTTCTCCCGGCCGTTTTTCCAGTAGGGTTCTCAGGACAAGGCAGGGAAGGTGTCGTGAAAACGGTCGCAGGCGCATTTCTGCTGGCAGTCCTGATTGCGCCCGTGCAGGCGCAGACCTTGCCCGGCGGCTTCGTGTTCCTCCGCGACATTGACCCCTCCATCATCCAGGACATCCGCTACGCCACCGCGAACAATTTCATGGGCCGGCCGCTCGCGGGCTATGGCGCCGGCGAATGCGTGGTGAAGCGGGAGGTCGGGCTGCGGCTGAAGGCCGTGCAGCAGGAACTCGCGCAGAAGAATCTGTCGCTGAAGATGTACGATTGCTACCGGCCGGCCCGCGCGGTCGCCGACATGGTGGCGTGGTCGCGGAACGGCAAGGAAACCGCGGCCGAGCGGCGCTACAACCCGGCGTTCGCCAAGGCCGATTTGTTCCGCCTCGGCTACATCGCCACCCATTCGCTGCATTCGACCGGGGCCGCGGTCGACCTGACGCTGGTCGACCTCACGGCCGACAATTCCGGCAAGTTCGATCCGGCGAAGGACTATGCCGACTGCACCGCGCCCGCGGCCGCGCGCGCCCCGGAGGGCAGCGTCGACATGGGCACCGGCTACGACTGCTCCGACGTGAAGGGCCATACCGCCACCGACAGGATCACGCCGGCGCAGCGGCGCTGGCGCAACATGCTGGTCGCGGCGATGGCCCGGCAGGGTTTTGTCAATTACGCCAAGGAATGGTGGCATTTTTCGCTGCCGGGGGCGGGCGGGCAGGCCTACGATTTTCCGATCACCCGAGCGCGCTAGCCCGCGGATTCCCTCAAATGCAAAGCATCTTCGCAATGTTGCGGTTGCCATCGCCGATATAGCCGCCCGCGCGTTCAACACTCCTTAATTGCCGCCCGCAATATCTGCGAGCATTGCGGGAGTACGAATGATGCGTTTGGCGGCCGTTGCAATCGTCGTTGTCGGCATCGTCGGGATCGTGGCCTACGACCATTACGACAAGAAAACCAATTTCCTGCGCGTCGATGCACGCATCGCCGCGATCAACGAGCAGTGCTACCTCGAGAAGGTCGAACGCGGCGTGATGACCAAAACCACGTCGACATCAGACATGGTGCGCTGCGAGGTCGCCGAGATGCTGAAGCGCGAGCATCCGAAGTGGCAGGGTTACGACGTCAAGCACAAGATCGAAGTGCGCGTCGTCTACGTCTCGCCGGTCGACAACGCCACGCACACGTCCAGCCTGCAGATGTCGGCGTTTCCCAACGGCAAGCCGCTGCGCCCGGGCGAGGTCTTTCCGGTGCTGGCGTCCAAATCCAAACCGGACAAGGCGCGGATGATTTGAGCCATGCGTCTCGGCTTCTACGGCATCATCTGCGTCGCGCTGGCGGGCTATTATGTCTACAGCGAGTTCGACAAGCGGGTGAATTTCCAACCGGTCCATGCGCGCGTCCGCAGCGTCCAGGAACAGTGCTACATGGACAAGACCGAGGGGCAGCGCAGCTCGAGCTCGGATCTGATGCCGTGCGAGCTTGCCGTACTGCTGACCCGTTCGCATCCGAAGTGGCAGGGCTACGACATCAAGCACAAGATCGAGATCGGCTTTGCCTACATCTCCCCGGCGGACGGCGCCGTGCATGAATCGAAGCTGCAGCTCGCGGCCTATCCCGACGATCGGCCGCTGCATGCAGGCGACCTTTTTCCGCTGCAGGCCTCGCGGAGCGCGGCGAGCAAGACCCGCACCAACGACTGGCTGGACATCAAGCTGGGCCGCCATGCGCCCAGGCAGGGAAGTATCTAGCAGTCAGCGCATTTTTCGCTGCCCGGGCCCGGCGGGCAGGCTTATGATCGCTCGATTCCGCCGCGCCGCTGCCGGAGCGTCCGGGAGTGTCGCTCGCAGTTCCCCGAGGAGACCATGACGCAGGCCCGGTTTGCCACCCACGAGGTCCTGAACCAGTCGCCGCCGTTCGAGGACGTCGATCTGTTCACCGCGGATGCGCCGCTGGTTGCGGCGGTCGCGGCCAATGGCGGCGCTCACGCTGCGGCCGAGCTGGCCGAGTTCGGCAAGCACTGGGGGTCCGCCGCGATGGCGGAGCGCGGCCGCATCGCCAACGAGAACACGCCAAAGCTGCGGCTGTTCGATGCCCGCGGCAATCGCCGCGACGAGGTCGAGTTTCATCCGGCCTATCACGAGCTGATGGCGCATTCGGCGCATGCCGGCGTGCACAATTCGACCTGGACCGCCGACGGCAAGCCGGCCGGCGGCGCCGCCGAGGTGGTGCGCGCGGCAAAGTTCTACATCGCCGCCCAGGTCGAGACCGGCCATCTCTGCCCGATCACGATGACGCGCGCCTCGGTCGCAGCACTGGCTTCGCAGCCGGAGATTCTGGCGAAGACGATGCCGGTGATCGCCACGCGATCCTACGACCCGAGCTTTGCGCCATGGTGGACCAAGCGCGGCATGACGCTCGGCATGGGCATGACCGAGAAGCAGGGCGGCACCGACGTGCGCGCCAACATGACGCGGGCCGAACGCGACAATGGTGCGTACCGGATCACCGGGCACAAATGGTTCATGTCGGCGCCGATGTGCGACGCCTTCCTGGTGCTGGCGCAGACCGATGGCGGGTTGAGCTGCTTCTTCATGCCGCGCTTTGCGCCAGATGGCTCGGTCAACGCGATCCACTTCCAGCGCCTGAAGGACAAGCTCGGCAACCGCTCCAACGCCTCGTCGGAGGTGGAATTTCACGGCGCCCATGCCGACCTGATCGGTGAGGAGGGCAAGGGCATCCGCACCATCATCCAGATGGTGCAGCTGACGCGGCAGGATTGCGCGATCGCCTCCGCCGGGCTGATGCGCTCGGGGCTGGCCCACGCGCTGCATCACGCCCGCCATCGCAGCGTGTTCCAAAAGCATCTCGCCGACCAGCCGCTGATGCAGGGCGTGCTCGCCGACATGGCGCTGCATGTCGAGGCGTCGATCGCGCTGGTGATGCGGCTGTGCGGCGCCTTCGACCGCGCGCCGGCCGAGGCAGGCGAAGCGGCCTATATGCGGCTGCTGACGCCCGCGATCAAATACTGGATCTGCAAGAGCGCGCCGCCCTTCCTCTACGAAGCGATGGAGTGCCTCGGCGGCAACGGCTATGTCGAGGAGGGCGTTTTGGCGCGGCATTACCGGGAATCGCCGGTCAACGCGATCTGGGAAGGCTCCGGCAATGTGATGTGCCTAGACGTGCTGCGTGCACTCGGCCGCGAGGCCGACGCGGCGCTCGCGGTGTTGCGCACTCTCGCCGAGGAGACCAAGGGCCTGCCGGGCGCCGCGGAGACGGTCGCGCTGATCGGAAAGTCGTTCCGCCGTCCCGACAGCGAGCGGGTGGCGCGGCTTGCGGTGGAAAAACTGGCGCTGCTGGCGGCAGCCGCCGCGCTCAACCGGGTCTCGCCCGCCAGCGCCGAGCTGTTCGCGGCGACCCGGCTTGCCGCCGGCCATGCCGGCATGTACGGCGCGGTGGAAATATCGGACAATGACCAGCGCGTCCTGCTTGAGCGGGCGCTGCCATGAAGGCCTGCTGATGGACGCACTCAATCCAACCATGCCGCCGGCGGCCGTCGAGCCGCCGCCGCTCCCGCCGCGAGTCTGGAAGTTCTGGGGCACCGCGCTCTGGGGCCTGTTCATTTTCGGCGCGATGTTTGTCGGCCAGGTCGCCGTCATCGTCTACTGCGTGCTGCTGCAGGGCGGGCCGCTGTCGGTCGAGGGCATCACCCACGTGGTCGCCGACGGTCTGACCATCTCGCTGTCGGTGCTGGCCGGCCTGCCGATGGTGCTGCTGGCGCTGTGGGTCGCGATCCGCACGACCCGAATTCCGTTCGCCGACTATCTCGGACTGCGCTGGACGTCCTGGAAGAACATCATCATCGGCATCGTTGCGATGGCGGTGCTGATCGGCGGCTGGGACATGGTGTCGCGCGCCGCCGGCCGCGAGGTATTGCCCGGCTTCATGGGTGATGTCTTGAAATCAGCCCAGGCCGATGGCGCCTTGTGGCTGCTGGTGATCGCCTTCGCCGGCGCCGCGCCGGTGTGGGAAGAGCTGTTCGCGCGTGGCTGGCTGTATCGCGGCTGGTCGGAATCCCGGCTCGGCCCTTACGGCGCGATCGTGCTGTCGGCGCTGGTCTGGACGCTGATGCACCTGCAATACGACTGGTTCTTCCTCTGCGAGGTGCTGTCGATCGGCTTGCTGTTCGGCTATCTGCGCTATCGCACCGGCTCGACCTGGCTGACCATCGTGCTGCACGGCCTCAACAATCTTGCGGCAACGATCCAGACCTGGTGGCTGACGGGGTGATGGTTCAAGATGGCAGAGGGGGGCTGCCGGTTTGGTGGGTGCGCATCTCGTCCGCCCACTCCGTCAAACATTGCTCAGCATAGCGCAGGCCTTTGGTGGTCCGCTCGAGGCAGTCCTGACCAACATCGCTGTCAGGACCACGGGAAATGGCCTCGGCGATGTATAGTCCAGCCATGGACACCCCCCTCGTTACCTCCTTCAGGGCCAGGATGCCGTCGCGCTGCCGAGCTTGGGCTTCTGCGGTTGTGGGCCGCGCTTCCTCTGCAAGGGTCAGTTGGGACAACGCTCGCAGGCCCAGCCAGCTGAAAATGCCGCATAGCTGTCTCACTTGTTCAGGCGCAGTGCGCGGATCGAAGCCCTTGACCGTGCCCATGAGCTTGGCTTTTCGGGCGACAAGCTCGGCAAGTGCTGCCGTCACGGCGCGCGCGCCCGCCTCGGTGAAAGCATAGGGGCTTGCGACGTGCGCCATGGGCAGATCGTCGAGCGCGATCCGTTGTGCCCAGCCTGCACGTTCCATTTGCGACCACAACGCATCGTTGGCGCTGCCCACCGTCGTGATCATCACGCTTCCGGGACGCGCCGCCGCGCTTTCATTGACGGACAGATCGCCGGAAGAAAGGGTCGCGAGCCAGAGGCAAAGCTGACGGGCGTCGAAGTCAGACGAATTGGAACCGGGGTTCACACGTGCAGCCCGCCGCTTGCTTGAAAAGGCACGTATGATGTTGGCGAAATAGGTTTGAAGCGATGATTTGGAATTGCTGTTCACGCGCGCAGCCGCCGGTTGCATGGAGAGGCACGTATAGCTTTAGCGAGACAGGCTTGAAGCGACCGTAAAGGCCAAAGGTCGACTTGTGTGTATTTTCCAAGAACGTCGGCTCGTGGCCCAAGGTCGACATGCTTCCACGCTCGCCCCGACATCGCCGTGAGGCCAGAGCGAACGTGACAATCTTTCGATCGCACGTGACGAGCTGCGCGAGCGGCGGCGCGTTGCCGCCCGCCGCGCATCCAAGCCAGTGCCTCAGATCAGCAAGAAGCTGTTTGCGCTGAGCTGGCTCAGGCTGAAATTGTCCACTACGATGTTGTTGGCCGCATTATGCGGATCGCTGATCACGACGTTGCCATGCCCGTCATTGACGGCGTAGTGCGCAAGGATGTCGGCGACGCTGCCGAACGTGGATGCCTGCAACACAATGGTGTCCGGCTTGCCGAAATCCCTGATTTCGTTGTGACCAAAATTGTCCTGGAATACGAACTGGTCTGGACCGTTGGCGCCGGCCAGCCGATCGTTGGGACCGCCCAGCAAGACATCGGCGCCGTTTCCGCCTGCCAGGATCTGGTGACCGAGTGTTCCATCGAGGATGTCCTGGCCATTGCCGGCCGACATCGTCTGACCCGGCGTGCCTGCCAAATAAGTCTGGCCGTGCGCAAAGGTGGTGATCGTCAAGCTCGCGGTTGCGGCGCCGCCCTGAGCGTCGGTGACCGCGTATGTGAACTTGTCCTGAGCAAAGCCTTGTGCCGGAGTACGCGCGGTTGCGTCCGATTGATAGGAGTAATGCCCATCGGAGGACAAGGTCAGCGACCCATACTTGCCTTGCAGTTGTTGGCCGACGGTACCACCGTTCAATGCCGCGACCGCGATCGTGTCGCCATCCGGATCGGAATCGTTGGCGAGCACGTTTCCGGAGACCAGGCCTCCCTTGCTGACACCGGCAATTTCGGCATTCGCAATCGGAGCGCGGTTGATCGTGATATCGAGTGCGGCGTCGTCGGTGCCGCCGTTCCCGTCGCTAGCCGTATAGTTGAAGCTGTCGTGCAGGTGGATGCCGGTCGGCGCCGAGGCGAGGGCAGCGCTGTTGTCGGCCGCGTAGCCATAGTGCCCGTCCGAAAACAGCGCCAGATGGCCGTAAGTGCCGGCCGTGGCGACGCCGACATTGGCCGCGAGCCCATTGACGGCGCTGACGACAAGCTGGTCTCCCTCCGGATCCGTATCGTTGCCGAGAACGCCGGGCGCCGCGACCGTCGTGCCGGCAGCTTGCGCATGGCCAACATCGTTCACCGCCACCGGCGCGTCGTTGTAGGTTCCGTTGAGGGTGATCGCGATGTCGCGCTGCGCGAGGCCGCCATTGGCGTCGGACAGCGTGACCTGAAAGTGCTCGACACGGGTTTCGCCGGGAGCGAGGAACGCAACGGCCGCGTTGTCGACGGTGAATTGCCAGTTGACCGAACCGCCGGTGCCGTCGCCGGTGGTATCGGTGTGCAACGAGGCCGTGAATGTTCCGACCGCGCTCGGCGTCAGCGGGGTCACGGTGACGGTGTGGGTGTCGGCGATATCCGAATCCGAGAAGCCGAACGATCCGGCGGTCGCGAGCAGCCCGGTGACGCCGCCCTGCAACTCGGCAACCTGCCCGGGGGCCGTCCAATGCGCATTGAGCGAGAAGCCGAGCGTCGCCGCTGCAACGCCTTGCAGCGCTGCGGCCACCTCCGGTGTGATGCCGAGATCGGCCGCGGCGTGCTCGGTGGCACCGAGCGAGCGGGGGTCGAGGCCCGTCAGCGTTCCGAACAGCGTGAGCGCGCTGAGATAGGAGCCGTATTTGGAGGCATGCAGATTGTCGTCCCACCACAGGTCGACCTTGCCGTCGGCGCCGGCATCGGGCGCGTAGGGATTGCGGATCGCGGTGCCGTTCTGAACCGCGGCGAGGAAGGCGGCGCCGACCGGAGCCACGCCGGCGAAGATCGGATTGGATGCGGCAAGGCCCTCATAGGCGGCGCGCAGATCCGCCGTCATCGCCTCGAGCGAGACGTAATACTCGGGCGCCGTCGTCGTGGTGTTGGTGACGGCCCCGGTCTGGTCGTCGGTGTTGGCGACGATCGCGCCCGTCACCATGTTCGGCCGCGCCCAAGTCTCGTACAAATAGACGTCGGTTGCGGCATTGGCGTGCGGGTTGGCCGGAACGGCGCCGTCGGCCGCGCCTGACGTCGCGTACTGCGCGAGCTTCACGGCATAGGTGTTGAAGGACGCAAGGTTCGGATCGGCGGCCCCCGCCGTCGCGAAGCTGTTCGCGCCCGTGACGGTGAAGTCGTTTCCCGGCAACGTTGCCGTTCCCGAGACGCTGAATTTGACGGTCAACGGCGCGGCGTTCGAGCCCGTCCGCGTAAACTGGTAGACCAGATTTCCGGAGCCATCCTCGAAGACCGCCGACGCGGCCAGGCTGAGCGAGATGTTCGGCAGCGAAGTATCGGTGCCGGGCGCGAAGTCGTCGTTCAGGATGGTGGCGGAGATTGCGCCCTGCGTGCCGACATTGTAGGCGGCGTTCGCGCTGAGCGTCAGGCGGATCGATTCATCGGCCTCTACAGTGGTGTCCGGCTTCGGATCGAGCGTAAGGGTCGCACTGCTGGCGCCCGCCGGAATGACGACCGAGCCGCTGTTGCTCGTGAAGCTCATGCTGCCGGTGGTCTGCTGGCCGTTGGCCTGGAAGCTGGTCGTAAACAGATTGACGAAGTTCTCGAAGTCGCCGGTCGAGGTGTTGACCGAGGGCGCCGTGCTGCCGTCACGGGCCGCGCCGAATTGAATGGTGAGCGGTGTGTCGGTCGGTCCGGTGCGCGTGAAGGTGTAGACCAGCTTCTGTGCGCCGTCCTCCAGCACCGCGCTCGGAGAGGCGACAAGCGTGACCGTCGGGAGCGCGGGATTGACGACCGGGCCGCTCGGATCGTCGTTCAGGATGGTGCCGGTGACGACGCCCGCGCTTGTCCGATAAGATGGGTCGGCGGTGACCTGGAGGCCGATCGTCTCGTCGGTTTCGATCTTGGTGTCGGCTGTCGGATGGATGACCAGCGTCGCGGTCGAGGACCCTGCAGCGAAGGTGATGGAGCCGGACCCCGAGGGCAGGGCCTGGGTGCTGTTGTCCTGCAGCACGACGACATCCCAGGGCTGGCTCGCGACGTTGCCGCGCAAGTCCCAACCGGCAGGATTGCTGTTGAGGTACTGGCCCTGCAGCGTCGCGGCGTTGCGGGCCGAGATGGCGACGTCGAGCTGCAGGCCTGACTGCTCGGCGAACGCCTCGAAGATGCCGGGAACGCCACCCCAGGGATGCGGCTCGTACGGATTGGACCCGGTCGTGTTCGCGAATGTGGTGCCGGGCACCGGCGCGGTCAGATCCCGTACGTTGTCGATATTGTAGCTCATCACCGGATCGACGCGGCCGAACGTGAAGCTGTTGCCCACGAAGAGAATCGAGCCGCCGGAATCGAGCTGGATCGAGCTGTCAGTCATGATGTTCCTTCCCTAACGCCACGAATTGAAAATCGGGCGGAATCTTTCTCGTTGGACCGGGCCACCAAAAACCACGCCTGTCGTGATGTCAAATATATGAAAGTGCGGTATGTCATATCCTATGGATATGGAGCTTCGACATTTGCGCTACTTCCTGGCGGTGGCCGAGGCCGGGCATCTGACCCGCGCTGCCGCCCGGCTCAACATCCAGCAGCCGCCGCTCAGTCAGCAGATCAAGGCGCTGGAGAACCATCTCGGCATGGTGCTGTTTCGCCGCCATGCCAAGGGCATGGCGCTGACCGAGAGCGGCGAGCTCTTCCTCGAAGAGGCCCGGCGCATCCTCGACGGCGTTGCCGTCATGGAGCAGCGCATGGCACGGGTTGCCAAGGGCGTGCGCGGCCGTCTCGCGATTGCCTTCACGACCTCGGCTGCCGCCCATTTGTTGACGCCGCGCGTGCTGCGGCTATTCCGCGGCCGCTATCCCGAGATCGAGCTCTCGCTGTCCGAGAACAACGCCGGCGAGATCACCGAACGAATTGCCGCGGGCGACCTGCATTGCGGCTTTCTGCGCGTGCCGGTCGCACGGCCGCCCGGCCTGGTGTTCCGGACCCTGTTGAGAGAGCCGGTGCTGGTCGCGGCGCCGCTCGACCACCGCCTCGCGCAGAAGCCGCGGGCCGGCAAGAATGCCGCCGTCGCGCTCAAGGAATTCCACGGCGAAAATCTGATCCTGGTGCGACGCGCCGGAGCGCCCGGGCTCTATGCCGACCTGCTGGCGCTGTGTGCGGAACGCGGCATCTACCCGAACGTCGTGGCCGAAGTCGAACGCATGATGACGAACCTCAATCTGGTGGCCGCGGGTGCGGGGATCTCCGTCGTGCCGGCTTCGATGCAGCAGGTGCACGCGAAGACGGTGGCCTATCGCCCGCTCGCGAGCAGCGTTCGCCTGAATGCGCCGCTGACGCTGGTCTATCGCGCCGCCGACCACACCGCCGCGACGGCGTTTTTCGTGGAGCTGGTGACGACAACCACCGCCGGCAGCGACAGCGCGCGTTCGTGAGGACGGGCAGGGCTATCGCATAGGGCTATCGGCCACGCCCCATAGCTCGTCATGCCCGGGCTTTGGGCGAGCGGCGTCAGCACGGTTTCGGAATTTTGGAAAAATACCCCTGAGTTGCCCGACGTGTCAAGGCGCCATGTCGAACGCCATGTCGAACGCCGGCACCCGCCGCCGGCTACTTTGCATGGGGTTGTTTTTCGGCATTCTTGCGGGAGGGGGCCGCAAGACTGAATTAAGCTGATTTCGTCGCGCGTTAGGGGCCGACCACGGCAATCGCGATCGGCATCGTGATCGCCGCCAAAATCGTCTGCAGGGTGATGATCTGGGCGAGCAGCGGCGCGTCGCCGCCCATCTGGCGCGCCAGTACATAGGCCGACGGCGAGGTCGGCACCGCGGCGCAGGCCGCGACGATGGCAAGGTTCGAGCCGGTGACGCCGAACCACACCGCGAGCCCGACCGTGAGCACGGGCATCGCGACCAGCTTCAGGGCCAGCGCCACGCTCGCGGCGAGGCTGGGACGGAAGATGCCTTTCAACTGCAATCCGGCGCCGGTCACGAGCAGGCCGATCGCCAGCGACGAGCCGCCGAGCGCATCCGCAACGTCATGCCAGAGTTTCGGCAACGGGATGTGCAGCACGTTGATGGCGAGCCCGATGACGCAGGCCCAGATCAGCGGGTTCTTCACCACAGTCATTACGATCGCACCGGCCGACCGCTTCTCGGATGAGGCATACTTCGCCAGCACGGCGACGCTGAACACGTTGACCAGCGGGATGATCGCGACCATCGCGACGGAGGCCAGCGCAAGCCCAACCTTGCCGTAGAGATTGCCCGACACCGAGAGCGCGACATAGGTCTGCCAGCGCGTCGCGCCCTGGAAGATCGAGGTGAAGGCCGGGCCGTCGACCCCGGCGCCGGCGAGCGGGGCCCGCAAGGCGAGGCAGAGCAGCGACATCACCAGCGCCGCGAGCAGCAGCGCGCCGCCGACGCCGGCGATCGGCACCGCGGTCAGATCCGCCTTCACCAGGGTCTGCACCAGCAGCACCGGGAACAGCACGTAATAGGTGAGCTGCTCCAGCCCGTGCCATTGCGTATCGAGCCGCATCAGCGTCTGCCTCAGCACGATACCGAGCACGATCAGCAGAAACACCGGCAGCAGCGCCCCGATCACCACCGCCATCGTCAGCGGTCCCCGCGCAGCTTCGCCAGCCGGTCCAGCGCGCCCTGCAGGATGAAGATCGCGGCGTGCTCGTCGATCACCTCGGCGCGCTTGGCGCGGCTGACGTCCATCCCGATCAGCTCGCGCTCGACCGCAGCGGTCGAAAGCCGCTCGTCCCACAGGGCGATCGCGAGCGGAGTGAGGCCGGCAAGATTGCGGGCGAAGGCCCGGGTCGATTGCGCCCGTGGGCCCTCGCTGCCGTCCATGTTGATCGGCAGGCCGAGCACGAAGCCGACCACGTTGCGCTCGGCGGCGATCGCCAGCAGCCGCGCCGCGTCGGCCTTGAATTGCTTGCGCTGGATGGTCTCGACGCCGGTCGCGAGCCGCCGGTCCGGATCGGAGACGGCGACGCCGATGGTCTTGGTGCCGAGATCGAGGCCGACCAGCGCGCCGCGCTCGGGCCAGTGCGGCGCGGCTTCGATCAGGGGGAGAATGGGGGCAGGCATGACCCAGCGCTTAGCATGCGCCATGGCGAGCGCGCAAAGCTCTTGCTTCACCTCTCCCCGTCGGGGAGAGGTCGGAGCCGTCATTCGCGGATACCGTTACCGGATCGCGATCGGGTTGATCATGCTCTGCACGCCGCCACGCCAGCGCGGCTGGCCGAGCACGAACAGGAACTCGTAGCCCTTGTCCTTGGCAAGCTCGGCGGTGTCCATGTTCTCGAGGATGTAGGTGCCGTTCATCGCGAGCAGGATCTGGTGCACCTCGAACACGGTCTTGCCCTCGAACGGCAGCACCTCCAGCGCCCAGGTATCGGCGCCGACGGCGACGACGCCCTTGCTGGTGAGGTATTTTGCGCCTTCGACGCCGAGCCCCGGCTCGCCGGCGGAATAACGCTTGTCATCCTTGCCGATCAGGCTGAGCCAGCCGGTGTGGAAGATCACGACGTCGCCCTGGCGGATCTCGACGCCCTGCTTCTTGGCGGCTTCGTCGATCTCCTTGACGTTGAACGCGGTGCCTTCCTTGACGATGTCGGTGTTGTAGTAGGCCGCCATGTCGAGCAGCACGCCGCGGGTCACCATCGGCGGCACCTTCTCGATGCCGAGCTTCTTCAGGCCGTTGGGATCGGCGAAATCGGCCAGCTTGTTGCCGTTGTAGTAGACGTGCGCGACCCCGAGATGGCCGAGGCCGTCGAGCTGGCTGCCGATGCCGACCCAGGTGTCGATGATATCGTCGTTGTAGGTGGCCTTGTTCGGACCGAGACCATCGATGCCGGCCTGTCCGGGCTGCACGATGGTGATCTTGAAGGTGCGCGGCGGGTAGGCCGGGGTCTTGGTGTCGACGGGGATGCCGAGCGCGTAGGTCTTGCCGGTCTTCACCAGCGACGCCGCCTTCACCACGAGGTCGGGCGTCATGTAGTTGGCGGCACCGATCTCGTCGTCCGGTCCCCATTTCGATTTGGTCCAATCCTGAGCGCCGGCTGTTCCTGGCATCCCCAACAAGGCAATCGAGCAGCACAAGACGAATGCTTTCCGCATCGCAGTTCCTCCCAGAGCTTTGACGTTTTGGTTATGGGTTAGCGTCTCATACTAACGTAGTAGAATGACACGCTTCAAAAGATTTCCGGGAAGGCTGCGCTTAAATCCGCGGCAAGCCCGCATTCGCAATTGCGATATTGCCGGATTCACTTGTTGCAAGGGCAGGCCGGGCCGGCATCACGCGGCAGCGGAGGCTTCCTGCTGGTCGAGGCAGGCCAAGAATCCCTGCAGCGCGCTGTACTGATGCGCGGTGCGGCGCTGGATGAACAGTGTCTCGACATGCGCATGCGGCGCCTTCAGCTTGTGGATGTTGACGTCGCGATGAACGTGATCGCGTTCGACCACCGCGCGCGGCAGCATGGTCACACCCATGTCGGCGGCGACGCAGCCGATCATGCCGTCGAGCGTGCCGAACTCGAAGCGCACGGCCGAGGGCCAGCCGAACTCGGTGAACACCTGCTCGAGGCGCTGGCGATAGGTGCAGCCGGTACGGAACACCAGCGCGGTCGGGCCGGACTCCGGCGTGCCGGCGCGCAGCGCGGCGAGCGAGGTCCAGCGCTGTGCGGTGACCAGCACCAGTTCTTCGGTGAATGCAACGGTCGTGGCGAGCTCGGCATGCTCGATCGGGCCGGCGACAAATGCGCCGTCGAGCGATCCGTCGAGCACGGCGGCGACCAGATCGGCAGTCGGTGCGGTGCGCAGCGTCAGCCGCACGGCGGGATAGCGGCGGTGGAATTCGGCCAGCAGCGTTGGCAGCCGCACCGCCGCCGTCGTCTCCATCGAGCCGATCGACAGCGGACCCTTCGGCTCGCCATCGTCGCGCGCAGCGAGCACGGCCTCGCGCGACAGCGCCGCCATTCGTTGCGCGTAAGGCAGCAGGCGGCGGCCGGCGCCGGTCAAGGTCATGCCGCGGCTGTGGCGCTCGAACAGCGTGGTGCCGATCTCGGCCTCCAGCGCCTTGATGCGCTGGGTGACGTTGGATTGCACGGTGTTGAGCTCTTCGGCGGCGCGGGTGATGCCGCCGAGCCGGGCGACGGTGGAAAAGGTGAGGAGGTCGGTCATTTCCATCGCGAGCTCCGTTTCATTTCAGAGATGGTAGCGTTCTCTAGTATTCATTTTCCGAGAATGTTAGGCCTGCTTACGCTTCGAGTCCAGAACAGGGAGCAAACGCATGCCGATCAGTACCGAATTGACGGCGCGGCTGGGTATCCAGCATCCGATCCTGCTGGCGCCGATGGACACGATCTCGGGCAGCCGGCTGGTCCGCGCCGTCAGTGAGGCCGGCGGCTTCGGGATTCTCGGTGGCGGCTACGGCGACAGAACGCGGCTCGAGATTGAAACTGCGAAGCTGAAGGGTTTTGCAAAACCGTTCGGCATCGGCTTCATCACTTGGAGCCTGGCCAAGCAGCCCGAATTGCTCGACATCGCGCTTCAAGCGCAGCCGCGCGCGGTGATGCTGTCATTCGGCGATCCCGCGCCGTTCGCGCCCAGGATCAAGGCGGCGGGTGCGCTGCTGATCTGCCAGGTGCAGAGCGAGGAACTGGCAAAACAGGCGCTCGATTGCGGCGCCGACATTTTGATCGCGCAGGGCACGGAAGCGGGCGGTCACGGCGCGTCGCGCACCACGATCGACATCGTGCATGCGGTCATCGATTTCGCGGCCGGCCGCGTGCCGGTCGTTGCCGCCGGCGGGCTCGCGGACGGACGCGGCCTTGCCGCGATGCTGATGCTCGGCGCCTCCGGCGTGCTGATGGGAACGCGGTTCTATGCCAGCGTCGAGGCCGATGCGGCCGAGCAGGCAAAGCAATTGATCTGCGCGGCGCGGAGCGGGGAGACGGTGCGCAGCGTGGTGTTCGACTGGTCGCGCAAGCTGATGTGGCCGGCGCCGTTCACCGCACGCTCGCTCGTCAACGATCATTTGCGGCGCTGGAGCGGCCGCGAGATCGAGCTGATGCAGCGCGCGGACGAAATCGCGGTGGAATATGCTGCCGCGAAAGCCGCCGGAAACTTTGACGTCGCCGCAGTGTTTGCCGGAGAGTCCGCCGGCCTGATCCATGATATTGCTCCAGCGGCCGAGATCGTCGGCCGCATCATCGCCGAGGCGGAACAATCGCTGCTCGGACGGCGCAACTTCTTCCCTTCTCCCCTTGTGGGAGAAGGTGGCGCGCATCGATAGATGCGAGCCGGATGAGGGGTCTTTCTCCGCGGAGACAACCCCCTCACCCGGTTTCGATGCTTCCGCGTCGAACCCACCCTCTCCCACAAGGGGAGAGGGTAGTTCTGAGCAAGCCTGGAGAGACACACCATGTGGCCTGACCGTCGTTTGATCGATCGCTTCAACATCGAATTTCCGATCGTGCTGGCGCCGATGGCGGGCGCGATCGATGCCGAGATGGCGATCGCCGTGGCGCAAGGCGGCGGCCTCGCGTCGCTGCCGTGTGCGATGCTGTCGGCGGAGAAGGCACGCGAGCAGGTCAACATCGTCCGCCAGCGGGTGTCCGCGCCGGTCAACCTGAACTTCTTCTGTCACAAGGCGGTCGACGCCGACCCGGCGCGCGAGGCGACATGGCGGCAGCGGCTGGCGCCTTACTATCGTGAGCACGGCCTCGACCCGAACGCGCCGGTCAATGCCGCCAACCGCGCGCCGTTCGACGACGCGTTCTGCGCCGTGGTCGAGGAGCTGAAGCCGGAGGTCGTCAGCTTCCATTTCGGCCTGCCGGAGCCGAAGCTGCTGCAGCGGGTGAAGGCCACCGGAGCCGTCGTGCTGTCGTCGGCGACCACCGTGAAGGAGGCGATCTGGCTGGAGGAGAACGGCGCTGATGTCATCATCGCACAGGGTGCGGAGGCGGGCGGTCATCGCGGCATGTTCCTGACCGAAAACATCGCCGAGCAGCCCGGCACCTTCGCGCTGGTGCCGCAGGTGGTCGATGCGGTGAAGGTGCCGGTGATCGCGGCCGGCGGCATTGCCGACGGGCGCGGGATTGCCGCGGCGTTCGCGCTCGGCGCCGCCGGCGTGCAGATCGGCACCGCCTATCTGCGCTGTCCGGAATCCAAGGTGAGTGCGCCAGCCCGCATCGCGCTGGCGCAGGCCAGCGACGAATCCACTGTCATCACCAATGTGATGACCGGGCGCCCGGCGCGCGGCGTCGCCAACCGCGTGATGCGCGAGGTCGGCCCGATTTCGCCGGATGCCCCGGCGTTCCCGCATGCCGCAACCGGCCTCGGACCGCTGAAGGCAGCTGCCGAAAAGCAGGGCAGGGTGGATTTCACCAACCTCTGGGCCGGGCAAGCGGTGCGGATGGGCAAGGAAATGCCCGCCGCCGAACTGACCCGGGCGCTGGCGGGCGCTGCTTTGGCGCGGATGAGCCAGCTAGCGGGCTGACTGTTTTCACCTCTCCCACAGGGAGAGGTCGGCGCGCCAGCGCCGGGTGAGGGGTTGAGGTCTCTCGATAGACCGTAATCCCTCACCCGATTTGCTGCGCAAATCGACCTCTCCCGGAGGGAGAGGTGGCCCAGTGCTCATGTTCGGCGGCGGTTGCGGCGCAAAACCGGCCTCTGCTATACGGCAGGCTGAGCTTTCAGCCCTGAGGCCATATATAATGTCCGTAGACGCCACGACCGTCCGCCGCATCGCGCATCTGGCGCGGATTGCGGTCAGCGACGCCGAAGTTCCCCATCTCCAGGGGGAACTGAACGCGATCCTGGCCTTTGTCGAGCAGTTGTCGGAAGTGAACGTCGAGGGCGTCGAGCCGATGACCTCGGTGACGCCGATGGAGATGAAGAAGCGCGCCGACCTGGTCAATGACGGCGAGATCGTCGACGCCATCGTCCGGAATGCGCCCGACACCACCGATCACTTCTTTCTGGTGCCGAAAGTGGTCGAGTAACCCTGTATCTGGGAACGTCAGTCCGATGTGTCTGCTCTGCGACGACGAGAAGGCCTACAAGGCCTATATGGACTTCCTCGATGCGATGGAGCGCAAGGGCAAGGTTGCCGATCCCAATGAGGCGATCGATGCCGTGCTCGACCAGCTCGAAGCACTCGACGCAGCCCGCGCCAAGGAAAACAAGGCACGGCTGGACGATCCTGCCAACGACAAGACCCTGTCTCCCTTCTTCTGCAGCCCGATCAATAAATGACTGATTTGACATCGCTGACGATCGCGGAGGCCCGCGCGGGCCTCGCGAGCAAGTCCTTCACCGCGCGCGAGCTCACCGACGCGCATCTTGCGGCCATCGAAGCTGCGCGCGTGCTCAATGCCTATGTGCTGGAGACGCCGGACCGCGCGCGGGAGATGGCGAAAGCCGTCGATGAAAAGATCGCGAAGGGCGAGGGCGGGCCGCTGGCCGGCATCCCGCTCGGCATCAAGGATCTGTTCGCGACCCGCGACATCAGGACCACGGCGTGCTCGAAAATCCTCGGCAATTTCGTTCCGCCTTACGAGTCGACCATCACCTCGCAGCTGTGGCGCGACGGTGCCGTGCTGCTCGGCAAGCTCAACAATGACGAGTTCGCGATGGGCTCGTCGAACGAGACTTCGTGCTTCGGCCCGGTCACCAACCCGTGGCGGCGCGAGGGCTCAAACACCACGCTGGTGCCGGGCGGCTCGTCCGGCGGCTCGGCCTCGGCGGTGGCCGCTTCGCTTTGCATGGGCGCGACCGCGACCGACACCGGCGGCTCGATCCGCCAGCCGGCGGCGTTCACCGCGACCGTCGGCATCAAGCCGACCTATGGCCGCTGCTCGCGCTGGGGCATCGTGGCATTCGCGTCCTCGCTCGACCAGGCCGGACCGATCGCGCGCAGCGTGCGCGACGCCGCCATCCTGATGCGCTCGATGGCCGGGCACGATCCGAAGGACACCACCTCGGTCGATATCGCCGTGCCGGAATACGAGGCCGCGATCGGCAAGTCCGTGAAGGGCATGAAGATCGGCATTCCCAAGGAGTATCGCCTCGACGGCATGCCGGCCGAGATCGAAAAGCTCTGGAGCGAGGGCGCCGCGTGGCTGAAAGCGGCGGGTGCCGAGCTGGTCGAGGTGTCGCTGCCGCACACCAAATACGCGCTGCCGGCCTACTACATCGTCGCTCCCGCGGAGGCCTCCTCGAACCTCGCGCGCTATGACGGCGTGCGCTATGGCTTGCGCGAGGGCGCTAAGAACATCATCGAGATGTACGAGAACACCCGCGCCGAAGGCTTTGGCGCCGAGGTGCGCCGCCGCGTCCTGATCGGCACCTACGTGCTGTCGGCCGGTTACTACGATGCCTATTATCTGCGCGCGCAGAAGGTGCGCACGTTGATCAAGAAGGATTTTGAGGACTGCTTTGCCAAGGGCGTGAACGCGATCCTGACCCCGGCGACGCCGTCGGCCGCGTTCGGCATCGGCGAGAAGGGCGCCGATCCCGTCGAGATGTATCTCAACGACATCTTCACGGTGACGGTGAACATGGCGGGGCTGCCCGGCATTGCGGTGCCCGCCGGCAAGGACGCGCAGGGCCTGCCGCTCGGTCTGCAGCTGATCGGCCGCGCCTTCGACGAGGAGACGCTGTTCTCGCTCGGCGAGGTGATCGAGCAGGCCGCCGGCCGCTTCACGCCGCAAAAATGGTGGTGAGCGATGGCGGATTTCCGCGCCAGTCTCGCTGAGGCCGCGCCGGATCCGACGCTGGCGCCGCCGCTCGCCGCGCTGTGGTGGGCGGCGAAGGGCGATTGGGACCGGGCGCACCGCATCGTGCAGGACGAGGATGACGCCAATTCGGCCTGGGTGCACGCCTATCTGCACCGCGTCGAGGGCGATCTCGGCAATGCCGGCTATTGGTATCGCCGCGCCGGCCAGCCGGTCGCAAAGGACACGCTCGAGGCCGAATGGGAGCGGATCGTCGCCGCGCTGCTGGCCTGAAACCACCGCGACAATTAACCCTGTTTGGTCCGCCATGCCGCCGCCCAGATTGGCCATGATAGGCTTGTGGAACCGGGGGCGGGGGCCAGCGGCAAGAGAGTAGTCGTGCGTGGGTCGGGTAAAGGGGGATGGCTGTCGGCGCTGCTGGCGGCCGTGATGGCGGCGGGCCTGGCGGGCTGCGCGTCCGTTTACAATCTTCCGGGCAACGTGCCGCTCGGCGCGGCGTTCGCCGACAGCAACGGCGTCACCGACCTTCCGAGCTATGAAGACGATCTGCTGCTGGCGTTGTCGTTTTCCGGCGGCGGCACCCGCGCGGCGGCGTTTTCCTTCGGCGTGCTGGAGGAGCTCGATCACGCGCGCTCCGGGTTGGCCGGCACCAAGACGCTGCTCGACCGCGTCGACTTCGTCTCGGGCGTCTCAGGCGGATCGATCACCGCGGCCTATTTCGGATTGAAGCGGCGCGCGGCGCTCGAGGATTTCCGCCAACGCTTCCTGCTGCGCAACGCCGAAGAGGACCTGAAGACCAGGATCTCGCTCGGTAATATCGGGCGTGCGCTGGGCGGCGGCGTCAACGACAGCCAGTTCACCGACTGGCTCGACCGCAACCTGTTCAACGGCGCACGGTTCGAAGCGTTGCCCGACGATCACCGGCCGCGGGTCTGGATCAACGCGTCCGACATCTACAACCGCACGCCGTTCGTGTTCGGCAAGACCGCCTTCGACGCAATGTGCAGCGATATCCGCTCCTACCGCGTCGCCGAGGCGGTAGCGGCATCGGCGGCGGTGCCGCTGGCGTTCGCGCCGATCGTGCTGGAAACCTTTCCCGGCGGCTGCGCGGCGCCGCTGCCGCCCTGGCTCGAGCGGGTGCGCAAGGATCCGAATGCGCAGCCGCTGCTGCGCTCCTACGCCGAAGCTCAGGCGCGCTACCGCGACGGTTCGATGCGCTACGTCAAGCTGCTCGACGGCGGCCTGGTCGACAATTACGGCCTGTCGGGGCTCAGCATCGGGCTGCTCGCGGCGCAACGGCCCTATGAGCCGCTCAGCGAGCGGCAGGCCGCAAAGCTGCGCCGCATCCTGTTTCTCGTCGTCGACGCCGGCCGCGGCATCTCCGGCGATTTCGTGCAGACGCTGGAAGGACCAAACGGCGTCGAGCTGGTGTCGGCCGCGGCCGACACCGCCATCGATGCCAGCGTGCGCTCGAGCTACGCGGCGTTCACCGCGCTTGCCGACGACTGGTCGGGCAAGCTGAAGCGCTGGCGCTGCTCGCTGTCGGCGGCGGATCGCTCGCGGCTCGGCGTCGGCGCCAACTGGAAATGCGGCGACGTCGCGATCTATGTCGAGCGGCTCGGCTTCGACCGGCTCGGGCCGGAGCGCGCCGGCATCCTCAACGCGATCCCGACCCGGCTCTCGCTGCCGCCGGAGCAGGTCGACCAGCTGATCACGGGCGGCGCGGACGCGCTGCGCACCAGCAAGGCCTATCAGCAGTTCCGGCGCGGGCTGTAAGGCCGCTTGACTGCCGCGATCGGTTGCGCGAAGCCCAATTGACCCCAGATATCGTCCTATCCGGAAAACCAGACCCATGACTGCATCTGCCGCTCCTCACAAGCTGATCAAAGGCGCTACCGGCGACTGGGAGGTCGTGATCGGCATGGAGGTCCATGCCCAGGTCACCTCGAACGCAAAGCTGTTCTCCGGCGCCTCCACCGCGTTCGGCGGCGACCCCAACAGCCATGTCTCGCTGGTCGATGCCGCGATGCCGGGCATGTTGCCCGTGATCAACGAGGAGTGCGTCCGCCAGGCGGTGCGCACCGGTCTCGGGCTCAATGCCAAGATCAATTTGCGCTCGGTGTTCGACCGCAAGAACTATTTCTATCCGGACTCGCCGCAGGGCTACCAGATCAGCCAGTACAAGTCGCCGATCGTGGGCGAGGGCGAGGTGGTGCTCGAGCTCGACGGCGGCCGCACCGCCACCGTCGGCATCGAGCGGCTGCATCTGGAGCAGGATGCCGGCAAGTTGCTGCACGATCAGTCACCGACGATGACCTATGTCGACCTCAACCGGTGCGGCGTCGCGCTGATGGAGATCGTCTCCAAGCCCGACATCCGCGACGCCGAGCAGGCCAAGGCCTACGTCACCAAGCTGCGCTCGATCCTGCGCTACCTCGGCACCTGCGACGGCGACATGGAGAAGGGCAGCCTGCGCGCCGACGTCAACGTCTCGGTGCGCAAGCCCGGCGGTCCGCTCGGCACCCGCTGCGAGATCAAGAACATGAACTCGGTCAACTTCATCGGCCAGGCGATCGAGTACGAGGCGCGGCGCCAGATCGAGATCATCGAGGAGGGCGGCGCGATCGAGCAGGAGACCCGGCTGTTCGATCCGAACAAGGGCGAGACGCGTTCGATGCGCACCAAGGAAGAGGCGCACGACTACCGTTACTTCCCGGATCCCGATCTGCTGCCGCTCGAGTTCAGCCAGGCATTCGTCGACGACCTCAAGGCGCAGCTGCCGGAACTGCCGGACCAGAAGAAGTCCCGGTTTATTACGGGCCTCGGTCTATCCGCTTACGATGCGAGTGTGCTGGTCGCCGAGCGCGAGAGCGCCGAGTTCTACGAGACGGTGCTCGCCGGCCTCGCCGACAAGGCGCGCGACGGCAAGCTCGCCGCCAACTGGGTGATCAACGAACTGTTCGGCCGGCTGAACAAGGAAGGCGTCGCGATTGCGGCGTCGCCGGTGTCGGCCGCGCAGCTTGCCGCGATCGTCGACCTGATCGGCGAGGGAACGATTTCCGGCAAGATCGCCAAGGACTTGTTCGAGATCGTCTGGCAGGAAGGCGGCGATCCGCGCGCGCTCGTCGAGAGCCGCGGCATGAAGCAGGTCACCGACCTCGGCGCGATCGAGAAGGTGGTCGACGACATCATCGCGGCCAATCCCGACAAGGTGGCGCAGGCCAAGGCGAAGCCGCAGATGGTCGGCTGGTTCGTCGGTCAGGTGATGAAGTCGTCCGGCGGTAAGGCGAATCCGCAGACGGTCAACGACCTCCTGAAGTCCAAGCTCGGTATCTGAACGAACGAGACAACGACGTTGTCCTTCGTTCTCCTTGGCGCATGATCCGTCCGGATCATGCGCTCACGCCGTCTCCTCAGCGTCGTCGCGCGCGCGTGAATGGCGCGTGATCCTGCCTCACCCCGTCCCTTGATCGGCGCAACGTCGCGGTCGGCGCCGAATCGCCGGGAGCCGTGACTCGACCGGGAATCGGGTTCGGATGACCTCCGACGAGGCAAAAGCGAGCTTACCCACGAAATTTTTTTTCATTGCCAAAAGTTGCGACTCGGAGGCCCCGGCGCCCCGTCTCGCGTCGTTGCGTCCGACTCATTGCCGCGACGCCGTCGCTTCAATTGCTCGAATGCAAATTCAGGAAACACCTTTAATTCAAGCGTTTCGCGCAACGTTGACAAATGCCGATGTCGGCAGCGTCTGCATTTCTTGCATCGTTGCGCCAACGCGCCGTCGATTTTTTCGGCGACGCGCGCTGCACGCAGACGCACCGCTGCGTCAACACTTCCTTAAGCGGGACACTGTTTTTTTTGCCCTGTTGGTGTATTCGGGAAGTAGTGCATATCGATTCCCGAGTGCACGCAGCGAAGTAAGAGCCATCTCACACACTGGAGGGCAACATGGCTAAGAAGGCAAAGAAGGCGAAGAAGGCGAAGAGCGCAGTGAAGAAGACTGCGAAGAAGACCCGCAAGGTCGCCAAGAAGAAGAAGTAAGCCTCTCGCCTCGAGAGGTTCGCCGGCGGCTTGACGCCGGCACGTCGCGAGGGCCAGCGGACGGACTGCTGAGAGGCACATCCCCGCAAGGCCCTGGTCGACGAAAGAGGGTGTCGGCGAGACATCAGGTCAAACGGCTGGATCGAATTTCGGAGAGGGCCCCTTTCCCAAACCGATCCGGCAGAAGAAACCAGAGATTTCTTCGTTCGGTGCGGAGCCCATTTGGTTCCGCAGTTTCACCGGCGGCAATGCCGAGCTGAAATCTGGTCCTGACGTGTTCGCCGACCCCCTCGATCCGGCGGCCCGCGCAGTCCGCGCCCCGCCAGCCATTTCCCCAAAACTCATTCTGGAACGTCACTTGGCCCGTCGGCCTTGTGCGCCGTGCTGCGTCCAAGCCCGATCGGCTTGCGGCCGGTCACCGCGACCGGACCTTCTATCCCTCCTTGCGATCCTTCCGCCCATTGCGTGACTGCTGCACGCCAGCGACCGCGACCGGCCGAGCTGCGCGGCCAATCTCCGCCATGGTTATCGTAGTCCGAAACGCAAGGGTAAACCGGCGTTCACGAATGCAGAGAAGTGCCTGCGGCACAGCGACTTCTTCGATTCCCTAAACCGCTACGCGCGCCGCCCATTTACATCCCGTTCATCGCGATACTTAAACCGCTCTTCAAATTTGCTGGGCCATGATCATCCCAACAAGCCGGCCAACGGCGAGCGCATGATTCAAAGGATCAGCGCGGCGCATAATCCAAGGGATTAGCGCGGGGAGACAGAAGGCGTTTTGACAGTGGACGGGGGCCGCGCTCGGGGGAGGGCGGCAACAAGAAAAGGGGAGCTACCATGTTTCAGGGTTTCATCGATCAGGACGCGGCCATCCCGGTTGCCGCGACCGCGATCCAGGATGTGCTGTTCGAGCGCGGGATGTACTGGGCGAGCGGCCGCTCCGGCGTGGTCAACCTCGTCGCGGCGCACAAATGGTTCAATCTGGCGGCGCTCAAGGGCCGCACCGACGCAATCGCGCACCGCCGCGAAGTCGCCGAGCAGATGTCCGACGTCGAGATCGCCGCAGCCCAGCGCGAAGCCCGCGCCTGGATGACCACCAACTGAAACGCCTGCCGGCGGCCCGCACGCCACCGGGAAACCGTCTCAGTCCTTTCGCTGTGCGCGGTCGGCGCGCAGCGCCTGCCAGACGGTGATGTCGCGGTCGTCCGCAAGCAGTTTTGGCAATGCCTCGTGCCACGCCCGCCGATAGGGCCGGTGCAACTGCACATTCAGGACGTCGTCGTGATCCTCCCAGGTCTCGTAGAGCATGAAACGGCAGTCTGATGCCGGGTCGCGATGCAGAATTGCTTCGTGGAACATGGGCTCGGATCGCATGGCGTCGAGCACGCCTTCCAGCAGTCCGAGAAAGCGGGCGCGCTGATCCGGGATCACGTTGAACTTGATCAGGTAGGTGACGGCCATTGCGATGGTTCCGATCTCCATGGGCTGTTCGATCACAATGGGCAGTGCGGGGAACGAGGTCGATTACCCCAGGGGTAGGGCTGATGTCGTTGGGCTCGACGCGATCGGCGAGTTGGTTCGGGTCGTCGCCACAGCGATGAGCGCCGCGACGACGTTGGCGGCGGCGCTGATCGCCACCGGAATGACGTAGCTGTGGCTGACGTCGAACACGAAGCCCGCGACGCTGGGGCCGAGCAGCGTGCCGAAGGCGACGCTGGTGTAGAGGATGCCGATGATGCCGCCGACATAGCGGCCGCCGAAATGATCGGTGACCACGGCGGGCAGAATCGCGACCCAGCCGCCATAGAACACGCCGAACAGCAGCGCGAAGGCCGCGAGCGACCGGAAGTCACCGGCGACCGCCCAGATCGCCAGCGAGACCGCCATCCCGGCATACATTGCGATCAGGAACGCATCGCGGCCGAGCCGGTCGGCGATGCCGCCGAGGAAGAAGCGGCCGGCGGTAGAGCCGACGCCGATCATGCCGAGCAGCAACACGGCGAGGGCGGGCGTCACCTGATGGTCGACGGCGAACGGCACGAGGTGCACGAACGGGACGAACACGCCGAACGCGCTGATCAGGCAGGCAGCATAGAGCCCGGCGAAGCGTGGCGTGCGCACCGCATCGCGGATCGATACGCCGGTGCGGATCGGCGTGCTCGCCGCTGCGCCGAGCGGATCGCCGTCCGGTCCGGTGCCGTGACGGCGCGGATCGTCTGCGATCAGCAGCGCTGCGCTGATGCCGGTGACGACGGCGACGATGCCCAGCACGAGATAGGCCTCGCGCCAGCCGAGAGTAGCGATCAGCCAGGTCGCGAGCGGCGGCATCACCAGCGTCCCGACACCGATGCCGCTGACCGCGAGGCCCGACGCAAAGCCGCGCCGCCGCACGAACCAGCGCTGCACCGCGCCGAGCGTCGGCACATAGGCGCAGCCGACGCCGGCGCCAATGCCGATGCTGTAGGCGGCATAGACCTGAACGATCGTCTGCGCGCGGCCCGCCAGCAGCAGGCCGAGACCGACCAGCGCCATGCCGAGCGCCGCAAGGCGGCGCGCGCCCCAGCGGTCGGCAAGCGGACCCGAGATCACGCCGAGGCCGAAATACAGGAAGCCTGCAAAGGAGAACACCAGCGACACCGAGCCGCGCGAAGCGCCGAACTCGCGTTGCATGGAGTCCACGAAGGAGGAGAATGTATAGGCGCTGCCGAAGCCGATAAACGTCACGACGAATGCGGCGCCGACCACGAACCAGCCGTGGAACAGTTTTGCCTTTGCATGATCGGCGATCACAGCGGTGTTCCTCATGATTGCTCCGTTGATGTTTGGCGGCCGCCGGCGCTGGCCGCGGGATAGAGCAGCATCTGCGTGCAGCGAAACAGCGCGATGGTCCTCCCGCTCGCCTCGCTGCGGATCTCGGCATCCCACACCTGCGTGGTGCGCCCGGCATGAACCAGGCGCGCTTCGCAGCTCACGCGTCCTTCGCGCGCGGTGCCGATGAAGTTGGTCTTCAGCTCGCTGGTGGCAAAGCCGCGTGCACCTTCCGGCAGGGAGGCGAGGCAGCCGAACCCGCACGCGCTATCGGCCAGCGCGACGATCGCAGCACCGTGCAGAAGTCCGTGCGGCGAGAAGTGCTTTGCGGCGACCTCGAATCCGCCGCGGACCAGGCCCTTGCTGGCCTCGGTCCATCGGAACTCCAGCACACCGGGCAGGCTATCCACCTGCGATGTATTAAAGTGATCGACCAGGTTGTTCATGTCCTTTGGCATCACCTAGAAAATCTAACGTGTAGAGGGGCCCGCTGCTTGCCTATGGGGCAGTTTTTGGATGTTGTTTCTTGATAAAGCAGCGTAATTTGCCGTCCGGCAAACGAGAATAACTTCGTCTCTGAGATTAGAAATTATAAATCATGGAGCAGAGGCTTCCACCGCTGAATGCACTCAAGGCATTCGAGTCCGCCGCCCGCCATCTCTCGGTGAAACTGGCGGCTGAGGAGCTTTGCGTGACGCCCGGCGCGGTCAGCCAGATGCTGAAGACGCTCGAAGCGCATCTCGGCACAAAACTGTTCGAGCGCGTGCCGCGCGGCATCTATCTCACCGACGCCGGCCGCGATTATCTGCCGTCGATCCGCAACGCGTTTCGCCAGATCGCGGAAGCCTCGCGCCGTGTCGCTGCGTCGAACGACGTCGGCACGCTGACCGTCAGCGTCACGCCGTTCTTTGCATCGGCCTGGCTGGTGCCGCGCATGGCGTCGTTTCAACGCGCGCATCCCGAGATCGATCTGCAGATCGTCACCAGCAATGTGCTGGTCGATTTTTCGCGCAACGGCGTCGACGTCGCCGTGCGTCACGGCCTTGGCCGCTATCCGGGACTGCGCAGCGACCGCGTGGTCACGGTCGAGATGGTGGCGATCGCGGCGCCGCCGCTGGTCGAGCGGCTGGGACGGCCGACATCCGCCGCCGATCTCGCACGCTGGCCGCAGGTGCATGATGCCGAGCGCAAGGGATGGAGCCTGTGGTTTCAGGCCAACGGCATCACCGAGGTGCGCGCGCCGCGCGGGCCCTCGTTCGACGATTCAGGTCTGCTGCTGAAGGCCGTGCTGGCCGGGCAGGGCGCCGGCCTGCTGCCGGCTGCGATGGTCGCGAGCGAGATTGCAACGGGCGAGCTGATCCAGCTGCTGGACCTGCGCAGATCGAGGAGTTTGCCTACTATCTCGTCTGTCCTGACAACAGGCAGGCGCTCCCGAAAATCGTGGCGTTCAGGGAATGGATCCTGGGACCGGCTGCCCACGCCGTCCCTGCCGGAGCTTAGCTAAGGCGGGCGCGCAGGTGACGCGTCGATCATGGTCGCCGCGATCGTCCACGCGCTGCACGATGTGATGCGAATTGCCTCCATGATCCCGGCAATGTGACTGCGCATGAGTGGTGGCGTTGAAGCTCGCACATCACATAAAGGGCGAAGGAGCCCGATGATGCGTGTTGCTTTGGCGTTGGGTGTGGTGGCGATGCTGTGGAGTGCGGCTGCCGACGCCGCAACGGTTCATCACCGGCGCATGCGCCACCACGTCATCGTCCGTCCAAGCGAACCGGTCGCAGCCCCAGCCTGGTACGGATTTCCCGGCTACAAGCCGATCCCGCCGGAGGAGAACCGAAATCTCGATCCGTCCAACTTCGGTAGCGGTTGAGCTTTCGACGGTGCCCGATTCGCAACAGGTGCCCGGCGCCGAACCGCCGGGGCCGGCGACACCTTGCTAAGCACCAACCGATTTGGCACTCTCAGCGCGGACACGTCATCCGACCGAGGGCGTTATGCAAAAGTCATTTTCTGCGATCATTGCCACGGCCGCTGCAGTCGTCGTTCTTTCATCGACTGCGGCGCAAAGCGGGGATTATCCGTTCGGTGATCCGCCGTACCGGCTCGACTACGGGTGGAACGAGCCACAAATCGAATCGGGCTGCTGGAAATGGAATTGGCAGCTGTATCAGTGGAACGACTACTGTCCGACCTACATCCGTCCCAAGGCCTATATGTACCCGCGAGCCGCTCGCGCGGTGCTTCGCACAAAGGGGTGAGGGTACTTTCGGGATGATGAGGCCGCGTCATGCCAATCGGGCTGACGCGGAGCGCGCTAATCCGCGATAGCCTTCGGTAAAGCCATCATCGCATTCCGGAAAACCGCTTCGCGCTGTTCCGGATCATGAATGCGCGATGGTGCACGCCACCCGGCTGTGCTTGCCGAAATTGAGCAAGGCGTTGTCCCTGAAGCCGTCCAGCCAGATGCCGCGACCGGCGTAGCGATAGCCGACGCCCATCGGCACGTGTCGTACGTGCACGCCGCCGTGATGACCGGTGCGGAGCGAGGCTGTCACCACTTCGCCCGCGACCGATACGGCAATCGGGCAGAGTGGATACTGACGACCGTTCTCGCAGGAGAAGACGATCTCGCAGCTGCCGACCGGTGCCTTCGTGATCAGGCCGAGGTCCGCGGCCGCCGCCGGCCGGGCATTGCCCGACAGCGTCACACCCAAGGCCAGAATGCCCGCGACCGTGTAGCAAAACCGAGTACGCATCAGGGCCCCCTCGTCAGCCATAAGCAAAGAAATTCAGCAAAAATGTCTTGTGCTAAATGAGCAAAAAAACCTGCCAAGGTCAAACCGGTCCCGTGCGACCTCCGATCACGCCGGATGCCGTCATTCGACGGCTCCCGGTTCGCGATCCGATCGTGCAGGGCAACTGGAATTGCGGCGACATGGGCCCGTAAAGCACCGGTCTGGCGTCGGGGCGCAAGTGTTGCAACTTTGCTGCACTGGATCGGAATTACGCGAGAGGCCGCTTTGCGGGGTCGCGGTGCCTTTACTGGCCACAATTGGCCTGCAACTGGTGGGGCATTACCGAGTCGCTTGGTTGGAATGCTTCAACGACCTGTTCGGACCGCAGCAAATGCGGCCTGAAGAACATTGGGAGTGGCAATGATCTTCCGTGACCGCATTGCAAGTTCGCTGCTCGCCTTGGCGATTGTCTCGGCGCCCGCACTAGCGGCCGCGCAGACGCCGTCGCCTCAACCGGTCAACGCGGCGGCTCAGCCCGGTCACGACGCTCCGTCGTTCTCCGGCCCCAGCTTTCGCAAAGGTCTGTGGCGCTTTGTGCGAACGCTCGATGTAGTCAGGGACGCCAACAAGAACTTCAAGTATCGGGTCGTCAACGCGGAGACGACACGCTGCGTCGATCCCACCCACGCGATGAAGGCGACCTTTTCCACTGCGCCCGTCGGTACATGCGTTTCGGACAAGCCCGAGAAGGTCGGCAACAAATACACGTTCGGACGTCGCTGCGACTACATGGGCGCGGTCAGCACCGTCATCACCGTGCGCAGCGACGAGGCCTACACAGAGCTGAACGAGGTCAGCGTCGGCGAACATCCCAGGACCGACCTCGTGGTCGCAACGCGGATTGGCGATTGCGAGGACAGCGCGGCGCGCAATTCCGACATCTCGGCCGCGGCGCAGCTGCGCAACTAGCCCACAATCTGCCCGCTATCGGCCTGACCGCGTGAGCCCCCGTCGCCGGTCCGCGTCTTCCCCCACAGCCTGCGAGGCGAGCGTTTACCGGAACTTAACGCGAGTGCCTTGGAATGATTCGATGCCGCGCCGGGCGCGTGCCGCAAGCCGAAACGATGCAGCCCAAGTGGCGCAGCCGACAGGAAATCGACAAATGAGCTCAGGTGGGGACTTCGGGCCGTCGAAGATCGCCATGCGCACGCTCTGTGCGGCGATAGCCTTGTCCGCCTCCGTGCTCGCTTCGCATGCTTCGGCGGCCGAGCAGGAGTTTGGCGGACCGACGTTTCGGAAAGGCATGTGGCGGTTCGTGCGAACGCTCGAGGTGCTCACCGCCACAAACGGCCGGCACAAATTGTTTGAGCGGGAGATGACGCGTTGTGTCGATCCAACTCAGGCGATGAAGGGCACGTTTTCGTCCGCTTCAATCGGGAATTGTCATTCCTCGAAGCCGGAGAAGGTCAGCAACAAATACGTCTTCTCCAACCGGTGCGACTATATGGGACCGGTCAGCACGGTGATCACGGTGCTCAGCGAGGAAGCCTATACCGAGGTCAACGAGGTCAAGGGCGTGGCGCCGCGGACCGACCGGGTGGTTGCCCGGCGGATCAGCGATTGCCACGAGGACCGGGCCTCGCTTGGCCAGCCCGCCGGACCGCACGAGGACATCCCGCAGGAGCGGGAGCACGATGAGAGTGAGCCGCTCTAAAGCGAGCGATCAACGCGCGCCTTCCTCATAAAGCTTGTCCCATCAGATCTTTTGCTGGGCTCCCGGGCCGCTGACCGTGACGGTGATCTTCTGGATCTCAGTGCGTCCGCCCGGATACTTGACTTCGATCGTCAGCGAATCGGCGCCGAGGAATTCGGGCGGCGCCTTGTACAAGGCAACGTAAGCAGGCACCTCGAGCGCCAGGCACGCCTTGTAGTTGGTGGCCTTTGCCTTTCCGGATCGCACCACCACTTTGCCCGCGGCCGGCGGGCTGACCAGCCGGATGGTCGGCAGGGGCCCTGACGTGCAGTCAGGTAACACGTTGAGATAGATGCCGATTTGGGTGTCCCGGTTGGGCTGGGCCCGAACCGAGCGCTCGACCGTAGTCTCTGACGGGACCGCTTTCGGGTCTTGCGCGGACGCGGTGCCGACCGAGCAGCAAAGCAAGGCCAAGGCGCACATCTGAATGATCACCCGCATCGGCCACTCCAACTTGCCCTGGCAATAAGAACTAAAGTCTTCAGCCCACCGCCATCCGTGTTCGCCCGGGCTTGAATGCCTAAGCCTTTGTTCTTGAAGCCCCGGCATGGTTAATTTTTACCACACTCGTACCGAAAGTATTGATTAACCAAATACATTTCTTGACCGGCGCGAGGGTTAACAATAGCCTAAAGCTAAATTTTTCAGCAAGTTTTTCGCGAATTCTTTGATCGGAGTCGATAATGCAGGGTCAGTTCCAGATCGCGCAAGCAGCCACTGGCGCGGGAAATTCCAGCAATTCAGGTCCGGTACGAATTTACAAATTGACGAAGCCGCTCACCGATCAGGCCGTTGTCGTCAATCTCGGATACGACCAGAAGGTGAAGGTCGATTTTACGTCGATCGCCAACGAAAAGATCACGCTGGTTCATGTCGGCGAAAAGCTGATCATTCTGTTCGACAACCAGTCGACCGTCACGGTCGAGCCGTTCTTCGACTCCCGCGCAGATTCGCAAGGCCAGTCGCAAGGCGGTAGCCCACGGGCCAACATCACGGTTGAGATGGCGCCCGGTCGCGACATCTCGGTGCAGGAATTCGCGAGCCTGTTTCCGATCGGCACCGACACCTCCGTGTTGCCGGCCGCCGACGCTGGCGGCACCTCGAACGCCAACGCGCAGGCGAGCGGTGCGAACTTCAGTCCGTTCGTGGTGGATCCGCTCGGCCCCGTGCCCACCAATCAACTGGCTCCCCAGGAAGAGCTACCCGGCTTCACTCCGATATTTCCAACCGGCCCTGCACCTTCACAAAACGTCGCTCCGCTTCCCACCATTTCCGCCGGTGTCGTGCCGCAAATGGTTGTGGACGAGAGCTTTCTGACAGCTGCTACCAACGGCGGCGTTGCCGGCTCGGGACTGGGCCCCGCAGGGGCGACGGTGTCGTCGGTGCTGGTGCCGTTCGCGATCAACGCGCCCGGCGGCCAGCAGTCGCTGACCTTTGCGCTGTCCGTCAGCGCACCGAACGCCGATTCCGGCTTGATCGATTCGGCCACCGGTCAGCACGTCCTGCTGTCGGTCAACGCCGGCGGTGTCGTTGAAGGTCGTACCGCCGTCGGCGGCGATCTGGTGTTCACGGTCTCGGTCGATGCTTCGGGCCGCGTGACGCTGACCGATCTGCGCGCCGTGCACGAAGGCACCCCGGGTGATTTCAACGAAGGAATTTCGCTGCCGTCCGGCCTGATCACGCTGACGGGCACGGTCACCGATAGCAGCAACCAGACGGCAAGTGCGAGCACCGATGTCGGGTCGCATCTGACCTTCCTGGACGATGGTCCGAGCGCGACGGTCACGGCGACGGCGGCGGCGGATGCGCTGGTGGTCGATGAGACCAACCTGGCGATCAACGCGTCGGCGAACTTTGCCGACAATTTCACGGTGGTCAGCAACTTCGGCGCCGACGGTGCGGGCACGACCACGTCGGCCTTTGTGCTCGGTATCAAGAGTGCAGGGGTGGACTCCGGGCTGATCGACGTTGCGACCGGCCAGCACGTCTTCCTGTTCATGGACGGCGCTGATGTCGTGGGCCGGGTCGGCGCCGGCGGTGCTTCCGACCCTGCCGGCACGATCGACTTCCGGGTGAGCGTGAGCGCGGCCGGCGTGGTGACGCTGGATCAGGTGCGCGCGCTGCAGCACCCCGACGCGACCAATCCGGACGACGTGGTGACGCTGTCGTCGGCCGACTTGATCACGCTGACGCGGACCGACACGATCACCGACCACGACCTGGATTCGGCCTCGAGTTCGGCCAGCATCAACATTGCGACGGCGCTGTCGTTCCACGACGACGGTCCGAGCATTACGGTAACGGCGACGGCGCCGGCGGATGCACTGGTGGTCGACGAGACCAACCTGGCGATCAACGCGTCGGCGAACTTTGCCGACAATTTTTCGGTGACGAGCAACTTCGGCGCCGACGGTGCGGGCACGATCAATTCGGCCTTTGCGCTGGGCATCAAGAACGCAGGGGTTGACTCCGGGCTGATCGACGTTGCGACCGGCCAGCACGTCTTCCTGTTCATGGATGGCGCTGATGTGGTGGGCCGGGTCGGCGCCGGCGGCGCCGCCGATCCTGCGGGAACGATCGACTTCCGGGTCAGCGTGAGCGCGGCCGGCGTGGTGACGCTGGACCAGGTGCGCGCGCTGCAGCACCCGGACGCGACCAATCCGGACGACGTGGTGACGCTGTCGTCGGCTGACCTGATCACGCTGACGCGGACCGACACGATCACGGACCACGATCTGGATACGGCCTCGAGCTCGGCCAGCATCAACATCGCGACGGCCCTGTCGTTCCATGACGACGGACCGGTCAACAACACGGTGACGCTCGCACCGCAGACGGTGTTCGAGGACGGGCTGACGCTTGCGAACTCGAACGGCCATTCGGTGGGCAACCCGGAGGCGGGTCATACCGCTGTGACGGCGACCTACACGGCGGCCCAGATTCTCTCGCTGGTGACCATCGGCGCGGACCAGCCGGGCACGGTGAAGCTCTCGGGTGCGGCGATCGACGGCACGGCGACCGGCATCTTCTCGCAGGGCGCGTCGGTGACTTGGCACGTGGTGAGTGCGACCGAGATCGACGGCGTGGTCGGTGCGCGCGTGGTGTTCACACTGGTCGATGACGGGCTGGGCAACTTCACCTTCACGCTGAAGGACCAGGTCGATCATCTGCCGGTCAACGCGGCGAGCGACGACAACGACCAGAGCGTGACGATCGACATCGCCAAGGCGTTCGTCGTGACGGACGCGGACAACGACCCCGTGCAGCTGGACAACGGCGCCGTGGTTGCGATCGAGAACGACGTTCCGGTCAACAACGCGAACAAGCTGGAAACCCGGGAGGTATTCGAGGACGGCCTGACGCTGGCGAACTCCAACAACCAGTCGGTGGGCAACCCTGAGGCCGGTCACACTGCTGTGACCACGACCTATACGGCTGCCCAGATTCTGTCGCTGGTCAATATCGGCGCGGACGAGCCCGGCACGGTGAAGCTGGCCGGTGCGGCTGGTATCGAGGGCACGGCGACGGGCATCTTCTCGAAGGGTGCCTCGGTGACGTGGCATGTGGTGAGCGCCACCGAGATCGACGGCGTGGCCGGCGGGCGCGTGGTGTTCACCCTGGTCGATGACGGCGCGGGCAACTTCACCTTCTCGCTGAAGGATCAGGTCGATCACCTGCCGGTCAACGCGGCGAGCAGCGACAATGATGCCAGCGTGACCATCGACATCGCCAAGGCATTCGTGGTGACGGATTTCGACGGTGACTTCGTGCAGCTCGACAACGGCGCCGTGGTTGCGATCGAGAACGATGTTCCGGTCAACAACGCGACGACGCTGCAGCAGCAGACAGTGTTTGAGGACGGGCTCACGCTTGCGAACTCGAACGGCCAGTCGGTTGGCAACCCGGAGGCGGGTCATACCGCTGTTACGGCGACCTATACGGCCGCGCAGATCCTGTCGCTGGTCAACATCGGTGCGGACGAGCCTGGCACGGTGGCGCTTGCAGGTGCAGCGCAGGCGATCGAGGGCACGGCGACGGGCATCTTCTCGCAGGGCACGTCCGTGACCTGGCATGTGGTGAGCGCGACCGAGATCGACGGCGTCGCCGGCGGCCGTATTGTGTTCACGCTGGTTGATGACGGTGCGGGTAACTTCACCTTCTCGCTGAAGGACCAGGTCGATCACCTGCCGGTCAATGCGGCCAGCGACGACAACGACCAGAGCGTGACCATCGACATCGCCAAAGCGTTCGTGGTGACCGACGCGGACGGCGACTTCGTGCAGCTCGACAACGGCGCCGTGGTTGCGATCGAGAACGACGTTCCGATCAACAACACGACGACGCTGGCGCAGCAGGTCGTCTACGAGGACGGGCTGACGCTGGCGAACTCGAACAACCAGTCGGTCGGCAATCCCGAAGCTGGCCATACCGCGGTCACCGCGACCTACACGACGGCGCAGATCCTGTCGCTGGTGAACATCGGTGCGGACGAACCTGGCACGGTGAAGCTCGGTCTTGCACCGGGCGTCGACGGCACGGCGACGGGCATCTTCTCGCAGGGCACGTCGGTGACCTGGCATGTGGTGAGCGCGACCGAGATCGACGGCGTCGCCGGCGGCCGTGTTGTGTTCACCCTGGTTGATGACGGTGCGGGTAACTTCACCTTCTCGCTGAAGGACCAGGTTGACCATCTGCCGGTTAACGCTGCCAGCGACGACAACGACCAGAGCGTGACGCTGGATATCGCCAAGGCGTTCGTGGTGACCGATGCCGACGGCGACTTCGTGCAGCTCGACAACGGCGCGGTGGTCGCGATCGAGAACGACGTTCCGGTCAACAACACGACGGCGCTGACGCAGCAGGTCGTCTACGAGGACGGGCTGACGCTGGCGAACTCGAACGGCCAGTCGGTGGGCAATCCGGAGGCGGGTCATACCGCTGTGACGGCGACCTACACGACGGCGCAGATCCTGTCGCTGGTCAACATCGGCGCGGACGAACCCGGCACGGTGAAGCTCTCCGGCGCGGCGATCGACGGCACGGCGACGGGCATCTTCTCGCAGGGCGCGTCGGTGACCTGGCACGTGGTGAGTGCGACCGAGATCGACGGCGTGGTCGGCGCGCGTGTGGTGTTCACGCTGGTCGATGACGGTCTGGGCAACTTCACCTTCTCGCTGAAGGACCAGGTCGACCATCTGCCGGTGAACGCGGCGAGCGACGACAATGACCAGAGCGTGACCATCGACATCGCCAAGGCGTTCGTGGTGACCGATGCGGACGGCGACTTCGTGCAGCTCGACGATGGCGCGGTGGTTGCGATCGAGAACGACGTCCCGGAGAACAACAGGGCGACGCTCGGGCAACAGGTGGTGTACGAGGACGGGCTGACGCTCGCGAATTCGAACGGCCAGTCGGTGGGTAACCCGGAGGCGGGCCACACCGCTATCACGGCGACCTATACCGCAGCGCAGATCCTGTCGCTGGTGAACATCGGCGCGGACGAGCCGGGCACGGTGAAGCTCGGTCTTGCGCCCGGCGTCGAAGGGACGGCGACGGGCATTTTCTCGCAGGGCGCGTCGGTGACCTGGCATGTGGTGAGCGCGACCGAGATCGACGGCGTGGTCGGCGCTCGCGTGGTGTTCGCGCTGGTCGACGATGGTGCCGGCAACTTCACCTTCTCGCTGAAGGATCAGGTCGACCATCTGCCGGTGAACGCGGCGAGCGACGACAATGACCAGAGCGTGACGCTCGACATTGCCAAGGCGTTCGTGGTGACGGATGCGGACGGCGACTTCGTGCAGCTCGACAATGGCGCGGTGGTTGCGATCGAGAACGACGTTCCGATCAACAACACGACGGCGCTGACGCAGCAGGTCGTCTACGAGGACGGGCTGACGCTGGCGAACTCGAACAACCAGTCGGTGGGCAACCCTGAGGCGGGCCATACCGCCGTGACCGTGACCTACACGGCGGCGCAGATCCTGTCGCTGGTGAACATCGGTGCGGACGAACCGGGCACGGTGAAGCTGGGTCTCGCGGCGGGCGTTGACGGCACGGCGACCGGCATCTTCTCGAAGGGTGCCTCGGTGACCTGGCACGTGGTGAGCGGGACCGAGATCGACGGCGTGGTCGGCGCTCGCGTGGTGTTCACCCTGGTGGACGACGGCGCCGGCAACTTCACCTTCTCGCTGAAGGATCAGGTCGATCACCTGCCGGTCAATGCGGCGAGCGATGACAATGACCAGAGCGTGACCATCGACATCGCCAAGGCGTTCGTGGTGACGGATGCGGACGGCGACTTCGTGCAGCTCGACAACGGCGCGGTGGTTGCGATCGAGAATGACGTTCCGGTCAACAACACGACGGCGCTGACGCAGCAGGTGGTGTACGAGGACGGGCTGACGCTGGCGAACTCGAACAACCAGTCGGTGGGGAACCCCGAAGCTGGCCATACCGCTGTTACGGCGACCTACACGACGGCGCAGATCCTGTCGCTGGTCAACATCGGCGCGGACGAGCCGGGCACCGTGAAGCTTGGTCTTGCGGCCGGCGTCGACGGCACGGCGACCGGCATCTTCTCCAAGGGTGCCTCGGTGACTTGGCACGTGGTGAGCGCGACTGAGATCGACGGCGTGGTCGGCGCTCGCGTGGTGTTCACTCTGGTCGACGACGGTGCGGGCAACTTCACGTTCTCGCTGAAGGACCAGGTCGATCACCTGCCGGTCAATGCGGCGAGCGATGACAATGACCAGAGCGTGACGCTCGATATCGCCAAGGCGTTCGTGGTGACCGATGCCGACGGCGACTTCGTGCAGCTCGACAATGGTGCCGTAGTTGCAATCGAGAACGACGTCCCGATCAACAACACGGCGGCGCTGCAGCAGCAGGTCGTCTACGAGGACGGGCTGACGCTCGCGAACTCGAACAACCAGTCGGTCGGCAACCCGGAGGCGGGCCATACCGCCGTGACGGCGACCTACACGACGGCGCAGATCCTGTCGCTGGTCAACATCGGCGCGGACGAGCCGGGCACGGTGAAGCTTGGTCTTGCGGCCGGCGTCGACGGCACGGCCACGGGCATCTTCTCGAAGGGTGCGTCGGTGACCTGGCACGTGGTGAGTGCGACCGAGATCGACGGCGTGGTCGGCGCCCGCGTGGTGTTCACCCTGGTCGACGACGGCGCGGGCAACTTCACCTTCTCGCTGAAGGACCAGGTCGACCATCTGCCGGTGAACGCGGCGAGCGACGACAATGACCAGAGCGTGACGCTCGACATTGCCAAGGCGTTCGTGGTGACGGATGCGGACGGCGACTTCGTGCAGCTCGACAACGGCGCCGTGGTTGCGATCGAGAACGATGTTCCGGTCAACAACACGACGGCGCTGACGCAACAGGTGGTGTACGAGGACGGGCTGACGCTCGCGAACTCGAACAACCAGTCGGTTGGTAACCCGGAGGCGGGCCATACCGCTGTTACGGCGACCTATACCGCAGCGCAGATCCTGTCGCTGGTGAGCATCGGCGCGGACGAGCCGGGCACGGTGAAGCTCGGTCTTGCGGCCGGCGTTGACGGCACGGCGACCGGCATCTTCTCCAAGGGTGCCTCGGTGACCTGGCACGTTGTGAGCGCGACCGAGATCGACGGCGTGGTCGGCGCCCGCGTGGTGTTTACGCTGGTGGACGACGGCGCCGGCAACTTCACCTTCTCGCTGAAGGACCAGGTTGACCATCTGCCGGTCAACGCGGCCAGCGACGACAACGACCAGAGCGTGACGCTGGATATCGCCAAGGCGTTCGTGGTGACCGATGCCGACGGCGACTTCGTGCAGCTCGACAACGGCGCGGTGGTCGCGATCGAGAACGACGTTCCGGTCAACAACACGACGGCGCTGACGCAGCAGGTCGTCTACGAGGACGGGCTGACGCTGGCGAACTCGAACGGCCAGTCGGTGGGCAATCCGGAGGCGGGTCATACCGCTGTGACGGCGACCTACACGACGGCGCAGATCCTGTCGCTGGTCAACATCGGCGCGGACGAACCCGGCACGGTGAAGCTCTCCGGCGCGGCGATCGACGGCACGGCGACGGGCATCTTCTCGCAGGGCGCGTCGGTGACCTGGCACGTGGTGAGTGCGACCGAGATCGACGGCGTGGTCGGCGCTCGTGTGGTGTTTACCCTGGTGGACGACGGCGCGGGCAACTTCACCTTCTCGCTGAAGGACCAGGTCGACCATCTGCCGGTCAACGCTGCGAGCGACGACAACGACCAGAGCGTGACCATCGACATCGCCAAAGCGTTTGTGGTGACGGACGCGGACGGCGACTTCGTGCAGCTCGACAACGGCGCGGTGGTTGCGATCGAGAACGACGTTCCGGTCAACAACACGACGGCGCTGACGCAGCAGGTCGTCTACGAGGACGGGCTGACGCTGGCGAACTCGAACAACCAGTCGGTCGGCAACCCTGAGGCGGGTCATACCGCCGTCACGGCGACCTATACGACGGCGCAGATCCTGTCGCTGGTGAACATCGGTGCGGACGATCCGGGCACGGTGAAGCTCTCTGGCGCCGGGATCGACGGCACGGCAACGGGCATCTTCTCGAAGGGCGCGTCGGTGACTTGGCACGTGGTGAGCGGGACCGAGATCGACGGCGTGGTCGGTGCCCGCGTGGTGTTCACGCTGGTCGACGACGGCGCGGGCAACTTCACCTTCTCGCTGAAGGACCAGGTCGACCATCTGCCGGTCAACGCGGCCAGCGACGACAACGACCAGAGCGTGACGCTCGACATCGCCAAGGCGTTCGTGGTGACGGACGCCGACGGCGACTTCGTGCAGCTCGACAATGGTGCCACTGTTGCGATCGAGAACGACGTTCCCGTCAGAAACACGACTGCGCTGACGACGCAGATCGTGTATGAGGACGGGCTGACGCTCGCCAACTCGAACAACCAGTCGGTGGGCAACCCCGAGGCGGGCCATACCGCTGTCACGGCGACCTACACGGCGGCGCAGATCCTGTCGCTGGTGAACATCGGCGCGGACGAGCCCGGCTCGGTGAAGCTCGGTCTTGCACCGGGCGTCGACGGCACGGCGGTTGGCATCTTCTCCAAGGGTGCCTCCGTGACCTGGCACGTGGTGAGTGCGACCGAGATCGACGGCGTGGTCGGTGCGCGCGTGGTGTTCACCCTGGTCGACGACGGCGCGGGTAACTTCACCTTCTCGCTGAAGGACCAGGTCGACCATCTGCCGGTCAATGCGGCGAGCGATGACAACGACCTGAGCGTGGTGGTTGACATTGCCAGGGCGTTCGTAGTGACGGACGCGGACGGCGACTTCGTGCAGCTCAACGGCGGCGCGGTGGTTGCGATCGAGAACGACGTTCCGGTCAACAACACGACAACGCTGGCGCAGCAGGTCGTCTACGAGGACGGCCTGACGCTGGCGAACTCGAACAACCAGTCGGTCGGCAACCCGGAGGCGGGCCATACCGCTGTCACGGCGACCTACACGACGGCGCAGATCCTGTCGCTGGTGAACATCGGTGCGGACGAGCCGGGGACGGTAAAGCTTGGTCTCCCGCCGGGCATTGACGGCACGCCGACGGGCATCTTCTCGAAGGGTGCATCGGTGACCTGGCACGTGGTGAGTGCGACCGAGATCGACGGCGTGGTCGGTGCACGCGTGGTGTTCACCCTGGTGGACGACGGCGCGGGCAACTTCACCTTCTCGCTGAAGGACCAGGTCGATCATCTGCCGGTCAACGCTGCCAGCGACGACAACGACCAGAGCGTGACGCTCGACATCGCCAAGGCGTTCGTGGTGACGGACGCGGACGGCGACTTCGTGCAGCTCGACAATGGTGCCGTGGTCGCGATCGAGAACGACGTTCCGGTCAACAACACGACGACGCTGACGCAGCAGGTGGTGTACGAGGACGGGCTGACGCTGGCGAACTCGAACAACCAGTCGGTGGGGAACCCCGAAGCTGGCCATACGGCTGTCACCGCGACCTATACGACGGCGCAGATCCTGTCGCTGGTCAACATCGGCGCGGACGAGCCCGGCACGGTGAAGCTCGGTCTTGCGGCCGGCGTCGAGGGCACGGCGACGGGCATCTTCTCGCAGGGAACCTCGGTGACCTGGCACGTGGTGAGCGCGACCGAGATCGACGGCGTCGCCGGCGGTCGCGTCGTATTCACGCTCGTCGACAATGGGCTCGGCAGCTTCGTCTTCTCGCTGAAGGACCAGGTCGATCATCTGCCGCTGAACGTGGCAAGTGGCGACAACGACCAGAGCGTGACGCTCGACATCGCCAAGGCGTTCGTAGTGACCGACGCGGACGGTGACTTCGTGCAGCTCGACAACGGCGCCGTGGTTGCGATCGAGAACGACGTTCCGACCAACTACACTCCGAACGCGCAAACCACCACCGACATCGGCGGCAGCGTCATTACCGGTCTGATGAACGCGGTGGGGCATATCGGCGCCGACGAGCCCGGGACCCTGACGATCAACAGCTTCACGGTCGGAGCCACGACCGTGACGACGAACGGGGCGGACTCGACCCTCAACTATCAGGGCCACGACATCCTTCTGTCCGGGTTCAACACCGGCACCCTGACCGGCTTCGTCGACGGCGCCGGCGGGACGGCCGGCGTGCTGGACGCCAGCGACACCGTCGTCTTCACGGCATCGCTCAACGCGGCGACGGACCTCTACACGTTCAGTCTCCTGCATCCGATCGACAACGGATCAGGTGTCTCGTTGACTGACCTCGGCTTTGCGACGGCCGGAAACAAGGCCTTCAACTACATCGACGTCCCCGCATCCACCCAGGATATTCTATTCTCGGGCTTCCATCTCAATGCCGACGGCAACCAGTTTGGCTTGAACGACACATTCGATGCCATCGGCACCGTCAACACCAACAGCACGTCGATCGGCGTCAACAACCAGTCGATGAATGATGGCGATGTGCTCGGAATCGACTTCGTCACCGGCCCGTCGGTATCCGGCAGTGCAAACAACGACTACAACTATACCGCGCACTACGACATCAACGACTTCTCGTTCAGCATCGTGCAAAAGGGAGGCGGCACCGGTACGGACGCGATTGAGGTCTGGCTGCGCGCCTATGATGTGGACAATGATCCCGGCGCGGCAGGAACGACCGCGGATTTCAATAACCTGACGCCGCGGTTCGACGCGACGCCGGCCAATCAGCAAGACCAGATCACCGGAATCACGGTGAACGGCGTCGACCTGAACCTGGCGACCTTGCAGTCTGATGGAAAGGGCGGCTATCTCGTCACCGGCCTCGATCTCAACGATGTCGTCCAGGTTCATACGGACACGGGCTACAGCCGGCTCGAGATCGAGAACGCATCGGCCGCAAGTCCCGACCCGCAGCATCTCAATGGCGACAGCTTCGACATCGGCAAGTTCGCCTACCAGGTCGTCAACTCCGGTTCTCCGTTGAGCCTGTCAATGGGAACCACGCTGACCGACTTCGACGGCGATACGTCGACCGGTTCGATCGGGTTGACGCTCGACCCGGCGGCCTCCGCCAGCACGCTGACGGGAGGTCCCGGTAACGATACGCTGATCGGCGGTGGCGGAAACGACTCGCTTACCGGCGGCAACGGCAACGACATCTTCGTCCTGCAGTCGACCGCTACGGGTAACGGTCACGATCTCATCAACGATTTCGCTGCCGGTGATTCGATCGTGGTTGACGTTGCGAGCCTGAACCTGACCATCAACACGGCTGCGGTGGCGGCGTTCAATCAGGGGTCGACCGGCCCGGCCGACGAGACCCACGACAGCGCGTTCACGGGTGCGAACTTCTTCTTCAACACGTCGACGAACGAGCTGTGGTACTCGGCCGACAACACGGCGGCGCATGCCGTCGATCTCGCCAAGATCAGCACGGGCGTGCCCGCCGCCAACGCGGTCCACGTCATGTAATCGAGTAATCAGCCCAGCAAAAAGCCCTCCGGCGAGGCCATCGCCGGAGGGCTTTTTCATGACCGTTTACATCAGTAGCGGCAGAGAGCCCGGCAGGGCACCACTGCCACTGACGGCGTCGGATCCGGTCCAGTCGGCATCGCTGGCATCGGCGGCCGCCGGGGCCGCCTCAAGCTCGCTGCCGGGAAGCCCGGCGTAGGGTGCTGCAAACAGCTGCACGCCGCGCTGGTCGAGCGCAAACATCGGCGTGAAGGTTGCGGAGTTGGAATCGTCGGCGACGTCCGATTTCCGGCTGTCCAGGATCAGCCAGCGGCCCTCGAAGCGCGCCGCCAGCACGGCATGATCCTGGCGGATGGCGCGGTCGCGGCCCAGCACCAGGCGCAGGTCCTCGCGCGGGAAGCCGGCTTCGCTGAGCGCGACGTATTTTGCGATCGCATAGTCCTCGCAATCGCCCTTGCCGGTTGCGAAGGTGGCGAGCGGGGCGGTCCAGCGGTCGGCCTCGCCGTGCTGGGCGAAGTCGCTCATATAGCGGATCGCCTGGTTGACGGCGCGATTGGCCTCATCCAGCCGATCGCGTCCCGACTTCAGCTTGACCGTGCCGATCAGGCGGAGGAATTGCGCGGCGTGGGACGGGCAAGTGTCGGCGTTGGCCCGGCATTGCGTGAGCACGGCCTGCTCCCTGGCAAGGTCGGACTCAAGATTCCGCCATTTCCGCCAGAGGCCGTTTTCGGGCGCGCGGAAGGTGAACAGGCCGAACGGCTCGGGGCCGGCCGGCGGCAGCGGTTTCGACGCGGGCAGGGCGTCGGTCGCGGTATTGGTTGGCGCGATGGCGGCGGTGCGAATGGCGCCCGGGCCGCGGCCGCGCTGGCGGTCGAGCTTGGCCAGCACGTCATTGATGGTGAAGAAGGTTGCCGGCGGGCGGTTCGCTGCGGCGTCCGCAGCCGGCGCGAGCTCGCCAAGCAAGGAGGTTTCCGCGGCCAATGCCGGAGGTGCCGTGCAAAGGGCAATAGGCAGCGCAGCCATGGCCACGACCGCCAACGAAGCAAATGTCCGCGACTTCATCTGACGTCCCCGATGTCGGGGACCGTCAACGTCTGTGCGTCGATCTGTTATCCCCGGCCTGTTATCGGGGCGTAGACTGCTGCGTTGGCTGCTTAAGCGGGGTTAAGTGCTGCGGGCGGCCGGGGGAATGTCGCAAAGGCGGTCAACTCGACGTTTGCCCGTTCGCTCAAATGCGATCGATCGACAGTCACCATTGGTTAACCAAGCGCGGGCGCCTCAGCGCTCGCGCAGGGCCTCGTCGCGCAGCAGGCGGGCAGGCTTTGCGATGTAGTCCAGCACGGACTTCTCGCCGGTCAGGATTTCGACCGTGGTCACCATTCCCGGGATGATCGGAAGCGGATGCTGCTCGGTGCCGAGATGGTTCTTCTCGGTTCGCACCATGACCCGATAGAAGGTCTCCTGCCGCTCGGTCTTTTCCGCCTTGTCGTCGACGATGGTGTCGGCGCTGATGCGCTCGACCTTGCCCTTCAGCGATCCGTAGACCGATGAATCATAGGCGGTGATCTTCACCACGGCATCCTGGTTGGGGCGAATGAAGGCGATGTCCTGGGGGCGAATGCGGCCTTCGACCAGCAGGGTATCGTCCAGCGGCACGATGTCCATGAGGTTGGCGCCCGGCGCCACGACCGCACCGATGGTGCTGACATTCAACTTGTTGATGATGCCATGGACCGGTGATTTCAGGTCGGTGCGGCGCACCCGGTCCTGGGCAGACTTGATGTTCTCGTCGAGCACGGCGAGATCGCCGCGCGATTTCGCCAGATCTTCGTCGGCCTGCGAGCGGAACGAGGCCGTGATATTGGCGATCTTCGACTGCGCTTCGGCGAGCTGCCCCTTCATCTCGGTTGCCTGCCGATCAAGCCGCAGCATCTCGATCTCGGGGACGACTTTCTGCTCGTAAAGCCTGCGGGTCAGGGTCTGCTCCCGCTCGAGCAGTTTGAGGGTGCCGGTGAGGCGGGTGACCTGCTGATTCAGGACGTCGATGTCCTGCGCGACCTTCTGGGCCCGCATCTTGAACACGCTGGACTCGGTCGCAACGGCGGCCGGAACCATCTTGTCGAGATCATCCGGAAAGGTGATCTCGCTTCGCCCGCGGGCCTCGGCGTCGAGGCGGGCCACCCGCGCCGCCATCGACGCGCGGCGCTCCCGGATCTCACCGAACTCGGAGGCGAATTTCGTGTCGTCGATGCGCATCAGGGACTGCCCCTGCTGCACGATGTCGCCTTCGCGTATCAGGATGTCGCCGACGATGCCGCCTTCGAGCGATTGGACGACCTGCATCTGCCGCGACGGCACCACGCGGCCGCTGCCGCGCTTGACTTCGTCCAGCACGGCGAAATGAGCCCAGACCAGGAACGTCGCGAACAGCGCGCACGAGGTCCACAGCAGCATGCGCGAGGTGCGCGGCGTGCGCAGCAGCGCCGCGGAGCGGATATCATTTGCAAACGCAAAATCGGAAGACGCCATAATATTAGCTCGTTATGCAGATTTCGGCTGAATCGTATTTTCCGGCGAGGGGGCGGTGGCTGCGGGCCGTCCCTGCAGGACCGCCAGCACCTTGTCGCGCGGGCCGTCGGCAATCAGGCGGCCGTTGTCGAACAGCAGCAGCCGATCGACCATGTTCAGCAATGACAGGCGGTGGGTCGAAATGACGATGGTCATGCGATCGCCCAAGCCCTTGAGCCGCTCGAGGAACTCCTGCTCGCTGCGGACGTCGAAGTGCGCCGTCGGCTCGTCGAGAAACAGCACGCGGGGCTTTCGGATCAGGACGCGGGCAAGCCCGATGGCCTGCTTCTGACCGCCGGACAGGCTGCGGCCGCCTTCGGAGATCGGCATGTCGTAGCCCATCGGATGGCTGGCGATGAAGCTCTCGACGCCGGACAGCCGTGCTGCGAGCAGGATCTCCTCATCCGTCGCCTCGGGTTTCCCGATCGCGATATTGTCGCGCAGCTTGCCGTAGAACAGATCGGTATCCTGCATCGCGAAGCCGATGCCGGCGCGCAGGTCCGAAGGATCGTATTGGCGGGAGTCCACGCCGTCGACCAGGATGCGGCCTTGCTGGGGCTCGTAGAAGCCGAGCAGCAGCCTGCCGACCGTGGTCTTGCCGGATCCGACGCGGCCGATGATGCCGACCCGTTCGCCGCCCTCGATCTTGAAGCTGACCTTATCGAGCGCGTTGCCCGGCGCATTCGGATAGGCAAACGACACGTCCTCGAAGGCGATCCGGCCTTGCTCGATCCGCCTTGCGACATAGGACCGGTGCGGTGACCGCTCCCGGTCAAGCGACATGATGCGGTCGATCGCCTTGAGCGCGGATATGGTCTGCGTTCCCTTGGTGATCACGGAGGCGATGCCGGCAATCGGCGCAAGAACGCGGCCCGCGAGCATGTTCGCGGCGACCAGCGCGCCGACGCTCAGCTTGCCGTCGAGGATCAGGAAAATGCCGACGATGACAAGCAGCAGGCTGGTGATCTGCTGGGCGGTGCTCGCGCTCGTCAGCGAGAGCGATGACCAGAAGTGAACGTCCTCGCTGGATCGGGCCGTTGCTGCGACCGAGCGCTCCCACAAGGTCTGCATCCGGGCCTCGGCGCCGGTGGCGCGGACCGTTTCGAGGCCGGACAGCGACTCGACCAGCACGCCGTGGCGTGCGGCGGACTCGGCCTGCAGCCGCCGCATCGCGCGGTCGAGCGGGCGTTGCAGCAGGAAGCCGATCAGCATCACAAGCGGGAGCATGATCAGCGGGATCCAGGCGAGCGGTCCGGCGATGATGAACAACACGCCGACGAAGAGAATGGCAAACAGCAGGTCGGTCGCCGAAACCACGCTGCCCGAGGTGAAGAATTCGCGAACCGAGTCGAAGTCACGCAGCTGATTGGCGATGATGCCGACCGAGGTCGGGCGCTGCGCCATCTTCACCGCCATGACGTGCTCGAAGATGTTGGCGGCCAGCACGACGTCGATGGTCTTGCCGGTGACGTCGATCATGCGACTGCGCACCATGCGGAAGACGAAGTCGAAGACGATGGCAAGGCCCATGCCGATCGAGAGGGCGATCAGGGACGGGATCGCACCGTTGGGGATGACGCGGTCGTAGACGCTCATCGTAAACAGCGGCGTCGCCAGCGCGAGGATATTGGTAAGAAAGGCGGCGATCGCGATGTGTCCGTAGCTGCGCCAATGCCCCTTCACGACCGACCAGAACCAGTGACTGTTGGGGAGATCGCCTGCTGCGACGGCGCGCGCGTCGGCCTGCGGAGCGACCTTCACCAGGAACGCGTAGCCGGTATAGTCCGCGGCGATGCTGGCGATATCGGCGATGCGCGGCGCGCCGGGCGTCACCGTGGGGTCTACGACCTGTATCGCCTTCTTTGCAGCGTCCACCCCGAGAAGGATCAGCGCAGTGCCGTTCTTCATGATGAGAACGGCAGGCAGCACCAGCGCAGGGATCTCCGAAATGTCGCGCTTGATCGCCTCGGTCTCGAGACCTGCGCGCCTTGCGGCACGATCGTAGAGCGAAACGGACAACCGTCCGTCCGTGATCGGAAGTCCGCCGAGGAGGGCCTCGCGGCTCACGGCGCGGCCATGATGCGCAGCGAGATAGGTCAGTGAAGCGGTGAGGGCATCATCGCCTAGCACGCTTGGCCGCGCTTGTGCCATCGACTTCAAATCATGTTCATCCGACGACGGTCGGCCGGCGGCAGCCGCCGGACTAAGATTTCCAAACAATCTAAAAACCCTTGATTCAAAAGGGACGCGCAAAAAATGCGTTCGATCAGTTCAGGCGGATTCTATAACAGAAGGCGAACAAAATCACCGAATCTTGCTTCGAGAGTTAATTCGGGAATCAAAAAGGGCCCCGTTTGGGGCCCTTTTGCGATCTTCGATCCTGATCCCGTAGTACTACCGGGCGGGCGGGAAAGCCGACAGCAGCCAGTGCGGCTTCGTCGAGGCATAAGAACTTGCGTTCGCCGTAACGGAGGGATCCGCGTAGATGACAGTCGGGCCGTCGCTCGCACTCTTTTGCTGCTGCATCCATTCAGATGAGCCGGGCACGGAAGCGGTTGCCGTCGAGCCGGTCCAGCGGTCCGCGAAACCGACGTCGTTCGCCTGAGCAGCGGCATAGCCCCTGGCGGCACGGCCCCCGGCGACCGGAGCCTGAACAGCGGCGGGCGCCGGAACGGCAACCTTCACCGGCTCAGACCCCGTTTGCGGCAGGTTCACGCGCAGCGTCGGGAAGGAGTAGCGGGGCAGGCCGATGTCGAGCATGTCCACCGGGGCGGCGTCGACCGCGGGCGGCGCCTTCAAATACTCGATCAAGGTTCCCATCGCCGCCAGCAGCTGATAGTCGGCGAACACGACGACGCCGCGAGCGGACGTCAGCGAGACCGAGGCGTTGAAGAACTGGTTCTGCGCGTTCAGCAGGTCGATCAGGGATCGCTGCCCGAGCTCGTATTCCTTCTGGAACGCCGCAATGGTCTTCCGGTCTGCATCGAGCTGACGCTTGAGCGCCGCGATGCGCGTTGCCGTAATCGTGCGGGCATTCCACGCCTTGTCGATCGATTCATAGGCGTCGCGCTGCAGCCGGGCGTGGCGCATGGTTGCTTCGGTGTATCGCTCGGCTTTCTCCGAGCGATTCCAGGCATCCTGGCCGCCGCGGAAGATGTCCCAGGACATCACCACCTTGCCGCTGTAGTCCTCGTGCGTCACGCTCGGGTTTCCGGGGCTCGTGACGTACGGGAACGAGTTGTCGTAATGCGTTGCCCGTCCCTCGAGATAGAACTTCGGGCCGAACAAGCCGTCGGTTGCCCGGAACGCGTGCTTGGCCGCGTCGGCGTCGGACTGTGCCGCCGCGATTGTCGAATTGAAGCGCAGGGTGGTCGCCAAGGCTTCGTCGCGGCTGCCCGGCAGCCCTGCGAGCGGAGCGGGGAAGCGCACATTGATCGGCTCCAGGCCGACCACCTTGCGATACTTCGCCCTGGCGTCGTCGAGGCTGCGCTGGAATTCCGCGAGTGCCGCGCGGGCGTTCTCGACGCGCTCGCGCGATTGCTCCAGGTCGCCTTCGCCGGCCCGGCCGCCCGAGAAGCGGGAGTTCACGTTCGAGAAGATCTTCTCGTGGTTGGCGACGTTCTGCTGGGCGAGGCTGACCAGCCGCATATAGCGCACGACATCGACATAGGCTTCGGCCGCGTCGAGCGCCAGCAACTCGGTTCGTTCCTTGACGCGGGAGGCGGCAGCATTGACGCGCGCCGTCTGACGCCAGGTGTCATGGATCGTGGCAAAGCCGTCCCACAGCAGCTGCCGCACCACCACCGATTCCTGGCTGCCATTCCGCCACGGTCCTGAACCTGCGGTCGGGACCTGCAGCGACGGGCTGATGACCCCCGGCGATTGATCGAATTTTTCCGGTCCGTAACTGGCGTCGATGCGCACCTGCGGCAGCATGGTGCTTTGAGTTTGCCGCAGCTCGCTTTCGGTGGCCCGCCGGTTTGCCGAGGCCTCACCAACGCCCGGGTTGGTCTGCATGGCCTGACGCAACGCGTCATTGATCGAAAAGACTTCGGCCCTTGACGGGCTCGCCGCCAAGCACAGTCCCGCGATCACGAGGTACGCCGTCTTCATCGATCCCGCCCCTAGTCCAAAAAATTTACAAAGGAATCCGTGGGAAAGCGTAACAAAGGAGGGGTTTGTAACCTATGACATTTCGGTCACACCGCGGCGCCAAATGAGACACGCCCCAGTCGCCGCCGGGCTCCGCGTCAACTAGAAATATCGAGATAATTCAGGCGGTTGTAGGAAGATTGATATTGATTCAAAAGGCGCTGGACTCGGCGCGGCGGCAACCAAAAGCCCGCGGTAGGTTAAGCCTGTGCTAATGAACGGCGAGCTCGCCCGCCCGCCTACTGTTCCCGACAAATCGCAAAATGGGTGGCGATGAAGGGAGGCGCCACCTTGCCGTCGAGAGAGGCGCCTCCCGAACGCGTCGTCAGCTTGTAGAGCACCTTGCTGCCGAAATAGAACCTGAAGATCTCGGCCGTGGTGTCGTCTACCCGGGTTGCCAGAATGGACGACGCGTCGCGACGGGCCGCCGCAAAGACGTAGGTCGTGAGCTTGGCTCCCGCGCCCTCCTGCGCAACCGACGTTCCCCATGTCACCGAGAGGGTTTGGCCATCGATCACGACCGCGGGCCGGACGGTATCGAGATTGTCGTCGATCCATTGGGCGTCACCCGACCTGTTCGAAGGGCCAAGCTCGACCCGCTTGCCCTGTGGCGGGTCGCAGGCAAACCGCGTCGGGTTGGCCATCACTGCAGGTGTCGATGCCAGGAGCAACAGCAGACAACCGACTGACTTTCGCATTGGGGATCCCCGTGCAGGTGCGCTCGCTGCGGCCATACTGAGGTTTCCGCGCAGGCCGCGCAACTTGATGTCCAGCGGCCGCACGCGCCAGGCGAACGGGCCTGAGAGGTGGGGAGGGCGCGCGGCGCGCCGGGTGGAGCCCGCGCGGCGGCGGGGCAGGCATCATTCTGGCGCGATCGGGTGCGGCGGACGCTCGATCGATGTCCTCAACGTGTCGAGCTCGAGGAAGACATCGGCCTCACGCCGAAGCTCGTCGGCGACCATCGGCGGCTTGGTTCGAATACTGGAAACGACGGTGACGCGGACCCCCATTCGCCTGACGGCTTCGACGACGGATCGCAGATCACCATCGCCGGAAAACAAGAATGCGTGGTCGATCCGGCGTGCGATCTCCAGCGCGTCGACGGCGATCTCGACACCGACGCTGCGCTTTACCCTTCGCCGCCCTTCGCCGTCACTGTGCTCCTTGGCCGGCTTTCGCCGGACCGCATACCCGTTGTAATCGAGCCAATCCACCAGTGGCCTGATGCTGCTGAACTCGTCCTCGTCTCTCACCACGGTGTAGAAATAGGCACGGACGATCAGTCCGTGCTTGCCGAACTCCGCGAGCAATCGCCGGAAATCGACTTCGAAGCCGAGGCTCTTGACGGTGGTATGAAGATTCGCGCCATCGATAAAAAGCGCAATGCGGTCGGTCATCTCAAATCCCCATGACGCCGGATATTCGCAGCGCTTGGTTCTTGACGTTGCTTGAGCCTCGCCGGCGAGCATTCCGACTGAAATGTCTGATCCTAGAGCAAGCAGTTAGCGGAAAAGAAGCGGAAAATTCGTTCAACGCCGCCAATGCCGTTGCTCACGGGTGACTGCTGATTGCTGGGATACCCTGTGGATAGGCCAGCGGGATTGTCCGTCCAGCTTTGCTTTCGGCCGTGGCGAGTATGGCCACGCTCAGTTCGTGCAGCAGCACGCAGGGAAAAATAGCGACGGAGCAAACGAAGGGCGCGATGCGATCCAGCCTGGCGTTTACCACGTCACAAAGGTTTTTATTGCGTTAACGGCAACAATACATCTAGAGTTGATTCAAGTGTATTGGCGCCGTTTTTGCGCCGATACCCGTATTTTTGCGGATGTGGCTTTTTGCCGGTTGCAGTTTTTTCATGGGAAGAAAGGCGGTTTCGCCTCATTGCATGGACAGGTTTGGCCGCCGGCAGGTGCGACGCCCGGCTGCAGCCTATAGCGCCATCTCAACACACCTTCTCGCTCTCACTGATCGACGAGCCGGCTGCCGCCGGCCGTTGCGGAATTTCGTGGTGTTCATTTTGGAAGGATTTCAGTCGTGGCAGTTTACACGTTCGATGCAAGCACCAACTCGTTTGTTCTCGTCAATGATTCACTTCTCAGCGCCGATCCATCACTAGCCAGCTTCTCCCTCGCCACCGATCTCGCCGACTATGCGCCAGGTTCGACCGCCAATATCGCGGCAACCGTCGGCGTCGGCGACACCGTGACCTTCAATGTCGCCGACGTGGCGGGGACCGCCGTGTCCGGCACCGACCAGCCCTGGACGGTCACCGATGGTGGCGCCGGAGATCTCGATGGCGTTGCCAACGGTGTGATCCGGACCACCTGGGCGGTCGGGATGGACGCGGCCGGCGAGGCGTTCTCGTTGAGCGCGATCGACCAGACCGCCGGCGTCATGATGACAACGGGCTTCACCGATAGCCCGCATACGCCTGTGCAGGCCGTCGTTCCCGCAAGCCTGACCAACGGCATCAAGTTTCTGACCGGTGATACCAACACTGCGACGGGCACCGGCATCTTCCCGTCATTCGTTACGATCCAGAACACAGGTGTCGAGCAGGGCTTCAACACCGATGCCGCGCCTGTTCAGAACACCGGAAGCTCGCCAGCGCATAATCACAGCCTCCTGCTCGGCGCGGTGCCGATCGTCACCATCGACGGCGTGGACTACCGGGAATTCCGTCTCGATCTGAACGAGCAAAGCGACCCGATCAGTCTGGACAAGCTGCAGATCTATGCGGCGTCGGCGGGCAATCTCACCTCGCTGGCCGGGCTCACTCAGCTCTACGATATGGATGGCGGAGCGGACGGAAAAACCGGCGGCGGCGCCGACGTCGATGTCTCCGTCGGCTTGACGGCCTGGTCATCGGGCAGCGGCCACAGCGACTACAAAGTCCTGATCCCGAACTCCTATTTCGTCGGCACCGATCCCGGGGCATTCATTTACCTCTATTCCCAGTTCTCGAATGCGGACGCGGGATTTGAGGAGTGGTCGGTCGGGCCGGCCAGCCCGGCGGGCAAGACGCCGGACGCGGTGGTCGGCATCGACAAGCAGATCTCGGTCGACGGGACCAACTGGCAGGATGTCGGCCTGTACGGCATCGCTGCGGGCAGCGACGATGCGCCGACGCTGCTGGCCGGCTCGACCGTCTATTACAAGGTCATCATCACCAACGAGACGATGCCGAACGCATCCAACGTCGACCCCAAGCTGCTGTTGGCGCCGTTGATCGACGATCCGGCACTTGCCTTCACCTACCAGGGCGGCGATGCGAACAACAACGGTCTGATCGATCTTGGCGAGTCGTGGACCTACACCGCGTCGACGACCGCGGTCGATGGCTTGCAGCCGGGCGGCAACGGTCAGCTCCTGCAGATCGATACGGTCACGGCGGTCGGCACGGTGACGGATGCGAACGGCACGACCACCGGGACGAACAGCGACCGCGCCAACTACATCGGCGTCACCCCCAAGATCGCGATCGACAAGGTGACCGTCGACGGTACGCTGGATGCGAATGGCAATCTCGTCCTGGTCGATGGCAAGGGAGCGGCAGGCGACAACCTGACGATCATCGCCGGCGAGAACATCATCTGGGAGTACAAGGTCAGCAATGCCGGCGATGTCGCGCTGTCCGACGTGACCGTCGCCGACGACCAGCCGGGCGTGATGCCGACCAGTCTGACGAGCGGCGGCTTCAACGTCGGCGACGCCAACCAGAACGGCCTGCTCGACACCACCGAGACCTGGATCTTCACGGCGACCGGCACGGCGATCGACGGCGCCTACACCAACAAGGGCACGGCGAGCGGCAGCTTTACCGACGATGCCGGGCACACAGCGAATCCGACGGCGAGCGATACGTCCGGTTACACCGGCGTCACGCCTGCCATCCATCTTGAAAAGGTGACGACGGGCGTCGACTCCGTAACCATCGTGAACAATGTCGTGACCCCGCATCTGGCGACCGGCGACGGTCTCAGCTTCCTCGCGGGTTATGGCGTTACCTGGACCTACACGGTCACGAATGCGGGGGACGTCCCGCTGTCGAACATCGCCGTTACGGACAATCAGCCCGGTGTTTCGCCCACTGCCGTGCTGCAGGCCGATCACGTGCACAATGTCGGCGACGCTAACAACAACGGGCTCCTCGATCTCGGCGAAAGCTGGACCTTCACAGCCTCCGGCACGGCCATTCTCGGCGACTACAGCAATACGGGGACGGCGAGCGGCTCGTTCACCGACACGGCCCTGCACACGGCGCTGCCGACCGATGACGACGTCTCGAGCTACACCGGCACCTTCACCGAGCAGGGCGGCACGCTGACCCAGGGCTTCTGGGGGAGCCATACCGACGCATGGGACGGCTCGAGCGCCAAGGTCAGCAATCCGACCAACAGCGCCTTCAAGAGCGGCGTGCTCTCGGCCCTGGACATCAATCCGCGGCACGACGGCAATCTTCTGCTCGGCGATTCCAACGGCGACGGCATCGCTAACGACGCGCACAATCTGCTGATCTCGAATACGCTGGCGGCCTCGATCCTGTCGTCGAGCACGACCGGCGATGCGCGCATTATCATGCTGCAGCAGGCCGTCGCGGCGCAGCTGAACATCGACAACGGCAAGGTGCAGCCGAACGATCTGATCGACGAAGCCGTGATGTGGCTGACCGGCAAGGGCGCATGGAGCGGCAACGGCTTCACCGTCGATGCCAACAATGACGGCATCATCGACAGCTCGGGCGGCAAGCTCGCCGGCTCGGCGGTCGCCACCAGCGGCAACGCCTGGCAGAAATATGTCGACGTGACCAATCCGGCCTCGATCGCCGACTGGAACAACGGCAAGGAGGCCGACGGCGAGGGGCTCAAGAACGCGCTGATGTGGTGGAACGACGGTCACCTGGTGACGAGCACCTCGGGGCAGGTCGCCTACGACAGCAACGGCACCTCCGCAGGCGGCATCAATCCGGCAACCGTCAACTTGAATACCATGGACGAGTTCTGGGTGAGCCTGCACCAGCAGACGTCACTGACCGGGATCGCGTGATCGGGGGCGGGGCTGGACGAGCGGGGACGGCAACGCGCGCCTGCCGGGGGCGACGCGGAGGCGCCTCTGCGGCCTCGCTCTTGGACGGGGGATTTTGGAAATCGCCGGGTTGCGCGCCAGGTCAAAGTTGACAATGATCGCATCCTGAGACGGACAGCACGCCCTTGAGCAGTCATTCGCTTCAGGTGGATACGGAGACCGGGCTGAGCGCAGCCACTGCGCGCAGCGATCACCTTCGACCCTGGTTGCCGCTGATATTCGCGGCCACGACCTACCTGGCACTCATCATCAAAGGCGACCTGTTAGTCGATTCCGATATCTATTGGCATATTGTGGTGGGGCAGTGGATCATCGATCATCGTGCCGTACCGCACGCTGATCCATTCTCTTTCACGATGCCCGGCGCGCCCTGGATAACCAGCGCGTGGTTGGCGGAGGTCATTTACTTCGCTGCGTTCAAATTGGCCGGATGGCCGGGACCTGCAATGCTTGCCGCGCTGTCGGCGTCCTCGGCGATTTTCCTGCTCACGCGCCTGCTACTCAAAAAATTGCCGAACGTGCCGGTCATGATTATGGTGGCCGCGGCAATCGCCATGGCGGCGATCCACACGATGGCCCGGCCGCATGTCCTGACCTTCCCGTTGATGGTGCTGTGGGCGAACGCCCTGATAGAGGCGAGTGAACAGCGTCGCGCGCCCTCGCTCTGGTACATCCCGCTCATGACGCTCTGGGCGAACCTCCACGGCAGCTTTACGATGGGCCTGGCGTTGATCGGGCCGTTCGCACTGGAGGCGATTTGGACTGCGGACAAATCCGCGCGGGTGACGGTCGCGGTGCAATGGCTTCGGTTTGGGGGATTTGCGCTCGCGGCCGCCTGCATCACCCCGTATGGACCGGAATCGATCCTGGTGACGCTGCGCCTTTTCCAACTGGGACCGATTCTTTCAAAGATCAGCGAGTGGCAGCCGCTGGACTTCAGCGAAACCAATGCTGTGACGGTGTGCTTGATCGCCGGCGCCGGCTACGCCCTGTACAGCGGGCTCAAGCTGCCTCCGATCAGGGTTGCGGCGCTGCTCGCTGTCGTTTGGCAGACCCTGGCCCATGTCCGCTATGTCGACGTTTTCGCACTCGTTGCGCCGTTCTTCATTGCCGGTCCGTTGGGCCAGCAGCTTTCGTGGCCCGAGCTGCAGCACCGCCGGAAAATCGTCCAACCCACCAGAACGGCGATCGTCGCGGCGATCGCCGCCCTCGTTGTCGCGACCGGGGTGGTGCTGGCGACGGTGGAGCACTCGCTACCGCGCGTTCCGCGCGTTGCGGTGGAGAAGCTCAGGGAGCTGAAGGCCAGCCGGATCCTGAATGAGTACTATTTCTGCGGATATCTGATCTTCGAGGGCATTCCGACGTTCATCGATTCACGTGCCGAACTCTATGGGTCGGCCTTTCTCACCCGCTATTACCTGGCCCTTTCGCTTCGCGATGTGCCGGACTTCGTCAAATTGCTCGACGAATACAAGATCGACGCAACGTTGCTCGCCCCGTCGACGCGAGCCGCAGGTCTGCTCGATCTGCTGCCGGACTGGGAGCGGGCCTACGCCGATGATGTGGCCGTCGTCCACGTTCGCCGCGCGCGTCCCTGAAGTAATCCCTGAACAGCCGTGGCGTGGATTGCCGGCGCGCTGCGATGGCGAGGGGATACGTCAATGTTTCTGTCTATGTCCGAACGAGCACGCGCGTCGGCGTTTGCCTGTCTGAACGGCGGGAACGGCACCCAAAGCACGGCGTCCTCCGTGCAAACACGGAGGATCCGGCTGGAGTAAGGTTAACGAAGATTTAACGGTGCAACTTTAGGCGAAATACTATAAAACTAAATGGTTGGCACCCGGATTGCTTGCCGACGGCTTTTGTAAAATTCATCTCAGTCAAAGGGTTTTCCCATGTCGAAATTTTACGTCAGCACCATGGAATCATTGAAGCGTCTGCGCGCCGACAAGGACGGCGTGGTTTCATTCGAGTACATCATCGTCGCGGCTTGCATCGTCGCCGTCGTGATCGCGGTGTTCAAGACCGACAAGAGCATCTCGTCCGCTCTGGCCGATGGAATTACCAAGATCTCCAGCTCCTTCGCGGGCCTCTGATCGACCGCCGGAGAGGGGCAGGACAGGTTCTGCCCCGTCGAGCGATAGGTTTGGGTATGAGCGAGTGGAGGCCGCTGGATTTCGGCGAGCCAGATCCCGGTACAGTCTGCGTTCCGGCTGGCGCTGCCGCTATCCTTAACGGCCGGCTCAAGCTGCCTCCACTCAGGATTGCTGCGCTGCTGGCCGTCCTTTGGCAGACTTAGCCAAAATCCCGAAAAACAACCCCATGCAAAGTAGCCGGCGGCGGCCACGGCGGTTCGACGACGCCACTCGCTCGGCCAGGCAACTCGGCCAGGCGACTTGACACGTCGGGCAACTCACCCGTACTCTTCCAATATTCCGAAATCGTGCGGATGCCCGCTTTTCGGGCATTTTGTCGCAATATTTCCGTTGCCTTCACGCCCGTGGAACCCACGCCCCGTATTCGCACGGACCGGCTGCGCCGGACTCACCGCGCGCGGGGGAAAGTCTGAGTTATCTCAAGGGATTCCGGTGATCGGCGCAGGCAGCAACCTGCGCGGGTGCGGCGCTCGCGGCCGTGTCGGTAGGGTTAACAAACGATTACCGGATGACAGTCAACTGGCGAAAGATTATAAACAAATTCCAGTTGGCACCGGATTTGCTGGCCAACGGTAATTGCGTAAATTCATCTCAAAAGGGATTTTTTCCTATGTTGAATTACTACATCAAGACCACCGAAGCCTTGAAGCGTCTGGCCACCGACAAGGACGGTGTCGTGTCGTTCGAATACATCATCGTCGCGGCTTGTATCGTCGCCGTCGTGATCGCCGTGTTCAAGACCGACAAGAGCATCTCGTCTGCTCTGGCCAGCGGAATCACGAAAATCTCGAGCTCTATGGCTGGCCTCTGATCGATCTCGCGAGAGAGGGGCGGGCTCGCCGCCTTCCCCTTTTTCACCTCCGTCCTTGCACTGCACTTTGTTTTTAGAAGTCGGATTGGACGTACGTCTGTTTTTTTTAGACGCCCCTCAAGCCAACGAAGGATTTTTCCGGTGTTGGGGTATTGCGATACGATTATTGATGCGTTGAGGCCTCTGCGCGCCGACAGAGCCGAAGCAGTTTCGTTCGAATACTTGATGCTCGCTGTCTGCGTCGTGCTCGGAGTGATCGCGGTGTTCGGTCCCGGCAACGACGTCAAGGCGCTGCCAACGACCGCGGTGAACGCGACCGCCATCGCCAATCAAGCTGGAGTTTGATGTCGCGTCCGGCGGAGACGTTTGAACCCACACCACCCATTTCGAGAAGTGCATTTCTTTTTTCTTTCCTGAGGCCTGCTTTTGATGAGTTGGATTATTCCCATAGCCTCAATCCTGGAAATCCTGTTGTTGCTGTATGTGGCGACGATCGATGTCGCGACACGGCTGATCCGAAACGAGATTTGCCTGGCGCTGGCGCTGCTTGGGATTGCCGGCCAATTGGCCAGCCCGATGCAAATTGCGGAATCGCTGATCGTCGCTGCGATCCTGTTTCTGGTGCTGCTGGCCGTCTACACACGGGGAGCGATCGGCGGCGGCGACGTCAAGTTGCTGGTTGCCCTGGCGGTCGGCCTGCCGCTGACGGGCGTGGTCCAGTTGCTGGCCGTCACTGCATTGGCCGGCGGCGTGCTTGCCCTCGCGCATCTGGTGATGCGCAACCTGCCATATCCGAAACTCGCTCCCGCCGGATCGTCGCTCGCGCGGCGGGTCTATGCGGTCGAGCGCTGGCGCCATCTGCGGCACGCACCGCTGCCGTATGGCGTTGCCATAGCCTGCGGTGGCATCTGGACGATTTTGAGCAAAGGAATTTGAGATGTCATCCGCTCTGCGACTTTCGATCATCGTCGTGCTGTTGCTCGCAACCACCGCGTTCGGGCTGATTGCCTTCAACATGAACCAGCCGAAACCGGTTCCTGTGGTGGTCGCGGAGGGCGCGCCGCCGCCGCCGGTGGCTGCGCCTACGACGGTCGGCTATTTCGTCGCGGCGCGTGCGCTGCCGAAGGGCACGCTGGCCCGTGACGAGGACTTCGCGGTGCGTACGGCGGCGCCGGAGCGGGTGCCCGCCGGTGCGATCCTCGAGACACCGGACGCCAAGGCCGGCCTTCCCGGTTCGCTGGTTCGCAAGTTCGTCGAAGCCGGCAGTCCGGTGACGCTGCAGGACATCCTGCGGCCGAAGGACCGCGGTTTCCTCGCCAGCGTGCTGGCGCCGGACAGCCGTGCCATTAGCATCAAGGTCGACGAGGAGTCCGGCGTTTCCGGCCTGATCAGGCCCGGCGATTACGTCGATGTCCTGTTGACCCAGGTGTTCGAGAAAAACAATCCGGCGCGCCGTGCGCTGAGCGAAACCGTTTTGCGCAATGTTCGGGTCATCGCCATCGACCAGGAGATCGTGCAGGGCGGGCGAAGCATCGCCGCCGTAGCGGGCAAGCAGGCGCAGACCGTGTCGCTGGAGCTTGGGCCGGAGCAGGTCAAGAAGATCACGGTCGCAAAGCAACTCGGAACGCTCTCTCTCTCTGTGCGCGCGGCCGTCGAGCAATGGGACAAGGCGGACGGCGGCGCGATGTCGAGCTGCGATGTGTCGCCTGAACTTGCCCGTCAGAATGCACTCGCGGGCCAGACCACGGAGGTGGTTGTTCATTCCGGCGGCGAGCGCAAGGAGTACGCCGTCAGGAGAGAAAGTGCCGGCGCCGACATCGCTAGCGTGAGCTGCGATGGGTCGCCGCCGGAGGTTACCCGCCAGACGACAACGGCGGCGGCCGGCAAGTTGGAGAAAAGTAGATGAACATGGCAATGGTAGGTACGCCTGAACCCGTATCGGTCGTCGCGCGCGACCGGATCGTCTGCTTCGTCGACGACGACCTCAGTGCCGCGGCGCTGCGCAAGGGCCTCGAGGGCAGCAACCTGTCGATCAAGCGCGGCACGATCCACACTGCGATCCGGATGCTCGAAACCGACACCGAACTGTTCGCGCTGGTGGCCGACATCAGCGGCATCGCTGATCCCTTCACCGAGCTCGAAAGGCTGGCGAGCGTTTGCCCGCCCGATGTCCGGGTGGCCTTGATCGGTGAGAACAGGGAGATCCAGTTCTACCGCGAGCTGATGGAAATCGGCGTGACTGAGTACCTGCCGCGGCCGCTCACGCGCGACATAGTGATGGACCTGCTGCGCCCGAAGCTGATGATCGGCGACGCGCCGGCGGGGCATATCGATCGCGGCGGGCATGTCGTCTCGATCTGCGGGGCGCAGGGAGGTGCCGGAGCAACCAGCATCGCCATCAATCTCGCACTGCAGCTCGCGGAGACCACCAAGGCCAAGGTCGCATTGCTCGATCTGCATCTGCAAAACGGTGAAACCGCGGTCATGCTCGGCGTTCAGCCGGGGCCGGGGCTGCGGATCGCCCTGGAAAATCCGATGCGCGCAGACACGTTGTTCCTCGAGCGTGCGGGGATCGAGGTCAACGGCAAGGTTTGCCTGATTTCCGCCGACGAGGATCTGGATGCACAGCTCGACATCACCGAAGCGGGCGTGCGGCACGTGCTGGGTCTGCTCCGTCAACGCTTCAATTACATCGTCGTCGACGTGCCGGTGCCGTTTGGGGCGGCGATGCATCCCGTCCTCACGCTCTCGCGCCACGTTCTGGTGCTGCTGGAAGCCGAAGTGACGGGGCTGCGCAATGCCCATGCGCTGCGCACCGCCGTCACCAACATCGCCGGCAAGGATCGGGTCTTTACCTTGCTCAACCGCGCCAACCGGCCCGGCGGCCTTCCCAGGGCGACGATCGTCAAGGCCCTGGGCGCAGAGCCGGACATGGTGATCCCCGATCTCGGAAAGGGGATGACCCAGGCCGTCAACCTCGGAATTCCGGCGCTCAAGCACGTCAAGGGATTGCGACGTCACCTTGCCCCGATCGTGCGGGAGATCGCGGGCGTCGCGGGCGACAAGCGGAAGGGACGCTGGCGGAGGCTGCTGAGGCTATGAAAAAGTTTGGAAGGCGCGCAGACGACCTGGCGGCTCGGTTGCCTTCATTGACGCCAAACCTGCCCGAATCGCAGCCGAGATGGGCCGCACCGGCGGCAAGCCCGCCGCCGTCGCCTCCGACCTTGCCCGCAGCGGCGCCGAACCCGGTGCCCAAGCATGACGAGCCCGCGCATCATCATCCCGTGATGTCGGCGTCACTGCGCGAGCGGGTCATCGAGCAGATCGAGCCATCGGCGGCGGCGACCGTTCCGCGCGATGTTCTGCGGCGGCAGATCGAGGAAATCATCCACGGCATCGCCAATCAGGAGCGGCTCGAACTGTCGGGCCGCGAGCAGCTGCTGCTCGCGGACGAGATCGCGGACGACATGACCGGTTACGGGCCGCTGCGTCCGCTGCTGCTCGATGAGACGATCAACGACGTGATGGTCAACGGGCCGAACAGCATCTATGTCGAGCGAAGCGGCAAGCTGGAGCGGGTCGCGGTCCGCTTCCGCGACAACGACCACATCGCCTCGGTGGCGCAGAAGATCGCGGCGCAAGTCGGCCGCCGCGTCGACGAATCCAGCCCGATGTGCGACTGCCGCCTGCCGGACGGCAGCCGCGTCAACATCATCCTGCCGCCACTGGCGATCCACAGTCCCTGCATCTCGATCCGAAAATTCCCGGCCCGGCGGCTGAACATCGCCGGATTGATCGCCAACGGCTCGATGAGCGCGGGCATCGGCCAGGTGCTCGAGCTCGCGTCCCGTTGCCGGCTCAATGTGCTGGTCTCCGGCGGCACCGGCTCCGGCAAGACGACGTTGCTCAACGCCATGAGCCAGTTCATCGACCACGGCGAGCGCATCGTCACCATCGAGGATGCGGCGGAGTTGCAGCTGCAGCAGCCGCACGTGATCAGCCTGGAGACACGGCCTCCGAGCCTCGAAGGCACCGGGCAGGTGACCCAGCGCGATCTCTTGTGGAACGCGCTGCGCATGCGTCCCGACCGGATCGTGGTCGGCGAGGTACGCAGCATCGAAGCCTTCGACATGCTGCAGGCGATGAACACCGGCCATGACGGCTCGATTTCCACGGTGCATGCCAACAGCACCCGCGACGCCCTGACCCGCATCGAAAACATGGTGCAGATGGGGCAGGCCAATCTGCCGCCGCGGGCGATCCGAACCCAGATCGTCGCGGCACTGGACCTCATCGTTCAGGTCGAGCGCATGCGCGACGGCCAGCGCCGCATCGTCCAGATCAGCGAGGTGGTCGGCCTGGAAGGCGAGGTGATCACCACCAACGACATCGCCGCGTTCGAGTACAAGGAGGAAGACGTTCACGGCCGGATCCAGGGCATTTACAAGTCCACCAACGCGGTCCCGAAGTTCAAGAGCCGTCTTGCCTATTACGGCCTTGAGCGGGCTTGGGCCGAGGCCATGGCGCAAATATGATACCGATTTCCGTAATCGTCGTCGTGCTCGGGCTGCTGATGTGCGCAGCCTGTACGACGTTGTGGCTCGACGCCCGGCAGCGCCGCATCGACCGCCAGCTTGCGATCGCTCTGCCTGCGTCGCGGTCGGCCGACCTGATCTCGATTCGTCGTGCGGAGACCGGATCCCGCTCGGAGCTCTTGCACCGCCTGGCCAGTTACAGGCCCGGTATCCCTTACGTCGTGCACCCGGCCTATGTGCTGATGGCCGGCATGATCGGGGCGGCGGCGACCTTCTGTGGTGCCAGCCTGTTGGGGATCTCCACCACCAAGGCGTCGATTGCGGCGGCATTTGCCGCCGTGATGCTTGTGCGAGGTCTGTTCAAATGGCAGCAGCGCCGTTTTTCCGACCGGCTGTTCCGGCAACTGCCTGACACGGTCCAACTGGTCACGAGCACCGTGCGATCGGGTCTGCCGGTCCACGAAGCCTTTCGAACCATTGCGAGGGAAATGCCGCAACCGACCGCCGGGCAGTTTGCGATCGCGTGCAGCGAATTGAATCTGGGCAGGCCTCCGGAGGAGGTGGTGGAGGGCATCTATCGCCGAACGGGAGTCACGGAGTATGGCATCTTTGCTGTGACGCTCGCTGTGCAGTTGAAGTCGGGCGGCAGTCTCGCCGAAACCCTGCAGATCCTGGCGGAGACCGTGCGGCAGCGCGTGGCGATGGCCGCGCGCGCCAAGGCGCTGGCGGGCGAGGTGATCTTTTCGTCACGCGCGCTTATTGCCGCGCCGTTCATCGTCGGCGCGGTGATCTACTCGCTCAACGCGGAAATGATCGATGTGCTGTTCTATGATCCATTCGGGAACTCGATGCTGGCCTACGCGGTGACCTCGGTGATCATCGGGCACTTCGTGATCCGTTGGATGATCAGAAGGGATACCGCGCTATGACCACAGATCTCGGCCTGGTCGCGCTCGCCATCGCTACTGCGACTGCGACTCTCCTGTTGCTCATCCGCGAAATGCACATTCGCGCGCTGGACACACGGGTGTCGAACGCGGTGCTGGGTATCCCCGACCAACAGGCACGCTCCAAGGACGTGGTCGGCTGGTTTTCATCGCTGGGCGCCCGTTACCGGCGCTTCTACGCCGAGGAGAACATCGAAGAACTGCGAACGGTCCTTCAATCGGCGGGTTTCAATCATCATCGAGTGTTGCCGATCTGGATCGGGGTCAAGATCTTCAGCATGTTCGCATTCCCGATCGTTGCCTTCGTGGTGGCGCAGCTGATCGACGCAAATATGATCGTCTTCACGCTGGTCGGCGTGGTGCTGGGGATCCTGGTGCCGCGGTTGATCATGCTGGTGCTGAAGCGGCGTTTCGATGCCGCGATCCGGCTGGGCATGCCGGATGCCATCGATCTGCTGGTGGTATGCAGCGAGGCGGGAATGGGCCTGGAGAGTGCGCTGCAACGCGTGGCCGCCGAAATCGTCCAGACCAATCCGCCGATGGCCGGCGTCCTGACCGACCTTCTCGATGATCTCCGGATCCTGCCCAATCGCTTCGACGCATTCGAGAAACTGGGCTCGAGGTCGGAGGGGCTTCGCCGCTTCGGCACCATGATCAGCCAGAGCCTGCAATACGGCACGCCGTTGAGCCAGGCCCTGCGCAGCATCGCCGCCGACCTCCGCCGCGAACGGATTACCAAGCTGGAAGAAAAGGCCCACAAGCTGGGCGCCAAGCTGACCGTTCCGATGGTGCTGTTCCTGCTTCCGGCGATGTTCGTCATCCTCGGCGGCGGGCCGATGCTGAACCTCATCAAGGCGTTCAAGTGAAGTGAAATGCGGACGGGAGCCGGGAGGTCATGAGCCGCAAAATTTCGCTGATGGCAGATCAACGCGGCGCCGTCGCGTTGGAGGTGCCGGCTGTTTGGCTGTTTCTGATGCTGCTGGTGATTCTGCCGCTGGCCGATATTGCGATCGTCGGCTTCCGCTACATATCCGCGTACCAGGCCTTGCGCACCTTCGGACAATCCATCCTGTATTCTCCGCCACCGGATGTCACGAACGCGTCTACCTGGTCGGCAACGGTGACGGCCAAGGCGGACAGCCGTTATCCTATACCCAGCGTCAAGCTCGTTTGCGGCGAGAGCAATGCTGTCTGCGATTCGACCAATTCCGCTGCCACTCAGCCGAAATACTATGTCTATACGACAACGATCACAGTAACGCCGCTCGTTTTGAGGTCGGTGCTCTGTACGAGCAGCAATTCCAATCCCTGTTCGTTCACGCTAACTTACTCAGAGCGATTTCAATAGGTGCCCCATGCGTAACATGCTCCGTTGCAGTCGAGGGTCAGTCGCGTTCGCAACCGTGATTGCATTGGTGCCGTTGGTCGGAGCGTTGGCGATCGGCGGAGAGGCCGGGGTCTGGTATGTCACCAAGCAACGCGTCCAGGGTGCGGCCGATGCGGCAGCCTATGCGGGCGCCTTGAAGGTGGCGTGCGACAACGCTCCGCAGCCCGGCGTAACGTGCAACAATTCGCAGCCATACGATTACCGCGGCAAGCAGGCGGCAGCTCAGAACTCGTTCTGCAATACGGGCGATACGTCCTATCCCGGCTCCAAATGTTCGACGAGCCTTCCGAGCGGAATTTCACAGAGCGTGCAGGTCGCTTCGCTGACCACGTGGAACGGGGTCTCAGGTCAATACGTCCAGGCCACCATCACTCAGACGCAGCCGGCATACATCGCCAAGGTGCTTGGGCTCACGACGGTCAGTGTGGCCGCAACGGCGGTCGCCGGTATTTCCGGTCTATCGAAACCTCCCTGCGTGTTATCGCTGAAGGACCCTATCACGTTCCAGGGCAGCCCTACTCTAACGTCGCCAACCTGCGGTGTCGCCTCGAACAGTGCGGCCGATAATGCAATCGGCTTCAAGGGCAATTCCGGCATCTCGGTGGATGCGCCGAGCTACACCGTCGGTGGCTGCTCCCAGACGGGAGGAAGCCAATGCACGAATGTGAAAACCTATCAGCAATCGGTCCCCGATCCGTTGAGTGGATTGAGCGCCGCGATCGGAGCCTTGAAGGTGCCGAACGATTTTCCCAGCAAATCGTGCAGCGGCTCGACAATCATCTCTTATGAAGCCGGCGCGTGCGTCAATACCAACGGCAACCCTTCTTTGCCTTCCACAGCGCTGAACGGCACGTACTACATTACGGGGAACCTCAAGATCAACGGCAGCCCGACCATAACGGGAACCGCTACCTTGATATTTTTTGGAGGAGGATCACTCACCATCACCGGAAATCCGACGATCCAACTGACGGCGGTGAAGTCGCCTGCGGGGCCGTCCGCATTGTCCGCATCGGCGAAGGCTCTGATGAAAGATCTTCTGATCTACGATGATGAGGCCTCGAGTCTTGTCAAGGTCACCGGCAGCTCCACCAGCTATTTCAATGGCACGGTCTATATACCGAATTCCCCTGTCACATACAGCGGCAACAGTTCGGGTGCGCCGAGCACCGGGTGCTACCAGGTCATAGCCTACTCCGTGCAATTCGTGGGCAACACAAGGCTGGACAACACTGGTTGTATATCAGACGGAGCAGCGAAGCCGAACGTTCAAACGGTGCGTTTGGTGCAGTGATGAGAAGACTCGATCAGCGCGGTGCGGCGGCGTTTGAGTTTTGCATCGTCGCCATGGCGATTTTCACCTTGATATTCGCCTTGGCCGACCTGGGGCGTTACGCAATCACGATGCAGTCGTTGCGGTCGATCGCGGGCGCCGGTGCGCGGGCCGCCATGATCAACACATGCTATACAGACGCCGCAATGAAGATCACCACAACCGTCACCTGCAGCGGTGACTACACGACCGACACCCAGAAGAGAGCGCTTGCTCCATTCCTTTATGATCGCGGCTTCACGCTGACAGTGAATACGGTGACCGGAACCTCCTTCGTCACCGTGACGGCATCGGTGACGGGCTTCACCATGTTGTTTCCGACGGTGTGGGGCACGTCGTTCAATAACCCGAGCGTCACCACCCAAATCCCGTTGCCAAACTGAAAGAGCTGCTGCCCGGCGGTTGCGGGCGCACGGTGAAGCAAGAATCGCCGAAGCACTGACCCAAGCCGGCCGCCGCTCAAGCCTGATCTGGCCGCCCGCACGCTGGCAGCCGGCAGCCCGGCAACCCGGAAGTGGTGCGCGCTGGCAACATCGCGGAGTTTTCTCTGGCGCTGCGGCAACCCGGCGACGGTCTTTCCTTGCAAACGATGTTCGGCGGGGGATTATCTGAAGGTCGCGCTTTGCGGCTGGCGGGTGCCCCCAGATGGGCCTCGAGCGAGAGGGGAAGTCTCGGCTCAGTGCGCCAGGACCGGGAATTTGTAGGTAACTATTTGTAATCGGACGCATTGTAAGCTCCACGGCGTAATGTGCATGGGAGAGTGATCCGGACGCCGGGGGAGCCGTAAAATTACGGATGCCGCGATATCGCGGTGGAGGGGATTGGAAATGAGTAGCGGTCGCGTGTGGGGTAGCGCGGAACGTGGTCTCTTCGCCTTGAGCCTGGTGGCTCTTGGCGGCGCGCTGGCCTTTTTCCCGTCCGCCGATCGCGCGCGGGCGGCAGAGCGGGGGAGCTCTTCCAGCGGCGTCTTTGTCAGCGAGATGAACGACGTCCAGCGCGTCAGGGTGACGGTTAACAAGTCACGCACCTTCCGGGTCGATACGGCATTTTCGTCGATCGTCGCGGGCTCGCCCGACATCGTGGATGTGAAGTCGCTGACCGACCACCTGATCTACGTCCAGGGCAAGAAGACCGGCACTACCAATGTCATCCTGTTCGACAGCTCGATGAAGCAGATCGGCATTCTCGACGTCGAGGTGACCCTCGACATCGGCAGCCTGCAGCAGAACATCCAGTCCGGGCCGGGTACGCGCGGCATTCGCGTTTCTGCATCCCAGGGCCAGGTGGTGCTGAGCGGAACGGCCGCCGATGCGGTCGCGGCTGAGCGGGCGCTGACGATTGCCAAGGGCAGCGTTCCCGAGGGCGGCATCGTCGTCAACGCCATGTCCGTCGCCGCGCCGCAGCAGGTGATGCTCGAGGTGCGTTTCCTCGAGGTCAACCGGCAGGCCGGTCGCAACCTCGGTGTGAACCTCTATGCGGCGAACGCCAATGGCACCAACGTCGGGAATACGGGGCTTGGCTCGCTGAACACAGCGGCAGGCAGAGTCCCTGTTGGTGGCGTTAATGGCGATGTTGGTGCTCCTCCCACGGGAAGCCTTCCTCTGCTCTCAACCATAGGAACGCTCGTGGGCACTGCCGGCGTATCTCCGGCTCCGTTCGGAAGTCTGTTGACCAGCATTGTAAGAACCAGCAACGGCGGCTCGGTCGATCTGCTGATTACGGCGTTGGAGCAGAAGGGATTGGCTCGCCGGCTGGCAGAACCGAACTTGACCACGCTGTCCGGGGACGCCGCGCGCTTCCTGGCCGGCGGCGAGTTTCCGGTGCCGGTACCGACCACGACATCGGGCAGCAACTTTCCCACCATCGGAATCGAATACAAGCAGTTCGGCGTCCAGCTGGCCTTCGTTCCCACCGTGCTCTCGCGCGGCGTAATTAATCTTCGCGTCGAGCCGTCGGTCAGCGAGCTTGATTTTGCGAACGCGGTGACAATTCAGGGAACCCAGGTTCCTGCACTGACCCGCCGCGACGCGCGCACCACCGTCGAATTGCGCGACGGCCAGAGCTTTGCCATCGCCGGCCTCTTGCAGACCCGCAACCGCCAGGACGTCTCGCAACTGCCGTGGATCGGCTCGGTGCCGGTGATCGGGACGTTGTTCAGCAGCAAGTCCTACCAGCAGGAAGAGACCGACCTCGTCATCATCGTGACGCCGCGCCTCGTGGCGCCGGCGGTGCCCGGCCAGCAGCTGGCATCGCCGCTCGACTCGCGCCTGCCGGCCAACGACGTCGACTTCTTCCTCAACGGCCAGATGGAAGTCCGCAAGCGCTACGACGACTACGTCAATTCCGGCGGCGAGGTGAAGGGGCCGTACGGCCACATCATCGCGCCCAATGCGATCGTGCCCGTTCCGCCACCGGCCGTTGGTGCAAACCAGCCGGTCGTGAAGACCCTGAACTAGAGGAGGCGAGGGATGACCATCAGGTACCTGGCACTGCTCGCACCCGTCCTGCTCGGCGGCTGCTACGGGGTTGCCGGTCATGACGAGATGGACCGTTACATCCAGCGTTCCGACACGCTCACGATGAGCGCCGGCGACGCCAAGGAAGTCAACGCCGCGACCCACACGATCCATCCATGGCCGCGCAATGTCAGTGATCGCCGCATCGCGTACGACGCGCGGCGCACCAGCGGAGGCATCACACGCTACGGCAATCAGCAACGCCCGCTGGATCAACTCCCCAATATGGGCGTTCCGACCGAAGCGATGGGCCAGCCGCCGCCCGTCACCACAATTCAGAATGTCAACGCGACCGGATTGGGCGCGGGGACCGGAGGATCGGTGGCCGTCGGGGTCGGAGGCGGCAGATAAGGAGCCGAAGGCCTCAGCCCCTCGAGCGCCGCCGCCCGCGTTGGATCGGGCCTGAGCGAGCAAGGGGCGGAGACTTGGGAGAAGGCTTGGGAATTGAGACGTGAGGGTCTGGCGCTGAGCTGTTCGGCAGGCCGCCTGTTACTCGTAGGTTGTTTCGAGATGGTTTTTGGGATGATGCAGGTGGTTCGCCGGGGCTGGAGCATGGGACGCGGATTGCGTCGTCTCATTCTACCGCTCGCCTGTTGCTGGCTGGCCGTCGGCCTTGCCGCCTGCGATTACACGACGCGGGAGGCGGCCATCGTCGCGCCCGTGGACCCGCCGGGCGGCGACCCCGTGCAGGAGCCGACCGACGTCAAATACTATCCCTCCGACGAGCCGGTGCGGGTCGGGCTGGAGCATTTCAACCGCGGCAATTACGGAATGGCGCAGCGCTATTTCAAGGACGCCGTCGAGAAATCGCCGAAGGACGTCACCGCCTGGGTCGGGCTCGCGGCGAGCTATGACCGGATCCGCCGCTTCGACCTTGCCGATCAGGCCTATGCGCAGGCGATCCGCCTCGGCGGCAAGACCGTGCAGGTGCTGAACGACCAGGGCTACTCCTACATGCTGCGCGGCAATCTGAGCGGCGCGCGGAAGAAGTTCGAGGAGGCCTATTCGCTCGATCCGGGCAACCCGGTGATCGCCAACAATCTCGAACTGCTCAACGGCAGCAGGAAGTTCATCGAGCGGCCGCCGAACAACCAGCCGTAGCCCGATCATTCGGGCCGATAACGGGCCGTCAACGCTATCCGGCCGGGGCCGGCCGGTGCCGGCAACCGTTAAGACTAGTTAAAAGGTTTTGGGCCTAAGACAAGCCAGTCATTTTCTGACCATGGCTTGTTTCATGAATCGCCTTTTCAAGCTGCAATTCCTGGGACCCTGCGTGCTGTTCGCGGCGACGCTTGCCGCCGAACTTGCGGCGCTGGCCCTGCAATATGCGCCGAGCTCCGAGCTACTCTGGTTCGTCAATCTCCGGATCTTCGGCATCTTCCAGCGCAGCCACGCATTGCTCGGCTCGCTCGTCGGGATCGACGGCTTGCAGTTTTTCGGCGTTGCGCTGCCGCTGTTCCTGCTGGCCTGCCTCGGACTTGTCGTCAGGGCAAGGCCTGCGTTCACCGTCGCAACTCACCTCAGCGCCGGCTATGCGGGCTTTCTGGTCTACGCCTGGCAGTACGGCGTGCCCACCTCGGCGCATGCGTCGCTTGGGCCAGTCGCGGTGCCGACCGGCGCCGGCCTGTACGTGATGGCGACCATTCTCGGGGCTTGCCTGCTGTCCTTTGCGATCACGCACCTGCTTTATTTCCAGGCAGTGGGCCAGGAAATCAGCGCGTTGGCCAGGTGGCTGCGACCGCGCCGGACGATTGCGTCGACAGCTGCCTGATCAGCGTCGGCGTCAACGCGCGCCGCGCTTCCAGATGATGTGGATTCACAGTTTGATTTGACTGCTGCGATGAAGCCTGCGGGCTTCTGCATCATCGCGCGCGAGCCAAATACGAATGCTACGTTAGATAGATTTCATCATAGATTCACGCGAACGTAGTGTTCGGCCAGCCGCTGGCATCCGGAAGGCCGCCGGCCTATCGTTAAAAAGTGGTTTACAATTCGAAATGCAGGTGTTTAGCTATTGACTTAATGCAGTGAATTGTTGCGTGCCCACGTCGACGGGGCTGTGGTTGAGGTCAAAGGTTGCGTAATGCGACGTAGGGACGAGCAATCGTCGTAGCGGCTGGAACGTGCCTGATCGGCGCCTCCGGCTATTTTTATTTCGAGTGCAGGTAATTTTGGGTGGATGCGGTCGCTGTCGCTGGAAGCACGTTGGGTGCGTCCACGACGTCAAGTGCGATCCGCAGGTGATTATTGCGGTGCACCCGGGAGGGTAGCCTGATGATTGATTTGGAATGACGTTGGCAATGCCTGGCCCGTTCGGGCCGACGAACTTCTGAGAAACCGCCTCTGTTGAGTTGGCCGCCGTCCGTGGAGCACCCGCTTCCGCGGAGCGTGCGATTGCGCGTCAACATCGAGCCGGTCGGAATTTTCTGGAAATGGAGCGTGCCCGTACTGCCGTGAAAAAATGTGAGCAGGGAGATTTGCTATGGCGACGTACAAATTCGACTCCGCGACCGGTACCTATGTCCTCAGCGACGACCTGCTCCTGGTCAGCACCGATCTCTCCGACTACGCACCCGGATCAACGGCGACCTTCACCGCGACGAAAGTCGCGCCAGGCGGCGCCGTCCAGTTCACGGTCTGGCATTCGATCGGCCCAGGCCCGGATGGCATCTGGGGCACGCTCGACGATCAACTGGGCGCGCCGCTGAGCGGCGGCGATCCCTGGATCGTCACCGACGGCGGCGCCGGAGATCTCGACGGCGTCGTCAACGGCACCATCACGACCTCATGGTACGTCAACGCCGACGCGGCCAACCAATCCTTCCTGCTGACGGCGGACGAGCCGGCGCTCGGCCTGAAAGCGACCACGAGCTTCACCGATTCGACGCTGGTCGACCTGACGTTCCAGACCACCAGAACGATCACCAGCGGAACCGTGACGGCAATCTTCTCGAGCGATCAGGTCACGGTCGGTGCCGGTACGGGTCTGCTTGACCCATTCTCTCAGATCGGCGGCAACACCGATCAGGTGCAGGGTTACAACACCGACTTCAACGACTTCCTGCTCGACAACGCGGGCAAGGGCGGCACCAACTTCATCCATTCGCTGAAGCTTTCCGACCTGCCGATCGAATTCGTCAATGGCGTCGGCTACTATCGCTTCGAGCTCGACATCAATCAGCTCAACGCTGCCGACAAGTCCCTGCTGTCGCTCAATGCGCTGCAAATCTGGCAGGCCAACTCCGCCACCTTGAACGACTACGCTCCCGGGGCCACTCCGGCCGCCGGCACCGGCGCGTTTCCGGCCGCCGACAACGCCACGTTGATCTACAATCTCGACGCGGGCGGCGACAAGTTCATCGGGCTCAACGGCAGCCTGCAGTCGGGCAGCGGCAACACCACCGACATGACCATGCTGGTCCCGATCAGCGCGTTCGATACCAGCAAGACCTTCGTCTACCTGTATTCGGCATTCGGCTATGAGCCCGGCACGTTCGACTATACCTATATCGACAAGCAGGGGGAGCACTCGGCCACCAGCCAGTGGACCAACAATGACGGTTTCGAGGAATGGAACCGGCAGATCGGGCAGGTCATCGACGGCCACAAGTTCAATGATCTCAACGGCGATCACGTCTGGCAGACGGCGACCGAGCCGGCGCTCAATGGCTGGACCGTTTATCTGGACTTCAACAACAACAACGTTCTTGATCCGGGTGAACCGTCGGTCGTCACCGGCAGCATCGACCTCGATAACGACGGCGATACCACCGACGCCAACGAGATCGGCTATTACCGCTTCTTCGTCACGCCAGGCACCTATACGGTGCGCGAGATTCCGCAAGCGGGATGGATCCAGTCGGCCCCCAACAACGCGGAAGGTGAGTTCAGCGTAACGTTGACCGATGGGCAAGACGCCCACAATCTCGATTTCGGCAATTTGCAGACCGGCTCGATCAACGGCATCAAGCTGCTCGACGCCAATGCCGACGGCGTAAAGCAGGCCGGTGAGAACACCCCGATCTCCGGGATCACCATCAACCTGTACAAGGATCTGAACGGCGACGGTGTGCTGCAGGCCGATGAGCGCGACGGTGTGCTCGATAACGACACCCAGGACTCCCCGTTCAAGACCACGACCACCGCGGCCGACGGCACCTGGTCGTTCAATAATCTCCCTCCCGGCAAGTACATTGTCGAGGAAGTGCTGAGCGGTGGCTATGTCACGAAGGACAATGTCGACGTCGCGATCACGCTGGCGTCAGGCCAGACCCACGGGGTCGATGCCGGCACCACCTTCATGAACTACAAGCCGGCCTCGGTGAACGGCATCAAGCTGCTCGATGCGGACGCCGACGGCGTTCACGACGCCGGCGAGAATACGCCGATCTCCGGGATCACCATCAACCTGTACAAGGACCTCAACGGCGACGGCGTTCTGCAGGCCGACGAGCGCGACGGCGTGCTCGACAACGACACCCAGGACTCGCCGTTCAAGACCACGACAACGGCGGCGGACGGCACCTGGTCGTTCAGCAACCTCGATCCCGGCAAGTACATTGTCGAGGAGGTGCTGAGTGGCGGCTATGTCACCAAGGACAACGTCGACGTCGCCATCACGCTGGCGTCCGGCGAGACCCACGGGGTCGATGAAGGCACCACCTTCATGAACTACAAGCCGGCGTCGGTGAACGGCATCAAGCTGCTCGACGCTGACGCCGACGGCGTCAAGGATGCCGGCGAGAATACCCCGATCTCCGGGATCACCATCAACCTGTACAAGGATTTGAACGGCGACGGCGTGCTGCAAGCCGACGAGCGCGACGGCGTGCTCGACAACGACACTCAGGACTCACCGTTCAAGACCACGACGACGGCGGCGGACGGCACCTGGTCGTTCAGCAACCTCGATCCCGGCAAGTACATTGTCGAGGAGGTGCTGAGCGGTGGCTATGTGACCAAGGACAATGTCGACGTCGCCATCACGCTGGCCTCGGGCGAGGCCCACGGAGTCGATGAAGGCACCACCTTTATGAACTACAAGCCGGCCTCGGTGAACGGCATCAAGTTGCTCGATGCGGACGCCGACGGCGTTCACGACGCCGGCGAGAACACGCCGATCTCCGGGATTACCATCAACCTGTACAAGGACCTCAACGGCGACGGCGTGTTGCAGGCCGACGAGCGCGACGGCGTGCTCGACAACGACAGCCAGGACTCGCCGTTCAAGACCACGACGACGGCCGCCGACGGCACCTGGTCGTTCAGCAACCTCGATCCCGGCAAGTACATTGTCGAGGAAGTGCTGAGTGGTGGCTATGTCACGAAGGACAATGTCGACGTCGCCATCACCCTGGCCTCCGGCGAGACCCACGGGGTCGATGAAGGCACCACCTTCATGAACTACAAGGCGGCTTCGATCAACGGCATCAAGCTGCTCGACGCTGACGCCGACGGCGTTCACGACGCCGGCGAGAACACGCCGATCTCAGGAATCACGATCAACCTATACAAGGATTTGAACGGTGACGGCGTGCTGCAGGCCGATGAGCGCGACGGCGTCCTTGACAGCGATACGGAAGATTCCCCGTTCAAGACCACGACGACGGCGGCCGACGGCACCTGGTCGTTCAACGGCCTCGATCCCGGCAAGTACATTGTCGAGGAAGTGCTGAGCGGCGGCTATGTGACCAAGGACAACGTCGACGTCGCCGTCACGCTGGCGTCCGGCGAGACCCACGGGGTCGATGAAGGCACCACCTTCATGAACTACAAGCAGGCGTCGGTGAACGGCATCAAGCTGCTCGATGCCGATGCGGACGGTGTCAAGGATGCCGGCGAAAACACGCCGATCTCCGGGATCACCATCAACCTGTACAAGGACCTGAACGGCGACGGCGTGCTGCAGGCCGATGAGCGCGACGGCGTCCTTGACAGCGATACGGAAGATTCCCCGTTCAAGACCACGACGACCGCGGCCGACGGCACCTGGTCGTTCAGCAACCTCGACCCCGGCAAGTACATTGTCGAGGAGGTGCTGAGTGGCGGCTACGTCACCAAGGACAACGTCGACGTCGCCATCACGCTGGCCTCCGGCGAGACCCACGGGGTCGATGAAGGCACCACCTTCATGAACTACAAGCCGGCGTCGGTGAACGGCATCAAGCTGCTCGACGCCGATGCGGACGGTGTCAAGGATGCCGGCGAGAACACGCCGATCTCCGGGATCACCATCAACCTGTACAAGGACCTCAACGGCGACGGCGTGCTGCAGGCCGATGAGCGCGACGGCGTGATCGACAACGACACCCAGGACTCCCCGTTCAAGACCACGACGACGGCGGCCGACGGCACCTGGTCGTTCAGCAACCTCGACCCCGGCAAGTACATTGTCGAGGAGGTGCTGAGCGGTGGCTATGTCACCAAGGACAACGTCGACGTCGCCATCACGCTGGCCTCCGGCGAGACCCACGGGGTCGATGAAGGCACCACCTTCATGAACTACAAGACGGCGTCGGTGAACGGCATCAAGCTGCTGGACCTCGATGCGGACGGCGTCAAGGATGCCGGTGAGAACACCCCGATCGCGGGGATCACGATCAACCTGTACAAGGACCTCAACGGCGACGGCATTCTGCAGGACGACGAGCGCGACGGCGTGATCGACAACGACACCGAGGACTCGCCGTTCAAGACCACGACGACGGCAGCCAACGGCACCTGGTCGTTCAGCGGCTTGGACCCGGGTAAATACCTCGTCCAGGAGGTGCTGAGCGGCGGCTATCTGTCGGCGGACAAGACGACGATCGCCCTGACCCTCGCGTCCGGGGAATCCCACGGCGTCGACGCCGACACCACCTTCATGAACTACCTCAACGGCTCGATCCACGGCTTTAAGTTCGAGGACGTGAACGCAGATGGTGTGTACGACGCGGATGGCGCCGACAACATCGCGAACACCGCCGACGATGAGAAGCCGATGGCCGGTGTTACTATCCAGTTGCAGGGTGATATTGACGGTAACGGGACCCAGGACACTATTACCACCACGACCGATGCGAACGGCAAGTTCTCATTTCTGAACCTCCATCCGGGCGCCTACACGGTCACCGAGCTGTTCACCGACGGCGGCCAGACCTGGGCGGCAACCGTCGATCACAACAATGACGGGATCGGCGACAATACGACGACGGTCACCATCCAGAGCGGCGAAGAACTGGTGGCCTTCGCGGGCGATGCCGGCCTCGGGGCCAACGATCCGCAACACGAGGTCGTGGTCGGCGATGACCTGTTCTTCGGCAACCATGCGGTCGGGGCAGTCGGGCTTACGCCCGGCTTCTGGTGCAACCATCTCTACGTCTGGGACGGCGTTGCCAACAACGGACCCTCGGACGGGCAGGGCCGCTTCCTTGCCGACAAGCTTGCCGACGGCGGCGTGATCGAGCAGCCAGACATACTCAACCTGCTGCCCAATCATTCCGACGCGAACAGCAACTTCGTCGACGTCGACAATGACGGCAAGAAGGACCTGGTATTCGAGGGTTCGAATGGAAAGTGCCTCGTCATCGAGTGGGATGACGCGCAGGAGATCGTTTGTGGTTCCAATGGCACCGGCGGCGACAAGCTCGGTGATTTCGCCCGATACGCGATAACGACGTTGCTGAACGATGTCGGTGTGCCGGACTTCAACGCACCGGCCGGCCTCCTGACCGATATCGCCGATTGGCTGATCAAGTACGGCGGCACCAAGACGGACACTCTGAATACCGGTGGGACGACGTGCGAGGTGTTGCAGTACAACAACTCGAGCGAGCCCGGGAAGGACGGCTTCACCAAGACGGTCAAGGCCAGCAGCGCTGCCTGGCAGGTTGGTGAATCCGACGACGGTATCCCGTCCGGCAGCGACATCTTTGCCGCGATGAACGCGCTCACCGATTCAGCTGGCAGTAAGCAGCTCGCGGTGTCGCAGAATCAGTCGATGGTTCTGCTCGGCGTCAACAATGGAGACTATCTCGGTGTCATCGACGCCTGGATCAACAAGGACAGCAGCTACGTGAATCTCGTCTAGTTGACGCTGGCTTTCTGCGGACCAGGCCCGGCCAGGCTAGATAGAAAACCTGGCCGGGTGCCGCGGGCGCCGAGGTAGAGTTTTTGGTTGGAGGGGCAGGTATCCTGCCGGATTGCGTGAGCGTACCGTTCAAGAGGCCGGACGAGCTCCGGCAGTTGGTGCAGACCTGCCAAGGATATTTCCTGACCGCCGGGACCTTTAGCCTCGCGATCAACCTGCTGTACCTGGCCGGCCCTCTCTATATGTTGCAGGTCTACGACCGCGTGATCTCGAGCGCCAGCGAGATCACGCTGTTGATGCTCACCATCGCGCTGCTGCTGGCCTTCATGGCGCTCGCCGGGCTCGATGCGGTTCGCGCGCGGGTGCTGACCCGCGCCAGCATCCGCCTCGATCGTAAGATCGCCGCGCGGGTGATGACGGCGATCATCGATCGCTCGGCCGCTGCAGGCGGCGCCCGCAGCCAGGCGCTGCGGGACTTCGATACATTCCGCCAGTTCGTGACCGGCACCGGAATCCACGCAATCTTCGATCTGCCGTGGGCCCCGATCTACATCGCCGTGATCTTCGTGCTGCATCCCGCGCTGGGCGCCTTTGCGCTCGGCGGCTCGATCATCCTGGTGCTGATGGCGCTGCTCAGCGAATGGCTGGTGCGGCTGCCGCTGACGGAATCGAACGAGGCGGCCGCGCGCAGCTACAGCTTCACCGAAATGAGCCTGCGCAACACGGAAGTCGTGCGCGCGATGGGCATGACCAGGGGCTTGCTGCGGCGCTGGCGTCGCGATCGCGACCGGATGCTGGAGCGGCAGGTGGCTGCGAGCGACCGCGCCGCGACCGTCCAGAGCCTGATCCGGTTCCTGCGGCTCGCCATGCAATCGTTGATCCTGGGCCTCGGCGCCTATCTCGTCATCGAGCGGCTCACGACCGTCGGCTCGATGTTTGCCGCCAGCATCCTGCTGGGCCGTGCCTTGCAGCCGGTCGAGCAGATCGTTGGCTCGTGGCGCAGCCTCGTGTCGGCGCGGACTGCATTCCTGCGCATTCAGGAGCTTCTCACCGCCGATCCCGTCCGCGAGACCGGGCTTACCCTGCCGAGACCCAAGGGCCGGCTGTCGGTCGAGGCACTCACCTTTGTGCCGTATGGCAGCTCCAAGCCGATCCTGCGCGGTGTGACCTTCGCGATCGAGGCGGGAGAGGTGCTCGGCGTCATCGGCCCCTCCGGCGCGGGCAAGTCGACGCTGGCGCGTCACCTCGTTGGCGTGTTGACGCCGTCGGCCGGGGCGGTGCGCCTCGACGGCGCCGACGTGTCGACCTGGGTCAGGAAGGCGGTCGGCGACCATGTCGGCTATCTGCCTCAGGACATCGAGCTGTTCGCAGACACCGTTGCCGCCAATATCAGCCGCTTTGATGAGAGCTGCGACACTGAGGTGATCCACGCTGCCCAGCTCGCCGGTGTCCACGAGATGATCGTGCGGCTTCAGAGCGGCTACGACACCCAGGTCGGAGAGGGCGGGGCGATCCTGTCGGGGGGCTTCCGACAGCGCATCGGCCTGGCTCGCGCCGTCTACGGCAATCCGAGCTTCGTCGTCCTCGATGAGCCCAGCTCAAATCTCGATGCTGAAGGCGACAACGCGCTGGCCGATTGCATCGTGCAACTGAAGAAGCGCGGCACCACCGTCGTCATCATCTCGCACCGGCCGGCAACCATCAGCGTCGTCGACAAGATCCTCGTCCTCCGGGAGGGGACCGCCGAGATGTTCGGACCACGTCTTGAGATCATGTCGCGTCTGACCCGCCCCGTGCCTGTGCACGCGGTGCAAAGCGCTGGCAGTTAGGCGGATCCCATGGACTTGGCCATTCTCGAAGGGAATCTCAGGAAGCTCCTCTCACTTGCCGCGCCCGCGCCGGCCCCCGCACGCGGAGCACTCAGCGATTCGATCGAGCACGTGGCGCTCGCCGGCTGGATCATGATCGCGGTCTTCTTCGGCGGCATCGGCACCTGGGCGGCAACCGCTCCGCTCAATGGCGCCGTGGTGGCGAATGCCGTCGTCAAGGTCGACGGCAACCGCAAGAGCGTCCAGCATCTGGATGGCGGCATCGTCAAGGAGCTGCACGTCAAGGAAGGCGACCAGGTTGGCGCCGGCGACCTGCTCATCGTGCTCGACGAGACCCAGGCGCGTGCGGAATTCGAGGTTCTCACCCAGCAACACGTCGTGCTCCGCGCGACGGAAGTTCGCCTTCTGACCGAGCTCGATCGCGGATCCAGGCTGACGATGCCTCTCGACCTCAAGGCCCGTTCCGAGGATCCGTATTTCAAGAGCGTGTGGAACGGGCAGGTCAGCCAGCTTGAGAGCCGTCTGGCGGCAATCGCGGGACAACGAAGCGTCATTCGCGAAAAGATCAACCAGCTTGGCTCGCAGATCGTCGGAGCCGAGGCGCAGGTCAAGGCATTCACCGATCAGGTCACGTCCGTTCACCGCGAGGCAAAGGATATCGCGCCGCTGGTTGAGCGGGGCCTGATCGCGCGCCCCCGCATCCTGCAGCTGGAGCGCACCGCGTATGGCCTCGAAGGCCAGATCGCCGACGCCAACGCCGGCATCGCAAAGGCGCGTCAGGCCATCGCCGAGCAGGAGCAGCAGATGGCCCAGCTCGACAACGACCGCATGACCGAGGTCACGCGGGATCTGCGCGACACCCAGGCCAAGATCCTGGAGGTGATCCCGAAGGCGATGAATGCCAAGGCGGTGCTGGGCCGGATGGAGATTCGTGCGCCCTACAGCGGGCGCGTGGTCGGACTCAACGTATTCTCGGTTGGCGGCGTCATCCAGCGCGGCGACAAGATCCTGGATATCGTGCCGCTCCAGGACGGATTGACGATCGAGGCCCAGGTCGCGGTGGAGGATATCAGCGACGTGCACCCAAACACCCGCGCGGAGGTGCATCTCACCGCCTACAAGCAGCGCATCGTGCCGATCATCCACGGCGACGTCACCCAGGTCTCGGCGGACCGGCTGACGGATCCCAAGACCAACAATCCCTACTACACCGCCTTCGTGCGGGTCGATCAGGATGAACTCGCGGCGATGCCGAACATTCGCCTCTACCCGGGCATGCCGGCAACGGTGATGATCCCAACCGTGCAGCGCACCGCGCTCGAATACATCGCCGGCCCGCTGATCATGTCGTTCAACCATTCGTTCCGGCAGAGATAGCGCACGGTACGTGGTACCGGTGCTAGAGCATGATGGGATTAGATTGAGCTGTAGCGGCATCGGAAGTTTACCTCTCCCTTGGGAGAGGTCGGCGCGCAGCGCCGGGTGAGGGGTTACGGTCTCTCGTGAGAGCTGCGGCCCCTCACCCGATTTGCTAACGCAAATCGACCTCTCCCCGTCGGGGAGAGGTGGACCGAAGTCGCGGCCATACCGATCAACCTACATCAGCGCGCTAGCTAGTGGCCGATGCGCAAGATCACGTCATTGACGGCAAAAAAAGGCGACGCCGCAGAAGCGTCGCAACTGCCGCTGCGTGCATAGATGCAGGCATCGGCGTCGCCGACGGGGGCGCAACTGTGCTTTGAAAAGTTCGCCGGAAGATCACCCGCCGCCGCCGGCCGTGCGATGATGCGGTTGAACGCCGGACTGGTCGCCTCTGTCAGCGCCGTCAGACGTCCTTCCGTCAACGGGTCTCTCGGATGCAGCAAATAGAGCGGCGCTGAACCGGCCAGTCGCTGTTGTCCGGGGAATGCCTGGAAGCGAATGGCGTACAATGCAAGACCGCAGCGCTGCGGATCGTCGCGCAACTCTGCCGCAAGACGCGCCGCGCCGATACCGCGCGTCCAGTATTCGCGGATGTCCGGGGCGGCGACGGCAACCCCCAGCGAGAGCAGGAGCCACCCGCCGGCGATCACCGGGAACGCCCAGGGCCGCCAACCGCGCCGCGCCCGCAGCGTCTGCAGCCAATCAGCCGATCCCAGCGCTGCCAGGATGATGAACAGCGCCGTCGACAGGAAGATGAAGCGGTCTTCCTTGTGGGCAATCAGGCTGTGAAAGACGAGGTTGACCAATGCCACGTCCAGCAGCAATGGTGCACGGCGCCGGCCGCGCCAGATCGCCGCCAGCGGAAGCACGATCGCCCACGACCAGAACATCAAAAAATTTTCGAAGTAAGCGAGCGGCGGCGTCGCGCCGAATTCCGCTGCGCGATGTTGCACCAGGTTCTGTTCGATGTTTGCGACCAGCCAGCCAAACGGCACGGCGCCATGCGCAGCATCGATCGCAGCCCCGATCAGCAGTGCGACGAGCCCGCCGGCAACAAGCGGAATCAGATTTCGCCAGTACGTCCTGCATGCGCCGACAGCGAGGATGGCGATGGCCGGCGCATATTGGAAGCGGCAGACAAAGGCGAGGCCAAGCAGGGCGCCGGCGATGACAAGGCGGTTTCGCGAGGGACGATCGGTCAGCAGCAACGCCGCGGGCATGATCAGGGCGGTCGCCAAGGGTTCGCCCAAGGTGCGCGGCGCGAATACGATGAACTCGAACCAGATCGCGGCAACATAGGCCGCGATGACAGCATGGATTCGCGATACACGCGCACCAAAGCACCAGGCGCTGATCACGATCGACAGCGACGCACACACGGCAACCAGACGCGGCACCACGAAGGCACCTTCGCCGCCGGGGGCGATCCAGTCGCCAAAGGCGACCGGTCCGGCCAACAGGGTCGGCAAAAACCAGCCGCGAATCCCTTCGCGCCACTCCCACGTGACGATGCTGTCGTGGCCGAGCATCCGCCAGGCCGGCTCCAGATACTGGAAGGTCTCGTCGGGGTAGACGACGTTGGGCCAGAACGCTGCCGGAATCCGTATCGCCAGTGCGAGCACAACAAGAGCGATCAGCGGATGCAATCGTCCGGCCGAAACACCGGCCGCGCGTGCACGGCCGGGCGCGGCACTGGCGCGCGTTCCGGTCACTGTGCCGTCGATCGTGTCGTGCAGCAGCATACCGCGAACATAGCGCCCAGGCCCTTAAGATACCATAAGAGGACAGCGCCTGCGGATGGTCGCTCCCCGGCTACAGGGAAATCAGCTTCGCTGCCGCGCAACAGAATCGGCTTCGGCCGTCTAGTTCGGCAGCAGCACGGCATCGACGCGGCGGCTGTTGCGCGTGCTGATGATGATCGCGCCGTTGCGGGTCGCAAATCTTGCACCGACCAGTCGCGGCACCTTTTCCGTCAGCGAGGAGGGCAGCGGAATCATTCCGCCGGTGACGGGATCGCCGACCTTGGTTGTCACCGCAGCGGCACCCGCTGACGGGGCGGCCTTGATGTACTCCCTGATCAGCTGGATCTCGTCGCGCGACAGGCCGAGCATCGCCTGCTCGCCGCCGCTCTCGGACGCCTTCCTTTCAGCCTCGGCCTTGGCTTGTTGCGCTTCTTCCTGTTGGGCGGCCTCGCGTCGCGCGGCCTCGCTCTGCTCAAGCTTTGCCAGACGCTCCCGCAGCGGCGCCTGCTCGCGGCGCAGCGCGGCGAGATCGGCCTTCAGCGAGGAGATCTGACCAAAGGCAATCGCCGCACCGACGCAGGCAATGATCGAAAGCGCGCTGAGGAAGGCCAGAGCCAGGCCGGTTTTTCCGGCCCTGCCTTCGACGTTCCGATCCGGAATATCGGCGATGGCGCGCCGCCGCCGCGCGCGGGCTGTTCCGGGCATCACCTTGCCGAACAGTCCGGCGAGGGCGGATAGCCGGGACTCGTTCCGGTGATCCGGCTGCACGGAGCCGAACGCCGGCGGGAGGACGATCGGGGCATCCCGCGCCGGTGGATCGGGCGCAGGCGGTGAAGGGCCCGCGTGCGACGTGACGCGATTGCCGTGGTCGTGGTCTGTGATCGGGGGGAGCTCAAGATCGATGGTCTCGGGCTGTTCAACGATGGCCGCACGGCGCGTGCTGGTGGCAGCTATGTCCAACGGTCCGGATCGGCGCTCGTCGCGTTGCCTTTCGATGCCGGCGGCTTCGAGCGAGCGCAACAGCGAGAGGCCGGTGTCGGTAATCTGTAGGCCGGCAGGATTGATCGAGGCCCAGCCGGACTGGAAGACATCGGCATTGCCGAGCTGCTCGGCTGATCGATCTAGTTGCGTGGCGGCATCGCCCGCCGCGATCATGCGCTTGACTTCGCGGCTGACCTCTTCAACCGGGATCCGTTGCTCGGGCCTTGCGGCAAGCACAGTCAGGATCGCCAAATTGAATCTCATGCGGCGTTCTCTTGATGCCCCGTCGGCGTGCTGCGGGCCGTGCCGGGCAGGGCGCAGCAGATACGCGATGCCGGAGTAGGCGCGTCAACCGGAGAGTCGGCCGATTGTAGCTGCTCGTGTACGGGCAAACAATCCAGCGGCCCGGGCGAGGCCGACGAGGGAAATCGTTCGCGAACCGCGGGCGTGCTCAAAGGAAATCCCGCAGCCTCGACAGCTCGACGATGTGTTCCGGCGACAGGATATCGCCGACCAGCGGTGCCTGCGGCGTGGTGCGGATTTCGTAGAGGTGTCGAGACCGCTCCGGCTTGGCCATGAAGTCGCGGATGCATTCATCCAGCGTTCCCTCGGCAACCATGTATGGCGCACGATCCTCGCGCCGCAGATTGCCGAGCGAGGGCCATTTGTAGAGACGTGCGGCAGCCTCGAAGTTGAGCTGTGATAAGTCGTCAGACATGGGACATCGCAAGCTGGCGATCATCGCGCGAAGCGGCGGCGGGTCGCAGATGCGCCGGCCGGCATCCGATCGCGGGCAACCAGTTGGAGACGGCGAGCCGTCCCATCACGAGGATGAAGGTGGCCACAAGCCTGGCCAGGCGATCATCTGCCAAATTGCAACTCCAATAAGCATTCGCAAACGCAATGAATGAATCGAGCACCGGGGCAATTCGGCGCGGCATCGCGTGAACGCCGACGGCGCCTGCGGCCGGGCCGCCGGACCGACCTGCAATCGGCCGGGCCGGCCACCATGATGAACGCATCTTATTACCAAAGCCCACACCTGTATTACGTTGCGCAGCAGCCGGAGCGCTGCCCGACCTGCGGCAACGCCGGTCATTCAAAAGACTAGCTAAGCTATTGAAAATACAGAATGGCGGAGAGGGAGGGATTCGAACCCTCGATACAGCTTGAGACCGTATGACGCTTTAGCAAAGCGTTGCCTTCAGCCACTCGGCCACCTCTCCGGTGCGAGCCTTATGCATCGATTTTGTCGGCACGGTCAATTTGGAAGGGCGTGTTTGTGCTCGATTATTCTCAGCGATGTTGCAGTGGCGGGGCCCTCAGATCGGTTTGCGCCTGGACCGAGAACGGATCGTCAGAAGAACGGACGCGGAACAACGGCCTTTGGCCCGTTCTAAAAGGAGGGTTCCGCGCATGCAATTGCCGTCGGCTCGCTCAACCTATTGATTTAACTTAAAGAAATAAGACCGTCGCCGGCTCATTCCACGCTGGCGCCGCGGCGGAGGTCGGCCTCGATCTGCAGCTTAGTGCCGCCGCCGAAGCGGGCGCGATAGACCTGCAGGTTCTCCATGATGCGCTGGACGTAGTTCCGCGTCTCCGAGAAGGGAATCAGCTCGACCCAGTCGACCGCGTCGACCTTGGGATCGCGCGGATCGCCGTAGCGGTCGATCCACTTCTTTACGCTGCCGCGGCCGGCATTGTAGGCGGCGAAGGTCAGGATGTAGGAGCCGCGATAATCCTCGAGCAGGCCGCCGAGCTCGGCGGCGCCGAGCATCGCGTTGTAGACCGGATCGGTCTTCATCCGGTTGAGGTCGAAGCCGATGCCGGCGCGCTTGCAGACGTAGCGGCCGGCTTCCGGCGTCACCTGCATCAGGCCGTAGGCCTGAGCCGGCGACACCACGGCCGGATTGAACGCGCTCTCCTGGCGCGCGATCGCATAGACGATGCTGCGCTCGACCTCCGGCCCGACCTGGGTGAAGGACGGAATGCCGTTGATCGGATAGGCGTAGTGGTCGAACGGCAGCCCGCGATTGAGCGCGGCTTTGCCCATCAGCAGCATGCCGCGGGCATCGCCGTGGCGCGCAGTCAGCTCGCCGAGGCCGGCCAGCGCCTCCGGATCGCCATTGTCGCCGAGATCGCCGAAGATCGGGATCGCAAGCTCGCGCGCGCCGATCTCATAGAGCAGCCCCACCGCGCGCACGATCTCGAGCCGCTCGGCGCCGCGGCCGCGCGGCACGCCGTTGAGCTCGATCTGCGGCAGGCCGAGCTTGGCACGCGCCAGTTGGCCGTAATAGCTGGTCGATTGCTCGGCGGCGCGGGAGTAGGCGGCGCGGGCCTCCTGGGCGCGGCCAGCGGCCTCGGCGGCACGGCCCTGCCAGTAGCCGGCACGCGCCAGCGCGGTCGGGTTGGCGCTGCCGACGCCGATCCGGGCGAAGTGCTGCGAGGCCAGCGCGGGATCGTTGAGGAAGCGCAGCGCGATCCAGCCCGAGGTGAATTCCTGCTCGGTCTTGTAGATGTCGCGGGCCGGCAGCGCTGCGTCGCGCGCGATCAGATAGGCGGTGCGGTACTCGCCGGTGTCGATCATCTTGCGGGCGAGCAGCCGCCGCTCGATCCACCACTCGTCGACATTGAAGAGGCGGGCGGCTTCCTTCGGCGCGCTCAGCATCAGCTGCGCGGCCTCGGTGAATTTCTCCTCGCGGCGGAGCAGCTGGATCTTGGCGAAGATATAGCCGGTGTCGCTCGAGAGCTCGTGCGGCACGGCTTCCAGCAGCGCACGTAAATTGCCGCCCTTGCGGTTGGCGGCGGCGCGCGCCTTCGCCAGCGCCACGTATCCCGAGCCGAGGCGCTTGGCAGCGCGCATGCCGGCGGCTTCGTTGTCGGTGCCGTAGAGCATGGTGTCCATGCGCGCCTTGTGGTCGCCGCCGGTCAGGAACGAGCCGAACAAATCGAGCGCAGTGGTCTCGGTGTCCTCGCTCATCGGGTCGTTGCGCCAGGCCTCGCGCACCAGGCGCTCGGCATTGGCGCGGTCGCCGCGGCCGATCATCGCCTTGGCCAGCGCCAGCCGGCCCTTGGCCGAGACCGGGGATTCACTCTGGAACCAGGTCCAGACTGCGGAATCGTCGCGGCGGTCATCCCACAGCGCGGCCTCGATGCGGCGGCGAAGGAAGGTCTGCGACGGCCAGCTCGGGTTGGCGTCCAGGAAACTCTTGTAGCGCTCGACCGAGGCGCCATTGTCCTCGCTGCGCAGGATCAGCCACTCGGCAAGCTTGCGCGCGACCGGATCGGACATCGAGGCTTCCACCTCGGTGGCATCGGCGGCCTTGCGCTTGCGCAACAGCTCGACGACGTTCTCGAGCGCATCCTTGTCCGCCTGTGGCGTCGACGAGGTCGCGGCGACTGCCGCGGGCGTGACCGGCTTGCGCACGGCCGGTGCGGCGTGCTGGCGGGTGGCGGGCACCAAGGCGGGCGCGATGGCGGTCGCTGGGGCCGGCTTGTGCGACACCGTTCCGGTGGTCTTGGGAGCTGTGGCCTTGGCGCCGTCGGTTTTGACGGCGCCGGCCTTGGGAGCGCCAACCTTGGGAGCGCCAGCCTTGTCGCTCGTCTTGGCGTCGCCAAGCTTGGGAGCGCCAGTCTTGGCAGCGCTGGACTTGGTGTCGCCAGGCTTGGCATCGCCTGGCTTGGCAGCCGTCGTCTTTGCGGCGCCGAGCTTGGAAGCCTCGTTCTTGGAAGCGTCGGTCTTGGGGGCGGTCGTCTTTGCAGCGGTTGTCTTGGCTGGCGTAGTCTTGGCTGCCGTATCCTTGGCAGGCGCGTCCTTGCCCTTCGCATTCTTGGCCGGAGTACCTTTGGCTGCGGCGTCCTTGGCGGCCGCGCCGTGCGCAGCCGGCTTCGCTGCTGGAACCTCCTCGGCGGCCCAGGCGCCGGCCGCCATCACGGCAACACCGAGCACGAGCGCCAGGCTCGTTGCCAGCGCCGTCGATCGCAATGTGCCTGCGCGGGCGGAGTGGATCACGAAGGTTCCCTGCGGCGCCGAATCATCCGGTCGTTCGCGCCATCCGTTCTTATTTGAATGAATGTGTGCACAAAATACTAAAGCGTCGGTGGTGCGGCTGTTTGCGCCAGCACCACGGCAAAATCGCGGCTGCCCAATTTCGGCCCGCAGCGGATCGCGGCCCGTGTCGAGAAAGCGCGTGAAAACAAGGCTCTAGGAGCCTGTGTTGTGACCCGGCCGGAACCGCTTCAGGTGCTGAAATGAGGTCGCTGGGAATAGGTACGGTGCGGCCCTTTCACAGCTCGGCCAGACCCGGTATGAATTGCCTTTCATGGCGATTTCGCGCGGGCCGGCCGTCGGTTACGCGGACGAGGAGCACGCCGAAGCGAAGGTCCATCGACCTAGCCTGAAGCCCGAAGCGTTTGGAGGAAGTCCATGGCAGCCAAAACAAAATTCCGGGGGTCATTCACCGCATTGGTGACGCCCTTCAAGAACGGCGCGGTGGATGAGGCGGCTTTTCGCAGCCTCGTGAACTGGCAGATCGCCGAGGGCACGCATGGCCTCGTCCCGGTCGGCACCACCGGCGAGAGCCCGACGCTGAGCCATGACGAGCACAAGCGGGTGGTCGAGTGGTGCATCGCGGAGGCCAAGGGCCGGGTGCCCGTGATCGCCGGCGCCGGCTCGAATTCGACCAAGGAAGCCATCGAGCTCGCCGAGCACGCCGAGAAGGCGGGCGCGACCGCAGTGCTGGTGGTGACGCCGTACTACAATAAGCCGACCCAGGAAGGCCTGTACCAGCACTTCAAGGCGATCAACGACGCGATCGGCATTCCGATCATCATCTACAACATCCCGCCGCGCTCGGTGATCGACATGTCGGTCGACACCATGAAGCGGCTGTTCGAGCTGAAGAACATCGCCGGCGTCAAGGACGCCACCGCGAGCATGGTGCGGGTCTCGCAGCAGCGCGCGGCGATGGGCGAGGACTTCAACCAGCTGTCGGGCGAGGATGCGACCATCATCGGCTACATGGCGCATGGCGGCCATGGCTGCATCTCGGTGACCTCGAACGTCGCGCCACGGCTGTGCTCGGAGTTCCAAATCGCCTGGCAGAAGGGCGACGTCACCACCGCGCTGAAGATCCACGACAAGCTGATGCCGCTGCACACCAACCTGTTCATCGAGAGCAATCCGGCACCGGTCAAATACGCGATGTCGCTGCTCGGCAAGCTCGACGAGAAGCTGCGCCTGCCCATGGTGCCGGTTGCCGAATCGACCCGCGCTGCGGTGCGCAGCGCCATGGTGCATGCCGGCCTGATCAACTGAGGCCGGCCGGCGCCGCCGCCGGCGCGACAGCGCGTAACGTCGAACAGTAGGGGATGGGCATGCTGAAGGAATTCCGCGAATTCGCCATGAAGGGCAATGTCGTCGACCTCGCCGTCGGCGTCATCATCGGCGCAGCCTTCGGCGCGATCGTCACCTCGCTGGTCGGCGACATCATCATGCCGATCATCGGTGCGATCACCGGCGGCCTCGACTTCTCCAACTATTTCACCGGACTTTCCAAGGCCGTGACCGCGACCAATCTGGCCGACGCCAAGAAGCAGGGCGCCGTGCTGGCCTGGGGCAACTTCCTGACCCTGACGCTCAACTTCCTGATCGTCGCCTTCGTGCTGTTCATGGTCATTCGCGCCATGAACCAGTTCAAGCGCAGGGAAGCGGTTGCGCCCGCCGAGCCGCCGAAGCCGACCGCCGAGGTCGCGCTGCTGACGGAAATCCGCGACCTCCTCAAGAAGAGCTAAAGTGGCTGAGAAGAACGAACGCCCGATCAAGGTTGTCGCCGAAAATCGAAAGGCCCGCTTCAATTACGCGATCGAGGACACGATCGAGGCGGGCATCTCGCTGACCGGCACCGAGGTGAAGTCGATCCGCAGCGGCAAGAGCACGATCGCGGAATCCTATGCGGATTCCAAGAACGGCGAGCTGTGGCTGATCAACGCCAACATTCCGGAATATCTGCAGGCCAACCGCTTCAACCACGAGCCGAAGCGGCCGCGAAAGCTGCTGCTGCATCGCAAGCAGATCAACAAGCTGCTCGGCGCGGTCGACCGCGAGGGCATGACCCTCATTCCGCTAAAACTGTACTTCAACGAGCGCGGCCGTGCCAAACTGCTGCTCGCGGTCGCCAAGGGCAAGAAGCTGCACGACAAGCGCGAGACGGTGAAGAAGCGCGACTGGAGCCGCGAGAAGGGCCGTTTGATGCGGGCGCGGGGATGAACCGGAGCGAGTAGGGAATGGCGAATGGCGAACAGGGCAATTGAGGTTGCCCGCTCTTCCATTCGCTATTGGCCCAGGGGAATTCGACATGACTCAACCCAGCCTCACCGACGTGGACTGGAGCAAGATTCCGGCACCATCGGACGATGGCGGCGCAGCGCATCTGACCGGAATGACAATTCCGCCGGTCCGCCTGCGCGCCACCAACGACACCTCGGTGACGCTGTCCGCGCTCGCGGGCCGCACGGTCGTGTTCGGCTATCCCAGAACCGGCGAGCCGGGCAAGATCGGGCTGGTCGACGATTGGGACATGATCCCGGGCGCCCGCGGCTGCACGCCGCAGACCTGCGCGTTCCGCGACCTGTTCGCCGAATTGAAGGCGGCCGGCGCGTCGCACGTGTTCGGGCTGTCGACCCAGAGCAATCAATACCAGACCGAGATGGCGTCGCGGCTGCATCTGCCGTTCCCGGTGCTGTCGGACGAGGCGCTGGAATTGACCGGCGCATTGAAGCTGCCGACGATGTCGGTCGCGGGGCTGACGCTGATCAAGCGGCTCGCGCTCGTGATCGACGATGCGCGCATCACCCGCGTGTTCTATCCGGTGTTTCCGCCGGACCGGAATGCGAGCGACGTTCTGGCGTGGCTGAAGGACAATCCGCGGTAGGAGCTAGCCGAGATCCTTCCGCACGTTGGCAAACACCTTGCGGAACATGTCGGTGGTGAGCACGCCCGTGTTCGTGTTGTAGCGCGAGCAATGGTAGCTGTCGTAGAGCTTGATCTGTCCCGACGTGTGCACGGCACCATGCGCAAACGGCGCGGCGGCCAGCCGAATCCCCAGCGCCTTCAACGTCGATTCGTGCGCGATGCGCCCGAGCAGCACGATCGCGCGCACCGTCGGCATGGTGGTGATGGTGGCGCGCAAGAATTGCCGGCAGGTGTTGATCTCGGCGGGCAGCGGCTTGTTCTGCGGCGGCACGCAGCGCACCGCGTTGCTGATCCGGCAATCGACCAGCTTGAGGCCGTCGTCCGGCCGCGCCTGATAGACGCCGCTGGCAAAGCCGTACTCGAGCAAAGTCGCGTACAGCAGGTCGCCGGCGTAATCGCCGGTGAACGGACGGCCGGTGCGGTTGGCGCCCTGAAGCCCCGGTGCGAGCCCGACAATGAGCAGCCGTGCATTGGGATCGCCGAACGAATCAACCGGCGAGTTGAACCAACCGGGTTCGCGCAAGCGGGCCTGTGCGCGGAAGTCGGCCAGCCGAGGACAAAGCGGGCAGTTGCTGTCGGGTCGGGTCGGGGCGGTGACGAGGTTACTCGTCGAAATCGTCATCGGCTCCCCGGGGCGCCACCGTCGTGGTCGTGCGCTGCAGGAACTGCGGCGAGTGGTGGCGCGGTTCGCGCGGTTCACGTGGCGCCGGACGTTCGGACGGATCGCGGCCGAGCTTGGATTGCAACTCGACGAGGTCGGTGAAGACATCGGCCTGGCGACGCAACTCGTCGGCGATCATCGGCGGCTGGCTGGCGATGGTCGAGATCACGGTGACGCGGACGCCGCGGCGCTGCACGGCCTCGACCAGGGAACGGAAGTCGCCGTCGCCGGAGAACAGGATCATCTGGTCGATGTGCTCGGCGAGTTCCATGGCATCGACGGCGAGCTCGATGTCCATATTGCCCTTCACCTTGCGGCGGCCGCTGGCGTCGATGAATTCCTTGGTGGCCTTGGTGACGACGGTGTAGCCGTTGTAGTCGAGCCAGTCGATCAAGGGACGTATCGACGAATACTCCTGATCCTCGATGATCGCCGTGTAGTAGAACGCCCGCAGCAGCGTACCCCGGCCCTGAAATTCCTTGAGAAGGCGCTTGTAATCGATGTCGAAGCCCAGGGTCTTTGCGGTGGCGTAAAGATTGGCGCCGTCAATGAAGAGCGCGATCTTGTTGGAAACAGGTGACGACATCAAAGTGTTCTCGCGTGGTTGTTAGTGTTCTTAGCGCAGCGGCAACCTACCGCGCGCAATTTTTCTGCGTTGCAGCCTAAAGTTCGGTGAATCTTCCCCACGACAGTCACCAACGCAATTATGGTGAGGCGAGGGCAGAAAGCCTAGTCTTTTGACGTTGCAATGAAGAGATTTACTTGTCTGGGACAGCAACATAGCCATGTCGTCAGACGCGCTCCGGCCATTCTAGCCCCAGCACACCGGGTTATCAGAGCCTGTTCGGAAGGCAAATCACAAATTTTGCCTTGCGAAACCATGGCTGGGCCTATAACTAACCCTCATAATCAACATGTTCGGTCCATTTTACCACGGAGCGCCTCGACATGGCTCGCGTCACCGTTGAAGACTGCATTGACAAGGTCGACAATCGCTTCGACCTGGTCCTGTTGGCGGCGCATCGCGCCCGTATGATTTCGTCGGGCTCGCAACTCACGGTTGATCGCGACAACGACAAAAACCCGGTCGTATCGTTGCGGGAAATTGCCGATTCCACGATCTCGCCGGAAGACCTGAAAGAGGAACTGGTGCACTCCCTGCAGAAGTTCGTCGAGGTCGACGAGCCCGAGCCCGACACCGTGCCGCTGATCGGTTCCGCCGGCGCCAGCGTCGATGCCGACGACACCGAGGTCGCCGTGGAGCGGATGACCGAGGAAGAGCTGCTGAAGGGCCTCGAGGGCCTCGCTCCCCCGGAGGAGCAGCCCGAGGAAGACGAGTAAGCTCCGCTTCCAGTTTCGGATAAAATCGCCAAAGGCCCGGACATCGCTCCGGGCCTTTGCTTTTGTTGACAATTTCGCGGTTACGATGCGTCCTATGGGGGCGCGGGAAATTGAACGGTTCTGCTCCCGCCGGGGTGCTGCTTCATTCGAAAGCGGACTAGATTGAGTAGGAAGGGCCCATCCGGCCCCGTAAGAGGCATCGAATACATGGCGTACCGACGCCGCAGTTCCAGCCAGATGCAGGCTGCGACCGAGACGGTCGCGGTGGCGCCGGCTTCGTCCCGGGCCGAGAAGCCGGCCAGGCCGCGGGCGCGGATGATGCGGCAATATGACCTTGTCGAGCGCGTCCGCTCCTATAACCCCGACACCAACGAGGACCTGCTCAACCGCGCCTATGTCTACGCCATGAAGGCGCACGGCACCCAGACGCGCGCCTCCGGCGATCCCTATTTCTCCCATCCGCTCGAGGTTGCGGCGATCCTGACCAACCTCAAGCTCGACGACGCCACGATCGTCGCGGCCCTGCTGCACGACACCATCGAGGACACCGAGGCGACGCGGGCCGAGATCGACCACGTGTTCGGCCACGAGATCGGCGCGCTGGTCGAGGGCCTGACCAAGCTGAAGCGGCTCGAGCTGGTGTCGCGCGAGGCCAAGCAGGCAGAGAACCTGCGCAAGTTGCTTTTGGCGATCGCCGACGACGTCCGCGTGCTGCTGATCAAGTTCGCCGACCGCCTGCACAACATGCGCACGCTGGAGTTCGTGCCGCCGGCCTCGCGCCGCCGCATCGCCGAGGAGACGCTGGACATCTATGCGCCGCTTGCCGGCCGCATGGGTATGCATGAAATGCGCGAGGAACTGGAGGACCTGTCGTTCTTCGTGCTCGACCCCGAGGCCTATGCGGTGGTCAAGCAGCGCCTCGATGCGCTGGCCGACCGCAACCGCAATCTGATCGGCGAGATCGAAACCCAGCTTTCCAAGAACCTGCAGAAGAACGGCATCACCGCCCGGGTGTTCGGCCGCCGCAAGCAGCCGTTTTCGATCTGGACCAAGATGGAACGCAAGTCGGTCGGCTTCGAGCAGTTGTCCGACATCTACGGCTTCCGCATCATCCTCGACGACGTCGGCGCCTGCTACCGCGCGCTCGGCATCGTCCACACCACCTGGCCGGTGGTGCCGGGCCGCTTCAAGGACTACATCTCGACACCGAAGCAGAACGACTACCGCTCCATCCACACCACCGTGATCGGGCCGGGCAAGCAACGCGTCGAGCTGCAGATCCGCACCGAGGGGATGAACCAGATCGCCGAGTTCGGCATCGCGGCGCACGCCTTCTACAAGGAGGGCATGGGCTCGCCGAACGAGCGGCTGAAGCACGAATCCAATGCCTTCGCCTGGCTGCGCCATACCATCGGCATCCTCTCGGAAAGCGCCAACCCGGAGGAATTCCTCGAGCACACCAAGCTCGAGCTGTTCCACGACCAGGTGTTCTGCTTCACCCCGAAGGGCAAGCTGATCGCGCTGCCGCGCAACGCCAACGTGATCGATTTCGCCTATGCCGTGCACACCGCGGTTGGCAACAGCGCGGTCGGCTGCAAGATCAACGGCAAGTTCGCGCCGCTGTCCTCCGAATTGCAGAATGGCGACGAGGTCGAGGTGCTGACCTCGAAGGCGCAATCGGCGCCGCCGTCGGCCTGGGAGGCGCTCGCCCGCACCGGCAAGGCGCGTGCCGCGATCCGCCGCGCCACCCGCGATGCGGTGCGCGACCAGTATGCCGGGCTCGGCCGCCGCATCGTCGATCGCCTGTTCGCCCGCGCCAAGATCGAATATGCCGACGACAAGCTGAAGGGCGCGCTGCCGCGGCTGGCCCGGACCTCGATCGAGGACGTGATGGCGTCGGTCGGGCGCGGCGAGATCAAGGCCTCAGACGTCGCGCGGGCGATGTACCCCGACTACAAGGAAGAGCGGATGGTGCGCTACGGCGCCAGGAAGGGGCTCGCCACCAAGCTGAAGACCCAGACCCCGCCGCATCCGGCGCGTGCCGCCTCGGTGATCCCGGTGCGCGGCATCAATTCCGACCTGCCGGTGAAGTTCGCGCCGAACGGCGGCGCGGTGCCGGGCGATCGCATCGTCGGCATCGTCACGCCGGGCGAGGGGATCACGATCTATCCGATCCAGTCGCCGGCGCTGAAGGATTTCGAGGAGGAGCCGGAGCGCTGGCTCGACGTGCGCTGGGACATCGACGACACCATGCCGCAGCGTTTCCCGGCGCGGATCCTGGTCCACAATGTCAACGAGCCCGGCAGCCTCGCCCAGATCGCGACCGTGATCGCCGAGCACGACGGCAATATCGACAACATCCACATGTCGCGCCGCTCGCCCGATTTCACGGAGCTGACCATCGATCTCGAGGTCTATGACCTCAAGCATCTCAGCGCTATCATCGCGCAGTTGCGCGCCAAGGCCGTCGTCGCGCGGGTCGAGCGCGTCAACGGGTGAATTGCTGTCGTTGCCGGGCTTGACCCGGCAACCCATCTCTCGAAGATGGATGCGCGGGCATAGGCAAGCGGAAGCGACGCCGTCCTTCGGACGGCTACGCCCGCGCATGACGAGCTAGATTGTAGGTCAAAGAGATGTCCAAAACTCCTCCGCTGCGCCTCGGCGTCAATGTCGATCACGTCGCGACCCTGCGTAACGCGCGGGGCGGGGCGCGGCCCGATCCGGTGCGGCTGGCGCTGGCGGCGATCGCAGCAGGCGCCGACGGCATCACCGCGCATCTGCGCGAGGATCGCCGCCACATCCGCGACGAGGACATGGCGCGGCTGAAGGCCGAAATCTCCAGGCCGCTGAACTTCGAGATGGCGGCGACCGACGACATGCTGCGGATCTCGCTCGCCACCAAGCCGCACGCGGTCTGCCTGGTGCCGGAGCGGCGTCAGGAGCTCACCACCGAAGGCGGGCTCGACGTGGTCGGCCAGCACAAGGCGCTGGCGCCGTTCATCGCGCGGCTGAGCGACGCCGGCATCCGGGTCTCGCTGTTCATCGCTGCCGATCCGCGGCAGATCGAGATGGCGGCCAAGCTGAAGGCGCCGGTGATCGAGATCCATACCGGCGGCTGGTGCGATGCCGTGGTCGACGGCCACAAGGACAAGGCCGAGGCCGAATGGAAGCGCATCGTCGAGGGGGCGAGGCTCGCCCATGCGGCAGGGCTCGAGGTCCATGCCGGCCACGGCCTCGACTATGACACCGCGGAGACGATTTCGGCGCTGCCGGAGATCCGCGAGCTCAACATCGGCTATTTCATGATGGGCGAGGCGCTGTTCGTCGGCATCGCCGAGACGGTGCACACGATGCGCGCGGCAATGGAGCGCGGCCGCACCCGGGCCGAAGCCGCAGGCCGCGCATGATCATCGGGATCGGCTCCGACCTGATCGACATCACCCGGGTCGCCAAGGTGATCGACCGCCATGGCGAGCGGTTCCTCGAGCGCATCTTCACCGATGCCGAGCGCGCCAAGGCGGCGCGCCGCGCCAACAGCGAGAAGATGGTGGTCGCGACCTACGCCAAGCGCTTTGCGGCCAAGGAGGCGTGTTCCAAGGCGCTCGGCACCGGTATCCGGCGCGGGGTGTGGTGGAAGGATATGGGCGTGGTGAACCTGCCGGGCGGCCGCCCGACCATGCAGCTCACCGGCGGGGCGCTGGCGCGGCTGAAGGAACTGACGCCTGAGGGCATGGAGGCGCGGATCGATCTCTCGATCACCGACGACTGGCCGCTGGCGCAGGCCTTCGTCATAATTTCGGCGGTTGCCCCGGCCAAATGAGCGGGCGGACGCACCGGTCGCCGCAAAACTTTGGAAAACTAAAAAATCATTGATATTTCAATGAATTGCGAAGTTTTGACACGGCGATTGATTGCGCCCCCGCGAACAACCGTCTAAAACGCCGCAGGGTTAACATCGAGCGAGACGCGGATTCGGGTTTGCGCCGGAATTTGCCCTCAAGATCAGAATCAAGGCCATTTTCCTCACGCGGGGACCAAGCGCTTCGCGCGAAGAGAACGTTCTGCCACCGCGCGGGCGCCAGAGCCCGCGGGAATTGGGAAAGCAATGAGCGCGACCACCGGCACCAAATCTGAAAGCGGCTTTGGCGAGACCATCCGCGTCGTCATTCACGCTCTTCTGATCGCGCTCGTCATCCGCACCTTCCTGTTCCAGCCGTTCAACATCCCCTCGGGATCGATGAAGGCGACGCTGCTGGTCGGCGACTATTTGTTCGTCTCGAAATATTCCTACGGATATAGCCACTATTCGATCCCGTTCTCGCCGAACCTGTTTTCGGGGCGCATTTTCGGCTCGGAGCCGAACCGCGGCGATATCGTGGTGTTCCGGCTGCCGCGGGACGACTCTACCGACTACATCAAGCGCGTGGTTGGGCTGCCCGGCGACCGCATCGAGGTCAGGCACGGACTGCTCTACATCAACGACGAGCCGGTCAAGCGCGAGCGGTTGAGCGACTATATCGGCGAGGATCCCTGCGGCTCGGCGGACGCCACCTCGCGGGTCAAGCGCTGGAAGGAGACGCTGCCGAACGGCGTCAGCTATGACACGCTCGACTGCACCGACAACAGCTATATGGACAACACCAACGTCTACACCGTGCCGCCCGGCAATTTCTTCATGATGGGCGATAACCGCGACAACTCAACCGACAGCCGCTTTCTCTCGCAGGTCGGCTATGTGCCGTTCGAAAACATCATAGGCCGCGCCCAGATGATCTTCTTCTCGGTCGCCGAGGGCGAGCAGGCCTGGATGTTCTGGCGCTGGCCGTTCACGGTGCGGTGGCATCGTCTATTCTCAATCGTGCGATGAACGACGAGACGCCAGCCATCACGGATCAACCGCCGCCGGGCGAGCCGAGCCAGACGCCTGCCGCGACGACCAGCACGGCCGCGCCGAAGAAGCGGCGCAGCAAGGCTGCCAAGGCCGCGGTTGAGAAGGCCGCGATCGCGGGCACCGAGGCGCGCATCGGCTACGCGTTCTCCAACCCGGCGCTGCTCACCACCGCGTTCACCCATGTCTCGGCGCTCAAGCCGGCCAGCCGCAACCGCGCCGACAGCTACCAGCGGCTGGAATTTCTCGGCGATCACGTGCTCGGGCTGATCGTCTCCGACATGCTGTTCCGGGCATTCCCGAAGGCGGACGAGGGCGAATTGTCGAAGCGGCTCGCCGACCTCGTGCGCAAGGAGAGCTGCGCCGACGTCGCCAAGTCGCTCGGGCTGGTCGACGACATCAAGCTCGGCATGGTGAAGGCGGTCGAGGGCGCGCGGCTGCGCAAATCCGTGCTCGGCGACATCTGCGAGGCGGTGATCGGCGCGATTTATCTCGACGGCGGCGTCGAGGCCGCGCGCCAATTCGTCGAGCGCAACTGGACCGAGCGGATGAACAAGCCGCGCCGGCCGCTGCGTGATCCCAAGACCGTGCTGCAGGAATGGGCGCAGGGCAAGGGATTGCCGACACCGGTCTATCGCGAGGTCGAGCGCACCGGTCCGCACCACGATCCGCAATTCCGCGTCGCCGTCGATTTGCCGGGACTGGCCTCCGCCGAAGGCCTCGGCGGCAACAAGCGCGCCGCCGAGAAGGCCGCGGCATCGGCGATGATCGAGCGGGAAGGCGTCGGCACCCATGACTGACGAGGCCAACGCGCAGCCTGCCGCGACCCGCTGCGGCTTCGTCGCGCTGATCGGCGCCCCCAATGTCGGCAAGTCGACGCTGGTCAACGCGCTGGTCGGCTCCAAGGTCACGATCGTCTCGCGCAAGGTGCAGACCACCCGCGCGCTGATCCGCGGCATCGTGATCGAGGGCAATGCCCAGATCATCCTGGTCGATACGCCCGGCATCTTCGCGCCGCGGCGGCGGCTCGACCGCGCCATGGTGTCGACCGCCTGGAGCGGCGCCCACGATGCCGATCTCGTCTGCGTGCTGCTCGATGCCAAGGCCGGGATCGACGAGGAGGCACAGGCGATCCTGGCCAAGCTAGAATCGGTCGCGCATCCGAAGATCCTGGTACTGAACAAGGTCGACCTGGTTCAGCGGGAAAAACTGCTGGCGCTGGCGCAGGCGGCCAATGAGCGGATGCGCTTCGAGCACACATTCATGATCTCGGCGCTGTCGGGCGACGGCGTCGACGATTTGCGCCAGACGCTGGCGCAGATGGTGCCGGAGGGGCCGTTCCTCTATCCCGAGGACCAGATGTCGGATGCGCCGATGCGGCATCTGGCGGCCGAGATCACCCGCGAGAAGATCTACAGCCATCTGCATCAGGAACTGCCGTATCAGTCGACGGTTGAGACCGACAGCTGGACCGACCGGAAGGACAAGTCGATCCGGATCGAGCAGACGATCTATGTCGAGCGCGAGAGCCAGCGCAAGATCGTGCTCGGCAAGGGCGGCGCCACCATCAAGTCGATCGGCGCGCAGGCGCGCACCGAACTCGCCGAGATCATGGGCGTGCCGGTGCATCTGTTCCTGTTCGTCAAGGTGCGCGAGAACTGGGGCGACGACCCCGACCGCTACCGGGAAATGGGCCTGGAATTCCCCAAGGAATGAGAGCTGGCGTTTGCAATGAGCGTGCCCAGAAACGTGCTGTGGTTTGAAGTGCTGCTCTACGCCTCGCTGACGCTGGACGCGCTGTCGGTGGCGTTCACGGATCGCACCGCACGCAGCGAGATGACCGAGCAGATGATCATGGTGGCGACGCTGATGGCGGGCTGCATGATCGTGCTGCTGATGTATTTCGTCTATTTGGCCGCGCAGCATCGCAAGAACTGGCCGCGCTGGGCGCTGGTTGCCGCGCTGGTGCTGTCGGCGATCTCGCTGGTGCAGGTGATCGGGGATCGCGGCGTCGAGCTCGACAGCGGCATCGAGGTGGTCTCCTGCATCCTGACCACGGCCGGGCTGTACTACTCCTTCACCGGCGACGCGCAGGGCTGGTTCAACGCGTGACGAAGCCGCCGTCATTCCGGGATGGTCCGAAGGACCAGACCCGGAATCTCGAGATTCCGGGTTCGATGCTAACGCATCGCCCCGGAATGACGACTGCGGAGGCAACTGAAATCCTGTAATCTCTCTTTCATGGAATGGACCGACGAAGGCATCGTGCTGGGCGTACGGCGGCATGGCGAATCCTCCGCCATCGTCGAGCTGATGACGCGCGAGCACGGCCGCCATCTCGGCCTGGTGCGCGGCGGCGCCAGCTCGCGGATGCGGCCACTGCTGCAGCCCGGCAACAGCGTCACCGCGGTGTGGCGGGCGCGGCTCGATGAGCATCTCGGCATGTACACCGTGGAGGGCACAAAACTGCGCGCAGCGACGCTGCTCGCTTCGTCGCATGCGGTCTACGGCGTGACCCATCTGGCGGCGCTGGCGCGGCTATTGCCGGAGCGCGATCCGCATGAAGAGATCTACCAGATGGTGCAGTGGATTCTCGACGATTTCGAGGACGCCGGCACCGCGGCGGTGCATCTGATCCGGTTCGAGCTGGCGATGCTGGCCGAGCTCGGCTTCGGCCTCGACCTGGAAAACTGCGCGGCGACGGGGGCGACCACCGACCTCGTCTACGTCTCGCCGAAATCCGGCGGCGCGGTGTCGCGCGCGGCCGGCGAACCGTGGGCCGACCGCCTGCTGCCGCTGCCGGCCTTCCTGCGCGAAGGCGAGGGCGGCAGCAACAGCTGGTCGGACCAGGACCTGCTCGACGGTTTTGAGATCACCGGCCTGTTCCTGCTCCGCCACGTGCTGGAGCCGCGCGGGCAGGGCCATTCCGACGCCCGCGACGGATTTATCAACGCTGTCACCAGGCGGCGGACCCGCGCGGCCATTCCGCAGGGCTGATTCGCGGCCTAAATTGCCTGTGATTCGCGGCTTGCCCGATTCACCGCGACGGTTTAACGCCTCCCCATGGGAAAACGACAGAAACCGCCGGAAGAGCCGGCCGAAATTCACGAGGTGCCGCTGCGTGATGCGCTCGAGGAGCGCTATCTCGCCTATGCGCTCTCGACCATCATGCATCGTGCGCTGCCGGATGCCCGCGACGGGCTGAAGCCGGTGCACCGGCGCATCCTCTACGGCATGCGGCTGCTGCGGCTCGACCCCGGCACCGCCTTCAAGAAATCCGCCAAGATCGTCGGCGACGTGATGGGCTCGTTCCATCCGCATGGCGACCAGGCGATCTATGACGCGATGGTGCGCCTGGCGCAGGACTTCTCCTCGCGCTATCCGCTGGTCGACGGCCAGGGCAATTTCGGCAATATCGACGGCGATAACCCGGCCGCCTACCGCTACACCGAAGCGCGCATGACCGAGGTCGCGCGGCTGCTGCTCGACGGCATCGATGAGGACGGTGTCGAGTTTCGTCTGAACTATGACGGCCAGTCGAAAGAGCCGGTGGTGCTGCCCGGCGGCTTCCCGAACCTGCTCGCCAACGGCGCCCAGGGCATCGCGGTCGGCATGGCGACCTCGATCCCGCCGCACAACGTGGCCGAACTCTGCGACGCCGCGCTGCATCTGATCGAGAAGCCCGACGCCAAGTCGAAGACGCTGCTGCGCTGGGTCAAGGGTCCGGACTTTCCGACCGGCGGCATCATCGTCGATTCCAAGCAAGCGATCATCGAGGCCTACACCACGGGCCGTGGTTCGTTCCGCACCCGCGCGCGCTGGTCGGTGGAAGAGGGCGCCCGCGGCACCTGGGTGGTCGTCGTCACCGAGATCCCGTGGCTGGTGCAAAAGTCGCGGCTGGTCGAGAAGATCGCCGAGTTGATCGAGCAGAAGAAGCTGCCGCTGGTCGGCGATGTCCGCGATGAATCGGCGGGCGACATCCGCCTCGTCATCGAGCCGAAATCGCGCGCCGTCGATCCGGCACTGATGATGGAGTCGCTGTTCCGGCTGACCGAGCTGGAAAGCAAGATCTCGCTGAACCTCAACGTGCTGGTCGGAGGCCGCATCCCCAAGGTGATCGGCCTCGCCGAGTGCCTGCGCGAATGGCTCGACCATCTGCGCGACGTGCTGATCCGCCGTACCAACTTCCGCAAGGGCGAGATCGAGCACCGGCTGGAAATCCTCGGCGGCCAGCTGATCGCCTATCTGAACGTCGACAAGGTGATCAAGATCATCCGCACCGAGGACGAGCCGAAGCCGGTCCTCATGAAGACCTTCAAGCTCTCGGATATCCAGGCGGAAGCCATCCTCAATATGCGGCTGCGCAATTTGCGCCGGCTGGATGAGATGCAGATCAAGAACGAGGACAAGGAGCTACGCAAGGAGCTGAAGGGAATCGAGGACCTGCTCGGATCGGAGACGCAGCAATGGGCCAAGGTCGGCGAGCAGGTCACCAAGGTCCGCGACATCTTCGGGCCGAAGACCCCGCTCGGCAAGCGCCGCACCACCTTCGCCGACGCGCCCGAGCATGATCTCGCCGCGATCGAGGAGGCGTTCGTCGAGCGCGAGCCGTGCACCGTCGTGGTGTCCGAGAAGGGCTGGGTGCGGACGCTCAAGGGCCATGTCGAGGATCTCTCGGGGCTCGCCTTCAAGACCGACGACAAGCTCGAGCATTGGTTCTTCGCCGAGACCACCTCGAAGCTGCTGCTGTTCGCCACCAACGGCAAGTTCTACTCGCTCGACGTCGCCAAACTGCCGGGCGGCCGCGGCCACGGCGAGCCGATCCGCATGTTCATCGACCTCGAGCAGGACGCCGCGATCGTCTCGCTGTTCGTCAACAAGGGCGAGCGCAAGTTCCTGATCGCGAGCAGTGAAGGCCAGGGCTTTGTCGTCAAGGAAGAGGACTGCGTCAGCAACACCCGCAAGGGCAAGCAGGTGCTCAATGTCGAGATGCCGAACGAAGCCCGCGCGATCGCGACCGTATCGGGCGACACCATCGCCGTGATCGGCAGCAATCACAAGATGGTGCTGTTCGGCCTCGACCAGGTGCCGGAGATGGCCCGCGGTCGCGGCGTGCGCCTGCAGAAATACACCAGCGCCACGCTGTCCGACGTCGCGGTGTTCGACTCCAAGACCGGCCTGACCTGGAAGGATTCCGCCGGCCGCGAGCGCAGCATGACCATGAAGGAATTGGCCGACTGGCGCGGCAGTCGCGCCGACGCCGGCCGGCTCGCCCATGGCCTGCCGACCTCGAACAAGTTCAACCGCGGCGTGGAGTAGTCGCTTGTAGCCCGGATGAAGCGTAGCGAAATCCGGGACACTTTCTCCGTAGAGCAAAGCCCCCGGATTGCGCTTCGCTCCATCCGGGCTACGCGTTCTTCAAGCGCGGTGTGATAGTATCCACATCTCACCGCGCTATAATTGTCGCCGACGACATCGGGCGACAGTTGCCATGGCGCACAATCACGACCACGACCATCACGGTCATTCCCATGATCATTCCCAAGCCGGGCACAGCCACGCGCCCGACAGCTTCGGCATGGCGTTTGCGATCGGCGCGTCGCTGAACACGGCGTTCGTGATCGCTGAACTGATCTTCGGCTACGCCGCCAACTCGCTGGCGCTGGTCTCCGATGCCGTCCACAATTTCTCCGACGTGATCGCGCTGCTATTGGCCTGGGGCGGGGCGTGGCTGGCGGGCAAGCGGCCGACCGACACCCACACCTACGGCTATCGCCGCGCCTCGATCCTGGCCGCGCTGTTCAATGCCGGGCTGCTCCTGATCGCTGTCGGCGGCATCGCGGTCGAGGCGATCAACCGCTTGCGCGAGCCGGCCGAGGTCGCGAGCTGGACCGTGGTCTGGGTCGCCGCGCTCGGCATTCTGATCAATGGCGGCACGGCATTGTTGTTCATGCGCGGCCGCGATACCGACCTCAACGTCCGCGGCGCCTATCTGCATATGGCGGCGGATGCCGGCGTCTCGCTCGGCGTGGTCGTCGCCGCGCTCCTGATCATGGCGACCGGCTGGCAATGGCTCGATCCTGCGATCAGCCTCGTCATCGCCGTGGTCGTGCTGCTGAGCGGCTGGGAACTGGCCCGCGACAGCGTCAATCTCGCCCTCGATGCGGTGCCGAAGGGCATTGATCTCAAGCAGGTGAGAGACTACCTCGTGACCGTCGAGGGCGTCACCGAGGTTCACGATCTGCACATCTGGGCGATGAGCACGAGCGAAACCGCGCTGACCGCGCATCTGGTGCGCCCCGGCGGCCATGACGATGTCTTCCTGCATCAGGTCTGCGCCGAGCTTTCCGCGCGGTTCAGCATCCATCATGCTACGCTGCAGGTCGAGATCAGCAGCGAAACCTGCCGGCTGGCGCCGGCCGAAATGGTCTAGTATGCGCGCTACGCGGCGCCCTTGAGTGACGTTCCGGAGACTTGTCATGCACTCGCATTCGATCGACCAATGGACTCATGATCACGTCTTCCTCGGCGGCGCGCATGCCCGTAACGAGCGCCGCACCTGGATCGTGGTCGGCCTGACAGCCGCGATGATGGTCGGCGAGATCGTCGCGGGATGGCTGTCCGGATCGATGGCGCTGCTGGCCGACGGCTGGCACATGGCGACCCACGCGGCCGCGCTCGGGATCGCAGGGCTTGCCTACCTGCTGGCGCGGCGGCAGGCGCGCAACGCGCGCTTTTCGTTCGGCACCGGCAAGTTCGGCGATCTCGCCGCCTTCTCGAGCGCAATCATTCTGGCCATGATCGCGATCCAGGTTGCTTGGGAAAGCATCGACCGGCTGATGCACCCGGTGCCGATCGCCTACAGCGAGGCGATCGCGGTGGCGGCGCTCGGCCTTATCGTCAACCTCGGCAGCGCCTGGCTGCTGCGTGACGACCATGATCACCATCATCACGGTCACGGGCACGGTCATGATCATGCGCACGATCATCACCACCATCACCACGACAACAACCTGCGGGCCGCCTACGTCCACGTGCTGGCCGACGCCGCCACCTCGATCCTGGCGATTGCTGCGCTTGTGGTCGGGATGTCCGCCAACTGGGCTTGGGCCGACCCGCTGGTCGGCATCGTCGGCAGCCTTGTGATCGCGAGTTGGGCCTACGGCCTGATCCGCGCCGCCGGCGCCGTGCTGCTCGACGTCAACGCCGACAAGGCGCTGGAGACCACCATTCGCGAGCGCATCGAGACCAAGGGCGACCGCATCACCGACCTGCATCTGTGGCAGGTCGGCCCCGGCCATCGCGCCGCCGTCATCTCGGTGGTGTCGGATCATCCGCTGCCGCCGGCGACCTACAAGCGGCGGCTCGGCGGCCTGCGCGGTCTCAGCCACATCACCGTCGAGGTCGAGCTTTGCCCCGATCATGAACAAGCGCATGCGCATTGATGCACGATGGAGGGCGGCATGAAGAAGATCGTCGGTCTTGCGATGTTGCTCGGGCTCATCGGCGCGATGCCGCGCGCAGATGCGCAGCCGGCCGGCCCAGGCATCCAGCGGCTTTATATCCTCAACTGCGGCGAGGGTGTTGCGGGGGACATTTCGCGCTGGTCGCCCGGCGTCAATGAAGGCAAGTCGATGGACTTCGTCGACAACTGCTATCTGATCAAGCATGCGCAGGGCTGGTTCCTGTGGGATACCGGCATCCCCGATGCGGTGGCGGCGATGCCGAACGGACTTGCGCCGGCCGACCCGAAGGCGGTCACCTGGCGGCGGCCAAAAACGCTTGCGGCGCAGCTTGACCAACTCGGCGTGAAGCCGTCGGACATCAAGGCGATCGCGGTCTCGCATACCCATCCCGATCACATCGGCAATGTCGAGCTGTTCCCGACGGCGATGCTGTATGTGCAGAAGGCGGAGTATGAGTGGCCCGGCGCCGACAACGCGCCGCGGTTCAAGCCCGAGCATCCCGTTACCAAGCTCGAGGGCGACCGCGACGTTTTCGGCGACGGCAGCGTCACCATTCTCTCGACGGCGGGCCACACGCCCGGCCATCAATCGCTGCTGGTGAAGCTGCCGCACACCGGCGCGATCGTGCTGACCGGCGATGCCGTTCACTTCAAGGACAATTGGGACAATCGGCGCGTGCCGAGCATGAACGCCAGCAAGGATCAATCCCTGAGCTCAATGCAGAAGATCGCCGACACCCTGGCGAAGGAGAAAGCGCAGCTCTGGATCAACCACGACAAGGCGCAACGCGACGGTCTGAAACTGTCGCCGGACTTCTATGATTGAGCTGTTTTAGTCAGGCGTCCAGTCAACTGCGCGGCGCTGACGGTGTGGCGGCCGGCGCCGGGGCTGGCGCATGCTTGGGCTTCTGCGTGCCGGCGTAGAACGACAGGGTGAAGACCAGGATCAGGGCGACGAGGTAGACCGCATAGGATTGCGGTGGGGTGATTGCCCATTGCACGGCGCGTCGGATCGGGTTGTCGGGGCCGGGATCGTTGTCCATGCCGTTTTGTGCGCGAAGGCCGGGCCAAAGGAAAGCAGAATCGCCGCCATTCGGCGGGCCTGTGCTGCGCGAAAGGGCGGCAATGGCCGGTCTTGCAATGCCATATGCGCGTCCGCATCTGTTAGGGACCGTCGCCAAGGCATGCCATGGTAATCTCTTGGCAGTTCCTTGGCAGACGGACCCAGCCCTTCCTCCCGCACCAATTGCCCGGCATACTCCGCTCATGGAACTGACGCCCCGTTTGCGCCTCTCGAATTGGCTGGTCCGTCAGGGTCTGATGGGCCTGCCGGAAAACGACCTGTTGCGCGGCTTCTGCGAGCGCTGCCGGGCCGCCGGCATGCCGCTGTCGCGCGCCATCGTGTTCATCGACACCCTGCATCCGATCTTCGAGGGCCGTGGCTTCCGCTGGAACGACGGCGAGAGCAATGAGTCCGATGCCTTCGAATACGGCTCGACCAGCACCGGCGAGGCCAACCAGACCTGGCGGCGGTCGGCCTTCTATCACATGCTCGAAAACGGGCATGAGGAGATGGTGATCGATCTCGCCGACCCCTCGCACGATTTCTCGATGATCGGCGAGCTTGCCGAGAAGGGCCACAAGCATTTTGCCGCTTTCGTGCATCGCTTCGGCGAGGCCGGCACGATCGGGGAGATGGACTGCTTCTATTCCTATTACACCACCCGCCGTTCGGATGGCTTCGACGAGCACCATATGGCGGCGCTGCGCGACCTCGTGCCGGTGCTCGGGCTCGCGATCAAATCGGCGGCGCAGGTCGAGATCGCCCGCACGCTGGGCCGGGTCTATCTCGGCCGCGACACTGCCGAGCAGGTACTGCGCGGGCGCATGCAGCGCGGCGTCACCGAGAAGATCAAGGCCGTGCTGTGGTACTCCGACGTGCGCGGCTCGACCGCGATCAGCGCGCGCATCGGGCCGGACGAGATCATCCCGTTCCTCAACGACTATGCGCAGGCCTCGATCGACGCGATCCACGACGCCGGCGGCGAGGTGCTGAAGCTGATCGGCGACGGCGTGCTGGCGATGTTCACCAACGAGAACATGGCCGTCGCCAAGCGGGCGGCGCTGCGCGCCGAGCACCGCTTCCGCCACAACATCCGGGTGCTGAACGATCGCCGCGAGAATGAGGGGCGGCCGACCACGACGGCCTATGTCGGCCTCCACATCGGCGAGGTGTTTTACGGCAATATCGGCAGCGAGGACCGGCTGGATTTTACGGTGGTCGGCCCCGCGGTCAACGAGGTCAGTCGGATCGCCTCGATGTGCAACTCGGTCGACCGGGAGTTTCTGGTGTCGACCGCCTTCCGCACCGGGCTCGATAACGCCGGCCGCAACTACCTGGTCTCCACCGGCCGCTTCGTGCTGCGCGGCATCGGCCATGCGCAGGACCTCTACACCCTCGATCCGGCGGTGGCCGCCGACGAGGTCATCGGCGGCAAGTACGAGCGGTACTTGGCGGGTTAGGCTCTCACCCCGTCATTGCGAGCGAAGCGAAGCAATCCATCTCGCCGCTTGTGGAGAGATGGATTGCTTCGTCGCTTTCGCGCCTCGCAATGACGATCAGCACCGCGCCGGTTCGCCGACCATGTCGGGCTGCCGGGTCAGCGACACCGCTGGAGAGATCAGGATCACCAGCGCCTGGGCGGCGAAGATCGCGGCGGCCAAATAGAGGCAGGCCTCGGCGCTGTAGAGGCCGCCGACGATGGCGCCGAGCGCGGAGCCGAGCGGGCGGGCGCCGTAGCTCATGATGTTGATCGCCGACACGCGGCCGAGCAGCGAGGGCGGCGTCACCGACTGCCGCAGCGTGGTGGTCGAGATCACCCACAGGATCGGGCCGACGCCGAGCAGGAAGAAGCTGAGGCCCGCGAGCAGCGGCGTCGGGATCCAGGTGGTCAGGGCCATCACGGCCGCGGCGACGAAACCGGTCACCGGGCCGAGCCCGATCACGGTGCCGAATGCCAGCCGCTGCATCACCCGGGTCGCAAACAGCGCGCCGACCACCATGCCGACACCGTACATCGCGAGCACCGTGCCGACGCCGGTCGCGCTGAGGCCGAGATGGCGCACGGCATAGGGCACGAACACGGCGAGCAGCAGGAACGACGCGGTGTTGAAGATGAACTGGGTGATGAACACCGGGCGCAGCAGCGCGTGATGGAACACGAACGCGGCGCCTTCCTTGATGTCCTGCAGCGGGTGCCGCTGCGGCGCCGGCTGCCGTGCGGGCTCATAGATGCCTGCGAGCAGCACCACCGCGATCGCCGACAGCGCCGCCGCGAAGCCGAACGCCGGCGCGGCACCGACCCAGCCGACCAGCACGCCGCCGAGCGCGGGGCCGCTGGCGAATGCGACGGTGCGTGCGAGCTCGATCCGCGCATTCGCGGCCGGCAGCTGTTGCGCGTTCACCAGCGACGGCACCAGCGCGGGTGCGGCGACGCTGTAGGCCACCGTGCCGCAGACCGCGACGAAGCCGAGCAGCGCAAGCAGCGGCAGGGTCATCAGGCCGAGCCAGAGCAGCAGCAGGATCGCGGCCAGCGCCGCCGCGCGCAGTGCCTCGGCACCGGCCATCACCCAGCGCCGCGACACGCGGTCGGCGAGCAGGCCCGCGGGAATCGCGAACAGGATGAAGGGCAGCGTCAGCGCGGTCTGCAAGAGGCCGGTCTGGCCTTCGCCGACCCCCAGCAGCAGCACGGCGACGATGGGAGCTGCCGCCAGCGCGATCTGCTCGGCCGATTGCGCGGCGAGGTTCGACCAGGCCAGGCGATTGAAGGTGGCGGGCAGGCGAGGCGTCTCGGACGACATGGCAGATTCCCTGGAAATTTCGATCTGGCCATAGTGTGTGATTGGAAGGCGTCCGATCCCACCCGTTTTCCGACAAGGCATAGGGATAAGCCGTCGGGAATTCGGCAGCCTTTCCAGCCAATGCTGTCGTCATGGCCGGGGCTGATCTCGGCCTAACCAAAATGCCGAAAAACAACCCCATGCAAAGTAGCCGACGGCTGCCCGTTCGAAACGGCGACGTTCGAAACGGCGACTTGACACGTCGGGCAACTCAGTGGTAATCTTCTATCATTCCGAAATCGTGCGGCGTCCTTTGCCCAAAGCCCGGGTATGACGGACTATCGGGCGTGGCCGATAGCCCCATGCGATAGCCTTGCGCTTGCGGCGGAGGCCGGCCGCTTCATGTCGCGAGAATGCGCAATTGTATCCCCACTCACAACTGTCATCGCCCGGCCTGTGCGCAATTGCGCACATGGACCGGGCGATCCAGTACGCCGCGGCCGCTCGGCTCAAGCACTGCCGTCTCTGGAATTCTGGATCATCCGCTTTCGCGGGTGATGACACCGAGTTAGCTGTTTAACAGTTGAACTAGAAGCGGCCGCCGGAGGCGGCCCACGCTCCCTCCGCTCGCGGGAGGGGTGAAGCGCATCTGCCGTCAGACCGGGACCGCCTTACACCGATCAGTCGGTCACTGCGGTTTCGGACCCGGCGCGAGTTGCCCGGTGATCGTGCCGATCAGCGCCGTCGGCTGGCTGCCGTCGCCGCTTGCTGGCGTCTCGGCAACCTCGGCTTTCCGTTGCGCCAGCGCGCTGGTCAGGCTGGTGAGCGCGTCGGGCCCGGTCGGGAAACCGGCCTCGGAGAGGATCTTGTCGATCATCGGCTTGAACGCCGAGACCGACAGCAATTGCGCGGCGAGGCCGTCGCCGAGCCCGAGGCCGCCATTGCCGTTGGCATGACCATTGGCGCCGCCGCGGCCGAGCATGCTGCCGGTGTCGAAGATCCTGATGTCGGAGATCTTCTCGATCGGCTTCACCGCCTCGGCGAGCGCATTCGGGATCACGTTGATGCGGGCGAGGTTGAGATCGTAGGCGATCATCTCCGCGCTGAGTTTGTTGCGCGCCTCCGCCTTCATGGTCGCGACCTCGGCCTCGGCCTGGCCGAGCGCCTTGACGCCGGCGGCGCGGGTGGTGGCGGCGGCCGCATCGGCCTTGGCGAGCACGCTGGTGGCTTCCGCCTTGTTGGCGGCGGCCTGGCGCTCGGCCTCGGCCATCACGGTGACCGGCATCGCGTCGGTTTCGGCGACCTTGCGCGCCGCGATCACGTTGATGATCCTGTCGCGCTCGGCGACCTCGGTGGCGCGGGCGGTGGTGACCTTTTCCTCGGCCGCGATCGCAACGGCGCGCGCGGTCTCGGCGATGGTCTGGGCCTCCGACTGCTCCTTGTTCTTGTTGGCGACGACGATCGCGGCTTCCTGCGCCACGATCTGCAGGTCGCGCTCCATCTCGGTGGTGCGGCGCTTCACCGCGAGATCGGCCTCGATCTTGCGGGTGTCGCGGGCCTGGTTGGCCTCGGTCTGCTTGTTGGCGACGGCGAGCTCCTGCTGGATGCGGTACTCGGCCTCGTTCTGCAGCGCGGTCTGCTCGACCTGCGCGGTCTGCGCCCGCATCGCCGCGGTCTTGTTGGCGATGTCGCGCTGCTGCGCCAGTTCGGCCTCGCGCTTGGTGCTTTCGATCTGCAGCGTGGTCTGGCGCGCCACCAGGTCCTGCTGGGCGATGTTGACCTCGGTGGTGCGGACGATCTGGTTGCGCTCCTGCTCGCGCTGCTTCGTGATCTGGGTCAGCGTGGTCAGGCCGTGGGCGTCGAAGAAATTGCTCGGATTGAAATGCTTGATGTCGCTCTGATCGAGCCGCGTCAGCGACACCGATTCGAGCTCGAGGCCGTTGTTCTGGATGTCGGCGCCGACGGCGTCCTGCACCGCCTTGACGAAGGTCGCGCGCTGTTCCTGCAACTCCTCGAGGTTCATGGTCGCGGCGACCGAGCGCAGGCCGTCGACGAATTTTGCTTCCACCAGCTCGCGCAGCTCGGCCGCGTCATTGGTGCGGTTGCCGAGCGTCTGCGCCGCCAGCGCGATCGACGACGAGTCGGGTTTGACACGGAGATAGAACTCGGCGCCGATATCGACGCGCATGCGGTCCTTGGTGATCAGCGAGTCCGGGCCGCCGCGCGCGACCTCGAGCCGCAGCGTCTTCAGGTTCACCGCGGCGGTCGAATGGAAGATCGGCAGCACCACCGAGCCGCCGTCGAGCACGACCTTCTGGCCACCGAGGCCGGTGCGGACATAGGCCTCATCGCGCGTCGAGCGCTTGTAGAGCCTTGCGAACAAGAGGCCGATGACGAGGGTGGCGATGACGGCAATGAGGACGGGTACAGCAAGTTCCCACATGTGTTATGCCCTGTTGGTAGATCGTCGTTGTTCTCTGAGATCGGCGGGAGCGGCAATCGCGACAAAACTTTTGGCGTCGCGATCGACCAGCTGCACGCTGGCGCCGACCGGCAACGCCTCGGAGTCCGGACCGGCGCGCGCCGGTACGGTGTGCCAGTTGCCGAAGACGTCCTTGAGACGGACCCGGCCGGGCAACCCGTGATCGAGCGGACCGACCGTGACTTCGCCGATATGACCGACGAAATCGGTTTCCTCGACCGCATAGCTCTCGTCTCGCAGGATGATCCGCGCGATCTTGCGGCTGGTGACACGGGTCAGCGGCAGGCTCCAGACCAGCGCAACCAGCGCGGCGACCCAGGCCGGCACCGGCAGGCCGATGCCGTGGGCGAACGCCTGGGTGACGAAGCCGATGATCGAGAAGTAGCCGAGCACCAGGATGAGCAGGATCAGCAGCGGCAGATGCCCGGCATTGACCCAGAGGAACAGCCCCTCGAGGGTTCCGTGGTTGTCGCCCTCGGCGGCGACCTCCTTGCCGAACAATTCGCTGATCGAGAAACCGACCAGCATCGATACCAGCTCGATACCGCCGAGCGTTACCATGATCGCAGCCGCAATCGCGAACGGCCGTACGTCGGGGGCGAGCAGAAGATCGCCAATGACACTCATTGTTGTGACTTGATCCTTTCAAGCCGCGCCGCGATGTCGCGGTGCAGGCGATCCAGTTCGTCAAGCTCCTTGTCGTCGAGCACGCCGGAGGCGGGAACACCGGTGATGGGAATCGCCGTGGCGCGCAAAGCACTCGCTGTATTTGTCGCCGATGGGCGTCGACTGGTTTCGTTGTTGAGCCTCATATCCCGGCATCTTGAACGACACCAAGATGTGTCGGGCGACAGTGCTAATGGTCCATGAAGTTGGATCGTCGATCGCGAACAACTTGTCGTCGAGCGGTATCCGGCGGATGGAAGCCGCTGCGGTAGGCGCTGACCGGGGAGCTCGGCGCGGACAACCAGCCGGTTCCAGGCCGGTGCGGCGGACCCCTCGGTCGCGGGGACGTCGGGCGAGGGCGGTCGGGCAGGGGTTCCGCGATAGCGGCATCGTGAGCCTAGATGCAGTTGCAAATGAGTTGCATTAACGGGATGGATCAGCCATCTTGTCCGTATGGACGCTCGTACGCCTGAAATGCCCACCGTTGCCCTCTCCACGGCCCTGCCGGCAGCCTCCGGCTGGCGCGGCGACGCCGGGCATGTCCAGAGCCTGCCCGAGGTCAATTCGACCGTCGCGGTACCCACCGGCGGGCTGTGGTGGCGTCGGCTGCTGGCCTTCGCCGGGCCGGGCTACCTGGTCTCCGTCGGCTACATGGACCCTGGCAACTGGGCCACCGACCTCGCGGGCGGCTCGAAGTTCGGCTACACGCTGCTGTCGGTCATCCTGCTTTCCAACCTGATGGCGATCCTGCTGCAGGCGCTGGCCGCCCGGCTCGGCATCGCCACCGACCGCGACCTGGCGCAGGCCTGCCGCGCGACCTATTCGCGCCCGGTCAACTTCATGCTGTGGCTGGCCTGCGAGGCGGCGATCATCGCCTGCGACCTCGCGGAAGTGATCGGCACCGCGATCGCGCTCAAGCTGCTGTTCGGCATTCCCTTGGTCGGCGGCGCGCTGCTCGCGGCGCTCGATGCGTTCCTGCTGCTCTTGTTGATGAACCGCGGCTTCCGCTTCCTCGAAGCCTTCGTGATCGCGCTCCTGATCGTGATCGCGGTCTGCTTCGTGGTGCAGATCGCGGCGGCGGCGCCGCCGGTGGCCGCCGTGCTCGGCGGCTTCGTGCCGTCGCGCCAGATCGTCACCAATCCGGAGATGCTGTACATCGCGATCGGCATCATCGGCGCCACCGTGATGCCGCATAACCTTTATCTGCACTCATCGATCGTGCAGACCCGCGCCTATCCGCGCACCGAGGAGGGCCGTCGCGACGCCATCAAATGGGCGACCACCGACTCCACCATCGCGCTGATGCTGGCGCTGTTCATCAACGCCGCGATCCTGGTCGTCGCCGCCGCGACCTTCCACAAGAGCGGGCATGCCGATGTCGCCGAGATCGACCGCGCCTTCGAGCTGCTGTCGCCGCTGCTTGGGCTCGGCATCGCCTCGACGCTGTTCGCGGTGGCGCTGCTGGCCTCCGGCCTCAACTCGACGGTGACTGCGACACTCGCGGGCCAGATCGTGATGCAGGGTTTTCTGGACCTGCGGATGCCCAACTGGGCGCAGCGGCTGTTGACCCGCGGCATCGCGATCGTCCCGGTGGTGGTGGTCGCCGCGATCTATGGCGAGAGCGGCACGGCGCAGCTCCTCGTATTCAGCCAGGTCGTGCTGTCGATGCAGCTGCCGTTCGCGGTGATCCCGCTGGTGCGGTTCGTCTCCGACAAGCGCAAGATGGGCGCGTTCGCGATCCCGATGCCGGTCGCCGCGTCGGCGTGGATCGTCGCCGGCGTGATCGTGGTGCTGAACGTGAAGCTCTTGATCGATACGTTCTTTGGCTGAAAAGGCGAATGGCGAATAGTGAGTAGCGAATAGGGGTCGTGACTATTCGCTATTGGCTACTCGCCATTCGCCCCTTTAGTCCTGCGGCTCCGCAAGCGCCTCGCTGGAGGCGTCGACGCGCAGCCAGCCGCTGGGGGCGAGCCGCTGCTGCGGCAGGAAGCGGCCCTTGTAGTCCATCTTCTTGGAGCCCTCGATCCAGTAGCCGAGATAGACGTAGGGCAGGCCCTGCCGGCGGGCGCGGGCGATGTGGTCGAGGATCATGAAGGTGCCGAGCGAGCGGGCCTCCTGCGACGGCTCGAAGAACGAGTAGACCATCGACAGCCCGTCGCTGAGCACGTCGGTCAGCGCCACCGCCAGCAGCTCGTCACCGCGGCCGGTGATGGCGCTGTCGACGTTGCGCTTGCGGTACTCGATGATCCTCGTCTCGACATGGCTGTCCTCGACCATCATTGCGTAGTCGAGCACGGTCATGTCGGCCATGCCGCCGTTGCGGTGGCGGCGGTCGAGATAGGCCCGGAACACCGAATATTGCTCCGAGGTCGGCACCGCGCTGCGCTGCTCGCCGATGATGTCGGCGTTGCGGGCCTGGACCTTGCGGAAGTTGCGGGAGGGGCGGAATTCGTTGGCGATCACCCGGACCGAGACGCAGGCCCGGCACTGGTCGCAGGCCGGGCGGTAGGCGATCGACTGGCTGCGGCGGAAGCCGCCATGGGTCAATAAGTCGTTGAGATCGCCCGCTTTGTCGCCGACCAGATGCGTGAACACCTTGCGCTCATGCCGGCCCGGCAGATAGGGGCAGGGGGAGGGCGCGGTCAGATAGAACTGGGGAGTATCACGCGAGTGCTGGGTCACGTCTGATCGTCAGGCTCCGCAACAAAACAGTACAGGCAGCCGGGTGAGCATCGCCCTCCCGAGGGTAATGGTCAATTGGTTTAGGCGGGCCTAATAGGCCCGCGCGGCCGGCGCCACCGGAGCCCGGACCGAGCTGTTGATAACCACGGTTCCGAGCACGAGGTCGTGCAGCAGCTGGCGGCGGCGGGTGATCAGGCCGACCAGGAGCACCAGCGGCGTCAGGAACGAGATCGTCACCCAGAACAGCACCGCGTGCACGGCGCCGAGCACGAAATAGCCGCGGGCGCCGTACCAGGTCCGCAGTTCCAGATCCATCATCCGCATGCCGATGGTCGCCGAGTGCTGCCCGCCGATCGAGGCGCCGTAATAGACGATGGCCCAGATGATCGAGAGCGGGGAGATCAGGCCGAACAAGGTCCAGCCCAGGAAGAAGGTGACGAAGCCGAGCAGGAAGATGAAGACCACAGCGAGGATCACCGGTATCGCAAGCACCACGAGGTCGATCAGGAAGGCGAACAGGCGCCGGGTCAGCACGCCGCGGAACAGATCCGGCTGCGTCATCGGATCGAACGCATGCGGGGGAACGCCGCCGTCGTTGCGCCAGGTGCTGCCGCCGTCATTGCCGTAAGACATCGCCAACCTCCGAATTGGGTCCCGCGCAGGACATGGGAACAGGAGGCTCGCCTGCCAAGCCGGGGCGAACATCAACTTGCCGAAATATTCCGGCGATTCGGCGGCTGGATTGGCCCGGGATGCCGCCATCTCGTCAATGCGAGCCAACCGGTCGGCGCGAAGCGCCGCCGGATGACAGGCTCCGCGAAGCAATCCAGGCTTCCCCGAGCCGAGAAATGGATTGCTTCGCTGCGCTCGCAATGACGAGGAGAGACCGTCAGCTCTCGGCCCTGATCTTCTCGGCGGCCTGCGGCGCAAAATAGGTCAAGATGCCGTCGGCGCCGGCGCGCTTGAAGCCGACCAGGCTTTCCATCATGGCGCGCTCGCCGTCGATCCAGCCGTTGGCCGCGGCGCCCGCGATCATCGCGTATTCGCCGGACACCTGGTAGACGAAGGTCGGCATCGCAAAGGTGTCCTTCACGCGGCGGACGATGTCGAGATAGGGCATGCCCGGCTTCACCATCACCATGTCGGCACCTTCGGCGATGTCGAGCTCGACCTCGCGCAGCGCCTCGTCGGAATTGGCGCTGTCCATCTGATAGGTGCGCTTGTCGCCGGTCAGCGTCTTGGCCGAGCCGATCGCGTCGCGGAACGGGCCGTAGAACGCGGAGGCGTATTTCGCCGCATACGACATGATCTGCACGTCGCCAAAACCGTTGTCGTCGAGCGCATCGCGGATCGCGCCGATCCGGCCATCCATCATGTCGGACGGCGCGATCACGTCGCACCCGGCCTCGGCCTGGGTCAGCGCCTGCTTCACCAGCACCGCGACCGTCTCGTCGTTGAGGATCTTGCCGTCTTCGAGCAGCCCGTCATGGCCGTGGCTGGTGAAGGGATCGAGCGCGACGTCGCAGAGCACGCCGATGTCGGGAAACTCCTTCTTGATCGCCCGCACCGACTGGCAAACCAGATTGTCGGGGTTGAGCGCCTCCGAGCCTTCGGCGTCGCGCAGCGCCGGCTCGGTGAACGGGAACAGCGCGATGCAGGGAATGTTGAGTTTTGCGGCGCGCTCGGCGTCGCGCACGATCTGGTCGACGGTGAGCCGTTCGACGCCGGGCATCGAGGCGACCGGCGTGCGGGCGTTGTGGCCGTCGACCACGAACATCGGCCAGATCAGGTCGTTCGTGGTCAAGACGTTCTCGCGCACCAGGCGGCGGGCCCACTCCGTCTTGCGGTTGCGGCGCAGGCGGATCGTGAGGTCGAGCGACGGGGCGGCGAGGGTTTCGGCCTGGCGGCGCGGCGCATCGCGCAACTCGATCGGGCGCCCGAATTTGATCGCCATGTCTCTATCTCCCCGGAAACGGCTGGTCTGGACCTGATATAAGTCCAGTTCTAGCACCTGTCAGGGGTGCCGTCATGGCACCCCTGGTGGCCCCTGATTTGCCCTCACGGCAATTGATTTTGCCGGCTCCGCGGGCCAAGACTGGCCACCATGAAGACCTCTCTGCAGCCGCTATCCGGCGATTCGCATGTCTGACACCTCGGCACGCGAGGCTGCGCGGGACAATGGCATCACGCCCGGCGCGATCTCGTCCGACCGCATCGAGCCGGATGAGAATGCGTGGACGCGGCGCCTCGTCATCTTCCTGCGCATCATGGCCGTCGTCTCGATCGCCAAGGGCCTCTATCACTGGGCCCAGGTCACCGGCTTCGTCGGCGGCGAGGAGGAGGCGTTTGAGAACCAGTCGATGGCCTGGCAGACCGCGACGATCTATTTCGCCGTCATCGAGCTCGTCGCCGCGGTCGGCCTTTGGCTCGCGACGCCGTGGGGCGCCGTGGTGTGGCTCACCACCGTGGTGTCGATGGCGGTCATCGAGCTGATGTTTCCGGGCATCTATGGCGGCAGCCTCACCGTGGTCGCGCTCGAGGCGGTGATGCTCGCCGCCTATCTGGCGCTGGCGTGGATGGCGGCGCGCGAACGCCCGCCATAGCCAGGCAACGCGGTGTGGCCTCGCGGCGACAGCGCGGCGAAACCGCCGGCATCTTCATGTCCGTGCGCGCAGTGAGAAGACAGGACCGGCCGGTCTGGCTAGGTCGGTGGCACAGACCGCGCACCCTGCGACACTCCATCCCGGGAACACGCGCTTCTGCGGGAATCGCCGTCGGGACCGATTTTCTCGATCTCGGCGCGCAAGTGCCAGCCGGCTTTGCGCTGGTCGACGGCGTGACCCGGTCTTTCCTCAGGCAGCGGGGAGGCCAGTTCCGGACGCCGCCCGCGCGCAGGGCGCCACGGCACGACCCGAAAAAATTTTCGAAGAATTTTCCGGTAACCCGCCGGTCACCGTAAAGGGTTCCCTCACACCCGTTACCCCAGCGTTTCGAATTCAAACGATGCTGTATCCGAATGTGACATGAGGGCAGACGAAGCGTGAACAAAGGGCCTGCCACCGTCAATGAAATGTTGCGAGAAGCCCTTGATCCATGGGCTTAATCCGCGATTCACTGTCTTAAATTCATGATCTCTTTATTGTCTTATTTAAGCGGATCTTCAAACGGCCCCCTTAAGTTGCAGCTATCAGGCGGGACACAAGTTTCGTCGAATAAAGTCGATAAAAACGACAAACAGGGGAAGTGTCATGATGAAAGCCGTTGCGACAACGGCGGTGGATGCCGCTGATCGCGCTGCCGGTCAATCGCCGGTGCAGCCGCTCTATCTGGAAGCACTGACTTTGGTGGAGCGGCTGCATCGCCGGCTGCTCGACGTCATCAAGGACGAATTCGACCGCCGCGGCCGCGCCGACATCAACTCGGTGCAGGCACTGCTGCTGTACAACATCGGCGACAAGGAGCTGACCGCCGGCGAGCTGCGCACCCGCGGCTACTATCTCGGCTCCAACGTCTCCTACAATCTGAAGAAGCTCGTCGAGCTCGGCTTCCTCGATCACCAGCGCTCGCGCGTCGATCGCCGCTCGGTCCGCATCCGTTTGACCGCGCAGGGCCAGGAAGTCCGCCGCATCGTCGACGCGCTCTATCAGAAGCACGTCAAGACGGTCGAGCAGGTCGGCGGCATCTCGAACGAGGAGTTCGCCAGCCTCAACAAGTCGCTGCACCGCCTCGAGCGGTTCTGGACCGACCAGATCCTGTATCGCCTCTGAAACCCGACTTTCTTCGCCTGATGGCCCAAGCCGGCCGACCAGAAGACCGGCAGCCAATCTCCAGACAGCGCATCGGCCATGCCCGGCCGGTGCGCTTTGTCATGCTGCGCCTGCGAAAAAAATACTCTCGCGCAGGAACCAAGGGGCTCCCGGCGGCTTATCTCCCGGTCGAGCATGATGGGTTCGCATCATGCTCTTCTGTTCTTGTTTGGACGCGTTTTCTTCACGCGAATCAATTCGCTGGAAAACGCTCTGATGGAGACGCAGGATATGTTGCTGGAGCGCGGGATCGAGGTGGTGAATGTCGAGGTGGTGGGCGATGCCTACGCGATCGCCTCGAATTACCTCCGCAAATCCGGTGCGATACCCGACACCTTCGCCACCAACGAGCGCCTGCTCGGCATCATCGTCAAGATGTTCCAGCACGGCGAGATGAACCGGCTCCGCCTCGCCAACAAGGCGATCGCGAAGTTCGAGGCCGAGACGCTGGTCGTCGCCTGAGCGTCAGTTCCCCCGGAGACGTCATGGAAGCCGCTATCGATCGCATCATGCAGACGTATGATCTGCTGCTCAACCGCACGGCTGCCGCCAGCGACGAGGCGCGCGCCAAGGTGACGGAATATGTGCGGACGCTGGTCGAGGCCGGCGAGACCGACACGCACCGGCTGACCGTGTGCGGCCTGACCTATCTGCGCCAACTCGACGGCAGCACCGACCATGTGAAGGCCGGGTATACCGGGCTGTAGGGCGCCGCACCGCTGCTTCCCCGTCATTGCGAGGCGCGAAAGCGACGAAGCAATCCATCGTTCGGCATATGCGACGCGATGGATTGCTTCGCTTCGCTCGCGATGACGGAGAATTCGATTCACTTTTCAAACAGAGCCTTTGAGACCCGTCATCCTGAGGTGCGAGCCTCTTGGCGAGCCTCGAAGGATGGACGGCCACCAGCGGGGCCGATTCATCCTTCGAGGCTCGCCTTACGGGCGCAATTGCGCCGCAAGGCTCGCACCTCAGGATGACGGTGTGAGGATAGGCGTTCGTATTCTCGCAACATCGGGCGGCCCGGCGATCCCCCGGGACCATTCCAGGTGGCGAAATCGTGATTTCGGGCGGCTTTGCGCCAGGCCACATGACGTGCGACAAGGAACCATGCACCTCAGGCGGCTGGCCAATCTCTGGATTTTGCTGTTCGTCGCGGCCGGGCTCTTGCTCGCGCCCGTGGCGCCGGCGTTTGCCAGGATGGCGCCGGATGCCGCAATGGGGGCGATGCCGGCGATGTCTGACGACATGCAGGCGATGTCCGACGACATGCCGTGCTGTCCGGACCAGAGCAAGAACAAGGCCTGCGACGACTGTCCGTTCGTCGCGCTGTGCATGCTGAGCGTCCCGCTGTCGGTCCCTGCGGGGGTAGCCTCACTGATCGAGCGCCATCCGCTGAAGAGCCGGTTCGCCGCGCATGATGATCACCGGCGCGACGGCCTCGGCGCCAAACCTCCCGACCATCCGCCTCGAACCGAGGTCTGAGGGGCGCGCAAGCGCCTGATCGCTGACGCGTGCGCCGGACGGCGTGCGCGCCGTTGCAAGCCGCTGACGCGGCCAATCAGACCTATCGAGGATAGCAATGAAGACGTCCAACCTGGCGCGCGCCACCGTGGCCGCGCTGCTCGGCGTTGCCCTGGCGAGCCTGCCGGCACGTGCCGAGATCAAGAACTACGAATTCCAGCTGACGCAGCCGACTGTCCAGGTCGGGGCCGACCGCATCGTCACGGTGCGGCTGGTCGACAAGACCACCGGAAAGCCGGTCCCGGACGCCGTGATCTTCGCGACACGGCTCGATATGGCGCCCGACGGCATGCAGGAGATGGTGACCAAGGTGACGCCGATGCCGGGCACCGAGCCGGGGACCTACCGCTTCAAGGCCACCTTCAGCATGGCGGGCCGCTGGCAGCTCTCGCTTGGCGCCAAGGTGCAGGGCGAGACCGGCACGGTCGACAACAAGCTCGTCGTCACGGCCGGGAAATGAACCGTCTCGGCCAGGCCGGCGCCGCCGCTGCGATTGTCGCAGCGGCGGGCGTCGCAATTGTCGGCCGCGGCCTGCCGACGCGTTCGATTGCAAATGTCGCAGCCTCCACCGCGCAGGCGGCGGAGACCGGCGCGCCGATCTATTTCCGCGATCCGGACGGCAAGCCGCTCTATTCGCTGACGCCGAAGCAGACGCCCGACGGCCGCGACTATCGGCCGGTGCCCGCCGGCGCCGATGTCAGCTTCGACGCGCCCGAGCCGGCTGTGGAGATGCAGGCGGCGGCTCCCAAAGCCGATCGCAAGATCAAATACTACCGCAACCCGATGGGGCTTCCTGACACTTCGCCGGTGCCGAAGAAGGACTCCATGGGGATGGACTACATCGCGGTCTATGACGGCGATGACAGTGACGACGGCTCGATCACGCTGTCGCCCGGCAAGGTCCAGCGCACCGGCGTGACATCGGAGCCGGCGGAGCGTCGTCGCATCCGGACGCTGGTCCGCGCGCCCGGCACGATCCAGCTCGACGAACGGCGGGTGTCGGTGATCGCGATGCGCGCCGAAAGCTATGTGCAGAAGGTGGCCGACGTCACCACCGGCAGCCGGGTGAGCAAAGGCCAGCCGCTGATGGAGATCTACAGCCCGGCGGTGTCGTCCGCCGCGGCCGAATATCTGGCGACCATCACGTCGAAAGCCACCGCCGGGCTGGAGCCTTACGGACGCGGCTCGCGGCAGCGCCTGATGAACCTCGACGTGCCCGAGCCGGTGATCGCCGAAATGGAGAAGAGCCGAACCGTGCCGATCGCGATCCAGTGGTCGTCGCCGCGGGACGGCATAGTGCTTCAGCGCAACGCGATCGAGGGCATGCGCGCGCAGTCCGGCGACGTGCTGTTCCGCGTTGCCGACGTCTCGCTGGTGTGGGCCGTGATCGACGTCGCCGAGCGCGATCTGGGGACGATTGCGGTCGGGCAGCCGGTCACGGTGCGTGCGCGCAGCTATCCCGGCCGCGCGTTCGAAGGCCGCATCGGCGTGATCTATCCGCAGCTGAACCGGGAGACCCGCACCGCGCGGATCAGGATCGAACTCGCGAACGCCGATCTCGCGCTGCTCCCCGACATGTATGTCGATGCCGAAATCGACACCGGCAGCCGCGAGCCGGTGGTTGCGGTCGCAGAAAGCGCGGTGCTCGACACCGGCAGCCGGCAGACCGTGCTGATCGACAAGGGCCGTGGCCGGTTCGAGCCGCGCGAGGTCAAGCTCGGGCGGCGCGGCGAGGGCTATGTCGAAATCCGCGATGGCCTCGCCGGCGGCGAAGCGGTCGTGACATCGGCCAACTTCCTGATCGACGCCGAAAGCAACCTCAAGGCGGCGCTGAAGGGATTTGCCGAGCCTGCCGGCGCCCGCGGTGCCGACCTCTCCGGCGACGCGACCATGGAGGCCAAGCCATGATCGCCCGGATCATCGCCTGGTCGGCGCGCAACCTGCTGCTGGTGCTGTTCGGCACCGGCTTTGCGGCGGCGGCCGGCTTCTACGCGCTGCTCCGTCTGCCGCTGGACGCGATTCCCGATCTCTCCGACACCCAGGTGATCGTCTACACCGAGTACGCCGGCCAGGCGCCGCAGGTGATCGAGGATCAGGTCACCTATCCCCTGACCACGGCGATGCTGACGGTGCCGCGATCGAAGGTGGTGCGCGGCTTCTCGTTCTTCGGCGTCTCCTTCGTCTATGTGATCTTCGAGGACGGCACCGACATCTACTGGGCGCGTTCGCGCGTGCTGGAATTCCTCAACGGCGCGGCGTCGCGATTGCCGGCCGGCGTGACGCCGACCATCGGTCCGGACGCGACCGGCGTCGGCTGGGTCTACCAATACGCGGTGATGTCGAAGCAATTGAACCTCGCCGACACCCGAACCATCCAGGACTGGAATTTGAAGTTTGCGCTCGCCAAGGCCGAGGGCGTCGCCGAGGTCGCCAGCGTCGGCGGCTTCGTCAAGCAGTACAATGTCATCCTCGATCCGCAGCGGATGCGCGATCGCGGCATCACCATGCAGAAGATGCGCGAGGCGATCCGCGCCAGCAACGCCGATGTCGGCGGCCGCACCGTCGAACTGTCCGAGTTCGAATATGTGATCCGCGGCAAGGGCTACCTGAAGAGCATCAACGATCTCGGCAATATCGTGCTGAAGACCGACAACGGCACGCCGGTGCTGCTGCGCGACGTCGCGCGCGTCGAGCTCGGGCCGGACGAGCGGCGCGGCATCGCCGAGCTGAACGGCGAAGGCGAGGTGGCCAGCGGCATCGTGCTGCAGCGCTTCGGCATGAACGCCCTCGACGTGATCGACAACGTCAAGAAGCGGTTCAAGGAGATCGCGAGCAGCCTGCCGCAGTCGGTCGAGATCGTGCCGGTCTACGACCGCTCGAACCTGATCCACGCGGCGATCGATACGCTGAAGCGCACCCTGACCGAGGAAAGCATCGTCGTCGCGCTGGTGTGCATCGTGTTCCTGCTGCACGTCCGCAGCGCGCTGGTTGCGATCCTGATGCTGCCGGTCGGCGTCTTGATGGCGTTCGGCGCCATGAAGTTTTTCGGGATCGGCTCCAACATCATGAGTCTCGGCGGCATCGCGATCGCGATCGGCGCCATGATCGACGCCGCGATCGTGATGATCGAGAATGCGCACAAGCATCTGGAGCGCGCCGAGCCCGGCCGGCCGCGGGTCGCGATCCTGATCGAGGCGGCGGCCGAGGTCGGCCCGGCGCTGTTCTTCAGCCTCTTGATCATCACCGTGTCGTTCATGCCGATCTTCACGCTGGAATCCCAGGAGGGGCGGCTGTTCTCGCCGCTCGCGTTCACAAAAACCTTTGCGATGGCGGCAGCGGCGCTGCTGTCGGTGACGCTGGTGCCGGCGCTGATGGTGATCTTCGTCCGCGGCAAGATCGTCCCCGAGCACAAGAATCCGATCAACCGCTTCCTGATCTGGGTCTACCGCCCAGTGATCAAGGGCGTGTTGCGCGCCAAGGCGCTGGTGATCGTGCTGGCGCTCGCAGTCCTCGCAGTCTCGATCTGGCCGGCGCGCCAGCTCGGAACCGAGTTCATGCCGAACCTGAATGAAGGCACGCTGCTCTACATGCCGACGACATTGCCGGGAATTTCGGTGACGAAGGCCGCCGAATTGATGCAGACCCAGGACCGCATCATCATGAGCTTTCCGGAGGTCGCCTCGGTCTACGGCAAGGCCGGCCGCGCCGCGACCGCGACCGATCCGGCGCCCTCGGAGATGTTCGAGACGGTCGTCAACCTCAAGCCGAAGCCGCAGTGGCGGACCGGCGTGACCATCGACAGCCTGATCGCCGAAATGGACAAGGCACTGCAGTTTCCCGGCGTGTCCAACGCCTGGACAATGCCGATCAGGGCGCGCATCGACATGCTGTCGACCGGCATCCGCACCCCCGTCGGCGTCAAGGTGATCGGGCCGGACCTCGCCGGGATCGACAAGCTCGCGAAGCAGATCGAGCAGGTCCTGAAAGCGGTGCCCGGGACCTCGTCGGCCTACGCCGAACGCGGCCTAGGCGGCTACTACCTCGAGATCACGCCGAACCGCGCGGCGCTGTCGCGCTACGGCATCATGGTGCAGGACGTGCAGGACACCATCGCATCGGCGCTCGGCGGCCAGAGCGTCACCACGACCGTGGAGGGACGGCGGCGCTTCACGGTCAACATGCGCTACCCGCGCGATCTCCGCGACAATCCGCAGGCGATCGCGAGCGACATCCTGGTGCCGATGCCGGCGGGCGGCGCGGTACCGCTCGGCGAGGTCGCCGACGTCGTGCCGGCGCGCGGGCCGACCTCGATCCGGACCGAGAACGGGCAGCTCGCAACCTACATCTATGTCGACATCCGCGACCGCGATCTCGGCGGCTATGTCGCGGACGCGCAGCGCGCCGTGCAAGCGAGCGTCCAGTTTCCGCCGGGCAGCTACGTGGTCTGGAGCGGGCAGTACGAATATCTGGAACGTGCCGCGGCGCGGCTCAAGATCGTGGTGCCGGTGACGCTGGCGATCATCTTCGTGCTGCTCTACCTGAACTTCCGCTCGGTCGCCGAGACCATGATCGTGATGCTGTCGCTGCCGTTCGCGCTGGTCGGCGGCCTCTGGCTGATGTGGGCGCTCGGCTTCAACATGTCGGTCGCGGTCGCCGTCGGCTTCATCGCGCTCGCCGGCGTCGCCGCCGAGACCGGCGTGGTGATGCTGATCTATCTCAACCAGGCGCTGGCGGAGGCGGTCAAGCGCCGCGCCGCGGCGGGAGGTGCGCTGGATCGCGACGATCTCCATGGCGCGATCATCGAGGGCGCGGTCGAGCGCGTCCGGCCGAAGATGATGACGGTGGTCGCCATCATGGCCGGGCTGCTGCCGATCATGTGGAGCACCGGCACCGGGTCCGAGATCATGCAACGGATCGCGGTGCCGATGATCGGCGGCATGATCTCCTCGACCTTGCTGACCCTGATCGTGATCCCCGCGATCTTCGCCATCGTGAAGGGCTTTGGGCTGCCGCCCACCGCCAGCAGCGGCAATCAACAGCCGACGACCGGCGTCGAGGATACGCAGACACGCGCTCGCGTGCTCGAGCGTACGGCGTAGGCGTGCCGGACTGCGATGGCCAGCCAACATGACCACCAATGAAAACGAGCTCAAGACGCTGATGCTGGCGAGCCAGCGTGGCGAAGCGGAAAGCCACGGCGTGCTGCTTGCGAGGCTCGCGCCGCGTCTTCGCGGCTACTACAAGCGCAGACTGATGGGATTCGGACGCAGCGCGGAAGAGGCGGAAGACCTGGTCCAGGAAGCCTTGCTGGCGATCCATCTGAAGCGCCACACCTACGATCCCGAGGCGCTGTTCACGCCCTGGCTCCACGCGATCGCACGCTACAAGCTGATCGATTACCTCCGCACCAACAGGGAAGCGCTGATGAACGTGCCGATCGACGACCATCACGAACTGATGGCGGCGGACGATCACGCCTCGACAGAGAGCACGCATGACATGGCAAAGCTGCTCGGTCGGCTACCGCGAAAGACGCGCCGGGCGATCGAGGCGGTCAAGCTGGATGGAAAGAGCGTTGCGGAGACTGCGGTACGCTATGGCATGTCGGAGTCCAATGTGAAAATCAGCGTTCATCGCGGCCTGAAGGCGCTGGCATCTCTCATTCGCGCGGACGGCGACGCCTGATGGTAAACCCACCTTTCAACTCCGCGCGTGCATCTTCACCTCAGCGTGAGCGTGTAACCCAGTGGAGAAAAGCTCCGAATTCCCTTGCAGGAGCGCGCATGGAGCGCCCTTCAACGAAAAACGGAGCAGACGATGCTGACGAAGTTCACCAAACCCATTTTCGCGCTCTCACTTCTGACATCGCTGGTGGTAGCGACGTCCGCAAGCGCGAATGCCGGAGCGACGAACTCCGCCAAGCGCAATTGGTCGAACGAAGTGGATCCCGCTTACCGCTCGATCGCTGCGCGACATACAGGGCGTGACGCGTTCGCCGCGATTGGCCGGGCGGCCGAGCCTGTCGCCGCGCTTGCCGAGGATGGCAATGCCTGGCGCTATTCCGGCGGCCCGAAATCGCCTGTTCCGCCGTCGCGAGACTTCTAATGCAGGCCTTTGGCCTGTGCTCGGTCCGCGGCTGTTGCGTTGGTGATGCTACTTTTTGAAGGTCTTGATCTACTCTGGCCGCGGGTCGATATTGCGGGTGGAAGAGAGACTCATGAGCGACCGTTGCTGCCAGCAAGAAGCGACCGAGTGCTGCGCTCCTCCCGCACTTGTGCTGCCCCCGAAAGCCAAGGCAGGGTCTCCGGCTTGTCTCGCCGACGTTTCGTGCTGCTGCGAAGGTGGCGTTCCGGCTTTCGACGGTCTTGATGCCAGCTACAAGCGCGTGCTGTGGACGGTCATCGGCATCAACGGCGCAATGTTTCTGGTGGAGATGATCGCGGGGCAGTTGGTCGGCTCGCAGGCGCTCAAAGCCGACGCGCTCGACTTCCTCGCCGATACCGTCACCTATGGACTGAGCCTTGCGGTGATCGGCGCCAGCCTGCGGACGCGCGCGTCCGCGGCGCTCCTGAAGGGCGTGTCGCTCAGCCTGATGGCGTTGTGGGTGTTCGGCTCGACCGTCTACCAGACGCTCGTTCTTGGCGTTCCCAAGGCCGAGGTGATGGGGGCGGTCGGCATGCTGGCGCTGGCGGCCAACCTGACCTCGGTGCTGCTTCTGCTGTCCTACAAGGACGGCGACGCCAATGTCCGCTCGGTCTGGCTCTGTTCGCGCAACGACGCGATCGGAAACATCATCGTGATGATTGCCGCCCTCGGCGTCTGGGGAACGGCCACGGCGTGGCCTGATCTCGCGGTGGCCGCGGTGATGGCGGGCATCTTCCTCACCTCATCGATCCAGATCCTGCGGCAGGCGTGGGCCGAGTATCGCGGGGGCACGACGGGCGTGCCGACGGCGGCGTCTCGCTGACCGAGCCGCGCGCGTGATGCTGACGCGAGTGGGTCTGGCCAGCCGGGGCGCCCCGGACGAATGCAAGCGGAAAGCCCTCGTGGTGGGTGCGACGATTTGCAGCACCACCTTGTCGGGCCGCTGACTTGCCGAAGGCTGTGGCGAATGGTCGCTAGGAGACTCCAACGCGACCTCGGCAAGCGATTCCTCCAGCAGGGTGCCGCTTCCGGTTGACGCTGCGACCACGCAAGAAGGCTGCGGCCAATGATCCACCGGCCGCTTCGTAAATCAGGAGGAAGCCCCATGATCTCGTCCCACATGCGCCTGTTCGGCGCGGTCGTCGCGCTGTTGCTCGGGGCGAGCGGTCCGGCGCCGGCCCAGCAGCTCGAACTGAAGATCATGGCGCCGGCAGCGCCCGGCGGCGGATGGGATCAGACCGCGCGTGCGATGCAGCAGGCGCTGGTCGCCTCCGGCGTCGCGCGCAGCGTCCAGGTCACCAATGTCGCCGGCGCCGGCGGCAGCGTCGGCATCGCGCAGTTCGTCAATGGTGCCAAGGGCGACGGTAACCAGATGATGGTGAACGGCTTCGTCATGGTCGGCGCGCTCGCCATGAACAAGTCGCCGGTGACGCTCGAGCAGGTGACGCCGATCGCGCGCCTCACCGAGGAGATCCAGGTCATCGTGGTGCCGGCGAATTCGCCGCTCAAGACCGCGCAGGATCTCGCCGCCGCGCTCAAGGCCGACATCGCCAAGGTGACCTTTGCCGGCGGCTCCGCCGGCGGTGTCGACCACGTGATGGCGGCGCTGTTCGCCGGCACGGTCGGCGCCGACGCCAAGAAGATCAACTACATTCCGTTCTCGGGCGGCGGCGAGTCATTGGCCGCGATTCTCGGCGGCAAGGTCACCGCGGGCATCTCGGGCCTCAGCGAATACGAGGGCCAGATCAAGGCCGGCAAGCTGCGCGCGCTCGGCGTGACCTCGGAGAAGCGCCTGCCGGGCTCCGACATTCCGACCTTTAAGGAGCAGGGCATCGATCTCGTGCTGGCGAACTGGCGCTCGGTGGTCGCACCGCCCGGCATCACGCCGGAGCAGCGCAAGACGCTGAGCGATGCCGTGGAGAAAATGGCCAAATCCGACGCCTGGAAGGAGATCCTCAAGCAGAAGGGCTGGGATGATGCCTATCTCGGCGGCGATGCGTTCGCCGATTTCCTGAAGAAGGAGATCGTTCGCGTCACCGACGTGCTGAAGTCGGTCGGCCTCGTCAAGTCATGAGCGCGGAGGGGGCTCCCGGCGATCATCCGGGCGGGGCGGGGCGGCGGGTCGATCGCGCCGGCCTCGTCATCGCGGCGGCGCTCGCCGCGCTCGCCGCGGTGCTGGTGTGGGACGCGAACAAGCTGCCGGCCACCTCGATGTACGGGATGGGGCCAGAGGCGATGCCGGTCGTCGTCGCCAGCGGCCTCGTGCTGCTCGCGATCGGCAATCTGATCGACGCGCTGCGCGGCAACCTGCCGCCGCGCGAGAGCATGGACCCCAAACCGGTGTGGCTGATCATCGTTGGCCTGGCGCTCTTGATCGGCATCATCGGCTTCGGCGGCGGCTTCATCCTCGCCACCTCGGCGCTGTTCGTCACCACATCGGCGGCGTTCGGCCGCCGCGCCGTCGTGGCCGACAGCGCGATTGCGCTCGTGCTGACCACCCTGATCTATCTCGCGTTCGACAAGCTGTTGACGCTGAGCCTTCCCGCCGGGCCCCTGGAGCGACTGCTGTGATCGATACTTTTGCCGCGTTGGCGCATGGCATGGCGGTCGCCCTCCAGCCGATGAATCTGCTGTATGCCCTGATCGGCGTGTTCCTCGGCACCGCGGTCGGCGTGCTGCCCGGCATCGGCCCGGCGCTGACCGTCGCGCTGCTGCTGCCGGTGACCTACAAGCTCGATCCCGGCGGCTCGCTGATCATGTTCGCCGGCATCTATTACGGCGGCATGTATGGCGGATCGACCACCGCGATCCTGATCAACACGCCGGGCGAGAGCGCCTCGATGGCGACCGCGCTCGAGGGCAACAAGATGGCCAAGGCCGGCCGCGGCGGGCCGGCGCTGGCGACCTCGGCGATCGGCTCGTTCGTCGCCGGCACCATCGCCACCATCGGGCTCGCGTTCCTCGCGCCATGGCTGGTGGATTTTGCGGTGCGCTTTGGCCCCGAAGACTATTTTGCGCTGATGTGCGTTGCCTTCATCACGGTGTCCGCCACCTTCGGCGACTCGCCGGTCCGCGGCCTGACCAGCCTGTTCATCGGGCTGACGCTCGGGCTGATCGGCATCGACAAGCTGACGGGGCAGGCGCGGCTGGCGTTCGGCATTCCCGAGCTGCTCGACGGCGTCGAGGTGACCACGCTCGCGGTCGGCCTGTTTGCGGTCGGGGAGGCGCTCTATGTCGCCTCGCGCCGCCATCACGCCGAGGAGAAGCTCGAGCCGGTGCGCGGCTCGCTATGGATGACGAGGGAGGACTGGAAGCGGTCCTGGAAGCCGTGGTTGCGCGGCACGCTGTTCGGCTTCCCGATCGGCGCGCTGCCCGCAGGCGGCGCCGAGATCCCGACTTTCCTTTCGTATTCGACCGAGCGGCGATTGACAAAACATCCCGAGGAATTCGGCAAGGGCGCGATCGAAGGCGTCGCGGGGCCTGAGGCCGCCAACAACGCGTCGGCCGCCGGCACGCTGGTGCCGCTCTTGACGCTCGGGCTGCCGACCTCGGCGACCGCCGCGATGATGCTGGCAGGCTTCCAGCAATACGGCCTTAACCCCGGGCCGCTGCTGTTCGCCGAGCGGCCCGACCTGGTGTGGGGCCTGATCGCCAGCCTGTTCATCGCCAACGGCATGCTGCTGGTGCTCAATTTGCCGCTGGTCGGATTGTGGGTGCGGCTGCTCGCGATCCCGCAGCCCTGGCTCTATGCCGGCATTCTGGTGTTCGCGACCATGGGCACCATCGCCGCAAAGCCGTCGGTGGTCGAGCTGTCGATGCTGGCCGGCTTCGGCGTGATGGGTTTTCTGATGCGCCGGTTCGATTTCCCGATCGCCCCCGTGGTCATCGGACTGATCCTCGGCCCGATCGCCGAAAGCCAACTTCGCCGCGCGCTGGCGATCAGCCTCGGCGATCCGATGGTGCTGCTGCAAAGCCCGATGTCGGCGACATTGCTCGGCATCGCGCTGATCGCGCTCGTGGCACCGTTCGTGCTGAAGGGGCTGGGGCGGTTCAAGGCGAACGAGGATTAAGGGCGCCCGCAATCCCGTGACGTCGTGCCGATCAAAAAAGGCGGTCTCTGAGGCCGCCTTACCGCTTCCTTGTGTCGAGGCTTGCGGGTGGTCGCTATTCAGCCGAGCATCCGGAGCCTAGCCAGAGTATACGCAGGATCCTATCATCGGGCGACCGCCAGCAAATCGGCGGAATCCAGGGAGGAGTCGATCATGCCAATGCTGCTGCAGCGTTCATTGCTATGTGCTCTTGTCCTCGTCGCCTCGGGTTTCGCCGTGCTGCCGCAGACCAAAGCCGAGGAGGCGGGCTGGATCACGCTGTTCGACGGCAAAAACCTCGAACAATGGGATCAGGTCGGCAAATCCAATTGGCATCTGGCGGACGAGGTGGTGATTGCCGACAAGATGGACGGCAAGGACGCCGGCTATCTCGTCAGCAAGAAGCCGTACAAGGACTTCGTGCTGCGCGTCGAATTCTGGCCGAGTGACGATGCAAACAGCGGCATTTACTTCCGCTGCCTCGATGCCACGAAGATCACCGACCGTACCTGCTATGAAGCCAATATCTTCGACCAGCGCCCCGATCCGAGTTACGGCACTGGCGCCATCACCCGCTACGTCGAGATCAAAACAATGCCGAAGGCCGGCGGCAAGTGGAATACGTTCGAGATCACGGCGAAGGGGCGCGACATCACGGTGGTGCTCAACGGAGAGAAGACGGCTGAACTGAAGAACGGCATGTTCGATGAAGGCGCGATCGCCCTGCAACACGGCGCGGGAACGATCAAGTTCCGCAAGGTTCAGATCAGGCCATTGTAAGGGGCGCCATCCGGCGTCCGATTTCAGCTCGTTAATAGGCGAAGGCTATTCGGGAAGACCAGCCTTGCGAAGTCCCTCGCGCAAACGAGCCTCGTCATCTGGCTGCGCAAGCGCGATCGACGCAAGAAATCGCGAGATCGTAAAGTTGGGCCGAAGCCTCAAGGTCGCGGAGGCAGCCGCCTTCGCCTCGTCCTCAAGGTCAAGCCGCGCTGCCGCTGCGGCGTGCCACACACGTGCCTGATAGACTGCCGGCAGGCGATCCACGGCGGTGCGGCTTGCCTCCAGCGACTCCTGGTAGCGGCCGGCGAGATAATAGGAATTGGCGAGATAACTGTAGTAGATCGGTCGATGCAGCGGATCGAGACGAAATATCTGCCCTAGCATCGCGATGCTCTCCTCCGAGCGGCCGGCGTGAGCAAGCGCGAGCGCGTAGCGACCATCCGCCATATTGGGGTTAAGGTCAGCCGCGCGCCGAAAGGCGCTCAGTGCGTCAAGCCGCCGCTGTCTCCAGTGGAGAACCCAGGCGAGCTGCGAATGCGCCTCCGGAAGCGTCGGGTCGGCCGTGATCGCACGCTCCGCCAGGGCCAGAGCCTCGTCGCTCGCGACCGGACTTTGAAACTCATCGGCAAGCTCCGCCTCATTGTTGGAGACAAGCCATGCGCGGTTGTAGGTTTCGGAAAGCGCCGTGAGAGTTGGCGCGTAGCCTGGGTCGAGCCGCACAGCCTCGTTGAGGGCTCGTCTGGCGCTCAGCACGCGTCGGCCGTACTCTGCTGCCGTCGGGCTGGAATCAACGCTGGCGAGCAGGGCGCGGCCGCGCAGAAAGAAATCGTAGGCTCCGAGAGACCGCGGTCCCTTCCGTTCGGCGCGTTCAAGTTCAACCTGCGTGATCCGGGAGAGCAGAACACCGACAATGCGGCGGGCCAGGTCATCCTGCAGGGCTACGACGTCAGCAGGCGGGCGTTCATAAAGGTCGGCCCACCGTTGCACACCGGTCTCGGCTTCCACCAAACGAGCCGACACCCGCAATTGTCCCTGGTCGCGCCGCACCGCCCCAAGGAGAAGGTAGCGCACGCCCAACCGCCGCGCTGTCCCACGCAGATCCGTCGTGCCCTTGAAAGAGGACGCAGATTCGTTCGCGATGACAAAGAGTTCGGAAAACTTGGATAAGCGAACCGCAATGTCTTCGGTAAGCCCGTCGCTGAAATAGTCTTGCTCCTTGTCGCCTGCGACGTTGGTAAAGGGCAGAACCGCGATCGACGGACGTTCCTGCTGTGCGTCCCCGCTTGCCATCTTCTGCCAAACGCCAATACCAACGAGCAGCAGGCATGCCAGCACTCCGCCAACCAGTGCCAGCAGGGCAGGGCGTCCGCGCCCAATGATCCATGGAGGCCTCTTCTCCGCCGCGACCTTGGCGACGATCGTCTCGGCAGCTTCACTTACAGGCACGGCAAGCACATAGCCGCGGCGGGGCAGCGTCTTGATAATGTCCTGAGCCTCATCGTCGAGTGCCTGGCGGATGTCGCTGACGCATCGGCTCAGCGATTCGTCGGTAACTGTGATGCCCTGCCAGACAGCCTGCGCAAATTCGTCTCTGGACACAGGCTCACCGGCGGCAGCAATCAGCTGGCACAGGACGTCAAAGCTCTTCGGACGAAGGGCGATCCGCCGCCCATCGCGTGTCAACGTCCGGCGTCCGGCGTCGAGGATGAATGGCCCAAAGCGCATCGGCCGCAGAACACCAGGCGCGGGCCGCGCCCGTTCATCTCGGCTTTCAGACCTTTTCATGGTTTTTCAGCATGCCTTTCAGGACTTTAGCTCAGGCACCTGCTCTTTGTTCCCAGCCTACCCTTGCAACGCAACCTTTGAAAGACCAATCGAAAAGGGAGAGCCTCATGCTGCTACATCGTGCCTGTTGCCTCGGTTTTTCCGGGGCGATGCTCTTGTTGACCGCGCAAGCTTTCAGCGCCGACAACCCGGATGTCGCCAAGCTCATGACCGCCAACTCGGCCTTCGACGCTGCCCTGTCGAAACGCGACCTTGCTGCGCTCGACGTCATCTGGGCTCAAGATGACCGCGTCAGCGCTTTTCACCCGTCGAGCAAGGCCACCATCGTCGGCTGGAGCGCCGTCCGTCGGAGCTGGGAAGGCGCCTTCGGAAATTTCCCTGAGATATCGGTTGAGATGAAAAACCCGCACATTCGCATTACCGGAAACATGGCGCTGGTCACCGGCACCGAGACATTTCGCGGCAAGCGTTCGAGCGGAGAAGTCGTCGAGTTCCTCGCGCCCACGACCAACGTCTATGAAAAGCGCGGTGAACAATGGGTTCTGGTGCATCATCACGCTGGACGCGCGCCACAATAGGTCTCCGTGAACCTGCGTGCGAACCCACCCGCACCGGCGGGCGACGCGCTTCATCCCTGACCCGCCGGCGGGACGACATACAGCGTCAGTGCAAACACCGCGTAGATGAAGATCAGCAGCGCGCCGACGAACCAGGCCGAGCGTCCGCTGCCGGTGACGAAACTCGCCGTCACGGTTGCGATCATCACCATGGTGACGGCGCCTGGCCAGAACTGCAGGTCCATCGGCGTCGGCCCCACGAGGTAGCTGAGCAGCACCAGCGCCGGCGCCACGAACAGCGCGATCTGCGAGGCGCTGCCGAGCGCAATGCTGACGCTCATGTCGAGCCGGTCCTTGCGCGCCGCGGCAAAGGCGACCGCGAATTCGGCGGCGGCGCCGACCAGCGAGACGATGATGAAGCCGACGAAGGCCGGGCTCATCCCGAAGGTTTCCGCGGCCTTCTGCACGGATTCCACAAAAATCTCGCTGACCAGCGCGACCAGCACGGTCACGACCAGGAGCGTGCCGACCGCCAGCCCGATCGGCCAGTGCGCCTCCTTTTCGTCGCCATGCTCTACGCCCGCAAACAATTCCTTGTGGGTCTTGAGCGAGAACAGCAGGCCGAGCGCGTAGGCGGCGATCAGCAGCACCGAGATGCCGATGCTGAGCGTGTGAATGACCCCGCTGTCCTTCGGCAGGTGATCGAGGTCGGCGACTGCCGACGGTGCGAGCAGGGCGACGGTTGCCATCAGCAGCAAGCCGGAGGAAAGCCGCGCGCCGGCGCGGTTATACTCCTGCACGTGGTAGCGCAGGCCGCCGAGCAGCAAGCAGGCGCCGAGCATGAACATGGCGTTGGTGACGATCGCGCCGGCGATCGAGGCCTTCACCAGCATGTACTGGCCCGCGCGCAGCGCCGTGATGGCGATGATCAGCTCCGTCAGGTTGCCGAGCGTCGCGTTGAGCAGTCCGCCCACGGCATCGCCGGTCCTGGCGGCAACCGCCTCGGTGGCGTGGCTGAGCAGGGCCGCCAGCGGCACGATCGCCAGCACGGCCAGCACGAACAGCAAGGTGTGGGAGTGCGGGGCGGCTGTCTCGGCCACCAGCACGACGGGCACGAAGACCAGCATCCAGAGCAGGGGGGTGTCGCGGATTTCCCTGAGCAGAGTTTGCATGCTGGCCGCCCTTCCCATCGATGCGCGGATGGAAGGTCCGGCCGGACCGCAGGGCCGGCATTGATCTAGCTCAACGCGGATCTAGCCGCGTGGACCGGGCTGCGGTGACGGCGACGCGCCGGGTTGCGGCTGCGGCGAACTGGTCGACGAGGGCGGACTGGAAATCGGCTGCTGATCTCCGGCGCCGTGCGGAATGCACGTTCCGGCGTTGGCGAGGAGCCGTCTCGCCTGCAGGTCACGGGCCTTGGAATAGTCGCGCCGCTTGGGGATGTTCTCCGCCGCCCAGCGATCCCACGCCTCGAATGCATCGGTGTAGTGCTTGCGCATCTGTTCTTCGGCCGACATGCAATCGGCGAACTTCTCGAACACCAAATCCGTGTTCACGGGCGTCATGCCGCCGACCAGGACCACAAGCATCCATTTCATGGCGATAATGCCTTCGGTATCGCCCCAATGATCCCGGACGGCGATAGCCTCCCGGACGGCGGCAGTCCATCAAGAAAGGCCGCCAATTCGATTGGCAGCCTTCCCGTTCGTTGCCGGATCGTCAGCGCCAGTACCGGTGATGATGCCGCCAGCCATAGTGGTGGCCGCGGTACCAGCCGTAGTGGCGACCGCGGCCCCAGCCGTAGTGATGGCCGCGTCCGCGATGGCCCCAGCCGTGCCCATGTCCATGTCCATGACCGCCGCGAACCTGGATGACGGCGTCATCCTGGGCTGCCGAGGGGGCTGTCAGGGGCGCCATTCCCAACCTCGCGGAAGCAGGGCCGACAAGCGCCAAGATCAGCAACGACACCGCTGCCGTCATCCACCCGATGTATCTCACCGACGAATTCCTCCCGCGCGGGATTGCGCGGGATGCAAAGCCAGCAGCGCGTCATTTGTTCCAATTGGGGCGACAGATAGCTCCGGATATGGCTCCGGCTCGCGAACGGCGCCATCGGCGGCCGGATCAACGCCCCCCTAGCTGGTTGTCACCTTCCGTACGGGGGGCGGCTTCCAGGTCCCGTTGATGATCGACGGCGACCTCTCATTCGGCCAGTACATGCGCAACATCAAGATGAACTTGCCCGCAGGGGCGGGCAGCCAGTTGCTCTCCTTGTCAGGACCTGGGCTGTCCTTCTGGATGTAGAGATCAACCGAGCCGTCCGGATTGGATTTGAGGTTCTGGCGCGCACTGATCGACTGGCGGTTGATTGGATTGGGCACGAAGAAGTAGTTCTCGTCATACATTGTGAGCGACCAGAAGCCGCCGACCGGAGGAAGCTGCCCCTTTGGAAAACGCATGACGTACTTGTTGCTGCCGAAGTAATCCTTGTCGTCGGCGTCCTTCTGCGATGACGGGTAGCACGCATCCTGAATTCGATTGGCGCCGAGACCGATTGCCGTGATGAGCGCACGGTTGAGATAGTTGGTGCTATAGATGCCGGCTTCGCTATCGAAAGCCCAGCCGTTCACGTTCCGGATCGCCTTGTTGACCTTGAATTGCAACATGATCCGGTCGAACGCCACTTGCGGGACCCGCTTGGCGAACGCGACGTCGAATTTGCTCGCATCGAAATCCCTGCCGGGGACCAGCCCGATCTTCGCGAATTTGGCGACCTCGGCCGCGTCGGCGGACGCCGGCGGATTCTGCTTCATGAGTTGCGCAAGAAGGGTGAAGTAGGCCACGGCGTCCAGACGGTTGACTTGATCGCGAACCGCCGTCTTCATGTCGATTGAAGCATCGACCTTGCCTGCTGGGGGCGTATACGACTTACCGTATGCGCTGAGCGGCACGAGCTTGAACGCGTCCTGCGCGGCGTGCACGGCGGCATAGTCCTCCGGCGTACCGGTGCAGTAGATGCGGCCCAATATCCAGACGATGCTGGTGGGGGATTTGTACTCCTTGACACCTGCGGGAAGCGTTCCCTTCCAGTTCGGTCCGGTAATGGCGTAGGTCTGCGCCTTGGTGCCGGTGGTGCGCTTGCCGGGCACCTGGAAGACGTTGGTCCAGCCATCCAGCATCGGAAAAAGGAAGTAACGGTCCTTCATGTCCGGCATGCTCAAGACCCAGGGCTCGTTCCCCACGTCGATCCAGGCTATCGTGTAGAGGGTATCGGCATTGGGCGCCGTGACATCCCTGAAGCTGGCGTCCGGGTACTTGCGGGCCTTGACGAATTGTCCCATCGGCGCGCGTGTGCCTTCCGGGCTCGCGACGTTCGTCATGATCCGACGCGTCATCTCCATCGTCACGAGTGGATATCCGTAGATATACGCATCTTGGGCGAGCCAAAAATCTTCGCCGCCCTCCAACGCCCGAACAACCGGACCGTCAAAATCGGCGCGTGCGGATCGAGACATCCCGAGTGACGAAACCGTGGCACTCAGCACCGCAAGCGCTTGACGACGATCGATCGACATGAAGAGCCCTCCTGACCTCATTCGGACGATAACGCGACGAGTTTAACCTTGGCTTGATTTACATCAATGCCATGTTGCGTCGCTGCAGACGCGCGCCGGCCGTCTGGGTGGGATGGGCCAGAAGGGAGACAGCAACAGTCAATGACCCGGCGGAGACCGCCCGAAGGCCGTCTCTCGCTTGGGACATGAAAAGCTTCTTCTCAGATCTCGACCTGGACGGAAAGATTGGAGCGTACCCAATCCGCTTGCCCGGCCTTCAACCGCTTGGCCTGAAATTCAGTGAAAGCCGGATCGTTACCAATTGATGCCAGGCTGCGCCCGTAAGCCTCGACGCTGTCGAAGCGAGCCACGAACGCGTAGTTGCCGACCTCGCCACCGATCACTGACCAGTAGCTGACGTCGGCCCCGTGTTTTCGCCAAAGCACCGCCGCTTCCTTTGCGAGCCCCAACACGGTCGCAAGATCGCTGCCGGGCCTTGGATGCGAAACGAACTGCATAACGACTGCAGGCATCTTCCCCTCCATAAAAAATTAGGTGTCAAAATTGCCCGTATTCAACACCGGGGAGGGTTTCAAACGGGGCAGCTCCAGGCTTGATCTGGATCAATCCTTTTCCGGCTTCGCGGCGGCGCGTTCCTGGTAGCAGGCGCGCTCGGGGGACGGGGCGCAGCGCGGCTTCTTTGCCGCCGGTTGGGCAGGACCGGGGCTGCGCGGGTCGGCTTTCTTCTTTGCGGGCTTCGTGACGCCCGGGCCCTGATCCTGGGCCAGCGCCGGCGGTGAAAAACAGGGGATAGTCAGGGCCAGACGGAGCGCGATGAGGATAACTCCCATCGGTAATCTCCCGGATGAAATATAAAGGTGCAGTCGGCAATCACTGGTTACCCTGCCCAAGCCGACCGCCACCGGCAATTGGAAAGTCCTCGGCGCCGGCGGCCGAGATGGTTTGATCATGAGCGCACCAACCTGCGTCCGACCACCCGGCCCGGTGAGGCCATCGGACCGCATCGACAGCATCGACGTGCTCCGCGGCGTCGCGCTGCTTGGCGTGCTCGCCATCAATCTCGTCATGGAATTCCGGGTGTCGATCTTCGAGCAGTTTCTGCCTGCGTGGCAGCAGCACGCAGGGAATCCACTCGACCGCGCCGTTGTGGCCATCCTGATGCGGGCCGTCGATTTGAAGGCGTTTGCACTGTTCTCGCTGTTGTTCGGCGCCGGGCTTGCCATTCAATTCGAGCATCTCGTGGCGAACCCGCGCCGCGCGCGTCTGCTGTTTCGCCGGCTGATCGTGCTGCTGGTGTTCGGGTTGCTGCATCTGTGCCTGATCTGGAACGGCGACATTCTCACTGAATACGCGCTCGCGGGACTGATCGTCCTGCCGTTTCTGTTCGGTCCGCGCTGGCTCGTGGCAGGCGGCGCGCTGACGTTTCTCGGCGTCTATCTCGCGATGCAGCTATGGCCGCCGCCTGGACTATTCCCCAGCCACGGTTCGATCGGACTCGATGTGCAGCAGGCGAACCGGATTTATGCAACGGGCGGTTTCGGCGAGGTCCTGAAATTCCGGCTTCGTGAGATCCCCCTGATCATCCCGCTGCACGTCTACATGTTCCCGCGTACGATCGGGCTGTTTCTGCTCGGCGCGTTCGCCTGGCGCAGCGGCGTCCTGCGCAAGCCGCATCAGCGGCTGCTGGTCTCGACCGGGGCTGTCTGCGTCGGCCTCGGCGCGCTGCTCGTGCTTGATGGCGCAGGCGACATTCTGGCCGCTGCCGGCAGCAGCAGGCTCGCAACGCCCCTTGGCACAATCGTGCTTGCGCTCGGCTACGGCGCAACCATCATCGCGGCCGCCAACACGGCGCGTGGAAAGGCGTGGCTCGGATGGGCCGCGCCGCTGGGCCGCATGGCCTTCACCAACTACCTCGCCCAATCCGTGATCTTCGGCTGGATTTTCTACGGTTACGGCCTCGGCCTGTTCGGCCGCCTCGGCGCCGCCGCAGCGCTGGCGATCGGTCTCGCCGTGTATGCCGCCCAGGTGATGTTCAGCGCATGGTGGCTGCGCCGCTACCGATACGGTCCGATCGAATGGTTGTGGCGAACGTTGATGTATGGCGCGCGGCAGCCGATGTCGCTGGCGCCGCTCAAGCCCACCGCGTAGCGCGTGGGCATCACCCCTTCCGCAGAATCTTGTCCATGGCCTTGCCGCGCGCCAGCTCGTCGATCAGTTTGTCGAGGTAGCGAATTTCGCGCATCGTCGGCTCCTCGATCTCCTCCACCTTGACGCCGCAGACCACGCCCTTGATCAGGGCGCGCGACGGATTGAGGCCAGGGGCTTTTGCGAAGAAGGTCTCGAAATCGGTTTTCTGGTCCAGCTGCGTCTTCAATTCCTTCGGACCGTAGCCGGTCAGCCAGGCGATCACCTGATCGACCTCCGCCTTTGTGCGCCCCTTCTTCTCGGCCTTTGCCACATAGAGCGGATAGACGCTCGCGAAGCTCGTCGTATAGATCCGATGTTTCGCCATGAACTGCTCCAGGTCGTTCCACTCAGCCGTCGCCTCGGGTCTCCAGGCATCGGCATTCCGCGCCCGGCGAAATATGCGCTGCCGAGCGCCGCCGAGGCAACTTGCTTGAGCAGAGGCCCTACGGGGAACGCGAAGTCTGAACGTGACCGATGGCCACGTTCCGCGTTCCCATCGCAGGGGACCGGAGGCTACAAGGCGAGCTTAGCTCACCATTTGTAGGCGAGGCTCGCCGTGATGCGACGGCGGTCGCCGTAGTAGCAGGAGCTGATTACCGCGCAGCTCGCGACGTAGATCTTGTCGGTGACGTTGACGACGTTGAGCGCGGCGCGCCAGTGATTGTCCCATTCGTAGTGCAGAGCGAGGTCGCCGAGCACGAAGGAGGGGACCAGCGCGGTATTGGCCTGATCCGCAAAGGACGAGCCGACATAGCGCACGCCGCCGCCGAGCCCGAAGCCGCGCAGCGGGCCCTCGCTGAACGTGTAGTCGGTCCAGACCGAGGCGAACTCGCGGGGCGTATTGGTCGGCACGGTGCCGATCAGCGCGGGGTTGAGGTCCTGGCTGACGAACAAATCGTAGTTGGTGTAGCTCGCGACCAGCTTGAAGTCCCGGGTGATGTTGGCGACCGCCTCGAGCTCGATGCCGCGCGAGGTGACTTCGCCGTTCTGGACCTGGAACAGCGGGTTGTTCGGATCGGTGGTCAGTGCGTTCTTTCGCTTGAGGTCGAAATAGGCGACGCTGAAGCGGGCATTGAGCCCGATCGGCTCGTACTTGATGCCGACCTCGGTCTGCTCCGACGTCTCCGGCAATTGTAGCTGGCCGGCCGCATTGAGGCCGATGATCGGATTGTAGCCGGTCATGTAGGAGACGTAGGGCGCAACGCCGAAGTCGAAATTGTAAATCGCGCCGACGCGGCCGGAGAATTTGCGGTCCTCGCGGCTCTGGTCGGCGCCGATCCGGTTCTGGTTGACGAGATCGACGAAGTCCTGGCGGCCGGACAGTACCACCGTCAGGCGGTCGAGCTTGACCTGATCCTGCAGATAGACCGCGGCCATGCCCTGGGTGAGATAGGCGTTCTGATACAGCGCGCCGCTGAACGGCGCGTTGACGCCGTAGACCGGGTTGAAAACGTTGAGATTGGTGCCCATGCCAAATCCCTGCCGGTCGTCGATGGCGTAATGCTTGAGATCGACGCCGAACAGCGCGGTGTGCTGCAATGGCCCGGTGTTGAAGCGGTACTCCAGCTGGTTGTCGAGGTTGAACTGGTTGGCGACGCCGCGGGCATAGAAATTGCCGCGTGCGATATCGCCCGCCGCCGGCGTCGTGGCCCAGCCGAGGCCATAGAGGCCGGTGTAGTAGACGTCGACATGGCCGAAGCGCGCGTTCTGGCGGAAGTCGAGATTATCGGTGATGTTCTTCTCGAACTGATAGCCGAGCGTCTCCTGCTCGCGGCGGAACTGGTCGGCGCTGGGGTCGCCGATGAAGAGGCTGGTCGGAATCCGGCCGAACGGCGCGTTGGTGACGGTGCCGACATAGGGCAGGAAGTTCTCCGCCCGCGTGTTGTTGTGCGCCGCCGTGGCGTAGACGGTGAGCTTGGTGTCGGCGTCCGGCCGCCAGGTCACTGATGGGGCGAAGAAGAAGTTGTTGTCATAGGTGTAGTCGGTCTGGGTGCCGCCGCCCTGCACCTGGCCGACGAACCGGTACAGCAGTTGCGCGTTGCCGGGCTGCGGGACCGCGCCGCCGATGTCGAACGCGGTATAGGCATTGCCGAAATTGTTGACGCCGGCCTCGATGTAGCGCACCGGCTCGGCCTGCGGCAGCTTGCTCACCGCGTTGACGAGACCGCCGGGCGCCGAGCCGCCGTACAGGATGCCGGACGGACCGCGCAGCACCTCGACGCGCTCGAGGTTGAACGGCTGCAGCTTCCAGCTCGCATAGGAGGTGTAGAACAGCTGCAGGCCGTCTAGGAACAGCGACTCGTTCTGCGCCGGGAAGCCGCGGATCAAGAACCAGTCGTTGCGGAAATCGCTGCCATAGGTGCCGCCGATCACGCCTGGCGTGTAGCGCAGCACCTCGTCGAACTTGCTGACGATCTTCTGGTCGCGGATCTGCTCGGCGCCGATCACGGTGATCGATTGCGGGGTCTGGATGATCGGCGTGCTGGTCTTGGTGCCGCTGGCGCTGACGCGCGCCAGATAGCCGTTCACCGGACCGGTCGCGGTCTCGCGCGCGCCGCGGCCGCCGGGGCTCGCGGCCGGCGGCTGCGCGGCGGTCTGGGTCTGGGTTTGCCGCGGGGTGGCGGCGCGGCGCGAAGCACTCCCGGCGCGCGCGGCCCGTTGCGACGATTGCGCCGGTCGCGCCGATTGCCGGCTCGGCGCCTCGACCGTGACGGGTGGCAGTTGCGATTGGGCGAACACCTCGTCGGCACTGATTACGCAAAGAGTTACCGTCGCCGAAACGGCAAACCGCTTCGGCCCCATCCACCTGCACGACATTTATTCCACGCTCCACGAAAAATATTGAGCGAGTCGTTAGCACGGTGATTTCTGGAAACCGGCGCCGCGCGCTTAGAACCTCTTCAAGCTGCGCGCAAAGCTCGCGAGTGTGACCGAGCAACAACGAAATGCCGCTTGCGTGCGCGGCATTGTCGCACGCATCGCGTGAGAGTTTTGAATCGATCCAGTCTTGAATGATTCAAATCACGCGCAGCTTCTTGCTGGAGCGACTCAGCCCTCAGGCACGCCGGCCAGACGCAATCCGGTAATCAACCGGTCGAGCCCGGTGAGATAGACCGGATTGTTGCTGAAGTTGCTGGCTTGCAAGCGCCGGATCGTGAAGCCCGGGTTGATCGAAAGGCCTTCCTGCGCAGCGCGTGTTGCTTCGTCCTCGATCCCGAGCAGGCCGAGCGCCGCCGCCAGCGCAAAGTGGGCTCGCGGCAGGTTGCGATTGGTCTCGATGCTTCGTCGCAGCCAATCGGCGGCCCTGGCATCCTCGGCCAGATAGATCAGCGCTTCGCCCATGAAGTACTTCATGTAGTACGCGTCGACATGATGCGGGCAGAGACGAAGTGCCTCCAGGATGTGGGCTTCGGCCTCGGCCGTCCGGCCGATGAAACACTTGGCGAAGCCGATACAGCCAAGGGCCGACGTCCTGCTGTGATCGAGCGCGATGGCTGTTTCGTAGGCGGCAATGGCCTGGTCGACCCGGTGCGTTAACGCATAGACGCCGCCCAGCACGAAGTGAGCGTGCGCGTTGTTCGGTGTCAAGGACAGCGCCTTGACGACGTTTGCCTCCGCCCGCGACAAGGTCGCGGCCGTGTCATCAGTCAGGAGAGAGAAGCACGCATTGACGTCGACGTTGGCCAGACCGGCCAGCGCGACCGTGTAACGATTGTCGATCGCGAGCGCGCGTTCGAAGAAGCCTCGCGCCACCACCGCGGACCGCGGGGTCAGCCCGTCACACAGGCTGGCCATGCCCTGTACGATCAGGTCGCCGGGGCCAGGAAACATCAGGCGCTCGGCGCGCCGTGCTTCATTGAGGACAACCTGGGTGGCGACGAGAGGGGCGAGCCGCCAAGCGATCTCGTCCTGCAGGTCGAAGGGATCAACGACTTGCTTCTCAAAGCGATCGGCCCACACGTGTCTTCCGGTCTCAACATAGGTCAGCTGCACATTCACGCGGAGCCGGTCTCCGCTGCGCTGAAGCGAACCTTCGAGCACGTAGCGGGCGTTCGCATCACGGCCAGCCTGCCTGATGTCGATGGCCTCGCCGGTGTGCGAATGCGGCTTGCGACGTGCCACGATGAACGTCAAGCCCGTGCGCGACAAATCCGTGATCAGGTTCTCGGTGACGCCGGCCGCAAACGCGGCCTGCTCGGGACCGCCGCCAATGCTGGTCAGCGGCAGCACCAGGATGGATAGGCGCGGCGCGGGTTTGCCGTCGGCTCGCGCCGCCCCCGCAGCGACGTCCTGGTCCGATTCGCTGTCGATCGTCGCGGGCTCGTCAGCGAGCGCGCGCGAGGAGGCTGCCATTTCGTCGGCAGCGGCGTGCTGTTCGACTTCATTCACCGCCGCAACGAAGCGAAAGCCTCTTCGCGGCAAGGTCCTGATCAGCCCCTGCTCATTGCCGGAATCGCCGATCGCGCTCCGCGCGACGTTCAACCTGGTGGTAACAGCCGCGTCGGACACGGCGCGGCCGTTCCAGATCGCGTCGATCAACTCGTCCTTCGTGACCACCCGGTCCCGGTTGCGGATCAGGTATTCGAGCAAATCGAACACTTGCGGGGCGATCGAAATCAGCTCTGCGCCGCGACGCAATTCGCGGGTCCCGGTGTCGAACGCGTAGCCATCGAAATTGTATTGCAAGCGGCGCGCTCCCCTCGGGCGCTTCCGATCCGGCCGTACCGATGCGTGACGCTGCATGATAAGGCGCCGGTGAGAAAAATGTAAGCCGGAGGTTAAGCGCGTCGCTCCCGCCTTGGCACAATGCATCGGAATCGAACCCGCCATCATTGGGAGCCTGACGTCATGGAATTCCCCGCGCAGGGCCGGGTTGTGGGTGCGCAGCGCACCGTTGGCCGCGAGGGCGGTGCGCGCATCTGTCGCGATCGATCTGCTGCGCTGCTCGGGGCCGCAATCGCGCTGGCCGCGACCGGTCCGGCGTCGGCTCACGACCCGCACAAGCCGGAGCTCAACGCGTGGTTCAAGAGCCTGAAGAACAAGGCCGGCGCACCCTGTTGCGACGGCGGCGACGGCGAGCGTGCGCGGGCCGAGTGGGACATGGGGAAGGCCGGCTACAAGGTCCAGTTGAAGAATCCACAGCGGCCCGACGAGCCGGGGACCTGGTTCATGGTGCCTGATACGTTGGTGATCCAGCAGCCCAATCTCAGCGGCGCTGCCATGGTTTGGTGGTGGCCGTCCTACGACATCGACGGAACGATGACCCCGCAATGGCGCTGTCTCATTCCGGGGCCGGGGAGCTGAGCTTTCCCGCGAGGTCGGAACAGCGGCTCGCCGGAACTGCCGTGCTGCATCGGCGCGACGTCACCGGGGTGGCCGCCGGCGGCCCCCGATCCCTCGCCTGGGGCTAGACGAGGAGGGGGCCGCCGCCCTCGCAATCCCCGCCATCCCCACCATATCTGGCATAATTGGCAGCGGGGGACCGCAACCGCTTGGCCATTGTGGGCCAATGTGATAACCCTCCCGGGTCAGCTTCGACCGCCACTCGTGACCGTCCGCACCCTCACTTAAGGGCTTGCGGCGGTGGAGATATTTCGCCGATGACCTCTTCGACCAAGACCGCTTCCGCGCCCGATTCCTTCTTCTCGGCCGGCCTTGCCGAGGCCGACCCCGAAATCGCCGCCGCGATCAAGGGCGAACTCGGCCGGCAGAGCCATGAGATCGAGCTGATCGCCTCGGAAAACATCGTCAGCCGCGCGGTGCTGGAAGCGCAGGGCTCGGTGATGACCAACAAGTATGCCGAGGGCTATCCGGGCGCGCGCTATTACGGCGGCTGCGAATGGGTCGACGTCGCCGAGACGCTGGCGATCGAGCGCGCGAAGAAGCTGTTCGGCGCCGGCTTTGCCAATGTGCAGCCGAACTCCGGCAGCCAGATGAACCAGGCGGTGTTTCTGGCGCTGCTGCAGCCCGGCGACACCTTTATGGGCCTCGACCTCGCCGCCGGCGGCCATCTCACCCACGGCTCGCCGGTCAACATGTCCGGCAAATGGTTCAAGGCCGCGCACTACACCGTGCGCCGCGACGACCAGCTGATCGACATGGACGAGGTCGCCAAGCAGGCCGAGCAGGTCAAGCCGAAGCTGATCATCGCCGGCGGCTCGGCCTATTCGCGCGCCTGGGACTTCAAGCGTTTTCGCGAGATCGCCGACTCGGTCGGCGCCTACCTGCTGGTCGACATGGCGCATTTCGCCGGCCTCGTTGCCGGCGGCGTGCATGCCTCGCCGGTGCCGTACGCCCACGTCACCACCACCACGACGCACAAATCGCTGCGCGGCCCGCGCGGCGGCCTCATCCTCACCAATGACGATGCGCTGGCCAAGAAGCTGAACTCGGCGATCTTCCCCGGCCTGCAGGGCGGTCCCCTGATGCATGTGATCGCGGCCAAGGCGGTGGCGTTCGGCGAGGCGCTGCGGCCGGACTTCAAGGTTTATGCGAAGAACGTGGTCGAGAACGCCAAGGCGCTGGCCGAGACGCTGCGCGGCCACGGCCTCGACATCGTCTCGGGCGGCACCGACAACCATCTGATGCTGGTCGACCTCAGGCCGAAGGGGCTAAAGGGCAACATCTCCGAGAAGGCGCTGGTGCGTGCCGCCATCACCTGCAACAAGAACGGCATCCCGTTCGACCCCGAGAAGCCGTTCGTCACTTCGGGTCTGCGGCTCGGCACGCCGGCGGCGACCACGCGCGGCTTCGGCGTCGCCGAGTTCAAGCAGGTCGGCGGCATGATCGCCGAGGTCTTGAACGCGCTGGCGCAGTCGCCGGACGGCAAGGCGCCGCTGGTCGAGGCCGCGATCAAGGAGCGCGTCAAGGCGCTGACCGATCGTTTCCCGATCTATCAGTAGGGCCGCATGATCCGGAAAAGTCGGCACCGGTTTTCCGAACAGATCGTGCGCAAATAAAGGCTGGGTTGGATGCGCTGTCCGAGCTGCAATTCTCTCGATACGCAGGTCAAGGACTCGCGTCCGACCGAGGACTCTGCCGTGATCCGCCGGCGGCGGGTCTGCATCACCTGCAACTTCCGCTTCACGACCTTCGAGCGGGTGCAGCTGCGCGAGCTCACCGTGATCAAGCGCAACGGCCGCCGCGTGCCGTTCGACCGCGACAAGCTGGTGCGCTCGCTGCAGATCTCGCTGCGCAAGCGCCCGGTGGATTCCGAGCGGCTGGAGAAGATGGTATCCACCATCGTGCGCGAGCTCGAAAGCGGCGGCGAGGCGGAAGTCTCGTCGGAGGCGATCGGCGAGATCGTGATGGAGCATCTGCGCCAGCTCGACGACGTCGCCTATGTGCGCTTCGCGTCCGTCTACCGTAATTTCCGCGAGGCCAAGGACTTTGAAGCCGTGCTCGACGAACTGACCGGCGAAGAAGACCCGCGGGTCGCGACGTTGCGAAAATGATCTTCCGGATCCTGGAAGACCAGCTCGCGCAGAAGTCCAAGGAGGCCAAGGCCGCGGACCTGCGCTTCATGCAGCTTGCGCTCGCGCTCGGCCGGCGCGGGCAGGGGCGCACCTGGCCCAATCCGGCGGTCGGCGCCGTCATCGTCAAGGACGGGGTGATCGTCGGCCGCGGCTGGACGCAAGCTGGCGGACGGCCACATGCCGAGGTCGAGGCGCTGAGGCGCGCAGGTGACGCGGCGCGCGGCGCCACGCTCTACGTCACGCTCGAACCCTGCTCGCATTTCGGCCGCTCGCCGCCCTGCGCCGATGCGGTGGTCGCGGCCGGTCTCGCCCGCGTGGTCTCGGCGATCGAGGATCCCAATCCCGAGGTTGCCGGGAAGGGCCACGCCAAGCTGCGCGCCGCCGGCATCGCGGTCGATATCGGGCTGTGCGCGGCGGAGGCCGCGCGCGACCATGCCGGGCATTTCCGCCGCGTCAGAGACAAGCGGCCGCATGTGATGCTGAAGCTCGCGGTGTCGTCCGACGACAGGATCGCCGCCGCCGGCTATCGGCCGGTCGCGATCACCGGCGACGTCGCGCGGACCCGCGTGCACCTGCTGCGCGCGCAGAGCGATGCCATCCTGGTCGGCATCGGCACCGTGCTCGCCGACGATCCGCTTTTGACCTGCCGGCTGCCGGGCATGGCTGATCGTTCGCCGGTGCGGGTGGTGCTGGACCGTGCGCTGCGAACCCCCGGCAGCAGCCGTCTGGTGCATTCCGCGCGCGAGACGCCGCTCTGGGTGCTGACATCAGACATGGCCGAGGCGCCCGCGGCGGTGAAACTTGGCGCTGCCGGCGCGCAGGTGATCCGCGTCACCGCGGCTGCGTCGGGGCCAGGGCTCGATCTGCCCGCCGTGCTGCACGCGCTGGCGGAGCGCGGCATCACGCGCCTGATGGTCGAGGGCGGGGCGCGGGTCGCGGCGTCCTTCGTAGCCGCAGGCCTCATCGACGAAGCCTGGCTGCTACGCGGGCCCGAGGCGGTCGGGGCCGGCGGCGTTCCCGCGCTGGACGCATTGCCGCTGGCCGCAATCACGCAGTCGCCGGCCTTCCGCCTTCATGCTAGCGAGATGCTCGGCAAGGACAGTCTTTCGATCTACGAGCGGACCTAATGTTTACCGGAATTGTCACCGATGTCGGTGAGATCATCAGCCTGAAGCCGGTGGCGCAGGGGCAGCTGCACCGGATACGGATCGCCTGCGGCTACGACCAGTCCACGATTGCCGACGGCGCCTCGATCGCCTGCAACGGCGTCTGCCTCACCGTGGTTGCCTCCGGCATATCAGGCGGCAAGACCTGGTTCGATGTCGATGCCGCGGCCGAGACGCTGGGCATGACCACGGCCAAGCACTGGGGCGAGGGCGGCAGGCTCAACCTCGAGCGCGCGCTCAAGATCGGCGACGAGCTCGGCGGCCATATCGTGGCCGGCCACGCCGACGGCATCGCCACCATCGTCAAGCGCGATGATCTGCCCGACATGGCGCGGTTTGAGCTCAAAACCAGCCGCGAACTGGCGCGTTTCATCGCGGCAAAGGGGTCGGTGACGCTGGACGGCGTGTCGCTGACCGTGAACACGGTCGACGACGTGACCTTCTCGGTGCTGATCATCCCGCATACACTGCAGGTCACGACCTTGAGCGGCTGGAAGGCCGGCGGCGAGGTCAATATCGAGGTCGATCTGATGGCCCGCTACGCGGCGCGGCTGTCGGAGATGAAGTGACGGCGTAGGCCGTCACGGAGCTGTCGTGAGGCCGTCATTCCGGGGCGATGCGCCAGCATCGAACCCTCAGGTGCGCAATTGCGCACCGAGAATCTCGAGATTCCTGGTTCACGCTTCGCGTGCCCGGAATGACAATGTCCAGCGCATTCGCGCTTGGAATACCACGCCGCGGCGACTACAAACGTGCGCGTTGACAAACTACATAGGCGTTGTTTGTCCACATGCTGAACATACGGATTGAACAATGGCTGACGCGCGGCGCGCACCCCTGAAGGACCAGACCGACATCGCAGGCGCGCGCGCGCTGATCGTCGAGGCGCGGTTCTATGACGATATCCAGGACGCTCTCTTGGAAGGCGTGCTCGCCGAGCTGAAGGCGGCCGGCGTCACCCACGACATCATCACGGTGCCGGGCGCGCTGGAAATCCCGGCCGCGATCGCGATTGCGATCGATGCGGCGGCAGCGAACGGCAAGCCCTATGACGCGGCGATCGCGCTGGGCTGCGTGGTGCGTGGCGACACCATCCATTTCGAGATCGTCTCGCAGGAATCCTCGCGCGGCCTGATGGACCTCGCGGTGAGCCGCAAGTTCCCGCTCGGCAACGGCATCCTCACCGTCAACACCGAGGCGCAGGCCTGGGCGCGGGCGCGGGCCAGTGAACTCAACAAGGGCGGCGACGCCGCGCGCGCGGCGCTCGCGATGCTGCGCATCAAGCGCCGCCTGGCGAAGGCCTGACCATGGCAGACAGCAACAAGCCCGGCAAACCTTTAGAGCGCAAGGCCAACCGGCGCGGCGCCGCGCGGCTCGCGGCCGTGCAGGCGCTGTACCAGATGGACATCGGCGGCGCCGGCATCAACGACATTTTTGCCGAGTTCGAGAGCCATTGGCTCGGCAACGAGGTCGAGGGCGACAAGTATCTCCCCGCGGAAGCCGCGTTTTTCCGCGACGTGGTGTCCGGCGTGGTGCGCGACCAGGCGCGGCTCGATCCGCTGATCGACGATGCGCTGTCGAAAGGCTGGCCGCTGAAGCGGATCGACGCCATCTTGCGCGCCGTGCTGCGCGCCGGCTCCTATGAGCTCGAGCACCGCAAGGACGTGCCCGGCCGCGTCGTGGTGTCGGAATATGTCGACGTCGCGCATGCCTTTGTCGAGAAGGACGAGACCGGCATGGTCAACGCCGTGCTCGACCAGATCGCGCGCCAGTTCCGCAGCGACGAGTTCGTGCGTGGCTGAACGCCACACACTCCGTTGTCATCACCCGCGAAGGCGGGTGATCCCGTACGCCGCGGCGGCCGTAATCGACAACGGGTGTCCCGGCGTACTGGATCGCCCGGTCAAGCCGGGCGATGACAGCTGAGGGTGAGGCGCGCGATATGGCAGATCGTCAGGACAATCCCTCCGGCGAAGACTCCCTCATCGCGCGCTATTTCAAGCCGCTGGCGACCGCGCCGGGTGCGTTCAATCTCGATGACGATGCCGCGGCGCTCAAGGCGGGTGGCGAGGACATCGTGGTCACGACGGATGCCATCGTCGAGGGCGTGCACTTCCTCGCCGGCGATCCGCCCGACACGATGGCGCGCAAGGCGTTGCGGGTGAACCTTTCCGACCTTGCGGCCAAGGGCGCCACGCCTGCCGGCTTCGTGCTGACGCTGGCGCTGCGCGCCGTCGAGGAGGACTGGCTAAAGCCCTTCGCCGCAGCCCTTGGCGAGGATGCCGCCTACTACGGCTGCCCGCTGCTGGGCGGTGATACGGTCTCGACGCCGGGGCCATTGATGATCTCGATCACCGCGTTCGGGCGGGTGCCGCCGGGCAGGATGGTGCACCGCGCCGGGGGCCAGGCCGGCGACCGGATCTTTGTCACCGGCACGATCGGCGATGCCGCGCTCGGCCTCGACGTGCTGCGCGGCGGTCCGGCCGCGGTGGCGCTCGGCAATGACGAGGCGGCCCGGGCCGCGCTGGCCTCCCGCTACCGGGTGCCGACGCCGCGCAATGCACTGGCGCGTGCGGTGCGCGGCCATGCCAGCGCCGCGATGGATGTCTCCGACGGTCTCGCCGGGGATCTGACCAAGCTCTGCGCGGCATCCGGCGTGGCGGCCGTGATCGACGTGCCGAGCATTCCGCTGTCGCCGGCGGCGGCCTCGCTGGTGGCGCGCAAGGCGGTCGGCATCGAGACCCTGATTGCCGGCGGCGACGACTATGAAATTCTGTGCGCGGTCCCGGGCGACCGTGTGGACGGCTTCCTGCGGGAGGCGAAGCAGGCCGGGGTCGCGGTGACCGCGATCGGCGGGCTGATCGCCGGAACGTCGCCGCCAAGCTTCCTCGACGCCTACGGCCGGGAACTGGCGCTGAAGCGGCTGTCCTACAGCCATTTCTAGAATTCCGCCCGAAGGCTCCGATTTTCCCTCTAAATAGCTGCCGATATCGGCGGTTTCGGCCTCGTGCGGCGTTGCACAGGGGGGACGATTTTGGCAAGGTCGCGCCCGATTTGAGGCGATCCCTTGTGGGCAGGGATGGTCCTCGCAAATAAGCGCCCGCCGCCTCGAGCGGCAAAAAAGGCGCGGGGGTTACATCAAGGATCTGAGGCAACAATCAATGACAGCTTTATGGGTGATCGTGCTCTGCGGGGCGCTTTCCATCGTCTACGCGATCTGGGCGACGCAGTCGGTCCTGGCCGCGGATGCGGGCACGCCGCGCATGCAGGAGATTGCGGGGGCCGTGGCCGAGGGTGCGCAGGCCTATCTGCGCCGCCAATACACCACGATCGGCATGGTCGGTATCGTGATCTTCCTGCTGCTGGCCTACTTCCTGGGCGTGCTGGTTGCGATCGGATTCCTGATCGGCGCCGTGCTGTCGGGCGCGGCCGGCTTCATCGGCATGAACGTCTCGGTGCGCGCCAACGTCCGCACCGCGCAGGCGGCGACCACCTCGCTGGCCGGCGGCCTCGAACTGGCCTTCAAGGCCGGCGCGATCACCGGCCTGCTGGTGGCCGGCCTCGCGCTGCTCGGCGTCACCATCTACTTCATGGTGCTGGTCAAGTTCATGGGGCTTGAGGCGAGCAGCCGCACCGTGGTCGACGCCATGGTGGCGCTCGGCTTCGGCGCCTCGCTGATCTCGATCTTCGCCCGTCTCGGCGGCGGCATCTTCACCAAGGGCGCCGACGTCGGCGGCGACCTCGTCGGGAAGGTCGAGGCCGGCATCCCCGAGGACGATCCGCGCAACCCGGCCACCATCGCCGACAACGTCGGCGACAATGTCGGTGACTGCGCCGGCATGGCGGCCGACCTGTTCGAGACCTATGCGGTGACCGCGGTCGCCACCATGGTGCTGGCCGCGATCTTCTTCGCCAAAACCCCGATCCTGGTGAACATGATGACGCTGCCGCTCGCGATCGGCGGCATCTGCATCATCACCTCGATCATCGGCACCTTCTTCGTCAAGCTCGGCGCCAGCCAGTCGATCATGGGCGCGCTGTACAAGGGACTGATCGCCACCGGCGTGCTGTCGCTGGTCGGCGTCGCGCTCGCGATCCAGTGGCTGATCGGCTTCGGCAAGCTCGACGGCGTCGACTACACCGGCATGGCGCTGTTCTGGTGCGGCGTGGTCGGCCTCGTCGTCACCGGGCTGATCATCTGGATCACCGAGTACTACACCGGCACCGACTATCGTCCGGTGAAGTCGATTGCGGCGGCCTCGGTCACCGGTCACGGCACCAACGTGATCCAGGGCCTCGCGGTCTCGATGGAAGCGACCGCGATGCCCGCAATCGTGATCATCGCCGGCATCCTCGTCACCTACAGCCTGGCCGGCCTGTTCGGCATCGCGATCGCGACCGCCACCATGCTGGCGCTGGCCGGCATGATCGTCGCCCTCGACGCCTTCGGCCCGGTCACCGACAACGCCGGCGGCATCGCCGAGATGGCGGGCCTGCCCAAGGAGGTGCGCAAGTCGACCGACGCGCTCGATGCGGTCGGCAACACCACCAAGGCGGTGACCAAGGGCTACGCGATCGGCTCCGCCGGTCTCGGCGCGCTGGTGCTGTTTGCGGCCTATAACCAGGACCTCAAATTCTTCATCAGCGACTCCAACGCCCATGCCTATTTCAAGGGCGTCAATCCGGACTTCTCGCTCAACAATCCGTACGTCGTGGTCGGCCTGCTGTTCGGCGGTCTGCTGCCCTATCTGTTCGGCGCGATGGGCATGACCGCGGTCGGCCGCGCCGCCGGCGCAATCGTCGAGGAGGTGCGCCGTCAGTTCCGCGAGAAGCCCGGCATCATGCAGGGCACCGACAAGCCGGACTACGGCAAGGCGGTTGACCTGCTGACCCGGGCGGCGATCAAGGAGATGATCATCCCGTCGCTGCTGCCGGTGCTGTCGCCGATCGTGGTCTACTTCCTGATCTACGCGATCGCAGGCGGCGGCGCGGCCGGCAAGTCGGCGGCGTTCTCCGCGGTCGGCGCCATGCTGCTCGGCGTCATCGTCACCGGCCTGTTCGTCGCGATCTCGATGACCTCGGGCGGCGGCGCCTGGGACAACGCCAAGAAGTACATCGAGGACGGTCATTATGGCGGCAAGGGCTCCGACGCCCACAAGTCCGCAGTGACCGGCGACACTGTCGGCGATCCCTACAAGGACACGGCGGGTCCCGCCGTGAACCCGATGATCAAGATCACCAACATCGTGGCGCTGCTGCTGCTCGCAATCCTCGCGCACTGAACCTGTCTTAAAGCGAGACAGAAGAAAGCCCCACGGCGTGGCCGCGGGGCTTTTTCTTTGGGCCGCGATTTATCGTGGCCTGTCGCGTTATGTCGCAGCCGAATGTGGGGTCAATTACAGATTGTGGGATAAATAGAACGTAACTCCGCGGGTGATCAGCGCGATCATTATTTTTTGCCCCCACGGAGGTGTGCATGACACAGATTGCGAATATCAACCCAAAGCATGGCAGAGCAGGGCGTCAACCGACCAAGGCCGCACTGAAGCCGTTCAAGGACAACGCCGATCCGGGCCTGTTCGGCCGGATGTTCGATCTTCCGGCCTTTGCGCCGTCGGAAGCATCGTTGCACGCGCTGGCCGACGCGATGCGCGACGCCCAGCCCAACAATCCCACCGGCGACAATCCCAGTGTCCCGTCCGGCTTCACCTATCTCGGCCAGTTCGTCGATCACGACATCACGCTCGATCTGACCTCGCTCGCCGAGAAGCAGGAGGATCCGCACGCGACGACGAATTTCCGCACGCCGCGGCTCGATCTCGACAGCGTCTACGGCCTCGGACCGGACGGCAGTCCGCAGCTCTACGCGCGCAATCCCAACAACGTCTCGCAGCCGAGTCCGAAGCTGTTACTCGGCAAGACCGCGGCGACGCCGCGCGCCGCGGGCGATCTTCCCAACGACCTGACGCGCAACTCGCAGGGCCGCGCGCTGATCGGCGATCATCGCAACGACGAGAACCTGCTGGTGGCGCAGACCCACCTCGCATTCCTCAAATTCCACAACAAGGTGGTCGACCGGCTGGCCGGCGGCGCCAATCCGCCGGCGCCGGACAAGCTGTTCAGCGAGGCGCGCAAGCAGGTCACCTGGCACTATCAGTGGATGGTGCTGCACGACTTCGTCGAGCGCATCACCGAGCAAGGGATCGTGGCGAAGATCCTGCACGAGGGGCGCAAGTTCTACCGCTTCCAGAAAGTGCCCTACATGCCGGTCGAGTTCTCGGCGGCGGCCTACCGGCTCGGCCACAGCATGGTGCGCGAAGCCTACAGCCACAACCGCGTGTTCACGCCCGGCGGTCGGACGCCCGCAACATTGAAGCTGGAGTTCGCTTTCTCAGGCCTCTCCGGAATCATTCTCGGCCAGGATGCGGCGACGCTGCCGGCCTCGCCCGGCGTGCCGCCCAATGTCGCCACGCTGCCGACCGACTGGATCATCGACTGGAGTCGGTTCTACGAATTCGACCCGCCGATCGCGCCGACGCCGAACTTCCTGTTCAACCATTCGCGCAAGATCGATCCGTTCCTGATCCCGCAACTGCACGATCTGCCGGGCGGCGGCGGCAGCCTGCCGTTCCGCAATCTGCAGCGCGGCGTCAATCTCGGCCTGCCGTCGGGACAGGATGTCGCGCAGGCGATGGGAATTCCGGCGCTCACGCCGGCCGAGATCGCGACCGGCACCGACGGCGCGGTGGCTGCCGCGCACGGCTTCGACAAGAAGACACCGCTTTGGTACTACATCCTGAAGGAAGCGGCGGTGAAGAAGGGCGGCCAGCGGCTTGGTCCGCTCGGCGCGCGGATCGTGGCCGAGGTCTTTGTCGGCCTGGTTGCCGGTGACAGCCAGTCCTATCTCAGCGATCCGAACTGGAAGCCGACCCTGCCGGCGAAGACGCCGGGCACCTTCCTGATGAGCGACTTGCTGCGCTTCGTCGGCGACATCAGCCCGATCGACAACGTCACGACGGGCTAGCAGCCTTGATGGCTTGCAATCTCTAACAAACCCGCGGCGCGAGCCGCGGGTTTTTGCTCTTCATTGGATCGTCTCCTGCCGATCGACGGCGCCGCAAACGACGCTGCGCGTCACTTCACCTCCATCTGCAGGCCTTCCTTCTCGATGATGGCGGCGAACTTCTTGGTCTCGGCGTCGACGAAATCGGCGAATTGCTGCGGCGAGCCGTAGTCGGCGCGCGCGCCCATGCCGGCGATGTTCTTTTTGACGTCGTCGCGGTCCAGCATCGCCTTGACCTGACGGTTGAGCTCGTCGAGCACGGGGGCAGGCGCGGTCTTCGGCAAAAACACGCCGAACCAGCTCGACACGTCGAACTTGGCAAGCTCGGGCGCGCCCTCGCGCATGGTCGGCAGATTGGGCGCGGAGTCGCTGCGTTCGGGCGTGGTGACGCAGAGGCCGTTGAGCTTGCCGTCCTGCACCTGCGGCAGCGACGGGTAGAGATTGTCGAACAGGATCTGGATGTCGCCCGCGAGCCCGGCCTGCAGCGCGGGACCGGCGCCGCGGAACGGCACATGCGTCATCTTCAGCCCGGTGAGCTGCAAGAACCAGGCGCCGGTGAGGTGAGGGCTCTGCCCGGTGCCGGACGAGCCATAAGTCAGCTGGTCGGGATTCTTCTTCAGATAGGCGATCAGCTCGGGAATGGACTTGATGCCGGTCGACGGATGCGCCGAGACGATGTTCGGGATCCGGATCATGTTGGTGACCGGCTGCAGCTGGTCGGCCTTGTAGGTCAGGTTCTTGAAGATGCTGAAGGCGATCGCGTTCGGCCCGGGATTGCCGATCAGGATGGTGTGGCCGTCGCCCTTGGCGCGCGCGACCTCCGAGGTGCCGATGGTGCCGCCGGCCCCGGAGCGGTTCTCGACGATGACAGACTGGCCCCAAATCGGTTGCAGATGCGCCGCAAGCAGCCGCCCCATCACGTCGGTCGAGCCGCCGGCGGCGGCCGGCACGATGATCCGCACCGTCTCGGCCGGCCGCCAATCGCCGGCTCCAAGGCTCGCGCGCGGGACGATCGCTGCCGCCGACAATGCGGCTGCGCTTGACAATACCGTACGGCGGGAAAATCTCTTGCTGGTCACGTGTTTACCCCCTTCTCAGGTCTTGGTTTTGGGGGCGACCGTAGGGGACCGCCTGCCGTCAGGGCAAGCGACAACTTGGCGCATCATCGAGCCAGGTTCCGGCCCAATGCAGTGCTCGGCCCGGATGTGATGCGCGTCAGGCTGCGGGCGCCCCACGACAACGTCGCGGGTCGCCGGCAGTCTCGGTCATTTCAGGCCGCGACGTCGCGCGGCGCCGCTCACACCAGCGCGTCGGCGTTCTTGGCAAATTCCTCGTCAGTGGTGAACGGAATCTCCGTGACCTTGACGACCGCGTTCTTGTTGCTGCCGATGATCACGATCTCCTTGAGGAAGGAGCCGGGGAATGAGCCCGAGACCTTGTACGGCTTGGTGCCCTGGCCGAGCGGGCCGGTCCATCCCATCACCTTGATGGCCAGACCGCCGACCCACTGCTCGTCGCGAACGAGCTGGATGCCGGAGGTGTAGTTCGGGGCCTGTCCTTCGACGGTGACGGAGAAGAAGCCCGGCGCGCCGAGGCCGGTCCAGACGTAAACGGCTTTTGCGGTGTCGAAAGGTTCCGGTCCATAGAATCCCATGACGTAACTCCTGCTGAATGAAGGCTGACGAGAGCCGTTGAAGAGCCGATTGGCATGATCGGGCTCATGGCGAGCGTAGCACGCGCATCGCAATCAGCGTGTGAAAATATTGCGAGCAACTATAAATTGATTAGAGCAATCGCTCGGTCGACGCATGACAATCGTGCGAAGGAGCTGCGCGACTCTTGTTTTTGCTGTCGCCGTGTTTCTTTTCGTTTCCAGGTCGAGTGTGCATGCGAAGCCGATGACCAACTTTTCGTGTTGAACAAGAATCGTTCTTGCGTTCAGCGTCCGTGCGTGCATACTACCTCAGGCTGTAACAACCTACAGAAGCATTTTAGCAAAATAAATCCTTTAAGTGCTGCCGCGCCGCGCGATCGGCGCAGCCGCTTGCGACACCTTGCATTTTTGGATCGGACAGCGATGGGAACAGTCGACGCACTGATCGTTGTTGATACCGAGGGCGCGCTCTCCAGCGGATCGGCCGTCGATAATTCCTTTCTGGTCGACAACAACGGCTATCTCGGCTCGTGGAACGAGGGAACGCCGACTCTCAACACGGTGGTGCAGGACGGCCAGGTCGTGAACTGGAGCGTCACTCCCGTCAGCGCCACGGGCCAGGTGTCGATCACCGGCTTCTCCGGTCAAATGATCTCCACATCGGTCTGCAAGCCGGCTCCGCAAGTGGGCAACCCGGATGTGTGGTCCGGCCGGATCGAATCCCACGGTCAATTCGCGTCCTTCTCTTACACGATCGCCCTGTCGATCGGTGGAAGGCCAATGACACTCAACTCATTCATCAAGGTCATCTAACGCAGGGAGCAGCAGCGTGAGTGCAGATAAAAGAGATGCAGCAGCCGCATTGAGTCAAGTCGATGTGTTGATCGTGGCGGATGTCGAAGGCGCGCTCGCCTCCGGCAACCTTCAGGACAACGTCTATATGATCGACACCAACAAACACGCGGGTTCGGGCAGCGAAGGGCAGGCGGAGCTCTACACCGCGGTCAAGGACGGTCAGGTCCTCAACTGGAGCGTGGTCGGGGTGTCGCCATCCAGCGACGTGAACATCACCCAGTTCACCGGCCAGATGATCAACGACAAGATCTGCGTCCCGCAGGCGGTGACCACGCCCGACGGCACCTATTGGTCCGGTCGGGTCGAAGCCCAGGGCTTCAAGGGCAACCAGCAATATTCCTGCGTGCTGACCATGGACGGCAAACCCATGACCTTCGATCCATTCCTGAAGATATCCTGACCATGCTGAGCCCATCGATCAACGTCGCCAACAGCCTGCTGGCCCAGGCGTTTAACGAAGTACTGCGGCTCGACAGCTATTCGATCAGCGCGGGCGGCACGACCATCGGCGTGCTGGCAAAGGACCCCGAATGGCTGGCGCCGGTGCGCAACCAAGTCGGCATGTTGGGGCAGGCCGGTGCGCAATGGATCGAGGACAAGCCCTCGATCTGGGGATCGGTGCTGACGCAGTTCTCAGACTATGGCAGCGCCTTCGCCGGCGTGGCCGATGCCAAGGCCACCACGAGCGAGCAGTGGGTCAAGTTGCTGAAGGAGGTTCTGCTCAGCCAGCTCAACAAGTCGATCGACGCCACGAACGTCGCGGCGACTGCGCTGCAAAGCCACTATCAGGCCTTCAAGAACATCCAGCCGTTGCTGGAGGGCAGCATCAATGCAGGATGGGCCGAGCTGCACAACGAAGAGCAGCAGATGGTCAAGATCGCCACACAGCTCACGCGGCTGGAGGATCTGGTCGGCTCGCTGCAGGATTCCATCACCGCGGGCGACCTCAGCACCGGCCAGAGCGTGGTCACGACCACGGTGAAGACGCTCTACAACGTCGCCACCGGGGTCGGCGAATCTTTCTCGTTCCTCGGCATGGCCGCCGCCGCCTTCACCGTCGGCAAGTTCTATTACGATATCATCACCAAGACCGCCGCGGTCGGCGAAACCTTGCAGCAGATCGCCAAGCTCCAGATCGACGCGAGCCAGGAGGCGCAGGCAGCCGCCGGCACCAAGCTCGTGCTGCGGCTGCTCTACAATCTCGAATTGTCGTTCGGACGCATCGTCGACGTGATGCCGCAGATCGCAACGATGTGGAGCACCGAGCGCGACAAGGTGCAGCAGGCGATCCAAGCGCTGCAGGCCGGCGCCGATCCGGCGACCTATTTCGACATCTTCACCATCCCGATCGCGAACGCGAACTGGCAGGCGATCAGAAAGTTCGCAATCGCAATACCGGCGACGAAGACCACCGTCGGGCCGCCGGTGACGCTGGACCCACAGAACCCGATCGCAACCTAGCACCGCGCAGGAGAGAGATCATGATGGCAGTAGCAAAACTGAAAGCAAAGGCAGCGCCGAAAATGGCGGCGACCACCACGCTCGAGACCCAAACCCAATCGGCCTTCGTGACGTTGTCATTGATCACCCAGGCATGTCACGGCATCCTGAATACGGTGTTCGTGGCGCCGTCGCCCAAGCCGAGCTGGTTCGACGACCTCAACAGCAAGCTCGACGTCGCCAAGACGCACGCGCAGGACTGGATCGACAATATCGGACCCAGCGTCACCGGCGGCGTTCCGGTGCAGGTCATCAACTACGGCACGACCTATTCGGCCATCACCGGCACGATCCAGTCGATCGTCAACGCACACCCTGACGCTCAAGGCGCCGACAACCCCTACGTCAAGCAGGTCCATGAACTGGTCGGCGCGCTGGAGCAGTCGGTGCAGGTCATCGTCACCAATGCCAACACCACGCAGACGCTGATGAAGAACTGGGGCGACCTGATGCAGGCGTCGCACGACGCCCTGACTTCGGGCGCGGTCAGCATCCAGAAGGCGGAAGCGGATCTGAGCGCCGACATCAGCAAGATGAACGAAGCGATCAAGGTGCTCAACGACACCATTCATAACGAGAACATCGCGATCGCGGCGTCCGCCGGCGGCATCGCCATTGGCTTGCTTCTGCTGGTGGTGGGTATCGCGCTCGCGCCTGAAACCGGCGGCGCCAGCCTCCTTGTCGCCGGCACCGGCGGCTTGCTGGTCGTCGGTGGCGCCGTGACGTGGGGCGTCATGCAGAGCAAGATCAACAAGCAGTTCGACGAGATCGCCAAGGACCAGAACGAGCTCGACGACGACAAGCGCCAGATGGTCGCCCTGCAGGGGCTGGGCTCCGCCTCGAGCCAGGCGATCACGTACATCACCGACGCCAGCAACGCGTTGTCCGACTTCCGCACCAGCTGGACCGTGTTCCAGGGCGAACTGCAGGGCGTGCTGGCAAAGCTCGAATCGGCTGAAGCCGCGCTCAGCACCATCGTGGCGGGTGCTTTCACCACCGCTGCGGCCTCGGAATGGGCCGATGCGACGTCGTTTGCGCAGGGGCTGGCCAACGCCCCGGTTTCATATCCGGCCAAGCAATTGGCGATGGACGGCAAGGCCGCTTGATCATCTCGCGGGCGCCGCCAGTTGTCGGCGGTGCCCGCTCCGTTTGAGAGGAGCTCATCATGTCGAACGGCAAGCCAGCGGACGAACCTGATATGGGCGGCTTGGGCCGGCTGATTTCAACCAGCAAGGCAACCTTCGAGGCGCTCGCTGCGATTACTGACGACTGCCATGGTTTGCTCAACGCGCCGCTGTTCCCGCCGTCGCCAAAACCAGGCTGGTTCGACGACCTCGACAGCGCGCTCGATTCCGCCAAGGCGCAGGCGCAGAGCTGGATCGACGATATTGGGCCTAATGTTACCGGCGAAATTCTGGTGCTGGTCGTCAACCACGGCACGACGTTTTCAGCGATCTCTGCACAGGTCGGCTCGATTGCGGCTGATCATCCGGATGCGCGGGGCGCAGGCGATCCCTTCGTTCAAACCGGGCTCGAACTCTCCGGTTCGCTGGATCAGTCGTTGCACGCAACCGTGGCCCGCCTCGAAACGAGGCTCGCAACGATCACGGCATGGGGCGAGACCATGCAGGCCCGCGATGCTGCGCTGCGCGCCGCGGCGGACGAATCGCCTGACGCAAAAGCCGCGGCGGCGCCTGCGCTCGCGGCTGCCGCACAGGTGCTGGGATCGACCGACGATGCGCTCAAGCTGCTGCGTGAGCTCATCGTCGCCTGGCGCGAGCTTGGGGACGCGATGCGCGATGCAGTGGCGGAGCTTCGGGCCGGCAAGGTCACGCTGGGCACGTTCGCGGCCGACACTTTCAGCGCGGCGACGCAGGCCGAATGGGGCGTCGCCACGCAGTTCGCGCAGAAGCTCGCGACTGCTCCGTTCGGAAGCCCCGGCAGGGCCGCGTAACAGAGGGAGTCGATATGCCTTTCAGCGGTGCGGCGACGAATGCGCAGATCGACGCGAGCATGGGCGCGATCGTGCTGCTCAACTCGTCCTGCCAGGCGGTGATCGAGGCCGAGATCGCGGAGGTCGCTTCCCCCTGGTACGATCAGCTCGACCAGGAGCTCGGCGCCGCCGAGAACCTGGTGGTCGGTTGGCGTCGCAGCGGTGTGCTCTATTTCCAGACCGACATCCTCGATACGATTGCCGCCGCCGGGCAGGCGTTCGTCGCGGCAGCGCCAAACATCGGCGCTCTGTTTGCCGCGCTCGAGCAACATTTTTCGGCCGGCGGCAAGGCCGAGCTGATCACCGCGATGCAGGCGCTTGAGCCGCCGATCCAGGCCATGATCGGACAGATTGCGGCCTATCTCGGCAAGCTCCAGACGTTCGAGGAGGCGATGCTGCAGGCCGACCAGGCGATGCGCACCACGGTCGGGCAGGTGCAGGCCCAGGAGGAGAAGATTCAGGGCGAGATCGACGCGATCAACAACCAGATCAAGCTGCTCAATGCGCAAATCCAGACCGACCGCGACGCGATCGCAAAGGCGAAAGCCGCGCGCACGAGCGGCATCATCGAAACCATCTTCGGTATTCTGTTCGCGCCGGTGACCGGCGGCGCGTCGCTGATCCTGGCCGGTATCGGCGTGGCCTCGATCGCCGACGCCGAGGGCCAGATCAACAGCATGCAATCGGAGATATCAGGCTATCAGCAGAAAATTGCTGGCGATCAGTCGACGCTCGGCGACGATCAAAGGATCGTCGCAACGCTGGGCGCGCTCACCATGAGCACCGGCCTCGTGCTGAGCGATATGGCGATGATCGAGAACGCGCTTGATTCGCTGCGGACCAGCTGGACCGCTTTCGACGGCGAGCTCGACGGCGTGATCGCCAAGCTGCAGGCCGCGACGTCGGCGGCCGACCTCATCGTCAGTCAGGCCTGGTACACCGCTGCCTGCACCGAGTGGAATCTGATCGTCAGCCACGTCGCCGACCTCACGGGGCGGCAGATCGACACCAGCCGGGTGCGAATTGGCTAGTGCTGCGGACCGCGCTTCGAAGCTCCAGTGCCAGAACGCGGCAACGCTACGCCTTCTTCACGAACTCCGACTTCAGGTTCATCGCGCCGATGCCGTCAATCTTGCAGGCGATGTTGTGTCCGTCGCTCCCCTCGGTGAGGCGGATGTTCCTGACCTTGGTGCCGCCTTTGACGACCGATGACGAGCCCTTGACCTTGAGGTCCTTGATCACGATGACGCTGTCGCCGTCCGCCAGCGGGTTGCCGTGCGCATCGCGCACGCCCGCCTCCTGCGCGACCTCGCCGGCCGTGGCCGCCTGGGCGCTCCACTCATGGGCGCATTCCGGGCAAACCCAGAGAGCGCCGTCCTGATAGGCATGCTCGGAATTGCATTTCGGGCAGTTCATTGACGCGTCCATTGTCGACATGATCCTCGTCGTGACCGGGCGCACCGTAGGGTCATGTGCAGGCAAAGCAAGGCGAACCAGCCGCGCCCGGTCGGGCGCCCGGCACTTTTCCGGGTCATGCCCTAGTTGAAGCTGAGCAGCTTGAACAGCGGCGTCAGGTACGACATTTCCTGACCTGACGTCGGCGTGGTGCGGCTGACGAAGTCGAAGATCTTGCCGTCCTTCAGGCCGTAATTGGCGAGCCGCCGGACCTGGCGATTTTTGTCGAAATAGACCGCGATCACACGCTGGTCGACCACCTGCTGGTTCATGAAGGCGACCGGGCGGGAGGTCCGCTGCGAGATGTAATAAAACACCTCGCCGTCGAGCGTGGCGACGGTCGACGGGGTGCCGAGCACGATCAGCACCTGGTCCTGGCTGGCGCCGATCGGAATCTGCTCGAGCGCGCCCTGCGGCAGGATATAGCCCTTCTGGAATTGCTCGCCGCTGCAACCGGCAAGGGCGGCGCAGACGAGGCCCGCTGCGGCCACCGCGCGGAAGCGCGAGAACAGGCTGCGCGCGGACGGGGCGCGAAAATGTCTTGGAGTGGTCTGGCTCATCGGCGGAACTGATCCGTCCCCTTGCATCGGGCGAGGCGTTGACGTACCGGGCAGCTCAATGGATTGCAATATTGCCGAGGCCCAACGGACCGCCCCCTCAACAGGCGACCTTTGGGGCCCGCAGCCGGAACCCATCATGCTTTGGCCGTTCAATCACTTCAGGAAACCCCGGCAGCCCGCGCGCAGCACCATTGAGACCATCTATGGCATGATCGTGACGCAGGCGCGAGAACCGTTGTTTTACCGTGACTTGGGCGTCCCGGACACGGTTAACGGCCGTTTTGACCTGCTTCTGATGCACCTCTGGCTGGTGCTGCGGCGGCTCAAATCGGCGGAAGCCGGGCCGGACCTGTCGCAGGCGCTGTTCGATCATTTCTGCACCGACATGGACGATAATCTCCGGGAAATGGGCGTCGGCGACCTCACGGTGCCCAAGCGCATGCAGGCCTTCGGCGAGGCATTTTACGGCCGGACGGCGGCCTATGACCTGGCGTTGACCGACAGCGAGGAGGCCCTGGCCCGATCGTTCTGCAAGAACATTCTCAATGGTCAGGACATCGAGAAGGCGCGCGAACTGGCTGCCTATGCCCGGGCGGCGACGGCGGCGCTGGCGCGCGCCGACCTCGCGGCGCTCGGCGCGGGCACGTGGCGCTTCCCCGCGCCGCTGACTGCGGGGACGGCGGCATGAGCGGCGGCAGCGGACGGCAGGGTGCACCGCGCGACCGCGACCCCTGGCGGGTGCTGGTCAATGTCGCCCAGATCCCCGAGACCGGGCTGCATCGCGAGATCGAGGCCGACGAGGCGGCGCGCAAGGCGATGGCCGAGCTCGCCGAGCTGCGCGAGGTGGTCTCCGCGCATGCGGCGTTCGATATCATGCCGAGGCGCGACGGCAGCTACCACGTCACCGGCCAGGTGCAGGGGCGGGTCGGGCAGACCTGCGTGGTGACGCTCGATCCGATCGAGAACGCGATCGACGAAGAGATCGACGTGATCTTCGCGCCGCCGGAGCAGATTCCGCAAATGGCCGACCTGGTCGACGAGGCCGAGGACAGCGACGAGGAGACGCCGGACCCGCCGGAGCCGATCGAGGGCGGCTTCATCGATATCGGCCGGCTCGCCACCGACGCGCTGTTTCTCGGCATCGACCCCTATCCGCGCAAGCCGGACGCGGTCTTTGAACGGATGGTTGAAGCGCCTGATCCGGAAGATCATCCCTTTGCCGCGCTGAAAGCGCTGCAGGAAAAGGGCGGCGGCAAGAAGCCGAAGGGCGGTTAGCGGTGACTTTTGAGGGGATGGCTTGCGTGCGCCGCCGCGCGAAGGGTGTCGGCCATCACTTCAAAAATATCGCACAAAATATTGAAATGTCGGATGTTTCCGCTATATTGTGAGGCATTGCGTAGCGCGTCCGCGGCTCGGGCCTGTGTGGTCCAAAAGGTTGTGTCGGACCGCGGACACGCTATTGTCGCCGCCCGGCCGGGACGCGACTTGGCGTTTGGCCGCGCGCCGCCAGCAGCGGTGACTTCAAGCTCGCGGTCTCGTCCGAACGGGACTGCGGGGAGAGCAGGTTTCCGGGACGTTCATGCCTCATAAGGTTCGAATCGCGCTTGACGCCATGGGGGGCGATGTCGGCGCATCGGTCGTCATTCCCGGCGCCGCGATCTCGTTGAGCCGTCATCCCGACAGCGAATTCCTGCTGTTCGGCGACCAGGCCAGGATCGAACCCGAACTTGCGCGGCACCCGGCGTTGAAGGCGGTGTCGAAGGTGGTCCACACCGACGTCGCCGTTAAGAATGACGACAAGCCGAGCCAGGCGCTGCGGCGGACCCGCAGGGCCTCCTCGATGTGGATGGCGATCGATGCGGTCAAGCATGGCGAGGCGGATGTCGCGGTATCCGCCGGCAACACGGGCGCGCTGATGGCGATGGGCCGGCTCAATTTGCGGACGCTGCCGGGGGTCGACCGCCCGGCGCTCGCCGCGGTGTGGCCGACGCTGCGCGGCGATTCCGTCGTGCTGGACCTCGGCGCCACCATCGGCGGCGATGCCCGCCACCTGACGACGCTCGCCGTGATGGGCAGCGCCATGGCGAGCGTGCTGTTCAACCTCGAACGGCCGACCGTCGGCCTGCTCAATATCGGGGAGGAGGAGGTCAAGGGCCATGAGGAGATCCGCGAGGCGGCCGGCATGCTGCGGGCGATGAATTCGCGGCAGTTCGACTATATCGGCTTTGTCGAGGGCGACGGCATCGGCAAGGGCGCGGCCGACGTGATCGTATCGGAGGGATTCTGCGGCAATATCGCGCTGAAGACCGCCGAGGGAACCGCGCGGCAGATGTTCAGCTTCCTGCGCGAGGCGATGTCCTCGAGCCTGCTGGCGCGGATCGGCTATTTGTTCGCCCGCGGCGCGTTCCGGAAGCTGCGCGACAAGCTCGACCCCAACAAGTCGAATGGCGGCGTGCTGCTCGGCCTGCAGGGCGTGGTGGTCAAGAGCCATGGCGGCACCAACGCGGAAGGCTTTGCCTATGCCGTGGATGTTGGCTATGAGATGGCCCACTACGATCTCCTCACCAAGATCAATCAGATGCTCAATCGTGACGGCAGCGCGCTGGTGCAGGCGCAGACCGCGCCGGAGGATGTCTCGTGACTGCTATACGTTCGGTAGTGCTCGGCTGCGGCTCATATTTGCCGGAGCGGGTTTTGACCAATGCCGAACTGGCTGCTCGAATCGACACGTCGGATGACTGGATCGTGCAGCGCACCGGCATCCGCGAGCGCCACATTGCGGCCGACGATGAGTTCACCTCGCATCTGGCGATCAAGGCGGCGCAGGCCGCGCTCGCCGATGCCGGGATCGACGCCCAGTCGATCGACCTGATCGTGCTGGCGACCTCGACGCCCGACAACACCTTTCCCGCCACCGCGGTCGCGGTCCAGCACGCCCTCGGCATCAACCACGGCGTCGCCTTCGACCTGCAGGCGGTGTGCTCCGGCTTCGTGTTCGCGCTGACCACCGCCGACAATTTCCTGCGCGCCGGCACCCACAAGCGGGCGCTGGTGATCGGCGCGGAAACCTTCTCGCGGATCCTCGACTGGAACGACCGCGGCACCTGCGTGCTGTTCGGCGACGGCGCCGGCGCCGTGGTGCTGGAGGCGCAGCCGCATGCCGGCACCACCGCCGATCGCGGCGTGCTGACCACGCATCTGCGCTCCGACGGACGCCACAAGGCAAAGCTGTTCGTCGACGGCGGTCCCGGCTCGACCAAGACGGTCGGGCATCTGCGGATGGAGGGGCGCGAGGTGTTCAAGCATGCGGTCGGCATGATCACCGACGTGATCGTCGACGCCTTCAATGCCACCGGGTTCACCGCCGAGGACATCAACTGGTTCATTCCGCACCAGGCCAACAAGCGAATCATCGACGCGTCCGCGCATAAGCTGCATATTGCGCCGCAGAAGGTAGTGCTGACGGTCGACAAGCACGGCAACACCTCGGCCGCCTCGATTCCGCTCGCGCTAGCCGTTGCGGTGAAGGACGGCCGCGTCAAGAAGGGCGATCTCGTGCTGTTCGAGGCGATGGGCGGCGGGTTTACCTGGGGTTCGGCGCTCGTGCGCTGGTGACCCAACGCCTGGAAAGTTACTGATGATTTGCCGGTATCTTTCATCGCCGGCATGCTTGTCGCTGTTGACCATTGCGCGCTAAGCTTTTAATTTCAGTCAAGAAATTGTTCGCCGAGAGTGCGGGGCAGGCGATGACCACGGGAACCGGAAAAACAGTTACGCGCGTCGATCTATGTGAGGCGGTCTACCAGAAGGTGGGGCTGTCGCGCACCGAATCGTCGGCGTTCGTCGAGCTTGTGCTGAAGGAGATCACCGATTGCCTGGAAAAGGGCGAGACGGTGAAGCTGTCCTCCTTCGGCTCCTTCATGGTGCGCAAGAAGGGACAGCGCATCGGGCGCAACCCGAAGACCGGCACCGAGGTGCCGATCTCGCCGCGCCGGGTGATGGTGTTCAAGCCGTCGGCGATCCTGAAGCAGCGGATCAACGGCCATGTGGCCGCCAATGGCGACGGCAGCAAGGCCGAGTGACCATTTGAACTAAGGCGAGAGGAGCGGGCATTTGGACAAGGCGCCGGATGCGTTCCGTACGATCAGCGAAGTCGCTGACGAGCTCGATATTCCCCAGCATGTGCTGAGATTCTGGGAGACGCGCTTCGCGCAGATCAAGCCGATGAAGCGCAGCGGCGGACGCCGCTATTACCGTCCCGACGATGTCGATCTGCTCAAGGGCATCCGCCGGCTGCTGTACGGCGAGGGCTACACCATCCGCGGCGTGCAGCGGATCCTGAAGGAGCACGGCATCAAGTCGGTGCAGGGAATCGCCGACCAGACCGCGGCGATCTCGTTCGGCGCGGTCGAGGAGGCGGTCGGCCACAGCATGGCCGAGGCCGATGATGCCGACCTCAACGACGGCATCGATCTCGACAGCGAGGAGGGCGACGGCGACGAGGGCGGCATCGACTACCGCTTTGTCGATCCCGACGAGGACCCGATCCTGTCGACCTACAAGGCGCGCGCCCAGCCGGCCAAGGCGGCGGACAAGGCGCCGGCGGCGGCCGCCCGGGCCGGCGTTCCGGCCGCCGATCGCGAGCGCCTCGAGCGCGTGCTGCAGGACCTGGTCGCCTGCCGCCAGATGATCGACGCGGCGTTGAAGGACGGCTGACAGCGAAGGACAGCTGATCCTTGGGGGAACCGGCCCCCGATTGACACCATTAAGGCCGGTCCCCGCCTTGCGCGAACGCAGGATCGCAGCTAATGGAACGGCATCGGAGCGTGGCGCAGCCCGGTTAGCGCACTAGTCTGGGAGACTAGGGGTCGGAGGTTCAAATCCTCTCGCTCCGACCAAAAACTCTCTACGCGACGCGGATTGAAATCAGAGGTCGCACATAACGACCGCTGGTCGGCGATATCCCTTTGCCTCCGGGCAACGGACATGGCTCGGCGTGGACCTGACGCGAGGTCATTAACGGGGTCTGGCCCGTTCCGGGGTCGCCGCGCGCGGAGGTTACCCCTTGCAACACAAAAGCCCCGCCGAAGCGGGGGCAATATGTTGAACGACTTAACAGAACTAGCAGGCCCGCCGCGCCGGAATAGCGCAGCCATTCAGCACAAACAGGATCATCCCACGATCGCAGAAATCGACGGATGCGCTGAGCACGAAACGCGGCCCAGCCGAAATATCACTGGCTCAATGTGTCGGTCGCGATCTTTTTCTTGAGTGCCTCGCAGGTATCCCTGACCTCGGTGGTCATCAACGAGACGGCTTCGATCTTCAGGAAAAAACGCTTGCCCTGATCGCGGTAACCTGCAGCGAACTCCTTGATTTCTGCGATCATGTCATGGACGCCCGCCACCATTGCCTCGCAGTTCTTGGCGGCCAACTGCAATTCCGTTCCAAGGGCCTCAATCTCTTTCACCGCCGCTTCGTATTCGCGCACGACCGCCTCGGCCGAGAGCTTGCCCACCTCGTTGACGCCGTTGCGGTGCTCGACGTAGTCCGGCATCGGCGAGAGAGGCCGAATGTTGCTGCGAGGTCGAGGCGAACTCAAAGGATCGATTTCGCCAGCCAACTGTTCCAACGGGGCACGGGCGAGAACTTCCGCACTAACACTCATGCAAACGCTCCATAAGTTGTTACGGCGAATGCAGTTTATCAATGTCAAAGGATTTGTCTCGCTTTTCAACAGATTTGAAGTAAGTTCATTTGTGCGCCGCAGCACGGCGGAATTCCGTATTTGCGCAGGTTGATGAACACCTGCACGCCGTCGGCGGGCCGCGGGTGGGTCCAAAAGCTCCGGCAAGGACCGTCGCCAAATTCGTCGGCGTTGCCGGCAGAGGCAATTTGAGTTTGGGACAGCCTTGTTGTCCGATCACACGATTTCTTCGCGGTGCAATACGCGGGGAGGGCGCCGTGAAGAAAACAGGATGTTCGCACTCGCTGAGGAACGGCGGGATCGCCGTTGATTTGCGAGGCTGCGTCCGCGCAGCGGATCGAGGTAACGGCGCAATACTTGCGGCTGCAAGCGCCCCTTCGCCGCGTCAGAGCCTGCTTTGCAGCGCCGCCTGCAGGCAGGCCTTTTCGAGACGGTTGTTGAGCTCGGCGAGCTTGGTCGTGAAGTCGGCCAGCTCACGCTCGCTGAACTCTTCGAACACGGTTTTCCGGAATGCCTGGTGTTGCTCGGCGAGACCGGCGAGATGCTTTCGGGTCTTGTCGGTGAGCGACAGGTTGACCACCCGCGCGTCGGCCGGGGAGGGCGTGCGGCGCAGCAGCTCCTTCTGTTCCAAAAGCTTGGACTGGGTGGTCACGAACGACGGATCGACGTGAAGCAGTTTCGACACCACGTTGATCGGCACGCCGTCATCCTTGGCGAGATCCGAGACGGCGATCAGAATCATCCATTGCGGACCACTGACGCCGAGCGCCTTGCCCCACAACTGGCGGACCCGTTCCAGATGCGAGTTGATCGATGAGATCTCGAGCGTGAAGCGCTTGATGATGTCGAGATTTTCGATGGCGCGCTGACGCGTCGTCTCCTTCCTTGTCACTGACACTGCTTCCCCTCTTCCTCGGGCGCGGGACCAGCTTTGCGCTGATTTGATTCTTGTTACCTGCGCGAATGGTGCGATTGTGCTCGCAAGTGAGCCACGAACGCAAGTGACCCTAAAGCTATTATGATGGTCATATGACAGTTGGGTTTTTTCGGATGTGACAGGTTTTCCCCGTAGCTGCAAAGGGCTAGCGGGGGTGGCGTTGCCCGCGGGACACAGTGTGACCGCATTCGTATAGCTGACTTTATAAACTATTTTGATTAGGGAATTGGCCAATGCATATTGAACCCCGGCGGTAGGGGAATCTCGATCGTCCCGTTGCGTTGATCGTTCAAGTCCGTCGCGCTCCCTGGGGTTGATCAGGGGCGCGGGGTTTGGGGAAGCGATTTTCGATATGCGGGAGATCTCGGGGCGCTCGCGGCCCGGACTCTCCGCATATGAGCAACTTGGAGGTTTAATATGAAATTGGTGAAGAGCCTTATCCTGGGCTCGGCGGCTGCTCTCGTAGCGGTCGGCGGAGCGCAGGCGGCTGATCTTCCCGTCAAGGCCAAAGCGGTCGAGTACGTGAAGGTTTGCTCCCTGTACGGTCCCGGCTTCTACTACATCCCGGGCACCGACACCTGTATCAAGCTCGGCGGCTACCTGCGTATGGACATGGTCGTCAACGCGAACAGCGTTGCTGGCCCGAACTACAACGGCCCCGGCGGCGCCAACAACCGTTTCACGAACGGCTACACCTGGCGTTCGCGTGAAGACCTGAACATCGATACGCGCACCGCAACCGAGTACGGCGTGGTCCGCACCTACTTCGATGCGGTGTTCACCTGGACCACGGACAACTACGCCGTGAACGGCGCGGCTCCGGGCTCGACCATCTACTCGGCGCTCGGCGGCGGCGGCACGGTTGCCCCGGCTTCGGCCCCGAACAACGCCGGTGCCGGTAACGGCTCCTACGGCACGGTCGGCGTCTACTTCGCCTTCATCCAGTTCGCCGGCTTCACCATGGGCAAGGCGATCTCGCAGTTCAGCGCGCCCTGGACCAACTATCCGGGCAACAACTTCGACGGTCTCGTCGGCGGCGGCGGCACGGTCACTGGCGTCAACCAGTTCACCTACACCGCGCAGTTCGGCAACGGCGTGTCGCTGGCCCTGTCGGCCCAGGATCAGACCCAGTACTTCCAGGCTGGCGTCAACAACCTGAGCGCCGGTGGTGCTTACGGCGCCAGCGACTATGCCGGCACGATCTCGCCGGACTTCGTCGCCGCGCTCAAGATCGACCAGGCTTGGGGTGTCTTCCAGGCGTCGGTCGCTGCGCATGACAACCACGCTGCCTACTACGGCTCGACCGAGTTGACCGGCCATCCGGACGACAAGTGGGGCTGGGCTGGTCAGCTGGCTCTGTCGATCAAGAACATCCCGACCGGACCTGGCGACACGATCAACGTCCAGGGCGTCTATACGGATGGTGCGACCCGTTACAACATCCAGGACCTGGCCAGCCAGGCTGGCGCGATCGCGATCTACAGCGGTTCGAGCCTGCCGGGTGCCTATGGCAGCGTCGGCTTCGGTACCGCTCCGGACACCGTGTTCGTGGCTGGCGGACAGCAGCAGACGGTCAAGACCTGGGGTATGCGCGGTGCGTACACCCACAACTGGGATCCCTACTGGAACACCAGCATCTACGGTGCTTATGCCGGTATCATGTACAACGATACGGCTAAGACCCTCATCTGCGGCGTCGGTGGCGCCGTCGGTGGTACGTTCCGCGCGGCCTTCGCTGGCGGCGCTGGCGTGACCAACTGCAACCCCGACTACAACATCGGTCAGATTGGTATCATCACCCGCTGGACCCCGGTCAAGAACCTGACCTTCTCGGCGGACGTGACCTACACCATGCTCGATCAGAAGTACGCAGGCACGATCACCACTTCTGCTGGCGCCATCGGCAAGCCGAGCGCGACCTACCAGCTGAAGGACCAGGATACCGTGATGCTGCTCCTGCGCGCTCAGCGCAACTGGTAACACCCGGTTGATCTGATCACGATGCAACAGAAACCCCGGCAGGCAACTGTCGGGGTTTTTCTCTGGTGGTTTTTCTCTGGTGAAGACGTGTTGCGAATGCTGCTGTGACAAACGTGCTTCACGCCGATCACGAAGACGTGCCATGCGATTCATTCGCGGCAAACTTATTTACTTACCTGATCTACTAAACTATATAGGGATTGGCCAAACATTGAACACTGGCTTCTTAGCTTCATGCTAAGCCTCCCAAACCTCCGGCAATGCCCTGCCGGAGGTTTTTGATTCCAGCCTTGGCGTTCTCACGGCAACGATCGCCGCTCGTCGCGCCGCCGATTCGATGCCGTCAAGATTTGACGGAATCGATCCGCAATGCATTCTCGCCATCGATGGGACGCTTCAGGAACAGCCGTCTGGCTCGCATGAGCAGCGGCCACTACTGCTTGATACGGGATCTCGGGCCGGTGAAGGGCGGCAAGGGACTGCGGCACCATGAGGTGATCCTCGACATCTCCTGGCGCGGCCTGCTCAGGTTCTTCATTCGCTAGACTCGTGCGGCACTTCGTCCCGCGTCATGTCCGCATCACCGGCCAGCTCCTCCAGTGCGACGACTGGACGCCGCGGCGGCAATCGCTACGCTTGGTCCGCCGAGCGCGATCACCGCCGCCAAGAGCGGGATCCGATCGGCGGGAAACAGCGAGGGCAAGCCGATGAAGACACGTCCGACCGGCGTGATACCGCCGATGACCACGCCGTTCCGGAGCGACGGCGAGATCGATTTCAAGCTGGTGGCGCCGCAGGTCGACTGGCTGCTCGGCGCGGGCAGCCACGGCCTGGCGGCCGGCGGCTCGACCGGCGAGGGCCACGCGCTCGACCACGAGGAATATCGCGACCTGATCGCGGCGACGGTCGAGGCGGCGAGGGGCCGCGCACCTGTGATCGCCGGCATCATCGTCGACTCCACGCGCGACGCGGTCAGGCGCGGCAGGCTGGTGCGCGACATGGATGTCGCGGCGCTGCAGGTGACGCCGGTGCATTATCTGTTCAAGCCCGACGACGAGGCGATGGTCGGCCATTTCCGCCGCATCGCCGACGAGACCGGCATGCCCATCATCATCTACAACGTGGTGCCGTGGTCCTATCTGTCGCCGGCGCTGCTGACGCGGATCATGACCGAGGTGCCGCTGGTGATCGGCGTCAAGCAGAGCGCGGGTGACCTGAAGCTGTTCGCCGACCTCATGATGATGGCGCCCGACAAACTGATCTTCAGCGCGGTCGATGCCTTGATGTATCCGTCCTATACGCTCGGCGCGCACGGCTCGATCGCGGCAATTCTCACCGCTGCACCGCATGCGTCGGTGGCGCTGTGGGACGCCGTGAAGGCGGGCGATCATGCACGTGCGCTCGACCTGCACAAGAAACTGCTGACATTGTGGAACGCCGTGATCGCCGACAATCTGCCTGCCTGCACGCGCTATGCCCAGACCCTGCAGGGCTTGCCGCAAACTTTTCCGCGGGCGCCGATGCCGGAGGCTTCGGCGGTGCAACAGACGGCGATCAGAAAGGCGTTGGAGGGGATGGGCGCGCTTGCCGGCAAGCGCGTCGAGGCGGCCGAATAGCTCGCTCAAGCTTTGCGGTTGGGATTAGATTCCGAGGACCCAAACGCAGACGACGACACCGAGAACCGCCAGCCCGCTGATGGTCCAACCGGCGGCATAGGCCGCGCTCGAGGTGTCGGGTTGATCGACCATCGTGTCATGCCAGTGGGTCATTCCAACCTCCCTGGAAGAAAACGCTCCCTGTCGGGTAGGTCTCGGCCGCAGGGAGAAGGTTCAACCATGGAACGCGATTTAAGTTCCGCGGCCTGGCGCTGCGGCGGAACGGCCTGGCGGCGGCTGACCTGTCGGCCTAACCACGGTGGATCACGGCTCTGGCCTTCACCGGCCGAGCAGCCGCGGTCAAAATTCCGTCGGTGATCGTCATCAGCATGGAAGCGACCATCCTGTTCAGGACCGTCATGGTCATCGTCTCCGATTGTCGATACCGGTTTGTTCGCAGCGCGGAATGTGTTCGTTACGCAGCCTTCGGCTCACACCCGCGTGAGGCGCGGGCGGCGTTGCTGGCCGACAAATCGGTGATGTAGAGTGCAGCGCGAAACGGTTGGGACCGCGATCCGCGCGCCGACCGATACAAAGAAAAAGCAGGGACGAAACGGATCTCACATGAAGGATTTTGCGGGAAAGATTGCCGTCATCACCGGTGGCGGCACAGGGATGGGACGCGAGCTGGCGCGGCAGCTGGTTGCCGAAGGCTGCAACGTCGCGATGTGCGACGTCTCGGCGGAAGCGATGGCCGAGACCAAGCGGCTTTGCGAGGTCGAGCGGCTGCCGCAGGGCCTGCGCATCACCACCCATATCGCCGACGTCTCGATCGAGGATCACTACAAGCGGTTTCGCGACGAGCTGATGGAGCAGCAGGCGACCGACAAGATCCATCTGCTGTTCAACAATGCCGGCATCGGCGGCGGCGGCAGCATGTTCATCAACACGCGCGAGCAGTGGGAGCGCACCTTCAACATCTGCTGGGGCGGCGTCTATCTCGGCGTCCGCACCTTCCTGCCGCTTTTGGTGAAGGCCGACGAAGCGCATATCGTCAACACCTCGAGCGTCAACGGCTTCTGGGCTTCGGTCGGGCCCGGCGTGTCGCATACCGCCTATTGCTCCGCCAAATTCGCGGTGAAGGGATTTAGCGAAGCGCTGATGAACGATCTTCGCCTCAACGCGCCGCACGTCAAATGCTCGGTCGTGATGCCCGGCCACATCGGCACGTCGATCGTCTCCAACTCGCGCAAGGTGCAGCTCGGCACCGCATCCGATCAGCTATCCGCCGACGAGTTGACGCAGGCCCGGCAGCGCCTGAAGGGGCAGGGCGTCGACGTCGCAAAGCTGTCGGATGCCGACATCCAGAAGCTCGCGCTCGACCGCGCCCGGATCTTCCACGACGAGGCGCCGACCACGGCGGCCGCCGCCGCCAAGATCATTCTCGACGGCGTCAAGGCCGACCGCTGGCGCATCCTGGTCGGCGACGATGCGCACCTGCTCGACGAGCGCGTGCGCAAGACGCCGGAGCAGGCCTACACGCCGGAGTTCTATCAGAGCATCGTCGCCGAGACCGGCTGGAAGGTCGGCTGACTACAGCTTCGGTTCTGAATGGATCAGAACCGAAGCTCGTCCTTGCTTTGACGCGTTTTCTTCACGCGAACCGGTGTCCACTTCGCTTGAAAACGCTATCCGCGGGCCGCGCGGTGGCGCGAGCCGACCTGGTAGGCGAGGCGGTAGTGCCCTGAGCAATAGGGCATGCCGCCGAGCGGGGTGTTGCCGCAGAAGCAAAAATCCTCGGCGCCGGGCGTGCTGATCGGCCAGCGGCAGTGCTGCTCGCTCAGCTCGAGCAGCGAGCAATGGTTGGCGCTGACGATCGGCGCGTCGTCCGGCTCCTGGTCGTAGACCGCGTGCCGGATCTGGAACGGTTGCTTGGCCGTCGACTTCTGCGCGGGGTGAGAAGATCGCTTCCTCCGCGCGCGTCGCTCCTCCGGCGATGTGCGGGTCAGGTTGAGCCGTGACAGCTTGCCGATCACGGCATTGCGGCTGACGCCGATATTGACGGCGATGTCGCGGCAGGACAGGCCGGCGGCAAAATAGCTCTTGAGCTGGTCGATGCGCTCCGGCGTCCAAGTGGGCTGAGGGGTGGGTTGAAGGATGTGTTGGTTGGCAATCATCTGACGGTTCCACGTTCTGTGTGTTGAACCGCCGCGCCGACACGTCCCGTCAGGGCGTGCGGCCGTTGTCGCGGATTGCAAGCAACCCGTCCTTGATGGCGAGCCGAATGCCTTCCTCGATCAATGTCCGTGCGACGCCCGGGACGCTCGTGCCGTGGGTGCCCTGCCGTACCAGCTTCTCGAGATAACCAATGGTCGAGAGCGCCAGCGTAACCGGGACGCGGTCGGTTTCGGCCTTTTCCGTAGCCATGAGGAGACGCTTAACTCTGAACTCGGTTACTGAAAAGTATCTATTTAGACTCTATTTAGGAATGTGACGGTCCGTCAAGCCGGGCTTTTGCGGGGTGAACAGGCGCGCGCGAGCGCACGCCGGGGCTTGGTCCCGGCGTGACGGCAGCGTTGACGCTGACGGATTATCCAGTCGGATGAATGCGTTAGGCGCGCAACTCAACCTTGACCGGAAACTTCTTGAGCAGCCGCTCCGCGGTTTCGGCCTTGTCGGGCGGCGCCGTCACACTCAGATACAGGCCGCGCGACGGGTCGGTGATGGCGTCGACGCTGACCTCGCCGAGGCCTTCCAGCTTCAAGAGCTCACGCGCGGCCTCGCCGGCGGCGATCTCGCGCAGTTTTGGCTTGAAGATCTTGCCGACCGGCGTGACCGGCATTTCCGCAATCACCGACACCACGCGCGGCCGCGCCGGCAGCTCCAGGATGTTCTCCTGCACGAAGGCGGCGAGCGCCTGCGAATCGATCTGGGCGCCGGGCTGTGCCGAGACGAACAACATCGGCACCTCGCCGGCATAGGCGTCGGGGCGGCCGACCGCGGCGGCGAGCGCGACGCCGGGGAATTGCAGTGCCGCGTCCTCGATCGCGCGCGGGTCGATGTTGTGGCCGCCGCGGATGATGACGTCCTTGGCGCGCCCCAGGATGTAGACGAAGCCGTCGGCATCGATCCGGCAGATGTCGCCGGTGCGCAGCCAGCCATCGCGGAACGCTTCCTCGGTCTGCTTCCTGTCGACGTAGCCGGCGAACACCTGCGGCCCTCGGGTGAGCAACTCGCCGACCGGCGAGGGCCACGGTCCGGTGTGCAGCTTGCCGCCGTCGAGGATCGCGAGTTCGACCAGCGGATTGCGGGTGCCGACGCTTTCCGCGCGCGGCTTCACGCCGTGCACGTCATGGGTGATGGCGCCAGCGAGCTCGGTCATGCCGTAGAGCTGCTGGATGCAGGCGCCGCCCCAGGTCGCGAGGTAACGCCGCTCGATCTCCGGCGGGCAGATCGAAGCCCCGGTGGCGGTGACGCGCAGGCAGGAGATGTCGCTGTCGGCGACCGGGATATCAGCCAGCGCACCGAGCGTGGTCGGCACGTTGCCGGCGATGTTGATGCGATGCTTCTCGATGATCCGCCAGAAATTGGTGATCAATGCGGGATCGCGCGCACCGGCGGGGCCCGGAATGAACATCGTCGTACCCGCGGCGAGGCAATTGGCCGTGGTGCAGAACAGGCCGCCGACATGGAACAGCGGCAGCGTGATCATCGCGCGTTCGCCGCGCTGGAAATCCAGCGCCATGCGCGAGGAGACGGTGGAGGCGACCATCGCGCGGTTGGTGAGCCGCGCCACCTTGGGATGGCCGGTGGTGCCGCCGGTCGGCAGCATCACCGCGACGCGGTCGGCCTCGCTCTTGTCCGTCGACTTGCCGTAGTCGTCGCGCCAGGCCGGATCCGGCCGCAGCACCTCGCCGTCGAACGAGATGGTGCCGTCGAGCGGCACGACCACGATCCCCTTGAGCGAAGGCACCTCGCGCTGCAGGCCCTCGACCTTCTCATATAGTCCGCCCGGCATACCCGGCGGCGGCGCCAGCAGCAGCTTTGCGTTGATCGCATTGAGCTGGGCGACGATGGCTTCGCGGGTGAACAGCAAATTGAGTGGTTCGGCGATGCCGCAGGCCGCCGCGCCGAAGATCGCGACCACCGTCGCGGGACATGCCGGCAGCAGGATCGCCACCGGATCGTCCTTGCCGATGCCGCGGCCGCGAAAGTAGGTCTCGGCCGCCTTGACGCAGCCCATCAGATGATCGTTCGAGAGTACGACCGGATTCGGATCTAGCGGCGCGCGCAGGTAAATCACGGCCTCGGCGTCCGGCGCGCCCTGCGGGCCGCGGGCAATCAGATCGAGGATGCGCGGGCAGGCGGCGAGCGTCGCCTGCATCTCCGCATCACGCGTGGCCTCGTCGGCCGGCGAAAGCCTGTCCTTCAGCATGTTCCGTCCCCGTCGCTTTGTGTACGTTGGGACGGAGTGTATCGAGCCGGTCGCGCGGAACAAGTGCGGCGAGTCACCACCTTCGTCATTCCGGGGCGATGTGCAGCATCGAACCCGGAATCTCGAGGTTGGCTTGCACGCTTGCCAATCCCGAGATTCCGGGTTCTCGCTTCGCGAGCCCCGGAATGACAGCCTTAGCCGTGCACCACCGACTTCGCGATCATGCAGTGAATGCCCTTGGAGCCGTTGACCGTCTGCGTCACGCGGAGGTCGGCGGCGAGACTGCACAGCGTGTAGGCGTCCTCGCGGGACAGATTGCGCTTCTCGCCGAGCAGCACGATCATGTCGCGCAGCGCCCGCACCACGCACTGGTCGAGATCAGGATCCATCGCCATGGTCATGTAATGATCCGCGGTCTCGGCGCGCGGATAGGCGAGCTTGAGATCCTTGCGCAGGGTGAGGCGAAAGCGGCCGGTCAGCGCGGTCTCGATCGCGGTGACGCAGACCTCGCCGTCGCCCTGCACGCCATGGCCGTCGCCGCAGGAGAACAGCGCGCCCGGCACGAACACCGGCAGGTAGAGCTTTGCGCCGGCACCCAGCTCCTTGTTGTCGAGATTGCCGCCCATCGCGCGCGGGATCAGCGAGGAGATGCGGCCCCAGGCCGGCGGCGGCGAGACGCCCATCACCCCGAAGAACGGCTTGAGCGGCAGGTCGAGTCCCCACGGCATGCGGCCGACCATCCGCGCGCGATCGAGCGGGATGTTGAGGATGCGCATTTCGTGGAAATCGTCGGGCAGGGTGCCGGACAGCGGCTTGATCAGATTGTAGCCCCAGTCCTGGCGCAACTGCACATCGAGAATATCGACCTCGAGCACGTCGCCGGGTTCAGCGCCGCTGACCGCAATCGGGCCGGTCAGGATATGCCCGGGCACCATGCGTTCGTTCTTCGCATGGATGTCGTCCAGCTCGGGCGGCACATGAAACTTGCTGCGGTCGGGCACCACATCGGCACCGCCGCTGACGGTTTCGATCGTGACCTCGTCGCCGCTCGCGATGGTCAGCACCGGCTTCAGCTTGGCTTCAAAAAAGCCCCAATGACAGGTTTCGGGACTGGACTTCAGGTGATGATGGGGCATGTGACGTCTTTCGATTGCTGCGACGACAGCGTATGACGTGACGGCAGAACTTCCCAGAGGCTTCCCTTGTTTTTTGTGCTCTCCAAGACACTCGGCATCATGCTGCTGCCGATCAACTTCCTGATCGGTATCGGCGTCATCGGCGCCATCCTGCTGTTGACGCGGTTCGCTCGGTTCGGCCGCTGGCTGATGGTGGCGTCGCTGCTGCTGCTCGTGGTGTGCGGCTTCTCGCCGCTCGGCAATATCCTGATGTACGGGCTGGAGCAGCGCTTTCCGCCGTGGGATGCCTCGCGCGGCGCACCCGACGGCATCATCGTGCTCGGCGGCTCGATCGACGCCGACATCTCGGCCGCCCACGGCATGCCGGTGGTGCGCGCCGCGCCCGATCGCGTCATCGCGGCGGTGGCGCTGGCGCGCAAATATCCGAATGCGCGGCTCGTGTTCACCGGCGGCAGCGCCAATCTGATCGCGACCGACGCGCGCGAGGCCGACTATGCCGCCGAGACCTTCGAGAGCCTCGGCATTGCCAAATCGCGGCTGATCATCGAGCGCAACTCGCGCAACACGGTGGAGAACGCCGTGTTCTCCAAGGCGCTGGTCGATCCCAAGCCGGGCGAGCGCTGGCTGCTGGTGACCTCGGCCTATCACATGCCGCGCGCGGTCGGGCTGTTCCGCAAGGCGGGATTCAAGGTCGAGGCCTATCCGGTCGACTGGCGCGTCGGCAATGTGTTCGACTTCGCCAACCTCGCGATCGAAGGGCTGGCGCGCACCGAGCTCGGCATGCGCGAGTGGATCGGCCTCGTGGCCTATCATCTGGCCGGCAAGACCGACGATCTGCTGCCGGGTCCGGCGACGCCATAAGGCGCGCCACGAGGGCGTCGCATCAGCCGCGCAATCCGGCTAACATCGCAGCAACAGGCGGCGTCAAGCCGCCGATCACGGGAGTTTTCGCCATGCAGCAGCAGACACCGCCGGAACAGTTCGACCTCGGTGCCATCGTCGCCGATCTGAACAGCCTGCTGCGGCTGAAGACCACGGTGATCGGCATCAAGATGTTTTCCCGTGTCGAGGACATGGCGGCGATCCCGAAAATTCGCCGCCCGTCGGCGGTGCACACCACCGACCAGATCGTCAGCATGGCCTCGCGGCTCGGCTGGACCGTCGGCATCACCGGCGACGATCTGGTCGGCGCGCAATGCCGCGCCGTGATCGGGCTCGCGCCGCAGGACGAGAAGTGGCTTGCCGGCGAAAACTATGTCGGGGTCTGGCACGGCACCGCGGAGGACGCGCGCAAGCGCCAGGAGGCGCTCGACGTCGTGCCTTACGGCCAGTACCAGGCGATGGCGGTGAGCCCGCTCACCTCTGGCCGGCTCAATCCGCCCGATATCTGCCTCGTCTATGCGACGCCGGGACAGATGATCATCCTGATCAACGGCCTTCAGTACACCGGCTACAAGAAATTCGAGTGGGGCGTCGTTGGCGAAACCGCCTGCGCGGATTCCTGGGGACGGGCGCTGAAGACCGGCGAGCCGAGCCTGTCGCTGCCGTGCTTTGCCGAGCGCCGCTATGGCGGCGTGCCGGACGAGGAGATGCTGATGGCGCTGCCGCCGGCTTACCTCGTGAAGGCGATCGCGGGCATGAAGCAACTCGCCAAGAACGGTCTGCGCTATCCGATCGCGCCCTACGGCATCCAGGCCGACGTGCGCGCCGGCATGGGCGTGTCGTACGGCAAGAAATAGCGAACCAAATAGCGGATTGCACTGTCGCGCCCGCGGTGACAAAAGGGCGCCAGTTCGCTCCGCAGGGAACCTGACCTATGGCCTCGCCGCAACTCGACATCGTCGTCTATGGCGCCACCGGTTTCACCGGCCAGCTCGTCGCCGAATATCTCGCCGCGCATTATCGCGACGGCGGCCTGAAATGGGCGATGGCCGGGCGCAGCAAGGACAAGCTCGCCGCGGTCCGCGACGCGATCGGCGCGCCCGCCGATACGCCGCTGATCGTTGCCGATTCAAGCGACGCCGCCGCGCTGAAAGCGATGGTCGTGCAAACCAAGTCGGTGATCTCGACGGTCGGCCCGTATCAGCTCTACGGCAATGAGCTGATCGCGGCCTGCGTCGAGACCGGAACGGACTATTTCGATCTCTGCGGCGAGCCGGTCTGGATGCGGCAGATGATCGACAAGCATGAAGCCGCGGCGAAGGCGAGCGGCGCACGCATCGTGTTCTCCTGCGGCTTCGACTCGGTTCCGTTCGAGCTCGGCACCTTGTTCGTGCAGGACGAGGCCAAGCGCGTGTTCGGCGCGCCGGCGCCACGCGTAAAAGGCCGGGTGCGCGACATGCGCGGGACGCTGTCCGGCGGCACTGCGGCGAGCGCCAAGGCGACATTCGATGCGGTTGCAAAGGATCTCAGCCTCATCGCCATCCTGAACAACCCGTTCGCGCTGACGCCGGGTTTTGACGGACCGAAGCAGCCGCGCGGCAGCAAGCCGGCCTATGAGGAGGACCTGCAATCCTGGGCGGCGCCGTTCATGATGGCGCTGATCAACACCCGCAACGTCCACCGCTCCAACATGCTGATGGGTTTTCCCTACGGCAAGGAGTTCGTCTACGACGAGATGGTGCTCACCGGCCGCGGCGAGAAGGGCGAGGCCAACGCCAAGAAGGTGATGGCGCTGAACGCCGAGAAGACCGGTCCTAGCGCGCCGAAGCCGGGCGAGGGGCCGTCAAAGGAAGAGCGCGAGAACGGCCGCTACGACCTGCTCTATCTCGCCATCGCGCCGGACGGCCGCGCGGTCCGCGCCGGCATCAAGGGCGACCGCGATCCCGGTTACGGCTCGACCTCGAAGATGATTTCCGAATGCGCGATCTGCCTGCTGCGCGACACGCCGGACGTTGCTGCCGGATTCTGGACCCCGGGCGCCGCCATGCAGCACAAGCTGATCAAGCGGCTGGTCGATCACGCCGGGCTGACGTTCGCGGTCGAGAAGTAGGTTTTTTCACCGCGCCCCCAAAACCCGAAAAACAACCCCATGCAAAGTAGCCGGTGGCCGGGACGACGGTAACCGGTGACGGACGGCAGGCGACAGGCGACTTGACACGTCGGGCAAGTCAGCCTTATTCTTCCAAAATTCCGAAATTGTGCGGACGCGCTGTGGATGCCCGGGACAAGCCCGGGCGATCCAGTATTCGAGAGACGGTTGAGCTTGAGCCGAGAGGCCTCGGCGTCCTGGATGCCCCGCCTTCGCGGGGCATGACAGCAACGCCTACGCCGCGCGCGGATTATACGCGTACATGAAATCCATGGCTTTCGACGAAACCGGCAGCAACAGCTTCAGCATGTGATCGCGCAGCCAGGCGCCGGTCGGGCTGAACTCGCGCTTGCTGTTGCCGTTGCGGCGGGCGAGCGCCACGATCTTCTCGGCGCGCGGGCGCCGCTCGTGCTCGAAGGCCTGGAAGGTCTGGCCGAGCTCCTGGCCCTCGCGCATCAACGCGCCGAGCCGCAACGCGTCCTCCAGCGCCAGCGACGCGCCCTGGCCGGCATGCGGGCTGGTGGCGTGCGCGGCGTCGCCGATCAGCAGCGTCCGCTTGCGCGACCAGGTCGGCAGCGTCGCGACGTCGAGCGTGTCGGTGACCACGATGTTCTCGGCCGCCTCGATGATCGCGGGAATCGGATCGTGCCAGCCGGCGTGGAAATCGCGCAGGTGCTGCTTGATCGCGGCCTGGCTCTGCAGGCGGTAGGCCGCCGCGGTCATGCCGTGCGACGGCTGCGTGCTCCACCACATCGCGCCGGCCTCGGGATCGGGGCTGCACAGGGCGTAGCCGAAGAAGCCGCTTTGTCCGAACGTGGTCTCGACCCGCTGACCGATCGGCAGGCGTTCGATCATCGCGCGCGGCACGAAGCCGCCGAAGCCGATCAGCCCGGTATCGAACGGCGTCGGGCCGTCAGGGATCACGTGCCGTCGCACCACCGAATGGACGCCGTCGGCGCCGATTACGAAATCGCCCTCGGCGGTCGTGCCGTCGGCGAAATAGGCGATCACGGGCTGGTCGCCGCGATCCTCGATCTTGACCAGGCGCTTCTCGAAATACACCGAGACGTTCGAGCACCAGGCCTTGTCGACCAGCGTTTCGTTCAACGTCGCGCGGCACATGTTGACCGCGGGCTGGCCGAAGCGCTGCTGCATGTTGCGGTTGAGCGAGCCGAGCTTCTTGCCGGCTTGCGAATAGAAGTCGAACGATTCGGCGATCGAGCCGCGACGGATCAGCTCGTCGGCGAGCCCGAGCTCCGCCAGCACGTGCATGCCGTTCGGCGCGATCTGCAGCCCGCCGCCGCTCCCGGTGGAGTAGGGCCAGGCCTCGTGGATTTCGGCCTCGATGCCGGCGCGCTTCAAGAACATTGCGGCCACGGGACCTGCGATACCGGCGCCGATGATCAGAGCTTTACGGGGACGTCGGGTCATGCCTTGCTCCATGCGTCGATGTGAGTTAGGAAAGATCAGTTGCTAATCTTCTTAGTAACTAAGATATCAATCTCGTAAGGTAGAGGATCGGGCTTGTCAAGAGCGGACTCGCGTGCGGTGCTGATGCAGGAACTCGAAGAGGCGATGCGGCGGTCGTCGGCGCAGGGCGTGATGTATGGCCAAGCCGTTGCGAACATGGCCGGAATTTCCAATTCCGACATGGAATGCATGGACATCCTCCACCTCGAGGGGCGGGTGACCGCGGGGCGCCTCGCCGAGGTGACGGGACTGACCACCGGCGCCATCACCGGCGTGGTCGACCGTCTGGAGAAGGCCGGCTACGTGCGCCGCGAGCGCGACGAGAGCGACCGGCGCAAGGTCTTCATCTCGGTGGTGGAGGAAAAGGCCGCCGAGATCGGCAAGTTCTACGTGCCGATGCAGGAGGCGATGTACCGGCTGTGGAGCGCCTATAGCGACGACGAGCTGCGCCTGCTGCTGCGCTTTGCCAATGACGGCTACAAGGGCGTGCTGGAAGCGACCGAGGCGCTGAAGGTCGTGATCGACACCCCGCCGGAGCAGCGCGCCAGCCTCAAGATGCCGCCGAAGCCTCGGCGCTAAAGCGCGATGAGATCAGGTTGAAGCATCATCGCGCTTTAGCTCTTTAGTTTGAGCATGATCTTTTCGGAAAACCGCTTCACACTTTTCCGGATCATGCTCCAGGCGCTGGCGCCGACGTCGCGCGATAGCGCTCGGCCGCCGCGTACATGCCCCACATCGTGCCGAGGATCATCCAGAAGTGCCGCCAGTGGTCGGTATCGATGATGAAGCTCTCGGCGACGGTGCCGAGGAACGCCGAGAACACCGCCAGATAGGAGCGCTGCCACGGCACCCGCATGAACACGTAGCGGAAGCCGACGATCACGCTGACGAACACCAGCGCCGGATAGCAGACGCCGGAGAGCCAGCCGCCCGACATGAAGGCGTTGAGGAAGGAGTTGTGGGTGTCCTCGGGGAAGTAGGTGTGGAATTGCAGCGGCCCGATGCCGAACGGCATTTCCAGCGCCATCTGTGCGCCGAGGATGTGGCGGCCGAACCGGCCGAAGCGGCCTTCGTCATAGCTCTGGTCGAAGCTCGCGCGCTGCTTGAACATATCCGCGACCGTGCCGATCGAGAGCAGCACCGCAACCAGCGCGACCGCGAGGATCACCGCGACCAGCGTCATCACGATGATGCGCGAGCGCTGCGCCTGCGAGCGGCTGGTCAGCACCATCAGCGCCAGCATGAACACCGACGTCAGCACCAGGCCGCCCCAGGCGGCACGGGAGAACGACAGCAGGACCGCGAGCGAGATGATGCCGAAGGCGATGGCGTTGCGGAACGCCTTGCCGAAACGGTCCGAGACCACGCTCTGCAGCGCGAACAGCGCCGGCAGCACGAGAAACGCGCCGAGCACGTTCGGATCCTTGAAGGTGCCGCGGGCGCGGTCATACAGCGTCAGCAGGTCGTAGCCGCCGGGCACCAGACGGAAGTAACCGGCGATGCCGGCGAGCGACGCGATCATCGCGCCGACCAAAAGCCCGCGGCGCAGCATGTCGAGCCGCGCCTCGGTGTCTTCCGACATCACCATGGCGAAGAAGATCACGGTCACGGCCATGTACCAGGAGGTGAAGACCCAGGTCACGACCTCCGGCTTGTCGAGGAACGGCACCGCGCCGATGCTGTACCCGACGTTGAGCACGATCAGCGCGAACAGCAGCGGCATGAAGACCAGCCGCATCCGCAGGCCGGTGGCGAAGAACAGCAGGCTCGCGGTCAGCGTGACGAGTTCATAGGGGCTCGGCTCGATGAACACGATGGCGCCGGACGCGCCGGCCAGCCAGACCAGCGCCCGCTGCAGCGCCAGCACGCCGGGGGACGCCGCGATCGGCGAATAGGACGTTCCGGCTGTCGCCGCATAGGCCATCGGATACTCACGCAACGCTACAACAAGATGCACTCACGCCCGTCATTGCGAGCGCAGCGAAGCAATCCATCTATCCCCGGGCTGCGCCATGGATTGCGTCGCTTCGCTCGCAATGACGCCGGGTCGATCCGGTCGGGCTCAGTACGCGTTCTCGTTCTTGGTCAGCAGCGAGAACGGGGTCTTGAACAGAATGTAGAGGTCGAACAGCACCGACCAGTTCTCGATGTAATAGAGATCGAACTCGACGCGCTTCTGGATCTTCTCGTCGGTGTCGACCTCGCCGCGCCAGCCGTTGACCTGGGCCCAGCCGGTGATGCCGGGCTTGACGCGGTGGCGCGCGAAGTAGCCGTCGACGGCCTCGTCGAACAGGCGGTTCTGCAGCTTGCCCTGCACCGCGTGCGGACGCGGACCGATCAAAGAGAGATTGCCCTTCAGCACGACGTTGAACAACTGCGGCAGCTCGTCGAGCGAGCTCTTGCGGATGAAACGGCCCACACGTGTCACGCGCGGGTCGTTCTTGGTCACGACCTTGGAGGCGGTGGGGTCGGCCTGATGGTGATGCAGGGAGCGGAACTTGTAGACGTCGATCCGCTCATTGTTGAAGCCGAAGCGCTTCTGCCGGAACAGCACGGGGCCCGGGCTGTCGAGCTTGACCGCGAGCGCGACCAGTCCCATCACCGGCAATGCCGCGAGCAGGATCAGGCCGCCGGCAACGCGGTCGAACAGCCACTTCATCACCAGATCCCAGTCGGTGATCGGCGCCTCGAACATGTCGAGCGTCGGCACCTTGCCGAGGTAGGAGTAGGAGCGGGGGCGGAAGCGCAGCTTGTTGGTGTGCGCCGACAGGCGGATGTCGACCGGCAGCACCCACAGCTTCTTCAGCATTTCCAGGATGCGGATCTCCGCCGAGATCGGCAGTGCGAACAGCACGAGGTCGACCCGGGTGCGGCGGGCAAACTCAACGATGTCGTCGACCTTGCCGAGCTTCGGCGAGCCGGCACAGGTATCCATGGCGCGGCCATCATTGCGGTCGTCGAACACGCCGAGCACGTGGATGTCGGTGTCGTCCTCGGCGTTCAGCGCCTCGATCAACTGCTCGCCGTTCTGGTCGGCGCCGACGATGATGGTGCGGCGGTCGAGCCGGCCGTCATGCGCCCAGGCGCGCACCATCGAGCGCAGCACGAGGCGTTCAGCGATCAATACCGCCAGGCCGGCGAAGAAGTAGGACGACAGCCAGACCCGCGACACCTCGCCGCCGAGCTTGGCGAGGAACGATGCGCCGATGAACAGCAGGAAGACGAAGGTCCAAGACGAGATCATCCGCGTCATCTGGCGGAGCTGGCCGCGGAAGATCTGCACCTGGTAGATGTCGGCGGCCTGGAAACAGATCACCGCGGCAAGCGACATGCCCAGGATCGCCGCGATGTATCCCCAGTAGAAGCCGGCCTGCGGCATCACGTAAGCGAGATAGAGGGCGACGCCGACCAGGCTGAGCAGCACGAAATCGGCGACCCGGACCACGCCGGCGATCACGACCGGCGAGTAGGCGCCGCGAACTTTCTGGTTGGTGACGGCGAGTGCGGCCGGCGACAGGCGCCGGCGTCGTTCGACTTGCGGCTGAGCGGCCGTTGCCGACGCAGCGGCATCCAGCATCGAGCGTGCGTTAAGCGGTTCCACGTGTCCACGTCCATTCCTGCGCATGCACATGGGCATGCGGGAGCAGCGGCGAAATTCCCCCGGACGTGACTTAAAGGGACAAATCGGAAGAAACGGTTACGTCTGCAAGGAATGGTTAATGTTTGGCAAAGGCATCGCGGTAGCCGGCCAGCACGCCCTCGACCATCGCGCTCTGCGAGAAATGTTCGGAAATCCGCTCGCGCAATTTTTGCGCTCGCGCCGCGGTCGCGGCCGGATCGTCGAGCGCCGCCTTGATCGCATCCGCCATCGCGCCGACATTGCTGGGCGCGAACAGCGCGTCGGTGTGGGTGTCGAAGATTTCCGGGATGCCGCCGACGTTGGCGGCGATCATCGGAACCCCGGCCGCCGCGGCCTCGATCACCACATAGGGCATCGAATCGCCGCGCGAGGGCACCACCAGCAGGCTGCCCTTGGAGAAGCCGTAGCGCGCCTTGACGTGGCCGATGAAGCGGACGGCATCGCCGAGCGCGAGCCGCTTGACCTGCGCCTTGAGCCGCTCGGTCTCCTCGCCGTCGCCGCCCAGGGTCAGCGTCACCGGCTTGCCCTCGGCGCGCAGCTTTGCGACCGCATCGATCAGGAGGTCGGCGCCCTTGATGTGCCTGAACTCGCCGACATAGACCACGTCGGTGGCGTCGTCGGCCTTGGCGACAGGCTCGAATTCCTCCGCGGTGACGCCGTTGAAGACGCAGTGCACCACGCCTGCGGTCGGCACACCGACGGTGCGCTGGTAGGTGTTGCGGGCAAACGCACTCTCGAACAGGAACAGATCCGTGCTGTTCATCAGCGTGCGTTCGAGCTGGCCGTAGAACCTGCCCTTCAGCGTATCGAGCGGGTAATGCAGCGAGCCGCCATGGGGCGTGTAGACCCGGACGACCTTCTTCGAACGCCGCCGCAGCCGGACATAGGCGCCGGCCTTGGCGCCGTGACCATGCACGACGTCGGGCTTCAGTTTTCGGATCAGGCCGGAGATGCGCGCCCAGATCGCGGCATCGGCCAGCCGCGGCTCGCGCTGGATCGGCACGCGGCGCACGCCGAGCTTCAGACGCGGCTCGATCTCGGCAAGCGCCGCCTCGGCCCGCGCGCCGCCGGTCAGGCTGTCGGCGACGATACCGACATGGTGGCCGCGTGCGATCTGGCCGTTGGCGACGTCGAGAATGTGACGGAAGATGCCGCCGACCGGCGCGCGGACGACATGCAGGATGCGGAGCGGCGGTTCCTGGGTCTGCTCTTGGGCAATCGATTCTTGGGCCATCGATTCTTGGGCCATCGATCAGAACCAGCGTTCGCTGACGAACACGGTGTCGCCGGGGCCGATCGGCGTGCCGAGCGGAACCACGAAGCGGCCCGACCCCGATGCGTCGGTGTGGGTGAGGGTGACGGCATCGCGCTTGGCGCGCGGCGAGAAGCCGCCGGCGATGGCGACCGCGCTCTCCACCGTCATGTTGGGGACGTAAGGATATTGGCCGGGCGCCTGGACTTCGCCGAGGATGAAGAACGGACGATAGGCCTCGATCTCGACCGCCACCGACGGCTCACGGATATAGCCGTTGCGCAGCTTGGCGGTGATCTCGCTCGCGAGCCCGGCCGGCGTGCGGCCGCGCGCGGGCACCGAGCCGATCAACGGCAGGGTGATCGCGCCCGCGGCATCGAGCACGTAGGTGTTGGTGAGGCCTTCCTGGCCGTAGATCACGACGCGGAGCTTGTCGCCGGGGCCGAGATGGTAGCCATCGCCGGCCGGGCCGGGCTCGGCATAGGCGGCAGCCATCGGGGCGGGCCCGGCATAGGCCATGGAATCAAGGCCAGGGGCCGGGCCGACGGCGACCGGCGCAGTGCGCCCCATGCAGCCCGACAATACGAGCGCGGCAATCAGGCAAACGGTGGGAGTGCGCAGACCGCGCATATGAGGAATCCCGCAAGAAATTTCGGCTCCGATTAACCGCGCTCATGGTTAACAAAGCGTGAGGGAATTGCTCCCCGGGGCTGGACCCCGGAGCGCCCGATTAACCCAGCAGCAACCTTAATGGACTGTAATCGCCTCCGTTGAGGCCGAGTCGCGGCGTCCGCGGGAGTTGTGTGATGCGTTTTGCATTTTGGCGTATTGGCAAGGAGAAGGCCGTCGTGCAGCGGGCGTTGCCGAAATCTGCGCCCGTTGCCGGCGAGCCCATTGCAAGGCCGGCTTCAACTGAAGCCGCCGCCAAGCCGGCGCGCGCATCCGAGGCCGGCGATCTCGATCTGCATGTGCTTGGCAGCGCACTGGCGCGCAGGCGCGCCTGGATCATCATTCCCACCGTGCTGGTGTTTGCGGTATCGCTCGCCGCCGTCAACGTCGTGACCCCGCGCTACAAGTCGGAAGCGCGCATCCTGGTCGACAATCGCGAGAATGCCTTCCTGCGGCCGAACGGCGAGCGCGACCTCGAGCGCACCTCGCTCGACGCGGAAGCCGTGACCAGCCAGGTGCAGCTGTTGCTGTCGCGCGATCTCGCCCGCCAGATCATCAAGCAGAACAAGCTCGCCGAGCGCCCGGAGTTCGATCCGGTGCTGCGCGGCTTCTCGCCGCTGAAGTCGGTGCTCGCGCTGTTCGGCATCGGCCGCGACCCGTTCACGCTGACGCCGGAAGAGCGGGTGCTCGATTCCTATTACGAGCGCTTCCAGGCCTTTGCGGTCGACAAGTCGCGCGTCATCGTCGTCGAATTCCAGTCGGAGGATCCCGATCTCGCCGAGCGCGTCGCCAACTCGATCGCCGACGGCTATCTCGTGCTGCAGCAGGCGGCGCGGCAAGATCAGGCCAAGTCGGCCAGCACCTGGCTGCTCGGCGAGATCGACAAGCTGCGCGGCAAGGTCGCGGATGCGGATTCGCGGGTCGAGGAATTCCGCTCGAAGTCGAGCCTGTTCGTCGGCAACAACAACATCCCGCTATCGAACCAGCAGATGGGCGAGCTCAACACGCAGCTCAACAATGCCCGCGTGCTGATGGCGGACAGCGAGACCAAGGCGCGGCTGATCCGCGAGATGCTGCAGAGCGGCAAGCCGATCGAGGCGTCCGAAGTGCTCAACTCGGACACGATCAGGCGCTTTGCCGAGCTGCGCGCCGCGGTGCGCGCGCAGCTCGCCGAGCAGTCGTCGACGCTGCTCGACAATCATCCGCGCATCAAGGAATTGAAGGCCCAGGTCGCCGATTACGACCGGCAGCTGCGCGACGAGGCCGGCAAGATCTCGCGTTCGCTGGACAACGATGCCCGCCTGGCGCGCGATCGGGTCGGTGAGCTGCAGAAGAGCCTCGACCAGTCCAAGAAGCAGGCCTCCTCGAGCAACAGCCAGGACGTGCAGCTTCGCGCGCTGGAGCGTGAGGCGAAGGCGCAGCGCGACCTGCTGGAAGCCTATCTCGCCAAATATCGCGAGGCGACGGCGCGCGAAAACATCGAGGCCGCGCCGACCGACGGCCGCATCATCTCGCGCGCCACGGTCTCCAACACGCCGGCCTATCCGAAGAAGCTGCCGATCGTGCTGATCGCGACCATCGCGACGCTGCTGCTGTCCTCCGGCATCATCATCACCGGCGAGCTGCTGCGGATGTCGGCGCCGGGGGCCGCGGTCAGCCGCGCGGTGGCAGCGACGGTCAAGCGCCGCGAGCCGGTGATCGATCCGGTGTTGGAGCCGATGGTCGAGACGCCGGAGCCGAAGTTTTCGCTCCAGCCCGACCTTCCCACGGCGCCCGAATTGCCGCCGGAGCCCGCTGCGGCGCCGGCACGCGCGGTCGGCGAGCCGCCGGCGGTGCCCGCGGCGCTGGCCGGCGAAATCGACGAGGTCGCAAGCCGTCTGGTCGAAGCCGGGCCCGCCGCGCACAAGGTCACCATCCTCGGCACCGCGGCCGCCGAAAGCGTCACGTCGACGGCGCTGGCGCTGGCGCGGCTGATGGGGCAGCAGGCCAAGGTCGTGGTGGTCGATCTCGTGGCGTCGTCGCCGACGCTGACCGCGGCCTCGGTCGATCCGGCCGCGCCGGGACTCGCCGAACTGATGCAGGGCGAGGCGACCTTTGCGCAGATCATCACCAAGGACCGGCAGTCGCGCGTCCAACTCGTCAGTGCCGGGCGGCCTGGGTTCGATCGCGCCCATCTGCAATCGCCGCGGCTGACGCTCGCGATCGATGCGCTGCTCCGGGTCTACGACCACGTGCTGCTCGACGCCGGCTCGGCGGTCGACCTGCCGGCCGAATTGCTGACCGCGCAGGCGCAAGCCGTCGTGGTGCCGGACGCGGCGATGGCGCAGGATGCGCGTCGGCTGATGGTAGATCAGCTCAAGTCCGTCGGCTTCGCCCACGTCACGATGCTGAGCAAGCCGTGCCCGCCGTTGGAGCCGGTCGCGCCGGGCATGCGGGTGGTGGCGGCCTAACCGCCACCGACGTCAGTGCGCCAGCACCGGCTGGCGCGCGGATCGTTCGAGGACCGGATCGATCCGCAGCCGGATCGTGACCAGCGCGCCGATCAGTCCGATCACGGCGAGCAGCAACAGGCCTGCGGTGAAGCCGCCGGTCAAATCCTTCAGATAGCCCATCGCGAACGGGCCGGCGAAGCCCGAGAGATTGCCGAGCGAGTTGATCGCGGCGATGCCGGCCGCGGCCGAGGCGCCGGTCAAAATGCTGGCCGGCATCGGCCAGAACATCGGCGGCACCGATGACACGCCGATCTGGGCGAGGCAGAGCAGGGCAACGATCAGGACCGGGCTCGACACCAGCCCGGCAAGGCCGATGCCGACCGCAGCGAGCGTCAGCGCCGCGGCGACATGATAGCGCCGCTCGCCGGTCTGGTCGGAATGGCGGCCGAGCAGCACCATGCCGATGGCGCCGAAGATGAAAGGCAGGGCCGCGATCAGGCCGGTCTGGGTATCGGTGACGCCGAACGCCTTGATGATGGTCGGCAGGAAGAACGCGACGCCGTAGCTCGCGGCGTTGAGGCAGAAATACACCAGCGCGCAGGCAAGGACGCGCGAATCGGTGAGCGACTGCAGCACCGAAATGTGCTCAACGGCCTCGGTCTGCTGGCGCTCGAAATCGAGCGTGGTCTGGATCCACTTGATCTCGTCCGGCCGCAGCCAGTGCGCCTGGCGCGGGAAGTCAGGCAGCAGGATCAGCACGGCGAAGCCGACCAAAACCGATGGCAGCGCCTCCAGGACAAACAGCCACTGCCAACCGTGCAGGCCGAGCCCCGACAGATTGAGCAGCAGTCCAGAGATCGGCGACCCGATGATGCTCGAGATCGGGATCGCGAGCATGAACAGGCTGATGACACGGGCGCGATAGACGCTCGGGAACCAGAGCGTCAGATAGAAGATGATGCCGGGGAAGAAGCCGGCCTCGCAGGCGCCGAGCAACAGCCGCAGGAAGTAGAAGATCCATTCGTTCGACAGGCCAGTCGCCGCCGACATCGACGGGATGAAGGCGAATGCCGCCGAGACGATGCCCCAGCTGATCATGATGCGGGCGATCCAGCGCCGCGCGCCAAAGCGCTCCAAGAGGATGTTCGATGGCACCTCGAAGAAGAAGTAGCCGACGAAGAACAGGCCGGCGCCGAGCCCGTAGGCCGCTTCGCTGAGGCCGAGCGCTGTGTTCATGTGCAGCTTGGCGAAGCCGACATTGACGCGATCGAGATAGGCCACGAAGTAGCAGAGGATCAGGAACGGGATCAGCCGCCGCATCATTTTCCCGATCGCGCGCTTCTCGACATCGTCGGTCATCGCTTCCATCCCTTTCTGATTGTTGGCTCGGCGCGCGCTGACGCCGCATGTCAAATGCGGCGCATTGATGTACCAGCAGCGGTCCGTCGGCTTGCCCTTGCAAGTGTTCCGGTCATTGTTGTGTAATCGATGGGCGCGTGACTAATGGCATTTGGGAATGGAGCCACGGCGAAACTGTCATGATGCGTCGCGGCATGAACGCGGGAACCTTGCCGGGGCGAGTAGGTGACGGAGTCGTGATCAAGAATCTCAAACTGCGCCAATTGCGCCTGCTGGTCGCGCTGGATGCCGAGCGCAAGCTGCAACTGGCCGCGGAACGCCTCAACATCACCCAGTCCGCGGCCTCGAAGATGCTCGCCGAGATCGAAGCGCTGGCGCGGGTTCCGCTGTTCGAACGCACTGCGCGCGGCGTCGAGCCGACGGATTATGGCGCGATCCTGATCCGCGGCGGCAAGAGCGTGCTGGCCGATCTCGATCAGGTCACCGACGAATTCGCGGGCTACAAGTCCGGCGAGCTCGGCACGGTGTCCGTCGGCACGGTCGCCAAGCCGAGCATCGACCTCGTCGTCGACGTCATTCAATATCTCGGCGAGAAGCTCAACCGGGTGAACATCTCGCTCGATGTTTCCACCAGTCCGCCGCTGATCGCGCGCCTGCGTGCGCTCGAGCTCGATTTCGTGGTGGCCAGGATTCCCGCCGGCGTCGATCCTGGGCAGTTCGAGTATCACGAGATCGGCGCCGAGGAGGCGGCGCTGCTGGTTCGCGCCGAACACCCGCTGGCGCTACGCAACAGCGTCGATCTCGCCGACATGGTCGAGCAGCAGTGGATATGTCAGCCGCGGGAATCCTTCATGCGGCAAGGGGTCGAGCGGCTGTTCCTCAGCCGCGGCCTGACGCCGCCGCGCCGGGTCATCAACACCGAGTCGTTTCTTGCCTCGGTTGGGATCGCGGCTGGGATCGATGCGATCGTGCCGGTCCCGATGCTGATGTTCGACCTGGTCGACCGGCAGCGCTTCAAGATGCTGCAGATCGGCGATCAGCTCATGCTGGAGAGCTACGGGCTGATCAAGCTCCGCGCCCGCGCGCTGTCGCCGGCGGCGGCCCTGGTGTTCGACGCGATGAAGCGGCTCGGCGATCCGAACGGCCGTGCCGAGCCGGAGGCCTGAAGGCTCAGCGGAACATGCTGCGCAGGTTCTGCGCGATCTCGAGCAAAGCCGGGTTGTGCTTCACCGCGCGCTTGGCGCGGTTGATGCCGGAGAGCACGCTGACCGCCGGCCGGCCGCGCAGGCTGAGCGGGATGAAGCTGTCGAAGATCGCTTCGTCGTCCTTGCAGAACAGCCGCTTGTACTCGTCCGATCCGATGCCGAGGTCGAGCGCGCGATAGTTCTCGCCGGCATGGCGATCGATGATGTCGCGCATCAGGATCAGGCCGGGGCTGTATTTCGAATTGCCCGACATCGTGTAGGTGTTGAACATCATCGAGAAGCGATGGCCGTCGGCGACGCCGGCGAAGATCGCGATCACCTCCTCGTCGCATTCCAGCGCATGGATGTCGATGGCGTATCCCTTGCCGTCGGCGCGCGGCGCGAGGCAGGCGGCGCGGATGAACTGCTCGACGCCGGGCTCGGCGAACACGTTGGGCAGCTTCTGCTCGGCCATGCGCTGCGGCTTGACGCGGAAGAACCAGTCGAGCAGGCGGCAGACGTCGGCGCTCTCGGTCGCGACGTGATAGCGATAGCCGGGCAGCGCCTGCAGCTTGCGCTCCTTGCCCTTGAGGCGGCGGCGGAACGAATTGCTGACCAGCGTCGCCGGTGCCGCGCCCGGCTCGATCACCAGCAGCGGGCAATCGTTGACCGAGGCCTGGTGCGGCAACAGGGACAGCGGGTTCGGCAGGTCCTGCCAGCGCAGCGGCTGCTGATGCAGCGCCAGCGCATCGAGGCGGGAGCGCTCCGCGATCAAGCCGATCAGGGCTGCGAGATCGGCTTCGGTCGCGTTGGCGGCGAAATCCTTGTCGTAAAGCCCCATGTTGAAGGTCGCATGCTTGCCGCCCATGAAGCTCGCGCAGTGCGCGCCGAGGCGCTGCTCGATCGCCAGCGGCAGCAGCAGCAGCGGCCGGCGCTCGCTGTCGTGGGCGACGACGATGAAGGGGCGCGCGCCCTCGCGCTCGCCGACCTGGCGCTGCCAGGCAGCGAGGAAGTCGAAGCGCTGATAGGGGGTGTAGGAGTGTTGCGGCGTCTCGAGGCCGCGCCAGACCGCTTCGGCCGCAGTGAGATCGTGGAAGATGTCGACACCGGCGATGCGGATCGCATTCGACCATGTCCGCGTGGTTGCCGTCTGGCCTTCGATTGCCGCAGCCATGGTCATCTCGAAACCCGAATTGTTATAGGTATTGATATACAGTCCTCGGCTGAGGCCGACCTTCGCAGGGAAATGTCAACAAAGAGTAAGAACAATGCGTTGGCGGTGCGCGGGGAACCGCAGGGGACGTGCGACCGTGGCGTCGGATAGCGGGTTTTTGCGGCGGGCTCGGATGGAGCTCGCGTATTTCAGCGGCGCATTCCGCTGGACGCCGCGTGACGTCGGCGGCGCCGGCGTGATCCTGCGTTTCGAACGGGTCCGCCCGCCGCGCCGGGCCCGGTTCCAGCCGCTGAAATCCCGCGAGATCACGCCGCAATTCCTGCACCGGACCATCCAGGCGCTGAAGCGCTGGAATTACGACATCGTCGGCATCGACGAGGCGTGCCGCCGCGCGGTGACGCTGCCGGAGAAGCGGCGCTTTGCCTGCCTGACCTTCGATGGCGCCTCCAAGGATCTCATCACGCATGCCTATCCGGTGCTCGCCGGCCACCGCGTTCCCTTCACGGTGTATCTGCCGACGGCGTTTCCCGACGGCGTCGGTGAAGCGTGGTGGCTCGCGCTCGAGGACGTGATCGCGCGCGAGAGCCGCATCGGCCTGATGATCGACGGCGGCGAGCGGCACTTCGAGGTCTCCAGCCTGTCGGACAAATACCAGCTGTTCGATTTCCTCTACGACTGGATGCGCCGGCTATCGCCGTCCGACCGGTCGCTTGCCATCAACGATCTCGGCAGGCGCTATGCGGTCGATCTCGCGCAGCTATCGCGCAATATGTCGCTGGACTGGGCGGATGTGACGAAGCTGGCGGCGGACGGCAACGTGTCGTTCGGCTGCGCCACCGTGAACTATCCGGCGCTGTCGACCCTGAAGGACGCTGATGCGCGGCGCGAGATCGCGATGGGGAAGGCGGTGGCGGAGAGCGCGCTGCGGCGGCAGGTCAGCCATTTCGCGTTTCCGTTCGGCGATCGCGACGCCTTCCACCGTGCGCATGTGCTCATGGCGGAGGAGGCCGGCTTTGCCAGCGCGGTGTCGACGATCCCGGGCATCGTCGGGGCGCAGGGCCGCACCAATCTCTACGCGCTGCCGCGCATCGCCTGGGACGGACGGCAGCGCTCGCTGCGGATGATGCGGGTGCTGCTGTCGGGCATGATGTTCGCGCCGGTGCAACCGACGCGGAGCGCGCGCGAGCTGAGCATCCTCTAGGTGGTGTGGACTCTAGGGATTCCCTTTTAGGGGCAAATCAGATTCAAGATTGCTTTTGGGGAGGCAGTCTTGGGTGTGATGGATCGGCTGGTGTTGAGCGACGCGGCGTGGGAGCGGATGGCGCCGCTGATCATAGGCCGGCCTGACCAGAAGGGCTCGACCGGCCGCGACAATCGGATGTTCGTGGAGGGTGTGCTTTGGATCGTGCGTACGGGCGCTCCCTGGCGTGATCTTCCGGAGGCGTTCGGGGACTGGAACAGCGTGTTCCGGCGCTTCAGTCGATGGAGCGCCAAAGGCGTCTGGTGCCGCATCTTCGAGGCGATGTCCGATGACCCCGACTTCGAATATTTGATCGTCGATTCCACCATCGTCCGAGCCCATCAGCATGCTGCCGGGGCCAAAAAAGGGGGTCTGAAGATCAGGCAATTGGCCGTTCGCGCGGCGGCCTGAGCACCAAGATACATATGGCCGTTCGCGGCTTGGGATGTCCCGTACGGTTCACGATCACCGCGGGTCAGAAGGGCGATGCACCGCAAGCTGCCGAATTGATCGAGGGATTGCCTGCCGAGGTGGTCATGGGCGACACGGCCTATGACGCCGATCACTTGCGCCAAGCCATCGCAGCCAAAGGGGCGCTCGCCGTCATCCCCAACAACCCGTCACGAGCGCTCAAGCATCCGCTCGACAAGTATCTCTATGCCCAGCGCCACCTCGTCGAATGCTGCTTCTCAAAGCTCAAGCAATTCCGCCGCGTCGCAACCCGCTTCGAAAAGACCGCCCGAAATTATCGGGCGGTCGTCACCCTCGCAGCCATCATTCTCTGGCTGCGGTAAGTGTCCACACCACCTAGGTCGGGTCGGGCCGCGACATCCAGTAGACGATCGGCATTGCCGGCAGCACCCAGCCGAGCCCTGCCACCACGTAGAAGATCGCCTGCAGCAGCCCCGAATTGGCCAGCCACGGCGTCTGCGCCACCGTCATGCCGAGCAGCGACCACACCACGACCAGGATCAAAAGGAAGATGGTTCCGAGCAGTTTGCGGGTGCGTATGGCCATGGCTTTATTGTGGTAAACTCGTGATCCCTGCGGCGCTTGCGCGGCTTGCGGGGCGGACTATAAGGGGCGCGAAAATCCAATCAAGTCAGGGCGAAATGGCCGGTATTTCCGCAAAGACGTCGCAGCTCCGTGCGGTCAGGGTCTGGCTGTTGGCCGTCGCCGCCCTGATCGCGCTGATGGTGCTGGTCGGCGGCGCCACACGGCTCACCGAGTCCGGCCTGTCGATCGTCGAATGGAAGCCGGTGACCGGCACGCTGCCGCCGCTGACTGAGGCGCAGTGGACGCAGGCCTTCGAGGGCTACAAGGCCATCCCGCAATATCGCGAGCTCAATGCCGGCATGACGCTCGACGAGTTCAAGACGATCTTCTGGTGGGAGTGGAGCCACCGGCTGCTCGGCCGCTTCATCGGCGTCGCCTATTTGCTGCCGTTCCTGTACTTCCTGTGGCGCGGCACGGTCAGCGGCGAACTCGGCCGGCGGCTGTGGTTCATCTTCGGGCTCGGTGCGCTGCAGGGCGCGGTCGGCTGGTGGATGGTGGCGTCCGGCCTGACCCAGCGCGTCGAGGTCTCGCAGTATCGGCTGGCGACGCACTTGGTGCTGGCACTGCTGATCTTCGCAGCGATCGTCTGGACGCTGCGGCGGCTGACCGAGCGTCCGCCGCTGATCGCGCCGGTCAGGTTGAAGATCACCAGCGCGGTGCTGCTGATCCTGACCTTCGTGCAGCTCTATTTCGGCGCGCTGGTCGCAGGGCTGCGCGCCGGCAAGGTCTTCAACACCTGGCCCGAGATCGATGGCTCGTTGATTCCGTCGGCCGACCGTCTCTGGTTCGAGACGCCGTGGTGGCGCAATCTGTTCGACAACGCGCTGACGGTGCAGTTCGAGCACCGCATGACCGCTTATTTGCTGTTTGCGCTGGCGATCCTGCACGCCGTCGATGCGGTGCGCTCGCGCGCCGGCGGCGGCGTGATCGCGGGCGCCTGGTGGCTGGTCGCGGCCATCACGCTGCAGGCGACGCTCGGCATCCTGACGTTGCTGCATCAGGTGCCGATCGATCTGGCGCTGACGCATCAGGCGGTCGCGATCGTCGTACTGACGCTCGCGGTGCTGCAGGCCGAGCGGTTCGCCGCGCGGCGGACCGAACGGGATCAGCCGAACCTCGTTCCGGCCGGCCAGCCCGGCTGATCCTTCAGCCCCGGCCGATCCTTCACGACAGATAGTCGAGCCCGATATCGAGCGCGGCGGAGCTGTGGGTCACCCAGCCAACCGAAATCAGGTCGACGCCGGTCGCGGCGATCGCGGGCGCCGTCGCCGCGGTGATCCGGCCCGACGCCTCGGTGATCGCCTTGCCGCGCGCCATCGTCACGGCCTGCGCCATCTGCTCGATCGTCATGTTGTCGAGCAACACCGCATCGACGCCGAGCGCCAACGCCTGCTCGAGCTGGGCGATTGTGTCGACCTCGACCTCGATCTTGACGAGGTGACCGGCATTGGCCTTGGCGCGCTCGATCGCGGTGCGGATGCCGCCGGCGAGCGCGATGTGGTTGTCCTTGATCAGCACGGCATCGTCGAGCCCAAAGCGGTGATTGCCGCCGCCGCCGGCGCGGACCGCGTATTTTTCCAGGGCGCGCAATCCCGGCGTGGTCTTACGGGTGCAGACGATCTGCGCACGCGTGCCCGCGACCGCCTTCACGAGTGTCGCAGTGGCGGTGGCAACGCCGCTGAGGTGGCAGAGGAAGTTGAGCGCGGTGCGCTCCGCGGTGAGCAGGCTGCGGGCCGGGCCGTCGATGATCGCGATTACCTGATCCGGTTCGACGGCGCTGCCGTCGGGGCGCTCGGCACGAAGTTCGATGGCCGGCGAGACCATCTGAAACGCGGAGCGCGCAACGTCGAGCCCGGCGACGACGCCGGGCTGCCGCGCCCGCATCACCAGCCGGGCCTGCTGGCCGGCCGGCACGATCGCGTCGGCCGTGATGTCGCCGGCGCGGCCGAGGTCTTCGCGCAGCGCGGTCTGCACGACCGGCTCGTACATCAGCGGCAACAGCGGATTGAGGGTCATGACAGGGCACTCCTGACGAATGGATTGAACTCGACGATGGCGCGCGCAGCGGCGAGCGCTTCTGTGCGGGTAAGGGACGACGGCACGGCCGAGGATGCGGTCTCCGGAAAGTCGGTGCGGAAATGTCCGCCACGGCTTTCCTCGCGCCTGACGGCGGCGACCGCGATCATCAGTCCGACCAGGGCCGCGTCGGACGCCGCGCCCGGGCCGCGCGCAAACGGATAAAGGCTGAGGATGGCACGCTCGATCCCATCACGGTCGCGCAGCACGCCGAGCCCCTGGGTCAGGATCGGGCGCACCGCCGAGGGGTCGGCAGCGGGCGGCGCAGCTTCCTCGCGCAACATCGCACGTGGACCGGCGCTCACGCCGCCGATGCTCTCGGCGACCCACCGCGCGCAAACGATCGCTTCCATCAGCGAGTTGCTGGCGAGCCGGTTGGCGCCGTGCAATCCGGTGCGTGCGGCTTCGCCGCAGGCCCACAGGCCCTGCACGCTGCTGCGTCCTGCGCCGTCAACCGCGATGCCGCCCATGTGGTAGTGCACTGCGGGGCGGATCGGGATCGGATCATGCGCCGGATCGATGCCCGCCATCTTGCAAAACGCGCTGATCACGGGATAGCGCTGCGCAAAATCGGCGCCCGGATGCTGGCGCGCATCGAGGAAGGTGCGGTGGCCCGCGGCGCGGTGGCGCCACACCGCGCGCGCGACGATGTCGCGCGGCGCGAGCTCGGCGCCCACCTGGTCGGCCATGAAGCGCTGCCCGGTCTCGTCGATCAGCAGCGCGCCGTCGCCGCGGATCGCCTCGGTGAGCAGCGGCATCGGCCGCGACGGCCCGTCGAAGGCGGTCGGGTGAAACTGGACGAATTCGAGATCGGCGAGCGTTGCGCCGGCGTGTGCGGCGAGCGCGAGGCCCTGGCCAAAGCATCCGCCCGGATTGGTGCTGTCGGCGAACAGCCCGCCGATGCCGCCGGTCGCGATCACGACGCGGTTGGTGGCAATCGTCAGTGGGCCGCGATCATTCGCCGCCAGCACGCCACGGATCGCATTGTCCTCGACCAGCAGCCGCCGCGCCTCGACGCCTTCCAGCAGCGTGATCGACGGCGTGCGCCGGACGGCCGCGATCAGCGCGCGCATGATTTCGCGTCCGGTGCCGTCGCCGGTGGCGTGCACGATGCGGTTGCGGCCGTGCGCGGCTTCCAGCCCGAGCCGCCAGCTGCCATCGGCCCGCCGGTCGAAGCCGACGCCGAGCTTGACCAGGCGCTCGACGGCATCAGGCGCTCCGTGAACGATCCGGCTCGCGGCGGCCTCGTCGCACAGGCCGGCGCCGGCTGCGAGCGTGTCAGCAAGATGCAGGGCAGGGCTGTCGTCGGCGCCGACGGGGGCGGAAAATCCGCCCTGCGCCCACATGCTGGAGGCCTCGGCGCCGAGCGGCGATTTCGACAGCAGCACGACCGGTTCGGGGGCGAGCTCGAGCGCGGTCATCAGCCCGGCGGCGCCGCCGCCGATGATGACCGGGCGGCCGGTCAGATCGGAGATGTCGGTGCTCATATCGCCAGCATCCTTTCCACGCTCTTGCGCGCGCGCTCGGCGATCTCAGGATCGATCGTGACCTCGTGCTGATTGGTCTCCAGCGCGTGACGGATGTTCTTCAGCGTGATCCGCTTCATGTGCGGGCAGAGATTGCAGGGGCGGACGAAGTCGACATCGGGATTACGGGCCGCGATGTTGTCGCTCATCGAGCATTCCGTCAGCAGCACGACGCGCGGCGGCCGCCTGGTTTCGACGAACGACTGCATCGCGGCCGTCGATCCCGCAAAGTCCGCTTCAGCGACCACCTCAGGCGGGCATTCCGGATGCGCCAGGACGGTGACGTCGGGGTAATTTTCGCGCAACTGGCGCACGTCGTCCGCGGTGAACAGCTCATGCACCTCGCAATGGCCCTTCCAGGCGATGATCTTCTTGCTGGTCTGCTTGGCGATGTTCTGCGCCAGATACTCATCCGGCAGCATGATGACGCGCTCGGCGTCGAGCGATTCCACGACCTTCAGAGCGTTGCCTGAGGTGCAGCAGATGTCGGACTCCGCCTTCACCGCGGTCGAGGTGTTGACATAGGCGACCACAGGCGCGTCGGGATAGCGCGCGCGCATCAGCCGCACGTCGGCTGCCGTAATGGAGTCCGCCAGCGAGCAGCCGGCCCTGAGGTCGGGGATCAGCACGGTCTTGGCCGGATTGAGCAGCTTTGCCGTCTCGGCCATGAAATGCACACCCGCGAGCACGATGACGTCGGCATCGACTTTGGTGGCTTCGCGCGCCAGCAAGAGGCTGTCGCCGACGATGTCGGCGACGCCGTGGAAGATCTCCGGCGTCTGGTAATTATGCGCCAGCACCACCGCGTTGCGGCGGCGTTTCAGCGCGAGGATCGCATCGACGTCCTCGGCGAAGGTGGCCCATTCGAAGGGCGGGATCACGCGCTTGACGCGCTCATACAGCGGCGCGGTGCGCTCGAGCAGTTCGGCGTTGGGACTGGCCATTTATACTCTCCGTGAGCATAAGATGGCTTATACTTATCCTGAGCATAAGGTCTGTCAAGTGCGCGACAGCGGGAGCTTGGTGCCGGTGACCGCCCGTTCGGCCAGGACGCCATGGCGGAAGCGGAACAGCTTGGCCGGCCGCCCGACGGTATCCGCGGCCATTGCGCCAGTCTCTTCAACGAGTTCCTGCTGCTCCATGAGGCGGCGGAAATTCTGCTTGTGGAGCAGCCGGCCTGCGAGCGCCTCAACACTGCGTTGCAGTTGCAGCAGGGTGAACTCGGCCGGCATCAGCTCGAACACGACCGGTCGGTATTTGATCTTGGCGCGCAGCCGGGCGAGCCCGGTAGCAAGGATGCGGCGATGATCCGCGGTCATCGGCTTGCCCGGCGCGACGGCGGTGTCGCGGCCATGCGCGCGTCCGGCCTCCGGGATCAGGCCGGCCTCATAGAGCAGCTCGTAGCGCTGCAGCACCAGCTCCTCGTTCCAGTCGCGCTCATCGAGGCCGAAGGTGATGGCGCAGCGCTGCCAGCGCTCGCGCTGCAGAACGGGCGACGGCGCCGATTTCGCCCAGGCTTTCAGCTTCGGCGTGATCAGCTTGGCAATGAAGGCCGGCGCGCCGGCACGGTGGTCCTCCCAGGGGAAATAGTCGTACCAGCCGGACCAGTGCGCCTCAAAGCCTTCGCCGACCTGATCCTCGCGCGTGAGGCCGAGATAGCTGATGGAGACGCTGTGCGGTCCCTTGATATCGCCGGAGCGGCCGCGGTCGGCGAAGGTGTACAACTGCTCGACATAGCCGAGCGGGTGGCCGGTCTGGGTCTCGACCCAGGCCCTGAGCGCGGTCTGCAGCGAGCGGTGGCTGAACTCGAACGGGCCGCTCGGCAGCGCCGCGCCGCCGGCGATGGTCATGATCTTCGGCGTGCCCTCGGTGACGGCGACCAGCACCGCGACGAGGTCGGCGGTGATGGCGTTCCCCGAAGCGGATGTCTTGGTCTTTTGCGGCGAACGGGCCACGCTAGCAGTAGCCGTAGACGCCGCAGGCGTAGGGCAGGCGGTCCCAGTAGTCCACATAGGCGCCGCCGTAGTACGGGCCGAGGTAGCTGTAGGAGCGGGAGTTGCCATAATAGCCGGGCAGCGACGACGATCCCGGCAACAGCGGCTCACCCGGCACGTAGGGGATGTAGGGCTCCGAGTTCAGCGGCACCACCACGACCTCGGGCTCGACCACCACGAGCTGGCGGCCGCGCCGCACATAGGTCGGCGGCGCGATCGTGGTGCGGTAGGCGTAGTTCCGGCGCGGCAGGCCGGCCGGCAACTGGCGTGCGGCCTTGATGGTGGCCTGCTTGGTGGCGACGGGGGCGTCGGTGGCATCAGCAGGCGGGATCGCAAACAGCGCGATCGCGAGCGGCAATATCCAGCGCAGCATCAATGGTCTCCCGAATCATCCGGAGCCTATCACTGCCACTTTATGCCGGAATGAGCGTTAACGAGAGACTTGTCCTTTCGACTGACCTCGCCGGAGCGATGCGGCGCACCGCTCCGGAACTTATGGTGCGGTTCAGGCGCGCAGCGCCTGGTCGAGGTCCGCAATCAGGTCTTCCTTGTCCTCGATGCCGATCGAGACCCGCACCACGTCGGGCGCCGCGCCGGACCTGACCTTGGCCTCGTCGTCGAGCTGGCTGTGGGTGGTGGAGGCCGGGTGGATCACCAGCGAGCGGGTGTCGCCGACATTGGCGAGATGCGAGAACAGTTTCAGGTTCGACACCAGATTGACGCCGGCGTCATAGCCGCCCTTGAGGCTGAAGGTGAACACCGCGCCGGCGCCCTTCGGCGAATATTTGCGCTGCAGGTTGTTGTAGCGGTCGCCGGGCAGGCCGGCATAGTTCACCGCCGAGACCGCCGGGTGCGAGGAGAGGAATTCCGCGACTGCCTTGGCATTGTCGCAGTGCTTCTGCATGCGCAGCGGCAGCGTCTCGATGCCGGTCAGGATCATAAACGCATTGAACGGCGATAGCGCCGGGCCGAGGTCGCGCAGGCCGAGCACGCGGCAGGCGATCGCGAAGGCAAAATTTCCGAAGGTCTCCTGGATCCGGATGCCGTGATATTCCGGGCGCGGCTCGCTCAGCATCGGGTACTTGTTGTCCTTTGCCCAGTCGAAGGTGCCGGCATCGACGATGATGCCGCCGAGCGAGTTGCCGTGGCCGCCGAGGAATTTCGTCGCCGAGTGCACGACGATGTCGGCGCCGTGATCGATCGGCTTGATCAGATAGGGCGAGGCCAGCGTGTTGTCGACGATCAGCGGCACACCAGCCTTGCGCGCCACCGCCGCAATCGCTTCGATGTCGGTGATGCTGCCGGCGGGATTGGCGATCGACTCGATGAAGATCGCCTTGGTGTGCGGCGTCACCGCGCGCTCAAAGCTTGCGACGTCGTCCGGATCGGCCCAGGCCACGTTCCAGCCAAACGCCTTGAAGGCATGCGTGAACTGGTTGATCGATCCGCCGTAGAGTTTGCGCGCGGCAAGCACCTCGTCGCCGGGCCGCATCAGCTGCTGCAGCACGACCACCTGCGCGGCGTGGCCGGAGGCCACCGCGAGCGCCGCGGTGCCGCCCTCGAGCGCGGCGACGCGCTCTTCCAGCACCGCGTTGGTCGGGTTGCCGATCCGGGTGTAGATGTTGCCGAACGCCTGCAGGCCGAACAGCGAGGCGGCATGGTCGGCATCGTTGAACACGAATGACGTGGTCTGATAGATCGGCGTCGCCCGCGCGCCGGTGGTGGGATCAGGCTGCGCGCCCGCGTGCACGGCGAGGGTGGAAAATCCCGGAAGGCGATCGGTCATTATCTGGCGTCCTGTTGTGGCCTGGTCGAAAATGCGCGGCATGCTGATGGCAGCACACGCCGCCGTCAAGGCAGCTCGGCGGCGGCTTGTGGGTTTGAAATGAGGTGCTTGCACCTGATCGCGGGATCGAAACGATTGTTCCGCGGTGGCCTCAGGTCGTCTCGGTTTTGTTTTTCGCCGCGCGGTCGGATGCTGCAGTCTGACCGCCGCCGAAGCTCGTGCGATTGAGCGACAGCCGCATGCCCTGGGTCGGAATCGGCGCGCGCTTGGAGCTCAGCGTGCGCGAATTGACGCCCATCCAGGAAATCTCCGACGACAGCCGGCCATATTCGATCTTCGGGCAGCGGTTCATCACGACCTTGAGCCCGGCGGCCTCCGCCTTCTCGGCGGCCGCGTCATCGCGCGCGCCGAGCTGCATCCAGATCACCTTCGGCGGTGGCGACAGCTTTAATGCCTCCTCGACCACGGGCATGATGTGGCTCGAATTGCGGAAGATGTCGATCATGTCGATCGGATGACCGATGTCGGCGAGCGAAGCGACGAACGGCTTGCCCATCAGCGTCTTGCCGACATGGCCGGGATTGACCGGGATCATGTCATAGCCGCGCTGCGCCAGGTATTTGAACGCAAAATAGCTCGGCCGCACATTGACCGGCGAGGCGCCGACCATCGCGATCGACTTCACGCCGTTGAGGATGCTGCGGATGTAATTGTCGTCGTAGGCGTCGTGGTTCATTGCGAAGAGCTATCCCAATTTCGTCATTGCGAGCGAAGCGAAGCAATCCATTCTATCATCGTGCGGCGATATGGATTGCTTCGCTTCGCTCGCAATGACGAGGTTATCTATCCTGCCATTTCGGCTCGCGCTTTTCGATGAAGGCGCCGATACCTTCCTCGGCATCGCGCGCCATCATGTTCTCGGTCATCACTTCGGCCGCGAGGCGATAGGCATCCGCAAGGCTCATCTCGGCCTGGCGGTAGAATGCCTCCTTGCCGAGCTTGACGGTGTAGGCCGATTTCAGCGCGACCTGTTGCGCCAGCGCGATCGCGGCGTCGCGTTCGGTGCCTGCTGTTACCACGCGGTTGACCAGGCCGATATTTTTCGCCGTTGCCGCCGAGATCGGCTCGCCGGTCAGCAGCATCTCCATCGCCTGCTTGCGCGGCACGTTGCGCGACAGCGCCACCATCGGCGTCGAGCAGAACAGCCCGATGTCGACGCCCGGCGTCGCAAAGCTCGCGGCTTCCGATGCGACCGCGAGGTCGCAGCTCGCGACCAGCTGACAGCCGGCCGCGGTCGCAATGCCCTGCACGGACGCCACCACCGGCTTCGGCAGATGCACGATCGCCTGCATCATCGCGCTGCAGGCGTTCATGATCTTTGCGAAATAGGCGCGGCCGCGGTCAGCGTCGCTGCGGCGCGCGGTGAGCTCCTTCAAGTCATGGCCGGCGGAGTAGGCCGGGCCGTTGGCGGCGAGCACGACGGCGCGAATGCTCTTGTCGTCGCCGATCTGGTTCAGCGCCGCGTGCAGCTCGGCAATCATGCCTTCGGAGAGGCTGTTGCGCGCCGCCGGGCGATTGAGCGTCAGGACGGCGATACTGCCGACGGTCTCACGCAGCAGGATCGGGGCCTGCGGCACTTCTGCACGGGCAGCTTGGGCGGACATGGCGAATTCCATTATGGTGTCCATGACAATTTAATGTAACAGGCAGGCAGAGGCGAGGGCAGAAACGGCATGGCGATAGCGAAAATGGGCGCGGCTGAGGTGGAGGAGTTCCTGCGCAAGGAATTTCCGCAGGCGTTCAGCAGCGACGATATCAGGATCGAAAGCGCCGACGGCGAGACGGCGCTGCTGCGCCAGCGTTTCAGCGAGCGCATGCTGCGGCCGGGCGGCACGGTGTCGGGGCCGACCCTGATGGGGCTCGCCGATTTCGCCATGTACGTGGTGCTGCTGTCCGCGATCGGGCCGGTCGGCCTCGCGGTGACCACCAATCTCAACATCAACTTCTTGCGCAAGGGCCAGCCGGGGCAGGACGTGCTCGCGGTGGCCAAGCTGCTCAAGCTCGGCAAGCGGCTTGCGGTCGGCGAGGTCAACCTGCTGTCGGGCTCTTCGCCCGATCCGATCGCCCATGTGACCGCGACCTATTCCATTCCAACTACGTGAGCTTTTCGCTGGTATTATTGTACCATATTTTTAAGCGGCTGTTTCCATTGATGTAATTTGCGCGCATCGACGTTGACTGACGCGCGCGGCTTCTCTAGAAAGCCGCCCAGTTCGGCGCATACGGCGCCGATTTCCTTTTTCACGGATTTCACCATGAGCACGTTCTCGGCCAAGCCCGCCGAAGTGACGAAGAAGTGGGTCGTGATCGACGCCAAGGGTCTGGTCGTCGGCCGTCTCGCCACCCTCGTTGCGATGCGCCTGCGCGGCAAACACCTGCCTACCTACACCCCGCATGTCGATTGCGGCGACAACGTCATCATCGTCAACGCCGCCCATGTGGTGCTGACCGGTCGCAAGCGCGAGCAGAAGACCTACTACAAGCACACCGGCTTCATCGGTGGCATCAAGGAGCGCACCGCCAAGCAGATCCTCGAGGGTCGCTTCCCCGAGCGCGTCGTCGAGAAGGCGATCGAGCGCATGATCCCGCGCGGTCCGCTCGGCCGCATGCAGATGGGCAATCTGCGCGTCTATCCCGGCGCCGAGCATCCGCATGAGGCGCAGAGCCCCGAGAAGATCGATATCGCTTCCCTGAATCGCAAGAACACGAGGGCCGCATAATGTCCGATACGTTGCAGTCCCTCGACCAGCTCGCGCAGGTCAAGCCGGCGGCTCCCGAAGCGCCGAAGTACGTCAAGAAGGTGGACAAGTTCAACCGCGCTTACGCCACCGGCAAGCGCAAGGACGCGGTCGCCCGCGTCTGGGTCAAGCCCGGCTCGGGCAAGATCTCGGTCAACACCCGCGAGTTTGAAGTCTACTTCGCCCGCCCGGTGCTGCGCATGATGATCCAGCAGCCGCTGGTCGCCGCTGCCCGCAACGGCCAGTACGACGTGATCTGCACCGTCGCCGGCGGCGGTCTGTCCGGCCAGGCCGGTGCTGTCCGTCACGGCATCTCGAAGGCGCTGACCAACTTCGAGCCGGAGCTGCGCGGCGTGCTCAAGAAGGGCGGCTTCCTGACCCGCGACTCTCGCGCGGTCGAGCGCAAGAAGTACGGCAAGGCGAAGGCCCGCAAGTCCTTCCAGTTCTCGAAGCGCTAATTCGAGACTTAAAATTTGCGGCAATCGCCGCACGCATCAAGTTGAAGAGGGCGCCGCGAGGCGCCCTTTTTGCTGCGTTGCGTGTCGATGTTTCTGCGCTGCCCTTAGATGTGAATTAACGCAGTTTTTCGCGAAAACTTGCGTATGCGTGCAAACGAAATTGGAACTCGGCCGCCCTAGCGTGGCAACAGCAGAAGCGCAGCATCACCAATTTCAATTGCGCCTGCGAACGTTGCACCACCCAGGGCTGGGGTCATTCATGTCGTTTGACACGTCGACACTTTATTTGTTCGCCACCATGGTCGCGGGCATGCTCGGCGCCATGCTGATGCTGTTCGGCAGGCAGGAGAACATTCCCGCATTGAAATGGTGGGGCACCGCCTATCTGCTCGGCGCCGGCTCGGTCGCGATCTGGACGCTGGGCGGCTCCTCGCTCGGCGTGCACATCGTGCTCGGCCTCAATGCGGTCGGCTTTGCCGCCTGCGGCCTGGTCTGGAATGCGGCGCGGATTTTCCACGGCCGCAAGCCCAACCTGGCGGGTCTCGTGCTCGGCCCGATCGTCTGGGTCGCCACCGTGACGATGGTGGAGAGTCCCGCAATGCGCATGACGATCGGCGCCGGCATCGTCGCGGTCTATGCGGCGCTCACCGCCACCGAACTGTTCAGCGAGCGCCGCCGCGCGATGCAGAAGCGCTGGCTTGCGATCGCGGTGCCGGTGCTGCATGGCGGCGCCTTGATGCTGCCGATCCTGGTCGGCGACCTCCTGCGCCCGCATGATGCGAATTTCGTCTCGAGCTTCTGGGTCACGCTGTTCTCGATCGAGCTCGTGCTGTACGCGATCGGCACGGTGTTCGTGATCTTCATGATGGTGTCGGACCGCGCGGTGGCCGTGCACAAGACCGCGGCGTCGATCGATCCGCTCAGCGGCATGCTCAACCGCCGCGGTTTCACCGAGGCCTGCACGCGCGTGATCGAGCGCGAGGCCAATGCCGGCCGGCCGGTCACCGTGATGATCTTCGACATCGATCACTTCAAGTCGATCAACGACCGCTTCGGTCATCCCGCCGGCGACGAGGTGCTCAAGCTGTTCTCCGCCGTCGTGGTCAACAACCTCAGGATCAGCGACCTCTCGGGCCGCATCGGCGGCGAGGAGTTCGCGGCGCTGCTGCCGTGCTCGCTCGAGGAGGGCGTGCTGGTCGCCGAGCGCGTGCGCGAGGCCTTCGAGTGCAGCAACATCACCTGCGAAGAAGGCGCGGTCGACACCACCGTCAGCATCGGCGTCGCCGGGGGGCCGGCCGGCACCGAGCTCGAGGTACTGCTGGCCTCCGCCGACACCGCGCTCTACCAGGCCAAGCGGGGCGGCCGTAACCGCGTCGAGGCCGCTGAAGAGCTGCCGCTGTCGCTGGAGAACTGGCGGCGCAAGACCGCGGGCCTGCCGGCCACCGCGCGGCAGAAGCCGACGCCGGTGCGGGCCTGAGCGGTAACGTCTGGTTAACCATTCGATCCCATGCTTTTGGGCATGGAGTCGATCCGCACGCGCAATCCGCAGGCAGCCCTGATGTCGCTCGAAGCGGCGGCGGCTTCGGCGCGCGGCGGGTTCGCCTGCCGGTTCGCGAACTCCGACGAGTACGAGACCGCGCTGATCGCCGAACGCCGCGCGCAGGGCCGCTACGCGCCGCCCCAGCGCCGCTGGCCGGTCGCCATGCTGATCGGCGTCATGCTGATCGTTGCAGGCACGGTGCTGCTGTTCGCTTGAACCTATTTTTGTCTTGACGCGTTTTCTTCACGCGAACCGGTATCCACTTCGCTCGAAAACGCTCTGATCTCACGCGGCTTTGGCAGGCGCGCCATTCTCCGCCTTGAAATGGTCGATCATCACCTTGGCGATCGCGATCAGCGGCAGCGCCAGCGCCAGCCCCCAAACGCCGAACACGACGCCGAGCAGGATCTGGAACGCGAACAGCGTCGCCGGCGGGATGTCGAGCGCCTGGCGCTGGATGATCGGCGTCAGCACGTAGCTCTCCAGCGCGTGCACGCCGAGGAACAGCACGAAGGCGGAGACCGCCGCGATCCAGCCGGTCGCGAGGCTCGCCAGCACCACGATCAGCCCGCCGAGGATCGCCCCGACGGTCGGGATGAAGGCGAGCAGCCCGGCCTGGATGCCGAGGATGAACGAGCTCGGGATGCCGATGATCGCAAGCCCGATCCAGGTGACCAGGAATACCGCCACCATCGTGATGATCTGCGCGATCAGCCAGCGCTCCAGCGTCTCGCCGATGCGGTCGACGATGGCGGTGGCCTCGCGGCGGTATTTTGCCGGCGCGATGAATAGCAGCCCGGCACGGTAGACGCTCGGCTGGGCGGCGAAGGCGAGTCCCAGGAACAGCACGATGAAGAAGTTGCCGACCACGCTGACGGTGCCGAGCAGCACCTTCAGCGTCTGTCCGATGATCGCGCCGCCGCTCGAGGCGAGCGCGCTGGCGCCGGGCAGGCCGTGGCTCTGCGAGGTCGCGGGCGCCGTCGTCGTTGCCGCGCCGGCGCCTTCTGGTTTGGCCTCATTGGTCACGTTGCTGAAATCGAAGTAGCTGGTGTCGACGCCGTGCTGCTCGAGGAATTCCTTGACGCTGCCGAGCTGCGACTTGATCGTGTTGGTCAGCACGGTGGCCTGCTGCGCGATGGTGGTGCCGCCGAGGAACACGATGCCGGACAACAGCCCGGCCAGCGCCAGGCAGACGATCGCAAGCCGCAGCGGGTGGGGCAGCCCGGTCAGGCGGCCGAGCAGGGTGGTCATGGCGTTCAGCCCGACGCCGAGCAGCATGCCGGCGAACAGCAGGAACAGCGTCGCGGCGAAATGCCAGGTGAACATCAGAAGCGCCGCGAACAGCACGATCCCGGTGCCGCCGACGGCGATCGCCCACGCCATGTCGTTGCGCGCCCGCAGGCGATTGTCAGCCGAGTCTGTCACGGGTGATTCCCTTCCGCGCCGGTGTCCTCGCCACTTTGTCGCGAAACCGCCGCGGGGATCAAGCTGCGACCGCACGGCGGTTTGACGCTGGCGTCCCGATTGTGCCAAGCGAGGCAAAAGATCGATCGGGCGGACGCGCTCGGGGAACGGCGAGGGCGGGCATGGTTTTGAAATGGGTCGGGCCGCTCGCGCTGCTCGCGGCGCTTGTGATCGGCGACCAGATCCGGATCAACCGGCCCGGGCACAAATACCGGTTGTCGGTCGAGGTCGAGACGCCGGACGGCATCAAGTCCGCCTCCGGCGTGCTCGCGGTGCATCCCGACCGCGGCTACAGCCGCGGTGGCCACACCCGCACCGCGGGCGATGCGGTCTATGTCGATCTCGGTGGCGGCAAGAATTTGGTCGCGCTGCTCGCCCATCTCGACAAGGCGATCGATCTCGACGACATCAACTACGTCGCGCTGCGCGCCTACGGCGCGGCCCGCGGCGACCGCGTCTCGTTCAGCGCGATGAACAGCCAGACCGGCGTCGTGCCCATGACGGGCAAGCTGATCCCGGTGCTGATGACGTTCGCCGACCCAGCCGACCCCGGCAGCGCGCGTGCCGTTTTGCCCGAGGAAAGCGAGGCTGCGCTCGGCCAGGGGTACCGGCTGCACGGGCTCACCGCCGAGGTGGTGCCGAACGGCTACTGGCCGCTCGATTTCGGCGGCAGGCTCGGCGAACCCGTCACGCGCGCCATCAAGGCCCGGCTGCCCTGGCTCCGCGGCGACAGCGCGCCGGCCGCCGCCGCGCTCCGCGCAGCTGGCCTGCCCGGCGTCGAGACCATCGATGCCGGGGCCGCCTTCGCCCGAAAGTGACCGCTTTTGGCGCCGCTACGGCCGATCCGGGCCATCGGCGCCGGTGCTGTGCAGGGCTGCAAGGTGGGCTTTGCGCAGATAGGCAGTTGATCCGGGGGGAACTCGAAGGCATGATCGTCTTTGCAGCGTCGCAAACTTAGAAGAATCATCGCGCGAGACTTAAGATAATGAGACGGCCCGTGGTCGGCGTGATCGGAAACGCCCATCGCATCGAAAATCGTTTCACAGTCCAGATGGTCGGGGAGCGCAACCTTCGCGCGGTTGCCGAGGTGTCGGGCGCCGTCCCGCTGATGTTCGCAGGCAGTCCTGAAATTACCGACGTCGGGGCCTTGCTCGACGTGGTCGACGGCGTGGTGCTGACCGGGGCGCGCGCCAATGTCCATCCGACCCGTTTCAACACCGAGCCCTGCGCGGCCCACGAGCCCTACGATCTGCACCGCGACGACGTCGCGCTGGCGCTGTCGGAGGCCTGCGTCGCGCGCGGCGTGCCGATCTTCGGCATCTGCCGCGGCCTGCAGGAGATGAACGTCGCGTTCGGCGGCTCGCTGCATCCCGAAATCCGCGAGCTTCCCGGCCGCATGAACCATCGCATGCCGCGGCTGGAGAACGGCGAGATCCATCCTGACCCCACGGTGATCTTCGCCGACCGTCACGACGTCGCGCTGACGCCGGGCGGCGCCTTCGCCAAGATCCTCGGGCGCGAGTCCATCCGGGTCAATTCGCTGCACGGGCAGGGCATCCTGGTGCCCGGCGATCGCGTCGTGATCGAGGGCATCGCCGAGGACGGCACCATCGAGGCGATCCGCATCGCCGACGCGCCGGGCTTTGCGCTCGGCGTGCAGTGGCACGCCGAATACGACCCGCAGCGCAACCCGATCAACCGCGCGCTGTTCGAGGCTTTTGGCGACGCGCTGCGCGAGCGGCGGCGGGCGGCGTAGGGCCCATCTGGCGATCCATTTGCGGTGTCATCACCCGCGCATGCGGGTGATCCAGTATTCCAGAGGCAGCAGCGCTGGAGCCGAGAAGCCGCGGCGTACTGGATCGCCCGGTCGAGCCGGGCGATGACAGTTGTGCCGCTCGGGGAGCGCATCTCCGTAATTCTACGGATACGAAATTGGCGGATCGCCGGGCCGGACTCGGCTAAGCAACACCGGAGCAGCCCACCGGATATTGCCCGGCGCCGACGATCCTTTCCGAATTCCTGTTTCCCTTTTTTCCGTTTCCGGTGCGGCTGATCACGATGAGTTGGTCGGGATGAATTTGTCGGGCCGTCTGGCGCTCGGGGTGACGCTCCCGGTCGTCGCGATCCTGCTTGGGCTGGGGCTTATCCACGGCGCCTCCTGGTCGGGCCTTGGGCTCGCCGTGGGCGCAATTGCGGTGGTGTTGATGATTGCCGAGATCATTGCCAGATCGCTCTCGAAGCCGCTCGCCCAGGCGGTGGAGGGGCTGTCGCGTGGCGAGCCGGCGCCGGTGTCTCCTGCCAGCGGTCATGAGATCGCTCGCCTTACCGCGGCGCTCGCCGATCTGTCGGCGCAATTGGGCTCGCGGCAGAACCTGCTGGAAACGACGGTCGAGAGCATCCGTGACCTGGTGGTGATTGCCGACGAGACCGGTGCGGTCGTGGTCGTCAACGCCGCCGCGCGACAGCTGTTCGGCATCGATGCCGGCTTCAACAGCCTGACCGGCGTGCGCAGCTTCGAGTGCTATTACGCCGACGGCGTGACGCCGATGCCAATTGCGGAGTCGCCGCTGGTGCGGGCGCTGCGCGGCGAGGATATCGAGGCTCTCAAGCTGGTGGTGAAGCCGCGCTCCGGCGCCCCCGAAGTCTGCCTCGTCGCCAACTCCCGGCCGTTGCGCGACGACGCCGGGAATCTGCGCGGTGCGGTCTCGGTGCTGCATGACGTCACGGCGCGGCGGCAGGCGCATGCGGCGCTGGTCGAGAGCGAGCAGATGGCGCAGGCCATCATCCGGACCGCGCTCGATGCCTTCGTGCAGACCGACCAGGACGGCATCGTGCTGGACTGGAGCCCGCAGGCCGAGGCGCTGACCGGCTGGACCCGCTCCGAGGCCGTCGGCTGCAAGGTGGTGGAACTGGTGGTCCCGGAAGAGCTTCGCGTCGCGCACCGGCAGCGCATCACCCGCTTCCTGCAGGAGACCGCGGCCGGCGGCATGGGCATGCGCTATGAATCGCCGTCGGTGCACCGCGACGGCCATTTGTTCTATGTCGAGGTGTCGCTCAACGCGCTCAAGCGCGGCGATGGCTACGTCGTCAACGCCTTCGTCAGGGACATCACCCAGCGGCGCGTCGCCGCCGAGCAGTTGATCCAGGCCCAGAAGACGGAATCGCTGGGGCGGTTGACCGGCGGCATCGCGCACGACTTCAACAACATGCTGACCGTGATCACCGGCACGATCGAGCTGCTCGCCGACGGCGTCAAGGACAACCCGCAGCTTGCCGCGATCGCCAAGCTGATCAGCGATGCCGCCGATCGCGGCGCGCAACTGACATCGAGTCTGCTGGCGTTCTCGCGCAAGCAGCCGCTGCAGCCCGCCGAGACCGACGTCAACGAGCTGATCGGCGAGGTGGTGCGGCTATTGTCGCAGACGCTGGGCTCACAGATCGAGATCAGGACCGAACTCCGCCGCGACGCCTGGCTTGCCTTCGTCGACCGCAGCCAGCTTTCGGCGGCGCTGGTCAATCTCGGCATCAATGCGCGCGATGCGATGCCGGAGGGCGGCACGGTGACGTTTGCGACCCGCAACATCCAGCTTGGGATTCCCGAGGCGGTGGCGCGCGGCGTCGAGCGCGCCGGCGATCATCTCGTGATCGAGGTGACCGATACCGGCGTCGGAATCTCGCCGTCGCATCTGGAGAAGATCTTCGATCCGTTCTTTTCCACCAAGGAGGTCGGGCAGGGCACCGGGCTCGGGCTCAGCATGGTGTTCGGCTTCGTCAAGCAGAGCGGCGGCGGCATCGAGGTCCGGAGCGAGGAGGGGCGCGGCACGATCTTCCGGATCTATCTGCCGAAGGCCGACGGCGTCGCGCCGCGTGCGGACGAGGAGGACGAAGCGCCGGTCCGCGGCGGCACCGAGACCATCCTGTGCGTCGAGGACGACGTCCGGATCCGCGAATATGTCACCGGACAACTTGAAAGCCTCGGCTACAAGGTACTGGTGGCGGCCAATGCCGACGAAGCGCTGGCGATCGTCCGCCGCGGCACCGCGTTCGACCTCTTGTTCACCGACATCGTGATGCCCGGCAGCATGAACGGCCGGCAGCTCGCGGAGACGCTGATGGCCGGGCGCCCGGCAATGCGGGTGCTGTTCACCTCGGGCTACAGCGACGGCGCCTTGCCGACCCAGCAGGGGCGCAGCGGTCACGGCATTCCGCTGCTGACCAAACCCTATCGGCGCAGCGAGCTGGCGCGGATGCTGCGGCGCTGTCTCGATCTGCAGGTCGACTTTCAGGGCGATCCGGTTCCGCAGCCTTACTCCGTGCTGCCCGACCTCGAACGCTTCTTGCGCGAGAACCCTCCGGACAAGACCGATCCGCGGTCTGCAGGATAGGTATCGCTTCGCTCGACCCATCCGACTATCATCACTTCCGTAACAATGGCGTGGCCGGTCAACGGCCCGACCCCGGGGAGTGTGCAGATGCAGGACCGCAAATGGTCGAGGCGCGATTTGATCAAGGCGACGGCGGCGACCGCGGCCGGCATGGTGTTCGCCGAACCGCTGAGGGCGGCAGCGCCGCCGGCGGAGGCGGTGACGCCGGAATTGATCGCGGCGGCGACCAAGGAGGGCAAGGTCTCGTTCTACAGCGCGCTGGAGTTGAACACCGCCGAGCGGCTGGCGCGCGACTTCGAGCAGAAATACCCCGGGATCAGCGTCCGCGTCGAGCGCTCCGGCGCCGAGCGCATCTTTCAGCGCATCGCGCAGGAGCAGGGCAGCGGCATCAACGCCGTCGACGTCGCCAACTCCACCGACCCCGCGCATTATCTCGACTGGAAGAAGAACGATTGGCTCGCGGCCTACGTGCCGGAAGATGTCGCCAAGAATTTTCCGGCCGACCAGATCGATCCGGATGGCACCTCGGCGACGTCCTGTGCCTGGTTCGAGGTGATCGGCTACAACACCGATCAGGTGAAACGCGAGGAGGCGCCGAAGAGCTACGCCGACCTGCTCGATCCGAAATGGCGCGGCAAGATCGTCAAGGGTCACCCTGGCTACTCGGGCGCGATCATGACAGCGACCTTCGTCCTGGCGCGCGACCTCGGCTGGCCCTATCTGGAAAAGCTGGCGCAGCAGCGGGTGATGCAGGTGCAGTCGGCAGCCGATCCGCCGAAGAAGATCCTGCTCGGCGAGCGCGCCATCATGGCCGACGGCAATGACTACAATTTGGTGCTGGCCAAGGACCAGGGCAAGCCGGTCGAAGTGGTCTATCCAACCGAAGGCGCGCCGCTGATCATCGTGCCGAGCGGCATCTTCAAGAGCGCGCCGAATCCGAACGCGGCAAAACTGTTCCAGAGCTTCCTCTTCAGCGCCGCGACCCAGCAGATGCTGGCCGACGAGTTCGCCCACCGCTCGTTCCATGCCCGGGTGAAGGAGAAGGTCGAGCACGTGCCGCTGGCGAAGCTGAAAATGCTGAAGGCCGATCCGGCCCAGGTGCAGGCGCAGAGCGAGGAGATCAAGGCAAAGTACGCGAAGCTGTTCCGGGTCTAGGTTCGCCGGGGTCCGGAAGGGTGGGGTGCTTCCGCCTTCGCTCTTCGAGCTACGGCGGACAAGTCGCTCCACCCATCCTGCGGATCGCTAACCTCCGATCTCTGCGCTGAGCATGGGCCCGAACAGCTCCCATTTCTCGCCCTTGAGTCGTCTGAGCTGCATCTGCTTGATCGGCGCGAAATCGATCGGGCTGGTGTTCATCGTGATTCCGGGCAGCAGGTTGCTGGTCCGGAAGGCCTTCAGGCTGGCGGCCTGTTTCATCACGTTGGCACGCGTGAGATCGTCGCCACACTGCTTGAGCACCTGAACCAGCGTTTGAGCGGCGTTGTAACCCGTCATCACCAGGCTGTCGGCCCGATTGCCTTCGGGGAAATATTTGGAGAGAAACTCGTCGAACGCCTTCATCCCGGGGTCGTCCCTCCATTGCGGATCGAGCGCATCCATCATGTAGGCCACCGAGATGATGCCCTGTGCGTTCTCGAAACCGGCAGGCTGGATCACGGCGCCGAGCGAGGAGGCCACCGAGTTGAGGATGTGTAACGGTTTCCAGCCGATCTCGGCCGCCTTCTTGATGGCCTGCGCGGCGAACTTCGGTGTGGCAATGTCGACGAATACATCGGCATTCATCGATTTCATCTTGACGATGTGCGTGTCGATCGTCGGCTCGGCCACCTCGTACGCATCCTCGATGACGATCATCGACGCCGCCTTGTCGCCGAGGCCGTCCTTCAGACCCTTGAGATAGTCTTTTCCATAATCGTCGTTCTGATAGAGGACGGCGATCCGGCCGCCCGGCTTTTCCTTCAGGATGTGCTTGGCGTAGATCCGTCCCTCGCTCTGATAACTGGGCTGCCAGCCCATGGTCCACGGAAAGTTCTGCGGGTCGTTCCACTTCGTGGCGCCGGTCTGAATGAACAGCTGCGGTACTTTCTTCACGTTCATGTATTTCTGAATCGCGCCGTTGGATGCCGTGCCGAGCGCTGCGAAGATCAGCAAGACCTCGTCGCCTTCGACCAGCTTGCGCGCCTGCTCGACCGTTTTCGGCGGACTGTAGCCGTCGTCGTAGGAGATGAAATTGATCTTGCGACCATTGATGCCGCCCTCGGCGTTGATCTTGCGGAAATATGCCGCCTGAGCCCGGCCGCTGGTGCCATAGGCGGATGCCGGCCCGCTGTAGGGCATGATATTGCCGATCTTGATTTCAGTATCGGTTGCGCCGGTGTCGTATTTCTTCTGGGCAAATGCGCTGCCAGCACAGACAGCTAGGATGGTGATGGCGGTCGAAAGCGCCGCCATTCGTCGAGCGACGAAAGACATCTCGTTTCTCCCCATGCAAAATGAATGTGTCTGTTTTTTATCGCGGGCCGCTTTTCGGGGCGTTGCTGCGAGTGAACACCCGACTCCAGACATTGTCGATTCCGAACGTCACCTTGCGTGCTGGTTCGCGCAATTTCGTGAGGTTTTGTCAGCATCGCTGACCGTAGTCTTCCGGGCTTCCAGCGATCAGGCCGCGCGCATCGATCGCTGCGCGCGATAGGCCTGCGGCGAGGTCAGCGTCAGTTTGCGGAAGGCTTTGCGAAAGCTGCTTTCGTCCTCGTAGCCGGTGGCGCGGGCGATCGCCTTGATCGGCTGCGTCGTCGTCTCCAGCAGCGTGCGGGCGTGCTCGACGCGGCGGCGCGTGATGAAGGCTTGCGGCGGCTCGTGGGTCAGCTCGCGGAAGCGGCGGTTCAGCGTGCGCTCGCTGAGGCCGAGTGCATGGGCGAGACGGCGGACCGTGATCGGCGTCTTGCCGGTGCGGCGCACCAGCATGTCCGCCTTCATCAGCAGCGGATCCTGGGCGTGCAGGTAGCCGAGCGGCATGAAGATCGCCTGGGTGCGCTGCGCGGTGTCGATCACCGCATAGTCGGCGCAGACCTTGGCGACCTCGGGGCCTTCGACCAGCTCGATCAGCCGCAGCAGAAGATCGACCCACGACATCGGGCCGGCCGCGCAGACCAGGCGATCGGCCTGGGTGATGACGGCGTCGCCGGCGAGATCGACCTTGGGATGGCGGCGGCGGAACTCGCTCTGCAGCCACCAGGTGATGGTGGCGCGCCGGCCGTCGAGCAGCCCGGCATTGGCGAGCAGCAGTACGCCGCTGCAGAACGCGCCGATCAGCCGGCCGCTCGCATGTTGCTGGCGCAGCCAGGCGCCGGCGCGGTCGTATTGCGGTTGCAGGCGTTCGGCGGTCAGATGATCGACCAGGCTGCCGGGCACGATGATCGCATCATATGCCGTCCGCTTGCCGACCGCGCCATCGACCGCCAGCACCTTTCCACCGCCCGCACGCACCGCCTTGCCGTCGAGCGACAGCGTCTGCCAGCTGAAGCGCGCCTTGCCGCCGCGCAGCTGCATCACGTGGTTGGCGAGCGTGAGGATGTCGGCAATGCCGGCGATCGCCGATTGCATGCAGCCTTCCAGCGCGAGGATCGCAAGCTTCATGGCACCTCCGGAGTTTGCCGTCATGCTACCCGATCGGTGCATCGAGCGGTGGCAGATATTGCCCGATCTCTGTCTGATCGGCCACTGCCTCGTCGCGCCGTGCCGGTCCATCTTCGCTGCGTTGTCAGACCCTCAGCAATGGAGAGAGGCCATGCCTTACGTCACCATTTCCACCGTCCGCGGCATCTTCGACGTCGCGCAGAAGAAGGCGCTGCTGGAGCGCGTCACTGATCTCATGGTCGAGATCGAGGGGCAGGGTAACCCGGACTTCCGCCGCAACGTCTGGGTCAAGATCGAGGAGGGCGAGCCGGCGAGCTGGTCGCTCGGCGGCATGATCCCGACGCCGGACATGATCGCAGGCAAGTTTGGCGCGATCGATGCCGGCGGCCGCCGAGTCGCGAAGGCGAAGGTGTAAGCTTCTCTCCATCCATCCTACGTCAAAAACAAAAGGCGCTTCCGTCGGAAGCGCCTTTCGCATTGCTGAGAGCCGTAAAGCTTACAGCGAGTAGTACATCTCGAACTCGACCGGGTGCGGGGTCATCTCGAAGCGGGCGACCTCGGTCATCTTCAGCTCGATATAGGCGTCGATGAAGTCATCATCGAACACGCCGCCGTTCTTGAGGAAGGCGCGGTCCTTGTCGAGGTTTTCCAGCGCCTCGCGCAGCGAGCCGCAGACGGTCGGGATCTGCTTCAGCTCTTCCTTCGGCAGATCGTAGAGGTCCTTGTCCATCGCCGGACCCGGATCGATCTTGTTCTTGATGCCGTCGAGGCCGGCCATCAGCATCGCGGCGAAGCCGAGATAGGGATTGGCCATCGGGTCGGGGAAACGCACCTCGACGCGCTTGGCCTTCGGGTTCGCGGTGTAGGGGATGCGGCACGAGGCCGAGCGGTTGCGCGCAGAGTAGGCGAGCAGCACCGGCGCCTCATAGCCCGGCACCAGACGCTTGTAGGAGTTGGTCGACGGGTTGGTGAAGGCGTTGATCGCCTTGGCGTGCTTGATGATGCCGCCGATGTAGTGCAGGCAGGTCTCCGACAGGTCGGCATATTTGTTGCCGGCGAAGGTCGGCTTGCCTTCCTTCCAGATCGACTGGTGGACGTGCATGCCCGAGCCGTTGTCGCCATAGACCGGCTTCGGCATGAAGGTGGCGGTCTTGCCGTAGATGTGCGCGACCTGGTGGATGCAGTACTTGTAGATCTGCATCTGGTCGGCCATCAGCGTCAGCGTGTCGAACTTCATGCCGAGCTCGTGCTGGGCGGAGGCGACCTCGTGGTGGTGCTTCTCGACCTTGACGCCCATCTTGGCCATCGCCCCTAACATTTCCGAGCGCATGTCCTGCACCGAGTCCTGCGGCGGCACCGGGAAGTAGCCGGCCTTGGTGCGGATGCGGTGGCCGAGATTGCCGCCTTCATATTCGGTGGCGGAGTTGATCGGCAGCTCGGAGGAATCGAGGCGGAAGCCGGTGTTGTAGGGGTCGGCCGAATAGCGCACGTCGTCGAACACGAAGAACTCGGCCTCGGGGCCGACGAACACGGTGTCGCCCACGCCCATCGACTTCACCATCGCCTCGGCCTTCTTGGCGATGCCGCGGGGGTCGCGGTTGTAGGGCTCGCCTGTGGTCGGCTCGAGCACGTCGCAGGTGATGACCATGGTGGTCTCGGCGAAGAACGGGTCGATCGTCGCGGTGACCGGGTCGGGCATCAGGCACATGTCGGATTCGTTGATCGCCTTCCAGCCGGCGATCGAGGAGCCGTCGAACATCTGGCCTTCGGCAAAGGTGTCCTCTTCGATCATGCCGACGTCGAAGGTCACGTGCTGCCATTTGCCGCGCGGATCGGTGAAGCGCAGGTCGACGTACTTGACGTCGTTGTCCTTGATCATTTTCAGGACGTCTTTGGCGGTCTTCATGAATACCCCTTATGGATGAGCGGGTCGGTTTTGCGGCGGTGGGCGAGGTTATTCCCGCTTGTGGCGAGTTGGCGTGACGGCTCAAACGAAATCAGGCTGCCGAAGCAGCCTTTGTTCTCTTTTGGCGTCAGAAAATCCGGATAGCACCGCCCTCAAATAGCGTCCAGCCCGGATTCGCCGGTCCGGATGCGGATCGCTTCCTCGATGTTGGAGACGAAGATCTTGCCGTCGCCGATGCGCCCGGTCTGGGCGGCGCGGCGGATCGCGTCGATCGCCTTCTCGACCAGGTCGTCGCCGATCACGATCTCGATCTTCACCTTGGGCAGGAAGTCGACGATGTATTCCGCACCGCGATAGAGTTCGGCGTGTCCCTTCTGCCGGCCAAAACCCTTGGCCTCGGTGACGGTGATGCCTTGCAGTCCGACTTCCTGGAGCGCCTCTTTCACCTCGTCGAGCTTGAAGGGCTTGATGATGGCTTCAATCTTCTTCACTGAGCGCCTCCCGGGCATTGCAGATAACAGGTCGTGTTTTGATGCGCGTGGGGCGCAGTCTCGTGGGTTCTTAAGGCTTCCGGCGGCTGGCCGGAAGCACGCATAATGGCCGCAACAGCCGCTGCTGTGCGCGGCTTCCTCAAAAGCAGGGTCTATGCCAAGTTGTGATGGTCCCCGAATTTGGAATGTTATCAGCCTTTTAACAGGCAGTCGGCTGATATCGAACCAGATGGCTATGATATCCAAGCCTAACGAATAGGCAAATAGATCAATCCGTATGCAATCAGACCTTAGAAACTCCGGGAACAGCGCGGGAGTTGCCTCTCGAAAAGGCGAAGCGATTGAGGATTCGGCATGGACGTCCTGACCACCACCGAGATGGAACGCGCCGACCGGCTGACCATCGCGGCCGGTAGGCCGGGCTTCGCGCTGATGATGAGCGCCGGGCAGGCGGTCGCCGAGGCGGCGATGGACCTGGTCGAGGAGGGGCCGATCGTCGTGGTAGCCGGCCGCGGCAACAATGGCGGTGACGGATTTGTCGCCGCCGCCGAACTCGCCGCGCGCGGCCGCGAGGTCTCGGTCGTCCTGCTCTGCGAGCGCGACAGCCTGCAGGGCGACGCGGCGCTGGCGGCGAAGGGCTGGAAGTATCCCGTGCTGCCGTTCAACCCGCAGGCGCTCGGCAAGCCGGCGCTGATCATCGATGCGCTGTTCGGCGCCGGCCTCAACCGTCCGGTGAAGGGCGACCCGCTGGAGATGATCGCCGCGATCAACGCCAACGGTGCGCCGGTGCTCGCGGTCGATCTGCCGAGCGGCATCAACGGCACCACGGGCGCGGTGATGGGTGCCTCGGTGCAGGCGACCGAGACCGTGACCTTCTTCCGCAAGAAGCCCGCGCATCTGTTGCTGCCCGGGCGGATGCAATGCGGACGGGTCCGCGTCGCCGACATCGGCATCGATCTGACCGTGCTCGACGAGATCAAGCCGCTGACCGCGGAGAACGTGCCGCAGGCCTGGCGCTGGTCGTTCCCGGTGCCGCGGATCGACGGCCACAAATACGCACGCGGTCATGCCGTCGTGGTGTCGGGCGACATCGCCTCCACCGGCGCGGCGCGGCTCGCGGCGCGCGGCGCGCTGCGTGCCGGCGCCGGTCTCGTGACGCTGGCCTCGCCGCGCGATGCGCTCGCGGTCAACGCCGCGGCGCTGACCGCGGTGATGGTGCGCGCGGTCGACAACCCGATCCAGTTCGCCGAGATGCTCGGCGACAAGCGCTTCAACGCATGTGCGATCGGTCCCGGCATGGGCGTCAACGCGCGCACCCGCGACTTCGTCCACACCGCGCTGGCGGCGCAGCGGCATCTGGTGCTCGACGCCGACGCGCTGACCAGCTTTGCCAGCGCGCCGGACCGGCTGTTCGAGGCGATCAAGGCGTCCGACGGCCAGCAAATCGTGCTGACGCCGCATGAGGGCGAGTTTCCGCGGCTGTTCAGCGACATCTCCAACAAGCATCCGGGCCGTTCAAAGCTCGAGCGCGTGCGTGCCGCGGCCGAACGCTCCGGCGCTGTGGTGCTGCTGAAGGGTGCCGATACGGTGGTGGCCTCGCCCGACGGCCGTGCCACCATTGCCGGCAACGCGCCGCCCTGGCTCGCGACCGCCGGCGCCGGCGACGTTCTCGCCGGCATCATCGCGGGTTTTCTGGCGCAAGGCGTCGCGGCGTTCGAGGCCGCCAGCATCGGCGTGTGGATGCATGGCGAAGCCGCAAGCGAGGCCGGCCCCGGCCTGATCGCCGAAGATCTCACCGAAGTGCTGCCCGCCGTGTTCCGCCGCCTCTATGACGAGTTCGGGATTGAGTATTAGGCGGCTCGCGCTTGCCGACATGGATGCAGCTGCGCACGTGCATCGCGCGGCGTTCGACCATGCGCTGCCGTAGCTTGCCGGCCTGCACACGCTGGACGAGGACCGCTGGTTCTATCGCGAGCGGATGTTCGCCAGTTGCACGCTGTGGGGTTGGTTCGAGGGCGAGGCGATGTGCGGGGTGATCGCCTTCCATGACGACTGGATCGAGCAGCTCTATGTGCTGCCGGCTGCCCAGGGCCGTGGCGTCGGCAGCGCGCTGCTCCAGATTGCACAGCAAGGCTCCGACCGGCTGCAGCTCTGGACCTTTCAGCGCAACGCGCAGGCGCGCCGCTTCTACGAGGCGCGCGGATTTGTGCTGGTCGAAGAGACCGACGGCAGCCGCAACGAGGAGAGGGAGCCGGACGCGCGCTACGTGTGGACGCGATCGTAGAGGATGGGTCTCACTCCACCAGATACTTCGCGACGGCCGGCTCGTTCCATTCGATGCCGAGGCCAGGGCCGCGGGCGGTGACGGCGCCGTCAACGATTTCCGTGGGCTTCGCCAGGATCGCGCCGGCAAAGTCGAGATATTCGAGCCAGTGCGCGGTCGGCGTCACCGCGAGCAGATGCGCGCTGACCTCCGCGAACAGATGGCTCGACACCGGGATCGAGGCGGCGTCGGCTTGCCCTGCGACCTGCAGCCAGCCGCTGACGCCGCCGACCTTCATCACGTCGGGCATGATGAAGTCGGACGCGCCGGCGGCGATCGCTTCGGCAAAGCCGCGCGGGAACCACCAGTTCTCGCCGGCCTGGATCGGCGTCGGTGAGGTCTCGCGCACCTTGGCGTGACCGGACAGGCTCTCCTGCGGCACCGGCTCCTCGATCCAGTGCAGATCGTAGGGCGCAAGGCGCGCGATGCGGCGGGTGGCTTCGGCCGGATCGAGCGACTGGTTGAAGTCGAGCATCAGCGCGATGTCGCCGCCGAGCAGGGCACGCACGCCCTTGACGACGCGCTCGTCATTGGCGGCATCGCCGTCGCCGCCCTTGATCTTGATGCCCCTGAATCCCTGGTCGAGGGAGCGGCGCAGCGCGCGCTCGTCGGCTACGGGGTCGACCACGCCGTAGCTGTCATAGGCCTTGATCGGTTTTGCGGTACCGCCGAGCAACTCGACCAGCGGCCGGCCGGCGAGCTGGCCGAGCACGTCCCAATACGCCATGTCGAGGCCGGACACCGCCATGCCGACCAGCCCCTGCCAGCCGAGCAGGCGAAATTTGGCGTCCATCGCCCGCATCAGATCGAACGGCGCGACCGGCTTGCCGACGAGCTCGCGGCCGATCTCCCCGATCAGATAACAAAGCGGTTGAAGCGTCAGCTTGCTGTAGGCGAACAGATAGGTGCGGCCGGTCACGCCCAGATCGGTCTCGACATCGATCAGCACCAGGGGACCGGAATCGATCGTGGCGAACGCGGTCTTCACCGGGCGCTTGAGCGGCACCACGACGCTTCGCGCGCGGACTGCGCGGATCGCTGCAACTGTCTGGCTCATGAGCGTTTCCCCCTGTCGTTATTGGACACTGTACCATCGCACTAGCCGCGGCGCGGCCCAATCGGTCGCGACCTGCTCGATCAGATAGCGCCCGGGATATTCGGCGAGGAAGGCGACGCGCTGGGTCTGGCCGGGCTCGATCGCGAGCGTGTCGAGCCAGAACGGTTTCCAGCCGTCGTCGAGCCGGTCGAGCAGGCGGAAGTGATGGCCGTGCAGATGAAATACGGTGGCAACCGTTGCACGGTTGGTCAGGGCCAGCACGACGGGGCGTCCGGCCTTGGCCTGGAAGGCCGGCGCGGAGGACGAGCCCAGGTTTGTGGGGTTTACCCAATCGTTGGGTTGGCCAAGGACAAGGTCGATCCGTTGGGCCCCTTTCAGCTCGATCTGGGCTGGCAGTCCATTCGACGGCAGCGGTGGGGCAGGCGGACGCGGCGAGTTCCGGACTGGCTGCTGGGTGGAGAGTGACAGCTTGCCGATGGTACGGGCGTCCTTGCCGTCATGCAGGAGAATCGACGAGGCCGCGGTTGCATCAACGAAAGCGTCGAGCCGTCCGCCGGGCGGCAGTACTATTGCACCGTTGCGGGCCGGAAACGGCTCGGCCGGCTGGCCGTCGATGGCCATGACGCGCAACTCGACGGCATCCAGTTTGATCGCGAGCACCGTTCGCTGCGAGCCGTTGATGAAGCGAAATCTGAGGCGGTCGTGCTTCCTGGCAGTGGTTTCGAACGAAGATTTACCGTTAACTGTATAGAATGCCGTGCTTTTCTCAGCATTTTCACCGGGCGCTATTGCTCTTCCGGAGGAGTCCAGGCGCCATTCCTCGATCAGAAGAATCTCCTCCCCATCCTGCACGGCGGGTTCGCGCTCGTAGATGATCACGGGGAGCGGGCGGACCAGTCGGCTTGGTTCTTCAATAGGGATAAGCTCGCACTGGAAGGTTCCGGCATGACGGGCAGGCAGCTCAAGCCGGGTCTCACTGCCGGTCGACAGAACCGCACCGGTCCCAAATGGCTCCAGCGCTGATGCGCCGTCGATCCCGCGCCAGTTGAGCAGGACTGGCCCCGGCAGTGCGTTGCGCAACCGGAGATTCTCGACCGGTCCCCGGCCAAGGAGGAGCCGATCTTGTCCAAACGACCAGACCTCGACCGCCGGCCCGTTTTCCCGTGGCGTCAGGCTGTCGACTCGAAGTCGGAGCGAAGCGGGCAGTCCCTGCGGCGACGCCGCACTCGGCCAGGCCGTTGGCAGTGCAAGCGCGCTCAACCCAGCCAAGAGGGTGCGTCGATCGATCGTGGGAGAAGGACTTGCCATCGGGCCGATGCGGACCATTTTCAGTTAAGCCTGTCCAGTCGCGATCAGTCGCAGCGCAGCTTGCATAACGGCCATTTTTTTGCTGCGAACCGGTGGGCGCATGCTATAAGCCCGGCCGCCCGCGGCATCGCGGCCGGAGTGGATGCTTTTCACGCGGGCGTGGCGGAACTGGTAGACGCGCTGGATTTAGGTTCCAGTGACGAAAGTTGTGGGGGTTCGAGTCCCTCCGCCCGCACCAAGCGCTTACAGCGTTTGCATGACGATTCCTTGGAGAACCTTGAGCCCAGACGGGCCGCGGGTTCACCGAACCACCGGCGTCAGGCTTGAACAGGCCGCGCGTCGACTTGATTGAACACTGCGACGGTCCGCGAGGCCCGTGGCGAAAGCGGAAGAAGATTGACACCATGCAGGTCACCGAGACCCTCAACGAGGGACTGAAGCACGAATTCAAGATCAGCGTTCCGGCATCCGATCTCGATGCCAAGGCGGGCGCCAAGCTGGTCGACCTCAAGGACAAGGTCCGTCTCAACGGCTTCCGTCCCGGCAAGGTGCCGGTGGCGCATCTGAAGAAGATCTACGGCCGCTCGGTGATGGCCGAGACCATCGACCAGACCATCAGCGACACCAACAAGCAGATCTTCACCGACCGCGGCTTCCGCCTCGCCGGCGAGCCGAAGATCACGATGCCGACCGAGAAGGCCGAGGTCGAGGATCTGCTGTCGGGCAAGACCGACCTGACCTACACGGTCGCGATCGAGGTGGTGCCGCCGATCACGCTCGCCGACTTCAAGACCTTCTCGGTCGAGAAGCCGGTGGTCGAGGTCTCCGATGCCGATGTCGATGACGGCATCAAGCGCGTCGCCGAAGGCGGCCGTCCGTACAATGCCAAGGCCGAGGGCACCAAGGCGGAGCAGGGCGACCGCGTCACCATCAACTTCAAGGGCACCATCAACGGCGAGGCCTTCGAGGGCGGCACCGGTGAGGGCATCCAGGTCGTGATCGGCGCCGGCCAGTTCATCCCCGGCTTCGAGGAGCAGCTGATCGGTATCGGCACCGGCGAGACCAAGACGCTGAAGGTCTCGTTCCCGAAGAACTATCTCAACGACAAGCTCGCCGGCCAGCCGGCGGAGTTCGAGACCACCGCGACGCTGATCGAGGCGCCCGGCGAGACCAAGATCGACGACGAATTCGCCAAGACGCTTGGCCTCGAGTCGCTCGACAAGCTGAAGGAACTGATGCGCGAGCGTCTGAAGGCCGAGTTCGCCGGCGCCACCCGCCAGCGCGTCAAGCGCGCGCTGCTCGACCGTCTCGACGAGAGCCACAAGTTCGAGGCGCCGCCGTCGCTGGTCGACGAAGAGTTCAACCTGATGTGGAACTCGATCAAGGCCGAGATGGATTCCTCCAACAAGACCTTCGCCGACGAGAACACCACCGAGGAGGCCGCCAAGGAGGAATACCGGGCGATCGCCGACCGCCGCGTCCGCCTCGGCCTCGTGCTGTCGGAGATCGGCGAGAAGAACAAGATCACCGTGACCGACGACGAGATCTCGCGCGCCGTGATCGAGCGCGCCCGCCAGATGCCGGGCCGCGAGAAGGAGGTCTGGGACTACTACCGCAGCAACGCCCAGGCGCTGGCCCAGCTGCGCGCCCCGATCTACGAGGACAAGGTGGTCGACTTCATCCTGGAGCTCGCCAACGTGACCGAGAAGAAGGTCACCAAGGAAGAGCTGTTCAAGGATGAAGACGCTGAGAAAACTGCCGCCTAATCGCGGCACCTCGCGTTAATGATGTACCGAGAAAGCCGGCCTGCGACGGATTGCCGTCGCTAGGCGGGGCGGGTCGAATCAGCTTGAAGTTCGACCCGAACTCCTGACCTGCCCGGGTGGCTAGTGCCGGTCTTGTCGGCCGGAAATTGGCCTATATCTGGGTTAAGCCTCAAGGTAAGCCTTAAGGCAAATTCGCCTAAGACCAAGCCTTGAGACCAAGTCGTTCAGACGTCCTGCATCACCCCTAACCCCAGGGTCCTTCCAATGCGCGATCCCGTTGAAACCTACATGAACCTCGTCCCGATGGTCGTCGAGCAGACCAATCGCGGTGAACGCGCCTACGACATCTTCTCGCGCCTGTTGAAGGAGCGCATCATTTTCGTGACCGGCCCGGTGGAAGACGGCATGTCGACGCTGATCGTCGCCCAGCTGCTGTTCCTCGAGGCCGAGAATCCGAAGAAGGAAATCTCGATGTACATCAACTCGCCGGGCGGCGTGGTGACGTCGGGCCTTGCGATCTACGACACGATGCAGTTCATCCGTCCGCCGGTGTCGACGCTGTGCACCGGCCAGGCGGCCTCGATGGGCTCGCTGCTGCTCGCCGCCGGCGAGAAGGACATGCGCTTCACGCTGCCGAATTCCCGCATCATGGTGCATCAGCCCTCCGGCGGCTTCCAGGGCCAGGCCACCGACATCATGCTGCACGCCCAGGAGATCCTGAATCTCAAGAAGCGCCTCAACGAGATCTACGTGAAGCACACCGGCCAGACCTACAAGGCGATCGAGGACGCGCTCGAGCGCGACAAGTTCCTCACCGCCGACGATGCCAAGGCGTTCGGCCTGGTCGACAAGGTGATCGACAAGCGTCCCGACGACCCGGCAAGCGCGAAGGCCGCTTGAGTCAGGGCAGGCATCCCGGGGCGTCGGTGTGATCTTCACATTGACGCCTCACATAACCGGCAAACACGCCGGCGGACCCGCCCGCAAGTGCACGGGCATGGGCAGAAAGTTCCGCTTTCGTGCTCGTTTGCCGGCGTGGCAATCCCGCAACGTTCCGTGGATTTCGACGCGTATTCCACGTGCGATCGTTGAAAATCACGGTATTGTCACGGTCTTGAGCTGGCCCCCCGATTAGCGAATTCTTGATAGTCGGGTGCCAGCATGGTTGGCTGTGACGCATCGGCTATGATCGCGGGGGATTCGAATAAACCGTGATTCGCACGGTCAGTATTGCGTAGGGTCTTTTTTGGTACGGAATTTGCTCTATCTACCCAAAAGCTCCGGTTTGGTGCCGGATTGGGTCGATCTGGCAAACGAGATCGAACGGCGGACGGAGATAATGGATGAGTAAGGTCGGCACGAGCGACTCCAAGAACACGCTATACTGCTCGTTCTGCGGCAAGAGCCAGCATGAAGTTCGCAAGCTGATTGCCGGACCGACTGTCTTCATTTGCGACGAATGCGTCGAACTCTGCATGGACATCATCCGTGAGGAGAACAAGTCCTCGCTGGTGAAGTCGCGCGACGGCATCCCGACGCCGAAGGAAATTTGCAAGGTGCTGGACGACTACGTGATCGGCCAGAGCCATGCCAAGAAGGTGCTGTCGGTTGCTGTGCACAACCACTACAAGCGCCTTAACCATCAGACCAAGCACAACGACGTCGAGCTCGCGAAGTCGAACATCCTGCTGATCGGTCCGACCGGCTCGGGCAAGACGCTGCTGGCGCAGACGCTGGCGCGCATTCTCGATGTGCCCTTTACCATGGCCGACGCGACGACGCTGACCGAGGCCGGCTACGTCGGCGAGGACGTCGAGAACATCATCCTGAAGCTGCTGCAGGCGGCCGACTACAACGTCGAGCGCGCGCAGCGCGGCATCGTCTACATCGACGAAATCGACAAGATCAGCCGCAAGTCGGACAATCCCTCGATCACCCGCGATGTGTCGGGCGAGGGCGTCCAGCAGGCGCTGCTGAAGATCATGGAAGGCACGGTGGCGTCGGTGCCCCCGCAGGGCGGCCGCAAGCATCCGCAGCAGGAGTTCCTGCAGGTGGATACCACCAACATCCTGTTCATCTGCGGCGGCGCCTTCTCGGGCCTCGAGAAGATCATCTCCGCGCGCGGCCGTTCGACCTCGATCGGCTTCGCGGCGCAGGTGCTCGCGCCGGAGGATCGCCGCACCGGCGAGATCTTCCGCCATGTCGAGCCCGAGGATCTCCTGAAGTACGGCCTGATCCCGGAATTCGTCGGCCGTCTGCCGGTGGTTGCGACGCTGGAAGACCTCGACGAGGCCTCGCTGAAGAAGATCCTGACCGATCCGAAGAACGCGCTGGTCAAGCAGTACCAGCGCCTGTTCGAGATGGAGAACATCGAGCTGACCTTCGCCGACGAGGCGCTTGGCGCGGTCGCCCGCAAGGCGATCGAGCGCAAGACCGGCGCCCGCGGCCTGCGGTCGATCCTGGAGAGCATCCTGCTCGAGACCATGTTCGACCTCCCGGGCCTCGAAGGCGTCGAGGAAGTCGTGATCTCGCGCGAGGTGGTCGAGGGAACGGCGCGTCCGCTCTACATCTACGCGGATCGTTCCGACCGTGCGGTCGAGAGCAGCGCCAGCGCCTGAGCGCGCTCGCCAAAGCCTTGCCAAAAATGCACGGCTGCCGGTCGTTTCGGCAGCCGCTGTCATGTCGCCGCGCCGCTAGTTTCGCGCAGCAGCAAATGCTTGTTTAGCCCTGAATTTCCGGGCACTTCTCAGACTTGACTCCCCTGTGCCCGATAGCCACCTAATGCTATCGGTGACGGGCCTCATGTGTTGAGATTCGTCGCTTCACGAGACGGAAAAAGAGCGGCCCAAGACGCCTTACTTATTCCGGATCATCAAGGCACCTTGTGGCGGTTGCGCGAGCGCGGGCTGCGTGCAAGGGGGCAAAACAAGAGGATTAGGCCATGACGACTTCCAAACCCCGGCCAACGATTATCCACGGCGAAAGCCATTCCTATCCGGTGCTGCCGCTCCGCGACATCGTCGTCTTCCCGCACATGATCGTGCCTCTGTTCGTCGGCCGCGAGAAATCGATCCGCGCGCTCGAAGAGGTGATGAAGAACGACGCGCTGATCATGCTCGCGACGCAGAAGAACGCGTCCGATGACGATCCGGCACCCGACTCGATTTACGAGACCGGTACGCTTGCCAGCGTCCTGCAGCTGTTGAAGTTGCCCGACGGCACCGTGAAGGTGCTGGTCGAAGGGCTCGAGCGTGCGCGCGTCCAGAGCTATTCCGACCGCAGCGAGTATTACGAAGCGACCGCGGTCGCGCTCGAAGACACCGACGCCAACTCGGTTGAAGCCGAGGCGCTGGCGCGTTCGGTCGTGTCCGACTTCGAGAACTATGTGAAGCTGAACAAGAAGATCTCCGCCGAGGTCGTCGGCGTGGTTCAGGCGATCACCGATTTCGCCAAGCTCGGCGACACCGTCGCCTCGCACCTGGCCGTGAAGATCGCCGATCGGCAGGGCATCCTGGAGACGTTGTCCGTCACGCAGCGCCTGGAGAAGGTGCTCGGCCTGATGGAGAGCGAGATCTCGGTGCTGCAGGTCGAGAAGCGCATCCGCTCGCGCGTCAAGCGCCAGATGGAGAAGACCCAGCGCGAATATTACCTGAACGAGCAGATGAAGGCGATCCAGAAGGAGCTCGGCGACGACGAAGGTCGCGACGAGCTGGCCGATCTGGAGGAGAAGATCTCCAAGACCAAGCTCTCCAAGGAAGCGCGCGAGAAGGCCCAGCACGAACTCAAGAAGCTGCGCCAGATGTCGCCGATGTCCGCGGAAGCGACCGTCGTGCGCAACTATCTGGATTGGCTGCTGTCGATTCCGTGGGGCAAGAAGTCCAAGGTCAAGAAGGACCTCGAGGCCGCGCAGGCGGTGCTGGACTCCGATCACTACGGGCTGGAGAAGGTCAAGGACCGCATCGTCGAGTATCTCGCGGTGCAGTCGCGCGCCAACAAGCTGACCGGACCGATCCTGTGCCTGGTTGGACCTCCCGGCGTCGGCAAGACCTCGCTCGGCAAGTCGATCGCCAAGGCGACCGGCCGCGAGTTCGTGCGCGTGTCGCTCGGCGGCGTGCGTGACGAGGCCGAGATCCGCGGTCACCGCCGCACCTATATCGGCTCGATGCCCGGCAAGATCATCCAGTCGATGCGCAAGGCGAAGACCTCGAATCCGCTGTTCCTGCTGGACGAGATCGACAAGATGGGCGCCGATTTCCGCGGCGATCCGTCGTCGGCGCTGCTCGAGGTCTTGGACCCCGAGCAGAACTCGACCTTCAACGACCACTACCTGGAGGTCGACTACGACTTGTCCAACGTGATGTTCATCACGACCGCGAATACGCTGAATATTCCGGGCCCGCTGATGGACCGCATGGAGATCATCCGGATCGCCGGCTACACCGAGAACGAGAAGGTCGAGATCGCGCGCAAGCACCTGATCCCGTCCGCGCTCTCCAAGCACGGCCTGGACTCCAAGGAATGGTCGATCGACGACGCGGCCTTGCTGCTGATGATCCGTCGCTACACCCGCGAAGCGGGCGTGCGCAACCTGGAGCGTGAGCTTTCGACACTCGCCCGCAAGGCGGTGAAGGAGCTGATGATCTCCAAGAAGAAGTCGGTGAAGGTGACCGAGGCGAACATCGAGGAGTTCCTCGGCGTGCCGAAGTACCGCTTCGGCGAGATCGACAGCGAGGATCAGGTCGGTATCGTCACGGGTCTGGCCTGGACCGATGTCGGCGGCGAGCTGCTGACCATCGAAGGCGTCATGATGCCCGGCAAGGGCAAGATGACGGTCACGGGCAATCTGCGTGACGTGATGAAGGAGTCGATCTCGGCGGCGGCGTCCTACGTCCGCTCGCGCGCGATCAACTACGGCATCGAGCCGCCGATGTTCGATCGCCGCGACATCCACGTGCACGTGCCGGAGGGCGCAACGCCGAAGGACGGTCCGTCCGCCGGCGTCGCGATGGCCACCGCGATCATCTCGGTCATGACCGGCATTCCGGTCCGCCACGATGTCGCGATGACCGGCGAGATCACGCTGCGTGGCCGCGTGCTGCCGATCGGCGGTCTGAAGGAGAAGCTGCTGGCTGCCGCACGCGGCGGCATCAAGACGGTGCTGATACCCGAGGACAACGCCAAGGATCTCACGGAGATCTCCGATGCGATCAAGGGCGGCATGGACATCATCCCGGTGTCGCGGCTGGACGAGGTCGTCGCCAAGGCGCTGACCCGCGTGCCGACGCCGATCGTCTGGGAAGAGGAGACCAAGGTCGACGTCAAGCCCGACGCTTCGGACGAAGCCAGCGGCCTGACGGCGCACTGAACGAGCTCTTTTCGACAAGCAATCAAACGGCGCCTTCGGGCGCCGTTTTCGTTTGGCGCGGCTAGCGCTTCCCTTCGACCATCCAATTGCCGACCGCGCCGAGCGCCATCAGCACGCTGGTGCCGAGGAACACCGCTGGCATGCCGATATGGCCGCCGACGAATCCGCCGGCGAGCGGGCCGATCACCTGGCCGGCATATTGCGCCGACACCGAATAACCGAGCATGCTGCCGGTGACCGCATCCGGCACGTTGTGCCTGATCACGCTGGCGATGCAGGGCAGCAGGCCGCCGAGCGCCAGTCCCATCAGGAAGCGCAGCAGGATCAGTTGCCAGCCGCTGGCCACGAAGGCTTGCGGGATCAGCAGCACCGCCGAGACTGCGAGGCAGATGATGATGATGCGCCAGTGGCCGACGCGATCGGCGAGCTTGCCGAGATGCGATGACGACAGCAGGCTGCCGAACGCCGCCGCCGACATCACGAGGCCGGCGACGAACGTCACCTGCGGCGCTTCCACCAATTGCGCGACGTAGACCGTGATGATCGGCTCGATCGACATGTTGGCGATCATCAGAAGCAGGCCCGTCACCCACATCGCGATGAGCGGCCGCTTGTCGGGGACCAGCGCCCAGCCGCCGCGCGCTTTGCCGCCGCTTGCCGCCTTCGGCCGTGGTCCCTCGCGGAGCAGGAAGGTGGTGCCGAGGAAGGTGATGAAGATGACGCCGCCGATCAGGAAGAAGCTGGCGCGGATGCCGATCAAAGGTGGCAGGATGCCGCCGACCAAGGGACCGACCAGGCTGCCGGCCATGATGCCGGCGGACAGGACGCCGATCGCCCAGCCCGAGCGCGCCTTCGGCGTCTGCGCCGCGACCAGCACTGTCGAGCCCGAGGCATAGCCGCCGAGCAGGCCGGTCAGGAGCCGCAGCCCGACCAGCTCGTAGACGTTGTGCGCCATGCCCATCAGCGACATCGCGATCGCCATGCCGAGGCTGGCGCGGATCAGCATCAGCTTGCGGCCGTAGCGGTCGGCGAGGCGTCCCCACAGCGGCGCGGTCAGCGCTGCCGAGAAGAACGTCGCGCCATAGGCGACGCCCGACCACTGCACAATGGCGGCATGGTCGGTGACACCGAGCTGCTCGACATAGAGCGGCAGGAACGGCAGCAGCAGCGTCATGCCGACAATGGTGGTGAAGGAGCCATAGACGCAGACGATCAGGTTGCGCTTCCACGGGCCGGCCTCGAGGGCTGCTTCGTGATCGATCTCGGTGCGAGCATCCATGTCAGCGCAGCCCGATCACGGCGAAGCCGCGCGCCTTCAGGCCGCGGCGGTCCTCGTTCAGCGAGCGCAGCAGGCGGTCGCGGGTGTCGCGGATATGATCGGCCGCCTCGCGCGCGGCGGCGTCCGGATCGTTCGCCTTGATAAAGGAGAGGATGCGCCGGTGCTCGGCCCAGGCCTGCTCGCGCGACGGCTCGGTCCACACCTCCAGCCAGCGCGCCCGCGACAGCCTTGTCATGGCGCCAGCGATCGCCTTGACGATGAACGGATTGCCGGAGAGGCGCGCGATTTCGACATGGAAATCGGTGCCAACGCGGTGCCATTCCTCGCGCGGCGCGCCGGACTGGCAGGCGTCGAGCATCGCCTCGATCGCGGCGATATCGGCCTCACCGGCGCGCGCGCAGGCGAGGCGGACTGCGGTCGTCTCCAGCGGCAGGCGGAATTCGGCCAGCGCCTCCAGCTCGCCGAGATCGATCGGCGCCACGATCCAGTTGCGGCCGTCGCGGCGCACCAGCTCTTCGCCCTCGAGCCGCACCAGTGCGGCACGGATCGGGGTGCGCGATCCCTCGAAACGGCTCTCCAGCCAGCGCTCGGTCAGCCGTTCGCCCGGGCCGAGGTCGAGCGACAGAATCATCTCGCGCAGCTGGTCATGGATCTGGAGCATCTGGGACATGCGCGAACCCGCGAAAAACAGTGAAATCTCGGATTCTACCCGGATATCCCGAATTGGTATCCCAAACAATCCCTTTTCGGGATACCAGGGATGACGTTGTGCCGATGGAACGTGCCGCGGGAGCAATCCATTTTGTCGGAGCGGGGAATGGGAGGAGGGACACGCGATGCAGATCGACGGGCAGTGCCACTGCGGCGCCGTGACCTATCAGGCCGAGATCGATCCCGAACGCGTATCGATCTGCCATTGCACGGACTGCCAGACCCTGACCGGCTCGCCCTACCGCGTCACGGTGATCTGCGCCGGCGAGCAGGTCCGGCTGACCGGACGGGCGCCAAAGGTGTATGGCAAGCGCGGCGACAACGGCCAAATCCGCTTCCAGCATTTTTGCGGCGAGTGCGGCTCACCGCTGTTCACCAGCGGCGAGGCCGGCGGGCCCGACGATTGGGGCATCCGCTGGGGCAGCATCCGCCAGCGCGAGCAGCTATCCCCGAAGCGGCAAATCTGGTGCCGCTCGGCCGCGCCGTGGATCAACGATCTCGCGGGATTGCCGGGGCGCCCGGCCGATTGAGCCGGCCACCTTGCGCGGCGGGGGCGGGCGAGGCTAAAGAGGCGCGACAGGCAGGGGCGGTTAGCTCAGCGGTAGAGCACTGGTTTTACACACCATTGGTCGGGAGTTCGATCCTCTCACCGCCCACCAGCCTTCGCCCTGCGGGCTACGGCTCGGCAGGCCAGCCTTCACGGGAACAGTTGCCACTTGTTCGGTATCGCAGGGCGAAGGCTGTCGCGCCGAAGCTCGCAGAGCGAAGGCGGACTTTCTCCTTGTCCGACTCTCGTCATTGTTTTCGCGCAGATGATATGATCGTTGCACAACCGGGAACTTGATCCATGCGCATCATCGCCGTCGCCTTCCTTTTGTCCCTGATCGCCGGACCTGTCTTGGCGCAGGACCACATCCAGCAGTATCGCGAAGAGGAAAAGGAGAAGACGCAGGCGCAGAAGGCCGAAGAGCAGCGCGCCCAGCGCGCCTACCAGCGTTCGCTCGGAAATGTGCCGGACCAGAAGCAGGCCGATCCATGGGGCATTGCGCGCACCGACAGCGCGGCAAAAAATCCGCCCAAGGCCGAGGCCAAGTCGGAGGCCAAGTCGGAGGCCAAGTCCGCGGCGAAGACGGCCCCGCCGAAGCACGCAAAGCCCGCCAACGCCGCCAATTGACCTCGCGCTCCGGGCCAGCTCGATGAAGTACTACGTCTGCAGGTTGACCGGTCCGCGTCCGACCTTTCCGCAGGACATCACGCCGCAGGAAGCCGCCATCATGCAGGCGCATGTCGCCTATTGCGGCGAGCTGCTGCGCGCCGGCAAGGCGCTGGTGTTCGGCCCCGTGGCCGATCCCGCCGGCCTCTGGGGCCTTGGCGTGCTGCAACTGCCCGACGATGCCGATCCGCAGGACATCGTCGCCAACGATCCCGTCACCAAGGCCAATGCCGGGTTCACCTACCAGGTGATGCCGATGCTGCGCGCCGCGACCAAAGAGACCTGCTAATGGATTCCTCGCAAGGCCACGAGCACAACGCCGACCAGATCGCCTATTGGAACGGCCCCGGCGGCGAGCGCTGGGCGAAGCGGCAGGCCGCGCAGGACATCGTGCTCAAGCCGGTGCTCGACCTTTTGGTCGACCGCGCCGCGCCGCAAGCCGGCGAGCGCGTCGTCGATGTCGGCTGCGGCAGCGGCGCCTCGAGCTTTGCACTCGCGGCGAAGGTCGCGCCAAACGGCCAGGTGTTCGGCGTCGACGTCTCCGAGCCGATGCTGACGCGGGCGCGGCAGAGCGCGCCGTCCGGACTGCCGGTCGAATTCGCGCTCGCCGATGCCACCGTGTATCAGTTCGCGCCGGAAAGTTTTGATCTGCTGGCCTCGCGCTTCGGCGTGATGTTCTTCGCCGATCCGGTGTTGTCGTTCGCCAATCTGCACAAGGCGATGCGAAAGAGTGGGCGGCTGGCTTTCGTCTGCTGGCAGGAGCCGCGCGAAAATCCATTCTTCATGGCGCCGCTGCAGGCGGTCTATCGGCATGTGCCGAAAATGCCGCCGGTCGGCCCCGAGGATCCCGGCCCGTTCGCCTTCGCATCGGAAGCGCGGGTGACGCGGATCCTGGGCGAAGCCGGGTTTTCGAACGTCGCCATGGAGCCGTGCCGGGTCGAGCTCGATATCGCGACCGGGCGCGGCATCGATGCGGCGGTGCAGAGCGCCCTCGAAATCGGTCCGGCCAGCCGTGCGCTGGACGGGCACCCCGACGACGTCCGCGCCGCCGCCACCGCATCGATACGCGAGGCGCTGACGCCGTTTGCGAAGGGTGGCGCCGTGCTGCTGCCGGGCGCGATCTGGATCGTGACCGCGCGGGCGTGACGCCGCGCCTCAGCCGCCCTGCCTGAGCCGCGCCAGCACCTTCAGCCCGCCATAGCCGTCGGCGGGCAAGAGGCCCGCCTTGGTCTGAAAGTCCTTGATCGCCTTCATGGTGTCGTTGCCGACCCGGCCGTCGGTGCCGCCGGTGTCGAAGCCGGCCTTGGTGAGACGCGTCTGCATCTCCTGCACTTCGGCGAGCGTCAGCGCGCGTTCCGAGCCGGGGAACGGCTGGATGAAGGGCGGTGCGCCGAGGCAGCGATCGCCGAGATGGCAGATCGCCAGCGCATAGTTCATCGACGGGTTGTAGCTCTTCACCGAATAGAAGTTCGGCCCGAGCAGGAAGGCGGGGCCGCCCGCGACGGGGATCCAGAGCTGCGCCGAGGCATTCGGCTGCGGAAACGGCTGGCCGTCGGCTCTGACGACGCCGGCGCTCGCCCAGGCCGCATAGGTGCGGCTGCCGCTGCCGCCACCGGAGGCGCGCACCTCGTAGCCCCAGTGCTCGCCGCGATGCCACTTGCCGCGGTTGACGAGATATTTTGCGGTCGAGCCCAGCGCGTCGTCGGGCCGGCCGAACGGCGACACCTTGCCGTCGCCGTCATAGTCGAAGCCGACATTGAGCCAGACCTCCGGCATCCATTGCGAATGGCCCATCGCGCCGGCCCAGGAGCCGTTCATCTCGTCGGGCGTACTCCAGCCGCGCTGCACGATCTTCATCGCGTTGATCAGCTCGGTCTCCCAATAGGCCTTGCGCCGCGGCTCGTTCCAGGCGAGCGCGGCGAGCGAGGGAAACACCGGCGTCATGTGGTTCTGCTGCACCAAGGGATCGCCATAGGCGGATTCAACGCCCCACAGCGCGAGCAGCGTGCCGCGCTCGACGCCGAAGTCGCGCTCGATCCGGGCGAACAGCGCCTCGTTCTTCTTCAGCGCCTCGCGGCCATGGATCACGCGCCAGTCGGAGACGCGGCGGTTGATGTACTGCCAGATCTGCTCGTGGAATTCAGGCTGGTTGCGCATCTGCCTGAACACGCTCATGTCTGGCTCGACCCGCGCCATGCAGCGATTCCAGGTCGCGTCCGAGATGCCTTTTGCGGCCGCGCGGGCGCGAAAATTGTCGCGCCATTGATCGAAGCCGGGCGGCGTGGCCGCCAATGCGCCGACCGGGTTGGCCAGCACTACACCCGCCGCAAGGCCCGCCTTCAGCACGGCGCGGCGGGTGGGGGACTTTGGAGAATCAGGCTGTTTCATAGGGCCAGCTTAATGGCGCCGATGGGGTGAGCCAAAAGCCACGACGCCGCAGAATCACTATTTGAGCATGACCTTGTCGGAAAACCGGTACCCACTTTTCCGGGTCATGCTCTAGCTATCCTGCAAATCTGTGGCGATTTTTGACAGCCATTGCCGGACCACGCGTTCGCTTTTGGCATCCAGGCTGGCCGCCAGCCGCTGCTCCTGGGCCTGGGCGATCTGCCGGCATTTTTCCAACAGCGTGGTTCCATGGCTGGTCAGCGTCCACTGCAGCACCCGGCCGTGCACCGGGTGCGGCGTCTTGCGGATCGCGCCGTCGCGCTCGAGGTTCTTGATGATCACGCTGACGGTCTGCGGCGTCAGGATCGCAACCCGCGCCAGATCAGCGCCTGACAGCCCCGGATAGGCCTTCAGCATGGTCAGCACCACGAATTGCGGCGAGGTGACGCCGAGGCGGGCGAGCGCGCGCTCCATCGACAGCCGCGAGGCGCCATGCGCCTGGCGCAGCAGATAGGCGAGGTAGCCCTGTTCGCCGCGCTTGCCCTCGCCGGGCGGCGGAACGGGAACGGCGACCATGGCATCCGCGGCCGGTGCCGCCACGGCCTTGCCGGCCGCTTTCCCTCGTTTGCGCATTGCCGCCATGCCGCCCGCTGCTGCCCTTGCCGATGCCTGCGTCTTGCCCACCATATCAGTGCTCTGATAATATCTCAGAACACTGATAACATGAGGCCGCCCCGATGTCACATGCGCGCAAGGAATACATCGATTTCGAGAAGCTCGCCCCCGACGTGTTCGCCGCGGTGCGTGCGCTCGGACAGTTCGCGGCCAAGGCCGGCCTCGACAAGCAGCTGCTCGAACTGGTCAAGCTGCGCGCCTCGCAGATCAACGGCTGCGCGTTCTGCGTTCAGTATCACATCTTGCAGGGCGAGAGCCTCGGCGTGTCCACGGACAAGCTGAACCTCGTCGTGGTGTGGCGCGAGGCGCCGCAATTCTCGGCCCGCGAGCGCGCGGCGCTGGCCTGGACCGAGGCGCTGACGACGCTGCCGAACGGCGTCAGCGACGAGGTTTATGCGGAGGTCTCTGCGCAATTCTCCGAGCAGGAGCTGACCTATCTCACCTCGGCGATCGCCTCGATCAACGTCTGGAACCGGTTCGGCGCCGCCTATCGCTGGACGCCGCCGCCGCGCCGGCAAAAGACGGACGCGGCCGCGTCGTAAGGTCGGCGCGCGAAATGGATTGAACAACGGGAAACAGGGAGAAACACCAATGACCTCGATGGCAGCGACAATGTCCGTTCCATCAGCACGGCCGCCGCGCTCGGTAGCGCTGGCCGCGATCGCGGGCCTCGCCTGCGCGTTTGCGATCGGCAAGGCCTTGCCGGTCTCGATGGACACGATCTCCTCGGCGATCGCGCCGCTGTGCGCGAGCGCGAATGCGGCGTCGCCGCTCGACAAGGTCGAGGTCATCACCTCGCACGCGCTGCCCAACGTGGCGGGCAAGCGCGTCACGGTGGTGCGCGTGTTCTACGGTCCGGGTGGATTCACCCCGCCGCATCGCCATTCCGGCTCGGTGACGGCCTACATCACCAAGGGCGAGATCCGTTCTCAGCTCGGCGGCGGGCCGGTCGAGACCTTCAAGGTCGGCCAGTCCTTCTTCGAGCCGCCGGGCTCGACCCACGTGATCTCCGCCAATGCGAGCGCCACGGAGCCGGCGGAGCTGATCGCCGTGTTCGTGGCCGACGAGGGTGCGCAGCTGACGACGATGCTCGAATGATCCGTTCGTGATCGGGGGTTAAATACCTGCGCGCGCCAGCGGGTCGACGCCGAACCGGTTGTCGCCCCGCGATCCCGGCAGCACGCCCAGCGTTGCAACGATCGCGAGATAGAGCACCCAGTACTTGACGTGCAGCGCACTGGCGAGGTGCGGGACGCCGAGGATCGTCAGCGCCCACCAGCCGGAGACGTTGAGGTCATGCAGCCGCTTCACCAGAATTGCGACTAACGGCCACAACAATGCGATCAGCAGCAGGTGGAGGATGGAGATGTCGTGACCCGGCGGCGGCCGGGTGTCGTAGTAGCGCGGCGCGGAGTCGAACTTGAACCCGATACGAACGACCAGCATGTCGACCAGAATGAGACCGAACAGCCCGAGGCCGAACTCCTGACGGCTGACGCGACCTTTTGGCGAGAGAAAGTACCAGGTGAAGGTTGAGAGCATGCAGTTGGTTCCGCCTGAGCTGGCATCTGCGATACACCAGCGTCTATTAACGGGGATGGAATCGGTTCCGCAATCAACTGCCTTGCCGGCGTCCTTGCCGTGACATTCCGCCGCGACGGATTGCCGCCATGACGCGGGGGCGCCGCAGTGCGCGGCGCGGCGAGACAGCGGGGTGGTACACCGAGATTGATCGAAACTGGATCACCTCGAACCGGGTCGACCGCGCTATGAGTTCTGTTCAGAAGCCCACCGACGCATGCGCTGTTGCAGAGGAATAGACCGATGACCAATCTGAAGGGACTGTCCGCATTTCCCATCACGCCGTCGGACCGCGACGGACGGGTCGACGTCGGCGCGCTCCGGGCGCTGGTCGAACCGTTGCTTGCCGCGAGAGTGGATTCGATCGGGCTGCTCGGCAGCACCGGCTCGTATCCGTATCTGTCTCGCGACGAGCGGCGGCGTGCGGTTCAGGCGACGGTTCGCCTGGCGGAAGGGACCACGCCGGTATTGGTCGGCATCGGTTCGCTCCGCACCGACGACACCGTGAGGCTGGCTCAGGACGCGCGCGATGCCGGCGCGGCTGCGGGGCTGCTGGCGGCGGTCTCCTACACGCCGCTCACCGATGATGAGGTGTTCAATCATTTCCAGACGGTGGCGCGCGAAAGCGGGTTGCCGATTTGCATCTACGACAATCCAGGCACCACGCATTTTCGTTTCACGCCGGCGCTGATCGGTCGGTTGAGCCGCGTCGATGGCATCGTGGCGGTGAAAAGTCCTGCGCTCGATGCTGTTGCCGTACCGGGCCATCTCAGCGAATTGCGCGCTGCCACACCCGCCGGCTTCTCGCTCGGCTACAGCGCCGACTGGAACTGCACCGCGGCGCTGCTGGCCGGTTGCGATACCTGGTACAGCGTGCTCGCAGGCGTTTTCCCCGGGATCTGCCTCGAGATCGTTCGTGCCGCGACCAGCGGCAACGCCGCAGAGGCGCGACGGCTCGACGCGCGCCTGCAGCCGGTCTGGGAGCTGTTCAAGACGTTCTCGAGCATTCGCGTGGCTTACGCGATGGCCAATCTCAGAGGCATCCACGCGCAGCCTCCACTCCCGGTCATGCCGCTCTCTGCCGAAGGCCAGCAGCGCGTGAAGGAGATCGTGGCCGCAATGCAGCTCGACTGACGGTGTGGCAACAGCGCGGCCGCGCTAATTGCCGCCGCCTTCCTGGGTGTCGATGTTGCGCATGACGTCGTCGGGCAAAGCGTGCGCCACGGCGGCCGCGGCCGGCGGCTCCGGTCCGATCTCACGGCCGCGGCCGCGGATCAGCCGCTCATAGGCCGACACCAGCGTGGTGTAGGGATTGACCCAGATCCAGCCGTCGCGGGTGAACACCTGCACGTCGAAATGCAGGTGCCGCGAGGTGCCGTTGGGATGGTCGAGATAATTCGACACCACGCCGATCTTCTCGCCCTCGGCGACGCGGCGTCCGTTGAGCAGGCCGTCGCCATCCATCGCCGTCGGGTTCATGTGCATGTAGCGAAAGCGGATATGCTCGGTGCGGGTGTTAACCTGCAACGTCGCCGCCTGCTGCTGTTGTGAGCGGATCACGATGCTGTCGCGCACCGCGACCACTGCCTGCTGCCTGGGGTCGCAGCCATCCTTGCTGTCGACGGGACATGCGCCGGGGCGGACATCCTGGCCTTGATGGCCGAAGCCGCTGGCGCATTGCCCGACCTCAAAGCTGCGCGCCTCGCAGAAATTGTCCTGCCAGGGATATTCGTCGACCGGCGCACCGGCCTTGCGCTTGGCGAAGGATTGCGAATGTGCAAAGGCCGGCGCCTGTTCGAGCGGAAAGCGGATCTGCGAATAGACCGTGACGTCGACATGCCCGCCCTGTTTGCGCGCGCCGCTGCCCGCGATGATGTCGCCGCTCGGGCGATAGGTGAAGTCGGACGAGGCCGCTGCCGGCCGCTCCGCGACGTCGGAGGTGATGTCGTTGCGTGGCCGCGACGGTTGTCCGCCGGCAATGCGCAGCGCCTTCAGAAAGCGTTCGGCGACGGGGTAGGCCTCGCGGCAGGCCAGCCGCTTCGGTCGCGGCACGCTGTCGAGGCACTGGATCGACACCACATAGGGAATGCCGAAACGGGTGAAGGCGTAGCGGACATAGCCTTCGCGGATGAAGCGGCGCAGGTCCGGAAACGTGCCGGCCAGTGTCTTGACCGGCTCGCCCTTGCCGGCGAGCCGATCGGCAAGGTCGTAGACCAGCATCGAACCCGAGATCTGCACCTCGACCGGCTTTGCGAAGGTCCGTGGCGGCATGGCGTCGCCGGCGCCCGGCTCGAGCGAGAACACGGCATCGTAGCCGGAGCCGCCGGCATGGAAGACATCGGCCGGGCGGAAGTCGGCCTGATAGCGCGCCACCGACAGGCTCGCCGGCGCGCCGTCCTGCCGCGCTTCGAGATAGTTTGCGGTATCGAACGGCAACAGCACGGGGATCGGGCTACGCGCGATCCCGGGGAAGATTTGCGATGTCACCGCATTGAGCTGCACCAAGGCGGGGAGCGAACGCGGATCGGAGGCGGGGACGCGGCGCTGGCTCGCGAAGGTGAAGCCCGGGGCTATGGCCGGGCGGGCGTTGATCTCCAGCCGCAGCTGGTCGAGCACGCCACGCCATTCGACCCGCATGGCCGAGATCGAGGGCGTCCTGAATTCGTCGGCGGAAGCGCCGGGAAGAGGCAAGACAACGGTTGCCAGCCAGCAACTGACGAAGCTGACAACCTTCCTGTTCACTGCACCCCTCGGCCCATTTGCGAAATCGCAGGAGAGACTAAGCCATGATCCGGAAAACAGTGTAGCGGTTTTCCGCAGCTATCGTGCCTAAACAAGATGCTGAAGCGCGATGAGGGTTAACCAGCCGCCATCGCGCGTTAGGCTTAATCCTTGGCGCGTTCGACGTAGGAGCCGTCTTCGGTCATCACCACGATGCGCGTGCCGGTGGAGACGTGCGGCGGCACACCGGTGCGGATGCCGTTGGAGAGCACGGCCGGCTTGTAGGACGAGGAAGCGGTCTGGCCCTTGGTGACCGGCTCGGTCTCGACGACTTCGAGCGTCACGCGCTGCGGCAGCTGGATCGCGACCGGATTGCCCTCGTGCATCGAGAGCTTCACGGTCATGTTCTCCTGCAGATACGGCGCGGAGGTGCCGACGATCTCCTTTGAGACCTGAACCTGGTCGTAGTTCTCGGCGTTCATGAAGTGGAAGCCGTCGCCGTCCTCATAGAGGTAGTTGAAGTTGTGGTCCTCGACGGTGGCCTTCTCGACCTGGTCGGTGGTCTTGTAGCGCTCCGAGACCTTCACGCCGTCGCCGATGCGACGCATTTCGATCTGGCTGACCGGGGTGCCCTTGCCGGGATGAATGTTCTCGGCGGACAGGACCACATAGAGCCGGCCGTCCTGCTCGATGACGTTGCCCTTGCGGATGGAACTGGCGATGACTTTCAAAGGTGTTTTCCTGAATTTGGGAAGCCGGGGGCGCAAACCGGGTCGCCAGCCCCTCGGCCATGGCGGCGATTTCGGGCTGCAACATACTGATTTGTCCCTGAGATGCCAGTCTTTTGCGGCCGATTTTGGCAGGTTGCCAACCGTTCCGATCGCGGCAATCAGCGCGATTTCCGGTCCGGATCGGGCGTTTTCCACGCCTTGGCGTTGTGCTCGGCAAAGGCCTCGGGAATCGAGAAGGTCCCGGTTTTCAGGTCGTAGAGGCAGCGCCAGTCCTCGACCCAGGGAAACGGCGTGTCCTCGCCCTGAATGTCGAACGACAGGCCGATCACGAGATAGCGGCTGTCGGGCCAGTGCTGGCCGAGCCAGGCATAATTGTCCTCGAGCCCCTTGATCAGGCCCGCCTGCATATGATCGAGCGAATAGGGGTCCTGGGGGTCGTAGCGAACGACCTTCGCGGCGGGTTGGGTGAAGAAATAGTCCCAGGCGGCATCGCCGAGCGGCTTGTCGGTTGCGGCAGCAAAACGGTCGCCGCTGCGCTTGTAGAGGTGCAGCGTCTGCGTGCCGGAGCCGATCTTCTGCATCCGCACCAGCCATTGGCTGTCCGGGCTGAAGCGGAAGCCGGCCTGATAGCCTGCCTGGTCGGTGGTTTCGCCCTCATTCAGCGGGAAAGCGTTCTTGCGGGCACGGTCGAAGGTCCAGAACTGAAACAGCATGCCATCATCGCCCATGTCGCGCGCATATTGCTCGACGCGCAGCTTGCCGTCGGGCGAGGTGATGACCTTCGCATCCTTGACCCGCTTGAACTCGCTCCCGGGCCCGTTGGCGCAGGCCGGCGCGGCAAGGGCCAGAGCGAACAGCAGCACCAATCCTGGGAGTCGGCCAAACATCGTCGCGTTCCCTTGTCCGTGGGTTGCAGATGGGACGCCGGGGCAGCCGGTCCGGTTCAGTCCATCGCGCACATGGACAACGCCGGTATCTTTCGACATGAAGGGATGGACGGCGCCCATGGGGCACGAGATCGAGATCGTGGCAGTCATAAATACTTTCAGAATCAATGGCTTGTTCTCGCTTCTTAAGCGGAATTGGCGGCGCGTTGATGTCGAATCCACAGGAGCCGTGCGGCGATGACGGAGCACGGCCAATCCTCGCCATGGTGGACACCGTCGCGCTTCGCCGACCGCAGGCCATTCCTATTGGCGCGGACCGCGATCACCAAGGCGCTCAGGGCCTGGTTTGAGGAGCAGGGATTTGCCGAGGTCGAGACCGGCGTGCTCCAGGTCTCGCCGGGCAACGAGACCCATCTCCATGCCCCACGCACCGAGCTGTTGCGGGCCGACGGCTCGCGGGCAACGCGTTATCTGCGCACCTCGCCGGAGTTCGCCTGCAAAAAGCTGCTCGCGGCCGGCGAGCCCAGGATCTACGAATTCGCGCGGGTGTTCCGCGATCGCGAGCGCGGCGATCTGCATCTGCCCGAATTCACCATGCTGGAATGGTACCGCGCCAACGAGGGCTATGACGCCATCATGGCCGACACCGTGGTGGTGATCGCCCATGCCGCACAGGCCACCGGGATCGGGCGGTTCGCGTTCCGCGGCAAGACGGCCGATCCGTTCGCCGAGCCGGAGCTGCTGACTGTCGCCACCGCTTTCGAGCGCTTTGCCGGGATCGATCTGCTGGCGACGATCGCAGGCAACGAGGGCGACCGCGCGGCACTGGCGGCTGCAGCGAGGCAGCGGGTGCGGATTGCAGACGACGACACCTGGTCCGATATCTTCAGCAAGGTGCTGGTCGAGCATGTCGAGCCCCATCTGGGGCAGGGGCGCCTGACCGTGCTGTTCGAATATCCGTCGCCGGAAGCGGCGCTGGCGCGCACCAAGGCGGGTGATCCGCGCGTCGCCGAGCGCTTCGAGATCTATGCCTGCGGCGTCGAGCTTGCCAACGGCTTTGGCGAGTTGACCGACGCCGCCGAGCAGCGCCATCGTTTCACCGCCGCGATGGACGAGAAGGCGCGCCGTTACGGCGAGCGCTACCCGCTGGACGAGGATTTCCTTGCCGCGGTCGGCCAGATGCCGGAGGCGAGCGGCGTCGCGCTCGGCTTCGACCGGCTGGTGATGTTGGCGAGCGGCGCGCCGCGGATTGACCAGGTGGTCTGGACACCGCCCGCAGGAGAGACATGAACAGGATCGATCGAAGATTGGCGGCAACGCTGCGGCAACCGCGCGAGCTGGTCGATGCCGGGCTCGCGCCGGCGAACGCGCTGCCCGAGCTGGAGCGGGTCGCCGCGCGCTATGCGGTTGCGGTGACGCCGGAGCTGGCGGCGCTGATCGATCCGGCCGATCCGGATGATCCGATCGCGCGGCAGTTCGTCCCAAGCGCGGCCGAGCTCGTTGAGCAGCCGGGCGAGAACGCCGACCCGATCGGCGACGACGCGCGTTCGCCGGTCGCCGGCATCGTGCATCGCTATCCGGACCGGGTGCTGTTCAAGCTGGTGCATGTCTGCGCGGTGTATTGCCGGTTCTGTTTCCGGCGGGAAATGGTCGGGCCCGGCAAGGCCTCGGCACTATCAGACGACGCCTATCGCGCGGCCCTGGATTATATCCGCGACCATCGAGAAATCTGGGAGGTCATCCTGACCGGCGGCGATCCCCTGATGCTGTCGCCGCGCCGATTGTCCGAGATCATGGCCGATCTCGCGGGCATCGATCATGTGAAGATCATCCGCATCCACACCCGCGTGCCGGTCGCCAATCCCGCGCGCATCGATCCCGATCTGGTCGCGGCGCTGCGGGTCGATGGTGCGACGACCTGGATCGCGGTCCATGCCAACCATCCGCGCGAGCTGACGGCGAGCGCCTGCGCGGCCTGCGCCCGCCTTGCCGATGCCGGCATCCCGCTGGTCAGCCAGTCGGTGCTGCTGCGCGGCGTCAACGACGATGCCAAAACCCTCGAGGCGCTGATGCGCGCCTTCGTCGAGTGCCGGATCAAGCCGTACTATCTGCACCACGGCGATCTCGCGCCCGGCACCGCGCATCTGCGCACCACGATCGAGGCCGGGCAGGAATTGATGCGCACCCTGCGCGGCCGCGTCTCCGGCCTGTGCCAGCCGGACTATGTGCTCGACATCCCCGGCGGCCACGGCAAGGCGCCGATCGGCCCGAGCTATTTGTCGCAGGCATCTTCCCACGAACGTGAAGAGGCCGGGGAACGACGCTATCGGGTCGTCGATTATTGCGGTGACGTTCACCTTTACCCGCCGGAAACGTGAGCCAGGCGATGGGCGGGAGCGGCGGCGGGCGGCAGGAGCCGCCCGAGGACGAGGGCAACCGCTGGATCGAAAATGCCGTGCTGCTCGGCTTCTTTGCGGTACTGGTCGCCGCCGGAATCTGGCTACTTGGCACGATGGCCGATATACGGAAGGTACAGGATTGCGCGGCGCAGGGGCGCCGCAACTGTGCTAGCATCGATGTCCCGGAACGGGCGCGATAGGGTTGAGAGCGGAGACGCGAGATGCGGAAAACAGTTTTGGCGATGGCGTTGATGGTTGCGGTCGGCGCGCTGCAGGCCTGGGCACCCCAGGCCTGGGCACAGCAGCAGGGTGGGTCGTCCTCGGTCCAGAAAAACGGGCCGTTGCTGGAGGCGCCGATCGGCCACCGCCAGCCGCGCCGCGGCGACGTCCCCAGTGAAAAGAATCTGAGCGATCCGAACAGCGCGATGAACAAGGAAGACGCCGCGCTCGACAAGAAGATCAAGAGCATCTGCCGCGGCTGCTAGAGCATGATCCGGAAAAGTGTGAGGCGGTTTTCCGAATAGATCATGCTCAAGTAAAGAGCGAGAGCCGGCGGAGCTCGAGTTCGCCCCGCCGGCAGCGCTCAATCCGTTCCCGCCTCAGGCCGAACGCTCCTTCAGGCCGTCGCGTTGCACGCTGCGCCGGGCGTCGACGGCATCGGCCAATTGCTTCAGCACATCAGCCGTCGTGTCGAAGTCGATGCAGCCGTCGGTGATGCTCTGGCCATAGGTCAGCGGCTTGCCGGGCACGACATCCTGGCGGCCCGCCACCAGATTGCTTTCGATCATCACGCCGACGATGCGCTGCTCGCCGCCTGCGACCTGGCCGGCGATGTCGGCGGCCACCAGCGGCTGGTTCTCCGGCTTCTTGCTCGAATTGGCGTGGCTGGTGTCGATCATCATCCTTGCGGCGACGCCGGCCCGGCCAAGCTCGGCCCCGGCCGCGTCGACGCTGGCCGCGTCGTAGTTCGGCGCGCGGCCGCCGCGCAGGATGACGTGGCAGTCCTCGTTGCCGCTGGTCGCCGCAATCGCCGAACGGCCGCCCTTGGTCACCGCCATGAAATGATGCGGATGCGAGGCCGACTTCACGGCGTCAGCTGCGATCCGCAGGTTGCCGTCGGTGCCGTTCTTGAAGCCGACCGGGCACGACAACCCCGACGCCAGCTCGCGATGGATCTGGCTCTCGGTGGTGCGCGCGCCGATCGCCGCCCATGAGACAAGGTCGGCGATGTATTGCGGCGTCGTCATGTCGAGGAATTCGGTGCCGGCCGGCAGGCCGAGATTGTTCACCGCCGACAGCACGCTGCGGGCGAGCCGCAGGCCCTTGTTGATGTCGAAGCTGCCATCGAGGCCGGGATCGTTGATCAGTCCCTTCCACCCCACGGTGGTGCGCGGCTTCTCGAAATAGACCCGCATCACGATCTCGAGGCGGTCGGCGAGCTGTTCACGCAGGCCGGCAAGGCGCTCGGCGTAATCGACGGCCGCCGCGGGATCGTGGATGGAGCAGGGGCCGACCACGACCAGCAGGCGGTCGTCGGTCCCGTGCAGGATGGCGTGGATGGCGTTGCGCGCGCCCATCACGACCCGGGTCGCGGTCAGGGTGCGCGGGATTTCCCGCATCACCTCATCGGGCGTACTGAGCTCTTTCAGTTCCTTGATGCGAAGATCGTCTGTCGTACTCAACACGGCTGGCTCCTTTGGATGTGGGACCTGCCGGCACGCAAAAAAGCCGCCAGGTCTGGCGGCTTGTTTTGGTGGTCTGCTGCAATTCTTCAGATTGAGCGCGATCCTCCTGCCGCCAGCGAGCTGTCGTAGCTAAAGTACCAAAAATAGCTGGTGGCGACGGTGATCATGGGCCGGGTCTATAGCCCATGGAATCCGGCCTGTCACCCCAAAATCTCGCCCCGGCATGCCGGTTCGGCGTCACGTGTTGCGCGCCGCCAACGCCATGCCGATCAGGGTAGCGCCGCCGAACATCAGATTGAGGCCGACCAAAAGCCCGATCGCCCACTCCGCCGAGCCCGGCAGGCCGGCGATGATGAAGAACGCGATCAGGATGTCCATCAGCCCGGCGATCAGGAGCCACGACCAGCGTCCGGACAGTTCGCGGCGGTGCTCCAGCGCGTACATGATGGTGGCGACGCCCTCGGCGATGAAATAGGCGCCGATCACGATGGTCAGCGTCAGCACGCCCTGCATCGGCCGGGCCAGCAGGATCAGGCCGGCCAGCACCGCGAGCGCGGCCGAGATCAGCGACCACCAGAAGCCCGGCATGTCGCGCGCCCACCAGGTCACGATCAGCCCGCCGATGCCGGAGATCAGGAACATCCAGCCGAGGAAGATGGTGACGGCGAGGCTCGCGAATGCCGGCACGAGCATCGCCGCGATGCCGAGGATCACGAGCAGGATGCCCTCGAACAAAAACGCCCGCCAGTGCTGCTTGACCGCGGCGCTCATCTGCGATCGCAGCTTGTCGAGATTGTCGGGAAGGGTCATTGCGGCTCTCCGGATCTGCGAGCGTCGAGACGAATTCTAGAGCATGATCCGGAAAAGCGCGAAGCGGTTTTCCGAGAAGATCATCTCATCGCGCTTCAGCTTGGGCCTGATGCCGACGAAAAACCCTCTCCGGCGCTCCGCATCCGGTTACGGCCGAAGAAATACACGGCGGTGGTTGCGATCAACAGCGCGAGGCCGATCAGGATCGAGGTGAAGCCGATCGGCACCAGGATGAACGACGCGTTGCGCTCGGGGTTGACGTACCAGTGATGCAGCGAGGTGAGCAGGAAGGAGACGCCGGCAAAGCCGGCGCCGCCGCCGATCAACAGCAGCGCCCACATCCGCCTGAGCTGGCTGAGCCGCTCGCGCGCGATGTCGGTGCGCGGCGCGTGATGCTTGCCGACGCGGCGCACCAGGCGGATGGCAAAGCCGATCGAGGAGAAGCCGATCACGACGCTGGCCGACCCGAGCAGCAACCGCGTGGTCGAACCAAGGTCGGGAATCCGCTGCAGGCACAACAGCGGGAAGTCGAACGCGGCGTGCAGCGCAATCGGCGCGAACAGCACCAGCGACCAGCTCGAGATCTTGGCCCAGTCGCGGTTGTGCCGGTGCGCGCCGAGCGCGCCGCCCGAGCGCGCGATCGCAAGATAGGCGCCGGCAATGATGCCGAGCGCGCCGTGAAACGGCACCGTCAGCACGCTGCGCAGCGCCGCGAGCGCACGCCACATGTCCTTGTGCTGGACCAGATAGGCAAGGTTCTCATAGGCCGCAAAACCGAGCCCGGCCGCCGCGCCATAGACCACCGTGTCCATCGGATCGGCGGAGGCGCGGCGCCGCGCCGAGATCGCGACGATGACGAGGACCTTGACGATCTCCTCGGGCGCCGCGACGCCGAACGCCGCGCGCACCGCCTGGGTGAGCCAGGGATCGTCGGGAATGGCGAGCAGCGCGTTGAACGGCGCCCGCGCCAAGCCGAGCAGCGAGATGCTGGCGGCGCCGAGCACGAAGGCCAGCCACACCTGGGTCGGCGGTCCGGGGCGCTCATCGGCTGCGATCACGAGCCACAGCACCAGCAACGCGGGCGCGATGGCGGCAGCCCCAATCACAGTCGGAAGCGACTCAAGCAACAACATGAAGCCAATTTGTCCTTATGAGCGGCGAAAATGGCCGCAAATCCAGCCCTTTGCAAGGTGGCCCGTCGCCGCGGACACGCGGTTGGGAATTCACGTTTCGCTGTAACGGGGTGCAGGCCTGGTTGCGTGGCAGCCGGCCGCCGGCAGCTCGCCGGCCAGCGGGATCTGGGCAGTCGTTCCGTTCGGACGGCGGGTCTGAGTTAGCGCGCCGCCGCGCCCTCCAGCAGGCGCCGGCAGGTTTCGACGTAGACGTCCGCGCCGGTGACGATGTCGGCGTCGTCGGTGTTCTCGGTCCAGTGATGGCTGATGCCGCCGATCGACGGCACGAACAGCATCGCCGCCGGCATGATGGTTGCGAGGATCTGGGCGTCGTGGCCGGCGCCGCTGGGCATGCGCACGGATTTGCCGTCCGCGCGCGCCGCGCTGGCGGCTTCGATCGCATCCTGGAACGGCTGATGCATCATCGCCGGCGCACCGGTTCTGATCCGCTCGACCGCGGCGCTGCAGCCGCCGCGCGCGGTGAACTCGGCGGCCATGCGCTGCAGATGCTCTTCCAGCCGCGCAATCACGGCAGGGTTGTCGTCGCGGATCTGGAACAGCATCTCGGCGCGGCCCGGGATGATGCTCGGCGCGCCCGGGTCGAGCGTGATGCGGCCGGTGGTCCAGACCGTGCGAGGGCCGCACACGGCCGGGAAGCTGTCGTCGATGGCGACGCAGAACCGCGCCAGCGCGAGGCCAGCGTCCTTGCGGATCGCCATCCGCGTGGTGCCGGCATGGTTCTGCGCACCGGTGAATGTGATGCGGTACTGCCAGATCCCGACGATCGAGGTGACGACGCCGATCTTCAGCTGGCCGCTCTCCAGCGTGTCGCCCTGCTCGATATGCGCCTCGAGGTAGCCGATATGGCGTCCCGGCGCGGCGTGCAGGCGCGGGCGGCCGGCAAAGCCGGCATCGTGCAGCGCCTGACGCATGGTGCGATCGCTGCTGCGGTCGCGCGCCGCATCGATCTCGGCCTCCGTTACCGCGCCGACATAGGAGCGGCTGCCGAGGAACTGGCCGAAATGGCCTTCCTCGTCGCACCAGGCCGCGACCTCGACGGCGCCGTTGATCGAGGGATCGGTGTTGATGACACGTGCGGCTTCGAGCGCATAGATCACGCCGAGCGGGCCATCGAGCCAGCCCGCCTGGTTCTGGCTTTCGAGATGCGAGCCGGCGAGCAGTTTTGGTCCGGCCTTGGCGCTGCTGCCGAGCACATTGCCGATGCCGTCGATCGCCGCAGTGAGACCCGCCTCCGGCAGCCGCGCGGCGAGCCAGTCGAGCGAGCGCAGATGCGGCTCGGAAAACGTCGGCTTGTGCACGCCGGTCTTGAAGGCGCCGATGGCGCGCAGCGCGTTGAGATCGGCGAGCACGCGCTGGCCGTCGAAGCGCGGGTTGACGTCAGGCATGGCAAAACTCCCGTTCCACTTTTACGCCGCAATACCGTCGTCCTTGCATGCGATGGCTGGCCGACAGGGCAAACGATTTCTTAGCGGTTCTGCTCTTAGGTCGCAGCACGAATAGCGTGAGAGTTTGATCATGTCTGCATTCCGGAACTGGGGCGGCAAGGCCGCGGTGCTGTTGTTGCCGTTCGCACTCGGTGCCTGCGCGCAATATGCGCAATACGACATGACGACGTCGACACAGCCGGGGCAGGGACCGATCGCCTGGGACGGTGCCGGACAGGATCCGAACCTCCCACCGCCGCGGCGGCAGGCGCGCAATGCATCGCCGGCCGTGGCGCAGTCAGCGGATGCCGACGATCAACTGGCGCGGAAACTCGTGATCTGCAGCACCTGCATCAAACCGGCGCCGGCACAGGTGGCGGTGCAGCCGGACAACCGCCAGGACGTGGCCAGCGCCGCCAATCGCTAGCCGGCTCGCGCGGCACGCGCGCTGAACGTTGGCCGCAAATCTCGGAACAGGTCCGCGGGCCATAGTTAGGCCACGATATCGTCTGATGCGCTGGCCCATGCTGTTCGGAAGACCTGTCGTTCCCATCGTCGTCATCGCGCTTGTTGCCGCCATCCTGATTCACCTCGGCGGCACACGGGCGCATGCGCATATGCCGCCGCATTGTGGATTCTGGACCACAATCCAGGCCGGACTTTCCTGCCGGTGACCCAGTCGCTCGCGCTTTGATCTATTTGGGTCATGACCGGAGCTGGTCCGGCGTGCTCTCAACTGGCGCAGGATTGCAGTTCATTTTTTGAAGTGACGGCGGCGCGTGGAAACACGCAGCCGGCGTCGCGGTCGGCTTTTCTCACTCCAGGTGATTTTGATCGTGCGCATTGGCTTCATCGTATTCGTCGTCTTGGCGGCCATCGCGGGCCTGCTGTCGCTTCCGGACCTGGACGAGCGCGCGGCGCTCGACCGCGGCGTCCCGGTCAGCCAGCTGGAACAACGCTGACGGGCGTGAAAGCCCGTTCGGAACGCTTGCCCACCCGGCCAATCGCCACTATACGTTCGCCCGTCGCGGCCGTTGACGGCTGTGGCCGGTCCGGCGCATCTCACGTCTAACGTATTGATTTGCCGGGAGTTTTGCTCCCTTCGTCTATCGGTTAGGACGCCACCCTTTCACGGTGGAGAGAGCGGTTCGATTCCGCTAGGGAGCGCCATCAAGGCCCAATCCAAAATCGAGCAAACTCAAGGCATTGCGCTGGCTTCCTCAAGCGGCGGCTGCCGTGCCTCGTCGCGGCGCAGGATCTGGTGGATCGCTGCAATCTGCGGCGATTTCGCAACCCTTTGGTAAGCCACCGGCGATACGGCTTGGCCTCGGGGAATGATGCCAATGGCTCTCGGGACCAAGAAACGCGAAACGCGCAAATCGCTGCGCCAACCCGGCTGGATCACACTCGACGGTGGATTCGCCGCGCGGCCCTGCGTGGTCGAGGACCTGTCGTCGACCGGCGCCAGGATCACGATCGAGGACCGCAACACGCTGCCGGCCAAGCTGCGGCTGGCGTTCTCGCGCGATGCCCGCACCGGGCGAGCCTGCGAGGTGGTCTGGCGTGAGGGCAGGACGTTCGGCGTCAAATTCGTGCGCTAGCCTCGACCATCCGCGCGCGATAAAAGGCCGGATGCGAACAACACTCTTCGCCATCCTCGCCGTGCTGCTGCCGGTCGCCGCGTTCGCGCAGCAGGGCAGAAGCCGCGATTTTCAAACGCCGCCCGATGCAGGCAAGCCGCTGCCGTCGAAGCCCGCGGCGCGGGCCAATCCCTGCGCCTCGTTCGGGCCCGGCTTCGTCCGGGTCGAGGGCACCGACACCTGCGTCAAGCTCGGCGGCGCGGTCAGCGTCGGCGGCGGCTACTCGAGCGGGCGCTGAGCGCGGCCTTTTCGTTTGAGCATGCTCTCCGCGCAAACGCGTTCCGCGTTTGTCGCGAGGGAGAACCGCTTCACCCTTTTCCGGATCATGCTCTACGACATCGGCGGCGCGACGAAGCGGACGAATCCCGGCCGCGCTGCGAGCTCGCCGAACCAGCGGTCCAGATTGGGCAGCTTTGGCTTGCTGACGCCCTCGACGCCGAGCCAGCGCCGCGCGAATGCGCCGAGCACGATGTCGGCGATGGTGAACTGATCGCCCTCGATGAAGCGGCGGGTCGCGAGCCTGTCCTCGACCACGCGCCACACCACGCCCTCGGCGTCGACATCCTTCTGGATCTGGACCATGTCGCGCTTCTCCGGCGGCGTGCGCACCAGCGCCCAGAACACCGGACGATCGACCGGCTGCAACGTCGACAGCGACCAGTCGAGCCAGCGGTCGACCGCGGCGCGCGCCTGCGGCGCCTGCGGATAGATCGGTGATCCCTGACCATAGGCCATGCAGAGATAGCGCATCACCGAATTGGATTCCCACAGCACGTAGTCGCCGTCGACCAGCGTCGGCACCCGGCCGTTCGGATTCATCGCCAGATAGTCCGCCTGGTCGTTCTTGCCGAACTGCATGCCGGCGTCGATGCGTTGATAGGGCAGCTCGAGCTCGGCAAGGCACCAGAGCACTTTCTGCACATTGACCGAGTTGGCCCGGCCCCAGATCGTCAGTTGCGGCTTGCTGTCAGGCACGCGTTTCTCCCGCTGTTGCTGTTTGCAGCGTTCTTAGCGGAGTCTTCCGCGGAAAGCCCGCGGTGAATTGCTCGCAGGACAAAAAACAGGCCCCGCCGCGGGATGGCAGGGCCTCTCGTTTCCGGGGCGGTCATGCGTGCGTCGTACGCGCCTGCGAATTCAGTGGCCGAACACCAACCAAAGCAAAATGATCACCGGGATCGGCACGCCCACAAGCCAAAGCAAAATTCCTCTTGCCATGCGTCGTCCTCCTCCGCTTTGGGAAGACAACGATGCTGATAGCACCATGTTCCTAAGCGGATCCGGACCGGCTAGCCTCGCGGACCAGCGCGCTGTAGCGCGGAGTGGCGGAGGATTTCGCCAGGGCCTGTCGGGGACCTACCAGTGGCCGGTGTTCGGCATCGAGGTCCACGGCTCCGCCGGCGGCTTCGGGTCGCCCTTCTGCAACAGCTCGATCGAGTGCAGGTCGGGCGAGCGCACGAACGCCATGTTGCCGTCGCGCGGCGGACGGTTGATGGTGACGCCCATCTTCATCAGGTGGTCGCAGGTCGCGTAGATGTCGTCGACCTCGTAGGCGAGGTGGCCGAAGTAGCGGTCCTCGCCGTACTTCTCCTCATCCCAATTGTAGGTGAGTTCGACCAGCGGCGCGCCGCGGGGCTGCGGCTGCGACTTCAACAGGTCGAGATCCTCGGCCGCGCACAGGAACACCAGCGTGAAGCGTGCCTTGTCATTGTCGATGCGGCGCACTTCCTTCAGCCCCAGCGCGTCCTGGTAGAATTTCAGCGCCGTATCGAGATTGCGGACGCGCAGCATGGTGTGGAGATAGCGCATTTTTCTTATCCTCCTGAGAACGTTCAGAGATGCTCGTTTGGGCGAGGGAGCGGGGCGGAAATTAGCAGCAAATTGTGGGGAGGGGCAGCCTTTGCGTGCCGGTTGCGGGCGAATGAAAGCCCCTTTGTGCGCCTTGCGCTCTCAACCTTTCGCGAGCTTTCGGCGCGCGGAGCCGATAGCGAAATTGCCAGGCTCGCGCCTGCAGCGTTCTACGGAAAATCTCCTGAATAACTGCGCACGCTGGCAAGCGCGAACAGGCCTATGCTCTCGGCATGAAGCGGTTTCTGGCTTTTGCCCTGATCGGGCCATTCATCACCATCGCGCTGCTGACGGCCTACATTGTCGTGCGCTCGGGAACGACGAACCCGGCGCTGGTGGCTGCCGGGTTCGTGGCGAGCGCGTATCTGGCAAAACTGTTCGTCTTCCTGACATCGCTGGCGGCCTGGCTCGGCGATGTGGTTCTGGTTCATTGGCGCGTTGAGCTGCTGAAACGAATCCTCGTCATCGGGGGAGGGGTGACGGTGCTGACCGCGGGTCTCGAGACATTCAGCACCGCCGTGCTCGTCATTGGACTGATTTGCGGTTCGATCGCGGCGCTTTGCGTGTGGCTGTCGGACGACGAAGAGCGCGGAAAGCAGGAGTCTTAAAGGCATCTCGCGCGCTCCATCTTCGTTCGTGAAAACAGAATGAAGCTTACCGGAAGTTCATCTAACGAGAGGTGCGTCCTGCGACAATAAGGTGCCTAAGGTTGCAGCGGTTTAATGATGGGCGAGCGACGACCTGGAGTAATTTCCGCTCCAACAATCGGAGCTTATTTCCATGTCGAACCGCGTCGAAGACGTGCAGATGTTGAGGTTGGCGAAAGCGTTCTACAAGATCAAGAGCTCGGACGTTCGCCGAGCTGTCGTGCAGTACGTCGAAGAACAGCTCGAAAAGGAAGAACGGGAAGAGAAGAAGCGGGCGTGATGGTTTTGCGAACGAAGCTTGCCTCTCCGTTAGAGGTCAACTTTTCGCGAGATTTCAGAAATGGCGCTGATCACCGCCAAGGCAAGGCCGAAGGCGATCCGCTCCGAACGATGCCTCTCCCAAAAATGGAAAGCCCCGCAGGCTGGATGCGGGGCTTTCCCAGTTGACGGTCTGGGATTTTCAGGGCGTGAGCCGTCAACTGCTACAGACAAACTTAAGGTTGAATTCGCAAAAAGCAACAGCGCCGAGGCGACGGAATATGTTTCGTCCCCGCGGCGCTGCCTGGATACTGGGCCCTGAAAAACCCCAGCGCCCGTGTGTCTTCGCAGTCGCCAAAAGTTCAAAGCAAACCCCGCGAGCGGGAATCGCGGGGCCTTCCGAAGCCGACAGGGCGGTGAGCTGCCGGCACTACTCAACGCTGTTTCAGGCTCAATGCGGCTTCGGCCGATTGGTTCCCCCTGCCGCAGCAGGATTCACGCGGTCGGGCTTCCAATCCGGCTGCGGTTCGTATTCGCCAACCCGCTCCACGTGATAGTCGGCAGCGAGAATACGCCCACCGGCTTCGTCCGCGGCGGGAACGTTGGTCACGAGGCCATCGATCAGAGCGGCTTCCCAAACTTCCTTTTCAGTCGGGAATGACCGTCCGACCTGCGTCTTGCCGCGGAACAGTGCGTACATTCGCGCCTCTTTCATACCAAAACCCCGCCAGCTACCGAGGTAGGCTGACGGGGCTTTTGAGCTGATATTTCCGGTGGATTTCTCCCTCGTTGTATCGCTCGCAACATCAACGGTCGGGTCGAGCATCCGTTCCAAATTGTTTTGTGGGCTGCGCAACGCTGCGCCAAGGCCGAGGAGAGCCGCGACGCCCGTGCAGAGCGGGCCGCTACTTCCTGGGATTGTCCTTCCTGGCGGCGTTGTCCTTTGTCGTGTCCTTCGCGTCGGGCTTATTGGCGCGGTTCACGTTCATGCCGGTGGTATCCATCGAGCCTTTCGGCGTGGCCCCCTTGATATTTTCCGGCCGCTCCATCCCGGTCTGGGGAGCGGGACCCCTATCCTGCGCGAAGGCCGGGCCGCACATCAGGGCGAGGGCGGCAACGACGACGAGCTTGTTCATGAGCATCTCCTTGCCCATGACTACCTGTGCGCGGAGGAGTTGTTCCAGTCGCCGGCGAGGTTTCCCGCGCGCGCGAGACCTTGGCACACGACGGGCGCCCTTCGCGCGGCCTGACGATGGCCGGCGTTCAGACCTTGATGTTGAGGATGGTCTCGACGGCGTCGCGGTCGGCCTTGTTCTTGGCGGCGAAGACGTCGAGCACGTCCTCATTGACGACGCGGGGCTCAGCCTTCGCGGTCTGGTCGACGACGAGCTGCACGCGGGCGTGCGTCACTTCGACAGGTACGGGGTAGATGAGCATGGCTCTCCCTCCTGGGGGAACCTTGTCAGCGGCTTCTTAACGCTTTGTAAATGCGAGGGTGCGGCGTTTTCGGCCGAATCAGCCCGGGCCCCGGTCAAGCGGCCCACCGGATCGGCCGATAAATACCAATTGTGCACCTCTGTGGATTTGTGCGCAGCAAGATCATTAAAATACTAGGCAAAAGCGCTCTGATGGGGCTGTGGATTTGCTGCGGACAAGCTCTGGATATGCTGCGGATGGGACGCTGGCGGTCCGCAGCAGGCGGCCGCTCACGAAACGATCCGGCCGATAACCCTATTCGGTTAGGTTAAGCGCTATATCGCGTTGTCACGACCCGTGATTGGGCGTGGAATGGCTGCGGATGACAGCCATGATGCCGACATTTCACAGTGCGGACCGACCGACCCACCGGCGCGTGATGGTGGTGGGGCTGCTGTTTTGCGCCGCCTTCATCGCGATCAGTTTTTGGCTGCGGCCGCAGCCGGAGAGTGGGCATGTGCTGGTCAAGGCGGACAGGCTGGTTCGCACCGCGGGTGAGCCGCACAAGTCTAACTAGACCACGATCCGGAAAAGTGTGAAGCGGCTTTCCCCCGCGACAAACGCGGAACGCATTTGCGCGGAGATCATGCTCAAACAAAAAGCTGAAGCGCGATGATGACTCAACCTCATCTCATCGCGCTTTAGCGGCGGCGCCGAGGCTCAGTCCGGCAGCTTGCCGTTCGGGTGCTTGTGATACATCGCGATCGCGATGAAGCCGGCAAAGCCCATCACATTGAGTAAAAGTTCCATCCAAGCCGGCATAGGTCAACCTCACGAGATCACATAGTAATCCCTGAGGTTGTCTTCTAGTTCCCGCGCCAACCGATGGTGGCTCTGCGCTATCGCATGGCTGTGGAACCGGGCGAGGGGGAATCCAGCGTATTTGCTGATGCTTGGCGCCCCGCGTTGATCTGAAACCATCGCTCCGCGCCGGCGTTAATCCCACGAAATGAGGAGAGGAGGTTGCGGATGAAAAAGACATTGGCAGTTGTGGCGGCGGTTGCGACTGTTGGCGCAACCGTGCTGAGCGCGCCGGCGGAGGCGCGCCACCGCGGTATCGGTCCTGGTCTGGCGTTCGGTCTGGCCGCCGGTGCGATTGCTGCCGGCGCAGCGGGCGCTTACGGCCCATACTACTACGGGCCTGGCTACGGTTACTACGGCCCGCGCTACTACAGCCCGGGGCCATACGCCTATTACGGCGGTCCGTATTATCGACACCGCTATTACCGGCACTATTATGACTGGTAATGACGAAGCCCGGAGCGCACCGCTCCGGGCTTTTTGACAGCGCGTGATCGATCAGCCGCGTTTCAGACAGACCAGAGCGATGTCCCGATCGCGTTTCGCACCGCGCGGCATCACGTGCTCTCGCGTCGAAATCCGCTCCAGGCGTTGCCGAGCGTGTTGGCGAAATATTCCTGGCGATCGCGTTCGAACTTCTGTTGCGTCGCCCTGAAGCTGGCCACGCGTGCGGCGATCTCTTCGCGCTCGCGCGAGACGCGATCTTTCTGGTCGGTCATTGCCCATCCTCCGTGTCACCCCCCGTCCCCGGCCGCATTGGCATCGGCGATTTGGGCGTCAATGGGGAGCTGAAATTGCAGGAATGTGATGAAGCGAAGGCGGTGCCGTCGGCAAAACTCAGGAAGAGCAACGAGACGGGCGCCGGAGCAGCACGCTGCCAAGGCCGCTTGATGCAGCCGCCTGATTGACGCGGCTCGATCGAGCGAGATCGCTCGCCCGCATTGCGCGTTGGTCCCGCAATCGGCCGTGCTATAGTCGGCGCATCCAACCGGATTGTCTCCTGTGATTGCAAAGGATCTGCGCAGCGGCGTCGAGCAACTCGGCAACATGATTGCCGAGGCGTCGTCGATCGTGCCCTTCACCGGCGCCGGCATCTCGACCGAGTGCGGCATTCCGGATTTCCGTTCGCCGGGCGGGCTGTGGACCCGCAACCGGCCGATCCCGTTCGACGAGTTCGTCGCCAGCCAGGATGCGCGCGACGAGTCGTGGCGCCGCCGTTTCGCGATGGAACCGACCTTTGCCGCGGCTAAGCCCGGTCGCGGGCATCGCGCGCTCGCCTCGCTCTATCGCGCCGGCAAGGTTCCGGGCATCATCACCCAGAACATCGACAACCTTCATCAGGCGTCAGGCTTCAAGGCCACCGACGTCATCGAGCTGCACGGCAACACGACCTACGCGCGCTGCATCGGCTGCAGCAAGGACTACGAACTCTCGTGGGTGAAGCGGCAATTCGACCAAAGCGGTAGTGCGCCCGACTGCGCGGACTGCGGCGATCCGGTCAAGACCGCGACGATTTCGTTCGGCCAGGCGATGCCCGAGGACGCGATGTTGCGCGCGACGGAATTGACCAAGACCTGCGATCTGTTTCTCGCGATCGGATCATCGCTGGTGGTGTGGCCGGCGGCGGGCTTTCCGATGATGGCGAAGAACAGCGGCGCGCGACTCGTGATCATCAACAAAGAGCCGACCGATCAGGACGACATCGCCGATCTCGTGATCCGCCACGACATCGGCGACACGCTCGGTCCGTTCGTTGGCAACTGATGCCTGTTTGATTCGCAGCTGTGCAAGCCTGTTCATAGTTCCCGTTAGATTCGATTTTTAGCTATGCCCCGCAAGCGGGAGTGTTATCTTTTGATTCGAGAGATTCGCGCAGCGTTCTCGTGGGTTGGTCATGAATGGCATCGTGTTCAGGCTTTGCCGCAACGACGGCGAACTGCAATTGATGTGTGGGGTCCGGGGTCATGGGGTCGGACGGATTTGAGTCCAAGAAGCTCGGCGGGCAGCCCGCGAGCGGAGTTGGGCAGAGCAGAATTGGACAAGGCGAGTATGGCGGCGGCGCGCCGCGCGATCCGGCGCTCGATGCATTCTCCGGACTGGGCGATGCAGCGGCCAATCTCGTCGAGCTCTCCGGCGTCATCAAATGGTTCGACGCCTCGAAGGGTTACGGCTTCATCGTCCCCGACAATGGCTGGCCCGACATCCTGCTGCACGTGACGGTGCTGCGCCGCGACGGCTATCAGACCGCCTACGAGGGCGCGCGCCTGGTCGTCGAATGCGTGCAGCGCGCCAAGGGCTATCAGGCCTTCCGCATCGTCTCGATGGACGAGTCGACCGCGATCCATCCGGCGCAGATGCTGCCGCCGCGCACCCACGTCACGGTGACCGCGACCAGCGGGCTCGAGCGCGCCCAGGTCAAGTGGTTCAACCGGCTGCGCGGCTTCGGCTTCGTCACCTGCGGCGAGGGCACGCCCGACATCTTCGTGCACATGGAGACGCTGCGCCGCTTCGGCATGACCGAGCTGCGCCCCGGCCAGTATGTGCTGGTGCGGTTCGGGCCCGGCTCCAAGGGCATGATGGCCGCCGAGATCCATCCCGAGACGGGCCCGTCGGCGCTGTCGTCGCACTAGCCCCCCGGCGCTTGACCCAGAGCACTTGACCCCAAGGCACTTGATCCCGGACTCCTGATTCAAGATTTGGGATCGCTTGACGGAAACGTGAGGCGAGGGGCCGCCGGCAAGGCTCTGGCATTTGCCGCAATCATCGGGTTAGGGTCCGCCGGCAAAATTTCACCGGCATGAGTATCCTTCGATGAATTTCGATCGCAATGTTGGGCGGCTTCGCCCGTGGCTGCTGGCTGCGCTCGTCATCCTGTCCGGCGCGCTGCTGGCCCCGGCCGCGCAGGCGGCAAGCTTCCAGCCGCTCGAGATCGTCACCAAGTCCGGCGTCCACGTCTTCTCGGTCGAGATGGCGACCACCGAGCAGGAGAAGGAGACCGGGCTGATGTACCGCAAGGAGCTGGCGGACGGCAAAGGCATGCTGTTCGACTTCTCGCCGGAGCAGGAGGTGTCGATGTGGATGAAGAACACCTACATCTCGCTCGACATGATCTTCATTCGCGCCGACGGCCGGATCCTGCGGATCGCCGAAAGCACCGAGCCGCTGTCGACCAAGATCATCCCGTCGCGGGGGCTCGCGAAGGGCGTGCTGGAGGTCATTGCCGGGACCGCGCAGAAGTACGGCATCCAGCCCGGCGACCGGGTCGCCCATCCCCTGTTCAACGGCCGCTAACTGCTTGTTTTGACGCGCTTTCCCGGGTCCGCGCCGGTGTCCGCCCGGGCTTGTGGCGCAGCGCCCTGCGCGCCCAACCGGCGCCTTGCTGGCGCCGGGCTAAGCGTGTATCCACTCGCCTCATGGAGTTCGGGGTATAGCGCAGCCTGGTAGCGCGGCAGTTTTGGGTACTGCAGGTCGTTGGTTCGAATCCAGCTGCCCCGACCAATTTACATTTTGTCTAGTAGAATTAGTATCTTACGCGAAAGCAACTAGTCCAAAATGTTGCAGATCGTAACAGTCTGTCGAGGCATATAATCGGGCTAGCGACTCAATTTAGCCGCAATCTACGCGCAACATAATTACGCGTTCGGACCTGATCCCGAAACAAAGCACACACAGAGATTCCCGATCTCCCGCACTCGCCCAACCAGCGAGCGCTAACCGTGTAGTGCTTTTTGCCCTTTCTCGATCGCTTCCGTAAGGCCGCCCCGGCGCCCGTAGAGACTAAGAGCCTCGCCTCGCCAGAGCCGTGGCTGTTCGAACTGTTCGGCGCGTCGCCGACCCTCGCCGGCATCTCAGTGTCGCCCTTCAGCGCCATGCAGTGCGCGCCGGTATCCTGCGCGGTCCGCGCGATCTCCGAGACCGTGTCATCGCTCCCGGTCAAGACATTCAAGACGACCGCTGCCGGTCGGCGCGAAGAGATCGACCACCCCATCACCAGGTTGCTCAACGAGGCGCCGAACAGTTGGCAGCCGGCCGCGACCTTCAAACGCCTGATGACGATGGACTGCCTGCTGCAGCCCTACGGCGCGTTCTGTCAGGTCATCCGCGTTGACGGCAAAGTCTATGAGCTGGTCCGGCTCGATCCGCGCCTCTCATCCATCGTTGTCGACTACTCCAACTTCGAGGCCGCATACGCGATCAAGGCGGACGGCAGCAGTCCCAAGCGCACCATCCCCGGCTCGCAAATCCTGCACTTCGCCACACCCGCATACGATCCGACGCGCGGCCTGGTCGGCGAGAACCGCGACACCATCGCCCTGGCGATCGTCCTGGAGCGCTTCGCGAACCAACTGTTCCTGAACGGCGCGCGGCCCAGCGGCATCATGAGCGTCCCCAAGTCGTGGGTGAAGGACACCCTCGACAAGGCCAAGGCGGCATTCAGTGCGGCCCATTCGGGCACCAGCGCGGGCGGCACCGCCTGGGTCACTGACGACATGAAGTTTCAGCAACTCATGCTGAACGCTACCGACGCCCAGTATATCGAGTTGCGCACCTACATGCTCGGCGAGATCGCGCGCATCTTCCGCGTCAGCCTGCATCTGCTCATGGCGCTGGAGAAGAACGTCTCCCGGTCGATCGAGGCATTGGGCACTGAGTTCCTGAGCTTCACGCTGTTGCCGCACCTGATCGCGCAGCAGCAGGAATTCACGCTCAAACTGTTGACCGTAGAAGAGCGCGCGGCCGGCGTCACGATCGAATACGACACCACGCATCTGGTTAAGGCCGACCTCGCCCAGCGCAGTCAGGCGTTCGCCGACGCGGTCTCTGGCCGGATCATGACGCCCAATGAAGCGCGGGACCTCGGCTGGTCGCTTGGGCCAGTCGACGGTGGCGACGTTCTCGAAAACCCGTGGACCTCGTCCGCGTATCGCGGCGGCAAGCTCAACGGTCGATCAAATGACAACCAGAACGACGACGCGGAGGCCGCCTGATGCGCACGCCCTACGTCACTTTTTTCGGCGATGGCGAACAAACGTTCCAGCTTACGCCTGCACTGATTGCCGAGCTTGAAGCGAAGTGCGGCCCGATCGGCGCACTCTTCAATCGCTTGAACTACCGGCAGTTCTCCCAGGTTGACCTCAGCGAGACCATCCGGCTCGCGTTGATTGGCGGCGGCACCGCGCCCAAGCGCGCCGCTGAACTGATCGCGACCTATGTCGCCGATCGACCGATCTCCGAAACCTATCCCATCGCCGCGAAGATTCTTGAGCGTGTCTGGTTCGGCGCACCGAACGAGGCCACCAATGGATAAGCTCGAAATCAAGGCCACACTCAGCGTCACCGACGAAGGCGAGATCGTCGGCACTGCATGGCCGTTCAATGCCGGCCCCGATAGCGCCGGCGATATCATCGTCAAGGGCGCGTTCAATTTCGTCTCCAGCGAATTGCCAATGTTGTTCGGTCACGACGTCGGCGACCTGATCGGCACCTGGACCGACGCGGTCGAAACGGCTGACGGCCTCACGGTCAAAGGCAAGCTGCACCTGGAGAACGCGCGCGCCCGCACCATCCTGGGGATGATCAAGAGCGGCCTCGTCAGCGGCCTGTCGATCGGCTTCAAAACGAAGTCATCAACGCAGCAAGGCCGCAACCGCGTGATCGCTGCCCTCGACCTTTATGAGGTTTCGGTGGTTCGCAACCCCGCGCACCCGCGAGCCCGCATCTCTTCAGCAAAGGAATATGACCGCGCATCCGCCGTAGCGTCGGTCATCCGCGACTTCACGGCAAGCATCTGAACCCCATCAAGGAAGGTTGAACTACCACTATGAAGCATCTCCCCACCCTCGAATTCAAGGACGCGCCGGAACTGTCGCCGGAAGAGCTCGTCAAGAAAGAGCTCGCCGATCTGCAGGCGAAGCTCGAAAAGAAGAGCGCCGACGAGCACGCCGCACTCCGACGCCGCATTGACGAGCTTGAGGCCAAGGCATCGCGCCTGCCGGTCGGCAACGGCAACTCCGACGACGCTAGCCTCGAAATGAAGGCTTTCGAGAACTTCCTCCGCCTCGGTCCGGACGCAATCAGCGACCTCGAAAAGAAGTCCCTGGTAGTCACCGGCAATCAGGCACTGACCCCTCCGGAGTTCGGCAACGAAGTTCTCAAGCTGCTCCGCCTGTTCTCACCCATCCGCCAGTATGCGCGCGTCGTCACCATCGGCGCGGCACAGGTTCAGTATCCCAAGCGCACCGGCAGCACGGCCGCGACCTGGGTCGCTGACACCGACGATCGCACCGAAAGCGATCCGGCTTACACCGGCGTGTCGATCACGCCCTATGAGGCCGCCACCTACACCGACGTGTCTAACCAGTTGCTGGAGGACAACGCCTACAATCTCGAAGGCGAACTGGCCTCTGACACCGCCGAGTCGTTCGGTATCGCGGAGGGCACCGCGTTCGTGAAGGGCAACGGCACCACTCAGCCCAAGGGCTTGATGACCGCCGCTGGTATCTCGCAGGTGATCACAGGCGCCGCGGCTGACTTCCCCGCGACCAGCCCCGGCGACGTTCTGATCGGCATGTTCCACGCGATCCCGACGCAGTGGGCGCAGCGTGGTGTGTGGCTCATGAACCGCAACACCATGTCGAAAATCCGTCAGTTCAAGGACGGCATGGGCCGCTATCTCCTGATCGACAATCTCAACGGGGACGCCGCGCCGACGCTGCTCGGTCGCCCGATCGTCGAGGCCGTCGATATGGACAACATCGGCGCTGGCAACTTCCCGATCCTGTTCGGCGACCTGTCGGGTTACCGCATTGTCGATCGCGTCAGCTTCCAGATGCTCCGCGACCCGTATTCGCTCGCGACCAAGGGGCAGACCCGCTTCCACTCGCGCAAGCGCGTCGGCGGTGACATCACGAATCCTGACCGGTTCGTGAAGCTCAAGGTCTCGGCGACCTAAGGACCAGGAACATGCGGCTCGCAAACGACGAAATCGCGATCAGCCTCGACAATGAGACGATCCATTTGCGCGCGACATTGCGAGCCGCATTCCGCATCGAACGTGCCTATGGCGGCTTTCAGAACCTGTCCGAGGCGATCTATGAATGTCGGATCGCCGCCTTTGAGGAAGTAATCCGGCTCAGCGCCGTCGATCCCGACGTCGCGCTCAACCGCTTTTACAAGCACGTGCTCGACAAGCCGCTGGCTGAAGTCGCCAATAACCTCATTGAGCCGCTGCTCAAGTTCGTCGCGCTGCTCGCTGGCGTAGATGACGACCAGGACGACGCCAAGCCGGCTGGCAAGCCGATCGCCTTCGACCAGTATTTCACCCGGCTGTTCCAGATCGCCACCGGCTGGCTGGGCTGGTCGCCAGAGCAGGCCTGGAGCGCGACGCCTGCCGAAATCATCAACGCCCATATTGGCCGGCAGCAAATGCTCAAGGCCATTTTCGGCGGCAAAGAGAACGACGCGGACGACGCTACCGTCACCAACATCAGTTCGGCACGCGACCGCTTGAACGCGCTCGGCGACCAAACCGTCCATAGCATGGCTGAGGTTCCGGCCTGATGCGCGAATTAACCCAATCTGACCTGAGAGACGTTCTCGACTACGACCCGGATACCGGAATCTTTCGCTGGCGTGTCAGCCCAACAAACCGTGTCAAGGCGGGTGCAGTTGCGGGGTGGCGCCATAAGGAAGGGTATCGCGAGATCAGGATTGCTGGACGCAACTATCTCGCAAGCCGGCTCGCGATCTTCTACGTGACCGGTGAATGGCCGGCTGAACTGATCAAGTATCGCAACGGCGTCCGCGACGATGACCGGTTCGCGAACCTGTATCAAGCCACGTATTCCGAGAACAGCGTTGAGGCTTGGAAGACAATGAGGGCCATCTAATGCCCATGCGTCCACCTCGCATTTGTTCTTGTGGTCGAAAGGTCGCTTCCGGTGTCATGTGCGCGTGCCAGCTTGCCCGCAAGCTTGAGGCCGACAAGCATCGGCCGTCAGCATCTCAGCGCGGTTACGGCGCCAAATGGCAGCGCGAGAGCAAGGCATTCCTGGCCCTCCCTCAGAACCGCTACTGCGCGTGCGGTTGCGGCCGCATCGCCGATTGTGTCGACCATATCGTTCCGCATCGGGGCGATATGGCGAGATTTTGGGATCGCAAAAACTGGCAGGCCTTAGCGTCGTCGCCTTGTCACTCCAGCCGGAAACAACAGCAGGAACGTCGCGATGACCGTTGATCCGGCAGAAGACGGCGCCTGCAAAGCTCTCTGGCTCGCCCTGATCGAGCGAATGATCATGGACGCCTGCGGCATAAGCTGCACCGAGCTTGAGCACCAACAGGCACTCAGTTGGCTGTTCAAGCCCAACCGCGGCTTCAGCGAGGCCTGCGCCCTTGCTGGTCTGGAGCCCAGTTACGTCCGCGTCCGCGCACGACAGCATGTCGATGCAGCCGAGCAAGGTGTCGTGCTGTCAGCCGAACAGCCAGTGAAGCCTACGCGAACCAAGCTGCCAGACAGGGTCTGCACCATTAGGGGCAGAACCATGCGGCTCGCGGATTGGATCAATAAGTCACCAGTGAGCAAGCCGGCCGTTTACAGCCGCATTCGTCGCGGTTGGTCGATCGAGGCTGCGCTGTTCACACCGCCGACCATCAACGGCAAACCCCGGGGGTGGGGTCAAACGCCAGCAAAAAGCGGCCCTGACCGGTTGTTCCCCACCGCGCAAGATAGCGTCTAATTGTAGTTTTTTCAGTGATCACCCTCGATCAGGCCAAGGCCCATCTCAACGTCACCACCGACTTCGACGACGCCCTGATCCAAGGCAAATTGGATGCGGCGAAGGCTTGGGTTGCGGCATACACGGCCGGAGAAGTGGATTCGGACGCGGCTCCAGCACCGGTTCGTGAGGCCGTGCTGCAACTGACCGCGCACCTCTATGAGAACCGGGAAGCCAGCCTTGTTGGCGTCATGGCGTCGTCTCTGCCGTTCGGGATGCTCGATTTGCTCTCTCCTTACCGGGCTTTTTCGTTCTGATGGCCGCGTTTGATCCATCTCTGGACCTTCAGAAGGCCATCCGTGCGCGCCTCTTGGCGTCGGCCGACCTCATGGCGATGATCCCGGCCGACAACGTGCTCGACGTCACTGGTCGCCCTGAACGCATGCCCAGCGTCATTATCGGCGAGGGCCAGACCGTTTACCGGCGCTGGGACGCGACCACCTACACCACCTTGCATGTGTGGTTGCAAGAGCCCGGCTTGGTGCAGGCCAAGGCAGCGGCCGGCCTGATCGTTGACGCCGTGCGCGTCGATGCCCAGCGCGACGGCGCTCTGGCGCTGGACCACTTCACCGTGCTCGACATGCGCGCCAGCGATACCCGCTTCCTGCGCGACCCTCACGGTTCATTCTCCCATGCCGTGATCACGGTCGCGGCGATCGTGAAGGAACGACCCTGATGCGCGCCGGTGATCTTGACCGCGTGATCGAGATTCAGCGCCGCACCACCGGCCTCGATCTCTATGGCACCGTGATCGACACCTGGGCGACCTTCGCCACCATGCGGGCGAAGCTGATGCAGTTCGTCATTGATGACCGGGAAGCGCAGCGCGGTCAGACGACCGACGCCGTGATCACCTTCCGGACCCGCTGGTTGGACGGCCTGACGCTGGAGCACCGGGTTGTCTACCAGGGCAACACCTACACTATCCGGAATTTGAAAGAGCTTGGCCGTCGCATCGGCTTTGACATTATTTGCGAGCGATCCGGACCATGAGGCTCGGCTCAATCAATCGCAAGCGACTTCTCGAGTTCGCGACGCAAAATATCGGATCTTTTTGCCTCGGCCCTTCCTCGTTGAATAATTTGTTCGCGAAGCGCTTCGAACTCTTTCTGCGCCTTCTCGTAACGTTCCGTCGCAATGGCGAGCCGCTCCTCGGCTGCAACCACATCTGGTTTGTGCCGTTCGGCATTATCGTCGGCCCGCACCGCCGCATCATACACGCGCGTTGCATTCCGGCTCAATTTTGTCGCCGCGGCGAAGCGATCGGCGGTGCTTCGAAGTCGAAACAACTCCACCGCGATATCCCGCTTAATCCTATCCGGTGTCACTGGAAGCGCCTCAAGCACTTTGTTCACGAAATCCGAGACTTTGCTTTGGTTCAGCCCCAGCGCATCGAACTCTTTCAAAATCTCTTCCGGGCCACGATTACCTTCGAGGGCCCAATGAAAACGCAACAGAAGATAATTTGCAGCGCGAAGGCCCGGCAACTCGCGCTCGATCCTATCTTGCTCTCGGCCGCGGGCAGCCAAACGCATTTGCCGCGTGACGTTCCAAGCAGCGACAACGACGCCCACGAAAGTCACCACTCCACTGATGAGCGTCTGCCATCGCCATACGGCCTCAACGTTAATCGGGCCCAACACAACGAAAGTGATCAACGTGGCCGTGAACATCAAAAGCGAAATCGCGAGAAAGTCGTAGCGTTGATTCATTTCGTCAAGGTGCCTTTCGGCCCGAATCGTAAGGGATGCACGTCAGTATGAAAGGTCGCAAGCCCAAACTCCAGCCGGATTGCGCTGCTCTGGCGATGCTCCGTGCTCCAAGTTGGTTATCGAAGTTCGCGAAAGCGGAGTGGCGACGCGTTATGCCCGAGCTGTCGGCCCGACGCATCTTGACGACCGCGGACCTTGGGAGCCTAGAGCACTATTGCACAGCGCACGGCCGCGTCCGCGAGCTTGAGAAGCTGTTGCGCGGCGGTATCGATCCAAAGCTCTTCCGCATGCAAGACAAAGCCATGGTGACGGCGCGGCAGCTAGCGGCCGAGCTTGGCTTGACGCCCGTTTCCCGGTCGCGGCCGGCCGTGCGCGGCGACGGCACCGACGAAGGCGACGATGACAACCCGCTCGCCGTCTAAAGACACGTTCCCGCATTGGATCTACGACGGCAGCCCGATCGCTGACCCGATGGGCTACGGCGAGCGCGCTGTCACGTTCTTGCGAAGGCTGAAACATCCCAAGTCCAAGCTGCCAAAGAAGGCCTTCTGTCTCGATCCCTGGCAGGAACGCATTGTGCGCCGCATTTATGGGCCGCGAAACGACGATGGCAGCCGCATCGTTGCCACGGTTGTCATCCTGGTGCCGCGCGGCAACCGCAAAACCTCATTGTCGGCCGCGCTGGCCTTGCTCCATACGTTCGGACCCGAAAAGGTCGAAGGCGGCGAAGTGATCTTCGCGGCCAGTGACCGAAAACAGGCCGGCATTGCCTTCCGTGAGGCCACCGGCATCGTTAAGGCTGATCCCAAGCACCTGGTGCCCGTCACCAAGATTTACGACGCCTTCAACAGCGCCAAAAAAATCAGCTATCCGCGTGCTGGCGTCGAGTTGGAGGTGATCTCTTCGGACGCGCCGTCGCAGGAAGGCCGGACGCCCGCATTCGTCCTGGCGGATGAAATTCACGTGTGGCGCGGCGATCTCCTTTGGAAGGTGCTGACCAACGGCCTCGACAAAACGGACGACACCCTCTTGGTGGTTGCCACGACCGCAGGACGCGGGCAGGACAACATCGCATGGGACGTAATCGATCGCGCCCGGAAGATCGCTCGCGGCGAGATCGTCGATCCCACGGTTCTGCCAATCCTCTTTGAGAGCGATCCGGACTGCGACTACACCGACGAGGATCACTGGCGCCGCGTCAATCCCGGTAGCGCTCACGGGTATCCGTCGATCGCTGGCTTCCGGCGTCACCTTGAGCGGGCCAAGACCAGTCCGACCGAACGGGCCAGCTTGCTCCAATACAAGCTCAACGTTTGGCTGGATCACTCGACCTCGCCATTCGTCGACATGGCGATCTATGATCAGGGCGCGGCGCCAGTTGACTATGAAGCCCTTCGGGGCCAGCCGTGCTGGGTCGCCGTCGATATGTCCCGCACCACCGACCTTTCCGCCGTGGTCGCGTGCTTCAAGGATGGCGACACCTACATCGTGTTGCCGCATTTCTTCTGCCCCGAGGCTGATATCGGCCGGCGCGGCGACGTCGACGGCGTGAACTACAAGTCATGGGCGAACGAAGGCTTTCTGACCGCGACTAGCGGCAACGTCATAGACGACTCGGCGATCGTTTCTTATGTCCGATCGCTTGCTGATCGTTTCATCGTCAGGGAAGTCGGCTTCGATGCCACCTACGCCCAGGCCGTCATGCGACCGCTGCAGGATGACGGCTTTGAAGTCGTCACCATCCGTCAGGGCTGGGTGACGCAATCGCCCGCGCTCAATCTGGTTGAGGCCGCGATCATCTCCCGAAAGTTCAAGCACGGCGGACACCCAATCCTGCGCTGGAACTTCGCCAACGTCGCTATTGAGACAGACAAGAACTCCAACCGGACGATCCACAAGGGCAAGAGCACCGACAGGATCGACGGCGTGGCAGCCACGTGGATGGCCGTGTCGCGCGCAGCGGCCGGCGACACCGGTCCGTCGCTCTGGGATGACCCGACCCTTACACCTGGGGATTTTGTGTCATGAGCGACCAGGACCATCTCGACGCCTGGCTGCAGGCGCTCCCGGACAAGCTAGAGCAGCATCTGTCGGACGTGGTCCGCGAACAGGCCGAACAGCTTTCCGATGCACAACGCCGCGCGCTGCAGTCGCTGGAACAGTCGCCCGATGAAACGGGACACCTTGAAGAGTCCTGCACCGTCATCAAGGGCGACGGCAGCCCCACTGAGTGGCTTGTCGTCGCTGGTGGGGATCACACGACTGGCGAGGTGAGGGGCGGCTCCAGCGTCCCATATGACTACGCGCTCGGTTTCGAGTTCGGCAACAGCCATCAGCCCGCGCGGCCCTTCTTCTATCCGACCTATCGCGCTCGCCGCGACGACATCGGACAAGCTATCCAAGAGGCAATTCAGGAAGTGATCAATGACCAGTAAGACCAGCCGCGAACTCACCTGGGCAGGCGGCACCCATGTTTTCAATCTCGGCGACCGCTGGGTGCGCCGGGTTCTCGAATATCGCGGTATCCGTCACCCCGGGGACACGCCCGCCATGTGCGCCCAGCGTTTTGAGGCCGGCGAATACAGCGACCTCGATATCGATCGGGTTCTCGAGCTTGGACTGCTGGGCGGGGGAGCCTCCGAAAAGGACGTCGAGAATCTGCTCGATCAGCACGTTCGCGGCCAGCCGGTCGCAGATAATGCCACCGTGGCCTACGCGGTGCTTACCGCACTCTTTGTCGGCGACGTCGCGGAAGGTGCCGCGTAATGGCTATCCCTGGTCTCCGTATCCCGATCGACGTCAACCTTGAGCAGTTCAAGGCCGCGATGGAAAACACCAGTTCGCTGTCGAAGGTGGCAGCACGCAAGATCGTCACCGAGTTCGGCAAGGCCAATGCCGATATCATTAAGGACACGGCACTGTCGGCGGCGAAGTTCGCCGCGCCGTGGGTAGCGCAGTTGGCCGTGATCGTCGGATCGGTCAAGCTCATGAGCGCGGCGATCACCGGCGCGCGCGAGCAAATGCAGCAGATGATCGCCATCGCCGACAAGGCGCAGAACCTTGGCGTGTCGCCCGCGTTCCTGCAGGGCTTCACCAATGAGGCCAAAAAGCTCAAGCTTGGCGTGGACGATCTCGAATCCGCTCTCGCGCACGCTTACGACGCGACCAAACAGAAGTCGCCGATCGACGTGAACGAGTGGACTGTCGGCGAAGAGAAGATCACCGACGTCGAGAAGGCGCTGCGCGTCTACAACGAGACCGTTGCGAAGGCGGCTGGGCAGCGCCTAGAAGGTCTTGTTGCGTTCCGGAACGCGACCGACCAGGATCAGAAGATCAAGGCCGTGCTCGCGGCCATGATCCAGCTTGACCAGATCGGACAGCATGCGGCCAGCCTCGATCTCGGCGAGCGGATGTTCGGCTCTCAGTTCGTTGACCGGATCAGGCAGGGTAAGACCAGTGCCGAGAGCATGTTGCAGACCATCAAGGATGCCAGTGCCAACAGCGACGGCATTTTCAGCAACGTTCTGGTGACGCGGGCGAAAGAAGTTGACGACCAGCTAAAGGTCGCGGACCAACGCCTGCGAACGGCGCTGAAACCGGCCTGGGACGACCTCGCGAGCGTGATCACCGAGATCAAATCAACCTGGGCCACCGTGGTTGACCTGATCGCGCGCGGCGTCGAGTTGTCCAATCAGATCAAAATCCCGGGCTTCACGTCAAACACCGACGTCGACGCCAAGCGGTCCGCCTTGGACACGATCAATCGTCGGCTCAATGGCACGTCGGGATGGACCGAGACCTACGGCATCCTCGCGAGCCGAGAGACCCTTGAAGCCCACCGTGATCGGCTCCAGAAGGAGATCGCCGCGCTTGCGCAAGGTGACCAGTTTGGACCGCCTGCGCCTTCCGTCGATCGTGGCACGGGCGCCGCGCCCAGGAAGATTCAGACCGGCAGCGACCATGACCGGTTCGATGGCGCCGCCGATGCGATCGACAAGCGCACCGCCGCATTGAAGGCGGAGGCGGAAGGCCTCGATCTCTCGACGGCTGCCCGGGAGCGAAACAAGGTCGCGGCCCAGCTACAGGAAGTCGCCATGCAGGCGAATAAGGCCGCTGGCCTGGGCGAAGGCGTCGTTACCGACGATCAGCGCAAGAGGATCGAGGAAGTCACCGCCGCCTATGAGAAGGCCACCCAGGCTTTGGAGCGGAACACCATCGCCCAGTCTATCCGGCGCGGCCGGCAGACCGCGCTGTTGGACCCCCAGGACGTCCAGATCGCCGAGCAATTGAAGGGTCTCTATCCGGATGTGGCGACAGCCCTGGCGAGCACCGAGGCTGCAGCTATGCGGACCAATGAGGCGCTTAAGACCATCGGCACGACCATGTCGAGCACGCTCACGACCGGCTTGGCCGACATTTTGGACGGGACCAAGAGCGTTTCGGACGGGTTTGCCAGCATGGCGAAGTCCATCGTCCGCTCGATCGAGGAAGCCGTGATCAAGATGGCGATCGTCCAGCCGCTCATGCGCTCGTTTGGTCTGGGCGCGGGATCAGGCATTCCCGGCTTCGCCAACGGCACCGACTTTGCACCCGGTGGCTTGGCCCTGGTCGGCGAGCGCGGCCCCGAATTGGTCAACTTGCCGCGTGGCTCCCGTGTATTCCCAAACCATGTTTCCGCCCAGATGGCGCGGGACATCTCCAACGCCACCGGTGGCGATGGATCGGCCGGCCCCATGGTCAGTAGCAGCCAGATCACGCTAGCGCCCTCGATCGCTGTGACCGTGCAGGGCAGCCCCGGCCAGTCAAGCGCCGATCATGAGCGCATGGGTGCAACGCTCGCCAAGGCCGCGATGGGCCACCTGCAGAAGATGATGGGCGACGAACTGCGCCGGCAGACCAGACCCGGCGGCATCTTGAAGCGGTAACCGAAGGAAGCGTAGATGCTTATTCGGGAAGGGAGAACTGAGCATGTATCTGGTGTTCGATCGGTTTGACGGCAGAAACTATGGCAGCCATGAGATCAGGGACCTTGATCAAGGCGGGAAAACAGTCGGTGAAATCCTCACCGGCAGGCAGTCGCCCGGTATTCATATCAGCTTGTTGGCCGGCAAATACAAAACTGCGGTCGGCGACTACGGAGAATGCCGCGGGTTCATCGCGGGAGTTGAGGCCGTCCTGCGGCACATGACAAGCACCGACGATGGCAGCGCAGTACACGGAGCCAAGCCACAGTATCGCCCATAACAAGAGAAAAGCCCCCGGGAGGAGTCAATTCCCGGAGGCTTTCCCTGATGAAGACGCATGCGGCTGAGACAGCGTCTATCCCCCAATATAGCGTTCAAGCGAAGGTTTGACGGTCTTTCTTCAAACTATTTTCGTTTGAGCAACTGGGTGGCACCGTGATCCTCGCCTCCGGCTCGGCAGCGCTCCGCGCTGGCTTGTGCTTGATCGTCTGAGTCCAAACCGATCAATCAACTTCCTTCACAGTCACCATTCCAAAGGAAACTTTCTCCCTCCAGAGATAGACACCTAGAGCAGAGCCCTAAGCGCCTATCCCGAAGGGAGAGAAGTTCGAGGGGTTCATTCCACCGAAGGTTAATCTGGAGCGTAGCGTTCGTGATGACAAACGCGGCGAGGTGGCATCCCGAACCCTCGCCCTAAACTCCGTTTCTCGATTGCAAGCAATCATGCGGTTATCCGACCGAAGCCGGACGCCCGACCGTCTGCCAGATATCCATCAACAGCGCGGCCGGTGAAGGGTGCCGTAGGGCAGAGCCTTCATCTTTTTGGCGCGTTCGACGATCTTACGATCGTCCGGTCCAACCTTACCGAAGGCGTCCTACGTTCTCCGTAGGGGAGCGCTTGGTCCGATACCCGTTCGCCTGCGGCTGGCTCATAGCAGGCGTTCAAACCGCCTTACCGTCTCGTTCAGGGCCGCTATGCTGCATCCCGAGTGTGGGAACAGACTTCATCAGCAACAATTATAGCGAGCTTCGAAGGCCTCTGCCGACCTTTCTGAACCAGATGCGCCCCAAAAGTGCATTTAATTTCTAGAAGGCTAGAGACTAAACACTCAATCGCCTTGCGGATCAGATTCAGCATGTGGCAAGCGTGAATCATTGCATCATAACCACGGGGCCAAAATGCCTGAAGAGTTCTATCCGAACGTTCTCTACACCGCCGTTGTCGATCGCATCCGCCCTGTCGCCGGCCAAGGCGACGTCGATCTGATCCGCCGCGCGATGGGGCCGCTGCTCGCCGATCGCCCAGGCCTGGCCGAGTGGCTCGCCGCCCTCGATCCGTGCCCCTGGTCCGGCGAGATGACCGACAACGAGGTGAAGGTCGCGCTGGGCGAGTTCGGCAACATCTGGCCGACCTCGATCTGGGCGCACGTGGTGCATGCCCACCATGAAGACTTGCCAACATCCACCCCGCTGAAGTTGAATGGCTCGGGGAGGTCGTCATGTCCATCATATGGCTAACCTATCAAAAGCGCATTGACGCGGACCTGGATGATGCCTTCCGCGAGGCTGGCGCGGAAACATTCTTCAGTCAGGAATACGTGCGCCGACTTGCAGAGCCAATTAAGCAGCTCGACGAGTGGCTGCTTAAGCTGTTCGTCGTGCAATTCGCGATTATCGGCTTCCTCGCTGTCGAGTTCGTGTCTACCGACGCAACCTTCAGCCTTTTCGGACTTTCACTTAAGAATGCACCAGGGCTAAAAGAGATATTGCTGGCGCTGTCAGCGACCATTGCCATCGCCATAGGAGTGATGACGGCTACACGGGATACTACCGTCAGCATCATCCAAGGGATTTTGAAGCGGACCGTCGATAAGAGGTTCGTCGAATATGAGACATTTGCAGCGCCGGCTGGCTTTCATTTCAAGCTATACCTGCCGCGCGAACATAAGCGCGGCTATTTCCCGACGCGATCAGGAAAAGTTGTGACAATTGCGATTGCGGTCCTGGGGTTCCTAATTGCGTTATCAACTATTGCGGCCTCGTTGGCAGTGCACTGGATGATCATCAAAGACATTTGGCTGCACCCGACGCTCGGAAACTGGTCGTATTTTGTCCTGTCTTACGTAGCTTCGTCATATGCACTCAATCTGTTGGTGCTGTTGAAGCGCACGCTGCCGTTTCCGTATGAGGACTCAACCATACCCAAGGCTCGATCAGTTGGTGGAGGACCATGGGGCGGTCGCCGTTAGGGCCGCTCGCGCGTCGAGAGTCAAAGGGAATCGTATCTCAATGCCGGATTGATCCCTCAAACTTGGGCGGCGAAAAGCAGCCGGCTCGACAGGCCACTTGCCCAGGCAATTCCTTCGCGCTTAGATTGTGCGGGGCATGCCGTGTTGGTCCAACTTGGCCACACCTTGGGAAAATGGGGGCTAAAGTTGAAGCTTTTGAAGTTCAAACTTGGCAACTACAAAGGGTTTAGGTCGTCCGGTTGGCTGGAGTTCTCTCCTAAATTCACGGTGGTGATAGGCAAGAACAACTCCGGCAAAACAGCGCTTCTGGAGGCATTCAATCTGCTGGGTGTGGGCTCGCATCCGCATAGATCGCCAACGACTCCACGTGGGATGCCCCTTACCCCAAATCCCGTGATTGAATTCGAGCTTACGCTGACGCGTGAAGAACTTCATCATGCGATGCTGGCTCTTGGCGATCAGTGCGAAATACCGGTGATACGCCACAACAACATCGTCGATATGCAGCAGTTCGCTCTCTCTCTATTTGCGAAACAGAACGTGGCAGTGAATATTCAGGTCGCGGGCAACGAGTTTCGCCCATTGCAATATCCGTCGCATGGCTTATTCAAATTGGCGTCGGACCAAGTTTCCATAAGGGTTACCGCCAAGCGCGAACATCCTTGGTTTTCAGTCGCGGACTCAATAGTCGCTAGCAACACCGACTCCTTACCCAAGATTGCCCAAGTAGCATATCCCGACGCATTCTATGTCTTTAAGCCCGAGCGGCTGAACATAGGGCGGGTGCGTGCATCGCAAGCGATAAAGCTTGAAACCAATGCCTCGAATTTGGCCGCAGTGCTCGGAACAATGCAAGCAAATCACGTGCGATTCGATAAGTATAACGAGCACGTGAGGGAGATATTCCCTGCCATACAACGGGTCTCGGTTTTTACCGTCGGAGAAGAGTTCGAGGTGAGGCTTTGGTCCGTGGCTCCAGAGACGGAGCGAGAGGACCTTGCTATACCCCTTCGTGAGAGCGGAACGGGTGTCGGTCAAGTCCTCGCTATTCTGTATGTCGTAATGACCGTTCCGAATGGCGTCATTGTAATTGACGAGCCAAACTCATTCCTTCACCCAGGAGCTGCCAAGAAGCTAATTCAAGTCCTAAAGAGATACGAGCAGCACCAATATGTATTGGCGACTCATTCTGCAGAATTGATCTCAACGGCTCGCCCGGACATTATTCATCTCGTCAGTTGGGCAGACGGAGAGAGCAAGATCGAAAGAATCGATGCCACGAAGCTTGACGACCTTCGGACTGTGCTGACGGAGATAGGCGTAAGTTTCTCCGACGTTTTTGGTTATGATCGAGCCGTGTGGGTTGAGGGGACGACAGAGGAGATCTGTTTTCCTATAATACTTGAGCGTTTGCTGAAGCGGCCTGCACTTGGCCTTATATTTGTTGCTGTTCGCGCTACCGGAGATTTTGAGAAGAAGCGAGACCGAAAGAAGCTGATCTGGGACATCTACGAGAGGTTGAGCGCGGGTGCCTTGCTTCTGCCGGCGGCTGTTTCATTCAGTTTCGATCGGGAAGACCGGTCCGAAGCTGATATTGAAAGGCTGCGGCTTCAATCGAAGGGCCGCGCATGCTTTATGTCCCGCCTGACTTACGAAAACTACCTACTTGACCCCGATGCTATCGCAGCTTTGGTGAATTCGTTGCCTCGTGAGGGAAGAGAGCCCGCGACCTCGACACAAGTAGCCAAATGGCTGCAGTCGAACGGCGGTAAGTTCATCTCAGGCACAAAATGGAACAACGAAATAGACGATCAACAATGGCTGCGGAAGGTTCACGCACCCAGCCTTTTGAATGCACTATTGAACGAACTCGCTGGGCCGGGTGATCCTCTGGACAAGACCTCACATTCCAAGGCGCTAACGGAATGGCTTATCGATCACAAGCCCGAGGCGCTTTCCGAACTTGCGGCGCACGTTACGGAATTGACCGATAAAACGCGATAGGAGCCGTTACGACGGCAGACCAGCAAAATGGACAGACTGGATCATCTCGACGCGCTGGCTCAGAATGCCCTGGGGCAGGATGCCATACCGGCCGGTTGTTGTTGCCTTGGTGTGGCCTAACAGCGGCCCGAACTGTTCGTCCAGATAGCCGGCGCGCCGGAATGCATCGGCGGCACCATGACGGAACGAATGGAAGTTTTGGCTCTTGTCGCTCTTGACGCCGATCCGCTTGAAGTAACCTGCGAAGAACCGCGACGGCGTGCGCGAGAAAAAGCCGCGCGTGTCCGGCTGCAGTTCGGGGAATAGCTGATGCTCGCCGCGCTTGACCATCTTCGCGTGGTAGTCGAGCAGGCCAAGCTTGATCAGTTCGCTATGGATCGGGATCACCCGTTGCGACCCGCTCGTCTTGGTCGACTTGAGCCGCGATCCCTCGCGCGTGACGTGGATGCACCACGCGCCATGAATCTGGCGAACGTCCGCCGTCAACAGTTGCGCGAGTTCGCCGAGCCGCGCGCCGGTATAGGCGGCGATCCACGGCAACCAGTAGCGCCAATCCCTAATCTCGACGTTCCCGGGCTTGTGTTCCTGGTCGTCACCGGCGCAGCGTGTCATGAGCGGGGACTCAAAGATCACGCGCAGCTGGTCGTCAGAGTAGGGGAACACCTTTTGCTTTTTCTTGTCGATCGACAGGAACATGCCCCGGATGACGTCCTGCTCAATGTATTCGTTGTTGAGCAGCCAGTCGCAGAAACCCGCGATCGCGGAGAGGTAGCGATTTGTGGTGTTCTCGCTGATCGACGGTTTGCCGACAGACTTGTTCGCCTCGATGATCTTGCGGAAGGTCATGCCCTCGAATTCTTTGATTTTGAGGGCCTTCACAGGCCATGAGGCGAGGGCGTGTTTCCAGTCGCGCACGGCCTTCCTGGTGATCGCCGACACATGCGAAGTCTCGCCGATGAATTCGAAGAACAGCCCGACGATGACACGGTTCTGTGTCCACGTATCGAGGCTCACGGAAGCTTTCTTTTCGCTCTCGAAACGGTCGTAAAGCTCCCATAGGCCTTCGCCGGCAGCGGCCTTTTGCTTTCCCATGGTCGGATCGGCCGGCGCCACTGTAGGATCGGCCGGCACGCCAGCCCAGTTCCCGGCGTCGCGCTCGGCCGCGCGCTCCAGCGCCTGAATCTCCGCGCGCTGCAGCCGCTGGCATAGCTCGCGGTATTTAGGTGATCCTTTCTCGATCAGCAGCCGGTCCCGCTGGATCACGTCATCCGCTGCCCATTCGATCAGCGCAGTTTCCCCGGTCGCCAGATGTTCGCGGAGCTTGGCCAGTTTGGCAGTGCGTCCCTCGCGGACGAAGGCCGCAACACCCTTCATGGCGATGACGTCGGCAGCGGCGCTCACCTGGACAAGCGGATCGTCCGACCACTCGACCGCGCCGCTCGCGATATCGCCGGCGAGCTTGTCCTTCGCTTCCTGCAGCATGGCGGCCGTAGGCATCGCCGCGCGCTGGCGCTGGTCGTCGGTCAGGAGGGTTTCATAGTGGCGCCAGATCGCGGCCTGCAGGTCGCCCGGCGTCGGCTCTTGGCGCTGGGATAGCGCTTCAAACTGCGCCCGATACTTCGCCAAGATCGGCAGCGCAGCAACGCGCGCCGACTTCGGATCGCGCACCCCGGTCGACTTCCAAATCTCTTTCTTGCCGACGATGGCCTGGAGCTTCTTTGGCACCGCGAGTCGCACGTAGTAGACGGCCGAACCGCCCCGCCGCTGAATGTTTGACGCTAGCGCCATTGCCCCCTCGCAACATCGAGTCGTAACAGTTGTCGGGGCTAGCGATAACCAATAAGCCTTTGTGAATCAATCGTTTATTGATTTTGTTGAGCTTTTGGTCGGGGCAGAACCAATCCAGCTGCCCCGACCAATTATCTGGCCGAGTTTGCCACGATGGCCGGGTTCGTGCCGGCCGCCGAGAGTGCAGCTTGCGCCGTGGTCGCGCCCGGCATTGCCCCCCACACGCGACGGCAACCAGCAAGTTTTCCGAAAATTCGAGTTCCGATTTAGTGAAAATGCACGGGCTGGTCATTCAGACGGCCTTAAATTCTTCCGTAGTAATACCCCGTTCAGAACCGGGATTTCATCCGTGTTCTTGAGCAGAAGATCTAAGGGCAGGGCTGTCATGAAAACCTTTATCGTTAGCTTTTTGCACGATGAATCCGGAGCTACCGCGATCGAATACGCGCTGGTTGCGACGGGCATCGCCATTGCCATCATCGCGGCCGTCAACGGTGTCGGCTCGAAGCTGAGCGGGACCTTCAATTCCATCAGCGGCTCGCTGAAGTAATCGAGGTCGCGACGCGGGCTTGGCGCAAGTGTGATTCAAGCACCGGGGGAAGCCAATGTCCCTCGGTGCTTTTTCATTCCGGCCGGGCCGACTGGACGCCCGCGCGCGGGGGCCGCGAGCGATCGGGATGCCGCGGGCCGGTGCCCGCCGACCGCACCCCAACAAACAACAGCGCCGCCTGAACGGAATATGATCGTTCAGACGACGCCGCCGAAATCACTGGGCCCTGAAATCCCCAGTGTCCATGGGTCGCGGCCGCTGTCAAAAGGTTCAAACTTGGTGAACCATTCTTTGCGCTGATTGTCGCAGGCCGGCCAGCGCTGGCCGCGGGGCCGCCGGGCGCGCGTCCGGATGATCCCAGATGCCAGGACGCCCGGCCGTTGCCCGTCGGCGAGGACGGGCAACCAGCCGCATGCCGGCTCAGAAGTGGAAATCTCCCGCATCGAGCTGGCCGATCAGGACGCCTTTGAGCAGGACGGCATCGCCGCCGGGGATGCCGACCACCACGCCGCCGGTGACGCTGGTGAGCGCCAGCGCGCTGAAGTTGAGCCCGCGTCCAGATAGGTCGATGACGTCGTGCTCCGCCGCATTGGCATTGTCGGCGTTGAAGTCGTTGATCGTGTCGAAGCCGTTGCCCGCCGTGCGATAGTTGTAGGTGTCGTTGCCTCCGGCGCCTGTAACGGTGTCGTCTCCCGTTGCGCCGGTGAATATATTGTTGAGCGTGTTGCCCGTACCTTCGTGCGAAGTGCCGCCGACGAAGGTCAGCTTTTCGACGTTGGCCGGGAGAGTATAGGAGGCCAGGAAGGTCTGCACCTCGTCGGCACCTTGAAATATCAATTCAAACACCGTGTCGGCGTTCGATTGCACGGCGTAGATGTCGTCGCCGTTCCCGCCCTGAAGGGTGTTGAGGCCGGAGCCGTCGATCAGGGTGTCGTTACCCGCGCCGCCGACCAGATAGTCATTGCCGGTGCCGCCGATGATCAGATTGTTCAGCTCATTGCCGATGCCGATGAAATCGTTGCTGCCGGTATGGGTGAGATTTTCGACATTCGACACCAGGATCAGAAACCCGAGGCCGGTCTGCACCAGGTCGGTGCCTTCATTGGCGAATTCGGTGATCGAATCCCCCACCGTCTGCACGACATAGGTGTCGTTGCCGGTGCCGCCCTGCATCGTGTTGGCCGCGCCGGCCCCGTCGATCAGCGTATCGTTGCCGTCGCCGCCGACCAGCGTGTCGGCGCCGCCGCCGCCACTCAGCGTGTTGTTGCCGCCATCGCCGATGATCGTGTCGTTGTAGTTCGAGCCAGTGATGTTCTCGATGCTGATGTAGGTATCGGTCCCGCCATAGCCGTTGAGGCCATGACCGGTCGCAAGACTCGCCGTGATGGCCGCAGGCGCCGCTGAATAGTCGGCGGTGTCGCTGCCGCCCCCACCGTTCAGGACGTTGTCGCCGCCGAGGCCGGACAGGAAATCGTTGCCGCTGCCGCCCTGGATGGTGTTGTCGAGCTCGTTGCCGATGCCGGTGAAGTTTTGGTTGCCGGAGTATTTCAGGTCCTCGAGGTTTGCACCGAGCGTGAAGCTGGCGATGGTGGTCAGCACCCTGTCGTGACCTTCGCCCGCGAATTCGATCAGATTGTCACTGGCCGCCTCGACGACGTAGGTGTCGTCGCCGGTGCCGCCCTGCAGGGCATCCGGCGAGCTGCCGCCGTCGTAGAGCGTATCGTTGCCAGCGAGCCCGATCAGATAGTCGCTGCCCACGCCGCCCTGAATCCAGTTGTCGGCGGCACTGCCGATGCCGGTGAAGCTCTGGGTGCCCAAATAGAACAGGTTCTCGACGTTGGCTGAAAGCGTATAGCTGGACGAGCTGGCGAACACGGCGTCGTTGCCCTCGCCGGACAGTTCGGTGATGGTGTCGGTGGCCTTGTTGACGAAGTAGACGTCGTCGCCGGCGCCGCCCGCCAGGGTGTTGGCGCCGCTTCCTCCCTTCAAGACATCGTTGCCGGTGCCGCCAAACGCAACGATCGGCACCGAGGCGAAAGTTGCGTCGAAAGTGTCGTTGCCGGAGCCGCCGTCGAAGGACACGTCCTGGACGCCGGTCCCCGTCAGATTGGGCAACACGAAATTATCGTTTGTCGAAAAGCTGTAGTCCGGCGGCCAGACGACGTCGCCGAACCCCGCCGGTGCGTCCGCGGTACCTCCGACAATTTGCAAATGCTCGATGGATGTGAGGACCGTTCTATTGAGGTGAGATTCTGACGTAATGTAAAAGCGTTGAGAATGAGTACCGACGACCAGCTCTTGATAAAGACTGTAGGTCTCAAAAACCACGTGGCCGTTAGCATCGATCCCGATCCGCGCCTTTTCGATGTTTTCCCTGTAGTGATCGATTTCGTATACTTCATAGAAGGGAATGTTGGCCTGGAACGTGTCGCTGCCATCGCCGCCGTTTACGGCATCTGCACCGTCGCCTGCGACGTTCGCATAGTATTTGTCTGAGGCAGCGTTGCCGGTCGCGGCATCCGCGTCATTGCCGCTCGACCAAACGAACAGGTCGTCGCCGCCGAGACCGTTGAGCGTATCATTGCCCTTCAGTCCGATGATCGTATCGTTGTCCGGGGTGCCGTTGAGGGTTTCGGGATTGTCGGTTCCTTGAATCAGAGCCATGCTAGTTCACTTCCAATGAAATTGTACCCGAGACGGGCAAGTCCAGTTCGTGGCGGGCCCGCGAGCTCGCCCGCGCTAGCGCTGATCCAGAAGTTCTTTCGCGCGTGATGCCCAGCCGTTGCCCGTCCGTGAGGACGGGCAACGATTGGTGCAGCAACTCAGAACAGGAAATCTCCCGCGTCGAGCTGGCCGATCAGGACGCCCTTGAGCAGGACGGCATCGCCGCCGGGGATGCCGACCACCACGCCGCCGGTGACGCTGGTGAGCGCGAGCGCGCCGAAGTTGAGCCCGCGCCCCGTCAGATCGATGTGGTCGTGCTCGGCCGCGTTGGCATTGTCGGCGTTGAAGTCGTTGATGGTGTCGAACCCGTTGCCCGCCGTGCGATAGTTGTAGGTGTCATTGCCTCCCGCGCCGGTGAAGGTGTCGTCGCCCGATCCGCCGGTGAACGTGTTGTTGAGCACGTTCCCCGTCCCGGTGTGCGACGACGAGCCGATGAAGGTCAGCTTTTCGACGTTCGGCGAGAGCGTGTACGAGGCGAGGAAGGTCTGGACCTCGTCGATGCCCTCGTTGGCGAATTCGAACACGGTGTCGGCGTTCGATTGCACGGCGTAGATGTCGTCGCCCGTGCCGCCCTGAAGGGTGTTGAGGCCCGCTCCGTCGATCAGGGTATCATTATCCCCGCCACCGACCAGATAGTCGTTGCCGGTGCCGCCGATCAGCACGTTCTTCAGGTTGTTGCCGACGCCGGTGAAATCGGCGCTTCCGGTGTGGGTCAGGTTTTCGACGTTCGCCGACAGGGTGAACGATCCCAGCGCCGTCTCGACCAGGTCGGTGCCTTGATTGGCGAACTCGACCACGGAATCTCCGGCCGCCTGGACGATGTAGTGGTCGTTGCCGGTGCCGCCTTGCAGCGTATTGGCGGCGCCGGTGCCGCCGATCAACGTATCGTTGCCTGCGCCGCCGATCAGGTAGTTGGCCGCGGTGTCACCGATCAGGGTGTCGAAGCCGCTGCCGCCGTCCAAGGTCTGGATGTTCACCAGAGTATCGATGCCGGCCGCACCGGTGTCCTGGGTGCCCTTGTTGCTCAGGTCGATATGAAGATCTCGCGTGTACCTGGAGTAATCGACCTCGTTGGTGCCGCCGAGACCGTTGTAATAGTCGTTCCCGTCGCTGCCGTAGAAGTGGTCGTTGCCAGATCCGGTCGTATAGGTGTCGTCACCCGTGCCGCCGAACACTCTCATGTTGTTCGTTGTGAGCTGCGCGTCGAGGTAGTTCTGATCGCCGTCGGCATAATAGGTCACGGTGCCGGTGACGCCGGTGCCGGTGAGGTCGCCGACAGTCAGGCTGTCGTTGCCGGCGCGGCCGTGGATATCGATGCTCTCGATCGAGTTGAATGTCAGGGTATTGAAATAAATGGAGTTGCTGATGTCCAGCTTGGCGACACCGGCCACGGATCTCAGGTAGAGATGGTCGCCGAGGTTGGACCCGGTGATGTCGGCGTTGTCGGTGGCGGCGCCTCCATTAAAGGTATCGTTGCCGTCGCTGACCGCACCAAAGGTGCTGTTGCCCCCCATCCATATGAAGGTGTCATTTCCGCCGAAGCCATTCAGGATATCGTCGCCTAGCCGTCCATCGAGCACACTTCCGCCCGGTGCCGTTGAGTTGAGTGTCTCGGAATTATCGGTGCCATAGATAATGGGCAGCGGGTTGAACTGCGCTTCACCGATGAAGAGCCGATATTCACCTGTGCTGGTGGCGCCGTTGCCCGACGCGGGATCAAAGGGATTCACCTGGGTGTTGTTGAACGCGGCCACCTGAAGATAGAAATTCCCGGCAGCGTTGACGTTCGTGTAGGTCAGAAAGGAGTCGTTTAAATCGCTGTCGTCATTGAAGGCGACGATGTTGCCGTTTGCATCATACAACCGCAAAAACGGATCAAGACCAGAGCCCATCCTGTATGCGTCGGCATCGACTTGGATCGTGCTGTTGGTCGGCATCGCGATGACATAATAGTCGAAGTCTCCCGAGGTCGTGCCATAGGGGCCGTCGCCGATGAAGCCGTTGACTTGAATGACCTCGCCGTCCTGGAAGCGCGTGAGCGCGTTGTTGGCGGCAAGGATCGAACCGTCGTTTTCAGATTGAGAAATTTGGGTGACTTGGCTGACCTGAGTCGAACTGGTGCCTTGAATGAACGGCATTACTTATCTCCCATAAAAAAATCGCGTGAAATGACAATCGTTAAAACATCGTTAAGATAATGTGGGGTGCTTGCAGTCGTCAACGTGGAACAGAGCGGCCAAACGGGCTCGGGGAGCCATGCACGTCATGGTTGTGGCGGCAAATTGGGATGGAGCGTCTTCCGAGATTTAGGCGCGGCCCGGCCGACATGCGACGGAGATCAACTTGGCGCGGGCTTCGTTGGAATGAGAAAAGGATCGAAAAAAGGGGGAACGCGCACGTCCCTTCTATCGTAATGCGAGTGAAAGCGGGGGTGTTCTCGATGTGCCATGATCCGGCGGGAATGGGGTAGGATGGACCGGTAAACCGACGCCACCAGCACAAGAACAATCCGCGAGGAGCACCATGGCGCGCCGACTGATCGACATCTCCGTTCCGCTGCAGAATGACGTGCCGGCCGATCCGCCCGGCAATCATCCGACCATCCAGTACATCGACCACCAGCAAGGTCTGCCGCGCATGCTGCAGTTCTTCGACGGATTGAAGGCCGAGGATCTGCCCGACGGGCAGGGCTGGGCGGTCGAGCAGGTCTCGCTCTCCACCCACAACGGCACGCATCTCGATGCGCCCTGGCATTTCCATCCGACCATGAACCGCGGCGAGCGCGCCTGGACCATCGACGAGGTGCCGCTGGAGTGGTGCTTCCAGCCGGGCGTGAAGCTCGACTTCCGCCATCTGCCTGACGGTTACGTCGCGACCGCCGCTGATGTCGAGGCCGAGCTCAAGCGCATCGGCCACACGCTGTCGCCGCTCGAGATCGTCGTGGTCAACACCAGCGCCGGCGCCAAATATGGCCGCCCCGATTACGTCAACTCGGGTTGCGGCATGGGCTACGAGGCGACGATGTATCTGCTCGAGCGCGGCGTGCGGCTCACCGGCATCGACGGCTGGAGCTGGGACGCGCCGTTCGTTTTCACCGCGAAGAAGTATGCCGAGACCCGCGACGCCAGCCTGATCTGGGAAGGCCACAAGGCCGGGCGGCACATCGGCTACTGCCACATCGAGAAGCTGCACAATCTGGAGCAGCTGCCTTCGACCGGCTTCATGGTGTCCTGCTTCCCGGTGAAGATCGAGCGGGCGTCGGCAGGGTGGACGCGGGCGGTCGCGATCCTCGATGGCTAGCCTTGGATGCCAGCTCTGGGTGACTGGGCCCGGTGCCGGTCACAGCACCATGCTGCGGGCCTTTCATAACGGTGGATTGTTGCGGCGAGGCCACAGCCTCAGGCAGCCAAATGTGATCTCATACACGCCGTAGTCGTGCGGCGGCTGGCGCGTCAGCAGCGCATGATCTGCGAAGGTCTCTCCCGCGGACTGTGAGCCCCGGCGTCGTCCGGGGCTCTTTCTTGCCCGGGCCTGCCTCGCGCCAAAAAAATCAGGTGCGCCGTCACCGACGCACCTGACCAACCCTTGCAATATGACTTGCGTGGAACGGGCGGCTGTTACCAGCGGCAAACGCGAACGCCGCGCGGGGTCCACCAGCAACGCGGACCGACCACTCCGTATCCATATCCATATCCGCCGCGATAGCCATAACCGCGATAGCCATAGCCGCGGCCGCGATAACCCCAGCCGCCGCCGCGATAACCCCAGCCGCCACGTCCGCGATAGGCTTGAGCCGGCGAGGTGGTTGCACCCACCAGAATGGCGGAGGTGCTGGCGACATAGACGAACAACAAAGCGACTGCTGCGAGGCAACGAGTCAGGATATTGTAGCGTTTAGTCATTCTGAACATCTCCAGGTCACTTCCAAACATCAGAACTGATGATGGTTGTCTCGCTTAGACGCGCCAGACCGGCATTCGGTTCGCACGCGCCAAGACAATATTTTCACGAAGGTACTTGCGAGCTTTCGCGACTCTATTGAGACGAACAGATAAGGTCAAGTTACAGTCCTGATTGTGATGGAAGATCATGGAGTTGCGTTCATCTTGCTGTTCATCGGCCGTTCATTCTGTTCATCTTGATCTATAGGTTAATCGATTTGTGCACCGCAGAAGCCGAGACGGCGGGCGGCGGCGCGTGCGGATCGAGAACTGGAAGTCGACACCATCGTAATCCCAGAGCGTTGAAAGCAGTCCCTCCGAAGAGTCCCCATGCCGAAACAACACACCTACGTGCTTGGTCTCAACACCTACGACCATGACGTCAGTGCCTGCCTGCTGCGTGACGGGGCGATCGCCTTTGCCATCGCCAAGGAGCGCATCACCCGAGAGAAGCACGCCTCCGGCTTCTACAAGGAGGTGATCGACTATTGCCTCGAGGCCGAGGGCATCACGCTCGACGACGTCGATCTCGTGGTGCGCAACAGCTACATCCTGCCGGTGCCCGACATGGAGGAGCGGCTGGCGCATCAGGACATGCCGGGCTTCCTGTCGTTCGCCGAGCGCAACGAGGCGGAGAAGCATCCGCTGTTTGGCGCCAAGTCCGACAAGGTGGTGTCGATCTCGCATCACCTCGCGCATGCCTACAGCGCGTTCGCGGTGTCGCCGTTCAAGGACGGCGTCGTGATGGTGGTCGACGGTGTCGGCAGCTATCGGGCCGACGCGATGGAGCCGTATCCGCTAGAGGAGGCCGGCAGCCCGCTCGCCCGCGAGTCCGAGAGCTACTACAGATTCGACGACGCCAAGCTCGAATGCCTGAAGAAGGTCTGGATGGAGCCGGCGCGCGGCCTGCTCTCGGACGAGTTCTACAACATGCCGGGGCTGGGCGCGCTGTACAGCCGCGTCTCGACTTATGTGTTCGGCGACTGGAACAAGTGCGGCGAGCTGATGGGGCTGGCACCCTATGGCCGCCGCGAGCAGGTCGGCCACCTGCTCGAGATGACCGACGGCAGGCTGCACGTGCCGTTCTGGGGCGAGGAGAACCGGCAGCCATACCTGCTCGACAGCGGCAGCTGGGACAAAAGCCCTGCGATGCGGCACTGGGAGGACATCGCCTGGCGGGTGCAGGACGACACCGAGAACGTGCTGCTGGCGCGGGCGCGCTGGCTGCGCGAGAGCACCGGCGCGAAAAACCTCTGCATCGCCGGCGGCGTCGCGCTCAACTGCGTCGCCAACGGGCGCATCGCACGCGAGGCCGGCTTTGACAATGTCTGGATCCAGCCCGCCGCCGGCGACGACGGCATCGCGATCGGCTGCGCCTATTACGGCTGGCTGGAAATCCTGAAACGGCAGCGGTGCTTCGTGATGGAGCACGCCTATGTCGGCCGGCCCTACAGCGACGCCGAGGTGGCTGCCGCGCTGAAGGATTTCCTGGTGCGCATCCAGGTCGAGGCCAAACGCAGCGACAACATCTGCCGCGACACCGCAAAGCTGCTCGCCGAGCAGCGCGTGATCGGCTGGTTTCAGGGACCGTCGGAGTTCGGGCCGCGCGCGCTCGGCAATCGCAGCCTGATCGCCGATCCGCGCAAGGCCGAGATGAAGGACATCCTCAACAGCCGGGTCAAGCACCGTCAGGCATTCCGCCCGTTCGCGCCGATCGTGCTGGCCGAACGCATGAAGGAGATTTTTGAAGGCGAGGAGGACTCGCCGTTCATGCTGATCGCCAAGCCGGTGCGCTCCGAATGGCGCGACCGGATTCCGGCGATCGTCCATGTCGACGGCTCGGCGCGGGTGCAGAGCGTGCGCGAGGACACCAACCCGATGCTCTACCGCCTGCTCAAGGAGTTCGAGGCGCTGACCGGCGTGCCGGTGCTGATCAACACCTCGTTCAACGTCAAGGGCGAGCCGATCATCGAGACGCCGCAGGACGCGGTGAGCTGCTTCCTCACCACCGGCATCGACACCCTCGTGATGCACGACACGCTGGTGACGAAGACACGGATGCACAAGGTGGTCGCGCCGGTCATGACCACCTTCGGCGACGTCGCGACCATCGTCGCCTCGACCACGCAGAACGGCAGCCGGGGCGGCTAATCCTTAGCTCGCCTTGGCGGGGGCCGCCGGCTTCGGCGCCGGCGGCTTGATCGGCTTGTCCTGCCGCTTCGACCAGGAGATGTAATAGGCCACGATGGTCATGATCGCGATGCCGGAGATCGACACGAAGATCTGCGCGAACAGCGAGCCCGAGCTCATCGAGAGCTCGAAATGGCCGACAAAGGACAGGAACACGCCGACGCAGAACACCGCGAGCGACTGCTGGCCGCAGACGATCAAGGGATCGAACACCTTCCACTCCAGCGCCGCCCAGTCCTTCGGGATGAAGCGGATCACCAGCACGGTGATCACCACGAAGTGCAGGAAGCGGTAGGGCGCAAGGTTGGTCTTGTCGTTCGGGTTGAACGCCGAATAGAGCCAGTCCGGGAACAGCGCGCCGAAATCCGGGAAGCGGCCGGCCATCGTCATGATCAGCGCGAAGATCATGTAGGCGATGCAGAACCACAGGGTGTAGGGCGAATTGATGATGTGCATGTTCTTGCGCGCACCGCCCATCGCGCACCAGGAGCCGAACACGAACAGCACCTGCCAGGCGAACGGATTGAAGTACCAGGTGCCGGCCGGATAGGCCGCCAGGTTCCAGCCCATGTGCCGCGACACCAGCCACAGCGCGATCGAGGCCAGCATGGTCCAGTTCGGCCGTCGCAGCATGAACCACAGCACCGGCGGGAACAGGCCCATCAGCACGATGTAGAGCGGCAGCACGTCGAGGTTGACCGGCTTGAACTTCAGAAACAGGCCCTGGCGCAGCGTCTCGGTGGCGTTGTCGACGAGGCCCGCGACGTTGAACTCGTTGATGATCTCGGAATCGCCGAACCGCAGCGCCAGGTAGCTGATCGAGGCGATGTAGATCACGAACAGGATGATGTGGGCGACATAGAGCTGCCAGACCCGCTTGGTCAGCCGCGTGGCGCCGACGACGAAGCCGCGCTCCAGCATCATGCGGGCATAGACGAACGAGGCGGTGTAACCGGAGATGAAGACGAACAGGTCGGCAGCGTCGCTGAACCCGTAATTCCGGGTCGTGATCCAGTTCACGACATTGTCGGGGATGTGATCGAGATAGATCGCCCAGTTCGCGATCCCGCGGAACAGGTCGAGCCGGAGGTCACGTCCTTTTTCGGGCAGGGTGGCGTGGATTTCCATGGGGCCGCTTCCTCGAGGTGACGCTGTCGAGAAGGCCGCGCTGCGGGCCCGAGGCGTTCCAAAGGAGAGCCCGGGGCCAGATTGTCACAGCGCGGTAGAATGACTATACCGGTCCGGCGAAGGCTGCCTCCGAGATCGAGGAATCACCGATCACATCACTGAGCGGTGTTTCTATACTATCCCGGCGGTTTTCCTCCAATCGCTCCCATGTCGCATATCCCACGAGGCTCGACCATCCATGACCGCACGCATTTTTAAGCCGGCCAAAAACGCGATGCAATCGGGACGCGCCAAGACCAGGGAATGGCAACTGGACTACGAACCCGAGCAGCCGCGCGCCGTGGAGCCCTTGATGGGCTGGACCTCGTCCGGCGACATGAAGCAGCAGCTCACGCTGCGCTTCGACACCAAGGAGGAGGCGGTGGCCTATTGCGAGCGCAGGGGCATCGCCTATCAGGTGATCGAGCCAAAGGACTCCGCGCACCGCCAGATCGCCTACGCCGACAATTTTGCATTTCGCCGCTGGGAGCCGTGGACCCACTAAGGCCGACCCTTAGGGGCCTGAGGGACTCCAACCCCGTCATTGCGAGCCAACGGGTCGCGCGAACGCGCGCCCGATGACAGGCTCCGCGAAGCAATCCACGCCTCAGCTCGGGGATCGATGGATTGCTTCGTCGCAAGCGCTCCTCGCAATGACAGGCCGTCTGGAACGGCCCGTCAGGCAGTATCACCCTGCCGGGCTCGGCGCGGCGAGGTGGCCTGGGATCGGCAGCGGCGCATCCTTGGAGACGCCGAGCACGGGATAGCTCCTGATCTTGCGCACGTTCGGCAGGCCCGAGAACTGCAGCAGCTGCTGGCGCATGTCGTCGACGCTGGGCGCGACGCATTTCAGCATGAAATCGGCATCGCCCGAGATCCGCCAGCATTGCAGGAACCGCGGCACGGCCGCCACCGCCGCCTCGAACGCCTCGATCGCGGCGAGCGTCTGGCTCTCGAGCTGGATCAGGACGAAGGTGGTCACCTCGTAGCCGAGCGCCCGCTCGTTCAACGTGGCGCGGACCGCCTGGATCACGCCGCGGCTGCGCAGCGCGCGGACCCGGCGCAGGCAGGGCGGGGCGGTTATGCCGACCCGCGCGGCGAGCTCGTTGATCCGGATCCGGCCGTCCGTCTGCAATTCGGACAGGATCTTGAGGTCGACGTCATCGAATTGTTGGCGCTCCGTCACGAACGCGCACCCGCTGCGGCGCCGTGCGGCAGCCTGCCGGTCTCGCGCACTTCCCCGGTCACCGCCTGCGCCGCACCGACGCCGGAGAGCACCAGCTTCTCATGCGCTGATATGATCGCCTCCCGGGTCAATCGGCCGCCGGGCCGATACCAGGTGCAGAGCCCGGTCAACAGCGCCAGGATCGCAAAGGTCGCGACCTGGATGTCGACGACCTCGAACACGCCGTCGGACACCCCGTCGGTCAGGATCTGCGCCAGCCGCTGCTCATAGGCGCCGCGCAGCGCCACGACGGCATCGTAGTTCTTCGGCTCCAGGCTGCGCAGCTCGGAATTGGCGATGAAGACCTCGCGCTTGCGGGTCATGTGATAGGTGACATGGAAGGACACGAAGGCGCGCAGCTGCTCGACCGGGTCGGCCTTGCCGGCCAGGGCAAGATCGAGCTCGCGCAGCAAATCGTTGATATGGTCCTGCACCAGATCGAACAGCAGATCCTGCTTGGTTGCGATATGGTTGTAGAGTGAGCCGGCCTGGATCCCGACCTCGGCGGCGAGCTTGCGCAGGCTCATCGCCTCGTAGCCGTTCTCGTAGATCAGGCGCACGCCGGCCTTGCGGATCGCCTCCAGCGTCGTGGGGCCATGTGAGCCGATCGTGCGTGCCATCGGGGCCTCGGAGGGGTGTTGGCTTGTCGGGAGGATGCAGAAACAAGCGAACGACCGTATGTTTTTCGCATGAAATCCAAGGAAATTCAATGGAATGCGGATTTCTTGCAGCGATCATAGCAGGTCCGCTTGCGGAGCCAAGAAAAAAACGTATGATCGTTTAATTGAAAGAGGAAACTGTAGGGAGGGATCATGGCGTCGAACCAGGCGGCAGTCTTCAATTTCGACCTTGGCGAGACCGCGGATGCGATCCGCGAGACCGTGCGCGATTTCTCGGCCAACGAGATCGCGCCGCGCGCCGCCGAGATCGATCGCAGCAACAGCTTTCCGCGCGACCTCTGGCCCAAGATCGGCGCGCTCGGCCTGCACGGCATCACGGTCGAGGAGGAGTATGGCGGGTCGGGCCTCGGCTATCTCGAGCACTGCATTGCGGTGGAGGAGATTTCGCGGGCGTCGGCCTCGGTCGGGCTGGCCTACGGCGCGCATTCCAACCTCTGCGTCAACCAGATCCGCCGCAACGGCAACGAGGCGCAGAAGCGGAAGTATCTGCCGAAGCTGATTTCTGGCGAACATGTCGGCTCGCTCGCGATGTCGGAGCCATCAGCCGGTTCCGACGTAGTCTCGATGAAGACCCGCGCCGAGAAGAAGGGCGACCGCTTCGTGCTCAACGGCAGCAAGATGTGGATCACCAACGGTCCCCACGCCGAGACGCTGGTGGTCTACGCCAAGACCGATCCGAACGGCGGGCCGCGCGGCATCACCGCCTTCATCATTGAAAAGGGCATGAAGGGATTTTCCACCGCGCAAAAGCTCGACAAGCTCGGCATGCGCGGCTCGGACACCTGCGAGTTGGTGTTCGAGGATTGCGAGGTGCCGGAGGAGAACGTGCTCAGCGAGGTCGGCCGCGGCGTCAACGTGCTGATGTCTGGCCTCGACTATGAGCGCGCGGTGCTGGCGGCAGGTCCGCTCGGCATCATGCAGGCCTGCATGGACGTGGTGATGCCCTATGTCCACGAGCGCAAGCAATTCGGCGAGCCGATCGGTTCGTTCCAACTGGTGCAGGGCAAGATCGCCGACATGTACACCACGATGAATGCCTCGCGCGCCTACGTCTACGCGGTGGCAAAAGCCTGCGACCGCGGCGAGACTACGCGGGAGGACGCCGCGGGCGCCATCCTCTACGCCGCCGAGAAGGCCACCCAATGCGCGCTCGATGCGATCCAGCTCTTGGGCGGCAACGGCTACATCAACGACTATCCGACCGGCCGGCTGCTGCGTGACGCCAAGCTCTACGAGATCGGCGCCGGCACCAGCGAGATCCGCCGCATGCTGATCGGCCGCGAGCTCTTCACCAAGTCGGCGTAGCTTCTCTTCTCCCTCGCCCCGCTCTTGCGGGGAGAGGGCGGGGTGAGGGGCTGTCACCGCATCAACGGTGGCAGAGGTTTTTGCGGAGGCTCCCCCTCACCCGGATCGCATCTTCGATGCGATCCGACCTCTCCCCGCAGGCGGGGCGAGGTCAGGAACGGCTTCCGCGACACTGGCTATCGTGCGCTTCGGCGCGATGATCTAATTCGCAGACCCACCTCCAACGAAACGTGCAAGCAAAATGCCGCTTCATTCGACGATCGATCCCACATCATCCGAATTTGCCCGCAACGCCGAGGTGATGCGCGGCCTGGTCGCCGAGCTCCGCGACAAGCTCAACGTCGTCTCCGGTGGCGGCGGCGAGGCCTCGCGCAAGCGCCACACCTCGCGCGGCAAGATGCTGGCGCGCGACCGCGTCGATCTCCTGATCGACCCGGGGACCGCTTTCCTCGAGCTGTCGCCGCTGGCCGCCAACGGCCTCTATGGCGGCGACGTGCATTCGGCGAGCGTCATCACCGGCGTCGGCCGGATCTCGGGGCGGGAATGCATCATCGTCGCCAATGATGCCACCATCAAGGGCGGCACCTACTACCCGATGACGGTGAAGAAGCATCTGCGCGCCCAGGACATCGCGCGGCAGAACAATCTGCCCTGCGTCTACATGGTGGATTCCGGCGGCGCCTTCCTGCCGCTGCAGGACGAGATCTTTCCCGACGAGCGGCACTTTGGCCGCATCTTCTACAACCAGGCCCAGATGTCGTCGCAGGGCATCCCGCAGATCGCGATCGTGATGGGCTCCTGCACTGCCGGCGGCGCCTATGTGCCGGCGATGTCGGACGAGAGCATCATCGTGCGCAATCAGGGCACCATCTTCCTCGGCGGTCCGCCGCTGGTGAAGGCGGCGACCGGCGAGGTGGTCACCGCCGAAGAGCTCGGCGGCGCTGACGTGCATTCGCGGCAGTCCGGCGTCACCGACCACTACGCCCAGAACGATGCCCACGCGATCGGCATCGCGCGGCGCATCGTCGCCACGCTGAAGCAGCCGGCCAAGGCGCCGCTCAACATGCGCCCGCCGCTGGAGCCGCTGTTTCCCGCCGAGGAGATCTATGGCGTGGTCTCCGCCGACGGCCGCAAACCGTTCGACGTGCACGACATCATCGCGCGGATCGTCGACGGCTCCGAATTCGACGAGTTCAAGAAGCTGTACGGCACCACGCTGATCTGCGGCTTTGCCCATATCTGGGGCCATCCGGTCGGCATCATCGCCAACAACGGCATCCTGTTCAGCGAGAGCTCGCTGAAGGGCGCGCATTTCATCGAGCTGTGCTGCCAGCGCGGCATTCCCCTGGTGTTCCTGCAGAACATCACCGGCTTCATGGTCGGCAAGAAGTACGAGGCCGGCGGCATCGCGCGCGACGGCGCCAAGCTGGTGACGGCGGTGGCGACCGCCGGCGTCCCGAAATTCACCGTCGTGATCGGCGGCTCCTACGGCGCCGGCAATTACGGCATGTGCGGCCGCGCCTATTCACCGCGCTTCCTCTGGCTGTGGCCGAACGCCCGCATCTCGGTGATGGGCGGCGAGCAGGCGTCGATGGTGCTGAGCCAGGTCAAGCGCGACGGCATCGAGGCCAAGGGCGACACCTGGTCGGCGGAGGAAGAGGACAAATTCCGCGAGCCGATCCGCGCGCAATACGAGAAGCAGGGCAATCCCTATTACGCCACCGCGCGGCTGTGGGACGACGGCGTGATCGATCCGGCCGACACGCGGCTGGTGCTCGGCCTCGGCCTGTCGGCCGCCGCCAATGCGCCGATCGAACCCACCAAGTTTGGCCTGTTCAGGATGTGATCATGGATCGCTCAAAACTCTACCGGCGTTTCCGCACGCTTCTGATCGCCAACCGCGGCGAGATCGCCTGCCGCGTCATCCGTTCCGCGCGCGCCATGGGGCTGCGCACCGTCGCTGTTTATTCCGAGGCCGACCGCGACGCGATGCATGTCGCGCTGGCCGACGAGGCGGTGCTGCTCGGCCCCGCGCGGGCGCGCGACAGCTATCTCGACATCGAGCGCGGCATCGCGGCGGCGAAGCAGACCGGCGCCGAGGCGGTGCATCCCGGTTATGGCTTCCTGTCGGAGAATGCCGAATTCGCGCAGGCCTGTCTTGAAGCAGGGCTGGTGTTCGTCGGCCCGACCGCCGAGATGATGACGGCGATGGGCTCGAAGTCGGGCTCGAAGGCGCTGATGGAGAAGGCCGGCGTGCCGCTGGTGCCTGGCTATCACGGCGAGGCCCAGGACGAGGCGACCCTGGCGGAGGCCGCCAACCGGATCGGTTTTCCGGTGCTGGTCAAGGCGTCGGCCGGCGGCGGAGGCCGCGGCATGCGCGTGGTCAATTCGGCCGGTGAATTGTCGGCGGCGATCACCAGCGCCAAGCGCGAGGCCAAGGCGGCGTTCGGCGACGATCGCATGCTGATCGAGAAATACGTCCAGAACCCGCGCCATATCGAGGTGCAGATCATCGGCGACAGCCATGGTCATCTGCTCTCGCTGTGGGAGCGCGAATGCACGCTGCAGCGGCGGCACCAGAAGGTGATCGAGGAGGCGCCGTCGCCGACGCTCAACGCCGCGCAGCGCGACACGGTCTGCGAGGCCGCCCGCAAGGCCGCCGGCGCGGTCAATTATGTCGGCGCCGGCACCATCGAGTTCGTCTCCGACGGCAAGGACGTGTTCTTCATCGAGATGAACACCCGCCTGCAGGTCGAGCATCCCGTTACCGAGGTGATCACCGGCGTCGATCTGGTCGAGTGGCAGCTCCGCGTCGCGTTCGGCGAGGCGCTGCCGCTGAAGCAGGACGAGATCAGGCTGAACGGCCACGCCATCGAGGCGCGGGTCTACGCCGAAAATCCCCAAAAGAACTTCATGCCCTCGGTCGGCCGCATCAAGACCTGGCGGACGCCGCCGGAAGGCGACGGTTTGCGCATCGACGCCGGCTATCGCAGCGGCGATGCCGTCTCGCCGTATTACGACGCGATGCTCGCCAAGGTGATCGCCTGGGCGCCGACCCGCGAAGGCGCGATCGAAAAGCTCAACCGCGGTCTGGAAGGAACAGACGTCCGCGGCATCGTCACCAACATCCCGTTCCTCTCGGCGCTGGTGACGCATCAGAACGTCCGCGACAACGCGATCGACACCGGCTTCATCGAGCGCGAACTGAAAAACCTCACCGCCGAGACCGGCGCGGCCGGCGAGCTCGAGCTGTGCGCGGCGGTCGCCGCGATCGTCAACGACGAACGGCGGGTGGCGCGTAGCGAGGCCAACTCGCCCTGGCAGACCTTTGGCTGGCAGCCGGTCGGTCGCCGCCAGCGCGTGTTCTCGTTCCGCCAGGGCCATGAGGCCCCGCACACCATCACGCTGCATTATGGCCGCGGTCCGTCGACGTTGTCGGTCGGCGGGCGCGAGATTCCATTCGCGATCTCGTCGGCGAACGAGGCCGGCTTCGACCTGACGCTCGACGGCGTGAAGACGCGTGTCGCCTCGGTGATCGAGGGCCATGAGCTCTATCTGCGCACCCGCAACGGCCGCTTCGACCTGCACTGGGTCGACCCGTTCGGCGGCGAGAGCGAGGAGCAGGTCGGCGAGGACAAGATCGTCGCGCCGTTGCCGGGCACCGTGGTCGCGCTGCTGGCCGAGGAGGGCGCCACCTTGGAGAAAGGCGCGGCGATCCTCACGCTGGAAGTGATGAAGATGGAGCAAACGCTGCGCGCGCCCTATGCGGGCGTCTTGAAGAAGCTCAAATGCAAGGTCGGCGACATCGTCGGCGAGGGCGTCGAACTGGCCGAAGTCGAGCCCGTGGCCGCGTCATGAGCATCCGGATCGTCGAGATGGGGCCGCGCGACGGCCTGCAGAACGAGAAGACGCCGGTCAGCGTCGAAGCGCGCATCGCTTTCGTCGAGGCGCTGGTGGCGGCCGGCCTCACCACCGTCGAGGTCGGCGCCTTCGTCTCGCCAAAGGCGATCCCGCAAATGGCAAGCTCGGATGCGGTGCTGCGCGGCGTCAGTCATATCAAGGACGCCGAATTCCACGTGCTGGTGCCGAACGAGAAGGGTTATGACGCGGCGCGCGCCGCCGGCGCCCAGGTGGTGTCGGTGTTCGCCGCCGCCTCCGAAGGCTTTTCCCGCGCCAACATCAACTGCTCGATCGCGGAGTCGATCGAGCGTTTCAAGCCTGTGCTGGCGCGCGCCAAGGCCGACGGCGTCAAGGTGCGCGGCTATATCTCCTGCGTGCTCGGCTGTCCGTTCGACGGCGAGATCAAGCCGAAGGCGGTTGCCGATCTCGCCGTCACCTTGTGGGACCTCGGCTGCTACGAGATCTCGCTCGGCGACACCATCGGTGTCGGCACGCCGCAAAAGGCGAAGGCGATGCTGCGCGCGGTCGGCGCTGAAATTCCGGCTGCCAACCTCGCGATGCATTTTCACGACACCTACGGCCAGGCGCTGGCCAATCTCTATGCCGGCATGGAGGAGGGCGTCCGCGTCATTGACAGTGCCGCCGGCGGCCTCGGCGGCTGCCCCTACGCCCCGGGCGCCACCGGCAACGTGGCCACCGAGGACGTCGTCTACATGCTCGAAGGCATGGGCGTGAAAACCGGCATCGACATGGACAAGCTGCTCGCCGCGACCAACGAAATGGCCGGATTGCTCGGCCATCCGCCGGTCAGCCGCGTCGCGTCCGCGCTGAACGCCAAGCGCAAGCGCGCGAATTGACCGGCGCGCTGCCGGTATCCGCGGCCCAGAGCAAAGCCAAGGGAAGACGAAAGGCCCAGCGCGATGGGTACCGGAGCCGTCGGCGCGGAACTCGGCAAAACCGAATGCGTATTTTCCGAAATTTTCCTTGACGGCGGCCCCCAACTCACTGTCTAATCCGCCCGTCTCACCCGATCGAGGGGCGCTGGCCATCGTCATAGTGTTGCGGTGAGATGCGGTGGACGTTTCGCGTGTCAGTGACGACAGCATGCGAGGCGGACGGTGAAGTCGTGCAGGCCTGACGCCCTAGTGGCAGGTGTCCTCCGGTAAGACGCGCAAGCGTCTTTGCCGTAGCGGTGACAAAAAAGCCCAGTCTCGCCGGGGAGAGCACGTATAAGCCGTAACCCATCGCGCAGGGAAAGCCGGGTTGTTTCCGGTTACACCTGTGGTCCTACCCCGGTGCTTTTTTGTTGCACCGGGCCCATGGGTGCAATCGGCACCCGGCTTTCCCTGCGCCCTCTGTTCTCAGAGCGGCGAAACGAAATGCAAAGCTCGGACAAATCATGTCGCGAGAATGCGCATGCACAACCTCACCCCGTCATCCTGAGGTGCTCGCCTCTTCGGCGAGCCTCGAAGGATGAATCGGCCCGGCCGGTGGCCGTCGATCCTTCGAGGCTCGCAAGAGCTCGCACCTCAGGATGACGGGACGAAGAGCTATCGGCGCGATCCGATCCACATATGCAATTTAGGCGTTCATTGATTCCAAGCCGCAATCTCTCGCTTCGTCCCCACCCGGTTCCATCGGTTCCCATAAGCTTCGATAATACATGGTTGCCCGGGAGCCACGAATGTTGCGTCTGCGCCACAGGATTGGAACATTTAACCCTAATCACAGCCGGTTCGCGGTCGCGCCGCTTTTTGGCCACACCCCGACATGAAAGGATGTTCACAAAGCTGAATGGCCAGCACTCGCGACGGGACGATTCGACCGGTTCCGGCGTTACAGAGCAAAAGAGTGCTGGGAGCAGGGTTGCGATGGACGCCAAGGTGGACGCGAAGACGAACATCAAAGGCAGGCTGCCCAGCCGTTACGTGACGGAAGGGCCCGCGCGCGCCCCGCATCGCTCCTATCTCTACGCCATGGGGCTGACGACAGCCCAGATTCATCAACCCTTTGTCGGCGTTGCTTCATGCTGGAACGAAGCGGCGCCCTGCAACATCTCGCTGATGCGCCAGGCGCAGGCGGTGAAGAAGGGCGTGGCCTCCGCCGGCGGCACGCCGCGCGAGTTCTGCACCATCACCGTGACCGACGGCATCGCGATGGGCCATGATGGCATGCGCTCGTCGCTGCCGTCGCGCGAATGCATCGCCGATTCGGTCGAGCTGACCGTGCGGGGCCATGCCTATGACGCGCTGGTCGGCCTCGCCGGCTGCGACAAGTCACTGCCGGGCATGATGATGGCGATGGTCCGTCTCAACGTGCCCTCGATCTTCATCTATGGCGGCTCGATCCTGCCCGGCAATTTCCGCGGCCAGCCGGTCACGGTCCAGGACATGTTCGAGGCGGTCGGCAAGCATTCGGTCGGCGCCATGTCGGACGAGGACCTCGACGAGATCGAGCGGGTGGCGTGCCCCTCGGCTGGGGCCTGCGGCGCCCAGTTCACCGCCAACACCATGGCGACCGTCTCCGAGGCGATCGGCCTCGCGCTCCCGTATTCTGCCGGGGCTCCGGCGCCCTACGAGATCCGCGACTCCTTCTGCGCCGCCGCCGGCGAGAAGGTGATGGAGCTGATCGAGAAAAACATCAGGCCCCGTGACATCGTCACCCGCGAAGCCCTTGAAAATGCTGCGGCCGTGGTTGCAGCCTCAGGTGGCTCGACCAATGCTGCACTGCACCTGCCGGCAATCGCCCATGAGTGCGGCATCAAGTTCAACCTGTTCGACGTTGCCGAAATCTTCAAAAAGACTCCTTACGTCGCGGATTTGAAGCCGGGTGGCCGTTATGTTGCCAAAGACATGTTCGAGGTTGGCGGCATTCCGCTGTTGATGAAGACGCTGCTCGACAATGGCCACCTGCACGGGGATTGCTTAACCGTCACGGGCCGAACGATCGCTGAAAACCTCAAAGGCGTGAAGTGGAATCCGCACCAGGATGTGGTGCGGCCCGCCGACAATCCGATCACCGTGACCGGTGGCGTTGTCGGTTTGAAGGGTAATCTCGCTCCGGAGGGTGCGATCGTGAAGGTCGCGGGAATGTCTAACCTGAGGTTTACCGGTCCCGCCCGGTGCTTCGACCGCGAGGAGGACGCCTTCGAGGCCGTGCAGAACCGCACCTACAGGGAAGGCGAAGTCATCGTGATCCGCTACGAGGGGCCGAAGGGCGGCCCCGGGATGCGGGAGATGTTGGCGACCACCGCAGCGCTGACCGGGCAGGGCATGGGCGGCAAGGTCGCCCTGATCACCGACGGCCGGTTTTCCGGCGCCACGCGCGGCTTTTGCATTGGACATATTGGACCCGAGGCGGCCATCGGCGGGCCGATCGGGCTGTTGCAGGACGGCGACATCATCGAGATCGATGCGGTCGCCGGCACTCTTGACGTAAAGTTGAGTGACGCCGAGCTCACAAATCGTAAGACCAAATGGGCCCCTCGCGCGACGAACCATACATCTGGTGCGCTGTGGAAGTACGCCGAGCAAGTGGGGCCGGCGGTGGATGGCGCTGTTACCCATCCGGGTGGCGCGTACGAGAAACAGTGTTATGCGGACGTTTAGGCGTACGATATTTGCGTTTGCGTTAGGGGCCATTCCGGTGGCGGGCCCCGGATTCGGATTCGACGGCGCCCCGGTCAACCCGCAGGACACAACCATCCCGGTGGTTTCCCCGCAGCCAGGCGCCGCCGCCGCGCTGAAGCGGGCTGCCGCGCCGATCGCGCCGACGGCGCTGCCGAACTCCAACTCCAGCGTGATGTCGCTCGCCGAGGCCGGCCACCCGGTGGCGCAGTGGAAGCTCGGCAAGATGTACGCCGAGGGCGACGGCGTCGCCCAGGACGACCTCCGTGCCTTCGAATATTTCAGCCGGATCGCCAATGCGCATGCCGAGGATTCGCCGTCGGCGCCACAGGCCTCGATCGTCGCCAACGCCTTCGTGGCGCTCGGCCGCTACTATCTGAGCGGCATTCCCAATTCCAAGGTGAAGGCCGACACCGAGCGCGCGAGGGAGATGTTCTCCTATGCGGCGTCCTATTTCGGCAACGCCGACGCCCAGTACGACCTCGCCCGGCTGTATCTGAAGACGCCGGACGCCTCGCGGGACGATTTCCGCTACGGCGCCCGCTGGCTCGGGCTTGCCGCCCAGAAGGGCCAGCACCAGGCCCAGGCGTTGCTCGGCCAGATGCTGTTCAACGGCGACCGTCTGCCGCCGCAGCGGGCGCGCGGCCTGATGTGGCTGACGCTCGCGCGCGACAGCGCGACGCCGGACGAGAACTGGATCCGCGAAAGCTACAACCGCGCCGTCGCCAAGGCGTCCGAGGACGACAAGACCATGGCGCTGCAGATGCTCGAGCACTGGGTGCAGGGCCGCCGAGACTGATCGGCGGCCGCGGTGCGCGGCCCGTCCGGATCAGGCGGTCTCGAAATCGAGATCGGCCCAGACCGGGACATGATCGGACGGCTTTTCCCAGCCCCGGACATAGCTGTCGATACCGACGTCGATCAGCCGGTCGCTGGCCTGCGGCGACAGCAGCAAATGGTCGATTCTGAGCCCCCAGTTCTTCTGCCAGGCGCCGGCCTGGTAGTCCCAGAAGGTGTACTGGCCGGGCTCGTCATTGACCGCCCGCAGTGCGTCGGTGAGGCCGAGGCCGAGCAGCGACTGGAAGGCCTCCCTCGTGGTGGGGCGGAACAGCGCGTCATCGGCCCAGGCGGCGGGATTGTAGACGTCGCGGGCCGCCGGGATGACGTTGTAGTCACCGGCCAAAACCAGCGGCTCCTCGGCCTTGAGCCGCTCCTTCGCATACTCAAGAAGCCGCGACATCCACTTGAGTTTGTACGGATATTTGTCGGTGTTCGCCGGGTTCCCGTTGGGCAGATAAAGACACGCCACCCGCACCACGCCCTGCTTCAACGTGACGACACCTTCAATGAAGCGGGCATGGGCGTCCTCGTCGTCGCCGGCCAGCCCCGACTTGGTCTCGTCGAACGGCAGCTTCGACAGCAGCGCGACGCCGTTGAAGGTCTTCTGGCCGTGGGTGACGACATTGTAGCCGAGCGATTCGATCTCGAGCCGGGGAAACGCCTCATCGACGCACTTAATCTCCTGCAGGCAGACGATGTCGGGCGAGCATTCCTTCAGCCAGCTCATGAGAGGCTCGATCCGCTGCCGGACCGAATTGACGTTCCATGTTGCAACGCGAACTGGCATCAAAGTTCCTCTATTCCAATGGGGTTTTCGCGTTAGCGGCCCTGCATCCGCAGTCCGTCAGACCAAGCGTTTCCGCATCTCGATGTGCGAGATGCCGGCCTCCACGAATTCCTCGCCGACAGGCTCGAACCCGGCGCGTGCGTAAAACGGCGCCGCGTGCGTCTGCGCGTTGAGGATCAATCGGGGATAGCCGAGTTCGGCCGCCTTGACCATCAGCGCGTCCAGGACACGCGCGCCGACGCCGGTACCGCGTGCCGGCTTGAGGACCGCCATGCGGCCGATATGGCCGTCGGCTAGCAGCCGGCCGGTCGCCACCGGCGTACCGTCCTCGGCAAAGCCCAGCGCATGCCAACTCGTCGCGTCCTTGTCGTCCCACTCCAATTCCACCGGCACGCCCTGTTCCTCGACAAAGACGCTGTAACGGATGGATTTGGCGCGCTCCTGGGCTTCTTCCCAGCGGCAGACGAGGACGGAGGCGGACATGAACGGCGATCGGAAAGGCTCGATGTTGATGGGCCACGCCCATTCTTGCGAACTTCCGGCAATGCACAAGCGAAGACGGCCGCACAATTTATCTTAGGTGGCATACCATGTGCGGTCTGCCTGTGCTAACCCTGCAGGGAAACAAGGCGCAACAATTGCCGAGGGGGAGCTACGAACCGTCCTGGTGTTGACGATGGGGGCGGCGCGCGTGCAAAACTTATGAAAAGACGCAATTTCCTTTTGATTGTTGCCGTGCTCGGCATTGCGGCCGGGGCGGCTTACACGACCCGATCCTCATGGATGAATGGCGGCGCCGCCACGGCGCAGGGCGGCCCACGGGCCCGCGTCGTCTCGGTCGATCTCGCCAAGGCCGAACGCAGATCGGTGCCGGTCGATGTCGATGCAATCGGCTCGGTGACGCCGATTTCCAGCGTCGCGCTGAAGTCGCGGCTGGAGACCACCATCGTCTCGGTGCATTTCGAGGACGGCGCCAAGGTCAGTGAAGGCGACCTGCTGTTCACGCTCGATGCGCGGCAGATCGACGCCCAGATCGAGCAGGCCGAGGGCGTGCTGGCCAGGGACCGCGCGCAGCTCGAAGGCGCGCAGCGCGACCTGCGCCGCTATACCGAGCTAGTCGGCAAGGGCGCGACCACCCAGGTCAATCTCGACAACGCCAAGACCCAGTCCGACGTCCTGATCGCCACCATCAAGGCCGACCAGTCGTCGCTCGACAATCTCCGGGTCCAGAAGAGCTATACGGTCATTCGGGCGCCGTTCGCGGGCCGGATCAGCGCGGCCAACGTCAAGGTCGGCAATTTCGTGCGCCCCGCCGACACCCAGCCGCTCGCGACCATCAACCAGATGGCGCCGGTCTATGTCACCTTTGCCGTCCCGCAGAAAGCGTTGGTCGACCTGCGCGACGCGATGGGGAAGGGCGACCCGCAGGTGCTCGCGACCATTCCGGGCCGCCAGCGCTCCGAGAGCGGCAAGGTCGCGATGGTCGAAAACACCGTCGATGCGACCACCGGCATGGTCACCGTGCGCGGCATCATGAACAATGAAAACGAGACGCTGTGGCCCGGCACCATCGTGCAGACCAAGCTGATCATCCGCAACGAGGACGCGGTCGTGGTGCCCACGGTCGCGGTGCAGCGCAGCCAGAACGGCAATTTCGTCTTCGTGGTCAGAGACGGCGTGGCAAAAGTTCAGCCGGTCAAGGTCGACCGCACCTTCCAGGGCACCTCGGTGATCGCCGACGGGCTTGCGGGCGATGAGAGCATCGTCGTCGACGGCCAGCTGCTGCTGTCAGACGGATCGCGGGTCGAGCCGCGGGCGCGCAAGGCCGGAGCCTAGCCGATGACGCTGTCCGAGCTCTGCATCCGCCGCCCGGTGATGACCACGCTGATCACGGCGTCGATCATCGCGTTTGGCGTGTTCGGCTTCCGCCTGCTGCCGGTCTCGGCACTGCCCAAGGTCGACTTCCCGACCATCGCGGTGACCGCGACGCTGCCCGGCGCCAGTGCCGACACCATGGCCGCCTCGGTCGCCGGCATCATCGAGCGTCAGCTCTCGACCATCGCCGGCATCTCCTCGATGTCGTCGAACTCGTCGCAGGGCACCAGTGTCATCACCATTCAGTTCGACCTCAACCGCAACATCGATGCTGCCGCGCTCGACGTGCAGACCGCGCTGACCATCGCGCAGCGCCGGCTGCCGATCGAAATGACGATTCCGCCGAGCTTCCGCAAGGTGAACCCGGCGGACTTCCCGGTGCTGTTCGTCTCGCTCGGCTCGGCGACGCTGCCGCTGTCGTCGGTCAACGAGTATGGCGACATCACCATCGGGCAGGCGTTGTCGCAGCTGCCCGGCGTCGCCCAGGTGCTGATCTACGGCGCGCAGAAATTCGCGATCCGTGTGCAAGCCGATCCGGAGGCGGCCGCCGCCCGCGGCGTCTCGATGGAGGACATCCGCGCCGCGGTGTCGCGCGCCAATTCCTCGACCCCGGTCGGCACGCTGAACGGTCCGAAGCAGGACGTCGCCCTGCAGGCCTCCGGTCAGATGGACAAGGCGGCCGACTACCGCCAGATCTACGTCGCCTGGCGCAACGGCTCGCCGGTGCGGCTGGACGAGATCGCCAAGGTCTACGACGCCGTCGAGAACGACAAGATCGCGACCTGGATGAATGACGAGCGGGCGATCGTGCTCGCGATCCAGAAGCAGCCCGACGCCAATACCGTGGCGGTGGTCGACGCCGTGCTGGCCAAGCTGCCGGCGCTGCGCGCGGCGATCCCGCCGTCGGTCACCATGCAGGTGATGATGGACCGCTCGGTCTCGATCCGGCAGGCGGTCAGCGACGTCGAGGAAACCCTGCTGATCGCGATCGGGCTCGTGATCCTGGTGATCTTCCTGTTCCTGCGCTCGGCCTCGGCGACCTTCATTCCGGCGCTGGCGGTGCCGATCTCGCTGCTCGGCACCTGTGCGGCGATGTATGCGCTCGACTACTCCATCAACAACATGACGCTGCTGGCGCTGACGCTCTCGGTCGGCTTCGTGGTCGACGACGCCATCGTCATGCTGGAAAACATCATGCGCCACATCGAGCACGGCATGAAGCCGTTCGAGGCGGCGCTTAAGGGCGCGCGCGAGATCGGTTTCACCATCATCTCGATCACCTTCTCGCTGATCGCCGTGTTCATCCCGGTGCTCTTGATGGGCGGCATCGTCGGCCGTGTGTTCCGCGAATTCGCGGTGACGATCTCGGTGGCGATCATCGTCTCCGGTTTCGTGTCGCTGACGCTGACCCCGATGCTATGCGCCCGCGTGCTGCGGACGCATGACGCGACCAAGCGGCCGAACATCGTGCTGCGGGCGTTCGAGGCGGTGTTCGAGTCGTGGCTGAAAGCCTATGAATGGGCGCTGGACTGGGTGCTGGCCAAGAAGGCCCTGATGCTGGTGGTGACGCTCGCGACCCTCGGCGGCACCATCTATCTCTACATGATCGTGCCGAAGGGCTTCTTCCCGCAGGAGGATACCGGCTTCCTGATCGGCGTGACCGAGGCTGCGACCGACACCTCGTTCGAGGCGATGAAGGTCCGCCAGCAGGCGCTGGTCGAAGTACTCCGCACCGATCCGGCGGTCGACTACGTCAATTCCACCGTCGGCTCCGGCGGTCCCAATCCGACCACGAACTACGGCCGTCTGTTCATCGCACTGAAGGACCAGAAGACGCGCGACAACGCCGCCGTCGTGATTGGCCGCCTGAGGCAGAAAGCCCGCCAGATCCCGGGCATGCAGGCGTTCTTCCAGAGCGTCCAGAACCTCAACATCGGCGGCCGGGTCTCGAAGAGCCAGTATCAATACGTGATGCAGAGCGGCGACACCGAGGCGTTGTACCGCCTGGCGCCGGAGATGCGGGACAAGATCGAGAAGATCCCGGGCCTGCTCGACGTCACCACCGACCTCTACATCAAGAACCCGCAGATGACGGTCGACATCGACCGCGAGAAGGCGGCGGTCTACGGCGTCACCGTCGACCAGGTGCGCAATCAGCTCTACAACGCTTACGGAGCGCGCCAGGTCGGCACCATCTACATGCCGTCGAACGACTACCAGATCATCCTGGAGGTGCAGCCGCAATTCCGGGTCGATCCGTCCGACCTGTCCAAGCTCTATATGAAAACCGGCACCGGCCAGACCATTCCGCTGGATGCGGTGGCGAAGCTCGTTCCGACTGTCGGGCCACTGCAGATCAACCACCAGGGCCAGCAGCCGGCGGTGACGATTTCGTTCAACCTCGCGCCGGGCACGTCGCTCGGCTACGCGGTCGACAAGATCACCGAGCTCGAGCAAAGCGCCAATCTGCCGCCGACCATCGTGACCGGCTTCTCCGGCACCGCGCAGGTGTTCCAGGATTCGCTGCGCGGGCAGGGCGTGCTGATCCTCGCTGCGGTGTTCGCGGCCTTCGTGATCCTCGGCATTCTCTACGAGAGCTTCATCCATCCGATCACCATCATCTCCGGCCTGCCGTCGGCCGGCATCGGCGCGATCCTGACCTTGATGCTGTTCAACATGGAGCTGTCGGTGATTGCGATGATCGGCATCGTGATGCTGGTCGGCATCGTCAAGAAGAACGCGATCATGATGGTCGACTTCGCGCTGGAGCGCCGCCGGGTCGGGCTGAGCGCCGAGCACGCGATCCGCGAGGCGGCGCTGCTGCGCTTCCGACCTATCATGATGACGACGTTCGCGGCGATCTTCGGCACGCTGCCGATCGCGCTCGGCGCCGGCGCCGGTGCCGAACTGCGCCAGCCGCTCGGTGTCGCCGTGGTCGGCGGCCTCTGCGTGTCGCAGCTGCTGACGCTGTTCATCACGCCGGTGATCTACATCTATCTCGACCGCATCGACCGCAGGCTGCGGCGCAAGCTCGATCCGCAGCTTGATGCCGAGGTCGAACGGCCGCAGGTGGTCGCGGCGGAGTGACGATGCTGCGCGGCGCGCACCATCTCGTCGTCGCCGGGATCGCAGCGCTGGCCGCGCTGGCATCCTGGTCCGCGGCGGCGGCCGAGCCGATCGAGATCTTCGACGCGCATCTGCACTACAATTGGGAGCCGAAACCGTTCTACCAGCCCGACGAGGTGCTGGCGCTGTTTCGCAAGCACCATGTCACCGGCATCCTTGCCACCAGCCGTCCGAACACCGGAACGCATGTGCTGGTCGAGCGCAAGGCGGACGGTCTGCAGGTGGTGCCGTTCATCCGGCCCTATCGCGTCAGACCGGATATCCAGACCTGGTTCAGCGACCCCACGATCTTCGATCTGATCCAGGACGAATTCAAACGCGGCTACTATCGCGGCATCGGCGAGTTTCATCTCCACGGCAAGGCGGCGGAGAGCGAATGGGTGAAGAAGATGGTCGACTTCGCGGTCGCCAACGATCTTTATCTTCACGCCCATTCCGATGCCGAAGCCGTCGAGATCCTGATGCGGCACAATCCGCGGGCGCGGATCATCTGGGCGCATACCGGCTTCGGTCTCGCGACCGATCGCGTGGCGGAGATGCTGGCGAAATGTCCCAAGCTATGGGGCGAACTGTCCTACCGCGGCGGTATCGTCGACGGGGCAGGGAAGCTGACGCCGGAATGGCGGGCGCTGTTCGAGCGCTTTCCGGATCGTTTCATGCTGGGCTCCGACACCTGGATCTCGGAGCGCTGGGCGAGCTACGGCGAGATCATGGCCGGCTATCGCGGCTGGCTGGATCAGCTGGCGCCTGACGTCGCCGCAAAGATCGCGCATGGCAACGCGCGGGCGCTGTTCGCCGCGCGCTGATCTGCGATTAGATCGAGAAGCTGGTGCCGCAGCCGCAGGAGGCGGTAGCGTTCGGGTTGACGACGCGGAACGAGGCCCCGATCAGGTCGTCGACGAAGTCGACCTCCGAGCCCGCCAGGAACGGGACCGAGGCGGGGTCTACCAGCACGACGGCGCTGTCCCGCTCGATCACGAGGTCGTCATCGGCCTGGGTATGCTCGACATCGAATTTGTACTGAAAACCGGAGCAGCCGCCACCCTCGACGGAAATGCGAAGTTTTGCGCCGTCGCCTTCCTTGCTGAGGATCTGCCCGATACGGCGGGCGGCCCGTTCGCTGACAGTGATGGCAGCAGTCATGGTGATCGGTCTCCGGTCCTCTTATTTGAGCATGATCTGATCGGAAAACCGGTGGCCACTTTTCCGGATCATGCTCGCGCGTCATACCCATTTCATTTGGTATCCGCCGCTATCAATAGTTAAGTGCGTCGGGCCATGGAATCAAATGGATAAGGACTAAAATACCGTGTCGGTCGGAATGGCTGCTCCCCGCGCGCCTTATGCCTGCGACCCCGATCGCAGCCGGGGCCGGCTGGTCGCGGAGCCGCCGAGCCGGACCCGCAGCCCGTTCCGGCGCGACTGCGACCGGGTGATCCATTCCACCGCGTTCCGCCGCCTCAAGCACAAGACCCAGGTCTTCATCTTCCACGAGGGCGACCACTACCGCACCCGGCTGACCCATTCGCTGGAGGTGGCCCAGATCGCCCGCGCGCTGGCCCGCCAGCTCGGGCTCGACGAGGATCTGACCGAGACGCTGGCGCTGGCCCACGATCTCGGCCACCCGCCGTTCGGGCACGCCGGGGAGCGGGCGCTCGATGAATGCCTGAAAAGCGACGGCGGCTTCGACCACAATGCCCAGACACTGCGGGTCGTGACCTCGCTGGAGCACCGCTATCCTGAGTTCGGCGGGCTGAACCTGACCTGGGAATCGCTCGAGGGCATCGTCAAGCACAATGGTCCCCTGACCACGCGCAGCGGCGCGCCGGTCGGGCGGTATCTGGAGAGCGGCGGCATTCCCGTCGGCATCGCCGATTACAACAAGACTTACGACCTCGAGCTGTGGAGCTACGCCTCGCTCGAAGCACAGATCGCGGCCTTCGCCGACGACATCGCCTATGACGCGCACGACATCGACGACGGCCTGCGCGCCGGCCTGTTCGCGGTCGATGATCTCAAGGAGATGCCGCTGACCGCCGAGATCATCGGCGAGATCGACCGGCACTATCCGGCGCTCGACGAGATCAAGCGCGGCGCCGAGCTGGTGCGCGAGCTGATCTCCCACTTCATCAGCGCGGTGTTTACCGAGGCGAGCCAGCGCCTGGCCGCCGCCCAGCCGCAGTCGGCCCACGATGTCCGCCACTACCATGCGCCCCTGATCGGCTTCCCGCCCGACGTGGCGGAGGAGGAGGCGGCGATCAAGGCGTTCCTGTACCGGCGGATGTACCGGCATCACCGGGTGATGCAGATCATGGGTGACGCCGAGCAGGTGGTCCGCGACCTCTACGAGCGCTACCGGCAGTCGCCGGGCGACCTGCCGGCGGAATGGATCGAGGGCACCGAGCAGGAGACCGACAGTGAGCGGAACAGGCGGATCGGCAATTTCATCGCCGGGATGACCGACCGTTTCGCCCTGATCGAACACCACAGGCTTTTTGACTCGACCCCGGATTTGCGTTAGCGCCCTGCCATGGCCGACACCCCTGCTTCACCACACCTTTTTGCCGACGTGCTGGCGCGCGTGCACGCGATCTGCGCCGCGATCGGAGCCGAAGATAACTGGCCCGCCGGCATCGATCTGTCCCGCGTCGTGGTCGAGCCGCCACGCGATGCCAGCCATGGCGACATGGCGACCAACGCCGCGATGGTGCTCGCCAAGGACGCCAAGGCCAAGCCGCGCGAGCTCGCCGACAAGATCGCGGAGCGGCTGCGCGCCGACGACCTGGTGGCCTCGGTCGATGTCGCCGGTCCCGGGTTCATCAACCTGACCTTGAAGCCGCAGGTCTGGGCCGACGCACTGCGCGCCGTGCTGGCGGCCGGTGCGGCGTATGGCAAGAGCGACGTCGGCAAGGCCGAAAAGGTCAATGTCGAATACGTCTCGGCCAATCCGACCGGGCCGATGCATGTCGGGCACTGCCGCGGCGCCGTGTTCGGCGACGCGCTGTGCAGCCTGCTGCAATTCGCCGGATTCGACGTCTGCCGCGAATATTACATCAACGACGCCGGCGCCCAGGTCGACGTGCTCGCGCGCTCCGCATTCCTGCGCTACCGCGAGGCGCTCGGTCAGGACATCGGCGCGATTCCGGAAGGACTCTATCCCGGCGACTACCTCGTGCCGGTCGGCGAGGCGCTCGCGAAGGAATACGGCGACAAGCTGCTTGGCATGACGGAGGCCGCGTGGCTCCCGATCGTGCGCGACAAGGCGATCGCCATGATGATGGAGATGATCAAGGGCGATCTCGCCGCGCTCAACATCCATCACGATGTGTTCTTCTCCGAGCGTTCGCTGATCACATCAGGCAACAACAAGGTCGCCGAGACCATCGATTTCCTGCGCGCCAAGGGCGACATCTACGAGGGCCGGCTGCCGCCGCCGAAGGGCAAGCCGGTCGAGGATTACGAGGACCGCGAGCAGTCGCTGTTCCGCGCCACCGCCTACGGCGACGACGTCGACCGTCCGCTGATCAAGTCGGATGGCAGCTACACCTATTTCGCGTCCGACATCGCGAACCACCGCAACAAGTTCGAGCGCGGCTTCACCAACCTGATCGATGTGTTCGGCGCTGATCACGGCGGCTACATCAGGCGGATGCAGGCGGCGGTGAAGGCGGTCACCGCGGGCAAGGCCGTGCTCGACGTCAAGATCGTGCAGCTCGTCAAACTGCTGCGCGACGGCGAGCCGGTGAAGATGTCGAAGCGCTCAGGCGAATTCGTCACGCTGCGCGAGGTGGTCGACGAGGTCGGCTCCGACGCGGTGCGGTTCATGATGCTGTTCCGCAAGAACGACGCGGTGCTCGATTTCGACCTCGCCAAGGTGATCGAGCAGTCCAAGGACAACGCCGTTTTCTACGTCCAGTACGGCCATGCGCGGGGCCATTCGATCTTCCGCAATGCGCGGGAGGAGGCGGTTCCGGATCTGCCGCAGGCGGACGAGGCCCGGCTGGCGTATTTGCGGAGTGCCGCCGTGGAGCGGCTGACCGACCCGGCCGAGCTTGACCTGCTGAAGCGGCTTGCGCTTTATCCCCGGATGATCGAGGCTGCGGCTATTGCGCATGAGCCGCACCGAATCGCATTTTATCTGTATGATTTGGCCAGCGAATTTCATGCGCTGTGGACCAAGGGGCGGGATTTGCCCTATTTACGCTTCATTATCAATAATGATGCAGAAATCACAAAGGCGCGACTGGCAATGGTTCAGGGCGTCGTCTCGGTTCTGGCATCGGGCTTAGCTGTTCTAGGCGTCCACGCTCCGACCGAGATGCGGTAGGCAGGGGCATTTGGCTCTCACGAGTGGGGATTTGTGAGAGCATCTGGCAGGGGCCAATTCGTTCGGACCGGCAGCGCCGGCGATCTTGGCGCTGTCCCGAAGGGGATGCATCATCACGATGGCTGATCGATATCAGGACCGACCTTTTCCCGCCGCTGACGATTACGATCGCGGTGCTTATCCCGACGCGGCCCCGAAGGCCGAGGGCGATCCGCTTGCCGAGCTGGCCCGGCTGATCGGCCAGACTGATCCGTTCGGGACCGCGAGCAAGGCGCAGCCGCCGCATCCGCTGCTGTCGCGTGCCAACGCGCGGCCGCCAGCCCAGCAGCATGCTCATGAACCGCCGGCGGAAGACGAGGATACGCGACCCGCGGGCCCGCCGCCCTGGATGCAGCGTGCGCGCCAGGAGCCTCGCCAAGAGCAGCCTCGCCAGGAGCCTCAGCCGCCCGCGCCGGTGGCGTATGATGAAGAGCCCGAGCAGGATTACCAGCCGAGCGCGGTGCATCCGTTGCACCGTTATGCCGCAAAGCCGGCGCCTGCACCCGAGCCCGAACCTGTCGTGCCGTATCAGCCGGCTCCGGCCTTCCAGCAGGCCGACGGTTTCGACGAGGAGTTTCGGCATCAGGACGACGGTCGCCAAGGTCACGGCCAAGGTCACGGTCAAGACCACGATCCGTCGCGCTATGACGACGCGCTGTACGGGCAACTGGAAGCCACCGGCGAGCACGATTTGCAGCGCGATCCGGCCTATCCAGACGATCCCTACGCCTATCAGGACTATGAGGAAGAACCCGAGCCGCGCCGGCGCAGCAGCGGCGTGATGACGGTTGCCGCGGTGCTCGCGCTCGCGGTGATCGGGACCGGCGGCGCGTTCGCGTACCGCACCTATGTCGGTTCGCCCCGCAGCGGCGAGCCGCCGATCATCAAGGCCGACAACACGCCGACCAAGGTGATCCCGGCGCAGGCCGACGCACCGGCGAAGACACCGGACCGCATGGCCGCGGGCGACGGCACCGAGAAGATTGTGTCGCGCGAGGAAACCCCGGTCGACCCCAGCGCGAAGGTTTCAGGACCGCGCGTCGTGCCGCTGGTCGCCAATCCGAATCCGCCGCCGCTGTCCAGCGTGCAGACCACGCCGCCCCCGCCGGCGCCGGCCACGGCGAACGGAACACTGCCGAACAACGAGCCGCGCAAGGTCCGGACCCTGTCGGTCAAGGGCGATACGCCTGATGGTGCGCAGGCCGCAGCCAAGCCGCCGGCACCCCCCAAGCCGCAGGTTCCGCGCAGCAACCCGGCATCGGCCAACGCCAGCGTGAATTCGCCGTTGTCGCTGACGCCTGGCCAGGCCGAGGCCCCGGCCGCGCCGCCGACCCGAGTGGCCTCGACCACGACGGCCTCGGTCAGCAGTGGTGGCTACCTGGTGCAGGTGTCGTCGCAGAAGAACGAGGCGGATGCGCAGGCGTCGTACAAGGTGCTGCAGAGCAAGTATTCCAGTCTGCTCGCCTCCCAGCCGCTGGTGGTGCGACGCGTCGATCTGGCCGAGAAGGGCGTGTACTACCGTGCCTTCGCCGGCCCGCTCGGCTCGGCGGAGGAGGCGAACCAGCTCTGCAAGAGCCTGAAGTCAGCCGGCTTGCCGAACTGCTTCATCCAAAGAAATTAGCGGCCGTTTCCTTGACCGATGAGCCGCATGCGGCCTAATCGGCCGAATGGCGAACCGCGCATTCATCACCGGGATATCCGGGCTGACCCTCAATGACGCCGAACGCGAGTTCATTCGCGCCGAACGACCATGGGGCTTCATCCTGTTCAAGCGCAACATCGAGAGCCCGGCACAAGTCTCGACTCTCGTTGCGGAACTCAAGGCAGCGGCCGGGATGGCCGACGCGCCGGTCCTGATCGATCAGGAGGGCGGACGGGTGGCGCGGCTCGGGCCGCCGCACTGGCCGGTCTATCCGCCGGGCGCGAGTTTTGGCGCGCTGTACGACATCGACCCTAAGCTTGGTTTGGCCGCGGCGCGGCTCAGCTCCCGCCTGATTGCGGCCGATCTGGCCGATCTGGGGATAACGGTCGATTGCTTGCCGCTGGCTGACGTTCCGGTGTCCGGCGCCGATGCGGTGATCGGCAACCGGGCCTATGGAACCGAACCCGGCAAGGTCGCGGCGATCGCCCGGGCGGTCACGGAAGGACTGGAACAGGGCGGCGTGCTGCCGGTTCTCAAGCACATACCCGGTCATGGCAGGGCCAACGCAGACAGCCACTTTCGACTTCCGACGGTCGATACTGCCCGAATCGAGCTGGAAAGGACCGATTTTGCCGCGTTCCAGCCCTTGGCCGACCTACCGATGGCCATGACCGCACATGTTGTGTTTAGCGCGCTGGACCCCGCCCAACCCGCGACGACTTCTGCGACAATCATCGAACAGGTGATTCGCGGCCGGATCGGGTTTGAAGGTCTGTTGATGAGTGATGACGTGTCGATGAATGCGCTGGCTGGATCGATCGCCGAACGAACGGCAGCCATCGTCAGCGCCGGCTGCGACATGGTCCTGCACTGCAACGGCAATTTCGACGAGATGCGCGAGGTCGCGCGGGAAACGCCGGAGCTGGCCGGCAAGGCGCTTGAGCGCGCCAATCGGGCGCTGGCCGCGCGGCGGCAGCCCCAGCCGGTCGACCGGCAGGCGGCGCGGGCGGAACTGGATGCGTTGTTGGATCGGGTAGGGACGGCATGACCGCGGAAATTCTATCGTTCGAGACCGGGCGGCCGGCCGACCTCGCTGAAGGCGAGCCGGCGCTGGTGGTCGACGTCGAGGGCTATGAGGGCCCGCTCGACCTGCTGTTGACGCTGGCGCGGCAGCAGAAGGTCGACCTGTCGAAGATTTCGATCCTGGCGCTCGCCGATCAGTACCTCTCCTTCATCGACGCCGCGCGAAAAATCCGGCTCGAGCTCGCGGCCGACTATCTGGTGATGGCGGCCTGGCTTGCCTTCCTGAAGTCGCGGCTGTTGCTGCCGGAACCGCCGAGCGCGGAGGGGCCGAGCGCCGAGGAGATGGCGACCGCGCTCGCCAACCAGCTGCGCCGGCTGGAGGCGATCCGCGAGGCGGCGAACCGGCTGATGAACCGGCCCCAGTTCCAGCGCGATATCTTTCCGCGCGGCAATCCGGAATCGATCGCGGAGATCAAGCATCCGAAGTTCACCGCGACGCTCTACGACCTGCTGTCGGCCTATGCCACGCAGCGCCAGGCGCGCGTGCTGACGTCGGTGCATCTGGCCAAGCGCACGGTGTGGTCGCTGGCCGAAGCGCGCGCCTCGCTGGAGCGGCTGGTCGGCATTTCCGAGGATTGGAGCTGTCTCGACGAATATTTGATGAATTACGTCGCCGATCCCACCCAGAAGGCGACGGTGTTCGCCTCCAGCTTCGCCGCGGCCCTCGAACTGGTCCGTGAAGGCGAGATGGAGATCAATCAGAAGCAGGCGTTCGCGCCGATCTATTTCCGAAAGCGCCCCGCGCAGGCCGCAATGGCTGCGCCGGACCTGTCGGTTGAGTAAGTGGAAGAAGGAGAGCAAGCCGATGGCAAGCTTGGCGGAAGTGCGCATGGACGAGCCCGAGGAGGAGGTTTCTCCGGTGGATCATATGGCGCGTCCTGAGGAATTGCGGCTCCTGGAAGCCCTGCTGTTTGCATCGAGCGAACCGATCGACCAGGCGACGCTGGCAAAGCGGATGCCCGACGGCGTCGACATCAAGAAGGCGCTGGCGCAGCTGCAGGCCGAGTATGCACCGCGCGGCGTCAATCTGGTGCGCGTGGCCAACAAGTGGACGTTCCGCACCGCCGGCGACCTGTCGTGGCTGATGACGCGCGAAAGCACCGAAACGCGAAAACTGTCGCGTGCCGCGATCGAGGTGCTGGCGATCATCGCCTACCACCAGCCGGTGACCCGCGCCGAGATCGAGGAGATCCGCGGCGTCGTGACGTCCAAGGGAACGATCGACGTGCTGCTGGAGACCGGCTGGATCCGGCCGCGCGGCCGCCGCAAGACGCCGGGCCGTCCGCTGACCTTCGGAACCACCGACGCGTTCCTCTCGCAATTCAGCCTCGAGGCGCTCGGCGACCTGCCGGGGCTCGAGGAGCTGAAGGGAACGGGTCTGCTGGATTCCCGCCTGCCGACCGGCTTCAGCGTTCCGTCGCCGTCCGACGATGTGACCTTGCGCGAGGATGAGGAACCGCTCGAGCCCGGCGACACGCTGGAACTGCTGCTCGCGCCGTCGGCTGAGCCGGAGGCTAAAGCCGCACCCGAGGCGGAAGCGACCGCACCGGAAGCGACCGAAGCTGAAGCGGCCGCACCGGATTCCACGGAGCATGAAGCCCGTGCCGGTGACCACGGCGATGAGGCCGAGGAGAAGGGCGAATAGCCCGGAATATTCCCGGTTAAGCCTAGCAATATTACGTAGCCGCGACAGCGATTTGCCGCGGCTGAAGTCCTTGTTTTTGACACCCCGCGGGCCTACCTTCCGGGCAAAGCTCAGGTCGGCAATGCCGGCCATTTCTGGAGGGTTGCAGGATGGGTTCGCTTAGCATTTGGCACTGGATCGTCGTGATCGCAGTGGTCCTGCTGCTGTTCGGACGCGGCAAGATTTCGGACCTGATGGGTGACGTCGCCCAGGGCATCAAGGCCTTCAAGAAGGGCATGCAGGACGACGACAAGGTCGCCGAGAAGACCGAGCCCGCCAAGGCCATCGATCACAATGCGGCGCCGACCGCGGCGCGCCAGGACGTCGGCAGCAAGGCCGTCTAAGGCCCTTGTCCCGAACCGATATTTCGACGTTTTTTGTTGCGCGAAACGGTGACGCCGCCGCGTGAAAGCGCTATGGACGCCGATTGAGAAAGGCGCCGGCCGCCCCAAATCCTGTTAAGGCAGATGGGGTCGTCAGTGGCGCGCTTAGGCGGAAGCATTCATGTTCGACATCGGGTGGAGTGAACTGGTCGTCATCGCGGTCGTCGCGCTGATCGCCATCGGCCCGAAAGAGCTGCCGGGCGTGCTGCGCATGGTCGGGCAATGGATGGGCAAGGCGCGCAAGATGGCCGCCGAATTCCAGGGCCAGTTCCAGGAGGCCATGCGCGAGGCTGAAATGGCCGACCTCAAGAAGAGCTTTGACGAGGTCAAGGAAGCCGCCACCGGGATCACCAGCGGCAACGTCATGACCTCGCTGCAGAAGGACGTCAGCGACGCCCTGCAGATCGACAAGCCGGTCGATGCCCAGGTGGCGTCCGCGATCGACGCGCCGGTGACGTCAAGTGACGCTCCGGTGACGTCAACCGATCCGTTGGCACCAACGACGCCGGCCGCGCCGACGCCCGAGACCTTCGTCGAGGCAGAGACCCACGCGGCGGCGGGTGAGCCGCTCGCGATCAGCAATGAGGTCAAGCCCGAGCCGCATGATGCGGCGCCGGCCGAGCCCCACGTGTTCAAGGACGCCAAAGCGTCATGAGCGCCGAAGATATCGAGGCCAGCAAGGCCCCCCTGATGGACCATTTGATCGAGCTGCGCTCGCGGCTGATCAAGGCGCTGCTCGGCTTCGGAGTGGCCTTCATCTTCTGCTTCTTCTTCGCCAAGCAGATCTACAACGTGCTGGTGTGGCCGTTCGTCTGGATCGCGGGGCCGGAGAACTCGAAGTTCATCTACACCGCGTTGCTGGAGTATTTCATCACCCAGCTCAAGCTCGCGCTGTTCGGCGCCGGCTTCATCTCGTTTCCGATCGTCGCGACCCAGATCTACAAGTTCGTGGCGCCGGGCCTCTACCGTCACGAGCGCAACGCCTTCCTGCCGTATCTGATCGCCACCCCGGGGTTCTTCGTGATGGGCGCCGCGCTGGTCTATTTCGTGGTGCTGCCGATGCTGGTGCGGTTCTCGCTCGGCATGCAGCAGGCCGGCGGCGCGGAGACCGCGCAGATCCAGCTGCTGCCCAAGGTCGGCGAGTATCTCTCGCTGATGATGTCGCTGATCTTCGCCTTCGGCATCGCCTTCCAGCTGCCGGTGATCCTGACGCTGCTCGGCCGCATCGGCATCGTTACGTCAAAAATGCTGCGCGAGAAGCGGCGCTATTTCATCGTCATCGCCTTCATCATCGCGGCCGTCCTGACGCCGCCCGACGTGCTGAGCCAGGCCTCGCTGGCGATCCCGCTGCTTGCGCTCTATGAGGGCGCCATCATCGCGGTGCGGATGGTGGAGAAGAAGGCCACGACCACGGCCGCCTCGTCGGGGTCGGCGACCAATCCGGCCGAGTAACCCGTCTTCGCTGTTCCAAATTCGCCCCATTTCGGGTACTGGAAACGGCCCTCAAGGCACGATCCTGAAAGTCCCGCCATGCACGATATCAAAGCGATCCGCGACAACCCGACCGCCTTCGACGCCGGCCTGAAGCGCCGCGGTCTCGGGGCGCTGTCGCCGTCGCTGCTGGCGATCGACGAGAAGCGCCGGGCCGCGATCCTGGCGTCCGAGCAGGCCCAGGCGCGCCGCAACGCGGCCTCGAAGGAGATCGGCGACGCCAAGAAGGCCAAGGACGAGGCGCGCGCCGCCAAGCTGATGGCCGAGGTCGCCGAGCTCAAGACCACGATGCCGGAGCTCGAGATTGCGGCGAAGACGGCCGACGAGGAACTGACCCGGGAGCTGTCCTCGATTCCCAACCTGCCGCTCGACGAGGTCCCCGACGGCGCCGACGAGCACGGCAACGTCCAGCACCATGTGTTCGGCAAACAGCGCGACTACGGCTTTGCGCCGAAGCTGCACGACGATCTCGGCGCCGCGCTCGGCGACATGGATTTCGAGGCCGCCGCGAAACTGTCCGGCGCGCGCTTCGTGGTGCTGAAAAAGGGGCTCGCGCGTCTCGAGCGCGCGATCGGGCAGTTCATGCTCGATCTGCACACCGGCGAGCACGGCTATACCGAGATCAATCCGCCGCTCTTGGTGCGCGACGAAGCGATGTTTGGAACGGGCCAGTTGCCTAAGTTTAGGGACGACCAGTTTGGAACGTCTCGATTGGCCGACATCGACGATATTAGGCCAATTGTTCGCGAGGCCACCCGTGAATTCGAAAAGAAAATCGCTCTTGAGGGATTTCAGGGGACTAAGAAGGAACTGAAGGAGGCCTTCCTCAAATTCGCTCAAACAAAAGTGGAGCCTTGGCTAGGACAAAAGGTGGATTTGAGCGAGGGGGCACCGAACGTTGCGTTCGAGAAGGAAATCGGACTTTGGCTGATCCCGACCGCCGAGGTCTCGCTCACCAACCTCGCGCGCGAATCCATCCTCGACGAGAAAGAGCTGCCGATGCGGCTCACCGCGCTGACGCCGTGCTTTCGCGCCGAGGCAGGTGCGGCAGGGCGTGACACCCGCGGCATGATCCGACAGCATCAATTTACAAAAGTCGAGCTGGTGTCGATCACGACGCCGGAAGCCAGCAAGGACGAGCTCGAGCGCATGCTGGCCTGCGCCGAGGAGGTGCTGCGCCGTCTCGACCTGCACTACCGCGTGATGACGCTGTGCGCCGGCGATATGGGATTCTCGGCGCAAAAAACCTACGACATCGAGGTGTGGATGCCGGGGCAGGGCGATGGCGGCGCCTATCGCGAGATCTCGAGCTGCTCGGTGTGCGGCGACTTCCAGGCCCGCCGCATGGACGCGCGCTATCGTGGTCCCGACGGTAAGCCACGCTTCGTGCATACGCTGAATGGTTCCGGCACGGCGGTCGGACGCGCGCTGATCGCTGTGATGGAGACCTATCAGCAGCAGGATGGTTCAATCGCGGTGCCCGATGTGCTGCAGCCCTATATGGGCGGGCTCAAGGTCATCGAGCACGGCATGTAAGGGGGAGCCAGTGTGATGCCACTGCACCGTGACATCCACTGGCTTGGTCGCCAATGGGCCGTGACCGGCCACGGGCTGCAGCTGATCAATCAGAAGCAGATGGGCTATTACGACATCGAGGTCGCGCGGCTCTGGGAGCCCGGCGTGATCGAGGCGATGCAGTCGAAGGCCTGGATCAACCGCGCCGACTTCGACAAGGCGGTCGAGGTTGCGCGCGGCAAATTCGCCCATACGGCGCCGGCCGATTATCAACCGGCGGTCGCGCCAGCCGTTGCGCCGATGCCGCCCGCCGCACCGCCCGTGACGCGGGCGCCGGCCGAGCTGCCAGCGGGGCCTTCGCTTGAGGAGCTGCTCGCCAAGCTGAAAGCGAGGTCGGCGGCTTCAGCGCCAGCCGCGCAGCCGGCGGATGCGCCCGTCGCCGCGCCGCCTGAGGCGGAGCGGTCCAATCCCACGTCGGAATCTCTGGAGCCGGAGCTTTCCAAGCCGGAACTTGCGAAGCCTGAGCGTGCCACGTCTGAACCTGCGCATGCTTTAAAGCCCGAACCTGCCAACGCCGAGCTTCGCCCGATCGTGCAGGCCAAGCCCGAGCCGCCGAAGCCCGAGTTGCCGAAGCCTGAGGCGGCCGAGTCTGAGCCCGCCGAGTCTGAGCCCGCCAAATTGCACAAGCTCACGCTTCGCCCGTTTGCGCAGGTCGGGCTCGAGCCGCCCAAGGCCGAACCTTCCAAGGCCGATCCGCTCAAGGCCGATCCACCCAAGATCGAGCCGTCCAAGCCTGAGCCGTCGCAGCCCGAGCCGCGGCAGGCTGAACCTCCGAAGTCCGAACAGCCCCAAACCGCAGCGGCCGAAGCCAACTCGCGCAGACCGGTGCCGATTCCGATCCGGATCGTTCGGCCGTCGGGGCCGCCCAAGCCGATTTTGCCGGTGTTCAGCCGGAAAATCGCCGGCAGCGCCCGGTTTGTCAGCCCCTGGCGCGCGCGCTGGATTTCACCGGGTTTGCCTCCGCGGCCCTAGCCGGTTAAGACGGCCGTCAGGTTGAAGAAACCCGCGTCGAATCAGAACAAAAAGGCACGTTGACGGATGCGAATTCTCTGCACCAATGACGACGGCATCCACGCGCCCGGCCTGCAAGTGGTCGAGCAGATCGCGCGGGCCTTGTCCGATGACGTCTGGATCGTCGCGCCCGAGCTCGATCAGTCCGGCGTCTCGCACTCGCTGTCGCTGAACGATCCGCTGCGCCTGCGCGAAGTCAGTCCGCGTCATTTCGCGGTGCGCGGCACGCCGACCGACTGTGTGATCATGGGCGCGCGCCACATTCTCGGCGACAAGCTGCCCGATCTGGTGCTGAGCGGCGTCAACAAGGGCCGCAACGTTGCCGAGGACGTGGTCTATTCCGGCACCATCGCCGGCGCGCTGGAAGGCACCATTCTGGGCTTTCCGTCGTTCGCGCTGTCGCAGGAGTTTTCCATCGACACACGCAACGCGCCGCTGTGGGAGACGGCGCTGAAATTCGGACCCGACATCATCCGCAAGGTCATCGACGCCGGCGTCCCCAGAAATACCGTCGTCAACGTCAACTTCCCGTCCTGCATGCCCGATGACGTCAAGGGCATCCGGATCACGCGGCAGGGCAAGCGCAATCAGGGTTTTCTGAAGATCGACCGCCGTCACGACGGGCGCGGCAATCCGTATTTCTGGATCGGGTTCGAGCGCGCCGCGATGATGGATACGCCGGCCGAAGGCACCGATCTGGCCGCGCTCGCCGCGCGCTACGTCTCGGTGACGCCGCTGCGGCTCGACCGCACCGATGAGGCGTTTTCTGAAGCGCTGGCCGCGACGTTGAAGTGATCTTGTAGCCTGGATGCAGTAGCCCGAATGAGCGCAGCGATATCCGGGGCCGCTGTCTCCGCGGATGGATTGTCCCGGATGTCGCTTCGCTCATCCGGGCTACGGCTCCGAATTTACGGCTAGACCGGTGCGCCCTTCATGGCGTTGAAGATCACCTGCGCCAACGTCTCCAGCTGGAAGGGCTTTTGCAGCGCCGGGCGGTCGCGATATTCCGGCGGCAGGCCGGACGAGCCATAGCCGGTCGCGAAAATGAAGGGGCGGTTGCGGGCGTTGATCAGCTCCGCGACCGGGGTGATCACCTTGCCGTTGACGTTGACGTCGAGGATCGCGAGGTCGAATTCGGTGGATTGCGCAAGCTTGACGGCTTCGCCGATCTCGCCAGCCTCGGCTGCAACGCTATGGCCGAGTTCTTCCAGCATATCGGCGACCATCATCCGGATCATGACCTCGTCCTCAACGAGGAAAACTGAACAGCCCGCCGGCCGTGTCGCTGTCATGATGGAATCCTTGCCCGTCGCAGAACCAAGCTCGCAAATAACATCAAGGGGCGCAATGCAAACGTTCGGGAATTGCCGCATTTTGCAGCGCGCAACCGCGAATCGTTCTATGGCGTTGTTGGCCTTGTCGAGCGCGTTGGAAGAGGCTCGGCACTGGTGGCCGGGACGTCTTCACTCGAACTGCCCGGTCTCAGTCATACCGGGGCTTCATCGCGCGTCACTGCGGCTCCATATGGGGAGCAGTCACCGCGATGCCAACCGGAGATCGGGAGCAGGTTCCTGATCCGGAACAGCGGCGACGGGAAAGTTTTCCTTAACGCGGCATTTCGAATTTCGATGGCATCTAGAGCGGGCCGCATTGCCACCCCGCGACGTTGACGAGCATGGCCGTGACCTTAGACCCGCCCGAGAAGATGATGTTTCAGCTCACCCTGCGGCGGCGTGGGATCAGCGACCAGGCGGTGCTGCGGGCCATGGAAGAGGTGCCGCGCGAAGTCTTCGTCGAGGCGCGCGACCGCGACGATGCCTATCGCGACAGCGCGCTTGCGATCGCCTGCGGCCAGACCATCAGCCAGCCGTTTGTCGTGGCCTACATGACCGAGCAACTGCAACTGCAGAAGACCCACCGTGTGCTGGAGATCGGCACCGGATCGGGCTACCAGGCGGCCATCCTGTCCCGGCTGTGCAAGCAGGTGCTGACCATCGAGCGTTACCGCACCCTGGCCGACGGCGCCCGCCAGCGGCTGGAGAAGCTCGGCTACTACAACGTCGAGGTGCTGCTCGGCGACGGATTTGACGTCCCGGCCGGCGCCGGCGATTTCGACCGCATCATCGTCACTGCGGCGATGGAGCAGGTCCCCGACAAGCTCGCGGAACGGCTGGAGGTGGGCGGCATCCTGATCGCCCCGGTCGGGCCGCATCAGGGCACCCAGACCCTGGTCCGGATGGTTCGGACCGCGACCGGCTTCGACCGCAAGGAATTGGTCGACGTGCGCTTTGTGCCGGCGCTGCCGGGAATTGCGCGCGAGCTCTAGAAACGGCGGATTGCCGCTTGCCGCCAACGCCTTATTCGCCGGCTTAAGCGGTTGTTTACTCGGTACGTGTTTACTCAAAACAGTCTTTTGTTGCGTACGAGTGAGTAACCATGTCTGGGGTTGTCGAGTTGCTTCGCTCGCGTCGCGTGCCGCAGGTCGCGGTGCTGGCGCTGATGTCCGTGGCTTTTGCCGGTTGCAGCGCCGACATGTCGTCGCGCTTCTCGCAAAACTCATACTCGCAAAATCCGTTCGCCTTCGATCCGCAGCCGACCGGCGCGGTGCAGCAGCAGCAACCGCCGCGCGAGCTGCCGCAATATTCGAGGCCGCAGTCGCCGCAATACTCGCAGTACCAGTCGCAGCCCTTGCCGCCGCCGGTCGCGGCGGCGCCGCAGTCCTATCCGGTGGCCGGTGGTGGCACTGGCGTTTCCGGAGGAGGGCGCGGGCTTTCGTCCTACACGCCGCCCCCGGCGCGTCCGCAGATCGAATCCACCGGCACCGTGCCGCGTTCGGTCGCGGCGGCCCATGCCGGGCACGGTAACGGCACCACCATCATCGTCGGCACCAGCGATACGCTGGAGGTGCTGGCGAAGCGCTACAACGTCTCGAGCGCCGAGATCCTGCGCGCCAACGGCTACAAGGGTCCGCGCGCGCTGTCGCCCGGCCAGCAGCTGATCATTCCGCGCCCGGGCGCAACCGCTGCCGCGCCTGTTGCCCCCGCCGCCAAGCCGGTTGCGGTGGCCGCGGCGCCTGCCGGCGTCCACTATGTCAACCGCGGCGACACGCTGCACAGCATCGCCCGCCAGCACCACATCCCGGTCGCCGAGCTCGCCCGCGCCAACAATTTCGACGCGTCGGCCCGGCTTAGCCCGGGCATGAAGCTGGTCGTGCCCGGCGCCAAGACCACCGCGGTTGCACCCGCGGCCCCCGTCGTTGCGGCTGCGCCGGTTGCCGCTGCGCCGGCACCGGCCCTCGGCGCCCCGAAGGTGGTCGCGACCGCGCTGCCGCAGCAAAGCGCACGGCTGGCGCAGCCGACCGCAAATGTCGAAGCGCCGCCTGCCGCTGCGGAAACGCCTGTTGTCACCAAGTCCAGCGAGGCGACCGGCGCATTGCCGACCTTCCGCTGGCCGGTGCGCGGCAAGGTCATCACCGCCTACGGCTCCAAGACCAACGGCAAGGTCAATGACGGCATCAACGTCGCGGTGCCCGAGGGCACGCCGGTGAAGGCCGCCGAAGACGGCGTCGTCGCCTATTCGGGCAACGAGCTGAAGGGTTACGGCAACCTCGTGCTGGTCCGCCATTCCAACGGCTACGTCACCGCCTACGCCCATGCCAGCGAGATCATGGTGAAGCGTGGCGATACCATCAAGCGCGGTCAGGTGATCGCCAAGTCCGGTCAGTCGGGCGAGGTGGGCTCGCCGCAGCTGCACTTCGAGATCCGCAAGGGCTCGTCGCCGGTCGACCCGCTCCAGTTCCTCAACGGCGCGTAAGCCACGCGCCGGACTTCCAAAGCTCACGACAAAGACAACGGGGGTGGCGCAAGCCTCCCCCGTTTTGTTTTGCTCGCACCACTCATACTGTCGTCGCCCGGCTGCAGCGCCACTGATGCTGTCATCGCCCGGCCTTCACCGGGCGATCCAGTATTCCAGAGACAGTGGTGATTGATCGAGAGGCCGCGGCGTACTGGGTCCCCCGGTCAAGCCGGGGGACGACAGCGGCGTGCGTTGAAAAATCCGCGGCTACTTCACGCTCAGCCGCACGCCCAGCCGTCCCGCCAATTCCTGGGTGAACTGCCAGGCGACGCGGCCGGAGCGCGAGCCGCGGGTGGTCGACCATTCCAGCGCCTCGCGCTCCAGCTCGTCGTCGGCGATCCTGATGCCGAAGTGGTCGCAATAGCCCTTCACCATGGCGAGATACTCGTCCTGGCTGCAGCGGTGGAAGCCGAGCCAGAGGCCGAACCGGTCGGACAGCGACACCTTCTCCTCGACCGCTTCGCCCGGATTGATCGCGGTCGAGCGTTCGTTCTCGATCATCTCGCGCGCGAGCAGGTGCCGCCGATTCGAGGTCGCGTACAGGATGACGTTGTCGGGACGGCCCTCGATGCCGCCTTCCAGCACCGCCTTCAGCGACTTGTAGGAGGCGTCGTTGCCGTCGAAGGAGAGGTCGTCGCAGAACACGATGAAGCGGAACGACGAAGAGCGCAAAAGCTCCATCAGGCCGGGCAGGCTCTCGATGTCCTCGCGGTGGATCTCGATCAGCTTCAGCCGGTCGGCCGGCTTGCGGTCGAGGTTGAGGCTGGCATGCGCGGCCTTCACCAGCGACGACTTGCCCATGCCGCGCGCGCCCCAGAGCAGCGCGTTGTTGGCGGGAAAGCCGTTGGCGAAGCGCTCGGTGTTCTCCATCAGGATGTCGCGCATCCGGTCGACGCCCTTGAGCAGGCCGATCTCGACGCGGCTGACGCGCGGCACCGGGGTGAGGCGGCCATCGGGATGCCAGACGAAGGCGTCCGCGTCGGCGAACGGCTCGCCCAGCTCCGGCTCGAGCTCCGGGGAGGCGGCCGCGAGCAGGATGGCGATGCTCTCAAGGGCCGTGGCAATCCGCTCGGCGGTCGTGCCATCGAAGGCCGTTTCCGGGCGTTTTGTCGCGGCTTTTACCGGCGTCCTGGCGGCGGCTTTGGACGTGGTTTTGCTGGCTGTTTTGTTGGCTTTTTTCGGCATTTTTCCAGTTCCTGACGGCGCAGCCTTATCGGGCTGGCGCCGCTCCCGCAAGCGGCCTAAATGGAAGGCTGTTAACGTTGCAATTGGGACCGCGGCCGCTATAGTCCGCGCGAATTTGTCCGGACCGCCATACCGCCCAGGGACTTAGGGTCTGGAGGGCGATGCCGGTCCTTTCCCGTCTTATCCGAGGATCGTCCGAATGCTGATTACTCCTGCGTTTGCTCAGGCTGGAGCCGGTGGTGATGCCAACAGCATGTTGATGTCGCTGCTGCCATTCGCGCTGATCTTCGTCATCATGTACTTCCTGATTCTGCGTCCGCAGCAGAAGAAGGTGCGCGATCACGCCGATCTCGTGAAGAACATCCGCCGTGGCGACACCATCGTGACCTCCGGCGGCCTGGTCGGCAAGGTCACCAAGGTGGTCGATGACGACCAGGTCGAGTTCGAGATTTCGGACGGCGTCCGCGTGCGGCAGATGCGCCAGATGATCTCGGGCGTGCGCGCCAAGGGCGAGCCGGCGAAGGGCGAAGCCAAGGACGAGGCGTCCGCGAGCTGATCGCGCGCCGCCTCACTGGAATCTGACAGGTCAACTCGATGTTGTATTTCACGCGGTGGAAGGCGCTGGCGATCGTTCTGACAGCGCTGGTGGTCTGTCTGTGCGCCGTGCCCAATTTCTTCCCCGAGGCGCAGGTCAAGAGCTGGCCGGCCTGGGCGCAGCGCCGCCTGGTGCTCGGCCTCGACCTGCAGGGCGGCTCGTATCTGCTGCTCGAGGTCGACGCCAATTACGTCAGGAAGCAAAAGCTCGACCAGATCCGCGGTGACGTGCAGAAGGTGGTGCGCGAGAACCGCATCCTGTACACCGGCCTTGCCGTCCGCAACGATGCGGTCGAGGTGCGCATTTCCAAGGAGAGCGATCTGCCGACCGCGCTGAGCAAGCTTCGCGAGCTGTCGCAGCCCCTCGGCGGCCTGCTCGGATCGAACGGCCAGCGCAGCATGGAGGTCACCGACGCCGGGGCCGGGCTGATCAAGTTCACCGTGCCGCAGGCTGCGATCACCGAATTGCTGCGCCGTACCATCGAACAGTCGATCCAGATCGTCGAGCGCCGCGTCAACGAGCTCGGCACCGTGGAGCCGGTGATCCAGCGCCAAGGCACCGACCGCATTCTGGTGCAGGTGCCCGGCCTCCAGGATCCGACGCGCTTGAAGGAACTGCTCGGCAAGACCGCGAAGATGGAATTCCGCATGGTCGACACCTCGGTGTCGCCGGATCAGGCCCAGCAGGGCCGGGTGCCGCCGGACTCCGAACTCTTGATGAGCACGTCGTCGCCGAAGGTGCCGTATGTCGTCAAGAAGCAGGTGCTGGTCTCCGGCGGCGAGCTGACCGATGCCCAGCCGGGCTTCGATCAGCGCACCGGCGAGCCGATCGTCAGCTTCAAGTTCAACACGACCGGCGCGCGTAAATTCGCCCAGGCGACGTCGGAGAATGTCGGCCTGCCGTTCGCGATCGTGCTGGACAACGAGGTGATCTCGGCGCCGGTCATCCGCGAGCCGATCACCGGCGGACAGGGCCAGATTTCCGGCAACTTCACTGTGCAGTCAGCAAACGACCTCGCGGTGCTGCTGCGCGCCGGCGCGCTGCCCGCGCCGCTGACGGTGGTCGAGGAGCGCACGGTCGGTCCCGGCCTCGGCCAGGACTCGATCGAAAAGGGCGAACTTGCCGCCTATGTCGGCTCGATCCTGGTCATCGTGTTCATGCTGGTGACTTACCGCCTGTTCGGCGTGTTCGCCAACATTGCCGTGACCATCAACGTCGCGATGATCTTCGGCCTGCTGTCGCTGCTCAACGCCACGCTGACGCTGCCCGGCATCGCCGGCATCGTGCTGACCGTCGGTATCGCGGTCGACTCCAACGTGCTGATCTACGAGCGCATCCGCGAGGAGCTGCGCGGCGGCCGCAACGCGATCTCGGCGATCGACGCCGGCTTCACCCGGGCGCTGGCCACCATTCTCGACTCCAACATCACCACCTTCATCGCTGCCGCGGTGCTGTTCTACATCGGCACCGGACCGGTGCGCGGCTTCGCCGTGACGCTCGGCATCGGCATCATTACCACGGTGTTCACCGCCTTCACGATGACGCGCCTGATCGTCGCCACGTGGGTGCGCTGGAAGCGGCCGCAAACCGTGCCGATCTGAGAGGCCTGTCGTGACTCATTACGTTCTGATCGGCCTTGGCATTCTGATCGTCGTTCTGACGGTGGTCGCGGCGCTCGGCCTGATGCCGTCGCTGCGCATCGTGCCCGATGATACGCATTTCGACTTCACGCGCTTCCGCCGCATCAGCTTTCCGGTTTCGGCCGCGCTGTCGATCCTGGCGATCACGCTGTTCTTCACCCATGGCCTGAACTTCGGCATCGACTTCAAGGGCGGCACGCTGCTCGAGGTGCGTGCCAAGTCTGGCACCGCCGATATCGCGGCGATGCGCACGAGCCTTAACGGTCTCGGCCTCGGCGAAGTGCAGCTGCAGCAGTTCGGCGGCCCGGCCGAGGTGCTGATCCGCGTCGCCGAGCAGCCGGGCGGCGACAAGGCGCAGCAGGAAGCCGTCGGCAAGGTCCGTGGTGCGCTCGGCGAGTCCGTCGAGTACCGCCGCGTCGAGGTGGTGGGACCGCGCGTCTCCGGCGAATTGCTCGCGTTCGGCATGCTCGGCCTGATGCTCGCGATCGTCGGCATCCTGATCTATCTCTGGTTCCGCTTCGAGTGGCAGTTCGCACTCGGTGCCATGATCGCCAACGTGCACGACATCGTGCTCACGATCGGCTTCATGTCGATCAGCCAGGTCGACTTCGACCTCACCAGCATCGCGGCGCTCTTGACCATTCTCGGCTACTCGCTCAACGACACCGTCGTCATCTACGACCGTATCCGCGAGATGCTGCGCCGCTACAAGAAGATGCCGATGCCGCAGCTGCTCAACGAATCGATCAACTCGACGCTATCGCGCTCGATCATCACCCACGTCACCGTGACCCTGGCGCTGCTCGCGCTGCTGCTGTTCGGCGGCCAGGCGATCCACAGCTTCACCGCGGTGATGATGTTCGGTGTGGTGCTGGTCGGCACCTACACCTCGATCTTCATCGCGGCGCCGATCCTGATCTATCTCGGCGTTCACAGTACGCGCGGCGAAGCGCCGGAAGCGGCGGAAAAGAAGCCGGGCGCGGCAGCCAAGAAGTAGCCGGTCATGAGCAACTCCTCGGACGCTCCCCATCTTCCGAGGTCGGCGCCGATCGAGGCCTACGGCAAGGGCGGCTTCGCGTTCGCCGACATGTCGCATCGCGGCTCGCTCTTGTGCCTGCCCGACGCGATCTGGGCCTGGCCGGTGACCAGCCCGCAGCAGATCGACGAATATTCGCTGCAGAAGGTGTTCGCGGCCGCGAACGCGATCGACACGCTGATCGTCGGCACCGGCAACGAGGTCTGGGTGCCGTCCAAAGGCCTGCGTGAGGCCCTGCGCGCGGTCCGGGTGGTGCTCGATGCCATGCAGACCGGCCCGGCGATCCGCACCTACAACGTCATGCTGGGCGAGCGGCGGCGCGTCGCGGCGGCGCTGATCGCGGTGCCATGAGCGCGACGGAAGCGCCCAGCGACACACCCAAGGAAACGCCAAAGGACGGCGCGGCCTTCTGCGCCGATCTTGTGAAGACCCATGATTTCGTGCGCTACGCCTCGACCTTGTTCGTGCCGGGTCCGGAACGCCGCGCGCTGCTGTCGATCTACGCCTTCAACGCCGAGATTTCGCGCGTGCACGAGCAGGTGAGCCAGCCGCTGCCCGGCGAGATCAGGCTGCAATGGTGGACCGACATGCTGGCCGGCAGCGGGCATGGCGGCGTCGAAGGCAATCCGGTAGCGGCCGAATTGCTGCACACCATCCGCAACCACCGCCTGCCGGTCTCGCCGCTGTCGCGCCTGGTCGAGGAGCACCAGTTCGATCTCTACAACGATCCGATGCCGTCGCTGGCCGCGCTCGAGGGCTATCTCGACGCCACCGCGTCGGCGCTGTTCTCGCTCGCCGCGCGCGTGATAGTGCGACCGTCGGAGGCGATCGAACACGTGGCGCGCCATGCCGGCCTTGCCCAGGGCATGACGCAGGTGATCACCAGGCTGGCGCGGGACGCCGCGCGGCAGCAGCTGTTCCTGCCGCAGCAGTTCTTGCAGCAGCACGGCAGCAGCAAGGAGGAGGTATTTGCAGGCAAGCTGACCCCGAACATCCGTGCCGCGGTCGACCAGCTCGCAAGCGAAGCGCAGACCCATCTTGCGACTGCGCTGGCGCTGCTGGCGGATGTTCCACGCGAGGTGCGGCCGGTGTTCCTGCCGCTGGCGCATGTCAGGCGCGAGCTGAAGCTGATGGCGCGGGCCGACAGCGATCCGTTCCTGGCAAGGCCGGCGTCGCGCCTGCGCATTCTTTGGACGCTGTGGCGCGCCGCCCGCACGCGGGAGTTCGGCGGTTAACTTTCTTGCTTGGGGATGTGCTTGGTGAAGATCCGGATCGTCGCGCCCTTGACCGGCGGGGCGCTGTCGTGGATGCCGGACGCGATTTGCTCAATCATGTCGCGCAGCGCGACGAACTGCGCCTGGCGCGCCATGCTCGGCGTGCCCCGCGTGCCGGCCAGTTCATCCATCGCGGCGTCGCTGATCTGGCATTCGATTTCCTGATCGCCGTTCATCATGGTGAATCCGAACGCCATCCGCTCGGAATCATAACCCCCGATACGGCCACGTGTGAGTGGCATCAAACTTGTTCCTTGAGCGCGCGCTGCCACTGCAAGAGTGGGGCTTCGCGCCGCGTTTGTCGAGGCCTACGAGGCCTCTCTACGACGCCTCTCTCTTGGCTGACGCTTGGTCCATCTCGGCCACTTCGAAGTTGAAGCGGTCGCGCAGGTTCTTGCGTTGCTCGAGAATGTCCTTGAGGAATTCACGGTCGGCATCGCTGCGCATCATCGGCTCGATCAGATCGACCTGGTTCATCGCGACGAGCTGCAGGATTTCGGTGCGCGGCTTGCCGGCGGCGTCGCGCGGCAGCGCGTGCACGACCTGGATATGTTCGGGCGGCTTGACGCCCTTCGCCGCGGCGAGCTCACTGCGCAGCGTCTTCTCCAGCGCGGACTGATCCGCCTCGACGAAGGCATAGAGGCCGACGCCGACACGGCGGTCGGCAAACGCCACGATCGCGGTGTCGCGCACCTCGGGATTGCGGCGGATCAGGTCGACCAGAACCGGCGCGTCGTTGACCAGCCGCCGGCCGCCGCCTTCGCGGTCGGTGAAATTGAAGATGCCGCGGGTGATCGCCTGATAGACCTTCTTGCCGGTCTTCAGCCAGATGCTGGCGAACGGCGACTTTCGCGCCAGCACCTTGCGCTCTTTCGGCGTCAGCGCCTCCGGCGCGTAGCTGCGCTTGTGCTTCAGCAGATGGCGCAGATCCTCATAGGCTGCAATACGGAACAGCCGGCTGCGGGTCTTGAAGCAGGCGGCGAGCTGGAAGTCGGTGAGATAGGCGCGGCCGTCGCGGCCGACCAGCCAGTTTTGTTCCTTGGCGAGGTCGTTGTGGCAGATGCCGGCGCGATGCAGCTTGCGCAGCGCGGCCTTGGCCGAGCGGAAGTAGGCGAGGTCACCGTGCGGCTTGGCCAGATGCAGCGCCACGCCGTCGATGAAGCCGCGCACCAGCGCGCGCCGGCCGGCCCACAGCAGTTTTGGGCCGACGTCGAGATCGCGCGCCAGCGCCAGCGCGCGGCGCTCGCGCCAGAACAGATGCAGCGCAAGGCCGAACGACCAGAACGGCACCTGGTCGAGCCGGCGCAGCACGCCCTCGACCTCGCCGTCAGCGCTGCGGAAGCGGCCGCGCTCGACGGTCGAGAACACGTCGCGCTTGAGCAGCACGCCCTGGCTCCATCGCGCCGACAGGGTGGCCGCGTCGTCTTTCGGCAGGCTCATGATGATCAGGCCGCCGCCGCTACGCGCAGGTGCTCTGCGATCCAGTGATCGAGATCGGCAAGCGCGCGGGCGCTGATCGCCTGCTTCTTGGCGACCGTCTTCTCGTTGCCGCGCAGCCGCGAGCCGTCCGGCTTCTTCGTCGGCGGACTGGCGAGCGGCGGGAACAGGCCGAAATTGATGTTCATCGGCTGGAACGAGCGCGGACCTTGCTCGATCGTCTCGATATGCCCGCCGGTGATGTGGCCGAGCAGTGCGCCGAGCGCGGTGGTGGCCGGCGGTGGCGTCAGCGAGGCGCCACGCGCGTCGGCGGCGGCGCAGAGGCCGGCGATGAGGCCGACGCTCGCCGACTCCACATAGCCCTCGCAGCCGGTCATCTGTCCTGCAAAACGCAGCCGCGGCTGGGCGCGCAGGCGCAACTGGGCGTCGAGCAGTTTTGGCGAGTTGAGGAAGGTGTTGCGATGCAGGCCGCCGAGGCGGGCGAACTCGGCCTGCTCGAGGCCGGGAATGGTGCGGAACACGCGCTGCTGCGCGCCATGCTTCAGCTTGGTCTGGAAGCCGACGATGTTGTAGAGCGTGCCGAGCTTGTTGTCCTGCCGCAGCTGGACGATCGCATACGGCTTCACCGTCGGATTGTGCGGGTTGGTGAGCCCGACCGGCTTCATCGGCCCGTGGCGCAGCGTCTCGTGCCCGCGCTCGGCCATCACCTCGACCGGCAGACAGCCGTCGAAATAGGGCGTGTTGGTCTCCCACTCCTTGAAGTCGACCTTCTCGCCCTCGCGCAGCGCCGCAACGAAGGCGTCGTACTGCTCCTTCGTCATCGGGCAGTTGATGTAGTCGGCGCCGGTGCCGCCGGGCCCGACCTTGTCGTAGCGCGACTGGAACCAGGCCACCGACATGTCGATGGAATCCCTGTGCACGATCGGCGCGATCGCATCGAAGAACGCCAGCGCGCTCTCGTCAGTCAGCTGCCGGATCGCATCGGCAAGCGGCGCCGAGGTGAGGGGACCGGTCGCGACGATCACGTTGCTCCAGTCGGCCGGCGGCAGGCCGGCGACTTCCTCGCGGCTGAGCTCGATGTTCGGATGCTCGTGCAGAGCTTTTGTCACGGCCGCCGAGAAGCCGTCGCGATCGACCGCCAGCGCGCCGCCGGCGGGCACCTGGTTGGCGTCGGCCGACCGCATGATCAGCGAGCCCAGCCGCCGCATCTCGGCGTGCAGCAGCCCGACCGCATTGTTGGCGGCGTCATCGGAGCGGAACGAGTTCGAGCAGACCAGCTCGGCGCAGCCGTCGGTGCGGTGCGCCTCGGTCATCCGCTGCGGACGCATTTCATGCAGGACGACGCGGACGCCGGAATTGGCGACCTGCCAGGCGGCTTCCGAGCCGGCGAGCCCCGCGCCCACGATGTGCACGGGTTGGGAAGAGGAGTGATGCGGTGTCATCGCGCAGCGTTAGCGCGTTTCGGTCCCGCATGCATCTGAAACCGCGCCACAAACGACAACGCCCGCTGCGGGAGCGGGCGTTATCCGTCATTCAAATGGCTTCCAGATGGCTTGCAAATGGCTTGCCGGCGATTAGCCGTTGTAGGTACCGGCAGCAACGCGCGGAATGTCCGAGCGATCGAGGCCGATATCGGCCAGCTCGCGATCGCTGAGCTGGGACAGTTCGCTGACATTGCGCTGATAATCCCGGAAAGCCTGGATCATGCGGATGAGCGAGAGCAGCATAGTAGTCTCCTAGTAATTCAGATTCAGCCCTTCCGAGGCCAAATCGTTGAAATGAATATAGATCAGATTTTGCACTGCAGTAGTTCCGATGTTGCGATGCAGCTAAGCCCAAAATGCATGGCGACGCTAAGTTTTGATTAAATGTTTCGGTCCAGCGGAGGAGGTGCAGGGAATAGAGTTCCTCCTATCCGATGCCAACCGAAAGAAACTCTGCTTCATCAGTACCTTGTTCGGATATTTCGTCTCCACCCCATCGCCCAAGAGGTGGTAATTCAGGACCGGTAAATCAAGCGGCGGTTGTCCCGAGCCCGACCCGGTTTCGATCGGGTTCCATGCGCGATTCGCATGCAGCCTGAAGACATAAAAATGATCTTGAGTTCATTTAATGTCGAGGATTGCGGGCGAAGAGCATCAGCGGCAATCCGCCGCATTGACGATGCAGGTATTTTCGTCGGTCTGGACGGGCAAGTCCGCAATCGACCGCGCATGATCGCGCAGGATGCATTGCTGAATATCGCAACTGCGAACCATTCAGCGGTTCGATTGAAGTGGCGCTGCAGCAGACGCGATCGCAGTGCACTTCCTTACCGGCTTGTAATCAAAACACGATGCAACGCATGCGCGCTACGCGTGCAGCGCTCATCACATTTGCATCGCGCGGATTTCATTCTGAACGCTGTCGGGAACAGGCGAATAATCATTTCGCAGATTCCGCAATCACGCTGGTTTCTGTCTAAGAAAAAAGATGGATAATTCCCATGATCAAAACATTGATCGGCGCAGCCGCAATGGCTGCCGTTGCGTTCGCTGTTCCCGCCCACGCCGCCAAGAGGGGCGTCGGATGCAGTGGTGACAACCTCGGCAAGACCGAATCCGCTATCGAAGCCATGGCCGACACCGACGTCAAATTCGCCGCCGAGAAGGAAATGTCGCTGGCTCAGGACGCGATGCTCAATGGCAAGATGGGCGCCTGCGGCATGCACCTGACCAAGGCTGCGCGCGCCAGCATGGCGAAGTAAGCCTTTGCTCAAGGCGATAAGGGCCGGTCGCCTGGGGCGATCGGCCCTTTGATTTTGTTCGGTTCGATCGACGGCGCGCTACGGCGCGCGGGCGAGTTGGGTGGCGAAGTAGCCGATGGTCTTGGCGTAGACCTCGCTCTTATTCCACTGCTTGATCACCGCGAAATTCTCGCTGCCGGGCTCCCAGTCCTTGCCCTTCTTCCAGCCATAGCTCTTCAGGAAGTTCGCCGTCGATGCCAGGACGTCGGGCACGTTGTGCAGCAGGTCGCGCTTGCCGTTGTTGTCGAAGTCGACCGCGAACTTGATGTAGGACGACGGCATGAACTGGGTCTGGCCGATCTCGCCGGCCCAGGCGCCGCGCATCTCCTGCGGCGAGAGATCGCCGCGTTCGATGATGCGCAGCGCATCCAGCATCTCGGCCTTGAACATGTCGGAGCGGCGGCAATCATAGGCCAGCGTCGCCAGCGAGCGCATGGTGGAGAACTTGCCGGTGTTGACGCCGAAGTCGGTCTCCAGCCCCCAGATCGCGACGATGATCTCGCCCGGCACGCCGTAGGCCTCCTCGATCCGCGACAGCACCGAACCGTAGCGCTTCAACATGTCGGAGCCGCGGGTGAGGCGGGGCGGCACCATGCGGCCGGAGAATTGCTCGAAGGTCTGGTTGAACACCTGCTGCGAGTGGTCGCGCGCCACGATCGCCTTGTCCTGGGTCACGCCGGCGAGCCCGGCCTGGATCGCGTTCTGCGAGATGCCCTTGGCCACCGCCTCCTTCTTGAAGTCGTCGAGCCACGCTTCGAAGCTGCCCGTCCCGCAAGGCGCCGCGAGCGCCGATGCCGTCGAGGTCAGGAGCCATGCGCCGACAGCGAGGGTACCAAGGGAAACACGAGAGGTCATAGGGCGGTTCACTCCGGAGTCTGCGATGTCATCGACATTGGTCGCGGAACCCAGCGGGTATGTTCGCGGCAACAGCGGCCAAAACAAGGCTCCGTCTTCGACCTGTCGATCTCCTGTGTCGGAGCAAATCACACGCCAGGTTCACATCCCGTTGACGGCCGGCGCCGGCCGCATGCGACCGAAAACCGCCGGCCGAGGCCCGGCCGGCGGTTTGGGGGATGAATCGGCATTGCTCGCGACGGATGCGGCCAGCACCTAGCCGCGGTCGCTCCGCCGCCACGGGAACAGGTTGGCCGGGAAATCGGCGGCCGGCTTGCGCGCGCGCGATTCCGGGATCACCGGCCGCGCATTGGGATCCTTGACGATGACCGCGCGATAGAGATGCCAGGTGGCGTGACCGAGCAGCGGGATCACGACGGCAAGCCCGAGGAAGAACGGGATCGTGCCCGCCACCAGCAGCACCGCGACGATCAGGCCCCAGGCCAGCATCGGCACCGGGTTCTGTGCGACGACGCGCATCGAAGTCACCATGGCCTCGCCGGCGGTTGCCTGGCGGTCGAGCATCATCGGGAATGCGACGACGCTGATGCACAGCGCGACCAGCGCAAACAGGAAGCCGATGCTGCAGCCGACCATGATCAGCCACCAGCCCTGCTGGGTGGTCAGCACGCGCTCGGCGAAATCGGGCATGTTGGCCGCGGTCTCGTAGCCGAACACTGCGGTGTAGACCGCCTGCGCCGTGGCGATCCAGGTCACGAACAGGGCGAACAACAGCGTGCCGACCCCGAGCATCGCGCCGAACGACGGCGAGCGGAATACCTCCATGGCGGTCCACGCGGATGCTTCCTCGCCGTTCTCGCGGCGGCGGCTCATCTCGTAGAGTCCGATTGCGGCAAACGGGCCGAGCAGGGCGAAGCCCGCGGCCAACGGAAACAGCAGGGGCAGCACGGAATAGCCGTGCACCGTGCGCGCAAGCACGAGGCCGAGCACGGGATAGATCAGGCACAGGATGATGGCATGGGTCGGTATCGCCTTGAAGTCTTCCCAGCCGAGACGCAGCGCTTGGTGCAAATCGGACAGGCCGATGGTCCGGATGATGGGTGCAGACGCAGCGCCTTCGCTCTGCGTCACCGATGTGACATTGCCTTGAATTGAACTGGCCATGGTCGTTGTCTCCCACTGGCAGCCGCGTCTTGCGCCCGCACGCGGGCACAAGCGCGCCGCTTCTCGAAACGATCACGAACCGGCCAGACGCGAAAGACAAAGCAGGGAACTGGCCATGCCGCGAACTGTCGCGTGAGGCTACTCCCAAACGTCGCCAAAAGCACTCACGCTTAAGTGAATGTCGCATTGGCAAGCTATGGAGGGGGCGGTACAGTTGAACTGCGACCGCGGCCAGGCGTCCCAGCGCCGTCTGGCCCTCACACCATCTCAACTCTTTTGGGAGCCAACGATGAGCATATTCGGAAAAATCATGGGCGCGATCTTCGGCAGCAGCGCGCAGGCCGCGCCCGCTGGCGGAACGGCCACCAGCGCAGCTCCCGCCGGTGGCTCCTCTGGCAGCGCATCGGCTCCGGCCGCCGGCGGTGCGGCGCCTGCCGCGACCGTCGACGTCGCGCCCATCCTCGACAAGGCGGTCGCCGCCAAGGGCGAGAAGCTGGAATGGCGCACCTCGATCGTCGACCTGATGAAGGCGCTCGACATCGACTCCAGCCTGTCGGCGCGCAAGGAGCTCGCCCATGAGCTCGGCTACACCGGCGACACCAGCGATTCCGCCAGCATGAACATCTGGCTGCACAAGCAGGTGATGGCCAAGCTCGCCGCCAATGGCGGCAAGCTGCCGGCTGATATCAAGCACTGACGGCATCGCCGCAGTCATCAACGAGGCCCGCGACATCGCGGGCCTTTTTTTGTAGAGCAACCGACAACAACAACAAGGAGAACGCCCATGACTGATCTCGACCGCCGGACGATGCTGACGACCGGCGCCCTGGCGCTGGCCGGTGCCGCTGCGCAATCCGCGCCAGCTAAGGCGCAGGCCGCGCCGAAGCCGATCTTTGCCGTCCCGGCTGTGACCATCCCGATCGTGGGCGAGGCCGAGGTCTTCCAGGTCCGCCGCATCTACTGCATCGGCCGCAACTACGCGGCGCATGCGATCGAGCGCGGCTCCGATCCGACCCGCGAGCCGCCGTTCTTCTTCCAGAAGCCGACCGACGCGATCCAGAACGTCGCGGTCGGCACCGTCGCCGATCATCCCTATCCATCGCTGACCAAGAACTATCACCACGAGGTCGAGCTGGTGGCGGCGCTGAAATCCGGCGGCACCAACATTCCCGCCGAGAAGGCGCTCGATCACGTCTATGGCTACGCGCTCGGCCTCGACATGACACGGCGCGATCTGCAGAACGGCATGGCCGCGGAGAAGAAGCCGTGGGAGATCGGCAAGAGTTTTGACCACGCCGCCGTGCTCGGGCCGATCCACCCGGCTGATAAGACCGGCCACTTCACCGCCGGGGCGATCTCGCTCGCGGTCAACGGCACGGTGCGGCAGAACTCCGATCTGAAGAACATGATCTGGAGCGTCGCCGAGCAGATCGCGAAGCTGTCGGAGGCGTTCGAGCTGAGGGCCGGCGACATCATCTATTCCGGCACGCCGGAAAATGTCGGCCCGGTCGTCAAGGGCGACGTGCTGCTGTGCAAGCTCGAGGGCCTGCCGGACATGTCGATCAAGATCGTCTGACGGGCAGGGTTCTACCCGGCAATGTCTGCGTATTCCGGATGCTTGCGCAGATAGTCCACCACGAACCCGCAGCCGGCGACCACCTTGTGGCCGTCGGTGCGGATCAGCTCCAGCGCCCCCTTGACCAGCTCGGAGGCGATGCCGCGGCCGCGCAGGGCGCGCGGTGTCTCGGTATGGGTGATGATCACGGCCGACGGCGTCCGCCGGTAGTTGGCAAAGGCGAGGCCGCCCCCGGCGTCGAGTTCGAAGCGGATTTCGGCCTTGTTGTCGCGGACGGCAGCCATCGCAAAATCCTTACTTGATTCACTGCGTCTGATCTAAGCGCGTGAACCCGTCCGCGCAAAGCCGCGACCAACGGGCAAATTGGCATTTGTGGATTGACGATATGCGCCTTCTGGCCTGCCTGACCGCCGCATTGCTCGGCACCGCTTTCACGCTCGCACACGCCCCGGCGACCTCCGCCGCTGACGACCCGAGCTGGCAGGCCTGCGTCAGCCTCTCGGCGACCCCAGGCGACCGCGTCGCGGCCTGCAACACCGTGATCGAGGGCAGGACCGAGACCGGCAAGCGGCTGGCCGCGGCCTATTGCAACCGCGGCTACGGGCTCACCGAGAAGCGCGAGCTCGACGCGGCGCTCGCCGACCTCAACGAGGCGATCAAGCTCGATCCCGCCTATGCCTGCGCCTACACCAATCGCGGCCGCGTCTACGCCTTCAAGCGCGACCTCGATCGCGCGATCGCCGACTACGACGAGGCGATCCGGATCGATCCGAGCTTTGCGCTGGCCTACAACAACCGCGGCGATGCCTGGCTCAACAAGGGCGATCTCGACCGCGCGCTGGCCGATCTCAGCCTCGCGATCAAATACAATCCGAAGCTGGCGGGCGCCTATGGCAATCGCGGCTTCGTCTACTATCGCAAGGGCGACGCGGCGCATGCGATCGCCGACTTCACCACCGAGATCAAGCTCGAGCCGAACGTGCTCGCCTACATCAACCGCGGCAATGTCTACCGCGACACCGAACAGCTCGATCGCGCCGCCGCCGACTATGGCGAGGCCGCGAGGATCGCGCCGACCGATGCGCGCGGTTGGCGCAACCGCGGCATGATCCGCCTGTTCAAGGGCGACAACAAAGGCGGCATCGCCGATTACGACAAGGCGCTGCAATACGATCCGAACGACGCCTATTCCTGGAATAACCGCGGCCAAGCCAAGCTGCGGCTGGGCGACAAGAAGGGCGCGGCGGCCGATTTGAGCAAGGCGCTCGAACTGCGCCCCGACCTCAAGACCGCGCAGGAGGCGCTGGCGCGCCTTGGCGCGACACGATGACGCTCGACAGGCGATCCCGCATCGCACACGCAGGGACTTGCGGGCCGATGCGGTTCGATTAGGCTTGACCTCGGACATACGCCCCCGCTGCGGCCGGATGGTCTGGAACGGAGTGCCGGCCGCCGACGTATGCCTCTTGTCGGGAGGAGGTTCGTCATGTCGGACAATCGTTTCTTCTCTACACATCGTCCCTGGGAGGACTGGGTCGGCATGGCGCTCGGCGTGCTGATCATGGTCTCGCCCTGGTTTCCGGTGCAGGCGAGCGACATCATCGATGCCGAACACAGCCACCTGGTGCTCAACAGCTTTGTGGTCGGCATGCTGGTGCTGGGCCTCGCCCAGCTGGAATATGTCGCGCTGCATCGCTGGGAGGAGGTGGCGAGCATTCTGCTTGGGCTCTGGCTGATCGCATCGCCCTTCATACTCGGCTATTCCGCCGATCATGGGCTGCAGGCCTGGCACGTCCTGCTCGGCGCGCTGGTTGTCATCGTCGGCGCGTTGCAGCTCTGGCAGGACTGGAACCTGAGCGAGCAGGAACTGGCCAGGCATCCGCAATAGCCCGCCTGCAGGCGAGACGGGCAGGCGAGCGGGACGCCAGCCGCCTTCGCGCGGCCGCCGCGAGGCCGCGCGTCGGCCTTTTTGCGGCCCTTGCCGAGGACTGCGCCTTGGCGATAAACCGGGTGCGACCTTCCCCCTTGCGGCGCTTGAAGACGCCCGGTTTTGACCGAGGAAATAGCCGATGATTGTCCTGAGCTTTCCCCCTGTGTTTTGCGTGGCGGCGGGGCGGCGATGAGCGGGGCGGCTGCCACTGCGCCGCGCGGCGGGATCGCGCGGGTATCGCGTCGGGTGATGAACCTCGCCTATATCCTGACCCAGAACGCCCGCCGCCACGGCGACCGGCCCGGCTTCATCTGGAACGAGAAGACCTGGTCCTGGCGCCATATCGACCAGAACGTCTCGGCGCTGGCGGCGGCGCTTGCCGCGCGCGGCATCGTCAAGGGCGACCGCATCCTGGTGCATTCCAAGAACTGCGACCAGATGTTCTGGTCGATGTTCGCCGCCTTCCGGCTCGGCGCGGTCTGGGTGCCGACCAATTTTCGCCTGATGCCCGACGAGGTCGCCTATCTGGCGACGGCGTCCGGCGCCAAGGCGTTCCTCTGCCATGGCGACTTTCCCGAGCACGCCAAGGCCGCCGCCAATCCCGCGCTGGAATTCACCTGGCGGATCGGCGAGGAGGGCACCTTCGGCGAGGCCACGCTCGGTGACGTCATCGCCAAATACGCCGGCGCCGAGGTCGAGAACGCGGCGGTCGAGTACGACGATCCCTGCTGGTTCTTCTTCACCTCCGGCACCACCGGCCGCTCCAAGGCCGCGGTGCTGACCCACGGCCAGATGGCCTTCGTCATCACCAACCATCTCGCCGACCTGATGCCCGGCACCACCGAGGACGACGCCTCGCTGGTGGTGGCGCCGCTGTCGCATGGCGCCGGCGTGCATCAGCTGGTGCAGAGCGCGCGCGGCGTTCCGACCATTTTGCTGCCGTCGGAAAAATTCGACATCGCCGAGGCGTTCCGGCTGATTGCCAAACACCGCGTCAGCAACATGTTCACCGTGCCGACGATCCTGAAGATGATGGTCGAGCATCCCGCCGCCGACCAGCACGACCATTCCTCGCTGCGCTACATCATCTATGCCGGCGCGCCGATGTATCGCGAGGATCAGAAGGCGGCGCTGGCAAAGCTCGGCGGCGTGCTGGTGCAGTATTTCGGGCTCGGCGAGGTCACCGGCAACATCACCGTGCTGCCGCCTGCGCTGCACGATCCCGAGGACGGGCCGCATGCGCGGATCGGCACCTGCGGCTTCGAGCGCACCGGCATGCAGGTCCAGATCCAGGGCGACGACGGGCGCGAGTTGAAGCCGTTCGAGACCGGCGAGATCTGCGTGATCGGCCCCGGTGTGTTCGCCGGCTATTACGACAACCCCGAGGCCAACGCGAAGGCGTTTCGCAACGGCTGGTTTCGCACCGGCGATCTCGGCCACATCGACGCCGAGGGCTTTGTCTACATCACCGGCCGCGCCTCCGACATGTACATCTCCGGCGGCTCCAACATCTATCCGCGCGAGATCGAGGAGAAGATCCTCACCCATCCCGCCATCGGCGAGGTCGCGGTGCTCGGCGTGCCCGACCCGTTCTGGGGCGAAGTCGGCGTCGCCGTCTGCGTCGCGCGCGAGGGCGTGGATCCAGTCGGCGAGGCGGAGCTTGCGGCGTATCTCGCGCCAAAAGTGCCGCGCTACAAGATGCCGAAGCGGTTCTTCTTCTGGGAGGCGCTGCCGAAATCCGGCTACGGCAAGGTGCCGAAGCGGCTGATCCGCGACGAGCTCGCGGCGCGCGGGCTGCTCGAGGTCATCGCCAAATCGACGGGCGGTTGAGGCGATGCGCAGCATCGCCCAGCCCGGCGCTCCGATCCCAGAGCGCATCCAGTGGGTCGCGGCGCGCGGCCGCGCCTTTTCATTCACGCTCAAAGCCGGCATGCCCTTGCTCGAAGTGGTGCGCCGCGGCTTTGCGGCGGAAGGTTTTTCCAGCGGCGTGCTGAGCGCACGGGGAGGAGCGCTCGGACCGTTCGCCTATGTGATGCCGGCATTGTCGAAGGACGGCGCCAATGCCGCGTTCTACAGCGAGACCTTTCGTCCCGCCGGCGTGACCCGGCTCAAGCTTGCCGCGCTGACCTTTGGCGTACGCGACGGCGCGCCGTTCTTCCACTGCCATGGGCTGTGGACCGAGGCTGACGGCTGCTTCAACGGCGGCCACATGCTGCCGGAGGAAACCGTCGTCGCCGAACCGTTCGAGGTCAGCGCGTTCGGCATCGACGGCGCGACGTTCCTCGCCGAGCCCGACCGCGAGACCAATTTCAAGCTGTTCGGCCCGGTCGCAATCGAGCCCACCGGCGCGAGGACGACGAGCCCGGCCTTTGCGCTGCGGCTGCGGCCGAACCAGGATTTTTCCGGCGCGCTGGAGGGCTTTTGCCGCCAGCACGGCATTTTGCGGGCGCGGCTGCATGGCGGGGTCGGCTCGACCATCGGCGCCGTGTTCAGCGACGGCCACAGCGTGGTGCCGTTCGCCACCGAGCTTGCGGTGACCGCGGGCCAGATCGCGCCCGATGCCAACCGCCGCCTGCGCGCCAGCCTCGACGTCGCACTGGTCGACTATCTCGGCGGCATCGCCGAGGGCCACCTGGTGCGCGGCGACAACCCGGTGCTGATGACGATGGAACTGGTGCTTGAGGTGCTGGAGGAGGCGGAGCGGCCGTAGGGGGGCGTGCGGGAAGGTGTTCCGTCATCCCCGCGCAAAGGCTTCGCCTTTGTCGCTGGAGGTGCGAGCACTTGCGAGCCTCGAAGGATCGACGGCCCGGCTTTTTCCGCACGGCGACCAGCCGGGCCGATTCATCCTTCGAGGCTCGCCGAAGAGGCTCGCACCTCAGGATGACGGTGATGGTGATTCAACTGTCAAACAGCTAACTCGGTGTCATCACCCGCGCAGGCGGGTGATCCAGTATTCCAGAGACAGTAGTGCTTGAGCCGAGAGGCCGCGGCGTACTGGATCGCCCGGTCCATGGGCGCAATTGCGCCCAGGCCGGGCGATGACAGTGTGGGTGGGGACGCAGCTTCGCGTTCTCGCGACATCAGTTGTCCGAGGTTTGCTCCAATCTTCACGCCCTTCGAAGCAGAGGGCGCAGGGAAAGCCGGGTGCCGATTGCACCCATGGGCCCGGTGCAACAAAAAAGCACCGGGGTAGGACCACAGGTGTAACCGGAAACAACCCGGCTTTCCCTGCGCGATGGGTTACGGCTTATACGTGCTCTCCCCGGCGAGACTGGGCTTTTTTGTCACCGCGCTCGACAAGACGCTACACGTCTTGCGAGGGACACCTGCCACTAGGGCGTCAGGCCTGCACGACTTCACCGTCCGCCTCGCATGCTGTCGTCACTGACATGCGAACCGTCCACCGCATCTCACCGCAACACTATGACGATGCGCAGCGCCCCTCGATCGGGTGAGACGGCGCGCATTAAATCCGTGAGTTGGGGTGCCTGTCAAGAATAAATTCGGAAAATACGAACGGTGAGGCGATAAAACAGAAATGTCGACTGCCTGGCAAATCGGCGATCGCTGCGCTACCGCCGCTTCCGCACATGGACGTTGATATCGAGGTCGATCGCGCTGACGCAGGTCTGCGTCGTCAGGTGCGAGCCGCCCTCGTGCCAGCGGCCCTTGCGCAGGCCGACGTCGCTGACAAGGGCGAGCCGCAGGCAGCGCCATTGCGGCAGCTTGCCGGAACTCTCGCCGGCGAACTGCCAGGCCAGCACGACCTCTTCACCGCTTTTGTTGTGGCCGATGATGTGCGGGCAGAGCTCGCGCGGGCGGCCGTCGTAGAGGCAGACCACCTGCTGCTCGGTGAGGATGGCTTTGCGGAAGAGACTGTAGGCAGGGCTGGGCATGCGGATTGCGGTATGATGTTCTTGTTATGTTCTTGACGACTTCTGCCCAATCTGCGATTGTATCGCAGCAATTGCGTGACGGATCGGGGTGGGGCGCGTGGCACGGCGAAACCGGACGATCAACATGCCGGCGCCGTATCTCCGGCGGGTCTGGCTCGATCCCGCGCGCATTGCGAACCGCGACGTCTATCCGTTCGTGCTGCCGCTGCTGCGCGACGATTTCGAGCTCACCTTCGACAAGGCCATCACCATCATCGTCGGCGAGAACGGCACCGGCAAGTCGACCTTGCTGGAAGGCATCGCCGTGCTGGCGGGCTTCGACGACGCCGGCGGCGGCAAGGGCTATCGGCCGGTCGACCATTCCAGGGCGCTGGAGGAAATGGGCGGCGCGCTTGCGGACGCACTCCGCGCGAGCTGGCTGCCGAAGATCACCAATGGCTGGTTCTTCCGCGCCGAGAGTTTTTTCTCGGTGGCGCGCTACCTCGATGAAGCGGCGCTCGATGATCCCTTTGGCGGACCTCCGCCCGACTTCCTGTCGCATTCCCACGGCGAAGGCTTTTTGCGCTTCTTTGACGAGCGCTGCCAGCGCCAGGGTATCTTCATCTTCGACGAGCCGGAGTCGGCGCTGTCACCGTCGCGGCAGATCGAGTTCCTAAAACTGCTGCACCGGATGAACGCGATCGGCCACTGCCAGGTGATCATGGCCACGCATTCACCGGTGCTGATGGCCTATCCCGGCGCAACGCTGCTGCGGCTGACCAAGTACGGGCTGGAGCCGGTGAGCCTGAAGGACATCGATCACTTCAAGGTCATGCGCGAGTTCTGCGATGACCCCGAGGGGTTTGTCGAGGGCGCGCTGACGGGGGCTGCGGGCTAGCATGGCACGACGACGCATCCGTCCGACCACGCTGTCGGCGCCGTATCTCAGACGGGTCTGGCTCGATCGTGCCGCCATCCCGGACCAGGACGCCTATCCGTTCTGCCTGCCGATCTTCAGCGACGGGTTCGATCTCGGCTTCGAGACCGCGGTCACCATCATTGTCGGCGAGAACGGGGCCGGCAAATCGACGATACTTGAAGGCATCGCCGCGATCGCCGGCTTCGACAGCGGCGGAGGCGGCAAGGGACACAACTCGGTCGAACAGGGGTTGGAGGTGACCGGCGCCGACCTGTCATCGGCGTTGCGCGCGGCCTGGTTGCCTAAGGTCCCCTATGGCTGGTTCTTCCGCGCCGAGACGTTCTTCTCGGTCGCGCGATATCTCGACCGCTCGGCGATCGCGGCCCAGGAGGATCTCGGCGCGGTGACCGGCGCGGCGCCGCAATTCGCGCCCGACTATCTGTCGTTCTCGCACGGCGAGGGCTTCATCGCCTTCTTCGAGGAACGCTGCCAGAAGCAGGGCATCTACATCTTCGACGAACCGGAATCGGCGCTGTCGCCGGCGCGCCAGATCGAGTTCCTGAAACTGCTGCGTCGGATGGATCAATCCGGCCATTGCCAGGTCATCATGGCAACCCACGCGCCGATGCTGATGGCCTATCCCGGCGCAACCCTGCTGCGGCTGGCGAAATACGGGCTCGAGCCGATCAGCGTGGAGCAGACCGATCATTACCGGGTGATGCGCGAATTCTGCGCCGACCCGCGCGGATTCATCGAGGCGACAATCGAGGAGTGAGCCCGTTGCGGGCTTGTCTCGGGGGGAAGACGGCCGCCGCGACTTCGCTCTGGTGCAAGCAGCCGCTCTCCATCCAGGCCACAATGCCGGGATCAAAAAAATCGGCCGGCGCTTGCGGCGCTGGCCAAACACACATTGAGGAGACGGGATGAGGAGAGCGATCGCGAATGCTTGCGTCGTGATGGCGGCATTGGCCGTATTGGGAGCCGCGTGGGCGCACGGGCCGACCCGCCAGAAGGTGCGGGAGTCGATCGAGATCAACGCGCCGCAGGCCAAGGTGTGGGCGGTGATCGGCAATTTTCAGGACATGAGCTGGCTCGCCGGCGTCAGCAAGACCGAAGGCGAGAAGGGCAACGAGATCGGCGCCACGCGGCGGCTGACCCTGGCGCCGGGCGCCACCGTCGATGAGGAGCTCTACAAATACGAGCCCGAGATGATGAGCTACTCGTATCGGATCACGGCGGTCGACGTGAAAGTGCTGCCGGTGACCAACTATTCCTCGACGCTCACCGTGTCGCCGGCGCCAGACGGCAAGGCCAAGCTGGAATGGGCCGGCGCGTTCTATCGCGGTTTCCCGAACAACGATCCGCCGCCGGAGCTGAGCGACGAAGCCGCGGTGAAGGCGGTGAGCGGCCTCTATCGCAGCGGGCTCGAGGCGCTGAAGAAGAAGATCGAGAGCGGCAGCTGAGCGTGCGGGCGATTGTTCTGGCGGCGCTACTTGCCAGCCTCGGCGCCGCGCAGGCGGAAGAGGCGTTCGTCACCAACCAGCTCAGCGACGATCTCACCGTGGTCGATCTCGCGACCTCGAAGAGCGTCGCGACGATCGCGATCGGCGGCAAGCCGGCGGGCGTCGCGGTCTCAGCGGACGGCCGCTTCGCCTATGTGACGAGCCCCGATGCCAAGGCCGTGACCGTGGTCGACGCATCGGCGCGAAAAGTCGTCGGCCGCGTCGATGTCGGCGGCGGGCCGCTCGGCATCGCGGTCGCGCCCGACGGCGCCACGGTCTATGTCGCCGACTGGTATGCCGCCGCGGTGCGGGTGATCGACGCGCATGAGCGGAAGGTCGCCGCCAGCATCGCGGTCGGCGCATCGCCGTCCGGGCTCGCCGTGACGCCGGACGGCCGCCTGCTGCTGTCGGCGGACCGCGACGACGACAGCGTCTCGATCATCGACACCGGCACGCGCGAGCGGAGAGGGGTCGTGAAGGTCGGCACCCGCCCGTTCGGCGTCACCATCGACGCCGAGGGCAAGCGCGCCTACACCGCCAATGTCGGCAGCAACGACGTCTCGGTGATCGACATCGCAACCGCCCGCGAGATCGGCCGCGTCCATGCCGGCCTGCGCCCCTACGCCGTGGCGCTGGCGCAGGGCCGCGGCTTCGTCACCGACCAGTATGACGGCACCGTCAGCGTGTTCGACCTTGCGACCCTGCAGCCCGTGAGGCGGATCAGCGTCGGCGACTACCCCGAAGGCATCGAGGCCACCGCCGACGGCAAGCGCATCGTGGTCGCGAACTGGGAGAGCAACACGCTGAGCGTCATCGATGCCGTCGAGCTGAAGGTGGTCGGCGAGATCAAGGTCGGCGACGGCCCGCGCGCGTTCGGGGCGTTTCTCAGGCGGACGGAGTAGGGGCCCGCATGAGCAAAGCGACATGCGGGACGAAATGTTCCCGGATGTCGCTTTGCTCATCCGGGCTACGCCGCCGAGTTTGCGGCAGGTGCGGCGATTGCGCCTCGCCGGTCCGCCCCTGCGCCTGCCCATTCGTGCTATAGTGCCGGTCAAACCCACTGAAACTGGGAGGACGCCATGAGTCATACCTTGGTGCCCAGTGACCGCGTTGAGCACGTCAACGTCTACGGCCGCAACGGCACGAAACTCGGATCGATCGAACGGCTGATGCTCGACAAGTTGACCGGAACGGTCGCCTATGCCGTGATCAAGTCCGGCGGGATGCTGAGCACCCACCATCACTATCCAATCAAGTGGAGCGCACTCAGATACGATCCCGAGCGTCTGGCCTACGAGGCCGAGGCAACGCTGGAAGAGCTGCAGACCGGCCCCTGCGAATTCGACGGCGACGAATTCGACTGGGGCGACCGCTCGCGCGCGTACACGCACCCGAACTATTGGGCGGTGTAGCGGCGAGGGGAGCCCGGAGTTGTTGCCCGCATGAGCGGAGCGAGATGCGGGAGCAGTCGTTGCGCATGCCCCGATGGCCCCGGATATCGCTTCGCTCATCCGGGCAATTTTGTTGGTTAAGAATGGAACGGTATCTGGCGCCGCCTAGGCGGCCTTTCCCTTCATCTTTTGCAGGAAGGCTCGGTATTCGTCCGATGAGTCGAAAAACTCATCCGACGAAGTCCGGACCTTTCCGTCGGGCGAGCGGAGCGCATATTTCTCGAGGCGACCATCGTCGGCAGTAATCGGATCGAGCCCGGCACCACCTGAGTGTACGGCAAACGCGACGACAGGTCTCCAGTCGAGCGTCACTGGACCATCATCGTCAAAGTCCAACTCGTACTCACGGTTTGCTTCAAAGCCGGCGGGAGCAGGCACAATTGTTTCCGTAAGGGATTCGATTTCGCTTTGGAGCACGAAGCCTTCACGTTGCGAGCCGTCATGCATTACCAGTGTCGCATTGGGCTCGTTGGCCTGATTCGACCGTAGGCGAATTTCGGCAACATATTGAGAATTTACGAAGAGGCTTCCAAGTCGAATAAACATGTTTCGGACTCCCCGGGTCCACTCAGAAAAATCAAGTGCAAGGTATGGTTGGTAACCTCACTCCGCCGCCTCGCTCGCCGAGCTCTTCCGCGGCTTGCTGTTGGCCTTCTTCAGCACCGGCGCCAGAAACTTGCCGGTGTAGCTCCTCGGCGCCTTGACGATGTCTTCCGGCGGGCCCCAGGCGACGATTTCGCCGCCGCCGTCGCCGCCTTCGGGGCCGAGGTCGATCACCCAGTCGGCGGTCTTGATGACTTCGAGATTGTGCTCGATCACGACAACCGTGTTGCCCTGGGCGACCAGCTCGTGCAGCACCTCCAGCAGTTTTGCGACGTCGTGGAAGTGCAGGCCGGTGGTCGGCTCGTCCAGGATGTAGAGCGTGCGGCCGGTGGCGCGCTTTGACAGCTCCTTTGCCAGCTTGACGCGCTGGGCTTCGCCGCCCGAGAGTGTCGTCGCCTGCTGGCCGACGTGGATGTAGTCCAACCCGACACGGTGCAGGGTCTGGAAGGTTTCGCGGACGCGCGGCACTGCCTTGAAGAACTCGGCGGCTTCCTCGACGGTCATGTCGAGCACGTCGGCGATGCTCTTGCCCTTGAACAGCACTTCGAGGGTCTCGCGGTTGTAGCGCTTGCCCTTGCAGGTGTCGCAGGTGACGTAGACGTCGGGCAAAAAGTGCATCTCGATCTTGATGACGCCGTCGCCCTGGCAGGCCTCGCAGCGGCCGCCCTTGACGTTGAAGGAGAAGCGCCCGGGCTCGTAGCCGCGCGCCTTCGCCTCGGGGAGGCCGGCGAACCATTCGCGGATCGGCGTGAAGGCGCCGGTATAGGTCGCGGGGTTGGAGCGCGGGGTGCGGCCGATCGGCGACTGGTCGATGTCGATGATTTTGTCGATGTGCTCGAGGCCCTCGATGCGGTCGTGCGGCGCGGCGCCCTCGCTGGCGTTGTTCAACTTGCGCGCGATCGCGCGGTACAGCGTGTCGATCAGCAAGGTCGACTTGCCGCCGCCGGAGACGCCGGTCACGCAGGTGAACAGGCCGAGCGGGATCTCGGCCGAGACGTTCTTGAGATTGTTGCCGCGGGCGTTGATCACCTTGATGGTGCGGCGGTGGTTCGGCGGCCGCCGCTCCGGGATCGCAACCGACAGCTCGCCGGTGAGATACTTTCCGGTCAGCGACTTCGGATTGCGCATGATGTCGGCGGGCGTGCCTTCGGCGACGATGTGGCCGCCATGCATGCCGGCCCCGGGACCGATGTCGAGCACGTAGTCCGCGAGGCGGATGGCGTCCTCGTCATGCTCGACCACGACCACGGTATTGCCGAGGTCGCGCAGCCGCTTCAGGGTGTCGAGCAGGCGGGCATTGTCGCGCTGGTGCAGGCCGATCGACGGCTCGTCCAGCACGTAGAGCACGCCGGTCAGCCCCGAGCCGATCTGCGAGGCGAGGCGGATGCGCTGGCTCTCGCCGCCGGACAGCGTGCCGGAGGAGCGCGACAGCGTCAGGTAGTTCAGGCCGACGTCGAGCAGGAAGGTCAACCGCTCGCGGATCTCCTTGAGGATCCGCGCGGCGATCTCGTTCTGCTGCGCATTGAGCGCCGCCGGCACCGTCTCGAACCATTCGCCGGCGCGCCGCACCGAGAGGTCGGCGATCTCGCCGATATGCTTGCCGCCGATCTTGACGCACAGCGCCTCCGGCTTCAGGCGGTAGCCGTTGCAGCCGGCGCAGGGCACGTCGGAAAAATACTTGCCGAGCTCTTCGCGCGCCCACTCGCTCTCGGTCTCGCGATAGCGGCGGTTGATGTTGGTGATGACGCCCTCGAACGGCTTCTTGGTGTCGTAGGAGCGCACCCCGTCCTCATAGGAGAACTTGATCTCGTCGTCGCCGGAGCCGTGCAGCAGCGCTTGCTGCACCTTCTTCGGCAGGTCCTTCCACTTTGTGTTCAGCGTGAACTTGTAGTGCTTGCCGAGCGCGGTCAGGGTCTGGATGTAATAGGGCGAGGACGATTTCGCCCACGGCGCGATCGCGCCCTTGCCCAGGGTCAGCTCCTTGTCGGGGATGACGAGATCCTCGTCGATATGCTGCTCGACCCCGAGGCCGCCGCAGGCCGGGCAGGCGCCATAGGGATTGTTGAAGGAGAACAGGCGCGGTTCGATCTCGGGAATGGTGAAGCCGGAGACCGGGCAGGCGAATTTTTCCGAGAACAGGATGCGCTCGGGTCCGCTCTTGTCGTGGATTTTTGCCGTCTTCTTCTTGTCGTCCGCCGCAGCCGCCGCCGCCGGCGCGTCGGCATACTCGATTACGGCGAGGCCTTCGGTGAGCTTCAGCGCGGTCTCAAAGCTCTCGGCGAGGCGCTGCGCGAGATCCGGGCGCACCACGATGCGGTCGACCACGACGTCGATGTCGTGCGGGAATTTCTTGTCGAGCGCGGGCGCTTCCGCGAGCTCGTAGAACGTGCCGTCGATCTTGACGCGCTGAAAGCCCTTCTTGAGGTACTCGGCGAGCTCCTTCTTGTACTCGCCCTTGCGGCCGCGCACGACCGGCGCCAGCAGATAGAGGCGGGTGCCCTCGGGCAGCGCCAGCACGCGGTCGACCATCTGCGAGACGATCTGGCTCTCGATCGGCAGCCCGGTGGCCGGCGAATAGGGCACGCCGACGCGGGCCCACAACAGGCGCATGTAGTCGTAGATTTCGGTGACGGTGCCGACGGTGGAGCGCGGGTTCTTCGACGTGGTTTTCTGCTCGATCGAGATCGCCGGCGACAGGCCGTCGATCTGGTCGACGTCGGGCTTCTGCATCATCTCGAGAAACTGGCGCGCATAGGCCGACAGCGACTCGACGTAGCGGCGCTGGCCCTCGGCATAGATGGTGTCAAACGCCAGCGAGGATTTGCCGGAGCCGGACAGGCCGGTGAACACGACCAGTCTGTCGCGGGGAATCTCGACGTCGATGTTCTTCAGATTGTGTTCGCGCGCGCCACGGATCGTGATGGCGCGCGACGAGGAGCCCGCGGTCTGTTGGCGCTTCGCCTTGAGCACTTCATCCATTGCGACAGTTCCGGGCGCCTGAACGTTGCGCCTTTTGGGCGCGCGCCACCGGTGATGCCGGGACCCTGCGCCGATGGTGGTGTGAGGACTGGAACGTAGGAAGAACGGCGGCAGATTTCCAGTGCCGAGTTGATTCCATCAACGGATAGTTCGCCTGATGGCAGCAGGCGTCAGCAGCGGGGGTTCCGGGCAAAGCAAAAAGGCCGGCCACCAGGGCCGGCCTTCGGGTCCCGATCGTGCGATCAGGAGTTGCTCAGTGCTCAGTATCTCGCGACCACCGGGCCGCCGAAGTGATAGTTCACGCCGAACTGGACGCTGTGCAGTTCGAGCGTTCCGGAGGGCACGCCGAAATAGGTCTCGCTGTCCAGGCTGCGGTACAGGTACTCGCCCTTGATCGACCACTGCGGCGCGATGAACGCCTCGATGCCCGCGCCGACGGTCCAGCCGGAGTGGAAGTTGCTCTGCGAAGCCGTCACGCCGAGCGCGGTGACGCTGAGCTTGTTGTCGACCCAGGCGTAGCCGCCGGTGCCGTAGAACAGCACCTGGTCGACGGCGAAGCCGACGCGGCCGCGCACGGTGCCGAGCGCTTCGATCTTGCTCTTCACGGTGACGCCGAAGCCGCTGACCGACGCATTGACGTCAGCCCAGGCGCCGTCGGCCTCGAGGCCGTACACGAAGTTGCCGGCCTGCCAGTTGTAGCCGATGGTGCCGCCGCCGAAGCCGCCTTCCATCTTCGGGTTGCCGGAGTTTTCGCTGGCGTAGCCACCGAAGCCGCCGATGTAGAAGCCCGTCCAGTTGTAGATGGCGGCAGGGGGCGGAGCCTTCACGTAGGGGGCACGGGCCGCCATGTCCGCGGCGCTGGCCGGTGCAAATGCGCTCAGTACAAGCAAACCGGCCGAAGCCAGCAACAGATTCCTCATTTCCAAATTCCCAGTCCCGATTGTCTTGTCGACGCTATCGTCGACCCTTCATGCCCCGTGAAGGACATCACGCAGGATTGCCTGACGTTGTCATCCTTCTACACAGCCGGACACAGAATGTGTGTGCCCGGAAAACAACAATGCGGCGGAAACACACAACCTAAGGTGTTTTGGCGGCGCCGGATCACAGCTTTTCGTCTGAACAGCAAAAGGTCGGCGCGAAGCCGGCAAGCGACATTGGCCGGCGGGCAAACAAAAAGGCCGGCACAAGGCCGGCCTTTTCGATGGTCTGAAATCCGATCGCGCGATCAGTACCTGACTTAGTACTTGGCGATGACCGGGCCGCCCCACTTGTAGTTGACGCGGACGGTGACGACGTCGACGTCCTGACTGATGCGGGTGTTGCTGAACAGCAGGCCGCCAGCCGGAGTCCTCAGAGTGTAGGTGTGGTCTTCCATGAAGAAGTGGTTGTACTCGACACCGGCGGTCCAGTTCGGCGCGAAGCCGACTTCGATGCCGGCGCCGACGGCTCCACCCCAACGGGTTTCGTCGGTCTGGCCCGCGACGACCGGGGCAGGCACGTTGGCGAAGGTGCGATAGCGGTTGTCGGTCAGAGCAGCACCGCCCTTGACGTAGAGCAGCACGTTGTTGACGGCGTAGCCGATCTGGCCGGTGAACAGGCCGAAGGCGTCGATCTTGGTCTGGTTGGTGAAGGCGCCGGGCGCGAACAGTGCTGCGTTATTGCTGCCCTTGAAGTCGGCCCAGTTGCCCTGGGCTTCAAGGCCGAACACCCAGGTGCCGGACTGCCAGCGATAGCCAATCTGACCACCGGCGGTGCCGCCGGTCGCGTCGTGGCAACCATCCGATCCGATATTCACGCCGCCGACGATTTGATCCCAGCAGTTGTGGCTCGAGCCCCAGCCGCCGTTCACGCCGATGTAGAAGCCAGTCCAGTCGTAGATCGGAGCGATGACGGGCGGCGGCGCCTTGGTGTAGGGCCGGGCAGCGAGGTCGGCGGCGGCGGCAGGCGCAGCGAACGCAATCAGAGCGACGGTACCGAGCAAAAATTTCTTCATCGTCAAATCTCCCAGCTCGTGATCGGCTTCCTGTGGTCCCGAAGCGCGATCTCAGACGCGAGCGCCCGCGTCATGGATCACAGCTATAGCCTGATTCAACCGCCAAAGCCGTCTCCCAAAAGCCACACTCGCGCAAGAAGTGCATAATAACCAAGCTATTGTTTTGTTTGGATTTTTCAGAAGGCCTCGGGCGGTGAAGCGCAGATCGGGGACAGAATTGGCCGCAGTTCCGTTGCTACGGCTGGTTGCAGAACAAAGCTGGAACGATGCCGGCGGCGATGCTATATGTGGTGGATAACGGCTTGATAACCGTGTGACGGCGAAGGCGGCGCGCCGGTGTCGGCGTATAGGGTCGTTCGCGACGCCTGCAGTAAGTGGCGAAGGTTGAGAGTGGCGGCCGATGTCCGGCTGCCCGGTTGAGTGGAGAAGAAGCGATGGCGGGAAGCGTGAACAAGGTGATTCTGGTCGGCAATCTCGGCAAGGATCCGGAGATCCGGCGGACGCAGGACGGTCGTCCGATCGCGAACCTCTCCATCGCCACCTCGGAAACCTGGCGCGACAAGGGCACCGGCGAGCGCAAGGAAAAGACCGAGTGGCACCGCGTCGTGATCTTCAACGAAGGCCTTTGCAAGGTCGCCGAGCAGTACCTGAAGAAGGGCGCCAAGGTGTACATCGAGGGCCAGCTGCAGACCCGCAAATGGACCGACCAGAGCGGCGTCGAGAAATACTCGACCGAGGTCGTGCTGCAGGGCTTCAACTCCAACCTCACGATGCTGGATGGGCGCGGCGGAGGCGGCAGCAGCTTCTCCGACGATGGCGGCAGCGATTTCGGCTCGGCCGGTCCGGTCTCCTCCGCGCCGCGTCGCCCGGTCGCCGCCGGCAGCCGCAACAGCGACATGGACGACGACATCCCGTTCTGACCAGCGGCAGGATTTCCAGATAGCGCGATCAGGGCGCTCATTCCGTGAAGATTCGTTTCATGGAGGGGTGTCCTGATGCGCGCTGGGAGCTTGCTCATGTGGACAAGTGGGATAACTCCATAACTTGCTGATATAGTGTAGCCATTTTCCGGTGGCCGGCTAAGGTTCCGCCAGACTTTGACACAGCCAAATGTAAATGATATTTACATCGGCGCCGGCAATGCGCTGTGGTTGCCGCGAAGCGCCTGAGGGCTGTCATCATGAGCCTCGCACCGTTGCTCGACGCTGCGCCTGCGATCCCGCTCCACGCCTTTGCCGCGATGGCCGCCTTTGTGCTCGGCTCCATTCAGCTCGCCGCGCCCAAAGGGACGCTGCCGCACCGGACGCTGGGCTGGATCTGGGTAGTCCTGATGCTGGTGGTGGCCGGCAGCTCGTTCTGGATCCACCAGATCAAGCTGGTCGGTCCGTGGAGCCCGATCCATTTGCTGTCGATCTTCTCGCTGGCGATGCTGGTGCTCGGCGTCGCAGCCGCGCGAACGCATAATGTCCGCCGGCACAAGTTCACGATGATCGGCATCTTCTTCGGCGCGCTGGTCATCGCCGGCCTCTTCACCTTCATGCCGGGCCGCATCATGCACGCGGCGGTATTCGGGCCGTGAGAGCAGCGAATGGGGTAGCGAAGAGGGCTTTTCCGTTCGCTGTTCGCCATTCACTATTCGGCCCTCAATCGCGTCGTTCGGGAACTTGCGAGCTTCCCCGTAAGTGCATGAAAAAACAGACGGAAAAACCGAGCAGCAAAGCCGTGTGGGGGTGGTTTTCGGGCCCCCGATACGCTATATGATTCCCGAGTAAAACTGAGCGGATTTCCCCTTTGTCCGATAGCGAAGACGACAAGCCCGGCGAGCAGCCGGGACCCTCCGATATTCGTCCCGTTTCCATTCTCGAGGAGATGAAGAAGTCCTACCTCGATTACGCGATGAGCGTGATCGTGTCGCGTGCGCTGCCCGATGCGCGCGACGGACTGAAGCCGGTGCACCGGCGCATCCTCTACTCGATGCATGAGCAGGGACACACGCCGGACAAGAAGTATGTGAAGTCCGCCCGCGTGGTCGGCGACGTGATCGGTAAGTATCACCCGCACGGCGACCAGTCGATTTACGACGCCATGGTCCGCATGGCGCAGGACTTCTCGCTGCGCGTGCCGCTGATCGACGGGCAGGGCAATTTCGGCTCGGTCGACGGCGATCCGCCCGCGGCCTACCGATATACCGAAGCGAGGCTGACCAAGGCGGCGCTTGCCGTGCTCGCCGACATCGACATGGACACTGTCGATTTCCAGCCCAACTACGACAATTCCGAGAAGGAGCCGTCGGTCCTGCCGGCGAGATTCCCGAACCTGCTGGTCAACGGCGCCGGCGGCATCGCCGTCGGCATGGCGACCAACATCCCGCCGCACAATCTCGGCGAGGTCGTCGATGCCTGCGTGGCGCTGATCGACAACCCGGCACTTACGATCGACGAGCTCATCAACATCATCCCGGGACCGGATTTCCCGACCGGCGGCGTCATCCTCGGACGCCAGGGCATCCGCTCGGCCTATCATCTCGGCCGCGGCTCGATCATGATGCGCGGCAAGGTGACGATCGACACCATCCGCGGCGGTCGCGAGGCGATCATCATCACCGAAATTCCGTATCAGGTGAACAAGGCCTCGATGGTCGAGCGCATCGGCGAACTGGCGCGCGAGAAGAAGATCGAGGGCATCGGCGAGATGCGCGACGAGTCCGATCGCGAGGGCTACCGCGTCGTGATCGAATTGAAGCGCGACGCCGTGCCGGACGTGGTGCTGAACCAGCTCTACAGGTTCACGCCGCTGCAGACGAGTTTCCCGGCCAATATGCTGGCGCTGGATTCCGGCCGTCCGCAGACGATGAATCTGAAGGATCTGCTCACCATTTTCGTCGCGTTCCGCGAGCAGGTGGTGACGCGCCGGACCAAGTTCCTGCTCGGCAAGGCACGCGACCGCGCCCATATCCTGGTCGGCCTCGCGATCGCGGTCGCCAATATCGACGAAATGATCCGGGTGATCCGCACCTCGCCCGATCCGAACACCGCGCGCGACACCCTGATGTCGCGCGACTGGCCGGCACGGGATGTCGAAGCGATGATCACGCTGATCGACGATCCCCGGCATCGCATCAACGATGACGGCACGCTCCGGCTGTCGCTGGAGCAGGCCAGGGCGATCCTCGACCTGCGGCTGCAGCGGCTCACCGCACTGGGCCGGGACGAGATTTCCGAAGAGCTCGACAAGCTCGCCGCCGAGATCAAGGACTATCTCGAGATCCTGCGCTCGCGTGCGCGGGTGCAAGGCATCGTCAAGGCCGAACTCGCCGAGGTGAAGGCCCAGTTCGCGACCCCGCGCAAGACCATGATCATGGAGCAGGAAGGCGAGGTCGAGGACGAGGACCTGATCCAGCGCGAGGACATGGTGGTGACGGTGTCGCACGCCGGCTATGTCAAGCGCGTGCCGCTCTCGGCCTACCGGGCGCAGCGCCGCGGCGGCAAGGGCCGCGCCGGCATGCAGACCCGCGACGAGGATTTCGTCTCGCGCCTGTTCGTGGCCTCCACCCACACGCCGGTGCTGTTCTTCTCCTCGCGCGGCCAGGTCTACAAGGAGAAGGTCTGGCGGCTGCCGGTGGCGGCGCCCAACGCGCGCGGCAAGGCGCTGATCAACATCCTGCCGCTGGAGCAGGGCGAGCGCATCACCACCATCATGCCGCTGCCGGAGGATGAATCCTCCTGGGGCAATCTCGACGTGATGTTCGCGACGACAGGCGGTAACGTTCGCCGCAACAAGCTGTCCGACTTCGTCGATGTCCGCCGCTCCGGCATCATCGCGATGAAGCTCGACGACGGCGAGGCGATCGTCGACGTGCAGATCTGCACCGAACATGACGACGTGCTGCTGACCGCCGATGGCGGCCAGTGCATCCGCTTCCCCGTCACCGACGTGCGCGTGTTCACCGGCCGCACCTCGATGGGCGTGCGCGGCATCGCTCTCGCCGAGGGCGATCGGCTGATCTCGCTGGCGATCCTGCGTCATGTCGACACCACGTCGGACGAGCGCTCGGCCTATCTGAAGATGCGCCGAGCGGTCGCCGGCGAGGCCGCGGCCGACGAGCCGGCGGATGCCGAGGGCGAGGAGACCGCCGATTCGATCCAGCTCACCCAGGAGCGCTACGCCGAGATGTCGGCCAAGGAGCAGGTGGTGCTGACCGTCTCGGTCAACGGTTACGGCAAGCGGACCTCGTCCTACGAGTACCGCACCACCGGCCGTGGCGGCAAAGGCATCGTCGCGATGAGCGTCAACAACCGCAACGGCAAGCTGGTGGCCTCGTTCCCGGTCGAGGACGCCGACCAGATCATGCTGGTCACCGACAAGGGGCAGCTGATCCGCTGCCCGGTCGCCGACATCCGCGTTGCCGGCCGCTCGACCCAGGGCGTGATCGTGTTCGACACCGCCGAGGACGAGCACGTCGTCTCGGTCGAGCACATTCCGGAAGAGGAAAACGGCGAGAACGGCAACGGCGGCTAGCGCCGCTGTTGAGGATCGCGAATCCAGGCTACGTGCTCCGACCTCCCCTTGAAAAGGGGAGGTCGCTTTGCTCGTCAGAGCAAAGCGGGTGGGGATCTGCTCTCTCCGCGTAGAGCGTCGCCTGCGGCTGACCCCCATCCCGACCTTCCCCCTTTCAGGGGGAAGGAGAAGAGAGCACCCGTAGCCCGGATGCAGCGAAGCGAAATCCGGGGCTCTTGCAATGCGGCGGCAGTCGTCCCGGATTGCGCTTCGCTGCATCCGGGCTACAGGTGCTAGATCTCGATCTCGGTGCCGAACTCGACGACCTGACCGGTGGGCACGCCGAAGAAGGCCGCCGAGCGCTCGGCGTTGCGTTGCAGGAAGGCGAACAGCGATTCCCGCCACACCCACATGCCCGGAATGTCCTCGCGCGGGATGATGGTCTCGCGGCCGATATAGTACGTCACGTCGGTCAGGCGGACACCGGGCAGTTTGCCCTGGCGGCAGGCGAGCTTCAGCCCTTCGTAAACGGTCGGATACTGCATGAAGCCGTAACGCAGGATGACCCGGATGATGCCCGGGGTGACGTCGTGAATCACCGCGCGGTCCTCGTCCGAGATGCGCGGGGATTCCTCGATCTGTACCGTGACCAGCAGTACCCGCTGGTGCAGCACGTGGTTGTGCTTGACGAACTGGGTCAACGCGAGCGGAACGCCGTTGGGGGCGGAGGCGAGGAATATCGCGGTGCCCGGCAGCCGGCTGTGGCACTTGTTGACCGCGGTCTCGATCAGATCCTCTTCCGGCTGGCGCAACTGGCCGCGCGCCTTCTCGACCAGCTTGACGCCGCCGCGCCAGGTCAGCATCAGGAACGCCACCGCGCCGGCGAGCAGCAGCGGGAACCAGCCGCCCTCGAACAGTTTGGTCGAATTCGCCGCGAAGAAGATCATGTCGATGATGAAGAAGAAGCCGTTCACGGCGATCACCAGGATCGGTGCGTAGCCCCACTGGATCGCCACCAGCGCGGCGAGCAAAGTGGTGATCGCCATCAGCAGCGACACCGCGATGCCGTAGGCGCCGGCCAGCGCATCCGAGGTGCCGAAGGCCAGCACCGCGCCGAGTGTTCCGGCCGCGAGCAGCCAATTCACCAGCGGCACGTAGATCTGCCCGATCGCGTCGCTGGTGGTGTGCTGGATATGCATCCGCGGCAGGAAGCCGAGCTGGATCGACTGCTGGGTCAGCGAGAACACGCCGGAGATGATCGCCTGCGAGGCGATCACGGTGGCGACCGCCGCGAGCGCGACCAGCGGATAGTGCGCCCAGTCCGGCGCGAGCTGGAAGAACGGGTTGTCGATCGAGTTGGGATCGGAGATCAGCTCGCCGGCCTGGCCGAAATAGTTCAGCACCAGCGCCGGCAGGCAGACCGCGAACCAGGCCAGCCGGATCGGGAAACGGCCGAAATGCCCCATGTCGGCATACATCGCCTCGCCGCCGGTCACCGCGAGGAAGGCGGCGCCGAGGATGGCGAAGCTGACATGGAAATTCTGGTGGATCAGGAAATCGAACGCATAATACGGGCTGAGCGCAACCAGCACGCCGGGCGCCTTGACGATGCCGTGGATGCCGAGCGCGGCGAGCACGAAGAACCAAAAGAGCATCACCGGGCCGAAGATCCGGCCGATGAATCCGGTGCCCTGCTTCTGCATCATGAAGAGGCCGATCAGGATCACGACGGTGATCGGCACCACCGCCGATGACAGCGACGGCGCGTCGACCTTCAAGCCCTCGATCGCCGACAGCACCGAGATCGCCGGCGTGATCGCGCCGTCGCCATAGAGCAGGGCGGCGCCGATCAGGCCGACCACGAGGAGGTGGGCGCGCCAGGTGCCGGGTGCCGCATTGCGTGCCGAGAGCAGCGCCAGCAGTGCCACGATGCCGCCTTCGCCGCGGTTGTCCGCGCGCAGGATCAGCATGGCGTATTTCAGCGAGATGATCAGGATCAGCGCCCACAGGATCAGCGAGACCACGCCGAGCACGGCGCTCTCGGTGAGCGGACCGCCATGGGTGGCGGCCTTGGCCGCTTCCTTCAGCGCGTAGAGCGGGCTGGTGCCGATATCGCCGTAGACGACGCCCAGCGCACCGAGGGTCACGGCAAACGGCAGCGGGCTGGTGGGAGGGTGGCCGGAGGAGACGACGGCGGGTGTGCTGGTCACGTGCGATCTCCCGATGGCTTGGCGCCCGCCGGGTGATCCGTGCGAGCGCCTTAGACGTTAGTCTGCGACGGGTCGTCGCAAATTACCATCGGGATTTGTGTGACGGTCAGACGTGAATGCACGCGCAGACGTGATTACGGGGTGCGATCGGCGGTGACGAGGCGGGCTTCGCGAACCACCGTCTTGCTGCCGGCGGAGCGCAGGCAGGAGGCCTCGAAGTTCGGCCAGGCCTGCTGCGAGCAGCCCTTGCCGATCGGGTGGACATCGAGGCGGTCGCCCTTGGCGAGCGGCTGCGGGGTCGAGGCTTCGACCTGCGGGGCGAAGCCCGGAAGAACGGTGAGTGCGGCGGCGATGAACGCAGCAATCGCGATGGCGGAAAATGCCTTGATCATGACGGTCCCCATTTGATCGGGCCCCCCGGGCCCGTCGTTTCGTTGTGCGAGATGTACCGGCCGCAAGTTTCCTGACGTCTTCGCCACGCCGGAAAATGGTTTCATCCCGGGCCGGTTGTGTTTCGTCCGCCAGCGGGCGACGAAACATTCGGCCTGGTAGACGCTGGCATCCCAGATCTGGTTCAGTGGCCGACGGACGAAAGTCCGTTGGCCGACTTGGCCCGGAGCCGGGGAGCGGCGGAACCGGGCTGGCTTGCCGCGGCGGGCCGGGCGGGTTAGAGGGGACCCATGCCCCGTATTGCGCTCTATCCCGGCTCCTTCGATCCCGTCACCAACGGCCATCTGGACGTGGTCCGGCAGGCCGCCGTCCTGTGCGACCGCCTGGTCGTGGCGGTTGCCGTGCATCCCGGCAAGAAATCGCTGTTCTCGACCGAGGAACGGCTGCAGATGCTCCAGGAGGTGTGCGGTCCCGTGGTCCAGCAGGCGGGCTGCACGCTCGAGTGCACCACCTACGACAATCTGACGGTGACGGCGGCGCGCAAGCTCGGCGCCACCATCATGATTCGCGGCCTGCGCGATGGCACCGATCTCGATTACGAGATGCAGCTGGCCGGCATGAACGAGGCCATGGCGCCGGAGGTGCATACCGTCTTCGTCCCGGCCTCACCCGCGGTCCGCCCGATCACCGCCACACTGGTGCGCCAAATCGCCCAGATGGGCGGCGACTTCTCAGCCTTCGTGCCGTCATCAGTCGCCGCTAGCCTGAAGGCCAAGTTCGCCGGCTGATGCCGGTCATCCGCTATATCCCGAACGTTCAGAGATCCGGAGTTTCCATGATCCGCATTCTTGCATTCGTTGCCGCGCTGCTCTGCGTCGTGCCCGCGGTGGCGCAGCCGCTGCCGGCCAATCTCGACAAGGCCAATGCGATCGTGATCGACACCACCAAGGGCCGCATCGTCGTCAAGCTGCGCCCGGATCTCGCGCCCCAGCACGCTGAGCGCATCAAGCAGCTGGCGCGCGACGGCTACTACAACAACGTGCCGTTCCACCGCGTCATCGAGGGCTTCATGGCGCAGACCGGCGACGGCAAGAATTTCAACGGCACCGGCGGCTCGAAATATCCGAACCTTCCGGCCGAATTCTCCAACGTGCCCTACAAGCGCGGTATCGTCGGCATGGCGCGCACCAGCGATCCCAATTCGGCGAATTCGCAGTTCTTCATCATGTTCGCCGACGGCTCGAGCCTGAACGGGAAGTACACCGTGATCGGCGAGGTGGTATCCGGCATGGACGTGGTCGACAAGCTCAAGCGCGGTGAACCGGTTGCCGATCCCGACAAGATGGTCAAGGTGCAGGTCGCATCCGACATCAAGTGACACATGATGGCGGCGCGCGGCAGGCCATGGACCTTGCTCGCGGCGCCGCTGCTGTGGCTTGGGCTGACGGCCGGCGCCGCGGCCGAGTCCGAGCAGCTCGATACGATCAGGGACGTCGTGCTGGCCATTCACCGCTGCTGGCGGCCGCCGCCGCCGGACAAGGCCGGCCCGATCGACATCACCGTGATCGTCAGTTTCAACCGCGCCGGCGCGATCCTCGGACACCCCAGGATCACCTATGAATCGCAGGGGGCCAGCGATAAGGACCGGGTACAATACCGGATTGCCGTGATGGAGGCGTTGCAACGCTGCACGCCGTTGCCATTTTCCGAGAGTCTGGGCGGCGCGGTGGCCGGCCGTCCGTTTGCAATCCCGTTCAGGAACAAGAAATATCCACCCAAGAGCCAGGAGAGACGAGCATGGCTGCTACCGAAAATACTCTGATCCTCGAGACCACGCAGGGCCCCGTCACGATCGAGATGCGTCCGGATCTCGCGCCGGGCCATGTCGCGCGGATCAAGGAGCTGGTGCGCGAGGGCTTTTACGACGGCATCGTGTTCCACCGCGTGATCGACGGCTTCATGGCGCAGACCGGCTGTCCGCAGGGCACCGGCATGGGCGGAAGCGGCAAGAAGCTGAAGGCCGAGTTCAACAAGGAGCCGCATGTCCGCGGCACCGCCTCGATGGCGCGCGCCGCCAATCCGGATTCCGGCGACAGCCAGTTCTTCATCTGCTTCGACGACGCCTCCTTCCTCAACGGCCAGTACACGGTCTGGGGCAAGGTCACCGAAGGCATGGAGAACGTCGACAAGATCAAGCGCGGCGAGCCGGTGCAGAACCCGGACAAGATCGTCAAGGCGCGCATGGCCGCCGACGCGGAGTAAACCAACACTCTCCGTCATTCCGGGTTCGTGCTTTGCGCGCCCCGGAATGACGATGTTGAATCATGCGCACTGACCTCTTTGATTTCGAACTCCCGCCCGAAAGCATCGCGCTCCGCCCCGCGAGTCCGCGCGATGCTGCGCGGATGCTGGTGGTGCATCCGGACGGCGTGCTGCGCGACCAGGGCATCGCCGATCTGCCGCATTGGCTGGAGCCGGGCGACCAGATCGTCGTCAACGACACCAGGGTGATCGCGGCGCAGCTCAAGGGCCGGCGGATCGGGCGCGAGACCGAGCCCAAGATCGAGGCGACGCTGATCAAGCGGCTCGACGGCTCGCGCTGGCAGGCGCTGGTCAAGCCGGCCAAGAAGCTTGCCGAGGGCGACACAGTCAGGTTTGGCAATGAGGGCAGGGTCTGCCTGCTCGGCCATCTCGATGCGCAGGTCGAGGCCAAGGGGCCGGAGGGCGAGGTGACGCTGTCATTCTCGTTCCACGGCCCCTCGCTCGACCAGGCGATATCAGACGTCGGCATCACGCCGCTGCCGCCCTACATCGCCTCGAAGCGCACGCCTGACGATCAGGATGCGCGCGACTACCAGACCATGTTCGCGGCCAACGAAGGCGCGGTGGCCGCGCCGACCGCGGGGCTGCATTTCACGCCGGCGCTGGAGGCCGCGCTGAAGAACCGCGGCGTCGGGCTGCACCAGCTCACGCTGCATGTCGGAGCCGGAACGTTCCTGCCGGTCAAGGCAGAGGAGACCTCGGAGCATCGGATGCACGCCGAATGGGGCTGCATCACCGCCGCGACTGCATCGGCCCTGAACGCGGCGCGCGCCAAGGGCGGCCGGATCGTTGCGATCGGCACCACCTCGCTCCGGCTATTGGAAAGCGCGACGACGCCCGACGGCACGGTGCAGCCGTTCGCGGGCGATACGTCGATCTTCATCACCCCGGGCTATCGCTTTCGCGCGGTCGATATCCTGCTGACGAATTTCCATCTGCCGCGCTCGACGCTGTTCATGCTGGTCTCGGCCTTCTCGGGCCTGGGGACGATGCAGCGCGCCTACGCACATGCGATCAAGGACGGTTACCGGTTCTATTCATATGGCGATGCGTGCCTGCTGTTCCGGGCGCACGAGCCCCACGGCGATGTAGACCTGTAGGGCGTAGGGTGGGTTAGCAAAGCGTAACCCACCATCGTGCCGCAACCGGCGTAATGGCGGGTTACGGCTTCGCCTAACCCACCCTACAAATCCTCGTGGTCACACGCCGATCAGACCCAGCCGCCATCGACGATGTAATTCTGGTTGGTGCAGGCGCCGCTGTCGTCGGCGGCGAAGAACAGCACGACGCGGGCGATGTCGTCGGGCACCAGCTTGCGCTTGAGGCATTGCCGCTCCATCAGCTCGGCCTCGCCGGCGGGCGTCAACCAGTTGTCCTGCTGCCGCTGGGTCATAATCCACCCGGGCAGGATCGAATTGACCCGCACGTTATTCGGTCCGAGATCGCGCGCCAGCGCGCGGGTCAGGCCCTGAACCGCCGATTTGGCTGTGGTGTAGCAGGGCATGTTGCCCTGGCCGATCACCCAGCTCACCGAGCCGATGTTGATGATCGCGCCGCCGCCGGCATGGACCATGTCGGGTGCGACCGCCTGGGCGGCAAAGAACTGGTGCTTCAGATTGACCGCGAAGCGCTCGTCCCAATATTCCGGCGTGACGTCCGCGATCGCGTGACGGTCGTCGCGGGCCGCGTTGTTGACCAGGATGGTGATCGGCCCAAGCGTCTCGCGGATGGCCGCGATCGCGCGTCGCAGCGCCGCGATGTCGCGCAAATCGGCGTGCTCGAACTGCACGCGCGCGTGTGCCGGCAGGCTGGAGACCAGCTGCTGCGAGGCCTTCGCATCGATGTCGATGAAGCCGACCCGCGCGCCCTGGTCGACGAATTGGCGGACGATGGCTTCACCGATGCCGGAACCGCCGCCGGTCACCAGCACAGTCCGGTCCTTGAGGCTTGGATAGGTCGCGCCCTGCATGTGCATTCTCTCGATCTTGCGCCTTCACGGCGTCGGTTGCTTGATTATGGTTCAGAGAAGGGCCGCGCTTCCAGTGTTCACTCGGCACTTTCCAGCAGGTTGCGGTCCACCACCCGCAGCGTCCGCCGCACCATGCCGTCGACGATGGCCGCCGACTCGCTCGGACGGACATAGATCGCGGTGGACTTGAGCAGCCACGGCAGCACCGCCTGCTCGAGCCGCTCCTCATAGGCGTGGCGCATCATCTCGAAGGCCTGCAGGCCGGGGCCCGCCAGGATGATGTGATGCGGGCGCAGCACCGAGATCGTGGCGGCGACCGCCCCTGCGAGCGAGCGGCCTGCCGCCTGGTACAAATGTTCGAGGCGGGGATCGCCGCTCTGGGCGCGTTCGCGCAGCAGCGTCATTTGGGCCTCGGACGGCTGCTGTGCCGCCGCCGGCGGCAGGTCGAGAAAGGTGCGGGCGTCTCGGTAGAGCGCGTAATCGGCGAGATAGGCCTCGATGCAGCCGCGCTGGCCGCAGCGGCATTGCGGACCATCCGGCGCCAGCTTGACGTGGCCGATCTCGCTGCCGGCGTCGGTGCCCCAGCGCGGCTCGCCGTCGACAACGACGCCCATGCCGACGCCATGGCCGACCACGATGCTGGCCGAGAGGCCCTGCGCCAGCGCCGGCTCCGCAGCGGTGAGCGCCAGCGCAACCGCGACCGCGTCGTTCGCCATCACGGGCTCGACGCCGAACGCTTCGCGGATCGGCGTCGCCAGATCGACGTCGGTGGCCGACAGCGCCGGGCTCCACAGATGCCGGCCGGTATCGGCGTTGACGATGCCCTGCAATGCGATCCCGATGCCGAGCAGCCGATGCCGCGGCGTGGCCGTCGCATCGAGCATGGCGTCGATCTGGGCAATCACCAGCGCGCGCAGCGCGCTTGCATCGAGCGCGCGGGTCGGGATTTCAAGCCGGGATTGCGCGAGGCCGGAGCCGCTGAAATCGGCGATCAGCGTCTCGATCAGGTTCATGCGCAGCGAGACCGCGACGATGCGGCCGAACTCCGGGTTCAGCGTCAGCAGCACCGCCGGCCGGCCGCGGCGGCGGACAGCCAGCCCCTCGCCATCGTCCTCGTCGGCATCGTCGGCCCAGGCCACCGCGTCGGGCTCGGCCTCGCACAGCAATTCTTCGGCGATCAGTTTCGATGTGATGGCGGAAATCGCCGCGAAGCTCAGCCCCGTGCTCCGCGCGAGCTCGACGCGCGGCATCGGTCCCTGACGCCGCAGGACGTCGACAAGACGGCCGCGGTTCGATCCGCGGGCCGGGTTCAGGGCACGTTTCGACGGTTCGGGCTGCTCATCCATGGGATCTTTCATGGTGTCTTTTAATTCGTCTTCTGAAGTTAATCAACGCGTCCAGATGCAGGTGTAATCGAAAAAGCACAGTTTGGGGCTGATATGTCGCAGCATATTTACTAATATCGCCCCTCGTGTACCATTCATGCTTGAAGAAACAATAAGAAACATCCTTGACTGGATATTTTGTCGCTCTAGTTTCTTCACTGACTAAATAAAATAGGGCGCGAAAAGCGCCGCGTGTGAGGCCCTCAGAGTGGGGTCACAAAAGGGGAGGTGCTCATGAAGGGCCCAATGAAGAAATTGATCCTGCCTGTGCTGGCGAGCGCAGCCGCGCTTGCGATGGCCACGGGCGTGGCACAGGCGCAGCAGAAAAAGACCATCGCGCTGGTGACCAATGTCGCCGCCGACTTCTGGACCATTGCCGGCCGCGGCCTCGAGAAGGCGCAGAAGGAGCACCCGGACTACAAGATCGAACTGATCGTCACCAACGAAGGCACCGCGGCGGGCCAGCGGCGCGAGCTGGACGACCTCCTGGTGCGCGGCGTCGCCGGCATCTCGATCTCGGTCGACGATGCGCCGCATGCAACCGAACAGCTCAACAAGGTTGCGGCCAAGACCGTCTTGATCACGACGGACAGCGACGCGCCGCAGAGCAACCGCCTCGCCTATATCGGCACCGACAACGTCGCGGCCGGGCGGCAGGCCGGCGAGGAGATCAAGAAGGCGCTGCCGAATGGCGGCAAGATCGCGCTGTTCGTCGGCACGATGGACGCCGACAACGCCCGCGAGCGGGTGCAGGGCATCAAGGAATCGATCGCCGGCACCAAGGTCGAGCTGGTCGACGTGTTCACCGACCAGGTCGACTTCGCCAAGGCCAAGGCCAACATGGAGAACGTGCTGGTCAAATATCCCGACATTGCGCTGATGTCCGGGCTGTGGAGCTACGAGACGCCGCTGATCTATGACGCCGTGAAGGCGTCGGGCAGGGCCGGCAAGGTCAAGATCGTCGGCTTCGACGAGGACCAGCGCACGCTGCGCGGGATCTCCGACGGCACCATCGAATCCACGGTCGTGCAGCAGCCGTACGAGTTCGGCTACCTCTCCGCCACCAACATCATCAAGACGCTGAACGGCGACAAGTCCTGGATCCCGGCGGACAAGAAGCTGATCGTGCCGACCAAGGTGATCAGCAAGACCAACGTCGCCGAGTTCGCCGCATCCCTGAAGGACCTGCTGAAGAAGTGACTTCAGCGTGCTTCACCGCCCGGCTGCCTCTGGCGGCCGGGCGCTGTGCCGGAGGACCACGAATGGCCGAGACGTTGCTGGAGCTCGCGGGGATCAGCAAGACCTATCCCGGTGTCCGGGCGCTCGACAATGTCAGCTTGCGCGTCTGCCGCGGCGAGGTGCTCGGCCTGATCGGCGAGAACGGCGCCGGCAAGTCGACGCTGATGCGCGTTCTGGGCGGCGTGGTTGCGCCGAGCGAGGGCGTGATCCGGATCGGCGGCATCGACCACGCCGAGATGACGGTGACCGAGGCGACGCAATGCGGCATCGCCTTCGTGCACCAGGAATTGAACCTGTTCGAGAATCTCGACGTTGCCGCCAACGTCTTCATCGGCCGCGAGCCGCTGACCGGCGGCCCCTTGAGGCTGGTCGACAACGCCGAGATGCGCGCCCGCGTGACGCCGCTGCTGCAGCGGCTCGGCGCCGATTTCACGCCGACCACGCTGGTCGAAAACCTGTCGATCGCGGAGCGCCAGATGGTGGAGATCGCCAAGGCGCTCTCGATCGACGCCCGCGTCATCATCATGGACGAGCCGACCTCCAGCCTGACGATTTCGGAGACTGAACGGCTGCTGGAGGTGATCGCCGATCTCAAGGCGCACGGCATCTCGGTGATCTATATCTCGCACCGGCTCGGCGAGATCATGACCTGCGCCGACCGCGTCGTGGTGCTGCGCGACGGACGCACGGTGGGCGAGCTCGCGCGCGACGAATTGAGCCACGCCGCCATGATCCGGCTGATGATCGGCCGGGACCTCAAGGCGCTGTACACGCCGCCGAAGCGGCCGCCGCAGTCGGGCGGCTGCGATATCGCCGGCGTCGTGACGACCGCCTTTCCCGACCGGCAGATCGACCTTTCGGTGCGCCGCGGCGAGATCCTCGGCCTCGCCGGGCTGGTCGGCGCCGGCCGCACCTCGCTGGCCCGTGCGGTGTTCGGCATCGACCCGCTGCTCGGCGGCGAGATCAGGATCGACAATGCGCCGGTCGGTGTCGCCTCGCCGCGCGACGCGATCAGGCAGGGGATCTACCTCGTGCCGGAGGACCGCAAGAAATCCGGGCTGGTGCTGGAATTGCCGATCCGGGAGAACGTGACGCTCGCGAACCTGCTGGGCCATGCGTGGATGTGGCTGATCCATGGCACATCCGAGCGCAAGGTGGCGCAGGACCAGGCGCGGCGCCTGTCCATCAAGGCGCCGAGCATCGATATCGAGGCCGTGACGCTCTCCGGCGGCAACCAGCAGAAGGTCGTGCTGGGCAAATGGCTGTCGATGCAGCCGCGCGTGATGTTCTTCGACGAGCCGACCCGCGGCATCGATGTCGGCGCCAAGAGCGAGATCTACGCGCTGATGCGCGAGCTCGCCGACCAGGGCGTCGCGATCGTTATGATCTCCTCGGACATGGAGGAGGTGATCGGCGTCTCCGACCGCGTCGCCGTGATGCATGAGGGCGCCGTCAGCGGCGTGCTCGAGCGCGCGCAGTTCAGCGAATACAACGTGCTGCGGCTGGCGATCGGGCAGCAGCTGGAGACCCAGGCGCTGGAAACCATGGAAGCCGCCGCGACATGATGAAGAAAGAACTCGGACTGTTCCTGCTGCTCGCGCTGATCTCCGCCATAACAGGCGCGATCAATCCGGCCTTCCTGTCGGTGGTGAACCTCTTGAACATGGCTAATCTGATCGGCCTGTTCGGCGTGTTCGCGCTGGGCGAGGGGCTGGTGATCATCACTGGCGGCATCGATCTTTCGCTCGGCTCGATGTTCGCGCTGCTCGGCGTCATCTTCGTCGACCTGCTGGTGACCTATCAGGTCGACTGGCCGCTCGCGCTATTGCTGGTCCTGCTCGGCGGGCTGGCGCTGGGCGGCATTCAGGGCTTCCTGATCACGCGGCTGAAGATGCAGCCCTTCATCGTGACGCTGTGCGGACTGCTGATCTATCGCGGCGCGGCGCGCTACTACACCAGCGACTCGACCCGCGGCTTCGGCTACGGAGATGAGGCCAGCACGCTCGGCAGCATCGCCTCCGGCAATGTCGCGGGCATCCCGAACACCTTCATCTTCCTGATCATCCTCGCGCTGATCCTCGGCGTGCTGCTGCACCGCTCGGTCTACGGGCGCTGGCTCTATGCCGTGGGCAAGAACGAGGAAGCGGCGCGGTTCTCCGGCATCAACACCAACCTGGTGATCGCGACCGCCTACATCATCAGCGGCGGGCTCGCCGGCGTCTCCACCGTGTTGTTCGTGTTCTACACCAACTCGGTCTCGCCGAGCTCGTTCGGCAATTTCTACGAGCTCTATGCGATCGCGGCTGCCGTCCTCGGCGGCTGCAGCCTGCGCGGCGGCGAGGGCTCGATTCTCGGGATCGTGCTGGGGACGGCGCTGCTGCAGGTGCTGCAGAACCTCGTCAACATCCTCGGCATCCCCAATTCGCTGAACTTCGCGGTGATGGGGACGGTGATCCTGGTCGGCGTGCTGGCGGATCAGCAATTGCAGAGCCGCCGGCGGCGCAAGGCGGCGCTGGCCGGCCTCGCCCGCAAGGCGCCGAAATCGACATCTGTGCAGGGAAACCAGAGCACAACACCGCGCGGCGCGGCCGCGTTGTCGGCGACAACGGACGAACAGAGATGACAGCTTCACGCTCCGGTTGACACACGGTCGCTGCGTCAGCGGCTGAAATCGGCGCGTGCTGAGACGGGGGCACGTTCCAGCTCGTGGGCTTGGGCAGGAACGTGATGCAAAACAGACAAAGCCTGGGGAAGCTGGAAGGACTACGAAAATGTTGCACAGGTCTGTGACCGCCGCACGCATGTGCGGCGCAGGGATACTATTGTCTTTGCTCAGCGGTGGAGCACATGCGGCCGATCTCATGACGAAGGCTCCGCCGATCCCTTATGCCGAGACCGATGATTTCTGGACGAGGCCGTATCTGTTCGGCGATCTCGGCAGGACGCAGTTGAAGGAACGCGGCATCTCGCTGGCGCTGACGCTGGGTGACGAAGCGGTCGGCAACCTGTCGGGCGGCAACCGGAACACCGCGACCCAGGCCGGACAGCTGTTCTTCCAGGCCAAGTTCGATATGGCCAAGCTGGCCGGCATCCAGGGTGGCCTGGTCGGCCTCACGCTGGTCGACCGCTTCGGCCACAACCTGAACGACGAAGCAGGCATTCCGGCCCTGCAGCTGACCAACGAAGTGTTCGGCCGCGGCAACATCCTGCGCCTGACCGAGCTCTACTATTCGCAAAAACTGTTCGATGGCCAACTCGAACTGAAGGGCGGCCGCCTCCCGGTCGGCTCCGACTTCTTTTTCGGCCTGTGCGAGTTCATCAACCTGACCTTCTGCGGCGGCCAGCCCGGCAACATCCAGGGCGGCTACATCTACAACTGGCCGGTGAGCCAGTGGGGCGGTGTGGTTCACTACAATTTTGCCAAGGGATTCCAGCTGTCGGTCGGCGTCTACGACGCCAACTCGAATTATCTGACCACAACAGACCCCACCATATACTTCCTGCCGGGCGTGCCGAACTCGAACCCCGCTGCCGGCGTGCTGGTGCCGGTCGAATTGGTCTGGGCGCCGAGCGGCCCGCTGGACGGCACCTGGCGGTTCGGTGGCTGGTATGACAGCGCATCCTCGATCGACGGCGGCCTGCCGGGCATTACGGCGATCATCCCGGGCGGCAATGGGGGCCCGGACCAGAACATCGGAGATCAACGCGGCCGCTACGGCATCTATGAATCGATCCTGCAGCGGTTGACCGTCGACGGTCCCGACGCGCAGGGTTGGTACACCTTCCTCAATACGACCGTTGCCGATCACCGGACGTCGTATCAGGACTACCAGATCGCCCTGGGCTTCCGGCACACCGGCACGTTCAGCTGGCGCCCCAGGGACGAAGTCGGCTTTGCGGTGGGCACGACCCACGTGAACTCGGCGGCGCTGACCCCAAATGCCGGCGGCAACGAAGTCCCGATCGAAGCCTGGTACGGCTGGCAAGCAACGGGCTGGATGAACCTCAAGTTCGACGCCCAGTACGTGATCAATCCCGGCGGGCGCGGCTATAATGCCGCCGGCGTCAAGACGAGCAATGCTTGGGTGCTCGGCATCCGCACGCTGGTGCACTTCTGATGCGACGGCTGGCTGCCCGGGTCACGGCAATGAACGACGGCAACGCCAAAGCCGTGAGCATGCCCGCTCACGGCGCCTCCTGTCGATCGTTTGAGCGAGGACCGCGATGGTAACCTCTCAAGCTGCCGGGCAGCCAGCCCTGGACAAATCGGCATTGAACCAGCCCGTGCTGGAGTTGAAGGGCATCGGCAAGGAGTTCGGCGCCATTCGCGCGCTGCACGATGTCGACCTGCGCATCGCTCCCGGCGAGGTGGTCGGCCTGATGGGAGACAACGGCGCCGGCAAGTCGACGCTGGTCAAGATCATCGCCGGCAATTTCCCGCCGAGCCATGGCGAGATCCGCTTTGACGGCAGGACGGTGCATTTCGTCCGTCCGATCGATGCCCGCGCAGTCGGCATCGAGGTGGTCTACCAGGACCTCGCGCTCGCCGACAATCTCACGGCGGCCGCCAATGTCTTCCTCGGCCGCGAGCTCAAGCGCAAAGTTGGTCCGTTCGCCTTGCTCGATCACAAGGCGATGGCGGCGCGTGCGCTGGAGCTGTTCGGCGAGCTGCGCTCGGAGACCCGTCCGCACGACCTCGTCAGGCAGATGTCGGGCGGCCAGCGGCAGGCGGTCGCGATCGCGCGGACGCGGCTCTCCAATGCCAAGCTCGTGATGATGGACGAGCCGACCGCGGCGATCTCGGTCCGCCAGGTCGAGCAGGTGCTGGGCCTGATCCATCGTCTGAAGGAGCAGGGCGTCGCGGTGATGCTGATCTCGCACCGCATGCCCGACGTGTTTGCGGTCTGCGACCGCGTCGTCGTCATGCGACGCGGCGAGAAGCGCGCCGACAAGGCGATCGGCGACACCAGTCCGGAGGAGGTCACCTCCCTGATCACGGGCGCGAAGGAGGCTGCGTGATGGCCACGCCGCTGGAATCTCCCATCACCTTCAGCAATGTCGGCAAGGCCCGATGGTGGCAGAGCGGCCTGTTTGCCTCGCAGACCGGCTACGTGCTGCTGGCGCTGGCGGTGCTGTTCGTGGTGATGAACTTCGCCAGCCCGTATTTCTTCACCCAGGGCAACATGCAGAATGTGGCGAAGAACTTTTCGTTCATCGCGATCGCCACGCTCGGCGTCACCCTCGTCATCATCATCGGCGGCATCGATCTCTCGGTCGGCTCGATGATGTGCTTCTCCGCGATGATCACCTCGATGGTGATGACGCAGCTCTCGACCCCGGGCGCGCCCGGCGCGGAGTGGTTCGTGCATCTCGCCGACGACGGCAAGACGGTGATCGCCAATTTGCCCGGTCTGATCCTGCTGATCTCGGTGCTGGCAGGGCTCGGCGTCGCGCTGGTCGTCGGCCTCGTCAACGGCTTCTGCATCGCGGTGCTCGGGCTGTCGCCGTTCGTCACCACGCTCGGCATGCTCTCGATCGTGCGCGGCCTCGGCTATGTCGTCTCCAACGGCCGCGGCAGTTTTCCCGGTGGTCCCGACGCGGATTATTTCTACGCGCTGACGTCGGGCGTCGTGTTCGGCATGCCGACGCCGTTCATTTACCTCGTGGTGCTCGCGGTGGCGATGGCGGTCGTGCTGCATCACACCGGCTTCGGTCGCCACGTCTTCGCCATCGGCGGCAATGAGGAGGCCGCCGCGCTGACCGGCATCCCGGTGGTCCGGGTCAAGATCGAGGTCTACGTGATCTGCGCGCTCGCGGCGGGGCTGCAGGGCATCATCGTCTCGGGCTGGCTGGGCTCCGCGCCGGCCAACATGGCGACCTCCTACGAGCTCAACGTGATTGCGGCGGCCGTGATCGGCGGCGCCAATCTCGCCGGCGGCATCGGCGGTCCGCTCGGCGCCATCGTCGGCTGCATGCTGCTCGAGGTGATCCGCAACGGCCTCGTGCTGGCGCAGGTCAACTCCTACTGGCAGCAGGCGCTGGTGGGCGTGATCATCATCGCGGCGGTGCTGGTCGATCGCATCCGCTCGCGGATGGCCTGAACAATGCCTCCGGGAGGATCGCGACATGATCGCCTATCCGCCTCCCGAAGCCGCTGACGTCAAGGATGGGCGCGAAAAATGTGGAGGGAAGCGATGAGGAAGACACTTTTTGCCGCCGTGGCAATTGCCATGATGGCCACACCGGCGTTGGCGCAGAGCTACAAGTTCGTGATCGTGCCCAAGGCCATGAACAATCCGTTCTTCGATTTCGCGCGCGACGGCTGCCTGAAGCGCGCCAAGGAGCTCGGCAACATCGAGTGCATCTACAAGGGTCCGGTCGAGCACGAGCCGGCGACGCAGGCGCAGATCATCCAGGATTTCGTCACCCAGAAGGTCGACGGCCTCGCGATCTCGGTCGCCGACGTCGCCGCGATGACCAAGTCGATCGCGGCGGCGACCGCAGCCGGCATTCCCGTCATCACCTTCGACTCGGACGCGCCCGGCTCGAAGCGGATCGCCTATATCGGCACTAACAACAAGGAGTTCGGCACGGCGCTCGGCAAGCAATTGCTGAAGCTGCGGCCCGACGGCGGCAAATACGCTATGATCTCCGGCGGACCGGGTGCGGAGAACCTGGCCGAGCGCGTCAATGGCGTGCGCGAGGCGCTCAAGGGCTCGAAGTGGACCGAGGTCCCGGGTTCGCCGAGCTTCTGCAACGACGACCCCGCGCTCGGCGTGCAGCAGATGACCGATCTGCGCACCGCGACGCCCGATCTCGCGGCGATCATCCCGGTCGGCGGCTGGCCGATGTTCGCGCCGGAAGGTTTCAAGGCGTTCGCCAGCAAGAGCAAGAAGGATATCGACGCCGGCAAGTTCACGCTCGTCGTCGCCGATACGCTCAGGATGCAGCTCGAACTGCTCAAGGAGGGTTATGCCAATGGCCTGGTCGGCCAGCGGCCGTTCGAGATGGGCGAGAAAGCAATGGACACGTTGTTTGCCATCAAGAAGGGCGCAAAGGTGCCCGAGATCATCTACACCGGTCTCGACGTCGTGACCAAGGACAACGTCGCGACGATGTTGAAGTAGGAGCGTTCGCTGGTCCAACGTTGCCGCGCGGCCTCCTCCGGTTCGGGAAGAGGCCGCGCGTACGTTCACATGCCGGCTCGTCTCACGCCATCACGCGCTCGGGCAGCAGCTCGGCGATCTGCACCGCATTCAGCGCAGCGCCCTTAAGCAGCTGATCGGCGGCGACGAACATCGAGATCGAGTGTCCCGAGGGATCGCTGAGATCCTTGCGGATGCGGCCGACCAGCACGTCGTCCTGGCCGGAGGCGTCGACCGGCATCGGAAAGTAGTTCTTGGCGCGGTCGTCGACGATCCTGACGCCCGGCGCCTGCGCCATGATCGCGCGCACCTCGTCCTCGGTGATCGGCCGCTCGCATTCGAAGGTGATCGCCTCGCAATGCGCGCGCAGCACCGGCACGCGCACGCAGGTGACGCCGACCGCGATCGTCTCATCCTCGAAGATCTTGCGGGTCTCCTTGATGACCTTGGTCTCCTCGTCGTTGTAGCCGGTCTCCGGATCGATGGCGGTGTTATGGTTGAACAGGTTGAACGCGAAGGGGTGCGGCATCACCTTCGGCGCATAAACCTGTCCGTTGAGATGGGCGCGGGTGGATTCGACGAGCTCGTCCATCGCGGCGGCTCCCGCGCCGCTGGCGGCCTGGTAGGTCGAGATGATCACGCGCTTGATGCGGTTCTTCTGATGGATCGGCCACAGCGGCACCAGCGCGGTGATCGCGGCGCAGTTCGGGTTTGCGATGATGCCCTTGTGATCACGGATGCGGTTCGCGTTGATCTCGGGGATGACAAGCGGCACGTTCGGATCCATCCGGAAGGCCGAGGAATTGTCGACCACGACGGCGCCGGACTTCACCGCAAGCGGCGCGAACTTCTTGGAAATGCCGCTGCCGGCCGAGAACAATGCGATGTCGACGCCCTCGAAGGCGCGCTCGGTGAGCTCCTCGATCACGACAGGCTTGCCGCGGAAGTCGATGGTCTTGCCGGCGGAGCGGGCGCTCGCCAGCGCCTTCAGTCTGCCGACGCGGAAGCCGCGCTTGTCCATGGTGGCGATGAATTCGGCGCCGACGGCGCCGGTGACGCCGACAATCGCGACGACGGGATCGTTACTCACTGTGTTCTCCGTTTGAGTCTCGGTTGGGCATGATCTGATCGGAAAACCGGTTTCCACTTTTCCGGATCATGCTGTGTGCTGCAGGCAATAAAAAAGCCCCGGACCTTCATCAGGCGGGGCTTCGGGTAGAGATGATGCGGTTCGACCGACTACGCGCGCACGCCTCCCGAGGCCCCGGAGGGCTTGGTGGTTTTGGTCGTGCATTTGGTCGCGCTGATCATGGGGCGGACTTATGCGGGAGAGATCGGCGGCCGTCAACGGCTTTTGGGCGAAATCCGGGCGGCGTCCCGGCCGGCATCAGCGCATGCGGCCGCCGGGCGGCTCCAGGATCACCTGTTTCAGATCGCTGCCGGCGACCACCACGATGACGAAATTCAGCTTGCCGCGTTCGCGGGTCAGGCCGCCGCTGATCGCTTTTCCGGAGGTCGCACGCTCGGCGACTTGCACCGCATCCGCCAGGCGATGCCGGAGCGCCCTGAGCACGACGAGGTTGCCGCGGTCCTCACTGTCCAGCGAGGTGAGGGGCGAGGCGGCCTCGCTGCCGGACACTGCGCCGGTCGTCGCGTCGATGGTGTGGCGCCAGACTCGATCGTGCTGCACGGTCTTGACCCGGTACACAGCCGTTTCCGCCGCGGCGTCGAAGCTGATATCGGCGGTCGTCGAGCCGGCGTGGAGTTTTTCTGCAATGGCCATCGCCTGGCGCAACGAGATCTGGGCGGCCTGAAAACTGTCGAGCTCGCGGCGAACCTCGTGGGTGTCGAGCGCGGCCTCGTCTTCCTGGGCCTGAGGCAGGCCCGCCGCGGCATCCGTGGTCGCGATCGCATGGGCCGGCGCGGCAAAGGGCAGGGACAGCAGCGCGATCGCAAACAGCCGGGTTCCAAGTGCCCAATACCCCAGCCTGCGCAGTCGTCCGGTCGTCATCATGGAACCCGTGCTCCGCGCGTCGCCCTCGCGCATCCAGGGGGCCGTGTCGGTGGAAATGCGCGGCCGACCTCTTAGGTAGAGGCCGGCCGCCGAACTCCAAGTCGGAGCGACGGCGACGGCTCCGCTACGGCGATCGAAGTTGCTTAGGCGGCGCGAGACCCGAGGGGGCTGAGCAGGGATTCGCGCCTGTTATAACAAAACCATACGGTTTCGTTTTGTTTTAGTCAAGCCCAACTTATTGTGATGACGCGCGGGGCGTCAGCATGTTCCTGTGGGAACCGTCAGCGCGGCGATCGGCGGCGGGGCTTGGTTGGGTCCTTGCCGGCGTCGCGGAGCCGGTCCGGTGGACCCACGGCCCCGGCCAGGAACAGCCGGATCGAGACCTCCATCCGCTGTTCGGCCGCCTCCAGCTCGAACGGGATGCCGAAGGTCGCCATGCGGTGGGCATGGCCGACCACCATGTTGAGGAAGGTCTCGGCCGCGATGGTGGTGTCCTCGAGGTCGAGCGCGCCGCTGTCGACCAGCTGATCGAAGAATTCGGCGGTGGTTGCGACCGCTTTCGACCAGCCTTCGTCGACCGCAAGCTTTGCCACCTCGGGAAAATTGATCGCCTGCGCGGTCAGGATCCGGCTGAACGCGATCGAGTCCGCGCTGCAATTCAGAATCAAGAGCTGGCGTCCGAGATCGATCAGCCGCTGCTCGACCGAACGATCGGATGCGCTGTCGACCCGGATGTCAGACGCCGCCGCGGCCAGCGGGGCGAGCCAGCGCGCGATCTCACGCCGCAGCACCGCGGTGAACAGGCCGCGCTTGTCGCCATACTGCACGTAGACAGTCGGCTTGCTGACGCGGGCGGCCTCGGCCACCGCGTCGATCGAGGTGGCGTCGAAGCCGCGCTCCAGGAACAGGCGGGTGGCGACCTCGATCAGGCGCTGGTCGCGCTCGATCGCGGCGTCCCGGGTCGGCCGGCCGCCGCGCGACTTCGCCACGCTGCGCTTTGCTGCCCTGACCTTGGTTGCCGTCAATCCCATTGCCCTTCATCTCGTTGCACGCCGGACGGGTCACTTGCGGTCTATAACCCGCGGCGGCGGGATTCGTCGCCGCCGTATTTTGCCAAAGTAGAACGATACGGTATCGTTTTGTTTAACGGTGCATCTGCCCGGGTGCAAGAGATCCGGCCCGCCGCGATCCGGAAGGTCGGCGGGCGGGCGCCGCGCACAGCGGGTTGATCACGCACCGGCGACACGCAATAAGCAGCCGCATGAGTCCTGCCAATCATCTTGCCAATCATTTCGAACTGCTGGCCACCGACGGGGCCGCCCGCACCGGGCGCCTGACCACGCCGCATGGCGTGGTGCGGACGCCGGCGTTCATGCCGGTCGGCACCGCGGGCGCGATGAAGGGCATGCACTGGCGCGAGGTGCGTGATGCCGGCGCCGATATCGTGCTCGGCAACACCTACCATCTGATGCTGCGGCCGGGCGCCGAGCGGATCGCCGCGCTCGGCGGCCTGCAGCGCTTCACCGGCTGGGGCGGCCCGATGCTGACGGATTCCGGCGGTTTCCAGGTGATGTCGCTGTCGGAACTGCGCAAGGTGACCGAGCAGGCGGTGACGTTCCGCTCGCATATCGACGGCACCAAGCTCGAACTGTCACCGGAGCGTTCGATCGAGGTGCAGCGGCTGCTCGGCTCCGACATTGTGATGCAGATGGATGAATGTGTCCGGCTGCCGGCCGGGCACGCCGATATCGAGCGGGCGATGCAACTGTCGCTGCGCTGGGCCGAGCGTTCCAAGCGGGCGTTCGAGACGGCAGCGGACGGCACCATGCTGTTCGGCATCGTGCAGGGCGGCGACGTGCCCGCTCTGCGGCATGTCAGTGCACGCGGGCTCACCGACATAGGCTTTCACGGCTACGCGATCGGCGGGCTTGCGGTCGGCGAGCCGCAGGCGGTGATGCTGTCGATGATCGAGGAGACGGCCCCAGCGCTGCCGGCCGACCGGCCGCGCTATCTGATGGGCGTCGGCACGCCCGAGGACATGCTGGAAGCGGTGGCGCGCGGCGTCGACATGTTCGACTGCGTGATGCCGACCAGGAACGGCCGCCATGGCATGGCCTTCACCCGGTTCGGCCAGATCAACCTGCGCAACGCCCGCCATATCGACGATCCGCGGCCGCTGGACGAGGAGAGCCCGTGGCCGGCGGCCCGCAACTATTCGCGCGCCTATCTGCATCATCTCGTGCGCGCCGGCGAAACACTTGGGGCAATGCTGCTGTCCGAAATCAACGTCGCCTATTACCAGGAGCTGATGCAGGGCATCCGCGCGGCGATCGCAGGCGGCACGTTCGAGGAATTCAAAATGCAAACGCGCGCCGGATGGGCGCGCGGTGACATCGCTCAGATGTGAGCTGTGTGATCAGTTGCACACGATCGGCTTCACCGAGTGTTTTGTTACAAAGCCGTAACCACAGGTATCGCAGGTCCAGAGATAGCTGATCAGATTGTCATGAAGGTACGCGGACGCCTCGGCCGCGACCATCGAATCCGCACACACCGGGCAGGTCGGCAGATCGCTGCCGCGCGGATCGGGCTTAGACGCGACGGTCGACAGGATTTCAGCAAATGCTGGCATCGTGACCTCCTTTGCGTTCTGAGCTTCACTGACGAAAGTATATAGCCTGAATTGTTTGACCTTGTCGCAACACAAATGCGTTGGTTTGACGATATTTGTGCAGATTCTGATTTTGCGATGCAACGAAGAACGGATCAGCCGGTTGTCACTTGCGCCTCGTTGCCGCACTGCGTCTAATGCGCGAGAGCCAGATCTTCCCCGCACATTTGGGCCCAAGGAGCCGCTGATGGACGCGCCGTCGACAACGAGTGCACTGCAACCCGGACGCGGCCGCGTCTTTGACTCCATCGTCGATGCGATCGGCAATACGCCGATCGTGCGCCTGCGCAGACTGCCGCAGGCGGCTGGCGTCAACGCGACCATCCTCGCCAAGCTCGAATATTTCAATCCGGCGGCCAGCGTGAAGGACCGCATCGGCGCCGCGATGATCGTGGCGATGGAGAAGGCGGGCATCGTCAACGCCGACACCGTGTTGATCGAGCCGACCTCGGGCAATACCGGGATCGCGCTCGCCTATGTCGCGGCCTCGCGCGGCTACCGGCTGAAGCTGGTGATGCCGGAATCGATGTCGATCGAGCGGCGGCGGATGCTGGCCTTTCTCGGCGCCGAGATCGTGCTGACGCCGGCGGCGCAGGGCATGAAGGGCTCGATCGCGACCGCGGAAGAGCTGGTGCGCACCACGCCGAACGCGGTGATGCCGCAGCAATTCAAGAACCTTGCCAATCCGGAAATCCATCGCCGCACCACCGCCGAGGAAATCTGGAACGACACCGGTGGCAATATCGACTATTTCGTCGCCGGCGTCGGCACCGGCGGCACCATCACCGGCGTCGGGCAGGTGCTCAAGCCGCGCAAGCCGTCGCTCAAGATCGTCGCGGTGGAGCCCGAGGAAAGCCCGGTGCTGTCGGGCGGCCAGCACACGCCGCACAAGATCCAGGGCATCGGCGCCGGCTTCGTCCCCGACATCCTCGACCGCTCGGTGATCGACGAGATCATCAAGATCAACAGCGCGAGCGCGATCGAGACGTCACGTGCGCTGGCGCGCAGCGAGGGCATCCCCGGCGGCATTTCGTCCGGCGCTGCGATCGCCGCGGCCATGCAGATCGGCAAGCGGCCGGAGGCGGCCGGCAAAACCATCCTGGCGATTGTGCCCTCATTCTCGGAGCGCTATCTCTCGACTGTGCTCTTCGAAGGAATCTGAGACATGCCCGATCAGCCCAGGCGACCGCGTACCCTGAACGACCCCCGCAGCGAGGCCGAGGCGGCCTTCAAGCGCGCCACCACCAAGGTCGCGGAGGCGCCGCCGAAGACCGTTGCGGTCCCCGGCGTGCGGGAGCAGGTCACGTTGCGGATCGACAAGGACGTGCTGGAGCACTTCCAGGAAGGCGGCCCCGGATGGCAGGACCGCATCAACGCGGCACTCCGCAAGGCCGCGGGGAAGTAGCGCCATCGCAAACAAAAGGCCCGGGTCGATCCCGGGCCTGTTGCCGTCGCTGGCTCGCAAACCCATCAGATGCCGGCGCGGACCGGCACCCGAGCGCCCGGCCTCAGGTTCAGGAGGTTGCCGGTCAGGATCATCGCCGCGCCGAGCACCGTGAAGGCGTCGAGCCGCTCGGCATAGGCCAGCCAGCCCATGATCGCGGTCAGCGGCACGCGCAGGAAATCCATCGGGATCACCACCGTGGCGTCGGCATGCAGCAGGGCGCGCGCCATGCAGTAGTGCGAGAAGGTGCCGCAGAACGCGATCACGGTGAGCCAGCCCCAGGTGGCGAGCGGCGGCCAGGTCCAGACGTAGAGTCCTGGCCCGAGGCTCGCCAGCGACTGCACCAGGAGCATCCAGAACATGATCGTCACCGTCTGCTCGGTCCGCGTCAGCAGCTTGACGATGGCGACCGAGACGCCGAAGCCGACGGCGGCGACGAGCGCGATCAACTGGCCGGGATTGATGGTGCCGGTCGCCGGCCGCACGATCACGAGCACGCCGATGAGGCCGAGCGCGATTGCGATGGCCTTCCATGCCGTCATGCGTTCGCCGAGGAAGCTGGCGGCAAGGATCGCGGTCCAGATCGGCATGGTGAACTCGATCGCGACCAGCTGGCCGATCGGGATCAGGGTCAGTGCATAGAACCAGCCGAGCTGGGCGGAGAAATGGATCAGGTTGCGCGTGATGTGCAGATGCACCCGCGCCGTTTTCAGAACCGCAAGGCCGCCGCTCATGGCGATCAGCGGCGACAGCATCACGAGGCCGAGCACGCCGCGAACCGCCATCAGCTGAAAGACGTTGACCTCGCGCGTCGCTTCGCGGCCGGCCACCGTCACGATCAGCATCAGTGCGAGCCAGCCGGACATCCACAGCGCGGCGCGGGTCTTTGAGGGCGTGCGATCCATGGCGGGAAGCAATGTGAGGGGAGAGCCGGTATCGGCGAGCTGATACGGATTTGCAACGCGCAATTCTGCCGATGCGGATACGCCGTCCATGCGATCGGTGCTAAGCAGCCTCGAATGCCAAAAAGGGTCAAAGGAGGATCTGCTCATGCGCGTGTTGCAACCGGCCGAATGGTCGAAACCCCGCGGCTTCTCGCACGGCGTCGCGTTCGACGGCCCGGGCAAATGGATCGTGCTGGCCGGTCAGACCGGCGGCGACGAGAAGGGCGAGTATCAGCCCGACATGGCGGCGCAGGTCGGCACCGCGCTGAAGCGCATCGTCAAGCTGCTGGGCGAAGCCGGCGCGGGCCCGGAGCACATCGTCCGCCTGACCTGGTATCTCACCAGCCGTAGCGAATACGAGGGCGCGGGCGGTGGCATCGGCGCGGCCTGGAAGGAAACGCTGGGCCGCAATTTCCCGCCCTCGACCCTGCTCTATATCGACGGGCTGGTCGATCAGCGCGCCAAGGTCGAGATCGAGGTCACGGCGTTCGTGCCCGGCGCATAAGATCGATCGCTGAAATCACCCAATAAAAAAGCCCCCGGGCGCGGCCCGGGGGCTTTCTCGTCGGTGCAATCGATTACTTCGACAACGAGATGTTGGCGCCGCGGAATTGGCTGTCGGCCCGGATAGAGACCGACTGCTTGTTGCCGCGGGTCTGCAGCGCGATGTTGGCGTTGAAGCCGGGGGCGCTGGCCAGAACCTGGAAGTTGCCGCCGCCGCCGCGCCCCTCGATCGAGCCGCTGACATTGCGGCTGGTCTCGCTCCAGGTGCCGCTCACCGCGTTGCCCTCGGCCTGCACGTCGGCGGCGAGGTTGAACTTGTAGGCGTCGCTGGCGCAGGTGAGGCCCATGGTCATCCGGGGGCCGGCGACATGGTAGGTGGCGCGGCAGCGAATGCGCTCGCTGGAGCCGTCGTCCAGGGTGACCGAGCCGCCGCCGGACCAGGTGCCGGCCATGCCGGCGAACGGGCCGGACTGGGCGTGGCCGGCGCTGCTTGCAAGCGCCGTCACGAAAAACGCGACGGCTGCAAATGCAGGCCGCCGCGCCATCTCGAAAAATCTCTTGGCGAACAATCCTGGTGCGCTGATCTTACTGACGGGACGCTTCCCATCGGCCGCTGCACGGTACGCCAGCTGATGCCCCATTCCACTTCCCCGATCCGGATTTGCCACTGAGTTGACCGTTCGCATATGCACCATTGATCGAGACTCGCACAAGTCCCCCGCTGCCCACGGTGCCGGAGATCGCCGCGCCCTGCGCCGAGATCTTTCCTTCGCTGACGGTCACGGTCGAGCTGGTCGAGGGCTCGCAGCTGCCGGTCTTGGTGACCACAGTGACCTGCCAAAGGCCGTCATAGGGCTGCTGAGCGGAAACGGGAGCGGCGGCGACGACGGTCGCGGCGGCGGCCAACGAGGCCAAAAACATGTTGCGGATGCGGATCGGACGCATGAATCAATTTCCTGTCATTTAGGTGAGATGACACGGCTTATCCGGGCACAATGTGACCAGAATTTGGTGCGCCGCGGAACCGAAGAATGTTCCTGTGGATTCAAGCACATCATGGTGAATTTGGTTCCGGTCGCGGAACCGGTTTCGGCCCGCAGGTCACACAATTTAGTGCTTGCCGTCCAGACTGGGGGCCTTGGTGGCGAATTCCTCGTCCTGTGGCTCGGCGGGCAGGGTCTTGTGGGTCTTGGCGTGGTCGATGACCTGGGCGAGCAGGCGCAGGCCGAGCGGCGCCAGCGCACGCTCCCACAATTCGCGCGCGGTCTCGCCCTTCTTGACGAAGATCCAGTCCTGCGCCGCGATCGCGCCGGCGTCCATCCGGTCGGCGAGGTGGTAGATGGTGCCGCCGGCGATCGGATCGCGCTCCTTGATGGTCCATTCCACCGCCGCGATGCCGCGGTGCCGCGGCAACAGCGAGGGATGGTAGCCGATGCCGCCGAGGCGGCTCGCGGCCAGGGCTTCCCTGCTGACGCGGGCATGGCTGTGGGCGGTCACGATCAGTTCGGTGCCCGGCGCGATCTCGGACGCCGCCACGATCTTCGGATTGGCCTGCACCACGACATCGAGGCCGGCGGCCCTGGCGGCCGCCGCCAGACGGTCCTCGCCGTCATGGACCACGACCCTGGCGATTTCGATGCCGTGGTCGCGCAGCATGTTCAGGGTCGTCACGCCGAAATGGCGGGAGCCGACAAGGGTAATTCGCATGGGATCCGTTCCGTGGGTTGGCCGGGAGGGTTATGCCGATAGCACAGTGGGGCTGTCCGTTTCGCTGTCCTGCCCGTTATCAACAGGAGGGCCGGGAGGCAATGTCAGGCGGCCGGCTTGCGGCTCGCCAGCACCTTGTCGATGCGCCTTCCGTCGAGATCGACGATCTCGAACTCCCAGCCCTGCGCCAGGGTTTTGGCGCCGACATCGGGGATCGCGCCGAACTCGTGCAGCAGAAATCCCGCCGCCGTCTGGTAGGGCCGCGGCGAGGGCAGCGTGATGCCGAGCAGTTCGCTGAACTCCAGCGCCGGCATCCAGCCCGAGATCAAATAGGAGCCGTCGTCGCGCCTGACGTAAGCGGGCTCGGCGGGGCCCTGTTCGGTGTGGAAGGCGCCGACGATCGCCTCCAGAATGTCGGCGCTGGTGACGACGCCCTGGAAGGTGCCGTATTCGTCATGCACGAGGCCGATATGGACGGCGGAGTCGCGCAGGATCGCGACCACGTCGCGGGCGTCGACGGTCTCCGGGATGATCGGCGCATCGCGGGTCAGCGCGCGGACGTCGGGGGCCTGGCCGGCGAGATAGACGTCGAGCACGTCCTTGGCCTGCACGATGCCGAGCGCGTGGTCGCGGTTGCCGTCGAACACCACGCAGCGCGAGTGATTGCTCTTCTGCAGCGCCGCCAGGATGTCGGGCGCGGGATCGGCGAGGTCGATCAGGCTGACCTCGTGGCGCGGCGTCATCACGGCGCCGACCGGCAGATCGCCGAGCCGCATCACGCCGGCGATCATCTCCTTCTCGCCGGGCTCCAGCACGCCGGCGTTCTCGGCCTCCACCACCAGCGTCTTGATCTCGTCCTCGCTGACGCGGTCCTGCGCATCGTCGCGATGGCCGAGCACCCACAGCAAAAGCTTGCCGGAGCGATCCAGCAGCCATACGACCGGCAGCGACAGCTTGGCCATCATCGTCATCGCCGGCGCCACGCGCACCGCGATCGACTCGGGATCGCGCAGCGCGATCTGCTTCGGCACCAATTCGCCGACGATCAGCGAGGCATAGGTGATCACGCCGACCACGACGCCGACGCCGACCGCGTCGGAAAGGCTCGACGACATCCCGAACTCGAGCAGCCATTGCGAGAGGCGCTGGCCGAGTGTTGCGCCGGAAAACGCGCCCGACAGCACGCCGATCAGGGTGATGCCGATCTGCACCGTGGAGAGGAATTTTCCGGGATCGGAGGCCAGCGCCAGCGCGCGGCGCGAGCCGCTGACGCCTTTCTCGACCAGCGCGGCGAGCCGCGCCGGGCGCGAGGAGACGATGGCGAGCTCCGACATCGACAACAGACCGTTGACGACGATCAACACCGCCACGATCGCAAGTTCCAGATATAGCACGGGAGTCCCTGAAGCATTTTGGCGGCGTTCGCCGCGGCACCACGGCCCCTATATAGCCGGACCGTTGCGGTTTTGCTGTGCCTTGTGCGACCACGCGCAACCGTCGATGCGCATGACGCGCATGCAGCGGAAAATCGCGGCATTTTGGCGCGTGGTGAGTGCGTCGACCGCCGTCTCGCAGGGGGCGCCAACCAAAACCCGAAAAACAACCCCATGCAAAGTAGCCGGTGGGCGGACGCTCGAAACAAGCAACTCGAAACAAGCAACTTGACACGTCGGGCAAGTCAGGGTTATTTTTCCAAAATTCCGAAATCGTGGCGGGTGCGACGCGCTATGGGCGTGGCCGGTAGGCATGTGCGAAAGCTTTGGCGTCTGCGAAAGCTTTGGCGTCGATGGCGCGCGCGAACGAAAGCAGGAGCGGCAGGCTAGCTCCAGGCCAGCAGCCGCAGCTCCGGCTTGGCGAACTTCTTGGAGGGCGTCGGCGGCGGCACCGGCGGTCGATCGGATGCCGCCTGCAAGTGCATGCGCAAATCCGCGGTGCACTGCTTCATCTGGTTGCGCAATTCGCGCCGGGAGAACGTGGTCATCGAGGGATCGGCAAGCTGTTGCCAGGCCTGCCGCAGCCATTCCTGCAGCTCGCGAATCTTTTGATCCAGAACCTTCTGGTCCAGGATCTTCTGATCCTGGGCCCATTGATCCAGAGCCGTTTGACGCGAGACTTTTTGATGCGAGACTTCGGGGTGGGCCATGTCGCCGATATCCCAGGAAGCGATCGGTTGTGAAGTAACGCTGATTCGCGTCGTTTCACCTAGCGCCATCTTGAGCGACGAAGCTGTCTGTACCGGCGCGGCACTGCGGCAGGCCGCGATGCGAGAGTGGACGCTGCGTCAGCGCGTCTCGCCGGGAGGGGAGCGCACGAAATCTAGCGCGAGCGGCAGCGCGAGGACGAGCGCGGTGATCATCGAGAGGTGACGGGTTTGCACCGCCGACAGGCCGAGATCGTTCTGCGCGACATAAGCGAGCATGATCGCGGCGTATCCGGCCACGCAGACCGCGACGATGATGCTGGCGAAATCGATCTTGCTGTCCATGGCGCCGCCGGTTGCTCGTAGAGCCGGTGTAGCGCGGCCGAGACCGGCGCAATTATGAGCTGGATCACGGCTGCGTTGCGCTAAAGCGCGATGAGATTGGATTGAATCCTTGTTTGCGCATGATCTGTTCGGAGAACCGCTTCGCGCTTTTCCGGATCATGCTCGAGCTACTCGACGCAGAAATAGGTGCGCGGCACGACGCGGGCGGCGGTGTAGCGATAATACGGACGGTAGGCGAAGCCGCGGTAGATCGCCGGCGGCTCGCTGTAGAGGGCGCCATGATAGGCGTTGAACACCGGGCCTGCCGTGCAGCGATACGGCATCGGGCTCGGCGGATACGGCGTCACCACGGCGAGCTCGGGCGGGATGGCCGGCCAGCGTTCCACGGCCTGCGCAGACCGTTCGGCGGCCACCAGGGCTAGGGCAGCAAGGGTGGCGATCGCGGCAAGCGCCAGAGCGCGTTTCATCTGCTCACCTCATCGCGGCCGAAGCGGCCGGTGGGACAAGGTTGCCAGCAATCCCGCTGACGGTCCACGGCCGGCCGCAGATTAAAGCGCGATGAGATTGGGTTGAATCATCATCGCGCTTTGGCTCTTTGTTTGAGCATGATCTTTTCGGAAAACCGCTTCACACTTTTCCGGATCATGCTCTATTTCCCGCGCGGCAGCGTGACCGGGACGTGCGGCGAGGTGCTCACCACACGCGGGCTTCCATCGGGATTGCGGGGTTGGCCGTTAAGCAGGGTCTCGAGATACAAAAAGAATTTTTCGGCAAGCATGGGCGTAGCCCTCGTCGTGTATTCCCGTACGTCGCGGGCGCTCGCTGGACAATTCAATCAACAAAATGCGATGCGCGCCGGCACTGCGATGCTGCGGCGCGTGTGCGTCGATGTTCAATCCGTGAGATTACCGGCCATCCGTGCCGCCCGGGCTTGTCGCAGCCGTGACCTTCCAGGGCGCCCGAAGCGCCTCGTCGGCCTGGCGGGCGCAGCGCTCGGGAACCAGCCCGCGCTGCGTGGTCACGCAGCGGGCAGGCGCGTCGAGCTCTTGGGATAACGCCTCAAAGCGCCACAGGGTGACGGGCGCCGCTACCGAGCAATGTTCGCAGCGCAATGGCGTGCCGCCGCCCAAGTATCGTCCACGCCGGAACGTCTCTGGCGACGCGGGTTGTTTACAGGTCGGGCAAGCCAGCGCGAGCTTGCTTGCCTTCCACCATTGAACCACGCGAAACACCGCACCCCTCGGGCATTGCCGCCCATTGCCACAATTGTGACAATTTAGCGAAGTCGCCACAATTGGGCAATGTCGGTTGGCGGGGGACGCGGCAGTTAGCCACGCCTTTCAGCGCAGTGTCCGGGACGGCTAGAGGGCACCGATCTATCTGAGTTGGTTAGTGAATTCCTAAGAATTGTGGGTGCAGGCTGTGAGCGCATCACACAGTTCCTTCAAGGATGCGGGTTAGCAATTCGGATCATGGACAGGCAGAACGACACCGACGATCGAATCGTACCCGCGTTACGCCAGCGCTATGGACGGCTGGCTTGGTGGATCGTCCGGTTCAATCGGATGTTCGAGCCGTCCCGCGTCGCCGAGCCGACACGGACCTACCTGCCGCCGCGTACCGCCGTTCCGCCCAGGCGCCCGCTGCCGCCGCGTCCCGAATAGCGCCTCCACGAAGACCTGCGAGCCCCCGTATCGGCGGCCGGACCGGGCTGCTATGCATGCGGCAGCGGCGGACGGCTGGTCCGCTTTTGGCGATGCGCGTCACGGGGACCGGGCGCAAGCGACGAGAAGGACGAATACAATGATTGAGACGGTTGGCATCATCGGCGCGGGGACCATGGGCAACGGCATCGCCCAGGTGTGCGCAGCGGCGGGGCTCGACGTCACCATGGTCGATATTTCCGACGCGGCCGTGCAACGCGGCCTGAAGACGGTGGGGGCGAGCCTCGAGCGCCTGGTCAACAAGGAGAAGATGACCGCGGCCGATCGCGACGCGACGCTGGCGCGCATTACCGCGACCACGGACAAGGGCAAGCTCGCCGCCTGCGACCTCGTGATCGAGGCGGCGACCGAGAACGAGGACCTGAAGGTCAAGATCCTCAAGGATCTCTGTGCCGGCCTGAAGCCGAGCGCGCTGGTCGCGACCAACACCTCGTCGATCTCGATCACCAAGCTTGCGGCGGCGACCGATCGCCCCGACCGCTTCATCGGCATGCACTTCTTCAATCCGGTGCCTGTGATGGCGCTGCTCGAACTGATCCGCGGCCTGCAGACCTCTGATGACACCGTCGCCAAGGCCGATGCATTTGCAAAGCGCGTCGGCAAGGTCGCGATCACGGCGAAGAACAGCCCGGGCTTTGCCGTCAACCGCATCCTGTGCCCGATGATCAACGAGGCGATCTTCGCGCTGCAGGAGGGCATTGCGACCGCCGAGGAGATCGATGCCGGCATGAAGCTCGGCTGCAATCACCCGATCGGGCCGCTCGCGCTCGCCGACCTGATCGGGCTCGACACCATGCTCTCGGTGATGGAGGTGTTTTACACCGGCTTCAACGATCCAAAATATCGGCCCGCGCCGCTGTTGAAGGAGATGGTCGATGCCGGTCATCTCGGCCGCAAGACCGGCCAGGGATTCTACAGCTACAGCAAGTGACGTCTTTCGGTGTGCGCGCCGCTGCCGGCGCAGACACCGTAGTGATCCGGAATGGATCGCACGCAAGACCTGACGTAACACGCGGCTCATCCGCCGCGTGAGGCGGGGGACAAAAGACACGAGGCCCGGGCTCCTAGGCACACCGGGCCTCGTGTTGTCTTTGCGGGCGCCCGCAGTCTGCGCGCCTTGCTCACTCTCTGGAAAAATCAACGGCGCGGTCGCTGCGTCAGCATTCTCGGTCATTCCGGGAAGCGCCGCAGGCGCAGACCCGGAATCTCGAGGTTATGAGGACTCATCCCGGGATTCTCCGGTGCGCGCTTGCGCACCTGAGAGGATGTGAGGCTTTGTCCTCACACACCGCTGTCATCGCCCGGCCTTGACCGGGCGATCCAGTACGCCGCGGCCTCTCGGTTCATTCACCACTGCCTCTGGAATACTGTCATCACCCGCCTGCGCGGGTGATGACACCGAGCAAGTTGAGCAAGCCATCCCGTCATCCTTGTATGCGGATGCGCAGGTGAGGGGCGTGCCGTCCACCCGCGCGCAGCCTCACAGCGAGTTGAGCGGCGGCTGGAAACCTCGCGTCGCCGCCGCCCGTACCCTACATCACGGCTGGGAGCCGAAGGTGAGAAGGAATTGGAATGATGCGCAGGACGATTTTGGCGGTTTTGGCGTTCACGGCACTCGGCTCGCTGGCGGGCGCGGCGTCGCCGGCCGCGGCTGCGACGTATGACTATCCCTGGTGCGCCCAGGGCCGGCAGGAGGGATATCCCGGCGACTGCAACTACCGGACCTACGAGCAGTGCCAGGCCTCGGTGTCGGGCCGCGACGCCTATTGCGGCGTCAATCCGCGCTTTGGGTTCGGCCAGCAGCGGAGCTCGCCGCGAGCGTTCCACTAAGGCGCATCGCGCTTTAGCTCTTTGTTCGAGCATGATCTTTTCGGAAAACCGCTTCACACTTTTCCGGATCATGCTCTGAGGGCCGCCGCAACCGAAATCAGCAACAACGACATGCGGCGCGCCGCCGGCGGAAGGCGGCGAGCCGCGGAACGCGACCATCCGGCACGATGGTTGCTTCATGGATCCGATGGGCCACATCGAATCCTCTGCATTGGAGAGCCAAATGGGCGAGGTCATCAGGTTCATCTCGAAGTCGGAACGCGAGCGCGCGCGTCTGATCCGCGAAGCCCGCGCCAACTACGAGCGCATCTTTCCATCGGGCGGCTCCGGGCAGGCCGAGACAGGTTCGTCCGGAAGTAACGCGGACCAGGTGTCGTCCGAACCTTGAGCGCGCATCTGAACTGGGGAGCGGGCGATGTGGAAACGGTTGTGGCAGACATGGACGATCGACAAGCCGGCGGCGCTTGGTGACTTGCTGTGGCAGGTCCTGGTCGTCGACTTCGCGGCCTTGCTGGATCGGCTGACCCTGCGCAGGATCATCGCGCTGATCCCGCTCGTCCTGGTGATCGCTGCCTATGTGCACCGGATCCCGGTTCCTCCGGAGTTGATGCTGGTCGGCGATCTCTTTGCCTATATCGACGTGTTCTCGATGGTGTTCCTGATCGGCCTGTTGACGCGGATGTCGACCGTCCTGGTCGTGGTCAAGCAGGCCGTCGATCTTGCGCGCAGGCTGTTGCAGCGTGTGCCGGGCACCTTGCGTCGGCTCGATGTCCGCCATCGCCGCGCCAAGGACAGCACCCGCCGCAAGCACCTCGGCCGCGCCACAACGGACGATGATGACGGCGCCGTCATGCCCGGCCTCGCCTGGGCGTAGATCGTCGCGCCTATTGCGGCCGTCCGATCTGAGATTCGAGCTCGTCGGCCGCGGAGCCTTCGGAGGAAGCGCGGTGCCCTGCCTGGCGATGCGAGCTGGAGAGGTCGGTCACGCCGAGCCGGGATCGGTGATACGCGATGCCCATCTGCACGCTCCAGACGCCGAACAGCAGCGCGCCCGCAGCACACGCCGCGACGAAAGCCCAATCGCGTTTCTTCATCAGCTCGAACAAGGCCAAACCCACAGCAAGCGTTCCGCGGCCACGTCCGGGGCCGGGCGGGCCCGGAGGAACGTCCCGCTCCATCAACAAGCCCGAAGTGGCAGCACTAAGGCATTGATTTCTTTCGTGCAAGAGGTGGTATCACGAGGCATATAGAACCAGAGGTAGTTTTAGCCGATTCTTGATCGGCGAGGATCCAACTGCCGATCTGCAACGAGGGCGGCCGAGACATCGCGGCTTTGTGGGCACAGCAGCCGCGCGACCGCCGGTCGCGCCGCGCAGGAAAAAGCCCCGCCGAGCGTGAGCTCTGGAGCGGGGCTTTCCTGGGGGTGCCTTGGAGGCAGATTGATGTTGCATCGTCACGCCGGGCGTTGCCAGTCACATGCGCTGGAGGTGGAGACCCTCTCAAAGCAAAACCACGCGAGCAAGGCGCGGCGCAATTGCGAGCGCGCTGCGGATTTCAGGATAACCTGCGCAGCACTGCGGGACCCGATCACTGCATTAAGAAATCGCAACGTGATCTCGCAGGCTTGTGAGTGGCAGACGGAGTCCGTGCGACTATTTTGGTGGCCGCGGAGGGCAGCGATGAAATACAGCGCCGAACTCGTCCAGACGATGCGTGATGCGTTAGAAGCCGTGATGGCCAAGGTGCCGAGAGACCAGGTCGTGTTCGGTCTCAAGGCCGCAGTCGCCGAATACATCCTGGTCACCGCCGCGCACGGCCAGACATCCTACGACGGGCTGGTGGCGTCCGCGTCGGATCAGGTGCAGACGATCATTTCGATGCTGACGTGAGCGCCGACACCGGCTTGTCTCTGGTCGTCCCAGGAAAAGTACGCCGCCGGTCTCAAAAATACACGCCCGGCGGCGCTTCCTTCCTGAACTGGGACACTGAAATCCCCAGCGTCACTCGAAGTGCATGGACCGTGCCACGGGCAGCATGGACTGTGCCACGGGCCTGCATCGGCTAGGACAGTGGCCGGCATGCCGTCACGAACACCGTCTTGCTGCACTGCCAGTCGCTGCCGAGCGCGGCGTTCGAGACGTGCTTGGGAGCGGTGACCGCCACCAATAGAACCGCGCCCGCGGCCAGACAAACTGCGATGGCAAGGGTGCGCAAGCTGCCTGCCCACGTTACGGCGGAGGCCGCGCTCTGCTGGCGACGCCGCAACCAGCCGCCTATGTCGGCCGATCGGCGGAGATGGGCGTTACGCAAAACCTGATCGAGATCCTGGAATTGAATGCCACTGTCTTGCTGCATGGCTTGACCCCTGAAATTTGCAGGTAAGAAAACGATGCAGGGATGCTGGGCGCAGTTTGTTTCGCCTTCGCTTCAACGGGCAGAAATGATGTTTCGTTCACGGAGAGGTTATCGGTCCGACGGCGATGAGCCCGCGCGATCGTCAATGTGGCCCCGCACAAAAAACCACGCCGCCGAGCTTGAAATACAGCATCCCGGCGGCGTCACGTTCTTCCAGCCCTGGGCCCTGAAATCCCCAGTGGCCAAAACCTAGCAATGATCAAACCGATGAACTGTTGCCTGGTTCACACAAACTGAAAAAAGAGAGGCTGACGCCAGGGCTGTACGCCAGCCCCTCCGAAACGTGACCGTACTCTACTGTCGTCCCCAACGGTCCCGTCCCTTGGAGAAGCCTGCGCCTATGAGGTTGCTGATTTGCTAACGGAGGCCGTTTTCCCGCTCCAGCGGAGTACCTCGTCAGATTTTGCCAGGTGCACGGCGACGTGGAGTACAGTTCGGGGCTGCCGCGGATGTACCGGCGCGCTCTGCTGAACCGAGGCGGCCTGCCCACTGGCGCCCGCGCTACAGCAGACGGAACGACGGCTTCAACGATCCCCCTTTGCTGAGGCCGTTCGTAGTGACGGCCTCGGCGCGCCGCCCGCGCTGGGGCCGTTCTGTTGCGTCGCTTAGGCCGGTAGGGAGGCGTTGTTGCAGGCCCTTGATCGCCGCTTGGATCGCATCCTATAGGCCGTCATCAGGCCCGCCTTGCGGCTCTCAGTCGGGAATCCTCGGCGGGTCGGACCGTCCAATCCCGATTAACGCGACTTTAGTCGTATCAAGATACCATTCTCGCAGTAGTTGCACGAATCGGATTTCTGGTAGCATCTCTCCAATGGCTATTGCATGAGCAGAATTATGCAGCTTTATTTCGGTGTCAGCACTCCTGAAGAATGGAGTGATCGGTATGAACAGTCGATGCGAGAGACTGCGTTCCGGACCTCGCCAACATATGATTCAAAACTTGGTGCTATCTCGGCTTGGTTGCGCAGAGGAGAGATGGAAGCTGCTTCCCTACATACCGGCAATTGGAATCCGGATCTTTTGCGAAAGTCACTTGATGGACTTAGAACGCTAAGCAAAGCAAAAGCGCCTGGATACTTTCTGCCACGTGCTAGGAAGATTTGCGCAGAGGCTGGCGTTGCAGTTGTCTTTGTTCGAGCTCCTACCGGATGTCGTGCGAGCGGCGCTACCAGATTCATTTCGCGCTCAAAGGCAATGGTCGTACTCAGCTTCCGCTATCTTTCGGATGATCATTTTTGGTTCACGTTTTTCCACGAGCTAGTCTGCAAACCATCTAGCGGGCGAGGGGGCAAAACAGGACACAAAACTATCGACCACATTCGCAGTACCACTATTTGACGCCGGGTTTAGCGTTTCATATTTCCGATGATTGCCGAAGGCTCCTCTGATGTGTTGATAGTTGCTTTCGAGCCAGTTACGGAAAGCTCTGGGATTGGCTGATACCCGCGACCATGTCCAGCGGGACTTGCCTAACCGCCAAATACAATCCCGTCCTCGGCATCTTTCTTGTACTGAGGGACGTAAGGCTGGATAGAATCGAGTTTGTTATCACCTGAGAGATACCAGACTAGCTCGCCTAGCGAGCTGAACAGTTTGCCACGCGTCTCCGACCGACTCAGTCTCGCGCGCGAGTTGGTAATCTCAATAAGGGCACCGATCGTTTCAACAAACGCGCCTCGGGTAGCCGTGACGGTGTCGTTCTTTCTTGCGAGTAGCTTGGGATAAATTTCCAGAAGGGCGCCGTCTAAAGTTTCGGCAGAAATGAACATTGACAAGCCAGAATATGCATCAGTTAAGCTTTAAAACTGAAGGTAGCAAAACTCTTCGATTCGTGGCAGCGCTACTTTCGTAGCGTTGTGAGAGGGTTATTGAAAGTTGTGCTAACTATCTGATTGTTTGGTGAGCGCGGAGGGACTCGAACCCTCGACCCCATGATTAAAAGTCACGTGCTCTACCGCCTGAGCTACGCGCTCACTCACCTGAGCATAGCATCCGGATGTCGGCGGTGGCCTGTATCCGGGGATCACGCTCCAGTCCGCGCTGTGTAGGGGGCGGGGCCCATCGGGTCAATAGCCGAGGGCGCCGCGATGGCGTTCCCGTGTGGCTAAATTTGCCTTGGCGGCGCCGGTGGTTAGGAGAATGTCTTCACCCTGCCGGCGGCGCTGTCCACGGCGTTCGGGCCGCCGTCTCAGCCGTCCTGGCGCATTTCGCTGGCGACCGGCTGGCTGGGGGCGGCGACCGAGGGCAGGCTGACCGGGCGCAGGCCGATCAGTTCCGCGGTGCGGATCGCGCTGTTGCGCCAGAATGCGAATTCGTTGATCCGCGAATTCTCCAGAATCGCGATCGACACCGCGGCGAGGAACGGCAGGCTTTGCAGCACCAGCACGCCGGCGAAGATGTAGATCTCGCGCACCTGCTTGAAGCCGTTGGTGGCGACCAGCACGGCGGCGCCGACCAGCAGCAGCACACCGATCACGGCCTCCCAGAACGCCTGGAATTCGATCGACATCCGCGACAGCCCGCCCTTGGAGGTGCGCGCGAAGGCGAGGTGCTCGGTGATCAGGCCCTGCGCCACCGCGCGCGACACCGTCCACTGCACGCTCATCGCGGCGATCATGGCGCCCAGCATCTGGCCGGCCTTGATGTTCACTCGCAGCCGGTACAGCGCGACGAAATGCACCAGCGAGACGATGAAGGAGGCGATGATCGGCAGGGTCAGGATCTTGTCGGGGATCGCGATGTCGGCGAAGGCGACGATCGGCACCCAGATCAGATTGAGGATCGCGACCACGACGCCGAGGCTTTCGGCGCCGAGCCAGTTCAGCCAGCCGAGCGAGAATTCGCGGCGCTGATCCGGCGTCAGGCGGCTGGCGCCGGGCAGGAAGCGCCGCCAGTGCTTCTTGACGATCTGGAAGCCGCCATAGGCCCAGCGGTGGCGCTGCTTCTTGAAGGCTTCATAGGTGTCGGGCAAGAGGCCCTCGCCATAGCGCACATTGGTGTAGTGCGTGAGCCAGCCCTGCTGCTGGATCGTGAGGCCGAGGTCGGTGTCCTCGCAGATCGTGTCGCTTGACCAGCCGCCGGCCTTGTCCATCGCGGCGCGGCGGATCAGGCACATCGTGCCGTGCACGATGATGGCGTTGAACTCGTTGCGCTGGACCATGCCGATGTCGAAGAAGCCGGCATATTCGCCGTTCATGATGTAGTGCATCAGCGAGCGGTCGCCGTCGCGATGCTCCTGCGGCGCCTGCACCAGGCCGACGCGCGGATCGGCGAACGCCGGCACGAGGTCCTTCAGCCAGTCCGGATGCACGACGTAGTCGGCGTCGATGATGCCGATGATCTCGGCGTCCGCCGCGGTGCGCTCCATCGCGATGCGCAGCGCGCCGGCCTTGAAGCCCTGCACCTTCTCGGCGTTGATGAACTTGAAGCGCTCGCCGAGCTGCCGGCAGTGATCCTGGATCGGCCGCCAGAAGTCGGGATCCGGCGTGTTGTTGATGATGCAGACGCATTCGAAGTTCGGGTAGTCGAGCCGCGACACCGCATCCAGCGTCTGCTTCAGCATCTCGACCGGCTCGAAATAGGCCGGGATGTGGATCGAGACTTTTGGGAACGACAGGTTTTCGCCCATCGTGGCCGGCGCCAGCGGCGCGCTCTGGCCGATCAGCCGGCGCGGGCCGCGGCCGAACGCGACAGCCGCGATCTCCTCGATCCGCGCCATCGCGATAAGTACGAGGGGAACCAGGAGCACGAGGCCGAGCGTGAGCGCGAAGGCCGAGCCCCAGACGAAGTAGTGCGTGGTCCAGTAGGCGAACACGGTCGCCACCCAGGCGCCGACGCCGTTCGCCGCGGCCGACAGCGCGAAGGCCTGCATCACGGTCGGCGAATCCAGCCGCAGGATCGGCAGCGACATGAACAGGCCGACGAGGACGGCGACCAGCGCGATCTTCCAGTAGTTCAGGTTGGTGATCGGGCCGGTCCAGGCGAACTTGGCCTCGCGGTCGGCGTTGAGGACGCCCCAATAGGGACCGACGCCGCCTTCGAAGAACTTCCAGGGCTGATCGATCGCCTCGACGATGTTGTAGTCCATGCCGATGGCGTCGGCGCGCGAGACGAAGTTGCGCAGCACCGTGGCCTGCTGGAACGCGCCGGGCTCGGCGCTGCGCAGGTTGTAGCCCTGGCTCGGCCAGCCGAACTCGGCGATCAGGATGCGTTTGCCGGGGAACGAATCGCGCAGCAAATTGTAGCGGTCGACCGCCTGGTCCACCGCCTGTTTGTCGGTGAAGTTTTCCCAGTACGGCAGCACGTGGGCGGCGACGAAGTCGGTCGAATTGGCGAGCGACGGATGGTCGCGCCAGATGTTCCAGATTTCGCCGGTGGTGACGGGAACGTTGACCGATTTCTTGACGCTTTGGACCACCCTGATCAGGCGGTGCACGTTGTTTTCGGCAATCGCCCATTTCATCGCCTCGGACCGCTTGTCCTCGGGCTGCACTTCGGCGTCGCGAAGCCGCGCGTCCTCCTCGCGCTGGATCCGCGGGGCGTCGTCGCGCATGAAGCGGGCAAATTCCTCGCGGAAGCGCTCGGCTTCTTCCGGGCTGGGGTCGGGCTTCGGCAGCGGTCCGAGATTCTCGATCGGGACCTGCTCGCCGCGATACACGGTTTCGTTGCCGACGATGATGCCGATGACGTTGCTGTTGCGCTTGGCGAGATTGATGGCGGCCAGGAGCTCGCGGCTGTTGCGGTCGCCGTTCTTGTCGATCCAGGCGCCGACCGTGACCTTCATGCCGAACTCGGCGGCGATCGGCGGCACGATCTCGTTGCCCTCGGTCGACGAATAGAGGCGGACCGCCTTGGTGAGGGTGGACAGCTTTCGGAGGTCGGCGCGCACCTTCTCGGCGTCGCCGTCGACGGCGACATGGCCCGGCTCGAACGGAGCGTAGGACAGGCTCGGCAGCGTGCCACGGAAATCAGGCGCCGACTGTTTCTCCTGGAACAGGCCCCACAGGGCGGCGTGAGCGGCGGTGACAAGCAACAGGACGGCGACGACGGCGCGCATCGCGGTTAAACCATACGGGGCCTGAGATTGAGGATAAAGCGAACCCGTCCCCTGGGTTCGACCGGCGTGGCGGCGGATGCAAGGATAACTCCGCCACACGATTTAACAACTGGTATGCCGCGATGGCGTTTTAAGGGCGCAAGCCGTTCCAGACGCGAAAAAATCGCGGCCGGCGCCTGACCCCGATGCGGCTATTTGGCAGGCGGCGCCGGAGACGCGGACGGCGCCGGCGCAGGCGAGGGGGACGCGGCCGGCGCGGGGGCGGCATTACCCGCCGTTGACGGCGAAGGCGTCGGCGGCGTCGCAGCCGCCGTCGCGGCCTGCGGCTGGGCGCCGGGGTTGATCCAGCAGGCGTGGATGCGGCCGTCGAGGCTGCCCCGCACCTTGTCGTCGATCTGGGCGCCGAACCGGGTCAGGCAGCGGAAGGTGGCCTGGACGTGGCCGCCGGGGCAGCCGAACCGGTCGTAGAGGTCGAGATGGCGGAAGGCGGTGTCGAGGTCGTCGTTCCACATCAGGCGGACGACGCGGCGGCCGAGCCAGACGCATTCCGGGTTGCCGGCCGGGCCGTTGATCGCCTGCTGGGCCTCGACGAATTCCTCGACCTTGCGCTGGTTGGCTTCCCGCGCGGCATTTGCGGTGTCGGCCGGATTGCCGGACTGCTGCTTGGCCTGGTCCTGCGGATTGGGCGTGCCGCTCTGGGCGAAAGCGCCACTGGTGCCGATCAAGAGCGCAAGGCCCGTTGCGGCAAGATGGCGCAAACCAGTGTTCTTCAACTCAAGCAGCCGTCGACGCATGCATTCCCCGATATGTGTTCCTGCCCCCGCAGGGATCATCCTAACGGCTCGAATGGTGCCGTCCAACAGTCTCCAATGCGGGGAGATGCTGGCGGAATCCCATGACGTGAATTTGTTATTTTGTCCAGCAAACTCACAACTTTATCGCAGCAGCGCAAAACTGTCGCAGGACAACCATGGTATTGACCTAATCCCGCACTTGGCAGACGGGCTGTGACCGGCTAAGTCGACGGTCCCCCGGAGGATGGAACCGATTTCGCTTCGTACGCCGCTGGCGCTTCTTCTGATCTCGCTCTCCGTGATTGCAGCCGTGTGGTGGTGGCTTGCCACGCCGATCACGCTTGCGCGCGCCCCGATCGATCCCAACGCGAAGCTGCAATGCGTGTCGTACACGCCGTTCCGCGGCGCGCAGACGCCGCTCGATCCCACCACGCAGATTCCGGTCGAGCAGATCGAGCAGGACCTCACCGATCTCGCCAAGATCACCGACTGCGTGCGCACCTATTCGATCGAGAACGGCCTCGACCAGGTGCCGGGCGTGGCCGCCAAGCTCGGGCTGAAGGTGATGCAGGGCATCTGGCTCGGCAGCAACCGCTTCAAGAATCTGCAGCAGATCGGCATCGCGGTACGGCTGTCCAAGGAATATCCGGCCGTCATCACCTCGCTGATCGTCGGCAACGAGGTGCTGCTGCGCGGCGAGATGACCACCGCCGACCTCGCCGCCAACATCCGCGCCGTGAAGGCGCAGGCCAGCGTGCCGGTGACCTATGCCGATGTCTGGGAATACTGGCTGAAGAACCGCGAGATCTATGACGCGGTCGATTTCGTCACCATTCATATCCTGCCGTATTGGGAGGACGTGCCGATCAAGGCGAAGTACGCCGCGGCGCATGTCGATGACATCCGCAAGCGGATGGCGGTCACGTTCCCGGCCAAGGAGATCCTGATCGGCGAGACCGGCTGGCCGAGCACCGGGCGGATGCGCGAAGGCGCGCTGCCGTCGCGCGCCAACCAGGCGCGGGTGGTCTCCGAGATACTCGATCTCGCCCGGCGCGAGGGTTTTCGCGTCAACCTGATCGAGGCCTACGACCAGCCCTGGAAGCGCATGCTCGAGGGCACCGTCGGCGGCTTTTGGGGCCTGTTCGATTCGGTGCATCGGCAGGTCAAGTATCCGCCGGGGGTGGCGATCAGCAACTATCCGGCCTGGAAGCTGTACATGGGCTGCGGCATGGCGCTCAGCGTCGCCACCTTCCTCGCGGCCTGGCTGACGCTGCGGCGGCGGCCGTGGACGCCGCGGCCGTCGGCCTGGATCGCGGTCGCGATATCGGCGACGACGGCGGGCGCTCTCGTGGGCATTGCCGCCGACAAGATGGCCTATGAGAGCTACGGCGCCGCCGGCTGGGTGCATTGGGGCGTGCTGCTGGCCGCGGCGATTGCCGCGCCCTTGCTGTCGGCGCATGCGCTGATCGCCGGGCGCTCGCTGCCGACCTTTTTGGAGCTGATCGGGCCGCGCGACTACCGCGGCAAGGGCGCGCTGATGGCGCTCTTGGCGCTCGCCCTCGTGGTGACCACCGTGATTGCCGCCGAGACCGCGCTCGGCTTCACCTTCGATCCGCGCTACCGCGATTTCCCCTATGCGTCGCTGACCATGGCGGTAGTGCCGTTTGCGCTGCTGACCATGCTCAACCGTCCGAAGGAGGGCGTCCGCCCGCTCGCCGAATCGGTGTTCGCCGGGCTGCTGACGATCGCTGCGGCCTACATGCTGTACAACGAGGGCACCATCAACTGGCAGTCGGATTGGACCTGCGCGATGTACCTGCTGCTGGCGGCTACGCTGTGGCGGGGGCGGGCCGCGCAAATCCCAGGATGAACAGTCCGATCGCAAGCCCCGACAGGATAACGTTATAGAGTACGATGCCGAGGGCGGCGGCGATCAGCCCGCCGGTCAACAGCACGATCGACGGCCGCATCAAATTCAGCACCGCGATCACCAGCGCGGTGATCCCGAACACCGAGTTCTTGAACAGCACGGTCGAAAGCGCGCGCGCCTTGCAGATCATGGTCTGCATGCCGGCGTCGCAGGCCAGCGCTGTCGGCGAGAACTCGATGCCGAGATAGCGCAGATAAAGCGCATAGCCGATGGTGACGAAGCTGATCACCATCAAAAACTGGACCTGGTAGGGGGAGAGACGGAACGGAGGTTTTGTCATCGCGCCACTATGGTCGGGATCGGGGTGTCGGACAAGACATAGCAACAAGCAGCGAAATCGGTTGAGAATTTGGCCGCAATGCGTTGCCGTGCATGATTCATTGGCTGTTGCGGCGGAACATCGAGGAGAACGTCGTCGGCTCCGGCCTCTTCTCCTCGGCAACCGGCGGCGGAGGCGGTGGTGGCGCCACAGCACGCCTCGGCGCCACCCGCCGGTGCGCCGGCGCGGGCCGGGCTGCAGGCGGGTCGTTCAGGCTGAGGCGCTGGCCGTCATAGATCGCGGTCTCGCAGGTCCGCTGGTTCAGGCTCAGGGTGGCGCAGATCTTTGCCGCGGTGCCGGCATCGTTCAGCGGCCCGGCCACCAGGCGCAGCTGCATGCCGAGCCCGTTGGTATTTTCCTTGATCACGATGATCGGCCGCAGCGCCGCCAGCGGCGCGTTGGCTTTCGACTTCAACAGGCCGCGCCACAGCGCGCGTAGCCCATTGACCGAATTCGCGGTGCCGAGATCGACCCCGAACTCGGTGTGCTGGATCTTTGCCTTCGGCGCCTCGCTGTCGTCGTCGGCCTGGGAATCCGGATCCGCCATCACCACCGGAAGCGGCTCGGCGGTGACGTGGTCGGCGGCCGGCGGCTTCACCAGCTCGAGCGGTTTGCCGGCGGCCGGATCGGGAGCTCCGATAACCGACTTCTCGGCGACCAGCGGCGCCGCCGTGGGCTTCCTGTCGCGCGGCTCCACGGCCGCGCTTGCCGGGCTCATCGCGATCGGAGCAGGCGATGCCGGATTGTCAGCGGCCGCCGCCGGTGCGTCGGCGGCAGGCGGTGTCTTGCCGGCCGGCGCAGGCGCTTTGTCCGCGGGTTTCTCCAGCGCGGCCTGCGGTCTGTCGGCCGGTACGGCCGGCTTGCTGTCGGCCGGCATCACCGTCTTCTCGGCGGCAGTTGGCTTGTCGGGCTGAATGGTCGCGACCGGTGCGACCGCCGGGACCGGTGCTGTCGGCTGCGCCGGCGGCAGATGAGCGGGGGCGGGCGGTGCGCCGGGTGCGGTTGCCGCAGTCGAAGGCGGCGGTGCGGGCGCCGTCGCCTGCCTGGCGATCGCGCCGGTGACGGAATCCAGATTCTGCTCCAGCGTGGTCACGCGTGCGTAAAGCCGATCGCGGTCGCCGCTCAGCGTATCGATGGCGGAGGCGAGCCGCCGCGCCTCGCTGTGGCTCTCTTTGCTCAGAGCCCGCAGCTGCTGGGTCTGCTGGGCCATGTCGGCGACCGCGAGCTGGTCGCGCTTCAGCGTCAGCGACGATTGGTTGGCCATCACGGCAATCACGATCGCGCCGACCGCAGCCAAGCCCCACGATCCGAGCCGCCACAGCAGGCGGCGGTCGAGCGCATCCTCCTCGGCCAGCAGGCCGCCGCTGCCTTCGGTGTCGAAAGCCGCCGCAAGGTTGTCGGGATCTTTGGCCAAAGCCCGCTCGGCCCTCCTCAAGGCCCGCCGAATCACAGGGTAAAGATTAACAGGAAATAGGCGGGGAACCTGAATCCGGGCGGCAAAGGCGGCGAATCGGTTTCTTCTGCCGGGGAAAACAATTAAAGACGGCCTCGATGAAAGCTTTGCGCAGAATGCTGCGCGTGACGTTGAGGACTTGCATGACTGCACGATCGAGCCTGACGGTGGTGCTTGCGGCCGGCGAGGGCACGCGGATGCGCTCGGCGCTGCCGAAGGTGCTGCATCCGGTGGCGCAGCAGTCGCTGCTGTCGCATGTGCTCGATGCCACCGACGCCGGCGAGGGATCGCAGCTTGCGGTCGTGATCGGGCCCGACCACGAGGCGGTCGCGGCCGAGGCACGCCGGGTGCGGCCCGACGCCCAGACCTTCGTCCAGCGCGAGCGGCTCGGCACCGCGCATGCCGTGCTGGCGGCGCGCGAGGCGCTTGCCCGCGGCGCCGACGATCTGCTGGTCGCATTCGGCGACACGCCGCTGATTTCGGCCGAGACCTTTGCCCGCATGCGCGCGCCGCTGCGCCAGGGCGCGGCGCTTGCCGTGCTCGGCTTCCACGCCGCCGACCCGACCGGCTATGGCCGGCTGGTGGTCGAGAACGGCAGACTGGTTGCGATCCGCGAGCAGGCCGACGCCAGCGCTGAGGAGCGCAAGATCACGCTGTGCAATGCCGGCGTGATGGCGTTCGACGGCAAAAGAGCGCTGGCGATCATCGAGAAGATCGGCAACGCCAACGCCAAGGGCGAATATTACCTCACCGACGCGGTGAGCATTGTCAGGGAATTGGGACTGGAGGCCGTCGTGATTGAAACCAGCGAAGACGAAGTGCGCGGCATCAACACCAAGGCGCAGCTCGCCGAGGCCGAGGCCGTGATGCAGGCGCGGCTGCGCAAGGCGGCGCTCGAGGCCGGCGTGACCTTGATCGCGCCCGACACCGTCTATCTCTCCGCCGACACCAAGTTCGGCAAGGACGTTACCATCGAGCCGTTCGTGGTGATCGGCCCCGGCGTCACCATCGACGACGGCGCCGTGATCCATTCGTTCACGCACATCATCCAGTCGAAGATCGGCAAGAAGGCGCTGGTCGGTCCCTACGCGCGGATGCGGCCCGGCAGTTCGCTCGGCGAGGGGGCGAAGATTGGCAATTTCGTCGAGACCAAGGCGGCCGTGATCGAGGCCGGTGCCAAGGTCAATCATCTGTCTTATGTCGGTGATGCCCATGTCGGCGCCAGTGCCAATCTCGGCGCCGGCACCATCACCTGCAACTATGATGGCTTCCTCAAGCACAAGACCCTGATCGGCGAGGGCGCCTTCATCGGCACCAACACCTCGCTGGTCGCGCCTGTGTCGGTTGGCAAGGGCGCCTATATCGGTTCCGGCTCGGTGATCACCAAGGACGTCCCCGACGACGCGATGGCCGTCGAGCGCAGCCAGCAAACCACCCGCGAAGGCGGCGCCGCGCGTTACCGCACGGCCAAGCTGAAGGAGAAGGCGGCGAAGGGGAAGTGAAGCGCTGTCCTTGGGTCGGTCATCTCGGCGCAGCAGACACGGCGTCGTCCTGGCGGAAAACCTTGACCCACAACCACCGATCTCGAATGTGAACGAGATCGCGGCCCCAACGTTGCGCAACAACACTGGCCGACCGCTACTTTGGCGGCTCGACCGTCGTTTTTGTCGACCCGTCTGGCGCCGGCTGCATCCGAGGGGGACTTTGCCCCTGGGGGCTTTCCGGCGGCGCGCCGCCGGAACCGGTGTCGATCGGTCCGGTCCAGCCCTGCGGTTGTAGCTGACCTTTTTCTTCGGGCGCTGAGCGACCATCTGGCGCTTTGATATCTCCCGTTGGCTGCGCTGCGGCCAAATCGAACGAGAGGGCAAGGCATATGGCCGCCAATTCAGCTCGCACCTTGAATCTCCCATATTGTTGCGTGGACGGCTCTGGCCTCGGACAACTTCCGGGCTCGGTGCTGAGTTCCTCCGGCCAGCGCGTGTCTAGGGATGGAGCAGCGAGAGCAGGCGTTGGCGGTTCTGCTCCCGGTCGAGCTGACTTCTGCGCATCACGTCAAGTTCGGCTTCCACCCTGCGGGTGTCTTCATTCCGCTGCTTCAATTCAATCAGGAGCGCTTCTTTCTCTGCCAGCCGCCTCTCGCCCTCGACCACGTCGATTTCAATTTGCCTCAGCTCGTCCATGATCGATTCTTTGTACATCGCATCTCTACGAGTTGCCTGGCCTATGTGTTGCGGGTTGCACCAATAGCTGCAACGGCTTGGATTTCTGCTCGTTCCTGAGGCGTGGGCTTACCTTGGAAAAGGAGCAATCGTTGCTGCTCAACGGAATCGCCATGTAGCGCAAACCTTGCGCTCACTTAGACGCCAAGGCTGAACGCTCGTCATTGATCTGTGTGAATCGTTGGGGTGCAGAAGGCCCAGGTCCGGCCTCCGCGCGCGGGCCGGGTGCACGACTGCGATCCGGATGGCAATGCTGCAATCCAAACTGTTGCGCGCGACGATCAGCCAGGCTGATACCGGCGGATTTCGCCGATGGTCATGTTGAGCGCCGCAATTTGCTCGGGGTCGATTTGACGGGGATCCAGGCTGACGGCCCAGCCTTCCGGGATAACGTCCAGCACGCGGTCGAGGGCCTCATCGATCGACGTGGCGGCCAGCCAAAATTCGACGTCTCCGTCGTCGGTCCTCACGCGCACCAAATGGACCTCAAGGGCAGGCTGCATTAGCAATAAGCACTGCGCAGGAGATTGGTTGCTTGTTCACCTGTGTTATTTTCTGGCGGAGGCGCCATCCCCATCACCAGAAGGTCGTCCGCATCGCTGCGGACGACTTTCTCTTGCCGGCCCGTGATGAACTCAAGCCGCCTTCTGATTGACGCCCCGCAGCGCCATCGCGTTGAGCTTCTGATCGGTCGCCTTTTCCTCGTCGAGATTCTGCTGCAGGACCGAGGCGCAGTCGCTGCGGCCAAGCATGTTGGCCCATGCGATCAGCGTGCCGTAGCGCGTGATCTCATAGTGCTCGACCGCCTGTGCGGCCGCGATCAAGGCGGCATCCAGCACCTTCTTGTCGGCGACGTCACCCGCGACGTCGCTGGCCTCCTCAAGAATGCCGTCGATGGCCGGGCAATCGACCCCCGTGGCGTCGACGCCATGCATCTTGAAGACCTTCTCGGCCGAACGATCTGGTTCCTGGTCTCGGCGAGATGGGTTTCAAAACCCTTCTTCAGCGAGCTGTCGGTCGCCTTCTCGATCATGTCGGGCAGGTTCTTCGCGATCTGCTGCTCGGCGTAGTAGATGTCGCGTAGGGTGTGCACGAAGAGATCATTGAGTGTCTTGATGTCTTGAGTAAAAAAAGCCCATGAGGCGTCTCCTGGTTCGGTGTCGCGAAGCAACGGGCAGTGTCCGCGAGCGTTCCTAATCCCGGCGATCGGTCCAAGATTTGGCGCGGGCAGCCCGGGTTGCGGCCGCCGAGGTGACTTCAAGGGCCCCTGCGAATGGAGGCCGTGTAAATCGCTTTGCCCGAATCCGTTTTCACGACAACGGCGCATAATGTGTCGTCGGCCACGTCGGTGCGGATTTGCTCGGCGATCTGGTGCGCGATGGCCCTTGCCTGGTCCTCCGTTGGAAGTTCGATGCCGAGGGGATCTTCGATGGTGTAGCCGTTGACGATCTCAAAATGGAATCTGGGCATTGGCTTCTGCTTCTCCGCAAAACGTAAGAAAGAAGAGCCGTCCTCGTTGTTCCTCGCAGGAACGACTAGCATCGCGCGACGTTTTCACAGGGCGATCGGATGATCGCCTGAGGGCGCGCGGTATGCCTGCGAACTTGGAGCAGGAGCCGCGCGCTCGTACCTGGAGGCGTGAATGTCCGACCACCTTACCAAACCAGTGCAGCCGGACCGATCGAAAATCAACATGCAGGAGGATTACGAGGTCAAGTACTGGACCCATGAACTCGGGGTGACGCGCGATGAGTTGCAGCGCGCTGTCGACAAGGTCGGCAACGCGGCTGCCAGCGTCCGCAAGGAATTGGGCAAGTGAAGATTGCCTGAGTGAGCATTGCTTGGGAGAGCATTCCCTGAGCGATCAATCCGCGAGCGATCGATCCATCGCGAATGATTCGCCGGTGCTGAAATTTCGAGCCCGCCATCGCCGTTAGGAACAATTGCCCTTCGCTTTCGGTTTCACAGCCCACAATGGAGGAGAGGACAATGCGATTTATTCCCGCAGCAATTCTGGCCTGCACCTTGGCGTCGCCGATGGCTGTTGCTCAGACCAGCACCCAGACGTCGCCGTCGACGGCTGCAGCGCCGGTCTCGGCTTCAGGCCAATGGCGCGCGTCGAAGCTGGTCGGCGTCAACATCTACAACAAGCAGAACGAGAAGATTGGCGACGTCAGCGACGTGATCCTGGATGCGTCCGGCAAGGTGGCCGGCGTGGTCGTCGGCGTCGGCGGCTTCCTCGGCATGGGTGAGCACGACGTGCTGATGCCGATGGACAAGATCCACTTCGCGAACGAATCCGGCAAGACCACCACCGGCTCGACGAGTTCGGGATCGAAGCAGTGGTATCCCGACCGCGGCACGGTGGACGCCACCAAGGATCAACTGAAGGCGATGCAGGAGTTCAAGTACTAAAGCATAGGCCCCTTCACCGGGGCCTATTGTTTGCCTCGGCACTGAGCTTGGCGCCGAGACGATTGCCAGACTGCTGATGACGTCTCTCGCTCAGCATGCGCTGCACTTGTGCGTGCTGATGGGCCTTGCGGCAGCGGCGCATGCTGCTGTCCGCGATCGGGCGCTGGACGATGCAGCGCTCTGGCAAAGCAGTGACTGCGTCAGGAACATTGCCGTCTTTTAATGGTTCTCGATAGGCCGCATGGGCGGCAAGGAGGAGAATGATCATGAAGAAGTTGTTGCTGATGTCGGCGACCGCGCTGCTGGTGTCGACGGGAGCGTTTGCCCAGACGACGACAATCGCGCCTACGACTGGCACCGGCCACGCCACCACCGTGCAGATCGAGCCGCAGTACCGCACGCGGATCCATAGCTACATCACCGAGCACAAGGTCCGTCCGGTTCAAACGCGGGAGAAGATCGTGGTTGGAGCGACCGTGCCGAGCGAGGTCGAGCTTGAGGCTGTGCCGGCCGATTGGGGTCCGTCGCTGACCAGATATCGCTACGTCTACTCCGGCGAGCGCGTCATGCTGGTCGATCCCGGCACCCGCACGGTCGTCCAGGAAATCGACTGACGCCGCAGCGGCGGGCGATCCGGAGAGGCTCGCCGCACGGCTTGGGAATGCAGGAATTGGGAATGCAACAGATGGATTGGCGAGGCGAGGCGCGGATTGCCGGCCTCAGCCTTGCGGCGATCTACATCGCGTGTCCGGTGTTTGCTGCTATCGGAATGGGCTGAAGGTTCCAATGATGCGCCGGGTGACGAGTCGAGAGCTTCAGCCTGGCGGATTCAACTGGGTTAATGCCGGAACTCCCCCATGCGAGCACGGTGCCGGCTCGCACGGGGAGGACGGCAATGAACGGGCAGTCTAGCGCGCTGAGAGAGCTGAGTTTCTGGTTTTCGATGCTGCTCGGGCTTTCGCCGGTCTGGGTCGCCGCGGCGCTGCTCATCTTCTTTAGTTTGTGATCGGCAGGCAGCTTCGCACGACGGCGGACTGGTGCTGCTTGTCCGCGCATCGTCAGGCAGTCGCTGGAGCGTGGTCGTGATTCAGTGCGCGGCAATCGGGCTGTTGTTCGCGCTCGCCTTCTGGTTGGCGGCCGTGCTTGAGCGGCCATCTTGACGTAGTTTCGCCGAAATGGTTAGCCCGAGTTAACCAGCCTTTCGCATCGATATCGCCGCTTAAGACTGTCGCAATCCGCAATAATTATTGAGTATCTTGCGGCCGGCGATTCCCGTTAAGGGACCGTGTCGCCGCGTTGGCAAATTTTCGGCGATTTGGGGACATTGAACCGCATGTGCGGCATCGTCGGCATTCTTGGACGCGCTCCGGTCGCGGAGCAATTGGTGGATTCGCTAAAGCGGCTCGAATATCGCGGCTATGATTCCGCCGGGGTCGCCACGCTGGAGAACGGGGCGCTGGCGCGCCGCCGCGCCGAGGGCAAGCTGAAGAATCTGGAGGCCCGGCTCGAGGCAAAACCGCTCGGCGGCCATACCGGCATCGGCCATACCCGCTGGGCCACCCACGGCAAGCCGACCGAGAACAATGCGCATCCGCACGCCACCGAGCGCGTCGCCGTGGTGCATAACGGCATCATCGAGAATTTCCGCGAGCTGCGCGAGGGTCTCGAGGCCAAGGGCACGGTGTTCGCGACCGAGACCGACACCGAGGTCGTGGTGCACCTCGTCGACAATCTGCTGAAGGGCGGCGTCAAACCGGTCGAGGCGGTGCGGGCGGTGCTGTCGCAGCTCCGCGGCGCGTTCGCCCTCGGCTTCATCTTCGAGGGCGAGGACGATCTGATGATCGGCGCCCGCAACGGCCCGCCGCTGGCGATCGGCCATGGCGACGGCGAGATGTATCTCGGCTCGGATGCGATCGCGCTCGGGCCGTTCACCGACACGATCAGCTATCTCGAGGACGGCGACTGGGTGGTGCTGAACCGCAACGGCGCCACCATCTTCGACAAGGACAACGCCATCGTCCACCGCGAGGCGGTCAAGCACCTGACGGCGACCGCGCTGGTCGACAAGGCCAACTACCGTCACTTCATGGCGAAGGAAATCCACGAGCAGCCGGAAGTGGTCGGGCACACGCTCGCCCGCTACGTCGACATGGCGACCGAGCGCGTCACCATGCCGGTCAAGCTGCCGTTCGACTTCAAGAACATCCAGCGCATCTCGATCACCGCCTGCGGCACCGCGAGCTATGCCGGCTTCGTTGCCAAGTATTGGCTGGAGCGGCTGGCGCGGCTGCCGGTCGAGCTCGATGTCGCCTCCGAGTTCCGCTACCGCGAGGCGCCGCTGCGCAAGGGCGATCTCGCCGTCTTCATCTCGCAGTCCGGCGAGACCGCCGACACGCTGGCGGCGCTGCGCTATGCCAAGGCGCAGGGCGCGCACACGCTCTCGGTCGTCAACGTGCCGACCTCGACGATCGCACGCGAGAGCGAGGTGGTGCTGCCGACCTTGGCCGGTCCCGAGATCGGCGTCGCCTCGACCAAGGCGTTCACCTGCCAGCTGATGGTACTGGCCTCGCTCGCGGTCGCCGCCGGCAAGGCGCGGGGCGAGCTGTCCGATGCCGACGAGGCCAAGCTGGTGCATTCGCTGGTTGAGATTCCGCGGCTGATGTCGGAGGCGCTCACCACCGAGCCCCATATCGAGAAGCTGGCGCGCGAGATCTCGAAGTCGCGCGACGTGCTCTATCTCGGCCGCGGCACCAGCTATCCGCTGGCGCTGGAGGGCGCGCTGAAGCTGAAGGAAATCTCCTACATCCACGCCGAGGGCTACGCTGCCGGCGAGCTCAAGCACGGGCCGATCGCGCTGATCGACGAACACATGCCGGTCGTGGTGATCGCGCCCTACGACAAGGTGTTCGAGAAGACCGTCTCCAACATGCAGGAGGTCGCCGCGCGCGGCGGCAAGATCATCCTGATGACCGACGCCAAGGGCGCGGCGGAGGCGACCATCCAGTCGCTGGTGACGATCGTGATGCCGGACATGGGCGCGACCTTTGCGCCGATGGTCTATGCCGTGCCGGTGCAACTGCTCGCCTATCATACCGCCGTGGTGATGGGCACCGACGTCGACCAGCCGAGGAACCTGGCGAAATCGGTCACGGTCGAATAGTCGCAAGTGACGCCGTCACGCGGCCCTTCAAAAACCTGCTAGGATGGCTTAGCTGAGGGGTGCGCGCGGTGGTTCGGGACAGGATTATCATCGTGCGCTAGCCCGTTGTTTAGCATGATCTTTTTGGAATCCGCGGCGCACTTTTCCGGATCATGCTGGTGAGGACGGCCGCGTCGACGACCTGGAACCGCAATGACGTCCAACCAAGTGCCTCCCGTCTCGTCAGGTGAACTGCCCCCCGACGCCCCGCGCGGGCTGATGGCCCGGTTTCGCAACTATTTCCTGACTGGCCTCGTGGTGGCCGGGCCGGTCGCGATCACGCTGTATCTGACCTGGTGGTTCGTGAACTGGGTCGACAATCTGGTGCGGCCGTTCGTGCCGACCGCGTACCGGCCGGAAACCTATCTGCCGTTCGGACTGCCCGGTTCCGGCCTGATCGTCGCCGTGATTGCGCTGACTCTGCTCGGCTTCCTCACCGCCAATCTGATCGGCCGCACCTTGGTCGATCTCGGCGAGCGGTTGCTCGGGCGGATCCCGGCGGTGCGCGCGATCTATCGCGGCCTGAAGCAGGTGTTCGAGACGCTGTTCTCCGGCAACGGCTCGAGCTTTCGCCGCGTCGGCCTCGTCGAATTTCCCTCGCCGGGGATGTGGTCGATCGTGCTGATCTCGCAGGCGCCGAGCGCGGAGCTTGCCGCCAGCCTGCCCGGCGCGGAGGAGCACATCTCGGTGTTCCTGCCGTGCGCGCCGAACCCGACCACCGGCTTCTTCTTCTACGTGCCGAAGAGCAAGATCATCGAGATCGAGATGAGCACCGAGGATGCCGCCACTCTGATCATGTCGGCCGGCGTGGTGCAGCCCGGCGCCGCCGACCAGAAGCGCGCCGCAGCGCTCGCCGGCGTCGCCAACGCCGCCCGCATCGCCAGCCAGGCCTCGCTGCAACCGGCCGCGGCGCCGGCGAAGGTGGAGTAGGGGCGGCGCGCTATCCCCGTCATTGCGAGGAGCGAAGCGACGAAGCAGTCCATGATCCCACATATGCGGAACGATGGATTGCTTCGCTGCGCTCGCAATGACGGTGGGGAAGGGGCCTGCACAAAGGCAAGGCGAGAAGGTGGAGTAGCGCGGCGCTCTCTCCCCCGTCATTGCGAGGAGCGATAGCGACGAAGCAATCCATGGTCCCGCATCTGCGGAGCGATGGATTGCTTCGCTGCGCTCGCAATGACGGGTGGGGAAGGGGCCGGGAACGGCTAGATCAGCGTGTCGTAGAGGTCGTTCCAGTCGGGGTTTAGGGCCTCGATGAGCGCGATCTTCTTCGCCCGGCTTCCCGCCTTGAGCTGCTTCTCGCGCGAAATTGCTTCATACATCGTGTCGTGCAACTCGTACCAGACCAGTAGCTTGCAGCCGTATTTCGCCGAGAAGCCCTTTACCAATCCCTCTCGATGTTCAAACGCACGTTTCGGCGGATCGGACGTGACACCAGTGTAGATGGTCCCGTGACGCTTGTTGGCGACGATGTAGACGCACGGTTGCTTCATGCCGTTTCCCCAACCGCATCCTACAGCGTCATTGCGAGGAGCGATAGCGACGAAGCAATCCATCTATCCGCGCGTGTGGAGCGATGGATTGCTTCGTTTCGCTCGCAATGACGGCGGAGACAGCGTTACCCAGCCCCGATCAGCGGCACGGCTTCGTCGCGTTCGTAGAGGTAGAGCAGGCAGCGCAGCGCGTCACCGCGGTCGCCTTTCAGTTTTGGATTGTCCTTCATGATGCGCAGCGCCTCGTCGCGGGCTTGCGTGATCAGCTGGGCGTGGACGTCGGAGCGGGCGATGCGGTAGCCGGGCAGGCCGCTCTGGCGGATGCCGAGCACGTCGCCTTCGCCGCGCAGTTTTAAATCCTCCTCGGCGATGCGGAAACCGTCCGTGGTCTCGCGGATCACCTTCAGCCGCGCCTTCGACATCTCGCCGAGCGGCTCTTTGTAGAGCAGCAGGCAGGTCGAGGCTTCCGAGCCGCGGCCGATGCGGCCGCGCAGCTGGTGCAGCTGGGCGAGGCCAAAGCGCTCGGCGTTCTCGATCACCATGATGGTTGCGGCGGGGACGTCGACGCCGACCTCGACGACGGTGGTGGCGACCAGAAGGCCGATCTCGTGCGCGGCGAACTGCGCCATCACGCGATCCTTTTCCGCGCCCTTCATCTGGCCGTGCACCAGGCCGACGCGGTCGCCGAACCGTTTTTGCAGCGACTCGAAGCGCTCGGTGGCGTTGGTGAGATGCTCGGTGCCTTCGGCTTCGGATTCATCGACCAGCGGGCAGATCCAGTACACCAGCTTGCCGGCGGCGAGCGCGCGGCCGACGCCGTCCATCACATCCTCGATCCGGCTCATCGGCACCGCGCGGGTGTCGATCGGCTGCCGGCCGGCGGGTTTTTCGCGCAGCTCCGAGACATCCATGTCGCCAAAATAGGTCAGCACCAGCGTGCGCGGGATCGGGGTCGCGCTCAGCACCAGCACGTCGACGGCCGCGCCCTTGGAGGTTAGCGCGAGCCGCTCGCGCACGCCAAAGCGGTGCTGCTCGTCGACCACGGCGAGCGCAAGATCTTTGTAGATCACGTCGTCCTGGATCAGCGCGTGGGTGCCGACCAACAGATCGATCTCGCCGGCCTCGAGCCGCGCCAGCAGCTCGCGGCGCTCCTTGCCCTTCTCGCGGCCGGTGAGGATCGCGACGCGAAGACCGGCGCGCTCGGCGAGCGGCGCGATGGTCTTGATGTGCTGGCGCGCCAAAATCTCGGTCGGCGCCATCAGCGCCGCCTGCTTGCCGGCTTCCGCGACGGCGGCGGCCGCAAGCAGCGCCACCACGGTCTTGCCGGAGCCGACGTCGCCCTGCACCAGCCGCAGCATGCGCACCGGCTGGCGCAAATCCTCGGTGATGGCGGCGACCGCCTCGCGCTGCGATTTTGTGAGCGCATAGGGCAGGGCGTCGATGATCTTGCTGCGCAGATGGCCGTCGTCGGCATTGCGGACCCCGGCGGGACGGCGCAGCGTGGCGCGGATCAAGGCCAGCGCCAACTGGCCGGCCAGCAGCTCGTCGAACGCCAGGCGTGACCAGAACGGGCCATGGGGCAAGATGTCGGTCAGCTCGACCGGGACATGGACACGGGTCAGCGCCTCCCGGATCGGCGGAAACTTGCAGCGGCGCAGCACCTCGGGGCTGATCCACTCCGGCAGGTCTGGCAGTTTGGTCAGCGCCTGCGCGATGGCGCGGCGGAGCGAGCCGATCGCAAGGCCCTCGGTCAAGGGATAGACCGGATCGATGCCGGAGAGTTTTGCAAAGCCGGCCTCGTCGACGACGCGGTCGGGATGCACGATCTGCGGAATGCCGTCATACATCGCCAGCGTGCCGGAGACGTAGCGCTTCTCGCCGACCGGCAGCAGCTTCTCGACGAAGCCGGGCGGGCTGCGGAAGTAGGTCAGCACCACGTCGCCGGTGTCGTCGCTGGCATAGACTAGGTACGGCGCGCGCGAATTGCGCGGCGGTGGCGGGCGGTGGCGGTCGACGGTGACCTCCAAGGTCACGATGGTTCCAACCGCGGCGTCGCGGATTTTTGGCCGCGCCCGGCGGTCGATCACGCTGGCGGGCAGATGCAGCAGCAGATCGACCAGCCGCGGCGTCTCGCTGCGGTCGAGCAGATAGCGCAGCAGCTTGTCCTGCTTCGGACCGACGCCTGATAGCGTCGTGACCGGGGCAAACAGCGGATTGAGCAGGCTGGGGCGCATTCGGAAAACCTAGGACTAATCTTCACCGTCATGCCCGGCCTTGTGCCGGGCATCCACGTCTTTTTTTGGAGCCACTTGTTCGCCGGGTCCCGCCTTCGCCAAGGCTTCGGCGGGCGGGCAAGCCCGGCAATGACAACATGGCTCGCAGGCCGCAGATGAGGGCTGACATCCCCCATCGCGCTCGCTATATCAACCCCGCCCGGCACGTCCGGGCTTTTGGCGTTCGATGGATTTTGCGACATGACGGGATCGACACGGTCGAGCAGTGGGCTCGATGACCGCCGCAAGCGGCTTTTGTTTCGCTGCTGGCACCGCGGCACGCGGGAGATGGACTTGATCCTCGGCCGTTTTGCGGACGCCACCATCGCCGATCTCACCGACCAGGAACTGGCCGAGCTCGAGCACCTGATCGAGGTGCCCGATCCCGACCTCTATGCCGCGCTGACCGGCGACAGGCAGCTGGCGGCCGAACACGCGACCGCGCTGTTTGCCCGCATCAAGGCGTTTCGGGTGGCGGATCACGGCGCATGAAACAGCCTTTGAAATCGCCGGCCGCGATGCTGGCGCCCGGCCGCGTGCTGACCATCGCCAATGTCGCGGAGGGCGCCGAGGGGCTCGTCATTTCCGATCTCGCGCGCGCGATCGCGGCCAAGCCGAAGCGCACCGCCGTGAGCCTTGCCGTGGTGTGCCGCGACGGCGCGCGGATGCAGCAGCTCGCCCGCGCGCTGGAGTTCTTTGCGCCCGACATCGCGGTGATGCAGATCCCGGCCTGGGACTGCCAGCCCTATGACCGCGTCTCGCCGCATTCCGGCATCCTGGCGCAGCGCCTCACCACGCTGGCAAAACTGTCGCGGCTGGTCGGCTCCGACAAGCCGCTGATCGTGCTGACCACGGTGAACGCCGCCGTGCAGCGGGTGCCGGCGCGCGAGCTGGTCGCGGCGCAAGCGCTGTCGGTTGCGCCGGGCAACGTGGTGCCGATGGACTCGGTCGTGGCCTGGCTCGAGCACAACGGCTACAGCCGCTCGTCGACCGTGCGCGAGCCCGGCGAATACGCCGTGCGCGGCGGCATCCTCGACCTGTTTCCGGCCGGCCTCGACCAGCCGGTGCGTTTCGACTTCTTCGGCGATTCCCTGGAATCGATCCGCACCTTCGATGCCGAGACCCAGCGCACGCTGCTCGACATGCGCGGGCTCGATCTCGTGCCGGTCTCGGAATTCCAGCTCACCACCGAGACCATCCGCCGCTTCCGCATGGGCTATGTCGCAGCGTTCGGTGCGCCGGAGCGCGACGACCAGCTCTATGAAGCCGTCTCCGAGGGCCGCCGCCATCCCGGCATGGAGCACTGGCTGCCGCTGTTCCAGGAGCGGATGGACACGCTGTTCGACTATCTCGACGGTGCCGTGGTCGCGATCGAGCCGCAGGCCGAGGACGCCGCCCGCGAGCGCTTCACGCAGATCCTCGACTACTTTGAGGCGCGCCGCGAGGCGCTGGAGCATCCCGGCAGCGGCGCGATCTACAAGCCGCTGCCGCCGGACAAGCTCTATCTGACCGAGAGCGAGTGGACAAAGCTGCTCGGCGATGCGCCGCTGGCGCGGCTGACGCCGTTCGCGGTTCCGGAAGGCTCGACCGAGGTGTTCGACGCCGGCGCGCGGGCCGGGCGCAACTTTGCGCCCGAACGCGCCGACACCAAGGTCAACGTGTTCGAGGCCGTGGTCGGCCATGTCGGCGCGCTGCAGTCGCAGCGCAAGAAGGTGGTGATCGCGCTGTGGAGCGAAGGCTCGCGCGACCGCATGGGCGCGATGCTGCGCGACCACAAGCTGCTCAACACCACCAGCGTCAACACCTGGCGGATCGTGCAGGCGACGCCGCGCAACGAGACCATGCTGGCCGTGCTCGGCATGGAAAGCGGCTTCGAGACCGACGAATTCGCCGTCATCAGCGAGCAGGACATTTTGGGCGACCGCCTGGTGCGGCCGCGCAAGGCGAGCCGCAAGCTCGACAATTTCATCTCGGAGGTGACGAGCCTTGCGACCGGCGATCTCGTGGTCCACGTCGAGCACGGCATCGGCCGCTTCGTCGGGCTGCAGACGCTGGAGGTCTCCGGCGCGCCGCATGACTGCCTCGAGCTGCATTATGCCGCCGAGACCAAGCTGTTCCTGCCGGTCGAAAACATCGAGCTGCTGTCGCGCTACGGTTCCGACAGCGCCAATGTCGAACTTGACCGTCTGGGTGGCGGCGGCTGGCAGGCGCGCAAGGCCAAGCTGAAGAACCGCATCCGCGAGATCGCGGGCGAGCTGATCAAGATCGCCGCCGAACGGCAGCTGCACGAGGCGCCGAAATTCCCGCTGCAGCCGCATGTCTATGACGAGTTCTGCGCGCGCTTCCCCTATGAGGAAACCGAGGACCAGCTCGGGGCCATTACCTCGACGCTGAAGGACCTCGAGATCGGCCGGCCGATGGACCGGCTGATCTGCGGCGACGTCGGCTTCGGCAAGACCGAGGTGGCGCTGCGCGCGGCCTTTGCCGTGGCGCTGGAGGGCAGGCAGGTCGCGGTCGTGGTGCCGACCACGCTGCTGGCACGGCAGCATTCGCGCACCTTCGCCGAGCGCTTCCGCGGCTTCCCGGTCAACGTCGCGCGGGCGTCGCGGCTGGTCTCGACCAAGGAGCTGAACCAGACCAAGAAGGGGATCGCCGACGGCAGCGTAGACATCGTGGTCGGCACCCATGCGCTGCTCGGCAAGGCGATCAAGTTTAAGGACCTCGGCCTCCTGATCGTCGACGAGGAGCAGCACTTTGGCGTCAGCCACAAGGAGCGGCTGAAGCAGCTCCGCGCCCAGGTCCACGTGCTGACATTGTCGGCGACGCCGATCCCGCGCACGCTGCAACTCGCGCTGACTGGCGTCCGCGAGCTCTCGATCATCGCCTCGCCGCCGGTCGATCGCCTCGCGGTGCGCACCTTCGTCGCGCCGCACGATCCCCTGATGATCCGCGAGGCGCTGCTGCGCGAGCGCTATCGCGGCGGCCAGGCGTTCTACGTCGTGCCGCGGATCGAGGACCTCGCCGGCGTCAAGGACTTCCTCGACAAGAACGTGCCGGAGATGAAGGTCGCGGTCGCCCACGGCCAGATGCCGCCGACCGTGATCGAGGACATCATGTCGGCGTTCTACGACGGCAAATACGACATCCTGCTGTCGACCACGATCGTGGAGTCCGGCCTCGACATTCCGAACGCCAACACGCTGATCGTGCACCGCGCCGACATGTTCGGCCTGGCGCAGCTCTATCAGCTGCGCGGCCGCGTCGGCCGCTCCAAGCTGCGCGCCTATGCGCTGTTCACGCTGCCGGCGCAGCAGAAGATCACGGCGCAGGCGGAGCGGCGGCTGAAAGTGCTGCAGTCGCTGGAGACGCTTGGGGCCGGCTTCCAGCTCGCCTCGCACGACCTCGACATCCGCGGCGCCGGCAATCTGCTCGGCGAGGAACAGTCCGGCCACATCAAGGAGGTCGGCTTCGAGCTGTACCAGTCGATGCTGGAGGAGGCGATCGTCAATCTCAAGGCCGGCGTCGCCGAGCCGGCCGCCGACCGCTGGTCGCCGCAGATCACGATCGGCATGCCGGTGCTGATCCCAGAGGATTACGTCAACGATCTCAGCGTGCGGCTGTCGCTGTATCGACGGCTCGCCGATCTCGACACCGATGACGAGATCGACAGCTTTGCCGCCGAGATGCGCGACCGTTTCGGCGTGCTGCCCGACGAGGTGCGCTATCTGTTCAAGGTCGCGGCGATCAAGGCGTATTGCCGCCGGGCCAATGTCGAGAAGGTCGACGCCGGCCCCAAGGGCGCGGTGATCGCATTCCGCGACAACTCGTTTGCGCAGCCGGATCGGTTGGTGATGTTCATCCGCCAGCACGGCCAGGCCGCAAAAGTGCGGCCGGACATGAAGGTGGTGTTCTTCCAGGATTGGGAGACGCCGGAAGAGCGGCTCGCCGGGACGACGGAGATCTTGCGCCAGCTCGCCAATCTCGCGGAGAGCAAGAAGGCGGCGTGAGGTGGAGCTATCTCCACGTCATTGCGAGGAGCGAAGCGACGAAGCAATCCATGGCTCCGCGGGTGCGGAGGAATGGATTGCTTCGCTTCGCTCGCAATGACGGGGAGAAGTGTGTGCACGAATGGCGGGCACGTCGCTTCGCTCCGTTGCCACGCTACGCAGCTTACGCCGTCCTTACGACGCCGCGCGCTCCGGCATCTGGGTGAGACGCGCCAGCAGCGAGGTTGCGGAATCGCCCGGCTGCAGCGTGGCGACCGCGACGGCCGGCTCGGCTCTGACGTCGCGGCGGCCGTGATGGGTATGGCGCATCACGCTGGCGAGCCGCCGCGTGATCGCATGGGCGTTGCGCAAATCGGTCCCGGTGAACACGACGATGAGCGAGCGGTCGTCGTGCACGGCGCCGAAATCGGCCTGGCGCATCAGCCGGCTGATGATGCGGGCGCCGTCGAACTGGGCGCGCGGATGGGTGTCGTCGAAGGTGAAGCGCGCCACCGACAGGCTGCCGCCGCGCTCGGCGGTCTGGTAGACGGCGGTCGCGAAGTCGCGGTCGAACGCAACCTTGGTCAAGAGGCCGGTGCGGGCATCGATCAGGCCCTTGGCGTCGATCGCGCGCAGCATGCGGCCGAGCCGCGCCTCGAACGCGTGCTGGCGGATCATCGGCAGGGCGATGTCGGCGATGCGCGACGGCCCGGCCGTGATGATCTCGAGATTGGGCAGATCGTAGCGCGGCGTGAGCTCGGCCGAGGCGACCAGCACCGGCAGCGGGCGAAAGCGCACGTCCTCGGTCAGCACGGTCAGGAACGCATCCATCACCCGCGGCGTAAAGCCTTCGGCGAGCACGATGCCGTCGATGTCACGGCTGGAGAGATGTTTTGCCGCCGCCTCGATGCTGAGCGCGCCGACCACGCCGGCGCGTTCGCCGAGCGCCACCGACAGCGTCGGGTAGGCGCCGCCGCGGCCGATCAGGAGCGTAGTCGCTTCGCCGACCGGATCGATATCCGACAACGCAATCGGCGCCGGCGGCACCAGGCGCCGCATCACCGTCGCATGCAGCGCGCGAACGCGCAGCGACGCGTTGAGCCGCGCGATCAGGCGATCGGGCAGGCCCTTGCGCTGGAAGAATGCGATTGCGGTATCGGGCAGCGTGGTCGCGGGATCGACTGCGATCAGCGGCAGATAGGGCGCCCGGGCGGCAGCGCGTTTGGCCAGCGCCGCGAGCGCTGTGAAATCGGTGCCCTCGGCCGCCGCGATGATGGCGGCCGGCTTCACCTGCTCGATCGCCCGCCCGGCCTCGCTCCAGTCGGTGACCACCACCGGGAACAGCTTCGTCTCATCGAGGACAGCGGCGAACGGCGGTTTGGCCGCCGCCGATACGATGAGGACCGGACCTTGTTGCGACATACGAAAAGCTCGGAACCAATGCGCGAGATCAGCAAATTGGGGCGATGCTAGTTCGCTTCGCTTAATGCAGTGTCAACGCAATGCTAAGGCTAACGCATCGATAAGATTCAGCCCGTCGCGGCGTTGGCGCGGTCACGAAAAGCTTCCACCATCAATGGGTTAAGCCCGAGTTCCGTTAGCGCGTCGCGCGCCCTTGCATTGTCCTGTGCCCGTCCGGCCAGCCGATGGCCGCTGAGTCGGTCCGGCAGCGCGGTCAAAAGCGCGCCCTGGCCGAGGCGACGTGACCACTCCTGCAGGTCCTGCGCAAGGAAGCGGTACCCGCCAACCGTCATGACCCCGGCCGGCGGCGCGGTGATGTTGAGGCCGCCGGTCGCGCGATCGATTCGGGCGGCGTATTCGGTGTCGACGTAATCACGCGGCGGCGGTGCGATCATGCCGTCGCCCGCCGGGTGCGGCGGCGCATAGGCGGCGACCGGCACCATCGGGCCGCGCAGGCCGAGCGTACCCTTCGGCGTCAGCAGGATCTCGCCGGCGATCGCCGCACCCGGCGCTTCGCGCGGCGCGCTGTGCGGGCCGGCCTTGATCCGGGCGGGCGATCCGTCCTCGGCGTTGCGGCGGGCGCCGAACAGCCCGGCTTCGCCGAACAGGTAGACATCGGTCAGGGTCGCGCGCTTCGCGGTCCAGGCCGCGCTGGAGCCGACCTGTTCCGGCGTGCGCCAGAGCCCGACGACGTTGCGCAGGCCCGGCAGGCGCTCCAGGCCGCGTTCGTCGAGCCGCAGCGCGAGCTGTGCCGGCGCGATCAGCGTGTCGCAGCCGTAGTCGGTGAGCTGGGCTTCGAGCACCTCTTCGTCGAAGGGGTGATGCAGCACCAGCGTTCCGCCCGACAGCAGCCAGGTCACCAGCGAGGCGCAGATGCCGGCAAACGACATCGGCGCGAACGCCGCCATGATGGTCGAGCCCTGCGCGAGGTCGCTCTCCAGCGACATCGCGAGTCCGCCGGCGATCAGGCTGAAATGCGCGCGCGGCACCGGGCGAAAACCGTCACTGGTGACGTCGAAGGAGATCAGCGCCGGCTTGCGGCCGTCCTGGATCACCGAGCGCGAGGTCCGGGAATCCTGCAGGATCGCCTGATCGAGCGAGGCCATGCCCTCGGGCAGATCGCTGCCGAAGCCGCAGACATGGCGGATCGAGAAGGCTTCGGCGGCGGCGTTCATCGCGATGTCGGCGTAGGACACGCCGTCGATCCGGCCGCAGGTGACGATCGCCCGCGCCGCGGTGCGGTTGAGCACCGATGTCAGCTCGGACTGCCGCCACAGCAGCGGCAGCGGCACGACCACCAGCCCGGCGCGATGCGCCGCGAGCACCGTCAGCGCGAACTCGACGGTGGTGGGCAGCTGGACGGCGATCACCGTGTTGGTCGGCAGTCCGCTCTCGATGAAATGGGCCGCGATCGCCGAGATCGCACGGTCGGCCTGGGCGTAACTCAGTCGCTTGCGGTTCTGCCCGGTGATGCGCTGCTTGTTGATGGGATCGACCAGTGCCAGCGCGTCCGGCTGCCGCGCCAAAGTCCGCTTGAACAGGGTATCGAGCGTCGGCGAGGTGATCTGCTGGTTCACGGGGGCAAATTCGGTTGCATCGCTTGATTCGGATCAGGTCACTTCGGCTTCGCGACTTCGGGCTTTGTGACTTGCGGCTTCGCGCCGGCCCTCTGCCACCAAGTCTCCGGCAAATAGCCCGCCAAGGCCGTTGTCGATGGCCGTTGTACCCGATTCCAGCGCGCGATCCATTGCTCTCCCGCGTTAAACAGGGGGATAGCGTAGAAGCCCGACATCAGCGCCCGGTCCAGCGCCCGCACCGCCGAGACGAAGGCCGGCCGCTCCCGCGCCGCCAACAGCGCCGCGATCATGGCGTCGATCGCCGGGTCCCTGGCGCCCATGTAATTCCGTGTACCGGTGACGTCGGCGGCCTGGCTGCCCCAGTAGAACGCCTGCTCATTGCCTGGGGACAGCGACTGGTCCCAGCGGTTTGGAATCATGTCGAAGTCGAAGGCGAGCCGGCGCTGCTCGAACTGCACGGCGTCGACCACCCGCACGGTGGCCTCGATGCCGGCGCGCTTGAGGTCGCGCTGATAGGCGAGTGCGATGCGTTCATGCTCGCGCGTCGTCACCAGGATTTCGACGGTGAGCGGCATTCCGGTCGCGCGCTGCTTCAACACCGTGCCGTCGATGCCGTAGCCGGCCTGCTCCAGCAGATCGAGCGCCCTGCGCAGGGTGGTGCGGTCGCGCCCGGAGCCGTCGGTGACCGGGAGGCGGTAACGGCCGTCGAGGATGTCGGGCGCGATGTGCGACAAATAGGGTTGGAGCAGATCGCGCTCGCGCTCGTCGGCGGGGCGGCCATAGGCGGACAGTTCGGATCCGGCAAAATAGCCGCCGGCGCGCGAATACAGCCCGAAATAGTAGTTGCGGTTGATCCATTCGAAGTCGAACAGCATCGCCAGCGCCTGGCGCACCCGGACGTCGGCAAATTTCGGCCGCCGGCTGTTGAACACCAGGAATTCGGACGGGTAGGGCGTGCCGAGCTTGTTGGTGTCGCGAACCACCTCGCCGCTGCGCGCCGCCGGGAAATCATAACCCTCGTGCCAGCGCAACGGCTCGTTCTCGGTGCGGAAATCGTACAGGCCGCGCTTGAACGCCTCGAACAGGCCGTTGGCCTCGCGGTAATAATCGATCCTGATCTCGTCGAAGTTCCAGAAGCCGCGATTCACCGGCAAATCGCGGCCCCAGTAATCGGGATTGCGGGTAAAGGTGACGCTGGCGCCCGGCTTGACCGTGGTGACGCGGTAGGGCCCGGAGCCAACAGGTGCGGCCAACGTGGTTTCCTCGAACCTGGCGGCGTCGACGGCGTGCCGCGGCAGGATCGGCATCAGGCCGAGGATCAGCGGCAGCTCGCGATCGGCGACGCCGCCGAAGTCGAACCGCACCGTGAGCGGGTCGGGTGCCTCGACCTTTGCGACCTTCGAATAATACTGGTGATGCAGCGGGCGGCCGTGGTCGCGCAGCAGCGCCAGCGAGAACAGCACGTCGTCGGCGGTGACCGGCTGGCCGTCGGAGAAGCGCGCGCGCGGATCGAGGTGGAAGGTGACGTAGCTCCGCGCATCGTCGGTCTCGACGCTGCGCGCCAGCAGGCCGTAGAGGGTGAACGGCTCGTCATTGCCCCGCACCATCAGGCTTTCATAGACATAGCCGCGCTCATAGGCGTAGCCGCGGACCTGCTGGACGGCGACGCCGCGGACGATCAGGGGATTGAGGCTGTCGAAGGTGCCGATCAGGCCCTGCACCAGCCGGCCGCCCTTAGGCGCGTCGGGATTGGCGTAGGGCAAATGGGTGAAACCGGGGGGCAGCGCCGGCGCGCCGTACATCGCGATCGCATAGCTTTCGGCGGCGGCCGCGGCAGCCGGTCCCGCCGTCAGAAGGGCCAGGGCGATGGACAGACCGGCCAGCAAATGGCGCCCGACGCGCTCGGGAACACGCGCGTGAGGCGCCGGATTTGATTCGCGAGACGTCACGCCGGGAGCTTTATCACAGGCGGCCTCAACTCGCCGTAAGATGCGCGCAAATATGCTTGCCGCCATTGATCTTTCCGTCCGCCGCTGTATTGAAGGCGTGCAATTGACCGGGCGGCAACGCCTGTCACGTATCCGCCTCAATTGACGAGGAGACAGCCGCCCAAACGGCTATGTGTCGGCGCCCGCGGCGGTTTCGGGCGCTGCCCGTTCAGAAAGGGTTTTCCGCAATGAATTTCCGTATCTTGGCCGCTCCGGTCTTGCCGCGGGGGCGAGTTGTCGCCCTGATGGCGGCGACGGCATTGTCTGCAGCGTTCCTGGTTCCTGCCGCTCAGGCCCAGCAGCCCGCAGCGCCGGCGCCCGCGGCACCGAAGGCTGCGCCCAAGGCGGCACCCAAGGCAGCTCCGAAAGCGCCGGCCCCGGCGGCCCAGCAGGCCCCGCCGGCCGCTCAGCCGCCCGCCGCTGCCGCCCAGCAGCCGCCGCAGGACCAGCAGATCCAGCTGATCTACGCGCCCTGGACCAAGTTCTGCCTCAAGGGCCAGGAAGCCGGCGCCAAGCAGGTCTGCTTCACCGGCAAGGACGGCCGCATCGAGTCAGGTCAGCCGGTGATCGCCGCCGTGATCATCGAGCCGGAAGGCGAGCCGAAGAAGATCCTGCGCGTGACGCTGCCGCTCGGCATGCAGCTCGTGCACGGCACCCGCATCATCGTCGACAGCAACCCGCCGCAGCAGTCGCCTTACGTGATCTGCTTCCAGAACGGCTGCATGTCGGACTATGAAGCCACTCCCGAGCTGATCGCCAACATGAAGAAGGGCCAGAACCTCGTCGTTCAGGCGATCAACTCCAACGGCGCGCCGCTGACGCTGCCGCTGCCGCTCAACACCGAGTTCGCCAAGGCCTATGACGGCCCGCCGACCGATCCGAAGGTGTTCGAGGAGAACTCGAAGAAGTTGCAGGAAGAGTTGCAGAAGCGCGCCGAAGAGCAGCGCAAGAAGCTCGAAAGCGCCGGCCAGGGTCAAGGCGGCGCGGCGCCGGCCCCCAACGCGGCCGCAAAGTAAGCCCAGCACAAGTTGCAAGCAAAAGGCGCCCGAAAGGGCGCCTTTTTTGTCATGCGATCACGTCTGGCTGATGGCGACTTACTGCGCTGGTGGTCCTGCGCGTCGTGTGCGATGTGTCAAAGCACAATCACAGAATCGATACGGGAGGCCAGACGAACGCGCGCAAGCGCCTTCGATGCGCAAACGCGTGTGTTCCGCGCACCTGGCCGCTTGTTGCGGAACCGTGATGACGCGATGCGTCCATCTGGATTGCATCGGTTGCAATTCGTAGTCCCGGAATTTGCCTGATGTCCCGACGTTTGAATCAACAACGGCAGGAACCGCGATCCCGGCCGCTGGAGCCGCAGCTGCGCACGGCGTCCGTCGCGGCCGCGCCGCGCGTCACGCAGGACAATTCCGCGCGGACATTCCATCCCGGGATTGTTCATCTGGCGCTGGCGATGGGCGGTTTTGCGATCGGCATCGCCGAATTCGCCACCATGAGCCTGCTGCCGTTCTTTGCCCATGACCTCGGCGTCAGCGAGCCCGCGGCCGGCCACGCAATCAGCGCCTACGCGCTCGGCGTCGTGGTCGGCGCGCCCGTGATCGCGGTGCTGTCGGCGCGGCTGACGCGGCGGACGCTGTTGATCGCGCTGATGGGGTTCTTCGCGCTGATGAACGGGCTCTCGGGCCTCGCGCCGGATTACCACACCCTGCTGGCGCTGCGCTTCCTCGCCGGATTGCCGCACGGCGCCTATTTCGGGATCGCGATGCTGGTTGCGGCCGCGCTGGTGCCGACCGACAAGCGCACCGCGGCGGTCGGCCGCGTGCTGCTCGGCCTGACAATTGCGACCACGATCGGCGTGCCGCTCGCCAACGGGGTGGGGCAGGCGATCGGCTGGCGCTGGGCATTCGCGATCGTCGCCGGCCTCGCGCTGCTGACCGCGACGCTGGTTGCGATCTTCGCGCCGCGCGACGTTGTCAACAGCAAGGCGAGCCCGCTGCGCGAGCTCTCCGCGCTCGGACGCAAGCATGTCTGGCTGACGCTGGCGATCGGTGCCGTCGGTTTCGGCGGGCTGTTCTCGGTCTACACCTATCTCGCCTCGACCATGCTGGCGGTGACGCACACCTCGCCGGCGATGGTGCCGGTCGCGCTCTGCGTATTCGGCATCGGCCTCACCGCCGGCAACATCATCGTGCCGCGCTTTGCCGACCGCGCGCTGATGGCGACCGCCGGCGGCCTGCTGCTGTGGTCGGCGGCGACGCTGGCGCTGTATCCGTTGGCCGCGGCGAATATCTGGACGCTGTGCGCCGACGTGTTCCTGATCGGGCTCGGCGGTGCGCTCGCGACCGTCTTGCAGACCCGCCTGATGGACGTCGCCGGCGAGGCGCAGAGCCTCGCCGCATCGCTCAACCATTCCGCCTTCAACACCGCCAACGCGCTGGGGCCGTGGCTCGGCGGCATGGCGGTGGCGGCAGGCTATGGCTGGACGTCGACCGGCCTGGTCGGCGCGGGACTGGCGCTATCGGGGTTCGTGGTTTGGGCGATCGCGGCGGCGCTGGCCGCGCGCGAGGGCGTGTGAGCGATGCGCGAGACGCGCGGCGCGTCAGTTCAGCGAAGGATTGCGCGGACGGTAGCCGCCGGACTTGTCCTTTACGAAGATCTCGGCGACCTGCGAATGGCGGATCGGTTCGCCGGAATCATCAGGCAGCAGATTCTGCTCCGAAACATAGGCGACGTATTCGGTCTCGGAGTTCTCCGCGAGCAGATGGTAGAACGGCTGGTCCTTGTGCGGCCGGACGTCCTCGGGGATCGACAGCCACCATTCCTCGGTGTTGTTGAACTCCGGATCGATGTCAAAGATCACGCCCCGGAACGAGAACACCCGGTGACGGACGATCTGACCGATCTGAAACTTGGCGGTGCGCGCTTTGATCATGTCTCGTCGATAGACCAACATCGTGGCCGATGCTAGGGGCATGGACGCGATTTAACCCTCCGTTTACCTATTCCAGGCGGCCCAACCGCGCCGAAATCCGGCCGAGAAATCACTTTCAGAATGCTCGATATCCTCAATCTGGCGCTGCCGTATTTCGGCCTGATCTTCATCGGTTACATCTGCGGCAAGGCCAAGGGATTGCCCGAGGCCGGGCTGTCCTGGATGAACTTCTTTCTGCTTTACGTCTCGTTACCGGCGCTGCTGTTCGGGATCATGTCCAAGACGCCGTTTGCCGAGCTGAACAACCCGCCATTCCTGATCGCGACCACGCTCGGAACCGTGATCGCGTTCTTCCTGGCGATGGTCGCAGGAAAGCTGATCGGCGGCCTGTCGCTGCGCGAGGCGACGCTCGCCGGGCTCTCCGGCGCCTACGGCAATATCGGCTACATGGGACCGGGGCTGGCGCTCGCCGTGCTCGGCAGCAAGGCGGCGGCGCCGACCGCGCTGATCTTCTGCTGCGACAGCATCTTCCTGTTCTCGATCGTGCCGCTCTTGATCGAGCTCACCGACCGCGACCATCCCTCGCTGCTGCACGCATTCGGCGTGGTCGCGCGGCAGATCGTGCAGAACCCGCTGATCATGTCGGCGGTGTTCGGCGCGATCGTCGCCGCACTGCATATTCCGCTGCCGGTCGCGCTCGACCGCACGGTGCAGTTCCTGGAGAACGCGGCGGCGCCGATGGCGCTGTTCGTGCTCGGCGTCACTGTGGCGCTGCGGCCGTTCGAGCGGGTGCCGTGGGAGGTGCCCGGCGTGATCGCGATCAAGCTCCTGATCCATCCGCTCGTGGCGTTCGGCCTGATGCTGCTGTTCGGCCCGTTCGCGCAGCCCTGGGCGGCGACCGCGGTGCTGATGGCCTCGCTGCCGCCGGCGCTCAACGTGTTCGTGATCGCGCGGCAGAACGACACCTGGATCGAGCCGGCGTCGGTCGCGGTGCTGATCGGAACGTTCGCCTCGGTGGTCACGCTGACCAGCGTGATGTGGCTGCTGCAGACCGGGCGGCTGGTATTCCCTTAGAAGGGTTAGCGCCGCCACGACGGCGCGAGGCCCTCGCGCATCGCGAGCCGCCTGAGCGGGCCGATCGACCCGATCATGTGCAGGCCGGCGGCGCGCATGGTCTGCATGCCGACGAAGTCGCTGAGCAGCGAGCGGTTGGCGATGTCGATCGCCCAGGTCCGGCTGCTGACGTCGGGGCGCCGCGCCGCCTGGTAGCGCGACAGCACCAGCGGCGAGCCCGGATCCTCGCCGCGCCCGATCGCCTCGCCGGCGATCGCGGCGATGTCGGCCGCATCGCGCAGGCCCATGTTGAGGCCCTGGGCGCCGATCGGCGGCAGCACATGCGCGGACTCGCCGACCAGCGCGATGCGGTTTTTCGCAAACTGCCGGGGACGCTCGATCGCGAGCGGAAACACGTGCCGGCCAGGCTCGACCTCGACGCGGCCGAGGATCGAGTGCGATTGCCGCTCCGCCGCCACGGACATTTCGTCGTCGCCGAGCACCATCAGCCGCTCGGCCTCCTTCGGCGTGGAGACCCAGACCACGCTGCTGCGGTTGCCGGCCAGCGGCACGAACACGCAGGGCCCATGCTCGGTGTGAAACTCGGTCGAGACGTTCTTGTGCGGCCGCGTGTGCGTGATGTTGAAGGTGAGGGCGGACTGCCCGAGGGCGCGGCTGACCATCTCGATGCCGGCGGCCTCGCGCGACAGCGAGTTGCGGCCGTCGGCGCCGACCACCAGCCGCGCTGCCAGCGACTGGCCCTGCCGCGTCGTCACGCTGACCGCAGCGTCATCCGGGAGAATGGTGGCGGCCTCGTCGTCGAACCTCGCCAGCGCGGAGAGTTCACCGGCGCGGTCCTCGAGCGCGGCCACCAGCGAGCGGTTATCGATGTTGAAACCGAACTGCGCGCGCCCGATTTCCTCGGACGAGAATCGCACCTCGGGCGCGCGGATCAGCCGCCCGGTGTCGTCGACGAGGCGCATGGTCTTGAGCTGAGCCGCCTTGTCGGCACAGCGCCGCCAGACGTCCAGCCGTTCCAGCAGATCGGTGGAGGCGCCGAGCAGCGCGGTGGTGCGGTTGTCGGCATAGGGCGCGCGGCGCGCCACCAGCGCGGTCCGCGCGCCGGCGTCGGCCACCGCAATCGCGGCCGTCAGCCCGGCCGGGCCGCCCCCGATAATGATAACGTCATAAACCTGCAGGTCGTCGCTCATCCCAGGACAATTGACATTGTTCGCCGCATTTTCAAGCCACCGCTAACCTTCAAAAGTTTCCCGCGGATTTGCGCGGCGGAACGCCGCAAGACTGCATATGCAAATCGGGGCGATTCCTGATAGCACTGCTGGCAATGGATCATACCAGCCAGCCGGATGCGTTGCCTGCACGGATGCGGACCGCCGCATTCTCCGTTCATATTTTCACGGCGCTCGGGGCGGGGGTCGCATTGCTGGCGATGCTGGAGGCTGTGCGCGAGCACTGGGCCAACATGTTCGGCTGGCTCGGCGTCGCGCTCGTGATCGACGGGATCGACGGACCGCTGGCGCGCCGGCTCGACGTGGTGCGGCGGGCGCCGAACTGGTCGGGCGAAGTGCTCGATTTGGTGGTTGATTTCGTCACCTATGTGTTCGTGCCGGCCTATGCCATCACCGCCAGCGGCCTGCTGCTGCCGCTGGCCGCGCCGATTCTCGGCATCGGCATCGTGGTCTCCAGCGCGCTGTATTTCGCCGACCGCAGGATGAAGTCCGACGACAACCATTTTCGCGGCTTCCCGGCGCTATGGAATGCGGCGGCGTTCTATTTGTTCCTGCTGCACTTGCCGCCGGTGATCTCGACGATCGCGGTCGCGCTCCTGATCGCGCTGACATTTGCGCCGTTCCACGTGCTGCACCCGCTCCGCGTGGTGCGGCTGCGCTGGCTGACGCTGTGGCTGCTCGCCGCCTGGGCGCTGCTCGGCATGTACACGCTCGCCAACGATTTCGTGGTCGGGCCGTCGGTCACGTTCGGGCTGTGCGCCATCGCCGCCTACATCGTCGGCAGCGACACCCTGATCCGCCGCATGAAAGCATTTCGCGCATGATGCAATTGATCGTTAGCCCGGAAGCCTGGGCGGCACTGCTGACCTTGACCGCGCTGGAGATTGTGCTCGGCATCGACAATGTGATCTTCCTGTCGGTCCTGGTGTCGCGGATTCCGCCCGCGCAAGCCAAGCGCGCCCGCCAGATTGGCCTGGCGCTGGCGCTGGTGTTCCGCATCCTGCTGCTCTCGGTCCTGGTCTGGCTGATCGGGCTGACGCAGCCGGTCATCACCATCAAGGGCATGGAGCTGTCCTGGCGCGACATCATCCTGATCGGCGGCGGCCTGTTCCTGATCGCCAAGGCCACCCACGAGATCCACGGCGAGGTCGAGGCGCGCGAGGGCGAGACCGGCGAGCAGCCGAGCTCCAGCGCGTTCTTCTGGGTGATCGTGCAGATCATCATCATCGACCTCGTGTTCTCGCTGGACTCGATCATCACCGCGATCGGCATGGCCCAGGATATCGAGATCATGATCGCGGCGGTCGTGATCGCCTGCATCATCATGTACGTCTCGTCGGGGCCGGTGGCGCGGTTCGTCGCTGAGCATCCGACCACAAAAATGCTGGCGCTGGCGTTCCTGGTCCTGATCGGCGTGGCGCTGGTGGCCGACGGCTTCGGCGTTCATATCCCGCGCGGCTACATCTATTTCGCAATCGCGTTCTCGGCCGCGGTCGAGATGTTCAACGTGATGGCCCGCCGCAACCGCAGGAAAGCCGTGAGATAAGGCCGGTTCCGGCGCCTCGGTTGACAAGGCGGCGCCGATGGCATTCGCTCGCCTGACGCGAGACCGAAGGGGAGCACGACATGACCAAGGCTGTGCGGGTGCACAAGGTAGGCGGACCGGAAGTCCTGACCTATGAGGATGTCGAGGTGGGCCCGCCCGGCGCCGGCGAGGTCCGGATCCGCCAGCACGCGGTCGGCTTGAACTTCATCGACGTCTATTTCCGCACCGGCCTCTACAAGGCGCCCGGCCTGCCGTTCGTCGCCGGCAACGAGGCCGCGGGCGAGGTGCTGGCCGTCGGCCCGGGCGTGACCAACTTCCATCCGGGCGATCGCGTCGCCTATTACTACAACCTCGGCGGCTACGCCTCCGAGCGCGTCATCCCGGCCGACAAACTCGTAAAACTGCCCGACCACATCACCTATGAGCAGGGCGCCGTGCTGATGCTCAAGGGGCTGACGGTCTGGTACCTCTTGCACAAGACCTTCAAGGTCGAGCAGGGGCATCGGGTGCTGATCCACGCCGCCGCGGGCGGCATCGGGCTGTTGGCCTGCCAATGGGCGCGGGCGCTCGGCGCGCATGTCATCGGCACCGTCGGCTCGAAGGCCAAGGCCGACCTCGCGCTCGCCAACGGCTGCGACCACGTCATCCTCTACAATGAGGAAAATTTCGTCGAGCGCGTCAAGCAGATCAGCCGGGGCGAGCTCTGCGACGTCGTCTATGACGGCGTCGGCAAGACCACCTTCCCAGGCTCGCTGTCCTGCCTCAGGCCGCGCGGCCTGTTCGTCTCGTTCGGCAACGCCTCCGGCCCGGTGCCGCCGTTCCCGCTCGCCGAGCTCAACAACCACGGCTCGCTGTTCGCGACCCGGCCCAAGCTCAACGACTATGTCGGCACCCGCAAGGAGCTGCTCGAAGGCGCCGACACGCTGTTCGCCGCCGTGATCAACGGCAAGCTGCACGTGCCGATCAATCACGCCTATGCGCTGAAGGATGCGGCAAAGGCGCATATCGATCTGGAGAGCCGGGCGACCACCGGCGCGGCGATTCTGCGGCCGTAGTGTAGCCCGTCATTCCGGGGCATCGCGTCAGCGATGAACCCGGAATCTCGAGATTCCGGGTTCGATGCTGCGCATCGCCCCGGAATGACGGAAGATGTCACACCACCTGACGTCATTGCGAGGAGCGCAGCGCGAAATTGCAACGCAATTTTGCCCTGAAGCGACGAAGCAATCCATTGATCCCCGAATGGAGAAGTAGATTGCTTCGCTCGCAATGACGAGGTGGTGACAGCTATGCCACCCGCCTTGCCGCGCCAACCTTCGTCAGCACCGTATCCAGGCAATCGATCACCGCCAAAATCTCCTCACGCGCGACGTTGAGCGCCGGCATGAAGCGCAGCGTGTCCGGCTGCGGCGAGTTGATCAGCACGCCGGCGGCGAACGCCTCCGCCACCACGGCAGCACCGATCGGCATCTTGAGATCGAGCGCCAGCAAGAGGCCGCGGCCCCTGATCTCACCAAGCCCGTGCCGCGCCGACAGTCGTTGCAGCTCGCGCTCAAGCAAGAGGCCCGCATCGGTCGCCGCTTTCAGGAAATTGGGCTGGGCGACCTGCTCGAGCACGGCAAGGCCGGCGGCGCACATCAACGGGTTGCCGTTGAAGGTGCCGCCCTGGTCGCCGTGGTCGAAGCACGCGGCATGTTCGGTCGCGAGCAGCGCTGCGAGCGGCACGCCGCCGCCGATGCCCTTGCCGAGCGTCATGATGTCGGGCTCGATCCCGGCATGCTCGTAGCCGAACAACTTTCCGGTCCGGCCGATGCCGGTCTGGATCTCGTCGACGATCAGGAGCAGGCCGCGCTGCTGGGTCAGCGCGCGCAACTCGTTCAGGAAGGCATCGGTTGCCGGCCACACGCCGGCCTCGCCCTGGATCGGCTCCAGCATGACGGCAACCGTCGACGCGGTGATCAACTGCCGCACCGACTCGATGTCGTTCAGCTTGGCCTTCCGGAAGCCCGAGACCTTCGGCTCGAACAGAGGCTCGAACGCCTTCTTGCCCGAGGCCGACATGGTCGCGAGCGTCCGGCCGTGGAAGCCGCCTTCGAAGGTGATGATCTCGTGCGCGCCGTTCTTGTACTTTGCGCCGAACTTGCGCGCGAGCTTGATCGCGCCCTCGTTGGCCTCCGCGCCTGAATTGGCGAAGAATACCTGGTCGAAGCAGCTGTTGTCGACCAGCAGTTTTGCCAGCTTCAGGCTCGGCTCGTTGTAGAACGCCGGGCTTGGCGTGAGCAGCCGCCTAGCCTGCGCGGCCAGCGCGTCGGCGACCGTGACCGGCGAGTGGCCGAGCGCGTTCACGGCCCAGCCCTGCACGAAATCGAGATAGCGGTTGCGGTTGGCGTCCCACAGATACGACCCGGCGCCGCGCACGAACACGACCTCGGGGCGGGCCGTGATGTCCATCAGCGCGTCGAACGGATGAGTGGCGTTGGTCATGTCGATCTCCTCTAGGGTCGGTGTGGGGAAAGGGCGGGCCAAAAAGCGAGAAGGCCGCGCTTGGGGCGCGGCCTTCTCGAAAACCTAGGCTGATTGAGCTAATCAGCGCTGGCGTCGGACACGGCGCGACCCATCATCGTCGTTGGTACGACGACGGCAGATGGCGCGGCGGTTGGTCCGGTTCAGCTTCATGGGGCAGGCCCATACAAGGGAATGGGCGCCGGTGTCAAGCGCGCATGCACCGGATGGTTGCAATTTCCCCGTGCCCCCCAATCCGCTATTTCTGATGAACCAGCATGGGGAGCAAGGGTTTGGCTGCATCGATCCAATTTCAGGAGCTCTGTGCGATCCCGGCGCTTCCGGGCTTTTCACTTATCAAGAACGCGATCGCGAATGACGGCTCGCTGCTGTTCCTCTTCGCCGAGAAATCCGCGACTGGGGCCCTGTTTGAGACTGTCCAGCAGGGCATCGGCGAGTTTGCGCGAACTCGAACACAGATACCGGTGCGGCTTCATCTCGTAAGAGCGACGCCAGAGAAATCGTACCTGATCGAGCTTCCCGAGCTAGATCGGACCTTTCCACTTGTCGACGTCTTTCCCGACGGGCGAATTCTGATCGCGGGGCCGAGATGCGAATGGCGAGGCGAGGGTGATTTCGATCTAAATGGCGCCATTGTTCACCCAACGACGGGAGAGGTAAGGCGTATACTGCTGGGGGACGGTATCAGCACCATGCAGGTCGACGACCTCCGCCGCATCTGGATCGGTTATCTCGACGAAGGCGTGTTCGGCAATTTTGGCTGGGGGTTTCGAGATGGGCCGACGCCAATCGGCGCAGCCGGACTTGTTTGCTTCTCCGATGCTGGCGAGAAAGTCTGGGAGTTTCCGGAAAATAGCTCCTACTCGATTTCGGATTGTTACGCGCTGAACGTGTCTGGGGTCGACGCGACAGCCTTGTTCTATACCGAGTTTCCGATCTGTCGGATCAGCAGCAGCTTTGAGCTTACTTTCCGCACGACAAATCTAGCCGGATGCCACGCGCTTGCCGTGTCTGAGGCGGAGGTTCTTTTCTCTGGTCAATACCGCGATCCGCCAGATGTCGCCTATCTTGGCAATCTGTCTCCAGGGCGGCTGTCAAAAATCAGGCGGCTGCGCATGTTGATGCCGGACGGATCAGCCCGAGCCGGAGGCCAGTTATTGGCCCGCGGGAAATCGCTCTATCATTTTGACGGCGAGAAAGTCTGTCGCCTTAGTCTGGACTAGGGCGCCGACCGTGCGTCATTCGACGCCGTAAGGCGCGAATTCCTTGGCGATATCAGGCTGAATCTCCCGAGCGGCCGCGCTGTCGGCCTGCGCCGCATCGGCCTCGCCCTGCTTTCGCCGGGCGATGCCGCGTCCATAGAGCGAGCTCGCGAGTTTCGGATTGATGCTCAGCGCGGCGTCGAAATCCGCGATCGCGGCATCAAGCTCGCCGAGCTTCAGGCGGCAGATGCCGCGGCTGTCGAGCGTGTAGGGATCGTTCGGCTTCCATTGCAGCGACTGCTGGCAATCGGCGAGCGCGTCCTGTGCTCGTCCCAGGATCACGAGCGTCAGGCAACGCGCATTGAGCGCCGCCGCGTATTTCGGATTGAACTTGATCGCGCTGCTGAAATCGTCGAACGCGCGCGCGTAGTTCTGCCGTCCGAGATGCAGATTGCCCCGGGCATAGTAGTCGCGGTAGCCGGATGGATCGAGCCGCAGCGATTGATCGAAATCGGCAAAGGCCCGATCGAGGTCGCCACGATCGCGAAACAGCCGGGCGCGGTTGCCGTAGGCGGCCGCATAGCGCGGGTCGAGCCGCAGCGACGTGTTGTAGTCGGAGAGTGCGTGATCGAAATCGTTGCGGCCACGATACGCGTTGCCGCGGTTGTAATACGCGAGCGCGAATTTCGGATCGAGGCTGATGGCGCGGTCATAGTCGGCCATCGCACGATCCGGCTCCCTGGCATCGGCGTAGGAATTGCCGCGGTTGTTGTAGTACCAGGCATCCTTCGGGTTGAGCCGAATCGCTTCGGTGTAATCGGCGATGGCGCGCTCCGGCTCGCCGCGGTCGCTGTAGGCGATACCGCGATTGTAGCGCGCGAAGACATCCTTCGGATTGAGCGCGATGGCCTGGTCGAAATCGGCGATGGCTGCGTCCGCGTTGCCCTTGCGGCGGTAGGCCTCGCCGCGGTTGGTCAGCGCCTTCGCCCGCAACGGCTCGTAGGTGATCACTTCGGTGAAGTCGGCGATGGCGGGATCGAGATCGTTGCTTTCGAGATAGCCGGCGCCGCGGTTGAGGAGGAGGCCGGCGCGCTGCTTCTCCTTCCATTTCTTCCGCAAGGCCAGCAGAAAGCTGCAGCCGCCGATGCGCTGCGCGGCGTCCTTCTTGCTGAAGCACCAGGCCTGCGCGGCGGATTCGGAGGACGGCCGCGGCTCGGCGCGCGCGGCAGTGCCGGCGAGCGCCGGCGCCAGCGAGACGAGGATGGCCGCGGCCAGCCGGCCGCGCGCGAACAGTCGTTTCCAGGATTGCCGCAAGGCCAGGCTCCGTGCGACCGAAGTGCCGCCACTGCTTTGTGAGCCCAGACCGCGGCCGGGTTCACCAAAACAGACGATGCCTTGCTGTCAGAACCCCGCGACGCTGCCGTGCAGGTCGTATTCGTCGGCGCGCTCGATCTTCGCGGTGACGATCTCGCCGACCTTGAGCGGGCGGCGGCTGGAGAGATAGACGGCGCCGTCGATCTCGGGAGCATCGGCCTTTGACCGACCTTTTGCCACCGTCGGGCCGACTTCGTCGACGATGACCTGCTGGCGGGTGCCGACCTTGCGCTTGAGGCGGCGGGCCGAAATCTTTTGCTGCCGCGCCATCAGCGCGTTCCAGCGCTCCTGCTTGACCTCATCAGGCACGGCGTTGCCGATCGCGTTCGACGCGGCGCCGGCGACCGGCTCGTACTTGAAGCAGCCGAGGCGGTCGATCTGGGCTTCCTCGAGCCAGTCGAGCAGATAGGCGAAATCGGCGTCGGTCTCGCCGGGGAAGCCGACGATGAAGGTCGAGCGCAACGTCAAGTCGGGACACTGCTCGCGCCACTTCTGGATCCGCGCCAGCGTCTTTTCCTGCGCGGCCGGGCGCTTCATCGCGCGCAGCACGTCCGGGCTCGCATGCTGGAACGGGATGTCGAGATAGGGCAGCACCTTGCCCTCGGTCATCAGGCCGATGACCTCGTCGACATGCGGATAGGGGTAGACGTATTGCAGCCGCACCCAGGCGCCGAGCTCGCCGAGCTCTTTCGCCAGATCGAAGAACTTTGCGCGCACGGCGCGGTCCTGCCACGGGCTCTCAGCATATTTCAGGTCGACGCCATAGGCCGAGGTGTCCTGCGAGATGACCAGCAATTCCCTGACGCCGGCCTTCACCAACTTCTCGGCCTCGCGCAGCACGTCATTGGCCGGCCGCGACACCAGATCGCCACGCAGCTTTGGGATGATGCAGAAGCTGCAGCGGTTGTTGCAGCCTTCGGAAATCTTCAAATATGCGTAGTGCCTCGGCGTCAGCTTGACGCCCTGCGGCGGCACCAGGTCGAGATGCGGATTGTGCGCCGGCGGCAGCGCGCGGTGCACGGCGTCCAGCACGCTCTCATATTGCTGCGGGCCCGTGATCGAGAGCACGCCGGGGTAGGCGGCCTCGATCTGCTCCGGCTCGGCGCCCATGCAGCCGGTGACGATGACCTTGCCGTTCTCCGCCATCGCCTCGCCGATCGCAGACAGCGATTCCTGCTTGGCGCTGTCGAGGAAGCCGCAGGTGTTGACGATGACGATGTCGGCGCCGTCGTGCTTGCGCGCGAGCTCATAGCCCTCCGCGCGCAGCCGGGTGATGATGCGCTCGGAATCGACGAGCGCCTTGGGGCACCCCAAGGACACAAAGCTCACTTTCGGCGCGGCGGCCTCTTGCATATCTCTGAATCTGCCTGATTGATGGGCAGGAGCTAGTCCGAATTACCGAGAATTACAACCCTTTCCGGCGCCCTCCGGCGTGTTATGGATGGCCTTGCCGGGTCCTACGAGTTCTCGATGAGCGCTGAGTCGTCTCCCAAGATCGTCATTGTCGACGAAAGCCCGATCCGGGCCGCCATCCTGGAGGAGGGGCTGCGCGAGGCCGGGTATACGGACGTCGTGCACATCAGCGAGATGCAGAGCCTGCTCTCGCGGATATATGCGCAGGACCCCGACATCATCGTCATCGACCTGGAAAACCCCAGCCGCGACGTGCTGGAACAAATGTTCCAGGTCAGCCGTGCCGTCCGCCGGCCGATCGCGATGTTCGTCGACCAGAGCGACGCCGCCTCGATCCAGGCCTCGGTCGAGGCGGGGGTCTCGGCCTACATCGTGGATGGTCTGAAGAAGGAGCGGATCAAGCCGATCCTCGACCTCTGCGTCTCCCGCTTCAACGCCTTCTCCAAGCTGCAGGACGAACTCGACCGCACCAAGCATGCGCTGGAGGAGCGCAAGGTGATCGACCGCGCCAAGGGCATTTTGATGAAGCTGAAGGGGCTGACCGAGGAGGAGGCCTACGTGCTGATGCGCTCGACCGCGATGCGCGAGAAGAAGAAGATCGGGGAGATCGCGCAATCGATCCTGACGGCGTCGGAGCTGTTGAAATGAGCACACACTTGCGCATCGGGTTCATTCCGCTGGTCGACGCCGCCGCGCTGATCGTCGCTGTCGACAAGGGCTTTGCGGCGGCCGAAGGGCTCGACATCGAGCTGGTGCGGGAGGTGTCGTGGTCGAATGTCCGCGACAAGCTCAATATCGGCCTGTTCGACGCCGCCCATCTGCTGGCGCCGGTGGCAATCGCCTCGAGCCTCGGGCTCGGCCACGTCAAGGTGCCGATCGCGGCCCCGTTCAATCTCGGGCTCAACGGCAATGCCATCACGGTGTCGCCGGCGCTGCACGCCGCGCTGATGGAGGAGATCGACGGCGACCGGTTCGATCCGATGGCGACCGCGCGCGCGCTCGCCCGCGTGGTGGCGAAGCGCCGCGCCAGCGGGGCCGAGCCGTTGACCTTCGGCATGACGTTCCCGTTCTCGACCCACAATTACCAGCTGCGGTTCTGGATGGCAGCGGGCGGCGTCGATCCCGATGAGGACGTCCAGCTCGTGGTGCTGCCGCCGCCCTACATGGTCGACAGCCTTGCCAACGGCCATGTCGATGCGTTCTGCGTCGGCGCGCCCTGGAATTCGGTCGCGGTCGATCTCGGCATCGGCCACATCCTGCATTTTGTCGCCGACATCCTGCTCAGCGCGGTCGAGAAGGTGCTGGCGGTGCGGCAGGCCTGGTCGGAGCAGCATCCCGAATTGGTGACGGCGCTGGTGCGCGCGCATCTGCGCGCTGCCGAATTCATCGAGCAACCGGCGAACCGGCCCGAGGTGGCGCGCATGCTCAGCTCGCCGGAGCGGATCGGCGTCGATGCCGGCGTCATCCAGCGCACGTTGGACGGCCGGCTGAAGATCGCGCCCGACGGCACCATGCGCGAGAGCAAGCGCTATCTGCTGGTCGGGCGCGAGGCGGCGGCGCGGCCCGATCCGGTGCAGGCGGCCTGGCTCTATGCGCAGATGGTCCGCTGGGGCCAGACGCCGCTGCGGCCGGATGCGCTGAAGACGGCGATGGCGGTGTTCAGGCCCGATCTCTACGACGCCGCCATCGGGCGCGCGGCGGGGACGGTGAACGCCATCGGCGCCTTCGCGGGGCCGCCGTTCGATCCGAACGACATCGCCGGCCATCTGGCGGCGTTCAAGATCGGACGGTGGAAGCCGTGAATCGGTGGCCGGCCGGTTCCCGACGCGTCGAATCCGGCCGAATAAAATTCTCGGTCGAATCCAGCGTGGGGAATTTTTCTCTCGGAACCGAGTTCCGGAAGGTGGCCACATCGCTATTTTCGCCGCCCGCTTGAAACTGCGCGAGAACGATATTCCATATCCCGTCAAATGGGGCGTTGGAGATCGACCATGCGCGAGCTATCGGCGGAAGCCCGCCTGCACTTTCATGCGCGAAACATTTCACGAAAGACCGGGAGTGGCGTTCATACCGCAGCGCTCTACAGCGCCTTTGCGGTGATCGCCGCCATCGTGTTCGGCACGCTGTCCGTCCATCCGTTCTGAGGCGTCAAGAAACCAAGAAGCCGCCGCCTGATGTCGTCAGGCGGCGGCTTTTGTTTTGGCAGAAATGTTGGCGCTCAGTAGCCGCGGTAGCCGTAACCGGCGCCGTATCCATAGCCGTAGCCATATCCGCCGCCGCCGCAGGTGCTGCAGGTCTGCTGCACCGGCGCGTAGTAGGAATAGCCCGGCGAGACCATCTCGGTGCGCTCCTGGGTGGCGTATTGCGGCGCGATGCGCTCATAGGCGACGCCTTCGGGGGCGACCATCACCGTCTTCGGCACCATCACGGTGCGATACTGCGCCGGCGTGCGATGCGCGATGACGCGGCCCGGCGACACCATCACGGTTTCCTGCACCGTGCGATACTGCGGCGGCACCGTCTGCATCTGATAGCAGGTCGTGCAGGGCTGGGGCGGCGGCGTGTAGCAGCCGTAGCAGCCGGCGGAGGCCGCGCTGGTGAAGGCGGCGGTGGCGACCGCGGCAATAGCAATCGAGAGGCTGGTGCGGAACATGCTTTTCGTACCCAATGTTCTGAGAGGAACGTGAAGGCTCGGACGCAGCACCTACCAACCAATCGGCAAGTTTGGGTTTAAGAAGACTCTTAATGGAATGTAAAAGGGCCGGCAGCGTGCCGGCCCTTGCTGGTTTCGCGCAGGCAATTCAATGCGCGGTCTTGAACGGTGCCACCGTGATGCCGGCGTTCTTCAGCGCCTCGCGCACGCCGCGCGCGATCTCCACCGCACCCGGCGTGTCGCCGTGGATGCAGACCGTGTCGGTCTGCATCTTGATCACCTTGCCGGTGACGGACACCACCGCGCTGTCCTGCACCATCCGTACCACGCGTTCGGCGATCGCCTTGGGATCGTGCAGCACCGCGCCGGGCTTCTTGCGCGACACCAGATTGCCGTTGTCCTCATAGGCGCGATCGGCGAACACTTCGTGCGCCATCGGCAGATTGGCGGCTTCGCCGGCGCGCACCAGCTTCGAATTCGCCAGCACGACAAACACGAGACTCGGATCGACCGCCTTGATCGCATTGGCGATCGCTCTGGCCGTCATGTCGTCCTCGCAGGCGACGTTGGAGATCGCGCCATGCGCCTTGACGTGAGTGACCTTGTGCCCGGCGGCGGTCGCGATCGCCTGCAATGCGCCGATCTGATAGGCGATCAAATTCTCGATCTCCGACGAGGTCAGCCCCGGCATCGGGCGGCGGCCAAAGCCGTGCAGGTCGCGGTAGCCGGGATGGGCGCCGACGCTGACGCCGCGCGCTTTCGCGAGCTCGACCGTCTTGCGCATGATGTCGGCATCGCCGGCGTGATAGCCGCAGGCGACGTTGACCGAGGTCGCAAGCTCGATCATCGCGGCGTCATTGCCCATTTCCCAGGGGCCAAAGCTCTCGCCGAGATCGCAATTGAGGTCGATGGTTGAGGTCATGACGATCGATCCATTCTTGTTGATTTAGGGCAGCGCAACTTGCCACGTCGCGGCATCGATAGCGCTGACCGCCTGGCCGGCGACGTTAGCATCTCTGAGCGCCTCGATGTTGAGGCTGAAATCCTCAATGGCACGAAGGCGGTCGGGCAGGGAGCGCAGAAGCTGCTGGAACTTGATCGCCTCGGCCTGCGCCTCCGCCATCGTCACCGCTTTGAAGCGGAACGGCCGGCCTGCGGAGATCTGCGCGAAACGGCCGAAATCGGCGGAGATCACGGTCGCGATCTTCGGATAGCCGCCGCTGGTGCCGCGGTCCGGCATCAGCACGATCGGCTGGCCGTTGCCGGGGACCTGGATGCTGCCGTTCACGGTGCCGTCGGAGACGATGTTGTGGCCGTCGAGATGCTTGATCACCGGACCTTCGAGCCGGTAGCCCATGCGGTCGCTGGTGGCGGAAATCTTCCACTCGCTGCCGACGAACAGTTTTTTGTTCTCGTCGCTGAACTCGTCGTCCTGCGGACCGAACAGCACGCGGATTGGCGCCTCAGTGGCAGGTGGCAGTTCGATCCGGCGCTCGGCGGTGCCGCTCGCAGCCTGGGTCTGCAACTCGTCACCGCTCTGCAATGGCCGCGTGTAGGGACTGCCGAGCCCGGCGCGCGCATTGACCGAAAGGCTGCCGAACATCGGCTCGCCCACAATGCCGTGCTCGATCGCGAGGTAGCTGAACGAGCCGCCGCGGGCGAAGCCGAGATTGAGGGTTTCACCATCGGCCAGTGTCGCCGAACTGTCCGATGCGACCGGCCGTCCGCCGATGTCGGCATTGCGCGGCGAACCGGCGAGGGCGATGCGAACTGGGCCACCGCGCGCCGTGAAGGCGGCGCCGAACGGGCCGATCTCGATGGCGGCCGCGAACAGGTCGTTGCCGACCAGCCCGTTGGCGGCGGCGAGCGCCAGCCGGTCCATCGCGCCGCTCGGCACCAGGCCGTAGCGCTGCGAGCCGGGGCGGCCGGCATCCTGCACCGAGCTCGCAGGTCCGATCGAGGTGACGACGAGCTTGCTCATGGCGTCACCAGTTCAGCGATGACCTCGCCGGACTCGGCGGCGCGGTCCTGCTCGGCGAAGGTTTTGGCGTCGACCGCGGTGAAGGTGATGGCGTCGCCCGGCTCCAACAGGAAGATCGGGTCGCGGTGCAATTGGTAGGTTCTGACCGCGGTGCGGCCGAGCAGGTGCCAGCCGCTGGGACCGGCGAGGCACTGCACGCCGGTCTGGATGCCGCCGATCGAGATCGTGCCCGCCGGGGTCAACAGCCGAGGGTCCTTGCGCCGCGGCATGTGCAGGAACTTTTCCAGCCCGCTGAGATAGGACCAGCCGGGCGTGAAGCCGATCATGGCAACGCGATAGTCGCCGGCGACATGGCGCTTCACGACCTCGTCGGGCGTGGTGGCGAGCGCCTTCGCGACGTCCTCGAGATCGATGCCGTTCTCGCCGCCATAGGCGACCGGAATGCGCCAGCGCCGCGTTCCGGCGGCGGTCGGCAGCGCCCTGGCGGCGCGCGCCAGCAGCTGCTCGCCGAGCGCGTCGAAGCTGATCTCGACCGGATCATAGTGCACCAGCAGCGAGCGATAGGTCGGCACCGTCTCGGTGATCCCGGCGATCGGCTCTGCCGAAATCAGGCGGTCGAGCGCCAGCACGCGCCGGTTGGCGGCGTCGTCGATGGTGCGGCTGAATTCCACCGTGATAGCGGCATCGCCACTCGGCAAAAGGCGGGGAGGGTTTAGGGTTTCGGGCATCGGATCAAGCGGACTCGTCGGCCATCAAGCTAGCGTGTTTCGGCGTGGGAAGGAATTCGCTTCGTGCAAAATGATGCAGCAACTTCAATAAATTAATCGGCATGCCCGTGATAAGTTTGGATGATCGCAAGATTTTCCCGCAGCCCTTGACGCAAGGGCCTTGCCCGGCAACATGCGCCCGTCATTTCCTCCCATCGGAGCACACTTTTCAGATGTCCCTGTCCGCCGAAGCGATTGCGACGCTGTCGCACGTGTCCACCGCCACCATCACCACCGTCCTGCTCAAGAAGGGGCTGCGTAACGTCTGGATGCGCGGCACCAAGCCGCTGCAGCCGGGCCAGAAGCGGCTGGTCGGACCCGCCTTCACGCTGCGCTTCGTGCCGGCCCGCGAGGATCTGGCAACGCCGGAATCCTGGTCGTCGCCGATCTCGACCCGCACCGCGATCGAGGCCATGCCGGAAGGCTGCGTCGCCGTGGTCGACGCCATGGGCATCACCGATGCCGGCATTTTCGGCGACATTCTCTGCGCCCGCATGGTCAAGCGCGGCGTCACCGCGCTGATCACCGACGGCGTGGTCCGTGACCTCGAGGGCGTGCTCGGCACCGGCCTGCCGGTGTGGTGCGACGGCTATGCGGCGCCGCCGTCGGTGGCAGGGCTGACCTTCGTCGGCTGGGGTGAACCGATCGGCTGCGGCGGCGTTGCCGTGTTCCCGAACGACGTCGTGGTCGCCGACCAGGACGGCGCGGTGCTGATCCCGCAGGCGTTCCTCGATCAGGTGCTGGCCGAGGGGCCGGAGCAGGAGCGGATGGAAGCCTGGATCGTCAACGAGGTGAACAACGGCGCGCAATTGCCCGGCCTCTATCCGATGAATGCCGAGACCAAGGCGCGCTACGCCGCGAGCAAGAAATAACATCAACAGAGCGAGGTAACCCCATGGACATCCACGTTTCCGGATCGCGGCCGACCCGCCGCGCGCCGAAGGAGAATTTTACCGGCACGGTGCTGCAGGACCCGATCAACATGGCGCCCGCGCCGGCGCGGCTGAACGCCTCGCGCGTCTCGTTCGAGCCCGGCGCGCGCACGGCCTGGCACACCCATCCGCTCGGCCAGACCCTCTACGTGATCTCCGGCATCGGCCGGGTGCAGGCCAAGGGCGGCCCTATCAGGGAAATCCGCCCCGGAGACGTAGTCTGGATTCCGCCGAACGAGAAGCACTGGCACGGCGCCTCGCCCGGCAACAGCATGACCCACATCGCCATGCAGGAGGCGCTCGACGGCGTCTATTCGACCTGGATGGAGCACGTCACCGACGAGGAATATAACGGCAAGGTCGGCTGATGACCGACCTGTAGCCCAGGTGATGAAGCCTCGCTCATCGAGCGGGGCTTCTTGGTTTCTCGGCCTGGCAACCCGAATGTCGCTCAATTCACCCGCGTCCAGGTCTGGCCGCCGCAGAACATGCCGCCGAACGCGCAGCCCTGGACACGCAGCGTATCGGGGCCCTTCAGCGCGATGGTGGAATCGTAGCTGCTGCCGCTGCTCGGATCGACGATGCGGCCGCTCCATTTGTCCTTGCCCGGCTTCATGTTGATCAGCACCTGCTCGCGGTTCTGGCTGGTCTTCTTGTCGACCGCGTAGCCGCACAGATTGGCGCCGCATTGCTCGATGCGGACCTTGCCGTCCTTCTCCTCCGTCAACCAGACGCCGAGCGGCGAATTCGCGGCCTGCACGGCAGGCGCAGCCGGCTTCGGCGCGGCAGCGGGTGGGGCGGCAGCAACGGCAGGCGCTGGCGCGGGCTTTGCTGCGGGCGCGGCGTCCTGCCGAACCGGTGGCGGAGCAGGCGGAGGCAGTGCGGTCGCTGCCGGATCTGACGGCGCCACGGCGACGGCCGTGCTGGCCGAGTCCGCAGGTGCTGCTGCGGGCGGTGGTGCTGCCGCCGGTGCCGGCGCAGGTGCTGCGGCCGCGGCTGGCGGTGCGGCCGGCGCTGGCTGCGGATCCGTCTTGACCTCCTTCGCGGCGGGCTTGCGCTTCTGCTCGGCGTCCTCGCCCTTGGCGCGCTTGCTGCGACGGGGCGTGTTGTCATAGACGCCGGGGATCGAAACGGTGCCGCGATCGGGGTCGATCCGGATGGTGCGGCCGTCAACTTCGAAGCTGTATTGCGCCTGCGCGGCGGCAGTGCTCGCCAACAACAAGATGGCGATCGCCAAAAGCTTCTTCATCTCGACCTCCAGTGCAGGGAACCTGGCTGGGATTACGCGACGGGGGCTTGCCCGAACGTGATTCCGGTCACGTCAAAATTGGGGTCACTTCAACATTGTGAGTCGTGTCCTGACCGCCTTGGTTCAATGATCGGATCGCAGCCTGGTTTCATGCCCGCGGGCGGGCAATTTTGTCGCGGATGCCGCGGCATCGGCTATTCGAACCATGCCGCGTAGATCTTCTTGAAGGTGCCGTCCTCGCGCACGATGTGCAGCCACTGATCGACGAACGCTTTGAGCGCAAAGTCGCGCTGCATCCAGTAGGCCTTCTCCGAGAAGTCGAACGGCTTTTCGGGATGCACCGCGCACAGCACGCCGGGATGCAGCTTCTGCTGATAGCGTGTCTCCGATGCGTCGGTCATCATCAGGTCGGCGTCGCCCCTGGCGATCTCCTCGAATATCCTGGTGTTGTCGTTGAACACGCGGATCTCGGCGCTCTTCACATTGGCACGCGCAAAGCGCTCGTTTGTGCCGCCGGGATTGACGATGACGCGGGTGCCCGGCTTGTCGATCTCGGCGATGGTCTCGTACTTGCCTTGATCAGCGCAGCGCGCGATCGGCGTCTTGCCCTCCCGCATGATCGCAGTCGAGAACAGGCCCTTCTTCTGCCGGTCGAACGTGATGGAGACACCGCCCATCGCGATGTCGAAATCGTCGGCTTCGAAATCCTTCATCATCTGCGGCCATGAGGTCGGCACGAACTCGACCTTGACGCCGAGCGCCTTGCCCAGCGCCTGCGCCATGTCGACGTCGAAGCCGCGGAACGTTTTGGTTTCCTTGTCGAGGGCGGTGAAAGGCAAATAGTCGCCGGTCATGCCGACCCGCAGTGTGCCGCGCTTGACGATCTCATCGAGGCGGGAGGGAGCCTGCTGTGCCTGGGCCGTGGATACGAGCAAGGCCAAGGCGAGACCGGCCAGCATGCGAAACATCAAACTTCTCCCTCAATTCCGATGACATGTCGTTGCCGAGCATTTAGACCAGATGGCGCGATCGAGCCAATCAATTGGATGCCAAAGTGACCATCTCGCTGCATGAAGCTTCCGTCGGCGTCTTCGTGCCGTATCTGCGCAATCTTTCCGCGCTGCTCGACCATGCGCAGGCCCACGCCGGCGCGCGCAGGATCGATCCGGACGTGCTGCTCGGGATGCGGCTTGCTCCGAACATGTACAGCCTTCGCCAGCAGGTCGGGGAGGCCAACCGCCACGTCATCCTGAGCTGCGCGTTGCTGGCCGGTTGCGCGCCGCTGGCCTTCGCCGATGCCACGCCCGATATCGCCGAGCTGAAGGCGCGGATCGCAGCCACGATCGAGTTCGCGCAGGGCGTGACGCCGGCGGCGATCGACGCGGCTGCCGACAAGGAGGTCGTGTTCACCTTCCGCAGCGGCGCGACGCGGCCATTCACCGGCAAGTCGCTGATCCTGACGTTCAGCGTCCCGCAGTTCTTCTTTCATGTCGCGACGGCGTACGACATCCTGCGCCACGCCGGTGTCGAGCTCGTGAAGAAGGATTTTCTGGGACCGCCGCGGCAGGCGCAGGTGTGAGGCTGGACGACGCGTGTGCCTAGCCGATTTGTCGGTCGCGCCGCCCGACGCGGTGTCATCACCCGCGAAAGCGGGTGATCCAGTATTCCAGAGGCAGCGGTGATGGAGCCGAGAGGCCGCGGCGTACTGGATCGCCCGGTCGAGCCGGGCGATGACAGTTGTGGGTGGGGATGTAGTTTCGCATTCTCGCGACATGATTGTCCGAGCTTTGCATTTCGTTTCGCCGCTCTGAGAACAGAGGGCGCAGGGAAAGCCGGGTGCCGATCGCACCCATGGGCCCGGTGCAACAAAAAAGCACCGGGGTAGGACCACAGGTGTAACCGGAAACAACCCGGCTTTCCCTGCGCGATGGGTTACGGCTTATACGTGCTCTCCCCGGCGAGACTGGGCTTTTTTGTCACCGCTTTCGCAAAAACGCTTTCGCGTTTTGCGAGAGGACACCTGCCACTAGGGCGTCAGGCCTGCACGACTTCGCCGTCCGCCTCGCATGCTGTCGTCACTGACATACGAAACGTCCACCGCATCTCACCGCAACACTATGACGATGGCCAGCGCCCCTCGATCGGGTGAGACGGGCGGACCATACATCTGACTTGCCCTTCCGAAAAAGCGAAATATTTTTGCTGCCGGGGCTTGCGCCGTCGGGCAAGTCACTGATTAAATTCCTGCGGACAGCTCTGTCGCTGCGCTTGGTGCCGTCGGCAGTCGCGATCTAACCCCCGCTCTGTCGTGAGCGTTGTTGCAGCAATCGCTCGACAAATACGACAATCGCTCTGGCGCAGCCGCCGCCTCGATCCGCTAGATCATCACGGTGCCCACGTCCAACCGTGCGGAGAAAGATGATGATCCGGAAAAGCACCGTCATGCCTGGTGCGGTCGCACCGGCCCCAACGTTCTGGTCCGCAATGTCTGGCCTTGCGCGCAAGCCGGCTCAGACGGTCTCCGACTTCGCCGGAGTCGTTCACAACCTGGTTTTGGACGTGCGCGACAGCTACCGGCCCGAACTGCACTACATGCGTGGCCCTGGTCCGAAATGGCGCGCGAAGCACCAACCTCCGGAAGGAGCCTCAGCGACCCGAAGGACCACGCGCTTACTCTGATCGATTTCCCGTCGCAAATGGCGTTCGCGACCAAGTCGATCGACGCGGTCAATCTGCATACGAATGCAACCTTGATCTCGCGCGCTGCCCTGCGCAAGAATGCATAGTTGCCGCAACGCCGCCGCCTCGGATCCTGCGTCAGGTCTCGTCGTCGTCCTCATGCGCGGGAACGGCTGGTCCGGTCCGGCTGATCATCTCTTGCCTGAAATCCTCAAAACGCTGGCGCGCCTCGGCTTCGCGGTCGTCGACGAATTTGATCGCGGCGTCCTTCTCCATCGGGCCGTTGACGAGCGGGGTCGATCCTTCGCCGACGGTCTCGTCGACATAGTAGCGGCCGCCGTCCTCGCGCACGGTCCAGCGGAAGCGCAGCGCGGCCATCGGGCCGGGGCCGGCCTTGGAGTAGCCGTTGGCCTCGATCGGCTGGACCGGTTGCGGGCTCGGCTCTGGTTCGCTTTGCTCCGGTTCACTTGCCTCTGGTTGGCTTGGCTTTGGTTCGCTTGGCTCGGCTTCGCTTGGCCCGGGTTCGATCGACGGCTCGATCAAGGGCTGCTCGATCGATTGCGGCAGGGGCGGCGGCATCGCCACGGCTACGGGCGGCTCCTCGGCGGGAGCTGCCGGTTTGTCCGCCGTCTTGTCGGTCGCCTTGTCGGTTGCTTTGGCCGGCTCGGGAGGCACAGTCGGCTGATCGAGAATGCTTGCAATCGCAGCTAGCGCATTGTCGGTCGGGTCGTCGCTCACGGTCAGTCTCCTGGGCAGCGCGCCGGCTGAACCGCGCCGACGCCATCCCTATCTACCTGATCCGGCTACATTTTGTAACCCAAAGCGCGATGGGATTGGGGTTAATCCCATCGCGGGGGCGGCTTCCTGTTGGAGCAGGATGTCGCGGAAGGCTCTAGCCGCACACCGGCGGCTGCCGGTCCTTCCAGGGGCGGGCCTGCTCGAGCTGGCCGGCGAGGCGGAACAGCAGGCCTTCCTCACCGAACCTGGCCGCGAACATCATCCCGAGCGGCAGCCCCGCCTTGTTCCAGGCTGATGGTACCGACATCGCCGGCTGACCGGACATGTTGAACATCGAGGTGCCCGGAATGTAGCGGCGCAGCAGCGGCGCGATCTGGCTCAGATCCTCGGACATCGTGTTCAGCTCGCCGATCCGCACCGGCGGTGTGCACAGCGTCGGGCTGAGGAAGATGTCGCAGCCCTCGAAGAAGGTCGCCAGCGCGCGCGAGATCTGGAATGCGGCGAGCTGCGCGGCGACGTAGTCGACCGGCGTCAGCTTGAGCGAGTTCTGCGCCATCGCGAGAGTCAGGCGTTCGACGTCATCAGTGGTCAGGCTGCGGCCGAAGCGCTGCTCGAGCAGGCGGAGCGTCAGCGCGGTGTTGCTGCCGACGATGGTGGTGATCGCGGCGGCAGGATCGGCGGCGAGCGGCGGCGCGCGCTCCTCGACGTGATGTCCGAGCCCCGCCAGCAGTTTCGCAACGTCGCGGACCGCTTCCGCGATCTCCGGATCGATCGCATCGCCATAGGGCGATTTGTCGGTGAAGCTGATGCGCAGGCGGCCGGGATCGCGGCCGACCTCCTGCGAAAACGGCCGCTCCGGCGGCGGCGCGACATAGGGGCTCGACGGTTCGGGACCGTGGATCGCGTCCATCATCACCGCGCTGTCGCGGACGCTGACGCTGACGACATGGCCGACGGCGAAGCCGCCCCAGCCTTCGCCGCGATCGGGGCCGACCGGGTTGCGCGCCCGCGTCGGCTTCATGCCGAACACGCCGGAGGCGGCGGCGGGAATGCGGATCGAGCCGCCGCCGTCGCTGGCATGCGCCACCGGCAGGATGCGCGCTGCAACCGCAGCCGCGGCGCCGCCGGACGAGCCGCCCGAGGAATGTTCGAGATTCCAGGGATTGCGGGTCGGGCCGAACAGGCGGGATTCCGTCGTCGGCATAAGGCCGAATTCGGGGCTCGCGCTCTTGCCGAAGATCGCAAGGCCGGCATCGAGGAAACGCTGGGCCAGCGTGGAATTGTGATCGGCGACGAAATCCTTCAGCACGGTTGCGCCCCACGTGGTGCGCGTGCCCTCGAGCGGCTCGAGGTCCTTCAGCAGGAACGGCACGCCGGTGAAGGGACCGTCGGGCAGCCCCTTGGCGATCTGGCGCTCGGCATAGTCGTAATGCTTGACGACGACGGCGTTGATCTGCGGGTCGAGTTTCGCGGTGCGCGCAACGGCCTCGTCGAGCAGCTCCTTCGGCGTCACATCCTTCTTGCGCACGAGTTCGGCGAGCCCGACCGCGTCATAATTGCCGTATTCCTTGAAGCTCATGCGCATGCTCCGAAATCGCCGGGCCGCTAACGCAGCGGTCCCGGCGTTGTCAGTTCGGCCGAACGCTCAGCCGAGGACGTCCTGATTGATCACGTTCTGGCGCAGCGGGGTGCCGTCCAGCACGCTCAAAATATTCCGCGCGGTCTGCTCGCTCATGCGATCGACGGCCTCGACGGTGACGCCCGCAACGTGCGGCGCCATGATCACGTTCGGCAGGCTGTGCAGCGGTTGACCGACCGGCGGCGGCTCGACCTCGAACACGTCGAGCCCGGCGCCCGCGAGCTTGCCCGACACCAGCGCGTCGTGCAGCGCGTTCTCGTCGACGATGCCGCCGCGCGCGGTGTTGATCAGATAGGCGGTCGGCTTCATCCGCCTCAACCGGGCCGCGTTGAACATGCCGACGGTCTCCGGCGTCTTCGGGCAGTGGATGGAGACGAAGTCCGCGCGCGACAATGCCGCGTCAAGGTCGGGCACCGCTTCGCAGCCGGCCGCGGCGATCTCGGCGGCCGGCTTGTAGGGATCGTAGACCAGCACGTTCATTTCCATCGCAAGGCAGCGCTTGGCGGTGCGGGTGCCGATGCGGCCGAAGCCGACGATCAAGACCGTCTTGCCGTAGAGATCGAACGGCAGCACGCCGAGCCGGCTCGCCCAGGTGCCTTCCTTGACCATGGCGTGCATTTCCTGCGAGCGCTTGGCGAGCGTCAGCATCATGAACAGCGCATGCTCGGCGACCGAGGGCGAGTTCGCGGTGCCCGCAACCATCAGCGGCACCTTGCGGCGCGACAGCGCCGGCACGTCGACCGCGTCGTAGCCGACGCCGATCCGCGTCACCACCAGCATGCCGTTGGACGCCTCCAGCTCGGCCTCGCCGAACCGGGTCGCGCCGAGTGCAACCCCATGGACCGGCGCATGCTGCTGCAGCATGGCCTGAAAATCCGTGGCGGAGATCAGGTTCGGAAACTCGATGAGTTCGAGATCGTCTCGCGCGCTGAGGAGAGCCCGTGCCCCCGGTGAGAAAGTCTGGGTGATGAAGATCTTCTTCTTGTTGGTGGCCATTTCCTGCCCTTGAGGTTTCTTGTCCGCCGTCAAAGCACGGCGCCGGTCACCTCGTTTAGCAAATGCATATTGTTGAGGTCCACAGCCAATCGAAGCGGGCTGCCATCCTGCGCGCCGGCATTGGGATTGACCCGGCCGCAGACCTGGCTGCCTTCGAGCGTGAAGTAGACCAGGGTCTCCATGCCCATCGGCTCGGTAACGTCGAGCACCGCATCGAACGGCTCGATGCCAGGCTCGGCATGCGGCCTTGCTTCCATGACATGCTCCGGCCGGATGCCCAGCAGCAGCTTGTCGGTGCGCGGCAGGCTCCCGTAGCGGGCGGCGCGCGCCGGCGGCAGCGGGAAGGCGAGGCGGTCGGTTAGCCGCACGTTCAGCTTGCCCGCGACGTCCTCCAGCCGACACGGCACGAAATTCATCGCCGGCGAGCCGATGAAGCTCGCGACGAACCGGGTCGCCGGCTTGTGATAGAGCTCGTTGGGCGTGCCGATCTGCTCGATCCTGCCGTGGTTCATCACCACCACGCGGTCGGCCAGCGTCATCGCCTCGACCTGGTCGTGGGTGACGTAGACGGTGGTGGTGCGGACCTTCTGGTGGACCTTCTTGATCTCGATCCGCATCTGCACCCGCAGCTTGGCATCGAGGTTGGACAGCGGCTCGTCGAACAGGAAGACCTTCGGGTTGCGCACGATAGCGCGGCCCATCGCGACGCGCTGGCGCTGGCCGCCGGACAGCTGCTTCGGCTTGCGGTCGATCAGGTCGGTGATGTCGAGCATGCGGGCGGCTTCGGTGACCCGGCTCTTGATCTCGGCCTTCGGATAGTGCTTCAGCCGCAGCCCGAACGACATGTTCTCGGCGACGGTCATGTGCGGATAGAGCGCGTAGTTCTGGAACACCATCGCGATGTCGCGATCCTTCGGCGGCACATCGTTGACGACGTCGCCGCCGATCATGATGTCGCCGTCGGAAATGTCCTCGAGGCCGGCGATCATCCGCAGCGTGGTCGACTTGCCGCAGCCCGACGGTCCGACCAGCACAACGAACTCATGGTCGGCGATATCGAGGTCGATGCCGCGCACCGCCTCGACATCGTCATAACGCTTCACCACCTTACGCAACGTCACGTCAGCCATGAATCCCTACCTCGCGTTCAACCCTTTGTCGCACCGGCGGTCAGGCCGGCAATGTAGTAGTCCATCAGGAAGGCGTAGATGATCAGCGGCGGCGCGGCGCCGAGCAGGGCGCCGGTCATGATCTGTCCCCAGTTGAAGACGTCGCCCTTGATCAGGGTGGTGATGATGCCGACCGGCAGCACCAGCTGGTCGGTCGAGGTGGTGAACACCAGCGGATAGAGGAACTGGGCCCAGGAGACCGTGAAGGCGAAGATCGTCGCCGCGATCAGGCCGGGCAGCGCGACCGGGATGAAGATCCGGGTCAGGGTCTGGAACCAGCTCGCGCCGTCGATGATCGCGGCCTCGTCGAGCTCCTTCGGGATCGAGGCGAAATAGCCGATCATGATCCAGGTGCAGAACGGCACCGTCAGCGTCGGATAGACGAGCAGCAGCACGTACCAGCGGTTGATTAGCTGGATGCCGGTCCAGTCGCCGAACACCGCGAACATCTTGAACAGCGGAATGAACAGCAGGGTGTCCGGAATCAGGTAGGTGAGGAACACGCCGGTGGCGAGCGTCGCCGAGCCCCAGAATTTCATCCGCGCCAGCGCGAACGCCGCCGGCACGCTGATCAGCATCGTGATGGTGACGACGATGATCGAGACCCAAGCCGAATTCCAGAAGAAGCGCAGGAACTGGTTCGAGGTCAAAAGCCCGAGGTAGTTCTCCAGCGTCGGGTGATAGACCCACCACGGATTGGTCGCCGCCGAAATCTCGGCGCTGCTCTTCAGCGACGTGATCAGCATGTAGAACGGCGGCGTCAGCGAGAAGATCGCAAACAGCACCAGGAAGAAATACGACCAGCGCAGCGCCCAGGCGCGGTCGCGGCTCATGCTGCCGTACTTCACCTTGCGGGTCGGTCCGGACTTGTCGATCGTCACCGTGCTCATCAGGCTTCATTCCCGCGTTTGGAGATGTCGCGCAGGATGAACACCGCGGCGATGGCGAGGATCGGCACCATGAACAGCGACACGCTGGCGCCGAGCGGCACGTCGCTGCCCTCGATGCCGACGCGGAACGCCCAGGTCGCGAAGATATGGGTGTGATCGAGCGGCCCGCCGGCGGTGAGAATGCGCACGATGTCGAAATTGGCGAAGGTGACGATCAGCGAGAACAGCGTCGTGATCGCGATGATGTTGCGCATCATCGGCAAGGTCACGTACCAGATGCGCTGCCACCAATTGGCGCCGTCGATCGCGGCCGCTTCATAGAGTTGCTCGGGGACCGATTTGAGCGCCGCGAGATACATGATCATGAAGAACGGCGCGCCATACCAGACGTTGACCAGGATGACGGAGAAGCGCGCCCACGCCGCATCGCCGGTCCACGGGATCGGCCCGATGCCGAGGAACGACAGGGTATAGTTGAAGGCGCTGTAGGACGGGTCGAACAGCCACAGCCAGGCCAGCGTCGACATTGCCGGCGGGATCACCCACGGCACCAGCAGCATGCCGCGCCATTTGCGCTGCTTCTTGGCGGGCACGTTGTGGACGAAATGCGCGACGATGAAGCCGATCAGCGCTTTGAAGATCACGGCCGAGATCGCGAAGATGCAGGACTGCTTGACCACCAGCCAGAAGGTGTCGCGCCTGAACAGGAACTCGAAATTGCCGAAGCCGACGAACTTCGCCATCGACTTGTTCAGCGTCGCCAGATGCAGGGAATAGAAGGCGGGATAGACCACGAGGATCAGGATCAAAAGGATCAGCGGCAACGTCATCACGAACGCGACCGTCGATTTGCGCCGCAGCGCGTTGCGCATGCCGCCGCGCTTGCGCGCCGCCTGGCTGCCCGCGACACGGTTGGGCTGGAATGTCACATCAACCATGACGCAGGTTCCTCGCGTGGGTTGGTTGAACGGGCCTGCGGCCCGGTCGGCGTACATTTTGGGGCGGCGCAGCGCGTGCGGCCGCCATGTCGGCAACCGCCCGCGAGGCTGCGTCCGTCAGCTCCGCATGAAGCCTTCGCACTCGCCCTCGGCCCAGGCGAGGGTCTTCTCCATAGCCTCGCCCTGATAGTACCTGAGGCACATCTTGGTCAGCGTGGCCTGGAAGTAGATCTGCTGCGCCACCTTCGGCGGCGCCGGCGAGGCCGCGATCGACAGGGTCTGGTGCTTATAGGGGTTCGGGTAGTGATAGAGCGTGCCCTTCGGCGGCGCTTCCTCCTGCCAGACCTTCAGCGTCGTGAGCTTCTCGTAGGCCGGCAGGTCATAGCCGCCGCTCGCCACGCACATCTTCTCGATCGAGGCGGGCTTCGACAGATGCACCAGCAGGCTCTTCGCCGCTTCCTTGTTCTTGGAGAAGTTCCAGATGCTCCAGAAGTACGGCAGATACGGCGCGAAGCGCCCCTTCGGCCCGGCGGGGAAGCCGTGGGTCCAGCATTGTTCGGCGACCTGCGGCGCGTCGCGCTTGGCGACCGCCCAGGCGCTCGGCGGGTTCATGATCATCGCGCCCTTGCCGGAGACCAGCCATTTGTTGTTGGAGCTGTCGTCCCATGCCGCGACGTCGGGCGGCAGGAAGGCGATCAGCTTCTTGTAGAATTCGAGCGACTGGCGCACCGCGTCGGTCTTCACGGTGAGATTGCCCTTGGCATCGACGAGCTGGGCGCCGAACGACTGGAAGATCGCGCCGGCGGTATCGACGCTGTCGCTGGTCTCGCCGAGGCCGATCCCGAACGGGACGCCGGCCTTGTGACAGGCTTCCGCCGCCTTGAGGAAGGTGTCGAACGTCCAGTTGTCCGCTTTCGGCGGGCTGCCGGCCGGATACATCTCCTGCACATCGATGTTGGCATGCTTCTTCATCAGGTCGATGCGCGAGCAGGGGCCCTTGATCTGGCTGCCGACGGAGGCGGGAACGCCGAGCCACTTGCCGTCGAGCTGACCGAGATACTGCACCGTGCCGTTGGCCGCGCCATTCTCGGCGATGATCGGGCCCATGATGTCGTCGACCCGCTCGAGCTGTTCGGAATTGGAGTGACACCACCAGGTCGGCATCGCGAAGATGTCGTGGCCGGATTTAGCCTGCGCTTCGGCGGCGATGGTCAGGATGTTCTTGTTGCCCTGGCTCGGGACGTAGTCGATCGTGACCTCGACCTTCTCCTTTTCGGCCCATGCCTTGACGAGCTCCTCGGACGCCTTGTTGGCGCCGGGCACCCAGTGATCCCAAAAGGCCATCGAGAGTTTGCCAGCAGCGTACGCGCCACGCACGTAAGGAGCAGTTATCAGCGCAGCCGATGTTAGCGCTGTCGCAGCAACGAATTCTCGGCGTGAAAGCTTCTTCCGTGACATGGCATTACCCTCCCTGGTGAGCCGACGGACAAAGACTTGTTTGTTTTTGTGCACCGCGTTCGCGCGGCGTCGCGTGATTTTGTTGGAAGCAATCAGAACAGAATTGCCAGCGTCTGTCGAGAAACCAGATGCTTGCGTGTGTAGAACTAACGTTGTGGTCAAATTGCAGGCAGTGCAGTTCGGTTGCGGGCGTTTGCGATGCTTCCCTGGCTCATGCTGCGCCGCACGCGAGCCTCCACATGCGCACCGCGCAGACGGTGCGCTCTTGAGCCGCAGGTTTCGTAAGGCCAGGCGAGACCAGGTTTCGTCATCTTGATGCCCAGCGCGCCCAATAGACTCGCTGAAGTTCACGGCGATAAAATCCAGATTCGTGGACGACCCCGCCTTTTGCAAACCCACCCTCGATCATGGAGACCCGATAATGCCTATCCCGGTAGCGAAGCTGCGTTGGACACTGTGCGTCGCGCTCGGGGCCGCCGCCGTGACGTTGTTCGCCGCACCTCGTCTCGTCGATGCGCAGATTGTGCAGGGCGTCGAAAAGGGCGCGCGGGAGGGCAACAAGGCCGCCGGTCCGGTCGGCGGCGTTCTTGGCGGGGCCATCGGCGGCGTCGTCGGGGTGGTGACCGGCGTGACCGGGGTCCTCACCGGCAACAACGGCAACGCCCCGAGCGGCAAGAACGCGCCCGCGTCCGGCGACAAGCAGGGCGCCAAGGCCACGAAGTCGGCCAAAGCGAATGACAAGGCCGGCAATGACAAGGCGGGTAAGGACAAGGCTGCCAAGCCGCCCGCCGTGCTGACCCAGGATGGCGCGCCGCAGCTCACTGCCGAGCAGATCGTCGCCAACAGCGACGCCAATATCGAGCGGATCAAGAAGGAGCTGAACCTGACGCCCGAGCAGGAAAAGCATTGGGCCGGCTTCAACAGCGCGATGCATTACCTCGGCCACAACGGCGCCGACCGTCTCAACCTGCGCATCGCCCGCGCCCAGCGCGACCCGCCCGACGACATCGTCGAGCAGATGCGTAACGAGGCCCAGTTCCTCAACGACCGCGCGGTCGATCAGCGCAACGTCGCCGACGCCGCCGAGCCGCTGTTCGCCAGCCTCGACGACAAGCAGAAGCAGGTCTTCATCACCGAAATGGTCCGCCTCAGTCACGAGCGCGGGCTGGATTGACGACCACCTCGCGCCGCCGTGGGGACGAATAGCCGGGCCACCAGGCCCTGGAGTAGGTTGAAAGGCGCGGCACCCGGCTATTCTGCCGCAGCGGCGCGGCCCGGCTACATCGTCATTCAATGTTGAAGAAAAGCCGACCAGATCGCGCCCGAGTGATGGCCGAGTAGCGGTGTTGTCGGGAACCCGATCGTGTCATCGACCGGCGACGAACCGGCCGATGAGTCCAGGGATCAGGGCGAGACCAAACCCGACAAAACAACCCCATGCAAAGTAGAGATGGGGCCTCGCATCCATCCGAGCACACCAGATTTAGCGGGCCCCCGTTCAGCTCTTCGGAAAATTCAGCTCCACGCCGATGCCGTCGGGGTCGTAGAGGAAGATCTGCGTATCGCCGGTGCGTGGCACGATCTGCTCGCGGAACGTCACCTTGCTGGCCCGCAGGCGCTTGCGGACGGCCTCGACATCGGTGGCGGCGAAGGCGATGTGGTCGAGGCGGCCGGTGTCCTCATATTTCTTCTCGGTGCCGCGCACCACGATGCCCTCGCGCGGCTTGCGGGTGCCCATCAGATGGACGGTGGCCTGGCCGCCGGAATAGAGCCAGTAGCCGGGGAAATCGAGCGGCGGCCGGTCGCCGTTCTCGAGCCCGAGCACGTCGCAATAAAACGCCTTGGTGCGCTCGAGATCCTGCGGTTCGATGGTGTAATGCTGCAGTCCGCCCAATGGCATGGTTCTTCTCCTTGAAGCTTTAGACGAAGGACAGATCGGCCTCGGCGCCGAGCATCCAGGCGCCGACGGTCTCGAAATGGCTGAACCGGCCCTGCAATTGCTGGGTCACGGTGTGGATGTCGCGAAAGCGGCGCTCCAGCGGGTGGCCGTCGAAGATCGCGGTGGCGCCGGCGGTGTTGTAGGCGAAGTCGACCGCCTCGCGCGCCTTGTGGATAGCGTGGGTTGCCGCCATCCGGATGGTCATGCGCTGCGCCACCGTGATGGTGTTGCCGGCAACCAGTTCCTTCCAGATGTCGGCCATCGATTGCAGCAGGAAGGCGCGGGCGGCAAGCAGATTGACCTCGGCCACGGCGAGGCCGGACTGCACCACGGCATTGTCACGCAGCGTCTTCTTCATGCCGCGCGGCACCTTGTTGCGGGCGACGTCGGTGAAATTGTCCAGCGCGCTGCGGGCGATGCCGCAGGCGACCCCGGCAAAGCCGATCTGATAGCAGGTGTGGTTGCTCATCCGGTACAGCGGGCCATGCTCGCGGCACTCGCGGTCGAACTCGCGGGTGATGGAGTGGTCGGCGCGGACGAAGAAGTCATTGAGGGAAAACTGGTCGCTGGCGGTGCCGCGCAGCCCGACCGTGTTCCAGATGTCGGTCCACTCGACGTCCTCGCTGCGCACCAGCATGGTGCGCTCGGCCTGCTCGCCAGTGGCGTCGCGGCGCGGCGAGCCGTCGGCCGCATAGATCGGGCAGTGTGCGCCGAGCCAGGTGGCGTGCCGGCCGCCGGAGGCGAACGACCAGACGCCGGTGACGCGGTAGCCGCCCTCGCATTCGACCGCCTTGACTTTCGGGCCGGGACCCCAGGCCAGCACCGCGCGCGGATCGGCAAAGATCTCCTGCGCAACCGGCAGGTCGAGATAGGCCGCCGACATCGCGCAGCCGCCGGCCTGGCTGAGGCACCAGGCGGTCGAGGCATCGGCCTTGGCGATGGTTTCGATGACATGGAAGAAGGTGACGGGATCGGTCTCGATCCCGTTGCTTGAGCGCGGCAGCAGCAGGCGGAACAGCCGCGCTTCATGCAGCTGGTCGAGCAACTCGGGCGGCAGGCGGCGCGTCGTCTCGATGCCGTCGGAGGCGGCGGCAACCGCGCCCCTGACCGCCTCGGCGCGGGCGATCACGTCGGAATCGCCGGCAAGGTCGGCGGATGTCACGTTCATGTCCGCCTCCTTCAAGCCTGCCGGATTTTCGCAGTCGCCGCGACGTCGGCCGCCGCGTTCAGTTCCTGGTCGATCTGCTCGATCGACTTGCCGCGGGTCTCGATGCCGAGGAAATAATAGACGGCACCCGCCATCAGGAACCAGCAGCCGAGATAAACGAAGGCGGTCGGAATCTGCGTCATCGGCACGTCCGGCTTGAGATAGTTGTTGGAGCCGACGATCAGGGCGAGGCCGACGGGGCCGAGGATCTTGCCGATCCCCCCGAAGCCGTAGGCCGAGCCCATGCCGGTGGTGCGCAGATGCGAGGGCCAGATCTCCGCGGCATAGGGGCCGACGATGGCAAAGCCGCCGTCGGCGAAGAAGAACGCGACGGCCAGCAGCAGCCAGAACGCCGACATGCCGAACAGCGTCGCATCGTAGTGATAGCCGGCAATGATGGTCAGCGCACCGGCGCCGAAGCCGAGCAGGCCGCCCGCGACGCGCCGTCCCATCAATTCCGAGAAGTAGGAGAAGGAGATGCGACCGATGAAGCCGGTGACGCTGAGCAGGATCATCATCTTGGCGGCTTGCTGCGGCGAGACCTTGAGCAGCAGCACGAACAGCGCGGGCGCCCACAGCGTGATTCCGTAGACACCGGTCTGTGCCCCGGCATTGCCGAACCAGGAGACGATCAGGCTGCGCGGATATTTGAACAGGTCGAACCAGTTGGTCTTGACGATCGGGCCGGCATCGGCCGCGCTCGGCAACGGCAGTTCCGACGGTGGCACCTGCAGCGCCCAGGCCAGCGACTTGCGGGCTTCCTCATAGCGCCCCTGCCGGCACAGCCAGCGCGGCGATTCCGGAACCCAGAGCCGGACCAGCAACACCAGAACCGACGGCAGCACGCCGATCGCAAACAGCAGCCGCCACTGGTCGGTGCCCATCACCGCGCCCAGCACGGCGCCAAGTCCGACCCCGAGCGGGATCACGCAGGTGACGAGCCCGCCGACCCAGCCGCGCTTGTGCGAGGGCATGAACTCCTGCACCAGCGGCAGGTCGACGCAATACAGGCCGCCGACGCCGGTGCCGACGAAGAAGCGCAGAATGGTCAGATAGATCCAGCCATTGTCGGGTGTGAAATAGAGCAGGCCGGTGGCGATCGAGAAGTTCAGCACCGTGCCGATGAAGACGATGCGGCGTCCGATCCGGTCGGCGAGCCAGCCCCAGAGATAGGCCCCGAGGATGGCGCCGATGCCTGAACTCATCAACACGATGGCCGACTGGCCGAAAGTGAGCTTCCACGGCCCGATCAGGAATGCGAGCACGAAGCCGATCAGGAAGTAATCGAAGAATTCCAGCGCATCGCCGATGATGGCCGCCGCTAGGATTTTGAGCTGGTTGCCGGTCAGAGTCGTCCGGCGATCGAGGATCTCGAACATGGCGCGTCTCCCCTTGGCGCCTGTTCATTTTTTTGGACGGAGCGTCGCGCCAGCGCACCGTCAATGTCGTAAGGCTAGCCTTGCGCGGTTGCGAACGACAACCCCGCCCCGGCGCGGGGCTCGTCTGCGCCGATGCGATAAGCAACTCGGCCTGCCGCTCCGCACAAATCGCGGTGCGAAAGCCCGAAGCTGAACAAAGGGACCGTTGACTCGTTCACTGCCGATGGCCAAGCCTGTGTCACGACATTCGGGGCCAAGCGGAATGGATGAGAAGCGCAAGCATCCGCGAACCGAAATCAATGAACCCGGCTATGTCTCGTCGGGCGGTTCGGTCATGCATTGCGTGATCGTCAATATCTCGCCGGAAGGGGCCGCGATCGAGGTCGACAACCCGGCCTACGTCCCGGATCGCTTTCAGCTGGTGATGGCGAACGATCCCTCCGTCGTCTACGAGTGCCAGGTGGTCTGGACCAAGAAAACGCGGATCGGGCTGAGCTTTGTGGCGGCGGCCTGACGGCAAGCCATCGGCGAATATTCTGCCTGGCAGCATATCGCGGGTGTTAGACTGAGCTGAATTCGCCAGTGGAACAGCAGGTGCCGCGATGACTACACAGCCTGCATCGGTCTGCCTCGGGTGCTGGCAGAACCTGCACGTGCCGATCCCGCTGCGAGGACCGCTGTCGGCGCCGTTCCGGTTGTTCGGCATCCGGCCGAGCCGAATGAATCCCAATACCTGCACGATCTGCGAGATGGCGTTCTCGAAGGTCATGAAGGCGCGCTCTGTGACTATCGACGCCACGATCATGTTCGCCGATCTGCGCGGCTACACAACGCTGACGCAAACCATCGCGCCGAGCGGGCTGACCTTGCTGCTGGATGCGTTCTACGACGATTGCGCGGCCGCGATCTGGCGCCATGACGGCCTCCTCAACAAGACCATCGGTGATGCCGTGCTTGCGATCTTCAATTTCCCGGTCAAGCAGCAGGATCACGCGGCGCAGGCACTCTTGGCCGCCCGCGCCATTCAGGAGAGCTTTCGCCGCAGGCGGGACGAACTGGCGCGGGACATCGGCGCAGGCGATGTCGAGATCGGAATCGGCATCGGGATCGATAGCGGCGACACCAATTTCGGTGAGTTCGGCCAGACCCATCGCGACCTGACGGCCGTCGGCACCGTGGTCAACCGCGCCGCGCGCGCCCAGGCCGCCGCGAAATCGGGTGAAATCCTGGTCACGGCGGCCGTGCGGGATCGCACTGGCGCGATGATTACGGCAAGCGGTTCCGACTACGCACTGAAGGGATTTGCCGAGCCGACCAAGCTGTTCTCTGCCTGATTGACGCAGCGCAAAAACGACGGCCTCGGCGTGTCCTCAGGACTACGCGCCGAAGCCGTCGGGACGGTCGTTTGCCGATTACGAACGCCGCCTCAACGTTGCTGACAGCAGGTTCGTTCCGGCCCCAGCTAGCAATTTTTCAATCGGGGATCAGCGCCACATGCCGCGCATCTTGGCGCGGAGGTCGATCGGCGGCGCCGGCTTGGCCGACCCGGGTTCCGCGGCGGCTGCGCGGGGCCAGGCCGTCCGCTCGAACATCGGCAGCAATCGTTCCGGGATAAAGCGGGTGCGCGAGGCGTACATGTGGCGATCGCCCCTGGCGGCCTGGCCGTGGACGAAGAAGCGCTGCGGCACCATCAGGTGCAGATCGTCCTTGGCGCGGGTCATCGCGACATAGAGCAGGCGGCGCTCCTCCTCGAGTTCCGCCGACGTGCCGGCGCCGAGATCGGACGGCATGCAGCCGTCGACGACGTTGAGCACGTAGACCGATTTCCACTCCTGGCCCTTGGCGGAATGGATTGTCGACAGGATCAAATAGTCCTCGTCGAGCAGCGGCACGCCGGCCTGGTCGCTGGTGGCATCCGGCGGATCGAGGGTCAGCTCGGTCAGGAAGCGTTCGCGCGACGGATAGCCGCTCGCAATCTGCTCGAGCTGAATCAGATCCGCGCGGCGGACCTCGCTATCCTCGTGGATGCGGTCGAGATGCGGCTCGTACCACAGCCGCGCGCGCTCGATGTCGACGGGCCATTCCGAGTAACGCAGGTTCTCGATCGCCTCGACGAACAGCCGCCAGTCCGCACCGGCGCGCGGCGGCGAGGGCAGCGATGCCAGCATTGCGATCGGGTCGGCGGCCTCCGCCATGTGGTCGAGCACGCGCTGCGCCGAGGCCGGTCCGACGCCGGGTAACAGATGCAGGATGCGGAAGCCGGCGACCCGGTCGCGCGGATTGGCGGCGAAGCGCAGCAACGCCAGCATGTCCTTGACATGCGCGGCGTCGAGGAACTTGAGGCCGCCGAATTTCACGAACGGGATGTTGCGGCGGGTCAGCTCGACCTCCAGCGGCCCCGAGTGCGAGGAGGTGCGGAACAGCACCGCCTGGTGCTTCAGCAGCGTGCCTTCCTCGCGCGTCGCCAACACCTGCTCGACGATATAGCGGGCCTGATCGGCCTCGTTATGCACTGTGACGAGCAGCGGCTTGCGGGTCGAGGCCCGGTCGGTCCACAGGTTCTTGGTGAAGCGCTCCTTGGCCAGCGAGATCACGCCGTTGGCCGCCGACAGGATCGGCTGCGTCGAGCGATAGTTGCGGTCGAGCGTGACGATCTCGGCCGCAGGGCGGAACTGGTTCGGGAAGTCGAGGATGTTGCGCACCGTCGCCGCGCGGAACGAATAGATCGACTGTGCGTCGTCGCCGACCACCGTGAGCCCGCGTCCCGCGGGCTTGAGCGCGAGCAGGATCGAGGACTGCAGGCGGTTGGTGTCCTGATATTCGTCGACCATCACGTGGTCGAAGCGGCTGCCGATCTCGTCCGCGAGGGCAGGGTCGGTGACCATCTGTGCCCAGTAGAGCAGCAGGTCGTCGTAATCGAGCACGTTCTGCTGCTGCTTGGTCTCGACATAGGCCGCGAACAGCCGCTTCAGTTCATTGGCCCAACCCGCGCACCACGGGAAGAACTGGCCGAGCACCGCCTCGATCGGCATCTCCGCATTGACGCAGCGCGAATAGATCGCGACGCAGGTGCCCTTGGTGGGAAACCGGCTTTCTGTCCGCGACAGGCCGAGGTCGTGGCGGACCAGGTTCATTAGGTCGGCGGAATCCTCGCGGTCGTGGATGGTGAATGCGGGATCGAGCCCGATGCGCTCGGCGAATTCGCGCAGCAGCCGTGCGCCGATGCCGTGGAATGTTCCGGCCCAGCTCAGCGCATCCGTCATGACGGAGGCGCGATCGCCGAGCACCCGCCGCGCGATGCGCTCGACGCGGCCGGCCATTTCGCTCGCCGCGCGCCGCGAAAAAGTCATCAACAGGATGCGGCGCGGGTCGGCGCCGGCGACGATCAGATGCGCGACGCGATGCGCCAGCGTGTTGGTCTTGCCGGAACCGGCGCCCGCGATCACCAGCAGCGGAGGCCCGATGATGCCATCCGCGCCGACGCCGTGCTCGACTGCACGGCGCTGCTCGGGATTGAGCGCATCCAGATAGGCTGTGTTGGCAAGATCAGGCACGAATCACCCCCAGCAAACGCTAACAGACATCGCGACCGATGGGGCCGACGCGCCGGCGCGGGGGTGAAGAAATTAGATTGACATTAACGCGGCGCGTTGCACACAACCGCGCCATGAGTGATGCATATGGCTGACGTATCCAGTTCCGACACACCGCTGAAGGCGACGTTCAAGGTGCGGCTGAACGGCGAGACGGTAACGCTTGCGACCGTCGGCCAGGCCCACCGCTTCATCACCAATCTCAGCGCCGTCGAATGGATGGAGTTCCGCTCGCTGCACGACGATGCCGTCGCTGCGCTGGAGCTCGCAGCCGGCAATGCCATGCTGACGGTGCAGGCGACCAACGCACTGCGCGCGCTGTTCGTCCGCGCCCGGATGCTCTGAGCAGGTTCCAAAAAAGAAACGGGCCGCCTTGGCCCTCCCAGGCGGCCCCAGATGGCTGAAGCGCAATGCCTCACGCCGTGATGTGTACCGCCGTTACCTTGTTTGCGGCCATGACGGAGATGGCCTTTACGCAACCGCAGCCGATTCGGCTGTAGCGGCGACACCACAATCAGGTGCCGGAATCGTCGACGAGGCGGTCATACACAAGGGCCGATCGAAGATTGATGGTGGCGATCTTCAGATAGCTCGGCTCGCGCATCGCGTTGTTGAACATCATGATCGCGGTCCGCCAATAGCTGCGCTCGCGCTGATCCAGGCTCAGCGCGGACATGTAATCGGCGGCGTCACCGACCGTCGCGAGCGTCCGCCCGTCCTTCAGCGTGATCGGGAACGCAAGCGGCGATCGCTTCTCCAGTTCCTGCACGTGAAGAATCCCCCGGGGCCCCGACTGCAATAGCAGGAACCAGCATTAGCCGCGCCGGCTATATCAAGTGTTAAGGGGGCGCCGGCCGGGGCTGGTCGGTGCCTCAGAACGAATCCGCCAATGCAATCTCGGCCCGCAGCGAATTGATGCGCCGCTCCGCCTCCTCGAATGTCAGGTCGCGCGCGTACTGGTTCGGCTGGTAGGCCTCCTCGGCAAGGCTCCGCAGTCGGGCGGCCTGGGCACGGGTCATCTGCCCCTGGATGCGCTCGGCGACCCCACCAAATTTTACCGCTGCCATGCTCATATTTCACCTCACTAGCAAGCTCGTGACTTGACAATATGTTCTATTTTTGTTCCAACAAGCCATGGACAACAAGATTAATGAAATTCGTCGGAAGATCAGCGTGTTGCGTGCGGAGATGACTCTGGTCGAGGCGGCGATCCGGGAGCAGGTCAATCGCGACCTCGATTGCAGCGAGGCGTCCTACCGGCTGATGGCGATGCGGGCCGAGGTGGCCGAGTTGATCAAGCGCTGGCGGGCCGCCGGCGGTGACGACCGCCTGCCGACCGTTCGCGAGCGTTTGAGCCGGACTTATCGGGATCGTCTCTCCGCCAACGCGGACGCAAAAGCGATCGCCGGAGTGAAGCCGGACAAGGGTAAGCCCAGCCGGGTTGGCACCGGGCCCAAATAAGGGTTTCAGGTCGGGAACTCGACGCGCGGGATAGGCATTTTCTAGCGATGTCGAGTCCCATTGCATCGTCCGACGCCATGATCGCCGATCCGACCGTGCGACCGCCGCGCGCATCAGTGAATGACGATCGCAGCCCGCTGCTGACGTTGATCTCCTGCGTCAGCTGCGCCAGGACCATGCGGCTTGAGACCAGCTATCCGGGAAGCGAGGGCAGGGACATCCTTCAGTACCGCTGCGAGCGGTGCAACCACATCGAGCGCGTCCTGCTGGTGCGCCGGACCTGGCCTGCGGAACGCTAAAGCGCGATGAGATCAGGTCGGATCATCATCGCGCTGTGGCTCTTTGTTTGAGCATGATCTCCACGCAAGCGCCGCGCGTTTTGTCGCGGGGGATAACCGCTTCACACATTTCCGGATCATGCTCCAGTTCGCCTTTCGGCCGACCTGGGACGCGGACTCATTAAGGCGCGGCCACAGCCTTGTTGTGTCGCGCGTTGCTCCTGCATGCATCTCTCAACTGTCAAATCGCCGCCCGGGTTGCGAACCGAGCCGGAGACGGCGTCATCGACCGAAGCCTCTGTCTCGCGTGGTTAACGGAGGGGCACCGCAATCCGAAAAATCCGCGGCAGCACAATGGCGCGATGCTTACCGACGATCGCACCTGCGCGCCGCTGCAAACCCGCCATTAAGGGCTGCGTGGGACCTTGGCTCGAAAGGAGCCATATCCGATGCCGAACAGCCGCCCCGCGGTCGAGAAAGCTCGCTTCCCATTGTGGGCGGCAGGGTTCGTGGCCTTGGCGTGCGTCGCCATTCTGGCGCTGAGCGGATGGCGCGAGTGGGAGGCCCGCCAAGTCGAGCTTCGCAACGCCGAAATCGACATGGCCAATCTTGCCCAGTCGCTGACGCAGCACGCCGACGACACTTTTGAGCTCGCGGACACCATCTTGGCCGGAATGGTCGACCGGATGGAGGTCGGCGGAACGAGCCCAGCCGCCGTCGAGAAGATCCAAAGGTTTCTCCAGTCCCGCAAGTACAACAGGGAACGCATCCGCGGCATCTTCGTCTACGACGAGACCGGCCGCTGGCTGGCGACCACCGAAGACGTCGGCTTCGCGCGCCTCAACAACAGCGATCGCGACTACTTCCAGATCCATCGCGCCTCGACCGACCGCGCCACTTTGATTGGCAGACCGGTGAAGAGCCGGTCTGGAGGACAATGGATCATCACGGCCTCCCGCCGCTTCAATCACCCCGACGGGACTTTTGCCGGCGTCGTGCTGACGAGCGTTGATGTCGCCTACTTCAGCCAGTTTTACCGGCGCTTCGACATCGGACCGAACGGCGCGGTCTCGCTGCTGAATGCCGATGGCATCATGCTGGCGAGAAGCCGCGACGAGAACGGCGCATACGTCGGACGCGACATGTCGGGCGCGCCGTTGTTCCAGACCATGGGCCAGCGCCCGGACGCTGGCACCTACTACTTCAAGTCTCCGCTGGACGGGCAGGAGCGACTAAGCTTCTACCGGAAGAGCAGTCGGTATCCGATTGTCGTCTTGGCGACCAAGGCACAGAACGATGTTCTCGTCCCATGGCGCCATCAGGCGTTCACGCGCGTTGGCATCGTCACCGGGCTCACGTTGTCGATCGCGCTGATCGGCTTCTTCCTGGTGCGCTATCTGGCAAAGGGGCAGCGCATGGCCGCGGCTCTCGTCGCCAAGGAGGGCGATTTCCGCCTGATCGCCGAACAATGCAGCGACGTGGTGATGCGGATCGGGCTGGACGAGCGCATTCTCTACGCCTCTCCGTCATGCGCCCGCATCCTGGGCTGGGACCCGGCGAGGCTGCTCGGAACCTCTGCCGTCGCCGGCGTCAACCCTGAGGACCGGCCGCGCGTCGAGCAGGTCGTCGCGGCGTTGAAGGCGGGAGAAGCCGAGGAGGCACGCATCATCTATCGGGTGCATCACCGCGAGAAAAAAGAGTTGTGGCTCGAGACGGCGCTGCGAGTCACCCGCTCGTCGGAGACGCATGAGATCGACGGCGTGGTCGCGATCTCGCGCGACATGACCGAGCATAAGGATCTGCAGGACAAGCTTGCGGCGCTCGCCACGTCCGATGGTCTGACAGGTCTCGCCAATCGCCGCCATTTCGACGAGCGACTTTCCGACGAATGGGCGCGGGCCAGGCGCGACGGCACTCCGGTCTCGTTGCTGCTGGTGGATGTCGATCACTTCAAGAAATTCAACGATCAATATGGCCATCAGGCCGGCGACGCCTGCTTGCGCGCGGTGGCGCGGATCCTCTCCGCGCAAGTCCGCCGGCCGGCCGATCTCGCCGCCCGCTACGGCGGCGAGGAGTTCGCCCTTTTGCTGCCGAACACCGACGCGGTTGGCTGCGAACTCGTCGGCGAGAATGTGCGCGGGGCGCTACGCGAGTTCGGCATGCTGCACGCGCTGAACCTGCCCTCCAAGATCGTCACGGTGAGCCTTGGCGGCGCGACCAACCTACCCTCGCAGGGCGCGCAGGACTGCAGCTCCCTCGTCGCAGCGGCCGACCGCGCGCTCTATGCAGCCAAGGACAGTGGACGGGACCGTCTGGTGATGTCGGGCCAAGTTGTGACGTGGCCAAGCGCCAAGAGCGCCTGAGAGGATGTGAAGCTTTGTCCTCATCTACCGTTGTCATCGCCCGGCCTGTGCGCAATTGCGCACATGGACCGGGCGATCCAGTACGCCGCGGCCTCTCGCTTCTATCACCGGCGTCTCTGGAATACTGGATCACCCGGTCAAGCCGGGTGATGACACCGAGCAAGCGGAGCAAACCAGCCCCGTCACCCTGAGGCCGCCCAGACGACCAGCCAAAAGCGCCATGGGTTTGGCCGAGGCAACGACCTCCGCTACCGGCATAGCCTCCGGGCATGACTCCATAGCTGGCGCAGGAACTCATGATCCGCGGTGCGATTGAATTCCGCGGAGGAGTTCGATGCCGAAGACCCTGATATCGGGTGCCCGCCGAGGTGAGCGCGGCGGATGGAGCTTGGCGGCGGCGCTGGGGCTTCTTGCAGTGGCATTCCTGTGGGATCGCTTCGCCTCGCCTAGGGTAGCGCGCTCCGACGAGGACAAACTCTTTCCTGGCAAGCAGGCTGCCGATCGTAACGCTTCGCCGGTCGGCCTAACGGTCGAAGGCGGAGATCGCGGGCGGGAGGCGGAATCGCCGTCCGAGATTCCGGCGAAAGGGTGGAAGGACATCCTGCTGCGCGTCTACGACAATATCGGCGAGCACCGGATCCTCGCGCTGGCCGCTGGCATGACCTACTACAGCATCCTTGCGATCTTTCCGGCGCTGGCTGCTCTCGTCGCGATCTACGGCCTGTTCTCCGATCCGACGGCCATCGCAAGGCACCTGGACCAGCTCTCCGGGATCCTACCCGGCGGCGCGGTAGACATCGCCCGGGACCAACTCACGCGGGTCGCATCGAAAGGCGGCGGGACCTTGGGGGCGACCTTCATCGTCGGGCTCGGGATTTCACTCTGGAGCGCCAACGCGGCGATGAAATCGCTGTTCGATACGCTGAACATCGTCTACGGCGAGCGGGAAAAGCGAGGATTCCTGACGCTGAATGCCGTGTCGTTATCCTTCACGGCGGCCGGTATCCTGTTCGTGCTGGTGGCGCTCGGAGCGGTCGTCGTCATTCCGATCGTCCTCAATTTCATCGGTTTGTCGAACTTCGCCGACCTGATGCTGCGCATCGCGCGGTGGCCTGCGATGTTCATCGCGGTCGCGCTGGCGCTGGCGCTGATCTACCGCTACGGAGCGAGCCGCGAGGCGCCGCGCTGGCGCTGGATCACCTGGGGAAGTACGCTGGCGGCGGTTCTCTGGCTCGCAGCGTCCGCGCTGTTCTCCTGGTATGCGGCCAACTTCGGCAAATTCAACGAGACCTACGGATCGCTCGGTGCCGCCATCGGCTTCATGATGTGGCTGTGGATCTCCGCCATCGTGATCCTGCTCGGGGCCGAACTCGACGCGGAAATGGAACACCAGACCGCGCGCGACAGCACGACAGGCTCCGAGAAGCCGATGGGCGCACGCGGCGCCAGAATGGCCGACACGGTGGGCCCCGCACACACGACAGATAACGACTTCCGGCAACGTTCGGGGCATGGAACCAGGAGATCAGGCTGATCTTGGCGGACGATCTACCAAGCGCAGTTCTGGCGGAGATGACGACCCCCGTTCCGCTCGCCGGGCCGCTTCCCAATCGACCGTGGGAGGCAGGTGACCGGCTATGGCCTTGGTCTGATGGTCGGTCGATTTGCGTCGGCCGGGCCTACTCTTGGCCACCCGGGAACGGGCCCAGCTAGTGTCGGCGCAGTCTACCACTTCGGCGGTTTAACCGTGCGAGGGCGCCCTAGGGGCATAGCGGACATTGCGTTCGCCATCATGCCAGTGTGCTTACCGGTACACGGCCTAGCTCCGGACCTTCGCCTTCGGAGCTTCGGCGTCGGTCGAACGAACGTCGCTGGAAGCCGCCGCAGATCGGTTGTTGGGCTCGGCGCCGGCATGGTGCCCCGTCAGTTTGGACAATTCGCGGCTGAGATCGTGAATGTGATACGGCTTGCGCAGCACCGGGAAGTCGGACTTCACGTCGCGCGCGCTGTCGCTGTAACCCGTCGTCAGCAGGATCGGCAGCTCGGGCTTCCGCTCCCGGATCGTGCGCGCGAGCGTCAGCCCGTCCATCTTGCCGGGCATCACGATGTCGCTGAACACCACATCGACCCCGTTCGCCTCGATCGCCCGCAACGCGTGTTCCGCATTCGACGCCCAGTTCACGGTGTAGCCGAGCTGTTCGAGCAGGCCGGTGCTCGCGTCGGCCACGGCGGGATTGTCCTCGATCAGGAGGACGGTAGCGGATCGCTGCGCGGTCCGATCCGCGTTTCCCGGATGCGCTGCCGCGGTCCCGCGCGGCAAAACGATGCTGACGGTGGTGCCCTTGCCGAGCGTGCTGGCGATCTCGACCCTCCCGCCGGCCTGGTGGGCGAAACCATGGACCTGGGACAGCCCAAGGCCGGTACCCCTGCCGATCGGCTTGGTGGTGAAGAACGGATCGAACACCTTGCTCAGCACGTCATCGGGAATGCCTTCGCCGGTGTCGGCGACGCTGACCACCACGTGGTCGGCCTCGGGCACGTTGCGGGCCGAGACGGTCACCGTGCCGCCGTCCGCCGTTGCGTCGCGCGCATTGACCACGAGGTTGATCAGTGCGGTTTCAAAATCGGTCGGGTCGACGAAGACCGGCCAGACCTCGGGCTGGATCTCGATGTTCAGCCTGACCAGGCTGCCGAGCGCGCTGCTGAGGACTTCGCGCACCGAGGCGATCCGGTCGGCGACATTGATGGTCTTCGGATTGACGCTCTGCCGGCGCGCGAAGGTCAGCAATTGGCTGGTCAGCGATGCGGCGCGCTCGGTAGCGGTCTCGATCGCCCCGAGCGCGGCCCGACCGCGCTCGCTCGTCACCTCGCGCTTGATCCTGTGAAGATTGCCCGAGATGATCATCAGAAGGTTGTTGAAGTCGTGGGCGACGCCTCCGGTCAATTGGCCGAGCGCATCCATCTTCAGCGTTTCCGCGAGCTGGCGCTGCACCTGCTCGAGCTTCTGTTGCGCCTCGCGGCGCTCGGAAATGTCCCGCGTGATCTTGGCGAAGCCGACCAGCGTGCCGTCGGCGTCGCGGATCGGATCGATCACGACGCTGGCCCAGAAGAACGAGCCGTCCTTGCGGACTCGCCAGCCTTCCTCCTCGTAATGCCCGGTCTCTTCCGCGATCTTGAGCGCGCGGGCGGGCTTGCCGGCGGCCTGATCGGCCGGCGTATAGAACCGCGAAAAACTCTGACCGATGATTTCGTCCGGCGCGTAGCCGTTGATGCGCTGACCGCCGGCGTTCCAGTTGGCGACGATGCCGGCCGGCGTCAGCATGTAGAGCGCGTAGTCGGTGACGTTGCTCACCAGCAGGCGGAACTGGTTCTCGCTGGCCTCGAGGTCGGCGCGCGCCTGGCGCCGCTCGGTCATGTCACGGATGACCATGGCGTAACCGACGAGCTTGCGCGTCTCGTAGATCGGATCGATGACGACGGAGGCATAGAATTTCGAGCCATCCTTGCGAAGCCGCCAGCCCTCGGTGAGGAAGTGCTTTTCCTTGCGGGCGATCCGCAGGGCTTTTGCGGGAAGGCCGGATGCGCGGTCCTCCGGCAGGTAGAATTCCGAGAAGTGCCTGCCGAGGATCGCCCTGGCGTTGTGGCCGGTCGTGCGCTCGGCGCCCTTGTTCCAGTTGATGACGCGTCCGTCGGCGGCGAGCATGCAGATGGCATAGTCGACAGCTCCGCCGGCCACGCGCCGGAAACGGCGCTCGCTTTCGGAATTGCCCCGTTCGCGCTGCTCTGATCTCTTAACCATCACCGATCCCGCCGAGGCGCGAAACGCTCGGAACAGGCCTTTGTTCCAAATGCGACAAACCGGCAATACGAACGGCTTACCCTGCCGGTCAAAAAAGTTCCATCCAGCACCTGGAACCTTCGGTTCCAATGGCAATTAACATGCTCGGTTTGCGTCACAAATCGCGTTTGTCGCGTTTTCATGCTTGAATGGATCACCGGCACTCATTCTTATGGTTTTGCTGGCTTATCCGAGTCCTTGGAGTCCGAGTCCGTGGATTCCGAGTTCTAGGATTCAAGGCCAGCACGTAGGGGAAATTCAATGACCGATCTCGGTTCGTCGCCGCGCCCCCGCACTGAATCACGCCGCGCCCAGTCATCCAACGGAAGCCTCGATCCCTCCCATGATCTGCTGCAGTCGCTGCAGGCGATGCGGGCCGGCGATTTCTCGGCGCGGATGCGCGGCGATTATCTCGGGATCGACGGCAAGATCGCCGACGCCTTCAACGAGATCGCCGCCGCCAATGAGCGGATGGCGCAGCAGCTGGCGCGGGTCGGCGAGGTGGTCGGCCGCGAGGGACAGACCCGTCAGCGCGTCAATTTCGGACTCGCCAGCGGCGCCTGGGCCGACATGGAGAGTTCGGTCAACACGCTGATCGACGACCTGCTGTGGCCGACCCGCGAGGTGACCCGCGCCGTCGCCGCGGTGGCGCAGGGCGACCTGCTGCAGACCGTGAAGCTCGACGTCGAGGGCAGGCCGCTGCGCGGCGAATTCCTGCAGTCGGCGAACATCGTCAACACGATGATCAAGCAGCTTTCGGTGTTCACCTCGGAAGTGACGCGCGTGGCGCGCGAAGTCGGCACCGAGGGCAAGCTCGGCGGCCAGGCCCAGGTGCCGGAGGTGACCGGCGTCTGGAAGGACCTGACCGAGAGCGTCAACTCGATGGCCAACAATCTGACCGGCCAGGTCCGCAACATCGCCGAGGTGACGATCGCAGTCGCCAACGGCGACCTGTCGAAGAAGATCACGGTCGACGTCCGCGGCGAGATCCTGCAGCTGAAGGAGGCCATCAACACGATGGTCGATCAGCTGCGTTCGTTCGCCTCCGAAGTGACCCGCGTGGCGCGCGAGGTCGGCACCGACGGCAAGCTCGGCGGCCAGGCGATCGTGCCGGGTGTCGCCGGCACCTGGAAGGATTTGACGGACTCGGTGAATGCGATGTGCGGCAACCTGACCGCCCAGGTCCGCAACATCGCCAACGTCACCACGGCGGTGGCGCGCGGCGACCTGTCGCGCAAGATCACGGTCGACGTGTCAGGCGAAATTCTCGAGCTGAAGGACACCATCAACACCATGGTGGACCAGCTCAATGCGTTTGCGTCGGAAGTGACGCGCGTGGCGCGCGAGGTCGGCACCGAAGGCAAGCTCGGCGGCCAGGCCAAGGTGCCCGGCGTCGCCGGCACCTGGAAGGACCTGACCGACAACGTCAACTTCATGGCGTCGAACCTGACCGCGCAGGTCCGCAACATCGCCGACGTCGCCACCGCGATCGCCGGCGGCGACCTGTCGAAGAAGATCACGGTGAACGTGTCGGGCGAGATCCTTCAGTTGAAGGAAACGCTCAACACCATGGTGGACCAGCTCAACGCGTTCGCCTCGGAAGTGACGCGCGTGGCGCGGGAGGTCGGCACCGAGGGCAAGCTCGGCGGCCAGGCCAACGTGCTCGGCGTCGCCGGCACCTGGAAGGACCTGACCGACAACGTCAACTTCATGGCGTCGAACCTGACCGCGCAGGTCCGCAACATCGCCGCGGTGACCACGGCGGTCGCCGGCGGCGACCTGTCGAAGAAGATCACGGTCGACGTGCGCGGCGAAATTCTCGAGCTGAAGGACACCATCAACACGATGGTCGACCAGCTCAACGCCTTCGCCGGCGAGGTGACGCGCGTGGCGCGCGAGGTCGGCACCGAGGGCAAGCTCGGCGGCCAGGCCGAAGTGCGCGGCGTCGCCGGCACCTGGAAGGATCTGACCGACAGCGTCAACTCGATGGCCTCGAACCTGACCGCGCAGGTCCGCAACATCGCCGAGGTCGCGACCGCGGTGGCGAAGGGCGACCTGTCGAAGAAAATCACCGTGAACGTGTCGGGCGAAATCCTTCAGCTGAAGGAAACGCTGAACACGATGGTCGACCAGCTCAACGCCTTCGCCGGCGAGGTGACGCGCGTGGCGCGCGAGGTCGGTACCGACGGCAAGCTGGGCGGCCAGGCCGAGGTGCCCGGCGTCGCCGGCACCTGGAAGGATTTGACCGACAGCGTCAACTCGATGGCCGGCAATTTGACGGCACAGGTCCGCAACATCGCCGAGGTGGCGACCGCGATCGCCGGCGGCGACCTGTCGCGCAAGATCACGGTCGACGTCCGCGGCGAGATCCTTCAGCTGAAGCAAACGCTGAACACCATGGTCGACCAGCTCAACCGCTTCGCGGGCGAGGTGACGCGCGTGGCGCGCGAGGTCGGCACCGACGGCAGCCTTGGCGGCCAGGCCAACGTGCCCGGCGTCGCCGGCACCTGGAAGGACCTCACTGACAACGTCAATTCGATGGCCGGCAATCTCACGGCGCAGGTCCGCAACATCGCCGAGGTGACGACCGCCGTGGCGCGCGGAGACCTGTCGCGCAAGATCACCGTCGACGTGAAGGGCGAAATCCTCGAACTGAAGAACACCATCAACACCATGGTGGACCAGCTCAACGGTTTTGCCGGCGAGGTGACGCGCGTCGCCCGCGAGGTCGGCACCGAAGGCAAGCTCGGCGGCCAGGCCGAGGTGCCCGGCGTCGCCGGCACCTGGAAGGACCTCACCGACAACGTCAACTTCATGGCCTCGAACCTGACCGCGCAGGTCCGCAACATCGCCGAGGTCGCGAGCGCGATCGCCGGTGGCGACCTGTCGAAGAAGATCACGGTGGACGTGCGCGGCGAGATATTGCTGCTCAAGGACACCCTGAACACCATGGTCGAACAGCTGCGCTCGTTCGCGGCCGAAGTGACGCGCGTTGCGCGCGAAGTCGGCACCGAGGGACGGCTCGGCGGCCAGGCCGTGGTGCCCGGCGTCGGCGGCACCTGGAAAGACCTCACCGACAACGTCAACCTCTTGGCCGCCAACCTGACCACCCAGGTCCGCAACATCGCCGAGGTGACGACCGCCGTGGCGCGCGGCGACCTGTCGCGCAAGATCACGGTCGACGTGAAGGGCGAAATCCTCGAGCTGAAGAACACCATCAACACCATGGTGGACCAGCTCAACGCCTTCGCCGGCGAGGTGACGCGCGTCGCGCGCGAGGTCGGCACCGAAGGCAAGCTCGGCGGCCAGGCCGAAGTGCGCGGCGTCGCTGGCACCTGGAAGGACCTGACCGACACCGTCAACGTCATGGCGGCGAACCTGACCGAGCAGGTGCGCGGCATCGTCAAGGTGGTGACCGCGGTCGCCGACGGCGACCTCAAGCAGAACCTGACGGTGAAGTCGAAGGGCGAGGTGGCGGCGCTCGCCGACACCATCAACAACATGACCGAGACGCTCGCGACCTTCGCCGAGCAGGTCACGGGCGTTGCGCGCGAGGTCGGCGTCGAGGGCCGGCTCGGCGGTCAGGCCGCCGTGCCTGGTGCGGCCGGCACCTGGAAGGATCTCACCGGCAACGTCAATCTGCTCGCGGCCAACCTGACCTCGCAGGTGCGCGCGATCGCCGAGGTCGCGACCGCCGTGACCAAGGGCGACCTGACCCGCTCGATCCAGGTCGACGTCCGCGGCGAGGTGGCGGAGCTGAAGGACAACATCAACACCATGATCGGCAACCTCCGTCTCACCACGGAGCGCAATACCGAGCAGGACTGGCTGAAGACCAACCTCGCGCGTTTCACCAACATGCTGCAGGGCCAGCGCGACCTCGCGACCGTCGGCCGCCTGTTGCTGACCGAGCTGGCGCCGCTGATCAACGCCCATATGGGCGTGATCTACCAGGTCGATAATCCCGAGAACGCGCAGCTGCGTCTGCTGTCGGCCTACGCCAGCGACAGCAGCAATCCGCACCCGCAGATTGTCCAGTTCGGCGAGGGGCTGATCGGCCAGTGCGCGCTCGACAAGCGCCAGCGCCTGGTGTCCGACATTCCGGGCGACGCGGTGCCGGTCAATTCGGCGCTGATGCGGATCATGCCGAAGAACCTCGTCGTGTTCCCGGTGCTGTTCGAGAACCAGGTCAAGGCGGTGATCGAGCTGTCCTCGATCTCGTCGTTCACGACCTCGCAGATCACCTTCCTCGAACAGCTCACCGACAGCATCGGCATCGTGCTCAACAGCATCGAGGCGACGATGCAGACCGAGGCGCTGCTGAAGCAGTCGCAGCAGCTCGCCGGCGAGCTGCAGACCCAGCAGAAGGAGCTGCAGCAGACCAACGATCAGCTCGAGCAGAAGGCCCAGCAGCTTGCCGAGCGCAACGTCGACGTCGAGCGCAAGAACCAGGAGATCGAGCAGGCGCGGCGCGCGCTGGAGGAAAAGGCGACCGAGCTCGCGTTGACCTCGAAGTACAAGTCGGAGTTCTTGGCCAACATGTCGCACGAGCTGCGCACGCCGCTGAACTCGATCCTGATCCTCGGCCAGCAGCTGACCGAAAACCCCGACGGCAATCTGACCGGCAAGCAGGTCGAATTCGCCCGCACCATCCACGGTGCCGGCACCGATCTGTTGAACCTGATCAGCGACATCCTCGATCTCTCCAAGATCGAGTCCGGCACCGTGACCGTCGATGCCGAGGAGATCCTGACGTCGAGCCTGCTGGAAACCGTCGGCCGGCCGTTCCGGCACGAGGCGGAGAACCGGCATCTGTCGTTCAGCATCGACGTCGACGCCAATCTCGCCCGCAGCATGGTGACCGATAGCAAGCGGCTGCAGCAGGTACTCAAGAACCTGCTCTCGAACGCCTTCAAGTTCACCGCCGAAGGCGGCGTCAGCCTGACCGTCTCGGCCGCCGTCGGCGGCTGGAGCGTCGAGCATCCGATCCTCAACACCGCGCCGGCGGTGGTGGCGTTCGAAGTGTCGGATACCGGCATCGGCATTCCCCAGGACAAGCAGAAGCTGATCTTCGAGGCGTTCCAGCAGGCCGACGCCGGCACCAGCCGCAAATACGGCGGCACCGGCCTCGGCCTTGCGATCAGCCGCGAGCTCGCAAGCCTGCTCGGCGGCGAGATCCATCTGCGCAGCGCCACCGGCAAGGGCTCGACCTTCACGCTCTATCTGCCGCTGAAATATGCCGGACCGTCGCTCGCGCTGCGACAGCACATTCAGCCGGTGCAGATGCCGCACACCCCGGCGCCGTCACTGCAGGCCTCCGCCGCGCAGGAGCGGGCGATCGAGCAGCTGACCGACGACCGGCTCAATCTGGCGCCCGGCGACACCATCCTGTTGATCGTCGAGGACGACCCGCACTACGCGCGGGTCCTGATCGACCTGGCGCGCGACAAGGGTTTCAAAGTCCTGGTCGCCACCCGCGGCGCCGAGGCGCTGGATCTTGCCAAGCAATTCCAGCCGGCCGCGGTGTCGCTCGACGTGTTCCTGCCCGACATGCTCGGCTGGAGCGTGCTGAGCCAGCTCAAGCACAATCCGCTGACCCGTCACATTCCGGTTCAGATCATCACGCTCGACGAGGACCGCCAGCATGCGCTGGCCCGCGGCGCTTTCTCCTTCGTTAACAAGCCGACCACGACCGAAGGCGTCAGCGCGGCGCTGTCGCAGATCAAGGAATACGCCAAGCCGCGCCGCAAGCGGCTGTTGATCGTCGAGGACAATGCGGCGGAACAGCTCAGCATCACCGAACTGCTCGGACACGAGGACATCGAGATCGTGACCAGCGATACCGGGGCGGGCGCATTGTCGACGCTGCGCGAGAATCCGTGCGACTGCGTTGTGCTCGATCTTCGGCTGCCCGACATGAGCGGTTTCGAGGTGCTCGATCAGATCCGCAAGGACGACGTGCTCTCCAATATTCCCGTTGTGGTGTTTACGGGGCGGGAACTGTCGGCCGAAGAAGATGCGGAACTGCACACGATGGCGCGCAGCATCGTGGTCAAGGGCGTGGAATCGCCGGAACGGCTGCTCGATGAAACGTCACTGTTCCTGCACCGTGTGATCACGGAATTGCCCGTCGCAAAACAGAAGATGCTGGAGAAGCTCAATAGTTCCGATGAGGATCTCATTGGCAAGACCGCGCTTCTGGTCGACGACGACGCCCGCAACATCTTCGCGCTCTCGAGCGTGCTGGAGCGCCGCGGTATGAGGGTGCTGACCGCGACGACCGGGCATGAGGCAATTTCGCTCGTGCAGTCCAATCCGAAGATCGCGATCGTGCTGATGGATATCATGATGCCGCAGATGGACGGCTACCAGACCATCGGTGCGATCAGGCAAAATCCCGCCTTCGCGCGGCTGCCGATCATTGCGCTGACCGCAAAGGCGATGAAGGGCGACCGCGAGAAATGCCTTGAAGCGGGCGCGTCCGACTATCTGGCCAAACCCGTCAACACCGAGCAACTGCTGCTCGCGATCCGCATGTGGCTGCACCGCTGATCGGCGATCGACAATGATGGACAATGAAAAAATAAACATCCTTCTGGTCGACGACCAACCGGCGAAGCTGCTGGCTTACGAGGTCATCCTGAAGGAGCTCGGCGAGAACCTCGTCGCGGTGTCGTCGGGCCGGGAGGCGCTCGAATTCCTGCTCAAGAACGAGGTCGCCGTCATCCTGGTCGACGTCTGCATGCCCGAGCTCGACGGCTTCGAGCTTGCGGCGATGATCCGCGAGCATCCGCGCTTCCAGAAGACCGCGATGATCTTCATCTCGGCGATCCAGGTCAGCGATATCGACCGGCTGCGCGGCTACGAGATGGGCGCAGTCGACTACGTGCCGGTGCCCGTCGTGCCTGAGGTGCTGCGGGCAAAGATCCGGGTGTTCGCCGAGCTCTATCGCAAGACCCGGCAGCTTGAACGCCTCAATGCCGAGCTCGAGGACCGCGTGCGCGCACGCACCGCCGAGCTCGAGCAGTCGACTACCCGCCTGGTGGAGAGCGAGCAGCGCCGCAGCATGGCGATTGCCGCGGGCAAGATGGGATCGTGGGACTGGGATTGGGTCAACGGCGACTGGATGTGGGACGAGGGCCAGTACAAGATATTCGGGGTCGATCCAAAATCCTTCGAACTCACCTCCGAAAATATCCAGGGGCTGTTTCATCCTGACGATGTCGAGGATCTCAAGCGCGCCTGGGCCGGCTTCGGCAAGGGCGAGACGTCCTATGAGGCCGAATTCCGCGTCATGCGGCCCAACGGGGAGGTGCGCTGGTGCGTCGGCACGGCCGCCGCGACCAGCGACCGCCATGGCCGGGTGGTGCGGGTCAGCGGCGTCACCGTCGACATCACCGATCGCAAGAAGGCCGAGGAGCGCCAGAGCCTGTTGACCCGTGAGGTTGATCATCGCGCCAAGAACGCGCTCGCGCTGGCGCAATCGATCGTGCGGCTGACGCGCGCGCAGAACGTCAATGCCTATGTGCGCGCGGTCGAGGGCCGCATCACGGCGCTGGCGCGGGTCCACACGGTGCTGTCGCTGTCGAGCTGGCAGGGCGCCGAGATCCGGCGGCTGGTCACGGAGGAGATCGCGCCCTATTCCGAGGCCGGGCAGATCCAGATCGAAGGTGCCGAGGTGCAGCTGCAGCCCGCGACCGCACAGACGCTGGCGCTGGCGCTGCACGAGCTCGTCACCAATTCGGCGAAGTACGGCAGCCTGTCGGTGCTGTCGGGCCGGCTCGCGATCACCTGGGCGGTACAGGACGACGCGCTGATCCTGGCCTGGGTGGAAACCGGTGGGCCCAGCGTGACCAAACCGACGCAAAAGGGTTTCGGCACGCGAAGCGTGATCGCCAGCATCGAGACCCAGCTCGGTGGGCGCGCCGATTTCGATTGGCGGAGCGAAGGCCTGGTCTGCCGCCTGACCGTTCCGCTCAAGGCCGGCATCACCGAGAGCGCGACTTATCGGGATCTGGCGACGCCCGAGCGTCAGCCGGTGTTGAGTTCCAGGGCTGTGTAGCAACCTCATTGCGCAGGAACTAAGCGTTGGACCTTTCGGTTAACCGCGAGGTCGATCGCCGTTGTTCCCTGAACTTGAGGTGCAACCTTGGATGCCCAAACCAGAGACCGCGGGCCGTCCGTGGAAAAGCCGCGGCAGCCCGAGCGCACCCCTGAGCAGAAATCCGCGCCGGACAAGTCATCGACGGTGCAAGATACGCAGGAGGCCGACAAGAAGCCGTCGCCGCGTGCACGTCTGCGCCAGCACTGGATGCTTGCCGCGGCGGGCGCTGTCCTGCTGCTGGCCGCGCTGATTGGCGGCGGCGCCTACTGGCTCAACATCCGCCACTATGAATCGACCGACGACGCCTTCGTCGCCGCGCGCAGCTTTGCGGTCGCCTCGAAGGTCGGCGGCTATGTCGTCGACGTCCCCGTCACCGACAACCAGCACGTCAATGCCGGCGATCTGCTGGCGCGGATCGATGAGCGCGACTACAGGATCGCGGTCGAGCAGGCCGGCGCGCAGGTCGCGGTCGCCCAAGCTAACATCGCCAATGTCGAGGCGCAGCTCGACAGCCAGCAGGAGCAGATCAAGCAGGCCCGCGCGCAGGAGCAGCAGGCCGAGGCACAGTTGAAGTTCGCCGAGGAGGAGGCGTCTCGTGCGCAGAATCTGGTCGAGAAGGGCGCCGGCACGGTGCAGCGGCAGCAGCAGACGCGTTCCGACCTCGATGCCCAGCAGGCCAATACCAGCCGCGCGAAGACGGCAGTGACCGCGGCCGAGCTCGGCGTCAAGACGCTGGAGGCGCAGCGCAAGAGCAGCCAGGCCTCGCTCGAGCAGGCGAAGGCGCAGCTCGATCAGGCCAGGCTGAACCTGCAATACACCGACATCGTTGCCGCGCAGTCCGGGCGCGTCGTCAAGCTGAGCGGTGCGGTCGGCACCTACGTTGCGCCCGCCCAGAGCGTCATGATGTTCGTGCCGGACGAGGTCTGGATCACCGCCAACTACAAGGAAACCCAGCTGACGGACATGCGTCCGGGCCAGCCCGTCGAGATCAGGATTGACGCCTATCCGGAGCGCAAGCTGACCGGCCGTGTCGCCTCGGTTCAGCCAGGCTCCGGCACCGCGTTCAGCCTGTTGCCGGCGGAGAATGCCACCGGCAATTTCGTCAAGGTCGTGCAGCGCGTTCCGGTCAAGATCGTGGTCGACAACTGGCCGAGCGACGTGCCGGTCGGGCCGGGCATGTCGGTCGTGCCCTGGACGCGGGTGCGATGAGCGATGCCGTGGACGGCGGCGGCGCCTCCTGGTCGCCGGAGCGCTCGGCTGCGGGCGGGCACAATCCCTATCTGATCGCCTTCGTCGTCTCGATCGCGACCTTCATGGAGGTGCTCGACACCACGATCGCCAATGTCGCCTTGCGCCACATCGCCGGCGGGCTCGCCGTCGGCATCGACGAGAGCACCTACATCATCACCAGCTATCTGGTGGCCAACGCCATCGTGCTGTCGATCTCGGGCTGGCTGTCCACCGTGATCGGCCGCAAGCGCTTCTACATGATCTGCGTCGCCACCTTCGCGTTCGCCTCGCTGCTCTGCGGATTTGCCTGGAGCCTGGAGGCGCTGGTGCTGTTCCGGATCCTCCAGGGACTCGGCGGCGGCGGGATGGCAACGAGCGAGCAGGCGATCCTGGCCGACTCCTTTCCGCCGGGGAAACGCGGCCAGGCCTTTGCGATCTACGGCGTCGCCGTCGTGGTTGCGCCCGTGATCGGGCCAACACTGGGCGGCTGGATCACCGACACCTACACCTGGCACTGGATCTTCCTGATCAACGTGCCGATGGGCCTCATCTCACTGTTCCTGGTCGGCACGCTGGTGAAGGAGCCGTCGGGTGCCGAAGAGGAGCGGAAGGCGTTGCTCAGCAAAGGCCTGCGCGTCGACTATATCGGCTTTGTGCTGGTCGCGATCGGACTCGGCTCGCTCGAATTCGTGCTCGACGAAGGACAGCGCAAGGACTGGTTCGGCTCCAGCATGATCGTCGGCTTTGCGCTGGCCGCTGCGTTCTGCCTGATCGCGCTGGTCCCCTGGGAGTTGACGCGCAAGGATCCGATCGTCGACCTTCGCCTGCTCGGACGCCGCCAGTTCGGCTCCTGCTTCCTGGTGATGCTGTGCACCGGCGCTGTCCTGATCTCATCGACGCAGCTGTTGCCGCAACTGTTGCAGACCGAGCTGAACTATACCGCACTGCTTGCCGGGCTCGCGCTGTCGCCCGGCGGCATCGTCACGTTGATCCTGATGCCGGTGGTCGGCAATCTCGTCAGCCGCGTGCAGCCAAAATACCTCATCGCGCTCGGCGGGGTCATCGTCGCCTATTCGATGTGGCATCTGACCGGGCTGACCGGCGACATCACCTATGGCTACGCCGCGCTGGCGCGAATTTTCCTGTCCGCCGGACTTCCGTTCCTGTTCCTGCCGGTGACGACCGCGTCCTACGACGGCGTGCCGCCGGACAAGACCAACCAGGCATCGGCGCTGATCAACGTCGCGCGCAACGTCGGCGGATCGATGGGCGTTGCGCTTGCTCAGACCGCGCTGGCGCAGCGCCAGCAATTCCACCAGAACCGGCTGATCGAGCACGCAGCGCCCTCCGACATCGGGTATCAGCAAACCATCGATGCCATGACGCGCTTCTTCCAGGCCCAGGGCTCCAACGCCTCCGACGCCGCGTCCCAGGCGGTCGCCTGGGTCGGGCAGACCCTGCAGCAGCAGGTCGATCTGCTCGCCTATATCGATGTGTTCTGGTTGCTTGGGCTGATCGGCCTTGCGATGATCCCGCTCGCATTGATCATCAAGCCGATCGATCTGTCAGCGCCTCCCAAAGGACATTGAGAAGGCCGCTCAGGCAGACGACATTGTGAACGGAGACGATGGCCGATCTGCGCTATTGAGGTAAGGACGGACGCGGCCATCGCGCGGGGAGCAACATGCCCGGAATGAACCTTGTCGGCGTGAGCCTGGCTGCCGTCGTGCTGGCTGCGATGACCGTCACGGGATCGGGCGCCGAGCCGGTGCTGAAGGGCGCGGACGCCTTCGGCGACTGGCAGCGCGACAAGCCCGGCACGATCAGACTGATCACGCCGCAGGACCTGCCGAAGCCCGGCGCGACCCCCTCCAGCAGCAACGCGCCCCGCGTGATGACGCGCCCGGCATCGGTCGTGCCGCAGGTGCCGGCGGGGTTCAAGATCGAGCTGTTTGCCAGCGGGCTGAGCGGGCCGCGGATCATCCGGACCGCGCCCAATGGCGATATCTTCGTCGTCGAAACCTCGCAGGGGCGAATCCGTGTCCTGCGCAGCGCCGCCGGCGCCAGCAAGCCCGCGACCAACGAGACCTACGCGACGGGACTGAGCCGGCCATTCGGCATCGCCTTCTTCCCGAATGGCGACAATCCGCAATGGCTCTATGTCGCCAACACCGACAGCGTGGTCCGCTTCGCCTACCGTAGCGGCGACCTCAAGGCGTCGGGAAAGCCGGAGACCGTCGCCAGCCTGCCGCACAGCTACTTCGGCCATTCCACCCGTGACATCGTGTTCACGCCGGACGGCAAGCGGATGCTGGTGTCGGTCGGCTCTGTCGGCAATGCGGGCGAGGGGCTCGGCAGGGCGCCCGAAGGCTGGAGCACCCAACGCCCGCTCGGAGCGGCCTGGGGCGCGGAAACCGACCGTGCCGCCGTGCTCGCGTTCGATCCCGACGGCAAGAACCAAAAACTGTTTGCCACCGGCATCCGCAATTGCGTCGGGCTCGCGATCCAGCCGGGAAGCGGCACGCCGTGGTGCTCGACCAATGAGCGTGACAGCCGCGGCGACAATCTCGTGCCCGACTATGTGACGCGGATCCGCGAAGGCGCATTCTACGGCTGGCCGTGGTTCTATATCGGCGGCAACGAGGACCCCGCCCATGTCGGCACGCGCCCCGATCTGAAGGACAAGGTGACCATCCCCGACGTCCTCCTGCAGGCGCACTCCGCCTCGCTCGGCATCACCTTCTACACCGGGAGCAATTTTCCGCCCGAATATCGCGGCGACGCCTTTGCCGCCGAGCACGGCTCGTGGAACAGGTCCCGGCGGACCGGCTACAAGGTGGTCCGTATCAGGCTGAAGGACGGCGTGCCGACCGGCGAGTATGAGGATTTTGTGACCGGCTTTGTCATTGGCGACAATGAGGTCTGGGGCCGTCCGGTCGGCGTGACCGTGGCAAATGACGGCGCACTGCTGGTCTCGGAAGACGGCAACGGCACGATCTGGCGCATCAGCCACGAGTAGCGGCGAGCCCTTGGGCAGCGCCCGAGATGGGGCAAAGACTGTGGCAAGCGCGCTACAGCCTTGAGGTGCATTCTGCCGATATTCTCACGCCAGTGATTCAAGCAATTTTTTGGGGCGGGAGATTTTGGAATGCGGAAGATTGCGGTTGGCACCATCATGGCGCTTGCGCTCGGAGCATCGGTTTCTGCCAAGGCGGCCGATCTGGCCGCGCGGCCTTACACCAAGGCTCCGCCGATGGTTGCTGCGGTCTACGACTGGACCGGTTTCTACATCGGCATCAACGGCGGCGGCGGCTCGACCCACAAGTGCTGGGACTTTGTCTCGCCCGGCAGGGGCATTCTCGTTCCCGAGGGCTGCCACGACTCCACCGGAGCAACGGTCGGTGGCCAGGTCGGCTACCGCTGGCAAGCCGCCAACTGGGTGTTCGGCATCGAGGGGCAGGGCAACTGGGCCGACTTCTCCGGCGACAACATCAGCACTCTATTTGCCGCGGACCGCAACCGCAGCCGCATCGACGCCTTCGGCCTGTTGACCGGACAGATCGGCTACGCCTGGAACAACGTGCTGTTCTACGTGAAGGGCGGCGGTGCCGTCGTCGACGACCGCTACGATGTCTACGTAGCTCCCGGGTTTCCGGGGGCAGGCGCGCTGGTGGCTTCCGCCGATGAGACACGTTGGGGCGGCGTTGTCGGTGCCGGCCTCGAAGTCGGCTTTGCCCAGAACTGGTCGATCGGCATCGAATACGACCATCTGTTCATGGGGCACCGTACCGTTGGCTTGACCACGCCGGCTGGTCTGGCCGCCGGCGACAGGCGAATCGATCAGGATGTCGACATCGGCCTCGTTCGCCTGAATTACAAGTTCGGCGGTCCCGTGGTGGCGAAGTACTGATCGTCCCCCATCATATCGACCGGCGGCCTGAGCAGCGTGCCGCTGGTTGCTATCCCAATCCGTCCTTGAGGCCGTATTCCTCGTAGATGATCAGGGGATTGGTGTCGGGAAACAACCGGCACTTGGCCTGCGCAAGATGCAGGGTGACAGCGCCGGATTCGCATCTGGACGTCAGGATTTTCCGGACGTCCTCCATATGCGCACGCGGCTGATGTTTTGACGGCAACTGCTCAAGGGCGACCAGCGCCGTGGCCAGGGCCTCGGTAACCACCCAATCATCGTGTCCGGTAATTCCTTTTCGCGGCATCGCCACACCTCCCATGCCAGCGGCGCGACATTGTAACGCAAGGTGGGTGGGGGCTGTCATCAGCCAACATGGGCAGGGCGGCGCGGAACCCGCTCGAAACTTGCTGCCACGAAGCGCCGCAGGCGCCACGGGTGGCAGCTCCCGCAGGCAGTGACTACAACGACGGGCTCAGCCCCGGTCCGCCAAACTCCCAAAACTCCGTCTCCGAAATGTTCGAGCCCTATCTGTCAGCGTGGAGCCTCATTCCCGACGGCAACCCGATCGTGACGCACGCCGCGCGGCTGTTGCCGGTGCGGCGGCACGGCGAGCCTGCGATGCTCAAACTGTCGACCGAACGCGACGAGCGCCTCGGCGGCATCGTGATGGAGTGGTGGGACGGCGATGGCGCGGCGCGCGTGCTGGCCCGCGAGGGCGACGCGCTGCTGCTGGAGCGCGCCACCGGACCCACCTCCCTCAGCGAGATGGCCCGAACCGGACGGGACGATGAGGCCTGCAAGATCCTCTGTGCGACGGCGGCCCGCCTGCACGCCGTCAGAGCAAAGCCGCGGCCGGACCTGACGCAACTCACCGACTGGTTTCGCGAGCTGTGGCCGGCGGCGCGGACGCATGGCGCCATCATGCGTCGGTCGGTTGCAGCCGCGGAGGCGCTGCTTGGCGATCAGCGCGAGGTGGTGGTGCTGCATGGCGATTTGCACCACGACAATGTGCTCGACTTCGGTGCGCGCGGCTGGCTCGCGATCGATCCAAAGCATCTCGTCGGAGAGCGCGGCTTCGACTTCGCCAATATCTTCACCAATCCGGATCTTGCGGACCCGACACGTCCGGTCGCAACCGTACCCGGCCGCTTTGCGCGCCGCGTCGATATCGTCGTGGAAGCTGCGGTGATGGACCGCCGGCGGTTGCTGTCGTGGATCCTCGCCTGGACCGGATTGTCGGCGGCCTGGTATCTCGGCGATGCCGATCCGCTGGCCGAGATCGATCTGACGATCGCAAGACTTGCTGCGGCCGAACTGGACCGGATGGCGTGACGTCCGCGGCTATGCCGCGACTGCGCTGGCTCCGGTCAGTGACACACTGAGGATCCGCCACTTCGAGGTATCGAAGAAATAGGTGGCCTTGATGTGCGCGGACGCGGAATCCGGCGCCTGAATCACCGTGTGGAATTTCCGCGTTCCATCGCTCAGCGAAATCCGGAATGTCTGCATCGGTCGAACCTCCACTCGCCGAATGCTGCGGTAGCGACGGTTAACGTTCGGTTGACCGACGAAGTCGGGGGGACCGCCATCAGCGCTGCTTGCATGCGCTGACGGCCGTGGCTGCGGCCGGCGATGTCAGACCGACGCGCGGGTTGGCGCAGGGATCGCCAGCTGCCTCGCTACGCTTGGACGTTCTCGCATGCGTCCGTACCAGGCGAGCAGCGCCTCGCATTCCGCGGGCACCGGCAGGTTCACCAGCGCTGCAAAGATCAACCCGCCGATGACCGTGATGTCGGCCATCGAGAACGCCGCGCCGGCGACGAACGGTTGTCCTTTCAAGACCGCATCGAAATAGCGCATGCCCCTTAGCGCCTTGTCGCGCTGACGCAGCCCCCATTCGGCGTTCTGGTAAAGCTCGACATCGGGCCCAAGCCCCGGCGTGGCGTGGTGGAAGTAGACACTGATCGCGTCGAGCAGCTCCAGTTCGGCGCGCTTGCTCATCATGTGGATGATGCCCTTCTCGCGCGGCGTCGTGCCGGTCAGCGTCGGAGCGCCATCGAGCGCGTCGAGGTACTCGGTAATCGCCGTGCACTCGGCAATGAACGTCCCGTCGTCGAGCTCGAGCACCGGCAGCGTGCCTGAGTAGTTTTTGGCAAGGAAGTCGTCCCGCTTGTGCTCGCCCTTGCGCAGATCGACGCGCACGAACTCGACGCGCGAGTCCAGGTTCTTCTCGGTCAGGGCGATCCGGGCCCGTGCCGGATAGGGGCCGGTCGGCCAATCATGAATTCGCATTGCGGTTCTCTCTCTACCTAACACTTGGTAGGTATGGAATTAACGGATTATCATTGCCCAGTCAATCACTATCTAACAGTTGGTAGGTTTGGCTCTGAAGCAAACGAGGCAATGAAATGGGTGCAAGCTCCAGGGAAGCCATTTTGGCCGCCGCCAAGGGAATTGCGCAGGCGCGCGGTTATGGCGGCTTGAGCTTTCGCGACCTGGCGGACGAGGTGGGGATCAAGGCCGCAAGCATCTACCATCACTTCCCAAGCAAGGCCGATCTCGCCGCGGCGGTGGCGCGGCGCTATTGGGAGGATACCGCGGCAGCTCTGGAGGCATTGTCGGCAGCAACGCCGGACCCGGCGCGTTGCCTGCGGCAATATCCCGAGACGTTTCGCAAGGCGCTTGCGAACGACAATCGGATGTGCCTCTGCAGCTTCATGGCTGCCGAATATGATGATCTGCCTGACGCGGTGAAGCGGGAGGTCCAGATCTTTGCCGACGTCAACGTGGCGTGGCTGAGCCGGGTGCTGTCCGCAGCCGGCGCGGGCAGGCCCGAGGAAAGCCAGCAGCGCGCCCGCGCCATTTTTGCGGCGATCGCCGGCGCGCAGCTGGTTGCACGAAGCCGCGCGGATATCTCGCTCTACGACGCACTGATCGACGGCTATCGCGCGGCGGGTCTGTTGCCGGCGTAGTCCGCGATCACGTCACGCATCCGAAACGTTTGGGCCGCGCTGCAGTCCCCAATCCGGAATCACCACCAGTACGGACTTGGCTGGCTGTAGATCACCCCGGGCCCGACAACGCGCCGATGCCGGAAGCGCGCGTTGACCAGATCGACGGCGATCGCAGTCACATCGTGGCCCGTGTAAACAGGGTAGCCTTTGGAGAACAGGTAGCCGTCATAGGTCGGCGGAGACCCGTATCCGAATCCCCAGGGGAATCGCGGGGCGAACGGCGCTCCGTAGCCATCAGCCAGCGCTGATCCCGATGATGCCACGGCACTTAGCCCGAGTAGCGAGACGGCCAGCAAAAGACGCGGGGTCCGTTTCATTGCATTTCTCCTCCCAAGGTCGGTCAGGACGGTCAGTCGCCACAGTCATGTTATCCGCTGATCGCTGTGCTGGCCAGTGATCCGGCGGGAGCCGCCCGCAACGCCGGCGTCCTGCGACACAGATTGCACTGGTCAAGGCGACGCTGCGCACCGATAATGACGTCATCGCCTCTGGGACTGACGAGGGTCGCTTGTGTTCAGGCTACAGATTCTCGCATTCGCGGTCGTGATCCTCCAATTCTGTCTGACACAAGACGCGGCCGCGTTGCCGCTCACGCCTTTTCGATACGAAGCCCAGGCGCAGCGCCATTGCCCGGACGATACCGTGGTGTGGCTCAATTTCCGGAACGGGCGCTACTATCTCAAATGGCAGAAGCGCTACGCCATGGGGCTGGATGGCAATTTCGTATGCAGGAACGAAGCACGCGACAGCGGCTATCGGCAATCACTGCTCGGTCGCCGTTAGCACCGCCTCCACCGCGCCTGGGGAGAGGAGCGCATTGTTGAGGGAATGGAGACCACGTATTATCGCTGCAAGATCCCGCGGTACGCGATCCGCAGTGCCGGACCCTGGGCTGGTTCGAGAGGCGATGACCGGCCGAGCCAAGGCTGGTCGGTGAACGGTCATGGATGCGATCAGATTACCGGCATGGTTGCGGATCACCTTGGTCGCCGGGGTGGCGCTGCTGGTCGGCGGCGCCAGCCTGATCGCATATCGCTGGTACACAATGCCGACGACGCTGACGGTTGCGGTCGGCTCGCTCGACGGCGAGGCGACCAAGCTCGTGTCCGCGATTGCCGGCAAGCTTGGCCAGTCAGGCGCGCCGGTGCGGCTCAACATCGTTCACACCATAGGTCCGCTGGAATCCGCGAAAGAGTTTGCGGCCGGAAAGGTCGATCTGGCGGTGGTGCGCGGCGACGTCGGCGATCTCTCGCAGGCACAGGCCGTCATGGTGCTGGCGCATGCCGTAGCTCTCTTGGTCGCCTCGCCGGGAGCCTCGATATCCGACGTCAGCGAGCTCAAGCGTGCCACGATCGGCGTCATCGGCGGCGAGGCCAACCAGAAGCTCATCAAGGTCTTGACCGACGAATACGACCTCGCGCGGGCCGGCGTGACGTTCAAGGACATCGCTCCGGCCGATGCGCGGCGCGCGCTCGAGGCCAAGGAAGTCCGCGCGATCCTGGTCGTGATTCCGCTCACTGAGAAATACCTGGCGCTGTTGCGCGGGCTGTTTGCGCATGGTGCGAAAACCGGCCCCGTGATGATCGCGGTGGAGTCTGCCGGCGCGATCGCCGAGAAGGAGAGCGCCTACGAAAGCTTCGATGTGCCGAAGGGCACCGTGCGCGGCGCGCCGCCAATTCCCTCTGACGATCTGACCACGCTCAGGACGTCGTTCTATCTCGTGGCCCAGAAGAAGCTCGGCGCCGACCTGATCGGCGACTTGGCCGAGTCGGTCATGAAAGCTCGCCGGGATCTGCTTGCGGAATTGCCCATGCTGGGACAGATCACGGCACCCGACACCGCCGCAGACGCCTACCTGCCGGTGCATCCGGGAGCGGCCGCGTTCTACGACGGCACGCGGGAAAGTTTTCTCGACAAGTGGGGCAATGCGATCTTCCTCGCGCCGATGATCGCCGGTGCGCTGGCCTCGATCCTTGCGGCGGCGTGGAAGTTCGTCCGGCCGGTCGAGCTCAAGACCCGGCAGGAAGCGCTCGACGAGCTCTATGCGCTCGGGCCTCGGATCCGGATGAGCGAGCAGGCCGCCGAACTGGACGAGATCGAGCGCGAGATCGACCGCGTGCTTCGCATCCAGCGGAATGGGGATGCTGCCGACGAGAATGCCGAGCGCCACGTCACGGCGGTGAACGTCGCCGCCCATCGCCTGGAAAACCTGATCCACGACAGGCGCCTGCATCTTGCGTCACGGCAAGGGGGCAATTCGCAGGGTTGAAGGGGCTAGTTGGCGGAAGGGGTGTCCTGTCAACCCTACTGAATTATTTCGACGCCAAAGTCTCGCGGCATCTTCAGGTTCCCGCTGAAACCACCGTAAAATTCCGGAGAATGTGCAGTGGAAACCACGGCTAAGTCCGTGGTCTAGCGACGTTAATGGTTAAGCAAACGCAAATCTCGTTCATGTAGACGATCGCACAAATTTGCTGCAATCTGCACGCGAACTAGGTTAAGGGATCCTTCTAGGTTAAGGGATCCTTGCCCGGCTGAACCCGTCACGGGGAGGCTCGGGGATTGAAGATACGTAACGAGAAAATTTAAGCGACAAGCATTTTCAGGGTGCGCGGTGTGCGAACCGAAGCACGCAGCAGGCAGGGGTTACGGCGGTCGTAGTCATTTCACGGTAGGCAAAGTGCATATTGCAACGGCAGATGTTTCTTTGGCCGGATGCCCATGCGAATTTGGATGGGCGTTCGTGTTTTCAGTGAATTGAATTGCAATCGCTCCTGCTCTGCCTCAGCAGAGTGGAGGAGTAGGCGTTGGTTTGCGTAGTATTGCCGCACATCATAGTCGAGCCTAACGGGTCCGGAATCGAACCGCGCCTGCAGAGCATCTCAGTCGCTTCAACACGTTGTTCTTCCGACCTTCCGCTCGATCAGTCCGCAGGTCTCGCGAGTAATCTGCTGGCAGGCAACGCGCCCTGGCGGCGACTTCATCAATGCGATCCAGGACCGTTTGGTCGGTTGAACGCCGCCAAGCGCGACGCCGCGTCGAGATTTCAGACCTCGACCGATTTGAATTTTGAATAGGTCGGCCTCCGACCGCGAAATTATTGCGAACAAGATTTTGGAGCGAAAGTAATGGCAAGCGCCAGCGGCACGACCATCCTCTCGGGTACCCAGGGCAACGATAATTTGGTCGGTGGGTCGGGAAACGACATTCTCTCGGGTGGAGCGGGAAATGACCGCCTGAATGGCGGGTCCGGCGATGACATCCTCAACGGGGGCAGCGGTTTCGACACTCTCTTGGGAGGATCAGGAACCGACATCCTCATCTACAAGGCATTCGAAAATCAGTATATCCTCGGATCAACTGGTTTCAGCGCAGCAACCCAGCAGATCAGCGGAGGGGTTGCATACTCCGGAACGGACCAGACCACGTTGGGAAGCGTGGGTACGCAGTCGACGATCTCCGGATCGTCATTCCAGGGATATGACTCCTACAACGGCGGAAGCGGCGCGGTACAGCTAGGCAAAGCGGGGGCGACCCCGGACGCCGATACACTTCAGATTTGGCTGAGCGCTGCGCAGCTCGCAGACAGCAACATCCAGGCTGAAATTTCCTACTACAAGAATGTTTGGGTGCCAGCGCACATCAATGCGCAGACCGGGCAGTCTGACGAGACCATATACACTTTCAAGACCTTGAATTTGCAGGTCGCGGCCATTGAGAAGGTTGAGGTTCGCGATAGCGCCGGGGTTCTTACCATTGCGGCCAAATCGGATACCGCTTCGGCGACAGAAGCAGGCGGCGTCAACAATGGGACGCCCGGTGTAAATCCGACCGGCAACGTTCTGACGAACGATTTTGATTTTAGTTCTGCCACGAAGTCTGTCGCCGGCGTTGTCGCTGGGACAACGAGTGCTACCCTAAGCACAGGCGCCGGGTCCGATATCGTCGGTGCGCACGGCACGCTGCATCTCAATGCTGACGGCTCTTACACCTACAATGTGAACAATGCCGATACGGCAGTGAACGCATTGCCGACGTTCAACGATACCCTCACAGACACGTTCTCTTACACGGTCAAAGACACCGCGGGAGCGACTGCGACCACCACGTTGACCGTGACCATCCACGGCGCCAACGACGCCGCCACCATCACGGCATCGGGCAGCGAGGACACCGCGGTGACCGAAGCCGGCGCCGGCAACGCCACCGTTCAGGCAACCGCCGGCGATGCCACCGCGGGCGGCACGCTGACGGTCCATGACGTCGATGCGGGTCAGGCGCACTTTGCCGCCGTCGATCCGACGGCCTTGGCCGGCACCTACGGCAACTTCAGCTTCGATCCCGCCACCGGGGTGTGGGGCTACACGCTCGACAACAGCAAGGCGGCGACGGAAGCGTTGATCGCCGGCCAGCCGGCCACCGACACGCTCACCGTTGCATCGGCGGACGGCAGCGCGAGCCAGACCATCACGGTGAACATCACCGGCGCCAACGACGCAGCCACCATCACGGCGTCGGCGAGCGAGGACACCTCGGTGACCGAGGCTGGCGCCGGCAACGCCACTGTTCAGGCAACCGCCGGCGATGCCACCGCGGGCGGCACGCTGACGGTCCATGACGTCGATGCGGGCCAGGCGCACTTTGCCGCGGTGGATCCGACGGCGCTGGCCGGGACCTACGGCAACTTCAGCTTCGATCCCGCGACCGGGGTGTGGGGCTACACACTCGACAACAGCAAGGCGGCGACCGAAGCGTTGATCGCCGGCCAGCCGGCCACCGACACGCTGACGGTGACGTCGGCGGACGGCACCGCAAGCCAGACCATCACGGTCAACATCACCGGCGCGAACGACGCAGCCACCATCACGGCGTCGGCGAGCGAGGACACCGCGGTGACCGAAGCCGGCGCCGGCAACGCGACGACGCTGCCTTCGGCGGGCGATGCCACCGCGGGCGGTACGTTGACGGTCCATGACGTCGATGCGGGCGAGGCGCATTTTGCGGCGGTGGATCCGACGGCGCTGGCCGGGACCTACGGCAACTTCAGCTTCGATCCCGCCACCGGGGTGTGGGGCTACACACTCGACAACAGCAAGGCGGCGACCGAAGCGTTGATCGCCGGCCAGCCGGCCACCGACACGCTCACCGTTGCATCGGCCGACGGCAGCGCAAGCCAGACCATCACGGTCAACATCACCGGGGCCAACGACGCCGCCACCATCACGGCGTCGGCGAGCGAGGACACCGCGGTGACCGAAGCTGGGGCCGGCAATGCGACGACGCTGCCTTCGGCGGGCGATGCCACCGCCGGCGGTACGTTGACGGTCCATGACGTCGATACGGGCGAGGCGCACTTTGCCGCCGTCGATCCTTCGGCGCTGGCCGGGACCTACGGCAACTTCAGCTTCGATCCCGCCACCGGGGTGTGGGGCTACACGCTCGACAACAGCAAGGCGGCGACCGAAGCGTTGATCGCCGGCCAGCCGGCCACCGACACGCTCACCGTTGCATCGGCGGACGGCACCGCAAGCCAGACCATCACGGTGAACATCACCGGCGCCAACGACGCCGCCACCATCACGGCGTCGGGCAGCGAGGACACCTCGGTGACCGAAGCCGGCGCCGGCAACGCCACCGTTCAGGCAACCACCGGCGATGCCACCGCGGGCGGCACGCTGACGGTCCATGACGTCGATGCGGGCGAGGCGCACTTTGCGGCCGTGGATCCGACGGCGTTGGCCGGGACCTACGGCAACTTCAGCTTCGATCCCGCCACCGGGGTGTGGGGCTACACGCTCGACAACAACAAGGCGGCAACGGAAGCGTTGATCGCCGGCCAGCCGGCCACCGACACGCTCACCGTTGCATCGGCGGACGGCACCGCGAGCCAGACCATCACGGTCAACATCACCGGCTCCAACGACGCCGCCACCATCACGGCGTCGGGCAGCGAGGACACCTCGGTGACCGAAGCCGGCGCCGGCAACGCGACGACGCTGCCTTCGGCGGGCGATGCCACCGCGGGCGGTACGTTGACGGTCCATGACGTCGATGCGGGCGAGGCGCATTTTGCGGCGGTGGATCCGACGGCGCTGGCCGGCACCTACGGCAACTTCAGCTTCGATCCCGCCACCGGGGTGTGGGGCTACACACTCGACAACAGCAAGGCGGCGACCGAAGCGTTGATCGCCGGCCAGCCGGCCACCGACACGCTGACGGTGACCTCAGTCGACGGCAGCGCGAGCCAGACCATCACGGTGAACATCACCGGCGCCAACGACGCAGCCACCATCACGGCGTCGGGCAGCGAGGACACCTCGGTGACCGAGGCTGGCGCCGGCAACGCCACCGTTCAGGCAACCGCCGGCGATGCCACCGCGGGCGGCACGCTGACGGTCCATGACGTCGATGCCGGCGAGGCGCACTTTGCCGCCGTCGATCCTTCGGCGCTGGCCGGCACCTACGGCAACTTCAGCTTCGATCCCGCCACCGGGGTGTGGGGCTACACGCTCGACAACAGCAAGGCGGCGACCGAAGCCCTCACGGCGGGCCAGCCGGCCACCGACACGCTCACCGTTGCATCGGCGGACGGCACCGCAAGCCAGACCATCACGGTGAACATCACCGGCGCCAACGACGCCGCCACCATCACGGCGTCGGGCAGCGAGGACACCTCGGTGACCGAGGCTGGCGCCGGCAACGCCACCGTTCAGGCAACCACCGGCGATGCCACCGCGGGCGGCACGCTGACGGTCCATGACGTCGATGCCGGCGAGGCGCATTTTGCTGCCGTCGATCCTTCGGCGCTGGCCGGGACCTACGGCAACTTCAGCTTCGATCCCGCCACCGGAGTGTGGGGCTACACGCTCGACAACAGCAAGGCGGCAACGGAAGCGTTGATCGCCGGCCAGCCGGCCACCGACACGCTCACCGTTGCATCGGCGGACGGCACCGCGAGCCAGACCATCACGGTGAACATCACCGGCGCCAACGACGCCGCCACCATCACGGCGTCGGGCAGCGAGGACACCTCGGTGACCGAAGCCGGCGCCGGCAATGCCACCGTTCAGGCAACCGCCGGCGATGCCACCGCCGGCGGCACGCTGACGGTCCATGACGTCGATGCGGGCGAGGCGCACTTTGCGGCCGTGGATCCGACGGCGCTGGCCGGGACCTACGGCAACTTCAGCTTCGATCCCGCGACCGGGGTGTGGGGCTACACGCTCGACAACAACAAGGCGGCAACGGAAGCGTTGATCGCCGGCCAGCCGGCCACCGACACGCTGACGGTGACCTCAGTCGACGGCAGCGCGAGCCAGACCATCACGGTCAACATCAGCGGCTCCAACGACGCCGCCACCATCACGGCGTCGGGCAGCGAGGACACCTCGGTGACCGAAGCCGGCGCCGGCAACGCGACGACGCTGCCTTCGGCGGGCGATGCCACCGCGGGCGGTACGTTGACGGTCCATGACGTCGATGCGGGCGAGGCGCATTTTGCGGCGGTGGATCCGACGGCGCTGGCCGGCACCTACGGCAACTTCAGCTTCGATCCCGCCACCGGGGTGTGGGGCTACACACTCGACAACAGCAAGGCGGCGACCGAAGCGTTGATCGCCGGCCAGCCGGCCACCGACACGCTGACGGTGACCTCAGTCGACGGCAGCGCGAGCCAGACCATCACGGTGAACATCACCGGCGCCAACGACGCAGCCACCATCACGGCGTCGGGCAGCGAGGACACCTCGGTGACCGAGGCTGGCGCCGGCAACGCCACTGTTCAGGCAACCGCCGGCGATGCCACCGCGGGCGGCACGCTGACGGTCCATGACGTCGATGCCGGCGAGGCGCACTTTGCCGCCGTCGATCCTTCGGCGCTGGCCGGCACCTACGGCAACTTCAGCTTCGATCCCGCCACCGGGGTGTGGGGCTACACGCTCGACAACAGCAAGGCGGCGACCGAAGCCCTCACGGCGGGCCAGCCGGCCACCGACACGCTCACCGTTGCATCGGCGGACGGCACCGCAAGCCAGACCATCACGGTGAACATCACCGGCGCCAACGACGCCGCCACCATCACGGCGTCGGGCAGCGAGGACACCTCGGTGACCGAGGCTGGCGCCGGCAACGCCACCGTTCAGGCAACCACCGGCGATGCCACCGCGGGCGGCACGCTGACGGTCCATGACGTCGATGCCGGCGAGGCGCATTTTGCTGCCGTCGATCCTTCGGCGCTGGCCGGGACCTACGGCAACTTCAGCTTCGATCCCGCCACCGGAGTGTGGGGCTACACGCTCGACAACAGCAAGGCGGCGACCGAAGCCCTCACGGCGGGCCAGCCGGCCACCGACACGCTCACCGTTGCATCGGCGGACGGCACCGCAAGCCAGACCATCACGGTGAACATCACCGGCGCCAACGACGCCGCCACCATCACGGCGTCGGGCAGCGAGGACACCTCGGTGACCGAAGCCGGCGCCGGCAACGCCACCGTTCAGGCAACCACCGGCGATGCCACCGCGGGCGGCACGCTGACGGTCCATGACGTCGATGCGGGCGAGGCGCACTTTGCGGCCGTGGATCCGACGGCGTTGGCCGGGACCTACGGCAACTTCAGCTTCGATCCCGCCACCGGGGTGTGGGGCTACACGCTCGACAACAACAAGGCGGCGACCGAAGCGTTGATCGCCGGCCAGCCGGCCACCGACACGCTGACGGTGACGTCGGCGGACGGCACCGCAAGCCAGACCATCACGGTCAACATCACCGGCGCGAACGACGCAGCCACCATCACGGCGTCGGCGAGCGAGGACACCGCGGTGACCGAAGCCGGCGCCGGCAACGCGACGACGCTGCCTTCGGCGGGCGATGCCACCGCGGGCGGTACGTTGACGGTCCATGACGTCGATGCGGGCGAGGCGCATTTTGCGGCGGTGGATCCGACGGCGCTGGCCGGGACCTACGGCAACTTCAGCTTCGATCCCGCCACCGGGGTGTGGGGCTACACACTCGACAACAGCAAGGCGGCGACCGAAGCGTTGATCGCCGGCCAGCCGGCCACCGACACGCTCACCGTTGCATCGGCCGACGGCAGCGCAAGCCAGACCATCACGGTCAACATCACCGGGGCCAACGACGCCGCCACCATCACGGCGTCGGCGAGCGAGGACACCGCGGTGACCGAAGCTGGGGCCGGCAATGCGACGACGCTGCCTTCGGCGGGCGATGCCACCGCCGGCGGTACGTTGACGGTCCATGACGTCGATACGGGCGAGGCGCACTTTGCCGCCGTCGATCCTTCGGCGCTGGCCGGGACCTACGGCAACTTCAGCTTCGATCCCGCCACCGGGGTGTGGGGCTACACGCTCGACAACAGCAAGGCGGCGACCGAAGCGTTGATCGCCGGCCAGCCGGCCACCGACACGCTCACCGTTGCATCGGCGGACGGCACCGCAAGCCAGACCATCACGGTGAACATCACCGGCGCCAACGACGCCGCCACCATCACGGCGTCGGGCAGCGAGGACACCTCGGTGACCGAAGCCGGCGCCGGCAACGCCACCGTTCAGGCAACCACCGGCGATGCCACCGCAGGCGGCACGCTGACGGTCCATGACGTCGATGCCGGCGAGGCGCATTTTGCTGCCGTCGATCCTTCGGCGCTGGCCGGGACCTACGGCAACTTCAGCTTCGATCCCGCCACCGGAGTGTGGGGCTACACGCTCGACAACAGCAAGGCGGCAACGGAAGCGTTGATCGCCGGCCAGCCGGCCACCGACACGCTGACGGTGACCTCGGCCGACGGCACCGCAAGCCAGACCATCACGGTCAACATCACCGGCGCCAACGACACCGCCACCATCACGGGTACCGCGAGCGGCTCGGTGACCGAGGACGGCGGGTTGACGGCAGGCAATACGCTGACGGCCAATGATGTGGATACGGGGCAGAACCATTTCCAAACCCCGGCCTCCCTGGCCGGCACCTACGGCACCTTCACCTTCAACGCGCTAAGCGGCGTGTGGGGCTACACGCTCGGCAACGGCCAAGCCAATGTCCAGGCACTCGCAGGCGGCACGCAGGTACACGATACGCTGACAGTGAAGTCGTTCGACGGTACCGCCACGCAGGTGATCGACGTGACCATCAACGGTGCGAACGACGCGCCGGTTTTGGATGCAACCAAAACGCCGGTCCTCGCGTCCGAGAACCAGGGGGTCGGAGCGCCAGTCGGTGCAGTCGGGACACTTGTCTCGGCGCTGGTCGATCTCAATCCTCCGGTCGGCGGCCTTGATAACGTCACCGATGCCGACACCGGTGCGGTGACCGGCATCGCACTGGTCGGCACTGATACGAGCCATGGCACCTGGTTCTTCTCCACCAACAACGGTGGGGCATGGACGGCTGTGGGCACGGTGTCGAACACGTCGGCTCTGCTGCTGTCGGCCGACGCCAACACGCGACTTTACTTCCAGCCGAGCCCGGGTTTTGCCGGGACGAATACAGGCGCCATCACATTCCGTGCCTGGGACCAAACCAGTGGGTCGAACGGAGCGACCGGTGTGAACACCTCCTCCAATGGAGGTACGACGGCCTTCTCCGCTGCAACCGACACCGCCAATATCACCATCAATGCGACGAACATCGCGCCGGTTGTGGATTTGAATGGACCGGGTGCCGGCAATGACGCCACGGCGAGCTATCCATCACAGACAGCTCCCCTGTTGATCGCTTCTTCTGCGACGATCACCGACGCCGATTCGGCAAACCTGGCGTCCCTGACAATTACTCTCACCAATCCGCAGGATAATAGTTCAGGGACCGGTATCAGGGAGATACTGTCGCTCAATGCTGCCGCATCCTCGGCTGCTACGGCTGCCGGATTGACGGTGAGCTTTACGTCGAGCGTAACCAACAATACGGATCCGGTCACTCTGTCCATCACCGGGTCGGCGTCCGTCAGCACCTACCAAACCATCCTCAGAGGACTCCAGTACGCTGACATCAAATCCGGAGCGCACATCGATTCCCCGGCGCGCATCATCAATGTGGTGGCCAGCGACGGCACGAGCAGCAGTGTCGTCCACACGATCACGCTGAGCGTCGCAAAGCCGGCAGGAGTTGCGGGCTCCGAGATCAATCTGGCCCTGAACGATCCTGCCGATCACGTCGGAGCCACCACCGTGACCGTTACCGGCGTTCCTTCGGGATGGACCTTGAACGAGGGGACGCACAACAGCGACGGCAGCTGGACGGTGACGACCAATAACGTGTCGTCGCTGGCGATCACATCGCCTGTCGACTACGTCGGAGCGGCGGTCCTGAATGTCGCGCTGGCCTGGACGAATTCCGATGGCAGTATCGGACACGCAACCGTCATCGATAACGTCGAAGCGTATGCACCGGGCTCTCCCATCTTCGCCGTTGCGGGCACCGATACGCTGACGGCCTCAAGCGGTAGCGACGTGCTCGTGTTCTCGCAGCCGATTGGGCACGACGTCGTCTACAGTTTCGACGCGATGCACGACATGATCGACCTGGTCGGATATGTCGGTTTCGGAAGCTTCGCCGACATTCAAGCGCACACTGTCGACGACGGTGCCGGCAATGCCGTCATCACGCTGGGGGAGGGGCAATCGATCACCCTGTATGGCGTGGGTGCCGCGTCGCTTTCCGCCGACGACTTCGCGTTCAACCAGACTCCGTTCACGGAGAATCCGATCACGATGACGATCGACGACGGCGCGATCTTGCCGCTCAGTGGCGTGATCCACAACACCGGTACGATCGCGCTGAATTCAGCCGGCGCTGAAACCGATCTTCAGCTCGTGGGACATGGCATCACGCTGGAGGGCGGCGGTCAGCTGATCATGTCCGACAACGCCGGAAACTTCATTGCTGGTGCGATCAGCGACGTCACGTTCACCAACGTGGACAATATCATCTCGGGAGCCGGACACCTTGGCGCTGGACTGATGGTCCTCGTGAACGAGGGGACAATCATCGCAACCGGGACCAATTCGCTCGACATCGATACGGGGACGAACTCAATCAGCAATTCCGGAACACTCGAAGCGACCGGAAGTGGCGGTCTCGTCGTTCACAATGACATCGTCAATGACGGCGTCCTGTGGGCCAATGGTGGGAACGTCACCGTGGAGGGCAATGTCAGCGGCACCGGATCGGCGATCATAAGTGGGACGGCTACGCTCGAGTTTGCCGCAACTTCGACCGGAGACGTGGCATTCGCGGCCGGCTCGTCGGGAACTCTGGCACTAGATCATGCCTTCGACTTCTCGGGCATTGTCTCAGGTATGACCTCCGAAAATCATTTGGATTTGCTTGATTTCAACTTCGCGGACACAACTCTGAACTACGCCGCGAACGCTGAAGGGACCGGCGGAACGCTAAGCGTCACTGACGGCGTTCACACGGCGAGCATAGCTTTGATTGGTCAATACGACCCGGCGGGATTCCAGACCGAGGCTGACAAGGGCGCCGGGACACTGATCAACTATCATCTCCTGGCGTAGTGCGGTCCACACGACAAAACGACGTACACACCGGGGGCTGACGCCTCCGGTGTTCGTTTGGACGGGGGGGAAGCACTGATTTTTGCCGGGGACTCCGAACGGGGAGAACAACGCAGAACAGTGTACTGGCGGAAGGGGTGGGATTCGAACCCACGGTACCCTTGCGGGCACGCCGGTTTTCAAGACCGGTGCCTTAAACCACTCGGCCACCCTTCCGTCTGGATGCGAGCGACATAGCAAAGGGGGGAGGTTCGCGAAAGGGGCATGCGGTCGCCCCAAAGGGACAGCAAGGACGGCGCGCGCGGCGCCCAAGGTCTTAGTCTTCAGCTGAACGCGAACGCCAGCAGGCTCGAGCACAGCAGCACGAAGCTCGCTGCGGTCAGGGTCAGAAATCCGTCGGAGACCAAATCGTGATTACGCATGATACACCTGCCTTGAAGGGATGCTCATCCGAATTGATTAAAGCTTTCCGAACTGTCGCTCTTGCTCCTGGAAAGAGATGATGCGTCTTTCCGCTTTCAACGGACCCGATCAGGCCCGATACCAGTAGCCTTCCACAGCGTGAGCCACGAAGATGGCTGCACTCACCAGGCCCATAACCGCTGTAACCGTCTCGATCATCGCAAACTTCCTTTGCGCCCCGCAGGCGAGAGAACGATTGCAGCCTTGCACAGTCAAAAAGATTCAATTGTTGGGATCGAAGATGCGCCGGGACTGATGATTTGCTGCAACAGTGTGTCTGATTGCGGGACACGTGCGGGCGCTTGGCGCGGCTTTAGCTCAGTAGATCAACGGAGGGCGCGCAACAGACCATTCACCACGGCGGGCTAGCTTGAAAGCTCACCCCATTTCCGCCGTGTTCCGGTTGCGATATCGTCACGGTCTGGTGCGGAAGGTGGGCTGCATCATGGGGATGACCTCGACGCCTCGCAGTAGGCGCGGGTCCGGCAGAATGGTACTTGGGGCAGATGGGGATTAGACGGCCAGATTCGATCATCCGGACGGCGCGCGGCGCTGTTGCGGTGGCCACGTGCCTCGTCCTCGCCAACTGCGCCTCGTCGAACAAGTTCGCCAGCCGCGTCGACCCCCGATACGGCGTGTCGTCCAGCCCGCGCGTGGTCGCGCTCGGCGATCCCGTGCCGAAGGGCGGCGGCACCTACCGGATCGGCAAGCCCTACGTCGTCGCCGGCCGCACCTACGTGCCGGAGGAGGACGTCAACTACCGGGCCGACGGCATCGCCTCCTGGTACGGCAACGATTTCCATGGCCGCCTCACGGCCAATGGCGAGGTGTTCGACATGAGCTCGCTCACCGCGGCCCATCCGACCCTGCCGATGCCGAGCTACGCCCGCGTCACCAATCTGAGCAACGGCAGGTCGCTGGTCGTGCGCGTCAATGACCGCGGCCCGTATCACGGCAACCGCCTCATAGACGTCTCGAACAAAGCCGCCGAACTGCTTGAATTCAAAGGCAATGGCGTCGCCCGCGTCCGCGTCGAATATGTCGGCCGGGCACCGCTCGAAGGCTCCGACGACCGCCAGTTGATGGCAACGCTACGCACCGGCACGCCGGCACCGTCGCCGTCGATGGTCCGGGTCGCCTCGGCGCGACCATTCGTGCCGGAGATGTCGTCCTCGGGCGGCCGGATCCGCGGCGACGTCCCGCTGCCGGAGGGGCGGCCCTACAGCCTCGGCAATACCTCGGCCGATTACGCCTCGATCAACGCCACCTCCGAAATGTCCGCCTCTGGCCGCTCCCGCGGCCGCGTCCGGAACAATCCGCGGGAAGTATCCTACGAGAATGATGAGCGCTACGCCGCGAGCCCGAGCCCGGCGTCCGCGTATGTGCCGATCGACGCGCGCGGCCCAGCCGAGGTGCTGAGCGGGCGCGGCCTCTACTGAATCAGGTACTTCGCCTGACTATTTGAGAAATGCGATCAGCGACGCATTGACCTCGTCGGGGCGCTCCTGCTGGATCCAGTGGCCGGCCCCTCGATGATCAGCTTCTGCTTCAGGTTCGGCAGCACGCGCTCCATGTCGGCCACCCGCTTGGCGCCGATCAGCCCGGTGATGACGGAATCGTTCGAGCCGGCGATGAACAGCGAGGGCTGGTGGATCTGCGCGTCCTGCCAGGGCGCGGTCAGCTCCCAGTTGCGGTCGAGGTTGCGGTACCAGTTGAGGCCGCCGCGAAAGCCGGATCGGCGGTAATTGTCGGCGAACTCGGCGATGTCGGCCTCGGTCAGCCAGGTCGGCAGCGGCTTGTCGCCCGGCAGCTTGCCCAGAAAGCCCTTGGCCTCGTCGACGAACATCGAGTCAGGATCGGACACGCCGCGCCCCAGCACCAGCCGCATGGTGCTGATGACGTCACGCTCGAACTCGGCTTCGGCGACGCCCGGCGGCTGAAAATACTGCCAGTAGAAATTGGTGATGCCGCCCTCGCGCAGGGTCTGAAGCGGACGCCCGCGGCCGCGAAACGGCGGCGGCACACTGAGGCCGGCGACCTTGGTGAAGATATCCGGCCGGAACAACGCGGCGTGCCAGGCCACCGGCGCGCCCCAGTCGTGGCCGACAATCACGGCCTGTTCTTCGCCGAGCGCGGCCACCAGGGCGACCATGTCGCCGACGGTGTCGAAGATCGAGTAGGCGCCGACATCGGCCGGCGCGCTGGTGCGGCCGAAGCCGCGCATATCGGGCGCAACGACATGAAAACCGGCGGCAGCGAGCGCGGTGATCTGGTGCCGCCAGGAGTAGGACAGTTCCGGCCAGCCGTGGCAGAGCACGACCAAAGGTCCTTCGCCTGCCTCGCGCACGAACATGTCGATGCCGTTGGCGGTGATGGTGCGTGAGGAGGACATCGCGTTTCCGCCTTGTTTGCCGGTTCTGTTGCCTTTGCCGGTTCCAAGATTACGGACGTTCCGCGCAGGCGGCAATCCAGCCGGCCGTGCATAAGCGCAAATACCTCAGTTGTTTGCGATACTTCCACCTGTTAGAACGCAGTCTTTCAGGACATCGCCGATGGCAGGAAAGACCGCAGTTCCCCGCACGTTCGCCGCTCGCGCCGGACGAGGCTGGCGCGGCCTGATCGCGGCCGTCGTCGCGCTGGCGATCGGCTGCGGCGGGGTGGTCTATGCCGCCAACAACAGCGTGCAGGGCGCCAAGAAGGACGAGGGAGGTTTCGACGGCGATGCCCCGACCGCGATCCTGGTCGAGGCCTCCAGCGGCAGCGTGCTGTTCGAGAAGAATGCCGACGAGCTGCGCGCGCCGTCGAGCATGATGAAGCTGATGACGGCCGAGGTGGTGTTCAACGCCATCAAGAAGGGCGACGCCAAGCTGACCGACGAGTACCGCATCAGCGAAAATGCCTGGCGGCGCGGCGGGGCGCCGTCCGGTACCTCCACCATGTTCGCGGCGATCAACAGCAAGGTCTCGATCGACGATCTCCTGCACGGCGCGATCATCCCGAGCGGCAACGACGCCTGCATCGCGCTGGCCGAGGGGCTGGCCGGCAACGAATATACCTTCGCAACCGACTTCATGACCAAGCGCGCCCGCGAGCTGGGCCTGACCAAATCCACCTTTGGCAATTCCAACGGGCTGCCCGACCCCCGCAACAAGATGACGGTGCGGGAACTCGCGGTGCTGGCGCGCCACATCATCCTGACCTATCCCGACATGTACAAGCTGTTCGGCGAGAAGGAATTCACCTGGAACAAGATCCGCCAGCAGAACCGCAATCCGCTGCTCAACGCGCTGCCCGGGGCCGACGGGTTGAAGACGGGCTACACCAAGGAGGGCGGCTACGGCATGGTCGGGTCCGCCGTGCAGAACGACACGCGGCTGATCGTCGTGGTCAACGGCCTCGAGGACTCCGAGGACCGCGCCACCGAGGCCAAGAAGATGCTGGAATGGGGTTTCCGCAGTTTTGAGACCCGAACCTTGATCGCGGCCAACCAGCCGGTCGGTTACGCCCGGGTGTTCGGCGGCGAGAGCCGCTCGGTCAAGCTGACCACCCCCGATCCGGTCAAGGTGATGGTGGCGAAGAACGGCAACGACAAGCTGATCGCGCGCATCGTCTATAGCGGCCCGGTCAAGGCGCCGATCACGGCCGGCCAGAAGATCGGCGTCGTCCGGGTCTGGCGTGGCGGCAACGTCGCGGTGGAGCAGCCGGTCTATGCGGCGGACGCCGTCGCCACGGGGTCGACGATGCGCCGTGCGCTCGACGGCGTGCAGGAACTCGTCATCGGCATGTTCCGCGCCGGCGTCGAGAAGCTCTGACATGGCAGAGGCAGCAGTCAAACGGCCGAGCTTGCGCGGTCGCTTCATCACCTTTGAGGGCGGTGAAGGTTCGGGCAAGTCGACCCAGATCCGCAAGCTCGCCGAACGGCTCGACGCCGCCAAGCTGCGCGTCATCGTGACCCGCGAGCCCGGCGGCTCGCCGGGCGCGGAGATCATTCGCCACCTCGTGCTGTCGGGGATGGGCAAGCTGCTCGGGCCGGATGCCGAGACGCTGCTGTTCGCGGCTGCCCGCGACGATCATGTGCGCACGGTGATCCTGCCGGCGCTCAATCAGGGCATCTGGGTGCTGTGCGACCGCTTCTTCGATTCCACGCGCGCCTATCAGGGCCAGCTCGGGCAGGTGCTGCCCGGCCTGGTCAACGCCATGCAGCGCGTCACCATCGGCGATCTCAAGCCCGATCTGACCTTCATCCTCGACGTGCCGGTCGAGGTCGGCCTGCAGCGCGCCAGCGCCCGCCGCGGCAATGCGGCCGCGGATCGTTTCGAGGCGGAAGACGTCAAGTTCCACCAGGATCTGCGCGAGGCCTACCGGAAGATTGCGGCCGAGGATCCGCAGCGCTGCGTGCTGATCGATGCCACACCCGATCCGGATGCGGTCACGGCCAAAATATGGGCGGAGCTGCGCGAACGGCTGCGCGCGACGCAATCGGCGGCAAGCCCGGCATGAGCGCGCGCAAGGTCGAACAGGAGATCGCGGTCCGGCATCCGCGCGAAACGCCCGATCTGTTCGGGCATCGCGAGGTGGAGGCCGCCTTGCTCGATGCCTATCGCAGCGGCCGCATCCCGCATGCCTGGCTGATCGGCGGCGCGCAGGGCATCGGCAAGGCGACGCTGGCCTATCGCATGGCGCGGTTCGTGCTGGCGTTCCGCAATCCGCTGGCCGCGCAGGTTCAGCAGGCGCCGACGCTGCGGCTCGACCCATCCGATCCGGTGGCGCGGCAGGTCACCGCCGGCGCGCATGGCGGGCTCCTGGTGCTGGAGCGCGGCCTCAACGACCGCGGCGTGATGCGCACGGTGATCACGGTCGACGAGACCCGGGAGACGATCTCGTTCTTCGGCTCGACCGCCGCGGTCGACGGCTGGCGCGTCTGCATCGTCGATACCGTGGACGAACTCAATCCCAATGCCGCCAATGCGCTGCTCAAGATCCTCGAGGAGCCGCCGCAGCAGTCGCTGTTCCTGCTGGTCAGCCACGCGCCGTCGCGGGTGCTGCCGACCATTTTGTCCCGCTGCCGCAAATTGCTGCTGCGGCCGCTCGAGCAGGACGACGTGCTGCGCGCGGCCGCCGCCGCGACCGGCATGGCGTCCGACGATCCCGCGCTGGCGGAGGCCGCGGCCGCATCCGAGGGCAGTGTGGGCAGGGCGCTGTCGCTGCTCGGCGGCGACGCCCTCAAGCTGCAGCAGCGCACCGCGGCGCTGCTCGCGACGCTGCCCAACGTCGATCCGCGTGAGCTGCATGCGTTGGGCGACGCGCTCGGCACCAGCGACCGCGTCGCGCTTGCCGCCTTCATCGACGGCATCGATCGCTGGATGAGCGAGCGCATGCGCACTGGCGATGCCAATGCCAATCTGCCGCGCCTTGCACGGCTGGCGGAGGTATGGGAAAAGATCGTCCGCGCCGCGCGCGATACCGAAGCCTACAATCTGGAGCGCAAGCCGCTGGTTTTCTCGGTGTTTTCGATGCTCGCCGATGCAACCCGATAGACGCTCCGTCTGACAACACTCCCGACATTCCCGTTTCGACCTACAGAGGATTTTGTGGTGGCGACCGCTAGGAAGAAATCGTCGAAGAAGAAGGCGAAGAAGACGAAGAAGGCGGCGCCCGCTCGCGCAAGCGGGAAGAAGGCTGCGGCCAAGTCGCGCGCCGCCAAGAAGGGCAAGCGCGTCGCCAACAAGGCGAAGAAGGCTGCCAAAAAGACCGTCAAGAAAGCGGGCGCGAAGAAAGCGGCCAAGAAGACAGTAAACAAGGCAGCGAAGAAGGCCACCAAATCGGCGCCCAGGGCCGCGGCTGCAAAGGCTGTCGCTCCGGTACCGCCGGCCCCAGAGGCACCGAAAGCCCCGGCAGCCAGCAAGGCGCCAAAGCCGGCCCGTGCGCCGAAGCAGCCCAAGCCAGCCGCCGTTGCTCCTGCGTCTGCGCCTATAGCCGCACCGGCCGCAGATCGCGGCAACGTCTTCTACATCACGACGGCGATCGCCTATCCGAACGGCCAGCCGCATATCGGCCACGCCTATGAGGCGATCGCGACCGACGCGCTGGCGCGCTTCCAGCGGCTCGACGGCAAGGACGTGTTCTTCCTGACCGGCACCGACGAGCATGGCCAGAAGATGATCCAGACCGCGCAGGGCGAGGGCATGAGCCCGGAAGCACTTGCGACCCGCAACGCCGCGCGCTTCAGGGAAATGGATGAACGGCTCAACGTCTCGTTCGACCGCTTCATCCGCACCTCGGAGCCGGCGCACCACAGGTCGGTGCAGTCGATCTGGAATCGCATGCAGCAGAACGGCGATATCTACATCGACATCTATGCAGGCTGGTACTCGGTGCGCGACGAGGCCTACTACGCCGAGGAAGAAACCACCGTCGGCGAGGACAACGTCCGTCGCGGCCCGCAGGGCACGCCGGTGGAATGGGTCGAGGAAAAGAGCTACTTCTTCAGATTGTCCGCCTACCAGGACAAGCTGCTGCAGCTCTATGAGAGCCAGCCCGATTTCATCGGGCCGGATTCGCGCCGCAACGAGGTGATGAGCTTCGTGCGCGGCGGGCTGAAGGACCTCTCGATCTCGCGCACCACCTTCGACTGGGGCGTCAAGGTCCCCAACGATCCCGAGCACGTGATGTATGTGTGGGTCGATGCGCTGACCAACTACATCACCGGCGTCGGCTATCCGGACGAGAGCGACGCGAATTGGCGCTACTGGCCGGCGGACGTGCACATCATCGGCAAGGACATCATCCGCTTCCACGCGGTGTACTGGCCGGCCTTCCTGCTCTCGGCCGGGATTCCCGTGCAGAAGCGGGTCTACGCCCACGGCTTCCTGTTCAGCAGGGGCGAGAAGATGTCGAAGTCGGTCGGCAACGTCGTCGACCCCTTCAATCTCGCCGACCAGTACGGCGTCGACCAGGTGCGCTACTTCTTCCTGCGCGAGGTGCCGTTCGGCCAGGACGGCAACTACAACCACGAGGCCATTGTCGCGCGCATCAACGCCGATCTCGCCAATGATTTCGGCAATCTGGCGCAGCGCTCGCTGTCGATGATTGCAAAACAGCTTGGCGGCGTGCTGCCCGAGCCGGGCGAGTTCAGCGACAACGACAAGGCGATCCTGGCGCAGGCCGACGCCATGCTGGAGACTTCGCGGACCGCGATGGCGACTCAGCAGATCCATCAATGGCTCAACACGGTCTGGGCCGTGGTCGCCGAGGCCAACCGCTACTTTGCCGGCGAGGCGCCGTGGGCGCTGGCGAAGACCGATCCCGCGCGTCAGAAGACGGTGCTGTACGTCACCGCCGAAGTCGTGCGCCAGATCGCGATCATGGCGCAGGCGGTGATGCCGGAATCTTGCGCCAAGATGCTCGACAGCCTCGGTGTTGCCGCGGACGCTCGGCAGTTTGCCGCGCTCGCGGAGCGGATCAAGCCGGGGACGCTGTTGCCGGCGCCCGTTGGTGTGTTCCCGCGTTACGTGGAACCGAAGAGCGAGTGAGCGGTTCGGACATCATGCTGGTCGACAGTCACTGCCATCTCGATTTTCCCGACTTTGCCGACGATCTCGACGGCATCGTCGGCCGCGCCAACGCGGCCGGCATCGGCCGCATGGTCACGATCTCGACCCGGGTCAAGCGGCTCGACGGGCTGCTTGCAATCACCGAGCGGTTTCCCGACGTCTATTGCTCCGTCGGCACCCATCCGCATCATGCCGATGAAGAGGACGGCATTCCCGCCAGCGAGTTGATCGAGCTGACCAAACATCCGAAGGTCGTGGCGCTCGGCGAGGCGGGGCTCGACTATTTCTATCAGCATGGTTCGCGCGAGGCGCAGGAGCGCGGCTTTCGCGCTCACATCGCCGCGGCGCGCGCGACCGGACTGCCGCTGGTGATCCATACCCGCGAGGCCGACGAGGATTGCGGGCGCATCCTCGAGGACGAGGTCGCGAAGGGACCGTTCAAGGCCGTGCTGCACTGCTACACCGGCGGCCGCGAGCTCGCCATGAAAGCGATCGCGCTCGGGCTGTTGATCTCGTTCACCGGCATCATCACGTTCAAGAAGTCGGAGGCCCTGCGCGCGCTGGCGGCCGAACTGCCGGCCGACCGCATCATGGTCGAGACCGACGCGCCGTATCTCGCGCCCGGCAAATTCCGCGGCAAGCGCAACGAGCCGGCCTATGTCGTCGAGGTCGCCAGGGTGCTGGCGGAGACCCGCGGCGTCTCGCTCGACGAGATTTCGCGGCAGACCAGCGAAAACTTCTTCCGGCTGTTCTCAAAAGTGCCGGCGCCGAAGGTTGCTGCATGACGCTGACACTGACAATTCTGGGCTGCGGCTCTTCCGCCGGCGTGCCGCGCCCGGCGCTCGGCTGGGGCGCCTGCGATCCCGGCAATCCCAAGAACCGGCGCCGCCGCTGCTCGATCATGGCCGAGCGCACCACGGCGCAGGGCACCACGCGCGTCGTAATCGACACCTCGCCGGACCTGCGCGAGCAGCTGATCGACGCCGATGTCGAGCATATCGACGCGGTGTTCCTGACCCATGAGCACGCCGACCAGACTCACGGTATCGACGATTTGCGCTCCGTCGTGATGCACCAGCGCCGCCGCATCCCGGTCTATTTCAACATGTCCACCGCCAAGGACATCATGGCGCGGTTCTCATATTGCTTCATCTCGCCGGAAGGCAGCGATTATCCGCCGATCCTGACGCGGCATTCGATCGAGGCCGGCGAGAGCCACACGGTCGAAGGGAAGGGCGGCGCGCTGAAGCTCGAGGCCTTCCTGGTGCAGCATGGCCGGATTCCCGCGCTCGGTTACCGCATCGGCGATTCCGCCTACACGCCCGACCTGCACGACATTCCGGAGGAGAGCTGGCAGGCGCTGAGGGATCTCGACCTCTGGATCGTCGACGGCCTGCGCTATGCGCCGCATCCCAGCCACTTCAGCGTGGCCGACGCGCTGTCGTGGATCGAGCGCTTCAAGCCGAAGCGCGCGGTCCTCACCAATATGCATTCCGACCTCGACTACGAGGTGCTGCGGCACAAGCTGCCGCCCGGCGTGATCCCGGCCTATGACGGCATGCGCCTGACGCTCGATCAGGCGGGCTGACACTTCCCAATCACGACATTTCCTTCGGTCGGACCGCACCCGTCCGCCGCCGCACGTTCGCCGTGCCAGCGATCACACGCTTGCGCATTGACCTTTCGCGCGATTCGGATATCGTTATGATCATAACAATATCGGAAGGACCTGATGGCCGAAGCCACGGCAACGCGCGATTACACCGACCGCACGCGATATGACGCCCTGATGGACGTCGTGAAGAACCGCCTGACGACGCGGGCGTTCGATTCCAGCTACGTGATGCCGGCGGAGCATTACGACATGATCCTGGAGGCCGCGCGGCACGCGCCGTCCGGCGCCAATGCCCAGCCCTGGCACTTTATCGCGGTCACCGACCAGGACCTGAAGAACCGGATCACCGAGTATTTTCGCGAGGAGCAGGTGGCGCGCGCCAAGCTCAAGATGAAGTTTCCGACGCCCGACTATCGCGGCCTGGCCTCGGCGCCCGGCTTCATCGTCGTCGCCAGCGATTTTCGCTGGGTCAGAGCGTTTCCGGTGCTCAACGACGGCTCCGAGCTCGACAAGATGTACAAGGAGAATGCTGAGCGCATCCTGCTGCAGAGCGTGGCGGCGGCGACGATGTCGGCGCACCTCGCTGCGGCTGCACTCGGTTACAATGTCTGGTGGGTGACTGCGATCGGGCAGGAGAAGGCGCAGCAGGCGATGAAGCCGCTGCTCGGCATCCCCGAGGAGCTGTCGGTGCTCGACATCATGTGCTTCGGTCCGCCGGCGAAGCCGCCGTACAAGCGCTGGAAGAAGAGCCTGTCAGACATCAGCAACTGGAACAGGTTCGACGCCTCGCATTATATGACCGAGGCCCAGATCGACGAATGGGTTTCGACCACGCGCCACAAGGTGATGTATCGCGATGCCGAGAACGTCGACTAAGCCGGCAGCGCCGGTCAAGCGGCTGGCGCCAGATTACCGGCTGGAGGACCAGGTCGGCTTCCTGCTGCGCCGCGCCTATCAGCGCGCTTCGTCCAATCTGGTCGAGCAGATCGGCTCGCACGATCTGACGGCGCCGCAATTCGCGACACTGGCGCGGCTCTATGAGCGCGGGGCGCTGTCGCAGAACCTGCTGGGCCGGCTCGTCGCGATGGAGCCGGCCAACATCCGCGACGTGGTGCTGCGGCTGAAGAAGCGGCGGCTGGTCGCAACGCGGCGTGATCCGACCGACAAGCGGCTGGTGCTGATCGACCTGACCGCCGCCGGCGTTGCGCTGGTCGAGCAGTTGATCCCGATCGAGATCGCATGCACGGCCAAAACGCTGGCGCGGCTCGATGCCGAACAGAAGCAGCTGCTGTACGATCTGCTCGGCCGCCTCGCGGAGAACTGAACGCCTCGCCCAACACACGCTGTCGTCCCTGCGAAAGCGCTACGGCATGCACATCACTCAGCCGATCTTGCTTAAGGCGGCACGGGAGGTGGGAGGGCTCTCTCCCCCCTTGCGGGGGAGAGTTGGAGCGAGGGGTAAGCCACAGACACCGCCCGCGCGGCTTACCCCTCTCCCTAACCCTCCCCCGAAGGGGGGAGGGAACCCATCGGTCCTAACCGGCTACATAGGTAACAGAATAGACCGGCGACATAGGTAACAGGTCAACTGATCGGCAAGGAGGAGCTTGCCGATGGGGTGGATGGAGACCTGTGCTGTGGATGAGCGGATGCGTTTTGTGGTCGTGGCGCAAAGGCACGATGAATCATTTGCGGCGGTGTGCCGGCGGTTCGGCGTGAGCCGTCGGGTGGGCTACAAATGGCTTGCACGGTTCGAGGAAGAAGGTGCGGCCGGACTGTTCGATCGTTCGCGAGCTCCGCTGCATCGTCCGCACAGCATTGCCGAGAAGATTGCCGAGCGTTGCCTTGAGGTGCGTCGGGCGCATCCGACCTGGGGGCCGATCAAGGTGCTGGCCTTTCTCGAACGGAAGTCCCCTCGGACGGCCTGGCCTGCCGCAAGCACGATAGGCGAGCTGTTCGACCGAGAGGGCCTGACCGTGAAGCGCAAGCTGCGCCGGCGCGGCCCGCCTTCGAGCGCGCCCTTTGCCGGTTGCGAGGCGGCCAACGACGTGTGGTGCATCGACTTCAAGGGCTGGTTCCTGACCGGGGACGGCATGCGCTGCGAACCGCTGACGATCACCGATGCCTACAGCCGCTATCTGCTGCGCTGCCAGGCTCTGGCACGCACCGATACCAATCATGTCTGGCCGGTGCTGGACGCGGCGTTCCGGGAGTTTGGATTGCCGCACGCCATGCGCTCGGACAACGGCTCGCCGTTTGCTTCGCGCGGCGCCGGAGGATTGTCGCGGCTGTCGGTCAAGCTGATCAAAGCCGGCGTGACGCCGGAGCGCATTGCACCGGGCAAACCTCAGCAGAACGGGCGCCATGAGCGCATGCATCTGACCCTGCTGCAAGACGTTGCCAATCCGCCGGCTCGTACCATGCGCGAGCAGCTCAAGCGTCTGCACAGCTTCCAGCACCTCTACAACGAGGAGCGGCCGCACCAGTCGCTCGACAATGCTACGCCTGCCGACCGTTATCAGGCCTCCCCACGCCGCTTCGACGGCGTCTTGCGCCAACCGGAATACCACGACCAGGACGTCCGTTCCGTCCGGCACAACGGAGAGATCAAGTGGCTGGGCAACACGATCTACATCAGCGAAGCGTTGATCGGCGAACCCGTTGGGTTGGCCGAGAACCAGGACGGCTGGACCGTCAGCTATGGTCCGATCGTGCTCGGCACGATCGCCCACCGGGGCGACCTGCTCCGCAGACCCAAACGAAAGACAAAAGGCTGTGGACTTGAGGACAACGCTGCGCGTTGCCCTCAGGGTCCACAGCCTCAACAACAACAGACCTGAACGAAACGAGAATTGTGTTACCTATGTCGTCGGTCTGAACTGTTACCCATGTCCCCGGTTGCTCACATCCGGTGGTGCCTTCCTGACCTGTAAGTCCTCGCACCAGATGTGTGCATGCCGTAGTGCGAAAGCAGGACCCATAACCACAGGCTTTGGTGTTGAGGTAAGCTGTCGCCCCAGCGCAGCAACACAATTGGCATTCGTGGTTATGGGTCCCGGGTCAAGCCCCGGGACGACAGCGAGCATGTGGAGCCTTGCTTCAGGCCGAGATCGCCTTGGCGGAGCCGACCTGATTGCGCAGCAGGAATTTCTGGATCTTGCCGGTGGATGTCTTCGGGATCACGCCGAACACTACCGATTTCGGGGTCTTGAAGCCCGACATGTGCTCGCGGCAATAGGCGATGATCTCGGCCTCGGTTGCCTTCGCGCCGTCCTTCAATTCGAGGAAGGCGCAGGGCACCTCGCCCCATTTCGGGTCCGGCTTTGCCACCACCGCCGCGAACAGCACGGCCGGGTGCTTGTAGAGGATGTCCTCGACCTCGACCGATGAGACGTTCTCGCCGCCGGAGATGATGATGTCCTTGGAGCGATCCTTGATGATGACGTAGCCGTGCTCGTCGAGCACGCCGAGATCGCCGGTGTGAAACCAGCCGCCGGCAAACGCTTCCTGGGTCGCCTTCTCGTTCTTCAGATAGCCCTTCATCACGATGTTGCCGCGGAACATGACCTCGCCGATGGTCTCGCCATCGCGCGGCACCTCGCGCATGGTTTCCGGATCGAGCACCGTGACGCCTTCCTGCAGCGGATAGGAGACGCCCTGGCGTCGCTTCAGCTGCGCGCGCTGGTCGGCCGACAGTTCGTCCCAGCCCGGCTGCTCGGCGCAGACCGAGGCGGGGCCATAGACCTCGGTCAGGCCGTAGACATGGGTCAGCTTGACACCGATGCGCTCGGCGCCTTCGAGCACGGCGACCGGCGGCGCCGCGCCCGCGATCAGACCGACGACCGGCTTCGCCTTGCCGCCCTTCGGCGCGTCAGGCGCATTGATCAGCGTGTTGTAGACGATCGGCGCGCCGCACATGTGGGTGACGCCGTGCTTCGGGATCAGCTCAAAGATCTTCGCCGGGTCGACCTTGCGCAGGCAGACATTGACGCCGGCAGCCGCCGCGATGGTCCAGGGAAAGCACCAGCCGTTGCAATGAAACATCGGCAGCGTCCAGAGATAGACTGGATGCTGGCCGAGATTGCCGGCAAGGATGTTGCTGACGGCGTTGAGATAGGCGCCGCGATGATGCGTCACCACGCCCTTCGGGTTACCCGTCGTGCCGGAGGTATAGCTCAGCGCGATCGCATCCCATTCGTCGGCCGGCGGCCGCTCGACAAACAAAGGATCGCCCTGCGCGACGGCTGCCTCATACTCGATTTCGCCGATCCGCTTGCCGCCGGCAAACGCCGCATCATCGACGTCGATCACGAACGGCTTTGCGCCCTCCATCAAGGTCAGGGCTTCTGCGATCACGCCGGAAAATTCCGGGTCGACGAGGATGATCTTGGCGCCGCCATGGTCGAGCTGGAACGCGATCGATGGCGCATCGAGCCGGATGTTGAGCGCATTCAGCACCGCGCCGGTCATCGGCACCGCGAAATGCAGCTCGTTCATCGCCGGGATGTTCGGCAGCATCGCCGCGACGGTGTCGCCGTGGCCGATGCCGCGGCCGGCCAGATACGACGCAAAGCGCTTGCAGCGCTCATACATCTCTCTCCAGGTGAAGCTGCGGCCTTCATAGACCGTGCTGACATGGTCGGGATAGACCGCGGCCGAGCGCGCCAGGAAGCTCAGCGGCGTCAGCGGCACGTAGTTGGCCGGCGTCTTGTCCAACCCGATCGCGTACTGGTTTTGAGCTGCACTCATGTGGCCCATCCCAAGGTTCTTACAGGAAGCCGATCGAGATCCAGGGGAAGATGGCGACGATGACCAGGCCGATCAGCAGCGCCAGCATGTAACCCCAGATCGGCCGGATACCCTCGGCCGGATCGACGCGCCCGATGGCGCAGGCGGCATAATAGCCGACCCCGAACGGCGGCGCGAACAATCCGATGCCCATCGCCAGGATGATGATCATGGCGTAGTGCACCTCGTGGACGCCGACCGCCCGGGCGATCGGAAACAGCAGCGGTCCGAACAGCACGATCGCCGGGATGCCCTCCAGCACACTGCCCAGGATCACGAAGGCCAGGATCGAGACCGCGATGAAGCTGGCGGAGCCGCCGGGCAGGCCGGTCATCGCCGCAGCCAGCGCGCGCGAAAAGCCGGACTGGGTCAGGCCCCAGGCCATGCCGGTGGCGGCGCCGATGATCAGCAGGATCGCGCCCGAAAGCGAGGCGGTTTCCACCAGCATCGGAACGATCCGCCGCCAGTCGAAATTGCGGTAGATCAACAGCCCGTAGATGAAGAAGCCGACGATGAAGGCGTACACGATGCCGATCGTGGAGACCTCGGTCGCGGTCGCAATGCCCTCGACCACGGCGTAACGGATCACGAAAGGCAAGGCCAGCGCGGGCAGGGCGACGATCAGCGCCTTGAAGATCTCGGCGCCGCTGGCCCGCGTCACATGGCCCAAATTCTCACCGCGATAGCGCCACCACACCAGCGCCGACAGCGTGATCGCCAGCACCACGCCGGGCAACAGGCCGCCGGTGAACAGCGCCGCGATCGACACGCCGGTGACCGAGCCGATCGTGATCAGGACGAGCGACGGCGGGATGGTTTCGGTCTGCGCGCCGGTCGCGGCGAGCAGGGCGACGAGGTCGCCGGGCTTCGCGCCGCGCGCCTTCATCTCCGGAAACAGCACCGGTGCAACAGCGGCCATGTCGGCCGCCTTCGATCCGGAAATGCCTGACACGAGGTACATCGCGCCGACCAGCACATAATGCAGCCCGCCGCGGACATGGCCCAGCAGGCTGGCCAGGAACGCCACCATCGCCCGCGCCATTCCCGTCATCTCGATCAGGAGCCCGAGGAACACGAACAGCGGCACCGACAACAGGATCAGGTGGCTCATGCCTTCATCCATGCGCCCGACCAGCACCATCAATGGCGTGCTGGTGGTCAGCGCCAGATAGCCGTAGGTGGCGAGCCCGAAGCCGAACGCGATCGGGACGCCGGCGAAGACGCAGAAACCCGCCACGCCGACGAAGAAAATGATCAGATTGAGGTTGCCGAGCGGCTTCAGCGCGCCCTTGAGCAGCCAGAAGGCGGCGATGATGGCCGCGACCGAGGCGATCGCTGCCAGCACCGTCCTGACATTGCCGGCCCGAACCAGCCGCAACAGCGAAAACAACGCCATCAGCGCGATGCCGACCGGGAGCGCCGCCGCGCGCCAGCTGTTGAGGATCTGCAGCGCCGGCGTGGTGATGTAGCTTTCCTCATAGACGTATTCCCAGGACGGCCAGGCGATCATCACGAGGAACGCCAGCGCCGCGCAGGTCGCCACCAGATCCAGATAGGCGCGCATCGCAGGCCGCGCGTTGGCGACGACCGCGGTCATCCGCATGTGCTCGGCGCGGCGGAATGCGACGGCCGCCCCCAGCATCGCCAGCCACAGGAACAGGATCGACGCCAGTTCGTCCGACCAGATCAGCGGCTGGTGCAGCACGTAGCGCGCGACCACGCCGGCAAACAGGATGACGATCTCGGCGACGACGAGCACCGCCGCGGGAATCTCGACCAGCGTTCCGAGCAGCGATTCCAGCGCGACCAGGAACGAGCGGCGGCGAGGGGGCTGATTCACCTCGCCGGCCGCGACTTCGGTCAATTCGGCATGAGCCATACGGCCCCCTGCACTCAGGCTTCTTGCTTTGATGCGTTACGACAGCTTGCCGACGGACTTCTCCAGCAGGTCCCAGGCCTGCTCGCCATACTTGCCCTTCCATTCGGCGTAGAAGCCGGCCGCCTTCAGCTTCTCGCGGAACGGCGCCACGGTGGGCTGGTTGAAGGTCAGGCCCTTGCCGGCCAGTTCCTGCTGCAGGCCGGCATTCAGCTTGGCAACGTCGGCGCGCTCGTTGACGGCCGCGGCGTTGATGTTCTTGGCGACGACGGCGCGGACATCCTCCGGCAATTTTTCCCACGCCCGGCGGTTCATCAGGAACCAGAAGCCGTCCCACATATGGTTGGTCAGCGAGCAGAACTTCTGCACCTCGTAGAGCTTGGCGGTCGAGATGATCGCCAACGGGTTCTCCTGGCCCTCGACGATCTTGGTCTGCAGCGCCGAATAGACCTCGCTGAAATTGATCGAGGCGGGCGACGCATCGAACGCCTTGAACATCGAGGTCCACAGCGGCGACACCGGCACGCGAATCTTGAAGCCCTTGAAATCGTCCGGGCCGTTGATCGGCTTGGTCGACGACGTGGTCTGACGGAAGCCGTTGTCCCAGATCTTGTCCATCACCTCGAGGCCGGCCTTCTTGATCTCGCCGCGGACATAGGCCCCCAGGCCGCCATCCATGGCCTTCCAGACCGTGTCGTAATCCGGGAACGCGAAGCCGATGCCGTTGATGGAGGCCGCCGGAACCAGGGTCGCCAGGATCAGGCCGGACAGCGTGAAGAACTCGACGCCGCCGGAGCGGATCTGGCTCAGCATGTCGGTGTCGGAACCGAGCTGGTTGTTCGGAAAGATCTGCAGGTCGAACTTGCCGTTGGTCTCGGCCTTGATCGCCGCGGCCATCTCCTTGGCACGTACGTTCATCGGATGGCCATCCGGGAGATTGTTGGCGTACTTGTAGGAGAACTCGGCGGTCTGGGCGCGCGCCACATAAGGTGCGCCGACGCCGCCGAGGACGGCGGAAGCGGCGGTGGCCTTCAGCAGCGTGCGTCGTGAAAAGCTCATTGGTGGTCTCCCTCGAGGCTTGTTGTTGTTCTGAGATGCCAATCCTATACGGACCTGACGCCGTGGGGTCACCAGCGATCTCTGCATACGGCCGCGCTTATTGCAGCGTCCGCACGCCGCGGCAATATCGGCTTTCAGCCGAGGCGGCTGGCGGTGGACCGCATAGTTTCGGAAGCAGCCCGGTCACGGGGTCGAGTTGCCAGGGCCTGCGAAGAATTCCCACTAAATAACTGATCCAATTGTAGATATAAATATTCCATAATATACCTTATGCGAATTAGACATGGAGAAGAACGAGTTCTCACCTAGCGCGGTGACCGACCTAATCTAGTTCGGTGAGCCCCAGCCTAATTCGGACGCAAGCTGCGCTGTAACGAGAGACCCGCTTCTCCCAGCCGACCTGGGACCAAAATTAGAGCCGCTGGCTTATTGGCGAGCCGATAAGACGCGACCGCGCTGACCGGGGCGGGCAGCAACGACAATTAAGGCTTGAGAGGCAACCGGGGATTAACACCAGGAGGCAAATAGACGGTGTCGAGATTCCATTTATTTCGCATCGCCACCAGCAACTTTCGGGCCTCCGGCGAGATTTTCAGCTCACTCGCATTGGCGAGTTGGACTGAAAGGTTATGAGCGTGCTGGTACTCTATTGTTCCGGTCTCCGACGGCATGGGAACCCCGGACGAATGTACTTTCATCTCAAGGTACTCATGCGCGATGATGGTCTCGAGTTTGGTGTCCCTACTCGCCGTCTCCCATTCCTCGAATCCCGGCCACTGCTCCCGAACATTTCCCTCCACCCAAATCCCGTCACCTGTTCTGCATCCGCCACGTTCGTTGCCACCTGGATGAAAAGCTGACCTCTTGCCGCTTCGGTGGTTGTAATCTTTGCCGCCGATATGTTCCTTGGGCACGCCGACTTTCTCCATCTTCTCCGCGATTTCTTTTTCCAATTGCAACACTTCGGCATCGGAAAAATGCGGTGGCGGACGCCTCATGCCCTCGATGAATCGCGCTCTTGCAGTATTTTTCGCTGCTGCAGTAGCCCCTCTCCCGCCGGCCATTGAGCCTCTTTCGGCTTCCTCTGCTGTCTCGACGACCTTGCCGAATTTTCCGCGCAAGAAGGTCTTGAGTTCTTCAGATGCTGACAGGATTCCCTTTAATCGCGGCGCCAGTCTGGCAACAACGCCGCCACCTTCCTCGATCCACCGCAATCCCTGTACAACCCCAAACCCAATTAACTCGGTAATGATCGTCGTAATCACTTCGAATGCGGCAATCCCCAGGACGCGGCCCGAAAATTTGGCCAGGTCAAGTGGCGTCATCGTCGCCAGCTTTTCGTTGGCTTCCTTTCCGACTTCATCGCCAACGGCGAGTCCGATGGCCTTGGCCCTGACAAGGATCGGCGCGATAAATTGGCGCGGATTACCCCGGGCAGTAATCATCGCTTCAATCCAGGGCTGAATGAGTTCGGCCGCTCGTTGTTGGATTTCTTCGCGGAATTTCGAGTCGAACACGAACTTTCCGACGCCTTTGAACATGTCGATGAAGCCGTCCATCGACTCCTTGAGCCCCTCGACGAAACCCTCGAAGAATGCGGCGTTCATGGCCGCATCGCTGGCGCCGTGGGTTGCAACCGCGTAAGCTCGCATTTTTGCCTCTAGGATCTTGAGGCTATCCTTGGTGTTAAGGGCAAGGCCCTCCCTGAATCCTGAATAGAAGTCCTTCAGGCTCGCCAACACGTCCACGTCAATGTTTGGTCCGGCTTGTCCCTGTCCCTGTCCTTGTTCGGCGGCTTTAGGCACGACGGTCACACGAAGACTTGCCAAGGAGGCTCCTGTGAGCTGGTGCGCTTCGATCAGCGCAACACCTGAGCGCGCCTTGGTCGTAATCTCATATACGGTGCCCAAGCCGTGGTTTTGCTTGAACTTGATGTCTGCAACTCCGATGTTGTCGGAGGTTACGTTGACAACTGAATCCAACGTCTGATTCAAAGAGCGCTGATCTATCCCACCCAGCGGTGAAAACCTCAGAAGTCGGGGAGCCGGGGGATCTCGCAGCAGTATGGCGTAGGTTTCGTCCACCATCAGCGCCAGCTGAGACACAAAGAAATTGCGATTGTTGTCTGCTGTGGAAAGGCCAAGCTCCGGCATCGTGTGGGCGCGAAACCTGGCGTCCGATTTCAGGAACGGCTCGAAAGATGTCATTGCCTCACCCTCTTCGAAAAGAGTAGCCGGTCAATATCCACCGCGCGGCAGCTTGATTTTGGCTTTCGCGGCGGGATTGAGCAAGGGGTCGGCGACCGCCCCGACGACGCGATGGCCCTGACGGCGGCTGCGAGGCGCCTGCAGCCGGCATCAGCGTCCCCGAAACCGCGGCTTTCGTCGTTGCAGGAACGCCGCCACGCCCTCCTTGTGGTCCTCGGTGAGACTCGCCAGTGCGAACTGGTCGAGGTCCATATGGCCGGCGAGGTCGTCAAGCGCGTGCGCCAGCCGGTTGACCGTCAGTTTCGTCATGGCCACCGAGATCGGCGGTTGCGCCGCGATCTTGGTGGCGAGCGCCATCGCGGCCTCGTAGGATTTGCCGGGATCGGCCACCTGCTCCACCAGGCCCCATTCGTAGGCGTCGGCGGCGGAAATGCGGTCGTCGGCCAGGATCACCGCCTGCTTGGTGCGGGCCGGTCCCATCAGATGCAGCATGCGTGGCACGCTCTGCCAGCTCATGTTCATGCCAAGCGCGATCTCCGGCACCCGCATGTGGGCGTCGCGCGCCATGACGCGAAAGTCCAGCGCGACCGCGAGCGCCACGCCGCCGCCGACGCAAAAGCCCTCGATGGCGCCGATCGTGACCTGCTCCATCTCCTGCCAGGCTCGCGTCAGCCGCGGCCCGAGCTTTAGGTGCCGGCGCAGCGTGCCCATGTCCATGGTCTGGCGCGAGCGGCCTTCGGCATCCTTGAGGTCGAAGCCGGCGCTGAAGGATTTGGCGCCGCCGGTCAGCACGACGACGGAGGTTCCGCCGTCGTCCTCGAAACTGCGCGCGGCGTCGGTCAATTGCCGCAACGCCTCCGGCGACAGCGCGTTGATTCCGTCACCGCGGTCGAACCGCACCACCGCGATGCGGCCCTCGGGCCCGAGGCCCTTCTCGATCGTCACGAAGTCAGCCACCGAATACCTCCCTGCTCGCGTTGTTGTGTCAAATGCCGGGCAATCGCTCGCCTCGACATAGCACGGCCAGTTCGCCTATCCTGTCGCCATGACCGACCATGATCACGACCATCATCATCACGATCACGACCATTCCGAGCTGTCGGAAATGGAGCTGCGCGTCCGCGCGCTGGAATCGATCCTGAGCGAAAAGGGCTATTTCGAGCCGGCCGCGCTCGACGCCATCGTGCAGGCCTACGAGACCAAGATCGGCCCGCATAACGGCGCCCGCGTCGTCGCCAAGGCGTGGAGCGATCCCGCCTTCAAGCAGGCGTTGCTCGACGATGCCAGCAAGGCGGTCGGCACGCTCGGCCATGTCAGCCGCGTCGGCGATCATCTGGTCGCCGTCGAGAACACGCCCAATCGCCACAACATGGTCGTGTGCACTCTGTGCTCCTGTTATCCCTGGGAAATGCTCGGGCTGCCGCCGGTCTGGTACAAGGCGGCGCCGTATCGCTCGCGCGCGGTTAAGGATCCGCGCGGCGTGCTGGCCGATTTCGGCGTCAGCCTGCCGACGCAGACCGAAATCCGGGTCTGGGATTCGACCGCGGAAACCCGCTTCCTGGTGCTGCCGATGCGCCCCGCCGGCACCGAGGGCTGGAGCGAGGACCAACTCGCTGAGCTCGTGACGCGCGACTCCATGATCGGCACCGGATTCCCGAAGACGCCGGGAGCCCCGTCGTGAACGGCGTGCACGACATGGGCGGCATGGACGGCTTCGGCAAGGTCGAGCCCGAGCCGAACGAGCCGATGTTCCACCAGGAATGGGAATCGCGGGTGCTGGCGATGGTGCGCGCGATGGGCGCGGCCGGCGCCTTCAACATCGACGCGTCGCGGTTCTATCGGGAGTCCCTGCCCCCGCACGTTTATCTCTCGAGCTCGTATTACAAGAAATGGCTGCTCGGGCTCGAAGACCTGCTGCTTGCCAAGGGTTATGTCGCGCCGGAGGACGTTACCGCCGGACATGCGGTGGCGCCGGCGAAGTCGCTCAAGCATGGCAAGTTCTCGGTCGCCGACGTCGAGCGCGTCATGGTGCGCGGCAAGTTCGGCCGCACCGCGCCGGCGGCCGCGAAATTCAAGCCGGGCGACCGGGTGCGGGCGAAGAACATCCATCCCGCCACCCACACGCGGCTGCCGCGCTATGTGCGCGGGCATGTCGGCGTGGTCGAGCGCGATCATGGCTGTCACGTGTTTCCCGATACGGCCGCCAATGATGCCGGCGAGCATCCGCAATGGCTGTACACCGTCGTGTTCGACGGACGCGAGCTGTGGGGGCCGGACACCGACCCGACGATCAAGGTGTCGATCGACGCCTTCGAGCCGTATCTGGAGCCGGCCTGATGGACGCCTCCGCGGCCGCTCGCGCCACCAGCGCCATCGCCAGCATTCCGCGCGACGACGACGGCCCGGTGTTCCGCGCACCCTGGGAAGCGCAGGCCTTTGCCATGGCGCTCACCCTGCACGACCGCGGCGTGTTCACTTGGCCGGAATGGGCCGCAGCGCTGGCCGACCAGATCAAGCGCGCGCAGGCCGCCGGCGATCCCGACACCGGCGAGACCTATTATCTGCACTGGCTGGCGACGCTCGAGCATCTCGTGGCGGCCAAGGGCGTCACGACCCCGGACGCGCTGCGCCGCTACCGCAACGCCTGGGACCACGCCGCCGACCGCACCCCGCACGGCAAGCCGATCGAGCTGACGCCGGCGGATTTCGAGTGATCGCGTCGCGCGCGCCGCTTCACCCCCCGCGAAAGCGCTCAGGCCCGTCATCCCCGCGCAAAGGCTTCGCCTTTGCCGCTGGAGGCGCGAGCCTCTTCGGCGAGCCTCGAAGGATCGACGGGCACCAGCCGGGCCGATTCATCCTTCGAGGCTCGCCCAGCAGCGCAAATGCGCTGCAAGGCTCGCACCTCAGGATGACGGTTATTGTTGAACCGAGAGACCGCGACGCCACATGGATCAGCGACCGCCCTGCGCCACATACTCCCGCCAGCCCTTGGCGCGCAGGCTGCAGGCCGGGCATTCGCCGCAGCCAAAACCCCAATCGTGCTGCGCGCCGCGTTCGCCGAGATAGCAGGTGTGGGAATGTTCGCGGATCAGGTCGACCAGCCCCGCCCCGCTGAGGTCATGCGCGAGCCGCCAGGTCGCGGCCTTGTCGAGCCACATCAGCGGCGTGTGCAGCTCGAAGTTTTTCGCCATGCCGAGGTTGAGCGCCGACTGCAGCGCCTTGATGGTCTCGTCGCGGCAATCCGGATAGCCGGAGTAATCGGTCTCGCACATGCCGCCGATGATGTGGCGGATGCCGCGCCGGTAGGCGAGCGCCGCCGCGAAAGTCAAAAACACCAGGTTGCGGCCCGGCACGAAGGTGTTCGGCAAGCCGTCGGCGCCCATTTCGATGGCGACGTCGCGGGTCAGCGCGGTGTCGGAAATCTCCGCCAGCGTCGGGATCGCGATGGTGTGGCTGTCGCCCAGTTTCGCCGCCCAGTCCGGCCGTAGCGCGCGGATGCCTGACAGCAATCGGTCGCGGCAGTCGAGCTCGATCGCATGGCGCTGGCCATAGGTGAAGCCGAGCATTTCGACGCGGGCGAAGCGCTGCAAGGCCCAGGCGAGGCAGGTGGTGGAATCCTGGCCGCCGGAGAACAGCACCAGCGCGGTGTCGGAATTGATCTGATCGGTCATGGAGCGCGCTTTAGCACCCCCGGGCGCGATGGCCAATCGGTGGACATCACGGCGAGTTCAGCGCCTTTGGCTGGGATCGGCTCGCTCGTTTTGGCATAACACCAACACCCTCATAAACCGGTGCCCGATGACCCCTTCCCGCGACATTTCCCGCCTTATCGAGATCATGGCCGCGCTGCGCACGCCGGTGACCGGCTGTCCCTGGGACCTCGAACAGGATTTTGCGACCATCGCGCCTTACACGATCGAGGAGGCCTATGAGGTGGCGGACGCGATCACCCGCGGCGATTTTGACGACCTCCGCGACGAGCTCGGCGACCTCCTGCTGCAGGTGGTCTACCACGCCCGCATGGCCGAGGAGCGGAACGCGTTTGCGTTCGGCGACGTGGTCGAGGCGATCACCAAAAAGATGATCCGCCGTCACCCGCATGTCTTTGCCGACAAGGACGGCAACATCCAGCCCGCCGGCGTCAAGAGTGCGTGGGAGCGCATCAAGGCCGAGGAGAAGGCCGAGCGCGCGGCGCGGCGACCGCCGGAAGAGACGGCGCACACGTCCCTGCTGGCCAGCGTCAAGGCCGGCCTCCCTGCCCTGACGCGCGCAATGGAATTGCAGCGCAAGGCATCCACCGTCGGCTTCGACTGGAACGATCCGCGCGCGGTGCTGGCGAAGATCCGCGAGGAAGCCGACGAGATCGAGGCCGCGCTCAACAGCAAGGACAAGGAGGAACTCGCGTCAGAGACCGGTGACCTGATGTTCGCCGTCGTCAACCTCGCCCGCCATGTCGACGCCGATCCGGAGACCGCGCTGCGGGCGACGAATGCGAAGTTCGAGCGGCGGTTTGCCTATATCGAGCAGGCGCTGGCGGCGAAGGGACGGATGCTAGACGGCGCGACGCTGGAGGAGATGGACGCGTTGTGGAACGAAGCAAAAACCGCCGTCGCCCCGGCGAAGGCCGGGACCCATACCGCGTGATCTAGCGGTTGGCTATTGCTGTCAGTTCCACGCGCATATTCGCCAAGCCGACCGAGATGCGGAACTGCGACCGTGCCCACAACAACGGCCGGTGGTTATGGGTCTCGGCCTTCCGCCGGGACGACGGTGTACTTGTAGATGCAGGGTGGCCTACAGCAGCGTGCCGCGCAGGATGACCGCCGCGACGCCGAAATAGATCACGAGCCCGGTGACGTCGACCAAGGTCGCGACAAACGGTGCCGACGCACTCGCCGGATCGAAGCCGATGCGCTTGAGGATGAACGGTAGCATCGAGCCGCACAGCGAGCCGAAGGTGACGATGCCGATCAAGGCCGCGCCGACGGTTGCGGCGACCAGCACCCAATGCGGGCCGTAGTCGAACAGTCCAAGCGTCTGCCAGAGCGTGATCCTGACGATGCCGATCACGCCGAGAATGGCGCCGAGCACGATGCCGGTCGGCAGCTCGCGCAGCGCCACCCGCCACCAGTCGCGCAGCCGCACCTCGTGCAGCGCCAGCGAGCGGATCAATAGCGAGGTTGCCTGCGAGCCGGAATTGCCGCCCGAGCTCATGATCAGCGGGATGAACAGGGTCAGCACGATCGCCTTCTCGAGCTCGCTCTGGTACGACTGCATCGCGGTCGCGGTCAGCATCTCGGACAAGAACAGCGCGCACAGCCAGCCGGCGCGCTTCCTGATCATCTCGCCAAAACCGATCCGCAGATACGGCTCGTCGATCGCTTCCATCCCGCCGAACTTCTGGGCGTCCTCGGTGGATTCCTCGACGATCGCGTCGATGACGTCGTCGACCGTGACGATGCCAAGGATATGCCCGGGACCATCGACGACGGCGACCGCGAGCAAATCGTAACGGGAGATCAGCCGCGCCGCCTCCATGCGGTCGGCCTCCGGCGCGATCATCAGCGGTTTTCGCGCGGGCGCGGCTGTCAGCACGTTGGCATGTGGATCGCCGGAGATCAGGCGGCGCAGCGGCACCGCCTGGATCAGCGTCTTCTTGACCGGATCGGTCACGAAGATCGAGTAGACGGTCTCGCGGGTGCGCTCGACCATGCGGATGTGATGCAGCACCTCGGCGATGGTCCAGGTCGAGGGCACGCTGACGAACTCAGTGGTCATGATCGAGCCGGCGCTGCGCTCGGGATAAGCGAGCAGGCCCGAGATGACCGCGCGGGTGTCCGGATTGAGGCCGTTCAGCAGCGTGGTGCGCAGCGGCTCGATCAGCTCCTTGAAGATGTCGGCGGCGCGGTCGTCGGACACGCCGGACAGCAACGCCACGGCGGCGTCCGTCGGCAGCTCGGCGAGGATCTCGCAGGTGTTGTCGAGCCCGGGCAAATCGAGCACCTCGATCGCCCGCTCCGCCGGCAGCGACTGCAGCAGCTTTGCGGCATCCGCGGGCTCCCTTGCGTTGAGCGCCTCGACGATTTCGGGGGCGCGCTCATGGGCCAGATCGCCGGTCGGGCTCACTGGCGCGTCGCGGGTCATGGTATCGCTGGAGTCTTGCATCGATCGCCCTCGCCTTGGGTTCTGAAGCGCAATGAACCAAGGCGGCGCGGATTTCAAACGGAAAGTGCGGCGTCGCGCCGCAGGCGCGCCGACGCCGTGAGATGTCACGGCTTCGTCATATTTCCGGAGAATGCGGCTTGCGCCGCATTTCTTTTGGGCATGGCCTCTTCGGAAAACCGCTTCGCACTTTTCCGGATCATGCCCGGCTCAGGCCTGGTGTGGCACGGCGTCGAACCGGTTCATCACGATGTCGCGTTTGGTCTCGTCGACGCGCACCGTCATGTCGAAGCGCTCGCCATGCAGCTCCTTGTTCAGGACCTCGGCGTTGCGGTGTAGCCAGCTGATGCCGGCGCCGTCGGAGGCGTCGATCGAGAGATTGAGCGTCATGCGCTTGGCCGCCAGCCGATCCTCGATCGCGGTCAACAGTTGGTCGATCCCCTCGCCCGTCGCGGCTGAGACCAGAAAACACGGCCGCTCCGGCGGCCGGCGCGCGGCGATGTTGCGGAGATTGTCACGCTCCTCGGGATCGAAGCGGTCGATCTTGTTCCAGACCTCGATGATGCGCTGGCCGCCATCGGCGTCGGTATCGATGCCGAGCTGGCGCAGCACCGCCTCGACGTCGCGCTCCTGCGCCTCCGCATCTTCATGCGAGATGTCGCGGACGTGCAGAATGATGTCGGCCTCCAGCACCTCCTCCAGCGTGGCGCGGAAGGCGGCGACGAGCTGGGTCGGCAGATTGGAGATGAAGCCGACGGTGTCGGAGAGCATCGCCTTGCCGCCATGCGGCAGGTTCAACGCGCGCAAGGTGGGGTCCAAGGTCGCAAACAGCATGTCGGCGGCTTGCACGTCGGCACGAGTCAGTCGGTTGAACAGGGTCGACTTGCCGGCGTTGGTGTAGCCGACCAGCGCCACCACGCGATACGGCACGCGCTGGCGCCCGGCGCGATGCAGCCGCCGCGTCGCCTGCACCTTCTTCAGCTCGCCCTCGAGCTTGGTGATGCGATCGCCGATCAGGCGGCGGTCGGCCTCGATCTGGGTTTCACCCGGGCCGCCCATGAAGCCGAAGCCGCCGCGCTGGCGCTCAAGATGGGTCCAGGATCGCACCAGGCGGCTGCGCTGGTAGTTGAGATGGGCGAGCTCGACCTGCAGCGCGCCCTCCTTGGTCTTGGCGCGGCGGCCGAAGATTTCCAGAATGAGGCCGGTGCGGTCGAGCACTTTGGTGCTCCAGGCCTTCTCGAGGTTGCGCTGCTGAATCGGCGACAGCGCGCAGTCCATCACCACGAGCTCGACATGGTTGCCGGCGACGAGGCCGGTGATCTCCTCGACCTTG